>NZ_CP151841.1:302500-4396885 GCF_046736315.1 Algibacter sp. AS12
GATTCACAGTCTTTACTTATACCGGGCTATCACCGTCTATGGCTTGTCTTTCCAAACAATTCTAATTCATCGTGCTTCAAATATCGTGGTCCTACAACCCCAAAATTGCCGTAACAACTTTGGTTTGGGCTAATCCAATTTCGCTCGCCGCTACTATCGGAATCACTTTTGTTTTCTTCTCCTCCGGGTACTTAGATGTTTCAGTTCTCCGGGTTTGCTTCCTTTCGGATACTATATCTTCAATATAGTGGGTTGCCCCATTCGGATATTTGCGGATCAATTCTTGTGTGCAGATCCCCGCAACTTTTCGCAGCTTATCACGTCCTTCATCGCCTCTGAGAGCCTAGGCATTCCCCATACGCCCTTATTTAGCTTATTGTACTTTTTGCTTTTTTAATGAGTTTATTATAATTATAAACGATTTTATAACTATAATATGATTAATTAGATATCGCTCGTGGTGATTCTAATTAATCCTAATTATTACTTTTAATAGATTAGATTTATCTAATCATATTTCATGTATCTTTTTTCAATATGTCAATGAACTTTAATTACTTTCGTAATTCGTGGAGAATATCGGAGTCGAACCGATGACCTCCTGCGTGCAAGGCAGGCGCTCTAGCCAGCTGAGCTAATCCCCCGTTTCTTTAAGTTAACAGTCCACAGTCTGCAGTATGCAGTCGCTTGTTGCCGACTTTTGGTGGATAGTTCTCTTCTAGAATTTCCTTTATATTTAGTAGTTAGTAGTCTCAGGCAGACTCGAACTGCCGACCTCTACATTATCAGTGTAGCGCTCTAACCAGCTGAGCTATGAGACTCTACTAAATCTTTATTTTAAATTAACAGCTTTGAGAATAAACTACTCTTCATAATAGTTTTTGATACTTATTAGTCGTCTTTCTCTAGAAAGGAGGTGTTCCAGCCGCACCTTCCGGTACGGCTACCTTGTTACGACTTAGCCCTAGTTACCGATTTTACCCTAGGCCGCTCCTTACGGTGACGGACTTCAGGCACTCCCAGCTTCCATGGCTTGACGGGCGGTGTGTACAAGGCCCGGGAACGTATTCACCGCATCATGGCTGATATGCGATTACTAGCGATTCCAGCTTCACGGAGTCGAGTTGCAGACTCCGATCCGAACTGTGATAGGGTTTATAGATTCGCTCCTGGTCGCCCAGTGGCTGCTCTCTGTCCCTACCATTGTAGCACGTGTGTAGCCCAGGACGTAAGGGCCGTGATGATTTGACGTCATCCCCACCTTCCTCACAGTTTGCACTGGCAGTCTTGTTAGAGTTCCCGACATGACTCGCTGGCAACTAACAACAGGGGTTGCGCTCGTTATAGGACTTAACCTGACACCTCACGGCACGAGCTGACGACAACCATGCAGCACCTTGTAAATTGTCCGAAGAAAAGTCTATCTCTAAACCTGTCAATCTACATTTAAGCCCTGGTAAGGTTCCTCGCGTATCATCGAATTAAACCACATGCTCCACCGCTTGTGCGGGCCCCCGTCAATTCCTTTGAGTTTCATTCTTGCGAACGTACTCCCCAGGTGGGATACTTATCACTTTCGCTTAGCCACTGAACCGAAGTCCAACAGCTAGTATCCATCGTTTACGGCGTAGACTACCGGGGTATCTAATCCCGTTCGCTACCTACGCTTTCGTCCATCAGTGTCAATTGATTGTTAGTAATCTGCCTTCGCAATTGGTATTCTATGTAATATCTATGCATTTCACCGCTACACTACATATTCTAACTACTTCACAATAATTCAAGATAACCAGTATCAAAGGCAATTTTACAGTTGAGCTGCAAACTTTCACCTCTGACTTAATTATCCACCTACGGACCCTTTAAACCCAATGATTCCGGATAACGCTTGGATCCTCCGTATTACCGCGGCTGCTGGCACGGAGTTAGCCGATCCTTATTCTTACAGTACCGTCAAGATCTCACACGTGAGATTGTTTCTTCCTGTATAAAAGCAGTTTACAACCCATAGGGCAGTCTTCCTGCACGCGGCATGGCTGGATCAGAGTTGCCTCCATTGTCCAATATTCCTCACTGCTGCCTCCCGTAGGAGTCTGGTCCGTGTCTCAGTACCAGTGTGGGGGATCCCCCTCTCAGGGCCCCTACCTATCGTTGCCATGGTAAGCCGTTACCTTACCATCTAGCTAATAGGACGCATAGTCATCTTTTGCCGTAACCTTTAATGCAATCTTCATGAGAAGGCTGCATACTATGAGGCATTAATCCAAATTTCTCTGGGCTATTCCTCAGCAAAAGGTAGATTCTATACGCGTTACGCACCCGTGCGCCGGTCGTCATCAGTAGCAAGCTACCATGTTACCCCTCGACTTGCATGTGTTAGGCCTGCCGCTAGCGTTCATCCTGAGCCAGGATCAAACTCTTCATCGTTAATTTTTGTGTGTTAATCTTAATAAATTAAGTCAACATCTTTTAACAACTAATCAGAATCTCTAGTACTCAAAATGGTCTATTCTCTTTGTTAAATTAATTCGTTTCCAAATTAATTTTTACGCTGTCAATTCAATATGTTTATGAACTTGTTTCTCTTTTGTTAACTCGTTTCCTTGTTAGCGGGTGCAAATATAAAACCCTTTTTTAACTCTCACAATAGTTTTTTGATTTATTTTAAAAAGTTTTTTTTAACTTCCTAAACCTAAAACCAAAACCTTTATATGAGCGTTTTGCTATCTGCGATAATTACCGTTTTTAGCGGCTGCAAATCTACAACCTTTTTATTAACTCTTACAAGTGATTTTGATATTTTTTTTGAAAAGTTTTTTAAACCTCTTAAAATTATCAATCAACCTTTTTATGAACGTTCCATTAAACACTAATTGCGTTTTTAACGGGGTGCAAACTTACTATCCTTTTTTATTTTGACAATGACTTTTTTTATATTTTTTTTACTTTTCTATTACAACTCCTTTAATAAGCTTATTTGATGGAGTTTACAATTATAAAACTCAGCAACGTCATTACAATTCTGATCACTCTGGTACTATACAATATCTGTTTTTAAACAGATCATAGTGAGTTATTGGAAAAATATATGCCTTAAGTATATTCTTAACGCTACTCTCCCCCATCCTTCAGAATAGCGCAAAAAAAATCCTCAACAAATAAATGTTGAGGATTAAAAAAGGCAACGACCTACTCTCCCACAAATGTAGTACCATCGGCGCTAATGGGCTTAACTTCTCTGTTCGGAATGGTAAGAGGTGAGCCCCATCGCTATAACCACCTTAAGTTATAGCTGCTGACTGTCGGCTTTCACCTCGAGTCTTCAGCGTTCATCCTATAGATGAACAAATATCTTAACATATTGAAAATAAGAGACATGATTGTTGTAATAATATTGAACTTAGTAAAAAAACAGGCGTACAATAAGCCTATGGGTTATTAGTACTACTCGGCTATGACATTACTGCCTTTACACCTATAGCCTATCAACGTGGTAATCTCCCACGACCCTTTAAAGAAATCTCATCTTGTGGTGGGTTTCGCGCTTATATGCTTTCAGCGCTTATCCCTTCCCAACGTAGCTACTCTGCAATGCTCCTGGCGGAACAACAGATACACCAGAGGTTAGTCCAACTCGGTCCTCTCGTACTAGAGTCAGATCCACTCAAATTTCTAACGCCCACTGTAGATAGAGACCGAACTGTCTCACGACGTTCTGAACCCAGCTCGCGTGCCACTTTAATGGGCGAACAGCCCAACCCTTGGGACCTTCTCCAGCCCCAGGATGTGACGAGCCGACATCGAGGTGCCAAACCCCCCCGTCGATATGAGCTCTTGGGGGAGATCAGCCTGTTATCCCCGGCGTACCTTTTATCCTTTGAGCGATGGCCCTTCCATGCGGAACCACCGGATCACTATGCTCTACTTTCGTACCTGATCGACTTGTAGGTCTCTCAGTCAAGCTCCCTTATGCCATTGCACTCTACACACGATTACCAACCGTATTGAGGGAACCTTTAGAAGCCTCCGTTACTCTTTTGGAGGCGACCACCCCAGTCAAACTACCCACCAAGCACTGTCCCTTCTTCGAAGGTTAGACTCTAGATAAGCAAAGGGTGGTATTTCAACAATGACTCCACAACGCCTAGCGACGCCACTTCAAAGTCTCCCACCTATCCTACACATTACTTATCCAAAACCAATACTAAGCTATAGTAAAGGTGCACGGGGTCTTTTCGTCCCACAGCGGGTAATCGGCATCTTCACCGATACTACAATTTCACCGAGCTCATGGCTGAGACAGTGTCCAGATCGTTGCACCATTCGTGCAGGTCGGAACTTACCCGACAAGGAATTTCGCTACCTTAGGACCGTTATAGTTACGGCCGCCGTTTACTGGGGCTTCATTTGAGATCTTCGAAGTAAACTTCTAAACCCTCCACTTAACCTTCCAGCACCGGGCAGGTGTCAGGCCATATACATCATCTTTCAATTTAGCATAGCCCTGTGTTTTTGATAAACAGTCGCCTGGACCTTTTCACTGCGGCCACCCCGAAGGGTGGCGACTCTTCTCCCGAAGTTACGAGTCTATTTTGCCTAATTCCTTAGCCATGAATCTCTCGAGCGCCTTAGAATTCTCATCCCAACTACCTGTGTCGGTTTAGGGTACGGGCTGCTTCTCTTGCTTTTCTTGGAAGTTGCTTTTCTGGATTATCACCTTGACCGAAGTCTCAGTGTACTATCGCGGTATCACTACTCGCTTCAACGTACTATTCCGTCAGTACGCACCAAATTTACACCTCCGTCACTTTTATTGAGAGCAGGTACAGGAATATTAACCTGTTGTCCATCCACTACCCCTTTCGGGTTCGCGTTAGGTCCCGACTAACCCTCAGCTGATTAGCATAGCTGAGGAAACCTTAGTCTTTCGGCGTGCGGGTTTCTCGCCCGCATTATCGTTACTTATGCCTACATTTTCTTTTGTAGCTTCTCCAGCATGACTCACATCACACCTTCGACGACACTACAATGCTCCCCTACCGATATTTCTATCCCATAGCTTCGGTAATATGTTTATGCCCGATTATTATCCATGCCGAACCGCTCGACTAGTGAGCTGTTACGCACTCTTTAAATGAATGGCTGCTTCCAAGCCAACATCCTAGCTGTCAAAGCAGTTCAACCTCGTTAGTTCAACTTAACATATATTTTGGGACCTTAGCTGATGGTCTGGGTTCTTTCCCTCTCGGACATGGACCTTAGCACCCATGCCCTCACTGCTGATTAACATTTTATAGCATTCGGAGTTTGTCAGGAATTGGTAGGCGGTGAAGCCCCCGCATCCAATCAGTAGCTCTACCTCTATAAAACTATAAATCAACGCTGCACCTAAATGCATTTCGGGGAGTACGAGCTATTTCCGAGTTTGATTGGCCTTTCACCCCTACCCACAGGTCATCGGAACACTTTTCAACGTATATCCGTTCGGTCCTCCACTGTATGTTACTACAGCTTCAACCTGCCCATGGGTAGATCACACGGTTTCGCGTCTACCACTACTAACTAAGCGCCCTATTCAGACTCGCTTTCGCTACGGATCCGTACCTGAAGTACTTAACCTTGCTAGCAACGGTAACTCGTAGGCTCATTATGCAAAAGGCACGCCGTCACAGATCAAGTCTGCTCCGACCGCTTGTAAGCGTATGGTTTCAGGTTCTATTTCACTCCCTTATTCAGGGTTCTTTTCACCTTTCCCTCACGGTACTAGTTCACTATCGGTCTCTCAGGAGTATTTAGCCTTATCGGATGGTCCCGACTGTTTCATACAGGGTTTCACGTGCCCCGCACTACTCAGGATACCACTAGATTCACAGTCTTTACTTATACCGGGCTATCACCGTCTATGGCTTGTCTTTCCAAACAATTCTAATTCATCGTGCTTCAAATATCGTGGTCCTACAACCCCAAAATTGCCGTAACAACTTTGGTTTGGGCTAATCCAATTTCGCTCGCCGCTACTATCGGAATCACTTTTGTTTTCTTCTCCTCCGGGTACTTAGATGTTTCAGTTCTCCGGGTTTGCTTCCTTTCGGATACTATATCTTCAATATAGTGGGTTGCCCCATTCGGATATTTGCGGATCAATTCTTGTGTGCAGATCCCCGCAACTTTTCGCAGCTTATCACGTCCTTCATCGCCTCTGAGAGCCTAGGCATTCCCCATACGCCCTTATTTAGCTTATTGTACTTTTTGCTTTTTTAATGAGTTTATTATAATTATAAACGATTTTATAACTATAATATGATTAATTAGATATCGCTCGTGGTGATTCTAATTAATCCTAATTATTACTTTTAATAGATTAGATTTATCTAATCATATTTCATGTATCTTTTTTCAATATGTCAATGAACTTTAATTACTTTCGTAATTCGTGGAGAATATCGGAGTCGAACCGATGACCTCCTGCGTGCAAGGCAGGCGCTCTAGCCAGCTGAGCTAATCCCCCGTTTCTTTAAGTTAACAGTCCACAGTCTGCAGTATGCAGTCGCTTGTTGCCGACTTTTGGTGGATAGTTCTCTTCTAGAATTTCCTTTATATTTAGTAGTTAGTAGTCTCAGGCAGACTCGAACTGCCGACCTCTACATTATCAGTGTAGCGCTCTAACCAGCTGAGCTATGAGACTCTACTAAATCTTTATTTTAAATTAACAGCTTTGAGAATAAACTACTCTTCATAATAGTTTTTGATACTTATTAGTCGTCTTTCTCTAGAAAGGAGGTGTTCCAGCCGCACCTTCCGGTACGGCTACCTTGTTACGACTTAGCCCTAGTTACCGATTTTACCCTAGGCCGCTCCTTACGGTGACGGACTTCAGGCACTCCCAGCTTCCATGGCTTGACGGGCGGTGTGTACAAGGCCCGGGAACGTATTCACCGCATCATGGCTGATATGCGATTACTAGCGATTCCAGCTTCACGGAGTCGAGTTGCAGACTCCGATCCGAACTGTGATAGGGTTTATAGATTCGCTCCTGGTCGCCCAGTGGCTGCTCTCTGTCCCTACCATTGTAGCACGTGTGTAGCCCAGGACGTAAGGGCCGTGATGATTTGACGTCATCCCCACCTTCCTCACAGTTTGCACTGGCAGTCTTGTTAGAGTTCCCGACATGACTCGCTGGCAACTAACAACAGGGGTTGCGCTCGTTATAGGACTTAACCTGACACCTCACGGCACGAGCTGACGACAACCATGCAGCACCTTGTAAATTGTCCGAAGAAAAGTCTATCTCTAAACCTGTCAATCTACATTTAAGCCCTGGTAAGGTTCCTCGCGTATCATCGAATTAAACCACATGCTCCACCGCTTGTGCGGGCCCCCGTCAATTCCTTTGAGTTTCATTCTTGCGAACGTACTCCCCAGGTGGGATACTTATCACTTTCGCTTAGCCACTGAACCGAAGTCCAACAGCTAGTATCCATCGTTTACGGCGTAGACTACCGGGGTATCTAATCCCGTTCGCTACCTACGCTTTCGTCCATCAGTGTCAATTGATTGTTAGTAATCTGCCTTCGCAATTGGTATTCTATGTAATATCTATGCATTTCACCGCTACACTACATATTCTAACTACTTCACAATAATTCAAGATAACCAGTATCAAAGGCAATTTTACAGTTGAGCTGCAAACTTTCACCTCTGACTTAATTATCCACCTACGGACCCTTTAAACCCAATGATTCCGGATAACGCTTGGATCCTCCGTATTACCGCGGCTGCTGGCACGGAGTTAGCCGATCCTTATTCTTACAGTACCGTCAAGATCTCACACGTGAGATTGTTTCTTCCTGTATAAAAGCAGTTTACAACCCATAGGGCAGTCTTCCTGCACGCGGCATGGCTGGATCAGAGTTGCCTCCATTGTCCAATATTCCTCACTGCTGCCTCCCGTAGGAGTCTGGTCCGTGTCTCAGTACCAGTGTGGGGGATCCCCCTCTCAGGGCCCCTACCTATCGTTGCCATGGTAAGCCGTTACCTTACCATCTAGCTAATAGGACGCATAGTCATCTTTTGCCGTAACCTTTAATGCAATCTTCATGAGAAGGCTGCATACTATGAGGCATTAATCCAAATTTCTCTGGGCTATTCCTCAGCAAAAGGTAGATTCTATACGCGTTACGCACCCGTGCGCCGGTCGTCATCAGTAGCAAGCTACCATGTTACCCCTCGACTTGCATGTGTTAGGCCTGCCGCTAGCGTTCATCCTGAGCCAGGATCAAACTCTTCATCGTTAATTTTTGTGTGTTAATCTTAATAAATTAAGTCAACATCTTTTAACAACTAATCAGAATCTCTAGTACTCAAAATGGTCTATTCTCTTTGTTAAATTAATTCGTTTCCAAATTAATTTTTACGCTGTCAATTCAATATGTTTATGAACTTGTTTCTCTTTTGTTAACTCGTTTCCTTGTTAGCGGGTGCAAATATAAAACCCTTTTTTAACTCTCACAATAGTTTTTTGATTTATTTTAAAAAGTTTTTTTTAACTTCCTAAACCTAAAACCAAAACCTTTATATGAGCGTTTTGCTATCTGCGATAATTACCGTTTTTAGCGGCTGCAAATCTACAACCTTTTTATTAACTCTTACAAGTGATTTTGATATTTTTTTTGAAAAGTTTTTTAAACCTCTTAAAATTATCAATCAACCTTCTTATGAACGTTCCATTAAACACATATTGCGTTTTTAACGGGGTGCAAACTTACTATCCTTTTTTATTTTGACAATGACTTTTTTTAGATTTTTTTTCCTTTTCTATTACAACTCCTTTAATAAGCTTATTTACTGTTATTTACAACACGTAAAAACCCACTTTATAAAAAACTCCTAACCTCTTTTTATGTTTAACAGACTTGTTTAACCTGATATTGCTCGTTTTGTCCTTTAACCTATCTTTATAATTACATAATTATGCCTATATGATCTTGACTGTATATACCTGGGACTAGGTAAGTTTTTAATCGTTCTTGTTATTATATAGCGCATAGCCTCCTAATTACATATACATAATTCACGGTGATAGACATTATTATTTACTCTACCTTAATACTAATATGATTGGTTAACTTTATTGTATAGAACAAGCTTACCTCCCTCCCAACCTTCTATATAATGTATGTTAAGCTTACTCCTTTAATAAACAGGATAAAAGATTCAGTTTTTATAATGTACTTATATAAAAGGATTCACTTATTGTTAATCGTTTAGCTAGACCTTTACAGACATACCCGCGTTAGGGATAATAATGGAAAGCCCACAGCCCGACGTAGGAGGTGCGAGGACTTGAAATGGATAGCCCGACCCTTGGGTAACGCCCTATTTAAAAATTTATACCTATATATATATAGTGTTGGTTTGTTTATACTTTTATACTCATTATCTTTGCACCCGAATTTCAATTTAATTTATGATACATATTACTTTACCTGATGGTAGCGTGAAAACGTTTGACGAAGGCGTTACACCAATGGATGTTGCAAAAAGCATTAGTGAGGGATTTGCTAGAAATGTTATTTCGGCGAGTTTTAATGGTACAACTGTAGAAACGGTTACGCCATTAACAACGGATGGCTCTTTGATTTTATATACCTGGAGAGACGATGCTGGTAAAACTGCTTTTTGGCATAGTAGTGCCCATGTTTTGGCTCAAGCTATTGAGGAATTGTACGATGGCGCGAAACTTACCATTGGACCTGCTATTGAAAATGGGTTTTATTATGATGTAGATTTTGGTGAACATACGGTATCTGAAAAGGATTTTAAAGCTATTGAAACTAAAATGTTAGAGATTGCGCGTGGGAAACATGACTTTAGTTTAAGAGCGGTTTCGAAGGCGGATGCTTTATCTTTATACAAGGACAATATTTTTAAAACTGAATTGATTGAGAATTTAGAGGATGGTACAATTACGTTTTGCGACCACTCTACATTTACTGATTTATGTCGTGGTGGCCACATACCTAATACTGGTATTATAAAAGCTGTTAAAATACTGAGTGTTGCTGGCGCCTATTGGCGTGGTGATGAGAACAAACCTCAATTAACTCGTGTTTATGGAATTTCTTTTCCGAAGCAAAAAGAGTTAACAGAGTATTTAGCTATGTTAGAGGAAGCTAAAAAACGCGACCACAGGAAATTAGGTAAAGAGTTGGAGCTTTTTACATTCTCGAAAAAAGTAGGACAAGGTTTGCCTTTATGGTTACCTAAAGGTGCTGCTTTACGTGAGCGTTTAGAAAACTTTTTGAAAGCTGCACAGAAAAAAGCTGGTTACGAAATGGTAGTTACACCACATATTGGACAAAAAGAACTTTATGTGACTTCTGGACATTATGAAAAGTATGGTGAAGATAGTTTTCAGCCCATTTTAACACCTAAAGATGGCGAAGAGTTTTTATTAAAACCTATGAACTGCCCACACCATTGCGAGATATACAATAGTAGCCAATGGAGTTATAAGGATTTACCTAAGCGTTATGCTGAGTTTGGTACTGTATATAGATACGAGCAAAGTGGCGAATTACATGGTTTAACCCGTGTACGTGGATTTACTCAAGATGACGCTCACTTGTTTTGTATGCCAGAACAATTGGATAAAGAGTTTAAAGATGTTATTGATTTGGTACTTTATGTATTTGGATCGTTAGGTTTTGAAAACTTTACTGCACAGGTTTCTGTAAGGGATCCAAAAAATCCAGACAAATATATAGGTGATGTAGCAAACTGGGAAAAAGCAGAACAAGCTATTATAAATGCTGCAACTGATAAAGGTTTAGATTTTGTTATTGAAGAAGGTGAAGCTGCTTTTTACGGCCCTAAGTTAGATTTTATGGTGAAAGATGCTTTAGGAAGACGTTGGCAATTAGGAACCATACAGGTAGATTACAACTTACCAGAGCGTTTTGATTTAACGTATAAAGGTAGTGATAACGAGTCTCACCGACCGATTATGATACACCGCGCTCCTTTTGGAAGTATGGAACGTTTTGTAGCATTATTGCTAGAACATACTGGAGGTAATTTCCCGCTTTGGCTAATGCCAACTCAGGCTATTATATTATCAATTAGTGAGAAATATGAAAAATACTCTGAAAAAGTTTTAAATTTGCTAGAAAATGACGAAATTCGCGCCCTTGTAGATCATAGAAATGAGACTATAGGTAAGAAGATTAGAGAGGCCGAAATGCAAAAACACCCGTATATGATTATAATTGGGGAGCAAGAAGAGCAAGAAGGCAAAATAACTGTAAGACAACACGGTGGAGAAGATTTAGGCATGATTAGTGTAGAAGCCTTCTCTGAAATAATAAAAGAAGACATTAAAAAAACGTTAAAAACGTTTTAATACATAAAAGAATAATAAGTTTAATTTAAAACCATAAAGCCATAGCAATTAGAAGAAGACAGCAACCTAGAAGGGTTTCGCAAGAAGATAAGCATAAAATCAACTCGAAGATTACTGCTCAAAAAGTACGTCTAGTTGGAGACAACGTAGAAATTGGAATATACACCAAAGGAGACGCTATGCGAGTAGCCAGTGCACAAGAGTTAGATTTAGTGGAGATTTCTCCAAATGCTGACCCACCTGTTTGTAAAGTTATGGACTATAAAAAGTTTCTTTACGAACAGAAGAAACGTGATAAAGCTTTAAAGTCTAAAGCGACTAAAGTTATTATTAAAGAGATTCGTTTTGGTCCTAATACAGATGATCATGATTACGAATTTAAAAAGAAACATGCTGAGAAGTTCTTAAAAGAAGGTGCAAAGCTAAAAGCATTTGTATTTTTTAAAGGACGTTCGATCATCTTTAAAGAAAAAGGGCAAATTTTATTATTAAAATTAGCTCAAGATTTAGAGGAATATGGCAAGGTTGAACAAATGCCTAGATTAGAAGGTAAACGTATGACCATGTTTATTGCTCCAAGAAAGTAATAAAATTTAATTCTGAATACTACATTAACTTAAGTTGATAGCGTAAATAAGAATAAAGATAAGATGCTGAAACACCAACAGCACTAAAATAATTAAGCGAAATAATTAAAAACTAGGAAAAGAAAATGCCTAAAATGAAAACAAAATCTAGTGCCAAAAAGCGTTTCAAGCTTACAGGTACTGGTAAGATTAAAAGAAAGCACGCTTTTAAGAGTCACATCTTAACAAAGAAGTCTAAAAAGCGTAAGCTTAAGTTAACTCATGATGGTTTAGTACATAAAGCAGATGAGGATAACATTAAAACAATGATGCGTTTAAAGTAACATTCGTTTTAATCGGTTAAAACAATTAATAAACCCTGGAGTTAGGCTCAATTAAAAGTGTCATGTATTTGACCGCCTACTACAAAACACATTTAAAATTATGCCAAGATCAGTAAATTCTGTAGCCAAAAGAGCCAGAAGAAAAAAGGTGCTTAAACAAGCAAAAGGTTACTTTGGAAGACGTAAAAACGTTTGGACAGTAGCAAAAAATGCGGTTGATAAAGCGATGCAATATTCGTACAGAGACCGTAGAGCAAAAAAGAGAACATTCCGTGCATTATGGATTACGCGTATTAACGCTGGAGCCAGATTACATGGTTTATCTTATTCTCAATTTATGGGGAAATTAAAAGCTAATGAAATTGAATTAAACCGTAAGGTTTTAGCAGATTTAGCTATGAATAACCCTGAGGCTTTTAAAGCCGTAGTTGACAAAGTAAAATAAGGCGCTTAGCCTATTGTAAAACATATTATTCGCTTAATAAAAAATCCGATTCGAAAGAATCGGATTTTTTTGTACTTATATTAGTTCTCGATACATTTTTTAGTTGAACTACCGCTCAAACTGACATAAGAACATAATTATTATTAAAATTAGCCTATGGATTTATCGAACATAAAACTTGTTGTTACCGATTTGGATGGTACTTTACTTAACTCCAAACATGAAGTTAGTCCTTTATTTTTCGAATTATTTAAATCATTAAAACAACATAACATTTTGTTTGTCGCTGCAAGCGGAAGGCCTTATTACAGCATTACAGAAAAGCTACAAACCATAAAAGATGATATTATAATTGTTGCCGAAAATGGTGGCATTGTTATTAATAAAGACAGGCTTTTATTGTCGACGCCTATAGAAACCAACAACTTAATTGAGTTAGTAAATTTAATAGATAGCAATAACCACATTCATCCTGTTTATTGTACGCCATCAAAAGCTTATTTTAGTAAAAAATCTATATCCAATGGTTTACTAAATACTTTGGAAGAGTATTATCCTAACCATTCAGTAATTGAAAATATAAAAGAGATTGAAGAGGATATTATAAAGATAGCTTTATACCACTCTCAAGATTCTGAAAAGTATATTTACCCCGTATTTAAACCTTTTGAATCGCATTATAAAATAAAAGTATCGGGGAAAAACTGGGTTGATATCTCCGATGATTTAGCAAATAAAGGTCATGCTATAAACATGCTACAGGAAAATTATAATATTTCGCAGGATGAAACTTTAATATTCGGCGATTATAATAATGATATTGAAATGCTAAAACTAGCCACTTATAGCTTCGCCATGGCCAATGCTCATGATAATGTGTTAGCCATAGCCAACCACAAAACAAAAAGTAACGATAATTTTGGCGTGGAATACATTTTAGATAAACTAATAAAAGCTAAACATTAAGTGCCGTAAACTGTAATTACAAGATTTCTTGATCCGCCATAATCGCGATGTTCACATAAATAAACACCTTGCCAAATACCTAAATTGGGTGTTCCGTTTGTAACTGGTATCTGCACAGATGTACTTAGTAGTGATGCTTTAATATGCGCAGGCATGTCGTCTGGACCTTCGTAGGTATGTTTGTAATATGGTGCATTTTCTGGAACCATTTTATTAAAATGACTCTCAAAATCTAACCTTACGGTGTAATCTGCATTTTCGTTAATGGTTAAACTAGCAGACGTATGTTTAATAAACACCTGCATCTGCCCTATTTTTATTTCTTTAATTTCAGGAATAGCATGTAAAATGTCGTCTGTAATTAAATGAAAACCTCTACTAAAAGCTTTAAGTTTTAACTCTTTTTGGAACCACTTCATATTTGCATCACAGATTTAATCAATATCTTTGGTCATTTCTGCTACTGCTTTTTTAAATTCTTTCCAGTTTATTTCACCATCTCCATCTTTATCATAACCACTAATAAGTGTTGACCCCACCAAACCACGAATAAAACCACTAATTTCTGCTTCCTTTAAAAGCTTTACAATTTCAGCTTTAGACAATTTACCATCTCCATTTTTATCAAAAAAATTAAAAGCATCTTGCGGAGAATCGAAATGCTTAGTTAAAACAATTTGTATTTTTTTTATGATTGCTTTTTTAGATGCCATAGTATTATATTTTTATTTTTAAACACAGGAAAAGTGCCTAATTTGAAATTAGTATATGTTAAAGTGAATTATAAAGAATACAAATTTTACACCCCACTTATATACTATATTACTAAAATTATGTAACTTAAACAAAATTTTAGCTTACATACTATGAGTATAGAGGGCACACAAAATTAAATAATGAATTTTAATGCTTTTATAAATGATTCAATCTATGCCGTTTTGCAAAACTTGAATATTTGTTATGTAATAATATAGATGCGATTAACTAATAATTAAAACCAAAGATAATTTACTTAAACCTGTTGTAGATAAAATTTATAAACCCTAACAACATTTATAAATCTCCTTCTTTTCTCCCCTAAAAACATACAGAATATTTTAAAAATGTTATGGATTAATAGCGTTAACTATAAACCAACATTTATAAAAAATGAAACAACTAATCCAACAACCCAATACTTTGGAGCTTATTGTTAAGTTAGTAGAAATTATTATTTGGCCATTAACTCTAATTATAATTTTGCTTTTATTCAGAAAATATCTGGCAAAAACTTTTGAGCGCTTAGGTTCTATTAAAGCAGACCGTACTGGACTTTCTTTAACTTTCGAAAAAAAATTAACCGAAGCAAAACAATTATTAAAAAACATTCAACCCAGTACAATTTCGAAATCTGCTCCACAAATTTCCATTACACCAAAAGGCTCTAAATCACCCCACCAACAACTAATAGATTTAAAAGTAAATTTAGAAAACCAATTAGTGTCTTTAGCAAAATCAAATACGGTGGATCCCGAAAATTTAACAAGCATTATGCTAAGCGACAAACTTAAAGAAACTGGTGTATTGAGTATTAATAACGAAAAACTAATTTCGGCCGTTTTAGATATAATTAATTCGGCAGACTCATCAATAAGCCAACAACAAGTAAACGAGGTAAAAACACTATACAATAATGTAAAATTTAATTGAACATAACTTATGTCAACTTTAAAAAATGCTTACGCTTTACTTATTGGAATTGGAAACGATTTACCTGTTACTGTTAAAGACGCCAAGGCTATATATAATATTTTGGCCGATGAAAAACTAGCTGGTTATCCTCCTGAAAACATTATACTTTTAACCGAAAAGGCCGCCACAAGACAAGGGATATTAGATGCTTTTGACGCATTAATACAAAAAACGGCCCCATCCTCTTCCGTTATGCTTTTCTATTCCGGACATGGTGGTTTTTACGAACCCTGGAAACAATTTTATTTAGTTCCAAATAATTTTGATCCCGTAAACTATGAAAGCACTTGGGTAAAAGCTGAAGAGTTAAGAGAAAAAATAGCCCAAATAAAATCCAAACGCTTAATCTTTTTTCTAGATTGTTGTCATGCCGCTGGAATGACTAAATCGGTTGAAAACGCATCTACTCAAACCCCAGAAGACCATTTGGATCAGGCCGATGGTTTGGCGCAGCGTATTGACGATGGACAAGGCATGTCTATTGTTTCATCGTGCAGAGAAAATCAACTTTCGTATATTTTAGAAGGTGACAGCAATAGCCTCTATACAAAATGTTTAATTGAAGTTTTAAAAGGAAAGCACAAAAACCATTTTGACGAACCTTTTGTTAGGATTTCTGAAGTTGTGCAGTATATTTTTAAAAAAGTACCAGAGCGCAACCCTATTCAAAATCCGTATGCCAACCTTCAAATTTATGACGATTTCATATTAAGTAGCATTCCAACTAATTCAAAAAACATAATCAACCAAACCGTTACCGCTGCCATTGAAGCAGATAAAAGTGCACAAAAAGAACTGATTACTGTATATAAGGAAACCGAAACTGCTAACAATGTTCTCTTATTTGTACACGGATTTTCCGGAGATGCCACTGAAAGTTTTGGAAACATACCAAATTATTTGGCAAAAGAAAAAAAACTAGACGGCTGGGATATGTTTCCTCTTGGTTACAGTAAAAGCGTGCATCCCGAACTTGGAAAAAGTATTTGGGCCTCAAAAAACGACATTAATATTAACACTGATTATTTAAAAACATCGATTAAACATAAATTTGGAAAATACAGCCGCATATCCATTGTTGCTCACAGTTTGGGTGGATTGGTTGTACAACGGGCCATTTTGGATTTAGATAAAAGTCTACGAGATAAAATAAGCCATGTTTTTTTATTTGGAACACCCAATAATGGCTTAAAACAATCTACAAAAAACAACGCGTGGCAAACCATTTTAAAAGATTTAAGTAAAAACGCCCCTTTTATAAAAACCCTTAGAAACGATTGGAAGCAACATTTTAAAAGTGGCTATCCGTTTACATTAAAAGTAATTTCTGCAACGCACGATGAATTTGTATCGGTAAAATCGAACTTTAGTGCTTTTAATCCCGAGGAATGTGTAACGGTTGCCGGCACCCATTTTTCAATGGTTAAGCAATCAAAAAAAGACAATGACACCTACACACTGATAAAAAACACAATTACAAATAACTCATTCTCTAACACTTACACTTCAGAAGAAGAAATAAATATTTTACTTGGCCAGTACAACACCGTTATAAACAAACTCTTGCCAATAATAGAGCATATAGATAAACGTGGACTTGAACAATTAATTTTTGCATTAGAAGGCATGGGCAGAAACGAAGAGGCTTTAAGCCTATTAAAAACCCATCCACTTGCCAAAAACAATTCGAACCTATTGGGTATTTTGGCAGGACGCTATAAACGCAAATATTTAAGCGAATTTAATCCCTCCTTTGGTAATGATGCTATTAAATTTTATAGCAAAGCACTAGATATTGCTAGCGAAAAGAAAAATTACGATCAAATATATTACCACGCCATTAATTTAGCTTTTTTAAACTTGGTAATTCATCAAGATTACGACAAAACAAAAACCTATGCACAACTCGCCATTGACGCAACTATAAAAACACCACTGAACAACATGTGGAAACTTGCCACATTAGGGGAAGCTAATCTATATTTAGGCGATTTGGAAACATCAAAAGCATATTACGCTAAGGCCTCGACAATGGCTGGAATTCGAGAAAAAATATCTATACATACCAATGCTTTTACTGCCTACACGACCATGATGAACACGGAAAACATTGATGATGAATATATTAAATTCTTGAAATTAAAATTTTTGTCGTAAATTAATTAAAAATTTATAAGATGCTCAAATTTACAAAAGGTAAGCTTCCAGAATTGGAATTCAAAAAAGCGGTAAAGAAGCCTATTCCTGTAAATTGCATTCAAATAAAAGAGCCTTTTGAAGTAGAAACCATGGAAGGCATAATGAAAGGTAAAAAAAACGATTGGCTCATGATTGGTATACATGGTGAGATGTACCCATGCGATAACTCAATTTTTAAAGAAACCTACGACCTGTTATAGATATACTTATTATTAGAATTAATTAATAGCACAAATTTTAATCTAATATTAATATAACATATAAACATGTCAAAAAACAAAATTTTTTTCAGCTACTCGCGTGATAATTCGGAGTTCGTGTTAAATCTCGCTAAAGATTTACGATTAGCAGGAGCGGATATTTGGTTGGATCAACTAGACATAAAACCAGGGACACGTTGGGATAAATCCATAGAAAAAGCATTAGCCGATTCCAATACCCTATTAGTTATTTTATCGAAAGGTTCGGTTGAATCTACCAACGTCATGGACGAAGTTTCTTTTGCTCTAGAAGAAAACATGATAGTGGTTCCTGTACTTTTAGAAACATGCGACATTCCATTCAGGCTAAGACGTCTGCAATATGCAGATTTTAGCCAAGACCATAAAAAAGGGATAAACGCCTTAATAAAAACACTTGGGTTAGAGCAAAATGTAGCTTCAAAACTGGTTGATGTAGCAGCATCAAATAGCAGTAATGTTACAGCTGAAGAAACTAAAAAAGCAGAACAGATAAAAAAGGAAATCCAAGAAAAAAAAGAAGCTACCTCTCATACAAAACCCATAACCCATTCTACCCCAGAACCTACAACTCCTACTCCATCCAAAAACAATACATTTTATTATGTAGTAGGGGCTCTAGCAATATTATGTGGTGTATTATATTTTTCTGGGGTTTTTAATTCAGACCCAGGCGATAAGAACCAAAAACTTGTAAAAACGAGTATAGAAAAGGCAGATGCTTTTACAAAAGCAGATTCCGTGAAAAAAGCGGACTCCATTAACAAATTAAATTTGAAAAGAAAAGCAGACTCTATTAATAAAGCAAACTCCATTAGAGAAAGAGACTCTATTAAAGAAAGAGATTCTATTAAAAATCTAGAAGTCATAAAAGATTCAATAGCGAAGGTAACCCCTCCAAAACCTGTCACTAACATTTATGATGCCGATTGGGCCTTTGCAGAACGCACTAACTCAATTGATGAGTATTTAAATTATATGAAAAAATACGGTTCAGAAAATCCGCAGTTTGATGAAGCCAATAAGGCCATTAATTCGATTTTTCAAAAAGAAGGCTTTATTCAATATAAAGAATCCAATGGTAACAGTTTATTTTCAAAATATTTTTGGAAAGATGTCAATGGAGAATTCAGCTTTAATCAAGACACAGGAAATCCAAACAACCAAGACATTGTTATAGCTAAACAAGCTCGAAATGTTAGGAAGGGCGTTATTGGTGTGCATTCAAATTCTGCTAGAAATGGAGACGTTATAAAAAAAGGTGAAAAAGTACGAGTAACAGATGTAATTAAAAGCGGTAGCACTATTTGGGTAAAAATTATCTATAGTAAATAAAAAAAATATAAATCATGTCTTCAAGAATTTTTTTTAGCTACAGTAGAGATAATTCAAAATTTGTATTGAATCTCGCCAAAGAGCTGAGGAGTGCTGGTGCAGACATTTGGCTTGATCAACTAGACATTGACCCTGGAGCGCGCTGGGACAAATCCATTGAAAAAGCGTTAAAGACCTCGCCAGTTCTTTTAGTTATTTTATCCAACAGCTCTGTAATGTCCCATAATGTAATGGACGAGGTTTCCTATGCCCTTGAGGAAAACAAAAAAATAGTTCCTGTACTTATGGAAGCCTGCGAAATTCCTTTTAGGCTTCGCCGTTTTCAATATGCCAATTTTACCGAGGATCACCAAAAAGGAATTAATAGTCTTATAAAAGCTCTTAATTTAGAAACCGAAGTTGCAGAAAAACTATCGGATATTTCTGTAGAAGTTGACAACCAAGAACAGAAGAAAAAAGAGGAAGAAGAAAAACTAAAACGGGAAGCGCAAGCAAAAGCAGAAGCAGAAGCAGAAGCTAAATTAAAAGAAGAAAAGCTAAAAGAAAAACAACAGAGAGAGGAGCAACAAAAAGCTCAAATTTTAAAGGCCCAACAAAATACCGTAACTAAAAGTTCTGGTTGTAGTACTACAGTAATTATCATTGGTGTTGTTATTACTATCATTTTTTGTTTTCTAGTATTTCTATTTGTCCTTGGCTCTATGGATGAAGGAGATTACGATACAGTTACTCCGTATCCAGAAATAAATTCCAAGGTATATGATGCAGATTGGAATTTGGCTGTAAAAACAAATACGTTACAAATGTATTTGACCTACGTTTCTACATACGGCCAAGGAAACGAGCATTATTTGAAAGCTGCAAATGCAATAGAAAAATTATTAGTAAAGTCTGGCTACATCCAATACACAAATGCAAATAACACGCAACGCTATTTTAATCGTATAGCTGAAACAGCTATAGATGACTTTCCTAGGCCAAACGATTTTATTATTGCGCTTACCAATTCCAATGTTTGGACTTCAATGCCTAGTTATGATGCAAATGCCAGCCTTAACGGCGACATTATTTATTCGGGTGAAATCGTATTTGTAGTAGATGTTATATATGAAGGTGTGGCGGCATGGGTACAAGTGCGTTACCCAAAATAAAAATACTTATAGCATTTCCCCTTCTTAAAATAAACCTGCATAAAATATAAAATTTCGAAACACATGAGTAACAATCAACCAAAACGAATTTTAGCTTTAGATGGCGGTGGCATTAGAGGTGCTATTACACTTGGATTCCTTGAACGTATTGAAACCATTTTACGTGAAAGGGAAGGAAACCCAAATCTTAAATTATGTGAGTATTACGATTTAATTGGGGGTACTTCTACCGGAGCTATAATCGCATCTGGGTTGGCCATTGGCATGACCGCTTCAGAGATTAAAGATTTGTATCTAAATATTGGAGATAAAATTTTTGGTGTAAAAAGAAGTTGGCTCTTAAACCCCTTAAAACGATATAAAGCAGAATTTGATTTTAAGCCCCTTGAAAACGCTCTAAAAGAAGTATTTGGAGACATTACAATGGGAAGCGACAAAATAAAAACAGGATTATGTTGTGTTACCAAACGTGCCGATACACTAAGTACATGGCCCATTCTCAACCATCCTGAAGGAAAGTTTTTCGAGCAAAATAAAGACATTTTACTAAGAAATGTAATACGTGCAAGTGCGGCAGCTCCAAGTTATTTTATTCCTCAGAAAATTGATGTTGGAAATGGAGAAATTGGAGCTTTTATTGATGGTGGAGTTAGTTTAGCAAACAATCCCGCATTGCAATTATTTTTAGTGGCTACCTTAAAGGAATATCCTTACAAATGGGAAACTGGTGAAGATAACCTATCCCTACTTTCATTAGGAACCGGAACTTTTACAAAACGTTATAATGCTGAAAAAATTTCCAAAAAAGGACTTTTAGGTTGGGCTTCCTTAATACCCGAAATGTTTATGGAAGATGCCAATTACCTAAACCAAACGATATTGCAGTATCTTTCAAATTCCCCTGTTCCGCGGAAAATAGATTCTGAAATATTAGATTTAAAAAACGATTTACTAACTCCAAAGCCCGCTTTAAGTTATGTAAGATACAATGTAATGCTTGAAAAAGAAGAGATGAATATGTTGGGATTGAATTACAATGAAATAGACCTGATGTCACTTCGAGAAATGTCGGATTCTAAAAATAAAGATAAGCTTTACGAAATAGGCTCTAAGTCCGCTGCGCTTCAAATTAAACCAGAACATATCGTATAATATAACAAGAGCTCAAACAACCTATATAATTATAGACTACTGACATTAAGAGCTATAAAAATTAACAGATGAAAAAAACATGTTTTGTAATCATTGGATTTGGAACTAAAACCGATTTTGAAACGGGGCGTACCATAAATCTCGATAAAACCTTTGAAAGCATTATTAAACCAGTTTTTGAAGACTTAGATATTTTTTGTTTCAGATCCTGCGATTTACCACAATCTGGCGTAATAGATGTAAAAATGTATGAAAGTATATTTAAAGCAGATTTTGTAGTAGCAGATATATCAACATTAAATGCCAATGCATTGTATGAACTGGGAGTTAGGCACGCCTTAAGACCAAACACAACTATTGTAATTGCCGAAAACAAGGTTAACATACCTTTTGATGTAAACCATATTTTAGTTCATTTTTACGAACATTTAGAATCGGATATTGGATATTCTGAAGTTGTAAGGTTTCAAAAACACCTAAAAACACAAGTTGAAAGCTTTTTGTCTAAACCTGAAACTGACAGCCCTATTTACACCTTTCTACCAAATTTAAAACCGCCTAATTTTTCGGAAAATGAGATTGAAAAAATAGAGGAAACCGTTAAAAGCGAAAGCCATTCAGTTTCGGATTTATTGGATCTGGCCGAACGTAAAACAAAGGCTAGGGAATTCCAATTTGCCAAAGATTTATTTAAAGAAGCCATTAAAAGCAAACCCAATGATAGTTTTATTATTCAACGATTTGCATTAACGACCTATAAATCCAAACAACCATCGGAAGAAGAAGCTTTAAAAGAGGCTCTTAAAATATTAGAATCGCTTAACCCAAAAACCACTACCGATCCCGAAACATTAGGTTTATTGGGAGCCATTAACAAAAGACTTTACGAAAACAAAGAAAATTTGTCATTTTTAAATGAAGCTATCCATTTTTACGAAAGAGGCTATTACGTAAAACAAGATTATTACAATGGAATTAACGTTGCTTTTCTTTACACTTTAAAAGCTAGTTTAAGTAAAGATAAATTTGATAAATATGCTAACTACGGACAAGCAAAAAAAATATGGAAAGAGTTACTAAACAAGTGGAGTAAAATTGTGGAAGCTCCAGAGTTTGTAAACAGAGGCGATAAAGAGTGGATTTATGTTACACTTGCAGAAGCGTGTTTTGGTTTAGGCGATTTGGCCAAAGAGCAAAACTATTTAAATTTGGCTAAAACCATTCCTAATACTGATTTTGCCATAGACACTTATAACGAACAAAAAAATAAGATTCAAAACGCTATGGATACCCTAGACATTATTGAATAATAAAATAGATTATGTTTTTTGCTTCTTCTTTTTGGCGGCAGGAAATAAAACATTGTTTAAAATAAGTCTGTAACCTGGTGAAGTTGGGTGTAAATCCAATTCGGTTTTGGCATCTCCGACTCTATGCTGGTAATCTTCTGGATCGTGACCACCATAAAACGTAAAAAACCCTTTCCCTTTTATACCATGTATGTATTTGGCTTCACCATTTATTTTAGTTTCACCAAGTACCAAAACGTTAGATTTTATTTCTTCTCTATTAAAAGATGTAGTTTGCCCCATAAAACCTTTTACTAAGGCAGTATGATTTTGACATAACATAGTTGGTATTGGGTCCCATTTAGCAGAAAATTCCATTAAAGAAAAGTAGTCGGTTGTTTTAGGTATCTTACGTTTTCTAGTCATATCGATGGATGAAAACTCATAAACTTTTGGATTTGTTTCTAGAATATAATTTTTAAATGCAAAGGTTTTATTAAAATCTATTTTGTTTTGATAACCAGCATCGCTACCATCGCCATCAAACATAGGTTCGCAAATATCAATACCTTCTGCAGAGAGTGCAATATCAAAACTATCAGTTGCACTGCACATGGCAAACATAAAACCACCACCCACAACATAATCTCTAATTTTTAATGCTACAGCCAACTTTTCATCCGACACTTTACTATATCCTAATTTTTGAGCTAAAGCTTCAGCTGCTTTTTTTTCTTCTATGTACCATGACGACGCTCGATATTGCGAGTAAAACTTCCCGTATTGTCCCGTAAAATCTTCATGGTGAAGATGCAACCAATCGAAAAGTAACAAACCATCGTTTAAAACCTCTTCATCGTATACGGTTTCATAAGGAATTTCGGCATATTTTAAAACCATAGTAACAGCATCATCCCAAGGTTGCTTCCCATTTGGTGTGTAAACCGCAATTTTTGGAGCTTTTTCTAAAACCACAGCCTCCATATTTTGACTAGGACTCGCTATATTTTCTAAAATTTGTTCTGCCTTAGCATTGGAAAGTACCTCGAAAGACACACCTCTAATTTGGCATTCTCGCTGAATAGCTTCGGTATCTGGTAACAAAAAAGAACCTCCTTTATAATTAAGCAGCCATTTTACCTTTAGCTGTTTATTGAGTGTCCAATATGTTATTCCGTATGCTTTTAGATGATTTTTTTGACTTTCCACATCCATAGGAATTAGGATGTATGACGCAAACATTTGTGTAGAACAGAATAATATTAATATGAATAGGGCTTTCTTCATAGGTTGAAAGATACTCAAAAAATATGCCTGATTAAAAATTTTATAAAAATATTAGATGTTAAAAAAAACCACTACAACCAGAACCACCTTAACTTAAAAAATTGAAAGGAATTAAAATTATTTTCAATTTAAGTTCTTCGATAATTAAAACGGTACTTCATTATCATCGTCATCATTAAACGAACTTCCAAAAGCTTGATCTGGACTTGCTTTAAAATTATCTGTTTTAAAAGTATCATCATTAGCGGCCGCATTCATTTTAGAATGAAACTCGAATGGTGAATCAAAATCTTCTAGGTTATCAAATTTACCTAAGTGTCCAATAAACTTTAAACGAATATTTTCTAAACCACCATTACGGTGCTTTGCTACAATAAATTCGGCTTGACCTTCGGTTGGCGAACGCTCTTCATCATCCCATTCGTCAATTTTATAATATTCTGGTCTAAAGATAAAGCTTACAATATCGGCATCCTGCTCGATCGCTCCAGATTCACGTAAATCTGAAAGTAACGGACGTTTACTTCCTCCACGCGTTTCAACCGCACGCGATAACTGAGAAAGTGCGATAACCGGAACCATAAGTTCTTTTGCCAAGGCTTTAAGGTTTCGAGAAATCATCGATATTTCTTGTTCACGGTTTCCACCATGATTACTACCACCCGTCATTAACTGCAAATAATCAATCATGATTAATTTAATACCATGTTGCGAGGATAAACGACGTGCTTTTGCTCTTAAATCGAAAATAGAAAGTGATGGTGTATCATCAATAAACAATGGTGCTTTTTCTAAACCCTTAACTTTAACGTTAAGTTGCTCCCATTCGTGTTTTTCAAGTTTACCTGTTCTTAATTTTTCAGAAGAAAGCCCAGTTTCACTAGAAATTAAACGGGTAATTAATTGTACAGAAGCCATCTCTAAAGAGAAAAAAGCTACTGGCATATTTTGATCTACAGCAATATTTCTAGCCATAGATAATGTTAAAGCTGTTTTACCCATACCAGGACGTGCAGCAATAATAATTAAATCGGATGGTTGCCAACCAGAAGTTAACTTATCTAATTTATTGAAACCCGTTGGAATTCCACTTAGGCCTTCTTTGTTTGAAATTTCTTCAATTTTCTTTTTAGCCTGAATTACTAAATCTTGCGCAGTTTCACTTGATTTTTTAATATTACCCTGTGTAACTTCGTACAATTTGGATTCTGCTGTATCTAACAAATCGAAAACATCTCTAGTTTCATCGTAAGCCTCTTCAATAATCTCACTTGATATTTTAATTAAACTACGCTGAATAAATTTCTGTAAAATAATACGCGCATGGAACTCGATATGTGCGGAAGAAGACACCTTTTGAGTAAGAGAAATTAAATAAAAATCGCCTCCAGATAATTCTAGTTTTGAGTTTTTCTTTAATTGCGTAGAAACGGTTAATAAGTCGACCGGCTCGCTATTTTCAAATAACTGAAAAATAGCTTCAAAGATATGTTGATGGGCTTCTTTATAAAATGCATCTGCACTTAAAATATCGATAACTTCATCAACACCTTTTTTATCAATCATCATTGCACCCAGCACAACCTCTTCTAAATCAAGAGCTTGTGGCGGTATTTTACCTTTTTCTAGGTTGATAATAGTACTTTTATCAACTTTATAGCCTTGTAAATTATTGGGTTGTTTCATAGCAACGAAAGTAATTAAAAAGAAAATGGTTTTGGTAAATAATCGTATTTCAATGTTCACCACTCGTTAACAATTGAACTGTTAATAAGTCATAAATATTGTGAATAAGCATAAAAAAACTGAAGTTATTCACCTCAGTCTTTTCTAATAAATTTTGTTTTAAAAGTTCTAGCCTTTGTACACGCCCATTTGAGCATATTTATCCATACGTTGTGCTACTAAATCTTTTGGAGATAAGTCTTTTAACTCATTATAATTTTTCACGATGGCATCGCTAACAGATTTAAATGTTTTTGCTCTGTCTCTGTGTGCACCTCCTAAAGGTTCTTTTATAATACCATCAACTAACTTCAGCCTTTTCATATCTGTAGCAGTTAATTTTAAAGCTTCGGCAGCTTGTTCTTTATATTCCCAGCTTCTCCATAAAATAGAAGAACAAGATTCTGGGGAAATTACAGAGTACCACGTGTTTTCCAACATTAATACTCTATCTCCTACTCCTATTCCTAATGCACCTCCGGAAGCTCCTTCTCCAATAACAATAGTTATTACAGGTACCTTAAGGCGTGTCATTTCTAAAATATTTCTAGCAATAGCTTCTCCTTGTCCGCGCTCTTCAGCTTCTAAACCAGGATAAGCACCAGGAGTATCTAAAAGCGTCACTACAGGAATGCCAAATTTTTCGGCAGACTTCATTAAGCGTAAAGCTTTTCTATAGCCTTCAGGATTTGCCATCCCGAAATTTCTATATTGTCTTGTTTTAGTATTAAAACCTTTTTGTTGACCAATAAACATAAAGCTTTGGTCGCCAATTTTACCTAAACCACCAATCATTGCTTTATCGTCTTTAAAGCTTCTATCGCCGTGTAATTCTAAAAAAGAAGAACCACAAATGGCTTTAATATGATCTAGAGTATATGGGCGTTCTGGATGGCGTGACAATTGTACACGCTGCCAAGGTGTTATATTTTTATAAATTTCTTTTTGAGTAGCCGCTAACTTCTTTTCAATCTGTTTACAAGTTTCTGTAACATCAACTTCACTTTCATCTCCAATGACCTTACACTTTTGTAACTGGTCTTCTAGTTCTTTTATTGGCAATTCAAATTCTAAATATTCCATAAGAATTTCTTTTTTGGCTATTAGCTTTAGTTAGATGGCAAATATAAAAACTTTAATTTTGTTTACGGGCTATGGCGTCTTTCTTTTTAACTTTTTACTGTTTTTAAGTATCCCGTTTAAAAGCACAACACTAATTATAACAAGCGCACCATAATAAAATGATGTACTCATTTTTTCTGTTTCTGGAAATAGAATAAAGGCCATTGCAATACCATAAACAGGCTCTAAATTATAGGTTAACACCACAGTATAAGGACTTATGCTTTTCATTATATATACAGAAGCTATAAATGCATAGGCCGTACAAACAGAAGCCAGAATGAACAAACTCCAAAAATCTGATAGGCTTAAAATAAAGAAATCCTTGGTAAACCCTTCGCCAAATAACGAAATATAAATACTAATAAATGCCACGCCACTAATAAACTCGTAAAAGGAAATAACAGTTGCAGAATGTTTTTTTAAAAAATGACCGTTTAGAACAGCAAATAACGAAGACAAAAAGGCCGATAAAATCCCTAAAACAATTCCTGTAAGGTATTTTATTTCACTTTGTGTAATAATGAACACTCCTAATATTACAATAACGCCGAACAGTATTTCGTACCAAATAATGGAACGCTTATAAATAATAGGTTCTATTAATGATGCAAAAAAAGCACCTGTTGAGAACATGGCTAATGTTATGGATATATTTGAGGCATCGATGGCCCCAAAAAAAGTAATCCAGTGTAATGCAATAATAACTCCAGCCACAAATAGGCTTAAAAACGATTTTAAAGTTATTTTCAGTTTAACTTTAACTAATAAAACATAAATAAAAATTAACACGGTAGCCATTACCATTCTAAACCAAACTAAAGGAATAGCCGTAATAGTTATTATTTCACCTAAAATAGCTGTAAAACCTGCTATAAAAACTAAAAGGTGAAGGTGAAGAAAGTTTTTTATTTTATCGCTTAGCATTATACAACATATATGCTGCTAAAATACCAAATAAGATATTAGGAAACCATACCGCAATAATTGGGTTGAAATCGGATTGCTCTGCCATAACACCAAAGATTTTATCGAAAAAAACAAAAACCATAGCAATACATATACCTATAGCTAAGTTAACGCCCATTCCTCCACGTCGTTTTTTTGAAGACACCGCCAAAGCAATAATAGTTAAGATAAAAACAGAAACCGGTAAACTCCATTTTCTATATAATACCAATTTAAAACGCCCCACGTTTGAGGATCCTCTTGCTTCTTCTTTATCTATAAATTCTTTAAGCTCGCCATACATTTTAGTTTCGGCAGCATAAATTTCGGGGATTAGCTCATCGACATCAAAAGCGAACAATGTATCTTTTCTTCTTAGAACTTCGATTTCATCCTCGTGTTCTCCAATATCACGCTTTAAATAGTTTGTTAATCTATAAATAGTATCTTCGGGCAAGTATCTAATATTACTAGCTGTAATTTTATATTTAAGTTTATTATCTTCAAAATGCTCTAAAGTAAAGTTATTACCTACTTTGTTTTTCACATTAAAATTACTAACATAAATAATTTCGTTGTCATTAATTTGCCTAAATACATTGGTATTATCGACAGCGCTTTTTCCTTTTTTAAAGTACTTATAACTAAAATCGTTAAAACCTTCGCTAGCTTTAGGTGCTAAATATAAACCTAGAATTATTGAAAAAACAGCAACAATAGCAGCTCCAATTAAATATGGTCTTAAAAACCTTGAGAATGACACTCCAGAACTTAAAAAGGCAATAACCTCTGTATTGTTAGCTAATTTTGAAGTAAACCAAATTACAGAAATAAATAGAAAAAGAGGAAAAAGTAAATAACTAAAGTAAATAGTAAAATCTAATAGGTAAGCCATTACCTCTCCAAAAGGCACTTCGTTTTCAAGTATTTTACCAATTTTTTCAGCAAGGTGAACTGTTATCATTATTGGTATAAATAATAATAGTAACATGGTAAAAGTAAACAAATACCGTTTTAATATGTACCAATCAAGTATTTTCATTTTTTGCTTTCCTTCAAAAAAAAGATATCAATAACGCTTAAATAATTAATATCTATTTATGTTTTACAAACGGTTATCCATTTGTTTAACCATTTTATCTTTCCAGGTTCTAAAATCTCCTGCTAATATATGTTTTCTTGCTTCTCGAACCAACCATAAATAAAACCCTAGATTATGTATTGTTGCTATTTGTTTACCTAACAACTCATTAACAGTAAATAGATGTCTTAAATAAGCTTTACTATACTCGGTATCCACGAAAGTAATTCCCATGTCATCAATAGGAGAAAAATCGTCTGCCCACTTTAAGTTTTTAATATTTATGCTCCCATGTGCTGTAAATAACATACCATTTCTAGCATTACGAGTTGGCATAACACAATCAAACATATCTACACCTAACGCAATATTTTCTAAAATATTGATTGGCGTACCCACACCCATTAAATATCTTGGTTTTTCTTCGGGTAAAATAGAACACACCACATCGGTCATGGCATACATTTCTTCGGCCGGTTCACCTACTGAAAGTCCTCCAATAGCATTACCAACAGCTCCCGAATTTGCTATGTATTCTGCTGATTGTTTACGTAAATCTGTATATGTACTTCCTTGAACAATAGGAAAAAACGCTTGGTTATAATCGTATTTTAAAGGTGTTTTTTCTAAATGATTAATACATCTATCTAACCAACGATGCGTCATGTGCATAGATCGTTTTGCATAATTGTAGTCGCATGGATATGGTGTACACTCATCAAAAGCCATAATAATATCGGCTCCAATGGAACGTTGAATTTCCATTACATTTTCTGGTGTAAATGTATGGTAGCTTCCATCAATATGTGATTTAAACTTTACACCTTCTTCCTTAATTTTTCTATTGGCCGATAAGGAATAGACTTGGTAACCTCCAGAATCGGTTAAAATATTTCTATCCCAATTCATAAATTTATGAAGTCCGCCAGCCTTTTCTATAATATGAGTTTGAGGACGTAAATACAAATGATAGGTATTACCTAAAATAATATCTGGATTTATATCATCTTTCAATTCGCGTTGATGCACCCCTTTTACTGTTGCTACAGTACCTACTGGCATAAAAATAGGCGTTTCTATAACACCATGATCTGTAGTTAATTTCCCTGCTCTTGCTTTGCTTTGAGCGTCTTTTGCTAGTAATTCGAATTTCATTATTTCAACAGTATAAAGCGGCAAAGATATAGAATACCCATTACCAAATAAAATAAGTGCAAGTAATAAGTTTTTTTATTTTAGAAATACGTAATATTTGTATTATTTTACCATTTGAAAATAAGGAATATGAATACTAAAAAACAAAAATGATAGCTTGAAAACGAAATAAATTACTTTTGGCAACGTTTTTGTTACTGTTAATGAAATCTAAAAAAACGAACATTATGAAAAGTTTACAAAACTTTCACGACCACTTTAAAAATTATAGTGGCGTGAGTAAAAATCTATTTTTAATTTTAATTACTGCTATTGCTTTACCTATAACTGCAATGGCTCAAACACAGCAAGGTATTGGAATAAAAGGTGGGCTAAATTACAATGCTAATGGTGATTATTTTGAATCTATTAGCGATAATTACAGCAACCCAGATAGAAATGTAGGATACCATATTGGGTTATTTGGTAAAGTTGGAGAAGACATTTATTTTAAACCAGAAATAGTTTATACCAGCACAAAAAGTGATTATAATGACGACACGTTTAGCATGCAAAAGTTAGATGCACCACTTTTGGTTGGCGTAAAAATTTTAGGACCAATTAGTGTTTTTGGAGGACCTTCGCTACAATACATTTTAGATACCGAATTTGAAGGTATTACTATAGATAATGTAGAAGAAGATTTTTCGGTGGGCTTAAACTTTGGAATTGCTCTTAACTTTAAAAAGTTAGGAATTGATTTAAGATACGAACGCGGATTTAGTGAGAACGAAGCCACATTTATAGGTAACAATGGTATTAATGTGGATAGATTAGATACAAGACCAGATCAGCTTATTTTAAGCCTATCGTTGTTGCTTTAATAATTGCTATTCTTATAAAACTAAAAAACCTCGCAAAAGCGAGGTTTTTTAGTTTTATAAAGTGTTGTTGCTTTACTAGTAATCGTCAGTATTATTTATTTCTATAATATCTGCATCTAAATAATCTCCAATATTATTACCGTTTGAATCTACAATTTTTAAAGTTTTAATAGTAATTACACCTTCAACCTCAGTTCTCCCTACTTCAAACTCCATGGTATCATCTAAAGTTGGTTCTGCGTCACCATTATTAGTATCTACTACATAGGTATTAGATTGTAATTCGTCTCTAGTTAATACACCATCGGCATCATCATCAGAATCACCATAATTTGCAAAGCCATCACCATCAGTATCATCATCAGTTTCATCTGTTAAATCTTCGTAATTAACAGTATATTCACCGTCGCTTCCTGGCGTACCATCTGCTTTATATAAATCTTCAAGATATGATGGGATACCATCAAAATCATGATCATTTTCAAATGTTTGTAACAAATCAAACTTAAATACTAAAGGTGAGTAAGAAGAAATACCCGTTGTAGCTCCAGAAAAATAACCTAATCCAGAAGGTAAAAACATAACACCTACACCACGGTTGGTAAAGTTAACAACACCATCGTCTCCATCCATAAAACCTTCTGCTACGTTAAAATCTACAAGAACTTTTCTCCAAGCTGGAATTAACGAAGTTAAATCAAAATCTACAGGGGTAGCCGCACTATCAAATACACTATTCTCTAGAGTAAACCCCTCATAATTAACACGAACTGTATCAGAAAAGTTTGGAGAATCAGCCCCTCCACCTTGATTTAATTTCAAAATATAAATTTTGTATTCTGTATCTAAATATTCAACTGTTTTAGTAATTAATGCAGAACCAGGAACATCTAATAAATCGCCTAGCAACGTGTTACCATCTTCTAAAGTTTCTCCATCTAGAAGTTCTTCTATATTTAAATCAGCAAGACTTGGGTTGGTATTAGAGTCGCCAAAAGCACTAGAGTTATAATAGTGTCTTTCTAAATAATCAACTAATAAAGAATCGTCTATAACCTGTTGTTCTGTTCTATCGGCAACTTCAATGGTAACAGTCGTACTACCGTTATCGTCGTCTTTCTTACAAGAAGAAAATATTAAAACAAAACTTAATATAAAAAAACCTATTTTTCTTAAACTCATTATTACGTATTTTTGAGGCTGCAAGATACAATTTTAATATAATCTTGCACAACATTATTAACGCCCTTTAACACATTAATTATATGCGTGTAGATAAATATTTATGGTGTATTAGATATTATAAAACAAGAACAATAGCCACAACTGCTTGCAAAAAAGGACAGGTTAGGGTTAATGATGATGTTGTTAAACCTAGCCGCGAGGTTTACCCTTTAGACATTATTCAATTAAGAAAGGAACAAATAAATTATAAGATAAAGGTTAATGATATTCCAGAAAGTAGAATTGGAGCAAAACTCGTAGACCTTTACCGAACAGATATTACACCAAAAGAACAATTTGAGGCCAAGGAACTTTTAAAATACTCTAAAGACTATTACAGAAAAAAAGGAACTGGAAGACCTACTAAAAAAGATAGACGAGATATTGATGATTATACAGATGAAACAACTATAACTGATATATAACTATTTACTATAATTTATATTACTGTTAAATTTGACCGCCGAATAAAATATAATAAACAAATAAAAATGAGTAATTTTAACCTTTAATTTATATAACCACAATTATGACTGTTAAGACTAATGTTATTCTTAATCACAACGAAATTAACCATAAAATAAGACGCATTGCCTTTCAAATTTATGAAAGTAATGTTAATGAAAAAGAGGTTGTTCTTGCTGGAATAGACAAGAATGGTTATGTATTTGCAAAAAAATTAAAAACTGTACTTCAAAAAATATCTGATATAACACCAGTACTTTGTAAAGTTAGTATTGATAAAAAACACCCTTGGCAAGAGGTAAAAACATCTATTAAAGAAGAAGAATACAAAAACAAATCTATTGTACTCGTGGATGATGTTTTAAACTCTGGCACTACTTTAATTTATGGTGTAAAACACTTTTTAAATGTGCCATTAAAACAATTTAAAACAGCTGTATTAGTAAATAGAAACCATAAAAAATACCCTGTAAAAGCAGATTTTAAGGGTATTTCATTATCTACCTCGCTACATGAACATATAGACGTGGTTTTAGAAGGTAGGGTGTTTAGTGCTGTTTTAGAATAGTTGAAGAACGATATCCTCTACAACATCATCTTTACTTTTATTATCAATTGAAACTTTAATTTCAGCTCGACTGTAATACTGAGAGCGCTCAAACAAATGCTTCCCTATAAACTCGGTCATCTCCTCTATAGTTTCTATATGAGAAATTAAAGGACGTTTTGCTTTTTTTAGCAATAGTTTATTTGCCAATGTTGGTAATGTGGCCTTTAAATAGATACACTTAGCATGTTCTGATTTTAAAATAACATCCATATTACCACTATAACACGGTGTTCCTCCACCAACTGATAAAATAGTATTATTTTCAGACTCTAATATAGCTTCTAAATAATGTGCTTCTTGCTTTCTAAAATAGATTTCTCCTTTGGTTTTAAATATCTCACTAACCGACATATTTTCTTTTTCTTCTATAAAATCATCTAAATCTAGAAAATTATAATTCAATTTTTTTGCTAATTTCTTTCCAATTGACGTCTTTCCAGATGCCATATACCCTATTAAAATAATTATCATTTTCTCGTTATAAATTGATTCTTAAAAACATACGTATTCCGAGTGCAAAAAAACAAAAATTTATTTAAAAAAACCCTTGTATAATTAAAAATAGGTACTATATTTGCACCCGCTAACAACAACGTATGTTATGTTAGTTTGGAATAATGACCTGGTAGCTCAGTTGGTAGAGCATCTCCCTTTTAAGGAGAGGGTCCTGGGTTCGAGCCCCAGCCCGGTCACAAACAGAAAGCCTGAAACTTTAGTTTCGGGCTTTTTTATTTTTAACACTTTTCTATTTGCCTCTTCCCTATTCAAGCTAGAGACATCTGTTTTATTAATATTTTTATTCTAAATATTCAAACTCAAACTTAGGTTGCACTTACCTAAAATTCTTTTCCTAATATTGAAGTTAAAAAATCCTTGCATAATTAAAAATAGGTACTATATTTGCAGCCGCTAACAAAAACACATGTTATGTTAGTTTGGAATTAATGACCTGGTAGCTCAGTTGGTAGAGCATCTCCCTTTTAAGGAGAGGGTCCTGGGTTCGAGCCCCAGCCCGGTCACAAACAGAAAGCCTGAAACTAATGTTTCAGGCTTATTTATTTTAATCTATTATTTTTTTCCAAGTCCTAATAGCAAATCAAACTTTTTTAAATTGCGTTAACCACAGCAAACCAACTAAATATTGGCTTATTAAATAATAATTCGCTTACAAACAACCAAAACCCCACATTGCAAAAGTTTAAATTATTTAATTAATTTGGAAAAATTAAGTTACCCTATATTGCTTAACTTTTTATACTTTTGCCATCCTTATAATGCGCACGTGGCGGAATTGGTAGACGCGCTGGCTTGAGGGGCCAGTATCCGTTTTAGGATGTGGAAGTTCGAATCTTCTCGTGCGCACTTTTTTACCAAAAACAACACTACAATTTTTCCTACTCTTACTTCGAAATATTCTTTTTATTACTAAAAATTAGAGAATTCACATTAAAAAAACATACTTTTGTTTAACTTAAATTCATTTTAGATGAACAACATTAAAGTTAACTTTAGTATTAAAGACCTCGAAAACCTTACAGGAATTAAGGCACATACCATTCGTATTTGGGAAAAACGCTATAATTTACTTAGTCCACAAAGATCTGATACCAATATTAGAAACTACAGTTTATCTAGTTTTCAAAAACTATTAAATATATCTTACCTTAATAATAATGGTTTAAAAATTTCGAAGATTGCAGACCTTAAAGCCGAACAAATCCCTATTAAAGTTAGAGAAATAGCCTCTAGAGCTCGCGCCGAAGACTACTCCATTAACGCACTAAAAATGGCTATGATAAACTTTGATCAAGTTTTATTTTATAGCACTTATAATAATCTTTTAGATTCAAAAACATTTAGCGAAATTTTCTATTCTGTATTTCTTCCATTGCTAGAAGAAATAGGAATGCTTTGGCAAACAAACACTATAACTCCAGCTCATGAGCATTTTATATCTGTACTTATAAAACAAAAAATCCTTATAAACACAGAACGTTTACAACTATTAGAACCCAAACCAAGTACTAGTACTTTTGTATTATTTCTTCCGGAAAACGAAATTCATGACATAGGCCTTCTATTTATTAATTACCAACTTAGAAGTAAAGGCTACCATACTATTTTTCTAGGTGAAAGTGTACCTATGGAAAACTTAAATAATTTACTTGAATTCTTCGATGAAATTACTTTTGTATCCTATTTTACAGTATATCCTGAAAGTAAAGACATTCAAGATTATTTAGATAATTTTAAAAGTTTAATTTTAAATAAGGAAAACACCAGACTCATGCTCTTAGGTAAAAAGTTTTCTGATGTGCATGTAGAAAATATTCCGGAAAAAATATCTATCTTTAATTCAATTGAAAATTTAGTTAAACCTTTGTGAAAATTTCATTATTGTTTAATTTTTAACTAAATTTGTTAAACAATATGAAAACAACTATAAACATAATAGGTTCTGGTTTCTCCTCTTTAGCTTCGGCATGCTATTTAGCTAAAGCTGGATATGAAGTAACAATTTTCGAGAAAAACAAAACCATTGGTGGTCGTGCAAGGCAGCTACAAACCCAAGGTTTCACTTTTGATATAGGTCCAACATGGTATTGGATGCCTGATGTATTTGAGCGTTTCTTCTCAGATTTCAACAAAAAACCTTCCGATTACTATACATTAGAAAAATTAAATCCAGCGTACAGCGTTTACTTTGGTAAGGATGATTTTATTACCATAGAAGATACCTTGGAAAAAATTATAATAGCTTTCGAGAAGGAAGAACCTGGAAGTTCAAAAAAACTTAAAACGTTCATTGAACAAGCTAAACACAATTATGATATTGCCATTAAAGATTTAGTATACAATCCAGGTGTGTCTCCTCTAGAGCTAATAACACCGGCTACTATTAAAAAAATAAATCAGTTTTTTAGCACAATAAAAAAAGATGTTCGAAAATCTTTTAAAAATGAGAGGTTAGTTAAAATACTTGAATTCCCTGTATTATTCTTAGGCGCTAAACCTAGTGATACGCCATCATTTTATAGTTTTATGAATTATGCCGATTTCGGACTTGGCACATTTCATCCTAAAAAAGGGATGTATCAAGTTATTATAGCCATTGAAAAGCTAGCAAAATCACTTGGTGTAATAATTAAAACAGAGAGCCCTGTTGATAGTATTATCGTAAATAATAAAAAAGCAGTAGGTATAGAATCTAATGGAACAAAATATTATTCTGATGTTGTAGTAAGTGGTGCAGATTATCACCATACCGAAACCTTAATAAATCAATCTCTAAGACAATACACAGAGTCCTACTGGCAGAAGAAAACCTTTGCTCCTTCCTCTCTCCTATTTTATGTAGGATTCGACAAGAAACTAAAAAACGTAAACCATCATACTTTGTTTTTTGATGTAGATTTTGATGTACATGCCGAAGCTATTTATGACAATCCTAAATGGCCAGAAAACCCACTTTTTTATGCAAGTTTCCCTAGTATAACAGATAAACATGTAGCACCCAAAGGAAAGGAAGCTGGTATATTTTTAATACCTTTAGCTCCAGGACTAGAAGATACTCCTGAATTAAGAGCAACTTATTTTAATAAAATTATAAAACGTTTTGAAGAATTAACCTCACAAAACGCGCAAGATCATGTCATTTTTAAAGAGAGTTTTTGTATTAACGATTTTATAAAAGATTACAACTCATACAAAGGCAATGCATACGGTATGGCAAATACATTGTTACAAACCGCCTTTTTAAGACCAAAACTAAAAAGTAAAAAAGTAGATAATTTATTTTTTACAGGACAATTAACGGTTCCTGGACCAGGTGTACCACCATCGTTAATCTCTGGAAAATTAGTAGCAGATTTAGTAACAAAACACCATAAACTATTAGTATGAAATCTATATTTGATACCGTTTCTTACAACAGTAGTAAGCTTGTAACCAAGACTTACAGTACATCGTTTTCTTTGGCTACCAAAATGCTATACAAATCAATTCGTGCCGATATTTATAATATATATGGTTTTGTTCGGTTTGCCGACGAGATCGTTGACTCTTTTCATGATTATGATAAAGAATTATTATTCAATAAATTTTCTGAAGACTTAGAACTAGCTTTAACACATAAAATTAGCTTAAACCCTATTCTAAATTCTTTTCAACATACGTTTTATAAATATAACATTGACAAATCGTTTGTAGATGCCTTTATGAATAGCATGCGCTTAGATTTACATAAATCTAATTATTTAAATGAAGATGAATACAAAGATTATATATATGGATCTGCCGATGTAGTTGGCTTAATGTGTTTACGTGTTTTTGTAAATGGAAACGACGAGAAATTTAATGAATTAAAAGAGACGGCCATGTCCCTTGGTTCTGCATTTCAAAAAGTGAATTTTTTAAGAGATTTGAAAGCCGATTTTGAAGGTTTAGACCGTACCTATTTCCCTAACACCGATTTAAAAAATCTAGACGAAACATCCAAACAATATATTATTGACGATATTGAAGCCGATTTTAAAAAAGGATTAAGCGGTATTAAAAAACTACCAATCGAAGCTAAGTTCGGCGTTTTTATGGCGTATAGATATTACAGCCAACTCTTAAAAAAGCTAAAAAAGACCCCTGCGCTTAAAATTAAAGATTCAAGAATTCGGGTTTCTAATCCGAAAAAAATAGAACTTTTAATGCGTAGTTATGTAAAATATCAATTAAATTTAATGTAAAATTACAACATGCAAACTTTGTATTGGATACTCATATTTATAGGCACCTATTTGTTCATGGAATTTATGGCATGGTTTACACATAAATTCGTGATGCATGGTTTTTTATGGCGTTTACACAAAGATCATCACCACAAAGATCATGATAGTTGGTTTGAGCGAAATGACGCCTTTTTTATATTTTACGCCGTAGTTAGCATAGGGTTCTTTTTACTCTGGAAGCATACAAGCTTTTGGGCTGGTTTACCTATTGGATTAGGTATTTTTGCTTATGGGCTTTCATATTTTATAGTGCATGATATTTTTATCCATCAACGATTTAAACTTTTTAGAAATGCCAACAACTGGTATGCAAAAGGGGTAAGACGCGCTCATAAAATGCACCACAAGCATTTAGGAAAAGATGATGGAGAGTGCTTTGGCATGCTGTTTGTCCCGTTTAAATATTTTAAAAAATAGATTTCCCAACTTGCATTAATAATGAGTAAAATCCATTTCGACTATATTATTATTGGAAATGGGTTGGCTGGTTTACAACTAGCTTTAAAAATAGCATCCGATTCTTATTTTAAAAATAAAAGCATAGCGCTTATCGATCCTTCGAGAAAAGATACGAATGATAAAACGTGGAGCTTTTGGGAAACAGAACCTTCTGCATGGAACCATTTAACCCTCAATTCATGGTCCAAAGCCTCAGTTATTACAACTAAAAAAAACATTGATTTAACCCTAAAACCTTACGCCTATAAATCAATACGCTCTATAGACTTTTATAAGCATGCAATTAGCACGCTTTTAAAAAAAGATAATTTTACGTTCATTATAGAACAGGTAACAGATTTACAGGAAAATCATGATGTACGTGTTTCTACTTTAAAAAACGCATATACGGCATCTCATGTTTTTGACAGTCGAGTTCCTGAATCTTTTTCAATACATTCAGAAAAACACATTTCTATAATTCAACATTTTAAGGGATGGGTTATTAAAACCGATAAAAACGCTTTCGATAAAAACAGGATAATCATGATGGATTACAGACTGAAAGACGGCGAACAAACTACATTTACTTACGTATTACCATTTTCTGAAACCGAAGCCTTAGTTGAATTTACCTATTTTACATCCAATATAGTTTCCGAAGAAACTTATGATAATTATATAAAACAATATATACAGAAGTATTTAAAACTTGAACATTATACGATAACTGAAACGGAAAGCGGACAAATACCAATGACTAGTTTTCCTTTTGAAAAATTCAACACCAAAAAAGTAACTAAAATTGGTACAGGTGGTGGTTGGGTTAAAGGATCTACAGGCTATTCCTTTAAGCATACCGAAAAAAAAGCAGCTCAAATTATTGAAAACATCAAAACAAATAACATACCATCAAATCAATTAGTTAAAGCACGTTTTAAATTTTACGACAAAATATTCTTAAAAGTTTTAAAGGATGAAAATTATAAAGGCGAATGGATTTTCGAAAAATTTTATGATAAAAACAGTATTCAAACTATGTTTCGCTTTTTAGACGAAGAATCCTCTTTCGTTGAAGAATTAAAAATAATGAGCTCTTTATTTTCTTGGAGTTTTATAAAAGCTTTCTTTAAAACACTATAATTACATGTTTTATAAACAAATTACTTATTAACCACATTAACGGGTTTTCCTTCTAAATAAGCTTTTAAATTTTCTACGGCAGTTTGCATCAATCTGTTTCTAGATGCTTTTGATGCCCAAGCAATATGAGGTGTAATAATACAGTTTTTAGCGCTTAATAACGGGTTATCTGCTTTAATAGGCTCCGAGGAAACAACATCGACTGCAGCCCCAGATACCTTACCTGAATTTAGAGCATCTTTTAAATGATCTTCAACTATCAACCCGCCACGAGATGTGTTTATAATCATTACGCCATCTTTCATTTTATCAATATTTGCTTTATTGATAATTCCTGTTGTAGCATCGGTTTGCGGACAATGTAAACTAATAATATCCGATGTTTCTAGTAATTCATCCAAAGACACATATTTACAAGTTTCTGTTTCTAGATCTGGATTTTCACTTCGGTTAAAGGCAACAATATTTAAACCAAAAGCCTCTCCAATTTTTGCTGTAGCTTGTCCTATTTTACCAAAACCAATAATTCCTAAAGTTTTTCCATCCAGCTCTATAAGCGGTGAATTCCAAAAACAAAAATCTTTAGATTTGGTCCATTCACCATCATTTACAGCAGCGGCATGATTACCAACATTATGGCACAACTCTAGCAGTAAAGCCATGGTAAATTGCGCTACAGCCTGAGTGCCGTAAGTAGGTACATTAGCAACTGTAACACCCATATCTTTGGCAGTATTCACATCTACCACATTATAACCGGTAGCCAAAACTCCAATATATTTTAATTGTGGCACTTGTTTTAATACCGCTTTAGGAAGTGGTGTTTTATTGGTAAAAACAATTTCGGCATCGCCAATATTCTTTACGATTTCTTTGGTATTATTTGCTGTTCTGTCATAAACAACTACATCACCAAATTGCTCAATACCTTCCCAACTTAAATCTCCTGGATTAAGTGTATAACCGTCTAATACAACTATATTCAATTTGCCATTTGTTTTTAATTACACAATAAAATTATAGTAAAATTTACGAAAAATTTAGATGGCATAGCTATTTATTTTTTAAGCAAAGTATCAATAGTCTCCCTAACTGTTTCGCTATTCCAGTTGGATGCACCTGTTTTATCAATTACAATATTTCCTTTTTTATCAATTAGAAATGTTCTAGGAATACTAGAAACATTAAAAACCTCAGGAAATTTGGAAATGGCTTTATACGAACTGAATGAAAATTTATTTTTAATTAAGAAGCTATGCGTAGTTTGAAAATCTTCATTGGAAACAAAAACAAACTCTATTTTATCTTTATAATCCTCATACAATAATTGCATACTAGGCATTTCCGCTATACACGGCGGACACCAAGTGGCCCAAAAATTTAGCAAAACGACTTTGTCCTTGGTTGTAGTGAAGTTAAAGTCCGTATTGTTTTCACCTTTTAATAGCCATTTATAATCTGTTATTGTACTTTGGTTTGAAGCATCAATTGTAGACGGAGCAAAAAGCGCAAACCCTTTATTTACTAGTATTTGAATAGGTTTTCGAGTTTGTGGCAATAACAAGACCCCAATTAAAACGAAAAAAACAATATTCTTTATTCTACTTTTATTCAATGTCATATTTAAATCAATAAGGCACAGTTTCAATAATTGAAACCATGCCTTAAATCTAACAAAAAAGTTTAGGTCTATCTAGTAACTGTACCTGTTAAAATAGTTACAGGACCTGTTCCCATAGAAATTACAGTATGGTCGGCTGCATTATCTGGTACAACATGCGCTAATGGTTTTAAAGTAAAAGGCGCTGCACTATTATCTGGACTTGGTTCTACAGAAATAACAATAGTTTTACCTTTTAAATCTGTTGGAAATGTTACTCCTGCGGCAGTACCCATTACGTAATCCTCTCCTGGATAACCTGGTCCGTTACCTACGCTACCTTTAAAAGGTGAAGTAGCTGCATTATCGTCTGCCATAGCTGCATCTAAAAATGTACCAGTTGATACCGGAGTGCCATCAAAAACAACCCATCCTTCATATTTCCAACCAGCCGAAAGGGTTGGTAAATCAAGACCTGCAACGGCAGACCCGCTAGAGTTATCTAAAAACCAAACACCACTAGACTCATTAGTATCATCTGCATCTGTTGGAGTTGCTAGAATATAGTTCCCAGATACTGAAGCTAAATCTGCAACAATACCCGCAGAACTTACACTTGCAGAATTACCTGAAAAATCTCCAATTAACAACTTAGTTTCTGCTGGTGCTGGATCTGGATCGACTGCTGGTTCAATAGTTAATACAAAATTTGTTGCTGCATCAAGCGTCTCTTTTAAAATTGAAAAACTAGTTTCAGATAAATTTCCGTTATCATCTACTGTAAACACGCCCGTACTTACCGGATTCCCATCAACAATTATCCATCCTTCATAGACAAAGTCGTTTCCTAAATTTTCTAATCCATCTAATGAAATATTTAATCTGGATGACACCGTTCCGTCGTCGTCATTACTACAAGAAGTAGCAAAAACTCCTGCCACTAATACTGCTAAAAACATTTTTTTAATCATGATATATTTATTTTAGTTATTTTATACTTCAAAAATATATCAGCTATGTTTTATAAAATGTTAGCTATCTAACATTAAGCCGTTTTATGATGGATTCTTATCTCTTTTCTAGTAAATTGAATGATATTTTCTTCCTTTAATTCGTTTAGAAGAATATTTAAAGTGGGTCTTGATGTACCTATTAATGATGCAATATCTTTTTGAGTATATGGATGATGAATAATTTTATCGCCCGTTTTTTCGCAATCGTATCCGTAATCTGAACATAACTCGTCTAAAAACTCGATTAGTCTGGTTTTTGCATCTTTAAAAAGTAAAAGCTGTAAACGACGTTCAAGTTTTTTGAGCCTAAACCCAATAACCTTATATATTTTTAAACTGAAGGTTTGATTGTCTCGCATTAAATTATGCATAGTATTAACTCCTACAGGGCAAATACTCGTGTTATTATCTACAGATTGAGCAAATTCCTCTCGCTTTTCCTCTCCTAAAATGGCCGTTTCTCCAAAAATTTCACCACGAGTTAAAATGGCTTTAATAACCTCATTACCATCTTCGCTGTAATAGCCAATTTTTACTTTTCCTTTTTCTATTAGATATACTTTGTTTGCAGAATCCTCCTCAAAGTAGATGTAGTCTTTCTTTTTATAGGCATCAAAATCATGACCTTTTTTATAGGCTTTAAACTTATGTGGGCAAAGCACCTTAAATAGGTTTACATCATCAAAAAACCAGAGAGAATTCATTATGTAAGATAATTTTGTTAGATACTAAATAGTCGTAATTTTTAATAACACCTTACAAAAACGCATAAAAAAACCTTCAAGATTTGAAGGTTTTAATCGTAATTATTTATTTTATTTATTCTTCTTCGTCTACAACGGTTTCAGCTTCTGTAGCTTCTAAACCATCTAACATGTTATGCTCTTGCAATAAATTATACCACTGAATTACTTTTTTAATATCGCTAGCATACACTCTATCTTCATCGTAATCTGGTAAAACATTAAAGAAGTATTCTTCTAATTTATCTTTACTGTCTTTTGGCTTTACAGATGTTTTCTCTCCGTTTTCCTTCTCTTTAATACTTTGAAAAACTTGACGTAAAGGCACCTCTTCGGTTAATGTATAAATAGCAATTTCACTTAATACACTTACATTGTTTTGCATACTAACCGAAATACGTTTGTTATCTATTAACGATTCTGCCACAAAACCTCCTCTTGTTTGGGTAATTAACTTGTATAACCCTGGTTTTCCTGAAATTGAAATTACTTTTTCTAAACTCATAAATTATTTTTTGAAAGAGACAAATATCAACTGTTTATTGATGTATTGCAAATATTATCGTTTCTTTTTTTGGTCTGGAAATCGCATGCGGTAGTCTACATTTATTTTCCCTTTAGAAATATTAGTAAGTCTACCTTTTATTAAACGCTTTTTTAAGCTCGATAACTTATCGGTAAACAAAACACCTTCAATATGGTCGTATTCATGTTGAATTACTCGAGCAATTAACCCATCAAAAGATTCTTTATGTGATTTAAAGTTTTCGTCTAGATATTCAATAGTAATTTTAGGTTTTCTAAACACATCTTCTCTAACGTCTGGAATACTTAAACAACCTTCGTTAAAAGCCCACTCATCACCTTCTTCTTTAGTAATTTGAGCATTAATAAAAACGCGTTTAAATCCGTTTAGCGCTTTTTGCTCATCTTCACTTAAATCTTCATCTTCTGAAAACGGCGTAGTATCAACCAAAAACATACGAATAGGCAATCCTATTTGAGGGGCCGCAAGACCTACTCCATAAGCATTGTACATGGTTTCGAACATGTTTTCTAACAACCCTTCTAAATTAGGGTAATCCTTAGTAATATCTTTTGCTTTTTTCTTTAAAACGGCGTCTCCGTAAGCTACAATAGGTAAAATCATTCTCTAAATTATTATTCTTTGCAAAAATACAATACTTATAGTTTATGCTTTGTATTTAATAAAAATTTATTCTCTTTTTTGTTTAGCTATTTAGAATATAAATAACTCTGTAGAATTAGTGTTGCACTAATTTCGTCAATTAACGCTTTGTTTTTTCTCTGACTTTTTTTCAAGCCACTATCTATCATGGTTTGAAATGCCATTTTAGATGTAAAGCGCTCGTCTACACGTTTAATTGGTATGTTTGGGATTGCTTTTTCTAATTTAGCAAGAAACTTAACAATATGAACTTCGCTTTCGGAAGCAGAATTATCCATTTGTTTTGGTTCGCCAACTAAAAACAACTCAACACTTTCTGTAGCCACGTAGTCTTTTAAAAATACAATTAACTCTTTTGTATTAACTGTAGTTAAACCCGATGCAATTATTTGTAACTCATCTGTAACAGCTATTCCTGTTCTTTTAGTACCAAAGTCTATTGCTAAAATTCTTGACATATTTTTTTTTCAAAAATAACTTAATAAAACAAGAAAGGCCATCCTAGTGGACAGCCTTTTTTTTTGGATATTTAACCTTAATTATTAATATTTGAACATTATCGTTTATGCTCTAGTAGCTTTATTCATTTCTCTAAAAAGTAAATTGATATTACTTACTTTTCTTTTGCGATTTAAATATACTCTAATATCGCTAGAACTACGAGCAATTGTTTCATTTATTTGAGAGGCATCAATTAATAATGAATCATTTTTTACAGTAGAAACTTCTGTTTCGTTTGATACAGAAACTATCACATTAGTATCAATACTTACAACTTCATTAGTGCTTTGTGCATTTCCTAAAGAGAAGCTTAATAATAAGATGAATAAGATGTAAAAATTAGCTTTCATTGTGTTTATCATTGTTTGATGGTTCAAATATATAACCACAACCATGTTCAACTACAAAAAATTAGTCGTACGCCACGAATTTTCGTTTATAAGAGAACCGACATGTTTTTACCGATAAACAGACCAAAAACCAATTTAAACGCTAAAAAACACAAAACCACACTGCAATTTATTTATTGTCTGCATTTCTAGGAGTATATATGTATTTCATCTTAAAAACAGCATTTTCTTAATTGTTTTATGAAGCTTTTTTACTTAAAAAAATTCAATTTAAACGCCTTTTTAAATGATAGCCATTATATTTGCCAAAAATTATTATAGCAATGACTGAATTACAACAAACAATCGAAAGCGCTTGGGATAATAGAGATCTTTTAAAGGAAGAAAAGACCACCACAGCAATAAGACACGTAGTAGATTTATTAGATAAAGGCGAGTTAAGAGTTGCAGAACCTGTAGCAGATGGTTGGCAAGTAAACGAATGGGTTAAAAAAGCTGTTGTTTTATATTTCCCAATTCAGAAAATGGAAACTTTAGAGGCTGGTATTTTTGAATATCATGATAAAATTCCATTAAAAAGAAACTTTGCAGAACGTGGTATTAGAGTTGTACCTAATGCTGTTGCAAGACACGGTGCTTACATTTCTGCAGGTACTATTTTAATGCCTAGTTATGTAAATATTGGTGCTTATGTAGATGAAGGTACAATGGTAGATACTTGGGCAACTGTTGGTAGTTGTGCTCAAATTGGTAAAAATGTACATTTATCTGGAGGTGTTGGTATTGGAGGTGTTTTAGAGCCTTTACAAGCTGCTCCAGTAATTATTGAAGATAACGCATTTATTGGTAGCCGTTGTATAGTTGTAGAAGGTGTACGTGTAGAAACCGAAGCTGTTTTAGGCGCTGGAGTTGTATTAACTATGAGTACAAAAATTATTGATGTTACTGGTAATGAGCCAAAAGAATATAAAGGTGTTGTTCCTGCAAGATCGGTAGTTATTCCTGGTAGTTACGCAAAAGAATTCCCTTCTGGAAGTTACAATGTACCTTGTGCTTTAATTATTGGAAAACGTAAAGAAAGTACTAACAAGAAAACTTCGCTTAACGATGCACTTCGTGAGCATAGTGTTGCGGTTTAAATTTTAAAGCTCCAAAAACTAAATTCCAAATTCCAACACGTTAAAAGTTGGAATTTGGGATTTTTTGTTTGTAATTTGATGCTAGGATGAAAATTTTAATAATTCAACAAAAAATGATTGGCGATGTGCTTACAAGTAGCATATTGTTTGAAAGTCTTCGCCATAAATTCCCTGAAGCACAATTGGATTATTTAATAAACACACACACCTACCCAGTTGTTGAGAATAATCCGTTTATAGACAATTTTATTTTTATCACACCTGAAATAGAAAAAAGTAAACTAAAGTTTTTTGCTTTTTTAAAAACAATACGAAAAGCAGAATATGATGCTGTAATAGATGTTTACGGAAAAATAAGTAGTGCTTTAATATGCCTATTTGTTAAATCTAAAATAAAAAGTGCTTACCGTAAAAAGCATACGGCATTTATTTACTCCCATACAACTAAACGCTTAAAACACCCCGAAAACAATTCTAGTCTAGCCTTTGAAAACAGATTCAAACTTCTAGAACCCCTTCAAATAAATTTTAATACTATAACACCAAAAATTTATTTAACGGCTACCGAGATTAAGGACGCTAAATTATATTTAATCAAACATAATATAGATCTAACAAATCCATTATATATGATAAGTGTTTTAGGAAGTAGCGAAAATAAAACCTACCCTAAAAATTATATGGCCCAATTGCTAGACACAATAGTAGAGCAAAAACCAGATTCTCGAATACTTTTTAATTATATTCCGAAACAGAGAGAAGATGCTAAAGCCATCTTTGATGCTTGTAACCAAATAACACAACAACATATTTTATTTGATATATTTGGTAAAAGTTTACGTGAATTTTTAGCTATTACAAAACACTGTACAGCACTAATTGGTAATGAAGGTGGTGCTAACAATATGGCAAAAGCTTTAGGTATTAAAACTTTCACTATATTTTCGCCTTACTTAAATAAAAAGAATTGGTTTGGAGATGTAGAAAGTGACAACCAACATGTAGCAATTCACATTTCAGATTTTATACCATATTCTGAAAATGATATCGCATTGGCTAAAAAAAATATAGAAGCCTATTATTTAAAATTAAAACCAGAGTACATAAAACCAAAGCTAATTAGCTTTTTAAATAAATAACTACCAATGGGTTATAAGTTTTTAATTTACATATCTTATAGTTACGCCATTCCTATTGGTAACCCTTTGGAACAAGAGATTTTAAAACGAGGTTATGAAGTTAAATGGTTTAGTGATCTTGATAAAAATAATCCTGATTTAAACCTCAAGGAAAATGTTTTAAATGATATTACAGAAGTTATAAATTACCTACCTGATATCGTTTTAGCGGCTACGGATGATGTACCAGATTTTATTTCGGGTATAAAAGTTCAGATATTTCATGGGTTTTTATCTTTTAAACGTCCAGAAAAAAATAACGGAGAAGCTCATTTTAGAATTAGAGGTTTCTTTGATTTGTATTGTACACAAGGCCCTTCGAGTACAAACGGTTTTAAATTACAACAGCCTAAGCATCCACATTTTGATATTGTAGAAACAGGTTGGAGTAAGGTTGACCCTTTATTTCCTTTAACGGAAAAGAACCACTCCAAAACACCAACTATACTTATTGCTACAACTTTTACTAAACGATTAAGTTTAGCTTATAATAATGATATTTTTAACGAAATAAAACAATTATCAAGGCAAGGGAATTATAACTTTTTAATGGTAATGCATCCTAAGTTACCAGAAGAATTGAAATTGAAATGGCAAAGTTTAAATGGTGAAAATTTCACCTTTTTTGATACCACTAATTTAATTCCGCTATTTAAAAAATCTGATATCATGTTTGCAGATACCACTTCTGCAATTCAAGAATTTTTATTACAAAAAAAACCTGTAGTTACTTTCAATCACACGTTTAATCACAATTATTTAATAAATGTTACAGAAACAAATGCTATTGAGTCTGCATTTAAAAAAGCATTAACTGCACCTAATAGTTTGATTGAAAACATAGAAGATTTCATTAATAATTTACACCCCTATTTTGATGGAAAGTCATCCGAACGTGTTATTACGGCAACCATCGATTTTTTACATAAAAACAAAAACCACCTTAAAAAGAAACCTTTAAATCTTATTCGAAAATATAAAATTAGAAAACGCTTAAATTTCTTTACTCTTAAAAGTTATAACCGCCCTTTTACTAAATAATTTTAACCTGACTTTTCTTTGAAAAACAAGCAAAACATAACGGCTTTAATAATTACTTTTAATGAAATAAAACACATTGAGAGCGTAATTAAAAATATAGATTTTGCCGACGAAATTATAGTAGTAGACTCTTTTAGTACTGATGGCACATTTGAAAAACTTCAGCAATTAAAGAACGTTAAAACTATACAACGGAAATTTAAAAACTTTGCTGATCAACGAAATTACGCACTTAAACAAGCGACCCACGAATGGATTTTATTTATTGATGCAGATGAGCGTATTCCTGAACCTCTTAAAAATGAAATCCTAGAAGCAATAAACACACCTAAAGATAGTGTTGCATATATGGTTAAGCGTCTCTACTTTTTTAAACAGAAAAGAATTCGTTTTAGTGGCTTTCAAACTGATACCACTTATAGGTTATTTAAAAAGGGAACAGTAAATTATATTGAAGATAAAATTGTACATGAAATGCCTGAAATTGATGGCGAAAGCAAATTGTTTAAAAACACGATGTTACATTATTGCTTTGATAGCTCTGCTCATTATAAATCTAAAATGGAACGTTACGCTAAGCTAAAAGCCTTAGAACTATTTAATAAAGGCAAAAAATCGAGTCCATACCATTTATACTTACGCCCTGTAATTAAATTTGTTACTAATTACATTTTTAGGTTGGGTATTTTAGATGGTAAAGAAGGTTTTCAAATATGCTATTTAAGCGCTTATGGTGTCTATTTTAGATATCAAGAATTAGAAAAATTAACTCGCTGATTTCCAAAAGCCGTTTTTGTTAATTTCTGTGTTTTTGTTACTAACCTAATGGACTTATTTACTGCTATCATTTCTGGATTTACATAACCTCTTTCATGATATAAATGTAAACATATCGCACTATACCTAACGCGCTTAGCCTTCATTCCTGCGTTTACTAAACGTTCTCCTAATTCTCTGTCTTCCCCACCATATTGCATACGTTCGTCATACCCATTTACATTAAGAATATCTTTTTTGTATGCTGAAGAGTTGTGGCCATTCCATGTGCTTTTAGTTGGAGTTATAAAATTTAAAATATTCATTTTCAAACCCCTAGCTGTTAATTTATTATTTTTAAAAGAAGATTTTAAACCATGCTTTTTAAGCCATTTTATGTCGAAACAGGATTGATTATAAATATCGTCCTTAGAAATTAACTTACTTATGTGCTCTGGCAATTTAAAATAACCACCAGATAAATAACATCCCGCCTTTCTATTTGCCACGTGTACTTCTAAAAAATCTTTTCTAGCAATACAATCTCCATCTGTATAAACTAAATAATCACCTTTACTCGAAATAGTAGCTTTATTTAAAATAATCGTTTTTTGAAAACCATTATCCTCATGCCAAATATGTTGTACAGGATAACTCAACTTGTTCTTTATAGAAGCAATAAGTTGTATAGTTTCTTCGCCTGAACCGTCATCTGCAATAACAACTTCAAAATTTTTATAAGTCTGCGTATCATAACTCCATAAAACCTTTTCTAACCACAAAGGACTATTATATGTGCTAATAATTACAGATACTTCAATTTTCATAGCATCAAAAATAATTTAATTTATACCTAGACACGAATTTTCTAAAATAAATTTTCACATGAATGAAAATCGTTCATTTTAGTCTTCCTGATTTGCAAAATCACTCCTTTAAATAAACTAATTACAGTTGGAATTTATTTTTAACACGGGTAACAAAACGATTAAAATTAATGGAGTTATTTCCAGAATTTCATTTTGGTTTTTAACCGTCTCTTTCGGTGGTATCTAGCTTGAAAATCTTCAGTTTCATGCCACATTAAATTAAATACCTTATTATAATCTTCACCGGAGCATTTTACATATTCATCGCTCATTACCTCAACCATAGATTTATGAACTGTTAAGCGAGCAAAATTTTTAATTCGCGTTTCAAAATTCATAGCTTTAAATTCCATTCGGTTTAAATCAACTAAATAAAACAAATACTTTCCATCGACCTTCTTTATTAAAGTATTACCTGGAGAATGGTCTAAAAAATTAATACCATTTTCATGCAATTTATAAGTAAACCTTGTAAACTCCCGTAAAATAGTTTCATGATCTGGATAATTAAAATCTGTAGTAAGTTCTCGATAAGTTATATCGTAATTTAAATGCTCACTTATATAATAACTTTTTTTGAATAAAAAAGGCGTTTTAAACTCGTAATAAGCAATAGGTTGTGGTGTTCCTATATTTAGTTCGGTAAGTTTTTTAGCATACTCGAAAGAGCGTTCCGCTTTACTTTTTCTGAAGAATTTATAAGCAATTTGGTTTACAATATTGGGAATTCTAAAGGACTTAATATTTACCAACCTATCATTTAAGGTAAACAGCTTTAAACTGTTACGCTGTTGATTGCCAAAATCTTCTCCTTCATTATCAAAGTTGAAAATAAAGTTATCTATTTGCGTTTTATAAGGCTTAAAATGATCATGAATTACTGAATTCTTCATACCGCAATATTACAATATTTTACGTTTTTTATTATAAAGTTTCAACAATTTAGATATATTATTTTACATTTGATGAATACAAATTTATATGAGATTACTTCAAATAACGGCTTCCAGTGTATGGCGTGGTCACGAACAGCAAATTGTTTATTATTATGACGCTTTCGATAGTAAAATAGAGCATCAAGTTTTAATTTGCCCTACCGAAACCAAATTAGCTGAAATTGCGGCTTCAAAAAATTATAATGTCCATGCGCTTCCTTTAAAATCGGAATATAGTAGAAGTTGGATAAAAAAAATCAAACAAGTTGTAAAGGAAGAAAAAATCGATTTGGTTTTAATCCATAATAGTACCGCACATACCTTATGTGTTATTGCTTCGCTCCTATCCATTAAGAAAACGCCATTGGTATTTTTTAGAACCTTAATAAAGGACATAGCAACTAATCCATTACGTAAATGGAAATACAACTATAAGCATTTAGTAAAACTTATTTGTGTTTCTCAGGCTGTTATCGATGTTCTAGGACCATCAATAAAAGACCATTCGCGATTTTCAATTGTTGGAAGCGCTACAAATTTGGATGACTTTAAGCTCACTTCAAAATCATACAAACTACATGACGAGTTAGGCTTACCTCACACCACACAATTAATAGCCAACATATCGGCCTTTGTGCCTTTTAAAGATCATTTTACATTTGTAAAAACAGTAAGTGTTTTAAAAGATAAACTACCAAACGCTAAATTTTTATTAATTGGTACTGGTAAAATGGAAGATGAAATAAAGGCGTTTACTAAAGAATTAGGACTTGAAAACCACATTTTATTTTTGGGTTTTAGAAACGATATTCCTGAAATCTTTGCTGATTTTGATCTGTTTTTGTTCACATCAAAACTAGAGCCAACAGGAGGTGTTCTATTAGAAGCTTATGCTAGCCACGTGCCTATTGTAGCTACCAATGCGGCTGGTATTCCTGAAGTAGTAAACCATAACCAAACAGGTTTGCTTTGCGAAAAAGAAAACCCAGAATCCTTTGCTGAGGCGGTATTAACTGTTTTAGAGAATAAAGAACTAAAAGAAAAGTTTATTAAAAATGGGTTTAAGCATTTAAAGGAGAACTTTACAAAAGAGGTTATTACAGAGAAAATGTATGAAGAGCTTTTAAAAATTCATAAAAACCATTCTTAAACGGAAAACCTTGGCACATCCTACTTTCTATGATTTAAGGAAACAAAAAGTTATCGTCAATTCGTGTAAGTTGTATTTAAAGAAGGCACTATAGAGCTCTTAAAACGCAAACTCACTATTTTTATTTAATTTCGGATATAAGTGTGATCAATTAGAATTGTTTTCCGCCTTCTAACACCTATAAAACATATATTATCAAAATATTAGCTATGATGCTTTTAACAACACAACTATGCTTTAACGGCTTTTAAGATAACCCCTAAATTTTTCTTTTTGAGCTTTAAATGCGTACTTCCTGTAACGCTTTAAAAGAATCTTATTGATATGAGCTGGTAATATGTTACTTTTAATAAGCATATCCAAGCCTATTAACGTCATTTCAATCATTTTAGCTTTATCCTTTCCAGACCATACACCTTCACTATGAATTCTGTAAACTCCCATAACATCATCAATATATTTCACCTTATTATCCTTTATCATAATTAGATACATAGGCCAATCACCAAACGGTAATTGATTGAACCACTCAGGTAACGTAAAATTATTTCGCATAACAACAGTATTGGTTCTTATATAGTTTTTACGTGCTAAATCTTTGATAGTTAATATTTCTGGAAATTTTCCTCTAAAAGGATCTTCTTTAAAAGTATTTGTATCTTGTATATAAATTTTTGAAGCATTAAAACAAATATTAAAATCGCTATGTGTTTCCAAAAAATCTACTTGTTTTTGAAGTTTTAAAGGGTCTATCCAATAATCATCACCCTCGCAAAGTGCTAAATATTTACCTTTTGCCATTGGAAAAAGAAAATTGGGCCATGGTTTGATTTTTTTTGAATATTGATTTTCGGTTTGAAGTATCGTTATTATCCGACCATCTTTTTGTGCATATTCCTTAATAATTTCCGCAGACCTATCGGTTGAAGCATCATCATGAATTAAAATTTCTATAGGAAAATTGGTTTTTTGCATTAAAAAACCATCAAGAGTTTCCTTAATATAGTTTTCATGATTATACGATGTACAGCAAATACTTAATAGTGGTTTCAAATTTTACTTTTTAGATTTTAACGGTTTTGCTGGATTACCTATTAAGGTAGTTTTAGCATCAAATGATTTGGTAACGTTTGCTTTAGCACCAACAATACAATCGTTACCAAGTGTTAACTTATTAGGTAGAATTAAAGAATTTAACCCAAATAAAACACGCTCACCAATTGTACTATAAGCACCAACTAAGGAAAAAGGTGCCATAAAGCAAACATTACCCAAACTAGCATGATGTCCTAACATAGAGCCAGAACTCACAATACAATCATCACCAATTTTAGTTGCTGTATGCAAAATAGCCATGGCGTGTATAAAACATCCAACACCAATTTCTACAGATGGACTTAGAACTGCTTTTGGATGTATCAAATTAGGTGTTTCCCCTCCAAGGCTCCTTATTGTTTTTGAAATTGACTCTCTAGTATTGTTTTCTCCTACAGAAACGCCAAATTTTTCACCTTTTATATTACCACTAAAAAGCGCTTTAGTGGTATCTATAATTTTTACACCTAGAACTATTTCTCCAACACGATCCTCATTATAATGATATAACCCTGCCACTTGATAACCACATTCTCTAGCCAGTTCTATTATAACTTCCGTATAATATCCAACACCAATTAAATATATAGTTGGTTTCATTTAGATTGTTTTATTAATAATTAAGCTAATAGCATCCACTTGATCTTCTGTTAAATCAAAATATAAAGGCAAACATAATATACGCTTAGCTATATTTTCCGCAATAGGCATGTTTTGCCCACCTAAATAATCAACTGTATTTAATGCTGGATAAAAATACCGCCTTGGATGTATATCTTTTTCATTTAGGGCTTTCTTAACCTCATATAATTGTTTTTCATTTTTAAAAACTACAGGCATATACGCATAATTATAAAGTACATTTTTTTTAATTTTTTGAAAAACCAAATCTTTATTATCTTCTAAATGATTCAAATATCTATCGTACAAAAGCTTTCGTCTATAAAAAATATCATCAAAATAAGGTAATATGGTTAATCCCATGGCTGCCTGAAATTCACTCATTTTGGCATTAATACCCAAACCATGAAATTTTTCAGGACCATCATGCCCAAAATTATGATGATAATACAAAGTATCATGCAACTCTTTATTTTTAGAAAACATTGCTCCACCTTCACCTGTATGAAAAATTTTAGTAGCATGAAAACTACAGGTACTTACATCCCCATATTCAAATATAGATTGCTTTTTATATTCTACACCAAAAGCATGTGCAGCATCATAAATAACTTTAAGATTATATTTATCGGCAATAGCTTTAATAGCCTTTATATTACAAGGGTTTCCAAAAACATGCGTTGCAACAATACCAGTAGTATTACTAGTTATGTGAGCTTCAATTTTAGAAGGATCAATATTAAAGGATTCTTTATCAATGTCTACAAAAACAGGTGTACAACCTTCCCAAACAATACTTGAGGCCGTAGCAATATAGCTAAAAGGGGTTGTAATTATTTCTTCTTTTAATTGTAATGCTTTTATTGCTATCTGCAATGGTAACGTACCATTTGTAGTAGCAATCATATTCGTAATATTAAATTTATTTTTTACCTGAAACTCCAAAGACTTTACTAATTCTCCTCTATTAGTAATCCAAATTTTATCCCATGACTTCTTTAAGTGTGCTTGATATTCTTCTTGATTAGGTAAAAAAGACTTTGAGACATTTATCATATATTAACTATAGTTTAACACAAATATAAATCTTTACATTTAAAGCGTTATTATTAGTTTTGCTGAATTATAACAATATATATGCAAAACGAAATCAATAAAACACTACAAATCCTAAAAAACGGCGGCATTATCCTCTACCCCACAGATACGGTCTGGGGAATTGGCTGCGATGCCACCAACTCGGAAGCCGTTAAAAAGATCTATAATTTAAAAAATCGTATAGATTCTAAAGCGCTTATATGTCTTGTGGCCGATGATAGAATGCTAAAACAGTTTGTAAAAACAATACCTCAATCGGCTTTAAACATAATAGAAATAACAGATAAACCAACAACTATTATTTATGACGATGCCAAAAATTTAGCACATAATTTAATTGCTGATGATGGTAGTATTGCTATAAGAATACCTGACGACGATTTCTGCTACTGGATATCCCGAAAACTAAATAAACCATTGGTTTCAACTTCGGCCAATATTAGTGGTGCGCCAACTCCAAAATCGTTTAAAGAAATAAGCGATGAGATTTTAAAAGGTGTCGATTATGTAGTAAATTTGCAGCAGGAAAAAATTTGCAATAAACCGTCATCAATTATTAAGATTAGTAACAGTAATGTTGTAAAGATTATTCGAGAGTAAACGCTCAAACACAACCATGAATTACAAAGAAGCACTTCAGCATAACATATTTAAAATCATATCAAAATCGGCAAAAGAACTTCAACTAGAATCTTTTGTAATAGGTGGCTTTGTTCGCGATTTTCTCTTAAAACGTGGTGATGCTAAAGACATAGACATTGTTGCCATTGGAGATGGCATTCAGTTAGCAAAACAAGTTGCTAAAAACCTACCTATTAAAACCAAAGTACAAGTTTTTAAAACTTATGGTACGGCTATGCTAAGGCATGATGATATTGAAATTGAATTTGTTGGAGCTAGAAAAGAATCTTATACGGAAGATAGCAGAAACCCTTCTGTTGAAAATGGTTCCTTAGAAGACGATCAAAACCGAAGAGATTTCACTATAAACGCACTGGCACTAAATTTAAACGAAGATGCTTTTGGCGATTTATTAGACCCCTTTAATGGGGTTAATGATTTAGAAAACAAAATCATTAAAACTCCTTTAAATCCAGATATAACTTATAGTGATGACCCGTTACGTATGTTACGCGCCATTAGGTTTGCTACCCAACTCGATTTTATTATAGAAGCAAAATCGCTGGAAGCCATAACTAATAATAGCGATCGTATTAAAATAATTACTAACGAGCGTATAGTTACCGAGCTTCATAAAATTCTTGAAAGTAAAAAACCATCAAAAGGGTTTCTATTATTAGAAAAAACGGGATTATTAAAACACATCCTACCAGAATTAACAGCCTTAAAAGGTATTGACGAGGTTGAAGGACAACGTCATAAAGACAATTTTTATCACACCTTAGAGGTAGTCGATAATATTTGCAAAAACACAGATAATCTTTGGTTACGTTGGGCAGCCTTATTGCACGACATAGGAAAAGCTCCAACTAAAAAGTTTAGTAAAAAAGTAGGTTGGACTTTTCATGGGCATGAATTTGAAGGTTCTAAAATGGTCTATCATTTATTTAAAAGACTAAAAATGCCATTAAATGACAAAATGAAATTTGTTCAGAAAATGGTTTTCATGAGCTCTCGCCCTATTGTTTTAGCCGATGATATGGCAACAGATTCTGCTGTACGTCGCTTAGTTTTTGATGCTGGCAATTATGTTGAAGATTTAATGACACTATGTGAAGCCGATATAACAACCAAGAATCCTAAAAAATTCAACAAATACCATAACAATTTTAAAATTGTACGTGAAAAAATTATTGAAGTAGAAGCTCGCGATCATGTTAGAAATTTTCAACCGCCAATATCTGGTGAAGAAATAATAAAAACATTTAATCTAAAACCATCTCGCGAAATTGGACTTATAAAAGAAAGCATTAAAGAAGCTATACTTGAAGGAAACATTCCTAATGAATATGAGGCAGCATTTCAATTAATGCTAAAAGAAGGAAAACGCTTAGGACTGCAAGCAGTTAACACTAAGGAAGTTTAAAAAACCGAGTTTTATAACAGAAATAACAAGATGCATTTAGTTAAAACAGACTCGGAGAACAAGGACTTCATAGATTTGGTGACGCAACTAGATGCCTATTTAAAAATAGTAGACGGCGATGATCATGATTTTTACGACCAGTACAACAATATTGATGTCTTAAAAAACACTATTGTGGCCTATATTCAAAATAAACCAGCAAGCTGCGGTGCTTTTAAACATGTGGATAAAGATACCGTAGAAATTAAACGCATGTTTACAAGTACAGAAGCCAGAAATTTAGGTCTTGCTACTAAAATTTTAGAAGGTTTAGAGGATTGGGCAAAAGAATTGGGGTATAAAAAATGTATTTTAGAAACAGGAAAAAGACAAATAGAAGCTGTGCAGTTTTATAAAAAAAATAAGTATCAAGTTATACCTAACTACGGACAATATGCAACTATTGAAAATAGTATATGTTTTAAAAAAGCATTAATTTAATATGAAAAAGGACAACAAAAAAGTAATCTATTGGTTGCTTACCGGGTGTGTATTAATTTTTATTATGGTAGTTGTTGGTGGTATAACTAGACTTACAGATTCTGGCTTATCCATTTCAAATTATAAATTAATAACGGGTACTATTCCGCCATTAAATAATGCCGAGTGGGAAGAAGCTTTTAATTTATATCAGCAATATCCCGAGTTCCAAAAATTACATTCGCATTTTACCATAGAAGATTTTAAAAGTATTTATTTTTGGGAATGGTTACATAGACTTATAGGTCGAGTTATTGGCCTAGTATTCATTATTCCATTTTTATATTTTTTAGCAACCAAACAACTTAACAAAAGCACCATAAAAAAATGCTTGGTTTTATTAATACTTGGAGGCTTTCAAGGTTTTTTAGGTTGGTACATGGTTAAAAGTGGTTTGGTAGATATGCCAGATGTTAGTCATTTTAGGCTAGCAGCCCATTTAACAACTGCATTCCTAACCTTTGCAGCTACACTTTGGGTAGCCTTAGACCTATATTTTCCGAACAGAAAAACAATTAATAAGTCCTTTAAAAAACTTATAATAGTTAGTTATATCATTCTTATCATTCAAATTATTTATGGTGCTTTTGTTGCTGGTTTAAAAGCCGGTTTACTGCATAACCACTGGCCTTTAATGAATGACAATAAGTTCATACATCATACCGTGTATGTTCTTGATCCTTTTTACAAGAACCTTATTGAAAACCCAAGCGGCATACAATTTATTCACAGAACTTTAGCGTATTTAGTTGTTATTTCCATTTCAGTATTATGGCTTCGAGCCCGTAAATTATCGCTTACCACACTACAAAGTAAAGGTATAAATACCTTGTTAGTTCTAGTAGGATTTCAATTTTTGCTTGGTGTTTTAACCATAATTTATGCTGTTCCACTTTGGTTAGGTGTTGCCCATCAAATAGGAGCCTTTTTTCTGTTAAGCGCCATGACATTTGCGCTTCATAGATTCTCAAAATAATTTAAAAAAAAGCTACCTTTGTAGCATAATTTGCTTGCCATGATTTATAGATTTAGAGTTATTTTAGATAATGATACAGAAGAGGATATTTTTCGCGATTTAGAAATTCGTGAAACAGATACCCTTGAAGATTTACACAATATAGTTACACAATCTTTTGGGTTTGATGGAAGTGAAATGGCTTCATTTTATTTAAGTAACGATATTTGGGAACAAGGTGAAGAAATTTCTTTATTTGATTTAAGTGATGATGGTTCTGCGCGATTAATGAACGAAACATCTTTGGACAGTGTGGTTCATGAAGCACAAACAAAACTAATATACGTTTACGACTTTATGAGCATGTGGACATTCTATGTTGAACTTGCTGAAATTGTTGATGAAACCGAAGGTAGTGATTACCCTAACCTTATGTTTGTGCAAGGTCAAGTTCCAGATACTGCCCCAGAAAAAGTGTTTGAAGCAGACGAAGACGACCCGTATAACGAGTTTGACGACGAGATTGATTTAGATGATTATGACAATCTAGATTTTAACGAAAACTGGAATTAGTATTTCGTTGCTCTCTTAAATTCTCAATATTTACATTTTCGTAATTTCGGGTTAAAAACTCCAATGAGTATTTTAGAATTTGCCCCATATTTTCGCAACGTTTAAAGTTAACGTCTTGCGTGTATTCAAATATCTTATATTTTAATAAATCGATATTATCGACCGTTGAAATGGCATCTTCTCCCATACAATCTAATAATACATCAATACGATCATGAAAACTTTTTAAGCGTTTTACTAAAATAGAACGTTCCTCGGTTTTATATTGGTTTATAGACAGTTTTTGCATACTGTTGGAAACCAATTGCACCATCTCATAGTTTTCTTTAAAAAATTGCGGTCTGTAAATATTAAACTTCCCCTCATAAGACTGCTGATCGAAATCTATAGCTCTTATTTTATACACCACATGATCAAAATCGTGAGTTGGTACAATAACATAATTGTACGATCGCATATCGCCTAAAAGCCTAATCATACAACGTTCGTTAAACTTAACAAACTCTTTGGCTATTTGAGATTTTTCAGATTTATCGCATTTTGGTAAAAAATTCTTTATAAACTCATCTCCCGGAATACCTGCAATATGCTCTTCTATTAATGTATTCTTATACACCAAATAGTTTAGGTTGTAAGGCGACAACATATGTTCTAGCTCTAAACCATAAATCCTAGAAGAATCGGCTGTTTTTACATAAAAATACGTATAATTATCATTTAAAATATTTCTAACTTTTATTCTAAATGGTTTGGAGTTTCCAAAGGTGCAAAAATCAATAGCATCAACATTTAAAAACGGCAAAACACTATCGTTACCATCAGAATGAAATATGGTATATACCTTTTTTAAGGCAGCATCAATTTCCTCGCGTTCATAGTCGTTATAATATACCCGAATCCATAACGTGTCGTTATCATCTTTATCATAAACCACAATAGAACCTTGAAAACGCAACAAATCATCATAAAAAATAGGGATTTTTATATTTCTGTTGTATTCGCTTAAATACTCGTGTAACTTAGGCGTTATAGGAAACGATGGCTTCTTCTTTGATATTTTTAAATCTTGCATAGGCATCTTACTTATTCAAATTTAATGTTTTTATTGATATGGGTGTAACAAAAACGGCATACATTCGTCGTACTAAAATAACAAACCACAGCTAACTTTTTAGGTTGGCCCAAAAAACTTTTAGTTTGGATACTATACTTTCAATTAACAACCTTACCAAAAAATTCGGGTACTTAACAGCAGTAAAAAATTTATCATTTACCATTAAAAAAGGTAATGTTTACGGCATTTTAGGGCCAAACGGAAGCGGAAAATCTACAACATTAGGTATTGTACTAAATGTAGTGAATAAAACCGAAGGGGATTTTCATTGGTTTGACGGAAACACCTCAACTCATGATGCCTTAAAAAAAGTAGGTGCCATTATTGAGCGCCCTAATTTTTATCCGTACATGACTGCAGAACAAAACTTAAAATTGGTTTGTAGAATTAAAGATGTTCCGCTTAGCAAAATAAACGAAAAGCTAGAAGTTGTTGGGCTTTTAGAACGTAAGGACAGTAAGTTCCAGACCTATTCTTTAGGCATGAAACAACGTTTAGCCATAGCTTCTGCCCTATTAAACGATCCGGAAATATTAATTCTTGATGAACCTACCAACGGTTTAGACCCGCAAGGTATTCATCAAATTAGAAAAATAATAAAACAAATAGCCGCTAAAGGCACAACTATATTGTTAGCATCGCATTTGTTAGATGAAGTTGAAAAAGTATGCTCGCATGTTGTGGTACTTCGTAAAGGTGTAAAACTGTATTCTGGTCGGGTTGATGAAATGATTTCTAGTCATGGCTTTTTTGAACTTAAATCGAATAAAGTAGCCGAATTAATTACATTATTAGAAAGCAACCCTTCATTTGGCAAAATTAAAGTGGAAGACCAACTAGTTACCGCCTTTTTAAATGAACCTATGAAATCTGAAGATTTTAACAAATACCTTTTTAGCCAAGGTATTATTCTAACACATTTAGTACAGCGTAAGGAAAGTTTAGAAGAACAATTTTTACAATTAACTGATAACAACAACCAAAACTAACCCCAATGTTACGACTTTTAAATTTAGAATTACAAAAGCTATTACTAAATAGAACGAGCAAAATACTCATATTCGTATCCTTTATTTTACCCTTTTTCGTGATACTTTTATCCTCACTAAAAATTAATGTTTTTGGTTTTTTTACACTAGAATTAGGTGAACTAGGTATTTTCAACTTCCCTATTATTTGGCACTTAACCACATTTTTCGCGTCTCAATTTAAGTTCTTTTTTGCCATTGTTGTAGTGAGCATGATTGGTAATGAGTACAGCAATAAAACTATTAAACAAAACCTTATTGATGGACTAAGCAAAAAGGAATTTATACTTTCTAAGTTTTATACTATTGTATTCTTTTCATTGGTTTCAACCTTTATAATTGGTTTAATTTCATTTTGTATTGGCTTATATTATTCTAGTTATAACGAGGCTTCCATAATTTTTAGTGAAATCGAGTTTCTATTTGCTTACCTATTAAAACTCATTGGTTTCTTTAGTTTATGTTTGTTTTTAGGTATGTTAGTAAAACGGTCGGCGTTTGCATTAGCATTCTTATTCATTCTATTTATTACAGAATGGATACTGTTTGGGATATTTTCTTGGCAATTTGATGTTGCTTTAGCTGGTAATATTCAGGATTTCTTTCCTTTAAAATCTATGTATAATTTAATAGACCAACCGTTTCAAAGAATAGCCATGACTAAATTTCCTAACAAAGGAGAACTTATTTATGATTACGCCGTGCATTGGCACGAATTGGCTATTGTTATGTGTTGGACAGCGCTTTTCGTTTTTTTATCGTATAGATTATTAAAAAACCGAGATTTATAATACCTTTGGTAGCAATTGCTACTAAAAAATGAAAAAGACTATATTATTCGTAATATTCTGTGTAATAAGTATATCTTCTTTTTCGCAGGCTGAAGCTTCGAATTGGTATTTTGGTTATGGAGCTGGTATTAACTTTAATCAAATAAACGGAGAGGTTTCGGCATTAAATGATGGCCAATTATTTACTAACGAAGGTTCTGCGGCTATTTCAGACAGCTTCGGGAATTTATTATTTTATACAGATGGTATAACCATTTGGAATAAAAACCATGGTGTAATGACCAATGGTTCTGGGCTAAATGGCGATCCTTCTAGTACGCAATCGGCTATAATAGTTCCTAAGCCAAATACACCAGATATATATTATGTTTTTACTGTAGACGATCATAATCCTGATGAACCGCACTATGGATTTAATTACTCCGAGGTAGACATGACGTTAAGTGGAGGCCTTGGTTCTGTTACCACAAAAAACGTAAATTTAATTCAAGATTGTTCCGAAAAATTATCAGCCGTAGTAAAAGACTGTGAAACGAAGTCCATTTGGGTGCTTGCATTTGCATCAGAAAGTGGTTTACTAGAAGAATATAATACCTTTCATGCCTTCGAGGTAAGCGATCTTGGTATAAATACCACAGCTGTAAAATCAACTTTTCCTTTAGCAATAAATGACTATAGAGGAAATTTAAAAATTTCTCCCGACGGAAAAAAAATGGCTTGTGCTAATGCCTCAGCCGATAGATTTTTTAACAATGTTAGCGATAGGCTATTGTTATTCAATTTTGATTCGGCAACAGGTCAAGTATCAAATCTTGATCGCATAGTTGTAAGTGGTAGCAGTAATTTCCCGTATGGTATAGAGTTTTCACCAAATAGTGAGTTACTCTATGTACATGCCTCGAACGATTATAATGGTGCGAATAGAAATGTGCCTTCAAATCATACTTCTGTATTATTGCAATATGAGCTTCTAGCCGGAAATGTTCAAAGTTCGGAAGTTGTTATAGATAGCAGATCGTTATACAGAGGTGGTTTACAGCTTGGTCCAAATGGAAAAATTTATAGAGCTCTAAGTGCTACTTACGACTTAGGATTATCTAATCTTGGTGTTATAAACAATCCTAACGCTGTTGGTATTGCTTGCGATTATGAACATTACGGACTAAGTGTATCTCCTAACCTATCATCACAAGGCTTGCCTCCTTTTATTCAATCTTTCTTTAACGAAAAAGTAGATATTATAAATAACGGAACAGGGTCTTCAACTTTAGACCTTTGCGATGGCTATAAATACACTTTAAGCGCTCCAGATATTGCAGGTGCTACCTATATATGGACAGTAAATAAAACGCCTTTATCAAACATAGCGCATGATATTGAAGTATCATCCACAGGAAATTATGAAGTTTTTATAGATCTTAACGACGGAAATTGTGGTGTTTTAGAAGGTCAAGCTTTTGTGAGCTTAAACCCTAATCCGGAAGCCTACAATGACACCTTATTACAATGTGATGAAGATGGAACTACCGATGGCCTTACCATTTTCAACCTCAACAAATCTCATAATAATTTAACAGGTGGCATTCTAGATCGATCTCTTAAATTCTATACAGATTCGGCAAGAACTATTGAAGTTAATGGCAACAATTTCCCAAACACATCAAACCCTCAAACCATTTATGTTGAAGTAATAGACGACACTTCGGGTTGTAGTAGTTTTTCTGAGTTAACTCTGCAAGCCAGCGTAACCGATGCTAACAATACCGAATTAGTGCATTGCGACGATGATGGTACCGAAGATGGTTTTCATAGTTTTAACCTAAACGACGCAAATATTAATATTGTTAATGGTTTACCAACAGGACTAAACGTTACCTATTTTGAAACTTATGATGATGCCTTAATTGAGTCTAACAACATAACAGGAATATACACTAATACAAAACCATATTCGCAAACCATATTTGCGCGCGTTGAAAATGCTAATAACTGTTACGGGATTAGCGATGTTTTACTAACAGTAAATCCTTTACCAAATATTGAAACTGAAAGTTTGGAATACTATTGCTTAAATGATTTCCCGAATACGGTATCTATTGATGCCGGACTTATAAATGATTCACCTAACAATTACAACTTTAGCTGGTCTAATGGCGATACTAGTTATGAAACAGGAATAAATACTGTAGGCACTTTTACAGTTACAGTTACAGACAAAACTTATGGCTGCTCGAAAACCAGAACAGTTACTGTTGCAGCATCTAATATTGCAACATTTAACGCTCCAGCATTTAATGTAACCGATGCGGTTCAAAATAACACGATAACCGTTTTGGTTTCGGGAGAAGGCACATATCAATATAGCTTAATTGATAGCAATAATTTAACTATAAAGCCGTTTCAAGATAGTAACCTTTTTGAGAACATATATCCAGGAATTTACCAAGTTGCAGTTAAAGATGTTAAAAATGATTGCGGTATTGTAAATGAAAATGTATCCGTAATTGGTTTCCCTAAATATTTTACCCCAAATAACGATGGTATGAATGACACTTGGCAAATCTTAGGAGTCTCTAATCAATTTCAAGCCGAATCTAAGGTATACATTTATAACAGATTTGGAAAACTATTAAAAGAGATTACAGCTACCGAAAAAGGATGGGATGGTACATTAAACGGACAAGTTCTGCCCAGCGACGACTATTGGTTTTCAGTTAAACTAGAAGACGGTAGGGTGTACAAAAATCACTTTTCGCTAATAAACTAATAGTCAGTCTATTTCAAATCAAAAAAAACTGCATTTTATCTGATTAATTTTGCATTTCATCTAAAAAACATCTATTTTCGGCCTTGTTTCACCCCAACAAAATGCTTAATAAGCACTAAAAAAAAGAACTAGAAAGCTACTACCAGTTATGAGATCGATTTCCTTCATCATATTTACCTTATTTTTTTGTGGAGCTATTGGGTTTTCTCAACAAATCACTGTAAATGATAATGTTGGTCTACAATCCTTAATTCAAGATAATTTAGTTAATGGCTGTGTAAACATATCAAACATCAGTTCTTCGGTTAACGGAGCTTCAAGTGGCTTTAATAGTTATGCTTATTTTGAAAAGGCTGGGTCTAATTTCCCTTTTGAAAAAGGTATCATGCTATCTACAGGTGGTGCTACTTCCGGTGGAAATTCATTAAGAACACCAACGCTTAGCGAAGGCGCAACAACTTGGGGTACCGACCCAGATTTAGAAGCTGCATTGGGAATTACAAATACATTAAATGCTACATCTATTGAGTTCGATTTTGTTTCAATATCTAATCAATTTCAATTTAATTACATCCTTGCCTCCGAAGAATATTTTGGGATTTATCCTTGTCAGTTTGCGGATGGTTTTGCTTTTCTTATTAGAGAAGCAGGAAGTAGCGATCCGTATCAAAATATCGCATTAGTTCCGGGTACAACAACACCTGTAAATACAAGTACAATTCATAATGTTAGTGCCAATGCAGGTACTTTAAATTGTAACCCACAAAACGAGCAATATTTTGCTGGATACAATCTTGGAGACACAAACTATAATGGTAGAACAACGGTATTAACTGCTGCAGGTACGATTACCCCAAATGTAACTTACCAAATTAAATTGATCATTGCCGATCAAAACAATAAAGAATTTGATTCTGCTGTATTTATAGAAGGTGATAGCTTTAAGGTTTTAGATTTAGGAGAAGATATAACCACCTGTGCCAGTTCTGTAACTTTAGATGCCGATTTAGAAAACGCTCTAGCATCTTACGCATGGTACAGAAACGATATTTTAATTCCTGGTGCAGTTAGCCCAACATACACAGCAATATTAGATGGCACGTACCGCGTTGAAGTAGCTGTTCCTATAAATGGAAGTACTTGTGTAGAAACAGACGAAGTAGAAGTTGTTCTAAACACAGAGGAACCTATGGATGCTATTTCCGACTATCAATTATGTGACGATTCTAGTGGTGATGGCGTTGAAACCTTTAACGTTAGTCTAAAAGATGGAGAAGTTGCAGCAAATGCGCCTTTTACAAACTACGCTTTCAGTTATCATTTATCAGATAGTGATGCCAGACTAAACATAAACCCAATTACGGGACCAATACAAAACACATCATCGCCTCAAACTATTTATGTACGCGTTCAAGACTCTGATAGTAATTGTTTTTCATATACAACCTTCAACTTAGTTGTTAACCCTTTACCAAATATTGTAGAGCCTACAACCTTAGAAATTTGCGACAGTGATGATAATCCAGACGGTTTTGCGGTTATTGATTTAACACAAAAGAATGATGAGATTACTTCGGGTCAGAGTAACTTAGTGGTTTCATACCATTATAATTCCTTGGATGTTGGCACTGGAGCAAACCCAATACCTACTCCATATATCAACTCAAGCACACCAGACTTAGTTTATGTAAGAATTATTGATACAGAAACTGGTTGCGTTACCACAACAACATTAGATGTAGATATTACCATAAGCCCAATTGTAAATAGAGACACCCAATATTTAGATGCCTGCGATAGGGATTTAGATGGAAGCGCTGTTTTTGATTTAACCGAAGTAATTGCTGCCGTTTTAAATGGTTTAACCGGTGTAACAACCACTTTTCATCAGTCGTTTAACGATGCCGAAATGAACACTAATGCCATTGCAGACGAAACAAACTACCAATACACTAACGCCGTAACAGAACCAGGTTCTGGAACTATTTATTTAAGAATTGTAGACGATACTACAGGATGTCCAACTATTGTGCCTTTTGAAATTCATACCAATTTATTATTAACAGGTACAGATACAGGAGATTTTGCATTATGTGATGACAATGGTGATTCTACAGATACCCTAGATTTCGATTTAAATACCGTTGAAACTTTTATAGCTAACGATTTACCTAGCTCTATTACAGTAACGTTTTATGAAGACGAAGATGACCGTGATAATGGTGTTAATGCCATTGATAAAACAGTGCCTTACCCTGCGTTAAGTCCGCAAGTTTTATACGTAAGTATTGCTGGTGGAGGTTGTGTTGAATCGACTGAAATAAACCTTTTAGTAAATCCTATTTTACTTTTTGCAGAAGTAACTGTGCCTTACTGTGATGATGATGATGATGGCTTTGCAAGTATTGATTTACATTCTTTAGATGAAACCGTAACTGGCGGAAACACTAATTTTACGGTAACTTATTTTGCAGACGAAACAGATGCCCAAACGAATAACACTGCAAACCAACTACCACCATTTTACAACAACACAAGCTCTACTGAAACGCTTTATGCTCGATTAGAAAGTGTAAATACGGGTTGTGCCACCGTTAACCCATTTCAAATAGAAGTATTGGTTGCTCCATCCTCTAACCAACCAGACGACATTGTTATATGTGATGACGACGATGATGGATTCTATATTATAAATATTGAAGATAAAATAGACGAAGCCGTAGCCAGTAGAACGGGATTAAATATTGATGTTTTTACAGATCTTGAAGCTGCAAACAACAACACGCTTACCGAGGCTATTCCAGAATCGGAACGTGCTGCATACAACACAGATACTCAAACCATCTACATTCGTATAGAAAACTCTATTACAGATACAAACTGTACTTCTATAGTTTCATTTGAAGCCATAATAAATACTTTGCCAATTATCCCAACAGATATCCTTTTTCAAGTCTGTGAAGACGATGGCGATAATTTTGCTGATTTTATTTTATCTGAAATAGATGAAGAAGTTTTAAACGCACAAACCGGCAAAATTGTTTACTACTTTGAGGATGAAATTGATGCAATAAACAGAAACATAGTAAATGCCCTTCCTAAAGGCGCAGACACACCTTATAATTCCGATTCTAGAACCCTATATGTTAGAGTTGAAAATACAACAGACCAAACCTGTTTTGCTACCGGATCTATTGAAATACAAGTAGCACCAGACCCCATTTACGATCCTATAATTGATTTTTTAGTTTGTGATGATGCTTCTAATGATGGTTTCTTCGAATTTAATTTAGACGACAAAGAAACAGAAATCCAAACAAATTCATCGGATGTGTTAGGTATTACTTTTCACCTATCGCCTCAAGATGCTATGGACAATTTAAATCCATTATCTTCAACTTACACAAACGTAACCAACCCACAAAGTATTTATATAAGAATAGAAAGTAGTGCTTCTTTTTGTTATGTTGTAGAAGAATTAGGAATGAATATTGTTTCGGCTCCCGATATTTTAGTCGGTTCGCCTTCAATAACAGAGTGCTCACCAACAGAAGCAGGTATAGCCAACTTCGATTTAACATTTTACAATTTAGATACTATAACAACAGATTTTGAAGTATTAGATCGTGTAAAAAGTAACCTCATCATCAATTATTTTGAAGACATAGCCGATATTAATCAAGATGATGGGTTAGATAATTCCAATGAAATAACAGATCCAACAAGTCTTGATTCTGAAGCAAAAACCGTTTATATTAAAATTACTAACACCTTAACAGGTTGTTTCACTTTAGTGCCAATAGAATTAAATGTGGATTTACCACCTGTAATAAATACGGTAAATAATATTCCTATTTGCGATAACGACACTAAAACCTATGATTTAACCGATGTTAATAGCCTAGTGGTTGACGATCCTACTCTAGTAACTATTTCATACCATGTTACAGAACAAGAAGCTATTGATAATGTGGCTCCTATAGGCAATACGTTCAACTATACGGCTAGTAGCCATGAAATCTTCATTAGAATTTCAGATATTATTACAAGTTGTCCAATTGTAACATCATTTGTATTAGAAATAAATCAAAACCCAACAGCTAACAGACCACCAGATTTAGTTATTTGTGATGATGATTTTGATGGCGAACAGGATTTCGATTTAACCGATAATAACAATGCCATTCTTGGTAGTTTATCGGCTTCCAATCATAGCATTACTTTTTACGACAATTTAGATAATGCCGAAACTGAAACCGATGCGCTTTCCAACAATTACACATCTTCAACGGAGAAAACCATTTTTGTAAGACTAGAAAACAGAACTACTGGCTGCTTTAACACCACACAATTTGATTTATTGGTGAATCCAAAACCAGAAATTCCTTTAGAAGAAATCGTTCCATTATGTAATGACGAACCTCTACTTGTAGTCGCAGATACCGGTGTACCTGGAGACCAGTATTTATGGTCTACCGGAGCCAGAACAAGCGAAATAATAATTGCTCCAGAAGACATTGGAAATTACTCTGTTACTGTTACGAGACCAAACACGGTTGGATCGGACTGTAGTACAACTCATGACTTTGAGGTAATCCCTTCGGAAGAAGCAGAAATAACACTTACATCAACAGTTAATTTTGCAGATCCTAATAGAATTACTGTAGAAATTAATAATGGCAGAATTGGCGACTATGTTTTTATATTAGATGGTGGCGAACCACAAATATCTAATATTTTTAACGATGTGTCATTTGGGCGCCATCTTGTAACCGTTAGAGATTTAAATGGGTGTATGGATATATCGCAGCCCGTTTTTGTTTTTGACATTCCTAAGTTTGTAACGCCAAACAATGATAACGCCTATGATACTTGGCACATTATTGGCGCAGATCAATTACCAGGTACCGAAGTATATATCTACAACAGGCATGGTAAATTACTAAAAATGCTACCTTATAATTCCATTGGTTGGGATGGCACTTTTAATGGCCAAAATATGCCTTCGGACGATTATTGGTTCTCTGCAGATATAGTTCAAAATGGAGAAACATTTAATATTAAAGGGCATTTTGCTTTAAAAAGGTAACTAGGTAAAATTTCAAATTAGTATAGCATTTAGATAGTTTTTAAATTAATATTAAACGTTTATACTTTTTTTAAGTCCAACATTACTAAAAAAGCATATTTTAGTAATGCGATTTCAATTCGATTGGCACTTATGTATAAAGTCTTACTTATTAAGAAGTTTTTAAAATTTATACTTCCTATACTAATTATTCAGTTAAGCCTTCAAGGTTTCGCACAATTAAGCAAAACGCATTATATACCGCCATTAACGAGTGCTGCTTTTGGTAATGCCAATCCAGAAGACCAATATATTTATATATCAACTCCCAACAATTCTAACGTACCTTATACCATTATTCCTGTAGGGCAACCTGCATCAAATTATATTACTGGTACCGTTTCAAATGCATTACCTCAGCAAATAACTGTAGGCACAGGATATGGTCAACTTTTTATACCATCAACAGTGTCGAGTGTGGTAACAAATAACAGAGGTTATATTATAGAAGCAGAAGCTCCTATTTATGTTTCTATTAGAATGAACGCTGGTGGAGGCGCTCAAGCAGGCGCCTTAGTTAGTAAAGGACTATCTGCTTTAGGCACAACCTTTCGTGTGGGCAGTTTTACCAATGCAAACCCTAGTGATAATTACTTAAACTTTGTTTCGGTAATGGCAACCGAAGATAACACCTCTGTTAACTTTAGTAATTTACCAAGCGGTCTACAAATAACCAATTATTCAGGAGCAACACCAATAAATATAACTTTAAACGAGGGTGAAAGCTACACATTAGCAACTCATAGCGACGACACTGTTATTAATCAAAATGGCCTTATTGGCTGCTTGGTAAATTCAGATAAACCCATTGTTGTTAATTGTGGTTCCGCAAACGGCAGTTTTGGTACTGGTAACGGTAGAGATTATGGTATTGATCAAATTGTAGATGTGTCTAAAGTTGGAACAGAATATATTTTTGTTCGTGGCGATGGCGATAACGCTTGGGAAAATGTTTTAATTGTTGCACATTCAAATAATACAACCGTAAGCATAAATGGAAATGCACCTATTACTTCCATTAACGCGGGAGACTATTACGTTATTGAGGGCAACCAATACAATAGCAATGGAAACATGTACGTAGAAACATCTCAACCCGCATTTGCTTACCAAGGCGTTGGCGGTTTAGGCAATAATGGTTCTGCAAATGAGGCCAACCAAGGTCTGTTTTTTGTACCGCCTTTAAGTTGCGAAACGCGTGGTAATCTAGATAATATTGCTAATATAAATAACATAGGAAACACCAATTACAGTGGGGGAATTTCAATAGTAACTAAGGTTGGTGCTACAGTTACCATTAACGGTGCACCTATTAGCGTAGCTTCCAATCCTGTAAATGGCAAACCCGATTATATAACCTATAAAGTAAAAGGGCTATCAGGAAATATAGCTGTACAAAGTGATGATGAGTTATATTGCGCCTACTTTAATTATAATGGATCAGCCACTTCCGGAAGTTTTTACTCCGGTTTTCCATCGGCACCAGAAATTAATTTTGATGCACAATTTGCTACACTAGGAAATTGTATACCTAACATCACTCTAGAAGCGGCCAATACGCAAAGTTTTGATAGTTTTAAGTGGCTGTTTGATGATGGTTCTGGCTCAGGCTTTATCGATTTGTTAGTTACCACAACAAGCATTACACCTACCCTTCCGGGGAAATATAAATTGGTAGGCATTATTACATGTACAGGAGAAGAATTAGAATCTATAGAAATACCTATTAGCGTTTGCCCCGATGATAGAGATAATGATGGTATTATTGATAATATAGATATTGACAATGACAATGATGGCATTTTAAACTGTACAGAATCGCGAGGTGATGTAATTCTTGATTTGTCAAATACTAGCTCGCCTATCCTTAGGTTTGAAGATGGCACAAGTAACACCACTATAGCAACTAACACCACTGTTTTAAACCGTACAACTACTGGTACTAACACTATAAATTTAATGTCTACAGGACATATTACCAGTACAATTCCGCAAGATAATAATGCCGAAAATGAATACAATATAACATTTACCGAACCCGTTAATGTTAAGTTTTATGAAGACATTACAGCGACACACACTAATGTAGATGGCGCATTTTATATTGTAAAAGTATTTCCTGTTAATAAAAACATCACCCTTATTGATCCTAGTAACAGGCTTCTGGTTGATTCAAATTTCGATGGTATTTTTGAAACTGGTATAACTAGTATTTCAGGATCCGAAATACATTTTAAACCCAACCCCAACGCCATTGGAACGATTCCATACGAGTTTTTAGCAAATCAAGTAGATCAATTTTCTTTTATTCATAAACTAGAAAACATAACAACAGCCTCTACGTTTTCGGCAAATATTGGATTAAAGTGTTTTAAAAACGACCATGATTTAGACGGTATTAAAGACGAATTTGATTTAGATTCTGATAATGACGGTATTCCTGATAGTATAGAATATAGAGGTTCACAGATTGCCTTGTCTGGAATAGACAATGATAAAAATGGACTAGATGATGTGTTCTTTTCAATCTTTCCTTTAGATTATGATGGCGATGGTGTTTACGATTTTTATGATTTGGATAGCGATAATGATGGTATTTATGATGTATTAGAATCTGGTAGCGGATTATTAGATTCCAACATGGATGGCATAATTGATAATATCAATTCAACAATTGGATTGAATGGTTGGGACGATAATGCAGAAACGTCTGCCGACAGCAATCAAATAGGCTATATATTAGACGATTTAGATGCTGATAATATATTTAGTTATATTGATGAAGATACAGATGGTGATGGCTGTTCGGATGTATATGAAGCTAGTTTTTCCGATGGCAATAATGATTTTTACTTAGGAGACACACCTCCTGTTGTTGATGATTATGGAGTAGTTATCAATGCTTCTGATGGTTACACCTTACCACATTCCGATTACTCAACCCCAACACGAATAAGCATAACCAAACAACCCGAATACACTACCGCTTGTGAATCATCTTTAGCTATTTTCTCTTTGGTTACCGATGCCGGAACTATTCAATGGGAAACAAGCCCCGATAAAATAACATGGACACCATTAACAGAGACAGGCAATTTTAGTGGCACACAATCTAGAGATTTAAAAATCGCCAATGTGCCAACCTCATTAAACAATAATTGGTTTAGAGCAAAATTGAACAGCACAGGTACTAGATGTACCACGTTTACAGATGAAGTTTTATTATTAGTAAATGCGCAACCAAAAATCAACCCAACATTAATTTTAGTACAATGCGATGACGATGACCTTTCAACATTAGGCTTTAGTCCTTTTAATTTAACAGAAGCTAATAACGAAATTTCTGCAAATGCTTCAAATGAAACCTTTTCTTACTACCTAACGCAATCTTCGGCTGTGTTAGGCGATATTACAAGTGCCGATTTTATTAGCAATCCTACTAGTTTTGAAAATAGAACTGTTAGTAACGATGTAGTTTGGGCTCGTGTAGAATCTCAAGGCGGATGCGCTGCTGTAGCTCAAATTGAAATAAATGTTTCTACTACTGTAGTACCTTCAACATATATTATAAATTTTAATCAATGTGACGATAATCTCGATATTGATGGTAACGACACCACCAATAACGACGATAGAGATGGTATTGCAACCTTCGACTTTAGTAGTGTAACTAATTCTTTTATAAGTTTTACTCCTCCTGGGCAATCTACTTTACCACCTCGGTACTACAGAAATGAAGTTGACGCTTTAGCTGAAGTTAACGAAATTACAGACCCTTCAAATTATAGAAATATTGGTTATCCTAATTCTCAATATATATATGTTAGAGTGGATAGTGCCTTATCTAACGACTGTTTAGCTTTAGGTGCTCATATTTTATTAACCGTAGAGCCATTACCAGAATTAAACACCATAACTATAGCAAGACAGTGTGATGATGATGACGATGGTAAATACCCTTTTGATACCACACAAATAGAAAATGATATTTTAGGCACCCTAAACCCTGCAGATTTTACGTTTTCTTATTTTGATGAAAACGGAACAGCCTTATCTAGTCCTTTACCAAACCCGTTTATTACCGCCTCGCAAACTATTACCGTTCAGGTAAGTAATAAGGCTACTACTGCTCCTGATGGTCCTTGTTTTGATGAAACAACACTCACTTTTACTGTAGATGCACAGCCTATTGCCAACACCATTCCAGAACTAATTGTTTGCGACGGAAGCGCTGGAGATAACGATAGCGATAACTTCTACCCTTTCGATACTTCTGCATTTAACGCTTCCATATTAGGGAGTCAAACCGGTATGGAGATTTATTACACCTATACCAACGAAAATGGGAACTTGTTATCAAACCAAAGTAGCTTGCCAAATCCATTAAACTCTAAAACGCAAACTATTATTGCCGAAGTAATAAACCCCGAGAATAATACCTGTACAGCAACCACAACTATAAATTTTATTGTTAACTCACTACCCAATTTTACGGTAGATACACCAAGACTTGTTTGTTCTTCAGATCCTTCATTCGCTATCGATTTACAACCTTTTGAAGCTAATATTACAGAAAGCTTCAACTACGAATGGGTGTTTTCTAGTTTAGATGGTACAATCACAAATCAATTTGTTTCAAACAATAGAATTATTTCGGTTTCTGAAGCAGGAATATATAATATTACATTAACAAAAACAGATGGCACAAACTGTACTAAAACCCAAAGTATTTTTGTAGATGCATCTCAACAAGCAGTAATAACCCAAGATGCTGTTACTATTAAAGATCTTTCAGATAACAATACTGTAATTATAGATACCACAAATTTAGGTAACGGAAATTATCAGTATGCGTTGCAAGAAGAAAACTCACCATTTATAAACTACCAAACCAAAGCTACTTTTAATAACGTAAAACCTGGGTTTTATACCATTCACATAAAAGATGACATTTGTGGTGTTTCAGCCTTAGATATTTCCGTTATAGGTTACCCTAAATATTTCACACCAAACGGTGATGGCGTAAACGATTATTGGAAAATAAAAGGCGTTAACAATGTAGTTCAGCCTAATACAACTGTTTATATTTATGATCGCTACGGGAAATTAATTAAGCAACTTTTAGTAAGTAACCGGGGATGGGATGGCACATCTAAAGGCAATATACTGCCTAATAACGACTATTGGTTTCAGGTTAAGTTAGATGATGGTAGAACGTTTTCTGGCCACTTCGCTTTAAAACGATAAAAATTAAATTTCCATCAGTTAAATTCCTAATTCCATCAACTTTAAGTAATTTAGACACTTAAAGTATTAAAGGCATATGCAGTTTAAAATTGAATCGGAATTTAAACCAACCGGCGATCAACCACAAGCGATAAAACAGCTAGTTAAGGGAATTACTTCTGGCGAAAAATACCAAACGCTACTTGGTGTAACGGGTTCTGGAAAAACATTTACGGTAGCTAATGTTATTGAGGAGGTCCAAAAGCCAACCTTGGTTTTGGCGCATAACAAAACTTTAGCTGCCCAATTGTATTCGGAATTTAAACAGTTTTTTCCTAATAATGCTGTTGAGTACTTTGTATCATATTACGACTACTATCAACCAGAAGCATACATCCCTGTTTCGGGAGTATTTATTGAAAAAGATTTATCTATAAATGAAGAAATAGAAAAAATGCGTTTAAGCGCTACTTCGTCTCTTCTCTCTGGCCGTCGTGATGTTCTAGTAATTGCATCTGTTTCTTGTATTTATGGTATTGGAAACCCCATTGAGTTTCAAAAAAACGTTATTACTTTAAAAAGAGATCAAGAAATTTCAAGAACCAAATTACTGCATCAATTAGTACAAAGTTTATACTCTAGAACCGAAGCCGATTTTAGACACGGAAACTTTAGAATAAAAGGAGATACCGTTGATATTTTTCCTAGCTATGCTGATGATGCCTTTAGAATTCACTTTTTTGGAGATGAAATTGAAGATATAGAATCCTTTGATATCCAAACCAATGAAGTCGTTGAAAAATACGACCAACTAACTATTTATCCTGCAAACATGTTTGTAACCTCGCCAGATGTTTTACAAGGCGCTATAAAAGAGATTCAGGACGATTTGGTAAAACAACATGATTATTTTAAAGAGATTGGTAAGCACTTAGAAGCTAAACGTCTTAAAGAACGTACCGAATTTGATTTGGAAATGATTCGCGAATTAGGCTATTGCTCGGGTATTGAAAACTATTCGCGTTATTTAGATGGTCGTTTACCAGGAACACGACCTTTTTGTTTATTAGATTATTTTCCAGATGATTATTTAATGGTTGTAGATGAAAGTCACGTAACTATATCTCAAGTTCACGCCATGTATGGAGGTGATAGAAGCAGAAAAGTGAACTTGGTTGAATATGGATTTAGATTACCTGCTGCCATGGATAATAGGCCATTAAAATTTGAAGAGTTTGAAGCCATTCAAAATCAAATTATATATGTTAGTGCTACACCTGCAGATTACGAGTTACAAAAATCTGACGGTATATTTGTTGAACAAGTTATCCGTCCTACAGGTTTATTAGACCCTATTATTGAAGTACGCCCAAGTTTAAATCAAATTGACGATTTAATTGAAGAAATACAACAGCGTATTGAAAAAGACGAACGTACTTTAGTAACAACACTTACTAAGCGTATGGCAGAAGAGTTAACCAAATATCTAGATAGAATTCAAATTCGTTGTCGTTATATACATAGTGACGTTGATACTTTGGAGCGTGTAGAAATCATGCAAGATTTACGAAAAGGACTTTTTGATGTCTTGGTTGGTGTTAATTTACTTCGTGAAGGTCTAGATTTACCTGAAGTATCGCTAGTAGCCATTTTAGACGCCGATAAAGAAGGTTTTTTACGTTCTGCACGTTCGCTAACCCAAACTGTTGGTAGAGCCGCTAGAAACTTAAATGGCAAGGCTATAATGTATGCTGATAAAATTACTAAAAGCATGCAAAAAACGATTGACGAAACAGAATATAGAAGGGAAAAACAAATTGCATACAACACAAAACACAACCTCGTTCCTACCGCATTAAATAAAAGTTTAGATAACGTGCTTTCTAAAAACTCGGTAAGTACTTACAGTTATGAACTTGAAGCGCTAAAAGCTGCCGAACCAGAAAGTGAATATTTAAGCAAACCCGAACTGGAAAAGAAAATTAGAGAACGACGCAAACTAATGGAAGAAGCTGCGAAAGCTTTAGACTTTATAGTCGCTGCAAAACTTAGAGATGAGATTAAAGCTTACCAAGAAAAACTAGAAAAGCTAAAAGTATAAACTTTTAGCTTTCTATAAGCAACACCTTTGTAAATTATAATGAACACTTATTATAGTAAACCTTTAAAAATTAAAGGTGAGAGACGATGTGTTAGTTGTATTGAGTTTTAAAAATATCAATCAAAACATCAGGTGGTACTATTTTATTAGGAAAACTTTCCATTAGGTATAATACTTTGGTAATAGATTCATGACTTAACCCCATACGTAAACCAAAGTTATATAACTTGATTACGCCAGCAGAATTATTATCCTCATTGGTTTCTTGTTCAATATTTAAAAGTAATACTAATCTATGAAATTGAACAATACGTTCGCTATGCGATTTTAAATGTGTATACGATACAGGATTATCTAATAGATAGTCAAAATCATCACGAGAAATTTCTAATTGCTTAGCCACTCCTAGTAAAAAGTTATACTCTATGCGTTTAATATCCTTATCATACTTTGCAAAAGCGATCATTTCTGACAAAAGGCTTAATTTTTCTACTCTATTTACCATTATCAAGGGTTTTTGAGGGTTTTCTTAAAGGGATGAATTAATTATAACATAAAGTTACACAGAAGGGGTTCATAAATAATCGTGGATTTAATGTAACTTATCGAAAAACAGTAGGCTTTTAATCGTGATTTTTATTGGTTTCATCAATAAATTGAATTATTAAACTAATAAAACTGCACTTTATCTTTTTACAAGCCCTTTAATTTAGCATATAAACCACCACAGTAACACGCTGTATTTCAAGAACATAATCACAAATTCTAACTCTAAAAACGCGTCCTTTAAAAATTCATTTTTTAAGGTATCTTTACCACATGTAAAAAACGGTAGTATTTCATTTAGCAAAATTCAAAATCGATGAAATGCATAGGCCTTAAGAAAATATAAAGCAACAATGACAAATAATGACATTTTAAAAAAACTAAGAGTAGCCTTAAAGCTGCGAGACGACGAAATAGTAAAGATTTTAGAGCTTGTAGATTTTAGAATTACTAAAAGCGAATTAGGTGCTTTTTTTAGAAAAGAAGATCATCCAAAGTATATGGAATGTGGCGACCAAATATTACGTAATTTTTTAAACGGACTTGTTATTCATCTTAGAGGCCCAATGCCAAAGAAAAATGAAAAAATCGAGCAAAAGGATAAACCAAAATTTGATCCTAAAAAGGGGAGTAAGTCCTCTAAACCAAAGGATATTAAAAAATAGAATTATCCATACTATTTATACAAACAAAAAAGAGCAACATTTAAATGTTGCTCTTTTTTTATATAATAATTAAAGTGCTAAAAATTTTAGCCCTTAACTTTTATCCTAATACTTGCTGTACTTTATCAGCAGCTTCTTGAAATTCTGTAGCACTCATAACATCTAATCCAGAGTTATCAATTAACTCCTTAGCGATATCAGCGTTAGTTCCTTGTAAACGTACAATAATTGGCACATTTATAGTCCCCATATTTTTATAAGCATCAATAACACCTTGTGCTACACGATCACAACGTACAATTCCTCCAAAAATATTTATAAGAATTGCTTTTACAGCAGGATCTTTTAAAATAATTTTAAATGCAGCTTCAACACGAGCAGCATCAGCAGTACCACCAACATCTAAAAAGTTAGCTGGTTCTCCACCGGCTTGCTTAATTAAATCCATTGTTGCCATTGCTAAACCAGCTCCGTTAACCATACAACCTACGTTTCCGTCAAGATCTACATAGTTTAAACCTAGTTCTCCGGCTTCAACCTCAATAGCGCTTTCTTCACGTACATCACGTAAATCAACATAATTTTTATGTCTGTATAATGCGTTGTCATCAATAGTCACTTTAGCATCAACAGCCATAATTAAATTATCGCTTGTTTTTAAAACTGGGTTAATTTCAAATAAAGAAGAATCCGATTTTACATATGCTGTATAAAGATTAGTAACAAATTTTGTCATTTCTTTAAATGCTAAACCAGATAAACCTAAGTTAAAAGCAACACGTCTTGCTTGAAATGGCACTAAACCCACAGCAGGATCAATCTCTTCAGTAAATATTAAATGCGGTGTTTCTTCTGCAACAGTTTCAATATCCATTCCACCTTCAGTAGAATACATAATCATATTACGTCCTGTACCTCTATTTAATAAAACAGATACATAAAACTCACTAGTTTCAGTTTCACCTGGGTAATAAACATCTTCGGCAACTAAAACTTGGTGCACACGCTTACCTTCAGCAGAAGTTTGAGGTGTTACCAAATCCATACCTATTATTTGACCAGAAATTTCTTCAACTTCTTTCAAATTTTTAGCAAGCTTAACGCCTCCGCCTTTTCCACGTCCTCCAGCATGTACTTGTGCTTTAATTACGTGCCAGCTTGTTCCGGTCTCACTTGTTAATTGTTTTGCAGCAGCAACTGCTTCTTGAGCATTTTGTGCTACGATACCTCTTTGGATACGTACTCCAAAACTATTTAATATTTCTTTACCTTGATATTCGTGTAAATTCATAATATGGCTTCTTTTTTAAGATTCACAAATGTAAATAATAGCGTTTACTTACCCTAATATTTATTTACGAAAACATTTAAAAAATATTAACAGATTTAAAATGTTAAATAATTAACAAAATGTTTAATTTGATATATTTTTTATTTTTTTATTTTTTTTTGAAATCAAACAAATATCTTTGACAAAAATTAAATGAATCATGTTAGATAATCAGTTGCTTAAAATTGCACAAGATTTTGGAAGTCCAGTATACGTTTATGATGCTGAGAAAATTGAAAACCAATACAAAAGACTTACGTCTGCCTTTAAAAATGTAAAGAAATTAAAGATAAACTATGCGGTTAAAGCATTATCTAACATCTCGATATTAAAACTTTTAAAGTCTTTAGGTTCTGGTATTGATACGGTTTCAATACAAGAAGTGCAATTAGGACTGGCTGCAGGTTTTTCGCCAGATCAAATTATATTTACTCCAAACGGCGTTTCTTTAGATGAAATTGAAGAAGCTTCTAAACTAGGAGTAAAAATAAACATAGATAACCTTTCTATTTTAGAACAATTTGGAACAAAACATCCAAAAGTGCCCGTGTGTATTCGTATTAACCCGCACGTTATGGCGGGTGGTAATGCTAATATTTCTGTAGGTCATATAGATTCTAAATTTGGTATCTCTATTCACCAAATACCTCATATTTTAAGAATTGTGGAAAACACTAAAATGACCATTAACGGTATACACATGCATACTGGAAGTGATATTTTAGATATTGAGGTGTTCCTTTATGCAAGTGAAATTTTATTTGATACTGCTAAACAATTCAAAAACTTAGAATTTATCGATTTTGGTTCTGGTTTTAAAGTGCCTTACAAACAAGGAGATATAGAGACTAATATTGAAGAATTAGGAAAAAAATTGTCGGCAAGATTTAATGATTTCTGTAAGTCTTACGGAAAGGATTTAACCTTAGCCTTTGAACCTGGTAAGTTTTTAGTAAGCGAATCTGGTAGCTTTTTAACTAAAGTAAATGCTGTAAAACAAACTACCTCAACTGTGTTTGCTCAAGTAGATTCTGGTTTTAATCATTTAATTCGCCCTATGTTTTATGGCTCACACCATGATATTGTAAACATCTCTAACCCCAAAGGAAGAGAGCGCTTTTACACGGTTGTTGGTTATATATGCGAAACCGACACATTTGGTAATAACAGGCGTATAAATGAAATTAATGATGGTGATATTTTAAGTTTTAAAAACGCTGGAGCCTATTGTTTTTCTATGGCTAGTAATTATAACTCTAGATTCCGTCCTGCTGAAGTTTTGTGGTATAATAACAAAGCGCACTTAATTAGAAAAAGAGAAACTTTTGAAGACATTATAAATAATCAAGTTGAAGTTGACTTCACTTCAAAAAAAGAAACTGTGTTAGCAAAATAATAGCTTTCTGAAAATAAATTACTGGCTTTTAAACTCAAAAACTGTTTTAAAGCCATTTTTTTTGAAATAAATTGAAGCTTATTAAGCATTACAATTAAAATCGTTATATTTTTGATAAAATTATAATTTCATGGATTTTACAAACCCTCTCGTTTACGGTGTACCTTGTTTTCTTGGACTCATACTTCTTGAATTTACATATAGCAGACATCATAGAAAAGATAAAAAAAGTAAAGAGCTTTACGATAATAAAGATTTAATGGCGAGCCTTACTATGGGTATAGGTTCTGCCGTTTTAGCACCACTTACCAAAACTATTGCAGCTATAGTACTTTTTAATTATGTTTATGAAGTTTTTAATCCACTTGTTGATGGTGTTCGTATGAACATTATGGGTTGGCAATCCTTTGGATATGCTTGGTATATCTGGCTAATTTGCCAATTATTAGATGATTTTAGTTATTACTGGTTTCACAGGCAAAACCATAATGTTCGTGTTTTATGGGCAGCTCATATTGTACACCATTCCTCAGACAATTTTAATTTAGGAACGGCCGTAAGAAACGGTTGGTTTACTATATTTTATAAGCCATTTTTCTATATGTGGATACCCGCAATTGGCTTTCCCCCAGAAATGCTAGTCGTTTGTTTAGGTATAGAAGCGCTTTGGCAATTTCAGTTGCACTCGGTTTATGTTCCAAAAATGGGATTCATAGAAAAATTTATGAATACACACACCATGCACCAAGTACACCACGCTCAAAATCTAGAGTATATGGATAAAAACCATGGTGGATTTTTAAATATTTTTGATAAAATGTTTGGTACCTGGAAAGAACTAGATGAAAATATTGAAATAAAATACGGTGTAACGCACGCTCCAAACTCTTATAATCCATTAGTTATTTTGACCCATGAATACAAGGATATCTGGAATGATATGAAGAAATCTAAAAACTGGTACCATAAATTTATGTATGCTTTTGGTGCACCAGGTTGGAGTCATGATGGTAGTACCCTAACCATTAAACAACTACGAAAGCAAATGGAAGCAGAAACCTTAAAAAGCTAACTTCTTAGATTTTAAAAAACTAACTGAAAAATCTTAGTGATTTCGGAGTCTTTTTTTACACAAGCACCTTATATATTATATATACTTTAAAACATTTGGTAATAGTCAATTTTTTATCTAATATTATACCTATTCCCTAAGTCTTTTTTATTAATAGCATAAATAAAAAGACTTGTATGTTAAAATTGAATTCACATTTTTCGCATCAGCTAAACAGTTATTATACAAATAAACCTCAACACAGCTTCAAATGAAGCAGCCAATTAAAATATTAATTGTTGAGGATGAAATGATAATTGCAGCCAACATCTCATTGCAACTTACTTCTATTGGTTACGATGTTACAGGAATTATGCCCAAGGGTGAAGATGCCCTAGTACATATAACTCAAAGTAAACCAGATCTTATTTTACTGGACATAAACTTAAAAGGAGAACTTTCCGGTATTGAAACCGCACAAATTATACAACAAGAGCATAACATTCCTATTATATATGTTACAGCCAATGCAGATACTTCGCATTTTAACGAGGCTAAAGCCACCAAACCATATGCTTTTATTTCTAAACCCTTCAAAAAAATAGATTTACAACGGGCAATTGAATTAACAGTAAAAAGAATTCAATCTGAAAATGAAGAAAAAGCGTTAACAGGTGATGAAAAAGCATCCTCTTTCATTTTAAGCGATTGTATTTTTGTTCGCCATCAAGAAAAAATGGTAAGAGTAAATATAAAAGACATATTTTATATTGAAGCCGAAAGGAACTATTGCCGCATTTACTGCAAAGACAAAGTTTATCTATTAGCAACAACGCTTAAGGATATGGGAGAAAAACTACCCAACCAGCATTTTATTAGAGTGCACCGATCCTTTATTGTAAATCTATCAAACATTGATGAAATTGCAACTAGCCATATTGTTATTTCCAAAAAGGCTATTCCTATTAGTTCAGAATCTAAAAAACTATTACTGCAACTTATCCAAAAAGTATAACTAGTATTACCTCTCATATATGAAAAAATTGATCTTTTTATTTTTCATTATAAATACCTTCTCATACAGTCAAGATAACATAACAATTATTCAACTTCAGCAAAAATTAAATCTTGAAAAGGAATCTATAAAAAAGTTAGAAATTATTAATGATATGGTTAACATTGCCTTTAACCAAGACATGGCTCAAGCTTTAAAATTTTCGAAATTAGGAGTAGAATTATCCGAAAAAGCAAACAACAAAAATTGGCAACCAAAATTTTATGAAATGCAAGGCAGGATGCATGCCAACTTACTTCACCTAGATTCTGCAACATCATTTTTTAACAAAGCCCTAAAAGGTTATGACCTTGTGGATAATAAAAAAGGTAGGGCTACTACCCTTTTTAAATTAGCTTGGGTAGATAAAAAAAACGGAAATTTAGATGACGCCTTACAAAAAGACTTATCTGGCTTAAAAATAATGGAGTTGTTAGGTTACAAAAATGGAATTTGCGATGGTTTAACCAGAGTCTCTACCGATTTAACTCACCAAAACCGCTTAACTGAGGCTTTAGATTATGCTGAAAAAGCCATACGGTTTGCAGAAGAAAACAACTTAACATCTGAAATGTTCTATGTTAATTTTAATGCCGCCAATGTTGCTATGGCAAAACAGAATTATGCCCAATCGCTAGAATATAATAAAACAGCTTTAGCCATAGCACAAGAGCAAAACTTAGGCTTACCTAACGAGGCAGATGTTACAAACGGCATAGGAAATGCTTATAAAAGGCTAGGAAACTATCCTGAGGCCATAAAAAGTTATAAAGCCTGTTTAGCACTAGCAAAAAAAGCAAATTACCCCAATGCCACCAGTACAGTAATTGCCAATTTAGGCGAAGTTAATATGCTTTTGGGTAATTATAGTGATGCTTTAGAATACCAATTAGAAACTGTAAAACTGCAAGAAAAAAATAACGACTTTTCAAATTTAATAGAAAATTACAACCACGTTAGCACGATATATAGTAAGCTTAAAAATTACAAATTTGCTTTAGACTATAAGCAAAAAGCATATACTCTTAGAGATAGTATTGCCTCTATTGAAAGTGATGCAAAAATGTCTGAACTTTTAACCCAATACGAAACAAAAAAGAAGGAAAAGACCATTGCAAGTCAAGAAAGTAAAATTTCTCAGCAACAATTAATTCAAACTTTAAGTTTGGGGTTTGTTGCACTGTTAATTGGCTTACTTGTGTTTGGTTATATAAGCTATCGTAACCGCAGTAAAACCAATACACTATTAGCTGCAAAAAATGAAGAAATCGAACTGTTATTAAAAGAAGTACACCATAGAGTAAAGAACAATTTAGAAGTAGTTTCTAGTTTATTATCCTTACAATCTGCGCAAATTGAAGATCTCAATACCAAAGAAGCCATGATAGAAAGTCAAAATCGTGTAAATTCCATAGGTATTGTACACCAAAAATTATATCAAGGCGAAAATCTAGGTGCCATTGAAATGAAAGATTACTTTTTAAATTTAAGCGAGAGCATTTTAGATAGTTTAGGCGCAGAAAAAAAGGTAAATCTTAATTTGGCTATGTCTCAATTAGATTTAGATATTGATACAGCCGTTCCTTTAGGATTGATAATTAATGAATTGCTAACTAACACCGTTAAATATGCCTTTCCTAACAATAATCAAGGTACAGTTACCATTAAGTTAGAAAAGCAAAATGATACTATATTGCATTTAGAGGTTTCAGATAATGGCACCGGAAAAACCGGAATTACCCAAGGCACTGGTTTTGGATCTCAATTAGTTTCTTTACTAACTAAACAATTAAATGGCATTATGAAAGAAGAAAATCAAAATGGCACAACCTTTATTTTCGACTTTCAATTAGAACAAGCGGTATAAACATTTACTACATAATTAAATCGTTTTATCTACAAGCCCATTATATGCCGATAAATAAAACAGCGCCTTTGGACATTATTCAACCCGTTTCGTCCTAACCCGTTTTTAAACAAGGCTTTAATTTCATTACTTAGGACTATTAAACCAACCCATTAAACCCTTAAGTATGAAGTCTCTCAAAACCAAAATGCTAATCCTGGTATTATTACCATTAGCCGCTCTTATTTTAAACGCGCAAGACCAAGCCTATTGGATTCATGAAGATCAAGTAAATCTTTCTAAAACCGATGAGTACGAACAAGTTACAAAAGATTTTATCCAAGCTTGTAAAAAACACAACTTACAAAATGCGGATTGGAAAACGGCTTACATGGAAGATGGTGTCTATTTAAGCATTACACCTATTAACAAAATGGCCGATTTCGATTCAAATCCATTAGCACCTTTAGCCGAAAAAATGGGTGAAGATAAATTTAAAGCTTTATTTAAACGCTTTGACCAATGCTACGATACCCATGGCGATTATATTATGTTTTATAATGAAGCATTATCGTATATGCCCATTGGAAGAATAGCTGGTGAAAATTATAGAAAATGGCATTACTTTCACGTAACACCATCTAAATCTAAAGCTTTTGCTGAAAAATTAATAGCTATAAAAGCGATTTACGTTAATAAAAACGCCAAAGAATCTTATAGAATTTACCATAGCGGATTTGGAGTTATGGGAGAATATTATGTAGCGTCTATATCGGCAAAAGATGAGGAATCCTATTTAAAAACATCTGATAATGCAGAAACTCTATTTGGGGATAAAGACAAGTTAATGTTTATGCAATTACTGGAATTAACACATAAATACGAAAAAAAATCTGGTGCTATCCGTCACGATTTAAGCTATTCAACCAAGCTATAATTAGTAACTAACCTTAATCTGCAAGGATTTTCAACCTTTCAGATTTAAAATAAAGCAGGTAGATAATCAAAATTGACAGCATTTAATTTCAACTTAATGTTATAATTAGTAAGAGTTAGTCACTCGCAATAGTTAATCTACCTGTTTTTTCTATTAAAACTAAACTAGAATTACTCTTATTCTATTAAGAATCTACAACAATAAAACCAAAAGCTTACCTCTAGTATTAAGAGCTTTCAAAATTCAAGATAATATAAATTTTATACAATGAAAAAAGCAGGTATCATAGGCGGATCAGGTTTCATAGGAAGTCATATTACTAAAGTGTTTTTAAATCATGGATATCAGGTTAAAGTATCGACTACCAATATTTCTAGCGAACAAAAATATGAGCATCTCATGCTATTTGACCACGCCGATAATTTGTACATAAGCGAACTAGATGTAACAGACAAAGCAACCCTAAAAGATTTTGTAAGCGATTGCGATATTGTTATCCATGGAGGCACCCCTTTTATACTGGATATCGAAAACCCAAAAACACAATTGTTCGACCCTACTATTAAAGGCACAGAAAATTTCTTAGAGGTTATTAATAACACGCCTAGTATTGAAAAAGTAGTACTAATAGCATCGGTAGCAGGTTGGAATACTAATTTCCCATTTCCTGCAGGAACAAAAAGTATTACAGATACCTATAACGAAAACGAGACGAGATTTACCAGTGCAGAAAGTCATCCCTACGCACAAGCAAAATTTATTGCCAACCAAACCGTCTTGAAATTCATTAAAGAGCACACTAATTTACATTATGAAATTACATCGGTTTCTCCTGTTGCTGTTATGGGTAAATCACTTTCAAAAAGAGATGATTCCACATCCAGTGGATTACAACACCTCATTAAAAACAAAATTATGCCTAACGATTTTATTAAAATGCTTTTTGATAACGATGTACCATTTGCTATGGTTGATGTTGAAGATGTTGCCCATGCCATATATAAAGCAGCAACCACAACAGGGCTTCATGGTAAAGATTATTTACTAAGTAGTGAAACCTATAAAGTATCAGATATGAACGCTATGCTAAACAACAAAAAACCCAAAGAAAAACCAAGTATTATTTACAAGAACGATTTAGCTAAAAGGGATCTAGCCATTCATTTTAAACCTATCATAGAAACCTTAAAAAATTATTCAGAATAACAGAAACCTTAACATATAATTAAAAGTGCAGCGTCAGCACATTAAAGTCGGACACCAAAAACCATGAAAAATAAAGCAATAATTTTTATGTTGATGATAAGTATCTTCACATACGCACAAACAAAAACCAATGGCACTGTTTATATAGAACATCCTGCTATAAAAACCGTTGAAGCCATGACCCAAGCTTTTGTAAAAGGCGATTCGGCAAAAGTATCCAGTTATTTAACCGATGATTTTAAGTCTTATAATGGAGTAGGCTTAACTACAAATCAAAAAGGAACAGATAAAGCAACTTTTTCTGGGAATGCTATAGGATGGAAAAATGGGTTAGATTATTTTAATATAACTAAAACAAAAGGCGCTTATCCAGACGCTATTGAATACAAGAAAGATAATAAAGAAGAGGTGGTTTGGGTACAAACCTGGGAAGACATTAAAGGAGTCCATAAAAAAACTGGGGTAAAAGTAAATATGCCTATGCATCGCCTTTTTGTTGTGAATAAAAACAATAAAATAAAAACCATAATCAATTACTCCAACCAAAGTGTTTTTGATGAGATAGGTAGCAGTTTTGTAAATAGAACAAACGGTACCATATACAATCATCACGATAATATTAACACAATTCGAAAAGCGATGTATGCCTTTGAAAACTTAGATATAGACAAATGTTTAAGTTACTACAGCGATGATGCCAGTTTTCAAAGTATTCATCAAAAGTTTGGAGACTCTAATACAAAAGCCGAAATAAAGCCAATGTGGCAGAAATTTTTAGATGAGTATGAAATAGTTAGTATTGATATAATTGGCTATCCTGATTATTTAGAATACGAAATGGGAGAAGGTCGCGAGGTACTGTCATGGTGGAATTATCATTTAATCCGTAAATCGGATAAAAAAGAAATTGAACTTCCATTTCATTTTAGCAATAGTTTTGATGCTGATGGTAAAATAGTTTCAGAAATGACTTATTACAGCCAGAGCTTAATATCAAAGTAAAAAAAATAAGAGCCTACCAGTTGATTCTTAATTTTATAAAGGAGCATCAACTAACACAAGTTGATGCTTTTTCATTTTCTTCATAATTACAACTAATTAAAAGCAAACCTATTAAAACGTACTTATAGAAATTTTAAACATAAAATTATGGAAACCACAACTAGCCAACCAACACCAGCAGCCATCCTACAAATGGGAACGGGGTTTTGGGCATCAAAAGTATTACTTACTGCCGTTAATTTCGAACTGTTTACACATCTGGCAACACACCCATCGATGTCTGCAAAGAAGATAAAAAACACATTACAATTAAAGTGCAGCAATAGAAACCTTTTTGACTTTTTAGATTGCTTAACAGGGTTGGGATTTCTAGTTCGAGAAGGTCTTTTAGAATCTGCTAACTATTCAAACACAGTAGATACGGACATTTTCTTAGATAAATCCAAGCCTTCCTACATGGGTGGCCTGTTAGAAATGCAAAGTGACCAAGGATGGAAAGTTTGGGCTAAACTTGATGAAGGATTACGAACTGGATTGATTCAACATGACATGCAAGATAATGAAGCCTCCATTTTCGATTTTGTATATAAAGACCCAGCACAGTTTAAGAAATTCGTAAACGGTATGACCGGTGTGCAAATGGGCAATTTTATAGCCTTTTCTAAAACTTTTGATTTTTCAAAATATAAGACTATGGTAGATGCTGGTGGTTCTGCTGGTGTGTTATCAGTTATGGTTGCTCAAAATAACCCCAATATGAGTTGTAGTTCCTTTGACTTGCCAATGCTTGAAACTATGGCAAACGAAACCATTCAAAAATTTCAAATATCAGATCGCGTAAAATCTGTTAGTGGCGACTTTTTTAAAGATGGTTTACCGAAAGCGGACGTTATCACGATGGGAAATGTACTTCACGATTGGAACGAAGAAACCAAAATTAAATTAATGCAAATTGCTTATAACGCTCTGCCCGAAGGTGGTGTTTTTGTAGCAATAGAACACGTTATTGATAATGAGAGACGCAAAAACGTCTTTGGTATGATGATGAGCCTAAACATGCTTATTGAAACTGGTGATGGCTTTGATTATACCTTCGATGATTTTATTGGATGGGCAAAACAAGTTGGATTTAAATCTACAACACTATTGCCTTTGGCAGGTCCATCGAGTGCCGCTATAGCCTATAAATAAACAATTTATATATTATAAAAATGAAAGCAAACAGACTTATATCCCGTTTAACTCTAACCATCCTATTAGCCGTTTCACTAATAGGTTGTAAAGAAAAAGAAGCCATTACAGTAGATCAAAAACAACCAGCTACAGTTGAAGAACTCGGACAAATGAACCGTGATTTTGCAGCAGCTCTAATAGCTAAAGATGCCACAGCAGCTGCAAACGCATATGGTAAAACAGCATCTCTATTACCACCCAACGAACCTATAGTTACGGGAAGAGAAAACATAAAAAACTACTGGCAAGGTGCTATTGATGCAGGTTTAATTGATGCGAAAGTAAAAACCATCGATGCTAATAGTGATGGTAATTTGGGGTATGAAATTGGCACGTTTACATTAAAATTTCAAACTGAAGATGGCACCATTATTACCGATATAGGTAAATATACAGAAATACTAAAACGCGACGATACTGGAAGATGGGTTTCCATTTACGGTATGTGGAGTGCTAATGAAACGCATTAGAACAATACCAACTTAAATAACAATAAATCGAAACAATATGAAAAAAAACGATTGTTACCAGACACAAAGTAGGAAATTTTAATACTTGGTTAAAAGGACACCAAGACAGGCTTGATATATTTGCTCCTGCCATATCAGATCTTAAAACATTTCAAGATGCAGATAACCCAAATTCGGTAGTACTAATAATTGAAGTCACCAATATGGAAAAATTTCAGGCTATTTTAAACGATCCTTCGCTTAAAGCTTTAAAAGACAAACACACGGCAATAGATCAAATTACTGTACCCATGTCTGTAAACACTTAATAACCAAGACAGCGCATACTCGATTAATATTGAAGTAAAAACTTTAATCCAAAAACTAAAAATACAACTTACCAAATGACGAGAAAAAAGGGCATTACAAAGAATAAAAAAAGTAAACAAGACTAAATAGGCTTTAATTACATAAATTTAAAAACCTGCTATCCAATATTTAAGACCTAACTAACCATGCATATTAAAACCAAGCGCATTGAATCTATAGACATATTAAGAGGTCTAGTTATGGTTATTATGGCTTTGGACCATGTTAGAGACTATTTCCATTACGGCTCGTTTTTTAGCGACCCAATGGATTTAGAGACCACTACACCTTTTTTATTCTTCACTAGGTTTATAACCCATTATTGTGCCCCTGTTTTTATATTTCTTGCTGGCACTTCTGCTTTTTTATACGGTGCAAAAAAAACTAAGAATCAATTATTCAAGTTTTTATTAACACGAGGCATTTGGCTGGTTATTTTAGCATTGATAGTCAATAACTTTTTATGGAAGTTTGATGTTACCTACAGTTTTATTATTCTGCAGGTTATTTGGGCTATTGGACTATGCATGATGCTATTAGCTTTCGCTATTTATTTACCTTTTAAAGTTATACTAGCGCTGGGGTTTATACTTGTAATAGGACATAATTTATTGGATGGCATCACCTTTACTGGTACAAGTACTGCATCTATTTTATGGTATATTTTGCACCAACGACAGTTTTTAGTAATTAATAATACTATGTTTGCCATTGCTTATCCTATTTTACCTTGGTTTGGGGTTATCTCATTAGGGTATTGTTTTGGTACACTTTATAAAAACAGTTTTTCAGCAGAACTCAGAAAAAAATATCTTTTAGCTATTGGCACCACAGCCATTGTATTATTCTTTATAATTAGAGGCATTAATATTTATGGTGATTTAGTGCCATGGACAGTACAAGATACCTATACAAAAACTGTATTAGCCTTTTTTAAAGTCACCAAATACCCACCATCTTTAGCATACATTTTAATTACTATTGGTCCAGCTTTAATTTTTCTATATCTAATAGAAAACACTAAAAATAAAATAAGTGATTTCTTTTTAGTTTTTGGTCGTGTGCCACTATTTTACTACTTCCTTCACATTTTAGTTATTCATGTTCTAGCTATACTAGGCATTCTCCTTTTTGGAGGAAATTGGCAAGACATGATTTTAACAAAAGAAGTCTTCCAGAACGCTAAACTAATTGATTATGGCTATTCGCTATTTGTGGTTTATATGGTTTGGGTTTTCGTAATTGCTCTCCTTTACTATCCATCAAAAAAATATATGATCTACAAGGCTAACAATAAAGACAAATGGTGGTTAAGCTATCTATAATTTAATAAGTTAAATATGATAAAAAAAGAAGAAGGCTTAAAAAGACGCATTGGCGTATTAGGACTATCTGCCAACATAATTAATATTATTGTTGGGTCTGGTATTTTTGTATTGCCTGCTGTTGTTGCTAGTTATATGGGAGCTTCTAGTATAATAGCCTATTTGTTTTGCGGTTTTCTAATGGCTATGGTTATGCTTTGTTTTGCAGAAGTTGGAAGCAAAGTAACTAACACTGGTGGTCCGTACACGTACATAGAAACAGCATTTGGAGATTATGCCGGTTTTATTGCTGGCACTTTTGCCATTGGAAGTAATTTATTTGCCGATGCAGCCGTATCAAACGCATTAGTAAACATTATTGGCACTGCATATCCTATTTTTGACGAAGGCTGGCCACGTTTTTTATTTCTATTTGTCCTTTTTTATGGGTTAGTTTACATTAATGTTATTGGATTAAAACAAGGTATTGGCTTAGTAAAGTTTAACACCATGATTAAACTAATCCCCCTTCTTCTGCTTATTATATTAGGTTTTAAAGATGTTACTATTAGTAATTTATATATTGAAAATATGCCGAGTATGAAAACGCTAGGAGAAACCTCTCTTATTTTATTCTTTGCTTTTCAAGGTTGCGAAACAGGTATTATTGTGGGCGGCGAAGTTATTAATCCTAAACGCACTATACCTCGAGCCATTTTAATTAGCATCTCGGTTGTTGTGATACTATATGTTTTAATACAAACCGTTTCGCAAGGTGTTTTAGGTGCTAACTTACCTAACTTTAAAGCTACGCCACTTGCCGAAACAGCCAAAGTGGTTATGGGATCTTTTGGATATAGCCTGTTACTTATTGGAGCTGTAATTTCCATGTTTGGTTATATGAGCGGGACGATACTTAATAGCCCTAGAATAGCCTATGCCCTTTCAAGAGATAAAGTAATCCCAATAAAAGCATTATCTAAAATCCATAAAAAATTTGCAACCCCCTATATAGCCATTATAACTCATGCCACTTTGGGTTTTATTTTTGCCATTTCTGGTAGTTTTGAACAACTGGCAGTCATTGCCAGTAGCTCGATGTTAATACTTTATTTTGGTGTTGCTGTATCTGTTATTAAATTACGTAAATCTGATAGCGAGCAGAAAGATGTTTTTAAAATTCCGGGTGGTCTTTTAGTACCCGTTTTAGCAATGGGCATTATTGCTTACTTTTTATCTAGCCTTGGCAAAAATGAAATAATAACGACGATATTATGTATAGCTGTGCTATCTCTAGTATTTTTAATACTAAGATTTAGGAAAAATAAAAAGGCTTAGATATTACTTTTTTAATGAACCTCTAAATAGATTTACATCAGAGTTAAAAGGATTTCCAGAAGCGCGACGTAACATAACAATTTGTCCGCAATGCCACAACGCATCTTCTATTGGGCCATTTATGATATTCCAGAAAGGAATCTCGGAGTTTTCAAGATTGTATGGTGTTTTTGTATCACGTAACACATCGGACACTAGTTTTAAGTTAAGTAAGGTTTGTTTACGCTGTTCTTTAAAACTTAACTCGGTTTTATTTTCGTCTTTATTATCTACTAAGATGCTATTTCTAATAAATTTTGAAAGCCCATATATATGCGGAATAGTTTCGGCAGAAGTTCTTCCAGACGCACTAGCCTTATGGCTTAAATCTTCATTTCTTAAACCTTGGGTAGCCCAATAAAAACGAAATCCTAAACCATCAATAGTTCTTGCTGCTAAGGTTCCTGCAGTATATATTTCCGGGTTATGTGGAAGTTCATAAAATGGAAGTTCCTTATCTATTTGCGCCATAAAAACCGTAGTAAAAAGTAAGTTGAGTATTAAAAGTGAAGTTCTCATAAACCTAAACTTTACCTGAAAAGCTTTAGTTTTTTATTGAAGTGCTATTAGAAATAGGGTTTACGCCATACTTATCAAATAAATACACTAAAGATGTCATTGTTGCAGCGCCTAGTTCTAGTTCGCGTTTATTTATAGCATCGAAAGTATCGTTACTAGCATGGTGATGATCAAAATAACGCTGAGAATCTGGACGTAAACCAGCCAAAACATTAGATTCTGTTTTTAAAGGCCCTACATCTGCACCACTACCTCCTTTTTCAAAATAATGAATAAGATAAGGCTTAAACAATTGTTGCCAACTTAATACTTGACTAAAAGCAGCATCGCTACAATCGAAACTAAAACCTCGAGGTGTAAAGCCTCCCGCATCACTTTCTAGAGCAAAAATATGATTCTCGTTTTTCTGTTTGGCAACCTCGGCATATTTATTACCACCGCGTAATCCGTTTTCTTCGTTCATAAATAATACCACACGAATACTGCGTTTTGGTTTAATTCCAGATGCTTTTAACAAGCGTAAAACATCCATAGATTGCACTACGCCTGCCCCATCATCGTGAGAGCCATCACCTAAATCCCAAGAATCTAAATGGCCGCCAACAATAATATATTCGTCTGGGAATTCGCTTCCTGTAATTTCGCCTATTACGTTATGCGATTGTACATCTTTAAGTTGCTTACAGTTCTGTTTGAAATAAAACTGAATAGATTTATCGAGGGTTAACATGGTACTTAATAACTCTGCATCGTTTGTACTAATAGCTGCCGAAGGAATACGTTTATCGACTGGTACATTGCTATAGGTCATACTTCCTGTATGCGGTAAATCGTCCATGCGTAAATTCATAGATCGCACAATAACACCAACAGCGCCATATTTTATAGCTTCTACTGCGCCTTGGTAACGCTGGTTAACACAGCCACCGTAAGCATCGAAAGTTTGAATTAAATCGGCTTGCATAGGGCGATTATAAAATACTATTTTACCTTTTACGCCTTCAGTACCCAAGGCTTCTAATTCTTGAAAGTTATGCACCTCTATCACTTGGGCTTTTAATCCTAAAGCTGGCGTTGCTACCGAGCCACCAAGAGCACAGATATTAACGTTAGTAGTTTTACCTGGTTCGGTTTCTATAAAGGCAAATTCTTTTGCACCACGTACCCATTTTGGAACCATAACGGGTTGTAACCAAACCTTATCTAATCCTAAGGCTCCTAACTCCTCTTTTGTATAAGCTACAGCGCGTTCTGCACCAAGAGAACCCGATAACCTGCTACCAATTTGATTGGATAAATGGTTTAACCAATCGTAACTTTTTCCGTTTGTTAAAGATTGTGTGTAAATGGTTCTTAAAACTTCGGCATCGGTTTGAGAATAGCCAATTGAAGTACTAATTACTATTAAAATTAGAAGTATTCGTTTCATGGTGTTATTTTTTTTAAAGATACTATTTCTTAAAAATCAAGTATTACACAGAAACATAAATTTGTGTTAATAGCATGAGGCAAGTGCGTTAACGATTGAACGGCATGTTTGAAATCCTTTTTTGTGTTAGCTAATACCTTATAAATGGGTTAAATATTTAAATAAAACACCCTTTTTTAATGCTACGAAAAAACTAAATACACAAAAAAGATTGAGTAGTGAAAGCGTGTTAAAACGCCCAAAACCTACTCGTTACTTAGCTCTTGCTTATACATTTCTATGTTGGCTTTAACCTTATCGTCTAATTCCGGCTCTTTAATATCGGTGTATGTGCTTAAGGTGTCGTACATGATTTTTGCCATTATGAATCGTGCCGATGGTTTATCGTCTGCCGGCACAGTAAACCAAGGTGCGTGTGGCTTGGATGTTCTGTTTATAGCCTCTTCATAATAGGTTTGATACTCGTCCCATAATTTGCGCTCTTCCAAATCGCCAGCCGAGAATTTCCAGTTTTTTTCTTTCTTATTAAGGCGACGTAGAAGTCTATTTTTCTGTTCGTCCTTTGATAGGTTTAAGAAGAATTTAAAAATTATGGTTCCGTTTTCGGCAATGTGCTTCTCGAAGTTATTTATTTGCTCGAAACGCTTATCCCAAAAGGCATCGTTTACATCGTCTACAGTGTTTATACCCGGAATATTTTCGCCCATTACATACTCTGGATGTACGCGTGTTACCAGCACATTTTCGTAATGCGTTCTGTTAAAAACGCCAAACTTACCGCGTGCCGGAAGCGCGATGTAATGGCGCCATAAAAAATCGTGTTTTAACTCCAACGGCGTTGGCACTTTAAAACTATGAACCACCACTCCTCGTGCATTAAAATCTTTAAAGACTTCGCGAATTAAACTGTCTTTTCCGGCGGTGTCCATACCTTGAATACACACTAAAACAGCATATTTACCGTGTGCATAAAGGGTATCTTGAAGTTTACCTAGTTTTTTACGAACTTTTTTAAGTTCCTTTTCGGCATCGTCTACAACAACTTTTGTTACCGATTTTTTCAGACTAATGGCTGACGTTACTTTATAATTGTCTACTTGCATGTGTCTTTATATTTTAAATTTATTTTGATGCAAATAGCTTTACATCTTGTTCGCTTACCTCGCTACCACCAAGGATAATTAAACGCTCTATAACGTTACGAAGTTCTCTAATATTCCCGGTCCAATCGTACTCTTGAAGCAGTTTTATAGCTTTATCTGAAAAGCCTTTTTTGGCTGTTCCTTGCTCGCTGGCTATTTTGTTTGCAAAGTGATTTACCAAAAGTGGTATATCCTCTCGCCTATCGTTTAAGGCAGGAACTTTAACTAAAATCACCGCTAGTCTGTGGTATAAATCTTCTCGAAATCTACCTTCTTCTATCTCCTTTTTTAAATTTTTGTTGGTTGCTGCTACTACACGAACATCAACTTTAATATCTTTATCGCTACCTACACGTTGCACTCTACTTTCTTGTAATGCACGTAATACTTTGGCTTGGGCAGAAAGGCTCATATCGCCTATTTCGTCTAGAAAAATAGTACCACCATTAGCGGCTTCAAATTTTCCTGCACGGTCTTTATTTGCACTTGTAAACGCGCCTTTTACATGACCAAACAATTCGCTTTCAATTAACTCGCTTGGTATGGCTGCACAGTTAACTTCTATTAAATTCCCTTTAGATCGTGTACTCTTTTCGTGTAACCAATGTGCTACTAATTCTTTTCCTGTTCCGTTAGGTCCAGTAATTAACACACGTGCATCGGTTGGAGCAACCTTATCAATAATATCTTTTATTTGAGATATGGCATCGCTTTCGCCAATCATCTCATATTTTTTGCTAACCTTCTTTTTAAGAATTTTGTTCTCGACAACCAATTCTTTTCTATCTAAAGCATTGCGTACGGTATTTAATAAACGGTTTAAATCTGGCGGTTTCGATATATAATCAAAAGCCCCTAAACGCATTGTATTTACTGCTGTATCTAAATCGCCATGACCAGAAATCATAACTATTGGAATTTCAGGTTTTATTTTTTTAACAGCTTCCAGCACCTCTACACCATCCATTTTTGGCATTTTAATATCGCAAAGTATTAAGTCGAAATCTTCATCTTTTATTTTTTCAATACCTGCCAAACCATCTTCTGCTTCATCTACTTTATAGGCTTCGTTTTCTTCTGAAAGAATTTTTACAAGCACGCGTCTAATAGCTGCTTCATCTTCAATTACTAAAATTTTTGACATACTTAAATTTTAAATTTTAATCCTGTTCTTAAATAAAAAGCATTTAACGTGTTAAATTTAAAAACTTCATCTCTATCTTTATTACGTAAAACGTTATTTAACCTAAATGTATAACCGCTATACATGTAAGCTACTAAATGTTTTGTAAAGCAATGTTCGTACCCTAATCCTCCAATAGCAACAGATAATGATATATGTTCTGTTTTTTTACCATCTATAATGGTAGCATCTTGAAGGTGCGCCAAGTATCCATCTAAGCCCACAAAAACCTGCATGTTGTTGCGCTCGTTAAACGTGTATTTTAAATTGGACTTTGGCACCCCGGCATTAAAACTCCAATTTTCGTTTATTTCTCTAAAATAACTAACAAAAGGCAACGGAAACGGAAGTCCTGTAGTCGCATTATAAGTTAACCCTAAAATTAAGCGATACGGCCGTTTTAAACTCTCGTCTTTCCTTTTATCGTTTATAAAAAACGCGCCACCATTAATAAATAAATCCTGAGAACTTATGGGTTGAGAAAGCGTAGAAGCTATTCGAGGATTAACCTTTACACCAAACCGCCAACTTTGGTTCCATTTAAATGTGTAGCCTAAATTTAAATCGATGACATGAATTTTTTTTAGACTTGAAACATCAAAAGGATAACCGTCTTCTAAATTAAGTAAAATACGATTATACTCTGCACCTACTATTAAATAATTATCATCCTTAATTTTAATGGGGTAATTTACAAGCGCTCTTAGTCTTGTATATTGATCTTCGGAATTACTTTGCGGAATAAAGGAATACTCCAAACGCGCTAAATCTGTAAGTTGGGCATTACCTAATTGAAAACATACAAAACCTCCTAAAATAAGCAGGTATTTTAGGACATCTTTAATTCTATGTTTAAATATTATGGTCTTAATTTGTATTACTCTTTTGGGTTAAAAATATGAACATCTCTTTGCGGAAATGGTATGGTTATATTGTGTTTTCTGAATAATCTATCAATCTCAAATCGAATTTCACTTTGTGGAATACGCGCATTAAAACTATCGTTAATAGTAAAGGCCACTTTAAAATCTAATGAACTATCTCCAAAATTTGTGAATAGTACTGTTGGTTCTGGAAATTTAAGAACATCTTTTTGCTTTTTTGCAGCTTCTAAAAGTAGCTTTTTAACTAATTGCACATCGCTTCCATAAGCCACTCCTACAGAAACACTTTCTCTTGTTGATGTTCCGTTTTGCGTCCAGTTATACAAGCTAGTTGTTAAATATAAGTGATTTGGAATAATAAGCACTTTATTATCTATAGTTGTAGCTCTTGTGGTTCTTAATTTAATTTCTTCTACTCGTCCTACTTTGCCTTCTAGCTCAATAATATCGCCTACATGAACCGTTTGGTCTATAAGAATAAAAACACCCGAAATAATATCTTGAAACAGGGTTTGTAACGCTAAACCAATACCAATCATTAATGCTGCCGATGCCGCAAAAACAGCCGTAACATTAACACCTAAACTATTTAACGTAATTAATAAAATAACCAAGTATATTAACCACCTAAAATAGCCATAAACCACATTAAATTTACCCTTATTCTCGGCTGGTAAATTTCTAGTAATAATTTTTAAAACTAATTTTAGTAATAAGGTAGTAATAAAAATTACGGTTATAATAACGATAACATCCCTAATAGAAATACTTATATCTTTACTAAAATCGTAGTGCAGATTTAAAAAGTCTGTAATCTTTTCCCAAAGTGAGCTTTCTTTTATAGTCTCTTCTATTTGTTCTATACTTTGATTCATTTTAATACTTAATCCATTTAATCAATTCCTTATAACTCGGTTTTTTACCGTACATTAAAATACCAACACGATAAATTTTTGCAGCAAACCAAACGGTAAACATAAATGTGCCTATTAATATTATCAAAGATACCACTTGTTGCCAAATAGGCACACCAAAAGGAATACGCATAAGCATAACTACTGGCGATGTAAATGGTATAAATGAAAACACGGTAGACACCGTACCATGAGGGTCTTCAATAACCGTAAATATACCTATATAAACCGCCAGTACTAGTGGCATTAAAATAGGTAGCATAAATTGTTGTGTATCGGTTTCATTATCCACAGCTGCTCCTATAGCTGCATACAACGAACTGTAAAGTAAATAACCGCAAATAAAAAATAAAATAAATGCCGTTATTAAGTTAAGCAAAGGCAAGTTAAAAAATGCCTTAACAATGTTTTGAATTTCACTATTAATCTCTGGAGTTGCCATGGCTTGTTCCACCATTTGTTGCTGTGGTGTTTGCATTTGTGCTAAGTCTACGCCTAATACAAACGATGCCACCGTCATTAAAACACCGCCTAAAATAATCCAAATTACAAATTGCGATATCCCAGCTAGCGAGGTTCCAATAATTTTACCCAACATTAGTTGTACAGGTTTTACTGAAGAAATAATAACTTCTATAATTCTACTCGTTTTTTCCTCAATAACACTGCGCATTATCATATTACCATAAATAATGATAAACATAAAGAGCAAATAACCCGCTGCACCTCCAAAAATTAATTTTACAACACTATCTACTTTCGATGTTTTTTCACCCTTAAAACTTTCTTGATTTATTTCAATTTGAACTTTTGAAGCTTCTAACTTTTCTACATCTATGCCTTCATGTATTCTATTTTGAAGGGTTAATTCCGTTTGAATTTTATTTTCTATTGCTGAAATTAAAGTAATTGATGGCGACTCTTCTGAATAAAACGTTACATTTTTAGACTTTATTGGTCCTTCTGAAACTTTAGATATATATAGCAATCCGTAACCTTCTGATTCCTGCACCAAAGCTTTAGCATCATTTAACGACATGCCTTCTAAATTATTATAAGCCGTATGCTCGGTGCTTTTAAACACATGACGCACCAATCCTGAATCATCTAAAACCGAAATAACTTTTACTTTATCGTTATTTAATTGTGTTAAATAGGCAACAACAGCTATAAACGTAATAAAGATTAACGGACTCAAAAACGTCATAATAATAAACGATTTGTTTTTAACCTTAGTTAAATATTCTCGTTTTATAATAAGTGGTAAATGGTTCATACTATTAACTATTATTTACAGCTTGAATAAATATATCGTTTACACTAGGAATAAGCTCTACAAAATGAGATACCTCGCCTTTTTGGGTTAAATAGTTTAATAAATCATTTGGATTTTCGCCTGGGTTTATTTTTATATTTAACTTAAGCTCATCTTCTAAGGTTTTAAAATTAGCCTTTGAAACACTAAACTTTTCGGAGATTTCTTTTTCTAGCTCTAGTTGATTGTTTGATCGAATACCAACTTCAAACTTATTAATCTTAAATTGTCGTTTTACATCAACCAATTTACCATCCAATATTTTATTTGATTTATGAATTAATGCAATATCATCGCACAACTCTTCTACCGATTCCATTCTATGGGTTGAAAATATTACGGTTGCTCCATTTTCGCGTAAGCGTAAAATTTCATCTTTAATTAAATTGGCATTTATAGGATCGAAACCCGAAAATGGCTCATCGAATATTAAAAGTTTAGGTTCGTGTAATACCGTAACAACAAATTGTATTTTTTGCGCCATCCCTTTTGATAGCTCTTGAATTTTTTTGTTCCACCAATCGCCAATTTCCAAACGCTCAAACCAATATTTTAAACGTTTTTTAGCTTCGGCCTTACTTAAACCTTTTAATTGTGCAAGGTAAATAGCCTGTTCACCTACTTTCATAGATTTATATAGGCCACGTTCCTCTGGTAAATAGCCTATATCCATAATATGCTTTTGAGAAAGCCTTTCGCCATCTAAAATTACCGAACCAGAATCTGGCATTGTAATTTGATTTACAATACGGATTAGCGTTGTTTTTCCTGCGCCATTAGGTCCTAAAAGACCAAATATACTTCCTTTAGGTATGGATACCGAAACGTCGTTTAAAGCTTTAAAGTCTCCAAAATACTTAGAAACATTATTGACTTCAAGTAAGTTATTCATCTTGAATTTTTAATTAACTGTAAGACCGTAAATATATTAAATGTTGTAATAGAAGCTTGATGCTTTTACTAATAATTATGATTATTATAATACAAGCTTTGTAAATTAATGAAAAGCCTGTAACTAAATTCAGAATTATATCAACTTAGCATTTTAAGCAGGACTTAAAGTCTTCTAAAAGCTAAGTTTTACTTAAAAAACAAAACCCACCCTCAATAAATTAAGGATGGGAAAAAAATTGCTATGAAAAAGAAAAATTATCACTAAAATAAATTAGTGATATTCAAATATAGTTTTTTTTCAATACAAATACTAGATAATCACCAAAATAACTTGTAAACTTATACGGATATTTCAAGTTTTAATAAAATACCTCCCATTTTTATAAACAAAAAAAATCCGCTTAAAAGCGGATTTTTTAATCACTATATAACTATTTTTAAGAAAACATATCTTTCACTTTCTCAAAAAATGATTTATCAGAGCTTTCTGGTTTTGGCGAGAAATGCTCATCATCTTGCATAGACTCGAAAAAGTCTTTTTGCTGTTTATTCAATGTTTTTGGCGTCCATACATTAACATGTACTAATAAATCGCCTTTACCATAACCGTTTATACTTGGAATTCCTTTTCCGCGTAAGCGTAAAATTTTACCAGATTGTACTCCAGCTTCAACCTTAATACGCACTTTTCCTGTTACGGTATCTATTTCTTTTGATGTTCCTAAAACAGCATCAGGGAAACTTACATACATATCGTAATGTAAATTATCGCCTTCACGCTGTAATTTTGCATGTGCTTCTTCTTCAATAACAACAATTAAATCTCCAGAAATTCCATTTCCAGGAGCTTCATTACCCTTGCCAGAAACTTTAAGTTGCATACCATCAACAACACCCGCAGGTATTTTAATAGATACAGTTTCTTCAGCTACTTTTAAACCTTGTGCATCTGCATCACTAGGTTTTTTATCGATAGTTTGTCCCGCACCACCACAAACATTACAAGGTGCAGAAGTTTGCATTCTACCTAAAATAGTATTGGCAATTCTTGTTACTTGTCCAGAACCACCACATGTAGAACATGTTTTATAAGTAGTTCCTGGTGCTTGAACTTTACGTTTTACTTTAATTTTTTTCTCAACTCCAGTAGCTATTTCTTCTAAAGTTAATTTTACACGAATACGTAAGTTGCTCCCTTTAACTCGACGTTGGCCACCGCCACCGCCAAAACCAGAGAAACCGCCTCCGCCGCCTCCAAAGATATCACCAAACTGACTAAATATGTCGTCCATATTCATGCCGCCACCAAAGCCGCCGCCACCGCCACCATTCTCGAAAGCTTGGTGTCCGTATTGGTCGTAACGTGCTTTTTTATTTTCGTCACTTAATATTTCATATGCTTCAGCTGCTTCTTTAAACTTAGCTTCTGCTCCTTTATCATCTGGGTTTTTGTCAGGGTGAAATTCAATTGCTTTTTTTCTATAAGCTTTTTTAATTTCGGCTGCAGTTGCCCCCTTATTAATCCCTAATATTTCGTAAAAATCTCTTTTAGCCATTCCTGTTCCTACCCTTCCAAAAAGAAAGGACATTTTTTAATTATTAATACTTTTTATTGCCCTATAACTACTTTAGGAAAACGAATTACTTTTTCTCCTAGAAGATATCCCTTTTCAACTATATCGATAATTTTACCCTTCATATCATCAGAAGGCGCTGGTATTTGCGTTATAGCTTCGTGGTTATCGGCATTAAAAACATCGCCTTTTTTAACTTCCATAGGCTTTAGTCCTTTTTGCTCAAGTGTTTTTATTAATTTCTGGTAAATTAATAATACACCTTTACGTAATTCTTCAGCCTCTTTATCGTCTTCAATATGTGTTAAAGCACGCTCAAAATCATCTAAAACAGGTAATAATGTTTTCATAACACCTTCACTTGCTGTAGAAAATAATTCTATACGTTCTTTAGCTGTACGTCTTTTATAATTTTCAAACTCTGCAAATAGCCTTAAAAACTTATCTTTCTCTTGCTTTACTTCAGCTTCAAGTTTTTCTTCATTGGTAAGTTGTTCTTCAACTTGCTCTTCAACTTGTGCTTCTACCTCAACTGCTTGGTCTTGGGTAGATTCTACTTGTTCGTTCTCTATATCGTTATTTTCTTTATTACTCATGGTAAATCCAATTTTTTCAATCTTAAATTTAAGTTGGCAAAAGTACTGCCATTATTATAAAAATGTCATAATGTCATTAAAATAATTATAATTTTTTTTTTGATTGGTATTGTCTAATTTTACACAATAACAATTAAAACATTTTAAAATGAAAAAGAATATTGCAAAGATTTTATTTGTAGCAGCATTAGCTGTAACAGCAACAAGTTGTAAAGACAAAGCAAAAGAAGCTGCTACAACAGCAGCCGAAGCTGTTGAAAAAGTAGTAAATGCAGAAAAGTATACGGTTAACACAGAAGCATCTAATATTGGATGGGCAGGTTACAAACCTACAGGATCACACAATGGAACTATTGCTATTGAAAATGGTATTTTAGATGTTGCTAACGGTAAAATTGTTGGAGGTTCATTTATTATTAACATGGACTCTATTACTGTTTTGGACATTCCTGCAGACGATAAAGGAAATGCTAAACTAGTTGGCCACTTAAAAAATGCAGATTTCTTTGATGTTGAAAAACACCCTAACGCTGCCTTTACTATTACTGGTTTAGAAGAAGTAGATGGTAAAACAATGCTTTCTGGTAACTTATTACTTAAAGAAACTAAAAACAATGTTACGTTTCCTGTAACGGTTACAAATGAAAACGGTTCTATTACACTTACTAGTGAAACCTTTACTATAGACCGTACAAAATGGAATGTACAATATGGTTCTAAATCTATTTTTGATAATTTAGGTGATAAATTTATTAATGACGATATGGAATTAAAAGTTACAGTTAAGGCTACAAAGTCTTAATTTTTAAACACATCTTTTTAAAAGCCACTTTCTTAAAACAGAGTGGCTTTATTGTTTTTAACCACGCCGTTAAATAGATTGCATTCTTATTTTCATTTTCAAAAAACTAAAATAATGTTAAAACTTTTTTTATTACTAAACGATTGGTTAGTTTTGTAGTGTAAAACATAATAATGGCTAGAACCAAACAATATAACGAAGAGGAAGTCCTTGAAAAAGCAATGCACCTTTTTTGGAAGAACGGCTATGAGACAACCTCTATGCAAATGTTAGAAAAAGAAATGGGCATTAATAAGTTTTCCATTTATTCTAGTTTTGGCAATAAACATGGGTTGTTTCTAGAAAGTTTAAAACAGTATAAATCTAGAGTAAACGATGTTTTACAAAAGTTTAAAAACGGAACTAAGGGCATTGAGGATATTAAACAATTTTTCTATGATTCTGTAAGTTCTAATTTTAAAACCGACCATTTAAAAGGCTGTTTTGTAACAAACACTTATAATGAATTTTCTGAAACTGAAGACGAATTAATAAAAGAGCAGATGGATTCTTTTATGGATAATTTAAAATCTATCATTATTGAAAAATTAAAGATGGATACTACCAAAACTGAAGACACTGTTTTAAAACAAGCTAACTATTTACTATTAGCAAAGCATGGTTTAGCAGCAGCAGCAAGAGTAAACACAACACAAGAAATTGAAGATTATATTGAAATGACCTTCAAAAATATATAACCCTTTTTTTTGCACAATAACTAAACGAACGTTTAGAAATAATTAACATAAATATAAAATAAAAATTATGACAACTTTAAAAATTCACGACATTGAAACGGCTCCAACGGAAGCAAAACATTTATTAGAAAACTCTAAAAAAGCATACGGTATGATTCCTGGTTTACACGGGGTTTTAGCGGGTTCTCCACAAATTTTAAAAGCATACCAAACCTTGCATGAGCTATTTACTCAATCTTCATTTAACGAAGAAGAATTAACTGTGGTTTGGCAAGCCATTAACGTAGAGCATGCATGTCATTATTGTGTTCCTGCACATACAGGTATCGCAAAAATGATGAAAGTTGATGATGCTATTACTGAAGCTTTACGTAACGAAACACCTTTAGAAAGTTCTAAATTAGAAGCCTTACGTACTATGACTTTAACTATTGTTAGAAATCGTGGTAACGTATCGCAAGCAGATTTAGAAACCTTTTACGCAGCTGGTTATGAAGAAAAACATGTTTTAGATATCATTTTAGGATTATCTCAAAAAACTATAAGTAATTATACAAACCATATTGCAAACACACCTGTAGATGCCGCTTTTGAAAAATTTGCTTGGTCTAAAGAAGAAGTAAACTCTTAATAATTTAAATTTGATTAATAGCAGTAGACCTTCCGTATTTACGGAAGGTTTATTAATTTTAAGCTTATGAAAGAAAAATTAAAAATAGATATCGTATCAGACGTTGTATGTCCTTGGTGTACCATTGGCTACAAGCGTTTAGAAAAAGCCATTAAGGAATTAGGTATTGAAGACCAAATTGAAATTGAATGGCAACCGTTTGAATTGAATCCTAATATGCCCTCTGAAGGTCAAAATGTAACCGAACATATTGCAGAAAAATATGGAGCTACTTTAGAACAGCAGAAGGAATCTCAACAACACATGACTGAAGTTGGAGAAGAACTCGGTTTTAAATTCGATTATTTTGATGACATGCGTATGGTAAATACTTTCGATGCCCATATTTTATTAGAATATGCTAAAGCGTTTGGTAAGCAAACCGAATTAAAAATGACACTTACTAAAGCGTTTTTTAGCGACCGTAAAGATGTGTCCGATCTAAATATTTTAAAAGAAGCCTTAATGGACGTAGGTTTAAATGCAGACGAAGCATTAGCCCAATTAGATAATGAAGACGCGCGTTACCAAATACGGCAAACCCAAAACTATTGGAAAAACTTAGGAGTAAATTCGGTACCAACAGTTGTTTTTAATCGTAAAAGTGCTGTTACAGGAGCGCAACCCGTAGATACATTTAAACAAGTACTAACCGAGTTAATGGCGGAACAAGCTAATACGTAACATAAGAAGAATTCATACCTAGTAAACCTATATAACGAATACTATGACACCATTGAAACCTAAAGTACTTTTTTTTGATGTAAACGAAACGCTTTTAGATCTATCTACTATGAAAAAACAGATTGGAAAGGCTTTAGGCGGCAAAGAGGAATTGCTCCCTTTGTGGTTTACAACAATGTTACAGTATTCGTTAGTGGTTTCGGCAAGTGGTACGTATCACTCTTTTGGACATATAGGTGCTGCTACACTGCAAATGGTAGCAGCAAACCATAACATTACAATTTCTGAAAATGAGGCTCGGAACATTGTTACAGATTCTATGCAAAACCTACGGCCACACCCCGAAGTCAAAGATGCTTTAGTTACTTTAAAAGACGCTGGATACCAATTGGTAGCTTTTACAAACTCATCGCAAGATGGATTAAAAAACCAATTTAAAAATGCTGGATTAACGGATTATTTTGATGACATGCTTAGTGTTGAGTCTACCGGAAAATTTAAACCGTTTACAGACACCTATCTTTGGGGAGCAAAACAAATGGACGTAAAACCAGGGGACTGTATGCTTATTGCAGCCCATGGTTGGGATGTTGCCGGTGCACTTTGGGCAGGTTGGCGCGCTGCTTTTGTAAACAGACCAGGACAACAAACGTTTCCTTTAGCTCCAGAAACCGAAATAGCTGAAACAGATTTAACTAAAATTGCCCGTATTTTGGCCACCTATCAGTAAAACTCTAGTACTTTTAATTGAAGTACAAATTAGCCCTTGATGCTTAGTAAAAGCTCCGGATTTGGACAGTTTTCTTTATAAAACTCCAAATCGTTTTTATTACAAACTCCGGGATAATCCCCTTTAAAGTCTCCTAAATCCTTAATAATTTGAAAATGCAAATGTGGTGGATAATCGCCATTTACAGAAGCATCACCTAGAGTTGCTATTGCTTCATTTTGTTTAAAAACGGTTCCAACTTTTAAGCTATTTATAGAAGCTAAACTTAAATGGCCATACAGCGTATAGAATACCATGCCATTAAAATGGTGCTCCAAAATTATAGTTGGACCATAATCGCCATAATTGGTATTGTTATTAAAACTATGCACACGGCCATCTAAAGGTGCATAAATTGGGGTTTGTGCTGCGCACCATAAATCCACACCTAAATGAATATTGCGTTCGCTATCGGCTTGATTATTAAAATGAATACTGCGCTTATAAATGTTTCTAACTTCTAAATAGCCACCGTAAGCCACTTCTGCCTGACCTTTTGATATTACACTATTAACATAATCTCCAAGCTTTTCTGCAGATGACACATCGATAGTATTTAGCTCAGAATTGGTTTCAGATAAATCCAACGGAATATATCTTGAAGCATCTATAACCTGTATTGGCTGCTCTTCTACTTCTTTAAGTACTTCTAAAAATCTCAATGGCTTATTAATTAGGTATTATCCAAAAGTAATAAAGAATTTCTTTAAGATTAAAATATTCGATATTATCCAATTAAATAATATTTTTGCATTCATGGAAAACAAAGAACAGGTTACAAAAAAATTACATCGTGCAGTTGGCGAAGCCATTAAACAGTTTTCAATGATTGAAGATGGCGACTCTATTATGGTGTGTCTTTCTGGAGGAAAAGACAGCTATACGCTGTTGCAAATGATGTTACATTTTCAAAAAGTAGCGCCAATATCCTTTAAGATTATAGCAGTTAACTTAGACCAAAAACAACCTGGTTTTCCTGAAGCCATTTTACCAACTTACTTAAGCCAATTAGGAGTTGATTATAAAATAATAGAAAAAAACACCTATAAGGTGGTTATGGAGAAAACCCCGGAAGGCAAAACAACTTGTAGCTTGTGTTCTAGATTACGTCGCGGTACATTATACGAAGCTGCCAAAGATTTAGGTTGTAACAAACTGGCCTTAGGTCATCATAGAAACGATATTATAGAAACATTTTTATTAAATTTATTTTTTGCAGGAAAGCTTGAAACCATGCCACCAAAGTTTAAAAACGATGCTGGCGATTTAGTTGTTTTAAGACCTTTAGCCTTTTGCAAAGAAAGTGATATAGAAGTCTATTCAAACTACATGAATTTCCCAATAATTCCTTGTAATTTATGTGGCTCGCAGGAGAATTTACAACGTAAAAAGGTAAAACAAATGATTACCGATTGGGAAACCGATTTTCCTGATAGAAGTTCTGTTATGATGAATGCTCTGCAAAACGTGTATCCTTCTCATTTACTAGACAGAAACCTTTATAATTTTGATACCCTTGAAGAGTCAACGGTAAAAGATGACACCTTTGTTTAATGCGGTTTTACGCTGTTACTACTTCGGCATACAAATCAAAATCTTCGGCTTCAATAATTTTAACAGTTGTGTATTCTCCTGTTTTAAGGTAGGTTTTAGTCGCATCAATTAAAACTTCGTTATCCACGTCTGGCGAGTCAAATTCGGTTCTACCAACAAAATAATTACCTTCTTTTCTATCAATAACAACTTTTAGTACTTGCCCAATTTTATGTTGATTCAACTCCCATGAAATTTGAGATTGAATTTCCATAATTTGATTTGCTCTTTCTACTTTTACCTCCTCTGGAACATCATCTACTAAATTGTAAGCATGCGTATTTTCTTCATGAGAATAGGTAAAACATCCTAAACGTTCAAAACGCATATCTTGAACCCATTGTTTTAATTCTTGAAAATGTGCTTCAGTTTCACCAGGATACCCAACAATAAGTGTTGTTCTAATAGTCATTTCTGGAACAGCTTCTCTAAATTGAGAAATTAACTTTGTAGTTTTCTCTTTAGTTGTACCACGACGCATACTTTTAAGAATATCATCAGAAATATGCTGCAACGGAATATCTAAATAGTTACACACTTTATCCTCGCGCTTCATAACATCTAAAACATCTAAAGGAAATCCTGTAGGGAAAGCGTAATGTAATCGAATCCACTCAATGCCTTCTACCTTTACTAAAGCTTCTAATAATTCGGCTAAGTTTCGTTTTTTATATAAATCTAATCCGTAATAGGTTAAATCTTGAGCGATAAGAATTAATTCCTTTACGCCATTAGCTGCTAATTTTTCAGCTTCAATAATAATCTCTTCAATAGGTGTGCTTCTATGTTTCCCACGCATAATAGGAATAGCACAAAACGAACAAGGTCTGTCGCAACCTTCAGCAATTTTTAAATATGCATAGTTTTTTGGTGTTGTCGTTAAACGCTCTCCAATAAGTTCATGTTTATAATCGGCACCTAGAGCTTTTAAAAGTCCTGGCAACTCCGTGGTTCCAAAATACTCATCTACATTAGGAATTTCTTTTACTAAATCTGGCTTGTAACGCTCACTTAAGCATCCTGTTACAAAAACTTTATCTACTTCACCTTCATCTTTTTTCTTAACATACTCAAGAATAGTGTTTACACTTTCTTCCTTGGCATTATTAATAAATCCACAGGTATTAATTACAACAATATTCCCCTCTTCTTCGTGAGCAACATCCTTTCCATTGGCCTTTAACTGCCCCATTAACACTTCGCTGTCGTAAACATTTTTACTACAACCAAGGGTTACTACATTAATTTTGTTCTTCTTAAGAGTTTTTGTGCGCATAGCTTAAAATTAGTGCGCAAAGATAACAAATGATTTGAAGAGTAAACTACCTTAGAGCTAATCTATTGCTAAAGAATTTATGGATAAAAAATACAATTGCGTAAGTATTTTATTATATTTACAAGTAAAATTGTCCCAAACAATGTTTATATTTAATAAAAAGGCGCTAATAGTAACCTTATTGCTCATTTTAGTAAATGGGTTAGTGGTGATTTTTTGTGAAAGATTAACACTATCTATAGTAAACATTATTAGCACTTCTATATTATTCATCTTTTTTTTACCATACGCTAAAAGAAATTACACTTTACTTTTAGGTTTTATTTTTTTAGTCTTTAGTTCAATTTGCTATTTGGATTATGAAAGCCCCATGCTAAGGCTTTGGCTTCATTTATTTAGAATATTTGCTAATATTTTCTTTATCATACATATTTACCCTAAGCATAAAACAATAACATATCATAACTTTGGATTGTACATAATTATGGTGGTTTTAATTCTTTTAAACATCTATTTAATTTACAGCATAAACGGTTTAGTGGATTATTATACTGGCACACTAAAATATAGTAGTATAGCCATATATAGTCTTGGTGCAGCACATATATTATTAGCGACCGTTACCTTTTGGCTTAATATGGTAACGGATAAAATACCCAGCTATTTTGTTGTTTTTGTAACCTTGTACATCCTGTCTGACATAATAAATATTTTAGGCTATAGCTTTGATTCTAATATATTATTTACAATTAATCGTACTTTTTATATTTTTGGTTTATATTTTATAATCTATTATGCCTATACCTTACTAAACCCAGCACAAGAAAATAGTAAGACCTTGAATACATAATTAAACCTTATTAAAATTCAATCGTCTAACAACAAAATCAAGATGAAATCTATACTTTATTATTCTATAGTTTTTCTACTTCTCTTTAATAGTTGCTCTAATACTTCTGAAGATATTGCAAAAGAAGAAGAATTAACTCCAGATACCATGTATTTTCCTGAAAACACTAGTGACTATTGGGAAAGCACCACTATAGCAGAATTAAATTGGAACACAAACAACTTACAACCTCTACTAGATTTTTTAGAAGAAAAAAACACTAAAAGTTTTATGATTCTGCACAACGGAAAAATTGTTTTAGAGGAATACATGAACGACCATAGTAACACTAAATCATGGTATTGGGCAAGCGCAGGAAAAACGTTAACCACAACGCTTACTGGAATTGCTCAAGATGAAGGATTACTAAATATAGAGCATAAGGTTTCTGATTATTTAGGAACAGGCTGGACAAGCGTCACCATAGAACAAGAAAATTTAATTACGTGTAAACATTTATTATCCATGAATTCTGGTTTGGATGATAGTTTAGGTGATGATGTATCTTCAGAAAACTTACAATACCTCGCCGATGCAGGTTCGCGTTGGGCTTACCATAATGTATATGTAAAAATGCAAGATGTTATTGCTAGTGCTAGTAACCAAGAATGGTCTGAATATTTTAATAGTACACTAAGAGACAAAATTGGTATGACAGGGCAATGGATTAATTTAGGCGACCTAAGCGTATATTGGAGTAATACACGAAGTATGGCCCGCTTTGGTCTATTAATTGCTGCTCAAGGTACTTGGAAAGATTCTCAAATTATACCTCAAGATTTTTTAACCGATGCTACAAATACTTCTCAAAATATAAATAAAGCTTATGGTTATATGTGGTGGTTAAATGGAAAAGACAGCTATCATTTACCTGCTTCGCAAATTGAATTTAATGGCAAACTCATACCAAATGCTCCCGATGATATGTTTGCTGCTTTGGGTAAGAATGATCAGAAAATATATATTGTGCCTAGTAAAAAGCTTGTTGTAATACGAATGGGAGAAGCTGCCGATGAGGATAACTTTGCCCTTTCTACTTTTGATAATGATTTATGGGCAAAAATTAATGCACTAATTAATTAGCATCACAATCGCGACTTCGCTTGCGGAAGTTTTAAAAAGTAAGAAGCAATATCGTGAATTTCCCACCTTAGCGAGAATAAAAACCTATTATTTGAAAAACGAATCGACAAACTCGAATTTATTAAAAACCTGAAGATCTTCAATACCCTCGCCAACGCCAATATATTTTACAGGTATTTTAAACTGGTCTGATATACCAATTACAACACCACCTTTGGCAGTACCATCTAATTTTGTAACTGCTAAAGCTGTTACCTCGGTTGCCGCTGTAAACTGTTTTGCTTGCTCGAATGCATTTTGACCGGTAGAACCATCTAAAACTAATAAAACATCGTGTGGCGCATCGCCAACCACTTTTTGCATTACACGCTTAACTTTAGTAAGCTCGTTCATTAGGTTTATTTTATTATGTAAACGACCAGCTGTATCTATTATAATAACATCTGCCTCCTGGTTTACACCAGACTCTAAAGCATCGAACGCTACAGAAGCAGGATCGCTGCCCATATCTTGACGTACCATTGGTACATCTACTCTATCTGCCCAAACCTGAAGTTGATCTATGGCTGCTGCTCTAAACGTATCGGCTGCACCTAAAACTACTTTTAAACCCTGCTTTTTAAATTGATATGCTAGTTTTCCAATAGTTGTTGTTTTTCCAACACCATTTACGCCTACTACCATTAACACATAAGGTGTTTTGGTTCCGTTGGCTTGTTTTGGTAAAGTAGGAATTGTGTATTCGGTTTCTTCGCCAGAATTTGTCTCGCTTAATAATGCCGCAATTTCTTCGCGTAGTATTTTATTTAGTTCGTCGGTACCTAAATATTTATCTTTAGAGACACGAGCTTCAATACGTTCTATTACTTTTAAAGTTGTATTTACACCTACATCGCTAGATACTAAAACCTCTTCAAGATTATCTAAAACATCATCATCTACTTTAGATTTTCCTGCTACAGCTTTACTTAGCTTACCTAAAAAGCTAGTTTTAGTTTTTTCTAATCCCTTATCTAGGGTTTCTTTTTTTTCTGAAGAAAATATTTTTTTAAAAAAGCTCATTTTTCTTGTTGGTTGGTTAATATTAACTACAAAGTGCGTTAGGGATTGCAGCGACATCCTTTTGCTTTTTCGCAAAAGATACAGCGGAAAGCCCGACCCTTGCGGTAACGCCCTAAAAACTAGAGTCAATTACCTTACCATAAACTTAATACCTGTTATTATGGCATATAAATATAAAATAAAAAAGCCGCTTTCGTATAGAAAGCAGCTTATAATATCTTGAAACAAGGATTATTACTTTTTAGCTAAAAAGTCGTTTACTTGATCTGGATTCATAATAGATTCAACAAACATATAAGCTCCTGTTTTTGGAGACTTAACCATTTTTATTGCTTTTGTTAATCTTTTAGATCCTGTTTGTAATGATGCTACTGATTTCTTTGCCATGATCTATTTTTTTTACTTTATTTCTTTATGAACTGTCATACGTTTAAGGATAGGATTAAATTTTTTAATCTCCATTCTATCTGGCGTATTCTTTTTGTTTTTTGTTGTAATGTATCTTGAAGTTCCTGGTTTTCCAGACTCCTTGTGCTCTGTGCACTCTAAGATTACTTGTATTCTATTGCCTCTCTTTGCCATGTCTTTTTCTTATTAAATACAGCTATTATTTTAAAAATCCTTTAGATTTTGCATCTTTAATTGCTGCAGAAATTCCTATTTTGTTGATAGTTTTTAACGCAGATGTAGAAACCTTTAAAGTTATCCAGCTGTCTTCTTCTGGAATGTAAAAACGTTTCTTAACTAAATTCGCATGAAACTTGCGTTTAGTTTTGTTCATTGCATGAGACACATTGTTTCCAACCATGGCCTTCTTTCCTGTAAGTTCACAAACTCTTGACATTGTATATAACTTTAAATTCTTTGTTGCTTAAAATCGAGGTGCAAATATATAAAATCTTTATAATCTGACAACCATATTTTTATCAATTTTTAAAAATTTCTTTTAGCATCATTTCCAACGCCTTATTTACGGCTTTATTTATGACCTTTATTCTAGAATTCCCGAAGTTAAATCCTTTGGAATAAACGCCTGTTTTACTAGCAATAGCAACGAATACCGTTCCTACCTCTGCATCGGACTCGCCTTTTGTTGGTCCCGCATTTCCGGTTGTTGCAATAGCAAAATCTGATTGAAATAATTGCTGTGCATTTTTTGCCATAGCCTCGGCAACTTGAAAACTTACTACAGAATGCGCATCAATTTCTGCTTTTGGAACCTTTAAAATGTTAATTTTCGATTCGGTTGCATAAGTTACTATACCTCCTTTAAAAAATGCCGATGCTCCAGAATGTGTTGTAAATCGTTCGGCAACTGCTCCGCCTGTGCAACTTTCTGCAATGGCTAAGGTTTTTCCTAACTTAGTTAATTGTTTTGCTATTACAACTTCTACAGATCCATCCTCATCCTCTAAACCAGCGTATTCCTTTTGTATTAAAGGTATAACCTTATCTATTTGCGCTTGAACTTCCTGCTTTAATTGGACTTCGTTAAACCCAGAGGTGGATAAACGCAAACGCATTTTCCCTAGATTGGGTAAGTATGCCAATTTAATGTGTTTGGGTAAAGCATCTTCCCAAGCTTCAATTCTTGCAGCTAACGCACTTTCGCCTAAACCGTAAACTAATAATGTTTTATGTAATATAAAAGGACAATTATATTTAACTTTTAATTTAGGTACAACTTGCTCTTCTATTAAAGCTTCCATTTCGTAAGGCACACCTGGTAAAGAAATAAAAACTTTATCGTTTTTTTCTAGCCACATGCCAGGAGCTGTACCTAACTTATTCATTAACACCTTGGCTTTACTTGGCACAAAGGCTTGATCTTTATTTACTTGAAGCAACTGCGTTCTTACATGTTGTTTCCAAATGTTTTCTATGTTTTCTAAAACGGATTGATCTCTAACCAAGGTATCATTAAAATACTCTGCTATGGTTTTTTTAGTAATATCGTCTTTTGTTGGGCCTAAACCACCTGTACATATTATAATATCTACTCTGTTTTCGGCATCGGCTAAGGCTTGTAATATATGCGCCTTATCATCTTGTATGGAAGTAATTTGAAAAACAGAAACACCTATTTTATTTAGCTGTTTTGCCATAAAAGCAGAATTGGTATCTACAACTTGACCAATTAAAAGTTCATCACCTATAGTGATTATTTCTGCCCTCATTATAGTTTAAAATCAGATTTCATTTCGGCACTAGCTTTATTTACTGCCGTAAGTACAATGTTTAATTGAGCCGTAACATCCTCATCGGTTTTAGTAAACTTGCCCCAATCTTGCACTTCAATTAATTTATCTAATACACCAAGCTCAAACAAATCTATAGTCGGTTTCATTTTATGTGCTGCTTGGTAAGCCTCTTGATAATCTTTTGCTGCCACAGCATTTTTTAAACGATCAGCATCAACAGGAACTTCTTCTAAAAAAGCTTCGGCTAAAGCCGCAATAAAACTTTCGTCGTTATCGGCCAATTCACGTACCCTAAATAATTTATAATGTAGTTCCATTTATTTTACAGTTATTGAAAACATTTCTTGATCTTCTATAAAACCAGTTAACTTATCGTTGGCAAAAACTTTACCAACTCCTGCCGGTGTGCCTGTAAATATAACATCTCCTATCTTTAAAGTGAAATATTTTGACACATATTCTATTAATTCATCAATTTTCCAAAGCATATGGCTTGTATTTCCATTTTGCACAAAATCTTCATTCTTTTTTAAAGAAAATTGAAAATCGTCAATATTAGCTACCTCCTTTTTATCTATCCATTTGCCAATAACCGCAGCGCCATCAAAAGCTTTTGCTTTCTCCCAAGGCAACCCTTTAGACTTTAATGTGCTTTGTAAATCACGGGCAGTAAAATCAATACCCAACCCAATTTCGTTATAATATTTACCAGCAAATTTTTTATCGATATGCTTCCCTACTCTATTAATTTTAACCAAAACCTCAACCTCATAATGCACATCATCAGAGAAATCCGGAATAAAAAACGGTTGCTTTTTTAACAAAATAGCTGTGTCTGGTTTTAAAAACACTACAGGATCTGTTGGTTTCTCGTTTTGCAACTCCTTTATATGTTCGGTGTAATTTCTACCTATGCAAATTAATTTCATGTATTATTAAATTTATTTTGGGCGTTACCCGAAAAGGGTCGGGCTATTCGTTACAAGTCCTCACACCTCCTACCGTCGGGCTGTGGGCTTTCCGCTATTATCCCTAACGCAGGTTAGCATGTTACGGTTCGTTCTCACACAGCAGTATTTTCTTTTTTGCAAATTTATGGTTTTGATTTTTTTTTAGAATAAGGAATTTCTTTTATTTTAAATATTTGCATCCTTGTTGTAAAACGTTATTAATTAAAATAAGTTTATTTACAAAGGCGAACATTCCATTAATATTAAAAAAAACAAAACTACTCTCCTTTTAACAACATCCGTCTCATAAAAAATTTATAACAACAAACCCCTTAATTAAAGGGGTTTGTTATGTGTAGTTTTAGTTAGCAATACTTGTATTAACCTGGTTGAATATCGGCCCCTGGTTTTGGTATTACCCTTGGCTTTGGTTTTTGGGGTGTTTCTTGATTGGTTGAAGCCGAATCTGGCTGCTCTGTTTTTGGTGGTGTTGGCATAATGTAAAATATTAAATTAAACAATAACTAAATATAGCGATTTAATGAATAAGAAATTAATTTGCTTGGAACAAATTTTAAATGGATATTTGATTTTGAGTAACTTAGCAACATCAACCAACTAATATGAAGATAAAATCCTTTTTTAATCAGTGCCAGGAAAAGGAAGTATTTAAAATGTTGTCTATATATATTGTATCTGCATGGATTATTCTGCAGGTACTTTCAATAACTTGGCAACCTTTAGGGCTTCCCGAAAAATCTGTTACCATTTTAATTGTTATTTTACTGCTTTGCTTTCCGCTGTATATCTTTTTTCTATGGAAATTTAAAATTTTACCAATTCTAAAATCTGAAATAGGCGCCGAGCTAAACGAAGAGAAGATAATAAACAAGGCCACTTTTAAAAAAACCTATTTTTCTTTTTTAGCAGGTATTACTTCGCTTTGTGCAATTGCCGTTTTTCTTATTATTAATAAAAATTTTACTCAAGAAAATAATGAACCTCTACCAGAAGTAGTAAGCAGTAACAAAATAGCTGTTTTAAAATTTGGTAACAATACAGGCGATTCTCAATATGATATTGTTAGTAAAATGGCATCAGACTGGATAATCCATGGTATTACCGAAAACCAAGTAGCACAGGTAATTACACAAGATTTAATTGATGAATACAAAACCAGCTTAAAAGGCAAAAGCACTACTCAAGACGAAAGTGTGCTAATTAAAAAATACCTAAAACCGAGTAAAATTATTTCGGGGAATTTTTATCTGCAAAACGGTAAAATGCTTTTTAAAGCAATGATAACCGATGGTATTACTAACAAAACCATTATATCCTTTAAACCTTCAGAATGTACCAAGAATAACCCAATACAGTGTATTGAAGATTTAAATGAATCTGTAATAGGGTATTTTATTACGGAAGATAAAAAAGGATTGCTGCTCCAAAAAACACCGCCAAAGTACGAAGGTTATAAATATCTACTTGAAGCAAAATATAGTAATAACAACCAAGAATATATAAATTTACTCAACAATGCTATTGCTGCAGATTCAGACTATTTTGAACCTAAAGTTTTACGGGTTGGGCATTATTACAACATTAAAGAGTATAAAAAATCTGACTCCTTATTAAAACTAATAAAACCAGACTCTTACACTAACAAACGTCAGCTAAATTTGCTTAACATGTACGAAGCCCTTTTAAAAGGAGACAACCGTACGGTTTACAAAACAATTATAGAGGAATATAAAATAGCGCCATTTGATTTAAAAACAAACAGAACTGCAATGGTTGTTGCATTACAATACGTTAACAGACCAAAAGATGTTTCGGAAATGTTTAAAGCAATTAATATGGACAGCATGAATCTTAAAAATTGTTCAGATTGTGTACAACGTATTTATGTAAATGCATTTGCAGATATTGAATTAGGAAAAAACACAATAGCCATTCAAAGCATTGAAAAAGCACAAAAAGAAGACCAAGCAAAATTATTGAACAAACCATTGGTAATAGCTTATGTTCGAGCTAACAAAACAGAGGCTTTAAATGCATTTTTAAGAAAAATTAAAATTACTTCAACCCCAGCTGAAACACAAGAACTATTCCTGCAAGCCGGAAAAGAATATCTTTTGAAAGATGAAAAAACCAAAGCCCATGAATATTTCGATAAGATAACAAATGCCCCAAAAGAAACACTAGATTCAAAGATACTTGCAAATGCTTTGTTTTACAAGGAAGCCTTTAATAAGACCAAAACAGTTTTAAAAGAACTGCACAAAATAAACCGAAAAGACATTGACGTTTTAACAAAATTGGCGATTTGCAACTTTAAACAAGCCAACCAAAACGAAGCCAATAAAAATATTAGTGCTATTAAAAACCTAAGAGCCAATTACCAATTTGGAGAAGTAGATTATGCTTTGGCACAATATTACGCCGCAATAGATAAAACTCCAGAGCTTTATAATTATTTACTAAAAGCTGCAGCAAACGGCCATTCCTACCATTGGAAATATTTTAAAAACGATCCCCAATTCAAAAAATATAATAAAACAAAAGAATTTGAGGAAGTTATGAATTTCTGGAAATAACCATTTCACCTTTTTAAAAATTGAATTAAAATGGCTAAATTAAAAAACGTTCATGCTTAATAATTGGTCTTGGTAGCTAAGGTTTTCTAGAAACCATTAATGATGAGAAAGCGCTTAGCAGATTATAAATCATAAAGTAACAGGTTGCTATTACAAATTAAATTTTACAATTTTTACCTGCAAATCATATCTTATTAATTTACATTCTATAATTATCCTAGTGATAATATTAATCAGTAATAAAAAACCTTTGTTTATCTGCATCACTTAACGGTGCTACTAGCCCCATAACTTTATCATTAAATCTATTAATAATAAAATCAGGATCTAAAGAAAATATACGCTGTACTCCATCGATGTAGCTAACTTTTACAAATTTACTATCCAAAGAGAAACATATAGTAATTGCAGGAGTATCGATAGTATCTATAGAAAATGCAATAAGTAAATCGTTATGAGCATTAAAAACACCTTGGTAACTAGCAAAGAACGCCTTATCTGGACTAGAAATGTTTGTAAGTCGCATACCTTTACCTTCTGGGAATTCTGCGATTATATCATGCTCTGTAGTTTTTAACGCCTGTGCTTTATAAAATGAATATTCAGCTTCGCTATCAGTAGGTTCCATGAAAAAATTCCCATCTAAGGATAAATTACCATAGTCGTTATCTGAATTTACTATTTCAATATAAGGGAACGGTAGTTTTTTGTAATAATATATGTTTTTTTCTTTGTCTTCACGAATACCATTTTCATATTTACTGTCAAAACTAGCAACCGCAATAAATTTATCATTCATTAAAAAGGATACATAACTAACAGGAAAATCATCGGTTGACTTATACAGCGCTCTATCTTTAAATTTATTTCGATTGGACATGTATTTATACCCATTATTATCTATTAAAGCCGTTATTCCGTTGGCCGCTCCAAGCAAAGTATACTTGCCATCTTTTGATATATCAACATCTTGAACATAGCCTGTATAAAGATTAAAACCTGGCAATATGATATTTGATTTGGTAATAGTGTAACCATAAACACCTAAATTGATAAAGTAAATTTTAGAATGCTCGATGGTAAGGCTAGATAAAACATAAATAGCACTTCGTGTTCGTTCATTAATATATACATCAGATTGATTAGAAACGTAATCATCGTTTTTAATTGTTGTTCCAATGGAATCAGTAATTCTTAACACGTCATTATATAAAGGATTGTTTGTGTTTTCATATTTGTTGCTTTCCTGTTTGTCTACATCCGGCATGTCTAAAGATGGATCTTGGTAAAAACCATAGCCGCTGTAAAATACTTTTATCAGTTGTTCTTTGGCGCCAATGGTGGAAAAGTTTTTCTTTTTAGCAAAATGAAAGGCTTCTTCTGCAAGGCGTAAAGATTTGGCAGGATCTTCATTTAGTTGGGCTTGAGAGTTTGCAATATAAGTTGAAAGTAAAGCTTCGTTCTTTTTATGTACTGCAAAAAAGGAGGCTCCAATAGCAATAATTAAAAGCACACTTAAAATACCTATCGCAGCATTTCTTATTCGCATGGTGCGCTTATGCTGTATTGCGGCTTCACTTTCCATATCGCCTACAGATTTACCATGAAGTGTAGCCGCTAACAGCACCAATCTTGATCTAAATTTTGGATTGTCGAGATGTAATTCTTCCTCCGGATCTAAATCTCTAAAATCTACATAAAAAGGCTCTCCTTTAAATGCTCCCGCTAGACTTTTTGGAAGTGCCGTTGTAACATCCCAATCGAAATCGCTGGTATCTTCATTGTATAAAATATCACCCTCTGTAAGTACAATTATAAACTTTTCAATAGTTTTATGCTCTAGCCAATATTCCACTTCACGTTGGCACCACTTGGATTGCGCATAGCGCTTATTTGCCATACAAATAAAGTAATCCGAACCTTCAAGACCAACTCTAATCTTGTCGCCTAAATCTGAAGCTAACGGAAGATCGTTAGCGTCTCTAAATATCTCTAATGCACGACGTTTAAATGTGGGTTTAGCAAATTCCTCAAGGGCTTTTTCAAGGCTTGTGCCTAACTCTGTATCTTGCGTATGGTTGTAGGAAAGAAAAGCATTGTATTTCATATGACGAGAGATTCTTTAGTTTCCTAGTTTGCTCAAGTTTTCATTATTTAGGCAATAATGATGGCCAGCGTATTTGCCCGCGAGGATTTTCCGAAGGAAATAAAACGCAGCAAACGCGCAATATTCTTTGCATAATTGGATTTATTTAATTGCAGCCAACGGTATAGTATAAAATTAGTTGCGTTTTTGTGTGCGAGGATTTCCCGAAGGAAAATAAGACCTAACAAAAATGAACGTAATCTTGATTAATCACTAATTCACGCATTATATTTATACTATGACCTAACCCAATTTATTATTAAAACTTCTAAGCTTTATAGCTGTTAGCACCTTTTTAGTATACAACGGAAAATCGGCATTTAGCAACCAACCAAAATATCCTGGTTCTTTCTCTAAAACTTCGGTAACTAATTTTCCTTTATGTTTCCCGAACGAAAAACACTCTACACCTTCCTTATTATAGGCAATAAAACCAGCAAAATCGGCAAACTTTTTTCGAGAACTAAACTCTGCTAAAAACTTGGTGTCGTTTTCTAGGTCATCGTATCTATCTAATTGTGCTTTTAAAACTTCGTAAGTTGCCTTGGTATCTGCTTCTGCACTATGTGCATTTTCTAAACTTTCATCGCAATAAAACTTGTAAGCAGCACTTAGCGTACGTTGTTCCATTTTATGAAAAATAGTTTGAACATCGACTGCCAAAGTACTTTTCATGTCGAAATCTATTCCGGCACGTAGCATTTCTTCTGCCAATAACGGAATATCAAAACGATTAGAATTAAAGCCTCCCAAATCGGAATCTTTAATCATATTATAAATATCCTTAGCCAAAACCTTAAACGTTGGCTCGTTTGCTACTCTTTCGTTAGAAACACCATGAATAGCAATAACCTCATCGGGTATTACCATTTCTGGATTTACCAACCAGGTTTTACTTTCTTCTGTACCGTTAGGAAATACTTTTAATATAGAAATTTCTACTATACGATCTTTTGTAATATTTATACCTGTAGTTTCCAAATCGAAAAAACAGATAGGTTTTGTTAGGTTTAATTGCATTACTTTTATGGTATGTTTATTGCAAATATAATTTTTTAAATTTTGTTTAAATTTGCAATACCTATGAAATCGAAATTAAATCCCTTCTTTTTAGTTTTACTAGTTTATTTAACATCTTTTTTAGGCTTTTCTCAAGGTACAAATCCTGAAAATGTTACACTGGTAGAAAAACAAAATGGAAAGCGCTTAGAGCTTTACGCTAAAAACACAGATACTATTCCTTATGTGGTATTCTTGCGTGTTACTACTAATGATTATAGACGAAGCAGTAACCGACCTGTATTAAAACCTGTAGCCGCTAAAAGCGAAGTACATTTGCTAACTCTCATTAAATTAGCTAGTTCTGAGGGGAAATACGAACATCAATTTATTGTAAATGAGGTAAGTACAAATTTGAAATTTAGAAAGGACGACGACGATATGCAAATAAATTTTGATACCGCTTTAAAAACCGCAAACATAACCTTATTTGAATCTGAGGCTTGCGAAATTTGCGAAGAAACTAAACTATTATTTGACAATAATAAGGTAGCCTATAATGTAAAGGATATTAATAACGACCAAGATTTAATTTTAAAGGCACGCAAAAACAATGGGCAATCAATAGAAAACATACAACAAGATGTATTTGTTTTAAAAATTGAAGATGCTATTTATAGAGGGATAAGAACTAAAAAAGAACTTTTAGAGGCTTTAAAGAATCACATTAAGTAATACCATACTATATCTCTCTATTCACATCCCAAGCTTCAAGGTAATCTGTTACAGCTTTAACAAACATGCCTCCTAATGCGCCATTTACCACACGATGATCGTAAGAATGTGACAAGTACATTTTGTAACGAATACCAATAAAATCGCCTTCTGGCGTTTCAATAACAGCAGGGACTTTTCTAATAGCTCCCAGTGCTAAAATACCAACTTGAGGTTGGTTAATTATTGGAGTACCCATAATACTACCAAAAGTACCCACGTTTGTAACGGTGTATGTACCACCTTGAGTATCATCTGGTTTTAATTTACCTATTCTAGCTCTATTTGCTAAATCGTTAACTTGCTTTGTCATACCCACCAAATTAAGCTGATCGGCATTTTTAATAACAGGCACTATTAAATTTCCATCTGGTAAAGCCGCAGCCATACCAAGATTAATGTTCTTCTTTTTAATGATTTTATCGTCTTGAAAAGAAATATTCATCATTGGAAAATCTCGCAAAGCCTTCGCGATAGCTTCCATAAAAATAGGTGTAAAGGTTAAATTTTCACCTTCACGCTTCATAAAAACATCTTTAACTTTCTTTCTCCAATTCCAGACATTAGTAACATCGGCTTCAATAAAACTTTGTACATGTGCCGAGGTCTTTATAGACTCAACCATATGATGCGCAATAAGCTTGCCCATTCTAGACATTTGTATTATTTCTTCCTCGCTACTAGAAATCGCTACTTGTTGTTTTGCTTTAGACTCTTCTGTTTTAGGTTGTTCTATATGTTTAGTATTTAACGCAGATGGTTCTGATTTTGCAGTACTGGTATGTTGACCTGCTCCTTTATTTTTTATGTAATCTAAAATATCATTTTTAGTAACCCGAGCGTCTTTTCCTGTTCCAGCAATACTATCTAATTCCGCTTGCGAAATACCTTCGGCCTTAGCTATATTTTTAACCAACGGCGAATAAAAACGGTCGCTACTTGATACTAGAGCAGGAGCTACAGTTTCTTTAGCTAAACTTAAAGCTTCTTCTAATTCTGCTACAGCTGCTTTTTCATTATCATCTAATACCTCAACGCTTTCTTCTCCATTAAGATTTTCGTTAGCATTAATATCTTCATCTCCAGTTTCTATTATAGCTAATACTTGCCCTACTTGAACAATATCGTCGACATTAAAAAAACGTTCCACTAAAACACCATCAACCTCACTAGGCACTTCACTATCTACTTTATCTGTCGCTATTTCCAATACAGGATCATCCATTTCGATAGTATCACCAACCTCTTTTAACCAAGATGTTATGGTTGCTTCTGCAACACTTTCTCCCATTTTTGGTAACTTAAGCTCAAACTTTGCCATATCAATAACGTAATGCTTGTTTTTAATTTTTATTTTACAAAATTATCAAAAAAAATAACAATTTGCCTTATAATATACAATAAAACTAGTTAAAACTAATAACTTCACCTCTACTCATTTCATCATCGCTCCCTATTATAAAATTAGATTTTTTGGGTAAAATTTTAAAAGTAACCGATTTATCTAATTTATTGGTCTCGATAAAACTAATAATTTCTTTAAAACTTAAAACATTAGCGTCGAAAATAACTTCAGATTCTTTAATAATATTTTTAAGGTCGGGTCTTAAAAGCACATCTTTTGTTAAAACTTGTTCAAGGCTTTCATTCATCTTATCTGAGATAAACACATATTTATAAACCCTTTTAATTTTCTTTATATGCTGCTTTCTAAACAAATAAACAATATAAATACCACCCCAAACAAATAAGTCGAATAACATATTTTTCTTAAAGTGCTTCTTATAAAAAATTTGCATTGCTCCATAAAACCTTCGAGCGTAGTTTTTATCTCTTAAAGTACTTTCGCCCTTAAAATGAAGAATAGTTGTATCGCCATAATAAAAATTTACATAGCCTTTTTTTAAGGCTTTATAAGAGATATCTATATCTTCGCCATACATAAAATAGTCTTCATCGAAGCCTTTAATATCCATATATACAGAATGCTTTAAAAACATAAATGCACCTACTAATATTTCAACTTCCCTAACATCATTTTGGTCTAAATTACTAGCATAATAATCCTCTGAATTACCTAGCATTTTTTTAAAGGATGCCATAACGTAAGGTATTTTTCGCTTACTTTCTGGCAAAAACAGCCCTCTTCCATTAATTAACTTACAGCCAACAATACCAAGATTTTTTTTAGTCTCAGAAAAGGCTAATAACTTCATAAAAGTATCTTCGGCTACAACAGTATCTGGGTTTAGGATACATAAATACTCTCCTTTGGCAACAGAAACACCAATATTATTGCCCTTTGAAAAACCGGTATTTTCTTTATTTTCTATAAGAGTAACATTGGGAAATTTAGATTTAACCATTTCACAACTATTGTCTGTAGAATTATTATCTACCACAATAATTTCGGCATCTATATTTGAAATTGCAGCCTCAACACTTTTAAGACATAATTCCAAAAAGCATTTTACATTATAATTTAATATAACTATTGAGAGTTTCAAATTTAGTTTAGTTTATAGTTTAATTGAAGATTCAAACGGAATGCGATTTACAATACTCCGTCCCAAAGTAACTTCATCGGCATATTCCAACTCATCTCCCACCGAAATCCCTCTCGCTATTGTTGATGTTGTTATACCGAAATCTTTAATTTGTTTAAATATATAAAAATTAGTGGTATCGCCTTCCATTGTGGAACTTAATGCAAAAATAAGTTCGTTAATCTTTTCTTTTTTTACTTTGTTTACTAATGATTCTATATTTAATTGGTGCGGACCAATACCATCCATCGGAGATATTTTACCTCCTAAAACATGATATACACCCCTAAAGGAACTCGTGTTTTCAATGGCCATAACATCTCTTATATCCTCTACAACACAAATAATATCTTTATTACGTTTTGGGTTGGCACATATTTCACAAAGTTCAACATCACTAATATTATGGCAAGATTTACAGAATTTAACTTCACTCCTCATAGTTTGTAGTGCTTCAGACAGGGCTAAAGTTTGATCTTTAGGTTGCCTTAGCATGTGCAAAACCAAACGCAATGCCGTACGCTTACCAATACCTGGTAACTGTGACATTTCGTTAACTGCACGTTCTAAAAGTTTAGAAGAAAATTCCATAGCGGCGAAATTACTATTTAGCCATCAAAATCGCTAATTTTAAACCTCACTTTTAAAATATTATTTGTTATTTACACATTTAAATTACGCTTACTAACAGTAATATAACCGTCATAAAAAACTAAAACCCTTTTTTCGATTTATATTTGTACATTCAAAACTTAAAAAATCATTTATTATTATGACGGCTACTCAAATCATGCTACTTATTGCAGCTTATTTTGTTGTTTTAATCTTAATCTCCTATTTTACTGGTAAAGAAGATAGTAACGAGGCTTTTTTTAAAGCTAACAAATCGGCTCCATGGTATTTAGTTGCTTTTGGTATGATTGGTGCCTCACTTTCTGGGGTTACTTTTATTTCGGTGCCCGGTATGATAGAAGGTCAACAATTTGCTTATATGCAAGGTGTACTTGGTTTTTTTGTTGGCTATCTATTTATTCTATTTGTTCTGCTTCCTATTTATTATAAACTCAATGTTACGTCTATTTACCAATATTTAGAACAACGCTTTGGTGTTATAAGTTATAAAACTGGTGCTTTTTTCTTTTTACTATCGCGTGTTACGGGAGCTTCGTTTAGGCTATTCCTAGTGGCTTTAGCTATGCAGTATATCGTTTTTGAAGATATTGGCGTTCCGTTTTGGGCTACGGTAGTAATCTCAATTCTTTTAATATGGATTTATACAAATAGAGGCGGTATAAAAACGATTGTTTGGACCGACACATTACAAACTCTAGCGATGTTAACATCTGTAAGTGTTGCTATTTTTTTAATTACCGATAAATTAGATTGGACCTATATTGAATTTCTAAATTCGCCTGAGTTTTCTGCTAAAGGAAAAATTTTCTTTTTTGACGACCCAAATGCGACAACGTATTTCTGGAAATATTTTATTGGTGGTATTTTTATAGCAATTGCTATGACTGGTTTAGATCAAGATATGATGCAGAAAAATCTAACTTGTAAAACACCAACTGAAGCCAAGAAAAACATGTTTACAATGGCTACGCTACTTATATTTGTAAACTTTTTCTTTTTATCTCTAGGCGCATTATTATTTATTTATGCTGATAAATTTGGATTGCAAGTACCAGTGGTTGATGGCAGAATAAGAACCGATTTATTATTTCCTGAAATAGCCATGAATCAAAATTTGGGTACAGCTTTAAGCGTTACTTTTATTATTGGGTTAATAGCTGCAGCATACTCTAGTGCCGATAGCGCATTAACATCTTTAACCACATCGTTTTCTGTTGATTTTTTAAACATTGAAAAACTACCTAAAGAAGCCCAAAAACCACTCCGTAAAAAAGTGCATGTTGGTGTTTCTATTTTGCTAATAATTGTCGTTATTATTTTTAATAGTCTTGAAGGAAATGTGGTAAGCAACCTCTTTAAATTTGCCACATTTACTTATGGTCCCTTACTTGGTTTGTTTGCATTTGGTATAATTACCAATTATCAAATTAAAGACAAATATGTATGGCTAGTTGGGTTAGCGTCTATATTAATAACATTTGCCATAACCACTTTACCTGAAAGCGCCATAGGAAACTATAAATTTCATTGGGAAATTTTACCTATAAATGGCTTAATAACTTTTTTAGGTTTAATATTGATTCGTAGAAAGTAATACTAAAGTACAAGCTACTTCAAAAGCTATATTATTTGCTTTTAAAATGCTATATAATTCTATGTTTTCTGTACCAGGATTAAATATAACACGACTAGGTTTTAAAGACACGATATAATCGTAATATTCTTGTTGTCGGGTTGGATTTAAATACAAGGTAACAGAATGCACATCCTTGTATGGCAATAACTCAGTATCTATTTCTACTCCAGCTACTTCTCCTTTACGTAAACCAAAAGCAATCACTTCTATTTGGTTTGAAACCAATCGCTTAATGGCCATATTGGAATACCTTTGCGGTTTTAATGATGCTCCAAACACCAATGTTTTTTTATTCATATATCTTTAAACTGTTAAAAGCCTGTTAATTTTATTTAATTACCGTAACAGAATTTGATTTTTGACGTCTTCTAAGAAACATCAATCAAAAATCAAACCACCATTATGAGACCACTAATTTATTTGTGTGCTATTTTATTTTCCATTTCCATAGCACAAGCCAAAACAACAGATCCCAAAATTGCTAAAACAGGAACCGTATTTGGTACTGTATTAGACGCTACTTTAAAGCAACCCTTACCGTATGTAAACATTATAATTAAAGATACAAAAAATGCTAACATTACAGGAGGAATTACTTTAGATGATGGTACTTTTACTATCAACCAAGTACCAGAAGGCGAAATTATTGTAAGCATACAATACATAGGTTATAAAACAGTGAATAAAACTATTACCATTAGCAAAACCAATTACAATGTTAACTTAGGTACTATTTTACTTGAGGAAGCTGCCGAAGATTTAGATGCTGTTACCGTAATAGCCGAAGTATCGACCATACAACAAAAAGTAGACCGAAAAGTAATTACCGTTGGAAAAGATTTAACTACCGCAGGTACAAGCGCTAGCGATATTATGAATAATATTCCTTCGGTTAGTATCGATCAACAATCTGGTAACATTAGCTTACGTGGCAACGAAAATGTACGCGTTATGGTTGATGGCAAATTAAGCAACGTGCCTATTGCACAGCTTTTAAAACAAATTCCATCTACATCTATTAAAGAAATTGAATTAATTACAAATCCTTCGGCTAAATATAATCCTGAAGGCATGAGTGGTATAATTAATATTAAATTACATAAAAACACAAAAATTGGTTTTAATGGTAACCTTAATGTAGGCATAACACATGAAGTATTTGCAAAATTTAATAGTTCTATAGATATGAATTACAGAAATGGCAAATTTAATTTTTATGGAAACTACGGAAACAACATAGGTAGACACGACAATTTTGGATCGATATTGCGTTTGGATGATAATTCGATGCAAAACTTTAAATTTCAAAATAACGGTAAATCGCATCTATACAAAGTTGGCGTCGATTTTTATGTGAATAATAAAAACACACTTTCATTTTTTACCAACCAAAATATTTATAACGGTAATAATTCTGGAAGTGCCATAATAAGCTACGAATCGCTTACACAAAGTCAATTATTTAATAATACTTCGGGTAATAATTCTGGACAATATAACTTAGCGTACAAGCATGAATTTACAGATGAAAATGAAACCTTAGATATTGAAATTGATTACAACGATTTTGAAAATGACGAACTTGCCAATTTCAATTTCTTTAATTTTGATTTCCCTACTAACTATGTTGATAATGTTGACACACAACGCCAACAAACCACAGTAAACATTGATTATGTAAAACCTGTAAACAACAAAACCAAAATTGAAGCAGGACTTGAAGCCCGTTTGTTTAACACCAATATCGACTACATGTCTACGGGACAAACGTTTTCTAGCGAAGGCGACATTATAGCCACTCCAAGTACCGGTTTTGATTATAACAGAGACATTTACTCGGCATACTTTACCTACGGAAAAACATTAGAAAAATGGAACTATCAAGTTGGCATTAGAGCAGAACAGGTTAACGTAAACGCTGATGCCTTAAAAACGTTTAGCGATGCTAGCACAGAATTTATTCCTTTTGAAAATGATTATTTTCAAATATACCCTTCGGCATTTTTAACGTACAACCCAACCGAAAAAAACTCCTACCAATTAAGTTTTAGTCGTCGTGTAGACCGCCCAGGCTTACAGCAAGTAAACCCAATTAGAGAATGGAGCACACCGCGTTTATCGTCGTTTGGAAATACCGAATTACAACCTCAATTCACAAACTCTCTTGAAACAAATTATACAAGACAATTAGAAAAAGGGAGTATTACTGCAGGTATTTTTTACAGAATTATTGAGGACAACATTAATAGATATGTTTTTATAGATAGAACCAATATAACCTCTGGTAATTCGAATTTATCTTATGACAATTTTGATAACACCACGGCATATGGTTTCGAGTTATCTACAAATTACCGACCAACTAAATGGTGGAGTTTAAATGGTAGTTTTGATTTATACTCGCAAAGGCAACAAGGCTTTATAGAGATTGTAAATACCGACGACATACAAAATGCAACCGTAGATGATATTTTGAAACAAAACAACGAGGTTGAAACTATTATTTGGAATCTAAGAGCCTTTAACAATTTTAAAGTATCTAAAAAATTAAGTTTTTCATTATTTGCAATGTATAGAGGCGAAGAAGAAAGTCTTCAATTTACCAGAGAACCTATGTATATGGTTAATACAGGTATGCGCTATAACTTTTTAGAGGATAACAGAGCTACACTTAGTTTTAATTATAACGATATTTTTAACACTATGAAATTCGAATTTGAAGGCAGCACACCGTTTCCTAATATTGGCGGATTTAATTGGGAAAGCAATACCTGGAATATAGCGCTTTCTTATAGGTTTGGAGGTAACAACTACAGCGCGTTAAAAAGAAAGCAAAGAGAAAACGACACCAAATCTGGTGGTGGCGGCTTTATGTAATATTTACATTTAATAATCTGCATAATAGTTGATGGTTAGTATTTTTGTACGATTATTAAATAAAACCCCCTAAACATTTAGTTTAGGGGTTTTGTTTTTTGGAAGGTGTATTTTCAAAATATTAAAAAATTTGTTAAAATTTGAAAATCAGCACAATAACATACAATATTTTTACGTTAAACGTATAATATGTAATCTAACCAATTAGCGAAAACGTAATTATTTTAGAGTTAGTCGTCTACAAAAACAAATTCGTAGTTTAAGATTCATATAATTAAAGCTCGAAACTTGTTTCGAGTTTTTTTTATCTCATGGCATTAAAATCAAATAATAAATACGCTTTGTAATGTATTTATAAATGCAACGTCTAACCACCATATAATTCTTCATTTAAGTGTTAATTGGAGTTGATTAATAGCTAGAAAAACCCGAAACTATATGTTTCGGGTTTTTTGATTTTATATTAATTTATAAATGTGCTTTAACTAAATTTAAGCCTTTGTTTTAAGCAGATAGTGCGTTAGGGATTGAAACGGCATCCTTTTTTTAAATTAACTAAAACTTAATTAACTGTTATGTTAATTATAAGCAGATTGTTAAAGCGGTTCCTACTTTGCAATAAAATTAAAAAAGATATAGTGTAAAGCCTGACCCTTGAGGTAACGCCCAAATATTTATTTTAAGCCCATTTTATAATGGCGCTTCCCCATGTAAAGCCACTACCAAAGGCTGCTAAAACAACGTTATCGCCTTCTTTAATTTTTCCTTCTTCCCAAGCTTCGGTTAATGCAATAATAATAGATGCGGCGGTTGTATTACCATATTTCATAATATTATTAAACACTTGGTCGTCGCGTAAACCAAATTTCTTTTGGATAAACTGCGCTATACGCAGGTTGGCTTGATGCGGAATTAACATATCGATGTCTTCCTTTTGTAAGTTGTTTTTTGTTAAACCTTCTACAATAACCTCGCTAAAACGCACTACGGCATTTTTAAATACAAACTGGCCATTCATGTGAGGAAAATAACTTTCATCATTAGGGTCATTATCTGCGATAATATCGTTTACCCATCGTTTTCCCATTCCTGGAGCTACTAACACCAATTCTTCGGCATGTTCGCCTTGCGAGTGTAAATGCGTAGATAAAATACCTTTTGTATTATCTTCTTCTCTACTTAAAATGGCAGCTCCTGCCCCATCGCCAAAAATTACGGTAACGCCTCGACCTCTTGTGGTTTTATCCAATCCGTGAGAGTGCAATTCGCTACCAATAACTAATATGTTTTTATACATACCAGTTTTTATAAAATTATCTGCCACAGAAATAGCATACACAAAACCAGAACATTGGTTTCTAACATCTAAGGCGCCAATGGTTTTAATATCTAAAGCATGTTGTACTTGCACTCCTGGTCCAGGGAAATACATATCTGGACTTAAGGTTGCAAAAATTATAAAATCGATATCGTCTTTATCTATTCCTGCGCGCTCTATGGCTTGTTTTGCGGCCTTAACACCCATTGTTGCTGTTGTATCTCCAGAACCTTCCTTTACCCAACGACGTTCTTTTATACCAGTGCGCTCGGTAATCCACTCATCGTTAGTATCCATCATTTTAGATAAATCATGGTTTGTTACTACATTATCTGGCACGTATTTACCTAGCCCTATTATTTTTGAATTGTACATATGTTTTAGTCTTATTTCTATTTCCGCGAAGACGGAAATCTTCTAAATGAATTAACAAAGTACAAAATTAAACGGTAAAATTCCAAATGAAATAAAATTCCCAAAACCGCATAGATTAAGATTTGGCATTTAGGCTTTCTTTATAATTTACTTTTACCAAAGAAAAAAGGTGTGTCAGTTTGTCATATTTAGTCAATTGGCATTTTTGTTGACTATTACATTTACAGTAAATAAAAAATTAAGTTAAACAGATTTCCTCCTTCGAGGGAATGACAAATAAATTATATTATGACAAAAGGAAACATTAATGTATCGGTAGAAAATATCTTCCCACTCATTAAAAAATTCTTGTATAGCGACCACGAAATATTTTTACGCGAGCTAGTTAGTAACGCAACAGATGCTACTTTAAAACTTAAACATTTAACCAATATTGGCGATGCTAAAGTGGAGTATGGCAATCCTGTAATTGAAGTTAAGATTGATAAAGAAGGTAAAAAACTTCATATTATCGATCAAGGTTTAGGTATGACGGCCGATGAAGTTGAAAAATACATTAACCAAGTGGCTTTTTCTGGAGCTGAAGAGTTCTTAGATAAGTACAAAGATTCGGCTAAAGATTCTGGAATTATTGGACATTTTGGTCTTGGTTTCTACTCTGCATTTATGGTAGCCGAAAAGGTTGAAATTATTACTAAATCGTTTAAAGATGAGCCTGCTGCACATTGGACTTGCGATGGATCGCCAGAATTTACATTAGAAGCTTCTGATAAAACAGAGAGAGGTACAGAAATTATACTTCATATTGCCGAAGATTCTACTGAGTTTTTAGAAGAGTCTCGCATCTCTGAGTTATTGTACAAGTACAACAAGTTTATGCCAGTTTCAATTAAATTCGGAACTAAGGAAATTAACGATCCTGAGCATACACCAGAAACGACTACAGATAAAGATGGTAAAGAAACGACTGAGCCACACAGAAAAATAACGGTTGATAATATTATAAACAACCCAAATCCTGCTTGGACAAAACAACCAGCAGATTTAAAGGATGAAGATTATAGCGCATTCTATAGAGAATTGTATCCAATGCAAATGGAAGAACCGTTATTCAACATTCATTTAAATGTTGATTATCCGTTTAACTTAACTGGTATTTTATACTTCCCAAAAATGTCTAACGACATGCAAATTCAGAAGGATAAAATTCAACTGTATCAAAACCAAGTATATGTTACCGATAATGTTGAAGGCATTGTACCTGAGTTTTTAACCATGCTTCGTGGTGTTATTGACTCGCCAGATATTCCATTAAACGTATCGCGTTCTTATTTACAAGCCGATGGTGCTGTAAAAAAGATCTCGTCTTACATTACTAGAAAAGTTGCCGATAAATTAAAATCGTTATTTAACAGTAACCGTGAGGATTTTGAAGCCAAATGGAACGATATTAAAATTGTAATTGAATACGGAATGCTTTCTGAAGATAAATTCTTCGAAAAATCTGAAGCGTTCACCTTATACCCAACGGTAGATGGTAAGTATTACACTTACGATGAGTTATTCAATAAAATTAAAGCAAACCAAACCGATAAGGATGGTAAGTTAGTTATCCTTTATGCATCAAATGCAGATGCGCAACACAGTTACATTGAGTCTGCAAAAGCTAAAGATTACGAAGTGTTATTATTGGATTCTCCAATTGTATCGCATTTAATCCAGAAATTAGAAAGCACTAAAGAAAACATTACGTTTGCTCGTGTAGATGGCGATCATGTAAATAATTTAATTAAGAAAGACGAAACAACAATTTCTAAATTAGATGAAGAGCAAACTAAAACTTTAGATGAGTTATTAAAATCTGTAATTCCTTCTGATAAATTCCAAGTGCAATTAGAAGCTATGGATAGCACAGAAACACCTTTTACTATTACGCAACCAGAATTTATGCGTAGAATGAAAGAAATGCAAGCTACAGGTGGCGGAGGTATGCAAATGTTTGGTAACATGCCAGAAATGTACAACGTTATTGTAAACACAAACTCTAAGTTAGTGAGCGATATTTTGGCTACCGAAGCTAAAGAAGACAAAGATCGTTTAATTACACAAAGTTTAGATTTAGCACGTTTATCTCAAGGTCTATTAAAAGGCGAAGAGTTAACAAACTTTATTAAACGTAGTTACGAAATGATTAAATAAATAGTTTATTTGTCATTCCCTCGAAGAAGGGAATCTCATAAATAGAATCTCAAATAGTTTCGCTTTCGCGGAAATAATAAAAGCCACTTTGTGAAAACAAGGTGGTTTTTTGTAACTTTGAATTAAAGTTGTCTGTATGAAAATTAAACCTGTAAGAATAAAAGACAATACCGAAGTCCTTAATTTAATAGTTTCTAAAATTAGAGATTTTATAAATTTAAGACGCTTAGATGTTGGAGACAAGTTACCTTCTGAACGTGTGTTGTGCGAAACATTAAATGTTAGTAGAAGAAGTGTAAACGATGCCATTGATAAGCTTGAGTACTATGGGTTGGTAAAGTCTGTTCCGCAAACCGGATTATTTATGAATACTGGTCGGGTTGCATTTTCCGGTGTAATTGATGGTATTTTAAATTCTGGTAAAGAAGATTTTATTTCTTTAGCAGAATCTCGATTAATGTTAGAAGAAAAATCAGTTTTTTTTGCTGCTTCTAGAAGAACAGATGAAGACTTAAAAGAGATTAAAGCAGCGTTAACAAGATATAAAGACAAAATTTTAAGTCGTAAAAACGCATTAGAGGAAGATTTGTTGTTTCACTTAGCAATTGCAAAGGCCAGTAAAAATGTAACTATTTATAATATGATGCTGCAAATTATTCCTAAATTAATTTCAGTATTTGTTAAAACAAGAGTGAAGGACGAAGAAGGTTTTAATTATGAAATAAATAAACATGAAGCCATTTTTCAAGCTATTAAAAATAGAGATCCGGAAGAAGCCATAAAGCGAATGGAATTTCATTTTGAACTGCTTATAGAGTATTGTAACGACTTTAAACAACGTACTGTTTAGCTCTTTACGGAATAATTATAATAGAGTCATATTAATTATTTTTGCATTCATCTTATTTTTTTAAAAATCACATATCTCTTTTCTAACAACCAGTTTTATGTGATAAATTATAAATTTTTATACAGGAATTATTCTAAATTAATAATAAAGCACTTATAAATCTAGAATAATTTAAAAACCATAAAAAAAACAAAATCTTGTTTTTTTATGGTTTTTATTTTTATTACCAAAATAATATTTCTATTTTTGGTGCGCCAGTTTGGTGCGCCAGTTTTAAAATGGTTTTAAAAAGCAGTCCATAGACTAATCTTATTCTTTCCTTTTTGTAAAAAATAAAATGATTAGATTTAATAAATGAAATAAGTATTATATGAAAATAAAAGAAATAAAAGTCTTTGTTTGTTGCCCTGGGAGAAATTTCGTTACCGTAAAAATTATAACAGATAAAGGTGTATATGGTTTAGGCGACGCAACATTAAATGGTAGAGAATTGGCTGTAGTTGCTTATTTAGAAGAACATGTTATTCCTTGTTTAATTGGTAGAGATCCTCAGGAAATTGAGGATATATGGCAATATTTATATAAAGGAGCTTATTGGCAAAATGGTGCTGTTAGTATGGCAGCAATTGGAGCTATTGATGTTGCTCTATGGGATATTAAAGGAAAAATAGCAGGTTTACCTGTATATCAATTACTTGGTGGGAGAAGCAGAAAAGCAGTTACAGTGTATGCTCACGTAAATGGAGAAACTATCAAGGATGTATTAAATAACTTAGAGCAGGCTATTAATCAAGGCTATAAGGTAGTAAGATTACAATGTACTATTCCTGGTATAGCAGGAACCTATGGCACATTAGGAGACAAAAAAAATTATTACGAATTACAAGGAAATAGACCTTTACCTCCAGAACATGGTTGGTCCACAACAAAGTATCTAAATTTTATTCCTGAACTATTTAAAAAAGCAAGAGAAAGGTTTGGTTACGATATAGAGTTGTGTCATGATGTTCATAGTAGATTAACACCTATTGAAGCTGTACAACTTGGAAAAATGTTAGAACCTTATCGTTTAAAGTTTTTAGAAGATGCTGTAACCTATGAAAATACAGATGGTTATAAAGTAATTAGAAACCAAACATCCATACCATTAGCCCTTGGCGAAAAGTTTAACACAATATGGGATGCAAAACCCTTAATTGAAAACCAAACTATCGATTTTGTAAGAACTGCGGTAACCCATGGAGGAGGTTTAACGCCTTTAAAAAAATTAGCAGATTTTGCCTCACTATATCATGTACGTATGGCGCCTCACGGAGCTCCAGATCTTTCTCCAATTTGTTTTATGGCACATATGCATTTGGATTTATGGGCACCAAATTTTGGGATTCAGGAATTTGTAGGTTTTGGAACGCCTGAATTAAATGAGATATTTAGCTACAATGCTACATTAAAAGATGGGGATATATATATTGAAGACACTCCAGGTATTGGTGTTGAATTTAACGAAGAGGCTGCTAAAAAATATCCCTATAAAAGATCCTATTTACCCGTTACACGATTGGAAGATGGCACTTTATGGAGTTGGTAAATGAGCCCTATCATTTTATAAAAAACATAAACACATAATCAAATTTTAAATAAAGAACATGGATAGAAAATTAAAAGTTCTAGTTTCTGGAACTGGATTTGCAGGACAAGGGCACGCAGATGCTTTTCGAGCTGTCGGTGCAGAAGTAGTTGGTATTGTTGGTAGAACAGAAAGCGTTGTAATTAAGGTGGCAGAGAAAATGTCTATCCCATATGCAGGTACAGATTGGCAAAAAGCGTTAGAAGATTGTAAACCAGATGTCGTATCCATTGCAACTCCTGGAGGCGCGCATTATGGTCCTATAAAACAAGCCATAGAATTTGGTTGCCATGTGTACAGCGATAAACCATTAACTGACACAGGAGAATCTGCATTGGAGTTATATGAACTAGCTAAAAATAAAAATGTTAAAACAGCATTTGCTTCTAGTTTTCGTTATATGCCTCATATCATTCAAGCAAAACGATTAATAGCAGATGGTGCCATAGGAGAACCTACAGAGGTTGAAAGTATTTCTCATTTCAATCTAGAAAGAGATATTCCTTATGGATGGTCTCATAGAAAAGAAGATGGTGGTGGTCGTTTAAACAACAACTTTACCCATATGATGTCTATTGTAACTTCAGTGATTGGTGAAAAAATCTTATCGATTATAGGAGAAGTTAGAGATGACTTAGGTAAAGCACCAATTGTGGACGGGGTTCACAACTTTAAAACTAGGAGAAATTTTATTCCTAAAGATTTAAATGATCCATCTCTTAAATGGGGTGAAAGTAATGTGGAATGGTCATATACTGTTCTTGCTAAATTGGAAAGTCCAATTGCTAAAAAACCTGTTTCCGTACTTTTTAAGCATGGTGGTCTTAATCCTAGGTTTAATGAGGATCATATTGTATTCTATGGTACAAAAGGAGCCATTTATATAAAAGGCCACTATGGTATGGGACCATTATATTTGTGGCATGAAAACAAAACCTGGCAAGAACAACCCTTACCGCAAGATATAGCAGATGACCAACCTAAGGTATATGGCGACACAGAAAGAAATTGGCATTATTTAGCAAGAGAATTTGTAAAAGATATACAAGGAGAAACAGTAGCTCCTTACCAATCTTTTAAAGATGGTAGTCTTTATCAACAGGTAATAGATTTAATTAGAAAGAATGATAACTGGACAGATATTCGTCATCTACAATAAAAATAAAAAACTATGTTTTACGATTATCTCGTTATTAGTCTTTACTTTATATTAATCCTGGCTATTGGTGTTGTTTTTTCACGAATGGCAAGTAACTCTACAAGTGACTATTTTCGAGGTGGTGGCAGAATGCTTTGGTGGATGGTTGGATCTAGTGCTTTTATGGCACAATTTTCAGCCGTTACTTTCACCGGCGCAGCGGGTAAAGCTTTCATGGATGGTTTTGCTATTAGCGCTGTATATCTTGGTAATACGTTTGCATACTTTTGCGGATGGGCATACTTTGCGCATCGTTTTAGACAAATGCGCGTAGATACACCTACGGAAGGAATAAAAAGACGATTTGGCCCTGAAAATGAATTATTCTTTTCATGCGCTCTAATTGTATTTTCTTTTCTTAATGCTGGTGTTTGGCTAAATGCTTTAGGCGTTTTTACTAGTGCTGTTTTTGACACAGATATAGGTACGACTATTATAGTCATAGGATTAACGGTGCTTTTTGTATCGGTGCTTTCTGGATCTTGGGGCGTTGTAGCGTCAGATTTTGTGCAAACTCTAGTAGTAGCAGTTGTTTCTATAGCTTGTGCTGTTGTTGCTTTAGTAAAAGTTGGTGGGCCAGCTAATTTAGTTAATAATTTTCCAGGAGGGTTTCTTATTGGTCCCAATATGAATTATCCTTTAATTTTGTTTGGAACCTTTATTTTCTTTTTACCGAAACAGATTATAACGATGATGAACCTGCACGATTCCTTTAGGTTTCTTAATGCAAAAGATTCATTTAACGCTCGTAAAGCTGCTTTGCTAGCTATGATATTAATGGGGTTAGGATCTATTATATGGTTTATTCCGCCCTGGGCAGCTGCTAGCTTAATGCCAGATGCAGTTGAAGGTTATACGCAACTTGGAAGCAAAGCTGTAGATGCTGTATATTTTGAATTCGCACGTAATTTAATGCCTGTTGGCACTGCAGGGTTACTAATGGCAGGGCTTTTTGCTGCAACCATGTCTTCTATGGATTCGGCATTAAATAAAAACGCAGGTATTTTTGTTCGAAGTCTTTACCAACCTTTTCTTGCCAAAAGGAATAAACAAACAACAGATAAGAAATTATTGAATATAAGTAGATTGGTTAGTACCATTACGGGTATCGGAGTAATTATCGCTGCTTGGTATTTTGCAACATTAAAAGAGCTTAGTTTGTTTGAGCTAATGATGTCGGTTTCCACCATGATTCAAGTACCAATGATGGTACCCTTATTATTTGGGATTTTCATTAAGAGAACACCAAAATGGGCACCTTGGGTTACTATTGTAATAGGATTCTTTGTTTCATGGTCTGTAGTTAATATCTGTACTCCAGAGGTTTTTGTATCGATGTTTGGTATAGAATCACTTACTAATAGAGAGATTATTGATATGAACATAATTTTAACTGTTGCTGGTCATGTGTTTATAACAGGAGGGTTTTTCTGCGCTACCTCGCTTTTTTATAACGAAGAGAGAGACACAAATAAAGAAGAGACCGATCGCTTTTTTGAAGATTTAAAAACACCTTATATTGCAGACGATCAGCAAGACAATGTAGATCGCCAACAAAGGAATAAATTAGGCGGCATGGTTTACGTTATGAGTGGAGGTATATTATTAATGGCAATTATTCCAAATCCACTTTGGGGTAGACTAATGTTTGTTATTTGTGCTTTAATCATATTTAGTGTTGGTTATATGTTGAAGCGAAGTACAAAAAACAAAACGTAATACCTCTAATTAAAAATAGCTTGTATATGTATATCATAAGATTAACATCTTTTTTTTTATTCCTATTATTTTTAGGTTCTTGTACCGATGATATAGTAGTTCTTACCAATGGTATAGATGAATCTGCAGGAGGAGGCTCTGCATATATAATTACAACAAATGCTGCAACGTACTATTTAGAAAAAGAAGGCGGAGGTCTATCAAGTATGTTGGATAAGGATGGTGTAGATTGGATTGCTTTTCATAAAGAAAAAGGATCTGCTCATAAAGGAGAATACAGAGGCTTTCCAAACGCTATTCATAAACAAGACGGGAGTTATTTTCATGCCATGAATGCTGGTACAACCCCTTCAACCTCAGAAGTAGAAATAGTTACGGATGAACATGTTCGAATAACTTTTACTTCGGATAATAAACAATGGGAGGGACAATGGGATTTTTTCAACGATCGCTGTGACTTTACCATGCGAAAAGTTAGTCCGGGCTATAATTATTGGGTACTATACGAAGGAGTACCAGGAGGAGAAATGGATACCTCAGATTTTTGGTTTGCGTCTTCTGACACAAAACAGCATGCTATTGAAGAACCTTTTCAAGGCGATCTACCAGCTCCAGAATGGATGGCTTTTGGAGATCAAAAATCACCACGTGTTTTATACATGTTACATCATAAAAATGATGAATTATCAGACAATTACGTAGGCAGAAATGATATGACGGTATTTGGTTTTGGAAGGAAAAACGGGAAAAAAACAACCAAACATTTAAATTCAGTACAAACATTTTCTATAGGTTTTATAGAATCGAAAGATTATAATGAAGTCGAAGAGACTGTAAAAAAAATACTTCAATAATTTCCTCCAAATTCAAAACACTCCTTCAATAATTGCTAATACTATATTTAACAAGTAATAAAGAGTAAATTTATTCGAATCCCCCCTACTCCAACCAGTTTTTAAAATCCTTTACCCGCTCTCTTGCCACAATAACATTTTGCTCGTTATACGAGTTTAATTTTATTTGCAAACGCGAATTGGTATAACTCACCATATCTTTTATGGCATTAATGTTTACAAAAAACTTACGGTTAATACGGAAAAAGGTATTGGGTTCTAACTCCTTTTCTAGATTATCTAAGGTGGTATCTAAAAGATAGTTTCTACCCTCTGTGGTGTGTACATAGGTACCTTTGTTTTCGCTATAAAAGCATTCTATTTCATCTATATTTATAAGTTTTAGGTGCTGCCCTACTTTAACCGAAAATCGTTTTTTGTACTCACGATCTAAAGGGTTTATTAATAGTTTTTTAATATCGTTAAAATCGAGTGTTACGGCTTGCTTTTGTGGTGCGCGTTCTTTGTATTTTTTTACTGCGGTTGCTAAATCGTCGTCATCAATAGGTTTTAGCAAATAGTCGATACTGTTTAGTTTGAAGGCTTGTAATGCGTACTCATCGTAAGCGGTGGTAAAAATGATTGCTGATTTTATTTCGATAGCTTCGAAAATCTCAAAAGATAAGCCATCGCTTAATTGAATGTCTAGAAAAATTAAATCGGGATGCGGGTTGTTTTGAAACCAATTTATGGACTCTTCGACGGAGTGCAGCATTACTTGAGCTTCTAGATCTAGGCTTTGAAGCATACGTTGTAAGCGTCTTGCTGATGGTTTTTCGTCTTCTATAATGATTACATTCATGGATTTCTTTTTTTTAATTTCTTTAATTTTGTTCTTAAAAAAGAACTTTTTATTGTTATTTAGTTACTAAACCGTGCTAAGGATTGAGGCATTTATTGAAAGTCTTTTTTGTGTTGTTGCAAAGATGCAACACAAAAAAGCGACTGCCGAAATGTTTACATTCATGAGTTCAGTAATTTATAATATAAACCAACAAACTAAAGCCCGCTCCTTGTGGCAGCGCCGAACTTCTCGAGACATTCCAGAATAAATTCTAGACACTATAAGCACCATTTTATTTCCATTGTTTTTTATCCTTTTCCATATACTGTTTAATCTTTTTCTCTTCCCAGGCTTTACTAAATATTGGGTTTTTAGCAAATACGCCTATGGCATGAAAAACGATACCAATACCCCAGAAAAAAGCGGTTGAAAAGGTACCAAATTGCCAGAATTGGTCACTGCTTGAGTTTATGGCTATCATGCCTATTAAAAAAATATTAACTACTATGTACCAGAACGCGTGCCAGTAAAAACCTTTTAGGGCTTTTACACGTTTTTTGGCTCGAATATAGGCTTGCTCTTTATCGTGATTGTTTTTAGTGAATGGTTTTATATTAGCGTTTTGCATGGCGTTGTGTATTATTGGAGTTGTTATTCCCATTTGTTTTCTTCTTTTCGCATAATCTCTTCTATTTTGCGTGCTTCCCATTTTGAGCCTAAAGCATCTTTAAACACAAAAACTCGAAGTGCATGAATGGCTACCGCTATACCCCAAATGATTATGGAATACCAAAACCATTTATAATCCCAATAGGTTTTGTAATTTATAAAAATGGTAAACGGTGTAAATAAAATATAGGCAACAAGATGCTGGTAAAAACCTTTTATGTTTTGGATGTGTTGGCGCGCCTGCTCTTGCTTTTTATTGATTTCGTACTCTGATTTGTTTTGCATGACTACTGTGTTTTAATCCCAATCGTTTTTATCTTTTTGCATATACTCTTCCATTTTGCGCTTTTCCCAGTTTCGGCCAAATGCACCGTCGTTTATAAATACTCTAAAGGCTTGTATGGCTAAGCCTATACCCCAACCAAACATTGGGAACCAAAACCATTGGAAACCCCAATAGGTTCGGTAATTTATAAAGATTAAAAAGGGAATAACTAAGCAGTAAGATATTAGGCTGTAATAGAAGCCTTTTAGCTCGTCGACGTGATTTAATGCACGCATATAACTATCGTCTAATTTTGATGTGGATGGTTCGTTTCTCATTACTGATATTTGTTTAGTAAGCATAGGTATTGACACTGCAAAACGGTTTGCTTCTTTATATATATTTACTTGTTTGTTGGTTAATAAACCGTAGCGTTGCATAATATTGCTTAAGCCTACACCGCTACTCTTTTTTACTATTTGCTTGGGTTGTAAGTTGTTTTCGACTATTAAATTACCCGCGTCTTCGTAAATTCTAATTTGCAATGGCTTACTAGAGGTAACTGTATTGTGTTTAACTGCATTTTCTAGTAGTAATTGTAACGATAATGGCACTACTTTGCTTTCTGGGTTTGATGCGTTTTCGGGCATGGTAAAAACAATACTATCTTCGAAACGCATTTTAAGTAGCGACATGTAGGTTTTGGCGAATTTTAACTCCTCGTCTACCGTTACCAGTTCTTTGTTTTTTTGCTCTAAAACATAGCGATACACTTTGGATAGGGATGTTGTAAACTTTTGAGCATTTACAGGATTCTCTTCAATTAAACTGGTTAAAACATTTAAACTATTGAATAGAAAATGCGGATCTAATTGGTTTTTTAAAGCATCGAACTTAGCGCTTGCTGTTCCTGCAATTACTTTTTGCTCTTTTATTTTGTTTTGCTGGTACTTATTATAAAAATAAACAACATGAAAAATAATAACAATGGTTAGGGTGATCCATAACCCAAATTGATAAAACCTAAAGTGCTCGTTGGCTAGAAACTCTGAAAACGAAATACCATCGTAAATTACAGCGGTTGATGCTCTTAAAGCAAACAGGCCAATTAATGTTATAACAGTAGAACCAATAATGCCAATAATAACCCGCTTTATAGTATCGCTTTTTTTCCAGTGGCGACGTTCCATATAATCGAAAAAAAACATATTGGAATAGCCTAATACAAAGGAATACAATTGATAAAAGCTAAAGTTGACTAAAAACTCTGTTACCGTTTTAAAATTAAAACCACCCGATATTAGATTGCCAATAGCAAAAATGATACAGCCAATTACAACTGTAATAATGATATTTTTATTTGATTTTATCATAATGGTTTTTATCTAATCGGTTTTATTTCTCGCAATCATCTAACAACATTTTTGCTCTATCTGCTCCCCAATTTGGGTGATATGTTGTTTCTGGTTTAAAGTTAACAAAAAGTTCTGTGGCGTGCTTTAAATCTTTACAAAATGGCGTTGTATCTTGACCAAAATACTTTGCTCCGCCCATATCCCACTCTGCTTTACAATATACTGCACGTGGATTTCTAGGATCCAATAGTTTTGCTTTGGTATACAACTCTACAACTTTTCCTGATAGGGTCATACCATAAGTTGCCCCATCGAATGTAACCCATACCGTGTGTAATAAGGCTTGAAGCACCAAAATTTCTGGATTATCCTTTGAAATTGCGGTAGCATCATTAATTAAATTTTGAGCTTTTTTAAGTTTCGCAGTAAGGACATCTTCATTTTTTTCGCCAAAACTATACAGGATATTAATTTGAGCCGCATAGTATGGCGGTAACCAATTATCTGGTTCTGCGTGTGCAATACGCTCAAACAAATTAGAAGCTTCGGCTGGTTGGTTTTGCGCCCATAAATCAAAGGCTTTTTGCATCCCTTTTTCATAGTTTGCTTGTGCAGTACCTAATCCAGAAATTAGTAGTGCTGCGATAATAATTAAATGTTTCATGATTGATTGTTTTAAATTGATGAAACAAATATCCAACAGAACTAAAGGTTTTAAAAAACCAACTTACCGAATTGTAATTTTTTAATACTGAATTGTAAAATAAACTAACAAACAACCAAAAGAGGCTGCTTGATATGTTATCAAACAACCTCTTTCACATTGAAATAGTCACAAATTTAAAAACTACTAACCACCATCATACTTAAAGAAGATAGGTACAGCGTATGCTACTTTTACAGGTTTACCACGTTGTTTACCAGGTTGCATTTTTGGTAATTTACCTATAATACGTTCTGCTTCTTTTTGTAATATTTGATCTGGACCTCTAGAGCGAATTCCGGTTATGTATCCCGTTTTATCTATTACAAATATTACAGAAACCCGACCTTGAATACCTAAATCTAAAGCAGCTTGTGGGTAATTAAAATTACTAGTTACATGCGCTAACATCTTTTTTTGAAAACAGTCTTTAGTTGCTTGTTTAGATAAGCCCTCGCAACCAGGAAATACTGGTACATCTTCTATAACAGCGAAAGCTACTTGAACGTCCTCTTCTATTTCATCGACAACCACATCTCCAACAGATACAATACGCTCTTCAATAGCATCAGATTGATCAATTTCTGAACTTTCAATTATAGTTTCTTCAATTTCAACAGTATCATCTACAATTTCAACCGATTCGCTAATAGCCGCAGGTGGCGGTGGTGGCGGTGGCGGTGGCGTACTCATGGCAATAATAGGAATTTCTTCTTCTACTACATCTTCCATTTCTACAACATCGATATTAGACTCTACTTTATCATAAGTTCTATATTCTATAGCCTGCCAAGATAAAAACAACATTAAATTTAGTCCGATAGCAAAATAAATACTACTATTTCGTCCTATGTCTAGGTTTGGATTTTTTTTAACTTCCATAACATTTAGTTTTAATAGATGGCTAATACTTAATTAAGTCATCTCAATTTCAATACCCTAAAATTATTGTATCTTCAATTAATCAACTATGATATTTGTCATATCTTAAAATTGACACCCCTTTTAATTTAATATGACAAACATTATTGATTTTAAAGTTTAACGTCCTTTAAAATATGAGTTAAAAAAGTAATTTCATGCCGCATGCATAAACGTTTCTAGGCAGGGTGTGTTATATTTGTAATACAGCATTTGAATAAAATCGCATTAAAATGAAACTAAAATATTTTTCGCTCGCTCTATTCTTTATTATTTTAAGTTGTAATGAAACGAAAGAAGTTAGTTCGCTTCATCATGAAAATTGGTCGAAACGTAAGGCAAACATAAAGGCTACAGATTCTCTAGAATTTGGTAAATCGTACTTATCTATATATTCTCAAATTTATAGTGTGTCTGAGCATGCTACGCATAATTTAACTGTTATGGTAAGCTTAAGAAACACGAGCGATTTAGACACCATATACCTTTTAAAGGCTAATTACTACGATTCTCATGGAGCACCTGTAAAAACATATTTTAAAGATCCTATTTATTTAGGACCTATGGAAACCACCGAAATTATAATTGGTGAAACCGATGTTGCTGGTGGCACAGGATCTAATTTTATTTTTGAATGGAAAGTACCGAAAGGCTGTCCAGAACCTTTATTTGAAGGTGTTATGAATTCTACTAAAGGACAACAAGGTTTATCGTTTACTACACAGGCTATACGGACACAATAATTAACTATAAAACTATAAATTAGTTTTTTTAAAGCTTTCTGAACTTTTTTCGCTTTTTTAGATTAGCCGGAGTGTGACTATTTCGGGGTTAATTTAATTTATAGCTTGACTTTGTATTAATTTTCAGCTAACTTCGTTTAACGTAGGTTGTTCATATACTGCCAAAAATTAACTACAAACCTTATCTTAATAAAACATATATATCCAAATTGACCTTGATAATTTAAAATTGATAGTACTTAAAAGAAATGCTATCACACCAATAATGGCGAAAACTCTTAAAGGCGACAAATCAATAAAACACCAAAAAATTACAAGACTTGTTATCATTTGCGCCGCAGCAAGTGCATAACTCACAAACATAGCCCCGAAAAAGAAACCAGTTTCTCTTTCAAATTTATAATTACACTCTGGACATCTATCGTTCATTTTAGGGATATTCAATAATAATATGTTCCCTCCATTCATAAAAATCTTTCCTTTTTTACAATTCGGACACTTACATTTCAATGCATCAGCAACTTTACTCATCACAAAATATTTTATACTACAAAATTAAGACTGTAAATAATTTTTAGTCTTATAAAATATTCGCCATTTTTTGTACTTTTAGGACATATACTATGAAAACACCAGTTCTAAATATTAATCAATTTAAAGAATCCGCACCACTCAACGATGTGTATATAAATTCTTTTTCGAATCACATACAGCGTAATAAGCATATAATTAACAAACCACATAGTCATAATTTCTATCTATGTGTACTATTTACTGAAGGCACAGGTACGCACGAAATTGATTTTAATTCTTATAGTATAACCCCTGGCAAGGTGTTTTTTTTAAAACCAGGACAAACACATTTTTGGAAATTTGAAACACAGCCTCAAGGATTTATCTTCTTTCATTCTCAAGAATTTTATGAATTAAAGTTTTTAGAACATAAGCTCCATTCATTTCCTTTTTTTTATTCCAATCAGAATCCTCCTGTTTTAGAATTAGCTCCAAAAAAGCTTCATAAATTAAATCTTAAGTTTCAGGAAGTTTATACTGAATATTTACAAACCAATCTTTTAAGAGAATTAAAAATAGTAAATTCACTAAACAACATTTATATAGAATTAACAAGGGCATATACAGTTGATATCAATTTTGAAAAGCTCAATTCTCCACACTATTCTAATATACTTGAAGCTTTAGAGAATTTAATAAACGCCTATTTTTATAGTCAAAAATTCCCTAAATTTTATGCTGATAAATTAAATATAACCACCAAACATCTAAATAGAGTTGTAAACAAAACACTAAATAAAACGACAAGCCAATTAATTTCTGAAAGGATAATTCTAGAGGCAAAAAGATTGATTGTACATTCTCAAGACAATTTGGCCAATATCGCATATACACTTGAATTCTCGGACTATGCCTATTTTTCAAGGTTTTTCAAATTAAAAACAGGTATGACGCCTTTGGATTTTCGGAAAAAGTATTTTTGAAGAAATTTTAACTTCAACGTATATATTAACCTTAATTCTCTCTTTTGTTCTTTCTGATTAATACTTAAATTTAGTGAATTACAAACTTAAGCAGTATATAATTTATTGCTAGTTCTAGCCAACTTACCAAAATCCTCTTGGATTTTCTATTCGATTTTATTAGCTAAATTACGTGCTTAGCCACGCAACAAACCATATACAAACACGGTAAACGAACTTCCCCAAAAAGGAAACCCCATATAGTTAAAAACATTAGCTGTCAAACAAACCAGCGTTAGGGATTGCAGCGGCATCCTTTTTTTAAAACAGCAAATTAAACTTTAATTAGAACTTTTAACTAACGGATAGCCATGTGGCTCACTACTCGCGATGCCGTTAAAAAAAGATATAGCGGAAAGCCCGACCCTTGCGGTAACGCCCTATAAATTATCTAACTGATTGCTCTTTTTATCGTCACTTATGGTCCAAAAGAAGCCTACAAAAAAGAATTGATCGGTTGCTGGTTGTAAAGCACGCCTATTAAAAGTCCCATTTAAATTTGGTGCATTGGCGTATTGATAACCGTTAATATTTTTAAATCCTAACACATTATTTACAGAGGCATAGAGTATTTTTTGTGGACTAATTAAATAGGCCCAATTTAAGCTCAAGCTGTTAAATGGTTTTGTTTTACTGTTTAAAAAACCTATATTATTAGGATTAGTATACGTTCTGCCAGAAGCAAAACTATAACTTATACCAACTTGACTGCGCAATGAGTCTATCCAATATTTCCCCACAACTGATGCATTATGCGTATTTGCAAAATTAGGTTGTGCTTTTGTTGGATAATTATTGTAATCGCGTTGGGTATCTAAAAGCGAATAACTTAACCAGTAATCGAAGTTTTTAATACTTTTACTATCTCTCCAAAACAAATCTAATCCTGTGGCATAACCACTGCCATTGCTGGTATAATTGCTGTTAAAATTGGTAACCTCGGTATCATACTTAACCAAATTACTATAGTTTTTATAATAGCCTTCGGCTCTAAAAATTTTTCTATCCCCGTTGTATTGATAATTAAAAATATAATGGGACGCATTTTCTGCTTTTAAGTCTGGTTTAAACTTTAAAATATTGCTTGATGGATTTTGATAAAAATTACCATAAGCGAGAGACACTTGACTTCTGCTACTTGTTTTATAAGCAACCGAAACTCTTGGTGCCATAGTAAAGTCTTTAAAAATCGCACTATACTCGCCACGTAACCCGGTTTTAAGCGCTAAATTTTTAGATATAAATATATCGGCTTCGGCAAAAACTGCTGCAATGTTATTATTATATCCATAATTTTCATGCGCTACAGAGGCATTTATATACGTTTCGTTAAATTGAGTTGCAAAATATTCGGTTCCAAAATAAAGTTTCAAACGGTTACTAATTCTGTTTTTAAATTTCATTTTAGCGTGCAAAGACTTTTCATCGTTATTTACCTTACTTTCAATTATATTTAAGTCGTTTTTAGCCTGCGTTAAACTAACACCACTAAAAAAAGACCAAGTATCATTTAATACACCTTGATACGATCCGTTTAGGTAAAAATTATTGTTTTTAAGTTTAAAATAAGCCCCTTCTAGCTCATTAATATCATCTTGAGTCAACTCGAAATTAGTAGCATCAAAAGCGCCATAAATCTTAAACAAGCCTGAGTTTGTTTTTTTTCTAAAAACAGCTTCACCCGATACGGTTTCAAAAGGCTTTATCCAATTATTTCTGCTTTTAAAAATAGCATTATAAGGTGCTAAATTTATGTATGATGCATTAACGCTTAATGAACTATTTTTCCATTTTTGCGTATTACCAAGCGCAGCACCAAGGCTCATAATACCTATATCTGTTTTTTCTTGATCGGGTTCATCTGTAGTATTTAAAAGCAAAACACTTGATAAGGCTTGCCCATATTCGGCGGAATATCCTCCAGTTGAAAACGTAATTCCATCAAACAAAAAAGGCGAATACCTACCTCGTGTTGGCGCATTATTAGTTGTTGGTGAATATGGTGTAAACACACGAATACCATCAATAAAAATTTGAGTTTCGTTAGCATCGCCACCGCGAACAAACAGTCTACCATCCTCGGCAACCGTTGTGGTTCCTGGTAAGGTTTGTAAAGCACCAACAAAATCGCCCAAAGCACTTGCTGTTGTTACTACATCTAGAGGTTTTAATGCATTTACTTTACTATTATCGCCAGCGGAAAATGTACCTGCGGATAACACAACGGCATCTAATGCACTTATATCTTCTCTTAATTTAATAGTGATATCTTTCATAAACGATACATCGCCAACCATAGTAAATGGCTCGCAAGACAAGAATGAAACCACTAAAGTTTGTGTTCCTGTTTCGGAGGTTTTAAATGAAAATGAACCTCCTTCGGCAGACGTACAGCCATCATAAGTGCCTTCTAGATATATATTAGCACCTTCAATAGGCTCTTGCTTTGAATTAAACACTGTTCCGCTTACGGTATTTTGAGCCGCTACTTGAATGCTGATTAGTGCAATTAAGATAATGGTGATTTTTTTCATGATGAATTAAATTTTACTGTTCGCTTTATTGATGTGTTACTGAAATACATATAGCACACCGCAAAAGTGCAATACAAAAGCAATTTCAAAAACTCTTAATTACCGAACTGTAAAATTTGTATGATGAAATGAAGTATTTTATTAAGAACAGTAAAAGTAGGTTAGATTAAAAATGGTAAGCAGAAAGCTTACTTTTTTTTAAAATAAAATTTCAGTTAAATATTTCTAAAAGGAAACATGGGGGAATAAAAAAAGCTTTCAATTTCTTGAAAGCTTTTTGGTGACCTCGACTGGATTCAAACCAGTAACCTCTTGAGCCGTAATCAAGTGCGCTATTCAGTTGCGCCACGAGGCCTTTTTTGTGGGTGCAAATATACATTTTTTTATAAAAACCCACCAAATTTTTTCTTTCTATTTAAATAAAATTTAAAAACTTCTATTATCCATCTTAAAAATAATTAAGTAACCAATGTTACAATCTAATAATACTACATCAATTAACTTTAAACAAAAATAAAAAATGCCTAAATTATTCATTACCCTTCTCCTATTCACCTTTTTTTTAAATTGCAATAATTCAAAAAACAAGTCATATACGGTAAAAGAAAATCAAGAAAATGCTGAGCAACATCCAGGAAAAAAATTGATGGAAACAAATTGTTATGTTTGCCATAGTACAACAGCCAGCGAAGCCAATAGAATTGGGCCTCCAATGATTGCCATTAAAAAGCATTATATCGATAATAATACAACAAAAGAAGCATTTATAAAATCGATGCAAGCTTGGATTAAAAATCCAAATAAAGAAGACGCTAAAATGTATGGTGCAGTAAAACGATTTGGAGTTATGCCAAAACAGGCTTACCCAGAGGAAACCATCAAAAATATTGCGGAATACATGTATGATTTTAAAATTGAACAGCCAGAATGGTTCGAAGATCACTATAAAAAACATAAAAGTCCTGGAAATGGACAAGAAGTAAAAATGGGTAACGGTAATGGCAAACAAAATGAAAAAGTTAAAACTAGTTTTACTAATTTACCTTATGGCGAACGCGGGCAAAAATATGCACTAACAACTAAAGCTGTTTTAGGTAAAAACCTAATGGGAACCATTCAAAAAAAGGGAACATTAGAAGCTTTAGCATTTTGTAATGAACGCGCTTATCCTCTAACCGATAGTATGGCAGTTGTACATAATGCTACTATTAAACGTGTATCAGATAAACCAAGAAACTCTAATAATAAAGCAGACTTAGAAGAACTTGAACACATTAAAACATTTAAGCAAGTTATTGCCAATAACGAAGAGCCGAAACCAATTGTAAAGGAAGCAAACAATAAAGTAAATGTTTATTATCCAATTACCACAAATACTATGTGTCTTCAATGCCATGGCAAACCAAACGAAACTTTGAAACCTTCTACATTAAAAACAATAAGGAACTTATACCCCAAAGATAAGGCTATAGGGTATGACGTGAATGAGGTAAGAGGTATTTGGAGTATTACTTTCGATAAATAAAATATATTAGGTATGAGCAAATTTTCAGAATTATTAAATAAAAACGAACCCGTTTTGGTAGACTTTTTTGCAGATTGGTGTGGCCCTTGTAAAATGTTAAGTCCAATTTTAAAACAGGTTAAGAATTCCTTAGGCGAACAGGTTTCTATTATAAAAATAGATGTGGATAAAAATCAGGCTTTGGCAGCCAAGTACCAAGTTAAAGGAGTACCAACATTGTTATTATTTAAAAACGGAAAACAAGTTTGATGACAATCTGGAGTCGTTCAAAAAGATGACATCATACAAGTAATTACCTCTGTTTAAAAATATCATTTTTTGCAACCCTAACTTTAGTTTTTTTTATTTTACTGACAATTGTCATCTTTCTAACAACTAATTGTTCTTAATTTTATACTCACATAGTTAAATGATAACAAATATGATTAATACATTAATAGCATTATATAGTTGGACAAACGGCGTAGTAATTATTGGAGTTTTCGCATTGGTTTGTATTACATTGGTTGGAATACTCATAAACTTTATGCTAAAAGGAAAAGGTAAAGATGATCCTAATAATCTTAACAAAGACAATAATACAGATTACTAAGTAAAGCTAATTATATATTTGAAAGAAGGGTGGTTTATAATTAACCATCCTTTTTTTATACTTTAAATTAAATGCTTTGTTTTTATCATTACTATTTTTTATTCATAAAAGCCTATTATACTAGATTATTTAAAGCGATATTTTGGCTATAAATATCATGTTAGTTTCTAAAACAAATCGATTCAATTTATGCTTTATTCTTTTATAAGACCGCAAACGACTGATTTTCTTTTTTTCATTTGTTTAATATATCAAAACAACATTACCATATCTTAATTCTATAGTCATTATAGTATTAAGCCCTAATTTTTAATTCTTCTCTCAGTTACTAAATTGACTTTTAGCATTTGTTTCTACCTATTATCATTTAGGGGTTTAATCAAAATTTGTAATAAAAGAATCTTGTTATGGTAACTTAGATTACATAGTTAAATTCTATTATAAACTATATTTGTTATAAATTAATTAAATACCTAAAAATTATGAATACTACAGAAACAACAAAAGAAGAGCAATCATTTGCAATGCCAAGAATTGGTGATAAAGCACCAGAATTTAAAGCGGTAACAACACAAGGAGATATTAATTACCCTTCAGACTATAAGGGAAAATGGTCTATATTATTTAGTCATCCTGCAGATTTTACACCTGTTTGTACATCTGAGTTTATGACTTTTGCGCATTTAGAAGAAAAGTTCGAAAAAGCAAACTGTAGCCTTATTGGTTTATCTATTGATGGTCTTTACAGCCATATTGCTTGGTTAAGAACTATTAAGGACAAGATTGAGTTTAAAGGCATGAAAAACATAGAGGTTAAGTTTCCTCTAATTGAAGATATTTCTATGGACGTTGCCAAAAAATATGGCATGATTCAGCCAGGTGAAAGCAAAACACAAGCCGTTAGAGCGGTCTTTTTTGTTGATCCAAACGAAACAGTTAGAGCTATCATTTATTATCCTTTAAGCTTAGGACGTAATTTCGATGAGTTATATAGAGCTTTAATAGCAATGCAAACCTCAGATAAATTTAATGTAGCCACTCCAGCAGATTGGAATCCTGGTGATGATGTTATTGTATCTCCTGCAGGATCTTGTGGTGTTGCTGAAGAACGTATGTCATCTACCGAAGGTTTAGACTGTAAGGATTGGTTTTTCTGTACTAAAAAATTGGATAAAAATTTAGTTTTAGATACTATATTAAAAAAATAATTAACCCTTTTTTAAGTTTTCATAAAAAGCCTCTAATTAGAGGTTTTTTTTGTAATTAAAGTTACATAGTTTTAAAGCTCTATGTCGTATTTTTATGGTCTAAAAATCAATATATGGAAGACATGCTCTTTTACGATAGATTGCAATTTGCATTTACTATCACATTTCATTATATATTTCCGCAATTAACCATGGGATTATCTTTATTGATAGCCTTTCTTAAAGGTAAATATTTACTCTCTAAAATTGAAAAATATAATAATGCTGCAAAATTTTTAATGAAAATTTTTGCTGTTAATTTCACCATGGGTGTTGTAACAGGTATTCCAATGGAATTTCAATTTGGCACCAATTGGGCAAAGTTTTCAGAATTAACAGGTAGTATTATAGGTCAGACTTTAGCCATGGAAGGGATGTTCTCTTTCTTTTTAGAATCTTCTTTTTTAGCCTTATTCATTTTTGGAGAAAAGTTAATGGGACAAAAACTTCATTTCTTAACTGGCTTTTTAGTCTTTTTAGGCTCCTGGGCAAGTGGTTGGTTTATTTTAGCAACAAACGCTTGGATGCAACATCCTGTGGGCTATGAAATATTAGAAAACGGAAAATTTGTTCTTAATAATTTTGGAGATCTTTTTACAAACCCTTGGCTTTTACCTGCATTTTTACATAATCAAATAGCATCAGTAGTAACGTCTTCATTTGTTGTAGCTAGTATAGGCGCTTTTTACGTGCTAAGAAATAAGCAAGTAGAATACGGCAAACTCTTTTTAAAAACAGGCGTAATTTTCGGTTTAGTTTCAAGTATATTAGTTGCTTTCCCAACAGGAGATTGGAATGCTAAAAACGTCGCAGAACATCAACCCGCAGCTTTTGCAGCTATGGAAGGTATTTTTGAAACAGAAGAAGCTGGGTCTGAAATTGTTCTTATTGGGCAACCCAATATGGTCGATAAAAAATTAGACAACAAAATTGCTGTACCCAATATACTTAGCTTTTTAACGCATCAAGACTGGAATAAACAAATTCTAGGAATGGATCAATTTAAAGAAGAAGAGTTGCCAAGTAATATTCCTGCACTTTACTATTCATACCATATAATGGTTGGTTTGGGTACTATTTTTATTGGTGTTATGGCACTAGCTTTATTCTTTTTATGGCGAAAAAAACTATATACTATAAAACCATTACTTTGGACAATTATGTTTTTAGTGCCTTTCCCTTATATAGCTAACCTAACAGGTTGGTATACTGCAGAATTAGGCAGACAACCTTACCTAGTTTACGGTTTATTAAAAACTAGCGATGGTATTTCGCCAACAGTATCTTCAGGGAATACATTATTTACTTTACTTGGTTTTGTTGCTTTGTACATGCTATTAGGCCTATTATTTTTAGTATTAGTCGGTAAAACTATTAATCAAGGTCCAACACCTCAAACACATTAATTATGGAAGTATTTTGGTATATAGCAATAGCTATTGTTTTAGCAATATTTTTTATTTTAGACGGCTACGATTTTGGAACCGGAATCATTCATTTATTCTTCGCTAAAAAAGAAAAAGACAAAGAAGTCATTGCAAAATCAGCAGGTCTATTTTGGGACTCTAACGAGGTTTGGCTAGTGGCCGCAGGCGGTATGCTTTTCATGGCCTTCCCTACCTTTTATGCGTCTGTTTTTAGTGGGTTTTATTTACCACTAATTATCGTCCTTTGGTTAATAATTTTCAGAGCTATTGGTTTAGAATTTAGAGGGCAATTTAAATATCAAATGTGGAAAGACATTTGGGATACCTCATTTGGAGTTTCTAGCTTATTATTAGCCCTGTTTTTTGGTATTGCTTTGGGAAACATTGTTAGAGGTGTAAATTTAGGAGATGTTCAAAATGGAATTTCTGCTCACGAAGGCCATTACTTTTTTCTACCATTATGGAATAGCAGTTTTAGTCCATTAACAGAACATCCTGGGGTTATTGATTGGTTTACCCTTGTTATTGGCTTAATTGCCGTAGTTACCTTGGCCATTCATGGTGCCAATTGGATTATTTTAAAAACTAATTCATCTATAAATAGCAAACTTAAGGGGGTTGTCTTTAAGCTGAATATTGTATTAATTGCACTTACCTTATTCTCTTTATACTTATGGCAGATAGTAAATCCGAATTCCTTAAATAATTTTGTTGAAAAGCCATTATTAATGGTATTTCCTATTATTTATTTTACAGGTTTAATTGGTTTGTTTTTTATAAAAAGAATTAAAAAAGATGGCCACGCTTTTTTATTATCAACCTTATTGATTTTAGGCGGAATCACATCGTCCTTAGCATCTTTATTTCCGGTAATATTACCGTCGGTTAATACAGTTAATGAACCTTTAACAATATACAACACTGCAGCTCCAGAGTATGGATTATCTGTAGCGTTAACTTGGGGTATTATTGGCTTTATTCTTCTATTTGTTTACTTGATAGTTCAAAAAAGACTAATGGGAGGAAAAGTTGACAATATGGATTACGGACACTAGTCTAAACTAACTATTATGACAGGGACTTTAATTTCATTAATAAGTATTATTATTGGCATTATTGCGGCTAATACCTTTGGATATTTCAATAAAAAATATTCTTTCGGATTAACGGGTAATTCTTTAATTGGTGTTTTTGGAAGCGTTTTACTAATCAAATCTTTTGGAAGATTAGGCTTCGATCCTTGGTCGATAATACAAAATGAAACTTTTCATATTGGATTATTTTTAATCAATTGTACAGTTTCTATTCTAGGTGGCATTTTAGGACTCTTTATCACAAAACACATAGAGAATAAAATAAATAAGAAAGCAGCTAATTAGCTGCTTTTTTTGTGTAACAAAAGTTACTATTTAACTCGTAAAAAAACACAACCTTTACAACACGACTAAAGCCATCTATTTACCACATAATCAAAACAATATATTTATTTTTTTTATGCTTTAATCGCATATCATTTTAAAATAATCAAATTATAAATCATGTCTAAAATAGTCATTTTAGGAGCAGGAATTGCTGGTCACGTAGCAGCAACTCATTTACGCAGAAAATTACCAAAAAAGCACGAAGTTGTTGTAGTGTCTCCTAATAGCAATTATCAATGGGTTCCATCTAACATTTGGGTTGGAATTGGAAAAATGAAGTCTGAAAAAATTTACTTCCCATTAGCACCATTATATAAAAAGAAAGGCATTGGTTATAAACAATCCAAAGCGATTTCGTTTTTTCCTGAAGGCGATAAAACCGAAGAGAAACCTTATGTATTATCTGAATATGTAGTAGGAGAAAATAAAGGCCAACAAGAAAAAATAACTTACGATTATTTAATTAATGCTACAGGTCCAAAACTAAACTTTGGAGCCACTCCAGGTTTAATTCCGGGTAAAAATAAAGCCTATTCTGTTTGCACATATTCTCACGCAGACCATGCTTGGGAAGGTTTTAAGGAAGTCATTGAGCAAATGAAATCGGGTAAAAAAGTTAAAATACTAATTGGTACAGGACACGCAAAATCGACTTGCCAAGGTGCTGCTTTTGAATATATATTAAATGTAGAGCAAGAATTGCACAAGCATAATGTTCGTGATATGGCAGAAGTCACTTGGATTTCTAACGAATATCAATTAGGCGATTTTGGTATGGATGGTATGTTATTAAGCTACGGAAGCATGACCATGAAATCTCATGAAATGGTTGAAATGATTTTTGAAGACAGAGATATTAAATGGATTCTTGGAGCTGGCGTTAATAAAATAGAAGATGGTTTAGCGCATTACGAAACGCTTGACGGTGAATATAAAACTGAAACTTACGATTTTGCCATGTTAATCCCATCGTTTTCTGGTCATGGTTTTAAAGCTTATGATAAAAATGAAAACGACATTACAGAAAAACTCTTTAAAGGGTTTATGATTGTGGATGCCGATTATACACCAAAACCATACGAAGAATGGTCTGTAAAAGATTGGCCAGAAACCTATCAAAACCCGAGTTACAAAAACATTTTTGCACCCGGAATTGCATTTGCACCTCCACACGCCATTTCTAAACCAAGAACAAGTAAAAACGGGACGCCTATTTCACCAGCACCACCACGAACAGGAATGCCTTCTGGTATTACCGCAAAATTAGTTGCAGATAACATTATAGATTCTATAAAAACAGGAAAAGAATCTTTACATCATAAAGGTTCTATGGGGAATATGGGCGCAGCGTGTATTGCTTCTGCTGGTTATGGAATAACAAAAGGAAGTGGTGTTAGTATTACAACCTATCCAATTGTTCCAGATTATAAGAAATACCCAAAAACACAAGGCAGACAATTAGGCAAAACCTTTGGAGAAATAGGTTTAGCAGGTCATTGGCTAAAATTGGCTTTACATTACGCTTTTATTTATAAAGCTAAAATGAAACCATTTTGGTGGCTGATTCCTGAGTAATAAATAGTAAACTGTCAAAGCAATTGGTTGCAAAAAACTAGAAAACTAAACACAAATAAAATGACTCAAAGAATATCAAAATATCAAAGATTTAAAATGATGAATCCCATCATTCAGTTTTTCAAGTTCATTTATTTAAGTATAAAAATAATGCTTGTTGTAGCTGGAGGACATGGAGGTACGAGAAGCTAATGCTATTCTAATATTGTTTTAGTACTACAAAGATTCTGAAGTTATAATCCTAACACCCATTGAAAGCATCTTAGTCTTTATAACTTCAAACGCTTGTACATCTAGAGGTTTAGCAGCATCTTCAATAAAATAGCAGTCAAATCCTTCTTTAACAGCATCACATATAGAAAAGTAAACACAAATATCTGAAGCCAAACCACAAAAATACAGTTGGGACGCTCCTTTTTCTTTTAAATAGCCAGTTAAACCAGTTGCTTTTAAATGGTTGTTATCATAAAAGGCACTATAACTATCAATGGCTTTATCGGTTCCTTTTCTAAAAATAGCCTCGTACTTTGTGGTGTCTAATTCTGGATGTAACTCTGCTCCCACACTACCTTGCACGCAATGTTGTGGCCATAAGGTTTGCATATTACCGCGCCACTCAATACAATCAAAATCCGATTTTCCTTCATGGTTTATAGCAAAACTAGAATGATCTTTAGGGTGCCAATCTTGTGTGGCTACTATCAAATCAAATGTATTTAATATGCTATTTATTACCGGTACAATTTTATCGCCGTTAGGCACTGAAAGTGATCCTCCAGGAATAAAATCATTTTGTACATCAATGACTAAAAGTGTTTTCATATTTAGCTTTTATGCTGATTAATCAGATTATTTCGTTCGTTTTTAAGCTTACTACTAAGTCCTATTTTATAAATATGCGGGTTATGAAAACGTTTATATTCAACAGGTAGTTTATCCAAGCGCGATTGCGAATATTTTGAAATCTCGGTAACTGTTCTAGCCGGTGCCACACGTTTACCATGTTCCATAACTAATTCTAATAAAGTCTCTTTTTTAAGTCCACTAATATCTATTTGCTTAGTAATATCAAAAGGATGTTCCATTTGGCTTACTTCGCCTTCCGAGTAAATAGCAACCGCATCAGCGCCATAAAACATGCCATCTGCATCCAGCATTCTATACACTTGCTTTTTAAAAGGAAGCGATACTTTTATAATATTTTCAGAGAGTTTAATTCTAGGCGCATCATTAAATTCAGATAATTTATAAACACCATCCAAAGCTGCATCTGGTCTTCCTGTAACGAGATTGGTTCCTACACCAAAAACATCAATAGGCGCATGTTGTTCTTTTAAACTCTTAATTACAATTTCGTCTAATTGATTAGACACAACAATCTTTACATAATTTAAACCGGCAGCATCTAAAACGGCTCTTGCTTTTTTAGATAAATACGCTAAATCGCCACTATCCAAACGGATTCCGAATAATTTATCATCACGTTCTTCCATTTCTTTAGCAACTGTAATGGCATTTGGAAGTCCTATTTTTAACGTGTTATACGTATCAATTAAGAGCACACAATTTTCAGGGCGTATTCGAGCAAAATCACGAAAAGCCTCTAACTCGTTATCATAACTTTGTATAAAAGCGTGCGCCATGGTTCCTGTAGATGGGATGTTGTAATCCTCTGCTGCTTTTACATTACTAGTACTATCAAATCCACCAATTGCGGCAGCTCTAGAGGCATAATATCCACCTGTAGCATGTGCACGACGTAAGCCCATATCTAACAATATAGCATCTTTAGCACTATAGCGAATTCTACTCGCTTTGGTAGCAATTAAGGTTTGAAAATTAAGAATATTAAGTAAAAGTGTTTCTATTATTTGTGCTTCTATAATATTAGCCTCTACTTGTAAAATAGGACGGTTAGGAAAAACAACATCGCCTTCCTTACTAGAACGAATATTACCTTTAAAACTGAAATTTTTCAAGTACTCTAAAAACTCATTTTCAAATCCTTTTTCTTTTAAATAAGAGATATCGGAATCTGAAAATTTAAGCGAATCCAAAATATCTAATACATCTTCTAACCCAGCAAATATGGAATAGCCACTACCAAAAGGATTATGACGAAAATAATAATCAAATACCGCTCTGCCGTTTGGTTTGGTAACAAAATAGACCTGCGCCATTGTTATTTGATATAGATCTGTATATGCAGCTGTAATATCCATAAATTTTCAAGTTTTGTTTGTAAAATATTTAAAATTTAAAAAATCTTAGGTAAGCCTCCTTAAAAAGTATTCCATTTTAAATTAGTTTCCCTTTAAGCGTTGCCATAATTCGGTTAGCAGTTTTTTAGCATCCCTATTATCTTTAGGTTCTTCCGTAAAAATAACATGGCCAGAAGCATCTACATCTAACCTAAATTTAAATACAAAGTTTTCTGCTTTAGGCTCTAAACTTAACAATCCAAATCGTAAATCGTTAAAATAAAGGGTATCCTCTTTTTTATTGATGGTGTACCAACCTTCGGTAATAGCAATCATACGTTTTACGCTTTCATCTTCAATCAAATCCCCTAATAACTCATGGTTTTTAGGGTAGCTATCAAAAGTAATGGGTTGCGAATCAAAAAACGAATAATTACCAAGTAAATAGGCGTTTTCGGTTTGCACATTAGCACTCCAAAGTATGGTGTTTAAAGGCGAAGGCCTAGTATCAACATCTAAATACGCTATATTTTGTGTATCTAAAGCAGCTTCAAATTTAGTGTATGCAACCCATTTTAACAGTAAGGTTATTGCCAAATAAGTGGTGCTCATTATTAATCCCATGTTATTGTAGAAACGGCGCTTTATTGTGGTGCGTTTTTGGCGCATTGCTAAAATTAAAAATACCAAAAAAGGGATCGTGTACAAAGGATCGATTACAAATATATTTTTAAAAGCTAATCGTAAATCGAAAGGCCAAAACAACTGCGTTCCCCAAGTGGTATGCGCATCCAAAATTGGATGTGTTACAAACGACCAAAAGAATAACCACGACCAGTCCTTAAAGTTTTTATGGGTTTCATAGCGAGACACCAGCCATCCAAAAAGAGGTGCGAAAAGCACAGAAAACACAATAGAGTGTGTCAAGCCACGATGAATAGCAAGAGCCGAAACCGTGTCTGTTAAATGCGAAGCAAATACATCGAAATCTGGAATAGTTCCCGCAATGGCACCATAAAGCATTGCTTTGTTTCCAACTTTTTTACCTAAAACAGCTTCTCCTACAGCAGCTCCTAATACTATTTGTGTTAATGAATCCATACCGTTTGTAAAAATAAGTTAAGCAAATTTAAACACACAACAATCTTTTAAGATAATCAACTTTTCCATGGGTAACTTATGTTACGTACACTAGTGTTCTTCCCTTGTACATTTGTGTTAAATTAAATAATTGATGAAAAAACATATTTATATAACTCTATTTCTTTTTGCTTTTAGTTTTAGCATGAAAGCACAAGACATAATACCAATAACGAAATTGGATGTACTTTCTAGAGTTTCAGAAAACAATACAAGCATTAAAATTTCTGAGGAAGATTTTAAGCAAGCCAGAGCGGACTACCGTCAAACTAATGCAGTGTTTTTACCCAATATTACAGCTAGCCATTCTGCTATTGCAACTACAAATCCTTTAATGGCTTTTGGCTCTAAGTTAAACCAAGAAATTTTAACCCAGAATGATTTTAATCCTGCACTGTTAAACGATCCTTCTCAAATCGAAAATTTTGCAACTAAGTTAGAAATTCAGCAACCATTAATAAATTTAGATGGCGTATTTCAGCGTAAAGCTGCTAAGTCGAAAATGCAAGCCATGGCATTAAAAACGGAACGTACACAAGATTATTTAGCTTTTGAAGTTGATAAAGCCTATATGCAGTTACAATTAGCTTATAAAGCTGTTGATGTGTTAGAGAAAGCCCTAGAAGCCGCAAACGCTAATAAAAAACTAGCAGACGATAGCTTTAAACAAGGCTATTTACAACGTGCAGATGTACTAAATGTTGAGGTACGTGTTACCGAAGTTAAAAACCAGTTACAAACCGCTAAGAGTAATGTGCAAAATGCTTCAAATTATTTGTCTTTTTTAATGAATGATGAAAGCTACGTAGTTTACACACCAACAGATGATTTAACCCTTGCAACGTTTACTTTAGAAGATAAAATGGTTTCGGAAAATCGGTCGGATATTAAAGCGATGCAATTAGCAACTAATGCTTTTGAAGCTATGAATAAAGCCGATAAAATGGCCTTTTTACCGCGTTTAAATGCGTTTGGCAGCTATGAGTTATATGACGATGAAATTTTCCAAAGTGATGCTAACGGATACTTATTTGGAGCACAACTAAGTTGGGATATTTTTCAAGGCTCGAAACGTTTTGGAAAAGCCCAAAAAAGTAAGGCTGAATTTGAAAAATCGAAGCTGGAATACAAACAATACGTATCGCAAAGTAATTTAGAATTAAATAAAGCAAAACGTGCATTCTTAGATGCTGAAAATAAATTAAAACTAACGGCATTGGCCTTGGAGCAATCGGAAGAATCTTTAAGAATAAGAACCAATAGATTTAAGGAAGGTTTAGAAAAAACATCCGATTTATTAATGTCCGAAACCCAATATTCTCAAAAACAACTTGAATATTATCAAACCATTTTTGAATACAATTACACACAAGCATACCTACAATTTTTAACTAAAGAATAAGTAGAAAGCAGTATTAAGAGCAAAGTATTAAGTATTAAGACGATAGAATTAAGTATCTAGATTAAAAAATCACGGTATTATTTAATAAAACACAAAAACAAATCCAATGAAAAAAACATATACCATCCTAACACTTTCCATAGCGCTTTTATTAGCTAGTTGTGGTAGCGACGAGAAAAAAACAGTTGCAGATAATACGGCAGCAATACGTGTAAAAACAAGCAAAGTGGCAGCAAACGGCAATAGCCCTTTTTTATCTGTAAGTGGAAAAATTCAAGCAGTTAATAGTGCCGACTTAAGTACTAGAATGATGGGTTACGTTAATAAAGTACATGTTAATGTTGGCGATAAAGTGCGCAAAGGTCAGTTATTGCTTTCCATTAACAATACAGATTTACAAGCTAAACGTGCGCAAGTAAATGCTGGTATTACCGAATCAACTGCAGCCTTTGAGAATGCACAAAAAAACTACAATAGGTTTAAAAGTTTGTTTAGCAACAACAGTGCTTCTCAAAAAGAAATGGATGATATGACTGCCAATTTTAATATGGCAAAAGCACGGTTAGAGTCGGCTAAACAAATGAAAAACGAAATTAACGCGCAATTTACGTATAGCAATATTACGGCGCCTTTTAATGGCACAATAACTAGTAAAAATGTAGAAGCTGGTAATATGGCAAATCCTGGTGTTCCATTAATAAGTATTGAAACACCTGGAAATTTTGAAGTGATGGCCATGGTGCCCGAAACCGAAATTTCGGAAATTAAAAAAGGATCGGTGGTAAATGTGTTAGTTAAATCGATTAATAAAACCTTAAAAGGAACGGTAAAAGAAGTGAGTACTTCTGCCAAAAACACAGGTGGACAATACTTGGTAAAAATAGATTTATATAAATCCGACGCCAGTATTTTATCTGGCATGTTTACAACCGTACAGTTTCCGGTGGAAAGAAAGGCTATAGCATCGATGGTTTTAATACCAACTAATGCTATTGTAACCAAAGGACAACTATCTGGCGTGTATACGGTAAGCCAAAGTAATACAGCGTTTTTACGTTGGTTGCGCTTAGGCAGAACTTTTGGAGATCAAGTGGAAGTGTTATCGGGTTTAAACGCCGACGAAGCTTACATTGTTTCGGCTGAAGGAAAACTTTACAATGGAGCTAAAATCAGTTTTTAGTAGGCAGTATTCAGTTACCGTTTTCAGTATCCTACAAGGTGTCAAAAACCTAGTAGGTATTTATAAAGAATATTAAATAACAAAAGTTTAAGCGCGTTAAGGATAGTAGTAGAAATCCTTTTTTTGCTGCCATATATGGCAAAAAAAGATTGTAACGGAGAGCCTGTTAAAACGCCCAAAAAACATAAGTTTTCCACCTTCGTGGGAACGAAAAAAAGTAATAATTATGAAAGAAGGAATCGCAGGTAAAATTGCCAAAATCTTTATGCAATCGAAGTTAACAGTATTGTTAATGATTGTTTTTATGGTGGTTGGTGTGTACAGTTCGTTTTTAATTCCGCGCGAAGAAGAACCGCAAATTGATGTGCCCATGGCCGACATTTTTGTGGGCTATCCTGGAGCAAGTCCTACCGAAGTAGAATCGCGTGTTATTAAGCCCTTAGAGCAATTAATATCGAATATTAAAGGTGTGGAATATGTGTACTCTACGTCCATGAAAGAGCAAGGCATGGTTATCGTGCAGTTTTATGTGGGTGAAGATATTGAACGCTCGTTTGTAAAAATGTACAACGAGATTAACAAACACATGGACCAAATGCCTGCTGGTGTAACATTTCCGTTGGTAAAAACTCGTGCTATTGACGATGTGCCTATGTTAGGTTTAACCTTGTGGAGCGAGAATTATGACGATTTCCAATTAAACCAAATGGCTCAAGAACTGGAAGCCGAAATTAAAAAGGTAAATGATGTGGCTATTACGCATAAAATTGGTGGTAGAGACCGCCAGTTACGCGTGGTTTTAGATAAAGATAAATTAGCGGCAAGTGGATTGGATTTCTTGTCGGTTTCTGAAATGATAAAAGCTAACAACAGCCAACTAAGTGCTGGGAGTTTTAATAAAGACGACACCGAATTTTTGGTGAATACAGGCAAATTTTTAGCCTCTGTAACCGATGTTGAAAACTTAGTGGTTGGCGTGCAACAAAATCAGCCTATTTACTTAAAGCAAATTGCTAGCATTATAGATGGACCAGAAGTACCACAAAATTATGTGAGTTTAGGGTTTGGAAAAGGTGCTGAAAAATCGGCAGAATACAAATCGGAATATCCTGCAGTAACTATTTCGGTTGCTAAGCGAAAAGGTGCCGATGCCATGAAAATTGCAGAGGTAATTATAGATAAGGTAGCGCATTTACGCAGTACATTAATTCCTGATGATGTGCATGTTGAAATTACACGAAACTACGGCGAAACGGCGTCTCATAAAGTATCAGAATTATTACTACACCTTATTGGCTCTATCTTTGCGGTAACCATTGTGGTCATGTTGGCTATGGGTTGGCGAGGTGGATTGGTTGTGTTTTTATCGGTGCCAATTACGTTTGCTTTAACCTTATTGAGTTACTATATGATGGATTACACGCTAAACCGAATTACCTTATTTGCTTTGGTATTTGTAACGGGAATTGTGGTAGATGACTCTATTATTATTGCCGAAAACATGCATAGGCATTTTAAAATGAAACGCTTACCTTTTAAACAAGCGGCATTATACGCGATAAATGAGGTTGGAAACCCTACCATTTTAGCAACATTTACAGTTATAGCCTCTGTGTTACCTATGGCTTTCGTATCTGGTTTAATGGGCCCATATATGGCACCAATGCCAATTGGAGCTTCTATTGCTATGATTTTATCCTTATTTGTAGCCTTAACCATTACACCTTATTTGGGGTATATTTTCTTAAAAGAGAAAGATAAAAAGGGTGTAGAAGAAAAACCTGAAAAAGCTGTTGAAGACACGCTTATTTATAGAATTTATAACAGGTTTGAAAGACCTCTTCTAGAAAGCAAGAGCAAACGATGGTTATTTTTATTAGGAACCTTTGCCGTTTTATTGGGTACAATGGCCTTATTTTTTACCAACTCGGTTGCTGTAAAAATGTTGCCTTTTGATAACAAGAATGAATTTCAAGTGGTTATAGATATGCCAGAAGGCACAACTTTGGAGCGCACAGGTGTTGTAGCCCAAGAAATCGCTCAATACTTGGCTAACAGACCAGAGGTTGTTAATTACCAAAACTATGTTGGTACCTCTGCGCCTATAACGTTTAATGGTTTAGTGCGTCATTACGATTTACGTGGCGGATCTAATATGGCCGATATTCAAGTTAATTTATTGGCCAAAGAAGACCGCTCTGCACAAAGTCATGATATCGCCAAATTAATGCGTCCAGATATACAAAAAATTGCAGCAAAATATCATGCCAATGTAAAGTTGGTTGAGGTGCCACCAGGACCACCAGTACTATCTACCATTGTTGCAGAAATTTACGGACCAGATTATAAAGAGCAAATAAAAGTAGCAAACAGCGTTCAAGATATATTAAAAAACACAGCCGATGTGGTTGATATTGATTGGATGGTTGAAGACGACCAAATCGAGTATCAATTTGATATAAATAAAGAGAAAGCCATGTTATACGGTGTTGCACCTCAGCAAATTGCTTACACCATGAATATGGCCTTATCTAACCGAGCAATTACAACGCTTTACGACGAGGATGCTGTTAACCAAATTGGTTTAGTATTGGCTTTAGATGAAAAAGAGAAATCTACAATTAACGATATTTCACAATTAAAAGTAAAATCGAAACAGGGTAATATGGTACCCATTTCAGACTTGGTAAATATCTCTCAAACTATTGCTGCAAAAAGTATTTACCATAAAAACCAAAAACGTGTGGTTTATGTTATGGCAGATATGGCTGGCGATTTAGAAAGTCCTGCCTATGCTATTCTTGGCATGGAAAAAAAGTTAAAAGAGATTCAATTACCAAAAGGTTACCAATTAAACGAAATGTATTTAGGGCAGCCCGAATTCGAGGATAATTACACCGTTAAATGGGATGGCGAATGGCAAATTACTTTAGAGGTTTTTAGAGACTTAGGCATTGCCTTTTTAGGCGCTATAATTTTAATTTATATTTTAATTGTAGGATGGTTCCAGAACTTTAAAGCACCTATTGTCATGATGGTTGCTATTCCTTTATCGCTTATAGGAATCATTTTAGGACACTGGCTTATGGGCGCATTTTTTACTGCAACTTCATTTATTGGTATGATTGCTTTAGCAGGAATTATGGTTAGAAATTCGGTATTACTTATCGATTTTATAAACCTTAGAACAGCCGAAGGTGTGCCGCTAAAACAAGCAGCTATCGAAGCTGGAGCAGTGCGTACAACTCCTATTTTATTAACAGCAGGAACCGTTGTTATTGGAGCCTTTGTTATTCTGTTCGACCCTATTTTTCAAGGTTTAGCCATATCATTAATGGGCGGCACTATTGTATCAACCGTATTAACATTGCTTGTTGTTCCACTGGTTTATTATATGATAGAGAAAAAGAATTATAAATAAAATTTTGTCACTTCGAGTGATTTTCGCTAGAAAATCGTACCGAGAAGTCTTTTAAAACCTTCTCGATACAATTCCGAAAGTATTCGGAATCACTCGAACTAACAACTAAATAATATAAAAATGAAATTAGTAATAGTTACAGCCGTAGAGCAATTTCAGAAAGAAGTTTCTAAGCTCTTTAAAAAAGCAAATATTGAAAACTATAGCAGTTCTGATATCGATGGTCATAAAAACGGATCATCATTATTAATGACCTCCAATTGGTTTCCTACCGAAAAAGGTGGTAATGAATCTAGCATGTTTTTTTCATTTACAGATAATCAACATATCGATTTATTATTTCAAGCTATTACAGAATTTAATACAAATTTAGAAACCAACAACCCTATAAAAGCTGTTGTTGTTCCTATCGAAAGATTTATATAAACTTAAAAATTAATTAAAATGTTAAATACATATTTTAGAGTTATTGTGGGCACCATGGTATTATTAAGCGTTGTGCTATCCGTTTACGTAAGTCCAAACTTTATGTGGTTTACGGTATTTATAGGGGTTAACTTAATTCAGTCTGCCTTTACAAAATGGTGTTTATTGGAAACTATATTAGTTAAGCTAGGTGTAAAAAAGGGAGACAACAATTGTTCTTCATGTTAAACCATACCCACATTTTTAATTTAAAAAAAGTAAGCATCATTAAAACCCTAATTATCCAAGTTAAAATTATTATTTTTGGGTATGGCTAACAATTTACTAGAGCAAAAATTTGCTCATACCCTAGATAACGACTTAATTAAAGAGATTTCCGAAAAAGGAATATTAAAAAACTTCAAAAAAGATGATATCATAATTGATATTAATCAAACCTTGAATTACATTCCTTTACTATTAACCGGCGATATTAAAATTATTAGAGAAGATAACGAGGGCAACGAGCTACTCATATACTTTTTAGAGGCTGGCGATACCTGCACCATGTCCTTAACCTGTTGTTTAGGCACCACAAAAAGTAAAATTAGAGCCGTAGCCGAAAAAGATTCCACACTTATTCTCATTCCGGTACAAAACATGCAAAAGTGGTTTCATAACAACGAAAGCTGGCGAAATTTCATTCTACAAAGCTACCAAATCCGTTTCGACGAAATGCTAGAGGCCATAGACAGTCTTGCCTTCTTAAAAATGGACGAGCGTTTGTACAAGTACCTAAAAAACCTAGCCATGGTAGATGAGACTAAAACCATCTCCATAAAACACCAAGAAATTGCCGAAGATTTAAACACCTCGCGCGTTGTAATTTCAAGACTACTAAAAAAACTAGAAAACGAAAACAAAATAAGATTAGGCCGAAATAAAATAGTCGTTATTTAAACTATTTGGGCGCTACCCAAGGGTCGGGCTTTACACTACAAGTCCTCGCACCTCCTACGTCGGGCTGTGGGCTTTCCATTGCAATCCCTAGCGCAACCATCTGCTATCTGTAGTGCAAGCCCCAATAAAACACTACTCTTAAAAAAACATCCCCCTAAGAACCAACAAGTTAACCATCGTTAAGTAACCTTTATTACATAAAAAGGCAAACTTCAATGTAAATTCGCATTAAATAATCAGGTATGCAATTTATATTAAACCCTTGGCCGTGGTATGTTTCAGGCCCACTAATAGCCCTAGTTATGGCATTTCTACTCTACTTTGGCAAAACATTTGGTATGTCGTCCAACTTACGCACAATGTGCTCAATAGCAGGAGCAGATAAGTTTTCAGACTATTTTAAATTCAATTGGAAAGACCAATTATGGAATTTAACCGTAGTACTCGGTGCCATTATTGGAGGTTTTATAGCAGTAAAATTTCTATCCAATACAAGTGGTACAAATTTAAACCCCAACACCGTAGCAGAGCTTAAAAACATGGGCTTTCAAAATCCAGGAGCCACATTATTGCCTAACGAAATGTTTAGCTTAGAGGCCTTATCATCGCCTAAAACCTTAATACTTTTAATAGTTGGAGGCATTTTAGTTGGTTTTGGTACACGATACGCTGGCGGATGCACTTCCGGTCATGCCATTACAGGTTTAAGTAGTTTACAAAAACCATCTCTAATTGCCGTAATAGGCTTTTTTATTGGCGGTTTAATTATGACTAATTTTATTTTACCCTTAATCTTTTAAAATTATGAAAGCAATAAAATTTCTATTAGTCGGCATATTTTTTGGTATTGTATTGGTAAAATCAGAAGCCGTTTCATGGTACCGCATTTACGAGATGTTCAGGTTTCAATCCTTTCATATGTATGGCATAATAGGTACAGCCATAGCATCGGGTATTCTATTTTTACAAATAGCTAAAAAAGGCCATATAAAAAGTATAAAAGGCGCAGATATTTATGTCCCTAAAAAAGACAACGGATTAGCAAGATACATTATTGGCGGCACTGTTTTTGGCTTAGGTTGGGCTTTAATAGGCGCTTGCCCGGGCCCTATGTATATCCTTTTAGGCACTGGTGTTTGGAGCATGATTATTGTAATTGCATCGGCGGTGTTAGGCACATTTATTTACGGACTGTTACAAAAAAAATTACCACACTAAACAATGGGAACAACCGAAATATTAGGCTATATAGGCGCGCTAATTGTTGGTTTAGTTTTAGGACTAATTGGTGGTGGTGGCTCTATACTTACCGTGCCGCTTTTGGTTTACCTTTTAGGATACAATCCTGTAATTGCAACAGCCTATTCCCTATTTGTTGTTGGGACATCATCTATGGTTGGTACTTTCCAAAAACATAAAAAAGGCCTAGTAGATTTTAAAACAGGATTAGCCTTTTCATTCCCATCATTTTTTGCGGTGTATTTAACTCGTCGTTATTTAGTTCCTAATATACCAGAAACTCTTTTTACTGTTGGAGACTTCAGTTTAACTAAAGGTATGGGCCTCATGATATTTTTTGCAATCATTATGATTATTGCATCCTATTCCATGATTAAAAAAGATAAACCACAGGAGGTGCTTTCGGTAAAACAACCTTATTACAAAACCTTTATCCAAGGTTTAACTATTGGTGTTGTTACAGGTGTAATTGGTGCTGGTGGTGGCTTTTTATATGTCCCAGCATTGGTGCTTTGGGCTAAAATACCAATGAAAAAAGCTGTTGGTACATCTTTAATTATAGTAACTATTAATTCCCTAATAGGTTTTATTGGCGATGTGCAAACTATAGATATAGAATGGACCTTCTTACTGGTGTTTACACTAATTTCAATAGTAGGCATTATTATTGGCGTATTTCTCTCTAAATTTATAAGTGGAAAAAAGCTTAAAACGAGTTTTGGGTATTTTGTTTTAATAATGGCTGTTTACATAATTTATAAAGAGTTAAAATAGGATGATCCGTAATAAATGTTACAAACCAAAATGCTAAGGTTTTGTACTTTAGTAAAGTAGAATAAGTAATTAAATAGATTCCTTCCTTACAGGGAATGATAAAAAAATATAAGAATGCAAATAGAACAAATATATACAGGATGTTTAGCTCAAGGGGCTTATTACATAGAATCTAATGGTGAAGTAGCTATTATCGACCCTTTACGCGAAACCCAACAATATGTTGATAAAGCAAATAAAGAAAATGCTAAAATCAAGTATATTTTCGAAACGCATTTTCATGCCGATTTTGTTTCCGGGCACGTTGATTTATCTAAAAAAACAGGAGCTAAAATTATTTATGGTCCAGGAGCAGAAACTAGCTACGATATTCATTCTGCAAAAGATAACGAAGAGTTTAAATTGGGCGATGTTGTTATTAAAGTGCTACACACACCAGGCCACACCTTAGAGTCTTCTACATTTTTACTGTTTGATGAAAACGGAAAAGAACACGCTATTTTTTCGGGAGACACCTTGTTTTTAGGTGATGTTGGTAGACCCGATTTAGCGATTAAGTCCGATTTAACAAAGGAAGACTTAGCTACTATGTTATACGATTCGCTAAGAGAAAAAATAATGACACTTCCAGACGATGTTATTGTTTACCCTGCACATGGAGCGGGTTCTGCTTGTGGCAAAAATTTAAGCAAAGAAACAGTAGGCGTTTTAGGCGAGCAAAAGAAAACTAATTATGCCTTAAGAGCAAACATGACCAAAGCCGAATTTGTAAAAGAAGTGCTAGATGGTATTGCACCACCACCACAGTATTTTGCAAAAAATGCCATGATGAACAAATCTGGTTATGATTCTTTTGAAACCGTATTAAAAAAAGGAGATACACCTTTAGACCCACAACAGTTTGAAAACATAGCAAACCATGAAAGTGCTTTAGTTTTAGATGTTAGAACAGAAAAAGAATTTATTGAAGCCCATATACCTAACTCCATTTTTATTGGTATAAATGGCGGGTTTGCACCATGGGTTGGCGCTTTAATTACCGATTTAAAACAACCAATACTACTTGTAACTCCTAAAGGACGAGAAGAAGAAACCGTAACACGATTATCGCGTGTTGGTTACGATAATACTTTAGGCTATTTAGAAGGCGGTATTGAAGCTTGGAGAAAAGCAGGAAAAGATGTTGAATCTATAAAATCAATTTCTGTCGATGAATTTTCTAAGGACTACAACAGTAAATCTAGTAATGTATTAGATGTTAGAAAAGATGGCGAATATAAATCTGAACACCTAAAAGGCGATCACGTGCAGCATTTTGCTTTAGATTATATTAATGATAACATGAGTGCTATAGATAAAGATAAAACGTATTACGTACATTGTGCTGGCGGTTATCGTTCTATTATAGCAGCTTCCATTCTTAAAGCTCGTGGATTTGATAATTTAATTGATATTGCTGGTGGTTTTGGCGCTATAAAAAATAGCGATTTACCTGTAACAAATTATGTTTGCCCTAGCACATTATAAACTATAAATGCGATAACATTATGAATACAAGCTTAGAAATACAAAATTTAAAATGTGGCGGTTGTGCAAACACCATTACAAAAAAAATATCTAGCATAGAAGATGTTAGTGATGTACAAGTAAATACTGATAGTAAAACGGTATCATTTAACTACAACGAGGAAAGTACTATTGAGAAAGTGCAAAACACATTAAATGAAATAGGATATCCTGTGGTTGGCAATAAAAATAATTTTACTACAAAAGCGAAGTCTTTAGTGAGTTGTGCTATTGGAAGAATACAAGTATATTAAAGGTTGCTAACTAATTTTGTACTGACTAACTCTCAATAACCAATTAAATTTGAGGCAGCCTTTTTTATACGATCTCTGCACTTAAACCTGCTTCTAAAAGCATAGAGCAACGTGGTTTTAAATCTTTTAAAGCCCCCGTTTTAACCGTGCACTTCCCTTTATAATGCACAAGTATAGCGCATTGTTCTGCTTGTTCTGGAGTATGCTCGCAGGCGTAAATAAGGGTTTCAATAACATGATCAAAAGTGTTTACATCATCATTAAACAGTACGATCTCATTTTGAGTTAATACGGCTTCTTCAAGTAATAATTCTTCTGATGCTTTTTCCTTTGTGCTCATAATTTAATAATCTTTGGGGATTAATTACACCACTAATTTATAAATTTTAACGATACCCAATTGTTTCTTTCTAGTTTTTCTTCAAATTTTAACAGATGTTTTTCACATTCTTTTTGAATCATTGGGATGTCATCTGCGTAAAATCCGCTTAGAAACAGCAAACCATTTTTATTTAAACAAGACACATAAGTCTCCATATCTTGCATTAAAATATTACGATTTATATTGGCTATTATTATGTCGTATTTATTTTTTAAAACTGACGCATCGCCTTCAATTACTGTAATATTTTTACAATTATTACGCTCAACATTTTCCAAACTGTTTAGGTAACACCAATTATCATAGTCGATAGCTTCAATTGGTTTGGCACCTTTCATTTCTGCTAAAATTGCTAAAACACCGGTTCCACATCCCATATCCAAAACCGATTTATCTTTAAAATCATTCTTCAAGATATGCTGAATCATCATATGCGTAGTTTCATGATGCCCTGTACCAAAACTCATTTTAGGTTCGATAATTATATCGTATTGAGTATCGAACTTGTCATGAAAAGGTGCACGAACTGCACAAACGTTGTCTACTACAATAGGGTTAAAGTTCTTCTCCCACTCTTCATTCCAATTGGTTTGTTCTATTTCTTCAAAAGTGAAAGTAATTTCAAACTCATCGGAGTTTAATATTTGAATATCATCAAGAATATTTTCATTCCATTCTTCCTTTTGAATGTAAGCTGTAGCACCTTCCTCGGTTTCTACAAAACTTTCAAAACCTGCATAACCAAGTTCTGCAATTAGTATTTCGACTGCTGGTTGAATTGGTTTTACTTTAAAATAGTAACCTATGTAGATTGTATTGGACATTTGCAAATTAAATTAAGTTGCAAATTTAAGGTTTATTACTTTATAAATTGCACTAGTCATCTCTATCAACCACCAAATATCTTCTTCCATTTAAAAGTGTGTTTTTTTCACTGTTAAGTGTTAATTTAAATTCTAACGTATTGCCATTAAAAAAGAGTTGTAGATAAGAGATCTCGTCATAGGTAATAATTCTAAAATCACCTGATGACCGATTTTCGTTCCTTAGTGTTTCTGATTGCACTATAGATTGGTTGTTTATATAATAATAGAAAGAACCGTCATTAAATAGGTTTATGATTTCTTTGTCTGAAATGCCTGTAGATGTATTGCCGTTATAATCAAAATCTGTTTTCGTATTGAAATACCTTAAACTTTTACCTACCAAACGATTTGTCCAAAATTGTGTTTTCGCAGACAGCTTTACTTCTTTAAAAACGATTGATGAATTTAATTTTTCGGCTTCATCTTTTAAGATGTCATTAAAATCTTTTGGTTCTGCAATCGCCAAAATAGTAACACCACTTCCTAGACCATTTATTTTACCAATGGCATACGCTTTGACTACATAATCCATAAAAACACCTTGATAATGTCCTATTACTGTGTTTTCTGAAGTTATTTTAAAATCATTAAGACTGGTAAGTGCTACACCTTCATCTTCAATTCCTTTATTTGCAAGAATTAACAACTTATTAGTTGATTTTGTTTTATTCTCAAAAATGACTATTAGTCCTGATATGCTATCGTGTTTCAAAAACATATACTCGTCTTGAATCTCGGGTGTCCAGCCAGAAGGAATAACGAAAGTCACACCTAATTCTTCTAAATTAATTGTTTGCTGTGGTGTTTGTGAATTCATAATAAAGGCGTTTAAAAATGAAACCAAGATGATTAAAAATATATTCATCGTTTTAGTTTTTAAGTACTTTAAAGCTTTGCGCAGAACCACTATTGGTTTTAATCGTTACGATATAAAGTCCGTTTTTAAAGCTGTTAAAATCAAGACTTATCCGTGAGGTTGAGTTGTATGTTTGTGCTGTATATTCTTGGCCTAACACATTAGTCACCTTGAGATCTACCATCTCAAATTCCATTTTGAAATCTATATAAAGCATATCGTGAGTGGGATTTGGGAAGACTTTAAAATCTGAAACATTAAAGGTTTCAGCAACACTTAACGTATTGGGTTCATTCACATCAAACATAAATGTAGCACCAGCGAAGGCTAAATTATTTTCTTCATTTTCATCCTCTTCATCTCGATAAGCTCCAACTATGGCAAAATCTCCACTTATCGCTACGGAAAAGCCAAAATACTCGCTTGTTTTATTAAAGGCATCGTAAATAAATGCAGTTTCTGTCCAAACACCAGCTTTGTTTTCAAAAATATAAGCTGCACCATCGTCTCCCTGACTTCCAATATCTTTTAAATGGGATCCCACAACAATTCGGTTACCATCAATATCTACATCTTGTCCAAAACGATCGCCTGGGAAAGCATTTGACGCAATAAGTTTTTGAGTTTGATTCCAGATACCATTAGCGTTTCTTTCAAAGGTATAAGCAGCACCTCTAAATTCGTTGTCTTGATTAGATCCAACAACCACGTGATTTCCATTCACTCCTATTGACCACCCAAAAAACACCCCTTGTGATCTATCAGAGGCAACAATTTTTTGTGTTTCACTCCATATTCCATTTGTACCACGTTCAAATATGTAAGCAGATCCAGCACTAGGGATTACATTCATCCCGTTTTCATCCTCATCTTCTCCATAAGAGCCTATTGCGATATAGTTTCCATTTACTGAAATTGCTAACTGTCCAAAATAATCAAAAGCAGCTCTATCTGAAGCCACAATCTTTTGCACCTCGTTCCATGTGCCACCACTGTCAAGCTCAAAAACATAAGCAGCTCCTGCATCATCTAAAAAATTATTTCCTGATGCATCATAATCATGTCTTACTGGACTTACTAAGGCATAATCTCCATCAACAGCGACTGTGTAACCAAAGGCGTTTAACGCCTCACGATCTGAGGCTACAATTTTTTGTACAAAGCCAAATAATCCTGACGGTTGTTTTTGGAAAACATAAACCGCTCCTGCAGCATCAAGGAAATTTGAGTTTGTTGCATCTCGATCTTCACCCCAAGCTCCAACAAATATATAATCGCCACTGATTGCTACTGAATACCCAAAATGATCAAACTGGTTATAATCTGGACTTTCTAATTTTTGTACTTGAATCCAATTTCCAGAGCCATCGTTTTCAAATATATAAACATTGGTTTCGTTTGCACTAGGCAACATTCCCACTACCGCAAAATTACCATCTATATCAACATCTGACCCAAATTGCTGTGATTGGAACCGATCATCAGGAACAATTTTTTGTGTTTGTCCCCAACCTTGGGCATTTAAAATAATTGAAAATAATAGTAGAACACTTGAAAGTAAAATTCGTTTCACAACTTCATAATTAATTGATTAATAACGAAGTAAAACTAACTATGAAACCAAATAGCGACGTGCTATTTTATGTGATTATGAAAAAATAAGACTAATTGTTATGTTTCTGTTTGAATTGTGAAGGCGTTTCTCCAGTAATTTTTTTGAAGGAAGAATTAAAAGCCGATTTAGAGTTAAAACCAGCTTCTAAACCAATAGCAACTAAGGTGTAGTTTGAAAATTCTTGGTCCAGTAAATACGCTTTTGCTTCTTCAACACGCAATGCATTGAGATAATCCTTAAAACCCATTCCTAATTCTGTATTTATTGTTTTTGACAAATGCCCTTGACTTAGCTCTAAGGATTCGGCAGTTTTTTCTAAAGATAAAGACGGATCTAAAAACCGTTTTTCATTCTCCAGAAATTGTTTTAGGCGTTCAATAATGATGTGTTTTGTTTTTGTCTGTACTACTGAAGATATTTTAATTTTTTTCTTAGTTCTAATCTGTTTTCGTTCTTCAACAATGCCATATTTGTAAATACCTATGTGACCTAACCAGTAAATAATCAATGTTAGAAGAATCCAAACGGGATAGTAGGAAATGGCATCGATGAACTGCATATCTGCGATAACCAAAGTTACATTTAGCATAATCAAGACCAAAAAAGCTATTAAAGTAAACTGTAACCAGTTTAATTCCAACTTGACATACTGCTGTTGAAATTCTTTGTGCTTTTTCTGGTAGTCTTTAATCTTAAAAAACAAAACGACTATTACAAAAACACCTAATAACCCTGTAATTAATTCTGCATAATACGCAGAATAGTATCTTAAGCCATCCATTAATTGTTCTAGAAATTCTGATTTAAAATTCAGCCTAACCAAAACTTTATAAACTGTACTCACTAAGAAATGGAGTGCGAAAATCGATAACAACCATTTTGATGTATCGGTACCTTTTTTCTCTGGAAATAAAAAACTTAATACATAATAATACAATAGTGGCAGAACCAATTCTGCCCAAGGAAAGTAATAGGTTTTAAAAAACTCATCATAATCGATTACACCAATATCAACAAAATAATATTGAAGGTTATTCAATGAATAGACCACTATTATACTAACTAAAAAATACACGCTTCTATGTTTATACTTTTTAGAAAACAAAACAACAGCACCAAAGATTAACCCTTGGATAACCCCTGCAAGTATGATACTATTATAAATATTGAAATTCAATACACTTCTATTTATAAAAATAAAAGATAAGAAATTTTAAACCCACATTTACAACAACTGCTTCTGGATAGCTATTTTAATAATACCAACGCTATTTTTTGCTCCTAGCTTGCTCATAATATTCATGCGGTGGGCTTCTACAGTTTTTGGGCTTACAAATAGTTTTTCTGATATTTCTTGCGTGGTTAATTCTTCAAAAATAGCCCTTAAAACTTCGGTTTCTCTTCTTGTAAGTTTAGGCTGAAACGCAGTATTTTCTGTTCTTCCTAAAGACTGATTTAAAATTTTTTTCTTTATGGATTCCTGAAGAAATTTTTCGCCTTTAGTAACGGTAGAAATGGCTTCTAACAATTCGGCTTTGTGTGCATTTTTAAGAAGATACCCAAATGCTCCATTATCTAAAATACGTTTTACAAACGATACGTCTTCATGATTGGTTAAGGCAATAATTCGAACATTAGGAAATGTTTTTGTTATGGTTTTTGTGAGTTCTATACCATTAATATCTGGTAAATTAATATCTAAAAACAAAATATCTGGCTCTTTAACCTTAAAGGCTTTTAAGGTATCTTTTGCATTTTCATGAATGGAGATAACATTAATATGCTTTTCATCCTTTAAAAGGGATTCAATGCCTTTAAGCACTACATAATGATCGTCTGTTATTGAAACCTTAATCATGATTGAATTTTGCGATATCTATTAGAATATTTACGGATGTTCCGTTTTCCGAAGATACAAAATCAATTTCTCCATTTAAAAACGCCACCCTACTTTTTATATTGGAAATACCAAGCCCATTAGATGTTAGGTTTAACGTATTAAACCCCACACCATCATCGTCTACAGCTAGTTGAATAATATTATATCTAAAACTTAACTGCACATTAATCTCTTTTGCTTTAGCGTGTTTTATACTATTGGTAAGCAATTCTTGTGTAATTCTAAAAACATTAACCTCTGTTAATTTAGATAAACTCAAGGTATCCCCTAAAAAATCAAATGTTATTTTTGGTTCATGAATATTATTCATATTGGAACAATAATCTGCAATGGCCGTTTTCAAATCAAAATTTTCGAGTACTGGTGGCACTAGATTATGTGAAATAGCTCGCACCTGCTCACAGGATTTATCAATCATTACAACAGCCTCTTCAATGGTTTTATTATTAAGCTCTAACAAGGTATTTAACTTATGCTTAATAGCCGAAAGCTCTCCGTTTACGCCATCATGCAATTCCTTAGCAATCCTTAGGCGCTCTTTTTCTTCGCCCTCTATTAAAGACTCTAATGAATTTATTTGTGCTTCGTTTTTAATGACTAATAACTCTTGATCTTTCCGTTTTTGGCGTTGTTTGTAAATAAGCCAACTTGCTAAAGAGATAATTAAAAATAAGAGCGCTAAACCTATAGCTATTTTATTTTGCATTTGCTTTTTATTTATAATGCTTTCCTGTTCGGCTAACAACAATCGTTGTTCATAAATTTCGTTGTCTTTCTTTTTGGATTTAAATTGCGCTTCCAACACATTTATTTGTTTTATAAAGCGTTCATTTTTTAACGAATCTGAAAACTTAGAACTTAATTCTTTATAGGTGTAAGCATCTTTGTAATCACCTTGACTTTTACTTATATATGCCAACTCTAAATAAACACGTTCTTGAATTTCTCTAATATTATTTTTCTTGGCAAACTTTAAGGCTTTTTCCAAATAACTTTTAGACGCTTTATAGCGTTTTAAGTTCAAATAGGCTTCTCCTAATTTGAGGAGCACTTCTGCACGATAATACTCGTCGTTTATACCGTTATTAATGTGAAGTGCTTGTTCAAAAAACGGAATGGCTTTTTTATAATCTTGAGTTAATAAATGATATTCTCCGTAATTTCTTGACACAAAAAAACTTAAACGGTTGTTAGATACAATCTTAGAAATACTATCAGCCTTATTAAAAAACGCTAAAGCATTGGGCATCATATGTAATTTAGTTTGCGCTAAACCCAAATCGCCATAAATCATTCCTTTTTGAACCTTATTATCTTTAGGGTTATTTTTTAACGCTAATTCTAAATACTCAATTTCTTTATCATGCCGATTAATGGCACTAAAAAGAGCAGCTAAGTTTTGATATGATTGCGAAACACTTGAACTATCTGCTATGGTTTTAAATATTTGAATGCCCTTAATATAATTATCTACCACGTTATCATATCTACCAAAAAATTGATAGGTATTCCCTAAATTTATATAGGTTGCTGCAATACCTTTTTCATAGTTTATTTTTTTAGCAAAGGGCAATGCTATTTTATTATAATATATGGCAGAGTCATACAATGCCAAATCACTAAACACAATGGCAGTATAACTATAGGCCCTAAAACTCCCTAAATTAAAATGTAGAGATTCACTTATTTTAGCCGCTTTTTTATACGTTGAAATAGCTTTATGCGGGGTTTTAGCCTCTAACTTATACCCTAAATTTAGTAAGGAAACCACTTTTAAACTATCTTTAGAATAAGCGTTCTCTTTATCTTGAGCGTTTAAAACGCTGGATAAAAGACATGCTAGCATTAAAAGAAATAATTGGAAGTTCATTTCAATTTTGTTAATTATCTAAAGATACAAAAACACATTACTGTTTTATAATACGCTTAATTAAACGTGCGTTAGCAGCTTCAATAACCACTATATATACAGAAGGATGCAAACTTGAAATATCGATAGTTTTCATATTATCATGCAACTTAACCGATTTAATTACCCTGCCATTCAAATCTAAAACAGAAAGGTTTTGTAAATTCATTTGCCCTGAATGTTCTATATGAAACACATTGGTTGTTGGGTTTGGATACAGCTTTAAATTTTTAATACTTACTGTATTTACTACCAGCGCTACTTGTTGCGCAGACATATTAAAACTTAAGATACCAGACTGAGAAGATAGATTACCAACCTTTAATAAATACTCATTTCCTTGAGTTAAATTAGTAAAAAACCCACTATTAGTAAAGCATTGTAACTCTGTGGTTCCACAAGCATCGAATAAAGCATAATACCCCAACACATTTTCAGATAAGTGACTAATCTCAATATCATTAGTACTTGGCATGGTAAAACTATACCAAACATCTTGTACGGTAAGCGATTCGCTTGGAGGTTCGCAAGCGGTAATTACACTATTGGTAGCTGCCCCATTATTGGTTGAAGTTGTTATGTACCCCTCTGTAGGAACTACTATGTTTTGAGGAGAAGAGCATTCGTCATTAAAAATATTTTCAAGGGCTTGTAGTCTAAAATTTCGCGAATTGGAATCGTTCAATTTTTGTGAAACCCGTAACTTATAAGTTGTATTAAATATTAAATTTGAAAAGGTTCCGTTACCTTGAAAGCACCCTATTTCATTACCAGAACAAGCATCGTATAAAGTCGACTTTAAATGAAATGTAGTGCCAGAAACTTGTAAATTGCCGGTTACTGGCATTACAAAATCGAACCACAAATCTAAATTAATGTCTGATTCTGTATCGCATGAGCTATTAAGACTTTCGGTCGCTGTTCTAGCATCTACGGTGTATTGCGTAAAATCGTTTGTGGTTATAGAAAGCGTTTCACTAGTACCACATTCATCATTTTCTGCCTTGGTAAACGCCTGAAATCTAGGTTGTTTATTTGTTGGATATATAGAGGCAATCCTTATTACATAATTAGTGTTTTCAACTAACCCAAAGATAATTTGCAAACCCGACTGACAAGAAATTTCGGTGCCACCACAACTATCATAAAGTGTTACTGTATCAATTCCAGACAATTGTTCTATTTTTAAATTTCCAGTTACAGGCATTGTAAAATTATACCACAAATCGAAATTTGTATCACTTGCTATTTCACAGGTGGAGTCTAAACTTTCTTTGGCTGCTCTTAAATCTGTTTGGTAGGTATTAGAATTTATTGTCTCGACGGTTATAGTTTCAGCGTTTTCACAATCATTATTTAAAGCAAATGCATAGGCTTGTAACCTAAAATTCATAGTACCCACTTCAGTAGACCGCTCTGCAACTCTTAAATTATACGTTGAATTTTGACTTAAATTTTCAAATAATCCAATACCCGAAAAACATTGCAACTCATTGCCTGTACAACTATCATAAAGTGTAAACGTTTGTTTATTATTGGAAAATGTTACTTCAACATTACCATTAACTGGCATAATAAATTCGTACCACACATCTAAATATAGATTATTAGGAGAATCGCAACTAGCCTCGATACTTTTAGACGCATAACTTGAATCGGGATTAGGTTGTGTAAAACTTGATGTACTAATGGAAATTGTTTCTCGATTTGTACATTCATCATTAGCTGCAGCAGTTAAAGCTTGAAGCGAAAAAGCTCCACCATTGTCAAATTGGTAAGAAGCCCTTAAAAGATAAGTGTTTCCATTTGTTAAACTATTAAAAGAAGAATCGTCTTTACTACACTCAATTTCTGCGCCACCACAGGTATCATAAATAGTAAAATAATTAGTTACCGAAGTACTACTAATACGTAATATACCTTCAATAGGCATAGTGAATGTATACCATAAATCTTTATTATTTACAGACGCTGTGTTACATGAAGCATCAAGACTTTCAGTTGCTTCGGTAAAGTTTGGTGAAATTACTATTGCTGAAGCAGTGGGTATCGTAATAGGTTCTGCATTAGCACATTCGTTATTGGCAGGAACCTGAGCAAATAACGAAGAAGAACATATTAATAAAAGTAATTTTAAAGTTTTCATGAGGATTGATTTTAATTAATAAATAGCTAACTGCAAGCTAACTATAACTAAAACCAAAAACTTAAGGGCATTCTCTAGTTTTTAAAAACTAGGGAATACCCTTAGATAATACTTTTATTATTTTAAATTTACTAGAACGCGTTTACAATAGCAAAAAAGTCGTCTGCATTAAGTGCTGCACCACCAATTAATCCACCATCTACATCTGGCTTAGAGAAAATCTCTTCGGCATTTGCTGGTTTTACGCTACCACCGTAAAGGATTGAAACCTCATCGGCAATATCATTTCCGTATTTATCTGCTAAAGTCGCTCTAATAAATGCATGCATATCTTGTGCTTGCTCTGGACTTGCAGTTTCGCCTGTTCCAATGGCCCAAACAGGCTCATAAGCTAAAACAATGTTTTGAAAGTCTGCTGCTCCTAAATGGAATAATGCATTTTTAATTTGAAGTCCTACTACAGTTTCTTCGTTTCCTGCTTTTCTATCGGCTAATTCTTCTCCAAAACAGAAAATTACACGCATACCTTTTGCTAAAGCTGCATCTACTTTTTTGGCAAGAAGCTCGTCGGTTTCGTTAAAGTACTCACGACGCTCGCTGTGGCCTAATATAACCGTTTCAATACCGATACTTTTTAACATAGCTGCGCTAACTTCGCCAGTGTAAGCACCACTTTCTGCAAAGTGCATATTTTGTGCTATAACTTCTATATTAACACCTTTAAGTGAATTATATGCTTGCCATAAGTTAGTTGCTGTTGGTGCTACCATTACTTCGGCATCAGTTGTTTTTGTTTGCTTTTTTAATGCCGCTATTAACGCTTCGGTTTGCGCTAAATCATTATTCATTTTCCAGTTACCGGCTACAATTTGTTTTCTCATAATGTTTTAATATTCTAGATTTTATACTAAACAAGCTAAAATTAATATTTGCTAATAGAACAAAAATAACTATTTTTTTAATGCTTCTATCAACTTATCGTCGTTAGCTTCAATAACATTAAATACAACGATTTCGCTAGCTTTATTAATTAGCATATATCTAGGAATCCAGCTAATATTTACAAAATCTGCAAAATCGCAATCTTTAGCATTTGGTAAATAATAATGATTGCCGGTTACATTATATTTTTTTATGCCTCTTTTCCATGCATCTTGCCCTCTATCTAGTGATAAAAACACATAGGCTACATCTGGAAACTGCTCTTGTAATGCTTTTACTTTAGGCATACCTTTTATACAATCGCTACACCATGATGCCCAAATATCTACAACAATATTTTTACCTTTATGCGTTTCTAAAATGCTTTTGAAGGTTGTTGCATTACCTTCTAGGTTTATAAAAGAATCGTTTAAAGCCTCCTCTGAGAATTGCGTTGGTTCTTGCGAGTTACAGCTTAATAGGCTTACTAATAAAGCAAGCGTGTATATTATTTTTTTCATGTTATGTTTTTAAGGAGATTTTAGCCTGAGCAGGACATTATTCTAATTTAACTTTTGGATCTAACCACACGTAAATTATGTCGACAAAAATATTAATAATTACAAACATAACGGCTATAATTAACACCGAGCCCATAATTACTGGTAAGTCTAGAGTGTTTAATGCATTTACGATCTCTTTACCCAAACCGTTCCAACCAAAAATATACTCTACAAACACAGCTCCTGCCAACATGGAAGCAAACCATCCTGAAATTGCTGTAACTACAGGATTTAAAGCATTTTTAACGGCGTGTCTTTTTATAATTTGAAATTCGCTTAGCCCTTTTGCTCTAGCGGTTCTTATATAATCTTGATTAAAAACTTCTAACAACGAGTTTCGCATAAGTTGAATAACCACTGCTAACGGACGAATACCTAGTACAATTGCTGGTAATATTAAATTTTTCCATTTTATATGCATGGCTTCGCCAAAATCGTCTAGCTCATAAAGGCTGCCCGTCATTTCTAAATTAGTATAATCGTGCAGTAAATAGCCAAAGAACCACGCAAATAAAATCGCGCTAAAAAATGATGGAATACTCATACCAAACGTACTGAATATTTGAATGGTTTTATCGAGCCAACCGTCCTTATACAATGCAGAAACAATTCCTAATAAAACACCTAAAATAATGGCGATTATAATGGCTGATACAGCTAAAACAAAAGTGTTTGGTAGTGTTTCTGATAACACCTGACTAACGCGCTTTCCTTGTTTTGCGAAGGATTCTCTTAAATATGGTGCCTTTAAAACCGTTGTAGTGTTTCCTAATGCGAATAATTGGGTTGCGCTATACTTCCCATCGCTTAAGAAGGTGTAATCTTCGGAATTATTAGAATGAAACGATATAGGCGATAAATCGTTTAAATAATAAAAATACTGGGTGCTTATTGGCTTATCGAAACCATACTTTTTCTTGACGATAGCTAATTGCTCGCTGTCATCATTTTGTCCCATCATCATTTGAGCAGGATCTCCGGGAAGCACACTAAATAAAAAGAAAATAACAGTAACCACCCCAAGTAATGTGAGGAGCGCGTAAAAGATTTTATTTAGTAAGTAGTTTATCAGTTGTTGTTTTTTAAATTGACACGAATTTCACTAATGTTCACGGAATAGTTTCGTTGTAAATTATTCTTCTTTTAATTTCAATTGCACTATTTCTTTATAAACACTATCCTTTCCTAGATTGAATGCTTTAACCTGTGTAGAGTCCTTAATAACATTTATGCTTTCAATTTTTTCTGAATCTATAGCCTCTACTTCTTCTTTTGTTGAAGGTACATCATTTATAAAATAAGCAATTATATCTTCTTGCTTTTTAGGTTCCACTGGCTTCTCTACTTTAGGCAACTTTAAATCTTCAATATCATTCCAATGTACTTTTTGCTTAACCAAGCCTTTGTTTAACTCTAAAACTCCAGGGTTTGAACGCACTACTGTTTTTAAAGCTTTTTCATCGCATAAATACCAAGTAAAATCTATGTTGTAGGCTTCGTTTATACGTTGTTTAGCATCTTCGCCAGAAGCTGTTAAACCTATAATTTGAAAATTATTTCGTCTGGCTTCATCTTGTAATGCTTTTAATTTTAAAGCGCCTCCTTGCTCGATACTTTCTAAACTGTAAGATACTACAATTACCAAGTGCTCTTGTTCTAAAAAGTGCGTTGTTAAATCGTCGGTATCGGTTTCAATAGAAAAATCGACTACTGGTGGCGTGTAACCCTCTTGTATCACTTTAGTTTCAACACCTACAAAATCGCCTTCTACAGATGGGTAAGAGCCATTGGTTTTAATAACTTTTTCTTCGCCGTTAACTTTAAATTTCCAACTGTATTCTTGAATGGGTTTTGGTGCATCTTCGGGTACAAGCATACCTTCTTGAATATTTTTACCTATAGCATATGCTCTAAAATCTATTGCTGGTAAATGCATTAATACATGGTAACCAAACCACAAACTTAATATAAACCCTAACAATGCTATTACAGTGGTTACAAGGTTTCCAAAAATTGGTTTAATATGTTTAACACCTATAAAAAGGATTACAATTAACACTAAAAGTGCAACATCCTTCCAGAAGGTTTCCCAAGGTTTTAATTTTATGAAGTCGCCAAAACAGCCACAATCCTTTACTTTTTCGAAATAAGCCGCGTAAAATGTTAAGAAGGTGAAAAACACAATCATTAATAACAAACTCCAAACGGTAAATTTAGGTTTGTAACCAATAAGCAGAAATACACCTAATACCACTTCAAAAACCACAACAAACACCGAAATTATAAGCGCATAAGGTTCTAAAAATGGAATATTTAAAACATCTGGACTAAAATATTCTTGTAATTTATATGAGAATCCAAGTGGGTCGTTAAGTTTTATAAATCCTGAAAAAATGAATAATACACCTACTAGGATTCTTGATATGTTTACTAATGTTTTCATAAATTTTGTCATTCCTGCGAAGGCAGGAATCTTTTTAATTTAAGTTATATACTTTCTTGGTGTTTTCCTATTTGAATAGGAACTACAACAATTTTTCATTCAAATTGAAGATGATAATTGAACACCTCCCTTAATCCCTCCTTTTTAGGAGGGAAACTGTTGTCAAAAAAAACTATTAATTATTTTTCATTTAAATGAATCATTGCGAAAATTGAGTAATTAATCATATCCTGATAATTAGCATCAATACCTTCACTCACTAAAGTTTTTCCTTTATTATCTTCAATTTGTTTAACACGCAATAATTTTTGTAAAATTAAATCGGTTAAACTACTAACACGCATTTCTCGCCAAGCCTCGCCATAATCATGGTTTTTATTTTCCATAAGCTGTTTTGTAATGGCTGCTTTTTCGGTGTAAAGTGCTGTAGCTTCTTCGGTAGACATATCAGGCTGCTCAACAACACCTCTATCTAATTGAATTAAAGCCATAATACAGTAATTGATTATTCCAATAAACTCGCTTTCTTGTCCTTCATCAACCTTCTGAACTTCATTTTGCTGTAGGCCTCTAATACGTTGTGCCTTAATAAAAATTTGATCTGTTAACGATGGCAACCTTAATATTCTCCAGGCGCTTCCGTAATCACTCATTTTTTTAATAAATAAACTTTTACAGGTATCTATTACGGCATCATATTGTTTTGAAGTATCTTGCATATATGGTGAACTAATTTCAATTTTGCGTAAATTTCGCTTAAATTGTTTAAAGTTCAAAAGTTTAAGGTTTAAAGTTTTGAAGACTACCTTTGATGTTTCAAATTTAAAGTTTTAGGTTTGGAATTTGATACTCGAATTTTAAGATTATGACAATTAATTGCAAAGGCAAACTTATTGATTTATCGTCACCAAAAGTGATGGGCATTTTAAACGTTACACCAGATTCGTTTTACGATGGTGACTCGCATAAAAACGAAGCCGAAATTTTAAAACACGTTGAGCAAATGCTTAACGACGGTGCTACGTTTATTGATGTTGGCGCATATAGTTCGCGCCCTAATGCCGACCATGTTAGCGAGACCGATGAGTTAAAGCGTATTATCCCAATTATAAACCTAATTTTAAAGGCGTTTCCAGAAACCTTACTATCCATAGATACTTTTAGAAGTGAAGTAGCAAAATCCTGTATTGATGCTGGTGCTTGCATGATAAATGATATTTCGGCTGGAAAGTTAGACGACCATATGTTGCAAACTATTGCGAAACTGCGTGTACCGTATATTATGATGCACATGCGAGGCACTCCGCAAACCATGCAACAACAGACCAATTATACTAATTTGGTTAAAGATGTGCTCTTTTATTTTTCTGAAAGAATAGCTAAAGCAAAAGATCTAGGTATTGCAGATGTTATTATAGACCCTGGTTTTGGTTTTGCTAAAACTTTAGAGCAAAATTTTGAATTGCTAAATCAATTAGAGCTTTTTAAAATAACTGAAAAACCTTTACTTGTAGGTATTTCTAGAAAATCTATGATTTATAAAACCCTTGAAACCTCAGCCAAAGAAGCTTTAAACGGCACCTCTGTTTTAAATACAGTTTCGTTGCAAAAAGGCGCTTCTATTTTGAGAGTGCATGATGTTAAGGAAGCTATGGAATGTATAAAATTAACCAGATTAATAGATTATTAGATTATGAAGAACCTACTATACGTATTGCTTTTAACTGTTTTCTTTTCCTGCGGAAATGATAAAGTCGTGTTACTACCAGAGATTAATCATTCTGAAATTACAAAAATCTTAGATGTTTCTCCTGGTTACTTATTTTACGATGAAACTAAAACGGATAGTGTAGAACTAAACCGAAAAAACCTGATAAGCACTACAAATTGGTTGATTAATGTCGATAAACGCTTAACGCTTAAACAAGTTATTCCGCATATAAAATACCTTCAAGTTAAAAAGGCCAATTCTAGTCATAAAAAAGAAGGTGTAAAAAACTATTTTACTTGTAACAACACGAGTAAAAAGAATTTAGGATTTATAGATTTTACCGATGTTGTTTATATAGAAATGACAAAAAAAGATTCATTCCCTAAACTTACTAGAAGTGAAAAAATCAATCAATACGTTATCACCTTAAATGGACAAAATGGAGCCATTAGAAATGCTGTAGAAAATCTGATAACTAAAAATTCAGACAAATCTCATCTATCTGAAAGCTTTAAAAATTTAATTAAAAACAAACATTCTATAACCGAACTTATTTTAAAATTCAATGAAAACATAACTTTTCAAGAATATATTAATTTTAAATCAATACTTTTAAAAAAGGATATAGATAACGTCATTATTTCCAAGAATGAATATATTTTTAATTAACCCTTTTTTACTAAATTTACCAAAACCCACTTCCATTGGATATTTTTAAAGACCTTTTAAAATTTACCCTTGTCGATATTATAGATGTTATTCTAGTAGCACTGCTACTTTACTATGTTTACCGATTAATTAAAGGCACCGTTGCCATTAATATTTTTATTGGAATTATTATAATTTACGGCGCTTGGATGCTAACCGATTTTCTAAACATGGAGCTTCTTACAGGCATATTTGGTGGCTTTATGAAAGTAGGTATTATTGCCTTAATTGTGGTTTTTCAGCCAGAAATACGGAAGTTTTTACTCATGGTAGGCTCCACAAATTTAGGAACACGTGGTAAATTTTTTCAGCAAATAAACTTTTTAAAAACTGAAACTACTAACGAAACCGATATTGATGCTGTAGTTTCGGCGTGTAATAAAATGTCCATGTCTAAAACAGGGGCGCTAATTGTTTTTGAGCGTAATAACAACTTAGATTTCTTATCGCAATCTGGCGACGAAATGAATATAAAAGTTACTCAGCCCATAATTGAAAGTATCTTTTTTAAAAATAGCCCTTTACACGACGGTGCTATTGTGGTTAGTAATAATATTGTAAAAGCTACACGTGTTATTCTTCCTGTAAATAACGAAAAAAACATTCCGCAACGTTTTGGTTTACGCCATAGAGCCGCTATTGGAGTTACCGAAAAAACCGATGCCTTGGCACTAGTTGTTAGTGAAGAAACTGGACATATTTCTTATTTTAAAGATGGAGAATTTGTCGTTTTTGAGGACACTACAGAGTTAACCACTATGATTAAAACCGATTTAGCATAATTTGAATTGTAAAAACTGTAATACTAACCTAGACCAATTAAGTACCTATTGCCATAATTGTGGTGGTAAAGTCATTAAAAAACGGTTAACCTTAAAAAATATAACTCAACATCTGGGTGAAACTTTTTTCAATTACGACAACACTTTAATTACCACCATTATCTGCTTAATTAAAGCACCAGAGCAGGTTATTGATAGTTATGTTAAAGGTGTTAGAAAGCGGTATATCAATCCTATAAGTTTTTTCGGAATTTCTTTAACACTTACCGGATTTACTATTTTTATTATTAGAAAATTCTATAAAAATGCTTTAGATGTTTCAAACCTATTTGATAGCACAGCCATGCATTCAAATAAAGCTTCGCAAGATATTATGGCGTCTTCATCAGATTTTTCGTTGGATTATTCGTCGCTTATTTACGCTTCAATGATTCCTTTGTTTGCCGTTATTTCTTGGATATTATTTAATAAGAAAAAATACAATTTTACCGAGCATTTGGTAATTTACATGTACAGCATGTCGCTATATTCTATTATTTCAGCAATTCTAGGGCTTTTAATTTTAGTAATTAACGCCAATTACTATCTAGCATTTAGCACTTATTTTTATATAGCAACCTTACTTTATCATTGCTATCTTCTTAAAAGACTCTTCAATTTAACTTTTAAAGAAATAATACTGAAAACCCTTCTCTTTATAATTCTATTTACAATTGCATTTGTAGTACTTACCATAGGTATAGGTATAATTATGGCGATAGTGATGCAACTAAATGGTGAATTAAAATAAAGGCCTTTAAATCAAGCTTCACTTGTCAGAAAAAAGTACTTTTTAAGCCACTTCCTCTTTTAAAAATTGAACCTCGTATAAATTTCTGTAATAGCCATTTTCTTTTTTAAGTAGCTCGTTATGGGTGCCTTGTTCTACAATTTCGCCTGAGTCCATTACTATAATTTTGTCTGCTTTTTTAATAGTTGCCAAACGGTGCGCAATAACAATAGATGTTCTGCCTTTTGTAATTTTATCGGTAGCATTTTGTATTAATTGCTCAGAATATGAATCTACAGACGATGTAGCCTCATCCAACACTAAAATACTAGGGTTAGTAACATAAGCTCGTAAAAACGAAATTAATTGACGCTGCCCTGAAGATAACATAACACCACGTTCCTTAACGTTGTAATTATAACCATTTGGTAAGCTCTTAATAAAATCATGAATCCCAATATCTTTTGCAGCTTGGTACACTTGTGCATCGGTAATTTCTGGATGGTCCAAAGTAATATTATTCATAATGGTATCTGCAAACAAAAACACATCTTGCAAAACCACAGCAATTTGGTTTCTTAAAGCGGCTAAAGTCACACTTTTAATATCAATACCATCAACGCTAATTACGCCTTCGCCAATTTCATAAAAACGATTTAGTAAATTAATAATGGTCGATTTCCCTGCTCCTGTGGCACCAACTATGGCTACTGTTTCGCCTGCCGTCACATCAAAAGAAATGCCTTTAAGCACCTCTTCCTCTTCAACATAGCTAAAATGCACCCCTTCAAACTTTATATTGCCTTTAAACGATTCTGGAACTTGTGTACCATGATCATCAATTTGCGATGTTGTATCAATTACCTTAAACACACGAGTGGCTGCCACCATTCCCATTTGTAACGTATTAAACTTATCTGCTATTTGGCGCAACGGTCTAAACAGTAAAGGCATAAACATAACAAAGGCAACCAAATCCCCTTGGGTAATGGTACTATCGTCCACAATCATTCGTAAGCCACCATACCATGCTACCAAACCAATGGTAATGGATGCACATAAATCTGGTAAAGGAAAAAATATAGAGTTATACCAAACCGTTTTAAGCCAACCTTTTTTATGGCGCTCATTAATTTCCTTAAAGTTTTTATACTCAACATCTTCACGCGTAAACAATTGTAAAATTTTCATTCCTGTTAAGCGCTCTTGTACAAAACTATTTAAGTTAGACACTTCGGTTCGCACTTCCTCGAAGGCCTTTTTCATATACTTCTGAAAAATTCTTGTGGCATAAACCAGTAAAGGCATCATTATAAAAACAATTAAGCTAAGCTTAAAGTTTATATAAATCATAACTCCAAAAACCACGACCATAGTCAACAAATCTTTGAAAATCATGAATAGACCTTGTCCAAAAATATCGGCAATACGTTCCATATCGGTTACCGCACGCGTAATGAGTAAACCTACCGAAGAGTTGTCGTAATATTTCATTTTAAAACGCAGTAAATGGTCAAAGAGTTTAACACGCACATCCTTTACCAAATTTTGCCCCAACCAAGCCGCATAGTAAATAAATAGCAACTGAAAAACCGTTTGCACAATCAATACCACAAGCATTAAAATAATATAAAACAAAAAGTCTTTTTCCACTCTGTTTCCAATACTATCATCTATGGCGTATTTAGTAATGTATGGCGTTGCCGAACTAAAAATAGCCAATAAAACCACCAATACATTAAGTCCAAAAAATACCGCCTTGTAAGGCTTTATATATTCAAAAAGACGCTTAAAAAGTTTAAAATCAAATATATTTTCTTTCGTTTTACTCATTTATAATTTTATGTCTTTTGGGTACTCAATATCTGTTAAATACAAACCATGTGCTGGCACCGAAAACCCTGCTTCACTCCTATTTTTAGAAGCTATAATGGTATGTAAACTTTCAACCTCAACTTTACCAAGTCCAATATTAATCATGGTTCCTACAATGGCACGCACCATGTTTCTTAAAAACCTATTGGCTTTTATTACAAAATGCAATTCGCCATTTTTAACCAACCATTCAGCTTGCATAATGTCGCAATTATACGTTTTAACATCGGTATGTGTCTTAGAAAAACATTGAAAATCTTTATACTCAAATAAAATTTTCGCAGCGGCATTCATTTTATCCACATCCAAAGCATGTTTTACATAAAAACAATGGTCTACATTAAACACATTCTTCTCAATTGCCACGCGGTACACATACGCTCTACTCAAGGCATGAAATCGAGCATGAACATCGGCTTTTACCTTAAAAATATCGCGAATGGCAATATCGGTAGGTAAAAAAGAATTTAACTTATAAATTAACTTAGGGGTATCAAAACCAACATCGGTATCAAAATGTGCAAATAGCTGTGTTGCATGCACACCAGCATCCGTTCGTCCTGCACCCATAATGGAAATAGGCACGCCCAACAAGGTGCTTAAAGCCTTCTCAACAACCTCTTGTACTGTTATTGCATTAGGTTGAATTTGCCAACCATGGTACGCCTTACCATTATAAGAAAGTTCTACAAAATACCGCAACACTTTTGTTTTTATCAAGACACAAAGATAACTAGATTTACGCTTCCTATAAAGCGTGGCTTCTTAATTAAATATTAAAAGATTACTAGTGTTACTTCCCGTAATAGAACAAAGTTGTTTTGTATAGAGAAATTGGGCGCTACCCGAAAAGGGTCGGGCTTTCACTACTCACTCCTTCCTTCGTCAGGGAGTTCAAACATGCCGTTCAATCTCTAACGCACCTAACTGCTATGGACATTATTTAAAAAGTTATTTAGGCTAATTTGAGAAACTAATAGAACTGAGCGACTTAAAAAATTACAACCCAAGCATAATAAATCGCTAAACACGATAAGAAAAATATGCCAGCATAAGTTAAAATTTGCAATCCTTTTTTAGGTTTGTCATCTTCCGGAATATCGCTACTTATTACATTTTTTAAATTCATATAACCCACAATAGGCGCCAACACAAAAGATGTTGCGGTGGCAATGGCTAGAATTAAGCCCATATTAGGACCCAACGTATAAAGCACAACAATACTCATTAAAGCTATTGTTACAATGCCAATTACATAATACTTTTTACCTTTAAATTTATCATGCTCACCAACAAGTAAACCTATAATATCGACACTCACTCTCGAGATAGCGTCATGCTGGGTTAAACATGTACTATACATAGTAGCAAAAGCAGAAACAGCTATAAAAACATAAGCCCAATTACCAATATGAGTTGTAAACAAATTTATTACCTGATCTGCAAAGGTTACAGCATTACTACTTAATTCTGTTCCAGAACCATAAAGCGTCATACAACCAATAACTAAAAAGAAAATAGCCAATATGGTTGTTAAAATATATCCAAAATTGAATTCGCGTAAGGCATCTTTAAGTAACGGTTTACTTCCATCTATATTATATTTCTCTGCACTCCAAAGGCTTAACCAACTACTAGCCTCCACTGCAGTAGGCATCCAACCAATAAGCGTAATTAAAAACAATATACCTAACTCGTTAAAGATAGCTGGTGGATTAAAATCTACTATAGGAGCTACTGGACCTACTTTTATAACAAGCACTGTTGTGGCCAACAATGCGAAAAATAAAATGGGTATTAAAAATTTTAAAGTAGTCTCTAAAAGCTTATATTTTCCTATAATTAATATTATACTATTTACAATAAATAAGCCCACAGCAACTGTGGTAAACGAGATATTTTGAATGCCAAAAAGGTTTATAAAAAGACCCGCAGTAATAGAACATAATGCCGCAGGCCCCGCAATACTTGTTACAATTGTTATAATAGCATACAACCATAAATATCCTCTGCCTCTATTATTATAGCCTTCAATAATACTTTTCCCAGTAATATTGGTATACCGAATACCAAACTCAAAAAACGGATATTTTAATATGTTGGCTAATACTATTGGGATAATCATAATCCAACCATATTGAGCTCCAGCTTTTGTAGATAACACCAGATGCGAAGTACCAATAGCCATACTTGCAAATAGTAGTCCCGGACCAAGATTTTTAATTAGCGTATTAAATTTTGACATGGTGGTATTGGTTAGTTTAGTTGGTAATTGGTTTAGAAGTTTTATTACTAATATAGAATTTTTAGTTTTTGCTGATCATTAATTTAATTTTCTAAAAAGTTAAAAAGCGAATTATTTGTATATGTTCTACATATATAATACCATTTGTTTTAAGTAATATACTGCAAAGATAAATTTTAGTGTGCATGAACACTAAGTGTTAAAAAAGAAATAAGATGTTTCATTTCAAAAAAATGGAAGTTATAGATATTAGGTAAGGATTTGAGGGGAAACTAAATATGATACCACAACACAGATATAATGCCCCTTTTCTGGTAGTTTGCAACAATTAATTATAACTTTACCATCACAAATTACAGTTTCAAATTAATGACCAAAATACTCCTCCTTTCAGACACACATAGTTATATTGATAAAGATATTTTAAAGTATGTTAATCAGGCTGATGAAGTTTGGCATGCCGGAGATATTGGCGACTTAAAAGTTACGGATGCCATAAAGGCTTTAAAACCATTACGCGGTGTTTATGGTAATATTGATGGTGCTGAAGTACGCGTAGAATTCCCTGAACATAACCGTTTTATGTGCGAGGGTGTCGATGTTTGGATTACGCACATTGGAGGCTATCCACCTAAATACAATCTTAGAGTTAGTGACGCTATAAAACAAAACCCACCAAGACTTTTTATTTGCGGACATTCGCATATTTTAAAGGTAATGCCCGATAAAAAGCTAAACCTAATCCATATGAATCCTGGTGCCGTTGGCAAACACGGTTTTCATAAAGTTAGAACAATGCTACGTTTTACAATTGATGGCAAAAAAATTGAGAACCTAGAGGTTATTGAATTTCCTGTGAGACACCCAAAAGAGGTTTAATTTAATACTTTTATGTGATGCTTTGATGAATTTTGTCTAAGCCACAGTTTTGCATAAACTTGTTACTAAAAACTTGCATTGAAGGTATGGACATGAGTTGGTTTCTGGCATTAATCCAAGAATCGACTGCCGTGTTACCGTACATATTTCTAATAAGGTTTTCGTTTAAATTAAAGTTAATTTTCCCCCAATGCAACGTGTACCGAATATTTTGCTGCTCCATTTTGTTCCAAACGGCTGTATAAAAATTTCTGGCTACTTGCCCGTCTATACCATCCATTTCTAAAACACAGGTATTATCAAATTTTGTAAATCCTAAGGTGGCCTTAGTGCCTTTTACATAACGCAGAGACAAACCACCAGGAAAAGGCGTATGTTTATTAACCTCCATGATTAGCTCCACTACTTTAGCGGAATCTTTAATATCTATTCCCATGGCAGCACTAGCCACTTTACCTAAAAACTTAGTATAATTAAAAATTTCCTTAATGGTACCAGTAACAACTTCTTGTGGCGCAAATGCCCTTTTATACATAACATTTACCAAAGGCGGAACTGCTAAATCTGATACGGGCGATAAATTGTCCAACAGCTTTGAAATAATGCCCAGTAAATCTTCGCCGAAAGAAAACTCGTTTGGTCGTTTTAAAAATTGATGCCCATCGTGATAAGGCCGTTTAAACATATATTTTAAAAAGGCACCTTTTTCGGTATTGTTAGGTGCAAACTTGTGTAAATTAAACAACACCTCGAAATGATAAAGATCTGTACTACCATCGGTAGCAGCAATGTTAAGATCGGTTACATCTAGTAATTCCATGGCTTTTTTTAATGGATTGCTGTAAGCGATATTACCTATTCTGTGTTCTTCTAATAAAAACTGCGGTTCGGTTTCTATCATGACCCCATGTATAAAACCAAAGCTTCCAAAACTTACTAATGCTGCGTTAAATTGGTCGTCGTTTGCAATAAACTCTGCCCCTAACCAATCGACCATATCCTGCGAAACTACTGGATACGATTTGCGCTCTAACCAAATATGTTTGTCTTCGCTAGTTATAATATGCAGCCCTACAACGGCATCTTGAATGGCACCAACATGAATTCCTGCGCCATGGGTTCCGGTGGACAAAGCTCCAGCAATGGTTTGTCCGTTACTGGCACCCGATGCTTTTATGGAGCGTTGCGGCCGCTTTTGCGACAGCCTATTGTTTAACTCGTAAATAGCTACACCACATTGCACAAAATAAAGATCGTATGGTGTTTGTGCGTACTGCAGACTGACTTGCTTTTGTTTGGGTTGAAATGAAAAGTTTAAAGAAACCGTATCGACCAAACCGCCTTTTGTAACCCCAACCTTAGAAAACGACCAACCTTTACCCAAAGCCCGAAGTTTAAGGTTATTGTTTATGGCATGATTAATTAGCCATTGAAAATTTTTAGTAGTTGCCGAGTAACGTGCTCTAGCCGAAGCTCCTGGTGGGTTATAAAGTGAAAAGGACGCATTATCTTCTAGCTGATGCGTAAAGTTTTCATGTTTGTTAGTCCACGAGCCAATAGGCAATCTGTCTATTCCTTCTGGTATCATTTTTTGAGGTTTTAAAGGTTAAAAGTCCTGTTCTCCATCACTTGGTTTTGCACAACCATATTTTACTTTACGATGATTAACAATACCAAGAGTAACAAGGCTTAATGCAAAATCGGTTAATGAGGTTTTAACTTCTACCCATGCTATGGCTTTGGAGCGACATGGACATTCTACACCTTCGGTATCTGGGTGTAAATCGACACGTTTAACGCTTCCTAAACCCCACAAATAACTCCAATTAAATTTTTCGTGACATTCTAGATTTACAACATTGGCATCATGAGGAGTGGCTTCAACACGGGTGCTTACACAGGATTGAGCGCAAAACCAGATGCTTAATACTAAAATAATAAGTTGTTTTGATTTCATAATAACACTATTTTAATGGTATTGAATCTATTTTACTATACGGTAAAATGTTTCGTAATCATTAGTTTATCGCCTTTAGAACTAAAATTCTGAAAGCGACATAAATACTGCTATGTAATTAAATAAGGAAGAAACAGATTTGTCTTGAATCTGTTGTATAAAGTAACGACTAATTTTCTTAAAATCAAAACCTTAAGATACTAAAACTAGGATTTTAAGACTTAAACATTTGCAAATATAGATTAAATTAGGCTAAAAACTTGCTTTGGCAGTTGTTTGCGCTAGGGATTGAAAAGGAAAGCCCACAGCCCGACGATGGAGGTGCGAGGACTTGTATTGGAAAGCCCGACCCTTGGGTAGCGCCCAAATTTTAAAAAAAGCATGCGTATTCGCTTGATTAGTTGTAATTTTGCGCTTTTAAAAAACAGAAAAGATTATTATTTATGAGTCAAGTAAAAGAAAATGATACGGTAAAAGTACATTACACAGGGAAATTAGGTAACGGACAGGTTTTTGATAGCTCGTTGGAGCGCGAACCACTAGAGGTAACTTTAGGTCAGGGTATGTTAATTCCTGGTTTTGAAAAAGGTATTATTTCGATGGAATTAAACGAAAAGAAAACTATTAATATTCCTGTTGCTGAGGCTTATGGAGAGGTGCGTAAAGAGTTATTTTACGATGTAAAAAAGGAACAATTACCACAGGATATGGCTCCTGAAGTTGGAATGGGATTAGCATCGAAAGATGAAAATGGTAGAGAAGTACAGTTTCGTATTGCTGAAGTAAAAGAAGATCATATTATTGTTGATGCTAACCACCCGTTGGCTGGACATGATTTAGTATTTGACTTGGAGCTTATTGAGATAAAGTAACATTTATATTAGATACTTATTTAAAAGCCTGGAGATAACTCTAGGCTTTTTTTTGTGCTCAAAAAGAACCTAAGTATAAACCATAGAATAGCGTGTTTTATCTCTTCAATAGATTTAGGTTCTCACTAAAAACACCCTTAAAGTCCCTTCAAGAGGACATAACAAACAAAAAAACCCTAAGCTTTCGCTTTGGGTTTTCGCACTAATACTACTAAGATGTTAGGTTTATCGCAACCTATCAACAGATTTTACAAGTTCTTCATCCTTCTTGATGGCCTTATTGGCTAATGCCAATAACACGATAGAAACAATAGGGAGAAGCATCCCAATACCTTTCTCAGAAACCGCCGTCTCTCCAGATACATTTAGTGATTGATACACGAAAAATCCTAGTAAAATAAAGTTTAATATGATGTTAAGTCGACCCAATACAAATTGAGACTTCCTATTTTTAAACATAAAAATGGTTACCAACGATAGTACTGCCGAAGCTAAAAACAGCCCTAAATACAGTAATTCGTCTTTTGCAAACACACTTACACCACTATCTGTAATCCATAAATGGAAAACAAAAATAAGACCTCCAGATACTGCTGAAGCCAATAATAGGTATATAGTTTGAATACGTTGTAGCATACTTTTTTTAATAACTAGACCGCAAAAATAATAGAATTAATGATAAAAAATAAAATAAAGTTGTATTATTGCAGTAATAATTCACAACAACCGCACTTACAAGCGGTTAATTCTTCAAGATTTTAAAAATCATATTTCAGAATTACTCACGTTAGTATTCAATAAAATATCCAATTAAACATAAATGTTTGAAATTTCACAATTAAAAGAGAAAAAACTCACTGATTTACAGGAGATTGCAAAAAAATTGAACGTTCCGAAATACCGTTCATTAAAAAAACTAGATTTAGTTTACCAAATTCTCGATCAACAAGCTGCCGATCCTAAAGCTGTTAAAGCTGTAGTTCCAGAAATAACACCAGAAACTAAAGCTGAACCAGTTGCAGAAAAGCCTGCAAGAAAACCTAGACAGCGCGTACAAAAACCTGTTAAAGCTGCCGAAAAAGCACCAACAACAGATAACGCTGCAGATAGTAAACCTGAAGCTGTTGCTGCTCCTAAAGCCGAAGTTAAAAAGGCAGAAGTACCACAAGCTAAAGAAGAAAAAAAGCCAGTACATAAGCCTAACCCAAGGCCAAAAAACGATACTAAAAAACCTAATCCTAGGCCACAAAATAACCAAAACAAAAACCAACATAAAAACCAAAAAAACGGTAATGTTGATAAAGGGAATAAAGATAGCAGAAACCGCTACCGTGAGCCAGATTACGAGTTTGATGCCATTATAGAAAGCGAAGGTGTTTTAGACATTATGCAGGATGGTTATGGATTTTTACGCTCGTCTGATTATAACTATTTATCATCGCCAGATGATATTTATGTATCGCAATCGCAAATCCGTTTATTCGGTTTAAAAGTTGGAGATACTGTTTTTGGAAATGTAAGACCTCCTAAAGAAGGTGAAAAGTATTTTCCATTAATTAAAGTAAGTAAAATTAACGGACAGAACCCGAATGTGGTTAGAGACCGTGTGTCTTTCGAGCATTTAACACCGTTATTTCCTCAAGAAAAATTTAACTTAGCAGAACGTCAAAGTACCATTTCTACGCGTATTATGGATTTATTTGCCCCTATTGGAAAAGGGCAACGTGGTATGATTGTATCGCAACCAAAAACGGGTAAAACCATGTTACTTAAGGATGTTGCTAACGCCATTGCAGCAAACCACCCAGAGGTTTATCAAATGATTTTGTTAATTGATGAGCGTCCGGAAGAGGTTACAGATATGCAACGTAATGTTCGTGGTGAAGTTATTGCTTCTACTTTCGATAAGGAAGCACACGAGCACGTAAAAATTGCCAACATTGTACTTGAAAAAGCAAAACGTTTGGTAGAATGTGGACACGACGTAGTTATCCTATTAGATTCCATTACACGTTTGGCAAGAGCTTATAACTCGGTGCAACCAGCATCTGGTAAAATTTTAAGTGGTGGTGTAGATGCCAATGCCTTACACAAACCAAAACGTTTCTTTGGTGCTGCGCGTAATATAGAAAACGGAGGTTCTCTAACAATTATAGCAACTGCACTTACCGAAACAGGTTCTAAAATGGACGAAGTAATTTTCGAAGAATTTAAAGGAACCGGTAACATGGAGCTTCAATTAGATAGAAAAATATCTAACCGTCGTATTTTCCCTGCTATCGATCTTACCTCGTCAAGTACACGTCGTGATGATATTTTATTAGACGATGTTACCGTACAACGTATGTGGGTAATGCGTAAATACCTTGCCGATATGAATCCTGTAGAGGCTATGGAATTTATTAACGAGCGTTTCAAACAAACTAAAAATAACGAAGAGTTTTTAATTTCTATGAACGGATAAAAAACCTCTTATTTTCAAAATAACTAAAAGCCTTGATATTTATATTAAGGCTTTTTTTGTGTGTTAATTCGAGTGTATAAATAATTGTATTGATATTTGGGCGTTACCACGCTTATACCTACAAGGTTTTCAAAACCTTGCAGGATCACTTAGGTCGGGCTTTCCACTATATCTTTTTTTGCCATTTATGGCAGCAAAAAAAGGATGCCGTTTCAATCCCTAACGCGGGCAAATCTGCTAAATACGGTTTTAAATAACTAAAATCAAGCTTGTTTTTAAATGTTAACATATAGATTTTTTGATTCACTAAGTAAAAACCTCCCTTAATCCCTCCTTTTTAGGAGGGAAACTGTTTCGTGTTAGTTTGCGCTCTTAAAAATCGAGTTACGGATTAAAACGTAATATTTAAGATTATTGAAAGTATTAAAAGTCTACCCTTTGGGCTAATGCAAAAAAAAAATCCCGCCAATGGGCAGGATTCATTTTTATGCATATAGTTTACTAATTATCTAGTAACTATTTAAAAGATCTCTATATTCTTTTAAATCGGCAATATTCCCTTTATTGTTAAGGTTTTTCATAAGTGCAATTACATACTTAAGGCTTTCAACAGGTGCAAGCTCATCGTTAGCTACAACCTCAGCATCTTCCTCAATAGGCTCATCATCTGGCATAGGTATCATAAAAGACTCAGTAGCTTCAATATGCTCGTAAGTTAACCTAAGCACTTTAACTACTAATGGAATTTGTGCCTCTAAAGCATACGTTCTCAATTCCTTAATATCGTCAATTAGTGTATCCGTATTAATTCCTGTCTTATCTAAATTTTTAAGAATCTTGTCGATTAATTTTATTGCTTTTTTATTTTCCAAAAGAGGGTGTGTTTTTTAAACTTATTATAATTGCAAATTTAAATTTTTATTGAATCATAAGTTGTTAATTGCAGATATTTTTTTTCATTTTATTTTACTTTTAACAGCTCTTCTTCTGTAAAACCTAAACCATCAATAGGTTTTTGTTCTCTTAAAGACTTTATTTTATCAATAGATATGTTTTTTGTCTTACCAGGAAATGCATTGCGCAGATACTGAATTATACTATGTATATCTTTATCGGTAAACTCAGGGTTATTTGCTAAACCTGGCATAGCAATATTTAAATCGTACAAATCGCCATTTACATGTATTGGCCCAGATAAACCATGTAAAATAACTAGCGCTAAACGTTCAGACGATTCTGTAACGTATTCCGAATTCTGTAATGGTGGCGCTAAACTTTCAATCCCCTCACCTTCTACGCCATGGCAAGTAGCGCATAAATTTCTAAATATATTATAGCCAGCAATTCTATTATCTACTTGCGCCTTCTTCGTGGTAAAAATTTTATTTTGTTTATTTTTAGCCTTATTACTAATGGTGGTATTTAATATTTTGGCAATTACATTGTGTTCCGGAGCTTCTAATGTTTCACCTAAAAAGGCTTTATAGCTTTCTTCATGGCCTCGTAAACTCGTTATAAAAGCTTCTTGATAGCTTATCTGGTCTTTATACCTTAAAGATAACTGTTGCACTAAAGGAAATAATTGATCTTTTGAAAACGTCATCCAATTCCCCAAGGCACTTAAAACATACAAATCTATAGTAGGATTATTTCTTAAATTTAAATGTTTTACAATTTTAGCGATCGACAAGGCCCGATCTTGACTAGCAAATTGCTCCATTAAAAGAATGGCATGACTTATAACATCGACACTATCCTCCGAATATAGAACCTTTTCTAAAACGTCGTAGCTAAGCGCATTAAGACCATCTAGTGTGTATAAAGCATGTAATTTGCTTACAGCGCTACTAGCCGCTTCTTTTAATATATTTTTTAATAAGGAAATTGCCTTTGGTTCCTTTTTTAGTATTAATAGGTGTTGTGCTCTATCGCGTAACCAGCCATTTTTATGCTTTAATAAGGCTACCAAATTAGATATACTTTGTTCCTCTACATTAATAAAAGAATCTCGTTTACTGTTTGTATTGGTTACTTTTAAAATTCGCCCCATACCAATAATGGTATCCAACTGTTTTTTGGCATATAACTTTTGTAAATACGGTGTTAAAAACGCTTTATCCTGTATAATACCACGATGCATATCTACAACGTACATATTGCCGTCTGGTCCATTAAACAAATTAACGGGTCTGAATCCTTCATCGGTTGACGCAATAAACTCTTTAATAGGAATAGCCTGTTCTGCCGTTACCTTGTCTGCTTCAAAATTTAAATTGTTACGCTTAACTACATTAGCCTCTGGCGCACATATAAAAGCATTTTCTAAATAATCCTCTGGAAATTTATCGCCACGATATATTAAAGGTCCGCATGCCGAGGTAACATTTATTAATAAACTATCGGCATCTAAAACTCCCTTTTGATACCCTCTATTTACTGCCGTTGGATGCAATGGATAAACCCTTTGGTTAGGAGTTAGTATTTTATTTAAAAGACTATGAGGTTTATAGTATTCATTTTTAATAACTGTATTTGGCAATACATAATCGCCTAATAACTGTCTAGAATTGGTGTTATAATACAGTCTCCCAAAATTATCTTTAGTAATGCCCCATTGCCCTCTAAAAGTCGTTGGCTCTTTAATCCATTGATTATTTTTTAGTTGATACCGGAAATTAGATTTTGCATTATAAATCCAATTATCCAAATGCATCATAAGTCCGTTTGGTTGATGCTCCACATTACCGCCATCAGAATACAACGAATCTACCAGCACTTTATTAACGGGTTTATCATTTTCAATATCTACAAACCAAAGATTTGGTGGTTCGGCATATAAAAGTCCCCCATAAACATGTGCAATAGCTCTAGGGAGCACCAAACTATCCATAAATATTTTAGAGTGATCTGCTATACCATCTTGATCTAAATCCTCTAAAATGGTTATAGTTCCATTTGGTATATGGTCGCCAGTACCAGCAAGATTTTGCATATACCCTTTCATTTCAACAACCCACATACGACCTTTATTATCAAAATCCATGGTAACAGGAGCTTCAATAAAAGGTTCGGATGCCGCTACATGCAATGCAAACCCTTTTTCAATATGGTATGTATCAAGAGCTATTTTAGGTTCTTCGTAATTTTTGGAAGTACAGGCCGTAATAGAAAATAACAAAGTGAATAAAAGAAGATATTCTAAATTAAAGGTTTTACTTGTTTTATTAAAATATATTGAAAAGTTGGAGTTGTTTTCCATGAACTAATACATGTCTTGTTTGTAAAGTTTATACTTGCGTTTTCACAAAGATTGCATTATAAAATTCAATGCACAAAAAAAGCCTCTCATTTCTGAGAAGCTTTAAGTATTTTTAACTTTAAATGTAATTAAAGTGCAGCAACATGTTTTGCTAAACCAGACTTAAGGTTAGCCGCTTTGTTAGCATGAATAACGTTTTTCTTAGCTAATCTATCTAACATAGAAACAACTGAAGGAAACATAGTTTCTGCTTCTTTCTTATCAGTTAACTCACGTAATTTCTTAATAGCATTACGAGTTGTTTTATGCTGATACTTGTTAGTTAAACGTTTAGATTCGTTACTTCTAATTCTTTTTAATGCTGACTTGTGATTTGCCATTTTGTTTTTTTTCTTAATTTTTTAGTTGTAGCCCGTAGGGGAATCGAACCCCTCTTACATGGATGAAAACCATGCGTCCTAGCCGATAGACGAACGGGCCATTTTATTTTGAGTGCGCAAATATAAAACTATATTTTAAACTTGCAAAAAATATTTTCAAATAACTTGCAACGTTTCCATTGCGGATGCAAAAATACAACTATTTTTAAATGTTGCAAGAACTAAATAAAATATTTTCAAAAAATTTTATTTAGCTCCCTTTTTCAACATCAATTAATACGCTTTTGCGAACAATACTCTACGTTTCGAAGGATTACCAGAAAACACACAAATTCCTGCCTCTTCCTTCCCTTCTAAAGGAATACAACGAATTGTTGCTTTGGTAAGCTCTTTTATTTTGTCTTCTGTTTCAATAGTACCATCCCAATGCGCAGAAATAAACCCTGTTTTTGTTTCTAATACTGTTTTAAATTCTTCAAAAGTTTCTACTTCGGTAATATGATCGTTTCTAAAATCTAACGCTTTCTTATATAAATCGTTTTGAATGTCTTTTAAAAGTCCTTCAATTTTATCATTTAAACTATCTAGCGTTACAACTTCTTTTGTTAGCGTATCTCTACGCGCAATTTCAACCGTTCCATTTGCTAAATCTCTTGCACCTATAGCAAGTCTTAATGGCACACCTTGTAACTCGTGTTGTGCAAATTTAGCACCTGGTCTATGTGTTGTTCTATTATCGAATTTAACAGAAATGTTTTTTCCGCGTAAATCACTAATTATACTATTTGCGACTTCTGTTATCGCTTCTAAATCTTCATCACTCTTATAAATAGGAATAATAACCACTTGGTTTGGTGCCAAACTAGGAGGCAACACTAAACCATGATCATCACTATGCGTCATAATTAACGCTCCCATTAATCGTGTAGACACACCCCAAGAAGTTGCCCAAACGTAATCTTGTTTACCTTCTTTATTAGCGTATTTAACATCGAATGCTTTCGCGAAATTTTGACCCAAAAAGTGTGAGGTTCCTGCTTGTAAAGCTTTACCATCCTGCATTAAGGCTTCAATACAATAGGTTTCGTCTGCTCCTGCAAAACGTTCACTTTCTGTTTTTAACCCTTGAATAACAGGAATAGCCATAAAATTCTCTACAAACGTGGCGTATACGTTATTCATTAATTCAGCTTCAGCTAAAGCTTCCTGTTTTGTTTCATGAGCCGTATGCCCTTCTTGCCATAAAAACTCGGCAGTTCTTAAAAACAAACGTGTACGCATTTCCCAACGAACCACATTGGCCCATTGGTTTATTAATAATGGTAAATCTCTATAAGATTGTACCCAACCTCTAAATGTATTCCAAATAATAGCCTCACTAGTTGGTCTTACAATTAGCTCTTCTTCCAACTTCGCTTCTGGATCTACTCTTAATTTCCCTGGTTTATCAGGATCGTTTTGTAATCTATAATGTGTTACAATGGCACACTCTTTAGCGAAACCTTCTGCGTTTTTTTCTTCGGCTTCAAACAAACTTTTAGGCACAAAAAGAGGAAAATAGGCATTTTGGTGTCCTGTTTCTTTAAACATTTTATCTAATTCTGCCTGCATTTTTTCCCAAATTGCATAACCATACGGCTTGATTACCATACATCCTCTAACCGCAGAATTCTCCGCTAGGTCTGCTTTGACAACCAATTCGTTATACCATTTTGAATAATCTTCCGATCTACTAGTAAGTTTTTTGCTCATATCTTTGTTTTGGCACAAATATTGTGACTATGTTAAAAAGAGAAATAGTTCAGCAAAACTAACTATTTTTGTGATGTTCAACAATAAAATTAAAGAGATATGCAATTTAACAACTACATAAAAGGAAAAGTGCCATTTTTAACCCTAATTGGGTTAGCGTTTGGGCTTGTTTCTTGCGGTTCTTATCAATACGTTGGTGTGGACAGTGACGGAATTTATGGCGGTGCTCCACAAACTCAACAAACAGAACAAGTTGTTGCAACGACAAATGAAAACACTGGTAATTACTACCAAAACTATTTTAGAACAAAATCTATTGAATCTGAAAATATAGGATATGAAGATGAAATTTTTACAGACATTGATTCTTATGAAAGTGAAAATTATGACGAATCAGATCCTTTAGCCAATGATTATGTAGGTTATGCTGGTTGGGGTCAAAATCCTAGCGACGTAACTATAAACTATATAAACAACGGTTGGAACGATTGGGGTTGGAACGGTGGTTTTGGTTACGGATATAATGGCTGGAACCGTTGGGGCTATAGCGGCTTTTACGGTGGCGGATGGAACAACTGGGGCTATGGTGGTATATACAATCCATTCTATTGCCCACCTTATTATGGTGGTGGTTTTTATGGCGGTTTTGCTTACAACTATGGTTGGGGCTATAATCGTGGTTTTTATAACCGAGGCTACAATAGAGGCTATAACAGAGGGTTCTACAGCAACAATAACTATAACAACCGTCGTACAACAGCTTACAGTAATAGCAGAAGAAACAGCTATTCTAGCACCAATAACAGTGGCTTAAGCAGACGTAGCTCGGTAAGTACACAAAATAGAGCAACATCTTCACGATATAACACATCGGTAAGAAATAGCGCTAGTAGTGGTGTAACAAGAAGCTCAACAGCATCAACAGTTAGAAGAACTTACAATCCTAATGGAACACGAGTTTCTACAGGAACAACAAGACGCTCTACGGCTACAACTACACCATCTACAAACTCTACAGCAAGATCATCTTCAGCAGTATCACGAAGAAGCTCAAGTACAGTTTACAGACAGCCAACTACAACTCGTAGTTCATCGTCCAGTACTGCAAGAAGGTCTAGTTCTTCACCATCAAGAACAAGTACGTATACACCTAGTAGCAGCTCGTCTAGATCAAGTAGTAGTTCTGCATCTAGATCATCTAGTAGTAGCAGAAGCTCCGGAAGTAGCTCATCAAGATCTTCTAGCACTGGAAGAAGACGTTAATCTTATTTATTCAAAGATAAAAAATCACACATGAAAAAGTTAAATTTACTAGGCATAGCTTTACTTTCTATGTCAACAATTTACGCACAAGATATTAGCGACGCTGTAAGGTTTTCGCAAAATGAAATTCAAGGAACCGCTCGTTACAGAGCATTAAGTGGCGCTTTTGGAGCCTTAGGTGGCGACATGAGTGCAGTTAGTGCAAACCCTGCAGGTTCTGCTGTTTTTGCTAGGAGCCATGCATCCTTTTCTGGGTCGAATGTCGATTTAGAAAACTCAACAAACTATTTTGGTAATACGGTAAATACAAACACATCTAATTTTGATATTAATCAAGGAGGTGCAGCCTTTGTATTTGAGAACCGTAACACAAATTCTGCTTGGAAAAAGTTCACTTTCGGAATTGCGTATGAAAGAACAAACAACTTTGATGATAATTGGAATGCTAGAGGTTTAAATACTAATGACGACGGACAATTTAGCAACTCCATAGCAAGTTATTTTTATGATTATGCTGATGGTTTAAGGCTAGATGAAATATCAGCTTTTCCAGATGAATCTTTATCGATAGCTTATCAAGACATCGGATCTTTTTATGGCTTTGGCAATCAACAAGCCTTTTTAGGGTATGAATCTTTTATTCTAGAACCAGATAATCCTGACGACGATGCTAACACCCTGTATTCCTCAAACATTTCAGCAGGAAATTTCAATCATAATTACTCTTATGTATCTACGGGTTATAACGGAAAAATATCTTTTAACCTTGCAACGCAATATGAAGATAATTTATATTTAGGTATTAACTTAAATTCTCATTTTATTGATTACCAACGATCAACTTTATTATTTGAAAACAATTCAAACCTAGGATCAATAGTAAACTCTGTAGAATTTGAAAATAATTTATCGACTACAGGTAATGGGTTTTCTTTTCAATTAGGAAGTATTATTAAATTAACACCAGAACTTAGAGCCGGTGTAACTTACGACTCTCCTACTTGGTATACTATTGAAGAGGAAACAACGCAATATTTAGCAACGGTAAGAGATGATAACGGTTCTAATGCAACACAAGTTATTAATCCTGGAGTTGTAAACGTTTACCCGCGATACAAATTACAAACACCTGCAAAAATCACAGGAAGTTTAGCTTATGTTTTTGGAACTCAAGGTTTAATTAGTTTCGATTATTCAAATAAAAATTATGGTAAAACAAAATTCACTCCCGATGCCGATTACATGGACTTAAATGCAGGGATAAGTGATGTTTTAACCAACGCTTCAACCTATCGTTTTGGCGCAGAATATAAAGTAAAACAACTAAGCTTTAGAGGTGGTTACCGTTTTGAAGAAAGTCCTTATGAAGATGGTATTACAGTTGGTGATTTAACCGGATTTTCATTAGGTTTAGGATACAACTTCGGAAACACAAAACTGGATTTAACCTTTGATAAATGGGATCGTGAAGACGAAACACCACTTTACAATTTAGGTTTAATTGATACCGCAAATGTTAATAGAGGAAACTCTAATATTACATTAACATTAGGTTTCAATATCTAATAACCATTAATGATATTTAAAAAAGCTTGAACTAAGGTTCAGGCTTTTTTTATGAGAATTTTACAAGAAAAATAACAGACAAAAACAGTATCTTAAATATTTGCAAACATAAAGGATAACAAAAAGTGAAATGCTTATCTTTGCAAATTAAATTTTGACTTATAAATCATGGCTTTTGATAGTAATATAGAAGATTTTGACGCATTAGGAAACGATCACATTGGTACTTCGGAAAACACACCAATGCGCAGCGATGCTTTTAAATTAAACAACGAAGAAAAGATAGACATCATTAAGGATGACGTGCGTCATATCCTAGAAACCCTAGGTTTAGATTTAACAGACGATAGTTTAAAAGGCACGCCTAACCGCGTAGCAAAAATGTTTGTTAATGAAATTTTTGGAGGATTAAATCCAGATAAAAAACCAAGCGCTTCTACTTTCGATAATAAATATAAATATGGCGAAATGCTTGTTGAAAAAAACATTACAGTGTATTCAACTTGCGAACATCACTTACTACCTATTGTTGGTCGTGCTCATATTGCGTACATATCCAATGGCACTGTAGTTGGCTTATCTAAAATGAATCGAATTGTAGATTATTTTGCAAAACGCCCACAAGTGCAAGAGCGTTTAACTATTCAAGTAGTTCGAGAACTTCAAAACGTTTTAGGCACTAAAGATGTGGCTTGTGTAATTGATGCAAAACACCTTTGCGTAAACTCTAGAGGAATCCGAGATATTGAAAGTAGTACTGTTACTTCAGAATTTGGAGGAAAATTTCAAGATATGGAGACCCGTCGCGAATTTCTAGATTATATTAAATTAGACACGAAGTTTTAAAGCAAAACTTATTTAATAACTCATCAACAAACCAAAATGCAGTTATATCTATCCAATCAAATTAAAATTTACAACTCACTTTCTGGTAAAAAAGAAATATTTAAACCCATTAACGAAGGTCATATTGGCATGTATGTTTGCGGTCCTACCGTTTATAGCAACGTACACCTAGGAAATGTAAGAACCTTTATGTCTTTTGATATGGTTTTTAGATACCTGAAACACCTAGATTATAAAGTAAGATACGTTAGAAATATTACTGATGCTGGCCATTTAGAAAATGATGCTGATGCAGGTGAAGACAAAATCACTAAAAAAGCGCGTTTAGAACAAATTGAACCTATGGAAGTAGTACAGCGTTATACTGTAGATTTTCATAATGTTTTAAGAACTTTTAATTTTCTACCGCCAAGTATAGAGCCTACTGCAACCGGACATATTATTGAGCAAATTGAGTTAATAAGTAAAATTATTGATAACGGATTTGCTTATGAAGTTAATGGTTCTGTATATTTTGATGTGCATAAGTTTAATGAAACTAACGATTACGGAAAATTAAGCAAGCGGAAGCTAGACGATTTAATTCACAATACAAGAACACTAGACGGACAAAGCGATAAAAAGAATCCGCAGGATTTTGCCCTTTGGAAAAAAGCCGAACCTCAACACATAATGCGTTGGCCTTCGCCTTGGAGCGATGGTTTTCCTGGTTGGCACTTAGAGTGTACTGCTATGAGCACTAAATATCTAGGCGATCAATTTGATATTCATGGTGGTGGAATGGATTTAAAATTCCCGCATCACGAGTGTGAAATTGCACAAAACGAAGCAGCCATTGGTGTTAGCCCTGTTAACTATTGGATGCATGCCAATATGCTAGAATTAAACGGACAACGCATGTCTAAATCTACAGGAAACACAGTTAATCCAGATGAATTATTATCTGGAAACAACGCGTTTTTTAGTAAAGCATATAGCCCAAGTGTTATTCGATTTTTTGTTGCACAGTCTTCTTACCGCAGTGTTTTAGATCTAACTGACGATGGATTATTAGCCAGCGAAAAAGGCTTTTATAGATTAATGGATGCCGTAAACCTTTTAGGTGCTTTAAAAGCATCTGCAACATCTTCAATAGATATTCCGGCATGGAAACAGAAATGTTATGATGCTATGAACGATGATTTTAACTCACCAATTTTAATCGCGCATTTATTTGAAGCGGCTAAATACATAAACCAAATAAAAGAAGGTCAAGCAACAATATCTGCTGAAGATTTAAACTTGTTAAAAGAAACGATTAATAGTTTTGTTTTTGATGTACTAGGTCTTGAAAATGCTACAAAAAGCGATTCTGGAACCGATAAACTTTCAGGCGCTGTTGACGTTTTAATACGATTAAGACAAGATGCTAGAGCTAATAAAGATTTTGCAATGTCTGATAAAATTCGTGATGAATTAGCAGAAGTTGGTATTCAGCTTAAAGACGGAAAAGATGGTACGACGTTTAGTGTAAACTAAATAGTATTGTTGTTCCCGAAGGAATTAACAAAAATTCCATAACGTTCAAAAAAGATTCTCTCCTTATAGGGAATTACAAAAACATATTTTGAAAAAACTACTTATAGCACCGTTTTTGTTTATTATAAAAGTATACCAAACTTTTATATCGCCATTAACACCTGCTACTTGTAGATACAATCCAACATGTTCGCATTACACTAAAGAAGCCTTGCAAAAGCATGGCTTATTTAAAGGAGGTTGGTTAGCTATAAAGCGTATTTTTAGCTGTCACCCTTGGGGTGGCTCTGGTTTCGACCCTGTACCTGATAAGGATAACAATTAGAAAGACAATGACAAAATTAAAAGCACAAACCGATGCTAAAATTGAAGCAGGAAGAAAAGCAAAACCTGAGTTCATGAAAGGCGTTGATGATATTATTAGTAAAGCAAAAGCTTTTCAACAAGGAAGCGATGCTATTAAAATTGGGCAAAAGGCTCCAAATTTTGAACTACCTAATCAGGAAGGAAAACCTATATTATTAAATCATTTATTAAAACAGGGCCCTGTTGTTATTACATTTTATCGTGGCGACTGGTGTCCTTATTGTAATTTACAACTTAGAGCTTTACAAGCAAAACTAAGTGAAATCCACTCATTAGGTGCTACATTGGTTGCTATCAGTCCGCAAGTACCCGATGGATCGCTGACAAAAAGTGAAATTAGTGAAATGGAATTTATTGTATTGTCCGATCAAGATGCCAAAGTAGCACAACAATACGGAGTTGCTTGGAAGGTACCGGAGTTTTTAATGGAACATATGCGAACAGACAGAAACCTTGATTTAGACAAAATAAATAATGGTAACGGCGGTATATTACCTATTCCAGCTACATTTGTATTAAATTCTGAAGGTGTTGTTACCTGGGATTATGTTAATGTTGATTACAGAACACGCTCTGAACCAGATGAGATTATTGAAGCATTAAAAAATATATCTTAAAAATTACTAATAACTCTTTTTATTTAGATTTTAGAATAAAAAAAGCTCAATAAACTAGATTATAACTTAGTTTATTGAGCTTTTTTACTATTGTTTGATTCGTTTTATAAACGACTTAACAATTCTGCTTTTTTATTTTCAAATTCTTCAACCGATAAAATAGATTTATCCTTTAAGGCTGCTAGCTTTTCTATCTTAACAAAAATATCTTCTTCAAAAGCTGTATTATTTACTTCCGTTTGAGCAGGTGTTATAGCTGGCTCTACAAATGCAGATTGTTGTTGATTATTTATGGCGTTATCAACGTCCTGTTGTTCTTGCACAGGTTTAGATACTTCCAGCCCTCCTGAAACAATGGGTAAGGTATTTAAGTCTACATTACCATACTGACTTGTAAAGGATACAGAATAATTTCCACCTTGTTGTTGGCCTACACCTCCTATTTGGTTATCTAAAGTATCAAAAACTGTTACTTTTCCATTTTGCTGTATAGCTAAGCGTCTTATATTATTAAAAATAGCATAGCTTGTATTGTTTTGACTTCCGGTAGAATTAGGAAAGCCCAAATCTCCCCACCAATTGCCACTTACACCATTTTGAAACCCATTTTGATTATGGCTTTTCGGTTTTGGTAATGGTTTGTATTGGATAGCGCCTTGGTGAATTAAATTTGATAACTCAATACAAAGTCCATCTACAGTAGCTTTTAGTTGATAATTAAACATATCGCCTACCATAGTCATACCACCTTGCATCCATTGACCACCTCCGCCTAATTCAGGAATATTAAATTGTGCCATGGAGCCATTACTAGCCATAAGGTTATAAGTTAAATCTGTAACCGCATTAACACTTATACCATATCTATTTGCTACATCCGTCATGTTTTGAAAACTAACATCTGTGAATATTGCATTCATAATTTTATCTTTTATTAAATTAAAAAAAAACAGTAATCTACTAATTTTGCGCAAAGGTAGTCTTTAACAAAACTAAAACACTTAATTTAAGTTATTGATTTTGTGAAATTTAATAAAAGATATCAACCAAAAAACAGAATCCTTATTTTACAGGAATTTGTTTTAAAATTTCTAAAACAAACTTCCAATATTTTTGAACGGATGATATTTGAACACGTTCGTCTGGTGAGTGAGCGCCTTTAATGTTTGGACCAAAACTAATCATATCCATTTCTGGATAATTTTGCCCTAGAATACCGCACTCTAAGCCTGCATGACATGCAGCAACATGAGGTTTCTCGCCATTTAAATCTTCGTAAAGTTTTTCCATAACTTTTAAAATTGGCGAATCCATATTCGGTGCCCATCCTGGATAATCTCCAGAACATTCCACTTCGCAACCAGTAAGCTCGAAAGTAGAACGCAAAGTATTAGCTAAATCGACTTTAGAACTCTCTACTGAAGACCGTGTTAAACAGCCAATTTTAATATGTCCATCTTTTACAATTACTCGTGCTACGTTGTTTGAGGTTTCTACCAAATCTGGAATATCGGCACTCATTCTATACACGCCATTATGGGCAGCATACAAGGCTCTTGTTAACCCTTCTTGCACGCCTAAATCCATGATTTTAGCCGGCGTATCTGATTTAGAAATAGTAATTTCTAAATCGGGTTCCAAGGTTTTTAATTCCTTTTTTATGGTTGTAGATAGTAAGGCTATTTCTAATAAAAAAGCATCTTCGTGTATGGCATCAATAGCAACTATGGCATTACTCTCTCTAGGAATAGCGTTACGTAAACTACCGCCATCAATTTCTGAAATTCGTAATCCGAAGTTTTCAAACCCATCAAAAAGCACACGATTCATTATTTTATTAGCGTTTCCTAAACCTTCGTGAATTTGCATTCCCGAGTGTCCACCCTGTAAACCTTTTACCGAAACTTTATAACCTATTTTAAATTCTGGTGTTTCCTCTACTTCGTATGTTCTTGTAGCTGTAACATCGGTTCCTCCGGCGCATCCTACTCCTATTTCATCATCTTCTTCGGTATCTAGGTTTAATAAAATACCACCAGTTAGTAGACCGGCTTTTAGTCCCATGGCACCCGTCATTCCTGTTTCTTCATCGATAGTAAACAAGGCTTCAATTGCTGGATGCGGAATATCTGTACTTTCTAAAATTGCCATTATTGTAGCAACTCCTAAACCATTGTCGGCGCCAAGTGTTGTGCCTTTGGCTTTTACCCAATCGCCCTCAACAAACATCTCGATACCTTGGGTATCAAAATCGAAAACAGTGTCGCCATTTTTTTGGTGCACCATATCTAAATGCGATTGCATGACCACGGTAACTCGATCTTCCATTCCTGAGGTGGCTGGCTTTTTTATAATAACGTTGCCTACCTCATCTTCAATAGTTTCCAGACCTAGGCTTTTACCAAAATCTTTCATGAAAGCAATAACGCGTTCTTCCTTTTTTGAAGGTCGTGGTACCGCGTTTAAATCGGCAAATTTATTCCAAATGGCTTGTGGTTGTAGTTCTCTTATTTCTTGGCTCATTTTTCTTTATGTTTTAATTCTTTATTATTCTAACACTCCCATTTCAGCTTTTTCCAAAATCATATTACATACTTTTAAATATGCTTGTAACTGCCTTTCTTCTGTTTTACTAGTAGGTTTCCAGGCATTTAATGAAATTGAGCTCATCATATCTCCATAAGTAAGTTGGCATTTATAGCCATGCATTCCTATCCTATTATTAAGTTTTACAAAAGTATTAAAATCCATAGATAATATTTGCTCCTCTATGTTTTTACATTCACTTTTAGAAATTTTAATTGTATAATCTGGGGTAATACTTACCCAATGTTTAAAATCATCATCGGCATCCAAAGTTCTAACAAATATTTCGGATGATTTAGGTTTAGGGCGGTTATATATTGTAATATGAACTTTTTTATCTATAATTCTACGGTCATGTTCTATTAAAAGTTCAATTTTTTTGAAGATTTCGTTTATTTCTGAAGCATCTTGTGAAAACACAATGTTTGTGTATAAGAAGATGGAAGTAATAATTATAATTTTGTTTATTTTTCCCAATATAATTCCATTTTTTTATCAGTTATAAAGGTAGTAAAAATGGACAGACTTTGGCAGCTACTCCTGATTGAAGTGGCATCCTTTCTGCGACATTATTTTAAAACACCATACCATAGCAAATATTGAATATACTTGAAGAAATCCCCAAACATATTAGGGACTGCTTCGCAGAAAGATATAACGTAAAGCAGGAAGAACCCTTAATAGACAAACCACTGCGCTAGGGTACAAATTTTTATTATTTTTGGAAAATGCTGAAACAGAAAAAAACACTAATTGCATTGTCGTTGATTCCGCAAGTTTTGTTGGTAAAACTCGCGGCTAATTATCCTGATGTTATAGAGCGGTATTATAGCACTGGTTTGTATCCTGTAATTTCTAAAATATTTAGGTTTACTTTGGGTTGGTTGCCGTTTTCGTTTGGCGATTTGCTATATACTTTTGCTAGCATTTATATGCTGCGATGGTTTTACAAAAACCGAAAGCGTTTACGACAAGACACCAAAAACTGGGTGATTGATGTTTTTGCTGCCGTAGCCTTTGTATATATGGCGTTCCATTTATTTTGGGGTTTAAATTACTACCGATTGCCCTTGCATAAAAGTTTGAATTTAGAGCATGATTACACCACAGAACAATTGGCAAAGGTTACAAAATCGCTTATTGAAAAGGCGAATGCTTTGCATTTTGAAATTACTAAAAACGACACTTTAAAAGCTGAAATAAAACTAAGTAAATCTGCTATTTTTGAGATGGTGCCTGCCGGTTATGCTAATTTAAAAAAGCAGTTTCCAGATTTAAATTACAGCCCTACAAGTTTAAAAAAATCGATTTATAGCTACCCGTTAACGTATATGGGTTTTAGTGGCTATTTAAATCCGTTAACCAACGAGGCGCAGGTGGACGGCTTGATTCCGGTGTTTAAATTTTCGACTACTTCGGCGCATGAAGTTGCACATCAATTAGGTTTTGCTGCCGAAAACGAGGCTAACTTTATTGCTTTTATGGCTACCACGAACCATGATAATGTTTATTTTAAATATTCGGGCTACACCTTTGCGCTACGCTTTTGCCTAAACGAAATTTACAGACGTGACGAGGCACTTTATGAAGACATTATTTGTAGTGTAAATACAGGGATTTTAAAAAATTATAAGGAAGTTAGAGATTTTTGGGAAGCCCATAAAAACCCTATAGAGCCTTATTTTAAAAGTTTTTACGGCAATTTCTTGAAGGCTAACAGACAACATAAAGGTATGCAAAGTTATAATTATGTGGTGGCACTTATAGTTAACTACCTTGAAAACACGCCGGAATAGGCTGTTTTTAATTAATTTGGCAGTATCAATGCAGGGTTAGCATCCTGACTTAAAAATAGTTACCTTGTTTTGTAGTTTTCATTTTAAAAAAGTGTATTTTTAGTTATCCTTAAAGATTTTAAGTTATGAAAACAGTATTAATAGTTTTTGCTCTTTTTTTGTGTAAACAAACATTTGCACAGCAAATTAATAATGATGAGACTGAGCTTACGCCATTAATTTTGTTGAAATACCCTAATATTAAAGAAGCCTTTACCCAAAACACAAGTTTGAATAAAGACTCTTTTTCTTTATTTGACATAAATAATGCGCTAAACACCAATTTTACTAAAGATGATGGGCGACATATAAACAGGAATTTTGCTTTTTCTACCTCAGAAAAACTTTATTTAAGTAAAGAGTTACTGAAAATTGCACATAAATTTCCTGGTGATGGTAATAATTTAGCCATTGGACCAAAAGGTTTATTGGTGCCTTAATCTACTATTTGCGCGCCAGCTGGTGCTTCAAAGTCGGCATCGTCAAGAGGCTCTGCGTCTACTTTAACATTTATAAACTTAGTTTCTCCTTTTGCTGTTGTTGGCTTATTGTTTTCGTAATTATAACCTACTATGCTTTCTGGCAATAATAATCCATTTACCTCTTGCCACTTGTTGTAACGTCTAAAATGAAGTTCGCTTCCTTTTTCTTTTGAAAAATAGGTTACCGTATAGCCTAACCATTCCATTTTATAAGTTTCTGGGTTGTAATACAGCACGTATTCATCGTCTGAAGATTCGCCAACGCCGTTTTCGTAAGAAATTTTAATTCCTGGGTAAACCACATCATCAAACACTAATGGTTCTGCATCTTCATAATTTATACCATCATCGGCCAAAATAAACGGCATCGCATAAAAATAAAACATTAGGTTATAGTAAAATTTAGGTTTGCCCTTATATAGTTTATCGCTTTTATTTAGCAACCACACATCCTCGCCATTGTAACCAATAACATAATCTGGGGCATCAATTAAAGCCTTTCTGTTTTTTAAATTCGTAGTGGTTACTTCCATACCATCTGGCTTTTCCATTGTAAACGCTAAAGTTTTCATGGCATTCCATTTATCTAAACCTCCATGAGCTTCAAAAACTTTGGTAATATTTTCTGGGTATATACTTGTGGTAACATCAAGAGTTTCTTCGGTATAATCTACAACAGGTGTTGCGGTTTTGTTTCTACAAGCGAATATTGAAACTGTAAGTGCTAAGAGGATGATTTTTTTCATATTGTTTTTTAGATTTTAAGCTTTGACGAAGTTAAGGGAATATCATTACAATAAAAACGATTACTTTTGTTCTACTATTATGAAAGAAATAACAAGCGCACAAAACTCACTAATTCGACTACTTGTTCAATTAAAAGACAAGTCGCGCGAACGTAAAAAAACAGGCACGTTTTTAATAGAAGGTATTCGTGAAGTTACATTAGCATTAAAAGGTGGTTATGAAGTAGAAACTATTTTGTTTTATCCTGATTTATTTCCTAATGAATCACTTGAGCGTCTTATTCCCGAAACAGTAAACACCATTGCTGTATCGAAGGAAGTTTATGAAAAATTAGCTTACAGATCGACTACCGAGGGTTTGCTCGCTGTTGCAAAAACTAAAGAAAACAAGCTATCTAACTTAAGTTTTAAAAGCGACAATCCTTTAATATTAGTTGCAGAAGCACCCGAAAAACCTGGTAATATTGGCGCTATTTTAAGAACGGCAGATGCAGCGCATGTAGATGCTGTAATTATTGCCAACCCAAAAACAGATTTATACAACCCAAACATTATACGTTCTAGCGTTGGCTGCGTATTTACTAACCAAATAGCCAGTGGAACAACCACCGAAATTATTGCCTTTTTAAAAACGAATAACATTAATATTTATAGTGCTATTTTACAAGAATCGGTAGCCTACCACACCCAAGATTACACGAAACCCACCGCAATAGTTGTGGGTACCGAGGCTACGGGTTTAAGTGACGAGTGGCGCAATCATGCTACTAAAAACATTATAATACCAATGCAAGGTGAGATAGATTCTATGAATGTTTCGGTTGCTGCAGGAATTTTAATTTTTGAAGCTAAAAGACAAAGAAAGTTTTCATAATTCTTATATATCAAAAAGAACCTCAACCAAAAAGCTACAATTTCTCATAAGTAATAATAAATTTCTCTCATTCTTTTAAAACAAGATTTTTAATTATTTTTACAGTTAATTAATCCCTTAAAACTATTACATATGAAAGAAAAATTACTCGTTATTTTTTTAACTTTTACGTTTTTTAGCTACGCCCAAAACCCTAATTTAGTTACCAATGGAGATTTTGAAGATTACCCAAACCCTAATAGTACGCCAAACAGATGGTCTTCTTCTAGTGACTTTGGTACTTTTAACCAAAACACCACAGATTTCGTAGAAGGCACAAGCAGTGTAGAGTTTACTGCTGGGTTTAGTGATTTAATGCTATTTACATTAGCCGATATTCCTCTTGAAGCTGGTAAAACTTACACCGTATCTTATAGCTATAAATATTTAGGAACCGAATTTGATGCCAATGATAATATAGAATTTAGTTTCTATTCGTCAACAAATCCTTTTCTTCATGGTACAAATATTCAAGATAACAATTGGAACACCGTTACAACACAATATACACCAACTGAAACGAAAACTGATTTTGAAGCCACTATACGCGTCATACCGTCAGGAATTGGCTCTGAGTATAAAGTGTTAATTGACGATGTTCAAGTTTATGAAGGTCTGCCTTTATCAACACAAGCAATTAACCTAGAAAATACAATAAGCGTTTATACTTCCAAAAACAAACAGCTTAACATAAATAAACCAGCAGACCTTGTAATTACAAATGTTTCGGTCTATTCTATTTTAGGTCAACAGCAAAAACTAACTCCTAATACTAAGGATTTAAGTTCATATAACTTAAATACGTTTTCTACTGGAGTCTATATTTTAAAAATAACTACTAATAAAGGAGTAATCACAAAAAAGATCCTAATTAAATAATTAAAAATTTTAAAACTTAGAATAATATTTATGGATGCCCAAAGCCTATTTTACATCATTTTAATAATTATTATTCTAAGTTTTATTATCGATAAAATTCTAAACGCCTTAAATGCAAAACATTATAACGATTCACTTCCTAAAGAGTTACAAGATGTTTATGATGACGTAGAATATAAAAAATCGCAAAATTATAAAACAACCAACTATAAATTTGGCTTATTAACATCTACCTTCTCCTTAATTTTAACGCTAGGCTTTTTATGGTTTGATGGTTTCGAGGTTGTCGACAATATTGCAAGAACCTACAGTAAAAACTCCATTATAGTTGCGCTTATTTTCTTTGGTGTTATTATGATTGGCAGCGATATTTTAACCACACCCTTTTCGTATTACAGCACTTTTGTAATTGAAGAAAAATTTGGATTTAATAAAACAACAATAAAAACCTTCTTTCTAGATAAAATAAAAGGTTGGCTCATGATGGCTATTGTAGGTGGCGGTATTTTAGCATTAATAATTTGGTTTTATGAGGCTACTGGACAGCGTTTTTGGTTGTACGCTTGGGCATTAGTAGCTGTATTTACGTTGTTTATGAATATGTTTTACTCCAAACTTATTGTGCCCCTTTTTAATAAACAAACCCCATTGGAAGAAGGGACATTACGTGATAAAATTTCAGGGTATGCTAAAACAGTTGGTTTTAAGCTAGATAAAATATTTGTAATTGATGGCTCTAAACGAAGTACAAAAGCTAATGCCTATTTTTCTGGTTTTGGAAGTGAAAAACGCGTAACACTTTACGACACATTAATAAATGATTTGGATGATGAAGAAATTGTCGCTGTATTGGCTCACGAAGTTGGACACTATAAAAAGAAACATATTATTTTTAACCTATTTGCATCCATATTATTAACAGGATTTACGCTTTTCGTTTTATCATTATTTATTTCGAACCCTATATTATCGCAAGCTTTAGGTGTTACAACTCCTAGTTTTCATATTGGTTTAATTGCTTTTGGATTACTATATGCGCCTATTTCTGAAATTACAGGATTAATAATGAATCTGTTTTCTAGAAAATTTGAATACCAAGCCGATGATTATGCAAAAAACACCTATAAAGGCGAACCATTAATAACCTCGCTTAAAAAACTATCTAAAAATAGTTTGAGTAATTTAACACCACATCCGGCTTATGTATTTATGCATTATTCGCATCCTACGCTGTTGGAACGGATTGTGAATTTAAGGAAGTAAACTGTCGTATAAAAAATAGTACCAATCACTTAACTAATCAATAAGAAAACCGCTTAAATGGAAGCTGCAAAAAACAACTTAAATACCTTTCGGGTTTTATACCTTGTAAAGGGCATTCTAACATTATGTTTTTCAATTGTATTTATTATTTACGGTTGTTTGGGGTTTCTAATTGGCGCCATGGCTGAAAATAGCGATACTAACACAGAACTTCCTTTTAATTTTGGCTGGATTTTCGCTATAATTGGAGGTATTGGTCTATTATTTTGTATCACCATTGGTGTATTAACTTTATTGGCTTCAAAATATATTAAAAACCTAAAAAACTATAATTTTATATTTGTAATAGCCGTAGTAAATTGTTTAACTGGTATTCTAGGTATCGTTTTAGGTATTTTTACTCTAATAGAAATGTCGAAACCTGAAATTAAAACCCTTTTCAATAAAGCCTAAATGAAAATAATCGCCACCAACATAGCAAAACCAACAACTATAGTTTGGAATGACAAAGAAGTGGTTACAGGCATTTATAAAACACCAACAAACCAACCTATTTTTCTTGGTACTACAGACGTTGAAGGCGACGAGGTCACAGACAGAAAACACCATGGTGGCGAGTTTAAGGCCTGCTATTTATTTTCTGAAGATCATTATGAGTATTGGAAAAACTTATATCCTAATTTAGATTGGAGTTATGGTATGCTTGGTGAAAACCTAACCGTTTCTGGTTTAAATGAAAAGGAAATCCATATTGGAGATATTTATAAATTAGGTGGAGCGCTTATTCAAATTACACAACCTAGAGAACCTTGTTTTAAATTGGGTGTTAAATTTGGTAATCAAAACATCCTGAAACAATTTATTAATCATGGTTTTCCGGGTACATATATTCGTGTTTTAGAAGCAGGTTCTGTTAAAGCAGGTGATACTTTTGAGTTAATTGATAAGGCTAAAAACAGTTTAACTACACATCAGTTCTTTAATTTATTATACAGTAAAGAAAAAAACAAGGCGCATATTGAATGTATACTAACCAATGATGCCCTACCAAAACAAAAAAGAGACAAACTGAAACAGTTTTTAAAGTAGCTTTGGTTTGGTTTGTTATATCTTTGCAACAAACTATTACAGATGTCTTTTAAAGATTTAAAAATTAGCAAACCTATTTTACGTGCCGTTGCAGAAGCTGGTTACGATAACCCAACTTTAGTGCAAGAAAAAACCATTCCTCTTGTTTTGGAGCATAAGGATGTTATTGTTTCTGCCCAAACCGGAACAGGAAAAACGGCTGCTTTTGCACTGCCTATTTTACAATCTTTATTAGACCAACAAGATTCTCCTAAAAAAGGTAAAACCATAAAAGCTTTAATTGTTAGTCCTGCGCGAGAATTAGCCATTCAAATTGAAGATAACTTTAAAACCTACAGTTCTTATACCAACTTAAGAACCACTGTAGTTTATGGTGGCGCATCAATAGAACCACAAAAAGAAGTTTTAAAAAAAGGTGTAGATGTTTTAATTGCTACTCCAGGTCGTCTGCTCGATTTACATAAACAAGACAGTATTAATTTAGATTACGTTGAAACTTTAGTTTTAGATGAAGCCGATTTAATGCTAGACATGGGCTTTATTGACGATGTTAGAAAAATAGAACGTTTATGTACTCGAGAAAAACAAATCCTATTGTTTTCGGCAACTATTCCGCATAAAGTAGAACAATTAGCGAATTCTATTTTAAACAATCCGGAGCGCGTAGAGGTTGCTCAAAATTCTTCAACATCGAAAAATGTAGCTCAGTTATTATACTTTGTGCCTAAACCTAAAAAAATCGAATTGTGTTTACATTTATTACGAAACACAATTAAAGGAAATATCATCATTTTTAGACGTACAAAATATGGTGTGGATAAACTTGAAAAAACGCTTATAAATAACAATTATAAAGCCGATAGTATTCATGGTGATAAAAGTCAAACTGCAAGACAAGATGCCTTAACACGATTTAAAAAAGGCGAGGTTAATATATTAATTGCAACCGATGTGGCTGCACGCGGTATTGATATAAACGAATTAGATGCTGTTATAAATTTTGATTTGCCAAATGTACCAGAAACCTATGTACACCGTATAGGTAGAACCGCTAGGGCAGGCAACACAGGTATAGCACATTCGTTTTGTTCGGCAGATGAGAAAGACTACATAAAAGCCATACAACAACTTATTAGCCTGCAATTGGATGTTATTGAAGACCATCCTTATCCACTAGACCCTAAAGCAAAACCAATTGTACATACCTCCAATAAAACGGGTAGTAAGCACAGAAAAGGACGTAAAAGTGAGGCATCTAAAAAGAAAAAGAAACGCTGGTATTAACAAAATTAGCTTTACAACTATTCCACCGGAAAATCAAAATACGTTTTAGGAAATGGCTCCCATCGTAAAGTAAAGTGCCACCATTCTTTAGAGTAATTCCTAAAATTATATTTCAACATAACGGTTTGTAATAATTGTCGGTTAGCTTTTTGAGTGTTTGTAAGATCTTGATAGGTCACCCAAGATTCTTCTCCAAAAAAATCATAAGGACTTCCCATATCTAAAGGTGTTCCCGTATTTCCATCAATTATTGTTAAATCAACCGTACTTCCCCTACTATGGCCCGATCTAGAAGATATATATCCAGATTTAAATAAATTACGTTTTTTAACCTCTGGATAAAACTGAGGTTTCATAATGGTATCATTTAAGTCTCTAGCCCAACTTATAAAATGATTAACGGCCTCTTGAGGTCTGTAACCATCATAAACCTTTAAACATAAATTTTGTTCTTGCAATGCTTCCTGTACCTTTTTTAAGGCCTGTGCAGTTTGTTCCGTTAGTATAAGGTTGTTTGACTGGTAACTATTAATTGGTTTACCCACAAAATTATTGGAGGTAAAATAGCGTAACTCGACATCTAAATCCGGAATAACATCTTTAACATACACAAAACCATCAGGTAGCTGCGAAAACACATTTTGAAAAATAAGACAGAATAAAAAAACTAAGGTATACTTCATTTTAATTTTGAATTATGCTAATTTAGAAAATAAAAGAATATGCTTTTTAAAAGTGATATAAATTTAAATTTGAGAGACGCCGAAATAGCCTATTACCCGGATTTTTTCAATGAAAGTGAAGCCACTAATTTTTTTAAAAACCTTTTAAATGAAGTTAAATGGCAACAAGATTCAATAACCATTTACGGAAAAACACATTTACAACCTCGTTTAACCTGTTTTTACGCCAATAACACAAACACTTACAAATACAGTAATATAACTATGCAACCCGATCCTTTTAATGATGATGTATTACTCATTAAGAGTAAAATTGAATCACATTTAAAAGTAAAATTTACAAGTTGTTTAGCCAATTTATACAGAAATGGCAATGATAGTAATGGTTGGCATGCCGATAATGAAAAGGAATTAGGTAAAAACCCTATAATAGCTTCGGTTTCTTTTGGTGCCGAACGTGTTTTTAACTTAAAACACAAAGTAGATAAATCGCTTAAAGCAAAACTAAATTTACAACATGGTAGCCTACTATTAATGCAAGGCGCAACTCAAGACAATTGGCTACACCAAATACCAAAAACTAAAAAAATCATTGGAAAAAGAATTAATTTAACATTTCGAATTATTGCATAAAAAAACCGAGTTCCCTCAAACTCGGTTTTCTTTCAATTTGCTTTTTTATATTATGAATCTAGATTTGGGGTTTCCTAATTTATCAACATAATGCAAATATTAATTAATTAATCCATTGAACTAAAAAGTGTGTTATTTAGTACACTCCAAATATATAATTAATAAACTTATCAAATCGATTAAAAACGCTATAAATCGCTGAAATACACTAAATTTTAACATTTAAAGTTGAAGTAATCAATTTTACCGATGAAATACACTTTTAAAAACATTTTAATTCTCTAAATAATGAGTTTAAATCATAAAAAAAGCATTCTAAAATAGAATGCTTTTTTTCTAACTAACCAACCAAAATATGAATTACTAATCTTCTGTTTAAAGTAACCACTCAATAAACATTTTTAACGATTGTAATTACGATTAGTATATCACAATCCTCGTGCCAAATTTTAAATTAGAGTTCTTTTATGATTTATTTAACAAAACATTTTAATAAAAGGTAACTAGTAAAAGCCATTTAATTGTTTGATATTTGTCCTTATCAACTTATTTAAAATATCAATGAGAAAAATATCAATTATAGTATTAATGCTATTATTTATAGCTTGTGGAAAAGATCAGAGTGATTTAACAGTAATTGCTAATATACAAGGACTAAAAAAAGGAACTGTATACTTAAAAAAGATACAAGATACTTTATTAGTTACTGTAGACTCTATTGTGGTTAATGGTAACCCTAAAATCGAATTGCATAGTGATCTAGAAGAGCCTGAAGTTTTCTTTTTATACTTGGATAAAAATAGTAGAGAAACGGATAGAATAACTTTTTTTGCAGACAAAGGCATAACAGAAATTAATACAACCTTAAAAAACTTTGCTTTTGATGTTGATATTAAGGGTTCTGAACAACAAAAAGTCATGGAGGAATATAAAACACTTATTTCTAAAATGAATAATAGAAATTTAGAAGTGATAAAGGAGCAATTTGAGGCTCAACAAGCAAATGACACTGCTAGATTCAGTAAATTAAGAAATGAAGCTAAAAGCAGCGTTAAACGCAAATATTTATATACCGTAAATTTTGCCTTAAATAATAAAGATAGTGAGGTTGCTCCCTATTTAGCGTTAACAGAAATATACAATGCTAGAGTTGATTTATTAGATACCATTAACCAATCCTTAACACCAAAAATTAAGTCCTCTAAATATGGTAAAGAACTGGATAAATTCATTTTAGACATTAAAGCTGCCGAAAAAAGCAACTAAGTTTAAAAACCAAAACAGTGATTGAATAAAAAAAGCTTTCCACAATGGAAAGCTTTTTTTCTGAGCCGATGGAGGGACTCGAACCCACGACCTGCTGATTACAAATCAGCTGCTCTAGCCAGCTGAGCTACATCGGCGTTTTAACGGGTGCAAATATAAACGCAAATTTTAAATTTGCAAGCACTCAGTTAAAAATTTTATCCAAGTTTATTAATTTTTTCAATTAATTCTCGTCCCTTGCTTTCAAGTTCTGCATTTATCGCTTTAAAATGCGCTTTAGGATTCTCTACATCTTTTTCATTAACCTTAACTATTAAGGCATCAAAAGTTGCTATAGCCTCATCTATGATAGCCTCGCTTGATTTTGTGTCTTTATCTGTATTTGAGTATTCCCAAACGTAAACCGCTTCAATAATATCTCCTAAAACGTAATTTATATCTTTTTTTAAATTTCTAACATTTGCCATTATAATCTCTTTTTAATATTTCAGCAAAAATAAGAATTCTCTTTTTGATGCTTGGTTAATAAATCATTTTAATTTCCAGAATACGAAACAAAATTTCTTGGCGTTTCGTAAAGTGTTATTTCTAAATCTAAATTATTACTTAATTCAGGCTTTATTTTATTATAAATTACCACCGCTATATTTTCGGCTGTCGGGTTTAAATCTTTAAATTCTGGTACTTCTAGATTTAAATTTTTATGATCGAGAGCATCTTCTACGTTATTTTTAATGATATCTTTTAAAACTTTCATATCTATAACATACCCCGTTTCTTCATCTATTTGGCCAGTTACACTCACAATAAGTTCATAATTATGACCATGAAAGTTGGGGTTATTGCACTTACCGAATATATCGTCATTTTTTTCAAAACTCCAATCTTTTCTGTACAGCCTATGCGCTGCATTAAAATGTGCTTTTCTGCTAACTGTAACTTTCATTAAGAGGTTATATTTATATGTTCGTAGAATTTATCGAAAATAACTTTAAACCATTCTGTATATGCTTCTGGATGTACCGCTATATCCGCTTTCACAGCCTCTAACGGCATCCATTTCCAACTCGCTACTTCATATGGGTTTAATACAGGTTCGCCATTGTAATGACCTAGTAATACATGATCGTATTCGTGTTCTGTTAATCCATTATCAAAGGGAGCCTTATATATAAATGAAATAGATTCTTTTAAATTAACCACAAACCCCATTTCTTCTTGTAAGCGCCTTTTACCTGCTTCGATATTGCTTTCTCCATCCCTTTGATGGCTACAACAAGTATTGGTCCATAGTCCAGGAGAATGATACTTATTTAATGCTCTTTGTTGTAACATGAGCTCGTTTTTATCATTAAAAACAAAAACTGAAAATGCACGATGCAATACAGCCTTTTCATGTGCTTCCATTTTTGGCATTAGCCCTATTTGTTGGTCTTGTTCATTTACAAGTATTACTTTTTCTTCCTCCATAGTCAACAAAAATACGAACAAAATAATTACTTGGTAAATCTTGTTAAAAGAAAAAAGCATCTAAATAAATTTAGATGCTTTTTATATTAGCTTTTAACTGTGTTTAATTTGAAACTACAATAAACTCACTACGTCTATTATCTTGATGTTCTTGTTTAGAACATTTAACACTGTTGTTACAGTGATTCACTAAACGTGTTTCACCATATCCTTGACCTGTTAGTCTACTTGAAGATATGCCACCTTTTTCAATAATATAAGCTCTTGTCGATTTGTTTCTTCTATTTGATAACGCCCAGTTGTAAGCATCTTTACCTCTAGAATCGGTATGCGAACGTACATCAATTTTCACATTAGGGTACTCCTTCATGTAATTTATAACTTTAGCTAATTCTATTTCTGCATCTGGACGAATGTATGATTTGTCGTAATCGAAATAAATAGGATTTAAACCTAATAACAAAGCTAAATCTGTACCTATTGTTGCTGCTGCTGGGTCTAATTTTAATTCTAACTCTAACTCTGCCGTTTGTCCTAGTTTGACAGTAAAATCAATAAAATCTTCTTTAAACTTATCTTTTTTAGCCTCAATTAAATAGGTTCTTTCCTTACAGTCTAAGTTAAAACTAAAGTTACCCGACGCATCACTTTTAAACGTTTGAAGCAAGTTTCTATTAGAATCGTAAACAAAAACATCCGCATCAGGAATTATCATTTGCGTTCTTTTATTAACTACGGTTCCAGTAACATCTCTAGCACAAGATGGTCTTTCAAAACTGTAAATATCATCATCTCCCTTACCTCCTTCTCTATTTGATGAAATATAACCTTTGTTAGTTTCATCATTTATAATAAATCCGAAATCGTCTTTAGGACTATTAATTGGTTCTCCCATATTCTGAATCATCGAAGAATCATCATTAATGTTATTGGCAGCAATTTTAAAAACATCTAAACCTCCTAAACCAAGATGTCCATCAGAAGAAAAATAAAGCGTTCCGTTTTCGCTAACAAAAGGAAAATTCTCTCTTCCTTCCGTATTAATTTTAGGACCTAAGTTTCTAGGCACTCCGTAACTACCATCTTCATTAATATCGACAACAAAAATATCTGAAGCACCTTGAGTTCCAAACATATCTGACGCAAAATATAATTGCTTCTCGTCTGGACTAAGCGCAGGATGCGCCACGTTATATTGATCATCATTAAATGGCATAGACACAATGTTTGTCCATACACTATCAACCAAAGTTGCCTTATAAATTTTTAGTCCATGAATGTCGTTATCATTCTTTTTAAACTTTCCTCTGTGGAAGTTATTTCGCGTAAAGTAAGCTGTTTTACCATCTTTTGTGAATGAAGTAGAAGATTCGTGGTACTTTGTATTTACATCGCCATTTACTTCTGAAACACTACCGTTATCATTTAATTCGAATAAATCTAAAAACGGCTGATTATTCCATTTATAAATATTCTCATCTTGATCTCTTGAAGAAGCAAAAACTAAGTGACCATTATAAGTTGACGTTCCAAAATCTGAATATGCCGTATTTATGTCTAAATTAACTAATTCGTAATCATCTGAAATTTCATTGATCGCTTTTACATATTCGGGCTTTTTCAAAAACTCTAAAACTCTTGAATCTTCAGATCGAATGGCTGCAAAACTCTTTAATACTCTATCTGAATCGTCATACCTTTCAACAGCCCTAAGTGCTTGGGCGTATCTATAATAATTTTCAGGTTCCGTTGGTAAATTAAACGCCATTAACTTATCATACCAAACTACAGCATCTTTCATTTCATTATTAAAATAAAATGAATTAGCTAGTTTTTCAATAACATCTGGCGAAACATCATCCTGATTAGCTAATTTTAAAAGTTGATTTCGAGAATCTACATAAGCTAGATTCTCATATTTTTTTATAGCCTTTCTTGAAGATTTTACTTTTTGTGCAAAAGCACAATTAAAAACCAAAGCACCTAATATAGAAAGTATGTATATCTGTTTTTTCATGTCTGTAGTTTTTTTTAGAAGAATCTTGGTGATAAAATTTTAGCTATTTCTTGTAATTCAAATCTTAGCATAATTTCGTGCGACCCACTATTATAATTATTTAATCCGGTAGTTGTTGCATCGTAAGAATATCCTAAAAATATTTCTGGGCTAACTTGAAAACCTATTAAACCACTAACGGCATCATCCCATCTATAAGCTAATCCTAAAGTAAATTTTTCGTTAAATAAGGCATTTACTGATAGATCTGCAATAATTGGTGCTCCTGAAACACCCTTAACTAAAAAGGCTGGTTTTAACTTAGTATTATCACTAACATCAAATACATATCCACCAATTAAAAAATAGTGTAAACGTTCTGTTGCTACAGACTCTTCGAAATCATCGTAATGTTCTGTACTTATAATATTTGGAACCGATAACCCTAAATACCCTTTTTCTGAATGCAAATATAATCCTGCTCCTATTGTTGGAGATATAAGGTTAACATTTTCCTGAAATAAAGGATCTGTATCTTGATAACGACCTTTGCTCCAATCGGTATCAAGGATATGAATACCACCTTTTACACCGAATGAAAACTTTAAATCCTTATCATTTACAGGAAACGAATACGATAAATTAGCATCTATACTAGTTTCCTCTGCAGGTCCAATTTGGTCGCTAACTATGTTTAAACCTATTCCTAATTTTTCGTTTCTTAATGGAGAATGAATTCCAAAAGTTACGGTTTTTGGAGCTCCATCTAGACCTACCCATTGCGTTCTGTATAAAGCTGTAGCACTTAACACTCTTCTTTGTCCTGCATAAGCAGGGTTTACGCTCATGGTGTTATACATATAATGCGTAAACTGAGGGTCTTGCTGTGCTTGTATATCTAAACTTAATAGTGCAGTAAACACTACTAAAATTAAACATTTTATTAATGATGATTTTTGTATCATTTTTAATCTTTTTTTAGTCGTTTACTTAAATTATCTGTTTATATATAACCATCCTGCTAAAGGTTTACTTCCGTCTCCCTTATCTAATACATAGTAATATGTTCCTACTGGTAATTGTTCAGAAGAATTAACTGTAGCTCTTCCTCCAGATGTTCCATCCCATGCATCGCTACTACTATAGCCTTTCTTCTCATACACTATATTACCCCAACGGTTATATACTTCTAATTTATTATCTGGATAATTATCAATACACTTAATAACTAAAGTATCTCCTTCTCCATCACCATTAGGTGAAAACTCATTAAATACAGTTAAACAATCTAATTCTGTATCTGTTGAATCATCTTCTGAGTTTCCATCTGAATCATTACCATCATCACTATCATCAGTTACAATACCCGACGATTTTGTTGAAGCAGAAACAAATACACTGTTTTTAACTCCTCCAGAATCTATCGCATCTTGATCGATAATAAAACTAGCTGTATAGGTAGCAGACTCACCGGAACGTAACGTACCTTCATCACTTCCTTGATCTGCACTATCAAATCTTGGCTCTTCAGTTAAAGAAATTGTTTCCCCTCTAAAATTAAGGAAGGTATCTACTAACGTTATATCAGTTAATAATATATCCCCTGTATTTTGAACTACAATAGTATATATAATCTCTCCTCCTAATGAACTATTTAAAACGTTAGCCGTTTTTGTTACTTCAACTAAAGCTAAACAACCCGTTGTAATTGGATCGCAAGTGTCATTTGGATCACTCGTTTTCCCTTCAGGATTTAGTGGTGTGCTTGGATCATCGATTCCCGTAGTTTCCTCACAGTCTGTTAAACCATCGCCATCACTATCCGTTCCATTTGGACATAATGAATAGCCAATTGTTACGGTTGCTTCATTAGAAACGTTACCATCGTTATCCTCAATAGTATAACTTATTGGTGTAGGATTACCTGTAAAGCCAGCTTCTGGAACAAACGTTAAGTTTCCTCCTTCGTCTAATGTCCATGTTCCTTCATTAGCTACTACTAAGGTATCATTATCACCATCGCTTGTTGTATCTGTAGCTCCTGGTGTTGTAATAGTTACCGTAGTTACACTTACTGAACCATCTTCATCTGAATCTGCTCCATTGCCGTTATCTTCAGTTACATTGATAATAACTGTAGACCTTGGTGTGTTTGCTAAATCCTCATCATCCTCTGCTATTGGTGCAATGTCACTAACCATTATGTAAGTAACAGTTACTGTTGCTTCATTTGACTCATTCCCTTCGTTATCCTCTACAGTATAAGTAATAGCCATAGGGTTTCCTGTAAAGCCTGACTCTGGTGTAAACGTTAAGTTTCCTGCCTCATCAAGGGTCCAAGTTCCTTCGCCTGATACTACTAAGGTATCATTATCGCCATCACTATCGCTATCTGTAGCTCCTGGTGTGGTTATCGTAACTGTTGATGGATCTATTAGTCCATCTGAGTCACTGTCTTCTCCTTTTCCATTATCTGCTATTACATTTAGTGTAACTGCAGTTCCTGAGGCATTGTCTTCTTTAACATCATCTTGAGCAATTGGATTATCCTGAACTGTTACAGTTACTGTAGCTTCATTTGTTGGGTTACCATCTTCATCATTTACTGTGTAAGTGATTGTTGATGAGCCTGTAAAGCCTGCTTCTGGATCAAAGGTTATTGTACCATCTCCATTATCTGTATAAATTCCTTCTCCTGGCACAGTAATCGTAGATTGTTGTCCTGGTGTTGCAGGATCTAAATCTACTGTTGTGTCATCGATAGTTCCGTTTGGATCTGAATCATTATCTGTCAGATCAATTATAACATCAGTATCTGTACTTGTAATCGCTTCATCATCTATTGCTATTGGTGTACAACCTCCTGCATCAGTAAATGGCGTACAAGCATCGTTTGGATTACTTATTGTTCCTCCTGGATCTAATGGTGTATTAGGATTATCTAATCCTGTTGTTTCCTCACAATCTGTTAAACCATCGCCATCTGTATCCGTTAATGGACTAGTTGCGATCGGATCACATGGATCATTTGGATCACTTGTTGTTCCTGCTGGATCAAGTGGTGTACTTGGGTCATCAATTCCTGTTGTTTCCTCACAATCTGTAAGACCATCGCCATCACTATCTGTTCCATTTGGACATTCTGTAACAGTTACTGTTATTGCAGCTACTGTTGAGATGTTACCATCGTTATCCTCTACCGTATAGTCTACCGGTGTTGCTACACCTGTAAATGTTGGTTCTGGATCGAAGGTTACGGTTCCATCTGGATTTGCTGTATAAGTTCCTTCTCCTGGTACGGTAAACGTAGTTTGTTGTCCTGGAGTTGCTGGATCTAAATCTATTGTCGTTACATCAATCGTACCATTTGGATCGCTATCATTATTTGTTACATTAATAACCGCATCTGTATCTGGTTCTGTTGATACCGTATCATCATTTGCAATTGGCGTACAACCTCCTGCATTTGTAAATGGTGCACAAGCATCATTTGGATCACTTATCGTTCCTGCTGGATCTAGAGGTGTGTTAGGATTATCTAATCCTGTTGTTTCCTCACAATCTGTTAAACCATCGCTATCTGTATCCGTTAACGAACTACTTGCGATTGGATCACATGTGTTGTTTGGATCGCTAATTGTTCCTGCTGGATCTAATGGTGTATTTGGATTATCTAATCCTGTTGTTTCTTCACAATCTGTAAGTCCATCACCATCTGTATCCGTTAATGGGCTAATTGCGATTGGATCACATGCATCATTTGGATTACTTGTTGTTCCCGCTGGATCAAGTGGTGTACTTGGATCATCGATTCCTGTTGTTTCCTCACAATCGGTTAAGCCATCATTATCTGTATCCGTTGAATTTGGACACGCTGTTACCGTTACTGTAATAGTAGCTACAGTTGAAATGTTTCCATCGTTATCCTCCACTGTATACTCTACTGGCGTACCTGTACCTGCAAATGTTGGTTCTGGATCGAAAGTTACCGTTCCATCAGGATTTGCTGTATAAGTCCCCTCTCCTGGCACTGTAAACGTTGTTTGTTTACCTGGAGTTGAAGGATCTAAATCGATTGTTGTAACATCGATTGTACCATTTGGATCTGTATCATTGTTTGTTACATTAATTATTGTATCCACATCTGCTTCAATTGTAACAGAATCATCATTTGCAATTGGCGTACAACCTCCTGCTTCTATAAATGGCGTGCAAGCATCGTTTGGATCACTTGTCACACCCGCTGGATCTTCAGGTGTGTTTGGATTATCTAATCCTGTTGTTTCTTCACAATCTGTAAGTCCATCACCATCTGTATCCGTTAATGAACTACTTGCGATTGGATCACATGCATCATTTGGATCTGTTGTTGTTCCTAAAGGATCAAGTGGTGTACTTGGATCATCAATTCCTGTTGTTTCTTCACAGTCTGTTAAGCCATCATTATCTGTATCAACTGTATTGATTCCGATTGGGCTACAAGCATCGTTTGGATCACTTGTTACTCCCGCAGGATCTAATAGTGTGTTTGGATTATCTAATCCTGTTGTTTCTTCACAGTCTGTTAAGCCATCATTATCTGTATCAACTGTATTAATTCCGATTGGACTACAAGCATCGTTTGGATCACTTGTTACACCTGCTGGATCTAATGTTGTGTTTGGATTATCTAATCCTGTTATTTCTTCACAATCTGTAAGTCCATCACCATCTGTATCCGTTAATGAACTACTTGCGATTGGATCACATGCATCATTTGGATTACTTGTTGTTCCTGCTGGATCTAACGGTGTACTTGGATCATCAACTCCTGTTGTTTCCTCACAGTCTGTTAAGCCATCATTATCTGTATCAACTGTATTGATTCCGATTGGACTACAAGCATCGTTTGGATCACTTGTTACACCTGCTGGATCTTCTGGTGTGTTTGGATTATCTAATCCTGTTGTTTCTTCACAATCTGTAAGTCCATCACCATCTGTATCCGTTAATGGGCTACTTGCGATTGGATCACATGCATCATTTGGATTACTTGTTGTTCCTGCTGGTCCTAACGGTGTACTTGGATCATCAATTCCTGTTGTTTCTTCACAATCTGTTAAGCCATCATTATCTGTATCAACTGTGTTGATTCCGATTGGACTACAAGCATCGTTTGGATCACTTGTTACTCCCGCTGGATCTTCTGGTGTGTTTGGATTATCTAATCCTGTTGTTTCTTCACAATCTGTAAGTCCATCACCATCTGTATCCGTTAATGAACTACTTGCGATTGGATCACATGCATCATTTGGATTACTTGTTGTTCCTGCTGGATCTAACGGTGTACTTGGATCATCAACTCCCGTATTCTCTTCACAGTCCGTTAAACCATCTCCATCACTATCAACAGTTGATGTACATTTTGGTACTACAACTGTGATTGTTGCAATATTTGATGGATTACCTTCATCATCATTTATTACATAATCAATTACAGTTATTCCATCTACATAGCCTGTCTCTGGACTAAAAGTAACTGTACCATCACCATTATCTGTAAACACTCCTTCTCCTACCACAGTAAAAGTAGACTGTTGTCCTGGAGTACTAGGGTCTAAATCTATAGATGTAATATCTATCGTTCCATTTGGATCTGTATCATTATTTGTTAAATCTATAATAATATCTTCACCTGGATCTGTGGTTCCTCCATCATTATTAGCAACTGGAAAACAATTACTTGAAATTGGATCACATGCATCGTTTGGATTACTTGTTGTTCCTGCTGGATCTAACGGTGTACTTGGATCATCAATTCCTGTTGTTTCTTCACAATCTGTTAAGCCATCATTATCTGTATCAACTGTGTTGATTCCGATTGGACTACAAGCATCGTTTGGATCACTTGTTACTCCCGCTGGATCTTCTGGTGTGTTTGGATTATCTAATCCTGTTGTTTCTTCACAATCTGTAAGTCCATCACCATCTGTATCCGTTAATGAACTACTTGCGATTGGATCACATGCATCATTTGGATCACTTGTTGTTCCTAAAGGATCAAGTGGTGTGCTTGGATCATCAATTCCTGTTGTTTCTTCACAGTCTGTTAAGCCATCATTATCTGTATCAACTGTGTTGATTCCGATTGGACTACAAGAATCGTTTGGATCACTTGTTGTTCCTGCTGGATCAAGTGGTGTGCTTGGATCATCAATTCCTGTTGTTTCTTCACAATCTGTTAAGCCATCATTATCTGTATCAACTGTATTGATTCCGATTGGACTACAAGCATCGTTTGGATCACTTGTTACCCCTGCCGGATCAAGTGGTGTACTTGGATCATCAATTCCTGTTGTTTCTTCACAGTCCGTTAAGCCGTCATTATCTGTATCAACTGTATTGATTCCGATTGGACTACAAGCATCGTTTGGATCACTTGTTACCCCTGCCGGATCAAGTGGTGTACTTGGATCATCAATTCCTGTTGTTTCTTCACAGTCCGTTAAGCCATCATTATCTGTATCAACTGTATTGATTCCGATTGGACTACAAGCATCGTTTGGATCACTTGTTACCCCTGCCGGATCAAGTGGTGTACTTGGATCATCAATTCCTGTTGTTTCTTCACAGTCCGTTAAGCCGTCATTATCTGTATCAACTGTATTGATTCCGATTGGACTACAAGCATCGTTTGGATCACTTGTTACACCTGCTGGATCAAGTGGTGTAATTGGATCATCAATTCCTGTTGTTTCTTCACAGTCCGTTAAGCCGTCATTATCTGTATCAACTGTATTGATTCCGATTGGACTACAAGCATCGTTTGGATCACTTGTTACACCTGCTGGATCAAGTGGTGTAATTGGATCATCAATTCCTGTTGTTTCTTCACAGTCCGTTAAGCCGTCATTATCTGTATCAACTGTATTGATTCCGATTGGACTACAAGCATCGTTTGGATCACTTGTTACACCTGCTGGATCTTCAGGTGTGTTTGGATTATCTAATCCTGTTGTTTCTTCACAATCTGTAAGACCGTCGCCATCTGTATCTGTTAATGAACTACTTGCGATTGGATCACATGCATCATTTGGATTACTTGTTACTCCCGCTGGATCTAATGGTGTGTTTGGATTATCTAATCCTGTTGTTTCTTCACAATCTGTAAGTCCATCACCATCTGTATCCGTTAATGAGCTACTTGCGATTGGATCACATGCATCATTTGGATTACTTGTTGTTCCCGCTGGATTTAACGGTGTGCTTGGATCATCAATTCCTGTTGTTTCCTCACAATCTGTTAAGCCATCATTATCTGTATCAACTGTGTTGATTCCGATTGGGCTACAAGCATCGTTTGGATCACTTGTTACTCCCGCTGGATCTAATGGTGTGCTTGGATCATCAATTCCTGTTGCTTCTTCACAATCTGTTAAGCCGTCATTATCTGTATCAACTGTATTGATTCCGATTGGGCTACAAGCATCGTTTGGATCACTTGTTACTCCCGCTGGATCTAATGGTGTGCTTGGATCATCAATTCCTGTTGTTTCTTCACAATCCGTTAAGCCATCATTATCTGTATCAACTGTATTGATTCCGATTGGGCTACAAGCATCGTTTGGATCACTTGTTACTCCTGCTGGATCTAATGGTGTGTTTGGATTATCTAATCCTGTTGTTTCTTCACAATCTGTAAGTCCATCACCATCTGTATCCGTTAATGAACTACTTGCGATTGGATCACATGCATCATTTGGATTACTTGTTGTTCCTGCTGGATCTAACGGTGTACTTGGATCATCAACTCCTGTTGTTTCCTCACAGTCTGTTAAGCCATCATTATCTGTATCAACTGTATTGATTCCGATTGGACTACAAGCATCGTTTGGATCACTTGTTACACCTGCTGGATCTTCAGGTGTGTTTGGATTATCTAATCCTGTTGTTTCTTCACAATCTGTAAGACCGTCGCCATCTGTATCTGTTAATGAACTACTTGCGATTGGATCACATGCATCATTTGGATTACTTGTTGTTCCTAAAGGATCTAATGGTGTACTTGGATCATCAACTCCCGTATTCTCTTCACAGTCCGTTAAGCCATCTCCATCGCTATCAACAGTTGATGTACATTTTGGTACTACAACTGTGATTGTTGCAATATTTGATGGATTACCTTCATCATCATTTATTACATAATCAATTACAGTTATTCCATCTACATAGCCTGTCTCTGGACTAAAAGTAACTGTACCATCACCATTATCTGTAAACACTCCTTCTCCTACCACAGTAAAAGTAGACTGTTGTCCTGGAGTACTAGGGTCTAAATCTATAGATGTAATATCTATCGTTCCATTTGGATCTGTATCATTATTTGTTAAATCTATAATAATATCTTCACCTGGATCTGTGGTTCCTCCATCACTATTAGCAACTGGAAAACAATTACTTGAAATTGGATCACATGCATCGTTTGGATCACTTGTTACTCCCGCTGGATCTAATGGTGTGTTTGGATTATCTAATCCTGTTGTTTCTTCACAATCTGTAAGACCATCGCCATCTGTATCTGTTAATGAGCTACTTGCGATTGGATCACATGCATCATTTGGATTACTTGTTGTTCCTGCCGGATCAAGTGGTGTACTTGGATCATCAATTCCTGTTGTTTCTTCACAATCCGTTAAGCCATCATTATCTGTATCCATTGGAAAAGGGCATGGAGAAAAAGTAATATCAACTTGACCTTCATCCTCTAGTCCATCTTCATCTTCTACAGTATATACAAAACTAATTGGTTGAATGCTATCTGATGGCGGAGTCACATTTAATGTGCCATCTGGTAATAAACTCACTACGCTACCATCTGCTAAGGTTACTGGATTACCATCACTGATTGGTGCACCATCCACTTCTGTGATTATTAAATTTGTGTTATCACCATCTGGATCATTATCACCATTTAAGACATCTACAGGAATAGAAGTATTTACTACTGCTTCCACGACAGTTTCATCATCAGCTACTGGAGGTAATTGACCAAAAGTAATATCGACTTGTCCTTCATCCTCTAGTCCATCTTCATCTTCTATTGTATATACAAAACTAATTGGTTCGGTACTATCGGTTACTGGTGTTACACTTAATGTACCATCTGGTAATAAAGTAACGACACTACCATCTGATAAGGTTACTGGGTTACCATCACTGATTGGTGTACCATCAACTTCCGTGATTACTAAATTTGTGTTATCACCATCTGGATCATTATCACCATCTAAAGCGTCTACTGGAACTGCTGTGTTGATGGTTGCATTAGCAACTGTTTCATCATCAGCTACTGGTGGTAATTGACCAAAAGTAATATCGACTTGTCCTTCATCCTCTAGTCCATCTTCATCTTCTATTGTATATACAAAACTAATTGGTTCGGTACTATCGGTTACTGGTGTTACACTTAATGTACCATCTGGTAATAAAGTAACGACACTACCATCTGATAAGGTTACTGGGTTACCATCACTGATTGGTGTACCATCAACTTCCGTGATTACTAAATTTGTGTTATCACCATCTGGATCATTATCACCATCTAAAGCGTCTACTGGAACTGCTGTGTTGATGGTTGCATTAGCAACTGTTTCATCATCAGCTACTGGTGGTAATTGACCAAAAGTAATATCGACTTGTCCTTCATCCTCTAGTCCATCTTCATCTTCTATTGTATATACAAAACTAATTGGTTCGGTACTATCGGTTACTGGTGTTACACTTAATGTACCATCTGGTAATAAAGTAACGACACTGCCATCTGATAAGGTTACTGGGTTACCATCACTGATTGGTGTACCATCAACTTCCGTGATTACTAAATTTGTGTTATCACCATCTGGATCATTATCACCATCTAAAGCGTCTACTGGAACTGCTGTGTTGATGGTTGCATTAGCAACTGTTTCATCATCAGCTACTGGTGGTAATTGACCAAAAGTAATATCGACTTGTCCTTCATCCTCTAGTCCATCTTCATCTTCTATTGTATATACAAAACTAATTGGTTCGGTACTATCGGTTACTGGTGTTACACTTAATGTACCATCTGGTAATAACGTCACAACACTGCCATCTGATAAGGTTACTGGGTTACCATCACTGATTGGTGTACCATCAACTTCCGTGATTACTAAATTTGTGTTATCACCATCTGGATCATTATCACCATCTAAAGCGTCTACTGGAACTGCTGTGTTGATGGTTGCATTAGCAACTGTTTCATCATCAGCTACTGGTGGTAATTGACCAAAAGTAATATCGACTTGTCCTTCATCCTCTAGTCCATCTTCATCTTCTATTGTATATACAAAACTAATTGGTTCGGTACTATCGGTTACTGGTGTTACACTTAATGTACCATCTGGTAATAACGTCACAACACTGCCATCTGATAAGGTTACTGGGTTACCATCACTGATTGGTGTACCATCAACTTCCGTGATTACTAAATTTGTGTTATCACCATCTGGATCATTATCACCATCTAAAGCGTCTACTGGAACTGCTGTGTTGATGGTTGCATTAGCAACTGTTTCATCATCAGCTACTGGTGGTAATTGACCAAAAGTAATATCGACTTGTCCTTCATCCTCTAGTCCATCTTCATCTTCTATTGTATATACAAAACTAATTGGTTCGGTACTATCGGTTACTGGTGTTACACTTAATGTACCATCTGGTAATAACGTCACAACACTACCATCTGATAAGGTTACTGGGTTACCATCACTGATTGGTGTACCATCAACTTCCGTGATTACTAAATTTGTGTTATCACCATCTGGATCATTATCACCATCTAAAGCATCTACTGGAACTGCGGTATTTATTGTTGCATTCGCAATTGTTTCATCATCAGCTACTGGTGGTAATTGTTCGAAAGTAATATCTACTTGCCCTTCATCGGTTAAGCCATCTTCATCGGCTACCGTATATACGAAAGTAATGGGTTCGGTACTATCTGCCGGTGGTGTTACACTTAAAGTACCATCTGGTAATAACGTCACAACACTGCCATCTGCTAATGTTACTGGGTTACCAACACTGATTGGAGATCCTGCAACTTCGGTGATTACTAAATTTGTGTTATCACCATCCGGATCATTATCACCATCTAAAGCGTCTACTGGAACTGCTGTGTTGATGGTTGCATTAGCAACTGTTTCATCATCAGCTACTGGTGGTAATTGACCAAAAGTAATATCGACTTGTCCTTCATCCTCTAGTCCATCTTCATCTTCTATTGTATATACAAAACTAATTGGTTCGGTACTATCGGTTACTGGTGTTACACTTAATGTACCATCTGGTAATAACGTCACAACACTGCCATCTGATAAGGTTACTGGGTTACCATCACTGATTGGTGTACCATCAACTTCCGTGATTACTAAATTTGTGTTATCACCATCCGGATCATTATCACCATCTAAAGCGTCTACTGGAACTGCTGTGTTGATGGTTGCATTAGCAACTGTTTCATCATCAGCTACTGGTGGTAATTGACCAAAAGTAATATCGACTTGTCCTTCATCCTCTAGTCCATCTTCATCTTCTATTGTATATACAAAACTAATTGGTTCGGTACTATCGGTTACTGGTGTTACACTTAATGTACCATCTGGTAATAACGTCACAACACTGCCATCTGCTAATGTTACTGGGTTACCAACACTGATTGGAGATCCTGCAACTTCGGTGATTACTAAATTTGTGTTATCACCATCCGGATCATTATCACCATCTAAAGCGTCTACTGGAACTGCGGTATTGATGGTTGCATTCGCAATTGTTTCATCATCAGCTACTGGTGGTAATTGTTCGAAAGTAATATCTACTTGCCCTTCATCGGTTAAGCCATCTTCATCGGCTACCGTATATACGAAAGTAATGGGTTCGGTACTATCTGCCGGTGGTGTTACACTTAAAGTACCATCTGGTAATAACGTCACAACACTGCCATCTGCTAATGTTACTGGGTTACCAACACTGATTGGAGATCCTGCAACTTCGGTGATTACTAAATTTGTGTTATCACCATCCGGATCATTATCACCATCTAAGGCATCTACTGGAACTGCGGTATTGATGGTTGCATTCGCAATTGTTTCATCATCGGCCACTGGTGCTAATTGATCGAAAGTAATATCTACTTGCCCTTCATCGGTTAAGCCATCTTCATCGGCTACCGTATATACGAAAGTAATGGGTTCGGTACTATCTGCCGGTGGTGTTACACTTAAAGTACCATCTGGTAATAACGTCACAACACTGCCATCTGCTAATGTTACTGGGTTACCAACACTGATTGGAGATCCTGCAACTTCAGTGATTACTAAATTTGTGTTATCACCATCCGGATCATTATCACCATCTAAGGCATCTACTGGAACTGCGGTATTGATGGTTGCATTCGCAATTGTTTCATCATCAGCTACTGGTGGTAATTGTTCGAAAGTAATATCTACTTGCCCTTCATCAGTTAAGCCATCTTCATCGGCTACCGTATATACGAAAGTAATGGGTTCGGTACTATCTGCCGGTGGTGTTACACTTAAAGTACCATCTGGTAATAACGTCACAACACTGCCATCTGCTAATGTTACTGGGTTACCAACACTGATTGGAGATCCTGCAACTTCGGTGATTACTAAATTTGTGTTATCACCATCCGGATCATTATCACCATCTAAAGCATCTACTGGAACTGCGGTATTTATTGTTGCATTCGCAATTGTTTCATCATCGGCCACTGGTGCTAATTGATCGAAAGTAATATCTACTTGCCCTTCATCGGTTAAGCCATCTTCATCGGCTACCGTATATACGAAAGTAATGGGTTCGGTACTATCTGCCGGTGGTGTTACACTTAAAGTACCATCTGGTAATAACGTCACAACACTGCCATCTGCTAATGTTACTGGGTTACCAACACTGATTGGAGATCCTGCAACTTCGGTGATTACTAAATTTGTGTTATCACCATCCGGATCATTATCACCATCTAAGGCATCTACTGGAACTGCGGTATTGATGGTTGCATTCGCAATTGTTTCATCATCGGCCACTGGTGCTAATTGATCGAAAGTAATATCTACTTGCCCTTCATCGGTTAAGCCATCTTCATCGGCTACCGTATATACGAAAGTAATGGGTTCGGTACTATCTGCCGGTGGTGTTACACTTAAAGTACCATCTGGTAATAACGTCACAACACTGCCATCTGCTAATGTTACTGGGTTACCAACACTGATTGGAGATCCTGCAACTTCGGTGATTACTAAATTTGTGTTATCACCATCCGGATCATTATCACCATCTAAAGCATCTACTGGAACTGCGGTATTTATTGTTGCATTCGCAATTGTTTCATCATCGGCCACTGGTGCTAATTGATCGAAAGTAATATCTACTTGCCCTTCATCGGTTAAGCCATCTTCATCGGCTACCGTATATACGAAAGTAATGGGTTCGGTACTATCTGCCGGTGGTGTTACACTTAAAGTACCATCTGGTAATAACGTCACAACACTGCCATCTGCTAATGTTACTGGGTTACCAACACTGATTGGAGATCCTGCAACTTCAGTGATTACTAAATTTGTGTTATCACCATCCGGATCATTATCACCATCTAAGGCATCTACTGGAACTGCGGTATTTATTGTTGCATTCGCAATTGTTTCATCATCAGCTACTGGTGCTAATTGATCGAAAGTAATATCTACTTGCCCTTCATCAGTTAAGCCATCTTCATCGGCTACCGTATATACGAAAGTAATGGGTTCGGTACTATCTGCCGGTGGTGTTACACTTAAAGTACCATCTGGTAATAACGTCACAACACTGCCATCTGCTAATGTTACTGGGTTACCAACACTGATTGGAGATCCTGCAACTTCGGTGATTACTAAATTTGTGTTATCACCATCTGGGTCATTATCACCATCTAAGGCATCTACTGGAACTGCGGTATTTATTGTTGCATTCGCAATTGTTTCATCATCGGCCACTGGTGCTAATTGATCGAAAGTAATATCTACTTGCCCTTCATCGGTTAAGCCATCTTCATCGGCTACCGTATATACGAAAGTAATGGGTTCGGTACTATCTGCCGGTGGTGTTACACTTAAAGTACCATCTGGTAATAACGTCACAACACTGCCATCTGCTAATGTTACTGGGTTACCAACACTGATTGGAGATCCTGCAACTTCAGTGATTACTAAATTTGTGTTATCACCATCCGGATCATTATCACCATCTAAGGCATCTACTGGAACTGCGGTATTTATTGTTGCATTCGCAATTGTTTCATCATCAGCTACTGGTGCTAATTGATCGAAAGTAATATCTACTTGCCCTTCATCAGTTAAGCCATCTTCATCGGCTACCGTATATACGAAAGTAATGGGTTCGGTACTATCTGCCGGTGGTGTTACACTTAAAGTACCATCTGGTAATAACGTCACAACACTGCCATCTGCTAATGTTACTGGGTTACCAACACTGATTGGAGATCCTGCAACTTCGGTGATTACTAAATTTGTGTTATCACCATCTGGGTCATTATCACCATCTAAGGCATCTACTGGAACTGCGGTATTTATTGTTGCATTAGCAATTGTTTCATCATCGGCTACTGGTGGTAATTGATCGAAAGTAATATCGACTTGTCCTTCATCCTCTAGTCCGTCTTCATCTTCTACTGTATATACAAAACTAATTGGTTCGGTACTATCGGTTACTGGTGTTACACTTAATGTACCATCTGGTAATAAAGTAACAACACTACCATCTGATAAGGTTACTGGGTTACCTTCACTGATTAGTGTACCATCTACTTCCGTGATTGTTAAATTTGCATTGTCGCCATCTGGGTCATTATCACCATCTAAGGCATCTACTGGAACTGCGGTATTTATTGTTGCATTAGCAATTGTTTCATCATCGGCTACTGGTGGTAATTGATCGAAAGTAATATCGACTTGTCCTTCATCCTCTAGTCCGTCTTCATCTTCTACTGTATATACAAAACTAATTGGTTCGGTACTATCGGTTACTGGTGTTACACTTAATGTACCATCTGGTAATAAAGTAACAACACTACCATCTGATAAGGTTACTGGGTTACCTTCACTGATTAGTGTACCATCTACTTCCGTGATTGTTAAATTTGCATTGTCGCCATCTGGGTCATTATCACCATCTAAGGCATCTACTGGAACTGCGGTATTTATTGTTGCATTAGCAATTGTTTCATCATCGGCTACTGGTGGTAATTGATCGAAAGTAATATCGACTTGTCCTTCATCCTCTAGTCCGTCTTCATCTTCTACTGTATATACAAAACTAATTGGTTCGGTACTATCGGTTACTGGTGTTACACTTAATGTACCATCTGGTAATAAAGTAACAACACTACCATCTGATAAGGTTACTGGGTTACCTTCACTGATTAGTGTACCATCTACTTCCGTGATTGTTAAATTTGCATTGTCGCCATCTGGGTCATTATCACCATCTAAGGCATCTACTGGAACTGCGGTATTTATTGTTGCATTAGCAATTGTTTCATCATCGGCTACTGGTGGTAATTGATCGAAAGTAATATCGACTTGTCCTTCATCGGTTAAGCTATCTTCATCGGCTACCGTATATACGAAAGTAATTGGTTCGGTACTATCTGCCGGTGGTGTTACACTTAATGTACCATCTGGTAATAACGTCACAACACTGCCATCTGATAAGGTTACTGGGTTACCAACACTGATTGGAGATCCTGCAACTTCTGTGATTACTAAACTTGTGTTATCACCATCCGGATCATTATCACCATCTAAAGCATCTACTGGAACTGCGGTATTTATTGTTGCATTCGCAATTGTTTCATCATCGGCTACTGGTGGCTGATTTAAAGTTAGAGTAGCACAATTAACCTCACTAATACATTCATTATCGTCATGTGTAATTAGTAAACAATACTGAGTACCATCTAAACCAGTAACATCAACAATACTTAATGTGTTTGTATTTTCTCCTGAATAATTAGTATTCGATGCAGCAATTGCAGTAGAACCATCAGGATTTGGCGTTCCTATATGCCATTCGTAATTTATACCACTTGTAGAATTTGTACCTGAACCATAATCTGGAACCCTATTAGATACCGGACCAGTAAAAGTAGTTGTATTATCTGCACTCGCTGGAGTAATAGTAAAAAACGTACCTGATCCAGCATTAACTGACTGATCCATTAATGCCGTAGCATCAATAATTACACGAGTAGCGGTTTTTACAGCAACCGTACTGCCTTGTGGACTACCTGAAATTGTAGGTACTCCATTAGATCCAACAGCACTATTTAAACTATCATCTGATCCTGGATTTACCAAATTCGCTGCAGTAAAAGTTCCACCCCCTTCAATAGCATCAGGACAACCATCGTTGTCACTATCAACATCTAAATTATCAGTAAGTCCATCACCGTCAGTATCTGGACAAATTAATACAGAGGTCTCTATAATTAAAGATGTTAATGTATTAATAATATTTTCTCTTGCTCCATTTTCAGCCAAATCTTCAAACAATAGGGTTGCCTCAACGAAAGGAGAATCTGCAATAAAAGTAGCACTTGCCGAATTAGTTTCTCCACCTGCAGTCCCCCTTACTAAAGATGAACCAACACCACCACGAGCAACAAACTCTTGATTAGAACTACCTCCTACAGAGATATTATTAGCAGCATTTCCAGCTTGATTATTAGTTATTAAGGCGCCTGTTGTTAAATCATATGACGCCATATCACCAGAATCCACCTGCCAAGTTCCTGGTATTGTAAATGCTATGGCATCTGTTGGACTTGTACCATTATTATCTCTATCATAATCATCAAGTGTTGGCAATTGTATTCTATCTATCGCAATTGTAGAGGTAAAAGTTATGGCACTTTCTAATACTCCAAACTCACCAGGATTTGTTCCCCCGTCACCATCTAAAGCTTCTATTACAGGGGATGCACCCGCAGTAATAGTTATACCACTTGCTTCTGTAGTACCTGTTGAACCATAAAAATATAATGGATTTGTAGCCGTAGTTACAGTTATTGTTTCAACATCCCCGCCAACAGTTGCAGTAAAAACCAAAGTACCCGCAGAAGACAATGCTTCATTATAATTAAAAGTAACATTAGCTGTGCTAGTACACTCATTTGCATCAAGAATACCGTCATTATCATTATCTAAATCACAAGTATCAGATATTCCATCATTATCAGTATCAGGATTTCCTGAAGCATTAGCATCACACTCATCAACTACTGTAATTTGAAGACTTCCTTGATCCGAACTAACTCCTAAATCATCTTCAACAGAAAATAAAATAGAAGCATCACCTATATAATCTTGCTCTGGCAAGAAAATAACATTTCCTGTATTGTCTACCGTATAAGTACCAACACCAGAAATTACTAAAGGAGCCCCTACAGAGCCTTGATTGGCAGGGTTACTAGGATCCCATAATCTCACCGTTGAAACATCCAAATTACCATCTGGATCGCTTGACCCTGGAAGAACATTTTTAGAAAATGTTGAATTTGAACCTATTACATTCCCTAAATTGTTTATAACCACCGGAGGATCATTAACATCTACGGTGTTTTCTGTATTAAAAGTCACCTCTCCTAAAAAGCTAATAGAATTCTGCCTATCATTACTATCATTAGAGCTACCATTTCTAAATTTTACTACACTAATATTAGTATAATCCACCCTAACAACATATTCTGTATTTGCAGCATCTATTCCAGCAGCAAAATCAACATCACTTTGAAACCTTGTCCAAGCACCATTTTGCGACACCACTAATTCTGTAGCTGGAGAAGCACCACCTTCTATAGTATATGAATCTGTTACAATAACCTCTAAATACTCAAAACCGTCAACATCAATAGCTTCAAGAGAAAAAGTATCAAGTCGTGCCCTTATTCCTTGGTCATTAGCGTCAGTTACAGAACCATCTAATACAAATTCAATTTGCCACTCCACGTAACCATCACCAGCAGCCGTATTTACCGTTGGCTCAAATCTATCATCTTCACCTAAAGCAGAATCTACAGTAAATGAATTAGCTGTTGCTTCCTGCGTATTAACCTTATTCACAATAGTTACAATAGCGTCAATAAATACTCCATCTGCAGAAACCTCTATATTTTGATAAATATATTTAGCCCCAACCTGTTCTGCTCCTGCTCCATTAGCCAATAGCGTTGGCCCTTGAGACAAGTCGAAAGTTGGTTTGATTTGTGCGTTAAGACCATTAACACTAAATAAACTAAACCCTAAAACTAAAAAAGTTATTTTAAGGAAGGATAGATTGGAAGTCAATTGAGTAAAGTTTTTCATAGGAAAAAAGGGAAAATTAAATATTTTAAATCCAGCAAATAGATATGAGGAACCAATATGATAAAAATCCAAAAAAACATTATAGTTTTTCGAAAAATTAAGTTCCTTTTTATTTAAGCAAAGTAGTTTGAAAGTAGTTTTTTTCATAAATATGAGGGGCTATTCAATAATTTTGAAAACAATTTATTTCTTGAGACAAAGTTAATATATTTTTTTGAAAATACTTATTTGACGAATATTAAAACACATTTAGCACAAAAGTGCGTCATTTTGAATGATTATTTATCAATTATCAGTGAAATTAAAGCACGCAATTACTACTCAAACTTTGATTTAATTTAAATCCAATAACCAATACATAGTGAAGACACAAAATCATAAACGAAAGTCACAAAAATCCTTTATAAAAAGTATATTTGCCAAAATTTAATTTTATGTCTTTTTTAAAAGAAATACAACGCAGACGAACCTTTGGAATTATTTCCCATCCCGATGCCGGTAAAACTACCTTAACGGAAAAACTATTGCTGTTTGGCGGCGCAATTCAAGAAGCTGGAGCAGTAAAGAGTAATAAAATAAAAAAAGGTGCCACGAGTGATTTTATGGAAATAGAACGCCAGCGTGGAATATCGGTAGCCACTTCTGTATTAGCTTTTGAATACAATGGCATTAAAATTAATATTCTTGATACACCAGGGCATAAGGATTTTGCTGAGGATACTTTTAGAACACTAACCGCCGTAGACAGCGTTATTGTAGTTATTGACGTTGCAAAAGGTGTTGAGGAACAAACTGAAAAACTGGTTGAAGTTTGCCGTATGCGTAACATCCCCATGATTGTTTTCATAAATAAAATGGATAGAGAGGGAAAAGATGCTTTTGATTTATTAGACGAGGTTGAGCAAAAACTAGGATTAAAGGTAACACCGCTTAGTTTCCCTATTGGTATGGGCTACGACTTTAAAGGTATCTATAATCTATGGGAGAAAAACGTTAATCTTTTTAGTGGTGATAGCAGAAAAGATATTGAAGAAACAGTTGAGATTTCAGATTTATCTTCGCCAGAATTAGATAAATTAGTAGGACAAGAAGCCGCTGATACTTTAAGGGAAGAAATTGAATTAGTAGAAGGTATTTATCCTTCATTTAATAAAGAAGATTACTTAAACGGGCAACAACAACCCGTATTTTTCGGCTCTGCTTTAAACAATTTTGGAGTTAGAGAACTATTGGATTGTTTTGTTGAAATTGCACCAAAACCAAGGCCAAAACAAAGTGAAGAACGCTTAGTAAAACCAGACGAAAATAAATTTAGTGGGTTTGTATTTAAGATTCATGCCAATATGGATCCTAACCACCGAAACAGGTTAGCATTTATAAAAATTGTATCTGGCGAGTTTAAAAGAAACACACCATACTTGCATGTCCGTCATAACAAAAAAGTAAAATTTTCAAGTCCAAATGCTTTTTTTGCTGAGAAAAAGGAAATAGTAGACATCTCGTATCCCGGCGATATTGTAGGTCTACAAGATACGGGGACATTTAAAATAGGTGATACATTAACAGAAGGCGAAGTATTAAATTACAAAGGTGTACCTAGCTTTTCTCCAGAGCATTTTAGATATATTAATAATGCCGATCCTTTAAAATCTAAACAATTATTTAAAGGTATAGACCAATTAATGGATGAAGGTGTAGCTCAATTATTTACATTAGAGCTAAACGGTAGAAAAGTAATTGGAACCGTTGGAGCTTTACAATATGAGGTAATTCAATATAGACTAGAACACGAATATGGTGCTAAATGTACCTACGAAAACTTAAATGTACATAAAGCATGTTGGGTAGATCCTAAAAATTCAAAAAGTGCAGAATACAAGGAATTTGTACGAGTAAAACAACGTTTTTTAGCAAAAGACAAGCAAAACCAATTAGTATTCTTAGCAGATTCTGCATTTTCATTACAAATGACGCAGCAAAAATATCCAAATATAAAACTGCATTTCACTTCAGAATTTGAGTAATAATAGCCAAAATTTTAGGCTAAATTAAAAATTGAAACCTTATAATTAAAGGGCTATATAACAATTATAAGCCGGCGTATAACAGTCAATCCCAAATTGATACAGTATGAATATTGAATATAAAACATTTAAAAACAAGGAAGTAACGGTAACTTACGACCCAAGAAAATGTGAACTATCTGGAACTTGCTCCAAAGAACTTTCGGATGTATTTAGCGATAGCATAATCCCTTGGGTAAATTTAGAAAACACAGAAACCGAAAAAATAATTAAACAAATAAAAAAATGTCCTTCAGGTGCTTTAAAATTTCGGTTAAGAGAAAAAGCAACCTATTAAGTATATATCTTTGGCACAAAAATGGGAGTGAAACAGAAAAATACTTAAATTAAAACGATTTAAGGCCGTTTCCTAAACCACCCTAAACAAGTACATGAAAATTTAATTTAACTCGATTAAAAGCATATTTATAAAGGTCGGTTTTTAAACAACTATAAGACAAACTTATTGATAAATTATTTTATATAAATAATTTATATAAATAAACAAAATTTCAAATTCGTTTATAAATCATATTAAAATTAAATAAAAAAAGCAGGACGTATAAATTTATACGTCCTGCTTTTTTTAGCAATAGATATTAATTTCCTTTTAAACACAAGAAATAAAATTGTGTTCTCTAATAATTAAAAAATATGCCTGACCTGTTGGTCCGAAATTTAACGGCATTGGTGGTTGCTCAAACAAAACAATTTGAGAACCACTTTTTAGAAAGACAGTTGTCTTTTACTATCCTCGATTATGCTTGACCTGTTGGTCCGAAATTCAGCGGCATTGGTGGTTGCTCAAAAAAAACATTTAGAGCACCACTTTTTAAGAAAAACTATTATCCTCTACTATCCTTGATTATGCTTGACCTGTTGGTCCGAAATTCAGCGGCATTGGTGGTTGCTCAAACAAAACATTTTGAGCACCACTTTTAAGAAAAGCTATTATCTTCTACTATCCTTAATTATGCCTGACCCGTTGGTCCGAAATTCAGTGGCATTGGTGGTTGCTCATAATCTTTGATTTCACCATGGGCATTTTCAAATCTTGTAACATTTTCACCTAATGCCTTCAATAAACGTTTAGCATGTTGCGGTGTTAATATAATTCTAGATTTAACCTTGTTTTTAGGAACACCCGGCATAATATTTACAAAATCCACTACAAATTCTGATACTGAATGGTTTATAATAGCAAGGTTAGAATAAGTACCTTCGGCAACTTTTTCATCTAGCTCAATATTAATCTGTCCTTGTTTTGGCTTATCCTTTTCTTCTGCCATAATAACGTATTTTTTAAGTATTAAAAAAGCCTTCAAGTATAATATACATGAAGGCTTTTAGTTTTATAAATTCCCGCCTTCTTGCCTGCCGGCAGGCAGGCGCGGAAATAAAATTTAATTGTAATTCAATTCTTGTTTTACTTGCATCATTTCGTCAAACTCTTCCTTAGAGCCAACAATAATATCAGAGTAACTTCTCATACCTGTACCTGCAGGAATTCTATGTCCTACAATTACATTTTCTTTCAATCCTTCTAAAGAATCAACTTTACCAGCAACAGCGGCTTCGTTAAGTACTTTAGTTGTTTCTTGGAAAGAAGCAGCAGAGATAAATGACTTCGTTTGAAGTGACGCTCTTGTAATACCTTGAAGTATTGGTGTAGCAGTTGCAGGTTGTGCATCTCTTGCCGTTACCAATGCCTTATCTTCTCTACGTAAAATTGAATTCTCATCTCTTAACTCACGAGGCGAAATAATTTGTCCCGCTTTAAGGTTAGATGAATCTCCAGCATCTTCAATAACTTTCATTCCAAAAATATCATCATTTTCTTTGATGAAATCTGCTTTATGAGCTAATTGATCTTCTAAGAAAATAGTATCGCCAGAATCAATAATTCTAACTTTACGCATCATTTGTCTTACAACAACTTCAAAGTGCTTATCGTTAATCTTCACACCTTGTAAACGATATACTTCTTGTACTTCATTTACTAAGTATTGTTGAACAGCTGAAGGGCCTTTAATATTCAAGATATCGTTAGGTGTTATAGAACCATCAGATAATGGCATACCAGCTTTTACGAAATCATTTTCTTGTACAAGAATCTGACTTGATAACTTAACTAAGTATTTCTTAACATCTCCTAATTTAGATTCTACTATAATCTCACGGTTACCACGTTTAATTTTCCCAAAAGAAACTACACCATCAATTGCACTTACAACTGCTGGGTTAGATGGGTTACGCGCTTCAAATAACTCAGTTACACGAGGAAGACCACCTGTAATATCACCCGCTTTAGAAGATTTACGAGGTATTTTAACTAATATTTTACCAACACTAATCTTATCACCATCATCAATCATTAAGTGGGCACCAACTGGTAAGTTGTAAGAACGCATTGTTTCTCCTTTAGAATCTTCAATATGAAGCGTTGGAATAAGCTTTTTATTTCTAGATTCAGAAATTACTTTTTCTTGGAAACCTGTTTGTTCATCAATTTCAACTTGGTAAGTAACACCTTGCTCAACGTTTTCATATCTTACTTTACCAGCAAATTCTGAAACGATTACACCATTATATGGATCCCAAGTACACACAACATCACCTTTACTTAGTTTATCACCATTCTTTATTTGAATAGTAGAACCGTAAGGAATATTATTAGTACTTAAAACAATACCTGTTTTCTTATCAATAAGTTTAAGTTCAGACGTTCTAGAAATAACGATATCTGCATCATTTCCTTCGCTATCTTGACCTTTAACTGTTTTTAAATCTTCTATTTCAGCAATACCATCAAACTTAACAGCTAAATTGTTATCCTCTGAAATGTTACCTGCAATACCACCTACGTGGAATGTACGAAGTGTTAACTGTGTACCAGGTTCACCAATTGATTGTGCAGCAACTACACCAACAGCTTCACCACGTTGCACCATTTTACCGGTAGCTAAGTTACGTCCGTAACATTTAGCACAAATACCTTTTAAAGCTTCACAAGTTAATGCTGAACGTACTTCTAAACTATCAATAGGAGAAGCCTCAATTGCTTTAGCAACATCATCTTCAATTAATTGACCTGCTGAAACTAACAACTCATCAGTAAGCGGGTCTACAACATCATTTAATGACACACGACCAACTATTCTTTCTTGTAATTTCTCAACTACTTCATCATTCTTTTTCAATGCTTCAACTTCAACACCTCTTAAAGTGCCACAATCTTCAGTATTGACAATAACATCTTGAGATACATCTACTAAACGACGTGTTAAGTACCCCGCATCGGCAGTTTTAAGAGCCGTATCCGCAAGACCTTTACGTGCACCGTGAGTAGAGATAAAGTATTCTAAAATTGAAAGTCCTTCTTTAAAGTTAGAAAGAATTGGATTCTCAATAATAGATCCACCTCCTGCTGTAGATTTTTTAGGCTTAGCCATTAATCCACGCATACCTGTTAACTGACGAATCTGTTCTTTAGATCCACGAGCTCCAGAGTCAAGCATCATAAACACCGAGTTAAACCCTTGTTGGTCTTCTCTAATACGTTTCATTGACAATTCAGTCAATTCTGCATTTGTAGATGTCCAAATATCAATAACTTGGTTATAACGTTCGTTATTTGTAATAAGCCCCATGTTATAGTTTCCAGTAATACCGTCAACTAAACCATTAGCTTTATCAATCATACTTTGCTTTTCTGGTGGGATAATAATATCACCTAAACTAAATGATAATCCACCTTGGAATGCGAATTTAAATCCTAATGTTCTAATACTATCTAAGAAATCGGCACATTCAGGAACAGATGTTGCCTTAAGAATATCACCAATAATATCTCTTAAAGATTTTTTGGTTAATACTTGGTTGATGAATCCTGCTGCTTGTGGCACGTGTTGGTTAAATAAAACACGACCAACAGTAGTTTCAACAATCATTCTGTCTAACTTACCATCTTCATTAATATCGATAGTTCTTACTTTGATACCAGCATTTAATTCAACCTTTCCTTCATTAAAAGCAATCTCTACTTCTTCTGGAGAATAGAATGTTAAACCTTCACCTTTTACTTTTACCTCTGCAGTAGAAGTACGTAACTTAGTCATGTAGTATAAACCAAGTACCATATCCTGAGAAGGTACAGTTACTGGCGCACCATTTGCTGGATTTAAAATATTATGAGAGGCCAACATTAACATTTGACACTCTAATATTGCTTCTGGTCCAAGTGGTAAGTGAACCGCCATCTGGTCACCATCAAAATCGGCATTAAATGCCGCACATGCTAATGGGTGTAATTGAATTGCTTTTCCTTCAATTAATTTTGGTTGAAAAGCTTGTATACCCAAACGGTGTAAAGTAGGCGCACGGTTTAGTAATACTGGATGTCCTTTAAGAACATTTTCCAAGATATCCCAAACCACTGGTTCTCTTTTATCTATAATTTTCTTTGCAGATTTTACAGTTTTTACAATACCTCTTTCAATTAGTTTTCTAATTACGAAAGGCTTGTATAACTCAGCTGCCATATTTTTAGGCAATCCACATTCAAATAATCTTAATTCTGGACCAACAACAATTACAGAACGTGCAGAGTAATCAACACGCTTACCAAGTAAGTTTTGACGGAAACGCCCTTGCTTACCTTTAAGTGAATCTGAAAGTGATTTTAACGGTCTGTTAGAATCTGTTTTTACAGCTGAAGATTTACGAGTGTTATCAAATAATGAATCAACCGATTCTTGTAACATACGTTTTTCATTACGTAAAATTACTTCTGGAGCTTTTATCTCAACTAATCTTTTAAGACGGTTGTTACGGATAATTACACGACGGTATAAATCATTTAAATCTGAAGTTGCAAAACGACCACCATCTAAAGGTACTAACGGACGTAATTCTGGCGGAATAATTGGCACCACCTTCATAATCATCCACTCTGGTCTGTTTTCTCTATTAAGATTTGATTTACTCAACGATTCAACAACTTGTAAACGTTTTAAAGCTTCTGTTTTACGTTGTTTAGACGTTTCAGTATTTGCTTTATGACGTAACTCGTATGATAAAGATTCTAAATCAATTCTCGCTAATAAGTCTATTAAACACTCAGCACCCATTTTAGCTAAAAACTTATTTGGGTCTTCATCATCTAAATACTGATTATCTTGAGGAAGTGATTCTAATACATTTAGGTATTCTTCTTCAGTAAGGAAATCCATTTTTTGTAATGGTTCGCCTTCTTCATTTTTAGCATTACCTGGTTGAATTACTACATAACGTTCGTAGTAAATAATCATATCTAATTTCTTAGATGGTAATCCTAATAAATAACCTATTTTATTTGGTAAAGAACGGAAGTACCAAATATGAGCTACAGGAACCACTAAATTAATGTGTCCTACTCTATCACGACGTACTTTCTTTTCTGTTACTTCTACACCACAACGGTCACATACAATACCCTTGTAACGAATTCTTTTATATTTACCACAAGCACACTCATAATCCTTTACAGGACCAAAAATACGCTCACAGAACAAACCATCACGTTCAGGTTTGTGAGTTCGATAATTGATAGTTTCTGGTTTTAAAACCTCACCTCTAGACTCTGCTAAAATAGACTCTGGTGATGCTAAACCAATTGAGATTTTATTGAATCTCTTAACTGTATTTTTATCTTGTTTTCTTGCCATAATAAATGGTTGAAATGAATTTAATTAATTAACTACTCCTCTAATCTGATGTCTAAACCTAAACCTTTCAATTCGTGCATAAGTACGTTGAATGATTCTGGTAAACCTGGATCTGGCATTGGCTCGCCTTTTACGATTGCTTCGTAAGTTTTAGCTCTACCAATTACATCATCAGATTTTACAGTTAAGATCTCGCGTAAAGTACTTGATGCTCCATAAGCCTCAAGTGCCCAAACTTCCATCTCACCAAAACGTTGACCACCAAACTGTGCTTTACCACCTAATGGTTGTTGTGTAATTAATGAGTAAGGTCCAATAGAACGTGCGTGCATTTTATCGTCTACCATGTGTCCTAATTTCAACATGTAAATCACACCAACTGTAGCCGGCTGATCAAAACGTGCACCTGTACCACCATCATATAAATATGTATGACCGTATCTTGGTATTCCTGCTTCATCAGTTAAAGCATTAATCTGATCGATATTAGCACCATCAAAAATTGGAGTTGCATACTTACGATCTAATTTTTGACCTGCCCAACCAAGAACAGTTTCATAAATTTGACCAATGTTCATACGAGACGGTACACCAAGCGGGTTAAGTACAATATCAACAGGCGTTCCATCTTCTAAGAAAGGCATATCTTCCTGACGAACAATACGTGCAACAATACCTTTGTTACCGTGGCGTCCTGCCATTTTATCACCTACTTTCAACTTACGTTTCTTAGCAATGTATACTTTAGCTAATTTGATAATTCCAGCTGGTAACTCATCACCTACAGAGATTGTAAATTTCTCGCGACGTAAAGCCCCTTGTAAATCGTTCTCTTTAATTTTGTAGTTATGAACTAAATCTGCGACTAACTTATTAGTATGCTCATCCGTTGTCCATTTACCTGACACTAAATGCGCATAATCATCAACAGCATTTAACATTTTAAGTGTAAACTTTTTACCTTTTGGTAATACCTCTTCACCTAAATCGTTAAAAATACCTTGAGCTGTTTTACCATTTACAATAGCAAATAGTTTTTCAACTAACACATCTTTTAACTCGTCAAACTTTCTATCGTATTGCGCTTCTAAAGCTAAGATATCATCTTTATCTTGTGCTCTTTTACGCTTATCTTTTACCGCTCTTGCGAATAATTTCTTTTCAATTACAACCCCATGTAATGAAGGCGAAGCTTTTAAAGATGCATCTTTAACATCTCCTGCTTTATCTCCAAAAATAGCACGTAATAATTTCTCTTCAGGAGTTGGATCAGATTCACCTTTTGGTGTAATCTTACCAATTAAGATATCGCCAGGCTTAACTTCGGCACCAACTCTAATCATTCCATACTCATCAAGGTCTTTTGTAGCCTCTTCAGAAACGTTAGGAATATCATTTGTTAATTCTTCGTTACCTAATTTAGTATCTCTTACATCAAGAGAATACTCATCAATATGAATCGATGTAAAGATATCTTCACGAACTACTTTTTCAGAAATTACAATCGCATCCTCAAAGTTATACCCTTTCCAAGGCATAAAGGCTACTTTCATATTTCTACCTAAAGCAAGTTCTCCTTTTTGTGTTGCATAACCTTCACATAAAACTTGTCCTTTAGTTACTTTATCACCTTTAACAACGATTGGTTTAAGGTTAATAGAAGTTCCTTGATTCGTTTTACGAAATTTTACTAATTGATATGTTTTAACATCAGAATCGAAACTTACTTTAGCTTCATCTTCAGTACGATCATATCTAATTTGAATTTCTTTTGCATCAACATAAAGCACTTCACCATTTCCTTCAGCATTAATTAATACTCTAGAATCTGATGCTACTTGACGCTCTAAACCTGTACCAACTATAGGAGCATCTACTCTTAATAAAGGAACAGCTTGACGCATCATATTAGATCCCATCAAGGCTCTATTCGCATCATCATGTTCTAAGAACGGAATTAACGAAGCCGATATAGATGAAATTTGGTTTGGTGCAACATCTGTATAATGCAGCTCATTAGGATCAATTACAGGGAAGTCACCTTCCATTCTTGCAATTACCTTATCATGTAAAATTTTACCGTTATCATCAACATTTATAGTTGCTTGAGCGATTAATTTATCTTCCTCCTCTTCTGCACTTAAATAAATTGGTTCGTTTTTAATATCTACAACACCATCTGTTACCTTTCTATAAGGTGTTTCGATGAATCCCATAGAATTCACTTTAGCAAATACTGAAAGTGAAGATATTAAACCAATATTTGGTCCCTCTGGTGTTTCAATTGGACAAAGTCTTCCGTAGTGTGTATAGTGAACATCACGAACCTCAAACCCTGCTCTTTCTCTAGATAAACCTCCTGGTCCAAGAGCTGATAAACGACGCTTATGCGTAATTTCAGCTAATGGATTGGTTTGATCCATAAATTGAGATAACTGGTTTGTTCCAAAGAAAGAATTAATTACAGACGATAATGTCTTAGCATTAATTAAATCGATAGGTGTAAATACCTCGTTATCACGAACGTTCATACGCTCACGAATAGTACGAGCCATACGCGCTAAACCAACACCAAATTGAGAAGATAATTGCTCTCCAACAGTACGTACACGACGGTTAGATAAGTGATCAATATCATCAATCTCTGCTTTAGAATTGATAAGCTCGATTAAATATTTTATAATAGTAATGATATCCTCTTTAGTAAGCACTTGCTTATCCATTCCGATATCTAAACCTAATTTTTTGTTCATTCTGTAACGACCTACCTCTCCTAAAGAGTAACGTTGGTCTGAGAAAAATAATTTATCTATAATTCCGCGTGCTGTTTCCTCATCTGGCGGCTCAGCATTACGTAATTGTCTATAGATATGTTCAACAGCCTCTTTTTCAGAGTTCGTTGGATCTTTTTGAAGCGTATTATGAATAATAGCATAATCTCCTTGCTCATTAGATTCTTTATGCAAAAGAATCGTTTTAACTTCTGCTTCAAGAATTTCTTCAATATTTTCTTTATCAAGAACCGTATCACGATCAAGCACAATTTCGTTACGCTCGATAGATACAACTTCTCCAGTATCTTCATCAACAAAATCCTCATGCCATGTATTTAATACACGAGCAGCTAATTTTCTTCCTAAGTATTTTTTTAATCCAGATTTTGAAACTTTAGCTTCCTCTGCTAAATCGAAAATCTCTAATATATCTTTATCACGCTCAAATCCAATTGCACGGAAAAGCGTAGTAACAGGTAATTTTTTCTTTCTATCAATGTATGCATACATCACCTGGTTGATGTCTGTAGCAAACTCAATCCAAGACCCTTTAAATGGAATAACCCTTGCTGAATATAATTTTGTTCCATTGGCATGGAAAGACTGACCGAAAAACACTCCTGGTGAACGGTGTAATTGAGATACTACTACACGCTCTGCACCATTAATACAAAACGTACCAGATGGTGTCATGTAAGGTATAGTTCCTAAGTACACATCTTGAACAATGGTTTCGAAATCTTCATGTTCAGGATCGGTACAATATAACTTTAACCTTGCCTTAAGCGGAACGCTATAGGTAAGTCCTCTTTCAATACACTCTTCAATGGCATATCTTGGTGGATCTACGAAGTAATCTAAAAATTCTAAAACGAATTGATTACGAGAATCAGTAATTGGAAAGTTTTCCATGAAGGTATTATAAAGACCTTCATCACCTCTTTCTTCAGATTTTGTCTCTAATTGGAAAAAATCCTGAAAGGATTTTATCTGAATATCCAAGAAGTCTGGATAATCTGTCTTATTTACAATAGACGAGAAATTTAATCTTTCAGCTTGTGTTGATAACATCAATGGACGGAATTTTGATTAAAAAATAGTGATAGTGCTTTTAAACACTAGTTAAACATTAAATTATGTATCCATAGTTTAACGCGATTTTGCAATTAATTTTTGCTATATCATTATATACGCAAAATGGTCTAGGTGTTATCCCGCTAGAAGCGGGATATACCTAAACCTTTGTATTATTGAGTAGTAAAGCTTACTTAAGCTCAACCTCAGCTCCAGCCTCTTCTAAAGATGCTTTTAATGCTTCAGCTTCATCTTTAGTAACACCTTCTTTGATTGCACTTGGTGCATCATCCACTAAACCTTTAGCTTCTTTTAATCCTAAACCAGTTAATTCTTTAACTAATTTTACTACAGCTAGTTTAGAACCACCTGCCGCTTTTAAGATTACATCAAATTCAGTTTGCTCTTCAGCAGCTTCTCCACCACCAGCACCAGCAGCAGCAACAGCAACAGCTGCAGCAGCAGGCTCGATACCATACTCATCTTTTAATATAGTTGCTAACTCATTTACTTCTTTTACAGTAAGGTTAACTAATTGTTCTGCGAAATCTTTTAAATCTGCCATTTTTCTATCGTTTTAATAATTTTGTAATAATAATATAATTGTAATAAAGTGCGTACTGTTTAATACTATTCTGATCTCTCAGAAAGTGTTTTGATAAGTCCAGCTATAGTTCCTCCGCCTGATTTAAGTGCAGAAATAACGTTTTTAGCAGGCGATTGTAATAATCCAACAATCTCTCCTATTAACTCTTCTTTAGACTTAATATCAACTAACATGTCTAACTGATCATCGCCAATATAAACTGCTTCCTCAATAAAAGCTCCTTTTAATAAAGGCTTCTCTGATTTTTTACGGAAGGTTTTAATTAACTTAGCCGGTGCATTACCTGTTTCAGAATACATCACAGATGTATTTCCTTTTAATACTGAAGCAAGGTCTCCAAAATCTCTATCTGAAGCTTCCATTGCTTTTTCAAGTAATGTGTTCTTAACAACTGCCATTTGCACGTTTGCTTTGTAAGCAGCACGACGCAAGTTAGAAGTAGTTCCAGCATTTAATCCTGAAATATCTGCTAAATAGATATTTGAGTTATTAGCTAATTCTGCAGTTAATTCCTCAATTACTTGTGATTTTTCTTCTCTAGTCATAATTTGAAAGTTTTAACTTAATTAACCAATTTTAGGATCAATAGCTATACTAGGGCTCATTGTAGAAGACATAAATATGCTTTTTACATAAACACCTTTAGCGGTTGTCGGTTTCAGTTTCATTAATGTTGTTAATAATTCATTTGCGTTACCCGCAATTTTATCAGCACTGAATGATGCTTTACCAATAGCAGCGTGTACAATACCTGTTTTATCAACCTTAAAGTCAATTTTACCAGCTTTTACTTCGCTAACTGCTTTAGCAACATCCATAGTTACTGTTCCTGTTTTAGGGTTAGGCATTAAACCACGAGGACCTAATACACGTCCTAAAGGACCTAATTTACCCATAACACTTGGCATCGTAACGATAACGTCTACATCTGTCCAACCACCTTTAATTTTATCAAGGTACTCATCTAAACCAACGTAATCCGCTCCTGCTTCTTTAGCTTCCGCTTCTTTGTCTGGTGTTACTAATGCTAATACTTTCATGTCTTTACCAGTTCCGTGCGGTAATGAAACCACCCCCCTAACCATTTGATTAGCTTTACGAGGATCTACTCCTAAACGTACTGCTAAATCAACTGATGCGTCGAACTTAGTATTGGTAATTTCTTTAATTAAAGTTGAAGCTTCGTTTAAAGAATATACTTTACCTTTTTCAATTTTTGCTAAAGCCTCTTTTTGCTTTTTTGTTAATCTTGCCATTTTTTAATGCTTTAATAGATTAAGAAGGGAATTGCCCTGTTACGGTTATACCCATCGATCTTGCTGTACCAGCTACCATTTTCATAGCAGACTCGATAGTAAATGCGTTTAAATCTACCATTTTGTCTTCTGCGATGGTTTTAACCTGATCCCAAGATACTTTAGCTACTTTTTTTCGGTTTGGCTCTCCAGACCCCTTCTTCACCTTTGCAGCTTCTAATAATTGAACTGCTGCTGGTGGAGTTTTAATTACAAAGTCAAATGATTTGTCTTTGTAAACAGATATAACAACTGGTAATACTTTACCTGCTTTATCTTGGGTTCTGGCATTGAATTGCTTACAGAACTCCATGATGTTAACACCTGCAGCTCCTAAAGCGGGTCCAACCGGTGGCGATGGATTCGCAGCACCTCCCCGAACTTGTAACTTAACTACTTTACCTAATTCTTTTGCCATTTTTAATAATTTAATTTTTTGATGTTATCTTTCTTTTGGAAGCGAAAGACTCATCTATCGTAATGTAACACTATTATACTTTTTCAACTTGCATATAACTTAATTCTAATGGTGTTTTTCTCCCGAAAATCTTAACCATAACTTCAAGTTTACGCTTTTCTTCATTAATTTTCTCAATAGTTCCATCAAACCCGTTGAAAGGACCATCAATAACTTTTACTGTTTCTCCTTTAGTAAAAGGAATTGCAACATTTGCACTTTCTTCAACTGAAAGCTCATCAACCTTACCTAACATTCTGTTAACTTCAGATTGTCTTAATGGCACAGGATCTCCACCTTTAGTCTCCCCTAAAAAACCAATTACATTAGTAACCGATCTAATAATATGAGGAACCTCTCCAGTTAAGTTAGCTTGAACCATAATATATCCAGGAAAGAATGTTTTTTCTTTCTGAATTTTTTTTCCGTTACGGATTTGAATCACTTTTTCTGTAGGCACAAGTACTTGATCAACATAATCTTCTAAACCTAAACGAGCAATTTCATTCTCGATATAAGTTTTGATCTTGTTTTCCTGACCACTTACTGCACGAACAACGTACCATTTTTTTTCACTTACTTCAGACATAAATTCTCTTTTTAACTAATCGATTGAAAGTAAGCTGTTATAACTTTACTAAAAACTGTATCCACACCCCAAATAGCAAGTGAAAATATAATAGAGAATACAGCTACCAAGATTGTTAAACTCTGCGCTTCAGCCCAAGTAGGCCATGACACATTATTTTTTAACTCTCCGAATGATTCTTTAATATAGTTTACTAATCCAGCCATGACGTTATTTTATTTTTAATCTAAATTGAAATGTTACTCAATTTTTTGTTGCACGGGCGGAGAGACTCGAACTCCCGACACCTGGTTTTGGAGACCAGTGCTCTACCAACTGAGCTACGCCCGTAAATACAAGTCAAGGTATTCCAAATAAACGGAATACCTTAACTTATAATATTTATTTAAACTTGTATTAGTCTAATATTTCAGTTACCTGACCAGCACCAACAGTTCTACCACCTTCACGTATAGCGAAACGTAGACCTATGTTCATTGCAATTGGTTGAATTAACTCAACAGTAATAGTTAAGTTATCTCCAGGCATAACCATTTCAACACCATCAGGAAGCGCAATGTTTCCAGTTACGTCAGTTGTACGTACGTAGAACTGTGGACGGTAGTTGTTATGGAATGGAGTGTGACGTCCACCTTCTTCTTTTTTAAGAATATAAACCTCAGCTTTAAATTTAGCGTGTGGAGTTACAGAACCTGGTTTAGTAATTACCATACCTCTAGAGATTTGAGATTTCTCAATACCTCTTAATAAGATACCAGCGTTATCACCAGCTTCACCTCTATCTAATATTTGACGGAACATTTCAATTCCAGTAATAGTAGAAGTTAATTTCTCAGCTCCCATACCAATAATTTCTACAGGATCTCCGGTGTTAGCAACACCAGTTTCAATACGACCAGTTGCAACAGTACCACGACCAGTAATAGAGAATACATCCTCGATAGGCATTAAGAAAGGCTTATCCATATCACGTACAGGCTCTTCAATCCAATCATCACAAGCTTGCATTAATTCTAATACAGTATCAACCCATTTTTGCTCACCGTTAAGTGCTCCTAAAGCAGAACCTGAAACTACAGGACCATTATCACCATCGTACTCATAGAAAGATAATAAATCTCTAACTTCCATGTCTACTAATTCTAATAGCTCTTCATCATCCACCATATCAACTTTGTTTAAGAAAACAACGATACGAGGAATACCTACTTGACGACCTAATAAGATGTGCTCACGAGTTTGTGGCATAGGACCATCAGTTGCAGCAACTACTAAAATAGCTCCATCCATCTGTGCAGCACCTGTTACCATGTTCTTTACGTAATCGGCGTGACCTGGACAGTCAACGTGTGCGTAATGACGATTTGCTGTTTGATATTCTACGTGTGAAGTATTAATTGTAATACCTCTTTCTTTTTCTTCTGGTGCGTTATCAATTTGATCAAATGATCTCGCTTCCGAATAACCTGCATCAGCTAATACTTTAGTAATAGCAGCAGTTAAAGTTGTTTTACCGTGATCTACGTGTCCAATTGTACCAATATTTAAGTGTGGTTTTGAACGATCGAAAGTTGCCTTTGCCATGTTTTTAAATAATTTTAATCTTAGTTATATAATAATATTAGTGTAATCTACTTTTTTTTACTCTTAATAGAGCCAATGACGAGAATTGAACTCGTGACCTCTTCCTTACCAAGGAAACGCTCTACCCCTGAGCTACACCGGCGTAAAGTTTTTATTTCCTATTCTTCCAAAACAATCATTTATATATTGCGATCTATGAAAGAAGAGATTCCTGCCTTCGCAGGAATTTTAGAGCGAGAGACCGGGTTCGAACCGGCGACATTCAGCTTGGAAGGCTGACGCTCTACCAACTGAGCTACTCTCGCAATTTTAGATAAACTTACGCTTATCAAACTTCAATATTTCAAGAAAAATAACAAAAAAAGTTGTGGGGAGAGCAGGATTCGAACCTGCGAAGACGTAGTCAGCAGATTTACAGTCTGCCCTCGTTGGCCGCTTGAGTATCTCCCCAATTAACTTTATTTCAATATTTTAAGAACTTGAGCCGATGGAGGGACTCGAACCCACGACCTGCTGATTACAAATCAGCTGCTCTAGCCAGCTGAGCTACATCGGCTTTTCAAGAATTTTTTTACTAAAAAACCACATAAAAAAAGCCCGCTATTTCTAACGGACTGCAAATGTATAGATTTTTTACATTATTCAAAACATTTTTTAATAAATTTTATTATAAATGTGCTCTTAATTTTTCTTTTCGCTTTTTTAACTGCCTTTCTAGAGACGCAACTGCCATATCTGCGCCCTCTTCGAACGTTTTACATTGCTTCTTTACAACGAAGCTATCACCGGGTACACTTACTTTTGCTTCAAATATTTTATTTTCTTTATCACTTGTGTTTTCTAATTTTAAAAAAACTTCCGATTTGATAACTTTATCATAGAACAAATCTAATTTATCCATTCGTTGTTGAATAAAGTCTATCAATTTTTGATCTGCATTGAAATTTACTGATTGGGTGTTTACTTTCATACTCGTTTTTTTTGGTTAGACAATAACTTTAAATTCTATTTTTTACTTCTTGGGTGTGCATTAATATGCACTTTTTTCAATTCGGCTATACTATTATGAGTATACACTTGTGTGGAAGCTAAACTGGAATGTCCTAGAAGTTCTTTAACAGCATTTAAATCGGCACCTTGATTTAACAAATGAGTAGCGAAGGAGTGCCTAAGTATATGTGGACTCTTCTTTACTTTTGAAGATGCCAAACTAAAATACTCATTTATTATTCTGTAAACAAGTGTTTCGTATATTTTAACGCCTTTTTTTGTTAAAAATAGCTGCTGGCCATCTATAATGCTATCTAGACTTTTTCTAAAACTTAAATAAATTTCTGCGGTTTGCACTACAGACTTTAATAACGGCACAAGACGTTCTTTATTTCTTTTACCTAATACTTTTAACGTATTATTATGTAAATCTAAACTGCTTAGCTTTAGCTCTACCAACTCTATCCTTCTTATACCTGTAGAATAAAACAATTCGATAATAAATTTATTCCTTACGCTCTCAAAATCGTTTGCCGAGTTTAAATAGTCTAAAACATATTCTATTTCGGCCTCAGAAAATGGCACTTGTATTTTTTTACTTGTTTTTAATGCTTTATGTTTTGATAGCGGGTTTAATTCTATATCGCCAGTTTTTAACAGAAATTTATAAAAGGTGTTTAATGCGGATACTTTTCGGTTTATAGTGCGGTTAGATATTCCTTTTTCTACTAAGGTTACAATCCAATTTCTTATTTGTGGGTAATTGACCTGTTTTATAGAACTTGAATCGTATTCGTTTTTTATAAATTCTAAAAACTCATTTAAATCGTTTTGGTAGGCGTTTACTGTTAACTTGGAATAGTTTTTTTCTAATAGTAGATAATCTGTAAATTGATTGAAGGGCATTGTTGGTTGTTGGTTGTTGGTTGTTGGTTGTTGGTTGTTGGTTGTTGGTTGTTGGTTAAATGTACTAAAGTTTTATTTAAATTGATTTTAAAACAAAAAAAATCCTACTAGTTTTAACTAATAGGATTTTAAATTATTACTTTTAAGGTAACTTAGATATTTTCTGCATCTCTTAAACTTTGAATGTATTGTGCTTTTTTTATAAGCGCTCTACGTTCAACAGAGGGTTTAGTGAACTGCTTACGTTCTTGCAACTGATTATTAACCGTTGTTCTAACAAACTTACGCTTGTAACGTTTTAGCGCTCTCTCTATATTTTCTCCTTCTTTTACTTGAATTTTTAACATAGTGTCTTAACCTCCTCTCTTTTAGAATTTTCAGGATGCAAATATAAAAAGTAATTTAGAATTTGCAATTGTTTTGTATTGGTATTTTTTTGGGTAGTTTTATAGAACACTCCTTTGACTTTGTCAGAGAAAAACGATAACTTCGTTAAAGGCTTGATAAAAAACATAGAAAACGATTTTTTAACAGTTAAACATTGTGCTTTACTATAATCAACTTATAACCAATGATAAAAATCTTTAGAAAAATTCGTCAAAACTTACTTATTAAAAGTAAAACTGGAAAGTATTTTAAATATGCCATTGGGGAAATTATTCTAGTAGTTATTGGAATTTTGATTGCATTGCAAATTAATAACTGGAATGAAAATAGATTAACAAACAAAGCAGTTAAAACCTATTTAAATAATTTAATACAAGATTTACAAACAGACCAAATAAAATTAAATTCAATGTATAAGTGGCATAGCTTTAAACACTATTCTATGCAATATCTTATAGATATGGAAGGCACAAACAGCTATGACCCTGTTGCTGATGATAAAAATGACATTCCACAATTCCAACCTAACCATATCTGGAATGCAGAAATACCAAAAATTCATAATAAAGAATTCATTCAACTAACTTATAAATGTTCACATAAAGATGGGATATACCCCCCGAATAAATATACTTTAGATGAACTAAAAAGTACCGGAATGTACTCTAATATTAACCCCAAATTAAAAAACGAAATTGGACGATATGGCTTTATTTGGGAGAATGATTTTAATGGTAATGTGGAAAAATTAGCGCTGGATTGGCAAGCATCTATAGCTGAAGATGGGTTTATTACGACTGACATTTATAAATTGACAGACCCAATTAGCATATTAAAAAATAATACTAAAAGAATTGGCTTAATGAAGCGGATGATAAGAGAATCTGGTTGGGTTGTATTAAGTACTATTAAATTAAAAACAATGAATAAAGAATTAATACAACTATTAGAAAAAGAAATAACTAGCTTATAAATTGAACTATCCTTAAGTAAACCAATTAACGAACATCTCCAAAAATTAAACATCTTTTCGATTTAATAACAGAAGCTAGTAAAAAAAGTGCGTTAGGGATTGCAGGGAAAATCCTTTTTAAAATTGACTATAACTAAATTGGCTTTAAAGTAAATAATTAATAGATAGTCACTTTGCTAACTCCAAGCTTTAAGCTTTAAAAAGATTGCAACGGAAAGCCCGACCCTTTTCGGGTAACGCCCAACTTCTCGATACCATTTGGATAAACCATTTAAGTTACTAGAAGTGACTACAATTATGTTGCTGGCTTATACTCTTTTTTATCAATTATAATTTTAGCTAAAATTTCGCGCAGTATCTCGGAAGTTCCGCCACCTATTGGCCCTAGCCTACTATCGCGCAGGAGTCTTGCCATTGGATATTCTTCCATGTAACCGTAACCGCCTAAAAATTGCAGGCATTGGTAAATAACCTCGTCGGCCATTTTGGTTGATTTTAATTTAGACATTGTAGCCTCTTTTACAACGTACTCGCCATTGTTTAACCTTGCGGCTATGGTGTAGTTAAAGATTTTGTTTACCTCTAGATCTGAATATAAATCTGCGATGCTGTGGCGTAAGGCTTGAAATTTATCGATAGTTCTACCAAATGCTTGGCGTTCGCTCATGTATTTTAGTGCGTACTCTAGCGCAAATTCTGCACGTGCATGGGCATTTATTCCCATTATTAAACGTTCTAAAGAGAAGTGCTGCATGATGTATGAAAAGCCTTTATCCGCTTCGCCCATAAGGTTTTGGATAGGTACTTTTACATTATCGAAAGCTATTTCGCCGGTATCTGATGCGCGCCAACCTAGTTTATCTAGTTTTGTAGCAGATACTCCTGCCATATCGCGATCTAGTACAAATATACTTATTCCTTTATTACCTAGTTCTGGTGTTGTTTTGGCTGCTACTATTAAATAATCGCTTAAAACACCGTTGGTAATAAATGTTTTTGAGCCATTAATTACGTAATGATCGCCTTGCTTTACTGCTGTTGTGCGCATTCCTGCTACATCGCTTCCACCAAAGGGTTCGGTTATACACAGACAGCCTATTTTATCTCCTGCAATACTTGGCGCTAAATACTTTTGTTTGACGGCCTCATCACCTTCGGCATTTAAATGCGTCATGGCTAAATAAACATGTGCCCAAATTGCTGCGGCAAAACCGCCCGAGTTTATTTTTTGAAGTTCTTCGAGTAGAATAACAGTGTAGAATAAATCTAAATTCATGCCTCCGTAGGCTTCTGGATAATTAATACCAAAAAAACCCATATCGCCAAATTTCTTCCAGATAAATCTGTCGATTATACCTGTTTGCTCCCATTTTTCGATATGCGGAACCACTTCTTTTTGTAAAAAATCTTGAAGGCTTTTTCTAAAAAGATTGTGTTCTTCGCTGAAGTACATGCTATTCATTTATTTTTCTTTTTCGAAGTGCAAATATAATTCAATTATCTTGATTTTATTTATAGGGAAGTCTTTTACTTTTTTTAATTGATTTATAGAATTAAACCCTTCCATTAATATACGCTGCTCAATAATATTGTGGGCTACATCATAATCTATATGCGGAATGGTTACCAACTCATCTACCGTGGCAATATTTATTTTGAGTTTTTTAATTGCTTTTGGTGTTTTTACTGTAAACTGGTTAGTTATGTTTTGAATAACTTCTGGCGTTAATCCATAAACATCATGAAGTTGAATATCGGCAATAAAACCGCCAACAGATTTATTTCGATATTTAATAATACGATCTGAAAACACCTTACCTACTCCATTTACTTTTTGAAGTTGTTGGGCTGTTGCCGAATTTAAATCTTGTTTTTGTGAATAGGTTTTTGGTTTATTACTATAACTATTTGAAGTGTTAGTGCTGGCGTTATATTTTGGCTTAGGATTGGTAATCCATTCTGGGAATTTAAAAAAAGGCGCTAAAGTAGTTAATAATGAATCTGAAACTTTTGTAACCTCTTGAAACTGCTTGGTAGAGTTAATCCATTTGTTTTGTTTTCTGAACGCCAATAGCCTATCTATTTCCTGGCTACTCATACCTAATGAAGCGCCTTTAAAATCTGTTATATAATTAGGATTGAATGGGTATATTTTGGGTTTCTTAGCTTCTAACTCAACTTGTTTTAGCGAATCTATTTCTTTGATGAAATTTGCTAATTCTAATTTATTAACTTCAATATCGTCTGATTGAAAACTAATAAAAAAATAAGCGCATTGGCATATTACTATAAGAATAAGCAATAAAAAAATCCCATTTCGTTGTTTTTTAGAAAACGTAAAATGGGATTTCATATATTTTAATTTTAATATTTAACTACGAATCTATCGCTTCCTTTTTAAGGTTGATAGCATCTAAGTAACGTTTTAATTGTTTTTTAACCACTGGGAATAATAAGAACAATCCAACCATATTTGGGAAAATCATAGCAAATATCATTGCATCAGAGAATGACCAAATAGAGTTCATACTTGCTGCTGCCCCAATTACTACAAATGTTAAGAATAATATTTTATAAACTAAATCTGCTACTTTACCTCTGCCGAATAAGAATTTCCAAGATTGTAATCCGTAATACGACCACGAGATCATAGTTGATACTGCAAACAACACTACAGCAATAGTTAAGAATACATTAGAATACGGTATATATTGCGCAAAAGCTTGAGATGTTATTCCGGCTCCTTCATAAGGTAAACCATCAATGTAAATAGCTCCAGAACCATCACCTCCGTACTCGAAGAAACCGCCTAGATTAAAAATAACGATAACTAAAGCCGTCATAGTACAAATTACCACCGTATCGATAAAAGGCTCTAATAAAGCCACTAAACCTTCGGAAGCAGAATACTTAGTTCTTACTGCGGAATGCGCAATAGATGCCGAACCTGCACCAGCCTCGTTAGAAAAGGCAGCACGTTGAAATCCTACTAATAAAACACCTATTAAAGAACCAACTCCAAATGCTGTAGGGTTGAAAGCTTCTTTAATAATTAGGCTAACAGCATCATCAATTAAAGTAAAATTACTTAGAATGATATATATACATGCTACAATATACATAATAGCCATAAAAGGCACTACTTTTTCTGTTACCTGAGCGATACGTTTAATACCACCTATAATTATTACACCGACTAAAACAGCCAATACAAGCCCTACAATAGCTCCTGCAGCGGTACTTTGCCAGTTGAATAATTCTTTAATTACAATTGTTGCTTGATTAGATTGTGCTGCATTACCACCACCAAAAGAACCACCAATACAGAATATTGCAAAAATACCTGCTGCAATTTTCCCTATAGTTTTAAAGCCTTTTGCTTTAAGTCCTTTGCTTATGTAATACATTGGACCACCGTAAACGGTTCCGTCTTCGCCAACATCTCTATATTGCACACCTAAGGTACACTCTACAAATTTTGTTGACATTCCTAGTAATCCACAAACTATCATCCAAAATGTAGCTCCAGGACCACCAAGGGCAATAGCTAAGGCGACACCTGCAATATTACCATTACCAACAGTACCAGAAACAGCTGTTGCTAAGGCCTGAAAATGCGATACTTCACCTTCTGAACTTTCATCACGAATAGTATCTACTATATCTCCGTCTACCGCTAAATCATCTTCAACACTTATTAAATGCTCTTCTATATCGACATTCGATAAATCTTGACCTTGAGCAATACCGCCTTCCCCGTAAAGTTCTTTAGCACCATGCTTTTCTATATCTTCATATTTTCCTCTTACTGTACTAATAGCAGTCCAGAAATATCTAATGTTAGGAAATCCAAAATAAATTGTGAAGAATAAAGCACTTCCTACTAAAAGGACTAAAACAAAAGGAATGGTATATACATCGTCTTGATATATAGGAAAGAAAATGACATCTGTAAAAAATTGTGCTACTGGAGCAAAAGCTTGGTCTATTTTTTCATCAAGACCTAATTCTTCTTCTTGGGCAAAAGTTAAAATTGGAATTATTAATGTTAATATTGAAAGAAGATATTTCTTCATAAGGTAGTTGTTAGTTAATTTTTTATTGAAAGATTCTTATTAAAGATAAGCAAGATGCTAAAAAAAATTGATTTTTTAAAACAATGGTTGTTAAAAAAGCAAATACACTAATCGATATCGTATTCATTATTAAGCGCTTCAATCTGTTCTGGGCGCCCTAGAACAATTACTTTAGAGTTACGCGCTAATGCCATATCTGCCTCAGGATTAACTACATATTCACCATTCTCATCTTTATAACCAATAACGGTACAGCCTGTTTTTCTTCTAAGATCTAAATCTTTTATTGTTCTTGGCTTATTAGAATCATAAAACTTCTCTACAGCAATTTCCTCTATGTTAATCCCCGACTTTCCTACAATAGATAGGTTATCGATAAATTCCATTAAACCAGGAACCACTACTAAAGATGCCATATGGTCGCCACCAATTTTGTCTGGTAATATCACATTATTAGCACCAGCAAATTTTAGTTTATTGTAAGACGACTCGTTTGAAGCACGACTAATAATGTTTATATTACTATTTAACTGTCGTGTAGAAAGCACCACAAATAAGTTATCGGCATCGTTTGGAAGCGCAGATATAAAACAAGATGCTCTATCTACTCCTGCCATAACAAGTACTTCATCTTCATTAGCATTTCCAATTACATAAGGTACATCGTCGAGCTGTAAACGCTCCTCCAACTCTTTATCTTTTTCAATAACAATAAACTCTTTATCGTGAGCCTTAAGTTTTACGGCTGCCTGCCTACCGTTTCTACCGTAACCACAAATAACAATGTGATTTTTAAAACCATCCATCTTTTTTTGCATCTTCTTCTGTTTTAATTCTACTACATCATTTTTACTTAAAATGTATTCGGTAATTACAGATAAAGCGTAACCCACTATAACTACACTAGCCAAAATTAAGAATATTGTAAAAATCTTTGATTGATCATCTAAAGGAACCACCTCGCCAAAACCTACGGTTGTCATGGTTATAACGGTCATGTAAAATGCATCGACTAGCGAATAGCCAGAAATCATTACATAACCAAAAACACCAATAAGCATAATAACAACCAGTAGAAAAACGGCTGTGTAAATTTTTGTTCTAAAAAACTTAATTAGTGGATTCATAAATCAAAAACCGATGAACGTTTAGTATATACTAAATCCTTAATACGCATCCAAAAGGCTAAAAACATATATAAGGCAAAACCAAAACCTACGGTTACGAAAGTTATATACATAAATGATGTTCTAACCACTTTGGCTCGAATACCAAAACGATCGGCAATACGTTGGCAAACGTAGTAGCCATGTTTCTGAAAAAACAATAATGGTTTATAGATATTGTTCATGCTGCAATTTAATACTAACTTTTTTAGTTTAAAAGTTTATACCGGAAATTGTTCTAGTTTTGGTATTAAAATCGAAATCTTAAATTATATCGCGCCATTTTAGTAATTCGCCTAAAAATGAAAGGGTAGTTTTTATATATTCCTAAAACAATATTACAATTTAGTCATTAATAAGTGCATTTCCTATGGCACATTGTAAACATTTATGCTTATTGCAATACTCAGTTTTTAGTTGAATTAAGGCTTGAGAATCAATAGATGATTTGGACACTTTTTTTAAAGCATTAAACGCATTTACAATACTATTTTTTTCTGAAGCTAATAGTGATGCTATTTCTAAAATTTCGGAATCTACTTCTTGACCTTTTTGTTTAGCGTAACTAAATTTAATAGGTAGAATAGTATTTATAAGTAATAAATCTATAAAGGACTTTGACAGCGTTTTCGTTGACGCTTTAGATTCCTTTTGAAAGGTATAATGGGTTTTCCAAAACTCTGAGGTAGACACTTTAAAAAGTTTATAAAAATCCTCTAATGCATTTCCTTCGATAAGTTTAGAAAACAAATTTTGATGTGTAGCGTACAAACTTGCCAATTGCGACAGCCTTATAGTTGGAAAGTTTGGTGGGCGTAATCTAAAAAACTGAATGGGCAACACATTAGAATTAATCAGCTTGAATTTTACTTTTAAAAACTCATACTCTTTTTCTAGTAACGAATAGTATGCGTTTTCAACATCTTGGTTTAATAATCCTGCTTGCCCAAATAACAAAGCCTCTAAAGCTTGATGGTTGGATTGCGTTTTTCTAACAATAGAGAAATCTATAGATTGGGCTAAACTAAAAAAGGAGTCGCCGTTAACTTTTAACCCAAAGTTTTTAGTTAGCATTTTAAATAGTACGGCCTCCCAATCGTTATTTGATGCTTGTAGTAGAGATTCGATGGTTTCAGATTTTCGTTCTAAGCGTTCAAAATACAAACGTTCTAGCCAATTATTTAATACAAAATCATCAGTAGAACCAAAATCATTTTCGCAGTTAATCCATTTATTATCTTTAGCAAACAGTCTTTTATAATTATTTAATAAAGCTTCATCTATAACATCTTTTAAAACAAGTGTGGGTATGGGGGTATTATTGTTTCTAAATACTTCGGTATCATCTTCCCAAACCACGTGCAGAATAACATTATCGTAAGCCGGATCTTGCTCATGGTTATGCAAAAACCAATCTGATGCTTTTATGTGAATCTCAACATTACCAGCCCAGAGCTGCTCTCCTATTTTAAGTTTAGCATTAAAAAAATCTGATCCCGAATTAAAATTATGTCGGCCTACAGAAGTCACTACAACAGGCTCGCCAGCCGTAGTTTTTAAATTATTAATTTGAATTTTTTTATGTTTCCAAATGTAGTGTAGAAAGTCTTCTCGCATACTGAAAGATAAAATACCGATTTAAATATACCAAATTCAAATTGGTTATTTATAATTTAGCATAATTAAAAGATGATACGCCATGGAACAATTAACGCTCACTACACCTGCTCTTTTATTTTCGGCAATTTCCTTAATCATGTTAGCCTATACCAACAGGTTTATTGCCTACACAGCAGCTATAAGAGATTTGTATGATAAGTATCAAAAAAATCATGATAAGCGTTTTTACAAACAAATTAGGAATATTAAACACAGATTATACCTTACTAGATACATGCAAATTTTAGGCATTACCAGTTTATTGTTTTGTGTATTAACTATGTTTTTAATTTACATACAACAAAACACCATCGCTGTTTGGATTTTTGGCTTAGCGTTATTACTACTTATTGCTTCACTTTCCCTTTTAATTGTAGAAATTCAAATTTCTGCAAAAGCTTGGGAAGAACATATTAGCGATATTGAAAATGACTAATAAAAACCTACTGCTTAACGTCTTCCGATTTTTGATATTTTAAAAAAGGTTGTTTTAATAAATGGGTAATGGTTCCGTTTTGCTTTTCGTTTGGAAAAACATCAATCCCATAAATAATCTTATCGGTATCTAACTCTTTATAGGTTCCAAAAAGTCTATCCCAAACCGAAAAAATATTTCCGTAGTTAGAATCTGTGTACGGCATTTTATAATGATGATGCACTTTATGCATATCTGGGGAAACAATAACGTAGCTAAGTAATTTATCTACCTTTTTTGGCAGTTGAATATTAGCATGATTAAACTGCGTTGCCACTACTGACAATGACTGATATAATAACACCAAACCAATTGGTGTACCCACTATAAAAATTCCGGCTAGTGTAAACACATACCGAATAACACTTTCCAGAGGATGGTGTCTATTGGCTGTTGTAGTATCTACATTATGATCGGAATGATGCACCAAATGTACCATCCATAGTGGTTTTACTTTATGCTCTATTAAATGCGGTAAATAAGCACCAATGCAATCTATTAAAAACACCCCAAGAATACCATATAACCAAACAGGTATTTCTGGTAACCAATTTAGAATACCAAAATTATTAGCCATAACCCAATCTGACGATTTTAAAAATAAAAAGGCTAAAGGTAAATTAACAAGAATAGTGGTTAAGGTGAAAAATATATTAGGAACAGCATGTTTCCATTTTTTATATTTAAATCCTATTAAAGGAATAACACCTTCTAAAATCCAAAAAAGAGTTAAACCTCCAATAATAATTAATGCTCTGTGGTGGGTTGGAATGGTTTCGAAATAGTTTAAAATAGCTTCCAAATATTTATTTTTTTTTCTAAATATACTACTTTATTCTTTTCTTCATTTCTTCTACTATATTAAAAGCTGCAGGACAAACGGCCACATTCTTTAAAGTGAGATTAGATATTTGCTGAAACTTTTTTCTATCGGTGTGTGGAAATTCTCTACATGCTTTAGGGCGTACATCGTAAATAGAACAGTAATTATCGGCGCCTAAAAAGGTACAAGGCACCGTTTGCAAAACATAATCATTATCCTCATCGACACGTAAAAACTGGCTAATAAATTGCTGCGTTTTCATTTTAAAATACCTAGCAATTCTATCTACATCTTTATCTGTAAAAAGTGGACCAGTAGTTTTACAACAGTTTGCACAGGCTAAACAATCGGTACGTGTAAATTCCTCATCATGCAAATCTTGCATGATATAGTCTAAATTTTTAGGCGCCTTCTTTTTTAGCTTGGTAAAGAATTTTTTATTCTCGTTATGTTTATCTTTGGCCAGCTTTGGAAGATTGTTAATAATGTCTTGCATGGCGCAAAAATAGTGTTTTTTATCATTATTTCGCTTTCGCGGAAATGAAATGAGATTAGCCTTATTTAAAGAAATTAATAAAAGATTCCCTCCTTCGAGGGAATGATAAAATAGCGATATTGATGAAAGACCTTTTCGGGAGTGCATTATTAGATTACCAAAACGGGAATTATACTGAAGACATTATGACTTCAACTAATATTTCTGAAGAAGATGTTTTGCCACTTCCGTATTTATTTAGAGACTTTAAAGACATGCCTGCATTAGAGCAAAAAGCTTTAAAACTTAGCAAAGGATTGGTTTTAGATGTAGGTTGTGGCTCTGGAATTCATAGCTTATACTTACAGAAAAAAGGCTTTAAGGTTAAAGCTATCGATGTATCGAAAGGTGCCATTGAAGTTGCTAAACAACGTGGTGTTTTAAATGCGGAAGTCTTACCGCTTTTAAACGAACAGAACGGGTTTGATACCATTTTACTTTTAATGAATGGTACCGGTATTTTTCAAGAATTAACTCAGGTATCTAAATACTTAGCGCATTTAAAAAGTCTATTAAATACTAACGGACAAATTTTAATTGACTCTTCGGATATTAAATACATGTACGAAGACGAAGATGGTGGCTATTGGATGGATATGAATTCCGGTTACTACGGTGAATTGGACTATTTTTTGAGTTATAAGGGCGAAGAAGAAGCACCTATGAAATGGTTATATTTAGATTTTGAAACCTTAAAACTGGCTTGCGAAACTCTAGATCTTAAATGCGAATTGGTATTAGAAGGTGAGCATTTTGATTATTTGGCTAGAATTACGGCTTAGTTAACATCTTTTACAAAGTAATGCGCTGTTGTGCCTTGGCCATAAACAAAGGTGTTTTTATTTAGCTTAACTATTTGCTCTGACACAGTACCGAAAGGATATACCATTTCTATAAAAAATACACCTTCTATTAGTTTTATGTTTACCGCAGCTTGATCGTTTTTAACTAGTCGTCCTATTTCTGTGTGTTCTGCTTTTGGTGGTAAGTTTAATTCTTCTAGAACCTCTACAAAACCCGCGTCTTGGTTAAACCAAAACCTGTAGGTTTTGTTAGTATTGAGGGCTTTTAATTTCCATTGGCCGGCTAATGTGCTTTTAACACTATCTATACTTTGTCCGCATTCTAAATTTTGAGAGAATGCATTTATGGATAGAAACAACGCTATGACGACTAAATTTTTAATAACCTGATGTTTTTAATAACACTACAAAACTAGTTAAATTTTAGCTACTGTTTTTACTATAAGATTGCTTGAGCTTAATGACCTTGGTGCAAGCCCGCGTTAAGGATTGCAGTGGAAAGCCCACAGCCCGACATAGGAGGTGCGAGGACTTGCAACGGAAAGCCTGACCTTTTGCGATCCTACAAGGTTTTAAAAATCTTGTAGGTATGAGCAACAGGTAACGCCCAAGTATTTATTATTAAATTTATGATGATTTTAGTTTTCATTCATGAGATTCCTCCCTTCGCAGGAATTTAAAAATCAAACTTATAAGTAGCTCCTGCTAAAAACTGAATGCTTTGTACCGGGAAATTCTGCCATTTTTGGTAGGCGTTATTTGCCATATTATTGGCCTTTGCAAATACCGAAAGTTGCTCGTTAATATGATAACCCACGTGTGCGTTGGCATCGAAAAAACTATCTAAAGTTACAGTTAAAGGCTCGCTATTAGTTATTCCATCGTTTACAAAATATTGGTCCTTACGCTCTCCTGTGTAATATAGATTTGCTCCTGCAAACCAATTTTCGTCTATCTGATAATCGATAAATAGTGAGCTTTTTATGTCTGGCAAATTCCAAGCTTCGTCTTGGTTATCGGTGGTATAAGAGAAATATTCTGCTTTTAAACCTAATTTGAAATTACGGTTTACATCGACGTTAATTTCACCAGCTACACCAAAGGTATCGATGTTATCGTATACAATACCAAAGGAGTTTCCGTAGGTGTACTCTTGATTTGTTGCTGTAATGTCGTTGTTTCTATACAAGGCCCTATTCCTATCGGACACATAACGACCGCTTACATTATAACTCATATTGCTAGAAAGCTTCCCTTTTAAACCAATGTATGCATTGTATAACCGATCGGTTGGTGCGATTGCTAATGTTGGTGATACAAATGGATTTTGGCTTGCAAAACCGTAATACGAATTAATAATTAAATCTCCTTTTACGCCTGCATAAGCAATTACAACATCGTTAACTACGCGGTAGGTTGCCGAAACATTTGGATAAAAATAAAGGTTATTATCGCCAGAGGCTTTGTCGTTTAAATAGTTTAAAGATACCCCTATATTAACGGTTAAATCGTCTTGCTTTAATTGGTAAGTTGGTGTTAAGCCCACTTGAAAGTTACCATAGTCGATGGCGTTTGTGCCATCATAATTTGTATCGAAAGCACCACCTAGATAGTCTATTTTAAAATCGGTAGATATTTCGATATCTCGTATGGGCACATCTACTTTTGCTTTGGCTGTAAATCTGTTTTCGCCAGAGCCTTGGTTGTCTGAAAAGCGTCTAAAAAAGGTACTTCCAGAGTTAATGTATGTATCTTCGAAGGTGACATCGCCTCCAAAATGCGCATTAAAAAATGAATGGCCTCCGTCCATATTATCGGATTTAGCTTGAGCGATATGTGATTGAGGTACACCATACCAATTGTATAATTGATGTTGGAAACCAGCCTCGGCTTTCCATGATAAATCTCTTAACTGACTTGAGTAATTGATGTTAATTTTTGAATCGGAGAAATTATTATCGAATTCCACATCCTCTATTCCTGTTGCAGAAGAGTGATGACTTACATAACCGCCAATATTTTCGTTGCGACTTAGTGCTTGATTTAAATACACCTCGCCCAAAATAGTGGTATAACTCCCCACGCCCAAAGTAGCATAATTGTCGTATAATTTTGTTGGTGCACGTTTTTCTACAACGGCCGCTTTACCTTTTGCCGGCGTAAATGTAGAGGCCACAGGGAACGAAAATATATTGTACTTAATATCCTTTTTTGTTTGGGTAGTTTCATCGTCTAGAGACGGCACTTCCTTTACCTTAAACGCATCTGAAATTGTTGGCACATAGGGTTTAACAACATCTATTACACCTGTATTTATGGTATCGTTTTCAGTTCTTTGAGCAAACCCAAAAGTGATACTTAAAAAAAGAACAACGGTTAATATATATTTAATTTGCTTACGCATACGTATAGATTTTTTTTGATTTACGATTGATGACATGCTTAGGTAGTTTTAAGCATAACATGTTAACTTCTTATTAAAATTAATCTTCTGGTAAAATTGATGAATTTGTTTTTGCTTCTTCCTTCTTGATTTTGCTTAATTCGGTTTTTGCCTCTGAAACCACATCGTCGAATTCTGAGAAGTTTTGAATAACACTTTCTAGAATATAAGTGGCCTGAAAAGCATCGTTTAAAGCATAGTAATTTTTAGCCATAAGCACTAAGCCTTTGGCGCTATAATATTTATACCCCGAATAATCTTTAGCTAATTTTTGTACCGTAGTATTTGAAGCCTCGTGTTTCCCTTCCTTAGTTTTAAAATAAGCATTGTAATACAAGGCTTCGGCAGCTGTTTCGCCAGTAGCAACACCCTCTACATTTGCATAGGCTGTTTTTGCTTTAGCTTCATTACCCGTTTTAATAGCCGAACGTGCTATAATAATATGGGCATCTCCCTTAATTTTATTATCTATAGTGGAACTTGCCAATACTTTTTCGGCGTAAGCCACAGCATTGTCGTAATTTTCTAATTGATAATTGGCCTTCATTAAATTTGATTGCGCGAATACAATATTTTGCGGGTAGTTAGCTTCATTTTCCAAACGGCTTAAAATAGGAATGGCTTTATTCCAGCTTTTACTTTCCAGATAAAATTGCGATAAACGCGTTAAAGCTTGTTCTGTAAATTCGTTACGACTAGTATCTGCAACATATTTATAATGCGGTGCAGCGTTTTCTAATAAATCCTTTTTGTAATACAATTGCGCCACATAAAAATGCGATTGCAAAGCGTGTAAACCATTAGGAAATTGATTTAAATATCCATTAAACTGTTTTATAGCTTTATCGGTATTGTTATCTAAATATTGCTTTTCGGCAGCTTCGTAGGTCGCGTTATCCAAATCGGCATCGGTAACCTCGACATAATCTAACTGCTTTACCCAATTGGCATAATCATCTACACGACCTAAATCGATATAAATTAAACGTGCTGTGGATACTGCTTGAACTGCTTCTGGCGTTCCTGGATAGTCTCCAGCTACTTTTTTAAATTTGGTTAAAGCATTTTCATTTTCGGCGCCATTATAATACACTAAACCTTGACGAAGCAATGCTTTTGGCACAAAAGAGCTCATTCTGTACTCGCTTGCTAACTGATTATAAGCCGCCATTCCTTTAGCCGTATTATTATCTTTTATATAAGAATTCCCTAAATCGTAAAGCGCATCGTCACTTAATTTTGATTTAGGATAATCTGAAATAAATTGTTGTAAGGCTTTAATTTTAGCCGATGTTTGCCCCGCATACCCGATACTAATGGCTTTTTGAAATGCCGGGTAATCTGAATCAATTTTATTTAATTTAATAGCATTTTCGTAGGCAGAAATAGCACTTTGGTATTGGCTAGACACAAAATAACCATCCCCTAAACGTAAATAGGCATCATTCAACCTTAATTTATCTTCTCTCTTATTAGAGATGAAAGTATTGAAGTACTCTGTGGACTTATCGTAAGCTTTTAATTTGAAATAAGTGTAAGCGAGATTATAATCTAGATTTTCAAACTCGGGAGTTTCTGATGCCTGGGCCTGCTGCTGAAATTGTTTGAATCCAATTAAAGCATCGTCGTAGTTTGTTAAATTATAATCGGCTTCGGCTTTCCAAAATGTTGCTCTTGCGGTGTATTTTTGATCTTGAGATTCCTTTAAAGACGCATCAAAAAGTGCTTCCGCTTCTTGATAATCACCCTCGTTATATAACTCTAAACCTCTATAAAAAGCTACTTTTTGATATGCTACTTTATTTTCGAAACTTTTTTTACTTTCTAATAAGGCTAAAGCTTCTTTGTAGTTTTTTGATGTAATGTACGAGTCGATTAAAAGCGTTTCTATTTCATCCTTATAACTACTATCTGGATATTTTTCTAAATAGCCTGCTAATACTTGAGGTGCCGATTGATAAGGATTACCAATTTCGTAACTAATTTTAGCGTAATTTAACCAAGCATCCTCTTGAATTTTTAAATCGAAATTCATTTGCGATGCATTTCTAAAGGCATTTAAAGCTTCTTGCTTTTTGTTTAGGTTCACATAACTTTCAGCTAAATGATAATAGGCATTTTGAGCAATTGCATTGTTCCCTCCTACGATTTTATTGAACTCTGAAATAGCATTTTCGTAATCCTTTTGCTTATAATACGCATAACCTAATTGATAAAAATCGGTGTTACTCCACTTCCCTTTTTTACCTTTGTATTCTGTTAAATACGGAATAGCCTCGGCGTATTTTTCTATATTGAAATAGCTTTCTCCTATAATTTTAGATAACTCTGAAACTTCGTTAGCATCACTAGTTTCTAACCGGTCTTTAGCTAATTTAATAGCTTCGTCAAATTTTCCTAATTTAAAGTTTAAATCGGCTTGATAGTAAGATAGCTTTTCCTTGTATTGTTCTTGGTCGCTTACTTGCTCGAAATACTCGTTGGCTCTATCATAATCGTCACCTTCATAAGCCATAAAACCAATATAATATTTAGCTTGAGAGCCAAATTCTTGGGAGTTTTCAACTTTACTTAAATACTTTCTAGCATCTTTATATTGCTTAGTTGTAAAGGCTGTATACCCATTATTAAAGTAGAATTTTTCGCGTTCTTTTCCGCTTAAAGCTTGTTCATCAACCTTATTATACCATTTTCTGGCATATGAATATTTGGAGTTTTCGAAGTAATAATCGGCTACATCTACGTAGGCGGTATTCTTTTTTGTGCTTGTAGGATAGTCTTCTACAAAATTCTCGATTAATTGATCAGCGTTTTGTTGGTTTAAACGTACAGCACAATTAGCAATATAATAGGCGCAATCGGATTTTAAAACATCTTCAGTTGTTGTTTTTTTAACCGTACTAAACAAGGATTGAGCGGCATTATATTGTTGATTATTGTAAAGCGATAATGCTTTTTGATAATCGACTAAATTACTTGTATATGTTGCTGATTGCTGAGCTTTTACTTGAAAACCAAAACTTATAGCTACTAGTAATGAAACGATACTTTTCTTAGTCATTTACGATTCGTTTTTTAATTTAAAATCAAAGATAAATTAATAACGTAATAATCGTGCCATAATTATAATCAAGTTAACAAATGTTGAAAAAAATGAATGCAAAGAAATGATAGAATATGGAATACAGTAGACAGTAGACAGTAGACAGTAGATGGGATAATCGATAATTAAACCAATTACCCATTGTCATTAGACTTTTTTTATTCTTTTTACGTTAAACTTTTACTTTCAAATTTTAAATAATACATTTACATCAGTAACAAAATCTTTAATTACCTTATGTCAAATTCCATTTTACAATTAAAAGATGCTTCTATTTTTCAAGGAGATAGCTTAGTACTATCCAACGTAAATGTGGAAATTAACAAAGGGGATTTTGTTTATTTAATTGGAAAAACTGGTACAGGAAAAAGTAGTTTTATGAAAACACTTTACGGCGATTTACCTTTAACAGAAGGTGAGGGCCATATTGTTGATTTCGATTTAAAAAATTTAAAAGAAAAAGACATTCCATTTTTAAGACGCAAATTAGGTGTTGTTTTTCAAGATTTTAAATTACTAACGGATAGAACAATTAACGATAATTTACTTTTTGTATTAAAAGCGACGGGCTGGAAAGATAAGGACAAAATGAAAACCCGGGTTGAAGAGGTTTTAACCAAGGTTGATATGAAAACTAAAGGTTTTAAATTTCCTCATGAACTTTCTGGAGGCGAGCAACAACGTGTTGCTATTGCTAGGGCTTTATTAAACGATCCAGAACTTATACTTGCCGACGAGCCTACCGGAAATTTAGACCCACAAACTAGTGTTGAGGTTATGGAGGTACTTCAAGACATTAATAAAAATGGCAATACCATTTTAATGGCTACACATGATTACGCATTGCTATTAAAATACCCTAGTAAGACTTTAAAGTGTGATGAGAATCAGGTTTATGAGGTAGTGCAACGTAAAAACTAGCACATAAGTTCAATTAATTCTTTTGCATTATGTTTAGCATCATATTTACTTAACGCCTCCCGCCTTTCTTTGGTTACTTTAAATTCCATTTTAAATAAATTCTTAACCAAATTTTCATACTCAATTTTATTTTCAGCTAGATGACACACGTCTAGGACTGCTTGGTCGTCTATCATATTTTTATTCAAAATACAATGGCGACCTTTAAATAAGGCATTAAACACCTTTAGTTTTGTACCAGATTGTTGGAACGAATACAAAACATTTATCTGAGCATTCTTAATGAGTTCATTCAAATGATTATCATCTGAAACTAATTGGAAAGAAATATGCTTATGATTCTTAATCTTCTTAATTAGCAATGGCACTTGTTTTGAACTAGCAATTATTAATGGCTCGTTTATACCTTTAAAAACATCGACTAAAAATAGTGCGGATTTTATATTATCAGAAATTGACAAATCGCCATGAAATAAGGCATACTCTCCAAACTCCTCTAAACTTTCAACCTTGGTACCCCCTTGGAATACGGGTATAAATGTAGATTTCGCTTTAAATATATTATTAAAATATGATTGCTCATAGAAAGCCAAAGGAAATAAATAATCAACTTTATTATAAATGCGTTCAAAATGATTGAGCTTATACCCCTCAATATAAAAGGCTAATTTCTTGAACAAATTTCGTTCACTTTTACATAAACCGAAAATATAATTATGCTCTATATTATGACATCTTACTGCTGTTTTCTGCTTGAATATATGTCTTCGTAATACGCTTGTTGTTCGCACTGATTCAAATAAAATAGGTGCATCACTTTTTTCCAAATTAATAATTAATTCCTTGGAAAATCGTGTATTAACCATGTAAGGTAAAATCGAAAAATGCTTTAACATTCCTTTATTTCTTTTATAAAGTATGATATTTTCACAATATGGCTTTAAACCAGAAACATCCGTTCTATCATCATAAAATGCATGTAAATAAACCTTTACCCCTAAATCACTTAGGGCTTTAATTTTATAAAATACATCAATAACACCTCCATAATTGGGAGGATAAGGATTGTCAAAAGAAACAATTTGAATGGCTTTTCCATGCATAAAGGCAAATCTAAAGATTTAAATCATTTATTTTAAAAAATAGAGTATATAAAATATCTTATTTTTGCTTAAACTGATTTCTAAACATGACACATTTTTTTTCTGTTATAATCCCCTTGTACAATAAAGAAAATTATATCGCAGATACCCTAAATAGTGTACTTACTCAAACGTTTCAAGATTTTGAAATCATCATTATAAATGATGGTTCTACAGATAACAGTTTAAATATTGTTGAGCAAATTAAAGATAGAAGAATAAAAATTTTTTCAAATAAAAACAGAGGGCTATCCTATACCAGGAATTATGGTATACATCGAGCTAAATCTGATTTTGTGGCTTTTCTTGATGCCGATGATTTATGGATGGAAGATTACCTAGAAACCGCACATAAATTGATTTTATCGTTTAAAGATTATAATGCTTTTGTTACTAATTATAAAATTTTAACTCCAAAATCAATTATTAATTTAGGTCGCTCTGAACTTTCATTAAATTATGTAAAACCTATTAGTAATTATAGAGGTATGTTAAATTCAAAAATCTCACCTAGCTCTGTGGTTTTAAATAAAAATGTTTTTAAGGATGTTGGTTATTTTGAGGAAAACGTTAATTATGGGGAGGATGAAGATTTTTACATAAGACTTTTAAAACAATATAACTTTTTGACTTATGAATCTCCAAAAATATATTACCGAATACTATTCGAAAACCAAATGACGAGTCCTAACGTTAATTTTAAAAAAATTATACCAGATTTTGGTAAGTATTTGACAGTCGAAAATCATGAAGATTTAAAACCATACTTAGATTTTATTTATTTTAAGCTTGTCGTTTTATTTAAAATGGAGAGGAATTATGAACGTGTAAAATACTATAAGAAGAAAATAGAGGTGTCAAATTTATCATTCACTAGAAAAGTTAAGTATTATTTACCTATTCCTGTATTCTATTACCTCAAATCAATATACATTTGGTTTAAAAAATAAACTTAATCCAATCCAAATCTATTTCAAAATCTTTGTTATGATATGAATTTATTGCCCAATATTAAAGAATTAATATATTGCTTCCATTTTACACTAATAGATTCCATAGAAAACTTGGATATACTCTTTAAGGAATTAGCCTTGCATTCTCGATATAATTCTTTATCCAAAAACATTATATCTATAGCATCTTTCAGTGCTTCAAAATTTTGATTTTCTACCAATAGTCCATTATTACCATCAACAATAATCTCGCTTGGGCCAGAACTGCAATCAAATGAAATTACGGGTGTTTCACAGGCCATACTTTCTAACAAGACCCTCGGAAAACCCTCATTTTTACTTGATGAAATCAAAAATTTTGCATTCCTTATATAAATGAATGGATTTTCGTTAAAGGGGATTATTTTAACCATATTACCAAGATTTAAGTCGATAATAAGCTTAAGCAAATTGGTCTTTTGAGATCCTTTGCCTAAAATATAAAGTTTAACATTTTCTTTAGGCAAAACGGATTCTTTATAAGCTAATAACAACTTATCAAATTGCTTTATAGGTTCCAACCTTCCAACTCCAATTATATAATCATCCTCTATATAATTCGCCTCCTGGGATTTTCTCTGAATATATTCAATATCTATAGGACTGTATATTGTAGAAACATTAGAAAATTTAAACAGACGTTCTATTTCCTTTTCAATTTCTAAAGACACAGTGTTTATTCCAGAATAGTTACGATATAAATGTTTCGAAACAATTTTCGGATTAGAAAAGTACCAATTTAGATGAAAGCTTCTCACCATATTTACCATTCTAGTGCTAAAAACTAATTTGTTTAAAAAAAACTCTCTAATTATAGATTCCTTTAACCTAAAATCAAATACGAGATCAAATTTATTTTGATGTAACTGTTTTCGTAATTGCCAATATCTATTGAACCTATTTAATATTGATCCAGAACAATGATTAAATTCACCTATATTAATAAGTTTCCCTGAGTAAGGATATGCAATATCATCGAACAGTGTAATTATAAATACGTCATGCCCCAACCGCTCAATAATTTGGGATATTAAACCTGCGGAACGTTCGGCACCTCCGCTATTTAATCGTTCAATTAGCAAGCAAATTTTAATTTTCATTACTTTCTAAAAAATATTCATCAAAATTTACTCCATTGACAACAGCGCGTTCTCGCTTCTTAAATGAGCTACTAAAAATACTTTTATTAACATCCATGTCTTTATGCATGATACCAAAAACATGCCCCATACTTTCATAAAAATGATCACTCATAAACTTCCTTTGACTTTGAAAAACAAAATCAGTAGGTTTTTCAAAAGTTTTAGAGCCCCAAAATATAAATGGTATTTCAAACATAGATTGTTTCAAATTTGCCTCATTACGCCCAAAAAACTCTCCTTGATCATAAACATTTTCTCCATGATCGGAAAAATACAAAAAAGCGCTTTTTTTATTTTTTTTTCTTAACTCATCTAGCATAGAATATACTATATAATCATTATACAAAATTGCATTATCATAATCACTTATAATTTTCTCCTTTGTAGAACTATCTTTGGGTTTAAACCTAGAAAACGATTTCGGGTAACGTTTATTGTAGTCAAAATGGGTTCCTAAAAGCCTTATAAACACAACTTTTTTACCTTCTTCATTTAAAATTTTTTTGTAATCTGATAACATTATACCATCATAACCCGATGCGTGTTTATCTACTTTATAATTATAAAACTTAAAATAATTGGATGAAGAAGCTACTTTATTTATAAAATTATCATGGTAACTAATAGGTCGTTGATTAGACAACCAAAAGGTTTTATAACCAGCAGCATTAAAGACACTAACAATATTTAATATATTACCTGGATTAAAACCCGTTTTATTATCCATGGATGTTAAAATCTTTGGCATCGCCTTTAATGTGAGCACGTCTGTTGAAATAACATTATTATAAACATATAAACTATCCTTAATACTTTCTAAAAGAGGTGTGGTATTCTTATAATAATCATATAACTGCATATGATTTCTATTTGTAGACTCTCCCAATACTACAACAAAAACATCATTATTACTAGTAATGACTAAATCTGAATCACTAATATTATTTTTGGATAATTGATAGTTATTATGCAAAGTTTTATAGCCATAAATCCCTCTAACAATATTATGATAAGCATTATGCTCGATAAACCCTGTTAATTTTAAGGTACCAATAATTAATAAAGAAGAAACTATAGAATAAGCAAACCAATTTGTAATTTTATATTTTAAGTTTTCTACTCTCAAAATTATAAATAAACCAAACATAAAAATGACATAAAAAACAATTTTAACATCAAAATAAGCACTCAAAAACTCTTTAAACTCTGTACCATTAGTTTCAATTAAAACAAACATGAAGGATGAAGTGAAATTTGAAGATACTGCTATAAAAGACGAAGTTTCAATTATAAAATAAAGAATATAAAAAAACAAAAGAAGATTACATATCAATTTATATTTAAAGAAAACCAAAAAATTTAACACAAAAACATAGAATAAAATATCTTCTAATATATCTATCCAAATTATCAGTTCAATATCTCCAAAAAAGAAAATAAAAATATATTTAGACAATAACGGTATAGAATACAAAATCAATGTTTCTAATAATTTATTCATATCAAATTAAATATTTGCTAACATTTTTTTTTTAATCTCATTAATTTAACTTAGAGGCTTTACAAATACTAAACAGATCTTAAAACATAATATTAAACGTATCTAACCTTATTTTTTTTTTAAAAAAAGAGACAATAAATATAATAACCAATATCAAATAAATAAGATAGCTAATCGCATATGATTTTACAATTCCCTCTAAACCATAAATATCGATTAAAAAATAACTTAAACCAAAATATAAAAGATTTAAAACCCCATTACTGACAATATAAGCTTTTACCATTCTTTTGGCATGAAACTGCTTCACTAACGCAATAGCCAAAACACTAATAAAATCACCAATAAGTTTCCAAAAAAACAAATTAGAGGTCGGTAAAAACTCTTCATTCAACAACAACTTTAACAAAAAAAATCTTAAAAAATATATAGAAGAAAACACAATAAGTAGTAGTGGAATACACAAGACATAAAAGTTCTTAAGCTCTTCTATAAATAACTTAAAATTATTTGTTTTTGACAACCGAGGTAACAAATAAAACGATGTTAAACTAATAAAAAACATAATGTAAAAAGACGATATCCTATTCATCGCTTCCCAATAACCTGCTTCCTGAACATTTAACTTTTCAATTATAAGGTTTCGAATTAACAATACATTTATAGAAACTATAGCTGAGGAATAAATAGCCATAAAAAAATATGCACTCATATTTTTAACAACCTTTAAAGAAAAAAAACTAACCTTAAACAAGTTAAATAGTAGACCCCTATCATTTCCTAATGTCATTATATTAATTAAAAACACGAAAACTGGCCCAATAATAGTTCCTATTAAACCTCCTTTCAAATTAAAGTTAATTACCAAATAAACAACAACTATCATCTGGGTTATATTTAAAACAGAATTGATAACAACTAACTTTTTAAATTTTTCTAATCCGTTAAGAATATAGATCGTTATTAAATTGAAAGATAGAAACGGTAAACCGAAAGCTAAAAGTTTAGGCACATACGTGTAGTCTAAAGATTTGAATAGAACAAGGCTCCAATAATTTGAAAAAAACCATAGTAAAACACCTATAATTAGAGAAAAGCATAGACTTAATTGTAAAACTGTTGTTGTAATTCTATTTTGTTGGCTTTTGTCTTTACTAAATTCTGAGATATAACGAATCGTACCATTTTGATAACCAACGGAAGTAAAACTGATAGCTGTTTCTGTGAAACTTTTCAAATTTCCTAACAAAGCTAAGCCTGACGGCCCCATAAATACCGCCACTGTTTTAGATATAACTAAACCACATATAACTTTTACAAATACAATTACCGCGTTAAAGTAGGAAGCCTTAAACAGCCGTGAGAAGTTATATAATTTAAAATTCATTCTTAAATGAAGTAAAATTCGTGATAATAGGGTTTTAGATACTTAATTCGTTACTCCTTTTCACTTTCTATACCAAAAAGAGAACTACCAAAAATAAGAAGTATAATACCATAGTACATAAGGTAACTCACAAAATGTGCAATTACCGCTCCTTCAACATTGTCGTATAAATCAATAAAATATACACTAGTGGTATATAATATAATTACAAGAAAAGCTTCGGTTAAAATATAATGCCAAAACATTTTTTTAGCTAAAAACTGATAAGCAATAACAATAGATAATATCTTAACAAAATCACCTAAAAGTTGCCAGAAAAACAAATCTTCCACAGGTGTAAACTCAATAGAAAAAACAATTAAAACAATAAAATGCCTTAACACATAAATAAGTAATAAACCAACCAGCATAATAGGTATTATCGTTTTATAAAAACTTAACACTTCCTTCTTAAAGGCTTTAAAACCATTAATTTCGGTAAATCTAGGTAAAAGATATAATACAATTAAGGAGCTTACAAACATTAAATAATAGTCTGATATTCTTGTCATAGCCTCCCAAAAACCTGCGTCTTTATATCCTAAATTATCAATAATATAGGACCTAATAGCGATAGTAACAAAAGGCATTAAAACCGCTGTAAACAAACCCATTAACGAGTAAGGACTCAGCTTTTTTAATACGCCCAAACTTACATTACTTAGCTTAATCTGGCTTATTAAACTCTTTCTATTAATAATACCAACTAGCGTTATTAAAAATATAAGCGATTCTGCTATAACAACCGATATTAAGGCACCATCAATTTTATTCTGAAAAATTAATAGTAAGGCTATGGCGACGCCTAGCACCTGACCAATAATATTAATTATAATTAGAATTTTATATTTTGAAAACCCATTCATTATAGAAAAGGAAAACATATTAAGCGAATAAAAAGGAATCACTATAGCAAAAATTCGAATTACATAAGCATAATCATTATATGTTGGAAAAATTATAGTATTTATCCATTCTGCTTTAAAATAACAAAAGAAAGAAACCATTACGGTAGCAATAAAACCCATGTAATAGCTCGTAGAAAGTGTTCTACTAAGGTTTAAGGTGTCTTCTTTAAATTCTGCTATGTATTTAACTATCCCCTTATAAAAACCTAAGGTCGCCACTGTTTGAAAAGCACTAACAAAATTTCGTAAATTACCTATTAAGGCTAAACCTTCGGCACCAATAAAAACAGCAATAGCTTTTGAAGTTAATATCCCTCCTAGTATTCTAGTAAATACCGAGGCACTTTGCAATGAGGCAATCTTGACTAAAACCTTATCGTTTATATATTGTATTAATTTTCCCAATTAATAGATAATTACCTTTTTTATTTGACCCACCAAAATGCGTTTAAATTATATAAACGTTTTAAAGAACCAATTATGTTTTGTGTTAATAAGAGCTAACCAAATATACAAAATCATTTAAGGTTTAAAAGTTTAATTTATAAAACCTAGCTTTTATTACTAAAAACGCCTCATTCAACGTGTTTTACTCAAGGTAATTACAACTAACCGTAGTTTAAAGTGACTTTTAATAAAGCTATGATAATTACTAAACCAAACTGCTGTAAAACACAAAAGGTAAACACCTTGGGTGTTTACCTTTTGTAATTTATTTACAGGTTTAATAAAATATGAATGTAACCCTGCTAAATGTAAAAGCGTTTCTAAATTTATATAGACTTGTTTCTTTTACGGTCTACTTCAGATAACCAAATTTTACGTAAACGTAAGTGATTTGGTGTAACCTCTACGTATTCATCTTTTTGGATATATTCTAAAGCTTCTTCTAAAGAGAATTTAATTGCTGGTACAATTTTCGCTTTATCATCTGCTCCAGAAGAACGTACATTACTTTGCTTTTTAGCCTTAGTAATGTTAATATTCATATCATCCTGACGAGAGTTTTCACCAATTACTTGGCCTTCATATATATTCTCACCTGGCTCTACGAAAAACTTACCACGATCTTGTAATTTATCAATAGAATAAGGAATTGCTGTTCCGTTTTCCATAGATACTAAAGATCCCGAAATACGTCCTGGAATAGCACCTTTTAAGGGTTGGTATTCTTTAAAACGGTGTGCCATAATAGCCTCACCTGCAGTTGCCGTTAGTAATTGGTTACGTAAACCAATAATACCACGCGAAGGAATTAAGAATTCGCAAATCATACGATCTCCTTTAGCTTCCATACTTAGCATTTCACCTTTACGTAAAGTTACAAACTCTACAGCTCTTCCAGAAACAGTTTCAGGAAGGTCAATAGTTAACTCTTCAATAGGCTCACATTTAACACCATCAATTTCTTTAATGATTACCTGTGGTTGTCCAATTTGAAGCTCATAACCTTCACGACGCATAGTTTCAATTAAAACCGATAAGTGTAATACACCACGACCAAAAACCATGAATTTATCTGCACTACCAGTTTCACCTAGTTTAAGTGCTAAGTTTTTCTCTAATTCTTTTTCTAAACGATCTTTAATATGACGAGATGTTACAAACTTTCCATCTTTACCGAAGAAAGGCGAATCGTTAATTGTAAACAACATACTCATTGTAGGCTCATCAATAGCAATAGATTTTAATCCTTCAGGGTTTTCTAAATCAGAAACAGTATCTCCAATTTCAAAACCTTCAACACCAACAAGAGCGCAAATATCTCCTGTTTGAACACTATCTACTTTTTTACGTCCAAGACCTTCAAAAATAAAGACTTCTTTAATTCTACTTTTTACAATACTTCCGTCACGTTTAACTAAAGCAATTTGTTGTCCTTCAACTATAGTTCCTCTTTGTACTCTACCAATCGCAATACGACCTGTAAAAGAAGAGAAATCTAAAGATGTAATTAACATTTGCGTTGTACCTTCTGGAAATACAGGAGCCGGAACGTGCTCAATAACCATATCTAGTAATGGCTCAATATTGTCAGTTTCATTTCTCCAATCGTCACTCATCCAGTTATTCTTAGCCGAACCGTAAACTGTTGGAAAATCTAACTGCCACTCTTCAGCACCTAGTTCAAACATTAAATCGAAAACTTTTTCATGTACCTCATCAGGCGTACAGTTTTCTTTATCAACTTTGTTTACAACCACACATGGTTTTAAACCTAAATCGATCGCTTTTTGTAATACAAAACGCGTTTGTGGCATAGGCCCTTCAAAAGCATCAACCAATAACACAACACCATCGGCCATGTTTAATACACGTTCAACTTCACCTCCAAAATCGGCGTGACCTGGTGTATCAATAATATTAATTTTTGTTCCTTTATAAACAACAGATACGTTTTTAGAAGTAATTGTAATACCTCTTTCACGCTCTAAATCATTATTATCAAGAATTAAATCACCGGTGTTTTCGTTTTCACGAAACAATTGACAGTGATACATAATTTTATCAACCAACGTAGTTTTACCGTGGTCAACGTGTGCAATAATTGCAATGTTTTTAATAGTAGCCATATTATAGTGCCTTATTTTAAGCCTGCAAAGGTACGCTATATTTAATTTTAAATCTATTTAATTTAACATTTTACTAGCATAAAAAGTTAATTATATGTTATAATCATAATTTCAAAAAACTAATTTCCTAATTTTTCCGTTTATTATAGTACAATCCCTCTAAAAAAACAGAATTATGAAAAGCATATCCAATTATACAAAACTCTTTCCATACCTATATTTTATTACCATTACAGCGTATTGGTTTACCGTAGTAAATCGTACCGAAGGTTTAACAGCATATCCAATTCTATTATTTGGTATTCCATTTTTATGGCAAATATTAAAGCCAAGTAAAAAATTAAATTTCACATTAGGAATCACATTTGTGTGCATTTCGTCGTATTTTATTTTAGCTTTCGTATCAGATATGCTTCAAATTGTGTCCGTTTCTTACCCAATAAAGCAATTTATGGTTTACGGCGGTCTATTTATTTTCGCAAGTTTGGCTATGGCACTCTGGATTATAAAAAACAGTTTAGCAAAAAGCGTTTAAAACCAGGTTTTTTACAGTAATACAATAAGTTGGGCGTTACCCACAGGGTCGGGCTTTCACTACTCGCTCCCTCCTAAGGTCGGGGAGCTTAAACAGGCCGTTCAATCCCTAACGCGGGCGTCTCTGCCTGCAATAATCAAAACCCAAAACAGTAGTGTTTTATTAAAACTCCTTTTCGTAACTTTGCAACCTAAATTTTATAGCACATGCAACTTAGCGAGGTACCAAAAATAAAACATACAAATTCCAATAACTTTTTTCTATTATGTGGTCCATGTGCCATTGAAGGCGAAGATATGGCAATGCGTATAGCCGAAAAAGTAATTACCATCACCAATAAACTAGAAATCCCTTATATTTTTAAAGGCAGTTTTAAAAAAGCAAACCGTAGCCGCATAGATAGTTTTACCGGTATTGGAGACGAAAAGGCCTTAAAAATTCTTAGAAAAGTATCCGAAACTTTCGATGTTCCTACAGTAACCGATATCCACGAAGTTTCAGATGCAATCAAAGCAGCGGAATATGTTGAAGTGCTTCAAATCCCAGCATTTTTAGTACGCCAAACCGATCTTGTCGTTGCAGCAGCAAAAACGGGTAAAGTAGTCAACTTAAAAAAAGGACAATTCATGAGTCCCGAGGCCATGAAGCACGCCGTACAAAAAGTAAAAGACGCTGGCAGCAACAAAGCTTGGATTACCGATAGAGGTACCATGTTTGGGTATCAAGACATGATTGTCGATTTCCGTGGTATTCCAACTATGCAAGAAATGGCACCTACCGTTTTAGATGTTACCCATTCACTACAACAACCTAATCAATCGGCTGGAGTAACTGGCGGACGCCCAAATATGATAGAAACTATTGCCAGAGCTGGTATTGTAAATAATGTAGATGGTTTATTTATAGAAACGCACTTCGACCCTGCAAATGCAAAAAGCGATGGTGCCAATATGCTACATTTAGATAATTTAGAAAAATTATTAAGCAACCTAGTAGCCATCAGAAAAACGGTAAATTCTCTTTAATAGTTCCCCAATTATGACATTCCAAATATTAAAACCTTATTTAGGTTTAGCTTTATTTTTGCTTTCACTTAACCTAGTAGCACAAGACACTCAACCCGTAAAATATACAGCATCCAATAAAGGTAAATTCTTTGTTAGTTGGGGCGGAAACAGAGAATCCTTCTCCAGATCAGATATTCATTTTAAAGGTGAAGATTACAATTTCACTATAAAAGATGTCGCTGCAAAAGACAAACCTAAAGGTTGGCATATCGATTATTTAAACCCAACACGAATTACCATACCGCAAACCAATGCTAAAATAGGTTATTTTATATCAGATAAATACACCGTTTCCTTAGGTTTAGACCATATGAAATATGTCATGCGCAGAAACAGAAACCAAACCGTAGATGGTTACATAAATATACCTGTCACCGAAACAGGTTCGCAGTTTAATGGTACTTACAATAACGATGAAACCTTTATTTCCGAAGATTTTTTAATGTTCGAACACACAAATGGTCTAAATTACATCTATACCGAATTTTCTAGATATGACGATATTTCAAAACTTTTCAATATCCAAAACACCGATAAATTTCAAATAAACATAACCGAAGGTTTAGCTGGTGGTATTCTATATCCAAAAACAAATACAACACTATTACAAAAAGACAGATACGATGAGTTTCATTTAGCCGGCTATGGTATTTCTATGCATGCGGGACTTAACTTCACCTTTTTTAAGCATTTCTTTATGCAACTCGATTTAAAAGGTGGTTATATTAACATGCCAGATATTCGTACTACAAGCAATACTGCCGAAAGCGCATCGCAACACTTCCTTTATTTACAACGTGTTATTGCTTTTGGAGGTATTTTCAGGATATAAAAGACTTAAACAACAAATAACTAAAATCATCCCTTCAAAATAATTTAGAATCGTTATTAACTACCCGTGTTCTCTAACTAAAGGCACTATTAGTTTGTTTAAAATAGTATTTTACGTGTCACTAAAACAAATACTATGGAAAATAATACACGAGGAGGCGCCGCTCCTGTTAAATGCGATTTAGAAGCGAATAAAAATTATGCATGGTGCACATGCGGACATAGCGAGAACCAACCGTTTTGCAATGGTGCTCATAAAACAGCAAAGGCAACAACACCTTTAATTTTTTTCGGTAGAAGAAGAAAAAACAGCTCACCTTTGTACCTGTAAACTAACTAAAAACCCGCCGTATTGCGATGGTTCTCATAACTAAACCAATACAACATTAAATAAAAAAAGCGTTAGTTTCATATTTTGAAACTAACGCTTTTTTTATTTAGCAAAGACTGCTAATTATATTTACTCACATACTGGCACAGTAAAAGTTCCTTCAAAAATACTCGCTTCTGCAATAGTGCTAGCTTCTCTATTAAGCTTCATTTTTCCTGATATTTCGGTAGCACTAATAGCAGTAATCTCTACAGTTTGGCCTATACTATTAAATGGCGGATCTTGACTATCATTATCTTTAGTAACTATATTAACATCGTTATAAGTTCCTACCGCTTTAGGTACATCAACACTAATACTTAAACCATAATCAAAAATAGTACTACTACAATCTGCACGCTCATTTGTTAAATTAACAGAAAGTAATGTTTCATTATTAAACGAAGTATCGAAGGCTTTTCCACCAACAAAAGTGAATGGTTTTCCCTCAACAGTACCTGTTAATATTTCATTTTTAACACCACTATCATTACCATCATCACTAGAACAACTAAAAAAACTGAAGGCCAAAAAACAGCCTAAAAAAAATTTATTCATATTACGTATTTATAGATTTGGAGCCAAATGTATTATTTTGAAAGCCGTCATTATAGTATTTAAAGGCGTTTATTTACTTATTGTAAAACGATTTTCCTTTTTGCTTTTTTGCTTCTTCTAGAATGGCAATAAATATGGTATCATCAATATCTTCTAGAGATTTATAGCGCAGCGATTTAACCACCTTGCGGTTTTCGCTAACCAAATAAGCATCAAATTTATCGAGGTATGCCGAATGCCAAAACCCAACATCGACAAATTGTTTTTTATGACTCGCATTTAAATAACACAAGGGAGTTTCACCTAAATAATAACAAGGAATTCGCCATTTATATTTTAGCTCAACCTCAGGAATAGCATGTTCTATAATCACTTGAATATGCATTAAGATGGAACGATAAGGTTCTGGCTGATTTAGGATATAGTCTTCCGCTGGATTCATTCGTAAATTTAATTAATTATAAACTTTAACAAAAGTTTATAAAGCAAAAGTCAAAAATTATTATTTACTTTGCAATTCAAAGTACTTTTATATGGAATCAAAAGATTATCTAAAAGACATAAGCGAGATTAAAAACATGATGAATAAATCATCTCGTTTTATTTCTCTTAGTGGGTTATCGGGCATACTTGCAGGTATTTATGCTCTAATTGGAGCTGCTGTGGCCTATTGGCTAGTAACCACATCGGTAAGAGGTTATTTAATTTTAGATGGCACTATATTTAGAATTTGCTTATTTATATTACTCATGGTAGCATTTTTAAGTATCGTTACAGGAATTATATTAACAACCCAAAAAGCTAAAAAACACGGAGCCAAAATTTGGGATGCCACCTCAAAAAGGCTGGTATACAATTTTTTAATTCCTATGGTTGCTGGTGGGCTTTATATTATAATTATACTTAGCCAAGGTAAATATGGCCATACAGGTGGTTTAATGCTTATTTTTTATGGTTTAGCACTTGTAAACGCATCAAAATATAGTATTGGCGACATCCAATATTTAGGGTTTATACAAATAGCTTTAGGACTAATTGCGGCACTGTATCCGGGTTATGGTTTTTGGCTTTGGGTATTAGGCTTTGGAGTTATGCATATTATTTATGGTACGTGGATGCATTTTAAGTATGATATTAATAAGTAAGTGGTGTGTAGTCGCAGTATTCAGTAACTTTGAACCTAAAATTAATTAGATTCCTGCCTTAGCAGGAAATAATATGAGTATAATAACCAACATAAATAAAGCATTCGATCATCGTATTAGATTAGGCATTATGTCTATTTTAATGGTAAACGAATATGCCGATTTTAAAATGCTAAAAGAACTTTTAGAAGCTACTGATGGTAATTTGGCTAGCCACACCAAAGCTCTAGAAAAAGCCGAATACATTAAAGTAGAAAAACAATTTATTGGCAGAAAACCAAACACCCGATACTCTACCACAAATTTGGGCAGAGTAGAATTTAAAAAGCATATTAGCGCACTAGAAAAATTAATAAACAAACAGTAAAATTTTTTTTACCACTTTACTTTGAATTTCAAAGTACTTTAAAATAAAATCAAATGGAAACACAAAACAATAATCTGCAGCAAAACAAATTTGGGCATTGGCTTAAAACTTCAATAACGGCAAGAATGCTCATGGTCGGGTTTCTCGTTATAATCTTATTAGTCCCATTATCATACATTAATAGTTTAATAAACGAAAGAGCCTTTAGGCAAAAAGATGTGGTAAACGAAATAAATAAAAAATGGGGAAACGATGTTTTAGTTTACGGTCCAGTTTTAAAACTCCCTTATAAAACATACAGTGAAACCAAAACCTTTAACGAAAAAACTAAAACCTATTTTAAAGAAACACAAACGCATATTAAGTATGCCTATATATTTCCAGAACACCTCAACGCTACAGTAGATGTAAATTCAAAAACTTTAAAACGAGGCAACTTTGAGTCGGCTGTATTTACTACTACAATGGACTTTACAGGAAACTATATTCCTGTAGATTTAACGGCAAAAGGCATAAAACAGGAAGATGTTGTTTGGAACGACTCTTCTATAATTATTAAAACCTCTAACTTAAAAGGCATAAAAAGCGAAGTACAAATAAAGTTAGAAGACAAAGCATACAGTTTCGAAACCAATTTTAATCAAAATAACAACAGCCGTCTCGATGTATTAGAATCTGCGCTAATTAAAAACGAAACGCTATTAAAAACAAAAAATATGCCTTTTAGCTTCTCCATGACCTTTAATGGTAGCCGCCAAATAGAGTTAATTCCCATAGGAAAAACCACAACCATGCATATGAATTCCAATTGGGCAGACCCAAGCTTTATGGGAAACTACCTTCCGAACGACGAAACAAAAAGCATTACAAAAGACGGTTTTAAAGCCGATTGGAAAATACTTCATATAAACAGAGCCTTCTCGCAACAACACTTAAAGAGCATTCCTAAACTAAGTCAATTTGCTTTCGGAACAAAGTTTATGGTCATGGTAGACGAATACCAAAAAAGCGAACGCTCTGCTAAATACGGTTTTCTAGTTATCGGGCTTACTTTTTTAGTTTTCTTCCTTATCCAAACGCTAAGTAAAATAAACATTCACCCCTTCCAGTATTTAATGATTGGGCTAGCATTAACCATGTTTTACACGCTATTAGTATCCATATCGGAGCACAGTAATTTCCTAAAAGCCTATGTAATTGCAGGCACATCGGTAATTGTACTAATCACTTTATATTCAAAATCCATTTTAAAAACCTTTAAGTTCCCACTATTTATTGGGCTATCGTTAACAGGACTTTACGCCTTTATTTACGTTATCATTCAATTAGAAAACTACGCCTTATTAGTTGGCAGCATTGGCTTATTCCTAATACTAGCCATCGTTATGTTTGTATCTCGAAAAATAGATTGGCACAACGGTTAATTGATATAAATTAGTATGTGGGCGTTACCCCGATCCCGATAGTTATCGGGAGGGGTCGCGCTTTACACTATATCTTTTTCTCGTACCTCAAAAAAGGATGCCGTTTCAATCGCTAACGCAAAACCCAACAACATGAAAAACTTGATAACAACCAGTAAAACCATTGCAGTATTAAGCTTTGCCATAGGTACGATTTTGTTTGCATTGCAACTCTATCTTAAATCCTATTAAGACTTACTTTACTATGGTTTAATTTATACAATCGTTGCGTTTATTACTAACATTATATTACAAATTATTCTCTCGTTTAAAATGATAGGAAACCAAAAGTATCACTTAGAAATACTTAAAACTATCGGTATAATTATACTAAACCTTCCAATAGCTCTAATTTATGCGCTAGTCATTTTATCCGGAATATAAATCACATCTATGAAACTCAACAAAACATATTTACTACTAACTATACTCTTGTTTACAATAGAAACGCTTATAGCCATTTACCTAAAAACAGGTTTTATTAGGCATACCTTTGGCGATTTTTTATGTGTTATCTTACTTTACTGTTTTTTTAAAACCTTTATAGAAGGTCATCATTTTAAAATTGCAGTAATAGTTTTAGCTATAGCATTTACCGTCGAGTTTTTGCAACTCACCAATTTTCTCGAACTATTTAATTTGCATAACAACCAACTAGCCAATCTCATTTTAGGCAGTACGTTTCAAATTTCAGATTTAGTGGCTTATTCACTTGGTATAATAACCGTAATAATTTTAGAATATAAAGTTTACAAACTATGGATTACATAAAACAGCTCTTTTTGTCCCGATTTAAAACATTTGCTTTAGTTAGCATTTCCATACTATTTAGCATTTTTCTACTCATGATTAGAATGAAGTTAACCTACTCTTTTTTCTACTTGTTTTTAGTATGGAATTTATTTTTAGCCGTTATACCATTTGCCATAACCACATATTTAGTAAGCCTTCCCAAGCTTAATAAATATGTGTTTATACTTTGGTTTTGTATATGGCTGCTTTTTTTACCCAACGCGCCATACATAATAACCGATTTACTACATTTAAAAGTAAGTACCACCCATTTGCTATGGTTGGATATTTTGGTAATTATGGCCTTTGCATTAACCGGTATCTTGCTTTTCTATTTGTCTATTAACGACATGAAAACCATGCTACTAAACCTAACAAATAAAAAGACGGCAAAATACATAAGCTCAACTACCATTTTCCTCTCAGGATTTGGCGTGTATTTAGGTCGGTTTTTACGCTATAATTCTTGGGAAATTATAAGTAACCCAAAAGTTCTGTTTATAGATATTTTACAAATTTCTATAAAACCATTTAACCACCAAGAAGCCTGGTTATTTACTATACTTTTTGGTGCTTTTTTATGGCTCGGGAATTGGGCTTTTAAAACGTTTTACTCCAACCCATCAACATAATCTTGTAAATATGAAAAGCGCTCGGTTAACTTTCCGTTTTCGGTAATTTTGGCACGTTTAAGAATACCATCGGCATCGTTATTAAAAAAGGCTGGAATAACGTGTTTTAAAAACATCTCGCCAAAACCTTCACTGGCATCTTGCGGAAGTTCGCATGGTAAATTATCGACTGCCATTACGGTTATGGCGTTATCGTATTTATAATCTATTTCGGATTCGGTGTCTGGATCGTAGCCATAAATAGGATCTGCAATGGTTGATGCTTTTAATGTTGTTGCTACTGGCCCATCGACATCGCAACTTATATCGGCTACTACTTTTATGTTAAAATCTGCCGATTTTACATCGCTTCTAGTATACAGATATGGTGCACCATCTCCGTAAAAATGTCCGGCTATGTAATACTGGGTTACTTTAGCAAATCGCATAAAATCTGAAACGTACTCCTGCGGATTATCGAAAAAATCTTGATTATTAATTACCTGTCCGTCTTTACGCTTGTTATAGTCTAACACATCGATTTTACAATATACTGGCTCGTTAAAGGTGTTATTTAAATAGTCTTGCACAGAAACACTTTTAATATGCATAGCGTCTAGCATTTCTTGAGCGCCGTTAGCTACTTTTCCGCTTCCGGTTAATAGTATTTTTATGTTTGGTATTTGTAAATTATTGAGCTCGTTTATTAATGCGGCTTGATTTGGTAATGGGCCTGCTTTGGGTAAATTCCAGGTATTGTATTTTAACCCCCAAGCTCTAAAACCATTATAAGCACCAACAATTCCTGCATAACGCCCAAAACCTATTAAACGAAACCCTTTATTGCTAACTATGGTTTCGTGGTCGTAAAGTTCTATATTTTTTTCTAATACGGCTTTTAATAGCTTACGGTTATAGGGTTGCTTTTTTATGGTATGCGAGAAGAAAAAGTATTTTTTGTTTGGTATTAAGGCATCGATTGGGACTTCTTTTACACCTAGCATGACATTGCAATCTGAAACATTACTAGTTACCTCGAACCCTGCATTTTTATATTCTTGATCTGAAAACACACGAATATCTGAGCTTTCCACCTTAAAAGTAGCATTGGGAAATTGGGTTTTAGCTTGTACTAATTTGGCTGGTGAAAACACCACACGACGATCTGGTGGATTTTTACGCTCTTTTATAATGGCAAAAGTGATACTCATATGTTGATTTTTTACTGACAGGGATTGCTTTGGTATAAATTTTGAACTAAATGTACTAGTTTTGAAGTGGTATACAAAGTTTTTTGATAACTTTGCTGCCCGCGTTAGGGATGGAGGCTTTGTTGAAGCTCTTTTTGTGTTGTTGCACCTATGCAACACAAAAAAGCGACTGCCGAGAGCCCGACCCTTTTGGGTAACGCCCACTTCTCGATACAACCCGAAATAAATTCGGGCCACTCGAAGTGACAACATTTACTATTTTATTTAAATTGGGGTCGACTGGTTTTGACAGCGAGATTAATTGAACGGTAAGCACGTCGTGTAATGGCATTGAAACACGTTAAAGGCTAGACCAAATTTTAAACGGCGAGAATAACTACGCTTTAGCAGCATAATTCGAATTATAGTAGAATTAGCCTAGGTACACAAGGTGTACATGCTTTATGTCTCCGGAAAGCCTTGATTGACGGCGTTCCATTTTGAGGCATCGTAAATGTCAATATAGTTTAAGTAGTGCTTTGATGCTTTTACGAAACTAAAGAAGCTAAGTTATAAGTGGGTTGTCTTTAACCAGCTTATAATCGAAAAACCAAGAAAAGAATAAACGTGTAGAAAGCTCTTTGGTTACTTGTTTGGACGAGAGTTCGATTCTCTCCGACTCCACTACAAACCCTCATAATACCAATGTTTATGAGGGTTTGTTTTTTTGGTTGACAAAATAGTTGACAGAATTTATTTTAAATTCTTTTTCAATATCTTCTTCTTTATTACTTTCCTTGTACAATATTACTTTAGCACACTTGAAATATCAGGATGGACTAATAATAAACAAAAAAGGTAAATTAAAAAATCTAAAGAAGAAATAAAAGAAATGCAAAATAGATCTTGAAATAGAAAATAAAAGATTGAAAAAAGTTAATTAAAATAGAGGGTTGAAATTACTTAAATAACCAACCATGTAAGGATGTCTATAAAAAACATGGGATTTTGTTCTTCCAAAAGACTATATACAAAAGCACAGTCGCCAATTTAGTAAATAAATATTTCTCCTACATTTTAAATTTATATTCACTAAATTGGCTAAGGTAAAATCAGAAGGTAGTGGGTTAGTAAATCCTTTACTTTTTATATATTTTATGTTGGCAATAATTATGATAAAACATTTCGCATTCATATTAACCTTTATAGTTTCGAATTTAATATTCAGTCAAGAAATAACATACAATGATTTAAGTTTGACATCCGAAAGCTTAAAAGTACGTTTACTAAATAGTGGAGATTATTTTACAGGCGGAAAGGAAGAATTACCGTACTTTCATGGTAAGGGAGACAGTAAATACATAAAATTTCATAAGACTACTGGAGTAAATGCCACATTCGACTTTAAAACAGACAGCGAATTCTTATCCATAATTCACGAAATTCAGAACAATGCTATTTTTAAATATAAATTCTGCACTGACCCAAATGAAAATATAGCCTATAACTACGAGACTTTTGGAGGAAACAAAATTCGATTTAATTATGGTGAAATGCGTATTTCATTGGAGTTCCCGTCGAAATTAAATACTTTCCTTGAAAGTAATACTGAATTCACTTCAGTTTTTGTTTGTATAAGCGATGATGCTTATGCATATCACACAAACTTGAAATGTAATGGACTTGGAAATTGCGAAGCAGAAATTTCAAAAATAGATATAAAGAGAGCAAAGAAAAACAATTATAAAATATGCGAAATCTGTACCGATGATAGTTATTCCAAAAGTCGAATATCTGAAACCTTTAATAAATTGTATGCAGAAAATAAAGAAAAATCGGAACCTCATTCCAACAATAAAATCGTAGAAGAGGAAAAAAATTTCTATGAAGTTATGGGTTATCCGAAAGTTTCATTCAACAAGAACGTAAGGGCTTTTACCGTAACCATAAAAAACAAGAAAAATGGTGTAATTGGAAAAGAAAAAATGAATGAACCAAACATAAATAATCCTCATTTCATTTCCTTAAAATCAAATAATAATCCAGGCATACTAATTGTCAAAAACAAAAATTATAAAGATATAGTTATCAATTTTACAAAAGTTTATCAAGGCGAATATAAAGATGGAAGTACACCTTATTATTTCGTAACAGAAAATGAAAATTATAGTATTGGATATATTGAAGTTGTTGGTTCAAATGATTTCTTAACGGTAGAATTAAATCAAGACTCTGAAAACGGAATGTCAATTAATTATACTATTTCAGAAATTTAATTTAACCTAAAAACAACTGTAACCAACACCGTATCCTATGAGAAACACAAGCCTAGCCCCTTCTTTTCTATATGAAATTATTTAATGCAAACTAAAGAAACACGTAGGCAGTAAATTCAAACATTCCGGATAATAATAAAAGATGAATTAAGTGAAATATGAATTGGAATATTTTTGGTTTAAAATATGATAAAAGAGAACAATGGGCCTTTGAAGAAATGTCTTATCTGCTTTTCTGTGCGGAATTGAATAATAGAATCGGATTATTTCGTTTTAAAAACCAAACTGGAATCGAAACAGAACCGCTGGAAAAAGATGGAGAACATTATGGGTTCCAAGCAAAATATTATACAGTTCCACTTTCAGGTAAAAAATCAGAAATAATTTCGTCAATTAAGAAAGCTAAAAGAGAAAATCCAAAACTAAGTAAGATTCTTTTCTATTTAAATCAGGAATTCTCTGAAAGCACAAAAACAGGACAAAAAAAATCAAAATATCATATCGATATTGAGTTTGAAGCTAAAAAGCTAAAATTAGAAATAGTCTGGCGTGTACCAAGCCATTTTGAACTTCAACTAGCGCTACCTGAAAATAAATACATCTATAAAGATTTTTTTAGCCTGGAACCAAATGAGGGAAAATTGATTGATGAAATTAAAAATCATAATAAAAATATTTTACAAGCAATTCAAACAGAAATACCTTTCGGTGATAAAAAAATAAAGATTGACAGAAGTAAGATTATTGAAAAAATCATAAAAGCTTCAAATAAGAAAGGAAATATTATTATTTCTGGTGAAGGAGGTTGTGGAAAAACTGCTCTTTTTAAAGAATTTTATAGTATTCAAAACAGAAAAATTCCCATCTGCATTGTTAAGGCAACCGAATTAAATGTTAATCACGTCAATGATTTATTTAAATACGACAACAATTATTCCTTTGCACAGTTCATTAATGCTTATCAAAACGAGTCTATTAAAATATTTGTGATTGATTCGGCTGAAAAACTTGCCGAAATCACAAATGGCGATATTTTAAATACTTTAATAAAAAAGTTAAATGAAGCTGGATGGAATATAATATTTACCACTCGTTATTCTTATCTCAATGATTTAACATTTCATATTAAAGAGAATTACCAATTATCATTCGTTGTTCACGACATTCCTTTAATAAGTATTGATGAACTAAAATCAATTTCTGAAGATTTTGATTTCTCATTACCCGAAAATCAAAAATTTATTGAAAGGCTTAGAAATCTATTTTACCTTAATGATTATGCTCAATTTTATTCAAATATTGATAAAAAAAGCAATCTTAAATCCTTTATTAATTTACTCTGGAAAAAAAGAATTCAAAACAATCTTATCCAAAAAGATAATCTACATATTGAAAGAGAAAGATGCTTAATACATATTGTAAAAAAAAGATGCGCTACTGGTCGCTTTTATATAAATGCTGAAGATTTACCTCCATCTGCATTATTTAAATTAAAGCAAGATGAAATACTTGGGTATGATGATATTCATAACGGATATTTCATTACCCATGACATCTATGAAGAATGGTCTTTAGACAAAATTGTTTCTCGTAATTATGCAAATTACACCGATATTAAACTATTTTTTGATGAAATAGGAAATTCTTTACCAATACGAAGAGCATTCAGGTTATGGCTATCCGATCAATTATCTGAAAACAGCCAAGAAATTGAAAATTTTATCAAGGACGCCTTTAGCGAAAATTCAATCACTCAATTTTGGAAAGATGAGTTATTAATTTCAGTATTGCTTTCAGAATATTCAAAGTCGTTCTTTAAGTTTTTTGAAAATGAGATTATAGCAAAGGAATTCCAAATCTTAAAAAGAGTTTTATTTCTTCTAAGGATAGCTTGCACTGATATTTCTGCATTTGACAGTATTGATATTATAAAACCTAAAGGGAAAGGTTGGCAAGAGGTCATTGCGTTTATTTATAAATATAAAACTGAATTTTTTGATGACAACCTAAACCTAGTTTTACCTCTTTTAACAGATTGGTGTAATTATAATAAAAATGGTAAAACTACAAAATACTCAGGTTTACTAGCACTAAGTGTTATTCAGAGAACCGAAATCGAACAAAACTTTTTAATTCATGACAAGGCTGAAGAAAATTTATTAAAAGTAGTTTTTAATGCAGCAAACGAGATAAAGTTAGAATTAAAAGAAACTTTCGATAAAGTTTTAAAAAATAAGTGGCTAAATCATAATGATCCTTATCATGGTCTATGCTTAAAAATTTTAGTAAAACCTTACTTAGCAAAGCAAGTAATAAATGTACTTCCTTTATCAGTTATTGATTTATGCAATATATTTTGGCAAAAACGAGAAAAAAAACTCGATGATTTTGGATATGATAGAGATAGTATTGAAAACAAATATGGTTTAATAACTCGACATCATAGTTTTGATTATTTTCCAGCAAGTGCGAATCAAACACCAATATATTGGTTACTTCAAAGTGACTTTTGGAAAACACTAGATTTCATAATTCGATTTACTAATAAAGCAGTTGCACACTATAAAAATTCATCATATGGAAATGGTGATTTATTAGAAATAAAACTAGAAATAGATGGAGATTTTATTGAACAATATGTAAATGCATCATTATGGGATTTGTATAGAGGAATTTCAGGGCCAAGTATATTGCAATGTATCCATATGGCTCTTGAAAAAACTCTTTTAGAATTTGCAGAAGTTTTAAAACCCAAAGAATTACGGCTTATTGTTTTAAAAATTCTTACCGAATCAAAATCAGCTTCCTTAACTTCTTTAATCTGTAGTTTAACATTAGCATTTCCAGATAAATTTCATGAAACATCATTAATTTTATTTAAAACCATAGAACTCTTTAGGTTCGATTTAATTAGATGTTCATCTGAATTTCATATAAAATCAACGACTTCTATTGGATACGGATTAGACAAGCTTAGAGATGCACTTTACACAGATGAGAGAATAAAATCATCAGAATACGAACATCGAAAAACAAGTTTAGAAAGCTTATGCCTTATGTACCAATTTAATGGTGTAAGAGGATTTACTCCAGAAGAAAATACAAATTTCATAAATAAAATTTATAATATAATTGATACTCATAAAATTTTGTATTCAGAAAGTTCCATTTCTGACGATTATTTAATTCTAGTTTTATCTAGAATGGATAGAAGAAATCTCAAATCAAAAGTTACTGAACAAGAAAACAATAATCTTTTAGTAGAATTTTCACCTAAAGAATTACCAGAAAAAATAAGGAAGAATAGTGAAGATACCGTTAGTAAAATTAACGAAGAAATCAAATATACACCTCTAAAATTATGGGCTAATTTTATACATAGCTCAGGTGAAAATAAATATGAAAAATATGAAACCGATCCGCAGCAGGCTCTTGTTGAAACTAAACAGCTAATTAAAGAACTTAAATTAGGCAAAAGGATATTTAGACTAGATAGTGATATTCCATCTTTTGTTTGTTCAAAATTAATAATTGAACATTCTAAAATACTATCAAAGGAAGACAAACATTTTTGCGAAAATATTATTCTTTCATCAATATCCAGATTGTTTTCTGATGAATACAACTATCAAATAAGTGATGGAGTTGAAGCTTCTTTGCATGCTATAACTAAATTAATCCAAGAATTACCAAATAAAAAAGAAGACTATCTTTCACTTATGCTTATGGCATTATTTGATAAATCACCTATCGGTAACTACAAAAGAATATGCGATTATGTGATTGAATCAATCCATGTATCAAAATTATGGGAAGAAAACCCTAAAGTAGCTCAAGCAATATTTTTGGGTTATATAAAACTTATACCCATTTATAAAAGCATAGAATCTAAAAAAAGAAAAGAAAGAAGCTTTGGAAGAGGAATATCTAAAAGTTCAATACTAGAAGAATTTGATAAAAAAACAACGGATTTTTCCTTCTCAAAATTGTTATTTGATATTGCAGATATCGACTTATTAGATATACATGATTTAGAAATTGTATATCAATTGATACCTTCTAATACAAAAGACAGTATTCATTTAGAGATTATCACTAAAACTTTACCCTTGTTAGCTTCTCGTTTATTGATGGACAGAAGAGACTATGATAGAGAATATGGAGATAATACTAAAATCTACTCATTACGAAATCAAATTTTCAAGAAACTAGCAACTTTTATTTTACTTAGAAAAACAGAAGAAATTGATTTATATCTTAATCCTATTATTAATTCCTTTGAGGCCACAGAGGAAGTAGCGTCTCTCATAGGTGAATTTGTTTCAGCAGAAAACAAATTAAACAGATATGAGCAATTTTGGTATGTTTGGAATTGTTTATATCCAAAAATTATATCAATATGTACATACTCTCGTAATTACTATTTAAAACAAGTAATTATAAACTATTTTTTAGCATGGCGTTGGTGGAATGATGGAATTGAAGAATGGCATAGTTTAAAAATGGATAGCTTATCTCTTTATGCAAATGCATCTAAAGATATAGGGAATATTCCTTCTGTTTTATATTCAATTACGAGAGTATTAGATACAATTGGAAGTCATTTTAAAACTGAAGGTATTGATTGGGTTTACAATATTGCATCAACCAATAGCCTGCTAAAACTTGAAGACTTAGAAGCGCATACTTTAATTTATTTAGAGCGATTTATGAGAAAGTTTATTTTCATTAACAAACAAAAAATTAGGGAGGAAATAAGATTAAAAAACAAAGTTATTCCGATACTTGAATTTATGATTGAGAGAGGTTCTATACACGGATATTTATTGAGAGAGAGTATCTTATAATAAAAAACAACCGCTATAAAAAAATCACTGAGCTATAAAAACATAAAAACTAAAGAAAAAAATAAATTAACTTCATATCTTATAAGCTAATGTCCCTATTCCGTTTCTCCATTTAGCGTTTCCATTATTTCTTTGAAACTATTTAAACCAGATTCGATGTTTTCAATGATTTCATTTGCTAAAACATCTGGGTCTGGAAGATTATCTAAATCGGTCAAGCTTTTATCTTTCAGCCAAAAAATATCTAAACTCGTTTTGTCTCTCGCAATGATTTCATCATACGTGTATTTTCGCCATCTTCCTTCTTCATTTTCTTCGCTCCAAGTTTCTTTTCGTTTGTTAATGTTCTTGCCATTATACAATTCTACAAACTCTTTTAAATGCTCTTGACGCATTGGACTTTTCTTTGGCGTGTGATGTACGTTTGTTCTGTAATCATAAAACCAAATGTCCTTTGTCCAAGCTTCTTTACTAGCTGGCTTGTTTTTGAAAAACAATACATTTGCTTTAACTCCTTGAGCATAGAATATACCAGTTGGCAATCTCAAAATTGTATGCAAATCTGCTGTTAACATTAGTTGCTTTCTAACCTCTTCGCCAGCGCCACCTTCAAATAAAATATTATCAGGAAGCACAACAGCCGCTTCTCCATTTATTTTTAATTGCGTTTTTATATGTTGTAAAAAATTTAGTTGCTTATTGGAAGTAGTTTCCCAAAAATCTTGACGATTATAACTTAAATCTTCTTTTACAATTTCTCCTTGTTCGTTGGTAAACGTCATACTGCTTTTTTTGCCAAAAGGTGGATTTGCTAATACATAATCATAGCGTTCTCCATCATCTGCAATTAGAGCGTCATTAGGGTTTATAAACGATTCACCGTCTATTTCTCCAATATTGTGCAAATACATGTTCATTAAACACAATCTACGCGTACCAGCAACTATCTCGTTTCCAAAAAAGGTTTTGTTCTTTAAAAATTCCTTTTCTTCTCTGTCTAATTTATTGTTGGCTACAATCCAATCGTAAGCAGCTAAAAAGAAACCACCTGTTCCACACGCTGGGTCAACAATGGTTTTCGTTGGTTTGGGTTGAATACACGCTACCATAGTTTTTATCAATGCTCTTGGTGTAAAGTATTGTCCAGCTCCACTTTTGGTGTCTTCTGCGTTTTTCTCTAAAAGTCCTTCGTAGATTTTACCTTTTATATCTGCTCCCATCATTGACCAATCTTCTTTATCAATTAGATTGATTACTTTGAGCAATTTGGCTGGGTCTTGTATTTTATTTTGGCTCTTTGTAAATATCTGCCCAAGCGTTCCTTTTTCTGTGGAAAGTGTACGCAATAATTGGCTGTAAAAAGATTCTAACTCTGCACCACGTTTGCTAGATAAAGTTTCCCAATTGGCAATTTCTGCATCTGCAACTTCATTTCCTTCAACATCTTTTAATTTAGGAAAAACCAAACCTTTGTTATAAGGTGGTTTATTTAATTCATCTGCCATTTTTAAGAATAGCAAATAGGTGATTTGCTCTAAATAATCTCCATAACCTACTCCATCATCACGAAGCACGTTTGCGAGGTTCCATATTTTTGATATTATACTTGAATCTGTCATTTAATTATTTATTATTTGAAGCATTAAATCAATTGCTTTTTTCATTTTATTCGATTCAACTCCTTCATGAATAAATTTGAAGATGTCTTCCCTAAAGTCATAACTTAAAGATGCAACATCCTCTCTTCTTGTTTTATCAAAAGCTATTTTTAATAAATTGAACTGAACTAAAACCTTCTCAATTACATCAATAGGTAAGTTTTTTTTATATTTTGAATGATACTGAGCATGAATTGTTGATTTATTGTCTTTATTATGAATAGCACCATAAGTATAAAATATTTTAAAATATTTTACCAAACTGTTCGCAATATTGCTTCTTAGTGAAATTGCTCCTTGCATTTGCTCATGAAAATAGTTTTCAAAAGAGGTATCATGTCTTGGATTTACAAAATTGCTCATTTTTATACCACGCGAATTGGATCTAGAATAATCAGACATATTAAAGAAAGTAGAATCAACAAAAGTAGTCTCATCATTAAACTTACATTCCCAAAAAGAATCATAAGAATCAAAATATGAATTTTCTAATCTAATATCAGAAAAATCAAATTTTATATTACCGTCAAGAATCCCAAAGTTTACTAATGATAAACCTTTAATAATATTGTTCGAACCAAACATTAATTTTAATAATATTGTATTTGTAGAAGTTTGATTATTGTAATGAATTTGGTTAATCATTAAAGCCAAAGCAAATAAAGAAGACTTGACCTGATGCTTAACAATTTGGGGCTCCTTATAATCTATAAAATCAAAATCATTTACAGATTCTATCAGGTCTGAAATTTTTAATATTTCATTCTCACTCCAGTTTAAATGTACTCTTTTAGCAACCTCATAAAACAAACTTGATCCAAATTTTCCTTCTTGCAATAAAATATCAATGACTTGTTTACTAAGTATTTCATGACTTTCAATAGAAATGAATTCAGATAAATAAATTGTTTTAAAAAACAATTCGAAAAAATCATATTTAAATCCAATTTGATTATCGCCTACATTAATTAGAGGATGTGATTTTAATGATTCAATTTTTTTATCGTCAATATTGAATTTTAGACCAGTTGTTTTTAATCTATTTATTTCATTTTTTTTAATCGAGCCTTGGTAAAATACAGCCAAATGAATCATAAATTCTATTTGATCAACTATATCAATTCCTATCTTGATTTTTTCACGTTTAAGTAAACGATATACAATAAAATCATTTTGCTCTCTTGTGTCTAAATAGTTTAAATTAATTTCTTCGTGCTCAACTAGTATGTCATTTTCTGAATCAATAATTTCACCTACTATATCAACTACGAAAGGTAAAAACTTTTGACCGTCGCTTTTTTCAATATCTAATTCAGCTAATAGTGTTATCGCCTTTTTTATTTTTTTTGAGTCATTAAATTTTCTAGTGTAAAATTGATTAGCATGATCCAAATTAAAGGGTTCGATTTCAAAGTGATTTATGCTGTTTTCCTTAGAAATTTGTTCCTTCCAAAAATATGTTCTACAAGTTAGAAGTACTTTTCCAACACCAATTTGTTTTACAAAATCATTGCTGACACTTTTTATAAAAAATTCTACATCAAAGTCTGGAATTCGAGAAAAAACTTCGTCCAAACCATCAATTATTAGAAGTAAGTTTCCGTTATCTATAGTTACCCGAAATAAATCTCGACTTATGTTAGAATTTGTATCCATTGCTGAATAAAAATCATATAAATCTATTTTTTTTGATTCGGAAAGTCTAATTAGGTTGTTTATTACTTGAGGGTTAGATGCTTCTATAAAAACAATTTTAGCATTTGTGTTAATTTGATAATATCTATCTGCAATTTCACGAGCGAGTGTAGTTTTACCAATTCCGCCACCACCAGTTATTATTAAAATTGGATCAAATTCTGATAATATCCAGTTTTCAATTTGGTCAAAATCTGACAACTCTCCTTCTATAGCTTTTAATTCTGGTTCAATAAAATTATTAGTTGAGCTAAATTTTGTGTTTGGATCTTGCACAGTTATATCATTAGCTACATGTTTACTAATAAACTCATCTAAATAAAAAGTTTTTTTTGCTTTAAAAGCTTTTTGAGCATTAGTAATTCTTTCTTCTAATCTAACCTGACCCCTTTCTTTTGGAAGAAAAAGTATAATACTATCTTTTTTTGGCTTTAAGCTTGGATTCTCCCTATAAAATTGTAGAGCGGTTGGTTTTAATAAACTTCCTTTAGATATAAACAAATAATTTGTATTAATACCCATCAAATTATTGGTTGAGGATAGTAGCTTATAACCTATTTTGGTTTTAGAATCTCTAACGCTAATTACTGGACCAAATGACGCCTTTGTATCATAGAGCTTAATTATTGTTTCAAAATCAGAATAATCCTGAATTTCTATTACTTTATTAACTTTATGTAATTCATTGCTCGCATAATTTAAAATAAAATTTAGATTATTAACATTACCCCTTCTTATTGTGGGGGATATCCAATCAAAATTTCTAAATGTCGAATTGTGATCAAATTTAATTAGTATATGTTTTAAATGCGGGTTTTTAAGTGTTTCCAACTCCAAATTAGGAATTTGATTTTTTTCAATTTTTTCTACATATTCTTTAGTAGATAAAATTAATGTAGCACTACTTTTAGCACTAATATCATATAATCTTTGACAATACTTTAATTCTAAACCTTTGTCATTGATTAATTTTTCGAGGGCATCGGAATAATACCTTATTCTTAAATCTCTCTCCAAAAGCCCTTTAATAATTAAATAAGCTGTTTCAACGATTTCATCATCAAACAAAACTATAACTGCTGGACTATTCTTAATTAATTCGTTGCTTAAATTACCGAGCTCTTTTTCTAAATTAGAGTTTATATCTATTAAATCATCTAGATTTATTCTAGTACTTAAAGTGTAGAGTTTACCAAAATCAAGAATGTGTTTATCTGAGTCGAAAACAATTCTATCTTGAATAATATTACTTAATTGTTCTTTTTGGTCTAATGAAATATTAAATCCTTTTTTATCTTTTAAAATTAAAAAATACAAACTTTCAAAATCGTCTTCAAAAGAATTGTCAAAAAATTTCTCAAGTGTAGATTTGACTTTTGCAAAATTACCACTAGAAGTTACTTGAACTGAAATTCTTTTATTTTTATCAGTTAAATCAATTGATGGTGAGTTTTTGAATGTTTCGATATTTTCATTTACAAAATTGCCATCAAGAGCCAAATTCAAAAAAGGAATAAAAATATTTTCAGCTAATGAATTCCAAGAAAATTCATTATTGGCACTTAGAATACTAATCTTAGACGCAAATACAGCTAATGATTGTGCTATTTTATCTTGTGTAACTATTCTATTCATACTACTGTTATTTGATTATTTCTTTTTTTTATCTTCTCCAACAAAACACTAGCAGGTTCATAATCCTTATCTGCTTTACATTTAGCAATTTCATTTTCATTTAGTAATTTACCCTCAAATGCTTTTTTAAGGATGCTTTGGCGTAAGGCTTGGGCTTTTTGCAAACTTTCTTTAATACTTTCTTCTACCTTGTCACAAACCGATAAACGGCTCTCTATTTCTAAAACTATTTGGTGCTGTTCTTGTTTTGAACATAGAGGATAAACGAAGCTTTCTATTGAGGCTATACCAATATTTGCTTGTGTTGTTTCTACAACATATCTATTTATTTCTCTTTTGATTACAGGCGATAAAGAATAATACAATGCAAATTTTTCGTCCATAATTTTAGTTATATTCTTAATAATAGCACAAGAGTATGATACCAAAAATTCTTTGTCATAATCAATTAATATATTTCTACCAATTGTTCCGTATCTAGGAAAAATAATATCTCCTTTTTCTGGTTTTATCTTTAGTGCTAATCTATAAAAATCAACTCTTGATATCTGTTTCGCTTTATCAAAATCAATTTTACCATCTTTACCTATATTTCCAGTTGATACATAAGGCATTCCTTTTTCAACTGTTTTTGGCATTTTATGGTCTATATCTCCAATTTTATATGTTATAGTTCCAAATCTTGTCCAAAACCAACTATTTGGTATGGAATCATAATTTTCAACTTCTTCAAGTTTTACTTCTGGAAAATTTTTAGGCTTTGAAATGCGAGAAGGCTTCTTACCAGTTTTGTCACTTTTCTCCCATTCTTTAATTGCTTCTTTCCAATTGCTTACTTGAGTTTCATAATGTTTTTGACGTTCTTCTTTTATTTGTTTTAATAATTTTTCAGAAGTAGGTAAATTGGCTTGTTTTTCTCGCCATTCTTTTGTCAATTCTCCCTCAAAAGCCTTTTTTAAAACAGCTTGCCTGTAAATTACTAATTGGTATTGTGCTTTTTTAAGGTCGGCAATTCCGCTATCTAAACTGCTAAAAAGCTCCTCTATTTTCTTTACAATTGTTTTTTGAATTGGTAAAGGCGCAATTTTGAATTTTACAGAATTAAAACTCGTTTTATTCACTAATGCAACAGTAGTAGAAGTACTTAATTTTTCCAACTGATTTCTAAAACTAACAGATTGGGCTTGGTAAAATGTATATTTTGGTTCAATACCAGAAATTGGTTTTATAGCATTTATTTGCTGATTAAAAGCAACTTCCGCTTTGTTAATTCCAATTCTTCCTAAATTACCAATACAGGTAGCTAAAACAGAGTTTATTGGCAAAATTCGTGCTTTTATTTTCCCTTTTACACTTAAAAATTCAGTCGAAGTTTTAAGAAAATTATTATTTATTTGAGGTGGTTTTATAAATGGTATTTCAGAACCATAATTGTCTTTGTCTTTTTTTGAAGGTGTATTTCCTGTAACGGTTTCAAATACTTCTCCTAACTCAGCTTCTATCCAATCTTCTTTCATTATGCTGCTAGTACTTCATTGAGTTCGTTAATAATTTCATTCATTTGGTTACCAAATAATTGGTGCATTTTTCCTTTTCCGCCTTTGGCATCAAAAGGTGTATAATCTAAATCGTCTATTTCTATATGGTAACTACTAACAACGTGGTCTTTTATCATTCGTAACCAATCTAATTGTTCTTGTGAAAAACGATTGTGTTGTCCTGTGTGTTGTTTAAAAATCCATTTATTAAAGTTAGCTTCAATTGTGCTGTCGTAGGCTTTTAATTCACTATCTATTCCACAAGCTCTTCTAATTAGAGATACCAAAGCAGTTAGCTCGTCTTTGGGTTGTTTGCTTTTTACTTCTTCTAAAGTAGAATAAGCATCCCAAACATAATCTGGTGCTAATAATGGATTTTCTAAATGTAGTTTTTCCATCACATCTTTTATCATTTTAAATGTAATATTTCTACGGTTAAAAGGTTGGTTATAAAAAATACTCAAAGCTTTAATTTCGTCTTTGTTGGCTTCTAAATATTCTGTAAAATCTTTTACAATCTCCGTTGCTTTATCTACAGAAGTTGTTTCCCATTCACTTTTTGTAACTGTATCTATGTTTACACTATCAATAATTTGTTCGTGTTGTTTACGTACATTATCTAAATAGCCATTTAATTCTCCGTTAAAAGTTTTACTTGCTTCTAAAATCAATTGCTCTTGAGCATTCTTTTTTGCATCTTCGATTAAAGCAGGTGTTTGGTTTTGTACAGAAATTTTGTCAATCTCAATTTGTGCTTTGGTTTCAATTTCGTCTTGGTCGAATGCTGTAATTAATTCTTTGGTTATTTGTTTTAAGTTTTTACCACCAGAAAAGGCTAACAACCTGTCTTTTTCCTTTTCTGTGATTTGCTTTTCTAATCTGATTAAACGATTTGCTAATGATAAAAACAAATCTTCGTCAGCAACTCCGATTGTTACTGCGCCCAATAAGTCTTTCATTGCCACAGACGGTTTACGCTCTAAGGGTCTGCTATCTGTCTTTTTAGATTTGGTAGCACCAACAGCATCTACAATAACGAAATGCGTTTTGCTTTTGGCTGTTTTAGATATTAATTGTAAGGTGTCTTTATTAATTGTTCGTGTACCACGACCTTTCATTTGCTCAAAATAGTTGACGCTTCTTACATCTCGCATAAACAACAAAACTTCCAAAGGTTTTACATCTGTTCCAGTCGCAATCATATCTACGGTAACTGCAATACGTGGATAATAAGAATTTCTAAAACGGTTTAATATAGATTTTGGGTCTTCTCCTTTTTCAATTATAATACCGTTTTTATCTTTTTTGTCTTGTTTTACTTTGTAAGTTACCTTTTTACAAAAGTCGTTTCCTTCGTCAAATTCTTCGCGAATTATTTTAATAATATCGTCTGCGTGACTATCTGTTTTTGCAAATACTAATGTTTTTGGCACTTCGTAATCTCCATTTTCGTCAATTCTTTTTGGGAAAATAGTTGTTTTTAATGCTCTTTTATATTCTCGAATTATGTTTCTAATTTGACTAGGATTAACAACTTTTTTGTCTAAATCGTTGCGTTTGTAATCGGTATCTTCATCTTCTTGTTGCCAACGTTTTTTACGTGTTAGTTTATCTCTTCTATCTACAAACCAACCAGATTCTATCATTGCACCATTTTGCGAAATATCAGTTTCGATATTGTACACATCATAAGGCACATTTACGCCATCTGTCACAGATTCTTCATACGTATATTGACTAACTACATTTTCATTAAAAAAACCAAAGGTTCTTTTGTCTGGTGTTGCTGTTAAACCAATTAAGAAAGCATCAAAATAATCTAATACTTGTTTCCATAAGTTATAAATAGAACGGTGAGCTTCATCTATTACAATAAAATCAAATTGTTCAATCGGTACTTTTGGTGTGTACTCAACGGGAACTGCTTTTTGTTGTGCTGTTTTTTTCTGAATCCACGAATTTTCATTTGGATTTTCTTCTTCCGCACTTTCTTCTAATTCTTCGCCTCTTAAAATAGAGTAGAGGCGTTGTATGGTTGAAATACAAACTTGACTATCTGAAGCAATATAACTTGATGATAAACGCTGAACATTGTAAAGTTCTGTGAATTTTCGGTTATCATCATTTGGCTGAAAAGTCATAAATTCCTGTTCCGCTTGCTCGCCAAGGTTCTTGGTGTCAACCAAAAACAGAATACGTTTTGCATCTGCGTGTTTTAGCAAACGATACACAAATGTTGCAGCTGTAAATGTTTTTCCAGCTCCAGTTGCCATTTGGATTAAGGCTTTTGGTCTGTTCTTTTTAAAAGAATGTTCCAAATTATTAACTGCAACAATTTGAGCAGGACGAAGTCCTGTTTCATCTAGTGCAGGAATTGACAACAATCTTTCTCGAAGAGGTTGCCCTTTTTTTAACCATTCTGCAATTGTTTCTGGTTTATGAAAACTAAAAACATTTCTACCTCTTGGTTTTGGGTCTCTGTAATCTGTAAATCTTGTTATTGTTCCTGTACTTTCATAAACGAAAGGTAAAGGGTCGTTGTTTAAGTATTTTAGTTTTGCGTTTGCGTAGTTTGAGGATTGTTCCTCAACAACTGTAAGTCTGTGTCCTTCGTCCTCACGTTTAGCTTCTATAATTCCGACAGGTTTTCGGTTTACGAACAGAACATAGTCGGCAGGTCCAACATCAGTTTGGTATTCACGAACTGCAACTCCTTTTCCAGCAGATAAGTCAACTTTCTTTTTAGACTGAACTAACCACCCAGCTTCACGTAGCATTTCGTCAATTTTATCACGAGCTATTTGTTCAGGATTTTGGTTGATATTATCAGACATTAATTGAAATAAACTTTTTTAGTTTTAGCTAAGCAAATTACATATTTTCTAGCTAATCTGATAAATTTCTTGTAAAAAAACAACTACTTGATATTGAGTTAGTATTTGGTGCAACAAAAAACTATTGTTCGAATCTAATTAAACCTTAATAACAGTTATTATATATTGTGGTGGTGGGTGGTGTGTTTTTGTGTGGTGTTTTATGACCTTGAACATTCGATTACTTGGGTATTGCGGGTGTATTATGTTAAAATGCGGTGTGGTTGTGGGTATTGTCGGGAGTATTACAAGCAAAACACACAAATGTTGGGTATATTGGTGTGGTATTATTAATTGAGTGCACCAATGTTATGGTGCATTGGGTGTGGTTTTGGACGTTTTATGTGGTATTTAACTTGGTATATGGGTGTTTTGTGTGGTGTTTATAAATAAACCACACCAAATATTTTTTATCATTACATCAATGACATTTTTTTTCATTGAAAGTCAATTCTTGTAATTCTCTGAAGAATGAGCTGTCATTTATAAAGACTTTAAGAAAATCCAATAGGTATTGCGGAATACTTTTTAAGATTGTCATTTTGGTCCCAATGGATTTTTTATAATATGCACCTATTCAACGGTTACCGAAAAAGCCTTTAATTCCTTTAAAAAATAACTTTTTAGCGAGGCTATAAGTTTTTCTTTATCCAGCTTACTGGTGGGTTTGTATTCATAAATTATTTCCCTTTCTACCAATTCAAACAAATAATCTTCATGTACATTCTGCACAACACCACTATGCCACTTTTTTGGTTGTTCTTTTTTAGTTTTTATTTTAAAAATCAGTTGTTCCATTTTAAAAAAATTAAGTTACTTTTTTGTTGCATCTATAAATATTATTCTACCACGTTTATCTGTGTTTATTTTGGTCTTTAGATTTATGTTTAAAATACTTAAAGAATTATCCGTTTTATACTTATCAGAAGTGTACTTTAAAGAGCGTGTAATAATGCCCTCTAACAAATAGTCGTTTGGCAAACTTTGTAGCGTACAAGAAAAATAGATAGGGATTATATTCTTACTTTCTTTAAATTTAATCCAGATTGATACTGCGTCCATGAAAGGGTCATCAGCTTTCATATTTTTAAACTCTGTTTGAGTTTTACTAATAATTATTTTTCTCCTTAGATTTTTATCTCTTTGGTTCATTTCATTAATTTTTAACAATTACTATTTTAAAGTGACACTATGTATGTGATGTATGTATTTCTAAAAAATATATTCTCTTCTTTTATTTTTTTTATACGCATTATTATGAAATAACATACATGATGTACATTTTTAATCATTCTTATCTATGACAAACCAGAACCATATTCCCTCGCTTTTTCGGTCTGTTACTAGCCCAAACCCCTTATAGTTGGCATACATACTTATCCAACGGCTTATTAATTTGTAATCTTTATTTACAAACTCATATTTATTACCATAGGTAGAAACCAATTTTGCCCTTACTTCAGAAAACGAATACTGTATTTTATGTTGGTTATAATGGTTCTCCATTAAATCATAAAAATCTGCGGAAGTTTCATTTCTCAATTTTTTAAGTTTCAATTCGTGACTATCGTAAGAAACCAATCCTTTTTTAAGAAATGTTTGTGCGCACTTAGCAATGAAGAAGTCAAATTTATTCCATTCAGATTTATCCCAATCTTCAAAAAACTCATGACCAAAATCTTTGTCCGGAGTATGTTCGCTACTGTAATAACCATTAATAAAAATGTCGAACCTCCTCCTTCTATGACTTGAGGAATCCCCTTTAACTGTATAGTTGGTTGTAAACGAAAACTTAGGGCTATATTTAAAAGGAATGAATTTGGATTTTTTGTGCTTTTCTTCAACAGTCATACCTTCTGTTAAGTATGAGAAATACGATTCAAAATTCATATTCCTTTTTGGGTCATCTATTGAAATTACACAGGTTCTTTGCGTTACACCTTGAAGAAAAAAACGGTCATTTATTGGATCCGCATTTTTTCCATTAATTATCAATACAGGTCTTACCTTACTTATAGCTTTTACAATTAGCCCCTTTCCACTACCACCCCTTTCATTTTCTTCTTCTAAATTTTCATCATTAATGATAATTGCTTTAGTAAGGCGCTGGTCTTTGTAATTATGTACTAAATACCCAATTGCAGAAATGACACTTTTAAAATGGTCACTGTTATTTGTTGAGTTCCTTAAACATTTATCATACACATTCGGGCTAATATCGTAGTAAGAGATAAACTCAAAATTTCTGTCTATTATCTGTTCTTCCCATACAAAACATTCTAATTCAGAATATTTTAAGATCTCGATTTTTGATTTACTAGTTTTAACAACTCCATTTTTATACGCTATAAAACAGTTGCTAGCATCATCTCTTAAAGGCTCTCTCTCAGCTTCTTTTATGCCAAGCAACAACCCTTCTTTTTTTATTATTAAACTCTCCCCATCCTTATAAAAAGCATTGGTAATACTATCGTCCTTAAAAGTATATTCTATGTGGTTTAATAAAAATTTGAAAATATCTTCTCTTGAAACAACCTTAGCTATATTGTCAACAATACAAATCAACTCGTTGTTAAAAGCTCTGTAGCCCCTGCTGTGGAGAAAGTTTAGTGTTTTAGTATACTCAAATTTTATTGATGTAGCCCCATTACCTCTGGTTTCAGTAGTAAATATGTACTCATTAAGGGGTATTTCTTGTGATGAATAGTTGTTTTTTATGACCGACGAATCACTACTTTTTTTATATTTTTTATTATATTGCGTCATCTGTTTGTGGGTGTTATATATACAAACAATATTAAAACCCTATTGTACTGGTAATACAATAGGGTTTATTTGTTTTATCGTTTGTATTTTAATGATTTCACTTCTTTTAATGCTTCGTCAAGGTCTTCTCTTTTTATAAACACCCTGCGTCCAATTTTAAATGCTGGAAGTATGCCTTTTTTTATGTAGTTGTGGACTGTTAATTCAGCAACCTCCAATTCTTCAGCTGTACTTTTGATTGATAATTTTACGTTTTTATCTACGCTGGTGAGAATTGCTAATTTTTTATCAATAAGGGTTTCAAAACGACCAAAGAGTTCGTCTTCTGTAATTTCTTTAATTTGAATAATTTTTGCCATACGATATTGTTTTTGTTAAACGATACCGCAAACCTATTAGAGAAGTATAAATTAATTATTTGACCATTCTTGACCAGTCAAACAGTCAAAAGAAATTAGGACAAATACACTATAAAAAACTAAAGTGGTTTATATATTCATCCATTTTATTTGAAATTTTCAAGGAGTCATAGTTTTGCTTAGAAATATTGACATTACAAAACGTATTATTAAAAGCTCTAACAATGTCAACATCAGTGCAAAATTTTAAATACATTTTCTCTTTTAATTGCAACCCAATGGCACAAATAAAAGCTTGTCGCCCTTTTTTTGGTGTATATTTTTCAGGAACAATAATTTCTAATCCGTTCTTAGTTTCTGAAATAATATTGTTTTTAATCAATAGCTTTAAAACACTATCATACTCCTCTTTTGGGTTACTAAATAATTCTCTTAAAGTTTTTGTATATTGAGTTTTATTGGGAGTAGATTTATTTTTATTTGTAGTGTTTTGTGTAGTGTCAACTTCGTTTTCTAGTTCTTTGATTTTATTGTTGATTAGGTGTAATATATTTTGAGTTTTATGAAACTTACCCCATTTACTCATTAATGTAAAAACGCAATCTTTTTGCAAACATTCTTTATTATTATAAATTATAAAAGTAAGCCAATCATCTTTTTTACCTGTTAAATACAATTTTAATATCGTTGGAGAATTTGAAAATTCTTGCAGAACCCATTCTTTCCATTTATTATCATTAATATATAAGGAGTATAATGTATATTCATTTTTAGGGTAATATTTCCTGTATTTTCTTTTTAGGAATTTTATTTTTTTATCAGTATTAAAAAATGATTCAATTTCAAAGAATATTTCTTCAATTTCATTTTCATAAGAACCAATTGCAGTTTTAACATGCCATTCCATCTGTAAAAATAATTCTCTAAAAAAAGGATCGCTTAGCTTGTAAAATACACCTTCATAACACAAAGGAAAACATAACCTATTACAATTCCCTGGAACAAGGTTTAACTGGGTCATTCCGACAGTATATTCAACATCTTTTACAATTATATTCTTTTGTAATAATTTATTTATTAAAGGTTGATTTATTTTCCATATTGATTGTTTTGAAAATAATCCAATGAATTTTAAATCATCAATAATATTCTCCATTTTACGCTTTTTTAAGTTTAGGTAATTCCATACTGCCAAAGGCCAAATTAACCGCATCTACTTTTGCTATGTTGTCAACTTTGTAATAGGTATTGAAGGTTTTTAAATCCCTATGGCCAGTCATGTTCATAATGGTTTTATCTGCAATGCCTTTTTTCTTCATAATCGTTACAAAAGTTCTGCGGGCTGTGTGGGTTGAAATACGCTTGTTAAATGGTTTTACCTTTGTTTCCTGCATTTTGTTTTTGGTTCTGCTGTACTCTACATCAAAAGTAAATTTAGCAGCTTCAAACACATCTTTTATAAACTCATTTTGTTTTTGGTTACTCAGTAACGGTAGTTTATAATCGTATTTTTTTAAAATGTAATTGGATATTTCAAATAAAGGCACTTCTCTGGTTTCTTTGGTAACATCCTTCTCTTCTTGAATAACTAAAGAATTATTAACAATGGTTCTTTCATTAACAAGTTTTAATTCCCCATATCGAAGCCCGGTTAAACATTGAAAAACAAATATGTCTTTAACACGCTCTAAAGCCTTACTTTTTGGCTGAAACTCAAAAATTGTTTTAACCTGGTCAATAGTCAATGCAATTTCTTTAGTTATCACACGCTCTGGCTTCACAAACTCCTTAAAGACTTCATTGTAAGTATATTTTTCCTTTACAGCCCAGAACATAAATGTTTTAAACAAACCTATATTTCTGGAAAACGTATTGGTGTTATGGTCTAAAGTGGTGTAGCAGTAATCTATAAATTCAGTATAGAACTTACTATTTATTTTACTGAAGGTAAGTTTATACTTTTTCTTTTTCTCAAATTCCTCTAAATGATTTTTAATATTCTTATACCTTTTTACCGTTGCTGGTTTCCATTCCTTTCTTTTTTTCTTTTCTTCTGTAAAGGCATCATAAACATCAAAGAAATGATTTTTTTTAGTTGAAACTTTCTTAAACTCTTCATCAAAAGCATCTTTAAGAACTTTAACCGTGAAATTTTCGTTTATTTTGGTGTATAAGCCTTCCGTTTCATTAAACTTATTGGAATACCTATCTAATTGGGTTTGTATAGACTTAGAATTAGCATCCTTTTGTATTCCTTTTAATTTTGGTCGGTTTTCTTCAAAGTTCCAATGTATTGGCCTTATATGTTCTCCAGTTGAATAAACGAACTTCTTTTTTTCACTATTAAAATGGCAAGTGAATAAAATCAAGGTTGGTTTATTACCTATTCTTTTTTGTGGTTCTTTTAAAAAAAACGAATGTTTCATAAAATTACAGTTGACAATACAGTTGACAAAATAGTTGACAATAATGTTATAATCAAATATAATTCATTTTTATAATTAAACAAAAAATACCTTTAAAACAAAGGCTTTCATGATGTTTGAGCTAAAATGTATTATGTTAAAGTATGTTAAAACCAATAGTCTCCGACTCCACAATTAAAAAAGAGGACTGCTAAATTAAATTAACAATGGTCCTCTTTTTTTTTAAAAGAAAGTCTTAATTAGATATAAGTACACAACACCACGATTTCTTAATATCCTTTTTTTTGCTAACTTACTACCTTTTAGCCCTATAAAGGGCTACATGTTTAAAGACTTAAAAAAACAAAAAACATATCAAATTTTGTGTTTTTTAGACTACTTTTGTGTATTATAGGTTAATACTACTGCAAAATGAAAGAACAAGTAAAAGATGAGACTCCGGAAAATTTGAATGGCAAACTTAATTCTGCTAATTCAAAAATTGACGCCATTAAAGAACTTATTTTTGGTGAAAACATTCAGGCATACAATTCGGAATTTGAAGCTTTAAAAGCTGATATTATTGCTAAAAAAGAGGAACTACAAAACTTAATGAGTGCTGTAGAATCTGAAATTTTACAGAATATAGATACCTTAAGTACAGATATTAATATTAGAATTTCTGATCTAGAAAAATCTGTTGAAGATAAGCTAGACAATCTTGATGATAAAAAAGTAAACCGAAAATTACTAAGTGAGCTTTTTATTAAATTGGGAGAGAAAATTAGTGACTAAACAATACTGCACTAATGAATCAAGATGAAAAACTAAGTATCATTAAAGATATTCTGCTTACAGACGAGCGGGAGTTTACTTCATCTATTGAAAAAAAAATTAAAAGTCTTGAAAAAACTATTAATGAAAAGGAAAAACTATCTAGTAAGGTAAATCCAATCATTGATGACAAGCTAAACAATTTTATAAAGGAAATTCCTAAAACCTTAGGACCAACCATTACCAAAACTTTAAAGGAAGAAATTAAAAACTCGCAAGATGACGTTGTAGAAGCTCTTTTCCCTATTATAGGAAAAATGATAAAGCGCTACATACAGCATGAAATGAAGTTATTATCCGATAAGATTAATACACAGGTTAATAACACATTTTCTTTTAAAGGTATTTTTAGAAAAGCGAAGTCTAAAGCATCTGGTGTTAATGAATCCGATTTAATACTACAAGAACTAAGCAACACTAAAATAGAGCAAGTTATTATTATTGAGAAAGGGTCTGGTATTGTTTTAGCAGAATTTTCTAAAAACAAAACAACAGATGAAGATATGGTTGCCGGTATGCTAACCGCCATTAAAAGTTTTGTTGAAGATGCCTTTAAAAAAGAAAGCCAGAACTTACAACATATAGATTACGACCTTTACCATATTCATCTCCAAAATTTTTCTTCTTTTTATATTGCAGTGGTTATATCTGGAGCATATAACATTATTTACCAAGACAAATTAGAAGATAAAATACTAGATTTTACAAGTAAACAAAAAGTGTCCGATATTTTGAATAACAAAGAATTAATAACCCAAAAACTAGAAGATTTCTTTAACAATGATAACATCTAAAAAAATTGTTTTAATAGGTCATTTTGGGGTAGGAAAAACATCTTTAATTAGACGTTTTGTTGAAAACACATTCTCCGAAGATTATAAAGTTACTATAGGTGTTCATATTTCTAAAAAAACTATAGAAATAGCTGAAGACGAATCTGTTTCCTTTATAATCTGGGATTTAGAAGGGCAAGATGATATAAAAAAAACTAGAGTATCTTATTTACTAGGTACACATGCCTTTATTTACGTTTTTGACCTATCTAGACCATCGACCTTTGAAAACTTAAAAAATGAAGTTAAATACCTGCATGAAAATTACTCAAAGACTCCCCTAAAAGTTGTAGGAAATAAAGTAGACTTAGTTAATAAAGAATATTTAGCGCAATACAACGGTAAATTTGATGATTTGGTCGATTTATTTGTAAGTGCTAAAAATGGTAGTAGGGTTGAATCTCTTTTTTCTAAATTAGCTAAAGAGTTAATGTAAGGGCCATGCTAGAAGCGTATAAAAAAAAATATCACCAGAACAATTTTCAATACATTTTAGTAGATGATTTTGGAGCTGTCCTAGAAACGGATAATAATCTTTTTACGGTGCAACCCAAATCGCTTTTACAAGAGTGCCACCCGTTTTTTGAAATATTAAGCGGTTTACTTCAAGGGAATGATGAAACTTTTGAGTTTTCATGTATTAATCTCGATTTCGAAAATGAAATTCTTATCGCTGATATTACCATTATTTCTCAAAACAAAAACGAAAACCTTGTTATTTTAGAGAATTTAACAAAACACTATAACAACTACCAACTTACTGCCCAAACTAGAAACGAATCCATTATAAACTCTCAGGTTTTAGAGTTAAAAAACGAGTATTTACTAGAAAAAGAAACCTTTAAAAACAACTTTATAGCAAACTTTAGCCATCAACTAAGAAATCCTATAACGGCATCCATTATTTTTAGCGATTTACTTATTAATAGTAATTTGAGTGCCGATCAAAAAAACTACTTGGATATCATTCAATCTGCAAATAAAGATTTAAAAACTAGAATTGAAGATATACTAGACATTTCGAAAATTGAATCTGGTAAATTAAGCTTAAACGAGAAAGTTTTCGACTTTAGTAAACTGTTAAATGATATTATATCTGGTTTTAAAATTTTAGCAAATAATAAAGGTTTAGAGTTTGTTTTTAACCTTCGTGAAGGACTGCCTGAATATGTAAAAGGAGACCAATATAGATTAAAGCAAATCATTGCTAATTTAATTACCAATGCTATTAACAACACGCATGCAGGAAGCATCACTTTAAATGTGTCGTTAAATTATGTTCGTGCTAAAAAAGCGAATATTCACTTTGAAGTTATTGATACTGGTATTGGTATTGAAGCATCAAAAATCGATACTATTTTTGAAAGGTTTAACCATTTAGATTCTGCTGCGCGTAACGATAAGCGTATTGGCTTAGGCCTATCTATAGTAAAGTATTTAATTTCTGAAATGCAAGGCAACATTAATGTTGAGAGTGAAGTTAACGCAGGATCAAAATTTATATTCAACCTTAGTTTTAAGCTTTCAAACCATAGCGAAAGCATAAAAGAAGAATTATTAAAATACCAAGTACCTAAATTAAACAAGAAGTACCATATTTTATTAGTTGAAGATTCAGAATTAATACAACTTACTATTTTAAAAATATTAGCTGCAACTGGTCATTTTTACATTAATATTATTTCTAAAGGTGAAGAATTGGTATCAAATATTATAAATAAAGATGTCGATTTAATTTTATTAGCTAATACCATTCAAGATTTTTCTGCAATGGACTTAGCTGCTTCGGTTAGAAATCTTTCAAGAGAATATAAAAAAACACCTATTATTGTTTTATCTACACAAGCCTTTAAAGAGGATTTAAAAAGCTTTAAACAGGCCAAAATAAATGATGTTGTTACTAAACCTTTTGACGAAACCATTATTTTAGAAAAAATCTACAATAACCTTAAATAACCATAACATTCCTCCAGCGTTTAAAGACGCAGCTTTTTGTAATCTTCAGGGGTATCAACATCAAACAATATAGTTTTAGAATTCGGCGTTAAACCAATTACGCTTTCATCATTTTTCATTAAAAATAGCTTAGCTCCCTTATCGCCTTTCAAAGTTATAAGCTCATCGTAATATACAGCTGGAAATAATGCAGGAACGCCTTTTCCATTCTCGTAATTAGATGCCACTATTTTTCCTTTGTTATTTTTAAAACAGTCAATAATTTCATTAATATAGTTTGATTCTACCTGCGGTTGGTCCGCCAGCAAAAGCAAAACACCTTCAGGCAACCGCTTTAGCGTTTTAAGATAACTAACAGCTACAGATATACTAGAACTTAAACCGAGTTCCCATTTTGGGTTATTAATAATCGTAACATTACTACCCGTTAATGCCTTTTCTAAAACTTGTGCATTAGCTCCAAGCACACAGCTTACATGACCAGCATTTGAAACTAAAGTTTGTTTAATAACATACTGTAATAAGGTTGAGTTTTTATAAGGGAGTAATTGCTTTATACCACCCATTCTAGAACCTTGTCCTGCTGCCAATATTACCAATGCAATATCCATTACAACTGGGTATGTATTTTACCAGATATGGTTTTAAGGCTAGTTGCTTTTTTATTTCTAATGGTAGCTAAAATTTCAGATAAAATAGATATTGAAATTTCCTCTGGCGTAATAGCACCAATATTTAATCCTGCAGGACTATAAATGCTATTTGCAAATGTTTCTTTTAATTCTGGGATATATTCGAATAAATCATTTTGAAGTTGATTACGTCTTTTGGCAGATCCTAAAACACCAATATATGGCAACTTGCAATGTTGCAGTTTTATTAAATAACTTAAATCTTGAGCAAAATTATGAGTCATTAAAACAACAGCACTATTTGTATCTAGAGTGCTCGTATCAAAATTTTCGGGAGTATTAGAGGTTACCGCAACAGCTCCTGGAAAATCGCTAAGCGTCTTTGGGTCTTTCATTGAAGATATAACATGTATATCCCAACCCAAAAGCGCTGCTGCTTTACACAGCTTAACAGCATCGTGTCCGCCACCAATAATTAGCAACTTAAAACAGGGTAATAGAGTTTGCTTAAATACTTTTAATGCGTGTTTAACCATTGAAACACGCTTAACAGATGAAAACCTAAATTTTGTATGTTCACCAAAAGCAAGTACAGAGTAAAAATCACCCTCAACACCATCTTTTTTTTCGTAAAAAGAAGATAGAGTCATAGATTCTCGCGCTTCTAATTTTCTATTAAATATTGTGTAAAATTCATCTGAAACTTCAAAAGTTTCTAAAAGGATATATAGCACACCTTCGCAACCTAAGCGGTAACGTCCATCGTAGGTCATCATTTTAGAAACTCCTGTTTTAAAAACAGATTGAGCACCACGCTGTACTTCCTTTTCTACACAACCGCCACTAACTGCGCCAACCATGGCACCGTTGCTTGACAACAACATTCTAACACCAGGCCGCCTATAAGAAGAACCATCTAAATCCACCACCGTAGCAAGAACATTTTTATTGCCAAATACTTGGTTCTTTCTAGCTTCTTGGACTATAAGTTTTAATTCGTGCGTCATTCAACTAAGATAGAAAAAGAATTTTAATATTAAATAGCTATTTATACCACAGAAACCTAAATCAATGTTAAAAAAAAAGCTCCAATGTTTAAAACATTGGAGCTTTTCTAGATGATAAAAATACTTAACTTACTTTTTGCTTTTCTTTCATCTTTTTTAACAACATTAACTCATGTTGAATCTCTTCTTTTCTTTCGTTAAATTTTCTTACGCGCTCGTCGATTAACTCTTGATTTTTAATTCGAGCTTGACGCCTAAGTTGTGCTTTTTCTAACTCTTTCTGTTGTTGTTTTTTCTGGTTCATTTTCTCTCTGGCTACAGAAAGATAAGAAAAACCATAAATACTTAAAAACAGTAGTGCTATCAGTCCTAATATGATATAACCGTTTTCCATTGCGTGAATATTTTAAATTGCTATTAATACTAAAAAGGTAAACTTTATTTAAAATTACACAATTATATATTTTTGTGAAAATTAAAAAGACAAAGTACTTAAAAAGTAGTTGAAAGAGCAAAATACCGTCGAAACACACCTTGTTTACACGCTATTAAGGCTTAGTTTACTATTTATCTAATGTATTATTTATCTTACTCCAATGACTAATTCCGCCTTCCAATTCGTAAATATTTTTAAAACCTAAGGCTTTAAAAGTGGCAACACTTTTTGCACTTCGTTTACCAGAACGACAATAAATAAAAACGGACTTACTAGTATCTAATACCGCAATAGATTTTTTAAATTCATCCGATTTAAAATCAAAATTTAAAGCGTTATCAATATGTCCCGTATTAAACTCGTTTGCAGTTCTAACATCTATTAATTGAACTGGTTTTTGATTTAAAGAATCTTGAAATACTTGTGGTGTTAATTTAATAGAATTGGCACCTGGTTGCGATTGGCAACAAGTAAAAATTAGACTTAAAACAAAAAGCTTAAATATTAAAAATTGCTTCATAAAACCAACAATAAATTACAAATCAACTACATCGCCAGTCCATTCCAACATACCACCTTCAAGGTTATATGCATTTTCAAAACCTAGTTGCTCCATAATTTGACATGCTTGTCCGCTTCTATTTCCAGAGCGACAGTACACGTAGTAATTTTTACTCTTGTCAAGGGCTTCAATTTCATTAATAAATTCCTGACCTTTATAAATATCTATATGAATGGCGTTTTCAATAATTCCATCAGCCACTTCGGCGTCCGTTCTTACATCCAGCACAACAGCATTATCATCTTTTGCTAATTGCTCTACCCATTCTTCTTGTGTTAAATCTTCCATGTTTTATTTAAATATTGATGTTATACAAAATTAATATAACTAAACGTATAGACGAAAAAAAATCCGAAGTATTACACTTCGGATTCCTTTTAAAATTAGTATTCATTATACTTTAATTCCACAACCAATAGCTTTCGTTACTTTTTGCTCAACGTCTTTACCTTCTAACAAGGCATCAACTGCGTTTTCAACAAACTTTACTTTTACTGCCGATGCATCACTATGGTTATCATCAATAGCGCCAATATACTTTACTACATTACCTTTATTAGTTTTCTCAAGCACATAAATATGTGGTGTTTTAGTAGCTCCAAATTTTGGATATACATGTTGACCTTCATCCATTAAATAAGGAAAAGTAAAGCCCTTCTTTTCTGCTCTTTTTTTCATTTCTGGTAAAGCATCTCCGGGTTTTGTATTTGGGTTATTTGGCATAATAGCTATTACAGGATAGCCTTTAGGTGCATATTTTTCATTTAAGGCTTGTATCCTTTCTTCATACATCACTGCAAATGGGCAAGTGTTACAAGTAAAAGTTACTATAAAGCCTTTAGCATCTTTATAATCTGCCAAAGACACCATATTACCATCAATATTTTTCAACGAAAAATCTTCGGCTACATCACCAATACCATAACCATTACTAGTTGTATTGTTTAAAGTAAATGCACTTATAAAAAGCATAAGAATTGCTGCCGGAACTAATTTTATTAACTTTTTCATATTATATCTTAATTTAAAAATTGATTAACTTCTTTTTCTAATTCTTCGTAGTTAAACGATTGCTCATAAAACTTACTAGTTTCATTCTTATAAATAACTGTTGCAGGAATGGAACCGGACCAACTTATATCCACCTTAGGAATCCAAGTATTCATGTCGGGATCATCCAAAACAATAACTTTCGATTTTAAAGCTTTCTCTTTAATAAAAGGCTTCAGTTTTTTATCATACATATGCGGAAAATCTAAACTCACCAAAATCACCTCAACATTTTTATTCTTGTATTCCGTATTTAACTTTTCAAAATAAGGCAGCTCCTTAACACATGGTGCGCACCAAGTGGCCCAAAAATTAACGACATAAGTTTTATTGTCTTTTTTATTTAAATTTTTTTCAAAACCTGCAAAATCATAAATTTCAAGTTCAACATCGGCAGTGTTAACTGTATGGTTTGTAACGTCCTTAGTATTTTCTTCATTTACCGGCGTAGTTTTACTATTTTCCTTGCAACCTGTCATTAAAAGAATGACAATAATTAATACGTTTAGCTTCATAAGTATAAAATTAATTAATACTTCTTTGCATTTCTTCTAGTTTAACAAACTTTTATGTAAAAAACGATTCAAAGTTTTGTGTAAAACTATTTTCATCTTTATATTTGAACCAATTAAAACAATAAAATGAACTCAATTTTAAATAATACTTGGTGGTGGTGCTTTCGAAACTAATCTTCGTGAAGTAAATCCCTAGTATATTTAAAAATTAAAATATTCAAAAGGCTTGTCATTCACGACAAGCCTTTTTTTATATAAAAACAAATGAAAAAATTCAGTCTTTATACCCATCACAAACGCATCTTAACAGATACCATTACACCAGTAACGGTATATTATAAAATACGCGATAAATACCCAAATAGTATTTTATTAGAAAGTGGCGATTACCATAGAAGTCATAAAAACTTCTCATACATTTGTTTTAATCCTATTGCTACAATTAAGGTGGAAAATGAAGTGATTTCAGAAACATTTCCAGACGGCAGCACCACAACTTTAAACATTACTAAGGATGTTAATGTAGCCGACGAAATCCATAAGTTTACTAAAAAATTCGATACCAAAACCGACGAAGATTTCAAGTTTATAAACAACGGTATTTTTGGTTACACCGCTTACGATGCTGTTCGGTATTTCGAAGATGTTCAAATTAGTAGAAAAGACGATTCGGTGGTTATTCCAGACATGTACTATGCCGTTTACAAAAACATCATAGCCATAAACCACTTTAAAAACGAAGCCTATATTTTTGCGCATTGTTATGAAGACACCGAGAATAATATCGATGAAATAGATAAGCTTATCAACATTCAAAATTTTGCATCCTATAATTTTAATGTAAAAGGCGATATAAAATCTAATTTAACCGACGATGAATTTAGAAATCAAGTTGAAATAGCAAGAAAACACTGCCAACGCGGAGATGTGTTTCAATTGGTATTATCAAGACGTTTTTCTCAAGAATTTACGGGCGACGATTTTAATATTTACCGCGCCTTACGAAGCATAAACCCATCGCCTTACCTATTCTATTTCGATTATGGCGATTTTAAAATATTCGGAAGCTCGCCAGAAGCACAACTCATTGTCGATGATGGGCTAGCCGAAATTCACCCCATTGCAGGAACCTTTAAACGCACAGGCGATGAGCATGAAGATGAAATTTTAGCCGAAAAACTTAAAAACGACGACAAAGAAAACGCAGAACACGTTATGTTAGTCGATTTAGCACGAAACGATTTAAGTCGCCACGGTAGTAAAGTTAAAGTGGTAACCTATCGCGAAGTTCAGTTTTTCTCGCACGTCATCCATTTGGTAAGTAAAGTAACAGGGCAAAAACACAAGGAAACATCAACCATGCAGGTCGTTGCCGATACCTTTCCAGCAGGAACCCTAAGCGGCGCGCCAAAACATAGAGCGATGCAACTTATTGAAGATTACGAAAAAACAAGCCGAGGCTACTACGGTGGCGCCATTGGTTTTATGGATTTCGATGGTAATTTTAACCACGCCATAATGATTCGTACCTTTTTAAGTAAAGACTATAAATTAAACTGGCAAGCAGGTGCAGGATTGGTATCAAAATCCAATCAAGAAAACGAGCTGCAAGAAGTATATAATAAATTAGGCGCATTAACTAAAGCTATTAAATTAGCCGAAGATATTTAAAATCAAGGCGTTACCGCAAGGGTCGGGCTTTACGCTATATTTTTTTTTGCCATTTATGGCAGCAAAAAAAGGATGCCGCTGCAATCCCTAACGCAAGTTAGAAGTTAGAAGTTAGAAGTTAGAAAGGTTTGAAAACAAGTTGGAAAATAAAAATAATTTAATAGAAATCAAGTCCTCTTTCAATTCAGAGAATTGATCGTCAAGAGGTAGAATAGATGAAGAAAAGCTCCGAGAACAGGAGAACGTAGTTCGACGCGGAGTTTTCAAATTGGTTTTCAGTTTTTACTGAAAAATTCCTCGGCTTGATCTTGATTTTTTTGGTTCGTTTTGTATCAAGACAAAATGAACAGAAGTATAAAAAGATTAACTAAAAATAGATTCCTGCCTACGCAGGAATGACAAAAAGATGAAAAAAGTATTAGTTATAGACAATTACGACAGTTTCACATACAATCTGGTACATTACCTAGAAGATTTAAACTGTAATGTAACCGTAGTAAGAAACGACAAATTAGCTTTAGAAGATGTCGAGGCTTTCAATAAAATTGTATTGTCGCCAGGTCCTGGAATTCCAGACGAAGCCGGTTTACTGAAAGCTATCATAGAAAAATATGCACCAACAAAAAGTATTTTAGGTGTATGTTTAGGTCAGCAAGCCATTGGCGAAGTCTTTGGTGGTTCACTTATAAATCTAGACGATGTGTATCATGGTGTAGCCACTAATGTTACCATTAGTGTCGATGACGAATATATTTTTAAAGGCTTAGATAAAAATATCGAAGTAGGCCGTTACCATTCTTGGGTGGTAAATCCAGAATTACCAGAAAGTTTAGAAGCCACCTCATTTGATGCAAACGGACAAGTGATGTCTTTAAGACATAAAATTTTCGATGTAAGAGGTGTGCAATACCATCCAGAATCTGTTTTAACACCAGATGGTAAAAATATATTAGAAAACTGGGTAAATAATTAGTGTCAGTAAACAGTGCTTACTCGATTGAAAAAGTATAATTAAATAATAGATTCCTGCCTTCGCAGGAATGAAGGAAAATGAAAGATATACTCAAAAGATTAATAAATCACGAAACCATCTCAAGCGAAGAAGCTAAACAAGTTATCGTTAACATATCCAACGATATGTATAACCCTAGCCAAATAACATGTTTTCTATCGGTTTTCATGATGCGAAGTATTACTATACAAGAGTTAAAAGGTTTTAGAAACGCCTTACTAGAACTATGTTTACCAATAAATCTTTCCGATTTTAATGCCATAGATATAGTAGGAACAGGTGGCGATGGTAAAAACACCTTTAACATCTCTACCCTATCCTCTTTTATAACTGCCGGCGCAGGAGTTCATGTATCTAAACACGGTAATTACGGTGTATCATCAACATCCGGATCATCCAATGTTATGGAGCATTTAGGTGTAAAATTTTCTAATAACGAAGATTTCCTAAAACGTTGTTTAGACCACGCAGGAATTTGCATATTACACGCACCATTATTTCATCCAGCCATGAAAAACGTAGCACCAATACGAAGAGAATTAGGTGTAAAAACGTTTTTTAATATACTAGGTCCTTTGGTTAATCCATCGTTTCCTAAAAACCACGTACTAGGTGTTTTTAACTTAGAGGTTTTAAGGCTATATAGTTTTTTATATCAAAACACAGATAGCAACTATAATATTGTTTATGCTTTAGATGGTTACGATGAGATATCGTTAACAGGAAAAGCAAAAATTATTTCAAATCATACCGAAAAGCTTTTCTCTCCCGAAGATTTAGGGGTTGCAAAAATAAAACAAGAAGCCATTTTTGGTGGCGATACCATAACAGATGCAGCAAACATATTTGTTGATATCATTAGCGGGAAAGGAACCGAAGCACAAAACAACGTCGTTTGTGCCAATGCAGGATTAGCCATTGCTACTTCAAAACAAATTTCGCATCAAGCAGGTTTTGAAATTGCAAAAGAATCTCTGTTTTCTGGCAAAGCTAAAACGAGTTTAGATAAATTGATTGAGTTAAGTAAATAAAAAAGTTCACAGTTCACAGTCCTCAGCTAGTAGTTTGCTCACGGAGGACTGAAGACTGAATACTGAAGACTACAACATGAATATTTTAGATAAAATAACAATAGATAAACGCAAAGAAGTAGAGCTTCGCAAAAGCCTAATTCCAATCTCTCAATTAGAACAATCTGTTTTATTTGAAAGACAAACTGTATCTTTAGCAAACAACCTACGCAACAGTAAATCTGGAATTATAGCAGAACATAAACGTCGTTCGCCATCTAAATCTGTAATTAATAACAGTTTAAATGTGCAAGATGTAGCAAAAGGCTATCAAGATGCAGGTGTTTGCGGCATGTCTGTTTTAACCGACGGCAAGTATTTTGGCGGTTCGCTAGACGATTTATTAACAGCAAGAGCAAGTTGTAACTTACCATTGCTAAGAAAGGAATTTATAATAGACGAATATCAAATGCTAGAAGCTAAGGCTTACGGCGCAGATGTTATTCTACTTATTGCAGCTATTTTATCTAGAGATGAAATTAAACAATTCTCTGAGTTTGCTAAAAGTTTACATCTAGATGTACTTTTGGAAGTGCATAACGAAGAAGAGTTCCATAAATCCATTATGCCAAGTTTAGACATGCTTGGTGTTAATAACAGAAACTTAAAAACCTTCGATGTTAGTTTAGACACGAGTAAAAGTTTAAGCGGCCTTATACCAGACGATTTTGTAAAAGTATCGGAAAGTGGTATAAGCAATATTGAGGCTATAAAAGAATTACAACCTTATGGGTATCAAGGTTTTTTAATTGGAGAAAACTTTATGAAAACAGATAACCCTGGAGCAAGTGCAACCGAATTCATTAAATCTTTAGAACAATGAACTTAAAGATTTGCGGCATGAAATATCAAGATAATATCAAACAAGTTGCAGCATTGCAACCAGATTATCTTGGATTTATATTTTATGAAAAATCTGCGAGAAACTTTAATAGTGAAAGTATTCCTGAAATAGACGAAGCTATCAAAAAAACAGGGGTTTTTGTTGATGCCACATTGGAATTTGTAATAGATAAAATAAACAAGCACAACTTACAAGCTGTTCAATTACACGGCAACGAATCTCCTGAATATTGTAGTACACTTAAATCTGAAAAATTCCAAATAATAAAAGTGTTTTCGGTAAAAGACGAATTCAACTTTGAAAGACTAAAGCCTTATGAAGCGGTTTGCGATTTCTTTTTATTCGATACAAAAGGAAAACACCCGGGAGGAAACGGCTATACTTTCGATTGGAATTTACTAAACCATTACCCATCAACAAAACCCTTCTTTTTAAGTGGTGGTATTGGTTTAGAAGAAATAGAGGATATTAAACAGTTTACAAATAGCAAAGCATCAAAATACTGTTATGCTTTGGATGTAAACAGTAAGTTTGAAATTGAACCCGGATTAAAAAACATTGAAGCATTAAAAGCTTTTAAAAAGAACCTCAGCGAGGTATTAGATTATAAAAAAGAACATGTTATGAATTATAACGTAAACGAAAAAGGCTATTACGGCGAATTTGGAGGTGCATTTATACCAGAAATGCTATATCCAAATGTAGAAGAGTTACGTCAAAACTATTTAAAAGTTATGGCAGAACCCGATTTTATTAAGGAGTTCGATCAACTTTTAAAAGATTATGTTGGTCGCCCAAGTCCGCTCTATTTTGCTAAACGTCTTTCGGAAAAATATAACACCAAAATATATTTAAAACGTGAAGACTTAAACCACACTGGTGCTCATAAAATTAATAATACTATTGGTCAAATTTTAATGGCCAAACGCTTAGGCAAACACCGTATTATTGCCGAAACTGGCGCTGGACAACATGGTGTTGCAACAGCTACTGTTTGTGCTTTAATGGGCTTAGAGTGTATTGTTTACATGGGCGAAATAGATATTGCTAGACAAGCACCAAATGTGGCTAGAATGAAAATGTTAGGCGCAAAAGTAGTACCAGCATTATCGGGAAGCCGCACGTTAAAAGATGCTACCAACGAAGCTATTCGCGATTGGATTAATAACCCTGTGGATACACATTATATTATTGGTTCGGCTATTGGTCCGCACCCATATCCTGATATGGTTACTAGGTTTCAGTCGGTAATTTCAGAAGAAATTAAATGGCAATTAAAAGAACAAACTGGTAATGAAAACCCTGATTATTTAGTGGCTTGTATTGGTGGTGGTAGCAATGCTGCAGGAACCTATTACCATTATTTACACGAACCAGAAGTTGGTATTATAGCCGTTGAAGCTGCAGGTTTAGGTGTAGATTCTGGCGAAAGTGCTGCAACATCGGTTTTAGGTAAAGAAGGTATTATTCATGGTTGTAAAACCTTGTTAATGCAAACTAAAGATGGACAAATTACAGAACCGTATTCTATTTCGGCAGGATTAGATTATCCTGGTGTTGGCCCAATGCATGCACATTTAGCAAAAACAGGACGTGCAGAATTTATGGCTATTACAGATGAAGATGCTATGAATGCTGGGTTAGAACTTTGTAAATTAGAAGGTATTATTCCGGCTATTGAAAGTTCGCATGCTTTAGCCATTTTTGAACAGAGAAAATTTAAACCAAACGATGTTGTTGTAGTTAGTTTATCTGGTCGTGGTGATAAAGATTTAAACAACTATATAGAATATTTTAAAATATAAATAGATGACGTTATTACCGCGTTAGGGATTGAACGGCATGTTTGAGCTCCCCGACTTTTTAGGAGGGAGCGAGTAGTGAAAGCCCGACCCTTGTGGTAACGCCCAAAAAATTAATTAAAATGAAGCGTATTCAAACCAAATTAGCCGAAGACAAGAAGTTACTGTCTATATATTTTACAGCTGGATATCCGAACATTGACGATACCGCAACTATTATCGAGAATTTAGAAAAAAACGGTGTCGATATGATTGAAATTGGCCTACCGTTTAGCGACCCATTGGCCGATGGACCAACTATTCAAGCAAGTTCTACAGCTGCTTTAAAAAACGGCATGACCACCGAAGTGCTTTTTGAACAGCTAAAAGACATTAGAAAAACAGTAAATATTCCCTTAATTATTATGGGATACTTTAACCCAATGTTTCAATATGGGGTTGAAGCTTTTTGCAAAAAATGCCAAGAAATTGGTATTGATGGTTTAATTATTCCGGATTTACCTGTTGATGTTTACCATGAAGAATATCAAGCCATTTTTGAAAAATACGGCCTTATAAATGTATTTTTAATTACACCGCAAACTAGCGATGAGCGTATTCATTATATAGATTCTATATCTAACGGATTTATTTATATGGTGAGTAGCGCGAGTACTACCGGAGCACAATCTGGTTTTGGAAGCGTGCAAACGGAATATTTTGAACGTATTGGTAAAATGAGCCTAAAAAATCCACAGGTTATTGGTTTTGGTATTAGTAATAACGAAACATTTACACAGGCCACGCAATATGCCAAAGGAGCTATTATTGGCAGTGCTTTTGTAAAACATGTTACTAATAATGGTGTTGACAGCATAGATACATTTGTAAAATCAATTTTAAATTAAACCTATTTGAAACCACTTAAGGATCTTAGAATTGCCATACTACTTTGTCTTACTTTGGGGCTAGCCCCTTTTTATCCGGAACCACATGTTTGGGGAAAGTTAAAATGGGTTTTTGGAGGAGCACATGGTATGGAGATTAAAGATTGGTTTGATTTACTAATGCATGGATTTCCTTTTTTATTTTTATTGTGGATAATTGCTTTAAAACTATTAAAAGAAGCATCCTAGTAATAAGGTTTTACTAGAATTAGAAATACTTAATAACACCTTGAAAAGAAGAGTTAGTAATATAAATAACTTTGTTGAATCTATATTAAAATAAAAATGATACAACCGGAAAAAATTGTAATAATTGGTGCTGGATTTGCAGGCTTAAGGCTTGCTCAAGATTTAATGAACCACCCCAATTATGAGGTGTGGCTAATTGATAAGCAAAACTACCACCAGTTTCAACCTTTAATGTATCAAGTGGCTACTGCTAGATTGGAACCCGCTAGTATTTCGTTTCCGTTAAGAAAGGTATTTCAGAAGGCCAAAAATGTACGTATTAGAATTACAAAGGTTACTGAAATTAATTTTGAAGACCAATTTGTAAACACACCAATAGGTGATTTTAATTACGATCATTTAGTAATTTCCATAGGTTGTACTACAAACTATTTTGGCAATAAGAGTATAAAGAAATTTGCCTACCCCATGAAAACTATTCCTGAAGCCATACAGCTTAGAAATAGAATTCTTCAAACTTTTGAAGATGCTTTAAACACCACAGACCCAAACAAACTTCAAACTTTATTGAATTTTGTAATTGTTGGTGGTGGCGCAACTGGAGTCGAATTGGCAGGTGCTTTAGCAGAAATGAAGCATAACATTTTACCTAAAGATTACCCGGATAAAGATTTCTCTAAACTTAAAATTTTTCTGCTTGAAGGTAGTCCAAATACCTTAAGCCCTATGAGCGAAGGCTCGCAGAAAATGTCGCAAGAATACCTTGAAGAATTAGGTGTTAACGTAAAAACTAATACGTTTGTAAGCGATTATGACGGCTCTGTAGTGACTCTTAATTCTGGTGAAACCATTAACTCTAAAAATGTTATTTGGGCAGCAGGAGTAACCGGTAATATTATAAAAGGTTTCCCGGAACAATGTATAACTCGTGGTAACAGATTAATTGTAAATAGACATAGCGAAGTTGAAGGTTTAAAGCAGGTTTATGCCTTAGGAGACATTGCTTTTATGAGCACACCAAATTACGAACACGGGCATCCGCAAGTTGCCGGTGTAGCGTTACAACAGGCGGAGGTTTTAGCTAAAAACCTATCTAAATTAAGCGAAGGTAAACCAATGAAAGACTTTGAGTATAAGGACAAAGGCTCTATGGCAACTATAGGTAAACGTAAGGCTGTAGTAGATTTACCTAAATTTAGTTTTCAAGGTAGATTAGCTTGGTTTACATGGATGTTTATTCACTTAATGCTAATTTTAAGCATTAAAAATAAGCTACTTATTTTCATGAACTGGATGATTAGTTATTTTAATAACGACAGTACTTTAAGAATTATAATGAAACCTGCTGCTACAAAAGTAAAGGTTAAAACCAAAACAGAATAATGCCACTAAACATTGTTTTAATAGAACCAGAAATACCTAATAACACAGGAAACATTGGCCGTTTAGCATTAGCTTCTGGATCGCACTTGCATTTAGTTAAGCCTTTTGGTTTTGAGATTACTGATGCGCGTTTAAAACGTGCAGGATTAGATTATTGGCAACATTTATCGGTCACTTACTACGACAATATTGATGAATTCTTTGAGATCAATAAAGATAAAACCATGGCGTTTTTGTCTAGCCACGGCTCTAAAAATCATTGGGATATTCCTTTCGAAGATGATATGTTTTTAATATTTGGAAAAGAATCTGTTGGCTTACCTAAATCACTAATTGAAAAACATAAAAAACAGCTTTTTAAAATCCCACTATATAGCGAGCATATTAGAAGCTTAAATTTAGCCAATGCGGTTAGTATTACTGTTTACGAAGGTTTGAAAAATATTTAAACGGCTTATTAAACCTTTTTTATTTTTTTTAGTCTAATTTGACAGTACTATTACTAAACAAATAAAAAAATTAAAAAAATGAAATTAAATACAGTAAAATTAGGAGTGTTAGCACTAGGGTTATTTGGTTTTTCTTTAACTATGTCTGCTCAAGAGAAAAAGGAACCTAACTTTGAAAAAATGCTTAAAAGGTTTGATGCTGATGCAAATGGTTCAATTTCTTTAGAAGAATTCACTTCAGCAAAAAGAAAAAACGAAATTCCTGCTGAAAAATTAGAAAAACAATATGCCAAATTAGATGCCGATAAAGATGGTGCGGTAACTTTAGTAGAACTAAAAGAGAACTGGGGAAAAAGCAAAGGAAAAGGTAAAGGCAAGAACAAGAAAAAACAAGATTAGTTTTAAACATTTAAAACAATAAAAAGGCTCAAGTTATAACTTGAGCCTTTTTATTTTTAGTACATTAAGGTATTACTATTTAAACTACATTTACTAAAACCAAATTAGAAATTATGAAATATCATATCATTATTAATAGTGTAAAAACTGTAGATGAGTTAAAAGATGCTTGGAGTAATCATGATATTATTCAGTTACTGGACCGCTTAGATTTTCCGGATGCTGTAAACTCGAAACCTGAAGATTTAAATGATTTATTAGCCATGGCCATTTCAGATTTTGAGCCTAACGAAGCTGCGGCTATCCTACTAAATTATAAATTTCAGGAACGATTAAGCGACAATCAAATTGAACAAATTTCTCATGAAATGTTACTAGACAAAATTTCTGAAGAATACGCAGATATTTCATTTCATCATGAATTATTTAACGTAAACCAACTACTTCATAAGGCGTATAATGGAACATTTCCGAATGCTAAAGCAACTATTATAGAGTTTGAAATTACACCCAACAAAGAAGTTTCTAAAGAGGTTGCTTTAAAAGCTCTTAGTGTTTCACTTGCAAAAAGTAACGTCATTAAACGTTTGTTTGAAGACCGGCTTGCAGGTAAAGAAGCATTTGATGAAGCTGAACACATCGCATGGGATTTAAAACCTACCACTGAAAACGGCTATATTTTAATAACCTCAGAATATTGGATAAGTAGAGATGAGTTTATTGAAGCTGAATTTGATGCTAAAATTATCGATTTTGAACCTGAAGAAGATGAGTAGATTACCTCCTGTTCTTAAGCATTTTTAAATACATATTCTCAACCTTAGTTCTAGCCCAAGGCATTCTGCGTAAAAATTTTAAGCTAGATTTTACAGTAGGATTATCTGTAAAACATTTAATTTTCACAACAGTTCCCATATATTCCCATCCGTAATGCTCGACCAAATCATTAATAATTTGTTCTAGCTTTATACCATGAAGCGGATTATTTGGTTGCGATTCCATTATAAATTTTCAACTAATTTTTTAATTTTAACGGCCTTTTCAAAATGGTCTAATTTATGGGTTTTAATCCACCATGTTGCAGCTTCCATTAATAGTTCTGGGTTATCATTTTTATTCTTGAAAAAAGCATAGAAGGATACGCCAACACCGTCTCCTTTCGAGGCAATTTTTTTGTCGCAAACTTCTATGATTTTATCTTTAAGAATCTTGTTCATGTATACTATTTACGTCTTGCGCTATTGCTGCTTCTAGACTTATTACTTCTACCTGAGTTTTTATTAGAACCACCAGAATTGTTATTTCTAGGTTTTCTATTTTGACGCCCTTGACCTTGTTTTATAGGCTGCGTTGATGCATTTGGGTCGGGTTCGAAACCTTCTACAATTTGCACTGGCAATTTCATATCAATAAGCTTTTCAATATCTCTTAAAAAACTAGTTTCATCGGCACTTACTAAGGATATAGCTTCACCTTTCGCCCCTGCTCTACCCGTTCTTCCAATACGGTGTACATAATCCTCAGAAATATTAGGCAATTCAAAATTAATAACGTGCGGTAATAACGGAATGTCTAATCCACGTGCTGCAATATCTGTTGCAACTAAAACACGTACTCGACCACTTTTAAAACCCGCCAATGCTTTTGTTCTTGCACCTTGACTTTTATTTCCATGAATAGCTGCTGCTGTTATTCCAGATTTAATCATCTTTTCACAAAGCTTATTGGCACCATGTTTTGTTCTGTTAAAAACCAAAACTTGTTTCCAATTTCCATCGGAAATTAACTTAATAATTAAACCTGTTTTTAAGCCTTTGGCAACACGATATACTTTTTGTGAAATAGCTTCAACTGTTGTATTCTCTGGAGTAGCTTCAACTTGCACAGGATGGTTTAAAATACCATGTGCTAATTTCTTAATATCCTTTGAAAACGTAGCCGAAAACATCAAATTCTGACGCTTTTCAGGCATAGATTTAATAACCTTTTCAATATCTCTTAAAAATCCCATGTCAAGCATTCTATCTGCTTCATCTAAAACAAATATTTCTACGCGTTTAAGCGATATAATACCTTGACTTTGTAAATCTAACAAACGTCCTGGAGTTGCAACTAAAACATCGACACCTTGACGAATAGTTGCTGCTTGTGGTTTTTGGTTTACGCCACCAAAAATTACAGCACTACGTAAGTTTAAAAACTCACTATATTCTCTAACATTAGCATAAACTTGTGCCGCTAACTCTCTTGTTGGTGTTAATATTAAAGCACGAATGGGTCTATATTTTTCTTTCGGATTTTCAGAAAGTATATGTAACAATGGTAATGTAAAACCAGCTGTTTTTCCGGTTCCTGTTTGTGCAGATGCTAATACATCGTGCCCTTCTAAAACTGGAGGAATTGCTTTTTGTTGAATTGGACTTGGGGTTGTGTATCCTTTTTTGCTAATTGCTTTTAGCAAGGCTACGGATAAGCCTAAAGATTGAAATGACATATAGTGTTTTTATGAAGACCCATTATTGGGCATTTGAGATAACAAAACATAAATGTATTTTACCTCCTTCTTATTATTAAGGCACAAAGGTACAGCTAATTTTCTCGCTAACTTTCAATTCACCTCTCAAAAAAACTCACTATACTGCATCACTCTAAAATCGAAGGTATTAAACTCCGGATTTTTAGCCTTTAACTGTTAGTAAAGCGGTATTCTACTTATTGAAATATTTGCTGCTCCAGAACTTGATGTTAACGAAACCGTTTTAATAATACGTTTACCATTAACAGCATCCTGTTGGTTATTCGGCATGACAAATTCATGAATTCGTGGCACTTCATTTTCAACTACATCTAACTTTAAATTATAAGTCTTTAAATGCCTTCGGAAAAAATATTCGGGTCCGTTTTTACTATTCCCACCTGTAAACAACAGTGTATTAATATTTGGATATTTTTTTAAGTAACCAACAATATCGCGAAGTTTAATATTTGTCACGCCTAAATCTGAAGCATCAACTTTTTCGCGTTCTGCACTAGCCACAATATCACAAACGCCAATTTTATGCTTTTTTAAAAATGCTTTTCGTTGTTCAATAGCCTTCATCGAACTATCGTATCGCAAACCTAGATTATGGATTTTATCGATAAATAGCCAAAGGGAATTATAATAACTTCCGTAGCAAAAATCGACATCCTTTTCTAAAAGATCTCCGGTTGAAAATCTAGGAGGTGGTAAGGTGCCAACTATCAATTTTGTAGTATCTTTTTCAATAAATGGTTTGTAGGGGTGCTTATGAATGAACATCTATTTAACTTGTATTTCTGCTTTAAAATGGCTATATTAAAATAGTTAGATAAAGATAATGAGATTCCCTGCTTTGTGGGAATAAATAAAACTTAAATTATTATGGGAAAAGGAGATAAAAAAACAAAACGAGGTAAAATAAACAGAGGTACTTTTGGCGCAAGACGACCACGAATTAAAAAGAAACAATCTGTTGAAAATAAAATTAGCATTGGAGCTAAGGCCGAAGCAAAATAAATTTTAAAACACTTTGGTAGTTTAAACAAAAAATAAGCCATTTATCGGTAAAATTTTTTAGTTCTGTTTTTTATTATATTTTTGGTAAACCAAATTGGTTTACCAATCAAATAAACAATATAAAACTATACTAAATGAAAACTTTTCAAATTAAAAACACCTTATTTAAAGGGCATGTCTTCAAAACTTGCATTTTTACATTATTATTATTCTGTAACCATGTATTTTCTCAAACCACTTATAATATTGATAACCCCGAGGATCTTAGGAATGTAATATACCAACCCGGAGATGTTATTATATTAAAAAACGGTACTTATACAACGGATGAACGTATGAGATTTCTTGGGTCTGGTACCGCTGAAAACCCAGTTACTTTTAGAGCAGAAACGCCAGGTGGTGTAATATTTACAGGTGGGCCACGATTAACTATTGGTGGCGAATCTGATAATACAACAGGTGAAAAAATTGCAACTGGCGAATATTTAATTGTAGATGGATTTCACTGGAAAGGTGGTTATGGTGCTAGCAACTTTATTGAATTTAGAAATGGTAATGATTATGCACACCATAGTACAATACAGAATTGTGTTATTGATGGATTAGGCATTGAACCAAGTGAGTTAGCAGAAGATTTAGCTGATGAGCAAATCACAAAACATAGATGGATTGTTTTATACGGCACATACAACACAGTAATTAACTGTTCATTTATGAATAAAGTGAGTGCAGGAGCCATAGTACTTGGTGAGTATTCATATAATGCATTTCCCGTAGTACCTGATGGCGAGCCAGAAATTAACAACAGTTGTGCTGTAGTTGGTCATACTATAATGAATAATTACTTCTATAATTTCGAAAAAATGACAGAAAAATATGGAAGAAAAGCTAATGGCGACGAGCTGTCTAACGCTGGCGATAGCGAAACAATACGTATAGGAACCAGCTCATATCAAATGGTTAATAGTGATGCCGTTGTAAGCAACAACTATTTTGTACAGTCTGATGGTGAAAATGAAATAATAACCAATAAAAGTAAAGGCAATACCTACACTAATAATACCTTTAGAAGATGCAGAGGTTCTTTGGTACTTAGACATGGCTCTAATGCAACAGTTGATGGCAACTACTTTTTAGGCGAAGATGTGGATGGCACAGGTGGCATTAGAATTTCTGATAGTAATCATGCCATAACTAATAATTACATTCAAGATTGCATAACTGTTGGTAACAATGCTAAATGGAATAATGGTATTACATTTATTGGTGGTGGTGCCAATGCTGATGTAGATTGTTCGACTGATAATGTTTCAAACGGGTATCAAAAAACCGAAAACATCGTGCTTTCTAATAATACGATTATTAACACGAATTCCCCATTGTTTTATAATGTTAATACAGATAACAATAATGATGTAAAGGGAACAGTAGCAAATAATTTAATTTATTTTGCAGCGGGTAACCCTAATGTATCACCTGTAATTTCTGGTGACGAACCTACTTCTTATTCAAACATTGGTTCAACATTAACTTATACAGGAAACGTTTATAACGGCACAACATTAGGAGAAACAAACTCTGGTTTCTCTGAAGAAACGGGAATTATGGCAAATGTAAATAATGAAACTTTTACGTTTTCAGGAAGTGGGGCCGAAGGAAAAGGAGCAAATATGGGCGCCTATGAACCAACAACAGATGATATGGTTGGTTACGGCATTGGAGCTTGTTTTATAGATTATACCGGCGCTAGTATAATTGATGGTGAATGTACTATTGAAGTCGTAGAGTCGTTAACTGTTAGCAGTTTAGAACCACTAAGTCCAGATGCTGCTAGTTACGATGTTACTGTAAACGCTAATGTAAGTTGGACAGCAACCGCTAACGATGACTGGATAACAATTGATACTAATTCAGGAACCGGTAATGCTACAGTGTCTATTTCAGTAACTGAAAATGCCGACACAACAAGTAGAACTGGAACGGTAACTTTTACTCAAGATCCAGGAGGAGATGATATTGAAAGAACGTTAACAGTTACCCAAGAAAGTGCTGAATTAACAGATTTATACGACCTTATTAATACTGGAACTGGTGCTCCTACCGATAAGGTTACTGTTCATTCATTTTCAAAAGAAGAAGTTAACGGAACTTCTAAATTTAATTATGCTAAAAACACTTTAGATAAAGATAACGGTACCGTTTGGGCTGCAGATGATGGTGCTGTTTTACCAGAAGATTATAAAGGTGACGGCGAATATATAATTTATGATTTAAGTAGTATTCACAGCCTTGATTTGATTCAATTTACTACGACTAATAAATCTGATTCATTTGGATATCAAATTTGGGTATCGACAACAGGAACCGAAGATTCTGACTTCACAATGGTATTACCAACTTCTACCGATTTATTATTAACGGCAACGGGTACTACAGATTTTAATACTTATGAAGTTGATACTGAAGCTCAATATATTAAACTAATAGGCTTTGGAAGATTTAATAGCACAGGCGATACACGAAAAAGTCAATGGAACGCTATTGGAGAAATAGAATTTTATGGCTCAGAGAGTTTATCTGTGAATGATAACCAACTGAGCAATCTAAATATATATCCTAATCCTGCTAAAAACAGCATTAAAATAGAGCATTTAAACGCTACAATAACATCGCTAAGTATTTACAGTATACAAGGTAGAAAAGTTTTAGAACAATCTTTAAAACATTCAGATTCTAAAATAGAAGTTAATATTTCATCATTGGTAAATGGACTTTATTTATTAACTATTAAAGATGAAAATGGTACACAGGCTTCAAGAAAAATTGTAGTTTCAAAATAACACATATTGTATTACCAATTCCTCGTAATACATTATACTAAACCTAAAACCCCTTAAATAATAGTAAAACTATTTTTAAGGGGTTTATTTATTTTTAAGATCGTTATTGCAATTCTTTTAATAGCTTCTCAACCTCTAGAATCGTTGCTCTATAAAGTCTTTGGTTTTGTTTTGTCATGTGACTAGACTCGGTAGAAATATCTTTCAAAATCTCTTTAGCATCCTCTGTTTTTTGATTACTTATCAAAAATTCGGCTAATATTAGGCGCTCTTCATAAAAGGAATATCTAATATCAATAGTTCTTAAATTAGCTTCGGCGACTTCTAATTTGCCTAATCGCTCTAAGGCTAATCCGTATAAAAACTGTGTTCTAGATTTTTTAAATTCGGTATGATTTTTAATGGTTTCAGCATAAAAAACAACCTGATTAAAATCCTGAATATTAAAATACGCTTCAATAAGTTGCTTGGTAACGTAAGAATTATTTTGAGATGTATCCTTTAGAGCTTCTTGGTATTGCGCAATTGCCTTATCAAAATCTTTAATTTCTAAATATGCATCAGCCAGATTTACACGGTTTTGATAAGAATCTGAAAAATCTAATCGATTTTCTAAATCCGTAACCTTTTTTGAAGGATTAATTACATGAGTCAGATTTTTAGTTATTTTTTCGGCATCACGCTTATTATAAACTTGGGTTAGTAAATAGATCGCACAACCAATAGGTCCTAAAAACAGAATAATAAACCACCAATAAAAAGCATTCCTATTGGTATAGAGATGGTATAAACAATACGCTTGAAGTGCAATTATTAAGTAGTAATACATTAAATTATTAAAGTTATAAAATTGGATTGCTGTGTCATCGTTTTACTAAAACTACCTTGTAAAAACTAAATCGTTAGCTTTAGATAGCTCATCGCTAAAACCGTAATCCATATAATTAAAGCCTTTTAAATCGTCTAAGGTTTGTGCATTAGTATCTACAATATAACGCGCCATAGCACCACGAGCTTCCTTTGCAAAAAATGAAATAATTTTATACTTACCATTTTTAAAATCTTTAAAATTGGCCGATATAACAGGTACTTTTAATGTTTTGGTATCTATAGCTTTAAAATACTCGGTACTCGCTAAATTTAAGAACAGTTCATCGTCTTCAAGCTCTTCATTTAAGGCTTTTGTAATGTCTTTTTTCCAAAACTCATAAAGGTTCTTATTTTGACCCACTTTTAATTTTGTACCCATTTCTAATCTATATGGCTGCATTAAATCTGTAGGTTTTAAAACACCATATAAACCTGATAGTATGCGCACTGTACTTTGTAGGGTTTCTAATTTTTCTTCCGGAATGGTGTAGGCATCTAAACCTCGGTACACATCGCCGTTAAAAGCATACACTGCTGGTCGTGCATTTTCTGGAGTAAAAGGGCTTTCCCAATCTTGATTACGCTCGTAATTTAACTGTCCTAAAGCATCAGAAATACTCATAAGCTTAGACAAACTTTTAGCCGATTTGGTTTTAAGTAGTTTATTTAACCGTTCGGATTGATTTAAAAATTCTGGCGTTGTATGTTTTGCCGTTGGTAACGGACTCTCAAAATTTAAAGACTTTGCTGGTGATAATACTAATTTCATGATTAATGCTATTTTTTTATTTCTGCTATAAGCAGAACTCTCAATTTTTCTTCCTTTTCAAATTTACAACTACTAATTCACTTAAAAGTTTTAGTCTTAAAATTATTTATGATACGACTATAAATAGAATTGATGTTTTTATCTTTACTTAAAACTTAAGAAAATATTATGGAAGTTATAAAAGGAAAAAAAGCAATTATTACAGGTGGCAGCAGAGGACTAGGAAAAGCAACAGCTATTGCTTTAGCTAAAGAAGGCGTAGATGTCTCTATTACAGGCCGAAATGAAAACACCTTAAAAGAAACAGTAACAGAATTAAAAGCTTTAGGTATTAATGCCACTTACGCGGTTTTTGATGTTAGCAATTACCAAGTTGTACAAAAAGGAATCAAGAAACTTATAACAGACTTAGGCTCTGTAGATATTTTAGTAAACAATGCAGGTATTGCTGCTTTTGGAACTTTTAACGACATGAAAGTTGAAGATTGGACTCAAATCATTCAAGTAAATGTTATGGGTATGTATTATGTTACCAAAGAAGTATTGCCACATTTAATAGAAAAAAATGAAGGTGATATTGTAAATGTATCATCAACAGCTGGTTTAACCGGTAATGCGCAAACGTCGGCATATTCAGCTTCTAAATTTGCTGTAATTGGGATGTCTGAATCTTTAATGAAAGAAGTTCGTAAAAACAATATTCGCGTGTGTACTTTAACACCAAGCACCATTGCAACAGATATGGCCCTAGATTTAGGAATAACCGATGGTAACGAAGAAAAGGTTTTGCAACCTGAAGATTTTGCCGAATTAATTGTAGCTAGTTTAAAATTACCTAGAAGAGCCATGTTAAAAGGGGCTTCTTTATGGTCTACTAACCCTTAATTAGAGTGGTATTTTATTTAACGAACACAAATTAAAAACTAGTATTTTAAAATAAAATTATGCTAAAAACACCAGTAATACATCCAACCATTATGGAAGCGTTGGCGCGATCAGGTCATTTTGCTCAAGTAGTAATTGCAGACGGTAATTTACCTGTTGGCGCTATGGCTGGTCCCAACTCAACAACCGTACACCTTAATTTTAAACCTGGTTTATTAGATGCCCTTACCGTTCTTGAGGGCATACTAGAAGTTTGCCCAGTACAAGGCGCCATCGTTATGGAAAAGCCAGCCGAAGCTAGCGCAGAAATACACGATGCATATAAACAAGTTTTAGGAGACGTAACTTGGGACGAAATGGAACGTTGGGCTTTTTACGATAAAATTAGAGATGTTAATACCACTTTAATTATTCAAACAGGCGAACAGCGTCGTTTTGCTAATTTAATATTAACTGTTGGTGTTGTAAAAATGGCGGAGGAAAGTAACTTTTAATATGTAACTAACACAAAAAACTATGAAAGCAATACTAACTAAAACTAGAAAACGATTGTTTTTGATATTGCTTATAGCTACGTTAATTGGATGTAATTCAAAAAACAAAAAATCTATAATAGACACACAAAAAACAACTTCCCAAAAGGTCTTTTCTGCTGTTATTGATTCCATCAATTTAGAAATAAACAACGGCGATTATGGGTTAATAGACCGCTTTATGATTATTCAAAATGACTCGGTATTGGCAGACTTTAAATTATGAGCAAGACTATGAAACCATAGTTAAAAAATACGGCACAACAAATCATCAATACAATTTCAACAATACAGATTGGCATCCTTACTACAAAAACAGTGAATTGCACACGCTTCAATCTGTAACCAAAAGTATCACCTCTATTCTTTTAGGTATTGCGTTGGATTTAAATAAGGAATATAATGTTAGTAGCAAAGCAATGCCTTTGATAATTGGCAATAAAATTGTCCTTAAAGATGAACGCAAACAAAATATATCTATAGAAGATTTATTGACGATGAGAAGCGGATTACAATGGAATGAAGAGACCGACCATAACGATACAACAAACGACTGTTTTAGGCTAGAATCGAGCGATAATTGGATTGAGTATGTTTTAGGCAAGCCCATAGAGGCCACACCAGGAACTAAATTTGTATATAATGGTGGAGCAACCGTGCTTTTAGGTAAAATAGTTAGAACTATTACGAACAAGCGCATAGACCTATGGGCAGAGGAAAAACTATTTAAGCCACTCGGTATTACAGACCACTATTGGAAAGAAACACCTGATGGAGAAATTGACACAGAAGGAGGTTTATATTTAAAAGCAGAAGATTTAGCTAAAATTGGTTCAATGCTTTTAAATAAGGGAAAATGGAATGACACACAAATTGTATCTGAAAGTTGGGTTACTACATCGACAAGCCCTATACTTAAGAATGTAAAACCTAAATGGCGACGAGACATGGGATATGGCTATCAGTGGTGGATTCCAGAATATTCTGTTCATGGTAAAACACGTATTTATGCAGGCAATGGATATGGAGGCCAATATTTAATGATGGTACCAGAACATAACTTAATAATTATTTTTAATTGTTGGAATATTAATAGTAAACCTAAAAAATCAACTTGGAGCGTTTTACAAGACAGAATACTTCCGGCTCTTAAGATTAAATAATGGGGTTTAAAAAAGTCTAAAAGCAAGTGTTTTTCTAGACTATTACTAGTTTGAAACAATTCCCTATTAAAAAGCGCTGAAATATAAACGCCCTATAGCCCCACATAATTACAACAATAAACTCACCCGCGTTAGGGATTGTAACGGCATCCTTTTTTTGCTGCCATATATGGCAAAAAAAGATATAGTGTAAAGCCCGACCGCCTGGCCTGATCGAAGTTGAAGGGTGCGGTAACGTCCTAATCTCGAAACATCCCGATAAAAAAATGGGGACACTCGAAGTGACAACTATATAAAATAATTTGATGAGATTCCTACCTTAACAGGAATTACAGAACGATTATAAATCTTGGTTTTTAGTATAATTACGCCATTTCTCGATACACTGTTGCATATCTTCTGGTACTGGAGTTTCAAAACGCATAAATTCTCCCGTTGTGGGGTGCTCGAAACCTAATGTTTTGGCATGTAATGCTTGTCTTGGTAATATCTTAAAACAATTATCTACAAACTGTTTGTATTTAGTGAATGTTGTGCCTTTTAATATTTTTTCGCCACCATAACGCGCATCGTTAAACAGCGTATGCCCAATGTGTTTCATGTGTACACGTATTTGGTGCGTACGACCAGTTTCTAATTTACAGGATACCAAGGTTACGTAGCCTAAACGCTCTATAACTTTGTAGTGGGTAACAGCTGGTTTGCCTTTATCGGCCTCATCATCAAAAAACACAGTATTTTGTAGTCTGTTTTTAGGATGGCGACCAATATTGCCCTCTATAGTGCCTTCATTTTCGCTCATGTTACCCCAAACAATGGCAACATATTCGCGCTCGCTAGTTTTATTAGCAAACTGCGCCGATAAATGTGCCATGGCTTTTTCGGTTTTAGCAACCACTAAAAGTCCACTTGTATCCTTATCAATACGGTGCACTAATCCTGGGCGTTCGCTAGAGTTGTTTGGTAAATTATCGAATCTGTATATTAAAGCATTTATAAGCGTCCCCGAGTAATTACCATGTCCTGGATGCACAACAATGCCAGCCTCTTTATTAACAACCAACAGGTCGTCGTCCTCATAAATTACATCAATATCAATGTCCTCACCTACCAATAAATTCTCAAATGGTGGGTGCGATAACAATACTCTAATTTTATCTAGGGGTTTTACTTTGTAGTTTGCTTTAACAGCCACATCGTTAACAAAAATGCTTCCTTCTTTGGCAGCCGCTTGTATTTTATTTCGCGTAGCGTTTTCAACAAAATTCATTAAGTATTTATCAATACGAAGGGGCGTTTGCCCTTTATCTACAGTAAATGCATGATGTTCGTAAAGATCGTTTTCGTCTGGTAATTGTGGTGTATAGTCGTCCATAGTTACGGTCGGTTTCCATTACCAAGCACTAAATCTATAACCGAAGTTTTGGCTAATTTATCGCCAGCATTAAGTGTTTTTCCTTTGTGACTAAGCTTTAAAACCATGTCTTTTCCAATATTATCAACATAAGTTATTTTACCAATTTTAAACCCTAAGGCCTCTAAATTTGGTTTAACCTGTCTAAATGTTTTATCTATTAATCCCTCTGGTATGTTCATTTTTCTGTAGCCAGATGGGTTAAGCGTAATGTAAATTTTTCTGTCTTTTTTCACTTGTGTTCCTACTTGCGGATCTTGCTCAATAACCGAAAACTTAGGGTAATCCGGGTTGTAATTTGCCGAATCCTGAATTTTCATTACCAAATTATTATCCTTCAATTCCATTTCTGCCACACCAATGGATTTACCAGTAAGCTGAGGCACGGTTTCAAAATCGCCATGATTAGTAGTAATATTTAACCATTTTAACATGATAAAACACAAGACTACTACAGCTACTACAGCGAGTAAAAGTTGTTTCAAAAAAGTTTTACTGGTTATAAATTTTATAATGCTCATGTATAGAATTTTCGATTAGGCAAATATATAAAAACAGAACTGTTTTTTCTTTTGCAATATATATGATATTTTAGCTTAACTAATAGTAACTCAAAATAAGTACGTTTTATTATTAGTTTTTGGTTGTAAGTTCACAAAATTAGTTTTTTTAATGTTATGCAGCTTCAATAGATTTCGATATTTTATCTTAATTCTATCAATACGTTGAGCGTTACCGCAAGGGTCTGGCTTGAAGCCTGTCTTGAGCGAAGTCGAAAGGTTTCAAGTCCTCGCACCTCCTACCGTCGGGCTATGGGCTTTCCGCTGCAATCCCTAACGCGGGCGTGGTTTATAAGTTAAACATTAAAGCTAAAGATTGTGTTAACAACAAATAAAATAAGAAAGACATAAAAAAGAGACTCCCTTCTAGAAGGGAATAACAAAATACTATATATGAAAAACATCGCCATAATTATGGGTGGGTATTCTAGCGAATACAAAATCTCTTTAACCAGCGGAAATGTAGTTTACGAAACGCTAGACAAATCAAAATACAAAGCCTATCGCATACATATTTTTAAAGACAAATGGGTTTACGTTAACGACGAAAACGAAGAATTCCCAATCGACAAAAACGATTTCTCTATTAACGTAGACACTTTTAAAATTACCTTCGATTGTGTTTTTAATGCCATTCATGGCTCACCAGGAGAAGATGGCTATATGCAAGGCTATTTCAAACTACTAAACATACCACATACCAGCTGCGATATGTATCAAGCCGGTATAACTTTTAATAAGCGCGATTGTTTAAGCGTTTTAAAACCTTACGGTATAAAAACAGCCGAATCGTTTTATGTAAACCTTGGCGATACTATTAATCCAGAAGCTATTGTTGCAAAAGTGGGACTACCTTGTTTTGTAAAAGCCAATAAAGCTGGGAGCAGCTTTGGAGTATCAAAAGTGCATAATAAGGAAGATTTACAAAACGCCATAGATGTGGCCTTTAAAGAAGATAACGAAATAATTATTGAATCCTTTCTTGAAGGTACAGAGGTTTCGGTTGGTGTTATTACTTATAAAGGCGAAACCAAAGTATTACCAATTACAGAAATCGTTTCAGAAAATGATTTTTTCGACTACGAAGCCAAATACCTTGGTAAATCTCAAGAAATTACACCTGCTCGATTAACACCCGAACAAGAAGAAAAAGTAACCAAAGAGGCTAAAAAAGTTTACGAAGTTTTAAAAATGAAAGGCTTTAGCCGAAGCGAATTTATATTTAAAGACGGTGAGCCTCACTTATTAGAAATGAATACTATTCCTGGATTAACAAGAGAGAGTATTTTACCACAACAAGCAGCCGCGGCAAATATATCACTAGCCGATTTGTTTGATAGCGCCATAGAGGAAGCCCTAAAAAGCCATTCTTAACCCCTTTATAACAGGAGGAAAACAACAATAAATAATTAATTTAATATAACTAAAACTCATGATTTTTTACGGCACAAATTCCTCCAGATTAAAAGATGGTCAATTACCAAATGTTACTTGTCCTAATTGTCAAACCCAAACATCGATGACATATAGTGTGTTTGGCAAATACGCTTACATTTATTGGATACCAATTTTCCCAATGGGTAAAGTAAACGTATTAGAGTGTAATTCGTGTAAACGTACGTTTAAATTAAAAGAGCTTCCAGAGCAAATACAACGCAAATTCGAAACCGAAAAACATACCGGTATTCCAATTTTACATTTTAGTGGTTTGGCTATTATTTTATTAATTATAGCTTATTTTACATATTCGACCTCTAAACACAAAGATGACGAAGCAAATTACGTTAAAGATCCATCAATTGGCGATGTGTATTCTGTGTTATCAGAAACAAAAGGGCAATATACTACCATGAAAGTAACTGGTGTAACTAACGATAGTGTTTATGTTATATTTAATAATTACGAAATTGATAAACGAAGTGGAATTAATAAAATTGATAAGGCTGAAAATTACGGCGATTTAATTGATGGCTACACAAAAGAAGAAATAGTATCTTTATATACAGAGAAAACTATTTATAACATAGATAGAGATTAAAAAGAATTCCGCCTTTGCGGGAATGACTAAAAGCAATTTTATGAAACGAGCTTTATTTCCTGGGTCCTTTGATCCTTTAACCTTAGGACACGTAGATATTATTACACGCGGTGTCACACTTTTTGATGAAGTTATTGTAGCCATTGGTGTAAATGCCGATAAAAAGTATATGTTCTCATTAGATGATCGAAAACGCTTTATTGAGGAAACTTTTAAAGACGAGCCTAAAGTTAAAGTTGTTACATACAAAGGTTTAACAGTAGATTTTTGCCACGAAATAGGTGCAGAATTTATTTTAAGAGGATTACGAAATCCTGCCGATTTTGAGTTCGAGAAAGCTATTGCTCACACAAACAGACATTTATCTACCATTGAAACCGTGTTTCTTTTAACCGCAGCAAGAACTTCGTTTATAGCATCGTCTATTGTGCGAGACGTTATTAGAAATAACGGCGATTATACCAAGTTGGTCCCCGATAGTGTTCGTGTAAAGCCATAACCCGTTACATGAATGTCTTTTTAAAATTAAAATACTATTTATTAGTCGTTGTAATTGTTTTAACGTCTTGTAACAACAAGAAAACCGATACAACAAAAACCGATTTTTGTTCTAAACTCCAACGGAACGATAGCCTATCGCTGTCCAAAGCATTAGCAGAATTTGCTCCTATTATGCAAGACAAAACGGGCGCTTATGTGCTTGAAGATGGCAGCGGCTCCATGGTAGCTAGAGCGTGGTTAACCGAATATGCCGAAAAAACTATCGATATTCAATACTTTATATTCTCGACAGATAATGTAGGTTTAATTGCTTGCGACTATTTAATTAAAGCTGCCGACAGAGGCGTTCAAGTCCGCATTCTGGTTGATGATATTATGGTTGAAGCTGATGCCCAAGACATTTTAACCTTTAATTCTCATCCAAACATATCGGTTAAAATATATAACCCTGGCGTAAACTTAGGTAAAAACATTTTTCAGAAAATAGGGAAATTTGCAACAGATTTCAAAGCCGCCAACCAACGCATGCACAACAAAACATTTATTGTTGATGATAAGGTGGTTATTACTGGAGGCCGAAATATAGCTGATGAGTATTTTGATTACGACCACGAATATAATTTTAGAGATAGAGATATCCTATTAATAGGAAAAGAAACAAAAACAGTAAAAACATCTTTTGAAACCTTTTGGAATAGCGAATTAAGTATAGATGTTACAAATGTAATTAAGGACATTCCTGAAAACATACTTGAGGAAAACAGGTTTGATAATCTTCATGAATATGCCTGCAACCCAGAAAATTTTTGGCCACAAGTTAGAACACGTATTGAAAATTTACCCGAAACTTTCAATACTATTAAAAACTCTGGCGATTTAGTTTGGCTGGATCAGCTTCGTTTTATTTCAGATTTACCAGGGAAAAATGATGGCGAAAGCGGTTTAAGTGGTGGCGGTATTTCTACATCGGCACTTATAGATTTGGTTAAAAATGCTAAATCTTCCATAGATATTCAAACGCCGTATTTAATTACCTCGAAAACCTCCAGAGCGTTATTTAAAGCTGCCGTAAATCGTGGAGTAAACATTAGAATACTTACCAATAGCTTATCTAGCACGGATAATGTGGAAGCCTTTAGCGGCTACCAATCCAACAGAAAAGATTTGCTAAAAACTGGTGTTAGAATATTTGAATTTAAACCAGATGCCGAAGAACGTAAAAAAATCATGACTGGAGAACTGCAAGCCACATTAGAGTATGCCCCTATTTTTGGACTACATGCCAAATCGATGGTTATTGATGGTGAAACTACAGTTATTGGCACTTTTAATTTAGATCCAAGAAGTGCTAATTTAAATACGGAATGTATTGTAGTTGTAGAATCTAAAAAGATATCGGAAGGTGTTTTAAAAGGCATGAACATAGAATTTAAACCTGAAAACTCTTGGGAAACGACTTTAGATTTTAATCCGGATTCTGAGGTTAGTAATTATAAACGTTTAAAAACTTGGACGCGAAGAGTGATTCCTAATTCGATATTGTAAACCTCAGTTTACAGTCACAGTTTTCAGTTTTCAGTTTTAGGTCGTTTATGGATATATTATAAATATCCTATTTGACTTCTTTTCTCTTTATTCTATTTTTATTCCATCAACTGCTCAACTTCTAGCTTCCAACTCCAAAATGTAACATTTCTCAGATATTGCATACTAATAAGTAAACAAACCATATAAGAAACCATGCTACACAACTTTACATATTTTCTTTTTAAACTGAAACTGATTCAACCGTCTCAAAAAGCAATTAGCTTTTGGATGGATTGTGAGGATACAGATAAATTGGAGTATGCTTTAACGAATGGCAACTTTAAAACAAGAAAATTAGCTGCTGAAGCTTTAGAGCAAATAGCAAAACCTTGTTCAATTCCGGCGCTATTAAATTGCATTAATGATAAAGTACAAAATGTTTCGCTGGCTTGTTTAAATGCTTTAGAGCGTATTTCCCCTAACGATGAGCTTATTAAAACCATAGTTAGAAAGCGTTTTAATTGGGTAAATGAAATTCGAGAAAAACGTGCTAAATACGAAGCAAACAAACATGTAAAACACACCATTTATCGTTGGAGACGTACAAGCAAAGAATCGTTTGATCGGGTTAAAGAACAATTAAAAAAGCCTATAAGATGACGTGTTAGATAGTAGTATTAGGTAATTAATATGCAGCTCTTACATTTTAATGTAGGTTCTTGATAGTGCGTTTTAAGTTTTAGGTCTGAATGTATTTTATTTAAAATATATGAGATAAATAAGATTACCAATACCTACAACACCCGTTAAACATCCTAATATAAAATCCATTTTAGTGGCTATAAAAGTAAGCTTATGTTCAATTTTACTTGCTACAGTAGCGTACAACGCATACAATGTAAATGAGCCTATGGTAGAACCTATGGAAAAGTAAAAGCTATTTTGCAACGAATACTCAAAATACCCCAACCCTATTAATAAAGAAATGGATGTAAAATAAAATGGAATTGCAAACGTATTTAATAGCGACATACCTATACCATGCATGTATGCTTTAGACTTTTCTATTTTTACTTTCTTAACCTGTTTGTTAGACGTAAAATACAATCTGAAAAAATTGAGAGACAATAGTATAAGTATACCTGTTCCAATTTTTTGAATAAAGGTTATGTATTGGGAGTTTTTCATTAAAACGCTTGAAAAATAGGCTCCTATATTAGCTTGAAAAAATAAAACTGTAGCGAAACCACCTATTAAATAAAAAGCCGATTTTCTACCGCTTTTTAAACTAAACTTAACTACTGTTAGATTTAGAAAACTAGGTGTAACACTGCCCGAAGAGGCAATTATAAATCCAAAAAATAAGCACGTAAAAAAAGCCATAATTTATATCTTAAAGCAAAGTAACGACTTAAGACTATAAAAAATTGACCCGTTTAAGGTTAAGTTTAACCCGATAGGATTAGTTTTAAGTTAAGCTATTTTTTGAATTGGCGTTGTGTAACACTTTCTAGACACAAAAATGACTTGTTACTGAAAACTGACAACTGCGGACTAGTTGCGTTAGGGATTGAACGACCTGTTTGAGCTCCCCGACTTTTTAGGAGGGAGCGAGTAGTGAAAGCCCGACCCTTGCGGTAACGCCCCACTTATTGACATCATTAAAAGATAGAAATTACCTGTAGCGAAACGTCCATTAAAACTTATATTCCGAAAGTCCTTTTGGGAATGCTTCTGGGTTTGCAGCTAAGTGGTAGCGAGGATCATCGACATCTTCGATAATAACTTCTCTAAACTTAGGGCTTGATTTGTAAAGCAATATTTTACAGTCTTCGCTTAGGTGTTTTAACTTGATGGTTTTGCCTGCGGCTTCGTATTTGTTAACGATATTGAAAATGGCTTCGAGGGCGGAATGATCACTTACTCGAGACTCTACAAAATCTATTTCGATATGATCTGGATCATTTTTAACATCGAATTTTTCATTAAAAGCTTGAATTGAACCAAAGAATAGTGGCCCCCAGATTTCGTACGTTTTTGTTTTACCATCTTCTGATAGGCGCTTTCTTGCTCTAATTTTTTTAGCGTTTTCCCAAGAAAACACTAATGCTGAAATGATAACACCAACGAATACAGCGATGGCTAAATCGACAAATACAGTTACTAGAGATACGGTTATAAGTACAACAGCATCGGACATTGGGATTTTCTTTAAAATCCTGAAACTCGACCATGCAAAGGTTTCAATAACCATCATGAACATAACACCTATTAAGGCTGCAATAGGTACCATTTCGATTAATTTATCGGCAAAAAGGATAAAAGATAATAAGGTTACTGCCATCATGATTCCTGATAAACGACCACGACCACCAGCGTTAATGTTAATTACAGTTTGCCCAATCATACCACAACCACCGGTTCCACCAAATAATCCTGAAACTATATTCCCTGCACCTTGTGCTACACATTCTTTATTTCCGTTTCCTCTTGTTTCGGTAATATCATCGACTAAATTCATAGTCATTAATGTTTCAATTAATCCAACCGAAGCCGCCAAAAATGCTGGCAAAGCGATAAATTTTAAGGTATCTAAATTAAATGGTAAGTTTTGCCATAGCTCGATATTAGGCGTTGGAAACTCGCCTTTTAAGCCAGTTCCGCCACCTTCAATAATATAAGACCCTACCGTTGAAACATCCATATTAAAACCTATAACTATAAGGCTGGTTACTAATATAGCTGTTAATGCAGCAGGTAACTTTTTTGTGATTTTTGGTAAGCCCCACATTATACCCATGGTTAAAAGCACTAAACCAATCATGGTGTATAACTCTGCTCCTTGCATGTATGTACTTACATATTCTTTAACTCCTTCGGGAGATACTTGTAAAGATTTATGCGAAAACATTTTTACCTGTGCCATGAAAATAACAATAGATAAACCGTTAACAAACCCCATCATTACTGGATGTGGTATTAAACGAACAAAACGCCCTAGCTTAAAAACACCTGCTAAAATTTGTATGATACCCATTAAAATAACACAGGCCATAAGGTAGAAAAAACCCATATTTTCGATAGGTGTATCTAATAACATACCTTTGGTATGCCCTTCTGCAATCATGCTTACAAAAATAACTGCTACTGCTCCAGCTGCTCCAGAAATTAAACCTGGTCTACCTCCAAAAATAGCTGTAATTAAACCAATAATAAATGCTCCAGACAAAGCCATTAATGGGTCTATTTGAGCTACAAAGGCAAAGGCAACCACCTCTGGGATCATAGCTAAAGAAACGGTGATACCACTTAAAATATCGTTTTTTGCGTTAGCAGAGCGTTTTCTGAAAAATTCGGTCATGATTCTTTTTTTGAAGCTGCAAATTTACGCTTAATATAATGGTAGGCAAGTGAGAGGGATTATAATTTAGTTTTATGAAATTATAACGTTTTCGTAAGTTTAGGCTAATTTCTTTTTAAGCCAAATAAGCGCTTCTTCTCGATCTTCAAACAACTTAGTTGTTTTGTGAATGGAACCACTAACATTTAACAGGGTTTGGGTAGACATAACACCTCCACTAGTTTGCGTTACTACTGCCATGTGCTCTATTTCTTTTAAATTACCAATCCTTTTTTGAGCACTAAAAGTATATGTGTAAGAATTCTTTTTATTTACCAGCAGGCCACAAGGTGCCATTAAATGGTTAAGCACAAATTTATGATATTCATCTACCAAAGTATCGTCCATTACCACGCCTTGATTAACGATAACCTCTGCTAAATTATTTTGAATAATTATAATCGAGCCAAATGATAATTTAAAAATACTCATCGCTTCATAGTATAAGCGTATTAAAATAAAGACATAGCTTTACAAGCTAATAGGAAATTTACTAAGATAATCATTTTACTTAACAAGTCCATCAACAATAATCTGCTGGTAAAATAATGCCCCATTAAACTAGTAACTTAATATTTGCATAAGAATTTTTTAGAGCTTCTCTTGTTAGCTCTTCATTTAACCAAGCTACTTTTGTAATACCTTCGTTTTGTTGCGCTTTTAACTTACCCTCGTAGGTGGTTTTCATTTCAAACCAATAGGTAACCTTTATTTTATAACTACCGTTACGCTTGAAAATATGATATGTGGTATCTAGTTGTTTAACAATCTCGAGATCTTTAACACCTGTTTCTTCCTCTACTTCTCGTATTGATGTTTGCTCAATACTCTCTTTTTTTTCTGTTTTCCCCTTAGGTAAATCCCATTTATCATTTCTATAGATAAATAGGATATCGCCATTAGCATTATAAACTTTACCGCCACCAGCAACAACGTTAGGAAGTTTTTTTAAAAACTTTTTTAATAGTTTTTTCGGATTTTTATGAATGAGCCTCACCCCTCTCAATTCTGTTTTATTAAGCTTTCTTATAACTTTAGTCATATTTACGTCCTTAAGTAAATAATTTTTAAAGTTAGTTTCCTCCTCAGCTACGGTAGTTAAAATTATTGGTTTGTCACCAACAAAAATTTTGTACATGGTTTGCAATGTATAATATTTTGGTGTTGTAAAAATATCATTTTTAGTTACATCTTAACCATTGTTGAAAAAAATAATTTTATTAATATCCTACAGTTGATATAAATTTAAATTTATCCGTAATTTTGTATTATGATTTTTGACAAAGACACAGCTAAAAAAACCGCCGAAGTTTTATTGCAAATTAATGCCATAAAACTCAGTCCTCAAGAGCCTTTTACATGGGCATCTGGATGGAAATCGCCAATTTACTGCGATAATCGCATTGTTCTATCTTTCCCTACCATTCGAAATTACATTCGCGAAACTATGGGTAAATATATTGAAAGAGAGTATGGTAAACCCGATGTTATTGCCGGTGTAGCTACAGGCGCTATTGGCATAGGTATGCTAGTTGCAGAATATTTAGGTCTGCCTTTTATATATGTAAGACCCGATGCAAAAGGACATGGTAGAAAAAACCAAATTGAAGGATTTGTAGAAAGCGGACAAAACGTAGTAGTTGTTGAAGATTTAATAAGCACAGGAAAGAGCAGTTTAAATGCTGTTAAAGCCTTAAAAGAAGCAAACATTAATGTAAAAGGAATGGTAGCTATTTTTACTTATGGTTTTGCCATAGCTGAAGCCAATTTTAAAGAAGAAAACATACGTTTAAATACGTTAAGTAATTATGATAATTTACTTGAAGAAGCTTTAGATACCAATTATATTTCTGAAAAACAACTAAAAACGTTGTCTGAATGGAATACCAACCCTAGTGAATGGAACGCTATTTGATATAAAACGAACGTTGTTAAGTTATGAAGTCGTTTAGATTATCAACCAAGCAACGTTACAAATAACAACATTATGAAATTAGAATCCCCGAAAATTAGCGTTAAAAAATCTCCAGAAGATGTTTTTAACTTTTTAACAGATATAAAAAACTTTGAAACGTTAATGCCTGAAAACATTAGCAAATTTGAAGTTTTAAGTGAAGACAAATTTCTATTTGCCTTAAACGGTATGCCAGAAATTGTTTTAAAAAAGAAAGAAGTTATACCTCCAAATAAAATTGTTTTAGGTGCTGCTGGTGGAAAAATAGATTTTTCACTAATAGCTAATATTGTGCAAATAGATGCCGAAACAAGCGAGGTTAAACTCGATTTTAATGGCGATTTTAATCCCATGATGGCAATGATGATTAAAAGCCCAATCACAAAATTTATAGAAACACTGGTAACAAGTATCCCAAAATCTATTTAATACAAAAGGGTAATTTCTTTTAAATCATATGCCTTCAATACATCATCTTCTAACAGAACTTGAAGGTAGCCAGCATCAGAAACACTCTTTATAAAACCAGAAAACATAAGGCCTTCAGCATTTTTAAATGTTGAAGGTTTATTTTTTCTAAACAATTGTGCTTCATATTCCTCCTTAATACTATCATATTTTTCATCTTTTAAAATCAAAAAATAAGATTTAAGATTACTAATCATAATCTTAAGAATTTCGTCAACATCAAAAGTTTTGTCTGTAATTCTTTTTAATGAGGACGCTTTAGGTAAATTTTCGAAGGTTGTTTGATTAACATTTAGTCCAATTCCTATAATTGAAGCATTAATTTTATTCTTTTTTATGACATTTTCAATTAAAACGCCACATATTTTTTTATCTGCTGACAAAATGTCGTTAGGCCATTTCACACTTAATTTAGGAATTTCAAGCGATTTTAAAGTTTTTAAAAGTGCCAATGAAGTTATCATACTTATGTAAAAGGGATGCTCTAACGGCATACTGGATAAATCTTTAAACACACTAAACATCAGGTTCTTACTAGCTTCAGAACTCCAAACCGAACCTCTTTGCCCCTTTCCTTCAGTTTGATTTTTTGCGGTAACTACCGTGTAATCATCAATAAATCCTGTACTTCCTAACCCTTTTAAATAGTTATTAGTTGAATCGATGGCATTAAGTTTGACTATACGCATATAAAGGTTATTAACAATACTCTAAAATCTTATGAAAATTTTAAAGTATAAAGAACTAAAAAAATAATAACTTTGCACAAATTAATTATATTTAATGGCGAAAGAAAAAATAAGCGCAGACCAATTAATATCTGTAATAATCAGTGGGATTGAAGATGTTAAAGGAAAAGAAATTAATATTCTAGATTTAAGGGAAATTGAAAACACGGTTTGCGATTACTTTATTATTTGCGAGGGAACTTCAAATACGCAGGTAAACGCTATTGTAAATTCTATCCAAAAGAAAGTAAGTAAAACTCTTAAAGATAATCCTTGGCATACCGAAGGTGCAGATAATGCAGAATGGGTATTAATTGATTATGTAAATGTTGTAGTGCACGTATTTCAAAAACATATTAGAGAATATTATGATATTGAAAGCCTTTGGGGTGATGCAAAAACAACTGTTATAGAAACGAGTTACTAAAAAGAACAAATGGCAAACGAAAATAAAAATTTAAAAGATAAAAAGCCTAAATTTAGTCCGTATTGGATTTATGGTATACTAATAGCCCTTTTCTTAGGGTATCAATTATTTAGTGGTGCAAGTTATCAAGACGCAAATAAAACAACGCCTTCAGACTTTTTTAAGTATTTAGAAGATGGTGATGTGTCGCGTATTGATATTATTAAAAACACACGAGTAGCTAAGGTATACTTAACCAAAGATGCTTTGGAAAAGGAGATTCACAAAAACTCTAAACCTCAAACATTTATCCCTTCGGCAACTATATTACCAAACTACAGATTTGAATTTGGTGATCTTCAAAATTTCGAAAATCAGTTAAATGAAAAAACCGCAGATTTAGCTACTAAACCTGTAGTAACGTTTGATACCGAAACAAACGACTGGGGCAATTTACTAATGGGTATCCTTCCTTTTATACTATTAATAGGTGTTTGGATATTTATTATGCGTAGAATGTCTGGTGGTGCTGGCGGAGGTGCTGGCGGACAGATTTTCAACATTGGAAAATCTAAGGCTAAACTTTTTGACCAAAATACAGAAGTTAAAACAAGCTTTAAAGATGTTGCTGGTTTAGAAGGCGCTAAAGAAGAAGTTCAAGAAATTGTAGACTTCCTTAAATTTCCAGAAAAATACACAACTCTTGGTGGTAAAATTCCAAAAGGAGCCTTACTTGTAGGACCTCCGGGAACCGGTAAAACCCTATTAGCTAAAGCTGTTGCAGGTGAAGCTAAAGTACCTTTCTTCTCATTATCTGGTTCAGATTTTGTTGAAATGTTTGTTGGTGTTGGTGCATCTCGTGTTAGAGATTTATTTAAACAAGCTAAGGAAAAATCGCCTTCAATCATTTTTATTGATGAAATTGATGCTATTGGTCGTGCAAGAGGTAAAAACGCCATGTCTGGAAGTAATGACGAGCGCGAAAACACTTTAAACCAATTATTAACCGAAATGGATGGTTTCGGTACCAATACAAATGTTATTGTAATTGCTGCTACCAATAGAGCCGATATTTTAGATAAAGCACTTATGCGTGCTGGTCGTTTTGACAGACAAATTTTTGTTGATTTACCAGATGTTCGCGAACGTGAAGAAATTTTTGAAGTGCATTTACGTCCTTTAAAAAAGGCTAAAAACTTAGATTTAGATTTCTTATCTAAACAAACTCCTGGTTTCTCTGGAGCAGATATAGCAAATGTTTGTAATGAAGCCGCTTTAATCGCTGCCAGAAACGGAAAAAAAGCTGTTGATAAACAAGATTTCCTAGACGCTGTAGATAGAATTATTGGAGGTTTAGAAAAGAAAAACAAAATAATAACACCAAGCGAAAAACGCGCAGTGGCATTCCACGAAGCTGGACACGCCGTTACAAGTTGGATGTTAGAGCATGCTGCACCACTAGTTAAGGTAACTATTGTACCTCGTGGTCGATCTTTAGGAGCTGCATGGTATTTACCAGAAGAACGTTTAATAGTGCGCCCAGAGCAAATGCTAGACGAAATGTGTGCTGCTTTAGGTGGTCGTGCTGCCGAAAAGGTGATTTTTAATAAGATTTCTACAGGAGCATTAAGCGATTTAGAAAAAGTAACTAAACAAGCTAGAGCTATGGTTACCATTTATGGTCTTAGCGATAAGGTTGGAAATCTTACGTATTATGATTCTTCAGGGCAGAGTGAATATGGATTTTCAAAACCATATAGTGAACAAACTGCAGAATTAATTGATAGAGAAATTTCAGATATCATTGAAAAGCAGTACCAACGTGCTATAGAGTTGCTTGAAGCTAATAAAGATAAGCTTACACAACTTGCCGAAGTACTTTTAGAAAAAGAAGTTATTTTTAAAGATAACCTTGAAAAAATATTTGGAAAGCGACCTTTCGAAAAAGAAGTAGCTTTAAACACAAAAGAAACCATAAAAGACGAAGAGGAATAACACTCATACATCTTAAATTGTTAAGCATTTGGTAAAAATCTTAAATTAATCGCAGGGTTAATTTAAGATTTTTTATATTTGATGAACCTCATCGAAATATCAGTTAATAGCAACACATTAAATGAGTCTTTTTAGAAAAATTTTTGGTTCTAAATCTGCACGATCAGAAGAAGAATTAAAATCTGACAATAGAGGCAAATACATGCCTGAAATTAAGCTACCAATAGACGAAAGGTTTACTATAAACTTTAAGGCTAATGGCGGCAAGTTTCTGTATTGCGAAAACTTAAATGAAATTTATAAAACTTTAGAGTACATTATTGAAGAAAATGACTGGCAAGAAGAGCAAGTCCTTTTACTAGATTCTGAATTATCAGCTAAGTTTAAAAATTCTAATTTACTCCCTACCAAAAAAATAAGTGATGCTACTTTTTTCTTAACAACTTGCGAAAACTTAATAGCTAACGATGGATCTTTATTAATTTCATCGAAACAAATTTTCGAAAAGAAACTTCCTGAACTACCTTTTAACTTTATTGTGTTCGCTACAACAAGTCAAATTGTAGATAATATTGGCGAAGGCTTACGAGGTATAAAGTCTAAAAACAAACAAAAGATTCCAACAAACATTACAACAATAAAGCATTTTAAATCTGGAGATAAAAAAGATTTTTTAAGCTATGGAAGTAGCGCGAAAAACTTATACCTACTACTTTTAGAAGACTTATAGGATGAAAGAAACTCTGACACGATCAATTTCTGGAATTATCTATGTTTCATTGTTACTTATTTGTTTATGTTTCGAACAAGCTTTAATTGGTCTTTTCTTTGTGTTCGGCATTATTTGCTTAGGCGAATTTAAAAAGCTTATTCAATTAAAAAGCTATATCCCGTATATCATATTTATTTTACTCTATGGTGTTTTCGCGTATTGGGAACCCGTGTTAAATACTCACGAAGGTTTAACTGAAGCGGTACAAATCTTAATGGTACTTTCCATATTTGTAAACCTGTTTTTAATAAAAGATTTATTTTCAACACGAAGTATTCCTTTATTTGCTACTAAGCGCTATTTATTAACCACATTTTATGTGTCTAGTGCTTTTGTTTTTTTAATTTTAATTGCTAACCATTACGAAAACTACAACCCCAATATTGTTTTAGGAACATTTTTACTCGTTTGGGTTAACGATTCCTTTGCTTACTTAGTTGGTAAAAATTTTGGCAAACAAAAACTTTTTGAAGTCATATCTCCAAAGAAAACTGTCGAAGGATTTCTTGGAGGATTATTCTTTTCGTGCGTAGCAAGCTATTTTATTGCTACCTTTACACACACATTAGGAACTACTAGTTGGTTAATACTAAGTATAATTATTAGTGTATTTGGTACTTTAGGCGATTTAATAGAATCTAAATTTAAAAGACAAGCAAACGTTAAAGATAGTGGTGTTATAATGCCTGGTCATGGTGGATTATTAGATAGACTAGACAGCATCTTTTTTGCAGCGCCATTTATATATTTATTTTTAAGAATTTTGAATTATGTTTCATAAAGAAGGTCATAAAATTATAGTCATTACTCTACTTATAGTTGTAGGCGGTTATTTATTAGCTGATAGTTTTATAGAGACTACGTGGCTAAGAACCATTATAATGCTTGTTTTATTAGTGTTTTTAATACTAATTCTTCAGTTTTTTAGAAACCCAAAAAGGCTAACACAACTTAATGACGGACAGGTTATTTCACCTGTAGATGGTAAAGTAGTTGTTATTGAAGAAGTTTTTGAAAAAGAATATTTTAAAGAAAAACGATTACAAGTTAGCGTATTTATGTCTCCAATAAATGTTCATGTTACGCGTTACCCTATTGGAGGAAACGTAGTATTTAGCAAATATCACCCTGGGAAATATCTAGTAGCGTGGCACCCAAAAGCTAGTGAAGAAAACGAACGTACCACAGTAGTTGTTGAAAATGAAACATACGGTAAAGTGCTACACAGACAAATAGCAGGAGCTTTAGCTAAACGTATTGTAAATTATGCCAAGGTTGGTGACTCTGCGGTTCAAGGTGGTGAATCTGGATTTATAAAATTTGGGTCGCGTGTAGATTTATATTTACCTTTAAACACTAAAATTAAGGTAGCGTTAAACCAAAAAGTTAAAGGAGGCGAAAGTATCATTGCAGAAATTAATGAGTAGTAATAAATTAGACATAGAATTTCAAGAAGCTGTAGCAAGAGTAAATGCGCACAAAGAGCCTTTTCCTGCAGATACGCTTTTAAAGCTATATGCTTACTACAAAAAAGCAACTAACGACTATGGACGTCCAAAAAGCAAAAAAGAAATAATTAATGCGTTTAAAACAAACGCTTTATTTCAGGCCAAGGGACTTGCTGAAGATGAAGCTAAACAAGCTTACATTGATTTGGTAACAAATTACTTTTTATACAGAGAATAGTAGTTTTTACTAGCTCTTAAACTAGATTTTAAATTTAGTAAACCCTGTACTCCTTTATTACAACTTGATTATGAAAAACATTCTATTCATACTCTTCCCTATTTTATGCTTTCAAATATCGTGTAAAAACAAAATAAGTCTATCCGAAAAGCAATGGCCTAACCACAACTTACATGAGTTAAATCCAAAAGTAATTGAACAACAAAACTTTTCGGAAATAGAAATTGAAACCAAAATAAACACAAGTATCAAAACCCAAATAAATAAAGGCATCTTAGTATCTAATATGAAGGTTCCTTTTAATGAAAAGACATTACATTATTTAGGATTAATATATCCTAACACCTTAAATCTATTTTCTAAAAACCAAATTACTAACCAAAAAGCTCCAGAATTAAACAAAAAGCTTCACGTTTATAAGTATGACTACTTTTATATTTCAACTGAAACAAATGATACCGTTGGTCAACAAAATGTGTACTACACTTTGCGGGCCATTAACATTCTAAAATACAGATATCCCCAAGCCTATAACCGATTAATTAAAAATACTATGTTTGGCCCAAAACCAATGCCAAGTGCTGGTTTTAATTACTTAAATACCAACCAAGCTATTTGGATAGGTTTTAACAAAAACCCTTCAGCTATTGCATCAAACAGATTGTATTTGATTTTAGATGGCTATGCAGATACCAATAAAACTATAGATTTATACAGAAACATTGCTATTGTAAATATTGATAGCGAAAACATTTTAGGGCATTTAAACTTAGGCAGCAAACCTATTTATGGCAATAGTACCGCCAATAAAAACAGAATGGACTATTTAAAAGAAGGTTTAGTTGAAAGTATTTTGCATGAAATGCTGCATAACTATATTGATTATGCCCACTCTGCCCTACCAGAATACAATGCGCTATATAACATGCGTGGTAAAACCAGTTTTAATAATTTTGAAGAGATTATGGTATTAAACACTTCGCTTTCTTACCTGTACAGAAAAGGAGGTTTTACTAATAAAATTAGGGATTATTACTACCCAAATACTTTTGATGCCAACGTAACTAATTTAAAACACAGCGGACTATTTGAAATTTATTTTAAAAGTGTATTTAATGAGCAACCTTATAATTTAATAGAAGATTTAAAACTAAGCCTTTTAAATTAAAACAGCCATGATGTTTAAAACACCATGGCTGTTTGCAATATATATAAAATTACGTTTTTACGTATAAGCTTATTACTAACCTAAACTAGCCAAACTCGTTTTTAAAGTTTCTATTTTAGCTAAAGCATCTGCTTCTTTCTTCTTTTCGCTAGCTACGACTTGCTCTGGTGCACCGGCAACGAAACGCTCGTTAGAAAGTTTCTTTTGTACCGATTTTAAGAATCCTTCAGTATAATTAAGCTCTTCGGTTAATTTCTTGATTTCTGCTTCAACATCAATAGCACCAACCATTGGAATAAAGTACTCATTTGATTTTACTCTAAAGGTTAATGCACCTTCAATAGCTTCAGAAACAGCTTCAATACCTTCTAGATTTCCTAGTTTAGCAATAACGCCATCAAACGTGGTGTTTGATTTTTCATTATTTATTACTGAAAAAGAAATAGCATCTTTAAAGGCTATATTTTTTTGTTTACGAATGTTTCTGATTCCTGAAATAACTTCAGATGCAAATTCAAACTCGTTAATTAAGGCCTCGTTAATTGGTTTAGCTTTTGGCCATCTAGAAACAATTAAAGCTTCTTCTGGTGTACGTTCTGAAATATACTGCCAAATTTCTTCCGAAAGGAATGGCATAAACGGATGCAATACTTTCAAATTATTTTCGAAAGCTTCAATTACCGATGCATACGTTTTTGCATCAATTGGTTTTTGATAAGCTGGCTTAATAATTTCTAATAACCATGAAGAAAAATCGTCCATGATTAATTTATAAATAGACATTAAAGCATCACTAAGTCTGTATTTACTAAAATGATCTTCAATTTCAACTAAAGCTTTTTGAAACTTAGCTTCATACCACTCCAACCCAACTTTTGCTGTTTCTGGTTGCGGTATAGTTTCATCAATTTCCCAACCTTGAATTAAACGGAAAGCATTCCAAATTTTATTCCCGAAACCTTTTCCTTGTTGGCAAAGGGCTTCATCGAACATTAAATCATTTCCTGCGGCAGAACTTAATAATAATCCAACACGAACACCATCGGCGCCATATTCTTCTATAAGTTTTAAAGCATCAGGAGAATTCCCTAAGGATTTACTCATTTTACGGCGTTGCTTATCGCGAACTAAACCTGTTAAGTATACATTTTGAAAAGGCTTTTCATCTTTATATTCATATCCAGCAATAATCATACGTGCCACCCAGAAAAATAAAATATCTGGACCTGTTACCAAATCGTTAGTAGGATAATAATATTTTATTTCTTCGTTTTCAGGATTACGAATACCATCAAAAACGCTCATTGGCCACAACCAAGATGAGAACCAAGTATCTAAGGCATCTTTATCTTGAGTAAGGTTACTGGTTTTTAGTTTTTGGTTATTAGTTTTTTGTTTTGCTTTTTCTAGAGCGACTTCAATACTTTCAGCCACTACAAAATCTTCTTTTCTGTCGCCATAGAAATATGCAGGAATTTGTTGCCCCCACATTAACTGACGAGAAATGTTCCAGTCGCGAATATTTTCCATCCAATGGCGGTATGTATTCTCGAACTTTTTAGGGAACAATTTAATATCATGATCTACTAAAACCGACTTAATGGCAGGTTTTACTAACTCTTCCATTTTTAAAAACCATTGGTCGCTTAAGCGTGGCTCAATAACAGCCTTAGTTCTTTCGGATGTTCCTACTTTATTTATATGTGTTTCAGTTTTAACTAAAACACCACTTTCTTCTAATTCTTTAGCTATTTCCTTTCTAACTACAAAACGATCTTTACCTTCATAATGCAACCCAAAGCTATTTAAAGAGGCATCTTCATTAAAAATATCAATAACTTCTAACTTATGCTTATCGCCAAGGTTCTTATCGTTTTCATCGTGTGCAGGTGTTACTTTTAAACATCCTGTACCAAACTCTACATCTACATATTCGTCTTCAATAATAGGAATAACACGATTACAAATAGGCACAATGGCTTTCTTTCCACGTAAGTGAGAAAAACGCTCATCTTCTGGGTTAATACATATTGCTGTATCTCCAAAAATCGTTTCAGGACGTGTAGTTGCAATGGTTAGCGTATCTTTACTTCCTTCAATTTTATACTCTAAATAGTAAAGGTTACCCTGACGCTCTTCATGGATTACTTCCTCGTCGGACAAAGTTGTTTTAGCCTCAGGATCCCAGTTAACCATACGGTAACCACGATAAATCATGCCTTTTTCGTATAAATCGACAAAAACCTTTATGACAGCTTCACTCATGTCGTCGTCCATGGTGAATTTTGTTCTATCCCAATCACAAGAACACCCTAATTTTTTAAGCTGTTCTAGAATTACACCGCCATACTCGTCGGTCCAATCCCAGGCGTGTTTTAAAAACTCATCGCGAGACAAATCATTTTTATCAATACCTTGCTCTTTTAACTTAGCAACTACCTTGGCTTCTGTAGCAATAGATGCGTGATCTGTACCCGGTACCCAACATGCATTTTTACCTAATAAACGCGCACGACGTATAAGTACATCCTGAATGGTATTATTTAGCATGTGCCCCATGTGTAACACACCCGTTACGTTTGGTGGCGGAATTACAATGGTATAAGGCTCTCTTTCATCTGGTGTAGAATGAAAATAATTGTGTTTCATCCAGTAGTCGTACCATTTACTTTCTACCTGATTTGCATCATATTTTGATGGGATTTGCATGCTTTGGAATAGTTTTTGAATATTGATGTGCAAAAGTACTCATATTTCTTTTTCTATAAAAACTATATGTGGTAATTGAAAAGTTGAATAACAACTAATTTTAACACTTATTAAACATTGATATAAAAATGTTATATGTACTTTTAACCGTGTTGAATATGTTAACACTTACGCATTACGTCTATTATTTTTGCAGATTATAGTAAAAGTAAGTATGTTTGGCAAGGTTTTAGAACTAAAATTAATACAACGTCCAATTAAATATTAGGCTTTAAAAATTAAGAACACTTTAAAAAAGATAAAATCATGAAACAATTAATTACTATTTTATTTATCGGATTAGTAAGTTTTGGTATAAACGCTCAAGCAAAAATTGAGTTTAAAGCGGAAACGATCGATTATGGAACTATAGAAAAAGGGGCGGACGGCGTACGTGTATTTGAATTTACAAATACAGGAAATGAGCCGCTAATAATATCTAACGTTAAATCATCTTGTGGTTGCACTGTACCTTCTAAACCAGATGGTCCAATTATGCCAGGAAAAACAGGTGAGATAAAAGTTAAGTATGACACTAATAGAGTAAATCCTATTAGAAAAACAATTACTGTAATGTCTAACGCAGATACACCAACTGTTGCCTTAAAAATTAAAGGCTTAGTTGTAGATACAAGTAAAGCAAGTGTACTTGACAAAACAGAAAAAAGTATTGTAGAAAACTAATAGTTGCTACAAAGTATATAAGAGGCTTGATCCAAATGGTTCAAGCCTCTTTTTTTTTACAATAAATTTTTAAGTTTAAAATTAAAACTGAGAACCTCATCATCCCTATCTACAACCACCCTAATTTTTTTGCCTTCTTCACCATAAAACATAAGCATAATTTGTTGCAATGTAAACTGATGACTCCTTTTACCATTTATACTTAAAATAACATCTCCAATTTTTAAACCAGCTAATGCGGCTGGAGAGCCCGCTCTTAACTCCACTATAGAATACGTTGGTAATAATGAAATAGTTACTGCATTTGAATATACCAGTTGGCCTTTCTCAACCTGTAGTTTACTGGTTGATTTTGCATCGCTCCTTTTTAGTTCCTTTACTAATCTAACACCATCATGAGCTAGTTCTACTCCGCTTTTATTATAACTAAACGGCTCTTTAAACTTATTGTTTTTTTTAAGAGTCATTTGTGCCTTCCTGTAATCAAAAATGATATTAAAGCGCTTTAAAATATTACCAGATATACTTCCGTTTCTATCTTTTATTTGTTTCGCATGAAAAATGTTTTCGGTGTTAGGGAAAGCCACATTTGCGTTTTTAAGTACAAAACGTTTTAACGTTAAGGCTTCAATTTTAGAACGCTTACCATAAACACTACCATTTAAACCATGACCAAGAAAATCGTTAAAATAATTTTCTCCACACTTAATACCTAGCGCATCATCTTCAAACAGCCATAAAGCATCACTTCCGCCAGAATCTAATAAAAGCTTTACGGGTATATTTCTATTATCTATGGTAACCTCAACATTTACATAAGGCTTTCCGTTATAAAACTCTAAATTAAACTGTTCGCAATTTTTACACTTTTTATTTTGATACGTTTCTGGGCTTGTTAATATTAAATAGGCTTTGGAGTAATTTATTTCGACAATTAAATCTTTAAACAAATCAAACCCCATAATACCATGAACCGGAAAACCTAACCTAGGGGCAAGATTCAAATTACTATTATAAACGGCATATAAATCCTGATTCCATTTTATAGCATCGCCTATCTTAAAAACATTATTAGTTGACTTTAAGGCTTCAACAGACTCTCCTCCTCCTAAGCCTCTTAACATAATCGTCTCGGTGTTTTTAATTTTTAAGGTATCAGAAACATTTAAAAAATTAAAAATTATAGGTTTGCTAACACCAGTATCTAATAGAAATGAAAGTGTAACGCCGTTAATTTCAACAGGTATAACAATTAAATTATTAATTAGTTTGAATTTTATTTTATCTGATTGCGTTCTATTTTGAACCACAAACTTATTCTGGGAATAGCTTGAAACCTCAAAAAGAAAGAAAAAAACTACAAAAATAAAATTTTTATTCATCATTAAACCGATTAATAGCATAATCAATTTACAAATCTTTAGTTTAGCAGTATTATTTACCGCTATTTTTTTTAAAAAATTAAGATTTTTTTTATAAAATTTGTAGCTTAAAAAGAAATAAATGCCAACAATATCTAAAAAAGGGCATGATATGCCTGCTTCACCAATTCGAAAGCTTGTACCTTATGCAGAACAAGCTGTAAAAAACGGAAAAAGCATATACTACTTAAATATTGGTCAGCCTGATATAAAAACACCAGAAGTTGCATTAAATGCAGTTAAACAAAACGATATTGAAATCTTATCGTATTCAAGGTCTGAGGGCTCTGACTCTTACAGAAAAAAGTTAGCAAAATATTATAACAGCCATAATATAAAAGTAACTTATGAAGATATTATAGTTACTACAGGAGCAAGTGAAGCTTTACTTTTCCTATTTAGCAGTACTATGGATCCGGGAGATGAAGTTATTATTTCAGAACCATTTTACGCTAATTATATTGCATTCTCTACAGCTTCGGGAGTTAAAGTAGTTCCCGCAATTTGTGATATAGATGATAATTTTGCACTTCCGTCGGTTAAGGCTTTTGAAAAACTAATCACCCCTAAAACTAAAGCTATTTTAATTTGCAACCCAGGAAATCCAACAGGTTACCTGTATTCCAAAGAAGAAATAGAACAACTTGCAGAAATTGCTGTTAAGCATGATTTATTCTTAGTTGCAGATGAAGTTTACAGAGAATTTGTTTATGATGGCCATAAACACCACTCTATCATGGAAGAAACCAATATCGATGAGCATGCAGTAGTTATAGATTCTGTTTCAAAACGTTACAGCATGTGTGGCGCACGTGTTGGTTGCTTGGTTACTAAAAACAAACTAGTTAGAGAAACATTTCTTAAGTTTGCTCAAGCTAGATTAAGTCCACCAACCTACGCACAAATAGCTAGTGAAGCCGCTTTAGATACGCCACAAAGTTATTTTGATGATGTTATTGAAGAATATGTTGGTAGAAGAGATATACTAATTAGCGAACTTAATAAAATTGAAGGCATAAAAGTAGCCAAACCTAAAGGTGCTTTTTATTGCATAGTTGAGTTACCTATTAAGAATTCCGATCATTTTGCAAAATGGCTATTAGAAGAATTCCACATAAATAATGAAACGATAATGGTTGCACCAGCCGATGGATTTTATTCGACACCTGGCACAGGCTTAAACCAAATTAGAATTGCTTACGTACTTAATAAGGAGAGCTTAATTAAAGCTGTTTATATTTTAAAAGAAGCTTTAAAAGTTTATAAGGACTAGTGCTAATACAAAATAACATATCATTAAAGCCATACAATACTTTTGGTATTGATGCGCATGCAAAACACTTCGTTTCGGTTAATAATTTAGAAGATTTAAAACATATCCTATCCTTAAAAAACCAACCGAACAAACTTATTTTAGGAGGAGGCAGCAACATATTGTTAACCCAAGATTTTGATGGTCTTGTTATCCGTATAAATTTAAAAGGCATAAAAATTATTTCTGAAAATGAAGATTCAGTTTTAGTACAAGCCAATGCCGGCGAAAATTGGCATGAATTTGTGCTTTGGTGTATTAATAATGATTTTGGCGGTATTGAAAACCTGTCCTTAATACCAGGTAACGTTGGCACCGCACCTATTCAAAACATTGGTGCTTATGGGGTTGAGCTAAAAGATATTTTCGAATCTTGCGAAGCCATTGAATTAAGCACGCAAACAATAAAGTCTTTTTACAAAGCAGATTGCAATTTTGGCTATAGAAATTCAGTTTTTAAACAAGAAGCCAAAGGAAAATTCATCATTATAAGTGTTAACTTTAAACTATCAAAAAAGCAGCACAACTTAAGTATTAATTATGGCGCAATTACCTCTCAACTAGAAGTAATGCAAGTTAGTAAACCAACCATACAAGATGTTTCAAAAGCTGTAATAAGTATTAGAGAAAGTAAGTTACCAAACCCTAAAGAGATTGGTAATAGCGGAAGTTTTTTTAAAAACCCTGTAATTTCTAAAACACATTTTAATACGTTACTTGAAAATTTTAAAGACATACCAAGTTATCCTATTTCACAGGAAGAAGTTAAAGTTCCTGCAGGTTGGTTAATTGAAAAAGCAGGCTTTAAAGGCAAATCATTTGGAGCTTATGGTGTTCATAAAAACCAAGCGTTAGTACTTGTTAATTATGGCAAAGCAAAGGGTATAGATATATTAAACCTTTCTAAATTAATCCAGAAAACGGTAATGCGTATTTTTGGTATTTCAATTGAAGCAGAAGTAAATATCTTATAATCTAAAAAGAAATTTCTAACTTTGAGAAAACATTTAGCCACTAAAAGCAACTATAAAAACTAACCATCTTGATTTCACCAATAGAAAAGCAAATAGTTACTTTACTTCAAAATAGCGATAAGAAAGCAATTAGTTTGTTATATGAAAACTATGCTGATGCCTTATTGGGTGTTATAAAGAAAGTAATTGCAGACGATGATACGGCTCAAGATGTGCTTCAAGAAACATTTGTTAAAATTTGGCGATATGCTAAAAAATATGATGCTAGCAAAGCAAAACTATTTACTTGGTTATATAGAATTGCCTATAACTCAGCTATTGACAAAATTCGATCGCAGAAGAATAAAACCAATAATGAAGTCCAAATGGAAACTTCAACCGTATATAAAGTAACATCCAATGAACTAAATCAGGATGTTTTGGATATAAAAAAACATTTAAGTAGCTTAGATATAAAATACCAAATAGTGATTAACGCTCTCTTTTTTGAGGGCATGACGCAGCAAGAAGCTAGCGACGAATTAGAAATCCCATTGGGAACCATAAAATCAAGATTAAAAATAGGATTACGTGAATTAAAAAAAATTTACGATCCTCAATAACCAAAGTCATGAATGAGAAAATAAATACTTTTTTAAGTTCTGGCCTATTAGACAAATATCTATTAGGTGAAACCACTCCTGCAGAAGCAGAAATGGTGGAGTCTTTTATCGCAAGATACCCAGAAATCGAAAACAACTACAACATGATGCAGCACAACCTAGAAGTGGTTGCTAAAGCTAATGCTGTAGAAGCACCTAAAGCCATCTTAGATTCTATTTTAGATGAGCTAGACGATACCCCTGTTGTTAATTTAAATAGTCCAAAAAAGCATAAGAAATGGTTTAAACTTAGTATTGCAGCTAGTGTTGCAGCATTAATTTTTGCTGGATCTTCTACTTATTTTTATGATCAAAATCAAAAACTACAAAGCGATACCGTAGTTGTTGATGAAGAGATTGAAGATTTAAGAAGCGACATTGCCAAAAACAATGCCATGCTAGACAAAGTAATGAGACAACTTTTAAAGCTTAATAACCCTGAAACTGAAAAGTACATTATAACAGGAAATGAGCGCGCTAAAGACTTAAAAACTGTTGCTTACATTAACCCTAAAGAAAAAACATCTATGATAGATGTGGTTTCTTTACCAGAATTACCAGAAGAACAATGCTACCAAATATGGGCAGAGTTACAAGGTAAAATGGTAAACCTAGGTATTTTGGATAAAGCAGATCGAAAATTAAGAAACATACCTTATATGGAGGATGCGCTTGCTTTAAGTATTACTATAGAGCCTAAAGGCGGTAATGCTGTAGCATCAACCGAAAACTCTGTAGCCCAAATTAGTTTGCATTAAATTACAATTTACTGTATATATTTAAGCCTCATTTTACAATGTAAAATGAGGCCTTTCTTTTTTAAAGAAATTCTAAATTCTTTACTCTAATCTTTACTGAATAATGCTTTATGTATTAAACCAGCAACTATAGCACCCGCTATTGGCGCAATCCAAAACAACCAAAGTTGACTAGTAAACTCACCTCCTGCAAATAGCGCTTGACTTGTTGAGCGAGCTGGATTAACTGATGTATTAGAAATTGGAATACTTATTAAATGAATTAATGTTAAAGCTAAGCCAATTGCCATACCAGCAAAACCTTTAGGCGCCCTTGGATAAGTGCTTCCTAAAATAATTAGTAAAAAAAACATAGTTAGCACAAACTCAGTGACTAAAACCGATATCATTCCATAACCTCCAGGAGACAATTCGCCATAGCCATTGGCCGCAAAACCACCAATATCGGTGAAATCAGATTTCCCGGAAACAATTAAATATAATACGCCTGCTGCAGCTATAGCACCAAAAATTTGAGCAACAATATAACCTAATAAATCTTTAGCCTCAAATTTCCCTCCAGCCCACAAACCCAATGAAACGGCAGGATTGAAATGCCCTCCAGAAACATGACCAACGGCATAAGCCATAGTCAAAACAGTAAGACCAAAGGCTAACGACACTCCTACAAAACCAATTCCTAGCTCAGGAAATCCGGCTGCAAAAATAGCACTACCACAACCTCCAAAAACAAGCCAAAAGGTTCCAAAAAACTCTGCGAATAATTTTTTCATAATTATAAAATTTTATTTAGTTAATGAAATCAAACATTTAAACATCTTATTATAAGACCCTAAGATATATAATAGTCACATAAGTTTACCCGACAATTCTTTTAAAAACTATAAACTAAAATCTTATCTTTGCATAAATAATTACACTCTCAATGAAACTTTTTTTAATTACCATTGTACTTTTAGGAATAGGAATAGCTGGAATAGCTATTAAAATTTGGGCTAAAAAAGACGGTAAATTTGCCGGTACTTGCGCTAGCCAAAACCCGATGCTTAATAAAGAAGGAGAATCTTGCGGTTTTTGTGGAAAAACTCCAGACCAATATAGCGACTGTAACGAACCTCAACATTCCTAACACTTTATGGGGTTTCTTGATTTTGTATTCTACGGTTTTATAGCCGTAGTAATTATTCAAGTTATTTTTTATCTTTTTTTATTTGGAAGTTTTACGTTCTTAAAACAAAAGAAAAGTACAGCTAAAAACTTAGCTGTTTCCGTTATAATTTGTGCTAAAAACGAAGCCGAAAACTTAAAAAAACTCCTTCCATCCATCATAAATCAAGACTATAAAAATTTCGAAATAGTTTTAATTAATGATGCTTCATCAGATAACACCTTGGATGTTATAGAGCATTTTGCCAATTTACATAGCATTATTAAAGTCGTCAATGTTAAAAGTATTGAAGCCTTTTGGGGAAATAAAAAATACGCATTAACTTTAGGTATAAAAGCTTCAAAAAACGACTACCTTTTATTTACGGATGCCGATTGCAAACCTATGTCTAAATATTGGATACGAGATATGACAGCTCATTTTGACAGTAAAAAGTCGATAGTTTTGGGTTATGGCTCCTATGCTTGGATTAAAAATTCGTTTTTAAATAAACTCATCCGTTTTGAAACTTTTATTACTGCCATAAACTATTTTTCGTTTGCAAAAGTGGGATTGCCATATATGGGCGTAGGGCGTAATTTAGCGTATACTAAAAAAGCTTTTTTTGATGCTAATGGCTTTATAAACCATATAAAAATTAGATCTGGCGATGACGATTTGTTTATAAACCAAATCGCAACATCACAAAACACAGCAATCAGTTTTAATAAAAATAGTTTTACAGAATCCATTCCAAAAACAACCTTTAAAAACTGGTTTAAACAAAAAAGGCGACACGTATCTACCGCCAAACACTATAAAATGAAGCACAAAGTGTTACTTACACTTTTATATGTTTCAGCTTTTTTATTTTGGCTATTTGCTATAACTTTACTAATACCATTATTTAATTGGCAAATTGTATTGGGTTTATTACTTTTTAGAATTGTAACTCAATATATAATTTTAGGAATGGCATCAAAAAAACTAGGAGAGACCGATTTATTGCTTTTACTTCCTTTTTTAGAAATCTTTTTAATTATAGCCCAATTAACTATATTTATAAATAATATAATATCAAAACCTAATCATTGGAAATAAAGGAAGCTATTTTGCGAGCCAAAAAAAATGACCAAAAAGCATTTAATTACTTATTAGATACTTATTGGGATAACGTTTATGGTTTTCAATTAAAGCGAACAGAAAATGAAAATGATGCCGAGGATATTACTATTCAAACCTTCTCTAAAGCATTCGATAAAATTAATACTTTCGATGAAAACTATACTTTTAAAACATGGCTAATAACCATATCGAAGAATATTCATATCGACTTATTAAGAAAAGAAAAAAACTCCATTGCTCAAGTTATTTCAAAAGATAACCGAGAACTATTTCAGGTTTTAGATGAAACACCTTCCGCAGAAGATAAATTAATTACCGATCAAAATTTAGCCAAATTACTACGCGACATTAAAAAGCTAAAACCACATTATCAAGAAATTATAAACTTACGCTATTTTCAAGAGTTTACTTATAAAGAAATTTCAACCGAACTTAATGAACCTATGAGTAATGTTAAAGTAAAATTACTTAGGGCAAAAAAGCTATTAGCTGAAATAATTAGAGGAAAGTAATCAAACTAAATATATCACTATTTAACTTTATTAAAGTCTCCCTCAGCCCACGGAATCCTTGAACCGTTTTTAGCATCCCAAAAAAATTAAATAGTACAGGTTTGCAAACCAAGTTGGGCAACTATTTAAAAGAATACTTTGTATCTTTGCTATCTACATTTTAGAGATATGAATACCGAAACAAAATCGAATATATTACCAGAACGAATAGCTAAACCAAAATGGTTACGTGTAAAGCTTCCAACAGGAAAAAAATATACGGAGCTAAGAGGTTTAGTAGATAAATATAGCCTAAATACTATTTGTACTTCTGGAAGTTGTCCAAATATGGGCGAATGTTGGGGAGAAGGCACTGCCACATTTATGATTTTAGGAAACGTTTGCACACGCTCTTGCGGATTTTGTGGTGTAAAAACAGGCCGACCAGAAACGGTAGATTGGGATGAGCCAGAAAAAGTTGCGCGATCTATAAAAATTATGCAGATTAAACACGCTGTTTTAACAAGTGTTGATCGTGATGATTTAAAGGATATGGGAAGCATAATGTGGTCAGAAACTGTTAAGTCGGTTAGAAGAATGAACCCAAACACAACACTTGAAACACTTATACCAGATTTTCAAGGAATTGAAAAACATATTGATCGAATTATTGACGTTGCGCCAGAAGTAGTATCTCATAACATTGAAACCGTACGCAGATTAACACGTGAGGTTAGAATACAAGCTCAATACGACCGTAGTATGGGGGTTTTAAAATATTTAAAACAACAAGGACAACGCAGAACAAAATCTGGGATTATGCTTGGTTTAGGCGAAACCAGAGAAGAAGTTATTGAAACGCTACACGACCTTAAAGCCAATGATGTTGATGTTGTTACTATTGGTCAATACTTACAGCCTAGTAAAAAGCATTTACCAGTAAAGCAATTTATTAATCCAGATCAATTTAAGGAGTACGAAGAAATTGGATTAGAATTAGGTTTCCGTCATGTTGAAAGTAGCGCATTAGTAAGGTCGTCTTACAAGGCACAAAAACACATAAATTAATATATGATTAATGTTGCCATCAATGGTTTTGGCAGAATTGGTAGACGCGTTTTTAAACTACTACAAAACCATGAAACTATTCAGGTTGTTGCTATAAATGACTTAGCCGATGCTAAAACGTTAAGCCACTTACTTAAGTACGATAGTGTACACGGTGTTTTTAATGCAGATATTTCACATGATGAAAACTGTATTATTGTTAACCAAAAACGTATTTCACTATTAAATGAAAACCACCCGAGTAATATTAACTGGAAACCATTTAATATTGATTATGTAATTGAAGCTTCCGGAAAATTTAAAACAACTGCCGATTTGCAGTATCACATAACTAATGGAGCTAAACAAGTTGTATTAAGTGTACCTCCTCTAGAAGACGATATTAAAACTATAGTATTAGGTGTAAACGATTCCAGTATTGATGGTAGCGAAACCATAATATCAAACGCATCGTGCACCACTAATAATGCGGCACCCATGATTGATGTAATCAATAAACTATGTGGTATTAATCAAGCTTATATTACAACGGTACACTCCTACACTACCGATCAAAGTTTACACGACCAACCGCATAGAGATTTACGACGAGCTAGAGCCGCAAGTCAATCTATAGTGCCAACAACAACAGGCGCAGCAAAAGCATTAACTAAAATTTTCCCAGAACTCTCCAATGTAATTGGTGGTTGTGGTATTCGAGTTCCAGTTATAAACGGTTCGTTAACCGATATTACATTTAATGTAAAGAAAGCTGTAAGTATAGAAGATATTAATAATGCCTTTAAATTGGCTGCCAATAAAAATTATAAAGGCGTTATAGAATATACAGAAGATCCAATCGTTTCTATTGATATAGTTGGAAACCCTCACTCTTGCATTTTTGATTCGCAAATGACCTCCGTAATTGGAAATATGGTAAAAATTATAGGCTGGTATGACAATGAAACAGGGTATTCACAAAGAATTATCGACTTAATATGTAATTTATCGGCAAAAAAGTGTCTTTTATCGATAAAATAATTATATTTGTCAGCGCTATTATCATAAAATGCCTAGAACAAGAAACTTTATATTCATTTTTTACCTGCTCCTCAGTATCACTGTTTGTGGACAACAGACTATTGAAGAGGATCCTGAATTGGTACAAAACAACATTAATTATTGGATTGTACAATCTAAACTTGAGCTTGAAAATTTTAATTATTTTAAGGCTAAAAAAAACCTAGACAAAGCATTAGAGTTAGCTACAAACGCCGAAAACAAAAAAAGTCTTGGTATTATTTATGCCGTTAAAGGTAAAATTGAACTTGTAATAGAGGAAGAAGATAACGCCATAAAATCGCTTAATAAAGCGATTGAAATCCAGCGTATTATAAATGACAATGTAAACCTTGGAACCTCATACAAAACGTTTGGCGATGTATATTTAGCAAAAAAAGATTACTATTCTGCACTAGACTCTTACACGGCAGCAAAATCAAAATTTCAAGAAGAAGATTTAAATCTTGAGTTAGCTGAAACACTATTAGCAGAAGGTAAAACATACTACGAGCTAAAAAATTATAAAAACGCTAGAGATATTATTGAGCAAGCCTTAGCTATGGCTAAAAAGTACGACTTTTATAATCTACAAAGCGAAGCCTTAATTAATCATGCTAAAGTTTACAACAAATTAAGTAACAACGAAAAAGCCTTGGAAGCCGTTTTAGAAGGACTTCGCATAGCAAAACACTACAAACAAACCAACGTTAGCAATCAAGGTTCACTTATTGCTAGTGATTTATACAATAATTTAGGAAACTATAAGCTTTCTAGAGACTATTTACAGGAACACATACATTTATCAGACTCTATTAGAAGTCTAACAAAAATTAAGTCTTCAAGAACTCAAAAAACAGAATTTAGACTTAACGCTGAAATAGAAAAAAACAATGAAATCGTTCAAAAATTAGAAAAAGCAGAAGACGATAAAAACCTAAATGCTTTTATATCTATTTTAAGTGTTGCTTTAATTACTATTCTAGCACTTTTAACCTTATCGCTTTATAAAAACAATAACATTAGGCTCAAAACTAATAATATGCTTCATAAAAAAAATGGAGAACTTATTATTGCTAAAGAAAAAGCCGAATTGGCATCAAAAACTAAAGCAAACTTTTTATCAACCGTAACACACGAACTTAGAACACCATTATACGCAGTTACAGGTCTTAGTAATATGTTGCTAGACGAAAACCCTAGGCCAGAACAAGTACAGCATTTAAAATCACTTAAATTTTCTGGAGATTATCTTTTAACATTCATAAACGATATCCTTCAAATAAATAAAATTGAAGCTAATAAAGTTGATGTTGAACCTGAATCATTCAGCTTAAAAAAGAAAATAAAGAACATTATTTTAGCGCTTAACAATTCAGCCTTAGATAATAATGTTAAAATTCATTTAGAATACGAAAAAGAGCTTCCTGAATTCTTTATTGCCGACCAATTAAAGATTTCTCAGATTTTAATAAACCTAGTTGGTAATTCAATTAAGTTCACCAAAAACGGAGATATCTGGATTCGTGTTTATAAAATTGAAGAAGAAGGCAAAATATACACCCTTCGTTTTGAGGTGGAAGATAATGGTATTGGTATTAGTCAAGAAAAGCAAGACCATATGTTCGAAAGCTTCTCTCAAGGATCTATTCAAATTAATCGTAAATACGGTGGCACTGGCTTAGGTCTTTCTATTGTAAAAGGTTTAATTGATATTTTAAAGGGTAAAATTTACGTAAAAAGTGAATTAAAGAAAGGAACAACATTCTACTTTGAAATTCCTTTAGAGCAAACAAACATTAAAGAAGCAGAAGAAACAAAAGTGGCATATTTTAATGGTAACACAGACGATATAGATTTATCGAAAGTAAAAATATTGGTTGTTGAAGACAATAAAATCAATCAAATGATTACCAAAAAGATTTTAACTAAAATGGAACTTAAATGCGATATCGTGGACAATGGTGAAGAAGCCGTTGAAAGAATTCGTAATAATGATTATAATATTATCCTTATGGATATTCACATGCCAGGTATAAGTGGTATGGAAGCTACCAAGCGTGTTAGAGAGTTTGATAAAGACCTTACCATTTTTGCCTTAACAGCAGTAACCATTGAGGATAAAATGCAAGAATTTGACGAAGCTGGTTTTACAGACATTATCCCTAAACCATTTAAGCAAGAAGAGTTCGAGAAAAAACTTTACAACGCCTTAACAAATAAAAATAAAGCGCCAGAAGCTAATGCTTAACAAAGGCTTTAATTAGAGTATTTAATTTATCTGCGTCATCAATATTAACCGCAATAGGTAAGTAAAACAATTTCTCTTTTAAACTATCATATTGTTTCAGTCTCATATAGTCTTTTTCGGTGGTAACTATAACCTCTTTCTGCGCTAAATTTTCGATATCATTTAATGTGAAATTATAATGATCTTTAAAATTTAAATGTTCAAACTTCAAGTTTTTTTCATTCAAATAATTCAACAATGGTTTCGCATTTGCTATACCTGTAACCAAAGTAAAAGGCGCTAAGTTTTCAATATATTCAGTTTTACCTGCAGCTATTACAGATTTAGCATAATCAATAGTACTAAAAAAAACATGTTGATGTGTTTCAGGGCTAATACGTTTTACAATATTACTTTTTTCACTTGAATTTAGACCTTTAGGGCATTTGGTAACTATAATAACATCGGCTCTTTTCGATCCACCTCTTGGTTCTCTTAAATTACCAGTAGGCAAAACAATATCCTTAAAAAAAGGATTCGCATACGTAGATAATAAAACATTAAATCCAGCACTAACCTTTCTGTGCTGATACGCATCATCTAGCAGTATAACATCAGGCTTTTCATTTTGCAGTATTTCAATCCCATGTTGCCTATCTGCATCAACAGCAACTAGAATAGAATCCTTAAACTTAGTATAAAACTGAAAAGGCTCATCGCCAATAGTATCTGCCGTTGCTGTTATATTTGCTAATTGAAAGCCTTCTGTTTTACGTTTATACCCTCGACTTAGCGTTGCAACTTTAAAATCATCTTTTAAAAGTCTAATTAAATACTCAATCATTGGTGTTTTTCCTGTGCCACCTGCACTCAAATTGCCAACACAAATAATAGGCAACTTATACGACTTCGATTTTTTAATACCTAAATCGTACAATTTATTTCGCAACCAAGTCACCATAAAATAAATGGGGATAACGGGGAATAATAATTTTCTAATAATATTCATTACTGCGAAATTGTATTTAAGCTCGAAATATAATTATTAAATCAAAGAAGATGTAATAACACACTAAAAATAATTAGTTAAGGTGAAAGTAATTATTTTATCTTTGAAATTAAACACAAATTAATATGATTATACAAGACGTTATAAATCATTTAGAAGCGTTGGCACCTTTAGCTTACGCCGAAGATTTCGATAATGTTGGCCTTTTAGTAGGCAATAAATACAACAAAGTAACAGGAATACTAGTTACCTTAGACACTCTCGAAGCTGTTGTAGACGAGGCCATTGAGGCTAACTGCAACATGATTGTAAGCTTCCACCCTATTATTTTTAAAGGCTTAAAAAAAATAACAGGCAAAAATTATGTGGAGCGTGTAGTTTTAAAAGCCATAAAACATGATATAGCTATTTTTAGTATCCATACAGCCTTAGATAATTCACAACATGGTGTAAACGACATGATTTGCAACCAATTACAACTCACAAACAAACACATTTTAATACCGCAAAGCGCTACCATAAAAAAACTAACCACCTACGTGCCCAAAAAAGAAGCCGACCAACTAAGAACAGCCCTGTTTAACGCTGGAGCAGGTAACATTGGTAATTATTCCAATTGCAGTTTTAATGTAGAAGGTCAAGGCACTTACAAAGGCAATGAAGACGCTAACCCAACCCTAGGCAAAAAAGGAGAAAACCACACCGAAAACGAAACAAAAATTACGGTAACCTTCGCAAAACACCAGCAAAACAACATTTTATCCACACTGTTTAAAACCCATTCCTACGAGGAAGTAGCCTATGAAATTACAAGCATAGAGAACAAAAACCAGAATATTGGTATGGGTATGATTGGCGAATTTGCCCAATCCATGGACGAAAGTCAGTTTTTAAACCATTTAAAAACAAAAATGAATACAAAATGCGTAAGGCATTCCGCATTATTAAATAAAAACATAAAACGCGTGGCGGTTTTGGGCGGCTCCGGAAGTTTTGCCATTAACGCAGCTAAAAGCGCTGGTGCTGATGCTTTTATAACCGCCGATTTAAAATATCACGATTTTTTTTCAGCCGAAAACACCATACTTTTGGCAGATATTGGGCATTACGAAAGCGAGCAATACACAAAAAATCTTTTAGTAGCTTATCTTACAAAAAAAATTACTAATTTTGCAATCATTTTATCAAAGATAAATACCAATCCTGTTAAGTATTTTTAAAGTATGGCTAAAAAGAAAGAAGTAACTGTTGAAGAGCGTTTAAGAGCTTTATACGATTTACAACTCATCGATTCACGAATTGATGAAATTAGAAATGTTCGTGGAGAACTTCCTTTAGAAGTTCGAGATTTAGAAGATGAAGTTGCTGGATTAAACATAAGATTAGAAAAACTTATATCTAATTTAGAAGTAGTAGATAACGATATCGTTGGGAAGAAAAACTCAATCGAAGAATCTAAAGCTTTAATAAAAAAATATAGCGAGCAACAAAAAAACGTTAGAAATAACAGAGAATTCAACTCTCTTACTAAAGAAGTAGAATTTCAAGAATTAGAAATTGAATTAGCTGAAAAGCACATTAAAGAATTCAAAGCACAAATAGAGCAGAAAAAAGTAGTGATTTCTGAAACTAAAGAGCGTTTAAAAGAGCGTGAAAACCACTTAAAGCACAAAAAGAGTGAGTTAGATGCTATTTTAGCCGAAACCGAAAAAGAAGAACAAGCTTTAATAGGTAAATCTGAAGATTACAAAAAGCAAATCGAAGAGCGCTTAGTTAAAGCATATACTAGAATTAGAACAAACGTAAAGAACGGATTAGCAGTTGTTGCCATCGAAAGAGGAGCATCTGGAGGATCATTCTTCACCATTCCACCACAAGTACAGGTAGAAATTGCTTCACGTAAAAAAGTAATTACAGATGAACATAGTGGACGTATTTTAGTCGATGCAGAATTAGCTGAAGAGCAAAAAGCAAAAATGGCAAAAATGTTTTCTAAACTATAAGTCATTTTAAATACACATAATTAAGCCTTCATTTAATTTTGAAGGCTTTTTTTATGCCAAATAACTTGGACGTTACCCCAAAGGGTCGGGCTTTCCACTACAAGTCCTCGCACCTCCTTTGTCGGGCTGTGGGCTTTTCGTTGCAATCCCTAACGCGGGTTAGTTTGCAGTTGGCAATCCATAGCTTCTAGTTTGCACATACCAATAAATTTTTAAAACAACATTAACACAAACCATTTAAGGTTTCATAAATTTATACGTCTAAACAAAGAAAAATTCATGAAAAACATCATTCCAATATTAGCATTAACCCTGTTTTTTAGTTGCCAAAATTCAGCACAAACATCAAAAAAGCAAGAAGCAATTATAAATGCAGACCCCATTGAAGTCCCTATAAAAAACGGAAAAGCTAAAGCTTATTTCGCAAGCGGATGCTTTTGGTGTGTAGAAGCCATTTACGAAAGCGTTAAAGGTGTTGACGAATCTATTTCAGGGTATTCTGGCGGACACACTAAAAACCCAACTTATGCGTCAAGCAATACAGGTAAAACAGGACATGCCGAAGCTGTAGAAATTATTTATGATCCAAAAATTGTGAGTTTTGAAACCTTAGTCGATGTTTATTTTGCATCGCAAAACGTAACCCAAGTAAAGGGACAAGGAAACGACCGCGGGTCGCAATACCGCTCCATACTTTTTTTCCAAAATAAAGCACAAAAGCAAATTATTTTAAAGAAAAAAGAAGCCTTAGCCAAAAAATTAAACGCAAAAATTGCAGCCGAAGTCTATCCATTTCAAAAATTCTGGGTAGCAGAAGAGTATCATCAAAATTACGAACGCTTGCACCCAAACCATCCATATATACAAAATGTATCGGTACCTAGGTTAAACCGCTTTAAAGCAAAAATGCCAGAAATTTTAAAAGAGAACCATTAATAGTATTTTAATTTGAACCTTAAGCTATTAAAACACATATTTTCAAAAATAAAACAACTCTACTTTTTACTTTGATAGTAACTACCTTTTTGTTGCCTTCAAAGTAAAAATTAAAGGATACAATTTACCTTTGGTTACAAACATACCAGAATTCGTCTTTGTTAAATTTGGTAACACATCATAAGGGCTTTCATCAAACTCGTTTAAATATTCTATTTGCAACCCAGCATCGGTTAAAGCCTTAATCACTTCACTTAATCCGTGGTTCCATCCATACTCTTTACTAATCATTTTTGAGTTTTGGTAAGCGTAAGTGCCTTCATATTCTTCATAAATAACCTCGTCCCGCATATAACCATATCGCATTACGGGTCTATCATGCAGATAATCAAACATCCAAACTATCGGATGAAATTCAGCTATAAAAAATGTGCCTCCTTTTTTTAAACGTTCAGCAATCATTTTGCCCCAAGGCTTTAAATCTGGCAACCATCCTATAACGCCATAAGTAGTATAAACAATATCGAATTTATCTTTTACAAATTCCGAAGTATCCAAAACATTACAACAAATAAATTCTGCGTCAAGCTTTAATTCATCATTTAAACGTTTTGCTAGTTTAATACCCTCATCACTCAAATCGACACCTATGCACTTTGCTCCCATCCTACTCCAGCTCATAGTATCTTGTCCAAAATGACATTGTAAATGCAATAGAGATTTTCCTTTTACATCATTTAAAGCTTCTAATTCATAAGGCATTAAAGAAGATTTTCCGTTTTTAAAGGCGTCCAAATCATACATATCACTTTTAGCATGAATTTTCACCTTTTCATTCCAGGTGCTTTTATTCGTATTAAAATATTTATCGTAGTTACTCATCTTCAAATGATATCTTTGTGAAAACTCTAAATTATGAAAAAATTACTAATAGCCGTTTGCCTAATTACATTTGGCCTTTCTTGTAAACAAAAGGAAGAAAAAATTATAAAAGAAATAAGTATAGCTCAAAAAATAGCTAATGCACATGGGTTTGAAAACTGGAATGCTGTTTCTGAAATTCAGTTTACCTTTTTTAATAAAAGAAGTTGGATTTGGAAACCAAAAACTAACGATGTTACGCTAATTACCGAGAAAGACAGCATTAACTACAACAGAACCGCTTTAGATAGTACATTTATAAAAGCCGATAGAGCCTTTATTAATGATAAATTTTGGTTGCTTATACCGTTTCAATTGGTTTGGGACCAAAACACTACACTTTCTAAACCAACTATCGAAGAATCTCCAATTCATAAAAAACAGCTTAAAAAAATAACGGTTACCTATCCAGACACGGGCGGTTATACACCAGGTGATGCTTACGACATTTATTATAATAACGATTTTATAATTAAAGAATGGGCCTTTAGAAAAGGAAACGCTGCTACTGCTGGCCTTATAAACACCTTTGAAAACTATCAAGAGTTTAATGGTATAAAAATAGCTCTGGACCATAAAAAAGCAGAAGGTGACTGGAATTTAACCTTATCGGAAATAGAAATTATAAAAGAGTAAAAAAAATTACATATTTTTTGGTAATTAAAACATCTAAACTACGACTTATGACGTATATAAAGTATAACAGTTATTTTTCCGCTATATGCGTCTATATATATTAAAGCGCTTCAACCAATGGTTGAAGCGCTTTTCCTTTTTAAGTCTATTTGGTTTTGCTATTCTTTTCTAACATTATAATTCTTATTTTTGTTAGCAACCCAAAACCAAAACACTTTGTCCGATTACAAACTAGGTCTTAATTACGCTATAGAACAGGACCAAAACGACGCTTTAAAAACATACCGAGAGCATTTCCACATCCCTAAAGACCAGCAAGGTAATCCATGGATTTACATGACTGGCAACTCACTAGGATTGCAACCCAAACAAACCTCAACTTACGTAAACCAAGAGTTGAAGGATTGGGCTAATTTAGGCGTTGAAGGACATTTTGAGGCTAAAACCCCATGGCTACCCTATCATGAGTTTTTAACCGAAAGTATGGCTAAAGTTGTAGGCGCAAAACCTATTGAAGTAATTGTTATGAATACGCTAACAGCCAACTTACACTTTATGATGGTGTCGTTTTACAAGCCTACAAAAACGCGATACAAGATTCTTATTGAAAGTGATGCTTTTCCTTCTGATAAATATGCTGTAGAGTCGCAACTTCGTCATCATGGGTTCGATGATAAAGAAGGTGTTGTTTTATGGAAACCAAGAAAAGGTGAAGAATTACTAAACTATGAGGATTTAAAACATATTCTAAAAGAACAAGGCGATGAAATTGCCCTTATAATGATTGGCGGTGTTAACTATTATACCGGTCAGTTTTTCGATTTAAAACGCATAACAAACCTAGGCCATAAACATGGTTGTAATGTAGGTTTTGACTGCGCCCACGGTGCAGGAAACGTAGCATTAAACCTCCACGATTCTGGAGCAGATTTTGCCGTTTGGTGTACCTATAAATATTTAAATTCTGGACCAGGAAGTGTAGGTGGTTGCTTTATTCACGAGCGTCATGCTCACAAAAAAGACTTAAACCGTTTTACAGGATGGTGGAGCCATAATAAGCAAACACGTTTTAGAATGCGCGATGAGTTCGACCAAATGCCAGGTGCCGAAGGTTGGCAATTAAGTAACCCGCCCATTTTATCGATGGCAGCAATAAAGGCATCGTTAGATATGTTTAATGAAGTTGGATTTGAAAACCTCATTAAAAAATCTAAAAAATTAACAGGCTATTTCGAGTTTTTAATCAAGCAATTAGGCGAGGACACTATTAAAATTATTACGCCAAGTAACCCAGACGAACGCGGTTGCCAACTATCTATTCAAGTAAAAAACGCAGATAAAACGTTACATAATAAATTAACCGAAGCTGGTATAATTAGCGACTGGAGAGAGCCCGATGTTATTAGGTGTGCTCCTGTTCCACTTTATAATTCATTTGAAGATGTATATAGATTGGTTGAGAAGTTGAAAGAAATAACATAAGAGCACTAATACCTTTATTTATTTTAATGAATAATGGAGGCCTATAATAACAACACATACTAAAATCATAAGGTTTTCGAGAAGGGGAGAATGACAAAGATGAAAGATACGCAACAAAACATATTAATTATAGGCGCCGGATTATGCGGTTCACTTCTAGCCTTACGTTTGGCACAAAGAGGATTTAACGTAAACGTTTACGAAATGCGCCCAGATTTACGAAAAGTAGATATTTCTGCGGGGCGCTCTATTAATTTAGCTTTTTCAGATCGCGGGAATAAAGCCATGAAATTAATTGGTTTAGAAGATAGAGTAAAGGCACTTTGCATCCCTATGAATGGACGCATGATTCATGATATACATGGCAATACCTTCCAATCTAATTATAGCGGTCGCGACTATGAATACATCAATTCCATTTCACGTGGGGATTTAAATGCTTTACTTTTAGATGAAGCCGAAAAACATGACAAGGTAAATATTCAATTTAACAGCAAATGTAAATCTGTCAATTTTGAAAATACCACGGCTCTTTTTAAAGATTATATTACAAAAAAGGAATTTATTGAGGATGCCGATGTTATAATAGCCACAGATGGCGCAGGTTCTGCATTGCGTAAAAGTTATTATTTAGGAAAAAAATTCTTGTTTAGTTTCTCGCAAGCTTATTTAACCCATGGTTATAAAGAATTAAGTATTTTACCAAAACCAAATGGCGATTTTAAAACTTATAAAAATGCCCTTCATATATGGCCTCGTGGTAGCTTTATGCTTATTGCACTACCAAATTTGGATGGCAGTTTTACCGTAACACTATTTTTAAGTTACGAAGAAGGCCAATACAATTTCAATAATTTAACTACCGAGGAACGTGTTCTAGAATTTTTCCAAAACGAATTTCCAGATGCCTTAGCTTTAATGCCAAACCTTTTAGAGGACTTTTTTACTAACCCAACATCGCCTTTGGGTACTATAAAATGTTCGCCATGGCACTACAAAGGCAATACGTTGTTAATGGGCGATGCCGCTCATGCTATTGTTCCGTTTTACGGTCAAGGTATGAATGCTTCCTTTGAAGATGTTGTGGAGCTAGACCAAGTACTAGATCAAGATTTAAAAGATTGGGAAACCATTTTTAAAACTTACGAAAGCAACCGTAAAAAAGACACCGATGCCATTGCAGATTTAGCCATTGATAATTTTCATGAAATGAAAGGTCATGTTAATCAGGCCATATTTCAAGAAAAGCGTAAATTAGAAATGGCCTTAGAAAAAGAATTTCCAAATGAATATGCTTCAAAATACTCTTTAGTAACTTTTAATGAACATATAGGTTACAGAGAAGCTATGTTAAAAGGACGAGCACAAGACAAAGCTATTTTAAATTTACTAACCGATGGCTTAATTACTAGCAATGACGATTTAAAGCTCGTTTTAAATCGAGTAAAGCAAGAAACCGAAGCTATTCTTGAAGATGATAGAATAGCTGGGTTAACATAAACAGAAAGCCTACCCTTCCTAAAAAAAAGGAACAGTTGGCTTTAAATAACAAAAACTCAAATTCCCACGTTGAGTTTCTCTCTTTGGGGAGGTTAATAGGGACTTTTTACCATGAGTAAAGTAACACCAAGAGGAGCATATCCGCATACAAAACGTGTTGGCGATTTTATATTCGTATCTGGAACTAGTTCGCGAAGAGCAGACAATACCATTGCAGGTGTTGATATTATAGACGAAATGGGAACCAAACGATTAAATGCTGAAATTCAAACTCGAGAAGTTTTAAAGAATATTGAAAAGAATTTAGCTAATGAAGGTGCCACTTTAAAAGATGTGGTTGATATTACTTCTTTTTTAGTTAATATGAATGATTTTGCAGATTACAATAAAGCATATGCCGAATTTTTTGATACTACAACAGGACCAACACGAACTACCGTAGCGGTGCATCAATTACCGCACCCTGATTTGCTAGTTGAGATTAAGGTAGTGGCTTATAAAAAGTTATAGATGAACATCCAAAACTTCATAAACGGCAAGTTGGAGAATCCAATCTCAAAAGATTGGATAGACAACTATTGTCCGTCAGATGGAGAAGTTTACGGTAAAATCCCCAACTCATCAAAAGCAGATGTAGAAAAGGCTTATCAAAGTGCCAAAACCGCCTTTAAACAATGGTCGCAAACAACCCTTGAAGCACGCAGCAGAATACTCATTAAAATCTCGGAGCTATTAGAAGCAAACCTGCAACGCTTCGCAGAAGCAGAAAGTAAAGATAATGGCAAACCTATTGGTTTAGCAAAAACTATTGACATACCCAGAGCAGCTAGTAATTTCAGGTTTTTTGGAAATGCCATCACCCAATTTGCTAGTGAAAGTCATGAAAGCGCGGGACAAAACGCCATAAATTACACCTTAAGACAGCCTATTGGAGTGGTAGGTTGTATTTCGCCTTGGAACCTTCCGCTTTATCTTTTTACCTGGAAAATTGCTCCAGCTATTGCGGCAGGAAACTGTGTAGTAGCAAAACCTAGCGAAGTTACACCTATGACCGCCTATTTACTAGGAGAAATTTGTAATGAAGCAGGTTTACCTAAAGGGGTTTTAAATATTGTTCATGGATTAGGAACAACAACCGGTCAAGCGATAGTTGAGCATCCTGAAATTAAAGCGATTTCTTTTACCGGCGGCACCGCCACTGGAGCACAAATAGCTAGGGTTGCTGCTCCTATGTTTAAAAAACTATCTTTAGAATTGGGTGGTAAAAATCCAAACATCATTTTTGCCGATTGCGATTATAATGAAATGCTTGAAACTACAGTGAGTTCATCTTTTGCAAATCAAGGTCAGATTTGTCTATGCGGAAGCCGAATTTTTATTGAGGCTTCTATATATGAAGCGTTTAAGGTAGATTTTGTAGAAAAAGTAAAAGCGCTTAAAGTTGGGCATCCAGCTAAAAACACAACAAAAATTGGCGCTTTAGTTTCAAAACCGCATTTAGAAAAAGTTTTAAGTTATATCGATATTGCTAAAACTGAAGGTGGAAAAATACTTTGTGGTGGTAATAAGGTTGTTGTAAAAGGTTTTGAAAACGGTTATTACCTAGAACCTACAATTATTGAGGTTAAAACTGATGAATGTAGAGTTAACCAAGAAGAAATATTTGGCCCAGTAGTTACTATCATGCCTTTTAAAACCGAAGCGGATGTTTTACAAATGGCAAACAAAATTAAGTATGGTTTATCGGCAACACTATGGACCAACAATCTTAAACGCACCATGCATTTTAGCAAGCAATTACAGGTTGGTATTTTTTGGGTAAACACTTGGATGTTGCGTGATTTGAGAACACCTTTTGGCGGTGTAAAAGCATCGGGGGTTGGTCGCGAAGGTGGTTTTGAGGCGTTACGCTTTTTTACTGAAGCTAAAAATGTATGTATAAAATATTAATTACCAATAAATTGGAAAAGGTATAAAAATTATGGATTTAAAATTAAATAATAAATACGCATTAGTTTGCGGAAGCACACAAGGTATAGGTAAAGCCACTGCAATAGCTTTGGCCAACGAAGGAGTTCACGTAACCCTTGTAGCTAGAAACAGAGAAAAATTAAAAGCCGTTTTAGAAGAATTACCAAACCATAGAGACCATAATTACATTGTTGCCGATTTTTTAAACCCACGAGAGTTACAAGAGCAACTTATTAAATTTATTGAGAAAGAACACGGTTTTCATATTGTAATAAACAATACAGGAGGCCCTAGAAGTGGCGAAATTTTAACAGCCAGCTTAGAAGCTTTTGAAAATGCGTTTACTATGCATCTTAAATGCAATCATTTAATAGCTCAAGCCACCATTCCGTTTATGAAAGCGGAAGGTTATGGTCGTATTATAAATGTAATTTCAACTTCCGTAAAAGAGCCAATTCCTGGTTTAGGTGTTAGCAATACTATTAGAGGTGCTGTTGGCAATTGGAGTAAAACTTTAGCTACCGAAGTAGCTGAATTTGGTATTACAGTAAACAACGTACTTCCTGGTTTTACAGAAACCGAACGTTTAAACGAAATAATTAAAATTAAAGCGAACATTGAGAACCGTGCTTTAGAAGATATGGCTGAAATAATGAAAAATTACACGCCTGCTAAACGTTTTGCTAAACCGGAAGAAACTGCTAGCGTTATTACCTTTTTAGCTAGTACTCCTGCTGCTTATGTTAATGGCGTTAATGTTCCTGTTGATGGTGGACGTACCAAATCTTTGTAATAATTTAACCTTTATAACTTTAATAGAATTTAAGCGGTTTGTATATTAGTAACGAATTTGCGTTAAGGATAGAAGCGGCATCCTTTTTTATGAATTCTAGAGTATTTGGTAAACGTTAATTTTCTATAATTAAAGCTTTTAAATAAGATACTATATTTGTGAAACATAAAAAAGATATAGCGGATAGCCTGACCCTTGTGGTAACGCCCAAAACATAAAACTATGAGTAACCTAACATCGCCTATAAATTTTAAAGCTTGGATTGAAGAAAACAGACATCATTTAAAACCGCCGGTTGGAAATAAAGTGGTATGGAAAGATGGTGATTTTATTGTTATGGTGGTTGGTGGCCCAAATAACAGAAAGGATTATCATTATAATGAAACGCCAGAGTTTTTCTACCAAGTTGAAGGTGATATTGTTTTAAAAATTATTGATAAAGGTACGCCTAAGGAGGTTCATATTAAGGAAGGTGATATTTATTTGCTACCTCCAAAAGTTCCACATTCTCCGCAACGTGGAGCTAACACTGTTGGTTTGGTTATTGAATACAAACGACCAGAAGGTATGCGCGATGCGCTACTTTGGTTTTGCGAAAATTGCGTAACCAAACTTTATGAAGAGGATTTTACCGTTGAAAATATTGAAACCGATATGCCTAAAATATTTGACAAATATTATGGCGATAAAGAAAAACGAAGCTGCCCTAATTGTGGTGAGGTTATGCAACCGCCACAAAAGGTTAAAATTGATTAAAATTATAAACTTTTAAAGATTCCTGACCTCTCAGGACCTATACATGAAACGTAAATTACGAATAAACGGTCATTCTCATTTACTACCTTACCCGGAGCAAATTCCTGAATTTATGCGTGAAAAAGGCATTTTTTGGGTGGATAAGGATAGAAAATTTATGCTTCAAAAGGATTGGAAACGTCCTGTTACAGATTCCAGTTTTTTCTTGGATGAAAAGTTAGAATGGATGGAGCGTAATAAACTAGATCATGCTGTGGTTTTAAATTTATCGCAACTTTATGGCAATGGTTTACGTGTTGAGGAAATGAAAAAAGCCTTGCGTTTTCAAAACGATTTTAACGCAAAAATGCAACAAGAAAACCCAAGTAAATTTACTTGCGGCTTTGTGGTGCATCCAGCGTTTATACGAAGTGCGTGTTGGGAAATTGAACGTTGTGTAGAACAGTTAGGACTTCAATTACTTTGTCTTCCCACGCATTACATGGATACTATTGGCACATGGCGTTGTATTTTTGATGAGGAGAATGAGCCTATTTTTGAATTAGCAGATAAATATAATTTGGCTGTTGAAGTTCACCCTTACGATGGCGAAAAGTTTATTAAATTAGAGAATACCTCTTGGCGTTTTCACCTTATTTGGATGCTTGCCCAATGTGGCGATGCTTATCATTTTTTTACGCTTAATGGCTACCAAGATAAATTCCCGAATATGCGTACTTGTTTTGCTCATGGTGGACAGTTAGCACAAATTAACTTAGGCAGACGTATTCAAGGTTTTGATGGCAGACCGGATTTATTTGAAGGTAAACACCACCCAAGAAAAGCCGTAGGACATAAAAACATATTTTTTGATACGCTAGTGCATGATACAGGTGGATTAGAGTTACTTATTAGAAATCATGGCTCTAAACAGGTTATAATGGGTCTTGATGACCCTTACCCCTTGGGCGAAATGGAAAGCGATAAACAATCATCGTACCCAGGGAAAATATTAGATTTGGCTGTTGATAGAAAAATTATTAATGAAACTGAGTACGATGATATTTGGGAAAATAACGTTATACAATGGCTGTGCGGTGATGACGAAAGCGCCAAAGAAAAATTGATTAAAAGAATTTTAAGCTAATGCATTTTATAACAGAAGAATTAGACAATTATGTTGTTTCTCATTCGGAAAACGAACCAGAATTACTACAACAACTCACGCGAGAAACCTACCAGAAAATTTTACAACCTAGAATGTTAAGTGGTCATTATCAAGGCAGGATTTTAAGCATAATTTCTAAATTGGTAAACCCTAAAAACATTTTAGAAATTGGCACGTATACAGGGTATTCGGCATTATGTTTAGCTGAAGGCATGCAAAACACTGGAGAATTACATACTATTGATATTAATGAAGAACTAGTAGATTTTCAGAGGAAATATTTTGATAAATCTAATTACGGACATCAAATTAAACAGCATTTAGGAAACGCTTTAGCTATTATTCCTAAACTTGATGCAACTTTTGATTTGGTTTTTATTGATGCCGATAAGGTGAACTACTCTAATTATTTTAATGTTATTATAGATAAGTTAAATGCTGGCGGTATTATTTTATCGGATAACGTATTATGGAGCGGTAAAGTACTTGATACTACCTTTAAAAAGGACGACATATCTACACCTGAATTAATTAAGTATAATGCGCTTTTAAAAGAAGATAAACGTGTAGAAACAGTATTATTACCTATTCGAGACGGTTTAACTATTAGCAGAAAGTTATAAAGGTGGTAAGTTAAAATATATTTAATTAAAAAAGCTACCCAAGCTTATTGTTTAATTTTTACAACAACGTGTTATGATGAAAATTTTATAACGCGAGTACCATCATTATTACCGTTAGTCTTACTTATTTCAATTAATTTGTTAATGGTATTAAAGAACAAATCATTATCAAATGGTTTGGTAATAATATCATCAAAACCTTTATCGAGTTTATTTAACATTAGCTCATCTTTACTAGAAGCCGTTAACGCTATTATTGGAATTTGATTATTAAACTCTCTTATCTTTAAAGTAGCCTCGTTTCCATCCATTAAAGGCATATTAATATCCATTAAAATTAAATCGTATGTGTTGTTTTTAAATGCTTTTAAAGCCTCTAAACCATTCTCAACAATATCATACTGAAAGTTCTCTTTTTTGAGCAAATTACCTGTAACAATTTGGTTTATTTTATTATCCTCCGCTATTAATATTCTTAAGCTCTCCGGACTATAAGAAGTTAAAACATCTTCATCTTTTTCACTTTTTATTTGCTCGATAGCGTTGGTATCTATTTTAAAACTTACCACAAAACTGAATGTTGAACCAACACCTAATTCACTTTCAAGCTCAATGGTACTATTAAATAATTTAACAATTTTACTAGCTATAGAAAGACCTAAACCTGCACCTTGATAGCCCGTATTAGAATTTTCGTTTAGTTGAATAAAATTATCAAAAATAGAACCTTGTTTCTCCTCAGAAATTCCTGGACCGTCATCTACAACCTCGAAGGCCATTAATACATTTTCGCTATCTATTTCCTTTAAATTAGCCTTAATGGAAATATTTCCATTTTGGGTAAACTTTATACTATTACCAATTAAATTGAATAAAACCTGAGACAACCTTAATTTATCGCATAGGATAAATTCCGGAATACGCTCGTCAATAAAAATATGCATTTGGTTATTAGACTCACCTAAACTATAATCAAAAGAATCTGTTACGTTTTGAATAAGTGATCTTAAATGTACCGTCGTATTATTAATTTCTAGCTTTTTAGACTCAATTTTACTAACCTGCAACACATCGTTTATTAGGTTTAATAAATAATCGCCTGAATACTTAAGTGATTTTAAATATTTAACATTAGCCTCGTCTAGATTACTATTTTCTAGCATTATGGATGTTAATCCCACAACACCATATAGTGGTGTTCTTAATTCGTGAGATACGTTAGAAATAAATTTAGATTTTAATTCTGAAGATTTTAAAGCATCATTTTTAGCAATTTCTAGTTCAGCATTTTGTTTCTTCAGTACATCTGAAAGTCGACGTTTCGCTACATAATATTTATATAAAATTAGCAACGTTGCTAATAATAAAATTAAGGCTATAATAATTATTAAGTTGATTTTTTTGACTTTATCGGCAATTTTTAATTGGTATAACTTCTCGCTATTTGCCAATTGAGCTTCATTTTTATACGTTGCTAATAAAAACCTAGATTTATAAATAGCGTTTTCTTTTACTTTTTCTTTATTTAAAAACTCATCTTTAAACTCATCATATTTTAACAATGCTAAATACGCTTGTTCTTCGCTATCTGTGGCGAAATACGAAAGTGATAAACTTTTATAAATCTTACTTAAAAGCAACGAAGTATCATCGTTCGTAGCATGCTCACTGTTTAGAAAATCAATGGCTTTGTTAAACTTTTCGTTCGCATTATTATAAAGTTCCTTTTTAAAAAAATGAACGCCGTAAATGTAATTGAAGTAACCTGTTTGATAATTATTAGAAAACGTCTCCTTATTAATAATATCCTCAGCACGTAAAAGATTGACTTGGGCTTCCTCTAGGAAATCATTTTCTATGTAGAATTCGGCTAGACCTATTCGTATTTTAACCAATAAGTTTTCATATTGACTTAGGTTATAATTCTCATTAGCCAAATATTGGTTTTTAGAGATATGGTCTAAAGCATTTTTAAATAAATCAATAGTTGTTTGCGATTCGTTTTCATCTTTGGTAAGTGTAGCCAAATTTAAATAAGCGTTGGCTATTAAATAGTTGTCTTTTATAGCCTTAGCGGCTTTTAACATAGACGAGTAAGAATCTTTAGCATTTGCATTTTCATGCATTAAGCGGTATATATTTCCTAAATTTAAATTAGAAATGGCTATACCATAATTATCGTTAATGGAATCTGCTATCTTTTTTGCTATATTAAAGCCGTTAAACGCTTTAACTATTTTACTTTCATTATAAGATTTTAAAGCTGAAGAGTTAATACTGTCAATTTGCTTTATAGCCTCCCTTTCATTTTGACTATACGTCAAAAAAGTAAGCGAACAAAAAAACAATAATAGGCTTTTTTTCATTTTCAAATACATTAACGATTTGGGATTTTCAAGATACCCCTAAATGTACCATATAGCTTAAAAACTCGTTAAACCAACAATAAAACACGATGAAACGCGTGCTCCTAATCGACAAAATACTAAAATTTTCGTTTTACTGAACCTGTAAAATCTTCTAAATCTTCTTTGACTTTATCCAATTCCTTTTTAACATCCTTAGTAATACTTGTGTCGATTCCGCTTTTTTCCGCTGTTTTTGTTATTTCATGCTTTATATCGTTAGTGGCATCCTTAAGGGTTCGCATACCTTGACCTAAGCCACGAGCTATTTCGGGCAACTTATCTGCCCCAAAAACCATAATGGCGATAAACAGGATAAATGCTATTTCCCCGCCGCTAATAAATAAGAATGTTACTTGTAATATCACAGCACAAATATACTAAGTTGTTTTATTATTCCATTTAAAATTTATGGAATAAAAAAGCCGATTTTAAAAAAAATCGGCTTACACAAAAATTAATTTCTATTAATTATTTACTTTATTCTTAAAAGCATCAAATTTATTATCCTCAGCTTTTCTAGGCCAAGAATTATTAGATGTATCAACATCCGCCGTTTCTAGGTCTGGATCAATAGCTAAGCCCGTAATACGCTTGTTTGTTTTAAACACTTTACTAACCTCCTTATCATTATACCTCCAAATTTGTGCAGGATACGTTTTTCTTTCGGTTGTTCCATCTTCATAAGTAATATTTAAAATAATAGGCATTACTAACCCTCCTGGTTTCTCAAACACAACTTCGTAAAAATACTTAGGTGCTGCTGAATTCAACTTTGCTTTTTCAGCTTCTGGCAAGCTAGCAATATAGTCTGTTAAAAATTTAAAATCCGATACGCCTTTTGCATCTTGAGGTATATCTCCATTTTCAGCTTCTGCATAATACACTAAACGATCTTTAAAATCGTCTAGATTCATATTATACTTTTTAGCTGTTTCTTTAGCCGTTTCTGTTGGCTTATCGGTTAAGTAAAACTGCTTAACTTCTTTAACTCCAATATCTGTATAATCTGTAGTGTAGAACCAACCTCTCCAAAACCAATCTAAATCCATTGCCGAAGCATCTTCCATGGTTCTGAAAAAATCTGCAGGTGTTGGGTGTTTAAACATCCAACGTTGCGAATAGGTTCTAAAAGCATAATCGAACAATTCTGGCCCCATTATAGTTTGTCTTAACATGTATAAACCTGCTGCCGGTTTAGTATAGGCATTTGGACCAAATTGATATACATAATCGCCATGAGACATTATTGGAGAAATATGACTTTGATCTCCTCCCATGTAATCTACAATATCTTTAGGTAGGTTTCCTGTTATAAAATTAGGATCGTAATCTAATTCTGCAAGCGTTTCAACAAACGAATTTAAACCTTCGTCCATCCAAGTCCATTGGCGCTCATCACTATTTACAATCATAGGAAAGAAGTTGTGTCCTACCTCATGAGTAATAACACCTATCATACCTCTTTTTAATCGTTCAGAATAACTTCCATCAGGATCTGGTCTTCCGTAGTTAAAACAAATCATTGGATATTCCATACCTTGTCTTTCTGAATGTACAGATATAGCTTTACTATAAGGATAATCGAAAGTTAGTTTGGAATACTCTTCTAAAGTATTAGCAACCACACGTGTAGAATGCTCCTCCCATAATGGGTTTCCTTCTTTTGGATAAAGCGAAATAGCCATTACAGTTTTACCATTAATATTAACTGCCATAGCATCCCAAATATATTTTCTTGAAGATGCAAATGCATAGTCTCTTACTTTTTCTGCTTTAAAATGCCATGTTTTTTCTTTTGTGCTTCTTGATTTACCTGCCGCAACAGACTCCTCTTCCGTAACAATAAAAACAGGATCTTTAAATGATTTTTCTGCTAATTTTAAACGTTTTTGATGCTCTTTAGATAAAACTTCTTTTGGGTTTTGTAATTCTCCTGTTGCTTCTAAAATATGATCTGCAGGCGCTGTAATTTTTACATCATAATTTCCGAATTCTAAAGCAAACTCACTACGTCCCCAAAATTGCATATTCTGCCATCCTTCAACATTATCATAAACACAAAGTCTTGGAAAAAACTGCGCAATAGTGTAGTTATTATTTCCATCAGGGAAGGTTTCTAAACCAGAACGACCACCATCAATATTAATATCGTTAATATTATAATGCCACTTAATACTAAATTTAAATACTGCACCTGGCGCTAAAGGTTTTGGTAAATTAATGCGCATCATGGTGCGATTTATAGAATGTGATAAAGGTGACCCATCGTCATTTTTCACATATTCAATATTAAAACCACCATCAAAACGTTCTTTTAAGTTGTTTTTAGTAAACATAGTTGGACCGTTAAAAGGCGTTTTAAAACTTTCAGGATTAGCATCTGGTGTTTTAGAATCTTTAGCTCGCATATTTTGGTCTAACTGTATCCATAAATACTCCAAATGGTCTTTAGAGTTATTATGATATGTTATTTTCTCGTCGCCAAAAATTTGGTTTGTATTTTCATCCAAACGGATGTTCATTACATAATCTACCTGCTGTTGCGTGTAAGCATGACCTGGAGCCCCCGAAGCATTTCGTGTTTCGTTTGGGGTTGCTAAAAGGTCTTTCATTTGTCTAAACTTGTTTTGATCTGTGTGTCCCTGTGGTTTTTCATTACTTTGCTCTTGAGCAAAAACTCCAGAAAAAAGGAATACAAAAGATAAGAATAGATAAGCGTGCTTTTTCATATTAGTTTTTAGTTTTATTAGAAAAAAATGTGTCTTTTGCAATTTTCGTTAGAAGATTGTTACAAAATGTCGTCGAAAATACTAAATTATACAATCAATTTACATTGTTTTAGTTAAAATTTAACAATGCATTAGTATTATTTGAAGTTAAAATAAAACTTTTATTTTTAGAATTAATTTTAGTTTTTACGATATTTTGCTGATCCTCTTGATAATCTAATAAAATGGAATTGGTAATTGAAAACACCTTAATATACTTTACGTGTTCCACTTCAAGATAACATCTTACAATATCGCCATCATAGGCTTTACCTATAAAATTGAATAAAACAGGTTTATTGTTAATTTTTAGTTTCAATTTAGATTGCAGATAGATATTCATTAAAGAATCAGTTTCTTTAGGCTCATCTTTTCCTGCTAATATGATATTTTCATCATAATTTGAACGCAACACGCTTTCAAAATCATCAATAAAAATTCTTGAAATTATTTGAAGAGATTCCTTTTCCTTTACGTAGCTAACTTGCGTAACGCTTATATAATATTTATGCATTGTAGTAAATGCAAAAAGTGGAAGCACTAAAAGAATGATTAAATATTTAAAAACCTTCATGATTAAAATTTATAGACGACTAAATTACTTTATTGGAATTCAAAAAGCATTCCGAAGTTAATTAATTTTTATTGTCTTCTAAATTAGCTAGGTATTGCTTGTACTTCATTCTTAAAAAAATTAAAGCCTTAAAGTCTGTTTGGTTTTTACAATGCTTAACAAAATTAGGATCGTCTGCACAAAAGTAGAAAAAATCGGCTTGTAAGCTTTCGTCCAAAGGGTTTGAAGCAAAAAAATCGCTAGCCAACCTACCTTTTATAGTTTGCATTAAAGATTCTTTTTCTTCAATTTTAACTCTATTTTTCAGCATTTTGGTTCTGCCTGTAATAGCATTAATTAAAGGCGCAATAGAAACCGAACCTCCAGCTCCTCCTAAAGAACCTCCTGCTTTTGGACTAAAACTAGAGGCTTCACTTAAACGACGTTCGCTTTGCGTAGCTGGCGTACCTGTAAAACCAGGAATACCAACATCGTAAAAATCAATAGGCGCATTGGCATCCATATTTCTAATATCAGAAAACAAATCGCCAGTTAATATTTTACCAACAATAACCTCGTCTAGTTCGTTAATATGTTCATTTAAAGTTACAAAAATAGCCTCGTTATCTATAATGGTTTGCGTTACAACAACCTCTTTTAGTTTGTATTGAATGGAAGAGAATATTAAAGTATCGTTTAGTTTTGCAGGAATTTTAAAGTGACCATCTATATCTGTTATGGTAAAAGCTTGTGCCGTATTATTAATAACATGAATGTTTTCTATATCACCATTACTTGCTATCCTGCCTAATAACTCTTTTGTTTGAGAAAACGCATCTTGAACCCCAAATACTCCAATAGCTAACAAGAGCGTTTTAATTTTTAACATGCTGAGTTTTTAAAAATTGTTCTTTTTGCTTTACTAAAAACTCTATAAGTAGAATTCTATTTTCGTCCTTAAAAAGATTTGGTTCAATACCATTATTTTCAACAAAAGCAATATAGGCATTAAGCCTATCTTCAGGGATTTCAAAAAGTTCTTTAAGGTCATTTAAAGAATACACACTAAATATATCCTTTGGCTTTTGGTAGTTATCGCCAACAAACACCTCTTTGGTAATCTTTAAATCCTTTTTAGATTTTGTTAAAAATTTTAAAATTCTAAATAAATCTGGTTGGTATTTTCTTGCCCCAGGATCGATTACAGATGTTAAATGATCTTGAATTACGGTATTATCGAATGCCTTGTCCCCATTATACTCAAAATCGACATCCATATTTCCCATATCGAGAATCATAGGTTTTACGGATTTAACTTGAGCTATATCTGTACCCATATCTCCTGTTAAACCAGAAGAGAGTGTTACGGCATCCAACTGGTTAACTTCCTCTACCAACTGTATTTTTAATGCTTTTGATGCTATTATATCTTCATCAATACTAACCTGTACCGTTTGGAATTGTAATGCCGAAATTTCTATTATATCATTCAAAGCTACAAGTAACTTAAAACGCCCTTCAACATCTGTAATCGTGCCTTTATTAGACGATTTATTAAAAACCGTTACAGCCTCAATATCGTTATTTTTTGATAGCAAGACGCCACTAACCTCTACCCTGTTAATAGTCTGACTATAACCACGAAGTGCTAGTAAATTAAGAAATATAAAAAGTAATGGTCTACTCAAATTGAATTAATTAGAGCATAAAGAACGGATATCAATTCTTAAATAAAATACAAATAGCTTTTAATGTTTTGTTAAAAACTAAAAGATGAATTTAGTTTTTAGAATCTAAAAATGCTATACTCTTCTTGTTTAGTAGCTCAAGAAAATCCATTTCCTTACCATAGTTAAGTAACGAAAAATCAAAGTTATCACTTTGCACGTATTGTATAAACTCCTCAACACGATGTTCTGGAATATTAAAATTATCAATTAAAAATTCCGAACCAAAATAATATTTAACAGCCTCAATTGGTACATCGGGTACACCAGCCTTCTCCTTATCTTTAACTCCGCTTCTAAATAAAGGTAATAACAATTGGTCTACAACATTAACAATATTTAAACCATTAATCATGGGTAAGTGTTGCCTATCAATTGCAATATTTTTGGTTGCAGTTTTATAATCTTTTTCAAAATTATATTCTTTACTGTTTTTAACCCCAAAATATAAAGCATCTAGTTGCGGCTTAAAAGGCGTTGTATCTTCCAAATCCTGATTTAAATTACCCGAAAGCCCGTCTTTAATAACAATAACCTCATCTAGTTTATTAATCTCTTCAATTAAAAAGAGTTTCATTTTTCTAGATTTCATTATAGCTTCATTAACCCTAAAACTAATATTTTGGTACTGCAATGCACTAACTTCAATATTATCATTTAAAGTTACTTTTAAAACAAACTCTCCTTTGTTATCAGTAATGGTTCCCACATTTGCCGACGCATTAAAAATAGTAATACCAGATACATCACTACCCTCAACAATAAGTTTTCCAGATACTTCTATTCTATTCGTATTTTGTGCCACTACATTTAGGGCACTTAAAAAAGTTAAAAAGAGAATAAATTTTTTCATATTTTTTTACTTTGAAAATACCACTTTTAATTCAATTTTTAAAACAAATTAAACGAAATCTTTACCAAAACCAATTATTGATTAGTTTTACACAAAACACCAATTATTCCATGCGAAATACAATTATAGCAAGCACATCTACCATTTACGGCAGCGGATATTTAGAATATATTACCCAACCCCTAAACATCCTTTTTAAAAACGCAAAGACCATACTATTTGTACCCTATGCACGACCTGGTGGCATATCGCACGACGCCTATACAAATATTGCAAAACAAGCATTTGCCAAACAGAATAAACAAGTAATAGGCATACATGAATTTAAAAATCCTATCGAGGCCGTAACCAATGCCCAAGCTATTTTTGTTGGCGGCGGCAACACCTTTGTACTTGCAAACCAGCTCCACAAAAACAATTTAATAACCCAACTTAAACAGGTAGTACAAAACGGCACGCCCTATTTAGGCACTAGTGCTGGCAGTAATATTTGCGGCCTAAGCATAAAAACCACCAACGATATGCCCATTGTATATCCGCCAAATTTTAACGCCCTAGGCTTGGTGCCATTTAATATAAATCCACATTATTTAGACCCCGACCCAAACAGTAAACACAAAGGCGAAACGCGCGCAACCCGCATAAAAGAATTCCACCATTACAACACTCAACCCGTAATTGGGCTAAGAGAAGGCAGCTGGTTAGAAGTAAAAAACGATTCCATTATATTAAAAGGAGACCTAACAGCACGAATTTTCGAATACAATAAAACACCTTACGAAGTAACTCCAGAAACCGAGCTTAATCAATTAAAATAATTTGGGCGTGCCCCAAGGGTCGAGCTTGTAGCCTGTCTTGAGCAAAGTCGAAAGGCTGCAAGTCCTCGCACTTCCTTCGTCAGGCTGTGGGCTTTCCACTACTATCCCTCACGCGGGCAAAACAGCCAAAACCAATGCATAAAAAAAGCTTCATCGTTATGATGAAGCTTTTTGAGCGAGAGACCAGGTTCGAACTGGCGACATTCAGCTTGGAAGGCTGACGCTCTACCAACTGAGCTACTCTCGCCTTTTTTAATTCCGAGTGCAAATATATAAACAGTTTCCGCTTTTGCAAGAAAATTTAAAGCTTTTTTATAAAATGATACCCTAAAATTTTAAAGCCTTCATTAAAATAAAACTTATGAGACTGATAATTAGAAACATAAGTATTTAATTCCATAGTCTCAAAACCTTTACCCAACACGTAATTATAAATCCATTCAAAAAATAGCTTCCCTAAACCTTGCCCTCTATACGCATCATCAATAAAAACATGATCTGGCTCTACACTTCTGCCAGAGTAATGCCTTGTGCAATACCATAATCCGCAAACACCAACAAGTTTATCGCCGTCATAAATTACTGCGCATTCATAGTTTTGCACAATCATTTCATTAAAACGTTGTTCTAAAATAGTTTCAGACACCTTATAATCATTCAACTTATAAACCAAAGGGATTATTAAATTAATGTTCTCATTTTCTAAAATTTTAAATTCAAAAGCCATAAACTACATTTCAATTAAGGTAATACTTTTCAAAAATAGTTTTAAATTTGATAAGCTAACACAAAATCTTAATACACTATCAACCCTAACCTAACCATAAAGCAAATAAGCGCCCAAGAAACACATGCTGTTCGTCATCCCGTTTTAAGAGTAGGAAAACCTATAGAATCCTGTATTCTTCCAAGCGATGATTTAAAAACCTCGTTCCACTTCGGGCTTTTTACAAACAATAATTTAATTGGCGTTTGCTCGTTCTTTAAAAATTCAAACCCTAATGTACCTTCCACAAACCAATATCAATTACGAGGTATGGCTATTTTAAAAACCTACCAAGGTCAAGGTTTTGGAAAAGTTATTTTAAGACATGGCGAAAAATTTCTAGGTAAAAAGAACATAAAAATGATTTGGTGCAATGCTAGAGAAGTGGCCGTACCTTTTTACCAAAACAACAATTATATGCCAATAGGTAATGCATTTAATATTAAAGATATTGGTTTACACTACGTTATGTATAAAATCCTTTAAAGCAAAGTGACGAAACTAAAAATTAGGAGTCATAACTTTATACGATAAAATTTTGTAATTTTAGTTACTAAATAATTCAAAATGAGAAGTAAAAATCTTAAATTCCGATTACTTATTGGTGTAGCAATAGCCTTATTTTTTGTATTTAAAAGATGCAGCCAAAGAGAAGAAAACCCATATACTGGGCGTATGCAAACCATATCTATGGCTGCCGATGAGGAAATTGCTATCGGCTTACAAAGCGCTCCACAAATGGCACAACAACACGGAGGTTTACACCCTAACACACAGTACCAAGCGCTAGTTGATAACGTTGGCAACAAGTTAGTAAACAACAGTATAGCTAGACAAACACCATATAAATACGAATTCCATTTATTAGCAGACCCTAATACCATTAATGCTTTTGCTTTACCTGGTGGTCAAATATTTATAACACATGCTCTTTTTTCTAAACTCGAAAACGAAGATCAGCTTGCTGGTGTGTTAGGTCATGAAATTGGTCACGTTTTAGGCCGACATAGTGCAGAACGTATTGCCGAAAGTGAATATTGGCAAGGTTTAGCCACTGCAGGTTCTGTTGGCGCAGACATGGGCGGATTAGTAAGTGGTATTGGTCAAAACACCTTATTAACAAATGGAAGAGACGATGAGTTGGAAAGCGATGAACTTGGTGTGAAATTTATGCTTAAAGCGGGATACAACCCTAGAGAAATGATAGGTGTAATGGAAATTTTAAAAGCTGCAGCAGGGCCAAATCGTGTCCCAGAAATGCAAAGTACGCATCCAGATCCCGATAACAGAATTGAAAAAATAGAAGAAGCTATCGAGAAATATAAAAATTAATAACTAAAAAAAAAAAATGATTGAAATTAGAAACACATCTAATCTTGTCTTAAAAATATAAATAAAAAAGCCTCGAAAATCGAGGCTTTTTTTTGTGAGTGACTAACTCAAATAATTATATGTTTTATAATTATTTTCTCTTTTTAGCTTTTTTAGCATCATCCAATGCTTTAACTAAAATAACTTCGGCATCTGTAGCTCCATGTAATTTTGCATATTTTAATGCTGTTTTATTCTTATCGCACTTGGCTTTTAAATTAGCACCATGTTTAATAAGAAGCTCTAAAATATCAATTCTGTTAAACTTAGCGGCATACATAATAGGTGTCATACCATTTGATTTTTCATTAACATCTGCACCTCTGCTAATTAATTTTTGTACCGTTTCTAAATCGCCTTTAGCAATAGAAACACAAAATGAATTCACTTTAAAATAAGGCACAGTCTCATAACTTACGTTAGTATCTACTGGTGTTGCATTTACTGTTACTAATGAAAAGCATAATGCGATTGCGGAAATAATGATTGATTTTTTCATGATGAAAGATTTTAATTTGATTATTGATTTATGTTTTTTGATATACTTAAGAGACGACGTAAAACATTAAATGTTACAGAAAAAAGTATCTAAAAATAATTTTAAAGTTTGTTTTACACATTTTTAACAAAATCGTTTTCTTAATAAATTATTTGAAAAATCCTTAATAAATAAGGCTTTTCAGAAATACTTTAGGTTCAATTAATAGTAAGTTTCTTATCTTTGTCTAGTTTTAAAATTTTAAGAAAAAAGATGAACAAAAAAGTTATTTTAATGATTCTTGACGGTTGGGGAAACTCTCCAGACCCAAAAGTTTCTGCTATCGATCATGCCAACACTCCATTTATAGATTCTTTATATACTAAATACCCTTATGCAACCCTTCGTACAGATGGTTTACATGTTGGATTACCCGAAGGCCAAATGGGTAATAGCGAAGTGGGACATATGAATTTAGGTGCTGGTAGAATTGTATATCAAGATTTAGCAAAAATTAATTTAGCTATTGAAAAGGATACCTTAAAGGATGAAAAAGTGTTAGTTGACGCTTTAAAATATGCATCAGATAACAATAAGAACGTTCACTTTTTAGGTTTATTAAGTGATGGTGGTGTTCATGCACATACCAAACACTTAAAAGGTTTTATTGACGCAGCTAATAAAGCAGGCGTTAATTCTTTTGTACATGCTTTTACAGATGGTAGAGATGTAGATCCTAAATCGGGTAAAGGTTATGTTCAAGATTTAGAAAACTATATTGAAGGCACTAAAACTAAAATAGCAACTATTACTGGTCGTTATTACGCCATGGATAGAGATAACCGTTGGGAACGTGTGCATTTAGCTTACGATGCTATTGTAAATGGAGTTGGTACTAAAACAGCAAACCCAACAGAAAATATCCAAGCTAATTATGATAACGATGTTACCGACGAGTTTATTAAACCACTTATCGTTACAGATAGTAGCAACGAGCCAGTAGCAACAGTTGAAAAGGATGATGTTGTTATCTTTTTTAACTTTAGAACAGATAGAGGTCGCGAATTAACCGAAATGTTAAATCAAAAAGACTTTCCAGAATACAACACGAAAAAAATTGACTTATACTACGTAACAATCACGAATTATAGTGATGCATTTAAAGGCATTAAAGTCATTTTTAATAAAGATAATATTACAGAAACACTTGGTGAGGTACTTTCTAAAGCTGGTAAAAAACAAATTAGAATTGCTGAAACTGAAAAATACCCACATGTTACGTTTTTCTTTTCGGGTGGACAAGAAACACCTTTTGAGGGCGAATCTCGTATTCTTAAAAACTCACCAAAAGTAGCGACTTACGATTTAAAACCGGAGATGAGTGCTTACGAATTAAAGGACGCGCTTGTACCAGAACTAAAAAAAGGAGATGTTGATTTTGTTTGCTTAAACTTTGCAAACGGCGATATGGTAGGACATACTGGTGTTATGGAAGCAGCAATAAAAGCTTGTGAGGCTGTAGATGCTTGCGTTAAGGATGTGGTAACTACCGGTTTAGAAAATGGGTATACTACACTACTTATTGCAGATCACGGAAATTGTGAAACTATGATTAACCCTGATGGATCACCTAACACAGCACATACAACAAACCCTGTTCCTGTTATTTTAATTGATAACGACCTTACTGAGATTAAAGATGGTGTTTTAGGAGATATGGCTCCAACCATTTTAAAACTTATGAATGTTGAACAACCTGCTGCTATGACTCAGCATGCGTTGGTATAATGAAGCACAGAATTTTATTTATTAAAAAATGAATTTTAACGAAAAACTTATTATCGCAGTCGACTTTGACGGAACAATAGTTGAAGATGCTTACCCAAGAATAGGCAAGCCTATGCTATTTGCTTTTGCGACTTTAAAAAAACTGCAAGAGGATGGGCATCGTCTCATTTTATGGACCTATAGATGTGGTAGTAAACTTGATGAAGCTGTTAAGTTTTGTGAAGATAACGGAATTCGTTTTTATGCTGTAAATAAAAGTTTTGCCGAAGAGGAATACACTAATGATGTGAGCAGAAAAATTAATGCCGATTTATTTATTGACGATAGAAATATTGGGGGGTTCCCTGGTTGGGGTCAAGTATATCAAACGTTAACAAACTCTGCACCTCCAGCTGCTGAAAAGAAGAAAGGATTTTTCGGCTTATTTAAGTAGCCTCATTTTAAGTATTTTTGAACCCTATTTTATTACTATTTATGATTATTGTTAAAACCAAAGAAGAAATTGAATTAATGCGTGAAAGTGCATTAATCGTATCTAAAACCTTAGGCGAAATAGCAAAAGCTATTAAGCCAGGTGTTACCACACTAGAATTGGATAAACTAGCAGAAACATGCGTTAGAGACCACGGTGCGATTCCTGGTTTTTTAGGATTATATGATTTCCCTAATACGCTATGCATGAGTCCTAATCAACAAGTGGTACATGGTATTCCAAACGGAACACCATTGGTTGAAGGCGATATCATATCTATTGATTGTGGCGCTCTAAAAAACGGCTTTTATGGCGATCATGCTTACACCTTTGCTGTAGGTGAGATTGATGCTGAAACCGAAAAACTTTTACAGGTTACCAAAGAATCTTTGTATGTAGGTATTAGAGAATTTAAAGCTAATAATCGTGTTGGTGATGTTGGATATGCCATTCAAAAATACTGTGAAGATCATGGTTATGGCGTTGTTAGAGAACTCGTTGGTCATGGCTTAGGAGCTAAAATGCATGAAGATCCAGAAATGCCAAACTATGGTAAACGTGGTAGAGGTAAAAAGTTTGTAGAAGGTATGGTGGTTGCCATTGAACCTATGATTAACATGGGAACACATCGCATTAAACAACATAGAGATGGTTGGACAATTACGACTTTAGACAATAAACCATCCGCTCATTTTGAGCATGACGTTGCCTTAGTTGATGGCAAACCAGAACTACTTTCAACGTTTGCTTATATCTATGAAGCTTTAGGTATTGAAAGTAATGAAGAAGAGGAATTTAGACAAAACGCCTTAATCTTATAACATAGATGACCGTAGAACTTTTAGAAAAAGAGTTAGTACCATTAAGAGCAGAATTAAGCAATCATAAATTATATAGCGCTTTATCTTCAATTGAAGATATAAAAATTTTCATGCAGCAACACGTATTTGCTGTTTGGGATTTTATGTCTTTACTAAAGGCGCTTCAAAACAATTTAACCACTACTACGTTACCGTGGGTTCCTCCAGCAAATCCTTCCACCGCACGTTTTATTAATGAAATAGTGTTAGGAGAAGAGAGTGATTTTAATGAATTAGGACAACCTAAAAGTCATTACGAAATGTATTTAGATGCGATGCGTCAAATTGATGCAAACACATCTCAAATTAAAGATTTTGTTTCTTACATTCGAGACAAACACTCCATTGAAAACGCTGGACATAAGGCAGGTTTAAAAGTAGCAACTTTAGAATTTATTTCGTTTACCTTTTCTATAATTGCCAGTAACGAGGCACATAAAATAGCTTCTGCTTTTACATTTGGACGAGAGGATTTAATTCCAAATATGTTTTTTCAAATTATAAATCAATCTCAAACAAACAAAAACTCGTATAGTAAATTAACTTATTATTTAAAGCGTCATATTGAGTTAGATGGGGATGAACATGGCCCTTTATCATTAAAAATGATTGAAGAGTTATGTGGCAACGATTCAACAAAATGGGAAGAGGTTTTAGAAGTTGCTAAAGATGCTTTAAAACAACGTATTGCACTATGGGATGGCATATATAATTTAATTCCTAACACCATTGCGGTAGAAGTATAACGTCCTTGAAAAAAATTTTCAAATTAATATTAAATATTATTCCAAGACCAATATTAATTAGGTTGAGTTATATAGCGCGTCCTATTTTAGCCTTCTTTTTAAAAGGTAATACATTTACAGACCCTATTGACGGTAAAAGCTTTAAAACCTTTTTATCTTATGGTTATGGTACGCAACGAGACAATGTACTTTCTCCTTCCACCCTATCTTTAGAGCGACATAGATTGCTGTGGCTATATTTAAAAAATAAAACTGAATTTTTTACGGCTCAAAAAAGCGTGCTTCATTTTGCACCAGAACAATGCTTTTTAAAGCGTTTTCGAAAATTAGAAAACTTAGATTATACTACGACAGATTTACTATCTCCTATTGCAGATGTAAAAGCAGATATATGTAATCTTCCTTTTAAAGATAATAGTTATGATATTATTTTATGTAATCATGTTTTAGAACATATACCGGATGATACCAAAGCTATGCAGGAACTTTATAGAGTTATGAAACCCGGTGGTTATGGCATTTTTCAGATTCCACAAGATTTAAATCGGGCATCTACGTTTGAGGATGATTCTATAAGCGACAAAAAAGAACGGGCAAAAATATTTGGGCAATACGACCATGTTCGTGTTTACGGACGGGACTATTTTGATAAACTTCGAAGTATTGGTTTTAAAGTTGAAGAGGTGGATTATACCGCTTCGCTTTCCGCGGAAGCGATAACAACATATTGCCTAGCTAAAGGCGAAATTATTCCTGTAGTTTACAAATAACATAGCTTTTAAAACTAAATAAAATGACACAACACATCATACTTGCTACAGGAGCTATTTTTGGAATGCTCTCTGTTATTTTTGGAGCATTTGGTGCTCATGCTTTAAAGAAAATTTTGTCTAGCGAGCAACTACAAAGTTTTGAGGTTGGCGTAAAATACCAAATGTATCATGCTATAGTTTTACTTGCTTTAGGATTAAATCCTGAATATACCACCAGCGCAATACATGTGTGCTTCACACTAGGAATCATCCTTTTTTCTTTTAGTATTTATGGTTTAATACTATCGGAGGCAAAAGGTAAAAAAATGCGCTTTTTAGGACCAATAACACCTATTGGAGGCTTGTTATTAGTAACCGGATGGTTGCTACTATTACTTAATGTACTTTAACAACAAGTTACTCTGGAAACCCGTTAAGCGATAAAGTTTCTAGTTTATTCTCATTGTTTTCAAAAATTAAAAACACTTTTAGTTCTGGGTGCTTTTCCAAAAATGTTTTAATTCTATCGATACCCATAGCTTTAAAAGCCGTAGCATAAGCATCGGCGATCATGCAAGATTTTGCTATTACCGATATACTAAGCAAGTTCGTTTTACTAGGATAACCCGTTTCGGTATCGATAATATGAGCATATCTATTACCAGCTACGTCTATTTTAAATTTTCTATAAGTGCCAGATGTTGCCATGGCTTCATCTTTTAAAGTAACGGCTCTTAAAATAACTTGTTCGCCTTCAAAATTTGGCTCCTCGACCCCAACTTTCCAAGCACTTTGTTTTTTTGTATTGATGCCTTTAGCTCTTATTTCTCCACCAATTTCAACTAAATAGTTTTCAATATTTTTAGACTCAAGAAATTCACTAACCACATCAACTGCGTACCCCTTAGCAATAGCATTAAACTCTAGATACACATTAGGGTTAGATTTTCGTATTGTGTTTTCGTACCTATAAGTTTTATCGTAACCCACATATTGCATTAAACTGTCAATTTTTAGGCTATCTACTTTTTCAATAATATTTTCTGCTCCAAATTTCCAAGCATTAACCACATTTCCAATTGTAGGATCGAAAGCACCTTCAGTTTTACCAAAGATCTCTTTTGATGCATCGTAAACCTTCATAAAATGACGATCGACTACAAAAGCTTCATTTCTATTTAATTTTGATATATCTGAATTGGTTTGATAGGTAGATAACGATTTATTAATAACTGCAAACAAGCTATCTAATTGTGTTTTATAAATTCTGTTAGAATTATGAATTATGGAATAACTCGTTCCAAACACTGAACCTGTTAAGGTATTATCTTTAGTCTCATCTTTACAAGATAAAACAAGAATTAGTAATACTATAATTACTATTTTTTTCATAATTAACTAAGGTCCTTTTCTAATTTAAATTGGTTTCCAAAACCTGAATACCATTGTACTCTAATAAATAATCTTGATTTAAATAAATGGGATGTTTTTCACCCTCAGGATTACCAATGCCAACGCCGGCATATAACACCTTAGCATCTTTATCTCTAGCGTGCTTCTTAAAAGATTCCATCCAAACCACATCGTAATTATTAGGGTTTTCAGGTAAAACTACAGCACGTACAATTACAAAAAAGTATTGTTTATTTTTATCTATACAAACAAATTGCGGGTGCTTTTTAAGTTTGCTATTTATAGCTATAAACTCGAAACCACGCTGCTCTAAATCTTTACCAACATGGTTCATGGCGAGGTTATGCAATTCTTGTTCTGTTAAAGGTTTACTCATGTTACAAAAATAATATAATTGTTTAGAGTGTTAATGAGATTTATCGTTGTTTCGATATAGAGTTAAATATGTCCTTTAAAACACAAATTGCCAGAATAACTTCGCTTCATTGCGTTAAAAAAATTAACAAATATTGTTTTTTTATGATGATTACTATAGCAATTACTAATCCCTACAAAGATTGATAAAAACAAAAATATTAATTTGATGAAGACAATAAAACAGTACAGCAATTTCGTTATACCGGTTTTAAACGCTCTTCCTTACCATGAGAAAAAACGATATTGAAGTATATAAACGAAATATTAGTCATTTGATAGTTTAGTATTTGATGTAAAACGAAATAGTTGTATATTTCTTACAACTGCTTAAAAAAGATGCAATAACAAATATAAACTAAAAACATACTGAAGTGCAACTCAAAATATTTAACCATTTTAAAAACAATTATTAGGCAAGTTTAATTTAGTAATTATAAAAATGTCTATTGCATTATTATTCAAAATTGAAGAAAACCGTACCCGAAATAAAAACTATCGTCCAATGAAAAAAATCACTTATTATAATAGTAGCCCCAAATAATTAAATATTGAAAGATAAGAGCAACATATCGCAAGAGTTACTAGAAGTTATAGAGCGTTACATAAGTGGTGGTTTAACTACCCAAGAATTGAAAGATTTTAATCAACTTCTTGATCTTGATCCTGAATTTAAAATTCAGGTTGAAGATTTTAAAACCATGTTGGAAGGCAATAAAAAGCAATCCTTAAAAAAACAGCTTGATAGTTTTAATAAAGAGGTACCTGAGAGTAAAGCTAAAAAACAGCCCAAGAAAAACGAAAAATTTTCAAAAGTTAGAAAGTTAGCCGCAGCCTTAGCTATTGTAATAGCTGTTACAGGAATTTGGTATTTTAGCACGCCCATAAATGAAAAAATTTATACAAACCATTTTAAACCAGATCCCGGACTTCCAACAACCACCAATAATTTTAAAAATGTAAAATTTTATGATGGCATGGTATATTACAACCAAGGCGACTACAATTTAGCCATAACAAATTGGAGCACTATGCAACAAGGAAACCACGAAAACGACACTTTAAACTACTATATAGGAGTTGCACACTTAGCCAATAAAAATATAATTGAAGCTATACCCTATTTAGAACATTCAATTGAAGCGGAAGATAGTTTCACTTTTCTGGATAAAGCTTACTTGTATTTAGGCTTAGCTTATTTAAAAGAAGGCAACATTGAATTAGCTAAAAAATATTTAAATATAAGTGAAACACAAACTGCTAAAAACATATTATTAGAATTGAAACCTTAAAATTGCATTAATAATTAATAGCTAATCATAGTTCATGTTTAAGCGTGAACAGAAACTTTTATAATTACTTAAACCTTACAAATTTAGAGCTACCAAACGTGTAATTAGAAACAGGAATTATTACATCATTTTCTAAGTAATACCAAGGTGAAATATTAGAGTTTTCCAAATTTTTAACTAAATGGACACTTTGGGCAGGTGTATTGCCCTGAAACAGTAAAAACAACTTCTCCCCTTTATTATTTATAACTTCATCGCAAATCATAACAATATGCCCAGGAGAGCCTCCTTTTATAAGCATATCGCCTATCTGTAAATCTGTAGCATCAGTAATTTTTGGAAGTTCATTATAAAGTGATAACGTTCCAGAATACATATAGATTAAATTCAAATACTTATAAAAATTTGCCTTGGTGTTATTTTTTGAAGCTGTTTTATGAAACGACACCTTATTACCTTGTACTTTTGGCCTAAAACCATCAGCATATTTAGACCACGAGCAATAATGGCCGCTTGTAAAATTAAAACCAATTTCATATTGCCTATTTTGCTCCCAAAGGTATTCGCTACGAATCCTAATTAATGCATCTGCACATTGTTGCAAACCATTTTTTGGTACAGGAATTTCTAAAACTCCAATATGTCCACCTTGCCAGAAATACGGGCTATTATCGTAATTAATAATTTTAGAACCGAAGGGTTTTAGTTGGTAATCACGAAGGTATTCTTGAAAGGAACCTTTAGGATAATGCACCCGTTTATACCCATAAGGAATATTAACTCTAGATTTTATTGTTAAACTATCCTTATTAATTAAACTCGGTTTTTTTAAAGCTGAAGCAAAGGTTTTTATTGTTTTCTTAACCGGTTTAAAATTCATAAATACAGCACCCAATAACACTAAAACAAAAGAAATTCTAATAATATTTTTCATCATTAAAATAACGTTGATAACGTATTACTTCGTATTTAAGAGATAAAACTTTAAGAGTAATTTAATAATTGAACCATAATATTTTATTAACTTTAGGTAAAACTCTGCGTTATGAAAACTACAGCCCGACTAGAATCAGCATTAAAAAAGTTATATACAGCCTTTCATAATAACACGTTAAACCCAGAATGTTGCAGGCAATGTGCCGTTGGAAATATTTTGAATAATATGGATTTCTGGAAGCATTTATCAGATTCTCATGGAGGCTTAGAACTGAACTATGTTGGGAAAGTGCATGAAACTTTAGGACGTAAATTTAATGGCTATTCGCCCTCAGAATTACTAAAAATTGAACATATATTCCTAGATGCTTGTGGCTATAAATTACCGCTACATTATAAAAATGAAAAACCTAAAAGCCTAACAGATAAGGATATTTTGTTTAACGGCCTTACAGCGGTAATAACTTATCTATGTGAATTAGATGAAGTCGATAATGTTATGGCCTACACAAAGCTATTCGAGATTGAAAATGATACTCCTAAATATGCTTTAAGTTAAGCCCTATAAAACAAAACTTATACCATAAAAAAAACCAACACATAATGTGTTGGTTTTCTATTTGTATTAAAACACTTTAGACTATCCTCCAAAGTCATCAAATCTAATATGCTCATCTGGGATTCCAAAATCTTCACCCATTTTCTGAACAGCTTTGTTCATTAAAGGAGGTCCACAGAAATATAATTCTATATCTTCTGGCGATTCGTGTTTACTTAAATAGTTATCTATTACACAATTGTGAATAAACCCTACGAATCCATCACCTGGAGCGTCTATATCTTCTTTTACCTTCCAGTTATCCTCTTCCATAGGCTCAGATAAAGCTAAGTAAAATTTGAAATTAGGAAACTCTTTTTCTAATTGTTCAAAATGATCTAAGTAGAATAACTCTCGTTTAGAACGTCCACCGTACCAATATGTAACTTTTCTACCTGTTTTTAAGGTTTTGAATAGGTGATATAAGTGCGAACGCATTGGCGCCATACCTGCTCCACCACCAACGTAAAGCATTTCACTATCAGACTCATTAATGAAGAACTCACCGTAAGGTCCTGAAATTGTTACTTTATCTCCTGGTTTTTGATTAAAAATATAAGACGATGCTACACCTGGATTTACATCCATCCAGCCGTTTTTAGCACGATCCCATGGCGGACAAGCCACACGCACGTTTAGCATGATTTCACGTCCTTCAGCAGGATAAGACGCCATTGAATAAGCTCTTTCTACTGTTTCGGTGTTTTTCATTACTAAAGGCCATAAACCAAATTTGTCCCATTCTGTTTGAAACTTATCTGGAGTTTCATGTTCCTCTGGGTGCGCTGTAATATCCATATCAGAATATTTAACTTCACATGGTGGGATTTCAATTTGAATATATCCACCTGCCTTGTAACCCATATCTTCAGGAATTTCAACAACAAACTCTTTAATAAAAGAGGCTACGTTATAATTACGTACCACTGTTGCTTCCCATTTTTTAATACCAAATACTTCTTCAGGAATGGTAATATTCATGTCTTGTTTTACTTTAACCTGACAAGATAAACGCGCTCCCTGTTGTAATTCTTTTCTTGAAAAGTGAGGTGTTTCCGTTGGTAAAGCTTCACCTCCACCAGATAATACATGACATTCACATTGAATACATGTTCCACCACCACCACAAGCAGATGGTAAGAATATTTTTTGCGCACCTAAAGTTGATAGTAAACTACCACCCGAAGCCACTTCTATTTCGCGTTCGCCATTGATAGTAATCTTTACCGGTCCTGATGGCGATAACTTTTGTTTTACAAAAAGTAACAAACTAACAAGTATCAACGTAATTACTAAAAACGCTGCAACTGTTACTAAAATTGTTCCTGTTGTTCCTGCTGCTAAAATCATATTACTTTACTATTTTAGTATTATCAGCTAATTCCTTAGCCTTTTCAGTTTGTAATTCGTCAACTTGTTTAGCTGTTTCCGTTGCTGGTTGCTCCTCTTCATCACCTCCTGTTAACATACCACCAAAACTCAAAAACCCAATACCCATTAAACCTGTAATGATAAAGGTAATTCCTAATCCTCTTAAAGGTGCTGGCACATTACTATATCTAATTTTTTCACGAATAGCAGCAATTGCTAAAATGGCTAAAAACCATCCTATTCCTGAAGATATACCGTAGTTAAAGGCTAAACCTAAAGTTTCAATTTCACGAGATTGCATAAATAACGAACCACCTAAAATGGCACAGTTTACAGCAATAAGTGGTAAAAAGATACCTAAAGAGTTATATAGTGATGGAGAAAACTTCTCTACTACAATCTCTACTAATTGTACCATAGTTGCAATAGTAGCGATAAACATGATGAACGAAAGAAAACTTAAATCGTAATCTACATATTCTTCACCTAACCACTTTAAAGCTCCTGGTTGTAATAAATACTGATCTAATAACCAGTTTAATGGTACTGTAATTGCTAATACAAATATAACTGCAGCTCCTAAACCAACGGCAGTTGCTACCTTTTTAGATACGGCTAAGTATGAGCACATTCCAAGGAATACTGCAAATACCATGTTATCTATAAAAATCGATTTAAAAAATAATTCTATATGTTCCATATATATTTAAGTTTTCAGTCTCAGTCCCAGTTTACAGTTAATACTGCCTACTCCGACTCTAAACTGCATACTAATTAATCTTCTATTAATGCTTTATTTCTACTACGTTGAACCCAGATAATTAATCCTACTACTATAAGAGCCATAGGAGGCATTAACATAAATCCATTGTTTTCGTAACCAATGGCGTAAACACCTGTTTTCTCGATAGGATCTCCAAGTACAGGAATACCAAATAAAGTCCCTGAACCTAATAACTCTCTAAAGAAACCAACAATTATAAGTATAACTGCATATCCTAAAGCGTTACCAATACCATCTAAGAAGGATTTCCATGGGCCATTAGCCAAAGCAAAAGCCTCAAAACGTCCCATAATAATACAGTTCGTAATAATTAAACCAACAAATACAGAAAGTGTTTTACTCAATTCATAAGCAAATGCTTTTAGTACCTGATCTACTACAATTACTAAAGCAGCAACTACAATTAGTTGAACAATAATTCTAATTTTTGATGGAATGATATTTCTCATTAAAGAGATTACAACATTACCTACACTTAATACAAATAACACAGCAATTCCCATTACTAGAGAAGCTTTAAGCTCTGCAGTAATTGCTAATGCAGAACAAATACCTAATACTTGAATAGTAATAGGGTTGTTATCTGCTAACGGGTCTGTTATTAACTTCGCATCTTTTTTTGAAAGTAGTCCCATATTATTTTAAAGTTTTAAAGTAAGGTAAATACAATTTTAAATCTTTCTTGATCATGGCAGAAACACCATCACCAGTAATAGTTGCTCCAGCTAAGGCATCAACTTCATAATCGTCTTTTATTTCATTTTTAGGATCATTATTACCTTTAGCAACCGAGATACCTTTAAATACTCCAGCTTCAGTTAATAAACGTTCTCCATAAAAATCGTCCATAAAATAACGTTGTTTTATGTTTGCTCCTAAACCTGGAGTTTCACCTGCGTGATCAAAAAACGTACCTTGAACAACCATATCTTTATCTAGAGCAACATACCCCCAAATAGCATCCCAAAGTCCTTTACCTCGAATTGGTGTTATGTAAAATGTTTTACCATCTTTTTCACCAACAAATAAAGGTAAACGTCTTGTTCCGCCGTTTTTAGCTTTTGCTTGTTCCTTTTTTATATCAATTAAGTAAGCTTTATCATCTTCCGTCGCAACACCGTTTTCAATAACTAATTGTTTTGTGATGTATTTAGAAAATTGCTCTGCTACTTTATCTGTTCCAACAAAAGCGATATCGCCAGTGCCTTCATTTTCATTAACGCCCATAGCATACAGAATATTCTGTTGCTTTTCCATACGTTTATTCTCGTCAATATTAGGTCTTAACGATGATGCCGTAAACGCTAATAATGAACCTACAACTAATACCATTGCAACAGCAAAGATTATAGTATATGAGTTTTTATCTGTATTAACTGCCATAATTATGCTGTTTTAACTTTTACACGTTTCATTCTTTTCTTCACGTTACCTTGTACCACGTAGTGATCGATAGTTGGTGCAAACACATTCATTAATAGAATAGCTAACATAACACCTTCTGGATACGCTGGGTTGAATACACGAATCATAATTGAAATAAATCCTACCAAGAAACCGTAAATCCATTTTCCTTTATTAGTTTGTGAAGCCGTTACCGGATCGGTAGCCATAAACACGGTACCAAAAGCAAAACCACCAATTATTAAGTGTTCCCAGAATGGTGCACTCATTAATCCGTAAAAATTACTACTTTCTGTTATCCATCCTGAAGCTACAACTTGATTAAAGATTAATCCCATTACAATAGCACCAATTACAGATGATAACATAATTCTCCAGCTTCCTATTTTAGAAAACACTAAAAATAAACCACCAAGTATAATAAGTAATGTTGATGTTTCTCCTACTGAGCCCGGAATAAAGCCTAAGAACATATCGGCAGTAGAGTAAGCAACCTCTTTACTTTGAGCTAAAGCACCTAAAATAGTTTCGCCAGAAATAGCATCTAGGTTTTGACCAGCAGCAATGGCTTGATCTCTTTCAACAGCACCATGAACCCACACTTTATCACCACTCATCCAAGTTGGATAAGCAAAGAATAAAAAGGCTCTAATAGTTAAAGCAGGATTAAGAATATTCATTCCTGTACCTCCAAAAACTTCTTTACCAATAACAACACCAAATACAACTGCAACAGCTAACATCCATAATGGAATATCAATTGGTACAATAAGAGGTACTAACATTCCTGTTACTAAATACCCTTCTTCTACTTCGTGTTTATTAATAATTGCGAAAATAAATTCGATAAGTAAACCAACACCGTATGATACAATTACTAATGGAATGATTTTCCAGAAACCAACCATAAAATTATCTAATGTCCAAAACTCTGCACTAAAAAGACCTCCTGTTACAGATTGAATTTCGCCCAAAGCTAAGTGATGCTGATATCCCGCATTGAACATACCAAACAATAAACATGGCACCATAGCCATAATTACCGTGTTCATGGTACGCTTTAAATCATCGGCTGCCTTAATATGAGTACCATTATGTGTGGTCTCGTTTGGCAAGTATAGAAACGTATGAAGCGCATTAAAGGCAGGAGCCATTTTTTTACTTCTATACTTTCTTTTTAATATGTGTAATTTATTTTTTAAACTCATTACCCTATCTCTTTATTCATTAAGTCTAAACCTTCGCGTATAATTTTTTGATGTGGTTGTTTAGACACACATACAAACTCAGTTAAAGCAAAATCTTCAGGTGCAACTTCGTACATTCCTAAAGCTTCCATTTCATCTAAATCTTGATACATACAAGCCTTTAATATTTGCATAGGAAAGATATCCAAAGGAAAAACCTCTTCGTAAGTTCCTGTAGTTACAAAAGCTCTATGCTCACCATTTGTATTGGTGTTTAGGTCATACTTTTTCTTTGGGCTTAACCAAGAAAACGTTAATGCTCTAGAGGTAGACACTTTATTAAACACTGGCTTATTCCATCCAAATAACTCATAATCATCACCTTCAGGAATTACAGAAACCACATTACTGTAAAAATCTAAATTACCATCAGGACGAATTTGCTTTCCAGATAAAACATTACCAGAAATAATACGATCATTACCACCTTTAGATACGCCTTTATCGTAAATTAAAGTTGCAATTTCGCTACCAGCAAGTGTTTTAAAGTATCTTGGTTTCTCCACTGAAGATCCTACTAAAGCTACAATACGCTCAGCATTAAATTTTCCAGTTAAAAGTAACTCACCTATAATAACTAGGTCTTGTGCGTTAACCGTCCAAACTACTTCTCCTTTATTAACAGGATCTATTTTATTAATTTGAGTACCAACATTACCAGATGGGTGTGGTCCAGAAACCTTATGTAACGTAACACCGTTTAATCCTGCTAATGGCGAATTTGCATTCTTACCAACAGATACGTGTACTTTACCTTCGGTTAATTTTCCTAAAGCAGAAACAGCAGCTTGCAATTCGGCTTCTTTACCTTTTAAAGTAAAGTCCAAATCGGCAGCTAAAGGTGCACTTGCATAACCAGAAATAAATATCGCTTTTGGCGATCTTTCAGGATTAGCAATAACATCATACGGTCGTTGCTTTACAAATGGCCAACAACCAGCAGCAAGCAAATGAGCTTTAACAGCTTCCGGTTTTGCGGCATCCACGTTAAACACTCCATAGTCTTCAAAAGCTTGTGCTTTATCGGCTTGAATCTTAATGGCATCGATACGCCTTTTTGGTCCACGAACCACCTCAACTACTTTACCTGAAACTGGCGATAAAAATTTTATTGCTTCTTCAGATTTATCGAAAAACAAGACACCTCCAGCCTTAACTGTAGTCCCTTCTTTTGCAACAAGTTTTGGTATTACGCCGTGAAAATCTTCTGGCCTTATGGTGCAGTAGTTACTAATAACTGCTTGTTCAACAGTTTTTTCAGCTTCACCAACAAGTTTAATGTCCAGACCTTTTTTGATACGAATGTCGTTTGACATATTTATTTTATTGAAATTAGTTGTCTAAAAATCGGTGCAAAAATACGAATAAATAGCGAATTTGATAAGCAAATTGAGTCTTGAATGTTATTTATATTTATTCTAAATAAAAGATATATCTTAGGCACAAAATTTGCTTATATTTACACAAAACACGCAGAATGTCTTTCAAGTTTACCTTATTATTCCTTTATTTTATTACTGCTGGATCACTTTACAGTCAAGTAGAAGAAGTGAATCCGCCAGAACACATAAAGTCTATTACTTTTAAAAGTAGCAGTAGCGATTTGGGCGAACTTCCTGTAATCGAACTAGGAAACACATTTAACTTAGAGTTTGATGCCTTGGCAGACGACGAACCCGATTTTTACTATAAAATTGAACATTTTGATTACAACTGGAAACCCTCTGTCCTTATAAAATCTGAATTCATGCTCGGGTTTGATAATTTTAGAATTCAAGATTATACCAACTCGTTTAATACCTTTCAAATGTATTCGCATTACAAGTTGTCCATTCCTAACGAGCAAACTAAGCAACTAAAAGTTTCGGGTAACTACATGATTTCAATTTACGACTCTTATAATGAGTTGGTATTTTCAAGAAAATTCATGATTTACGAAAACATGGTTACACCAGGAATAGCCATTAAAAGATCTAGAGATATTAGCAATATAGAAACCACACAAACCGTAGATATTGAGATTGCTACAGGACCACAGGTTAATAACCCACAGCAAACAGTAAAAGCTTTAATTATTCAAAACAGCAATTTAAACACAGCTATTTCAAACCTAAAACCGCAATATACTTTGGGCAACACCTTAATATATCGTTACACCAAAGAAACTGCTTTTCCTGGAGGAAACGAATATTTATTTGTAGAAACTAAAGATGTTAGAGCCGCCACAAACCGCATACAATCCATAGCCCTAGAAGACCTTTACCAATCCTATTTATTTACCGATGTTGCACGGGCCGATGTACCGTACACCTACAACCCAGATATTAATGGTAAATTTAAAATTGTAGCTATAGATAAGGACGATGTTTCCATTGAAGCCGATTACCTTGACCTACATTTTACTTTAAAGTACCCAGAAATGTATAATGGCGAGCACATCTACATTTATGGTAATTACAATAATTACGCGCTAGATGAAACTAATAAAATGACTTTTGACCCTGATAGAGAAATCTATAAAAAATCCATGAGACTAAAACAAGGTTTTTATAACTATAAATATGTAGTAGTAAATAAAGATGGTACATTAGATGAAGGCGCCATAAGTGGCAACTTTTGGCAAACCGAAAACAGCTATAAAGTATTGGTTTATTACAGAAATTTAGGTACCCGTTACGATCGTATTATAGGTTATAACGAGGTATCATCGACCAACATAACCAACTAAATCGCATAAAACACGCAAAATGCCGTTACTATTTTTAATAGCAATTGGTTATTTAACAAATTTTGATGTCTAAAATTGCATTTCATCTAATTTTTACATCAAACTCACTAAAATTTACATTAACCGCTTAATATTTATTATTTTAGCAACCGTTAACACTTTGCACACCAATGGTTCAACAAGTTACAAAAGGAATAAAAATTTCGGTCGAGACCACTTTCGAAGGTTCATTTTATAAAAACTATAAAATACAATACGCCTTTGGATACACGATTACAATCGAAAACCAGAGTAAAGACTCTGTGCAACTTTATGCACGCCATTGGGAAATTCTAGACGCATTAAACAACGTAGAGATTGTTTCTGGCGAAGGTGTTATTGGTAAAAAGCCAGTGTTAAAACCAGGCGAATCGCACACCTACTCCTCGGGTTGTTTGCTAACATCACCTTTTGGCGCTATGCAAGGTCATTATAGTATGGTAAACTTTACAACTACCCAAAAATTTAAAGTTACCATCCCAACATTTAAGTTAAGCGCACCTTTTGCTATAAACTAAAAAAGTATTGCAAATCACACTTTTGTGTAGTGTAGCAATCTCCAAAAAGATCCATATTTACAGCACTATATCATTTGGGCGTTACCACAAGGGTCGGGCTTTCCGCTATATCTTTTTTTTAAGGTTAAAGCGAGGAGTGAGTCACTTTGCTAACTATTTAATATTTAGCTTAAAGCTAACTAATTTTCTTAGTTTAAAAAAAAGGATGCCGCTTCAATCCCTAACGCGATAGTAACAAGAATAACAATATTGAACAGGAATTAGTTAAACCTTCCGTTTAAACCTATAAACAACATCACGCTGTTTCACCTGAAAAAATTTACAATTTGAATAATGAATAAATTCATAGTCTAAATTAACATCAAACGCATCATCTTCAACAGTAAAAACAGCATCACAATCTATATTACCATAAGGCGAAATTCGCCTAAATCGATATTCGCTATTAGTTCCTAAATCATGCAACTCAAACCAAGCACCAGCAGCAATACCAGATAACCATTGCGCCTTATCATGTAAACCATCAATATATCTTACCTCTTGCGTTCCTATCAAATTAACTTTATGATCTTTAAGTTTATCTAAAAAACACCGAATGTTTTCACTTTTTTGAGAGCCTTTAAACGCTGAAATCTCACCAGTTTCAGAAACCTTGTAAGGAGACGCTTCCGTATCAGCAAGCAGTACATTACCCACTGTACTTGGTGTAAACCATTTCGATTTTTCAAGACGATTCTTAATTTTAGCATCGGTTACCGAAGCTATTAAAGTATCTGTTACAAAACGTGCACAATTACAAGCATCTTTTATAAATGCTGCATACCGTATAAAATGCTTGTTTTGCATTTTGGTAATATGTGCTCTCGCCTTTTTATAATTAACAGCACGACAAACCGATGCAACCAACTTACCATCACCATGGGTAAGTTTAGGATGCGTTGCTAAAAACTCTAAAATAGCATCTAAATTATTTATTTGACCATCCCGATGGCTATCGGGATCAATATCGGCCTGTATAGGAAAGTGCAATTCATTATCGGTATCACTACCACGAACTCTACCATTAGGTTCTGGCGTAATGTAACGCCCAAAATCATGATATTCTAAAACACCTGTATCCTTATTAATTAAAACCAATGCGGCATGACCTGCACGTAGATAATTGGTTTTACCAACCCCAACATATTTTAAAAATGGAGAAAACCATTCTTCAGATACCATAACAATAGTATCCGGATAAGCCAATGTTATAATAATACCTGTATTATCCATTAACAACTTCGGGTAGATTGAAGGTTTTTGTAACTACTTTATTGTTCTCAATACTTTCATAACGCATACCAACACTATTTCCTTGTTTGTTTACTTGTGTAATACTTGTGGTTTTTACAAAACCACGATCCATAACTACACCGTAATCTAAATTGTTTTCATCTTTTTTACTGTGGAATGCTAACATTGCCTCGGCATTGAAGGCTTCAAGGTGTTCAAACCAAATTTGGCGTTCCTTTTGCATCCCTTCGGAATATAAGGTTGAAGACGACCAAATTCTAGACTCTATTGGTAATTCTACAAAGTGCTTGTATTTGCCATCCCAAACCAATTCGTAGAATTTTAAACCCGAATTCCAATCTACAATAACGACGGTAAATGGCTCAATATCTTCAAGATTATAAGCTTCAACGGTTGGCACAATAGTTTCACAAATCATAAAATCTTTAGCTACAATACCTCTACTTTTTCTGTAGTTAGCTTTCTTTTCGTGTATTTTAAAACCACCATTAAGTACGCACACCACACGATAATTTTCACTAACACCAATCCATGTGCCTCCTTTAATATCTTTTGGGAACAACAATGTCTTGCCTTCAATAGTATAAAAATCTGGAGTTAAGGATAATCTATCTGGTGCTTCGTCTCGATTAGACGTTAACACAAAATCATTTTTTCCTATTGGTAGTATTGTAACTGTACACATATAAAAACATAGTCTTAAAACACATTGGCAACTTACAAAAAATAAATAAAATTTAACTTGCATTTAAGAAGGCTTCCTTTTAATTAATCCTTTAAATATTCTTAAGTTTGTAATAGATTTACTGAAAATTCAATAACAAAAAATCAAATATCATGGGAAAAGGCTTTTTTAATGTGCCAGTTGCGGTTAATGAACCTGTAAAATCTTATGCTCCTGGATCGCCAGAGCGTGATGCAGTTCTAAAGGCTTACAAGGCAATGTTTAATAGTAAAGTTGATGTGCCTTTATATATTAACGGTAAAAACGTGGAGTCTGGAAACACTAGGACCATGTCGCCACCGCACGACCACAAGCATATTGTAGGCACGTACCACATAGCAGAACAAAAGCATATTGACGATGCCATTTCTACCGCTTTAGAAGCTAGAAAATCATGGTCGCTAATGCCTTGGGAACAACGCGCAGGAATCTTTTTAAAAGCTGCCGAATTAATTGCAGGACCTTACCGTGCTAAAATAAACGCAGCAACTATGATTGCGCAATCTAAAACCATACATCAAGCAGAAATAGATGCTGCCTGTGAGTTAATAGATTTCTTGCGTTTTAATGTTCAGTTTATGACTGACATTTATATGGAACAACCAGAAAGCACAAGCGATGCTTGGAACAGAGTTGAATACCGTCCGTTAGAAGGTTTCACCTATGCTGTTACACCATTTAACTTTACTGCTATTGCCGGAAACTTACCAGCATGTATGGCATTAATGGGTAATGTTGTAGTTTGGAAACCTAGTGACAGCCAAGTATATTCTGCTAAAGTTATTATGGATATTTTTGAAGAAGCAGGTGTGCCTCCAGGAGTAATAAACGTTGTTTTTGGAGATCCGGTAATGATTACCAATACTGTTATGGCTAGTCCAGATTTTTCAGGATTACACTTTACGGGTTCTACATTTATATTTAAAGAGCTTTGGAAACAAATAGGAAACAACATACATAACTATAAAACCTACCCACGTATTGTTGGTGAAACTGGAGGAAAAGATTTTATTGTTGCCCATAAATCGGCCAATGCAAAACAAGTAGCTACTGCAATTGTACGTGGAGCTTTCGAGTTTCAAGGTCAAAAATGTAGTGCGGCTTCAAGAGCTTATATTCCAAAAAGTTTATGGAACGTTGTTAAAGACTTCGTTATTGAAGATTTAAAGTCTTTAAAAATGGGATCGCCAGAAGATATGAGCAATTTTATTACTGCTGTTATCCATGAAGGTTCTTTTGATAAACTAGCAAAATATATTGATGGCGCTAAAGCCGATGCAGATGCCGAAATTATTGCTGGTGGTAATTATGATAAAAGCAAAGGATACTTTATTGAACCTACCGTCATTCTTGCCAAAGACCCAAAATACACAACCATGTGTACCGAACTTTTTGGACCTGTAATTACCATTTATGTTTATGAAGATGACGCTTACGCGGAAACCTTAAAACTAGTAGATGAAACTAGTGAATACGCCTTAACAGGTGCCATTATTTCGAAAGACAGATATGCAGTTACACAGGCTACTGAAGCTTTACAAAATGCCGCAGGAAACTTTTACATTAACGATAAACCAACAGGTGCCGTTGTAGGACAACAACCGTTTGGCGGAGCCAGAGCGTCTGGAACCAACGATAAAGCAGGTAGTGCACAAAACTTATTGCGTTGGGTATCGCCAAGAATGATAAAAGAAACTTTTGTTACACCAACGGATTACAGATATCCTTTTTTAGGTGAATAAAAACCTTAAAACAAGATATTTATAAATTTTAAAACCCTAAGCTTTGGCTTGGGGTTTTGTTTTTCTTACAAAAAAATAAATTATATTTACAGGATAACAACGATTAAAAAGTTGCTTTATTCTGAGTTGCTTTTGGGATATGAAATGGAGAAGTGATTTTGTAACGTGTTAGCCTTCATTAAGACCAACCATTAACCAAATGATAAAATTTTTTAGAAAAATTAGACAAAGATTGCTAACTGAAAACAAATTCAGTAAATATCTACTTTATGCCGTTGGAGAAATTGTGCTTGTTGTTATTGGGATATTAATAGCCTTACAGATTAATAATAACAATAAATATAACGAACAAAGAAGTTTAGAACAGGAATATCTATTGTCTCTAAAAACAGAATTTGAAACAAACCTGAATAAAATAAATGCCTCTATTCAAGAAAATGAACAACGAATAGAATCACTCGATAATCTATCTACCCTATTTAACAAAAACGTCCTTGACACGATAAGTAATCAGGCAATATCGCAAATGTTTGCCCCTGTTCTTGGTAGTCAATTAAGCTATTTACCTTCAACAGGAGTTTTAAATGACATAATTAGCTCAGGTAAGCTTAATATCATTTTGAATAAAAGCTTAAGGCAAAATATGGCATCCTTTGAAAGTTCATTAGATTTTTTAAACATTCAGCTAAATGAAGCAAATTTTTATGACGATAATTTACGCACTCTTTTATATAATAAGGGAAGTGTGCGAAACATTATAAGTGATATAGGATTTATGGATTTTGAAAACGAGTCGATTTCCGGAAAAGTAAATAACAAGCAGATGTTCAAATTAGTCGAATTTGAAAATTACCTGTTCGGTTATCGACTGTTGGCTAAAGCCACGAATGGACCAAAGTTATTTGGTCGCATAAAAGCGGAAATAGAAACCATACTAAAGTTAATTGAGCTAGAACTGAAGAAATAAAGAAACCACAAAATGGTTTATAATTAAAGGCTAATTCGAGCTTGCTTACAAAAATCCTAACAGATTTTCTATTCGGTTTTTATTTGCTAAATTTAGTACATAATAAATCATGTAACAAACCATACAACAACACGTTAGGCAAGCTAAAAAAGATGAAATTCGATAGTAAAAAAGACATATTATTCAGTTTAATAATTCTTGGAACTAATACTTTTCTGGTTGGAATCACAATAATTGGAATTGCAAAAGGTGAAATGGAAAAAGATGAGTATTGGACTTTAATTCTGATTTTGGCTGTTGTTGGACTCCTCTTTTGGCTGTATTTCGGAACTCATTATGAATTGAACAAGAAAAACGGTTTGATTTACAAAAGCGGACCGTTTAACGGAAAAATAAGCGTTGACCGAATAACAGAAATTGTAAAAGGAAAAACGCTTTGGGTTGGATTTAGACCTGCCACTTCAAGAAAAGGGCTGATTGTGAAATATGACAAGTACAACGAAATCTACATAAGCCCGAAAACAAATGAATCATTTATTGAAAAAATCTTAGAACTGAACGGACACATAAAAATTACGGAATAAGAAACTCACCAACAACTATGTTAAACCATTAACCCCTAGCTAAAAAACATGAATTATGAAGTATTTTAGTAAAGCCAGCTCATCTTCAAAAAACAATGGTTCCATACAAATTAAAGCATCGGAAATTGGTTTTGGAACAACACCGGAATCATCTAATACTTTACCAAATCCTGCAGAATTGTTTTTAGGTTCATTTTCATCATGTATTCTTAAAAATGTTGAACGTTTCTCTATTTTAATGAATTTTGAATACTCGCAAGCAGAAATAACAGTTAGCGCCACTCGCCTTGAAAAACCTCCAAGAATGGACGATATTGATTATGAATTAAAAATTTATAGTCAAGACCAAAATTTAAATATCAACTTACTTAAAAAGAATATTGAAAAGTTCGGGACCATATTTAATACAGTTAAGGCTTCCTGCTCTGTTAATGGTGATATTAAAAAAATACCAGAATAAAATAGCAATTTCTTTAAATAAATATAAGACCAACAAGTAAGTGGCTTTATGAATTAAAAAGACTTCCTTAAACTGGGCTAATTAAAAATTCAAGCCCAACCTATACCCCAAATTACATTCAGGATATAAGTAACGCTTCACTTCAAAAAATAAAAATTCTTAGGGCTATTAATCTGCTATTATTTTTTTGCTAATGTTCCCAACTTCCGAATTAATATCTATAATATACATACCCGTATTTAGTGGTAGGTAAATAGATTTATCTTCTGTTGTGTTTAACTTTAATGCTTTAATTTCTTGTCCTAATAGATTATAAGCCGTAAGGTCTTCAATAAGGTAATTGCTCTTATTAATTATATTTAGCTGCTTAGTTTCGTTAGCATAATACACTAAAATTTTATCTGATTCTTCAACACTATTTTCTACACTTAAAAGGGTATTATTAAACACTAACTTAAAGCGTTCTGTATATTCTCCTGCTTCTAAATAAAGCTCGAAAGCGTTATCGTTAATAGGAAAGGTTTCATTAGTTGTTAAATCTTTAATATAAACTGGTGTATTTTCAGCTAGATTCTCTAAAGCTTCTAATTCAATTTTTACTAGACCTGCTTGTTTCACATTTAACCCTAAATCATACTCTTGTGTATCATTAAATTTATCGACACCTTGTATAACCAACTTCTTGTTTTCTAACACCCAATACATATCTTCTACACAAACATCGACCATAAAGGCATCGTAACCAACATCGAAGTTTTTAGAGGCGTTAGTATTAGCACCTAAAATAATTTGTCTGTTATAACCCATTGGTGAGTTATACCTAAGTTTTATTCTTGGTGTATTGTCTTTATGAATATGAACCTTATTATTTTTAGCATTAGCCGATTTAAAAAACAATGATGATGTTCCATCTTCTTTTGCAAAAACACGCTGACTATTTTTAAACACAATGTCTCCACCATCTACTTTTGTTAGTGTGGATCCGTTATCATTCTCAAAACCATCTAACAAGGTGCTCACAAAGAATCCTTGATTTACACCAATATATTCTCCTGGCACTTTTGTACCTATGCCTCCAGTTGCATTAAGTCGACTATCATTAGCTATTGCTGGCGCTCCGCCAATTAAATTTCTGGTAGCGTAACCACCAACATATTGTGCTAAATTATGTGAGTTTTCTTCTCCAAAATGATCCCAAAAATATAACGCTCCGTTTATAACAGTTCCATTAGGATTTGTTCCACCGTCGGCAACACTTAAATTATCTAAAATAAATGCCTCGGCATCTATAGCTGATGGATAAGGGTTTCCTATTAATCGATCTACCTCTTCGGCAGAACTATCTAACGGTAAGGTAATGTCTCCATTGTTTGGCAATCCTGTAAACACATAGTTTTGCATGGTTGTAATGGATACACTTCCAGAAGTTCCTTTCATGGTAAAGCCTTCGCCTGCCATTAAAGGTGTTGTTTCACTAATTTTCGCCCATGAGTTATAAGAATCGGCAGTACCATAAAATTTGTATAACCAATAGGTGCTTATGGTTTTTGCCAATCCTGGTGGAGGTGGCGTTCCGCTTCCATCTGGCGAACTACTAAAAAGTAAGCTCTGATAAAATGCTGAAAATGAACCATCATTTAAAACATTAGATATAGTATGATTGCCATTAGCAGAAGCCATTCCTGTACCTCGTGTTAATGTATTACCGCTAATTGGTCCTACTGATGATGACCAATAATTATAATTATAACCATTAGCTGTACCTTGTTGATCTCTTTCAATAAAACCACCACTATCGACATCAACAATACTACCTTCTTTTTGTATTAATTGAGACTCACCAATTAAATCAATTACACCATCCAATTCTAGATAATGCGAAATGGTTAAACCTTGTCCTGAATTTGTTTCGTCTTGAAATTCTATAGGATCTGCAATTGTAATAACTCCAGCGGTTTGTATTAAACCTAATAGTGTAATATCTCTATCTCCTGAAGATATATTATGTGCCGTCTCAACAATATTCCAATCTATAGTGGTAACACCATCTAACCCTAACGAATTTGGAATAGCCATATTAGCACTATTTAACCAACATCCAGCGGTATCCCATGTTCCATCGGCAGCAGTAACATATGGCAATGGAGCAGTTTGCTCATCGATTAAAGTTTTATCCTTGTGTAGGTATTTTAATCTTAAAAAATAACGCTCGTCTGTTAAACCTTCAATAGTAGAACCATATATTGAGTTAAAATCATAATACACTCTTAGCCTACTCCAAGGAATCGAAGCTGTTTCGTTACATGCAGAAGCTTGAGGAATAATTTTTCCGCTAACATAATCGGTTCCGCTATCATTAAATCGTTCAATTTCTTGATTCATTAAAAAACGAACCTGATCGTGAGAGAGCGCAACATCCCAAATATAAACTTCTTCAATACTTCCTAAAAGGGGATTTGTAACAGTATCCTTATCAATATACAAGGCACCAATACAATAGTTATTATAATTTGGAGTAGGATGCACAATATTTTGTACAGATTTATCAAGGATACCATCTATGTACATTAATATAGTCCCACTATCAAAAATGTAAGTGACTTGATGCCATTTCCCATCATCTAGAACCATATTTGAAGTATATTTAGGAGTCACATTATCGTCCATATACACCTCAATATTACCGCTACTATTTAAACGCATTTGAAGTTTTTCTCCTTTAGCCATTAAAGTTCTATTACTAGCATTTGCTGCACATTTAATCCAAGCGGAAATTGTAAAGTTGTCTACATTTAAGTTAATTTCAGACTCGCCCACTAAATAATCGCCCGCTTCAATATCAACCGTATGTTTTTCTGATAATTTTGAAACCTTACCAAAAGTAAAATATTTAGTACCGTCAAAATCATACCACGTACGAAGATCTAAACCTGAATCTGAAGATCTTAGCGGAATAACATCAATAATATCACCATCTCCAAAACTAGCATTATCGGCTACAATTAAAGCATATTCCTCGGTAGCAGTTTTTGAAAACCCACTAAATGCTGCCGATGGGATTGAAACATAAACAGTTTCGACATCGCCATTAACATGCTCGTTCGATTCAATTATTTTCCAAGTTCTGTCTATTCTTGTTATTGCGGTTGTTATGCCTGTAGCAACCGTTACTGTATTGGTCCCTGAACCTGTAAATGGCCCGTTATTGTTTCCCCATACTATAAAATCGCCATCCTTTTTAAACTCATTGGTATTTAAATTGTTAGTAGCAAAAACATTCCCTAAACTAATAGTTACCTCATTATCAAAGTTTAACGTTTTAGATTGTTTTTGATTTAAATCTGATATTGAATCTTTCCCTATTCCTGCTACATTGTAATTAAAGCCTGAGTTGGCAGCAATATCCCAGGTTTTAGTACCAAACGAATTAATGTAATCTTTTTCTGCTTCTATACTAGAGCCTAGAGTAATCCCATACTTTATACCTAAGTAGGATTCTATTTTATGTCTATCGGTATCTGTAACACGTTCTGCATATGTAAATATTTCTGCAATACGCCCATTTAAACTTCCTTGAGTATCTAGGTTTCTACCAATCCAATATTCCGAACCATATACGGTAAAAGGAGCTACAACCTCTGTAATTCCAATATTTAGGTATGGAATATTATTAACGGCACTTGTAGAAACAATATCTGAATTATACAATAACTCTTGAGCAGTAGCTGTTAAATTATTTCGAACGTTAATAATTCCTGGTTTATCATATGTCACAGTAGCCTCATCTGCAACTCCATTATAAAGCCCTAAAGGCCAAGGCAAAGGAATACCTTGATTATACGACAATACTTCGCTACTAAATTCTCCCGAGTAATCTCCAAAGCCAACACCTGTTATATCTCCTGGCAAGCCAGAAACAGTACCAGAAAAGATAGTGCTTCTTGACGATGCAGATGTTATAGGTGTATCGGGTATCATAACAATAAAAATGTCTTGACTATAAAACCCATCGCTAGAATTTTTTAAATATTGCTCTAACGAAGCCCCATCATTTTCAAATTTTATAACTGGGTTATAATTAATATTATCTACTTCCGTATCCAAATAAGTTGGTTGTTTATCAACTATAGGTTGTGTGGCATCTTTACCACTTGTTCCTAAATCTGCCCAAACAGATACTTTAGATGCTGTTTCGGTTACACCCCTTGTCGATTTTAACCAAAGTCTAAATTCAGCAAGAATACCACCAGGACCAGGAATACTAAAATCGTACAATTCTGCATTTACTGTAAAAGTAAAAGTTGTATTACCAGAATTACCTACACTAATAACACTTGTTTGTGTTCCCGATCCTGTAGCAGGAGCCGTAAAAGTTACATTAAACGCAATTGAATTATAAGGATTAATATTGTTTGATGGAATTGGAGACATTGAAGAGGCTACAAAATCGCCATTAGAACTAGTTAGAGAAAGTACATCTAAATTACAGCTACCTATATTAGATATAACATAAGTTCTAGTTATTGAAGTTCCTTTATCTACAATACCAAAAAAGGTGCCATTTAAAGCCGATGTTACGGTATCGCCATGGTATATATCTGCATAAGGACTTCCTCCTAAAACAAATATTTCGGGCGATGCATTTAATTGAAGTGTAAAAGTAAAGTTTGCTTGGTTACTGATTTCTATAGTTACCAATGTACTTTTAGCACCACATGAAAGACTTGTAGTTTCAACCTCAAAATCAAGAAATTTATCGCCTCCTAAACAGGTTAAAGGTTTAATATTTGTAGCAGGACTATTAGGAGAAACGTCAAAATCTGAAGTATTAGAGACATTAACATCTTGAATTTTTAGATAATCACAATTAGCAAGCTCAAGGTTGGTAATTCTAAAATCTAAACTATTACCTTCTGTTATACTTATGGTTGATCCTTCTGTTATTATTGCGCCTCCAAGAACTTCAACTTGGGCGACCTGGGCTTTACCAGATAAACTGAAAAAAGAAAAAATTATTAATAAAGTAAATTGTAAAAAATGGGTTGGCAGTTCTCGTCTCATCATCATAATCTTTTTAGGTTATTGTAATACTGAGAGACTAACTGCCTTACAAGAAGGAGCTATACAAACCTACATTTTATTTACGATATTGTGTTGATATTTTCGATGAAAAGCAAAAATAAAATATTTTTGTAGTCTTAATCCTTCTGTTTTATTGTATTTCGTCGGTTTATCGATAAAATAAAAATATGTTAAAAGTTGGCATTTTCAATTTGAAAACACTTCTGTTTAAAGGTCTAAATTTTACGTTAAACAATATTCCAGAATTATAACTGTAACTCCATATCGTAGTATTGATTTTCGGTTGAATTATTTGAAATACCATAGGAGTAAAAAAGAAAGACTAGTACCTAAAATAAAAACTCCTAAAATAACACCAAACATCAAAACGTTATCTTTTTAGAGAAACACCATCATTATTATGCTTATTTTATGAAATATTTTTATTTAGCAATAAAATTTAAATTATCTTCACTAAGATTTCTTGAAGCAGATAAAACGGCATGTTATTTGTGGATTAAATTTTAATGATGAAAAAACTAGTACTCCTTTTAATTGTCGTAATACCGTTGCTTAATTTTGGGCAAGCGAAAAAGGTATTGAGAAAAGCTTTAAGAACTTCAGATCTTAATGAAAGAATAAAACTACTTAACCAAGTTATAAACGAAGAGCCCAAAAACTTAGACGCCTACTTCTATAGAGCTACGGCCAAAAATGATTTGGGCGATTATAGTGGTGCCATAGTAGATTACTCTAAAATTATAATTGTAGAACCAGATGCCGATACGTATTATAATCGTGGTAACTCCAAATACAGCTTAAAAGATTTTACAGGTGCTAAAGTGGATTATGCTAAAGCCTATATGCTAGATGAAAATTTTATTGATGCCTTGTATAGTTTGGCCTGTGTAAAATTGGATTTAGGTGAATTTGATAGAGCTATTGACGATTTTACTACTATTATAAAACAAGTTCCAGACAATCCTAATATTTATGCATTACGCGCCATAGCATACAAAGCCATCGAAAAAAACACTGCTGCCGTTGAAGATTATTCCATGGCTATTGCTTTAGACCCTAGTGCCGACAACTATTATAATAGAGGTGCTTTTTTAATGGATATTAAATATTTTGAAGAAGCGCAAAGTGATTTAACACGATCGTTACGACTTAATAGAAACAATGCTTTTGGCTATTTTTATAGAGGCGCATCGAACTTATTTTTAGGGGCGTTTGATAACTCCATTTCAGATTTTACAAAAGCCATTTCTTTTGACACCATGGATTTTGATGCTTACCTAGGTTTAGCAATGGCTTATCTTAAAAATAATGATTTGGCAAATGCTAAAAAAGCTTATGACAGAGCAAACGCAATTCTATCGTTAAACAATGTTAATAATATTGAGCAATACGCCAATACGTATTGGTTTCAAAACCAGTACTATTATTTTAATAATGTAGTTATTGAATTAGCGAAACTTAAATAGCGCCCTGGGTAAGATAAACTAGCCTCTATATTTAAGTGGTAAGTGTACTACTTTTTTGGTTTCGTAGAAATTTTCCTCAAAATAATCGCTTAGGTTATAAATGGTTGTGGTTCTATAATCTTTTAACTCTTCAGTTAAATCCCCACCTTTTAAATATAAAATACCGTTTTTAAGGTCGTGGTTTTGGTCTTTAGCTATTTTACCTTTTATCCAATGTACAAAGGTTGGCATTGCAGCTACGGCTCTACTTATAATAAAATCGTAATTCCCTTTAATATCCTCTACTCTACTATGTGTTGTTTTCACATTAGTTAAACCTAATCCAGCAACAACCTCATCGACAACTTTTAACTTTTTTGCTATACTATCCACCAAATGAAACGAACACTCCGGAAATAAAATAGCCAAAGGAATACCAGGAAAACCACCACCAGTACCAACATCTAACAATTTAGTATCTGGTTTAAATTCCATAACTTTAGCTATACCTAAACTATGTAACACATGGCGCATATATAACTCATCAATATCTTTACGAGATACCACGTTAATTTTCAAATTCCAGTCTTGATATAAGTCTTCAAGCTTGGTAAATTGTTCTATTTGGTGTTCTGTAAGGTTGGGAAAATACTTCAAAATGAGTTTCATCTGCAAACTAATATTTCATTAAATAAGTAGGATGTAATTCGCATAATAAACAACTCAATTTGCATTAAGATTTTAGTTCTGCTCATTTCATCACTGTTAAATTTTCAACAAAAGTATACTTTTTACACACATTTTTTTACAAAAAAACGTTATTACTTCAAATGGTTTATACCTATCTTTGCCATAGGTATGAGAAGCAATTTATATTTTTATCATATTTAAATACAATACAATGAATAAACAAGCTCTTTCTTTTTCAAGAAAAGATCCCGCAAAGTTTTTTAAAACGCTTAACAAGCGTGTAAACGATTACTTTAAGGAAAACGAAATAAAACGTACCGGAAACTGGAAATTATACATTAAAGCCATAGTAATGTTCTCATTACTTATTGTGCCTGCGGTTTTAATTTTAACTATAGATAGCCTACCAGGTTGGGCACAATTATTAGGAATGGTAATTGTTGGAATAGGTATGGCAGGTGTTGGCATGAATGTTATGCACGATGCTAACCACGGCTCTTTTTCTAGTAAAAAATGGGTTAACAAATTAATGGGAAGTAGTATTTACATACTTGCCGGTAACGATTATAACTGGAAAGTACAACACAATGTTTTACACCATACATATACCAACATTCAAGGACACGATGAGGATATTGATGCGGGTAGAATCATACGTTTTTCTAAACATGCTAAATGGTTTAAAATCCACAAATACCAAAAGTATTATGCTTTCTTTTTGTACGGTTTATTAACTGCAAATTGGGCTGTTACAACAGATTTCATACAAACTTACAAGTACCTTAAAAGAAAATTGGCTTACGGTAAATTACCACATCCTGCAACACAATGGACAAAGCTAATTATTGGTAAAATAGTTTACTATAGTATTTGGGTGGTTTTACCAATTTCCCTTGGTTTTGCTTGGTGGGAAGTTTTAATAGGCTTTCTTATAATGCATTACACTGCTGGAATAATTTTAAGTGTTATTTTTCAATTAGCGCATGTTATGCCTAATACAGAAATGCCATTACCAGATACAGAAGGTAATATGAAAAACACATGGGCTATTCACCAATTATTTACAACATCGAATTTTTCTCCTAAAAGTTGGATTGTTGAGTTTTACACAGGCGGATTAAACAGACAAGTAGAGCATCATTTATTTGCTAATATTAGTCATATCCACTACAGTAAAATTGCTAAAATAGTTAAGGAAACTGCACAAGAATTTAGTTTACCTTACAATGAATATAATACATTTATGCAAGCTGTTGCAGAGCATTACAATCAATTAAAAGCGCTAGGACAAAAACCAAGTTTAGCTTAATTATACACTTACCGATTAAACAAAAAAACTAACAATGCAATTACTATCTGATAGAATTTTAAACATGGCAACGTCTGCTACTTTAGCAATGGCAGCCAAAGCAAGAGAACTTAGAGGCGAAGGAAAAGATATTATTGGTTTAAGTTTAGGAGAACCTGACTTTAACACTCCCGATTTTATTAAAGACGCTGCTATACAAGCTATTAATGACAACTACAACTCGTACACTCCAGTTGATGGTTATGGCGAATTAAAAGATGCTATTATTACTAAGTTTAAGCGCGATAACAATTTAACGTACACACCCGCTCAAATTGTAGTTTCAACTGGAGCAAAACAATGTTTAGCAAATATTGCTGGCGTTATGCTTAATGAAGGCGACGAAGTACTTTTACCTTGCCCATACTGGGTTAGTTATGCAGATATTGTAAAGCTTTACGATGGTGTACCAGTAGAGGTAAAAACATCTATAGATACAGATTTTAAAATGACTGCTAGCCAACTTAAAGCAGCTATTACACCAAAAACAAAGATGATTTGGTTAAGCTCTCCTTGTAACCCAAGTGGATCTGTTTATACAAAAGCTGAGTTAAGAGCATTAGCAGACGTACTTGTAAAGCACCCAAATATTTATGTGGTTTCAGATGAGATTTACGAACATATTAACTATGGTGAAGGTCATGCAAGTATGGCTGGATTTGAAGATATGTACAACAATACTATTACAGTAAACGGTGTTTCTAAAGCATTTGCAATGACTGGATGGCGTATAGGTTACATTGGTGGTCCAGAAAAAATTGCAAGAGCTTGTAACAAATTGCAAGGACAAATGACAAGTGGTGCTAACTGTATTGCTCAACGTGCAGTAATTACAGCTTTAAACGAGCCGCCTTCTCGTGTACAATACATGATAGACGAGTTTAAAGAGCGTCGCGATTTAATATTAGGATTAGTAAACAATATTGAAGGCTTTAAAGCTAACACACCAGATGGTGCGTTTTACATTTTCCCAGATGTTACTCACTTTTTCGGAAAAACATTACGTGGTAAGAAAATAAACAATGCTACCGATTTTTCTTTATACCTATTAGAAGAAGCCCTTGTTGCAACTGTAACTGGTGCCGCTTTTGGAAATCCAGATTGTATTAGAATTTCGTATGCCGCTTCGCAAGAACAAATTATTGAAGCCATTAAACGTATTAAAGAGGTTGTAAGCTAGTCATACCTCTTTTAAATATTTAATTCAGACCTGTTAAGTTTTAAAAAACTTGCAGGTCTTTTTTTGGGATAATACGTTAACATAAAGTTTTTGGGCGTTACCACAAGGGTCGGGCTTTCCGCTACAAGTCCTCGCTTCCAGATAAAAAATCTGTCGCTGTGGGCTTTCCACTGCAATCCCTAACGCGAAATACCTCACCGATTTTTAAAATCGGTGAGGTATTTTAATTTAACAATTACCTGTTTCTAATATTTGATAACAAATTACTTTTCTCATTGTAACAAAAACCAAAATAAGGGGATGATAACAAAAAGCAATAGTAAAAACACAACTAAGTATTTAATTCTTGCTTCTCTATGTTCTTTTTTAAGTCTTTGCTTAATTTCAATTAATTGCACTGGTGTAGCATGCGGAAACTCTTTTAGTCCAATATTGGCATAACTGCCTCCTAAAGCACCTTTCTCTCTTCGTTTTGATGTAAGACTCCTGTTATTCTTTAATGAATTGTTAGCAGCCATCATTGATCCTTCTCCTCCCATAATTTCTAAGTTTTAATATTGAATCTGTTTTGAAAAATTCAAATACAGTGTTTACTATTTTGAAGTCGAATCAAAATAATATGTAAAGAAGCTTCTTATAATATTAGTATACATTTTCCATTACATGTTACAACTATAAAAATTTACGAGAATTGCGTTAGGGATTGAACGGCATGTTTGAGCTCGCCGACCTTAGGAGGAAGCGAGTAGTGAAAGCGCGACCCTTGTGGTAACGCCCATATAACTAAAGACAAGTTATTATCTATTACGCCAGAAAAAAGGTGTAAGTAAAATAAGTACCGTAAACAGCTCTAAACGCCCAATAAGCATTAAAAAGGATGCCCACCACTTACCTAGTGCTGGTAATGCGGCATAATTATTTACGGGTCCGAAATCGCCTAAAGCAGGACCTACATTTCCTAAAGTTGAAGCCGCTAAACCTACTGAAGATTTAAAATCGATTCCCATCATAGAGAACACCAACGCCCCTATAATAAACGACAACATATACAGTATAAAAAACCCTAGAATATTGAAAACGATATCGCCAGAAATAGCACGTTTATTATAACGCACCGGAATAATAGCACTTGGGTGCAGTGTACGCTTAAACTCTAAGAAACCGTTTTTAATAAGTATTAAATGGCGCACTACTTTTACACCTCCAGAGGTACTTCCTGCGGAGCCTCCTAGGAACATGAGTCCGAAAAAGAATACCACTAAAAAGGGTGTCCATAAGGTATAATCGGCCGTTACAAAACCGGTTGTTGTTATTACAGATATAACTTGAAACAGTGCATGCCTAAAAGCACTTTCTGCACGCCCCCAAACCATTGGATGCGCTATACTAGATTGCGAAATATCTGCCCTGAAATAAATTATAACTGCTGCTATTATTGTAAAAATGGCGACAAACTTAAAGTAGAGCTTAAACTCCTCGTCTTGGATGGCTTTTTGCACTTTGCCTTTAAAAGCAAAATAACTAAGTACAAAGTTTGTACCTGCTAAAAACATAAAAAGAATAATAATGTATTGAATAACAGGATCGCCATTCCAGTAGGCAACACTAGCATTTTTAGTAGAAAAACCTCCTGTAGATAGTGTACACAAGGCATGGTTTATAGCATCGAAAAAGGACATGCCGGCAAGCTTTAACAATAAGGTTTCTGCTGCTGTATAACCAAAATAAATAAGCCATAATCGTTTGGCAGTATCCGTAATTCTGGGATGCAATTTATCTGCACTTGGTCCTGGTGCTTCGGCTGCAAAAAGCTGCATACCTCCAATACCTAAAAGTGGCAATATGGCAATGGCTAAAACGATAATTCCCATACCACCAATCCAATGCGTCATACTACGCCAAAACAACACCCCTTTAGGCACCGCTTCAATATCATTTAAAATAGAAGCGCCTGTTGTTGTAAAACCAGACATAGTCTCGAAAAAGGCATCTGTAAAACTTGGAATACTTTCTGTAAAGATGTAGGGTAATGCACCAGATAAAGACATAATAATCCAACCGAAACTAACTACTATATACCCTTCGCGTTTATTCATTTCTTTACTATGATCTCTAGTAAAAAACATGGTAATAACACCACTAATTAAAGTAGCTAAACCTGAAAGAAATAATTGAAACGTAACACCATCCTTATAAATTAAACTTACTAATGCCGACAGTAACATGAAGCCACCATTAAATAGCAAAAGTAATCCCAAAAAATGGAAAATAATCTTATAATTAAGTTTCATGGACTTTCTCACTATTTTAACGGAATAATTTTTCGACTCCTTTAATAGATTGTAATAAACTACAAACTACCACTCTATCTCCTTCTTGAATTTTAAAATCACCTAAAGCAATTTCACCTTTTCCGTTTCTAACCACACCGCCAATAATTGCAGAACGTGGGAAATCGATTTTTTTAATATACTTATTACAAATCGCCGATGAAGCTTTAACCTCAAATTCTAATAATTCGGCATTCATATTACTAAGCTTCGTCATGGCAACCACCTGCCCTTTTCGTATATACCTAAATATATTATTAGCAGCTAAAAGCTTTTTATTTATTAATGTTTCTATACCTACCGAATGAGACAACTCGAAATAATCCATATTCTCGACAAGCGCCACCGTTTTCTTTACACCTTTAGATTTAGCCACTAAACAAGACATAATATTGGTTTCAGAATTAGCACCTACCGCAATAAAAGCATCCATACCGCTAATATTTTCTTCGTCTAATAAATCTACATTTCTACCATCACTTTGTATAACTAAAACGTTAGGCAAATCGTCTGCAATATCAAAAGCACGTTCTTTATTAGCTTCTAAAAGCTTTACGTTAAACCCTTTATTGCTTAAATCTCTAGCTGTTTTATAGCCAATTTTACTACCGCCCAAAATCATAACGTCTTTTATCTCGTTATTAGCTTTACCGGTTAGTTTACAAAGCTCTTCTCCTCCTCCTTCCGAAGTAATAAATACAACATTATCGCCTCTTTTAAACTTGGTATCTCCTCTAGGGATAATGGTGTATTGCGTACCAAAACGTTGTAAGGCTATAGGAACAAAATGGATTTCTGGAAATATCTTTGCCGCTTCTTTAACCGTTTTACCCACAAAAGCTGCAGATCTTGATAAGTTTAAACCTATCATAGTTAATGCGCCACCTTCAAATTCGTAACTATCATTAAAAGACGATTGTTTTAAAGACAACTCAATTTCGGCAGCAGCCAACGATTCAGGAGAAATTAACTCATCAATACCAAATTTGGTAAAACCAACCTCATCTTTATGATGTATAAACTCGGTATTTGTAATTCGCGCAATAGTTTTTGCTGCCCCTAATTGTTTTGCTAAAACACAAATAGTAATATTAGTAGTTTCGCTTGCAGTAACAGCTATAAAAAGCTCGCAGTTTTCTACACGCGCTTCTTTTAAGATAGCTATGGAGGTGGAATCGCCTCGAATAACTTTAATATCTAAATGCGTATCTGCGTAGGCTAAACTTTCTTTGTCGGTATCAATTAAAGTAATCTCTTGAGACTCGTAAGACAATAATTTTGCTAAATGAAACCCAACTTCACCAGCACCAGCAATAATTATTTTCACTCGTTTAAATTTTTATAATGGTATGATTACAAATAAAAAACTGAAGCCCTATGTGATATACTATAGTGCTTAATTTATTTTTTCTTATTCATAAAAAAGTACCACAAATATACTATAAAATAGAACTTCGATCATAAACAGGCATTAATTTAATTATTTATAATCCTGTTATGTTTAACTTTTCCAATAGTTTATCTTTCCCTCTAGTGTTTCTATTTTATATTTTTGCTTCGGATAACCTAAACAATTTATTTTGACTTAATTTGATATATTAAAGTAAAAATAAATTATGTAGGTTTGCATCAAAATTTTTAAGATTTGACAAAAGTAAAGCCATACAAGGACAGCGACTTAGGTAAAAAAGAACAGGTAACGAAAATGTTTGATACCATATCGGGAGATTACGATGGGTTAAATCGTGTAATTTCTTTCGGCATTGATATTAAGTGGCGAAAAAAGGTAGTGAAAATAGTTAAAGAAGCTAACCCAGATTCTATTTTAGATATCGCTACAGGAACAGGAGATTTAGCTATAAACCTTGCCGAAACCAATGCAACTAGAATTGTAGGTTTCGATATTAGTAGTGGCATGCTTGAAATAGGAAAGCAAAAAGTAACTAAAAAAGGTTTAGACTCTAAAATAGAAATGATTTTAGGAGATTCTGAAAATATGCCTTTTGATGATAATTCTTTTGATGCTATAACGGTTGCTTTTGGTGTTAGAAACTTTGAAACCTTAGAAAATGGTTTGAAAGAAATTTACAGAGTGCTTAAACCCAATGGTACTTTTGTTATTTTAGAAACCTCTATGCCAACAAAAACACCGTATAAACAAGGTTATAATTTTTACACAAAAAACATACTACCTTTAATAGGAAAAGCATTTTCTAAAGACAGAAGTGCTTATAAATATTTATGCGAATCGGCATCTGTTTTTCCTTTTGGAGAAGCATTAAACAATATTTTACGTAATATTGGGTTTATAAATGTTGAAGATTTTCCACAAACTTTAGGTGTGGCAACAATTTATAAATCATCGAAGTAATTATATGAAATACCTTTTTGCATTAATATCATTTCTATTTATCGTTGAAACCTCTAACGCTCAGCTTTTTAAAAAAGAAAAAGTTAGCTATGATGCCAATCAAGGTCGAGGGTCTACAGATAACAATTTATTGCGTTGGGGCTATTTTTTAGGTATTAATAGCTACGATTTCAATTTTGATTACAAGAACGATTTAAGAGATATTTATGTGAAAAAGAGTCCCGGTTTTAGTGTGGGCTTAATAGGAAACCTGAGAATTAACGAGTTTATAGATATCCGTTTAGAACCAGGTTTATTAATTACAACACGAGAGCTTTATTACAGTCCGGAGTGGTTTCAAGGTGAACCAGATGTTAAAGATTCTGATTTTATTAGAGAAGTAAAATCAACCTATATACACCTTCCGCTTTTACTAAAACTATCTACAAAACGTATTAACAACTTTAAACCTTTTATTGTTGGTGGTTTTTCTACTGCGCTAAACTTATCTAGTAACGAGGATAACCCAGAGGATAATAAAAACGGACAATTTAGAACTACTAAAAGCTCATTGTTTTACGAACTAGGTTTCGGTATAGACTTCTATTTGTATAATTTTAAATTTACACCGTCTATACGTGGTCTTTTTGGAATTAATGACGAATTAGTAAGAGACGAAGATCCTAACAGCCCGTGGACCTCTAATGTTGCAAATATGCAAACGCGAGGTGTTTTTGTTAATTTCACTTTTCAATAAAAAGCTTGTTATAAACTTTATATAAGGCTAAGTTAATTGTAAACTGCTACTTAAGACTGTGTACTTTTTTTTTAGCCTCTTCTAAACTCGCTTAATAATATAGCTGTTGCTGTGGCTACATTTAAACTTTCTGTCGCCTGCAATTCACCAAATCTAGGAATGGAAATTTTTTCGGTAATAACAGCTTCTACTTCTTTGGATACGCCATTGGCTTCATTACCCATTACTAATATTCCGTTTTTAGGTAACTCACTTTTATAAACATTTTCACCTTCCATAAAAGCACCGTAAACAGGTAAATTACTCTCTTTTAAAAACGGAACCAAGTCTATATAATTTACATTAACACGTGTTATAGACCCCATAGTAGCCTGCACAACCTTGGGGTTAAAACGATCTACAGTCTCTTTACTACAAACTAATTCTGTAACTCCAAACCAATCACACAATCTAATAATAGTGCCTAAATTTCCTGGATCTCTAATGGCATCGAGTACCACAATTAAACCAGTCGTATCAATAGGTTTTGGCTCTGGCATTTTAAATACGGCCAATGCTGTATTTGGCGTGGTTAAAAAACTAATGCGTTTTAATTCTTGATCGGACACAAGCTCTTCATCTTTGGTATTAATATTGAAAGGCTTTGTTGTAAATAATTTGTAAAGCTCTAAATGAGATTGTAACAGTTCGGTTATTGTTTTAACACCTTCAACAACAAAAAAACCATGTTGTTGTCTATATTTTTTTTGCTTTAAACTCGTTATTAATTTTATTTGACTTTTAGAAAGCATGCCAGTATCATAAATTTTTTATAAAGAAAAGAAATTATTAATAAGATACGTTAATAGTCTACTTATTTAAATATTTTTTAAGATTAAAATAATGTATTTTTGATGCTTAAACTAAGATTCCTTTATTGAATATAAACGTTTAACCTATCACTTTTAATTTAATTATTACGCATTTGAAAAAACAACTCTTAAATATTTTACACCTTACGCTTGTTATGAGTTTGCTTTACTCCTGCGATGCCACAAAAAGAGTTGCTGAAGATGAACATTTACTTACAGAAACATCTATAGTTGTAAATGATAAAAAAAATAATACCGAAGAGATAAACAACCTATTATACCAAAATACCAACAGAAAAATTTTAGGCATACCTTTAAGATTACATATTTACAACACAGCACGACCTAATAGAGACTCCCTTTTTGAAGCTTGGTTAGATAAAAAACCGAATCGTAGAGCAAGACTAGAGAAAAAGTATTCTAAAAAGCAAATTGATAAACTAAAAGAATCTGCTATTGGGTTTAATAATTGGTTAAAAAGAACAGGAGAAGCTCCTACCATTTTAAGTGAAGACAAAACAAAACGCTCTGCTAAGCGATTAGAAGATTACTACTTTAATAACGGCTGGTTTAATGTAAAGGCTGACTATGATATTGAAAGGAACGATAACAAACGTGCTAAAGTTGACTATACCGTAAAAACGGGACCCGCATTTTTAATTGATTCTATAGCAAAAACGGTAAAGTCACCTATTGTTGATTCACTTTATAAAAAAATTCAGGATAAAGCACTTATAGTTCAAGGCGAACAATACCGAACTAGTAGTTTTGAGCAAGAGCGCGAAAGAATTTCTACAGAATTAAGAAACTTAGGTGTTTACCATTTTAATCAAGATTACGTTACCTTCGAAATGGATACTATTGGCACCAATAAAAAGGTTAATGTTGGGATAAAAATTCAAGATAGAGCTATAAGAACTGCCGATTCTATTAGACGCGAACCTTTTAAAGTATATTATATTGACGATGTTAATATTATAACCGATTATACCTTCGAGAACAGAAACAAACCGTTTCAAGATTCTATTTATTATGGTGGTTTTAAGCTGTTTAGTTATGGTAAAATGCGTTTTCGCCCTAAGGCACTAACCGATGCTGTATTTATTTCACCTGGCAAAGTATTTAGAGATCTAGATAGAACGCGTACTTACAGTTATATCAATCAGCTTCGCACCTTTAAATATCCTAATATTGAATATTTTGAAAATCCAGATAACACATTAAAAAGCACTATTAGATTAACCCCTTTAAAAAAGTTTAATTTAGATTTTAGTGCCGATGTGTCTCAAAGTGATATTCAAACCGTTGGCTTCTCATTAAACCCAAGCTTACAAATTAGAAATATTTTTGGAGGAGCAGAAACCCTAGCAATATCTGGAATAGCATCGATTGGAGCCTCAAAAGATTTGAGGGAAGATGGTGACCCATTTTTTGATATTAATGAGTTTGGAGCCGATTTAAAATTAACCATACCAAGAATATTTTCACCTTTTTACACCGAAAATATTATACCTAAATACATGTCGCCTAGTACAAGCATTGGTCTAGCAACAACAAGCCAAACCAATATAGGATTAGATAAGCAAACCTTTAGCGGCAATTTTAGCTACAATTGGTACCCAAATAAACAAGTTAGTAACCGCTTAGACCTTTTTAACATTCAATATGTAAGAAACCTAAGAACCGAGAACTACTTTAGTATTTACACGAGTTCCTTTAACAGTTTGGAGAATATAGCACTAGAAAGTTACAACACACCATCGGAGTTTATAGAATTGGACGGGAATGAAAACGAACAGCTAATAGAGGAAAAAGCCGATGAGTTTATCGACTTGGTATTAAGCGATACAAGCTATGAATCAACCAATGCTAGCGACTACTTAACCGTTAGTAACATTGACGAACGTAAAAAACGACTAACAGAAAACAACCTTATTTTATCTTCGGCCTTTAGTTTCACACAAGATAATCGTACAAACCTGGTAGATAACGATTTCTCTATTTTCCGTTTTAAATTGGAGTTAGCGGGTAATTTATTAGCAAGCACCTCAAAACTTTTAGGACTTAATAAAGATAGCGACAACAGGTATGAGTTGTTTAACGTCGCCTATTCACAATACGTAAAAACAGAACTGGATTATATAAAACACTGGGATTTAGGCAAGAAAAACACGTTAGCAACACGTGCCTTTTTTGGTATCGCTATACCCTATGGTAACTCTAACAGTATTCCGTTCTCAAAGAGTTTTTTTGGTGGTGGACCTAACGATAACCGTGCATGGGCTGCTTATAGCTTAGGCCCAGGAAGTTCAGAAAGCACTAACGAGTTTAATGAAGCCAACTTAAAACTAGCTTTAAGTGCCGAACAGCGCTTTAATTTATTTGGCAATTTAAACGGCGCTTTATTTGTAGATGCTGGTAACATTTGGAATGTACTAGACAATGTAGAAGACGACAACGCAACCTTTACCAGCCTTAGCTCATTAAAAGATATTGCTGTAGGTTCTGGTTTTGGCTTACGCTACGATTTTAGTTTTTTCGTATTCCGTTTTGATATAGGTTTTAAAACCTACGATCCATCTTATACAGATCAAAACCGATGGTTTAACGATTATAACTTTGCCAATGCGGTATATAACATAGGTATAAACTATCCATTTTAAGCAAATTATACCATTTTACACTATAACGTTTTAGTGTTATTTTTGCTGTTTCAAACCATAAAACATCTATAAATCATTTAAAATTTGATTACTTTTGATACTTAAGTAAATTCAAAAATTATAATAAACATAAAAATGGGACACAACATAAAACCAGGAGTAGCTACAGGAAAAGAAGTACAAGAAATCTTCAATCACGCTAAAGCAAACAATTACGCTTTACCAGCTGTAAACGTTATAGGGTCTGATACCATAAATGGTGTTTTAGAAACAGCTAGAGATTTAAACGCTCCAGTAATCATACAATTTTCAAATGGTGGCGCACAATTTAACGCAGGAAAAGGTTTAAGTAACGACGGACAAAAAGCTGCTATTGCAGGTGCAGTTGCAGGTGCAAAACACGTACATACTTTAGCCGAAGCTTATGGTGTTCCAGTAATTTTACATACCGATCACTGTGCAAAAAAACTATTACCTTGGATTGATGGTTTATTAGATGCTAGTGAAATTCATTATAAAGAAACTGGAAAATCATTATTCAGTTCTCACATGATTGACCTTTCAGAAGAGCCAATTGAAGAAAACATTGAAATTTGCAAGCAATATTTAGAAAGAATGTCTAAAATGGACATGACTTTAGAAATTGAGTTAGGAATTACAGGTGGTGAAGAAGATGGTGTAGATAATACAGATGTAGACGATTCTAAATTATACACACAACCAGAAGAAGTAGCTTACGCTTACGAAGAATTAAGCAAAGTTAGTCCTCAATTTACAATTGCAGCTGCATTTGGTAATGTACATGGTGTTTACAAACCAGGAAACGTAAAATTAACTCCAAAAATATTAAAGAATTCTCAAGAGCATATTTCTAAAAAGTATGGTGTTGAGCATAATCATATCGATTTCGTATTCCACGGTGGATCTGGATCTACAGTTGAAGAAATTCGCGAAGGAATTAGCTACGGTGTAATTAAAATGAATATCGATACAGATTTACAATATGCATTCATGGAAGGTATTCGTGATTACATGGGAAGTAAATCAGAATATTTAAAAGCACAAATAGGAAATCCTGATGGCGCAGATGTTCCTAACAAGAAACATTACGATCCAAGAGTATGGTTACGCGAAGGTGAAAAAACTTTTGTAGCTAGATTGAAAAAAGCTTTCGAAGATTTAAATAATGTAAACACTTTATAGATTAAAGTCAATTTACAATAAGCATATAAAAAAGGTTCTGTATATTACAGAACCTTTTTTAGGTTTACAAGCCTAAAATTGAAGCATTTAAAACATTAAAATTAATAAAAGTATAAGGGCGTTACCCCAAAATTAAAAAAAAGTTTAATTTTGTGGTCAGGCTTTCGGCAGTCGCTTCCCGATAAAAAATCGGGCGAGCTTCAACAAATGCCTCAATCCCTAACGTAATTGGCATTTCCGTAAAAGCAGGAATGTCATGAAACAAACTAAATTTTAAAAAACTTTCCTTACACAAGGGAATACAAAATCATAAGTCACTATGTCTTGGTTTAAACGAAAAACAAAAGGAATAACAACAACTACCGAAGAGAAAAAAGACACCCCAAAAGGGCTGTGGTATAAATCTCCTACAGGTAAAATTGTAGATACAGAAGAGTTAGAAAAAAACTTTTATGTAAGTCCAGAAGACGGTTACCATGTTAGAATTGGTAGTAGAGAGTATTTTCAAATCCTTTTTGACGATAATAAATTTAAAGAATTAGACGCCGACTTAGAATCTAAAGACCCGTTAAAATTCGAGGATACTAAAAAATATCCAGACCGTTTAAAAGCAGCTCAAAAGAAAACCAACTTAAAAGACGCCGTGCGTTGTGCCGTTGGAAAATCTAAAGGAAAAGATATTGTAGTGGCATGTATGGATTTTTCATTTATTGGAGGTTCTATGGGTAGTGTTGTTGGCGAAAAAATAGCGAGAGCAGCAGATTATGCTTTAAAAAAGAAATTACCTTTAATGGTAATTTCAAAATCTGGAGGAGCTAGAATGATGGAAGCAGCATTATCATTAATGCAATTAGCAAAAACATCGGTAAAATTAGCGCAATTAGCAGATGCAGGATTACCTTATATTTCGTTATGTACAGATCCTACTACTGGAGGAACAACAGCATCGTTTGCTATGCTAGGAGATATTAATATTAGCGAACCAGGAGCATTAATAGGTTTTGCAGGACCACGTATTGTAAGAGATACAACAGGTAAAGAATTACCAGAAGGTTTTCAAACCTCGGAATTTTTGTTAGAACATGGTTTCTTGGATTTTATAACACTTCGAAAAGATTTAAAAGACAAGGTTAACCAATATATAGATTTAATATTAAACCAACCTTTAAGAGATTAGTTTAAAAATTACATAAAAGAAGCCTTATTAACAGTGTTAATAGGGCTTCTTTTTTTTATAATAATTGTATAATTATTTTAAACCACTAGTATTACTTTCTAGCACAAAGGTTGTTGGTCTTTTAAAACACACCGAAAACACGGTACCTACCCCAACTTCACTTTTTACCTTTACATGGCCACCTAAAGCTTCTATATGCGCTTTTGTTATAAAAAGACCAATACCCAAAGCATCATCGTTGTAATGGAATGTTTTATACATTTGGAACAAGGAGTCTCCAAACTTATCTAGATCAATTCCTAAACCATTATCTTCTATATGAAAAGCAACATGATCGTTTTCTATTTGGCTAGACAATTTTATAACGGTATCTCGAGTTTGATCGCGGTATTTTATAGCATTCGATAAAAAATTAAGTATTATACTATCTAAATAAGCAGGTATGGCATTAATTAAATGGTCCTTATCTACTTGGTTTTCTATTACACAATTTTTATTTTTTGCAATAGCGCTTATATTATAAATAGCTTGACTTACATAGGTGTATAGGTTTAGTGCTTCTATTTTATTTTCGTCTACCGATTTAATTTTTGCTATTTCGGTAAGATGAGAAACCGTTTGGGTTAAGTTTATAACAGACCCTTTTAAAAGCTCGAAATTTTCATCTTGCACTAAATCGTGCGCTTCTTCTTCTAAAAAAGAAACTAACGTACTTAAATTAGAGGTATGTGTTTTTAAATTATGGGTAACTATATCGGCAAAATTAGTTAATCTGTTATTTTGCTCTTGTGCCAACTCTAGTAAAATTTTTAATTGAGACTTACTTTCCTTACTACTTGTTATATCTAGAATTTGAGCTATAAAGTATATAGGTTCTCCATGATCATCTCTTAATAAAGACACCGATATTAAAGCCCATACAATATTTCCGTTTTTATGAAAATATCTTTTTTCTATTTGATATTTATCTATTTCGCCTTTTATTAAAAGTCGCATATTTTCAAGGTCGATATTTAAATCCTTTTTATGCGTAATTTGCTGAAACGATAACTTATACAGTTCTTCTTTTGAGTAGCCTAAATAGGTTGCTAAACTATCATTAACCTTTACCCATTTACCTTTTAAACTTACAATTGCTAGCCCGCCATTAGCAAAATCGAAAATATTTTTGAATAATTGTTTTTTTACAACGCTAATTCTATCAGGCATATAGGATAAATTTGTGTTTACTAAAAATAGCCTTTTTTTTACAATTATTGAAATCCTTACGTTATTAATTACAATAGTTATAAAAAAGATTTTTTACATAATATTCTAAACATTAAATTATTCACTATATTTGCCGCTCGAAAGAAAAACTTTCGTGTACATAAAAATCATTTACAATAATATTAGCATGTATTTATCAAAACAAGAAAAAGAAGAATTGTTCGCAAAACACGGTAAAGGAAAACACGATACTGGTAGTGCAGAAGGACAAATTGCGTTATTTACGCAAAGAATTGAGCACTTAACTGCTCATTTAAAAACAAATCGTAAAGATTACAACACTGAGCGTTCGTTAGTAATGTTAGTAGGAAAAAGAAGAAGCTTACTTGATTACTTAACTAAGAAAGATGTATTAAGATATCGTGCTATAGTTAAAGAATTAGGTTTAAGAAAATAAACTTAAAAACAAAAGACCACGTTTTTATAACGTGGTTTTTTGTTTTTGCGTTAGGGATTGTAGAGGAAAGCCCACAGCCCGACGTAGGAGGAGCGAGGACTTGAAACGTAAAGCCCGACCCCTTGTGGGTAACGCCCAAATTATATAACTCGAGCGTAAGAGTTTAAATAACGCATTTAGAAGAAGCTAGATCCTGAAACGAGTTCGGGACTAAAGGTTTTTCATTGGTCAAGAGACATTTAATTGTCACACACACAACAACTACACACAACAACACAACGACCATTGTTTAACATGATTTAAGCATGCATATGCTTGAGTTACAAGAAAAAATTTATGATTCCAAAAGTTTTTAAAGAGGTTATTGACCTAGGAGACGGTAGAGAAATCTCTATCGAAACCGGAAAATTAGCAAAACAGGCACATGGTTCTGTTGTTGTTCAATCTGGAAAATGTATGCTTTTGTGTACAGTTGTTTCCAACTACAGACAAGCAGATGTTGACTTTTTACCTTTAACGGTAGATTACAGAGAAAAATTTGCTGCTGCAGGACGTTACCCAGGAGGTTTCTTTAAAAGAGAAGCACGACCTAGTGATGGAGAAGTTTTAACTATGCGTTTAGTGGATCGTGTTTTACGTCCGTTATTCCCGAAAGATTACCACTCTGAAACTCAGGTGATGATCCAGTTAATGTCTCATGATGATGATGTTATGCCAGATGCTATGGCAGGTTTAGCAGCTTCGGCAGCTATTCAATTATCAGATTTTCCTTTTGAATGCCCAATTTCTGAAGCTAGAGTTGGTCGTGTAAACGGTGAATTTGTTATTAACCCAACGCGTGCTCAATTAGCAGAGTCTGACATCGATATGATGATTGGTGCTTCGGCTGATTCTGTAATGATGGTTGAGGGTGAAATGGATGAGATTTCTGAAGAAGAAATGACTGAAGCCATTAAGTTTGCTCATGAGGCTATTAAAGTACAATGTGCTGCCCAAGTTGCATTAGCTGAGGCTTTTGGTAAAAAAGAAGTACGTGAGTATGAAGGTGAAAGAGAAGAAGCTGATTTAGCTGCTAAAATTCACGATATGGCTTATGATAAAGTATATGCTATTGCTAAAGCAGGTTCTGCTAAGCATGAGCGCAGTGCTGCATTTGCTGAGATTAAAGAAGAAATTAAAGCTAGTTTTACTGAAGAAGAACAAGCTGATTTTGGTGGATTAATTTCTAAGTATTACAGTAAAGCTGAAAAAGCTGCTGTTAGAGATTTAACATTAAATGAAGGTTTACGTTTAGATGGACGTAAAACTACAGATATTAGACCAATTTGGTGTGAGGTTGATTATTTACCTTCTACACACGGATCGTCTATATTTACACGTGGGGAAACTCAAGCTTTAGCTACAGTTACTTTAGGTACAAGTAGAGAAGCAAACCAAATAGATATGCCGTCGTTTGAAGGTGAAGAACGTTTCTATTTACACTATAACTTCCCTCCTTTTTGTACTGGTGAAGCTAGACCTATTCGTGGAACATCTCGTCGTGAGGTAGGACATGGTAATTTAGCGCAACGTGCATTAAAAGGTATGGTTCCTGCAGATTGCCCATATACTGTACGTGTAGTATCTGAGGTATTAGAATCGAACGGATCGTCTTCTATGGCAACTGTTTGTGCTGGTACTATGGCTATGATGGATGCTGGTGTGCAAATGAAAAAACCTGTTTCTGGTATAGCGATGGGATTAATCTCGGATGCAGATTCTGGAAAGTACGCTGTTTTATCTGATATTTTAGGTGATGAGGATCACTTAGGAGATATGGATTTTAAAGTTACTGGTACTGCAGATGGTATTACGGCTTGCCAAATGGATATTAAGGTTAAGGGATTATCTTACGAGATTCTTGTAAATGCTTTAAAACAAGCGCGCGATGGTCGTTTACATATTTTAGGTAAAATTACCGAAACTATTGCTACGCCAAATGCAGATGTTAAAGATCACGCACCTACTATGGTTTCTAGACGTGTTCCTAACGAATTTATTGGAGCGTTAATTGGACCTGGAGGAAAAGTGATTCAAGAAATGCAAAAGGAAACAGATACAACTATCGTTATTAACGAGGATCCTGTTACCGAAGAAGGTATTGTTGAAATTTTAGGTGTTGGTAGAAAAGGTATTGATGCTGTTATGGCAAAAATAGATTCTATTTTATTTAAGCCTGAAGTTGGTAGCGTTTACGAAGTAAAAGTTATTAAAATGCTTGATTTTGGTGCTGTTGTAGAATATATGGTTGCTCCAGGAAACGAAGTTTTATTACACGTAAGCGAATTAGCTTGGGAACGTACTGAAAACGTTACCGATGTAGTAAATATGGGCGATGTATTTGATGTTAAATACTTTGGTATAGACAAACGTACACGTAAAGAGAAAGTATCTAGAAAAGCGCTTTTACCAAAACCAGAAGGTTATGTTGAAAGACCACCAAGAGACTCTTCTAGAGATAGTCGTGGTGGACGCGATAACAGAGGTAGAGATAATCGTGGACGCGATAACCGTCGTGATGACCGTAAACCTAGAGAAGATAAAAAGGAAGATTAATTTCTTTTAATAATCTATAATATATTAAAGCCTGTTTCAATTAAGAAACAGGCTTTTTTTGGTTTTGAACGTATACAACAAGTGCAGAAAGTCTTTTTCCGTTATTAAAGAATTACCATAACACTTATAAGCCCAAAGTTTATTTTATAGAAAACCCCAAAGGAGGAAGATATAGTGCTCAATCTATACGTTCTTTTTTAAAAAGAAGCGTAGAATTGGCTGGTATAAATAAAGCTGTAACGCCGCATTCCCTTTAATAGAATATAATAATCGTTGAAAAATTGAAATTAAAGTAAATGGAGATAAAAAGAAAGCAATGTTTGACCCGGGAAGTAGCGCTATACTTACTTTTATGGATAATATAAAACTTCCAAAAAATTATATTTATCAAATAAAAAAGTATCCGAATTCAAACACCTTGTACTCAAATACAAATTAAAAAAATATAGAAAGGAAAATTTTTGTCAACTTAAGTATCTCAAATCTTATAATTAAAGACATACCTGCACTTAATAATTATGAAAGTAATGTTATTGGAAATCCAATTTTATGGGAATATAAAAGAGTCGTATTAGATTTTATAAGTAAATAAATATACCTTTTAAATAAAAATAATTTTACCAAGTTGAATAGTATATCATATAAAAGTCAAGTTGCTAGAATTAAGAATCTGGAAAAATAAAAAACCAGTATACAACAAATAAACCCTTTAACAAATCCTACCGTAAAAAAAGCATTTACCTACAAAAAAATACTCTCATAAATAATTATCCTTTCCATACAAAACTAAAAATAACCATTTCAAATAATTTGAAGTGGGTTTTTAAAGATATAGTTTATTGGTTTTTATTAAAATTGTATTACAAAAAACCTGAGTATATATAATGTATTAAATACTAATATCGCCAGTTTGCTTTTCAGGAACTTCTTGCACACTCATTTTAGTATCGTATTGTTCAAATACTTTCTTTAAAATATATTTTCCTAATTTCATTTTTTCTAAAATGACATCGCCTTTAAAAGAATACCCAGATCTTAAATTTAACTTTTGGGTTTCTGGTAAATCAATTAACACGTAAAAATTATTATCAACCTCTTTTCTGTTAGGTATAAAGCTCAATGCACCCTTAATTGGTCCATATTGATAGTAGTAATAAGCATCTAATTTTAAATGCGTGGTTTGCCCTTCTTTTAAGTATTTTAAATCTTGCTCCTTAACACGTGCTCGGGCATAAAAACTCTTAGAATCTGGTGTTATGGAGATTAAAGATTCGCCTTTATTTATAAAACTTAAATTCTGGTTTTGGGTAAACACATTTACAATAACGCCATCTAAATTTGATATTAAAAATTGCTTATTGTCTGCTGCTTGAACAATATCAATAGATTTCTCTCTGGTTTCTAATTTAGAATTTACATTCTCTTTTTGTTGGTCCAATCGGTTTTGAGAGGCTATTAAATCGGAAATTTGAATTTCCAAAGTGTTTTTACTTTGTAAATATTCGTTTTCTAACGAGCTGAACTGACCTTTTAATTGACTTCTTAAATTTCCGAGTTGCAAGTACTGGCTTCTAGAGGTTAAATAGTCGTCATTGGCTTGTCTAAGCTCAATTAAACTAATAACTTCTTTTTGGTACATAATAGAATCCGAGCTTAATTTATTTCGCTTAATTTTAATTTGCTCATTTAATAAATACGCCTGCTGCCCTAAACTTCTTAACTCGTTAGTAATTTTTTTACGATTATTAATATATTGTATGGAGTCTAATTCTATTTGCTTTTTAAAAAACGCAACCTTTTCTTCTATATTTAATTTATCAATATCAATGGATTTATTTTGCTGAAAAATAGTTACAAACTCACCACTGGCATTATCAATTTCCATTAAGGTATCGCCTTTAGTAACGCGATCGCCTTTACTTACAAAGGTTTTTCTTGGTATAATTTCAAAGGGGGCCTTAAAATTAATTTCTGGGTTTTTTGATATGATTTCGCCATAATTATAGGTTACCACATCGTTAACAGGAATTACAAACAATCCTACCACAACAATACCTATAAAAACCAATAAAATCCTAAAGAAAATTTTTATAAAATTAATTTCCCGGGTTTCATATAATCTTTTATTATCTAAGCTATATTTACTCATATTATTATTGTAGCATTAATTTTCCATTATCCAATACGTACGTTTTGTCGAATTTCATATGACTTACAGCCTCATGAGATATTATTAAAAACGCTTTTTTAGAGTCCATTAAGGTCTTTTCTATAACTACTCTTGATTCGGTGTCAATTCCAGATAAAACCTCATCTAACATTATTATACTAGCGTTACTAAGCAAAGCACGAAGTAATAATATCTTTTTTCGTTGTCCTGTTGATAGATTTTTACCGTTTTCACTTATTTTATAATCTAAACCTTCATCGTTAGATATTATAAATTCGTAAAAATCAATCTTTTTAGCCATTTGGATAACCTCATAGGTATTAATAGTTTTACCAAAGGTTATGTTATAAAGTAGGCTTTCGTTGAATAAAATATCTTCGTTACTTACTAATAGCACATTATCCCTAATGGTGTTTTTATCGTATAACTTAACATCAACATCGTTAACTTTAATAGCGCCTTTACTTGGGCTATATAACAAGGCTAAAATTTTACAGAACGTAGATTTACCTGATCCATTTTTTCCTTCTATTTTAATTTTTTCGCCTTTACTAATATTAATATTTATATCATGTAGTATTGGCATCCCTGGCATATACTCAAACCCAACGTGATTAAAATCAACCGTAGTAACATCAACATTTGTAATCGCTTTTTCGGTGGATTGTGCCTCCGCTTTTTCATTAAAATCGAAGTACCTTTTTAAGATAACTAGGTTTTCTTGCAAGGTTAAGTTTTCACTTAAAATACTACTTAAGGAACCAAATATTTTAGATGATAACGCTAAAAACGTAATGATTTGCCCTAAAGTAATAGTTTGATGCAAAATAGCATCTTTGGATAATAAGGTTAATATGGTCAGTCCTGCAAACAGGGTTATTAAGGACACTACAGTAGAATTAAAAATACTATAATACTTAACTTTTGTTTGAATATTTATAAGCTCGTCAATATTATCGTTTACTTTTTCAGAGAATACGTTTTCAATTTTAAAACTTTTAATTACCTGAATACCTTCAATTTTTTCAATCATGGTAGAAAAGTAATTTGCTTTAATTGCAAACCTCTTCATCTCATTGGTTTTTAAAATTGGGGTCATAATCCTAAACCAAATATAGAATAGCACCATGACTACTAAAACGATACTTGTAAGTTGCCAATCTATAAACAGCAAAAGTATAAGCGAGTAAATAGATACTACAATATCTACTAGTATTCTAGTAAAAAATCTTAAAAAGAAATCTTTTAGTTTTCTTGAATCACTTAAACGTTCTGTTAAATCGCCTCGCCTAAAATTCTGAATAAAACGAATAGAGAAATCATTTAATTTCTGATCGAAGGTCCCTAAAAAGTATTTATCTAAAATGTTTCCTAAATGGATACTAATAAACTTTTTATAGAGTGATATTACTATATTAAAAATTCGGAATATAGCAACACCTATTACAAATAGAATTAAGATGTTTAACTGAAAACTAGGTAAAACTTTATCTATTAATATTTGATTAACAAAAACAGCTAACTGGGTAACACTTGCCGCAAAAATTGCTGTAAAAATGTATATATACCACAATTTCCTATCGGATTTTAACCCTCTAAGTAATTTGAGGTACATGCTCTCCTCGTTGTCCGGATAGTCTGGATGTACAATTGGTCTTTTGTCTTTTGCCTTTACAGTTAAAATTAAAGGCGCTTTAACCTTGATTTTACTTTTATTTAAGCCTAACGTTTTAAAATGCTCCGGAATGGCAAGTAAATCCTGATCGAAAATTAAATCTTCTAAAAACTTTTTTTCTAGTTTTTTGTCGGTAAATGGGTAATTTTCTTGATAATACCCAAAGTACATTAGCTTATTAAATAATGTCGTTACATCATTATCTCGTAAGGCTTTACTTTTGTCAACTTTATAGGTTTCGAGTTCGCTATTAATAATAATATTTAATCGCTCTGTCATGGATACCTGATCCAGATAACTATCTGAATAATGGGCTATCTTTTTTAACTTTTGTAAAGTTATATAGTAGGTTTTAACCCGATTGGAATCATAAACCTTAAGTCTTCCTCGTTTTATGCCATTAATAACAATATAATGTAATTCCTTTTTATGTTTTACAGGAATTATAAACGGGAATAGGTCTTTAAAGTAGGCTGTATTGTTTTTAGTTGTATTAACATCTAAAAGGCTAAAATTTGATTCGCAACCATTATCATCAAAAAATGTTTTTAAATCGCTCATTCTAGAGCCTTCTTGATTTAAAAACACCTCGTCTTTAATATATTGCCGGCTTACATTTTTATGTAAAATATTATAAACCGTTTTTACAGCACTTATACCACAATCGTTATTTCTAATTTGTTGGTCTATCATGTAATATTACTGTTATAGTTTGGGGTTTTAAGAGCCTCAAATATATTGTATTTATTTTTAATTGAGTTTTTTAGTAATCGCTTTCCAATTATTGCACATAGCTGTAGCACTGCTAAATCTGTTTTCTGGATTTGGTTCTAAACATTTTATTATAAACTTTTTTACCTGTTTTGGTATTTTACGCTTTAAAAACACTTCGTTTTCTCCTAAATTTAGCTGTTGTTTCTCGTCCACCATAGTTTTCCAGGTGTCTGCTTTAAATGGTAATTCTTTTATAAAAATATAATATATAATAATACCTATTTGATACACCTCTGCCTGAAAATGCGTAACTTTTGAGAAACGTCTATCTAAGGATCTTAATGCACGCTCTGGCGGAATAAAGGCATAAACACCTCCGTTTCTCACCTTTTCTTGTGCGTTTTCGATATTTACTTCAACGTTATTGGCATAACCAAAATCAATAATTACAGGAACACCGCTTTTTTGCACCATTACGTTACTAAAGTGAATATCACCATGATAAACATTGTTTTGGTGAACAATAGAAAATCCTCTAAGCATTTTTAAAATAAGCTTTACCTTTTCGGGTGTTTTTAGCTTATTGTTGTTCACATATTTAGAAATACTTACGCCCTCAATAGGTTTTAATAAAAAATAGGGTTGTTCTTTATAAGATTTAAAACCAAGCGTTTTATTTATATAAATAGAATTAAATTTATTAGCGAAATTAAATTCTTCCTCAAAATATGTACTGTATTTATCAAAACTTTTTTCGTCCTTAAACTTAGATTTATTTAAGAGTTTTACAACTAGTTTTTTATTGGTTTTTAGATCGCGAACTAAGTAAACATCTGTTATTTTATTGTTACCTAAAACAGATAAGACTTTATAATTTAAAAACGTGTCCTTTTCCTTAAACAAGGTATCGAGTTCTGGTAATTCTTCAATCTTATCTTCAGGAACAATCCAATGGCGTTTAGCTAAATCATTAAAAAAGCTTTCTAACTGACCTTTTAATAAATTAACATCTTCACTTTTTTCTAGTTTGAATTCTGCTTTGTAATTCTTAAAAACATCAGTTAATGTATTAGGCATTTCAAAATGCTTTAAAAAATTAAAAATAGTTTCATTAATTAAAAACACTTTTGTTCGCTTTGTAGAAATTAAAGCGAAATACTCAAGTTCTTGGTTTTTGTCCTTTTCTGAGCTGAGTTCTATATAACTAGAGAGTTTATACATAGTAGGATGTAAAGCTATTTAATATAATTAACATGACTAGACGCTACAATTAGTATTGAAGGTTAGTACATTAATAATTTTGAGGGAAGATAAAAAAAGATAAAAAAATTAGTTCTTGGCATTAATACTTACTGTCCTAATTTTTTTAAGTTTTAAGCAAAAAAAACAGGTTTACATATGTAACCTGTTTTTTTTTGAAATTATATAAATCCTATCCTTCTACGTAAATAGGTGGTTCTGGTGTTTCACATGCAACAGATGATGATGACGATGATGACGATGACGAGCTTGAACTAGAGTTAGAACCTCTTCCTCCACATCTTCTTCTTCTACTTCTTTTTCTTCTTCTACCTCTGCAACCTCCGGCTACAACTTCATCAATTTCATTATAATTTAAATCCTTGATTAAATCGTTTAATTTTATCATAATATTCTATTTTAAGAGTTAATAACAATTACTCTGCAAATCTATATAAAATAGAATAACTAGGCACTTCGGTTTAACGAGTTTAAAAGTAATTGGTCTAAATTACCACAGCCGTTAATCTAATTCCTACTAAAAATTACTTTAATCAGTAATTAAGTCAAGTTTTACTGAGTTAAAATACCACTTATACTTGGCCGTAATAACATCTAATTCAGACTTTAACAAATTTCTCTTAGCAATTGCAAAATTGAACGCGTTAATTTTACCTTCTTCATATTTAAGCTTTGAGGTCCTAAATGATTCAGCTGAAGACAATAACACCTCGTTTGAAGATTTATACTCTACGATAGCATCTCCAATATCCTGATATGCCTTTTCTACCTCGAAAATTAAATTATTATTTACCACCTGTTTTGCCATAACTGCTTTTTCATGATCGAGTTTAGCCACTTGAACATCATAACTATTTTTTAAACCATTAAAAACTGGAATGCTTAAAGTTGCTCCTATAGAGTTTGTTTTATTATCTCTATACTGAGTTTTAAAAGGAAAAAGATCTTCATTATCTTCTGACAAGCTTCGCACATAAAAGGACTCTACTTGATATTTAAGACTTAGTTTTGGTAAAACTCTCCCTCTTACTTCTCCTATTAATGCTTTGGTTATGTCTACAGCATAATCGGCGCTTTTAGCAATTGGGTTATTAGCAAGAACTTTATCTATATAATAGGACTTATCTTTTAAAGCCTTTTCATCAACCTCAAAAAGGTTATCATAAAAAACAACTTTATCGGTATCCACATTATAATTAAGCAGATATAGTAAATTTAGTAATGCTCTTTTTTTACTATTTTCACCTAGCTCTACATTTTTTTTATCTATGGCATGTTCTGCAATAGCATCATACAATTCACTTTTAGCAATGTAACCATAGCTTAAAGCATCGTTTAACCTATTAATTTGTTTATCACTTTCTGCTAATTGGTTATTTAATAATTTTAAATACTCATCATTAAACATAACATCTAAATAAAACTGTGCTATGGTTAATAATAAATCTCGTTTTGCAATTTTGGCATCGGCAGCAGATTTTTTAACACTAGCTTTTGCTCTTTTAAAACTACTAAAGTTCGAAAAGTTTATTACATCCATTGAGGCACTTAAATACATATCGTTAGAAAGGAAATCTTCGTTAACTCTGGTATTTGTAGAGGGCTCAATATTAAATCCAAATTCATAATCTTGGGTAATACCAATTCCAACATCGGGCAGAAAATGCCATTTAGCTCTATTACTTAAAAGCTTCTGCTTTTCCACCTCCATGTCGTTTTGTTTTAAATCTAAATTATTTCGAATAGCCAAAATAAAACAGCCTTCTAGCGTTAATTCTAGCTCGCCATTAGTTTGAGAGTGCGTTACCCCTATACTTAAAAAACTAATGATTAATAATAGGAAATACTTCATAAATAGGTCATTTAGGACTTGAAAATTTTCTGCAAGATATAGAAATTAAAAAATAAATAAACTTTTTTGTAACATTTTGAATCGTTGTAACGTATAACTATTGAACGACCTATTTATTCACAAATTAAATTCAGGACACATTAAATGAGACAACTTAAAATTACGAAGCAGGTTACCAATAGAGAAACCGCTTCGTTAGATAAATATCTACAGGAAATTGGTAAGGTTGATTTAATTACAGCCGACGAGGAAGTTGAATTAGCGCAACGTATTAAAGCTGGCGATCAAGTAGCTTTAGAAAAGTTAACGAAGGCTAATTTACGTTTCGTTGTATCTGTTGCTAAACAATACCAAAACCAAGGCTTAACATTACCCGATTTAATTAATGAAGGAAACTTAGGTTTAATTAAAGCTGCACAACGTTTTGATGAAACTCGTGGTTTTAAATTTATATCGTACGCCGTTTGGTGGATTCGTCAATCGATTCTTCAAGCATTAGCAGAGCAATCTCGTATTGTACGTTTACCATTAAACAAAATTGGTTCTATTAATAAAATTAATAAAACATTTGCTTTTTTAGAGCAAAGTCATGAACGTCCACCTTCTGCCGAAGAAATTGCAAAAGAATTGGATATGACTATTAATGATGTTAAAGAGTCTATGAAAAACTCTGGTCGTCACGTTAGTATGGATGCCCCTTTAGTAGAAGGTGAAGATTCTAACTTATACGATGTATTAAACTCGGGCGAGTCTCCAAACCCAGATCGCGAATTGTTACATGAATCTTTACGCACCGAAATTGAGCGTGCTTTAGAAACGTTAACACCTCGTGAAGCAGATGTTATTCGTTTATACTTTGGTTTAGGAAACCAACACCCAATGACGTTAGAAGAAATTGGTGAAACGTTCGATTTAACACGTGAGCGTGTAAGACAAATTAAAGAAAAAGCTATTCGTAGATTAAAACACACGTCTAGAAGTAAAATATTAAAAACATATTTAGGCTAGTAATTTTCTGTTAAGAATTACGACTAAATTATAGTAACAACAGTTACAACATAACTGTTCGTTTTTTGATTGATGAAAGAACCCGCGGCTGATTACCGCGGGTTTATTCATTTTGGAAAACGCATAATTTTAAATCACCAAACATTAATATTAGTAATATGCTAAAAACTATTTGTTACACAAGCAAGGTAAAACCAAACATAGACATAATGGGCTTTGAAGCCTTGTTTAACGAAACGCAAACCAAAAATAACACCAACAACATTACAGGTGTGCTGGTTAAAAAAGATAGTGCTTTTTTTCAAATTATAGAAGGCCAACCCATACTCATAGATGTTCTTTTTGAAAAAATAAAAATAGATAATAGACATTCTAATATTATTGAATTAGTAAACACCTCTATTACCAAACTTAGTTTTAAAGATTTTAATACAAACTACACCATTATTGACGATCTTGACGCACTTTATAGCTTACAAGATTATCTAACACACTTAGAAAATAAAGAATGTGAGTCCAAAGCTATTTTTTTACAAATTATTGAAGATCTATTAAGTTCTGACTAATAAAAAACTTTAGATTTGCGACAACAAAACAAAAAATATTAAAATGGCTTCTAAATTAATTGCGCCTTCAATGCTAGCTGCCGATTTTGGCAATTTACAACGTGATACAGAAATGGTTAACAATAGTGATGCCGATTGGTTCCATATTGATGTTATGGATGGGCATTTTGTACCAAACATCTCATATGGTATGCCTGTAATTGCAGCCATAAAAAAACATGCTACAAAGCCGTTAGATGTGCACTTAATGATTGAAAAGCCAGAACGTTATATTGAAGAGTTTGCAAAAGTGGGAGCAGATATTATAACCGTGCACCATGAATCTACAGTACATTTACACCGCACCCTTACTCAAATAGAAGATGCAGGTTGCAAAGCTGGTGTTGTATTAAACTTAACTACACCTGTTTCTGTTCTAGAAGATATTTTACCTAAATGTTACATGGTTTTACTTATGTCTATAAACCCAGGTTTTGGTGGCCAAAAGTTTGAAGACATCACATACAATCGCGTAAAAAAATTACGCAAAATGATTACGAATCAAGGTTTAAACACCCGAATTGAAATTGATGGTGGTGTTACCAACAAAAACATTAAGAAACTAGTTGAAGCTGGTGCCGATGTATTTGTTGCCGGAAGTCATGTTTTTAAAAGCACTAACCAGACTGAAACCATAAAAGAATTAAAAACGCTTGCTAATTCTTAAATTTGCTTAACCAAATAATATAGTAAATCGGTTGACGATACAATACCAACGGGTACACCATCATCTACCACAGGAACCGCATGAAACTCGCGATCTGCTAATAATTTTGCTACGTCCTTAATAGAAGTATCACTAGTTACCGTTACAACATCTTTAGCCATAACTTGTTCTATGGTAAAGGCATTATAGACTACAGAATTAACTGTTCGACTACCTTCTGCTGCACTTTCGGCAAAACTAATACGCATTAAATCGGTAAAACTAAGCATACCTACTATTACACCATGAGAAACTACTGGCATATGTTTAATTTTATGTCTATTAAACAACATCTCTACCCTATCTAAATCCTCTCTAGGGCTAATTGCAATAATATTTTTAGTCATTATCGTAGAAATCGGAATGTGTGGTACCATGGCGTATATATTTAAAGTTACAAGGTAAATTTACTTCAGAAATTAGATTGATTTTATGATAATTATCACTTATCTTAAAATAATATTCAACCCACAATGAACTATAGTGTCCCTAAAATTGTTTTAGCAAATATTTTATTAAATCGGTTGTAGTAACAATACCTTTTAATGTGTTATTATCCACTACTGGCAGCGCATGAAATTCTTTAGACGCCAATAACTCAGCAACTTCTTTTATGGAACTTGTAGAAGAAACCGTTACAATATTGCGTTTCATTACTTGATCGATAGTAAACATATTATATACCATAACATCTACAGCACTCTCATCTTCGTTGGTAATATCGGCAAAACTAAGTCGTAACAAATCACTATAACTAAGCATACCTACAATTACATGACCATTAACTACAGGAATATGTCTTATTTTATATTTTTTAAATAAATGCTCGGCAGTTTCAAGTTTATCTGTTTTGTTCAATGTTATAACATCCTGGGTCATTATCATTGAAATTGGTGCTTTTCGTATCATAACATTATAGCTTAAGTTTATACTATAAAATTACGTAACCTAAGCCTCCTTTTTTATGATAAAAGTCATGACTAAAGTACTAGTAGCACGGAAAATTAAAATTGAGCATTTGCCTAACCTTAAAATAAATTAAAGGAAATTGATTTCTAAAGGCTTGCGGTGTTTCAATAAAGGTTTCTAGAATAACGGCTAGCAATTCAAAATCATTGGTAAAGGCGTAGTGCCTTAAATACTCTGATGATACTAATTTATTTTTTAAAATTTCATCTTTAGCAAGCAACGCTCTAAGCTCATTAAAAGTATCTATAAAAATCACAGAATTTATATCCTCTTGATAAATACAATTAAAATGAATAGCATGTGCAAATTCGTGAATCCCTAAATTTAGTTTATCATCTTCAATACGGTAACCTTCCAAAAAACTATCCCACGATAACACTAAAGTATTCAGGTTTGCGTTAAACTCACCTTTATGATAAACTTTATTTACTTCAGAGAAATATTTGGTTGGGTAAATAACAATATTTTTAACGGCTTTAATACTAAAATCTCTAAATCCGAAAGTAAGCATCATTTCCGTGGCAGACACTAGCACTTTTACCTCGTCTGTTATCTCAAAACCCGCTTTACCTATAAACACCTTACTTTGCATAAAAGCTGTAACACGATGCCTAAAATAGCTTTGGTTTTTAGCATCTAACCGCCTATAAAATGTAAACTGCTCAGTTAATATTTTGGTTTGACTTCTAGTTAGCGTTTTACGAAAAAGATAGAAATGTACAAATGCGGGACGATTAGTAAAAAAAGTATAAGTCATTTCTACCCCATCCAGTATGCTGGTAATTATTTTTCTAATAAAAATAAGTACTAAAACAATTACAAGTCCTATCAGGATAGATAGAATAATTGTTCCTATATAATATGAATCCGGATTAGTTTCCAAATGATATAAATATGATTTAAGGCACTGTAAAATTAACCTATTTAGCCTATTATTTAGTCTTATTAAAGAAAACTTGGTCCAAACAATGTGCTTTTAAGAAAAACCATAGATTTCTTTATAATTTTATGAGAAATTTAAGAATGATCATTTCATTTACTATAGTCTAGATAGTATATTTAAGGAATAACTTTAAAAAAAAAGATATGAAAACATTATATGAAGCGACCACACTAGCCACAGGAGGTCGAAAAGGAAAGGTAAAATCGGAAGATGGTCCATTGGATTTTAATTTATCGGTACCAAAATCTATGGGTGGCTCTGGAGGTGATGGTGCTAATCCAGAACAGTTTTTTGGAGCAGCTTATGCCGCGTGCTTTGGCGGCGCCATACAAGCAGTTGCCGAAAATGAAAAAATTAAAATTGATAACGATAAATTAAGCGTAACTGCTATAATAGGATTCTGTAAAGATGATGATGGATTCTTTCTAGAAGCCACCCTAGATTGTTATATACCGGGTGTAGATGTTAAAACAGGTGAGGATTTAGTTGAAAAAGCTCATGAAATTTGCCCGTTTAGTAAAGCTACACGAGATAATATAACCGTTAGATTGAATTTATTATTGGATGAATAATATAATTCACTTATAGTTTAAAAAAGAAGCACTTCTTACGAAGTGCTTTTTTTTGTGACCGCGAAGGGATTCGAACCCCCAACCCTCAGAGCCGAAATCTGATATTCTATCCAGTTGAACTACGCAGCCATTTAATTATTATTTCAATTTATTTTTTAAAAACTCTATGCCTTCCTCTGCCTTTAAATAGTTTTCATACTCTTTTGCTTTAACTCGAGAAGTAAACACTTTAGAATACACTAAAACCCAAGGCCTGTGTTCTTTTGTTTCTTTATGTTCTCCCATATTATGTTGGGCAATTTTTTTTTGTAAATCATTAGTTAACCCTTTAAACAAAAGATTATCTTTTTCACTACTTATAACATAAACATAAAAAATCATTCGAAACTATTTAATGTAGCAATTAAGATAATTTTGCCTTAACAATATTAGAAATGGTTTTTCCATCAGCTTGTCCAGCCAATTCTTTGCTTACCATACCCATAACCTTACCCATATCTTTCATACCATCTGCTCCTACTTGCTGGATAGTGGCCACAACAACTTTTTCAATTTCTTCGTCGGTTAAGGCCTCTGGCAGAAACTGACTAATAACCTCAGCTTCATCAATTTCCGGTAATGCCAAATCCTTTCTATCTTGTTCTAAATAAATAGCCGCACTATCCTTACGTTGCTTAACTAGTTTTTGAAGTATTTTTAGCTCTTGCTCTTCTGTTAATTCTTCTTTTGCACCACTTTCTGTTTGTGCTAACAAAATAGCCGATTTAACCGCACGTAAAGCCGTTAAAGCCGTTTGGTCTTTTGATTTCATCGCTGCTTTTAAAGCCGTCATTACTTCTTGTTGTAAACCCATATTTTTTTATTATTTACTGTACTGCGAAGATAGAAAAAAGTTAGATGCTTGAAGACTAAAATTAGTAATTAAAAAGATTCCCTCCTTCGAGGAAATGACAAAATAACACCTAATAAAAAGCCCGAAAAGTTGAGGGAACTTTTCGGGCTTATAAATAACACACTTTAATAAATGGTCTATAATTAATCTACATTATCATGTAAGAATGAATTATTACTTCTTAATTGAATATCATCATTATCATCTAAACCAATACTTGTTCTCGACATATTAGTTTCTGATGAATGTTTTGCTTCTTTTAAATCTACACCTTGCCTTTTATATGCTGGTACTTTTTCTATATCATCAATTTTAGCATTGTTAAACTTATAATTGAAGTCTTTCATTTTGCGTCTGCGCTCTTCGGCACGTTCTTTAAGCATATCTGAAATTGGACTGTTCATAGGATCTACCTCATCATTTTCCTCTTCATTTACTGTAGGTTCTACAACCACTTTCTTTTCAAAAATGATTTCCTCTTCAACATCTTCTAAAACTTCTTTACTAGTTTGTTTAGACTTAGTTTGAGTACCTTCTGCCTCGGCATAATCATCTAAAGTATAACGAATATCGCCATCTTCATTCGTTTCATTAACCGTAACTAGCTCCACGTAATCATTTACAGGAATGCTTTTAACCTCTTCAGTTAAATCGTGAGTAATCGTAGCTTCAGCTTTTTCTTCAACTTTTTCAATTACCTCTTCTTTTTCTTCATTTTTAACCTCATTGCTGGTTGGCGTTAATGGCATATCGAAGGTTAGAGTGATTTGTTTCTCTTCTTCAATATAATCTGAGATTAATTCAACATCAGCAATACTTTCAGAATCAGATGCCATTCTAGTAACTGGCTTAATTATAAAACTATCGTCTTCATTTAAACTAGAAATATTCGCGCTTACCTCATCGTAAACCACATTGATATTTTTAATAAGATCTGAAGTTGGTATTAAATCTATTTCTCTTTCAACTTTTTTTACCTCAGATTTTTTAACAAAAACCACATCTTCTTCTGGTTCTAAATCTAAAGTATGACGAACAACTGGAGCTTCTTTCTTTTCTTCTAAAACTATAGTAGGCTCGATAATAACAGGCTCTTTATCTTGAGCATCTAAATCCTGCTCTTCACTTAAAGAATGTACTACCTTTTTAGTTTCTGTATTAGAAATCTCGTCTTGTTGCTCGATATCAAAACCTGTTGCAATTATGGTTACAGCAATAGACTCCTCTAACGATTCATCCTCACCAACACCCATAATAATGTTTGCACCATGACCGGCTTCGGTTTGTATGTGATCATTAATTTCTCCTATTTCATCGATAGTTATTTCTTGAGCACCAGAAACAATTAGCAACAATACGTTTTTAGCACCTGTAATTTTATTATCGTTTAATAATGGTGAATCAAGAGCTTTTCGAATAGCATCTTGAGCACGATTTTGTCCTGATGCTAAGGCAGAACCCATAATAGCAGTACCACTATTACTAAGTACGGTTTTAGCATCACGTAAATCTATATTTTGTGTGTAGTGATGTGTAATAACTTCGGCTATACCACGAGCAGCGGTAGATAACACCTCGTCAGCTTTAGAGAATCCTGCTTTAAAACCAAGATTACCGTAAACCTCGCGAAGTTTATTATTATTAATCACAATTAAAGAATCAACCACGTTTCTTAACTTCTCAATACCCTTTTGAGATTGTTCGATACGCATTCTACCTTCAAACTGGAACGGCATGGTTACAATACCTACTGTTAAAATATCTAAATCTTTAGCCATTTTAGCAATTATAGGTGCTGCTCCTGTACCTGTACCACCGCCCATTCCGGCAGTAATAAATACCATTTTGGTATTGGTATCTAGCATTTGAGAGATATCATCAAAACTCTCAACTGCAGATTGCTCTCCAATATCTGGGTTTGCTCCTGCACCCAACCCTTCGGTTAAATCTAATCCTAATTGGATTTTATTTGGAACACCACTGTTTTGTAAAGCTTGTGCATCGGTATTACAGATATAAAAATCTACACCTTTTATACCTTGCTGGAACATGTGATTAATGGCATTACTACCACCACCACCTACACCTATGACTTTAATGACATTTGACTGATTTTTGGGTAAATCAAATGAGATACTTGTTTCGAATTCTTTTTTGCTGCTCATAAAATTCTATTTTTCTGGGGGATTTTTCTACTTAATATTTTAATTCAATGGTTTCTCTATACGCCAGTAATCACTTTGTTTTAAAGTGCAAACTGGACATGTTGCTCTATATAATAACTTACTCTGCATTATCTAAAAAATCTTTAACGCGTTCAGTTAACTTATCAAGGAAAGAACGTCTTTCCTTAACAGGTTTTTCTATAACTTCTTCTTCTATTGTTTCTTGTGGTGTTTCAACTTCATCAACAACTTCTTCCTCTTGTTGCTCTATCTTTTTACGCTCTTGACGCTTTAATCCATCCAACACTAATCCTACGGCTGTAGCAAAAAGCGGACTTGTAATATCATCATCACTATCGCCAGCCAAATGCTCGTTAGGATAGCCAATTCTAGTATCCATACCGGTAATATATTCCACTAGTTGCTTTAAGTGCTTTAGCTGTGCGCCTCCACCCGTTAAAACAATACCCGCAATTAGTTTTTTCTTTTGTTCTTCGTGTCCGTAGTTTTTAATTTCAACATATACTTGCTCTACGATTTCAACAACCCTAGCATGTATAATTTTAGACAGGTTTTTTAAAGTTATCTCTTTAGGCTCTCTTCCTCTTAAACCAGGTATAGACACAATTTCGTTATCCTTATTCTCTCCCGGCCATGCAGAACCAAATTTTATTTTTAATAATTCGGCTTGCTTCTCAATGATTGAACAACCTTCTTTAATATCTTCAGTAATCACATTACCTCCAAAAGGAATTACTGCGGTATGACGAATAATGCCATCTCTAAAAATAGCCAAATCGGTAGTTCCACCACCTATATCGATTAAAGCAACACCAGCTTCTTTTTCTTCTTGACTTAAAACGGCATTAGCAGATGCCAAAGGCTCTAGTGTAATACCTTCTAGACCTAATCCAGAACTTTGTACACAACGGCCAATATTTCTTATAGAAGAAACTTGCCCAACAACTACATGGAAATTCGCTTCTAAACGACCGCCATACATACCTATTGGTTCTTTTATTTCGGCTTGTCCATCAATTTTATACTCTTGTGGTAGTACATGGATAATTTCTTCTCCAGGTAGCATCACCAATTTATGTACTTGATTAATTAATCTATCGATATCATCAACATCTATTACGGTTTCAGAATTAGATCTTGTAATGTAATCGCTGTGTTGTAAACTACGAATGTGCTGTCCTGCAATACCTACAGTAACCTCGTCAATTTTCATATCTGCGGCCGCTTCTGCCTCTTGAACTGCTTGTTGAATAGACTGAATGGTTTGTGTAATATTATTTACCACACCACGGTGCACACCCAAGCTTTTAGATTTACCTATACCTAAAATCTCGACTTTGCCGTATTCATTTTTACGCCCAATCATCGCCACAATTTTTGTGGTTCCTATGTCTAATCCTACTGCTAAATTATGTTCCATAGCTTAAATTTTGGTACAAATTACTTGGTTTTCAAACTCTAAATTCACTTTGCTATAATTGCCAAGTGTGTTATCTTTTTGATTTTTTTTATAAAATGCTTTTAGGTTATTAACTTTTTTATCTAAAAAATTAACATCACCTAATTTTACAATAAAATCACATTTTCTTAGTCTTAAATACAACTGTTTATTATTATCCTGATTAATCTCAAAAACATGCTTTTTTAAGAAGTCATCATTTTTAACTTTACGCGCTATTTTATAGACGTTTGTTAAATTATTTTTTTCAATGCTACCGGTAACTAAGGGTACTCTTGCTGAATAGTTTTTAGACAACGGCATAAATATGCCCTCATCATCAATGTAATAAGACGCATTTGTACTCACCCTTGCTATAGGCGTTTTCTGTTCTATCTCAGCGTTAAGCGTGCCATTTACAGCAACATACACTTCTGCAGATTTTATTAACGGATTAGATTTGAGGGTATTTTCTAATTCATTCAAAACTAAAGCTTCTTTAGGCACGTTTTTAAGCCCTCCATAATTTTGTATTAACAATTTACTAACAGCCTCGCTTGTGACAAACAGGTTGTTTTCGCCAACAAATTTCACTTGAGGTTCTGACACACTTCTATTTGCATTTCGCGCTGAAGCAAAAGCAAACAAAAAGACCACTACGCCTAGCAAAACAAACATTTTTATGTAGTTCCAATTAACTTTCAACACTAAACTCTTTTTTAATGTATTTTACTTGTTCTCCTATATCTCCGGCTCCTATAGTTAAAATAACTTGAGCCTTACTTTCGTGTATTTTAGCTAACAAATCAGTTTTACTAACTAACTGCTTGTTTTTATTACTTATTTTATCTAGCAACCACGACGATGTAACACCTTCAATTGGCAGCTCTCTTGCTGGGTAAATATCTAACAACATAAGGTCATCGAACTGGGCTAAACTCTTAGCAAAATCGTCTGCAAAATCTTGTGTTCGGCTAAACAAGTGCGGCTGAAAAATAGCCAACACCTTTTTATCTGGATACATTTCCCTTACCGCCTGATGAACGGCATTTATTTCTTCGGGATGATGTGCATAATCATCAACAAAAACCAAATTATCGGTTTTAATATGATAGGTAAATCTACGCTTAACCCCTTTATATGATGCTAAAGCATTGGCGAGCTGGTGGTGCGGGCAACCATATTCTACAGCCATCGCCAAGGCTATTAATGCATTCGACAAATTATGTCTACCAGGTAGGTTAAATTGTAAATTTTCAAGTACCGTTTTTGGCGTTTTAACATCAAAAACATAAGTGCCATTTTTTATTTTTATATTTTGAACGGAATAATCCGAATCGTCTTCAATACCATAAGTAATGCCTTTTAAAGGCAATCCATTTTTTACAAACAGCTTACCGTTTGGTTTTATTTTTTTTGTAAAATCTTCGAATGTTTTTTTCAACTCCGCGGCATTACCATAAATATCTAAATGATCGGCATCCATGGATGTAATACATGCCAAGTCTGGCGATAATGTTAAAAACGAACGATCGAACTCATCGGCTTCAACCACACTAACTTCAGATCCATTTAAAATTAAATTAGAATTATAATTTTCGCTAATTCCACCTAAAAAAGCTGTTAGCGCCACATTACACTCACGCATTAAATGCCCTAATATGCTTGTTGTGGTTGTTTTACCGTGCGTTCCTGCAACAGCCAAGCAAAAGGTATTCTCGGTAATTAGTCCTAAAATCTGAGAACGTTTTAAAACCTTAAAACCATTCGACTTAAAGAAATTTAACTCTGCATTATCTTTAGGAATTGCAGGCGTATAAACAACAATGGTATTATCCGGGTTTTTAAACTGCGATGCAATGTTATCTTTAGAATCTTCAAAATGAACCGCCACACCCAAATCGACCAAACTATTGGTAATATCGGTTTGCGTTTTATCATAACCAGCAACATTTTTGTTATTCGCCTTAAAATAGCGCGCCAAAGCACTCATGCCAATACCGCCAATGCCTACAAAATAGATGTTATGTATATTATTTAAATTCATTTAATTTATTTCAGAAGTTTTTCTACCTCGTCAGCTATATCTTTAGTTGCATTTATTAATGCTAATTTTTTAATATTATCTGATAATGTTTTCTGTCTTACTGGCGCGTTTAAAAGCTGAGAAAATTTGTTTTCAAAATCGGCATCTAAATCTTCTTCTTTTATTAAAATAGCAGCATCTTCATTGACAATAGCCATCGCATTTTTGGTTTGATGGTCTTCTGCCACATTTGGCGAAGGAATAAAAATTACCGGCTTACCTACTATGCATAATTCGGACACCGAGCCTGCTCCTGCTCTAGAGATTACAATATCTGCAGCAGCATAAGCAAAATCCATGTTGTTTAAAAACTGATACACTTGAATTCCTTTTGTATTATCACAAATTTTATATTGCTGGTAATATAATTTTCCGCATTGCCATATAATTTGAATGTTATGCGTATCGAAAAAATCTAATTTCTTCTCGATTAATTGATTAATCCTTCTAGACCCCAAACTACCACCAATAATAAGTAGCGTAACCTTGTTGGGCTCCAAATTAAAAAAGCGCTTTGCCTCTTCAATTTTTGTTTCTACATTCAATAAGCCTTGGCGAACCGGATTACCTGTTTTAATTATTTTCTCCTTTGGAAAAAAGCGTTCTAAACCATCATAAGCAACACAAATTTTCTGTGCTTTTTTAGCTAGTAGTTTATTGGTAATTCCCGGATAAGAGTTTTGCTCTTGAATTAAAGTTGGAATATTACTTGAAGCCGCAGCTTGTAATAATGGACCACTTGCAAAACCACCAGTACCAATAGCTACATCTGGCTTAAATGATTTTATTATTTTACGAGCCTCCCAAAGACTACTTATAACCTTAAACGGGAAACTTAAATTTTTTAAAGTTAGCTTACGCTGAATACCAGAAATCCATAAACCTTTAATCTGATATCCAGATTGAGGCACTTTTTCCATCTCCATTCTATCTTTGGCACCTACAAATAAAAATTCGGCATCTGGAAAACGAGATTTTAACTCGTTAGCAATAGCGATGGCAGGATAGATATGACCTCCTGTTCCTCCTCCGGATAATATGATTTTATATTTATTCATTTAAATGGCCTCGCTTAAAATTTCTAACGGATTATCTTCATTAATTTCTTGTTCCTTTATCTCTTCTCGTTTTGCGCTAACACTTAATATAATTCCAATAGCCAAACAAGTCATCCAAATAGATGTACCACCACTACTAATTAATGGCAATGTTTGTCCCGTAACCGGAAACAACTCAACCGCTACAGCCATATTTATTAAGGCCTGAAAAACAATAGGCAAACCAACACCTAGCACTAACAACTTACCAAATATGGTATCTGATTTTTGAGCTACAATAACAACCCTAAACAGAAACCACAAGTAAAGCGTCATAATTACAAAGCCACCTATTAAGCCATACTCTTCAATAATTATAGCAAAAATGAAATCGGATGATGATTGTGGTAAAAAATTCTTCTGCATGCTTTTACCCGGACCAACACCCCAAATTTGACCTGTTGCAATGGCAATTTTTGCTTTTTCTATTTGATAATCGGCTTCGGTATCTTCTGGGTTAGAAAAACTTTCAATTCGTCCCATCCATGTATCAATCCTATTAGGCATTGCATCTGGAAACGCCTTAGCTATTAATATAAACAAGGTTAAAACCAATATCCCCGAACCTATAATTACTGCCAAATAACGCAGTGGATATCCACCAAGAAACACCAACATAACAACCATTAAAAACATGATAGCTGCCGTTGAAAAGTTGGCAGGTAAAATTAATATAAGCACTAAAAAAACAGGAATCCAAAGCGGTAAAATAGACGCCTTGAAGGTTACTGTTTCCTCTTTAATTTTGGACATATATCGCGCTACATAAACCATTAAAACAACAGCCGCTAGAGTTGATGTTTGAAAAGACATACCCACAAATGGAATACGTATCCATCTACTAGCATTTGCCCCAGCTATTGTTGTGCCTTGCATCATGGTTATAGCTAGTAAAACCAAAACAATTGGTATCATTATTAAAGACAGGCCTTTAAAATACCTATATGGAATTTTATGTACGCCGTAAATTATAGCAAAACCTAAAATTAAGTGCACAAAATGTTTAATAAAAAAAGTAAAGGTATTTCCTCCCGTGCCTTTATACGCCAAATTACTGGCCGCACTGTACACGGGTAAAAACGATAAAATAGCCAATAGCGCAACTATTGCCCAAATTAAACGATCTCCTTTTATGTTGTTAAATAATGTTTGCACTTAAATTTAATATTATAAGTTTCTTACTGCATCTTTAAATTGACGTCCGCGGTCTTCATAGTTTTCAAATAAATCGAAACTTGCACACGCTGGCGATAACAACACACTATCACCAGATTCAGATAATTTGTAAGCTATTTTAACAGCCTCTTGCATGTATTGCGTTTCAATAATTACATCGACCATATTCCCGAAGGTATTCATCAATTTTTCATTATCGACACCTAAACAAATTATGGCTTTTACTTTTTCGTTTATAAACGGAAATAGCTCTTCGTAATTATTACCCTTATCCACACCACCAACAATCCAAACTGTTGGAGCGCTCATACTTTCCAAAGCGTAATATGTAGCATTTACGTTAGTTGCCTTAGAATCGTTTATGTACTGTACTTTATTTATTTTAAGCACCTCTTCTAAACGATGCTCAACAGCCTGAAAGTTCTCTAAACTTTCTCTTATTGTTTGCTTTCTAATTTTAAGCAAATGCGCTACAGTAGAGGCCGCCATTGCATTTTTAGTATTGTGGTTTCCTTCTAGTTTTATTTTAGCTGTTGGCATAATTATCTCGTTGTTATTTATTGTTAGTCTAATATTTTCGTTGTCCAAATACGCGCCATTTTTTATAGGTTTTACTAATGAAAACGGCAATAATGTGGATTGAACTGGGTTATTTTTTAAATGCTCTACAATCACTTCATCATCGGCATCATAAATCAAATAATCATCTTTAGTTTGATTCATGGCAATTCTGAATTTAGATTTGATATAATTTTCGAATTTGTAATCATATCTATCTAAATGATCTGGAGTAATGTTTAACAATACAGCTATGTTTGGTTTAAAATCGATAATATCGTCTAACTGAAAACTACTTATTTCCAAGACATAGTTTTTAAAGTCTTCTTCCAAAACCTGTTTCGCAAAACTGTCGCCAATATTACCTGCCAACCCCACATTTAACGCTTCCTTTAAAATGTGATGCGTTAATGTAGCCGTTGTTGTTTTTCCATTACTACCCGTAATTCCAACTATTGTAGCTTCGGTAAATTTTGAAGCAAATTCAATTTCTGAAACTACTGGAATACCTTTTTTTCGAATTTGTTTTATCAATTCAACTTTATCAGGAATTCCAGGGCTTTTCATGACGATATCGGCATTTAGAATCTTAGATTCCGTATGCGATTCATCTTCCCATTCAATCTCATTATGTATAAGAACTTGTTTGTACTTTTCTTTTATTTTTCCTTTATCTGAAACAAAAACTTCATAGCCCTTCGCTTTTCCTAAAAGTGCTGTTCCAACACCACTTTCCCCTCCTCCTAATATCACTAAAAAGCCTCCTCCAACTCCTCCAAATGAGGAGAGCTGTTTACTCGGTTGATTTTCCTTTTTCGTTTTCATTATTACTAGATTCCCGCTTTCGCTGAAATTTATCGTATTTTCAATGTTACAATAGACAGGATAGCTAGTAATATGCCTATAATCCAGAATCTTGTAACAATTTTACTTTCATGATATCCTGATTTTTGATAATGATGATGCAAAGGCGACATTTTAAAAATGCGTCGTCCTTCACCATATTTCTTTTTGGTATACTTAAACCAACTTACCTGCATAACAACCGATAAGTTTTCGGCTAAAAATATCCCGCACAACACAGGTATTAACCATTCTTTACGCACGGCTATAGCAATAACCGCAATAATTCCGCCAATAGTTAAACTTCCTGTATCTCCCATAAACACTTGAGCCGGATAGGTATTGTACCATAAAAACCCAATAAGCGCCCCTACAAATGCTGCTATATAAATGGTAATTTCCTCAACCCTTGGGATATACATAATATTCAAGTATTCCGAGAAAATAATATTACCAGAAACCCATGCAAAAATGCCTAATGTAAGCACGATAATTGCCGATGTACCGGCTGCTAAACCATCTATACCATCGGTTAGGTTTGCCCCGTTTGATACCGCAGTTATTATAAAAATGGTTACTAAAATGAATATAACCCATGCATACTTTTCTAAACTCGGACTAATCCATGTGATTACTTTTGCATAATCAAACTCATTTCCTTTTACAAAAGGAATTGTTGTTTGTGTTGATTTTACCTCTTGCTTAAATAATTTTGAAGCTTCTATATCTGGGTTTTGAGCTAATAAAACACGTTGCTCCTCTATTGGCAACTTCTCTTTCATGGTGACATCTTGATGAAAAAACAACGTTGCCCCAACAATAATCCCTAAGCCTATTTGGCCCAACACTTTAAACCTACCTTTTAAGCCTTCTTTATCGTTTTTAAACTTTTTTAAATAATCATCAATAAAACCAATAACACCCATCCATAGGGTGGTTACTATTAAAAGAATGATATAAATATTCTCGAGTTTCGCTAACAAAAACACCGGTATTAAAGTAGCTAGAATAATAATTAAACCGCCCATAGTAGGGGTTCCGGCCTTTTCTTTTTGTCCTTCTAAACCTAAATCTCTAATAGTTTCTCCCATTTGCTTTTTTTGCAAAAAGCGAATAATTCTTTTACCATAAATAGTAGAAATTAACAGTGATAAAATCATAGCCAAAGCCGCTCTAAAGGTTAAAAACCCAAAAAGTGAAGCTCCAGGAAGTTGAAACTGTTTTTCTAAATATTCAAATAGGTAGTACAGCATATTATTTCATCTGTTGTTTTATAATGTTATCAATGACCAGATGTAATTCGCCATTAAACATTTTTGTTAGTATGAGCTTTATAAACATGCTCATTTCTGTAATTGTTTTAAAAGTTCTTTTACTATTTTAAGATCATCGAAATCGCTACGCACACCATTTACTTCCTGATAGGTTTCATGACCCTTTCCGGCTATTAAAATGATATCGTTTGGCTGCGCCATTTGGCAGGCCGTTTTTATAGCCTGTTTTCTATCTGAAATAGTTAATGTTTTCTTGAAATTTTGAGGCTCAACACCCGCTTCAATCTCACTTAAAATATCTTCTGGTTTTTCACTACGTGGATTATCACTAGTAAAAATCACTTTTGTACTTAATGCCGATGCGATATGCCCCATTTTAGGACGCTTTGTTCTATCTCTATCTCCACCACAGCCTACAACCGTAATAAGTTCTTCATTTTTAGTACGTATGCTGTTTATGGTTTCTAACACGTTTTTTAATGCATCAGGTGTATGCGCATAATCAACAATGGCTGTTATTTTTTCATCTGAAATAATATATTGAAACCTTCCGCTAACACTTTCTAAATCACTTATTAAACGTAATACTTCAACTTTCTCGAGACCTAACAATTCCGCAGTAGCGTAAATAGCCAAAACATTATAGGCGTTAAAATTCCCAATAAGTCGTGTCCACACCTCACTATCATTCACCTTTAATAACAAGCCTCCAAATTGATTTTCTAGAATTTGAGTTTTGTAATCGGCATACTGTTTTAAAGCATAAGTGTATGTCTTAGCCTTAGTGTTTTGCAGCATAACTAATCCATTTTTATCGTCGGCATTTACTAGTGCAAAGGCGCGACTGGACAGCTCATCAAAAAATTTCTTCTTTACATCTCTATACTCGGCAAATGTGCTGTGATAATCTAAATGATCGTGAGACAGATTAGTAAAAATGCCGCCTTCAAAATGCAAACCTTCTGTTCTAAACTGATGAATACCATGAGAGCTTACCTCCATAAAGCAAAACTCGACACCTTCAGCATTCATTTCGCTTAAATATCTGTTTATAGTTAAGGAATCTGGCGTGGTATGAGTTGCTTTATACTCTACCTCATCCACCATAATTTTTACAGTAGATAACAAACCTACTTTGTAACCCGCTTTTTTAAACAACTGATACAATAAGCTACTTACCGTAGTTTTCCCGTTTGTTCCCGTTACACCAACAAGTCTTAAATTCTCTGATGGATTACCATAAAAATTTGAAGCCATAATTGCCAATGCTCTACTTGTATTATCAACCTCTACATAAGTAACGCCTTCAACCAAGTTATCAGGTAAATTTTCGCAAATTACACTTGTAGCACCACCACTTATAGCCTTGTCTATATAATCGTGCCCATCGGCAACCAAACCACGAATAGCCACGAAAGCATGATTATTTTCGATTTTTCTAGAATCGAAATTAATAGCCACAACATCTATATTTGTGCTGCCAACTACCGCGTTTATAGTAGCCTTATAAAGTATGTCTTTTAGTGCTATCATGATGCTTTTAAAACTACGGTTTGGTTATCTTTAAGTTTTGTGTTTTTATCTACAGATTGTGATTTTACAATGCCATTTCCACTTAATTTCACGGTAACATCAATCTGCATATTTTCAAGTAAAACAATCGCATCCATTGCTGGCATACCAATTAAATTTGGCATTATTGTTTTATAGGTTTGTGCTGTTTTATAAAACCCTTCATATTCTTTATCAACATCTGCAACATTCATTTGTAAGGTTTCAACCTCATCTATTAAAGGCGTATCTGTATAAATTTTTTGAGCCACCCTTTTAAAAACTGGTCCTGACACATCTGCTCCATAATACCCAACACCTTTATCGGGCTCGTGAATAACAACAATGCATGAATACTTTGGGTTTTCGGCAGGGAAATAACCTGCAAAAGATGAGATATAGTTTAATTTAGACTTATCGCTATAATCCTTTTGACACGTTCCTGTTTTTCCTGCCATAGAAAAGTTTTTAGAATACAAACGATGTCCCGTACCGTGTTTTTTCTCTACAACATTTTTAAGCAGTGCTTGCAGCTTAGAAATCGTTTCTTTAGAGCAGATTTGTTCGTTAATAACCTCTCTTTCAAAAGGCTCTATAACCTTATCAAATTCCTTAACCTCTCTTAAAAACCTAGGCTTAACCATAACACCATCGTTAGCAACAGCATTGTAAAAGGTAAGTGTTTGCAAAGGAGTAAACGACACGCCATAACCATAGGCCATCCATTGTAAAGCAATACCACTCCAACGTCCGTTTTTAACTCTTGGATCTGGTATAATTGGCATAGGCTCTCCTATAATTGGTAAGTCCAAACCATTATTTAGGTTCATGTCATATAATCTGTCTACAAACTTTTCAGGATTTTTTCTGTAGCCCTGATCTATAATTTTTACAATACCTGTATTGGAAGACACCTCAAAAGCCTTAGAAACGGATATTTTCCCGTAACCACCATACTTGGAATCACGTACTTTTTTACCGTAAAAACTTAAAACACCTTTTTCCGTATCTACCACATCGCTGGTATCAGCTACTTTATCTTCAAAAGCCGCTGCGAGCGCCATAAGTTTAAACGTTGAACCAGACTCGTGACTCTCACCAACCGCATAATTTAAACGCTCATAATAATGTCCGTTTTTATTTCTTCCTAAATTTGAAATGGCACGAATCTCTCCAGTTTTGGTTTCCATAACCGCCACACAACCATGATCTGCCTTATATTTTTCTAACTGTGCTAATAAAGCATGATGTGCAATATCTTGAATGTTTACATCGATAGTAGTGTAAACATCGTAACCATCTTGTGGCTCAATTTCATTTGCATCACTTAAAGGCTTCCATTGCCCTTTACCAATTTGCTGTTTTTTACGCTGCCCATCTACACCTCGCAAATACTTAACACCAAAAGCACCATCAATACCAGGTCTTGTTACATTGCCTTTATCATCAACACGTTCATAACCTATAGTTCTTTGCGCAATACCACCCATTGGATGCTCACGTTTTGTGGTTTGCTCTACAATTAACCCGCCTTTAAAAGCTCCTAATTTTAATAATGGAAAATTTCTTAATCGGATATAATCAGAATAGCCAATATTTCTAGCCAACAAGTAGTAACGATTTTTATTAGCACGAGCACGTCTAAGATCTTTTAAAAGCTTAGTCGCTGATTTGCCAGAATATTTTGAAAGTGAATCGCAAAGTGGTTTTACGTATTTTTCGAAAGTTTTAGCGTTTGGAGTTAAGGCATCAAAACGAATATCGTACTTAGGAATTGAGGTTGCCAACAGATTTCCGTTTACAGAATACACATTACCTCTATTAGCAGGAATCACAACATTTTTAACAACACGCTCTGTGGCTTTTGCTCTATATGCATCACCTTGAAGAAACTGAATGCTTAACAATTTAAACACCACAGCAAGCCCGAAGATGAACATACATCCAGCTATAAAATACAAACGGTTTAATATGTTTTTTTCGTTTACTGCCAAGGTTTTATAATCAATTATTCTTTTTAATCTTTATTTTTTTTGGCGGATTTACTGAAGGGGCCAACCCTTTTTCTTTCATTACTATTACCACATTCGACTCCATTTTAAGCCTCATGAGTTTCGATCGACCATCTACAAATGCCGATCGCATTTCTTTTACTTCATTTTTTAATCGAGCAATTTCATAGACCTTTTTATCTGCACTATGCGAACTCGCAATCATTACTATTGCTAACCCAGAAATAAAAAGTATTAACCGCCAGCTTTTAAACGAATCGTCACTAATTAAAAAAGTACCCTTTAATATGTTATAGATATTCTTCTTCATTCTTTACTTCTTACTATAAGGAAGGATTAAAAGCTTATTTATAGCTTTTCTGCAATACGAAGCTTTGCACTTCTTGCCCTATTATTAATTTTAATCTCTTCTGCAGTTGGCACAATTAAGCCATTTACCTTTTTTAGAGGCACTTCAAAGTTCCCAAACATATCACGTTCTGGTTCCCCTTCGAACATGCCATTTCTAATAAATCGTTTTACCAACCTATCTTCGAGAGAGTGATAGGATATAAAACTTAATCGACCGCCAACTTTTAACACTTCCGGAGTTTGCAATAAAAACTCTTTTAAAACCTCAATTTCTTGATTAACCTCTATTCTTATAGCTTGATAAATTTGAGCCAAAACTTTATTCTCAAAACGCGGTGGCAAAAACTTAGCTAAAACTTTTTTTAACTGTTCACTTGTTACTATTGGTTCAGTCTCTCTATACTCAACAATTAATCTTGCCATGGCTGGTGCTGCACGCAACTCGCCATATTGCAAAAACACTTGCTTTAACTGCGCCTCATCATACTCATTAATGACATGAAAAGCAGATAATTTATTTTGTTGATTCATCCGCATATCCAAATCTGCTTCAAACCTTGTTGAAAAACCACGTTCCGCAACATCAAACTGATGCGATGACACCCCAAAATCTGCTAAAACCCCATCCACTTCTTTTGCGCCGTGAAACCTCAAAAATCGCTTTACAAACCTAAAATTCTCATGTATAAGCGTAAACCTATCATCATCAATTACATTTTCAAGCGCATCTGGATCTTGATCGAAAGCATACAACTTTCCTTTATCACTTAGCCTACTTAAAATTTCTTTACTATGGCCACCGCCACCAAAAGTGACATCCACATAAACACCATCTGGATTTATATTCAACCCATCAACTGTTTCCTTTAAAAGTACCGGATTATGATATTCCATGCTCGTCATCGTCTTGTCCCATTACTTCCTCTGCCAAATCCGCAAAATCAATTGCAGCATCATCAATAGCTTGTTCATACAAATCCTTATCCCAAATCTCAATAATATTGATTGCCGAAGCCACCACTATATTTTTAGAAATACCTGAAAAAACCGTTAATTCCTTAGGAATTAACAACCTACCATTAACATCTACCTCAACCATTTTGGCTCCAGCAGTAAACCTTCTAATAAAATCGTTATTCTTCTTTTTAAACTTATTTAGCTTATTCATTTTTCCCATTAACGCCTGCCATTCGCCCATTGGGTAAAGTTCTAGGCATTTTTGAAAAACAGAACGACGCAACACAAAACCATCCTGCAAAATTGCAGAAAGTTGCTTTTTGATTGCAGCAGGCATCATTAATCTGCCTTTTGCATCAACCTTACAATCGTATGTGCCTGTTATTAAATCCAATGCGTTTTGCTAAACTTTAAACGTTTAAATGTCAAATATATTGAAAATAATCCCACTTTATACCACTATATACCACTTTGTTAATAAATTTTCGATTAATTACGATTTTAATCCGATTTCTGAAAATAGAAAACACCACATCGCATAACAAGAACTTCGATTTCAAACTTTAATACTCGAATTACAAGATTGTTAATATGTTAGTTTTTGGTTTTTCTAAATTTCACTCCGTAACACAATTCATTTTACTTGAAAGCAATAATTATAGTAGAAATATGAATGAAATAACTATATTTGTTTTTAACGAATGAATGACTAACTGATTAATGACGCATCGTTTAAAAAAAGAAGAAAAATACAGCTATATAGAAGCAGGTGAAGGCACTCCAATAATAGTGTTACATGGCTTAATGGGAGGATTAAGTAACTTTGACGCTGTAACTGAATATTTTTGCACCAAAGGGTATAAAATAGTAATCCCCGAGTTACCACTTTACAGTAAATCTTTGCTTAAAACTAACGTAAAGCATTTTGCAAAATACTTGCATGACTTTATTGAATTTAAAGGCTACAAAGAAGTTATTTTATTAGGAAACTCTTTGGGTGGCCACATAGGCTTATACCACACCAAACTTTACCCAGAAAGTGTTAAAGCTTTAATAATTACGGGAAGCTCTGGACTGTACGAAAACGCTATGGGAGGCGGATACACCAAACGTAGTGACTACGAGGTAATTAAGAAGAAAGCTCAAGATGTGTTTTACGACCCTGAGGTTGCCACTAAAGAAATTGTAGATGAGGTTTACGAAACCGTAAACGACCGAAACAAGCTTATAAAAACTTTAGCTATTGCCAAAAGTGCTATAAGACATAATATGGCTAAAGATCTACCAACACTATCGACACCAACTTGCATAATTTGGGGTAAAAACGATGGCGTTACACCTCCAGAAGTTGCCGAAGAATTTAATGAATTATTACCAGATTCTGAATTGTTTTGGATAGACAAATGCGGGCATGCTGCTATGATGGAACACCCTCAAGAATTTAACGACATTCTTTATGCTTGGTTACAAAAACGAGGATTCTAGTAATAAATTCCAAAAGAAAAAACTCTAAATCCCATTAATGAGATTTCCTCTTTCGAGGGAATAACAAAAACACATTTCTAATGAAAATTAAATCTGCCGAATTTGTAATGAGTAACTCTGATGTTGCCAAATGCCCAAAAAGCAGATTACCGGAGTATGCTTTTATTGGCCGTAGTAATGTTGGAAAATCTTCATTAATAAATATGCTAACAAGCAGAAAAAGTTTAGCTAAAACCTCGGGAAGACCAGGAAAAACACAACTTATTAATCACTTTTTAATAAATAACAACTGGCACTTGGTAGATTTACCAGGTTATGGTTACGCACGTGTTTCTAAAAGCTCTAAGAAAGTCTTTCAAAAATTTATAACCCAGTATTTTGGCTTACGCGAACAACTTGTAACGGCTTTTGTTTTGGTTGATATTAGACACACGCCACAGCCAATCGATTTAGAATTCATGCAATGGTTAGGGGAAAACGGTATTCCGTTTTCAATTATATTTACTAAAGCTGATAAATTGCGTCCTCAAGCTATTGAGAAACACGTTGACGACTATAAAAACATCCTTTTAGAAACTTGGGTAGAAGTACCTAACTGCTTTATTACTTCATCATCTAAAGACATTGGGAAAGACGATGTTTTAGGCTATATTGATGGATTGAATGAGAATATGAATTTGGAAGCTAATTAAGGTAATTCACTTTATTATTTAAATATCGCTTTTAATTTTTCACATCCAACGCATCCCTAAGCGCATTCCCTATTAACATAAACGCCATTACCAAACTCATTATACATAGTCCGGGAATAATAGCTAAATAAGGTTTACCTAAAATAATATAATTGTAATGATCTTTAATCATAGCACCCCAACTTGCCATTGGAGGTTGCGCACCAATACCTAAAAAACTTAATCCGCTTTCTATTAAAATGGCACCCGCAAAATTTGCTGCCGATATTACAATAACTGGCGCCATAATATTTGGCAAAATATGCTTTACTATAATTCTTAAATCGGTATAACCAAGTGCCCTTGCTGCAGTAACATATTGCATTTCCTTTGTACTAATTATTTGCCCGCGCACTACCCTAGCAACCTCAACCCACATAGTTAAACCCACTGCAATAAACACTTGCCAAAAACCTTTTCCTAAAGCTAAAGTAATAGCAATAACTAATAATAGCGTAGGGATTGACCATGTTACATTTATAATCCACATAATAACAGCATCTACTTTACCTCCAAAATAACCTGCTACGCTCCCCATAAATATGCCAATTACCAATGAAATAAGAACTGCAACAAACCCTATAAAAAAGGAAATTCTTGCTCCAACTAAAACCCGACTTAATAAATCGCGGCCGTATTTATCTGTACCAAAAAGGAATGTTTTTTCTTTAATAAAATCTTTTACTTTTCCATCAGGAAACACACTTAGCTTAATCGTTTTTTCTGCACCTTCTAGTCCATCAGCAGCATATTCTTTATATTCCAATTCATCATCCTTAATAGTATATGACGCAATAGGAATCTCTGAATCTGTATTTTTCTTTCCGAAGAATAGTTTATCAAAAGCACTTTGATCCACTTTTATTTTTGAAGGTATTGTAAGCATGATTACTTTAAATCCAGGTTTTTCTGAATGGATAGCCAAATGCATTTGATTTGCGTATTGCGAATTATCTGGTGCAAACACATAAGCAAACACGGATACTAAACCTACCAAAACGATAAAGTAAAAACTAAAAACGCCCCAAAAGTTCTTTTTAAACTTTTGGAGCGCTACTTGTTTTAGTGAGTTTGATTTATGACTCATTTTAATATATTTTGTAAAAGAACTCTGTTAAAATGAATTCTACTATAATTTAATTTTGAACCGTAGATGCTACCTTTTTCATAGGATATGCCGATTTTAAATCTTCCAGCACATTAAGCGCCTCTTCAACATAAACATCTTTTTTTAAACTAGCATGCCAGCGATCGCGTTTTTCTTTTAAATCGGTAGTATCTTGAGCTATTAAGGCTTTTTCAAAACCATGAGACTGGAAAGTTAAATTTGAATCGTAATCTGACATAGCATCGAATTTTTTCGATTCAGCCTCATTAGCTTCTAATTGCGCTTTGTAAGTTTTATAGTTTAAAGAGAAAACTGTTTCGTCAATTTTACTTTTCACCCATTTAGCATTTTCTTCAATAAGTTTTAATTGACCGTTAGTGCTCATGCGCTTTTTACTATTAGCAATAGTTGCATCGTAATCGAAATAATGATCCCAAGGTGTATAATCGGCTGCATCAATTTCATCATAAGGTAACGGATTATCTTTATCCTTTTCACCTACATCAATAAAACTAAAACGCCCTGGTACATTTACATCACTTTTAACACCTTCTAATTGTACAGAACCACCATTAATTCTGTAGTATTTCTGCCTTGTAAGTGCCAAAGCACCTAAATCGCCACTTGTATTATTTCGCAGCATATTATTTAAGTCTATTACATTTTGTACGGTTCCTTTACCATACGTCTGCTTACCTCCAATAATAATGGCACGTTTGTAATCTTGCATTGCTGCAGCCATAATTTCTGAAGCCGAAGCCGAAATCTCGTTAACTAAGATAACTAATGGACCATCCCAAGAAATAGATTTATCTCTATCTCTTAAAACCTCCTTTGGCTGATCTGTAGAGCGTACCTGAACAATGGGACCATCTTTAATAAATAATCCTGCCATGTCCACAACTGCAGGTAAAGACCCACCGCCATTATTACGTAAATCTAGCACTAAACCTTGCATACCATCGGCTTTTAAACGCTCAATTTCTTCCTTAACATCCTTTGCTGCATTAATGTTTTTATAATCTTGAAAATCGACATAAAAAGCAGGTAAGTTAATTATACCAAACTTCATATTATCCTTCTCTACTATTGATGCCTTAGCGTAAGTTTCAACCAACTCTACTACATCTCTCACAATTTCGACATCTTTTACAGAACCATCTACCTTTTTAATGGTAAGTGTTACTTTAGTTCCTTTAGGCCCTTTAATGTATTTTATAGCATCGTTAATACGCATACCAACTATATCTACAGCTACATCTTCATCTTCTTGTTTCACTTTTAAAATAACATCTTCAACCTCTAACTTATTACTTCTCCATGCCGGACCTCCAGAAATTAATTCTACGATTTTAATATAATCCATTCTTTTTTGAAGCCTTGCACCAATTCCTTCTAATTTACCCGACATACGTTGATCGAAATCTTCTTTTCCTTTAGGTGCTAGATAATATGTATGCGGATCGTACTCCTCAACAATAGTATTTACATAAATAGCAAACCAATCTTCGCGTTGTTGATCATCAATATAATCTTCAAAATAAATATTTATAGATTTTAAAGTCGCCTCTCTAGCTTCTTTCTCAATCTGCTCATCAGATTTTAAAACATAATCAGGATCTGCTTCCTTAGCTCTTTTTTCTTCTTCAAGGATATCATCGTAGTTAGAAAGTGTAGAAAACTTTAATTGCTTTCTCCACCTATCCTTAAGTTCTCTTTTGTTTTTTGCAAACGTGCTATTTTCGTAGTTTGTATCAAAATCTTCATCTATAGTATAATCAAAAGGTTCCGATAGCACTTCCTTATAAATTTCTTTAGCCTCTTCAATACGTTTTAACATGCGCTCATTAACCACATTAAAAAACGTAATATCTGTAGCTTTAAGCTGGTCGTCGATATTCAATTTAAAAGCTTCAAAATCTTCGTAATCCGATTGATAAAAATAACGTTTCACAGGATCTACAATTTCTATGTAATCCGCAAACAATTCCGCAGAAAACTCATCGTCCAATGCTATAGGATCAAAGTGACCTTGATCTAACACAAATGTTATTATTTGTATTAATAGTTTGTCTTTATCTGGGTTACTAAATTTCTTTGATGTAAAACTACAGGATGCAAACGCTAACAAAAGCATTAAGGAGAGTACTTTATAATTCCTTTTCATAATATTTTTCATGTGTTAATCTTTATTTGCTTCTAAAAAGCACAGCATATTTTTCACTAAAATAAAAGAAAAAACCGTGCCAAGAGATTGAAACGCTACTAATTTTTTGTTAAAGCAAAGAAAATAAGGGTATACAACCGAAATTATGTATTTTAGCGTTGCATTTTAGAAATTGAAAATGAGCAAAAAACCCATTATACTTGTAACAAACGACGATGGTATTAACGCCCCTGGAATACGTGCTTTAATTAGCGTTATGAACACCATAGGCGATGTTGTTGTGGTAGCTCCAGATAGCCCACAAAGTGGCATGGGACACGCCATAACATTAAACTCCACGTTATACGCCGAAGAAATTAAAATAGATAATGGTCCGCAGAAGGAATTTAGTTGCTCTGGCACACCTGCAGATTGTGTTAAATTAGGCATCCGCGAGTTGGTTGGCAGAACTCCAGACCTCTGTGTATCAGGAATTAATCATGGGTCCAACGCCTCTATAAATGTTATTTACTCTGGTACCATGAGTGCTGCTATTGAAGCTGGCATTGAAGGTATTCCAGCTATAGGATTTTCGTTATTGGATTACAATTGGGAAGCTAATTTTGAAGCTTGTAAAACACATGTTAAAACCATTACCAAAAATGTAATAGAAAACGGTTTGCCTAATGGCGTAATTTTAAATGTTAACATCCCTAATATTCCTAAAAAAGAAATAAAAGGTATAAAAGTTTGCCGCCAAGCAAAGGCGAATTGGGTAGAAAAATTCGATAAGAGAAAAACACCACAAGGCAGAGATTATTATTGGCTTGCGGGAAAATTTGTTAATTTAGATGGCGGTGAAGACACGGATGAATGGGCACTTGAAAACGGCTACGTATCATTAGTTCCCGTTCAATTTGATTTAACAGCACATCATTTTTTAAAAGATTTAAATGGTTGGAAATTATAACCACTAAAATATAATTATAGTAGATGAAAAAAGACGTTTTTATAGGTATGTTAGTTGGTTTAATTGCCAATGCCATAGGTTTATTTTTTACAGCCAATTTATTAGGAAAGGGAGATGATTTCACTTTAGTTATTAAAGCTGCCGCTGAAGAAGGTTTTCTAGGAAAACTAATAAGTCTAGGTGCTATATTAAACTTAATAGCCTTTTTTATTTTTATAAGAAAAAGGCAAGACTATCGTGCACGAGGTGTTTTACTTATTACAGTATTTATAGCTGTTTTTACATTTGTTTTTAAACTCTTCTAAAATGAAGTACTACATTATAGCTGGAGAAGCATCGGGCGACTTACATGGCTCAAACTTAATGAAAGCTCTAAAAGCAGAAGATGCTAATGCCGAAATTAGGTTTTGGGGTGGCGACCTCATGCAAGCTGTTGGTGGCACTTTAGTGAAACATTATAAAGAACGTGCTTTTATGGGGTTTATTGAAGTCATCATGAACCTAAACAAAATTTTCAAAGACATTTCTTTTTGTAAAAATGACATTTCGAGTTTTAAACCCGATGTTATTGTATTTATAGATAATTCTGGCTTTAATTTACGCATAGCTAAATGGGCCAAAGAAGCAGGGTTTAAAACAAGTTATTATATTTCTCCTCAAGTTTGGGCTTCTAGAGCTAGCAGAGTTAAAGCTATTAAACAGGATATAGATAATATGTATGTTATCCTTCCTTTTGTAAAACCATTTTACAAAAAACATGGCTATGATGTTACTTTTGTGGGCCATCCACTAATTGATGCGATAGCTAATAGAAAACAAGTAGGCGTACTTAAATTTAGAGAAGACCACCAATTAGGCGAAAAACCAATTATAGCTTTATTACCAGGAAGCAGAAAACAAGAAATAACAAAAATGCTTTCTGTTATGCTAAGTTTAGTTGATGAGTATCCCACCCATCAGTTTGTAATTGCAGGAGCTCCAAGTCAAGATTATAGTTTTTACGAAACTTTTATCAAAGAAGGTGATGTAAAATTTATTTCGAATAAAACATACGATTTGCTTAGTGTATCTACTGCAGCCTTAGTAACTTCGGGTACAGCCACATTAGAAACCGCTCTTTTTAAAATACCACAAGTGGTTTGCTACAAGGGCAGTACTATTTCTTATCAAATAGCAAAGCGCATTGTTACTTTAAAGTTTATATCGCTAGTTAATTTAGTAATGGACCGCGAGGTTGTTACCGAACTTATTCAAAACGATTTTAATAAAAAGAACTTAAAAAAAGAACTCGATAAAATTTTAGACCCCGAAACACGAACCAAATTATTTTTAGACTATTACGAGTTAGAAAAAAAATTAGGAGGTGTTGGTGCTAGCAAAAAAACAGCCTCACTTATTTACAAGTCCATAAAACCTAGTCTTTAAATGAAAAACACCTTATTAATCCTACTTTTAATTATTAGTTTTAGCAGTTGCAAATCTTCTAATCGCGTAAAAAACAAGAGAACTTCAACGACTAAAATTATTACCAAGAAAAACAAAAAAGAAAGCAACACCACCACTTATAAAAAACCAAGTAACACAGCATCGCGTAATATCTCTAAAGCCGATTACATTGTGGATTATGCTAAACAGTTTAAGGGTGTTCGTTATAAATGGGGTGGCACAACAAAATCTGGTATGGATTGCTCTGGCTTAATTTATGAATCTTTTAATTCTTATGATATTACGCTTCCTAGAATATCTAGAGACATGGCTAAAAAAGGATTTAAAATAGCTCTTAAAAAAGTAACAAAAGGCGATTTGCTATTTTTTAAAACAGGAAACCGCAGAAACTCCATTAACCATGTTGGTTTAATTGTAGATATTAGAGATAACGACATTAAATTTATACATGCCACAACAAGTAAAGGCGTTATAATATCTGGTCTTAATGAAAGCTATTGGCTAAAAGCGTTTCATGAAGCGCGTCGTGTCTTGTAAGATTTTTTATTATCTTACATGAGTATGCGATTACTCAACTTCACTATAATTAAACTTACTATTTGCCTTATTTTAGGCATTACCATTGGTTATTTAAACCCTTTTTCGCTTCCCTTTGCATTACTAACAACAGTTTTTCTTTTGTTAGTATTACTTATTTTTTACCTGATTGCCAGAAAATCGTTTACCAAAACTATTTGGTTTGGTAGTATAGCTTTTTTAACTATGGTTTCCGTTGGTATTTTAACAACCACCATTCATGATCAAAAAAACGCAGCAAATCATTATACCAAAGTCATTTCGAATAATATTGATAGCCTAAATACTATAACTTTTAGGATTCGAGAAGTTTTAAAACCAGGTAATTATTATAACAAATATATTGTCGATATTTTTGAAGTCAATAGCACAAAAGCATCTGGAAAAACACTTTTAAATATTCATAAGGATTCTTTAAAACCATCATTAAAAGTTGATGACATTTATATTAGCAGAACACCTTTTAAGAACTTAATACCTCCTCTTAATCCGCATCAATTCAATTATAAAAGTTACTTAAAGAAACAATACATTTTTCATCAACTATTTATAAATAACGAATCGCTATTTCCTGTTGATCATAAGACCACTACCCTGTTTGGTATTGCTGCAAGACTCAGGCAACATATAAATAAAAAACTAGAACCATATCATTTTAAACCTGATGAATTAGCCATTATAAATGCCCTCATACTAGGACAACGACAAGATATTAGTAAAGCCGTTTACACGAGTTACACCAATGCTGGAGCTATTCATATTCTAGCAGTATCTGGACTTCATGTTGGTATTTTATTATTAATACTTAGTTTTATTTTTAAACCGCTAGAACGTTTTAAACACGGCAAACTCATAAAAACCATTTTACTAGTTAGTATGTTATGGAGTTTTGCGCTTATTGCAGGATTATCGGCTTCGGTAACAAGAGCGGTAACCATGTTTAGTATTGTTACCATTGCTTTAAATCTTAAAAGGCCAACAAATATTTATAACACACTTGCTATAAGCATGTTTGTAATACTACTTGTAAAGCCTATGTTTTTATTTGATGTTGGCTTTCAATTAAGCTACTTAGCCGTTTTTGCTATTGTAGCCATAGACCCCATGATTTATAACCTTTGGAAACCTAAATATTGGCTTCCCGATAAGTTGTGGCATACGTTCACCATAACGGTATCTGCGCAATTTGGAATTATCCCAGTAAGCCTTTATTACTTCCATCAATTTCCTGGATTATTTTTCATTTCTAATTTGGTTATCATTCCTTTTTTAGGCTTCATACTTGGTTTAGGGCTTCTTGTAATTTTATTGGCCGTAATAAATTGCCTTCCTCAAATTGTAGCAGATGTTTACGGATATATTATTAACCTAATGAATACTTTTATAGGATGGGTGTCTAAGCAAGAGGCTTTTTTAGTAAAAGACATTTCGTTTAGTTTGCTATACGTTATTGTTTTCTATTTGCTAATTATAACAGGAATTCGATTTCTTTTTAAAAGAAATTACAAGAATTTAAAACTATTTTTAACTGCTGTTCTTGTCGTTCAAAGCGCTTTTATTTTTAATGCTCTTAACAAACCCTCAAACGAATTTGTTGTGTTTCATAAAAGCAGATTTAGCCTTATAGGACAAACTCTTAATAATACCATTATTATTGCTAGCGATTTTGATAGCATCACTAAATCGACAAATAATATTATTAGAGATTATACCGTAGGAAACCATATTGCAGCATTTGAAGAACAAAGCATTCCAGATGTTTACCAACTTAACAAAAAGAATATTTTGGTGGTAGATAGCTTGGGAATTTATAATATAAGAACCTTAAAGCCCAAATATGTTTTATTAAGACAGTCACCTAAAATTAATTTAAACAGATTGATAGATTCTTTAAACCCAAAGCTTATAATTGCAGATGGTAGCAATTATAAATCTTACGTAGAACGTTGGGAACAAATATGCCGAAAAAGAAAACTCCCTTTTCACCAAACAAGTAAAAAGGGAGCCTTTATTTTAAAATACTGATTTTTTAAATCGTTTTATTCACAATAGTATTGGCAACTTCAAGCCATTTACTTGCACCACCACGTACATAACCTGTTTTACCAAGGCTATTTAAATTCATTTTACCATCTGGCATTTTTTCGGGTACAACAAAATGAACGGAAGGATAACCTCTTACTTTAAAGATACTTTGCAACTGACGGTTTTGCATTTTAATAGCTTCCTCTTGCGCTGTTCTTCTAGGAAAATCTAATTCCACCAAAACAACATCATTAGACCATTTTTCGAAATCTGGAGTTTTAAACACTTCGTTTTGCAATTTGATACACCATCCGCACCAATCGGATCCTGTAAAAAACAACATCACTTTTTTATTTTCCTTAATTGCAATTTCAAAAGCAGAATTAACATCTGTATGCCAAGTTAATTTTTCTTGCGAAAAACTATTTGCAGATATTAAAACACCTAAAATTAGTGTTAGTAGAATTCTTTTCATTTTTATGTTTTAAAATTAGCCCTTAAATTCGCCTTTAAAAGCTTTATAATATTCGTTGAATTTTTCTTGAGTGTCTATAACTTTATGATCGTCCTTTTTAAACATTTTTAAATACAACTCTATTTGAGCAGGTGTTTTATAGCCTTTTAAAGGGAAAATTAAATTTGCATCTTCATCTAAAAACACAATGGTAGGGTAGGCATTAATCTGAAAATAACGTGATAACTCATGCGATGAATTTCTTCTATTCGCTTTAGCAGGATCATAACTAGGGTTGGAAAACGTTTTCCCGTTGTAATTAACCTCCTCATTTCCTTCAGCATTAAACTTAACAGCATAAAAATGAGCATTCACATAATTTGCTACATCTTTATTTTGAAATGTGTTTTTGTCTAACATTTTACAAGGTCCACACCAATTGGTATAAGCATCCATCATTATTTTTTTAGGTTCTTTTTTCTGAAGCTGTATAGCCTCTTCCAATGTTACCCAATTAATTTCCTGAGCTATGGTATTAAAGCTTGAAAAAGCAATAACACAAACTAAAAATATAATTTTCTTCATAATTGATTAAGTTGTAAAAGTTGTTCCGAACTTACAAAAAATGCTCCAAACAGGAGCATTTTGAATATTTTTTAACTAATTATTAGATTATCGTACACCGTGCATTAGTTTTTTAATAACAGGATATAATGCAGCCGATAAAACAGCCAATGCTAAAGAAACAGCTGTTAATATCCAGAAAAAACTACTAATTCCTTTTTCATTTGCAATAGCTTCTGAAGATTCTGCGAAGACACCAGCTAATTTCATTCCAATTGCTACCGCCAAATACCAAATACCAAACATAAAAGCAATCATTCGAGCTGGAACTAATTTACTAACATATGATAATGCTACTGGAGAAACACACAACTCTCCCATGGTATGAAATAAATACACTAATATTAGCCAAATAATACTTACTGATGCTGTTTTAGCTCCAGGCTCAATTCCTCCAGCCCCAATTGCAATAACAGCCATACCTAGTCCCAATAATGCCATTCCTATTGCCCATTTCATATTTGCATTTGGGTTATACTTACTTTCCCACCATTTAGAAAATAATGGTGCCAACGTAATAATGTATAATGAGTTTAATACCGAGAACCATGATGCAGGAATCTCAGCTGTATTTTTTTCAAATTCTTTTGCTAGCATTCCAATTGCTATAATCCAAATAATAATAAAACTTAATGCTAGAAATATATTGGACCACTTATATTTAGCAAACGTTTTTTGAAAAAGAAGATATAATACCCAAGTAATTATTCCTAAAGGAATTAAGGTCATTAAAGAATTTACAATTTTAAAAATTATTCCAGCACTTCCTACTAATACTCTATCAGTATAATCTCTTGCAAAAACGGTTAAAGAACTTGGTGATTGCTCAAAAATAGCCCAGAAAAATATAGTTACAAATGCAAAGAAAATAACAGCTAACATTCTATCTCGTAATACTGGAGTATATTTAGGAATACGTATTATTAATAGCAAAATAAAAATTAAAAAGGCTATAACGATTGCTATTGTTGAACCTGAATACCCAGCTAATTCAAAAGGAAAAACATTATATTCACCCTCGGAAATTTTAGAAATAGGATCATTAAAAATCCATAATAAACCTAGAATTGAAGATATAATTATCAATACTTTTTGAAAACCTGTAAATGGATTTCTCTTTGAATCTATTTCATTTATATCATTAACGGAATCTTCGCTACTTAGGACTACATCCAAAACATCCTCATTCTTATTTTTCGGCTCCTTTCCAATTTCTCCAAAAATACCTTGTGCAAACCTAAATTGCAATAAACCAAATAACATAAAAATTCCAGCGACTCCAAACCCCCATGACCATCCAATTTTCTCTCCTAAATACCCACATAATAAAATCCCTAAAAAAGCACCAGCGTTAACCCCCATATAGAAAATGGTGTAGGCTCCATCTTTTTTCTCGGACTTGCCTTCATACATTTCAGATATAATAGACGTCATATTTGGCTTAAAAAAACCACTACCAATAACCAACAAACCAAGTCCCATATAAATAAAAAACGACGTTTCTACTGCCATACAAGCATGACCTAAAGTCATCAATAAAGCTCCTACAACAACCGCTTTTCTAATACCTATAACGTTATCTGCAAAATATCCACCAACCATTGTAGAGAGATACACCAACGAAGTATAAGTACCAAAAATGGCAAATGCCCATTCTTTAGGCCAGCCCCAACCATCATCTAAAAGAGACGCTGTAAAAAATAGTACTAATAATGCACGCATTCCATAATAAGAGAAACGCTCCCACATTTCTGTAAAGAATAACACAAAAAGTCCCGCTGGATGTCCCAAGACTTTATCTTTAAATAAGTTTTCAATATCTGTATTCATAAAATTATATAATTCTAAATAAGTTAATGTACTTTACCCATAAGTTTTTTCATTAAAGGAGAAAAAACAATTACCACTAATCCTGCTCCTAATGCATATTTAGCTATTAATAAAAAGCCATCGGTGTAAATTGCTAAAGTATCTAAACCGCCCACATTTATATCGGTGCTTTCTACAGCCAATTGTTTTGAAATAAAACCTACAATTTGGAATGCGTAAGCCGATGACAGAAACCAAATCCCCATCATAAAAGCTACAATTCGCTTTGGTGATAAATCTGTGATTTTAGATAAACCAACCGGAGACATAAATAACTCTCCAATAGAAATAATAAAATACATGATAAATAAATAAGCAAATGGCACCATACCGTTTTCGTCTGCATTATTTCCGCTTAAAGATAATATGTAGAAACTTAATCCTGCTAGAAGTAAACCAAAACCAAATTTATATGGTGTTCTAGGGTTTAAATTTTTTTTAGATAAATATGCCCATAAAAGTGAAACAGGAATCGATAATACAATTATTACCAAGGAATTTAAAGAGTTTGTTTGACTTGCATTCATAATACCATCCAAGTCTACATTTCTGTCTGCAAACAAGGTAATAACACTTCCAGAAAGCTCATGAAACCCCCAAAACAAAGTCATAAAAAACGTAATTAATAATGCCATAATTAGCTTTTTACGTTCGTCGGCAGTTGAATTATAAAGTATAATGCTCATATAAATTAAAATGGCAACACCTATAAATTTAAAAATTAAGTTCACATAGTTTTGATCACCTAAAAAAGTATCTCCACCCGCAATAGCTTTATAAGAAGCAAGAACATAAGCAATTAATGGTGCACATAAAAAAGCCACAATAGGCACAAAAATTTTCTGTGGAATTCCTAAAATTTTCTTTTCATAGACGGCTTGATTAGGAGGTAAACCTCGATCTCCAAAAACATTTTTCTTAATACCACTCCAAAAGAAAATTAAACCTGTTAACATTCCAATTCCGGCTAAACCAAAACCATAATGCCAGCCATATTTTGCAGCTAGCCAACCACAAAGTAATGGCGCTACAAAACCGCCTATATTAATTCCCATATAAAAAATGGTAAAACCAGAATCTTTTCTTCTGTCGCCATCTTTATATAAAGAACCTACAAATGTTGAAATGTTAGGTTTAAAAAAACCATTTCCAACAACAATAAATGCCAGCGCTAAAAAGAATGCAATATCATTTTCTATGGCTAAAACAAAATGCCCTAAAGACATTAAAATCCCACCTAAAAATATAGAGCTTCGCATACCTAGTATCTTATCAGAAATTCTTCCACCAACAACTGTCGATGCGTATACTAAAGACCCATAAGATGCATAAACCGCTGCCGCTGCCACATCCTTTTCTGCCAAAGCCACAAATATCTCATTAACCATGTAAAGCATTAACAATGCTCGCATGCCATAGAAACTAAAGCGTTCCCATAATTCGGCAAAAAACAAATAGAACAGGCCTTTTGGGTGCCCAAACAATTGAGGCTCTTGGTTTGTTAGAATGGTTTTAGACATATATTTATTCTTTAATTTTCAATTTCTTTCTCACCTCAATTACACCTTTATCTTTCAATTTATCACCTAGTGTTTCATGAAGGAAGTTTGTCATTTTTTTGTACAAATGAAGCCTTGTATTTCCACCATAAATACCGTGATTTTTATCAGGGTAAACCGCCCAATCAAACTGCTTATCTGCTTGAATTAATGCTTCGGCTAATCGCATTGTATTTTGTAAATGTACGTTATCATCGGCAGAACCATGTACTAAAAGGAAATCGCCTTTTAATTTATCTACATGATTTATTGGTGAGTTATCATCATAACCACTTTCATTTTCTTGCGGCGTGGTCATATAGCGCTCTGTATAAATAGAATCGTAAAAACGCCAGCTGCTTACCGGTGCTACGGCAATAGCCATTTTAAAGACATCGTTTCCTTTAAACAAACAATTACTACTCATAAAACCACCAAAGCTCCAACCCCAAATTCCTATTCTGCTAGCATCAACATAGGGTAACGCTCCTAATTGTTTTGCAGCTTCAATTTGATCTTCAACCTCATATTTACCTAATTCATTTTGAGTAACCTTTTTAAAATCGGCACCTTTAAATCCGGTTCCTCTACCATCAACACAAGCAATAATATAACCTTCTTGCGCTAAATGCTGAAACCAATAATCGTTGGCACTATTCCATCGGTTAGCAACTTGCTGAGACCCTGGACCAGAATATTGATACATTAATACTGGATATGTTTTGGAAGCATCAAAATTGGCTGGTTTAATCATCCACATGTTTAAATCATTTCCATTAACAGCAATAGTACTAAACTCTTTTTGAGATGTTACATACTCCGATAATTTTTGAGCGGCCTGATCATTATCCTTAATACTTTTAATTAAATTTCCTGAAGCCGCACTATTCAAAGTATATTCAGGAGGCGTTGTAGCACTAGAAAAAGTATTTATAAAAAATGAAAAATCGGCACTAAAGGCAGCACTATTTGTACCTTCACTTTTAGTTAGTCTGTTTTTGTTTCGTCCATTAAGCTTTATAGAATATACATCTCTGTTTATTGACCCATTTTCAACAGATTGATAGAAAATAGTATTCTTCTTTTCATCATAACCATAATAATCTGTTACTTCCCAATTTCCTTTTGTAACCTGGTTAATTAAATCTCCTGTTTTATTGTAATGGTATATATGGTTGTAGCCGTCTTTCTCGCTCGTCCAAATAAAACTATTATCCTTTAAAAAAGTTAAATTGTCGGTTACATCAACATAGGCTTTATCCTTTTCTGCTAAAATTAAATTTGATGTATTTCTACTGGCATCTATCATCCATAAATCCAGTTCGTTTTGATGTCTGTTCATGTATTGCGCACTTAGCACATCTGGATTATTGGTCCATTTAATTCTAGGAATATAGAAATCTTGATACGCTTTATCAACCTTTACCTCTTGAGTTGCATTAGCGTTTATATTGTAAATATGAAGTGAAACTTTAGAGTTTGCCTCACCAGCTTTAGGGTATTTAAAAACCTGTTGCGTTTGGTAAAGTCCGGTACCATAAACGTCCATAGAGAATTCTGGAACATCAGTTTCATCAAAACGGATATATGCAATTTTATTACTATCGGCATTCCAATCGAAAGCTCGTACAAAAGCAAATTCCTCTTCATAAACCCAATCGGTAATACCGTTAATTATTTTATTTTTTTCGCCGTCGAACGTTATTTGGGTAATTTGAGACGTATTCAAATCTTTTATATAAAGATTGTTCTCCTTTGCAAATGCTACTTTTTTTCCATCGGGTGAAAATGTAGGTTCTTGAATTTTGTCTTCAGAAATTAAATCTAACGACGCTGTTTTAATGTTATAAACGTAATAGTGTCCTAACACCGAATGTCTATAAATAGATTCCTCGTTAGTAGCCAAAATAACTTGCTGCTCATCACTACTAAAGGTATAACTAGTAAAATAAGGAATAGCCTCTAGATTTGCAGAACTTATTAAGGTCTTTTCTTTTTTTAAAGTTTTATAATCGTAAATATCAACAGAGGTTGCTCGTGTTGCTCTATCAAAATTTAAAACAGAGTATTGTTGGCCATTATTCATGGAATGCAGGACATCCATATATTGGGTTCTAAAGGCACCATCCTTCCAAATATCCTCGAGGGTGATTTTTTTAGATTGTGCCGTTAAAATTGTTGTTATAAAAAGGCAAACGCCAAGGGAAAATTTAACAAGTTTCATGTAGTTAATTTGTGTGATTTAAAAAACCTTATTCTTACCTAAACAGTTCTGTTTCAAGATAAGAAAATTAATCAATTATGTGTGTTTAGCTAAAAACACTATTTATTTCATAAAATGATGTCAAGTTTACTAAAAATTATATAATAAATAGCAATTATTAACACTTAAATAACGCCGATTACGATAGATATTCGATATTCATACGAAGAGTAGTATATTTGCTCTGCAAATTTGTAAATTATGAGTAAACCTATTACCGGATTTTCTAAATTATCTAAATCAAAAAAAATTGATTGGATGGTAGATACTTATTTTTCTAATCCTGTAGAAGCCAAAGCCGTTTTAAAACAATATTGGAATAGCAATGATAAGCTTCAACAATTACATGATGAGTTTATAGAAAACACTATATCCAACTACTATTTACCGCTTGGTGTAGCCCCTAATTTTTTAATTAACGACAAATTATATACCATCCCGATGGCTATCGAGGAAAGCTCGGTGGTTGCTGCGGCAAGTAAAGCTGCAAAATTTTGGTTAGAGCGTGGAGGTTTTAAAACAAGAGTAATTTCTACCACAAAAATAGGACAGGTTCATTTTAATTACAAAGGCGATTTCGAAAAGCTAAAGCAGTTTTTCCAGGAGGTAAAACCAAAGCTTATTACAGGCAGCGAAGCCATTACCAAAAACATGAAAAAACGTGGTGGTGGTATTTTGGATATTGAGTTGCGCGATAAGACCACAGACATTGATAATTATTATCAATTACATGCATCTTTTGAAACTTTAGATGCCATGGGCGCCAATTTTATAAACTCATGTTTAGAGCAATTTGCAAAAACATTTAAAGCTGAAGCCTTATCTTTTAATCTGTTTACAGAAGAAGAAAAACATATAGACATTATAATGAGTATTCTCTCTAATTACGTTCCAGATTGTTTGGTACGTGCGGAAGTGAGTTGTCCTGTTGAAGATTTAAGTGAAAGCAAAACGGTTTCGGGTGAAGCTTTTGCTAAGAAATTTATACAAGCTGTAACTATAGCGGAAGTTGAACCTTACCGAGCAGTTACACACAATAAAGGCATTATGAATGGTATTGATGCCGTTGTTCTAGCTACCGGAAATGATTTTAGAGCGGTTGAAGCAGGTGTACATGCTTATGCCTCCAAAAACGGACAATATAGTAGCTTAACCCATGCTAAGGTTGAAAATGGTATTTTTTCCTTTTGGATGGAAATTCCTCTAGCATTAGGAACTGTTGGCGGCCTTACAGGCTTACATCCTTTGGTAAAATTAGCTTTAGAATTATTACATAAACCATCGGCTAAAGATTTAATGCAAATTGTTGCCGTTGCAGGATTAGCCCAAAACTTTGCTGCTTTACGTTCGCTAACCACAACGGGTATTCAAGAAGGACACATGAAAATGCACTTAATGAATATATTAAACCAGTTTGAAGCAAGCACAGAAGAAAAACACATCTTAACTAATTATTTTAAAAATAACACGATATCGCATACTGCGGTTACCGAAGCATTAAACAAACTAAGGGTTTCAAGTGAAAAATAATACATTTTATAGCCACGGTAAACTACTACTATCTGCAGAATATGTTGTTCTTGATGGTGCACTAGCTTTGGCAATTCCCACAAAATACGGGCAATCTCTAATAGTAGATCCTATTGATAAACCTGTATTAAACTGGAAAAGTTTCGATGAAACTAAAAACATTTGGTTTGAAACCACATTTGATTTAAAAGGAAACACTATTGAAGGCCACGATTTAAATAATGATATTTCCAACCGTTTAATTGAAATCTTACAGGCATCAAAAGCATTAAATCCTGAATTTCTAAATAGTGATCAAGGCTATAAGATTGAAACGCATTTAGAGTTTCCTAAAAACTGGGGCTTAGGCACTTCCTCAACCCTTATTACAAATATTGCAAAATGGGCTAACATTGATCCCTTTCAACTTTTAGAAAAAACATTTGGAGGCAGCGGCTATGATATTGCCTGCGCACAACACCACAATCCAATAACGTATAGAATAGCTCCAGATAAAAAAATAGTTGAACACACTAATTTCAACCCAATATTTAAAGAACAGCTTTATTTTATACACTTAAATAAAAAACAAAATAGTCGAGATGGTATTAAGCACTATCATGAAAACAAAAAAAACGCAGCTTCTGCTATTAATGCAATAAACAAACTAACCTTAAACATGATTAGCTGCCAAACACTAGATTATTTTCAAGATTTAATGGTTAACCATGAAAACCTTATAGCTAAACTTACCAAGCAAACTCCTGTTAAAGATATTTACTTTAAGGATTTTGATGGCGCAGTAAAAAGCTTAGGCGCTTGGGGCGGCGATTTTGTATTAGTCGCATCTAAACAAAACCCTACAACCTATTTTAAGGCTAAAGGTTTCAATACTGTTATTCCATACGGTAAAATGGCCTTATAAAATTAAATTTTAAATATATAGACATAAAAAAAGAGCTTTAAATAAAGCTCTTTTCTTGTAAATTGTAAACTAATATTATTCTACAGCGTCTTCAACTTCATCGGCTGCATCTTCTAGTCCGTCTCCAACATCGTCAGCTACATCTTCTATAGCGTCTTCAACTTTCTCGCCTTTTGTTTCTCTACATCCTGTAAATACTGTAGATATGGTAAATAATACTAAAAATATTTTTGCTATGTTCTTCATAATAAAAGTGTTTTAAAAATTAGTGTTTAAATCTATATTGATTTTATTTTATTTCTTTATTAAACCCTTTAATAATGATAGTACAAATAGTACTATAAAAATAAAAAATAAAATTTTTGCAATTCCAGCTGATGCTCCAGCTATTCCGCCAAATCCTAGGAATCCAGCAATTAATGCTATTATAATAAATGTGATTGTCCAACGTAACATAATAATTAGGTTTTAAAAATTAAACTCTAGTAAATGATTGACTCTCAACCCTACAATACAAAGATATAACAGTTACATAGGCGTTGTTAACTCATACAATTTGAATTTTAACTCAAATAAAGGTTATACCTGTATTATTCCATTTACGTTATAATTATAAAAAAAGACCTCCACATAAATTAAATTTATGCAAAGGTCTAATCTACTAACCAATCAATTCAAAATTAAGTTTATACCTTAATACTATGTAACTCGTTTACAATAAATATTAACTTAATTGCGATTAATGTGTTTTCTGTAATTTATTAACAACGTATTAGCTTATATCTTCCAAAGTTTTTATTCTGAATAAGCCACGTTCTATTTTATTTTTTTGAGATTCTAAAATCGATTTAGTACTAAGTGGCAAACTTGTTTCTTTAATTACGTTATTATATTCGTTTACCGCAGACTTTTCACCTCTTATAGCTTCTTCCAACATAGATTCTTCATCATCCAAAGAAAATAATGATTTAACATCCATCCACGCTCTATGTGCAGATCCCGTGATGCTTCCTCCTTTATCTATATCTTGATTAAATGTTTTTATTTCAGATTTCAACTCATGTCCAAAATCATAGCGCTCTTGTGCTTTTTGCTTGAAATAAGATTTTAGCGCTGTATTATCAACATTCTCTGCAGCTTTTTTAAATCCTTTTTCCGCATCGTACGTTTTTTCTAATAAATCGTTTAGTTTTTCGCCTACTGTTTCTGTGTAAGTACTCATTTTTTATTGGGTTTTATATTAACAGTAATTTATTTTAAGATGCCTACTGGTTTACATCTAAAACATGTTTAACACAACATGCTTACTTTTGCTTTTTTACAAATTTATAGCTTAGGTAAAAGTGAGGTTAATTCAATACCTTAAGTTCTTAACTCATTTAGAACACTATAAATTTTCGTTCATATAATTCGTATAATCTTTCGCTAAGCTTTTCTTTTTAGTTTCAGAAAACACTTTTCCAGCTAACTGAAAAAACGTGTGCTCTTCATCCTCTAAATGATGCTCCACTTTCTCTTTTAAATCTTTAGCATACTTTAACCAAGCTGAAGAATCATAGTCTGTTTCCTCTAACTTCTCAATTAATTCGTCAATTTCATGATGCTCTGCTATTCCATGTCTAGCTTTCTCTTGCATCATATCATTACCAATTAAAGGTTTATAAAAATGACGTTCTTCTGCGTTAGCATGTATTTCCAACTCATTTTTAAGAGCTTTAAACGTTTGCTTCCTTTCCTTAGATTCTCCTGATGTTCCGATTAGCCTTTTAAGTAGTGCTCTTTGTGTGTCGTGATCTTTTCTTATGGCTTCAAATATGTTCATAACTATAAGTATTTAGTTTATCTTAATACTCCAAAATTATAACAGTTAATCGCTTAAGGTTTGTTCAATCCAATTAAAAAGTAACTGAAATGCTATTTAATCTGTTAAAAATTTCTTGATTATATATGGTATAATAACATTATCTTTAGTTCTTTTTATTCCTAAAACAAAACAAGTAACCAATACTATGCTAATTTGTATCCCTGATATTAGTGGTTTTACTCAATTTATGAGTGAGACAGATTCCGACTTAAGTTCTAAAGTCATTCCGTCTTTATTAAATAAAATTATTTATTCGAACGAAATTGGTTTAAAGGTTTCAGAAATTGAAGGCGATGCTGTTTTATTTTATAAAACAGGTGAATTACCCACTTTAAAAGCGCTTATCGATCAATGTATTTACTTTTACACAGCGTTTTACAAACAGCTAAATATTTTAAAGGAGACTCATATTCATAATAAGGATAGTCATAAAATACCAAAAACCCTTGGACTTAAAATTATATTACATTATGGCAATGAGATTGACACCGTGCAAATAGGAAAACACATAAAACTTATGGGAGAAGATGTTATTGTTGCCCATAGACTGCTTAAAAACAAAGTCCCTAAAGATGAATATTTATTAATTTCTGAAAACTTATTCTCTCAATACGACATGAATGAATTAGACAATAAACTATATTGGGGAGAATTAAAAAAAGGAAAAAACGTATATGAACATCTAGGAGAAATTAACTACACGTATATAGATTTAGAAACTCTTTTATAAATATAACACGCAATTTTTTATGATAGAAATAGAAATAAATGCAGAAAACTCTAAAGAGATTCTTGAAGAGATCCAAAGGCAGATTGGAGGTAAGATTGAAGAAAAGTGGAGTGAAAACACACTACATGTAAATAACGATATTGCTGAAGGGACCATACGCTACATCCCTTTTGATTGGGGCGTTAACCTTTTAGATTATAATATAACTTTTAAAGAGGATGTTGTATTAAAAATGCATGCTAGCGACTATAACCCTATTAGATTTATTTACGCCCTAAACGGAAGTTTTAAACATAGATTTGGTGTTGATAAAAAGGAAGAGGAAATTGAGCAATATCAAACCTTAATTTTCACAAATAAAACGGTTGGTATTAATTACATCCATTTCCCTAAGCATACAAAGCTAGACATTAACTCAATACAAATTATAAGAAAGCACTTTTTAAAGAAACGCACTACTAATGTTTCTACATTAAATAAAAAACTATACGAAGTTTTTGTTGATACCGATCATGATAACAGATTTGCGCATTATGGCACACTGAATTTAAAAATGGCAGATTTGGTTAAAAAAACCAGAAATGTTAAGGGTAAGGGCATGTTACGAATCCTTAAGATTGAAGCTAAAATTTATGAAATCTTATCGATACACATACAGCAACATAATAAATTGCAACAAGGTGTACCGTTGCCAACATCACTAATAAAAAGTGAGTTAATTACAGTTAGAAAACTAGGGCAAGCCATATTAAAACGTCCAGCAAAAGATTACTCTTTAGATCAATTATCTGCAAATTCGGGTTTATCACAAGCTAAATTGCAAGATGGATTTAAATTTTTATATACACGAACAGTAACCGAGTATATTAGACATGTAAGATTAGAGGCCGCGAGAGAATTAATGACTACTACAGACTTAAATATTACTCAAATTGTTTACTCTATTGGTTTTACAAGTAGAAGTTATTTTTCAAAAATATTTAAAGAAAAATATGGTGTAACACCCAACGAATTTAAAAAGCAGTTAATAGTGCCCATAGCAATTTAACATCAAGTAGAAACAATTTATAATCTATTTAATATAAATAAAAAAGCCTCGTTTAACGAGGCTTTTTTATTTATAAGTATTTTGTGTTCTATTGAATTTGACTAGAAACTCTATTGTCTTCAATATCTGCAGCATCTTTTAAAGCATTGTACAATTTAGTAGTAACTGTACTTGCTTTTTGTTGTTCTACTCTATTTGCAGCCGCTTGGTAGTTCTCTAAAGCAACAGCTGGAGTTATTTTAGTAACCTGTACCATGTACACACCATTAGTTCCATCAATTAAACCAGAAGTTTCTCCTTCTTTTAGTCCAAAAGCAGCTCCAACTAGCATTGGTTCTCTTCCTGCTCCAGATACGGTTGGGTTTTTCATATTTACTCCAGTTGCTGTTCTTACATTCGTGCTTTCAGCAGCAGCTAAATCTTCTAAAGTATTTACAGAAACTCTTTCTCTTATAAGTTTCGCTTTCTTTTGTTTTCTAATAATTGGTAACACTTTAGCAGTAGCATCATCAGCGCTCATTAAACCTGCTTCATGTTTTGCTACCAATTGTGCAATTACATAACCATTAGTTACATTAAAACGCTTAATATCTCCAACTTTAGCGTCTTCTTCAAACGTCCAACGTACAATTGGTCTTTGGTTTCCAACACCCGGAATATTTTCATCTAATGCTTTAATCCCATTTACTGGTCTTAACGTGTATTTGTTTTCTTTTGCTAAAGCTTCAAAATCGCCTTCTCCTGCTTTAATCTCAAAGTTAGAAGCATCTCTAAATACTTTATCGGTAGTTGTTTCAGATGGCTCTATTTTTCTTGCAATAGTTCCAACTTTTACAGCTTTCGTTTTATTTTTCTGCCCTTCAACTTCAATAATGTGAAATCCAAATACCGTTTTAACAACTCCTAAATCACCTGTTTTTCCTTCAAATTCAAAATCATTAAATTCAGGAACCATAGTGTTATATGGGTGCCAATCGTAACGTCCTTCTTTAGCAACACTTCCTTGATCTGATGAAAATTCTTTTACAAAATCAGGGAATTTTGAACGGTTTCTTTTAAGTATACTTAATAAGCTATCTGCTGTCTTTTTTGCATCGACCTCTGTAGTTGTAACATCTGGCCCTGCGCTTTGTGCTCCTCTAAAAGGAATTAAAATGTGTCTTACTTTAGCAGAATCTGGAATTTGTTTAACAGCTATAACCTTAGTTATTTTAAATGATCCATCATGCTTATATGGCCCATAAACTTCACCTTCATTTAAATTATAAATAGCATCGGCAGTTTCAGTTGGCAAACTAGATTTAAATACAAAACGATCATCAAATTTAACATCTGATGCAGCAATTGAGTTTATATAAGCAGCATTATCTTTAACTTTAGAAAAAGCTACAATAGTATCTTTTCTTCCTCGGCTATCAACAAATCTACCATTTACAAACGTGTTTAATTCTGCTTTAATAGCATTTTCATCTTCAACAGATGCTATTTCCTTAAACTCTACAAAACGAATATCTCTAGAAGCCTCAACTTTATATTGATTCTTATTTTCATTAATGTAATTTGTTATATCAGATTTTGATACAGCAATAGTACTATCTGGAATAGTGGAAAAATTAACTTGAACATATCTAATATCTACTTTGTTCCCTTCTAATTCGTGATTTAATTTACCTTCAGCAAGTGTACCCGATAAACCAGCTTTAACCATATTAAAATAGTTTTGGCTTAAAGCATTCGAGGCTACTTGTTGTTCGTAATTAACCCAACTAGCAAAACCTTCTGGCGACGTTTCTTTTAAATTCGCGATATACTCGTTCATTTTGTTTTCATCAAAAAGACCAGCTTCATTTAAAAAGTTTTGGTTTGTAGCTAAAGACGTTTTAAGTAAGTCTCTCATTTGATCTTTTTCAACAGAAATTTCAAGCTCGTCAAATTGTGTTTGCATCACAGCTTCTCTAACCTCTTGGTTCCAAACTTGGTTCATAACCTGAGTGCTTGTTGCATTAGGGCCCATTTGTCTTTGTAACTGCTCTACTTTCTGCATAAAACCTTCACGAGTAATATCCTTACCGTTAATAGTTGCAACAATATTTTGCGACTTTGAAGTTAAAGCATCACTGTTTTTAAACAAATCTGCTAATACAAAAGAAAATAGCGCTAATGCGATGATTAATATTAAGAATAGTGAACGTTGTCTTATCTTATTTAAAACTGCCATTTGTAAATCTAATTTTTAAAATCCGTTGTTGGAATTGCTTGTTTAGTTGATATGATTTGCCGTAAACTGGCAAAAATATCGTGCGCGAAAATACCATTTTCCTTTCAATAATAAAAGGGATATTTATTATTTGTTAAGTTGTTTGAAGTCTACAGAATATTGTTATGAATATTACCCGTTTGATTAATGCCAATAATTAAATAATCTTAGCCCTATTTATGGGACAAATATTAATTAAAACGAGGCTATTATAGACCTTGAAAAGCATGAATTGAATTAATCTTCTTGTAAAATTTTAACCTCTACCATATCAATCTTAGTATTGGAAACTTCTAGAATAGAAAATTGAAATGTATCAATGTTTACAATATCGTTTTGAGTTGGAATTTCTTCGGTATGATTAACAATTAAACCTCCAAGTGTTTCGTAGTTTTCGCTTTCGGGAAGATTAATTTTGTAAGTTTCATTAATATAATCTACCTCCAATCGGGCAGAGAACTTATAGGTATCATTTTCCAGCACTTCTTCAATAAGTACAACAGAATCATGTTCGTCTTCAATTTCACCAAATAATTCTTCAACAATATCCTCGACTGTCATAATACCAGAAGTCCCCCCGTATTCATCTAAAACAACAGCAATACTGCGTCGTTTTTTAGTTAACACGTTTAGCACATCTTTAATTAACACTGTTTCTGGTACAAACTCAACTGGCGTTAACATAGACTTGATGGTCTTTCCTTTTTTAAATAACTCGAAAGAGTGCACATAACCTAAAATATCATCTACGGTATCTTTATAAACCAAAATCTTTGTTCTTCCTGTTTCGGTAAACAAAGCATTTAATGATTTTACAGAGTTGGATATTTCTACGGCTATAATTTCAGTTCTTGGAACCATAACTTCTCGTGCTTTAACTTCTGAAAATTCTAAAGCATTTTGAAAAATTTGTATTTCAGAGTCCACTTCATCTTGCTCTTCCACAGATTCCATTTGTTCGCTAATATAATTACCAAGTTCCACCTTAGTAAAAGCGAGTTGAATTTGATCGCCTTCAGTTTTAAAAAACGCTTTCAACACAAAATCTGAAATCCAGATAACAAAATCTGAAATTAAAGAAAACAACACATAAAAAATATATGCAGGTACCGCTAAAGCCTTAATTAAAGTATTAGCATAAATTTGAAAAAATACTTTTGGAAGAAACTCTGCTGTTATTAGTATAACAAATGTCGAAATTATAGTTTGGGTAAGTAAACTTAGGTCTGTAAACAGATAATCTAAAAAAGTGTATGGAGTTGGTAATAACGTTTGGAACCAGTTTACCAATAAATCGCCCATAAAAAACCCATAAATAACAAGGGCTATATTATTACCAATTAACATGGTGGTAATAAACTTTGATGGCTTTACTGTTAGTTTACTTAAAGCCTTTGCTAATACACCATCTTGCTTCTTCTCAATTTCAATGTGGATTTTGTTTGAAGATACATAGGCAATCTCCATTCCCGAAAAAAAAGCCGATAGTATTAGTGAAACAATTATGATAATTACATAAATGCTCATTTACTTCGAGTTATTATTATCTTCAATTTTTTTTGCAAATTTTCTTCTAAAGAAGTACATCAAAATAGCTAATGCTGCTAAACCTAATGAAATGTAAGAACCATTTCTATTAATATTCCATTTTGATATACCATCATATATAAATAATACGGCAAAAACTAAATAAGCGTATTGAAAAATTTTTGAAAACTTCATGTGTTACAATCTGTAATTAGGGTATAAAGATACTTAAAATTGAGAAGTGAAATTTTTAATTAGTAGAAATTAATCTTCTAAGGTAATAATTCCGGTAACCTCTAGTACTTCGGCATTTGAGAATTCTGAATTAGAATCGAAACCATTCCCGTTTATTAAATCTGTTTTGGTTTTAAAACTAACGGGCTTGTTAGTAGAAAGCCATTCCTTTCCAGTATTATAAAATAATTGTTCTGTTTTTAAAACTTGATTATCATGTGTTGTAATAACAACATTATCCTGCATATCAATTAAGTTAGTGTTATCGTATACAAATGCATTATCCGCTTGCACGGTACTTTTTTGATTATCCTTATCATAGATGTAAAGTGTAACACCATCTGTGAACTGACGAAACGGAAAATCTCTATTCGTATAGTCCAATACTTTAGTGCTAATTAAATTAGCCGATACCCTACCAGAATCTGTATACTTTAAGTTAACATTATGATCTACTCCTATTGGTTCATTTTCTGAAATTCCTATTTTTTGAACTTGCTTAAAACTATCATTACATGAAAAAAACATAGTCACAATAAAAATTGTGACTATGTTAAAAATATTATATGAAATGTGTTTTCTCATTAGATACTTGGTACTGTTACAGAAGACCCAATCCAACAACCAATTTTAATGGTTTGACCTGCTCTACCTGAAGTAAATATTTCAGATTTTTGAGGTGCTTTTGCTTTGTAATTAGCAACCGATTGAGATGCCGCTTTACTTAAAGTTGGATCTACACTAGCTGCTCTTTGAGCCTCTTTTGCTGCTAACCAGTATACTGCTCTCTTATCGAAGTTAGAATCTCCACAGTTATTAGCACTTGCTGCATACATTGCTGCTATTGCAATATGAGGACGACCGTTTGATGGGTTAAGCGATAATGCTTGTCTGTAATATCCTCTTGCTTTACCATAACTACCTCTAGCTTTTAACTTAGTAGCAATTCTGTAATATAATTTAGACTTTTTAAAACTATCTGTTTCTAAACCAATGGCTTGCTCAAAAAATTCGATTGCCTCGTTAGTTTTACCTTCTTTATCTTTTAATAATCCTAAGTAGTAAGCAGAATTAGCCGATGGACTAATATTATGATATGCATTTACTAACTCAAAAAATAATGGATCGTCTGTACATTCTTTTTGAGACATCTTTCCTGCTGCTCTTTGTAACCAAACGGCATTGTTTCTGTTTTCTTCAAAATCTTTTCTGTATAAAGGAATAAGGTTTTGGCAATTTGCTCTATCACCTAATTTCCCATCAATACTACCAGAAATTTGATCGTAAGCTTTTAAATAGCTTTCGTAATATTTTTTATACTGACCTTCTTTTTTAGTTAAAGCAACTTCAGCATCTTCCTTTTGAATTAATTTATTTAATTTTTCAGAAAAACTTTTTACTTCATCTTCAACTTTCTCTACAACGTCGTCGTACTTATTAAATAAATCTGCGGCAGGTTTTTTACCAGCATCATACAAATCTACCATTAAAGAGAAATATGTATATAAACTTTTAGGATTTGTAAATGTAGCTTTATCCAACTGGTAAGCAGCATCAAAAGCGTTATATAACTCTTCTGTACTTTTACCTAATTCCTCTTTATTATCATACATTAATTGCGCAGCTTGAGCAGCATACTCGCCTTTTGGAGTTTTACTAGCAAAATGTTCTGCCTTTTGCTCCCAAAGTTTTAAAAGATCATTTATTAAGGCCACTTTATCAGCTCCAGATGCCTTATCAATTTTATCTTCTAATATTTTTTCACCATCAACGTAAATAGCGTTATTAAATTTAGGGCACTTATTTCTTACTGCCATCCAAGGCTCGTAAGCAGCATCATAATTTTTTGCTTTTACATATTCATGGAATATAGAAAGCTTCGTCATACATTCTTCATCTTGCTGAGCAAAACCAAAGTTTAACCCAATAAAGAAAAATGCTAGTAGTAATGTAATTTTTGTTTTCATGATAATAATTTTGTAATGTTAATCATACTTTCGTTTCTGGAACCATCTATCGTTCAAAGATAAACTTAATTGTAAATTAATAAAATTCTCTTGAATTAAATTACTGTTTTTTGTTCCGCGTTGGCCAAATTCAAATCCTAAATTCGCGTTTGAGAATAATCTTGCATCGCCAACTGGTATACCTACTCCAAAAGATATGCCAAACTCTTTAATAGATTCATCATTTATATTTAAACCTGTTTCTTCTGTTCTAAATCCAGCCCTGTAAACAACACGTTTCCAATAACTTCTAAATGAATTGTACTGCGGAATATAAAAACCTCCCAATGAAAACGAATATGCATCTTCATAGGTAGTTCCGTTACTAAATAATTCGTTAGAAAAAGAACCTGTCTTTAAAAAGGTAGTTTCTGCACCAACAAACCATTTTCTAGGTTTCCCTATACCACCTCCAAAAGTAAATTTAGATGGCATAACTAATTCTGTCTCATCTAAACCATCAGCACTTAAATCTAAATTAACAACGTTTCTTTCGCTTTCTTGCCCTTGACTACCAACCGTAATTGTCGATATGGTACGCTCGTTTAAAGAAACCAAAGTACTTTTTGGTGTATACGTAACACTAGATACAAATTCTAGGTTCTTGCTTATCATGGTTTTATAAGATAAGCCTAAATTAATATTTAATCCGCTTAAATCGGATCTATTATTCTCTTTAGACTGGTATTGGGTAGGTAAACCATCAGAGTATTGGTAATTAACAATACTGTTTTTTGTATGCCCGAAGTTATATTGAAAATCCACACCAACACTTACACCCTTAGCAACTTGGTAACCAAAACCTAAAAAGGCTTTATTTAAACCACCTTCGCCCTCAAATCTATTATCAATATCACCATCTGCGTTTGTTCCTTCTAATTTATAACCAACCGATGTATAAGGCAATAAACCAAAACCTACCCCAAATTTACCTAAAGGAATATTAACAGCTAGGTAATCAAAAGTCGTAGATGATGCATCATCACTACTCGTACTACTTTCTATAGTCGAACTTGTGTAACTACCACCAACAGCAAACTTAACAGGTCTGCTTTCGTTATCCCAAAGCTCCAAATTATCACTAGCGTAAGACGCAGGATTCCTTAAGTTAACGTGAATACTATCGTTATAAATACTCAAACCTCCCATACTTCTATTCTCTACAGTGCCTTTAAACTTTAAGCTACCAATACCATAAAAGGAATAAGGAGATGTTGTTCCTTGTTGTGCATAACCGTGCATTGCAATTATTGCAATAAAAACTAATACAAGTTTTTTAATCATTCGTTTGAGTTAAATTGTAAAATATAGTTTAATCCTTCTAAAAGAAAATTAGGATTGGCAAATATGCTACTTTTTAATTGTTTAGACAAGAATTTAGTATCCCCACCTGTTAAAATTACTGTTAAATCAGAATATTTTTCTTCATAACATTCAATAACACCTTCAATTTCCTTTAAAAACCCAAAAACAACACCAGAATGTATGGATGCTTCGGTAGAATTACCAACAATATTTTCCGGCATTTCTTTATCTAACAACGGCAATTTAGCAGTAAAATTATTCAAAGCCTTATAACGCATATTAATACCAGGGGAAATAGCACCACCTAAATACTCATTATCATTATTTATAAAATCATAAGTAACACATGTACCCGCATCTATAATAAGCACGTTCTTCTTAGCAAACTTATTAATAGAACCACAAACCAAAGCAATCCTATCTACACCTAAGGTTTTAGGCGTACTGTAAAGGTTTTTAAAAGGCAATTTAGTATGAGAGTCCAAAACCAGCACATTAAAACGTTTAGAAATAGCATTTATAGGCTCCTTTGCAAATTTCCCTACCGAGGATATTATAACATTATCCAAATCAAGATAACCTTTTGCTAACACATCTATTTCCTCCTCAACATCCTTAAGTAAAACAACACGCTTATCTATAAGATCAATACCATTAAAAACAGCCAGTTTTACAAAAGAGTTCCCAACATCAATAATTAAATTCATAGTTTTTTAAAAAGCTAAAATTACAAAACCACAAATAATAAATAACTAAAATTCCCTATAATATTAATAACAAATAAGTTACCTCTAAATTTTAAAAATAAATTAAAAAAATTAAAAATTTTACATTTTTCTCTTGGCGAATAACAAAATTGAATATATATTTGCAACCGCTTTGGCGAGGTACCTTAGCTCAGTTGGTAGAGCAAAGGACTGAAAATCCTTGTGTCCCTGGTTCGATTCCTGGAGGTACCACAAAAAAATCTCGAAACTTAGGTTTACGGGATTTTTTGTTTTTAATAAGTTCTGCGCTTTCGGCGCGTTTGAAATACAAGCTTAATCACAAAATAGCAAAAAAGCTATTACAAACATTAAAACAATATAAAAACCGCACTATCCGATATTAGTTTTGTAAAACCATAAATGGAAGTTTTACAATACCTAACCACTTCTATCGCTCCCGCGCTTATTTGCCAACATACATACACAACTTTATATTCAGTTTATCTCCTATAAAGCAGTACTAAACCTAAAAACATACAGACAGTTGTCTTTATAAATATAGAATAAGTATTACTATAATCCGCATTTATAACATTTCAGGCCTATTAAATCTGGAGTATAACAACTTTACACTATATAGAATATACTTAAAAATCCCAATACAGCATAAGAGAACCATATTACAGATCTTAAATCCATACTAGAACAGCAAATTATAATGATAAACTAAAGCCCTTGCCTGTAAAATATCACCAAAACATAATAATCCTCTAACATAAAATTATTGTAAAACAATTTAAGCTTAATATACCCCATAAAAACAGTAAGCATAGGAAAAAACAACACCCATACAATAAAAACGTGTAAGCTTTACAATCAAACTCCAAGCTCGAGGAAATTTGACTCCATAAACACGTTACTATTCTAGAATTAACATCCATTTCACAATATACAATTCTGATCACTCTGGTACTATACAATATCTGTTTTTAAACAGATCATAGTGAGTTATTGGAAAAATATATGCCTTAAGTATATTCTTAACGCTACTCTCCCCCATCCTTCAGAATAGCGCAAAAAAAATCCTCAACAAATAAATGTTGAGGATTAAAAAAGGCAACGACCTACTCTCCCACAAATGTAGTACCATCGGCGCTAATGGGCTTAACTTCTCTGTTCGGAATGGTAAGAGGTGAGCCCCATCGCTATAACCACCTTAAGTTATAGCTGCTGACTGTCGGCTTTCACCTCGAGTCTTCAGCGTTCATCCTATAGATGAACAAATATCTTAACATATTGAAAATAAGAGACATGATTGTTGTAATAATATTGAACTTAGTAAAAAAACAGGCGTACAATAAGCCTATGGGTTATTAGTACTACTCGGCTATGACATTACTGCCTTTACACCTATAGCCTATCAACGTGGTAATCTCCCACGACCCTTTAAAGAAATCTCATCTTGTGGTGGGTTTCGCGCTTATATGCTTTCAGCGCTTATCCCTTCCCAACGTAGCTACTCTGCAATGCTCCTGGCGGAACAACAGATACACCAGAGGTTAGTCCAACTCGGTCCTCTCGTACTAGAGTCAGATCCACTCAAATTTCTAACGCCCACTGTAGATAGAGACCGAACTGTCTCACGACGTTCTGAACCCAGCTCGCGTGCCACTTTAATGGGCGAACAGCCCAACCCTTGGGACCTTCTCCAGCCCCAGGATGTGACGAGCCGACATCGAGGTGCCAAACCCCCCCGTCGATATGAGCTCTTGGGGGAGATCAGCCTGTTATCCCCGGCGTACCTTTTATCCTTTGAGCGATGGCCCTTCCATGCGGAACCACCGGATCACTATGCTCTACTTTCGTACCTGATCGACTTGTAGGTCTCTCAGTCAAGCTCCCTTATGCCATTGCACTCTACACACGATTACCAACCGTATTGAGGGAACCTTTAGAAGCCTCCGTTACTCTTTTGGAGGCGACCACCCCAGTCAAACTACCCACCAAGCACTGTCCCTTCTTCGAAGGTTAGACTCTAGATAAGCAAAGGGTGGTATTTCAACAATGACTCCACAACGCCTAGCGACGCCACTTCAAAGTCTCCCACCTATCCTACACATTACTTATCCAAAACCAATACTAAGCTATAGTAAAGGTGCACGGGGTCTTTTCGTCCCACAGCGGGTAATCGGCATCTTCACCGATACTACAATTTCACCGAGCTCATGGCTGAGACAGTGTCCAGATCGTTGCACCATTCGTGCAGGTCGGAACTTACCCGACAAGGAATTTCGCTACCTTAGGACCGTTATAGTTACGGCCGCCGTTTACTGGGGCTTCATTTGAGATCTTCGAAGTAAACTTCTAAACCCTCCACTTAACCTTCCAGCACCGGGCAGGTGTCAGGCCATATACATCATCTTTCAATTTAGCATAGCCCTGTGTTTTTGATAAACAGTCGCCTGGACCTTTTCACTGCGGCCACCCCGAAGGGTGGCGACTCTTCTCCCGAAGTTACGAGTCTATTTTGCCTAATTCCTTAGCCATGAATCTCTCGAGCGCCTTAGAATTCTCATCCCAACTACCTGTGTCGGTTTAGGGTACGGGCTGCTTCTCTTGCTTTTCTTGGAAGTTGCTTTTCTGGATTATCACCTTGACCGAAGTCTCAGTGTACTATCGCGGTATCACTACTCGCTTCAACGTACTATTCCGTCAGTACGCACCAAATTTACACCTCCGTCACTTTTATTGAGAGCAGGTACAGGAATATTAACCTGTTGTCCATCCACTACCCCTTTCGGGTTCGCGTTAGGTCCCGACTAACCCTCAGCTGATTAGCATAGCTGAGGAAACCTTAGTCTTTCGGCGTGCGGGTTTCTCGCCCGCATTATCGTTACTTATGCCTACATTTTCTTTTGTAGCTTCTCCAGCATGACTCACATCACACCTTCGACGACACTACAATGCTCCCCTACCGATATTTCTATCCCATAGCTTCGGTAATATGTTTATGCCCGATTATTATCCATGCCGAACCGCTCGACTAGTGAGCTGTTACGCACTCTTTAAATGAATGGCTGCTTCCAAGCCAACATCCTAGCTGTCAAAGCAGTTCAACCTCGTTAGTTCAACTTAACATATATTTTGGGACCTTAGCTGATGGTCTGGGTTCTTTCCCTCTCGGACATGGACCTTAGCACCCATGCCCTCACTGCTGATTAACATTTTATAGCATTCGGAGTTTGTCAGGAATTGGTAGGCGGTGAAGCCCCCGCATCCAATCAGTAGCTCTACCTCTATAAAACTATAAATCAACGCTGCACCTAAATGCATTTCGGGGAGTACGAGCTATTTCCGAGTTTGATTGGCCTTTCACCCCTACCCACAGGTCATCGGAACACTTTTCAACGTATATCCGTTCGGTCCTCCACTGTATGTTACTACAGCTTCAACCTGCCCATGGGTAGATCACACGGTTTCGCGTCTACCACTACTAACTAAGCGCCCTATTCAGACTCGCTTTCGCTACGGATCCGTACCTGAAGTACTTAACCTTGCTAGCAACGGTAACTCGTAGGCTCATTATGCAAAAGGCACGCCGTCACAGATCAAGTCTGCTCCGACCGCTTGTAAGCGTATGGTTTCAGGTTCTATTTCACTCCCTTATTCAGGGTTCTTTTCACCTTTCCCTCACGGTACTAGTTCACTATCGGTCTCTCAGGAGTATTTAGCCTTATCGGATGGTCCCGACTGTTTCATACAGGGTTTCACGTGCCCCGCACTACTCAGGATACCACTAGATTCACAGTCTTTACTTATACCGGGCTATCACCGTCTATGGCTTGTCTTTCCAAACAATTCTAATTCATCGTGCTTCAAATATCGTGGTCCTACAACCCCAAAATTGCCGTAACAACTTTGGTTTGGGCTAATCCAATTTCGCTCGCCGCTACTATCGGAATCACTTTTGTTTTCTTCTCCTCCGGGTACTTAGATGTTTCAGTTCTCCGGGTTTGCTTCCTTTCGGATACTATATCTTCAATATAGTGGGTTGCCCCATTCGGATATTTGCGGATCAATTCTTGTGTGCAGATCCCCGCAACTTTTCGCAGCTTATCACGTCCTTCATCGCCTCTGAGAGCCTAGGCATTCCCCATACGCCCTTATTTAGCTTATTGTACTTTTTGCTTTTTTAATGAGTTTATTATAATTATAAACGATTTTATAACTATAATATGATTAATTAGATATCGCTCGTGGTGATTCTAATTAATCCTAATTATTACTTTTAATAGATTAGATTTATCTAATCATATTTCATGTATCTTTTTTCAATATGTCAATGAACTTTAATTACTTTCGTAATTCGTGGAGAATATCGGAGTCGAACCGATGACCTCCTGCGTGCAAGGCAGGCGCTCTAGCCAGCTGAGCTAATCCCCCGTTTCTTTAAGTTAACAGTCCACAGTCTGCAGTATGCAGTCGCTTGTTGCCGACTTTTGGTGGATAGTTCTCTTCTAGAATTTCCTTTATATTTAGTAGTTAGTAGTCTCAGGCAGACTCGAACTGCCGACCTCTACATTATCAGTGTAGCGCTCTAACCAGCTGAGCTATGAGACTCTACTAAATCTTTATTTTAAATTAACAGCTTTGAGAATAAACTACTCTTCATAATAGTTTTTGATACTTATTAGTCGTCTTTCTCTAGAAAGGAGGTGTTCCAGCCGCACCTTCCGGTACGGCTACCTTGTTACGACTTAGCCCTAGTTACCGATTTTACCCTAGGCCGCTCCTTACGGTGACGGACTTCAGGCACTCCCAGCTTCCATGGCTTGACGGGCGGTGTGTACAAGGCCCGGGAACGTATTCACCGCATCATGGCTGATATGCGATTACTAGCGATTCCAGCTTCACGGAGTCGAGTTGCAGACTCCGATCCGAACTGTGATAGGGTTTATAGATTCGCTCCTGGTCGCCCAGTGGCTGCTCTCTGTCCCTACCATTGTAGCACGTGTGTAGCCCAGGACGTAAGGGCCGTGATGATTTGACGTCATCCCCACCTTCCTCACAGTTTGCACTGGCAGTCTTGTTAGAGTTCCCGACATGACTCGCTGGCAACTAACAACAGGGGTTGCGCTCGTTATAGGACTTAACCTGACACCTCACGGCACGAGCTGACGACAACCATGCAGCACCTTGTAAATTGTCCGAAGAAAAGTCTATCTCTAAACCTGTCAATCTACATTTAAGCCCTGGTAAGGTTCCTCGCGTATCATCGAATTAAACCACATGCTCCACCGCTTGTGCGGGCCCCCGTCAATTCCTTTGAGTTTCATTCTTGCGAACGTACTCCCCAGGTGGGATACTTATCACTTTCGCTTAGCCACTGAACCGAAGTCCAACAGCTAGTATCCATCGTTTACGGCGTAGACTACCGGGGTATCTAATCCCGTTCGCTACCTACGCTTTCGTCCATCAGTGTCAATTGATTGTTAGTAATCTGCCTTCGCAATTGGTATTCTATGTAATATCTATGCATTTCACCGCTACACTACATATTCTAACTACTTCACAATAATTCAAGATAACCAGTATCAAAGGCAATTTTACAGTTGAGCTGCAAACTTTCACCTCTGACTTAATTATCCACCTACGGACCCTTTAAACCCAATGATTCCGGATAACGCTTGGATCCTCCGTATTACCGCGGCTGCTGGCACGGAGTTAGCCGATCCTTATTCTTACAGTACCGTCAAGATCTCACACGTGAGATTGTTTCTTCCTGTATAAAAGCAGTTTACAACCCATAGGGCAGTCTTCCTGCACGCGGCATGGCTGGATCAGAGTTGCCTCCATTGTCCAATATTCCTCACTGCTGCCTCCCGTAGGAGTCTGGTCCGTGTCTCAGTACCAGTGTGGGGGATCCCCCTCTCAGGGCCCCTACCTATCGTTGCCATGGTAAGCCGTTACCTTACCATCTAGCTAATAGGACGCATAGTCATCTTTTGCCGTAACCTTTAATGCAATCTTCATGAGAAGGCTGCATACTATGAGGCATTAATCCAAATTTCTCTGGGCTATTCCTCAGCAAAAGGTAGATTCTATACGCGTTACGCACCCGTGCGCCGGTCGTCATCAGTAGCAAGCTACCATGTTACCCCTCGACTTGCATGTGTTAGGCCTGCCGCTAGCGTTCATCCTGAGCCAGGATCAAACTCTTCATCGTTAATTTTTGTGTGTTAATCTTAATAAATTAAGTCAACATCTTTTAACAACTAATCAGAATCTCTAGTACTCAAAATGGTCTATTCTCTTTGTTAAATTAATTCGTTTCCAAATTAATTTTTACGCTGTCAATTCAATATGTTTATGAACTTGTTTCTCTTTTGTTAACTCGTTTCCTTGTTAGCGGGTGCAAATATAAAACCCTTTTTTAACTCTCACAATAGTTTTTTGATTTATTTTAAAAAGTTTTTTTTAACTTCCTAAACCTAAAACCAAAACCTTTATATGAGCGTTTTGCTATCTGCGATAATTACCGTTTTTAGCGGCTGCAAATCTACAACCTTTTTATTAACTCTTACAAGTGATTTTGATATTTTTTTTGAAAAGTTTTTTAAACCTCTTAAAATTATCAATCAACCTTCTTATGAACGTTCCATTAAACACATATTGCGTTTTTAACGGGGTGCAAACTTACTATCCTTTTTTATTTTGACAATGACTTTTTTTAGATTTTTTTTCCTTTTTTAACACCACTCCTTTAACAAGCTTATTTCCTGTTATTTACAACACGTAAAAAAACCACTTAATAAAAAACTCCTAAGCTGATTTAATGAAATATTAGTTGCTTGATTACTTACAAGCGCATTATATATAACTATGAATAATAAAACTGATACCCATATAGGATGACCTATTTACTTACAGCTATTGTATATGCTTGTTGGTAGACCCGCGTTAGGGATTGTAATGGAAAGCCCACAGCCCGACGAAGGAGGTGCGAGGACTTGTAATGTAAAGCCCGACCCTTGGGTAACGCCCTAATGCTATTTACAGGAAGAAATTCCAAACGACCCCAAACCTAATTGAGAAATCGCGGTATGGATAGTTTGGTGCTGAATAATAATTATAGCCAGTGAATGCTGCATTAAAGTGTTCTGCTTTAAAATAAATTCTTGTTTGACGGATTTTTGCGTTTAGAAAAAAGTCTAGGCGCGGAAAATTACCAAATTCAGTATCGTTTTGCACATAGAATTCTGCCAAGACAGGATTATAGGCATCCATATAATAGTTGGTAAAGTAATTTAAGGTGATACCTGTTTGTAAATACAAGGCATTTTTAAATAATGGGCTTGAAAAGTATATGGTGTTACGTGTGTTTAACTCGGGTACGTTTAAGGTATTATTATCGTCTTTTACGTTTTGGTATAATATGGTATTGTTTAAGGCGAATTTACCGAACTTTATTTCGTTTGCTAGTTTTACTCTTAGGTAGTTTATTGTGCTGTTATTTTGGAATGGTGATACCTGGAGTGTGATTGCGTCTTTTTGAAAATATACAAAGTTATCGATTGTAGAATAATCGACTTTTAGGTTTGCTAGGTTTTTATATTTTAGGTTAAACCCTATTTGTTGGGTTTCGATATTATTAAAGTTGTTTTGCCAGTTATAATTAATATAATCGCTTTGATATAATAGGGTGTTATAATTTGGCACTTTTGAACTGTGATTAATAGATGCCGATGCTGATATCTCGCTATTTAAATTAAAAACTGCGTTTGCTTTTATATAGTTGCCATCGAAATCGCCAGATATATTGGCTCCTAACTCTCCATTTAATTGCAAACCTTTATAGCGTTTGCTATACTTACCGCCTACGGCGACTATACTCCCTTTTATTCGGTTTGTTATTGTATTTCCGTTTAAGACGACTAATTTATTGTAACCATAGTTATAGTTATTGGTGTTTACATTGAACTTAAACCGCCCTAGTACGTTGTTAAAGTAATCGACCTCAACTTTGTTATAGAAATTTTCTAGAGTGGCTTTGTCCTTTAGGTCTGTTGTTACGAATGCGTCTCCAAAATAATCTGGTTCGTCCCCTGTTTGATTATACTCGTAATACTTATCCTCGAAGGACATAATATGATTTACTGTTATGGTGCTTTTGGAGGTAGAATCGTTTAATGTTTCTGGTAGTTCTGCTTTTACTGATTTATTTAGAATTGTATAGCTATGGTCTAGGTGGAAACGTTTACCTCGCATTATGCTTTCGGCATTTTCGAAATTAACTTCTAAAATTGATCTATCGATAAACTCTTGGTCTCCGGACTCAAAATTGATAACGCTATCGTCTTCCAAACCTCCATTTTCTTGATTTAATAAGTCTTGAGTTACTATATGGCCTCGTGCTGTATAACGTTTATTTTTTGATGTATAATTTGATGTAAACCTAAAGTTACCCGTACTGGTTAATATATTTTGATATTTACCTAAGGATCGTAATCCTTTATAAGCAATTGAAAAATTAAATTGTGGCGAGGTGTTTACCGTAAAAAAGGAATCGGCTAGCTGACCTTGCTCGAATGCTGTTTTAAAAAACAACTCTGTTAATGGTGTTGGTACATGGTAATAATTGATATCCTCAATTTCCATGTAATTAAAATGTCTTGCTCTTGCACCAAATAATGGCATTGAGTTACTATTAGCAAAATTATGTGTTAGACTGTTATAGGTTTGCCCTAAATTGGAAAATGGAATTAGGCCAAAATTATCTTTAAGCAGGTAATTAAACTTGTATTCTTTTTGAATAGTTAATGAGGTATCTAAATATGTTGTATCTCTTTCGTGAGAGATTATTAAGTAGTCTTGGATTTTGGCTTTTGGTTGCTCTGATGTTTTATCTTTAGTTGGAGCGTTTCGTTTTAACTTTACTGAGTCTTGAACTTGAAGGGACTCCATTGCAGATTGTCTATCCACTCTCTGTGGTGCATCTTGCGCCTTAATAGATAAAGTAAAAAATAACAAGAGTAGTAAAACAACCAATTTATGCATTCTGAAATGTTTTTAAAAAAAAATATTATAAGGTTATGATAACTATAAATAGTTTTCAATACAGATTTTAATTATGCTAAAAAAGTAAACAAAATTAAAAGTATGCAAATGTAAATACAATTTATGATAACGATGTAAAATGAAAAAATTATATTTTACAGTATTTATTAAATAAATAAAACCCCTATGCTTTATTTATTAAGCATAGGGGTTTTTAAATTAGTTGAGTAATACTCATTTAATATTTTTATGGAAAGAAATAGCCATAAGATCGTAATGAAGGATTATCTAAACTAGTAAACGCACCTGCCGCATTTAAATAACCATTTATACTACCGCTAAAAGAACCTTCGTTGGTGTAAAGTAAACCTTGAGGGCCACTGAAAAAGTCCATTAAAGGTTGTAAATTTTCTTCGAAAAACGCATCGTTTACCCCAGAATATGGTCCAAGGTACTCAAAGAACATGGTATTGTTTTCTATATTGGCAACAATACAATAATTAGCTCGATACAAGCCACCAGTTTCATCTTCTAAAAATATTGCTAAATTTGAACAACCACCTTCTAAATTAAGGAATAGGTAATAAAAAGAAAATTTTAATGTACCTGCGCCAAATCGAAGATCGAGGTTTGTATTCATTTGATCTAAAACTGTTTCTGTAAAGCAAGGACTTAACAATGGATTTGTACCGTCTGCTACATCGTAAACATAAATTGAACCTGGCAGCTCCATAACATCCTCTCCTGTAGGCGCCGATAAAGACGTTTGAGAGATAGAGGCCGTTACTCCATTAACATTTGCTACGTATTGAACTTTATCTGCTCCTGAATCTAAAATAAAATTCTCGAAGCTATTTTCTCCAACCTCTAAGGCTGGACTAATTTGTATTGCTTCTTGCCCGTCTATAAAAGTAAAAGCTACTCCTAAACCTTGCCTTGTACTCTCTCCGTTTTCATCAGTAGTTCCTGCATCGAAGAAGAAATTTCTAGAATCATAATTTAATATATAATTAGTAGTTTCGCCAGCATTATTTACTGCTAAAACTAAATTATCATAAACCGATGCGGTTTCACAATCAATCTCTGTGAACGCTTCTCTAGTGGCATACGTCAAATCGGCACTAGCAACACTTTCTGTTTCAAAATCTGTAAAACCGGAAGGCGAGATTACAAAAAGTCCGTCACTACGTACTTCTTTAAACGAAATCACTCCATTTTCTTCACCCACATATTGAAATGAGTTGCCGCCATAAAATGTATTGAAACCTTGATCGCCATCCTGAATTAAATCTGTAATATGTCTTGACCCTGATGTGAAAACCAATTCGGCAGCAGTTGTTCCTGTAACAATATCGTATCTTGTATCTGTAAGCTCGGTATTTGATTTAAAATCGGAAGTGATTTTAACTCTTAAATCTTCGGTAAACTTCATATGGAAATTTACACCACCTACAATACTATTATTTGGAAAGTAAACACCAGAATAACCTTCTTCTTGAGATAATAGAAAGGTTCGCAACTCTTCAATATTTTCATCAATTCTAATTGAGGGTGCCTCATCAAATACTGCTTCTGTTCTATCAACTTCACAAGAATTAAGAACAATAGTTAACAATAATAAACTGAATATGTATTTAATTATTTTTTTCATTTTTATTTTTTTTTAGTCCAAACTATCTATAAGTGCCTGGTACGTTAGTTCCTGAAGTTCATATAAATCGATATTGAAGTTTTCTTGAAAATACGCCACTACAATGTCTTGTTTTTGTCGTATGTACGCTTGACCTGTAGGACTAGCCGTACTAACAATTGCATCAAAATCTTCTTTAGAGTTAGTTAACATATTTGCTATAATTTCAACAAAATCTTCACCTGGCTGACTGGACGCATACGGGGTAATGAATCCCATATCTAACGCTTCTTGATCGCTAACATTAAACCATTGGGCCGTATAATCTCCTGGAGTTATTAAACCATAATCATCTGTAAACGGAATTTTCTGGTTCAAAATATGTCCATACTCATGATGTAGAGTTCTTAAAGGCTCTCTAATATTATCTTCATCAGAATAATCTAGATAGTCTAAATTAAAAAACGTAATTCTAGTTCCTGCCTCTGCCAAACCTAAGGTTATGGTAGGACTATTAGGATTATAATTAAAACCTCCAGAATACACTAATTGACGAGGGGTAATTTTTGCTATAAAATCATCGCCACCTAATTCGTTATAAGGTTCAATCCAAGCGTTTCTAATTGTTTCAGACCAACGTTCTACGCCAGCCTCTCGCATTGGATATAAAAACCTAGCTATATCGGTATCACTAGCACCCCATAAATAAGATATTTCAATATTATATGGTGCAACAAAATTAGATCTTAACCAGATATCTAAATCTGAAAGAATTGGTGTGCTCGTATCTATTTGGCTTTCTTTTATAGTATCAGACGTATCACTGCAGGAGCCTAGTAACAAGAAGACAAATACAAGATTTACCAGTGTTATATTTTTTATATTTTTCATTTTAATTGTTTTAAAGTTTAACAAGGCTATCTTGGGTTTGGTAAAATACCACGAGATTGCGCCTCGGTTGGAATTTGCAATGCCCTTTTATTATCGCCTTTAGGAAGCACTAAAGTTTCAGAAACATTTGGTGTAACTTGTCTTTCATGCTGTACTTCTATATCATGTCTTTTTATATCAAACCAACGCAAACCTTCGTTATAAAAAACAGATCTTTTTGTTTCTAAAATAACATTTACAAAAGGCAATGCATCTCCTGATATTTCATAAAACGGCGTGTAATAATTTACGTCAACCCCAAAATTATTAGCAATATCATCAGTAGTTAATATAGCCGCACTAGTATAGTTTTCAGATTTAACGGATAATAATGTATTTAAATCATCTGCAGCTAATTGAAATTCTCCTAGCATAGCATAAGCCTCGGCTCTATTAAACATGGCTTCATCGGTAGTTAAAATAGGAATTTGAACAAAAGGAGTTCCCGTTCCTGCCGCTTGGTTAGTTACTTTAAAATATTCGTCATATTTAGGAACATTATAAACTACATCGCTACCTCCATAGACCTGTTCGGACCATTCAAGTCCCGCAGCATTACCATTAAAGGAAAGTATTCTAGCTAAACTACCACTTAACTGATAACGTAAACTAGCATGATTTCTGTTATATACTGAAGATCCTACAGTTATTAATAAATTTGCAGGTTCTATAGCTGCAGAAAACCTAAAAGCTCTTTCGCTATAACTCAAAGCCGCTCCTCTGTAATCATTTGTATAATCTCTAATATCTTCTACACCTGAACCTGAACCTAGAACGTTATTACTATGCTCAACAACTTTTTGCCATTCTCCTAGCACAAGATAAAAACGAGAAGCAAATGCATTAGCAGCTCTTGCATTAAAATGAAATTTAGGCTCGTTGTAGTTTAAATCATTTCCAATATACTTAAGACCTTCAACTAAATCTGCTTTTATAAAATCATAAACTTCTTCAACTGTATTTCTTGAATATTGCGGAAGTAAGGTAGTTTCTGGCTCCGTTACATATGCAATTCCTAAATCGGACGAAGCAGTTGATGGATTATATGCTTTAGCAAAAATATTTACTAACATAAAATGGCCATACGCCCTGCATAAAAGCGCTTCCCCTCTTTCATTCACATCAGTTTCGCCTAGTTCATCTAGCGAAGTCAAGGCTTGATTTGCTTGAGCTATAGCTGCATAAGCTTCATTCCAATAATTGGTTGGTGTATCATCATCATCATCAAAAAACTCTCCCCATTCATACATAAAATCATTTAAGCGAGTTTCTGTAGCAGAAAAACCTTTATCATCTGCATTGTCAGACATTGGTTCCAAAAAAGGCGTATATAAAGCTTGCGGATACGCATTTACTAAAAGCTCACCAATTTTATCTAAAGAATCAATTTCTGTTCTATTATCTGGTGACTCATCTAATATTTCATCGCATGATACCATTACTAAAAGCAGTGCAATGATTGGTAATTTTATTAAATTATATTTTTTCATAGTTTTTTTTTTAAAATCCAACATTAACAGTAAATGTATATAACCTAGTTATTGGAAAGGCCACACCACCAGATCTTATAAATTCAGGATCCTGTCCGGCTAATTTATCATCAGAATAAATTAAGAATGGATTTGTTGTTTGCAAGCTTAACCTGAAACGCGTCATCCCTAATTTTTTAACAACATTCTTATCTAATGAATAGCCTAGTGTTATATTCTTCATACGTATAAAATCTCCATCTGCTATACGCTCAGACGAATAATTATAGGCATTAAAAATTTGTCTAGAATCTGTTGTTCCTCTTCTTTGAATTAATTGTTCTGAAGGTATTACTGGTATATTAGTAAATTCTTCATCTCCAGGAACCAACCATCTGTTTAAAAATTCAGTTGGAAAAACCGATAAATCTGAATAGCTTGAAGAATAAGCAGGATCTAACCTGATTTTATTTCCTGCAGAGAACGAAATGAAGAAGCTAAAATCCCAATTTTTATAATTAAAATTATTAGCAAGTCCACCTGTTACATTTGGCAATGTTGCGCCTTCGTATTTTAAATATGATAATGGATCATCGGTTGACTGAAAATCTATACCATCTTCAGGTAATGTAAAAGTTGGGTAACCATCACTATCAAGTCCTTCAAAATTAAATGAGAACAACGAATTTGGTGCATAACCTACCGCATTACCAAATTGACCTCCCGTAATTAAATCGAACACATTAGGTTCCTGTTGTAAATCAGTGATTTTTTGGTCAAGTAATGATATATTAAATCCTGAATTCCATTTAAAATCAGCACCTGATACATTTACAGTATTCAGCTGAAACTCTATACCTTTAGTTTCTAAAGAAGAAAAATTACCTAATTTTATTGATTCTCCCCCAATACCTGAGGTTGTTATAAAATCTATTAAATCCTTTCCATCTCTATAATACGCATCAACATTCATTGCAATTCGATTTCCGAATAAGCCAATATCTAAACCTAAGTTATATTCTGTTTGTTTTTCCCAAGTTAAACCAGAGTTTTGTAAATCGATAATATCAATAGCATTTTCTCTATCAGATATTAATAACCTATCAGTTACTTGATTTCTAAATATGGCTTCATTATTAGATGCCGTATTAGCAATTAATGCAGACAGTCCATAAGAACCTCTTAGTACTAAATTATTTAAAACACCCGAGTTATCGATAAAGTTCTCTCTGTGTATATTCCATCTTCCTGAAACAGTATATGTTGGTAACCATCTAGTTCCGTCAGATTTACCTGCTCTATTTGAGCCTTCATAGTTCCCTGAAACATTTAAAATATATTTTTTATCGAAATCATAAGTAGCATTAGCAAACAAGGTAATCTCTCTATTTCTAGTTTCTTGGTAACCAAAATAGTCATCGCCATCTAAAATTGCCTTTCTTAAAATATCAGGATCTGTAAAAACCGTTCCTCCTCTAGAGAATTGGTAGCCATACCCAGTATCAAAACCAGAAGAACGATCTGTATGTCTATACTCTTGTCCTCCATAAATGGTTAAACCATGCATATCATCTTTAAATCTTTTCTTATACTCTAAAGTATTTCTTACTGTATAAGTTGTAATAGTATTTCTACTATTTCTTAAAATTCCACCAACTGGTAAAACTACGTATGGGCTAGTATTTGGAAGTTCTGGATCTTGAAACAAAAAGGTATTAGCATCTCTAATAATAGTATTATCATCTGCTCTATAAGCCCCAGCAGCATTAGAAAACTCGGTTGTGGAATGATCTGAAATTGAGCTTGCATAACGAGCAGTTCCTAAGAATGAATATTTTAAATTATCATTAATCTGATAATCTAACTGCGCTTGAAACCTTACATCGTTTACATTTAATTCAATATAGTTATTCTTAACTTCCTCTAGGATATTAAACGGAGCCCAATTGTTTCGAACATATTCTAAATCTCCATTATTATCTCTTGGACGAATTGCTCTACTTGTATTAAGCGCATAATTAAAAGGGTTTATATCAAACTCTCGAGTAAAGGAACCAAAAAATTGATCTGACTCCCTATCTAAAGTCCCAGGAGCCATTTGATTTCTAATCGAAGTATTTAACTGTGTGGTTACCTTAATTCTATCATCATCTCCTAAATAAAAGGTATTTCTTAAGTTCCCTGTTAATCTTCTTACTCTATCTGCAATAGTCCACCCTGGATCTGTAAAATACCCTAAAGATGCATATGTCGTACTTTTCTCACTACCGGCCGAAAAGCTTAAGGTGTGTGTTTGTGTAGGAGTAGCCCTAAATAACTCTTTAAACCAATCGGTATTAGCTAGTTCATATTGCTGTAAAAAGCTAGCTCTTCCTTCTGGCGTATTGCTAACTTCAAATTCTCCTTGTTCATTTGGTTCTAAAGAATTATAAAGCAAGTTGTAAATACCACCTGTTCTACCATTAACCACACCTGTATTAGTTATTTGGCCCACTTGAGCACTTGCTAACTGTCTGTAAATAGAAACTGTTTCTTGAGAATTTAAAAGGTTATACTGGCTGTAACTTGGAATAGCTCTAACTGCATACTCTGAAGAATAATTAAAAGAAGGTTTTTGATTTCTTTTCCCAGATTTAGTAGTAATTACTACAACACCATTTAATGCTCTTGCTCCGTACTGAGCACTTGCAGATGCATCCCTAAGAATCTCAAAACTTTCAATATCATTAGCATTTAATCCTGCTAAAGCAGAACTTAATAAACTATTAATATCTCCAGCAACTAAATCTTGAAAAGATATATCTACAATCTCTTCTTGTATAGCTCCATCAATAACCCAAATAGGTTTTGTATCTCCTAAAATTGAAGACGAACCACGAATAGTTATTCTAGGTGCCGCACCAAACGTTCCAGTAACGTTTTGTACACTTACACCGGCGGCTCTACCTTCTAAACTTCGAGTTACATCAGGCACAGCGTCAAGTTTAATATCGGCTGCTTTGACTGTTTGCGATGCACCAGTAAATAACTCTCTATCTACATTTTGATACCCCGTAACAACTACCGCATCAAGACTTTCTAAATCTTCTGCCATTGTAATGTTTATTGTTGAGGCGTCTGCAACGCTTATTCTTTGAGTTTTCATACCAATAAAACTCATTCGCAACACATCTCCTTTTTTAGCCCTAATAGCATAAATTCCGTCAAAATCGGAAACTACACCTTTACTCGTTCCATCTACTACAATAGTTACTCCGGGCAAAGGCAAACCAGTGGGATCAGTAATTTTTCCCGTAATTTGACTTTCTTGAGCATTAGACAGTTGAATTGAAAACACCATTAACAGTGTTAACAACCAGGTCAATTTTAATTTCATATAAATAATTATTTGAGTTAGTCATTGACGAATTTCTAAATATTATCTTAAAGAAACAAAGATTTATCTTAAAAAATTCTTAACAAAACCACTTTTAACATTTCAAAAACTCATATATCTCAACAAAACTCTCTTTTTAATCATAAAATTTTAACAAAAAATGCATATATCTAAAAATTCTATAATGATTGTTAAACTATCCATATTTTACACATTAAAAATACTATGTATACATAATAATTGAGTTTCGAGAATTATCAATATTTTAGCACCATGTTATTAGCAAATCATTCCAATTTAATTTTAGAGTGCGGAACAGATGAAGCTGGTCGCGGTTGTTTAGCTGGACCTGTTACTGCTGCAGCCGTAATACTTCCAAAACACTTTAGTAATGCCGTTTTAAACGACTCCAAACAACTTAGCGAAAAGAAAAGAATGCTTTTAAAACCTATTATTGAAGAACAAGCCCTATGCTTTGGAGTTGCCCATGTTTTTCAAGAAGAAATTGATAAGATTAACATATTGAATGCCTCAATTTTGGCTATGCATCACTCCATAGATAAATTAAGTAAAACACCACAATTTATTATTGTTGATGGTAACAAGTTTAAGCTTTACAAAAACGTACCCCACGAAACCATTATTAAAGGTGATAGCAAATATTTAAGTATTGCTGCGGCTTCTGTTTTAGCAAAAACACACAGGGATTTATATATGGACAAAATCCACCAGGAATTCCCCATGTATAACTGGAAACAAAACAAAGGGTATCCTACTAAAGAGCATCGGGCAGCCATTAAAAAATATGGTATAACAAAATACCACAGAAAATCGTTTAGATTATTACCCGACCAATTTAAGTTAGACGTTTAAGTTTTTATATTTGTATAAATTAACCCCTTACATGAGACTACTTTGTTTTTCCTATATATTTTTATTCGTTTTTGGATGTTCTAAAACAAACAATAAACGCATTAACCTTTTAGATTATGTACCCGAAAACACCTCGTTTATTTTAAAAACTAATAACACTGAAGGATTAAACAGCGGCATTTATAATAGTGACTTTTTACAAAGTATATCGGGCACGACTACTTATAAGAATTTAGAAAAACAATTATCGCCGTTAACCTATTTAAGCCCTGCAAGCGAACTTTTAATTTGCTTTTCTGAAGATAATACAGATAGCATGCAGTATTCGGTAGTAACGAAATTGACTAAAGATTTGTTTCTAACGGATTCTTTACCCAATTACACAGAAGAACTACTTAAATACAACAACCAAGCTATTAGAAAACATACTATCGATCAAGATACGTTTTACAGCACTACTATTGATAGTACCTTTTTTGCATCATCATCAAAACAGATCGTTGATCAAGTTTTTAATTCTACTTTTAATGACGAAAACCTAAAAAGGCTTTACAAGGCATCCAGCAAAGACAAAACAGCATCGCTACTATTAAACACAAAATCGAGCTTAGCACCTTCGCTTTTTATTGAAGATTCACTTTCACTTAACCTGCTAACAGAATATATGGCTATCGATTTGGAATTAAACCAAAACGACATGTACTTTAACGGTATTGCCAAGGCGAATGATTCTACCGAAAGTCTTATAAATATTTTTAAAAACACGATTCCGCAAGTCAATCAAATTCAAAATATAACACCAACTAATAGCGATGGTGTATTAGCATTTACATTTAACGATTTTACTCAATTTCAAGAAAACTTAATTAAATATCAAAGTACAGATTCCTTAAATACGAATACCAACCTTTTTAATGACGTAATAGAAATTGGTGTTATTTATGAAGGTAATAATCGTGCAATCATATTAAATTCTATTGATATTATTGCAACCAAAGACGCGCTTTTAAGCGAGCAAACGATCGTTGAAACGTACAGAGAAATTGATATTTATAGTTTTAGTAAACCTAGTTTATTTGCTCATACGTTTTCTCCGTTAATTACTTCTGCCAATGCAAACTTGTATTGCATTATAGACGACTTCCTTGTATTTAGCGGAAGCACTGAAATGCTCCAAAATATTATTGCTAACTATCAAAATAAAACAACATTAAGTACGACATCGTATTTTAAAAACAACAAAGAAAACTTAAGTGATGCATCATCCTTACTACAAATTATAAATGCAGCTTCGCTAAAAACGCTATTAAACAAAAACATTTCAGCTAATACAACCTATAATATTGATGGTTACAATGCAACAGCCATTCAATTTATATACGATAATAATTTTGCGCATGTTAATGGCATTATAGCAAAAAATAAAAAAAGAGCGCATGTAAACTCAGTGTCAGAAGAATTAAATATTAAACTCGACAAGGCTATTTTAAACACACCGCAATTTGTAAAAAACCATATTACAAAACAAAAAGAAATTGTTGTTCAAGATGTCAATAACAATCTATATTTAATTTCCAACCAAGGAAAAACACTTTGGAAAAAGCAATTACAAGGGCCTATTTTAGGTAAGATTGAGCAAATAGACATTTATAAAAATGGGCGCTTACAATTAGCATTTGCTACACCAAACCGGGTTTATGTTTTAGATAGAAATGGTAAGGAAGTAAAACCGTTTGCCTTAAAATTTAATGATAATATTACCCAACCCTTGGCTGTTTTCGATTATGATAACCGAAAAAACTACAGACTTTTAGTTACGCAAGGTAAAAACGTTTTAATGTACGACACAAAAGGAAAAACAATAAACGGTTTCACTTTTAAAACCGCTAATAAAACTATTATAACGCAACCTAAACATTTTAGAATTGGAACTAAAGATTACATTACTATTAAAACTAGTAACAAACTTTACATACTAGACAGGCTCGGAAAAACTAGAGTAAAACCTAAACAATCGTACTCCTACTCCAACCAACCTATATTTTTATACAATAATACGTTTACTACAACAACGGCCTCTGGCGATCTAGTTCTAGTAGATTCAAAAGGAAATGTATCGTCTAGAAACTTAAACCTAACCGAGAATCATCATATTGAAACAACGAGTAAAACATTAGTAACGCAAAGCGAAAACAAACTTGTTATTAAAAATAAAACTACCGAGTTAGACTTTGGAGATTATTCCAACCCGAAACTTTTCTACATTAATAATAAAATTTACGTTTCCACAACTGATTTGCAATCACATAAAATCTATTTATACGATAGCCAATCTAAATTACTCCCAAATTTCCCGGTTTACGGAAATGCTTCAATAGAACTTGATAATATTGACAAAGACAGTAATTTAGAATTTGTAACTAAGGGAGAAAACAACTCTATAATTTTGTATCAAATTAATTAACTGCCTGATAACGATGTAAATAAATCTACATGCGTTGTATATCGATAAAAATTAATCTTTATCTTTAAGGCAGCTATTAATCAACTCGTTACAAAATGAAATCACCAAAAAATGCGGCAAGCATCATTCTCTTTTGGATTGCTTTTATTGCCCTATTCCCAAAACTCGATGCGCAAACCAAACAACTAAAACGCCCTAATAGTAACATTGGTGTTTCCAGTGTAGATGCTTTTGTTACTAAATCATTCGATATTTACGATAAAGTTTATAAATACGATGGTTTTGCAGAAACAGGAACACCTTTAGAGGATGAAGATATCGACTCCTTAGAGGAAGCTAGAAATGATTTAGAAGGCTTAATCGATAGCGCTTCAAATATTCTAGATGATTTGGATGGCTTAAGTATATTAAAACAAGGAAAAGCAACCCTTAGAATTAATAAAGCAAAAAAAGCACTTAAATACAGTATTAAAACTTCAAAAAAATTATTACTCGGCGAGAAAAACACTAATGTAGAGGAAAATGACATTGATACTGAAGATGATTAGTACCTTTAGAAGCTACTTAGCAAATAAAATATATTAAAAACATAATACCTAAAGCGTATTCTAAAAAATCAAACAAAATGAAAACAAAAATTACAATATTAATAGGTCTATTTTTTATAAGCGTTTCGTCTTACAGTCAAAATGCATGTAAAGCATACTATCCTTTTGAAGAAGGCGTTACCTTCGAAATAACAAACTATAGCAAAAAAGGTAAAAAGGAAGGTGTTGTTAATTACGAAGTAACAAATATTGTTGGCAATACTGCTACTATAAAAACCATTATTTATGATGCTAAAGGAAAAGAAATTACAACCACCAGTTATGACATAATGTGCGATGGAAACACCGTTTCAATAGATTTTAAATCCATGATTAATCCAGATATGCTTAAACAATATAAGGATATGGAAATGGAGGTTACAGGTACAAATATTGAATTGCCTAACGATTTACAAATTGGCCAATCTTTAAAAGATGCTAATATGAATATGGCGATAAATATGGGTGGTATAAATATGAATATGAGCGTTAACATACTAAACAGAAAAGTAGATCAAAAAGAATCGATAACCACACCAGCAGGAACCTTTAACTGTTTTGCATTAAGTTATGATAACGAAATGAAAATGGGCATGAAAATGACATTTAAAATAAAAGAATGGATTGCCGAAGGCGTTGGCGTTGTAAAAAGTGAATCGTATAACAAAAACGGAAAACTTATGGGATATTCAGAACTTACAAGTTTTAAAAAATAAAGGCTTATTAACCACCAAAAGCCATTCCTGAAATATTGAGCATCAAAGTATCGTACTTTGGTGCTCTTTTTTTATATCAAATTCAGCTTAATTTTATAGTATTGCATTTATAATATTCAACTCATGATTTCAAGAAAAAACGCTGCCATATCAAAATTCATTATTCATAAGGTTGGTAATAAATTCAACGATACAAAAAATGCTTTCTCAGAAAAGTTAGTTGATTTTGATGAACCAAGTTACGACTTAATGCTACCTTTCTTATTAAGGCCTTTTGGTAGCGTAGTACAAAGCTACAGGTTTAACCACCATGCCAGTATTTCGTTAAACGAAATTAATAGCTATTGTACACAAATGTTTAACGACGAGGAGGCTTTTGTTGAAGTATCAAAACATATAGTAACACATTTATATGAGCAATCGAGTTCGGCTCAAATAAAAACAGGCGATGTTTTAATTGTTATGTTTGAAGGCATAGAATTTAGAGATATGTCTACCAACGCTATTGGAATTTTTAAAATTGAAAGTAAAGTTAATTTCTTTCAAACCTATTTAGAAAATAATAGTTACGATGTGTTAGTGCAAAAAGGAATAAACTCCAGAAAAGTTGATAAAGGCTGTTTAATTTTAAACCAAAGTGATACCGAAGGTAATATTATTTTAAGCGTAGATAATAATAGTTACGATGCCCAATATTGGCTTAATCATTTTTTAAATATAAAATATGCCGATGATGCCAACAACCACACACAACAATATATAGAGCTCTGTAAAGAATTCTCGACCGAGGTTTTAAAACCTAATTATGGCGCCAAAGAACAAAATACATTTTTAGCACATACTATCGATTTTTTTAAAGAAAATGAAATTGTAAATGTAGAACGTTTTAAAGAAGAACTCTTTGAAGACGAAAAGCATATTAGAGAGTTTGAAAACTACAAGAAAGATTATGAGGGTGAAAAAAATCTGGTGTTAAGAAACCAATTTGATGTTGCTGAAGCCGTAGTAACCAAGGCTAAACGAAAAATTAAAACAGACATTAAACTAGACACTAACATACAAATAAAACTAGATATTGACGCGCCAGATGCATCAGCCGAATATTTAGAACGTGGTTATGACGAAGTAAAGAAAATGCATTATTACAAGGTATTTTTTAATGAGGAAGATTAATTTTCTTTTCAAAGAAAGTAAGACTCTTTATCCACCTAACACTTAAATACATCCTGTTTTTAACTATAACAAAGACACAGTTCGGCATGCTTTATTTTTAAAATAACTACAATTATTTATAATTATCGCTACTAATTCACTAAATTTACTACTAAATAAGTAGCTAGCCCCCTACTGTTTTAGTGATAATTTACCTCTCACTTATCTATAAACAAGTCGTCTCTCCAAAGCTATACAATACGTGTAAACCCTAGTGTTTACTTTAAAAGAGTATTAATTAATAGCAATATTACATAAATAATTAAAAATGAATTATTTACAAAAGGAATTATACGATCTTGTAAAATCGGATGATACTATTTTCGAGTTCATACAAAGTAATTCTCTAGACGGTATGTGGTTCTGGGATTTGGAAAACCCAGAAAACGAATGGATGAACGAACGCTTTTGGGAAACCCTAGGTTACAATCCAGAAAACATGCCACACAAAGCCTCTGCAAGACAAAACATTATAAACCAAGACGATTTAAAACTTGCCGTTGCTAACTTTCAAAAACATTTAAGCGACCCAAAGCACCCATACGATCAAGTTGTTCGCTACACACATAAAACTGGTAAAATAGTTTGGATACGTTGCAAAGGTCTAGCAATAAGAAATAAAAAAGGAGAACCTATTAGAATGTTAGGATCTCATATTGAAGTTACAAACCTAAAAGAACAAGAACGCTTTTTACATAGATGTAATCAAGAAGCTCATATTGGTTTTTGGGAAATGGATGTTACCAACAAAACAGTAATCTGGAGCGGTACAACCAAAACAATACATGAAGTTGATGAAGACTATGAACCTTCCCTTGATACAGGAATAAATTTCTACAAGAAAGGCTATAGCAGAGATCGAATTACCGAACTCGTACTTCTTGCTTTAAATGACGGAAAAGGGTTTACTGAAGAGCTGCAAATTGTAACAAAATTAAACCATACCAAATGGGTAAAAGTAATTGGAATACCAGAAAAGAATAACGGTTCCTTCCAAAGGATCTATGGGACTATTCAAGATATAGATTTATTAAAAACCAATCAAATTAAGCTAAAACAAAGTGAGCAAGCTTTTAGGGGTAGCTTTGAAAATGCTGCCATTGGTATGGCTATTTTAGATAAAGATGGTAAATGGTTAAAAGTTAACCAAACGCTTTGTGATATTATTGGTTATACAGCTTTGGAGTTACATAAACTTTCATTTCAAGATAGTACACATCCAGATGATCTTGATTTAGATTTATACTTATTAAAAGAAATTATTACTGGAAAACGCGACCATTACAAAATTGACAAGCGCTATTTTCATAAAGACGGCCATATTGTTTATATACATTTAGCAGTTTCTGTGGTAAGAGACATAAACGACGATGTGCTTCATTTTGTTTCTCAAATAGTAGATATCACATTAATTAAGGAGCAAGAAATTCGATTGGAAAAAATTATATCCATAACAAAAGACCAAAATGAGCGTTTAAAAAACTTTGCCCATATTGTTTCGCATAATTTAAGGTCGCACTCAGGAGGTATTTCGGCACTTTTAGGTATTTTAAAAAGTGAACTGCCCGAGCTGTTCAATAATGAAATGGTTCAGCTTTTAGAAACATCATCTCAGAATTTGGAAGAAACTATTTCAGACCTTTCAGAAATTGTGCAAATAAACATGTTATCTAAAGAAACGCTTACCAACATACCTATAAAACCAATTATCGATCAACAAATTGAATCTATTTTACCCCTTGCAGAAATGAACAGGGTAAAAATAAAAAACAATATCCCAGATAATCTTGAGGTTATTGGTATTAAAGCATATTTAGATAGTATTGTTTTAAATTTTATTACAAATGCTATAAAGTATCGCTCCAAAGACAGAGATAGTTACCTAGATATAAATTACAAAAAAAACACGACATCTACTTCTATAGAATTTACAGACAATGGGCTTGGAATAAACCTAGACTTGCATAAAAACAAGCTTTTTGGCATGTATAAAACATTTCATCGAAATGAAGACTCTAAAGGCATTGGCTTATTTATAACCAAAAACCAAGTAGAAGCCTTAGGCGGCAAAATTGAAGTAGAAAGTACAGAAAATATTGGAACAACCTTTAAAGTAAATTTTAGAAATGAAAAAAATTAATCTAGCTTGTATTATTGAGGACGATCCAACTCACGTTTATATCACCAAACGTTTTTTAAACCTGAGTGGTTTGGTTGAATCTGTTTTAATTTGCTCTAACGGTAAAGATGCCTTTGATAAATTAAAATCGATAATCGCGAATGGCGAAAAACTTCCTGAACTTATCTTATTGGATTTAAACATGCCTATTTGGGATGGCTGGCAGTTTTTAGATGCCTTTAAAACCATACCTGTAGAGCAAAAATTAGAAATTTTTATTGTTACCAGCTCTGATTCTGAAGCAGACAAACGTCGTGCTGAAGAATATAACATTAACAGCAACTACATTGTTAAACCTATAACTTTAGAGAAATTAAAAGAAACTGTTTTTGAAGCTTAATTAGCTCTGAGATTAATAGATAAAAATAAAAACACTTTTTAAGAGGTGTTTTTTTTATGTGCGAAATCGAAATCATTAAATCCTATAAACGGATTAATACAGTTAAACAAATCCCGCCTTAAAAAGCTCAGCAAAATGTTTTAATAACTTTGTTTTAACCTCAGCCTCATCCACTTCTTTTTTACCAAGCTCAACATTTAAAGAGGTTACTGCTTTTCCTCGAATACCACACGGAATCATTAAATCGAAATACCCTAAGTTAGCATTTACATTAAGTGCAAAACCATGCATGGTTACCCAACGGCTAGCACGCACACCCATAGCGCAAATTTTACGTGCAAATGGTGTTCCTACATCTAACCAAACTCCAGTTTCTCCAGGGCTGCGTTCTGCTTTTAAACCGTATTCGGCAAGGGTTAGGATAATCATTTCTTCTAAAAAACGAAGATATTTATGGATATCGGTAAAAAAATTATCTAAGTCTAAAATAGGGTAGCCTACTATTTGCCCAGGACCATGATAGGTAATATCGCCGCCACGATTTACTTTATAAAAACTTGCGTTTTTTTCTTTTAGTTGTGCTTGGTCTATTAATAGGTTAGACATATCGCCACTTTTACCCAACGTATACACATGCGGATGCTCAACAAATAAAAAATAATTTTTAGTTTCTAAACCGGCATCTTCTCGCCTATTTTTAATTTTTGAGTCTACTATACCACGAAACAGGGTTTCTTGGTAATCCCAGGTTTCTTTATAGTCTTTTAAGCCTAAATCTTGAAGTTCGATGTTCTTATTCATAACACTGCAAAATTACGATATTTTATGTGAAAATAACCGAAGACAGCTGACCGAAGACAAATGACTGAAGACTGCATACTGCAAACTAACTCTTAGGGTTATTCACTATAACTAATGCTGCAATTACTCCGGGCACCCAGCCACAAAGCCATAATAAAAAGACGATAATAATAGAACCGCAACCTTTATCGATAACTGCTAAAGGCGGGCAAATAATAGACAGTAATACTCTCCAAAAACTCATGTTTGATTTAATTTAATTGATGATTTACCTATTGGACGATAAAGTTACGTGTTTGTTACACTTTATGTAGCAGATACTATTTATTTTAAAATCATTATAAATACGCTAAGATACTACAGAACAATTACCGTAAATGGCGGACCAACTCGCGCTAGGGATAGTAGCGGATAGCCCACAGCCTGACGAAGGAAGTGCGAGGACTTGTAGCGGATAGCCCGACCCTTGGGGAGCGCCCAAAAAATTCATAAATCAATAGCTGTAAATGGGAAATCAAATGTTTATCTTTGTGCCTTAAAAATTTTCACCTAGTATTTAGAATATGTCACAATTATCTGAGCAAGAACTTGTAAGAAGAGAGAAATTAGCAAAATTACGCGATTTGGGTATTAATCCTTATCCAGCAGATTTATATCCTGTTAAGGACACATCGAAATCCATAAAAACCAATTTTAAGGAGGAAAATAAAGTGGTTATTGCTGGTAGATTAATGTCTAGACGTATACAGGGTAATGCAAGTTTTGCTGAGTTGCAGGATGCCGATGGCCGTATTCAAGTGTATTTTAATAGAGATGAAATTTGTACTGGCGATGATAAAAGCAAGTACAACGATGTGTATAAAAAATTGCTAGATATTGGTGATTTTATTGGTGTTGAAGGCGAATTGTTTTTAACCAAGGTAGGAGAAAAAACGGTAAAAGTTAAAAACTTTACTTTACTTAGTAAGGCTTTAAAACCTTTACCATTACCTAGAACTGATGCCGATGGAAAAGTGCATGATGCGTTTACCGACCCAGAACAGCGCTACAGACAACGTTATGCCGATTTGGTGGTAAACCCACAGGTTAAAGAGGTGTTTGTTAAGCGTACAAAATTGTTTAATGCTATGCGCCAGTTTTTTAATGATTCTGGTTATTTCGAGGTTGAAACTCCTGTTTTACAGCCTATTCCTGGTGGTGCTGCGGCGCGCCCGTTTATTACACACCACAATGCTTTGGATATCCCTTTGTATATGCGAATTGCAAACGAATTGTATCTTAAAAGGCTTATTGTTGGTGGTTTTGATGGGGTTTATGAGTTTTCTAAAAACTTTAGAAACGAGGGTATGGACAGAACCCACAACCCTGAGTTTACAGCCATGGAAATTTATGTTGCTTACAAGGATTATAACTGGATGATGGATTTCTGTGAGCGTTTATTAGAACATTGCGCTATTGCTGTTAACGGCAGTACTAAAGCAACTTTTGGCGAGCATGAAATAGATTTTAAAGCGCCTTATGCTAGAGTAACCATGGCAGATTCTATTAAGCATTTTACTGGTTTTGATATTACAGATAAATCTGAAGATGAAATAAGACAAGCAGCAAAAGACCTAGGTATTGAAGTTGATGCCACCATGGGTAAAGGCAAACTTATTGATGAAATTTTTGGTGAAAAATGTGAGGGCAACTACATACAGCCTACCTACATTACAGATTACCCAAAAGAAATGAGCCCACTGTGTAAAGAACACCGTGATAACCCTGAATTAACAGAGCGTTTTGAGCTTATGGTTTGTGGTAAAGAAATAGCAAATGCATATTCTGAACTTAACGACCCAATAGACCAACGTGAGCGTTTTGAGCACCAACTTAAATTGGCTGCTAAAGGTGATGACGAAGCTACCGAGTTTATTGATCATGACTTTTTACGTGCTTTGGAGTATGGTATGCCTCCTACATCTGGTATGGGTATTGGTATGGATCGTTTAATTATGTTTTTAACCAACAACCAATCGATCCAGGAAGTGTTGTTTTTCCCGCAAATGCGTCCTGAGAAAAAACCTTTAGCTATTAGTGATGATGCTAAAGCAGTTTTAGAAATTTTAAAGAAAGTAGAAAATCTAGATCTTGTGGCTTTAAAAGGTCAGTCTGGTTTATCTAATAAAAAATGGGATAAAACAATTAAAGAGTTAACTAAAAATAACCTTGCTAAAGTTGAGAAGACTGATGATGGGTTGTTTGTTAGCGTGGTTTAATATTTACTAAAAATATAAAACACAAAAAAGCCAGTAATTTTTTAAAATTACTGGCTTTTTTTAAACTAACCAACTAAATCTATTAACTAAACTCAGGTCAAATATCACACATTTATCCCTTTCCAATCATAGCTTTTAGAAATGTTTAACAGTGGTTTGTTTAATTTTAATTTTTCTTTAAGAGTTCTAGGTATCGTATGTTAATTTTTTAAGATATTACAAGGTAATTTTAAACTAATTCCTTTTTATAAAGTCTTACACGAGAACAATTACTTAATACTTTAGTTACTATATTTATTGTTTAAAAAAAAGCATCACTAATTACAATTAGCATGATTAAAAAAATTGCAATAGGTATTACACTATTTACACTTTTAGGATTCACATTAGCAAATAATTTTAGAGAACTAGTGCTAGGTAAATTAGAAAATTATGCAGCTAATTATCCTGAAAAAATATATGTCCAAACAGACAAACCATACTACACTACAAGCGAAGATATTTGGTACACTGCCTATCTAGTAAACGGTATTTCGCATCAAAAATCAGACTTAAGTCGGGTCCTTTATGTAGAACTTGTTAATGAAAAAGACAGCATTGTATCTAAACGACAGCTCTACACTGAAGATGTTAGTGTTGCCGGCGATTTTAAAATAAACAAAGATTGGAAATCTGGAAAATACCTGCTAAGAGCCTATACAAACCATATGCGAAATGATGATGCTGATTATTTTTTCCAGACTCAAATTCCTATTTGGAATGTATCAGAACATGATACTCTTAACAAAAAGTCTAATGTTTTATCAAATACTTCTTTCAGTACTAAAAAAGGCCCTGTAACACCACCTGAAATTGGATTTTATCCTGAAAGTGGTTATTTAGTAAACGGACTAAATACCAAAGTAGGTATTAAAATTAAGGACCAAGCTTATCACGATATTGAATTAAAAGGCAACATTAAAGATTCTAATAATAACGTGGTCTCAACCTTTGCTACCTACAAATTTGGGTTAAGTGTTGCATCCTTATTACCCGAAGCAGGCAAAACCTATTACGCCAGCATTATGTTTAATGGTGAAGAAGTAAAATATCCGTTACCAGAAGCTTTACCAAGCGGTTACAACCTAAACATGATTAATTCTGGCAACCAAATTATCGTGCAAGCATCATCTAACACTGGTATTGGCTTAAAAAACACGTTTTTGGTGGCGCATCAACGTGGACATTTAATTTATGAAAGGCTAGAAACTGATGACAAAAATAACTACAAAGTAAAAATAAACACGGCTGCTTTAAAGAATGGCGTAGTTAGTTTTACTTTATTTAATAGCAGCGGTAATCCTGTTTGCGAAAGGCTAGTTTATGTAGACAACCAAAATGATAATGCAAACATAAAGGTAACCTTAGATAATGAAGCGCCTAAAACCAGAGACAAGGTTTCTATGCAAATAGATTTAAGTGATAAAACCGGACAACCTTTGTCGGGAAATTTATCAATGTCAATTACCGATATTGATGGTGTTGGACAAAGTGCGCAAAGCGAAAACATAAAAACCTACCTTTTATTAAATTCAGATTTAAGAGGACCTATTGAAGACCCTGGTTATTTCTTTCAGAATGAAAACGATATAAAACGACGTTATTTATTAGATATTTTAATGCTTACTCATGGCTGGAGACGTTTTACTTGGAATGATTTATTATACAAACCACCAACAAAAAATCGCTTTACTCCCGAAAAAGGTATTCTTATTTCAGGCAACACAAGTAGCTTAAAGGGAAATAAGCAACCTATACCAACGGCTACAAGAATTACTCTTATGGGAGGTTTACCATACCAAGAAAAAAAGCAAACCGATATTAAAGGTGTATTCAATTACGGTCCTTTTGTTTTTAATGATACCTTAGCCATACTTTTAGAAGCTCGCGTTAAAGATTTTAAATCTGATAATGACAAAAAAAACAGGTTAGTTTCCATTGCTTTAAACAACACTAATTTTAGTAGCCCAAAAATCACCAGAAATGATGTTTTAAAATCAACATTACAAGACAGTAGTAAAATAAATAGCTTTTTACAACAAGCCAAAAACATATTCCAAATTGATGCAGAATTTGCTAAATCTGCACGAGTACTAGATGAAATTGTTATTACAGCTCAAAAAGAAACTGAAGAAGAACAAAGAGAACAAGAATTAAATGACAGAACAGATTATGGCTATGCATCAAAACGATTAGATATGAAAAGTCTTGAAAACCAAAGTCACTTATCTATTTTCGATTTACTAAACATGCTTCCTGGAGTTACTACTCTAAACGATTCTATATATGTACGAAACGAGACACCAGCAGTTTATTTGGACGGTTTTCAGGTTGAATTAGTAGATATTTCTCATCTAACTGGTAGCGACATCGATTTTATAGATGTACTATCGGGTGCTGAAGCTTCTTCTTTTAGCAATGCTGGAAATGGCGTGGTTGCCATATACTCTATAACAGGCGCCAATATTTCGATTAAAAATGTAAAACGTAAACCAGGAATTATTGATTTTGAAGCCATAGGTTTCTACTCTGCTAGAGAGTTCTACGCTCCGGATCATTTAAATGGTTTTGAAGAAGCCATGAAAGCTGATATTAGAACCACTTTGCATTGGGAACCCAAAATAGTACTCAATGAAAACAACACTAAGGCTGAAGTTTCCTTTTTTACTAGCGATAAGAAAAGTAATTATGCTATAAAAATTGAAGGTATTACAGATTCAGGTATTCCTGTATATCATTTATCTACATTAGAGGTGGACTAAATTATTTCAATATATCATCTATTTGTTTATGGTAACTTTCATAAGTACTTAAATTACCATGATTTCCCCCTTCAAAAGTAATAAATGTGTTTTTTTCTTTTGGAGCAGCTTCAAATAGTTTCTTTGCAGATTCATAAGGTACCACTTGATCGTCGGTACCATGAAGAATTAAAATAGGACAGGCAGTTTCTTTTATAAATTGGTAGCTAAGTATTTTATATTTTAAAAGATTTTTCACGGGAAATATGGGAAACCTAGATTCTGCCACATCTAAAATACTATAATAAGGTGTTTCTAAAATAAGGTTTTTAGGTTTGTTCTTGGAAGCAACATACGTGGCTAAACCCGTTCCTAAAGAGCGTCCGTAAATAGTAATATCTTCTTCATTATACTTTTCTTTTAAATAATCATAACAATATTGCGCATCTAAATACAATGCTTTTTCACTTAGCTTGCCTTTACTTTTTCCGTAAGTTCTATAATCCATAACCAAAACATCATACTGTTTTTCAACAAAGTATTCTGCTAATGTTCCCCAACGCGATAAATCGCCCGCATTCCCATGAAAAAACAGCACTACACCTTTTGGATTTTCTATTTTAAAATGAATCGCATTTATTACGGCGTTTTCTTCAGTCTTAAAAAACAATTCTTCAAAGGGATAAGATAATTGATATTCATAATCTTGCTCCAAAACTGTTGGCAAAAACATGAGTTTTTCTTGAAAAAAATATAATAACGATCCAACCATAAGATAGAGACTAATTAAAACTAAAAATACTTTTTTAAGTTTTCGTTTTATTGGGTTTTGAGCTATGTTTAACATGAATACTTGTAGTTGATAAATCGATTTCTTGAGGGTTACTATTTATTATCTCATGAATCATTTTATGATACGATTCGAAATTATTTAAATCTTTGTGTCCACCGCCAATAACCGAATGTAGCTTTGTGAGTTTCGGATTTACTTTCGATAGTTTAACGCTAGTTTTATACGGAATAAGCTTATCGTTTGTACCGTGAATAATATGAATTGGGCATTTTACATATTTTAACCATTTGTAAGTGGGCAACGGATATTTTATTAATAATGATAATGGCATAAAAGGCGCATAACGTGCGGTTACTTTGGTTAAACTGTAATAAGGTGCATCTAGAATTAACATTTTTGGATTATTCATTGATGCTAATTTTGCTGCAAAGCCAGAACCTAAAGATCTTCCATACAATATAATTCTATCTTCGTTGGTGCGTTCCTTTATTTTATTATAAACGACTTGCAAATCTCTTTTTATCGCTTTTTGCGAGCGTCTGCCGGTACTTTTTCCAAAACCTCTATAATCTACCATTAAAACATTATAGCCATGTCTGGTAAAATCTACCGCAAACTTACCCCAACCTTTAATACTTTTCGAGTTTCCTTTTAAATACAAAACAATCCCTTTCGATTCGCTTTTAGGTTTAAACAAAATACCGTTTATGGTTGCTCCATCTCTTGTTTCTAGATTATGCTCTTCAAAATCTTGGTTTTCATAATAAAACTCAAAATCCTTAGGAAGCTTTTCTGGCTTAAACAACATATAGTCTTGCAGATAAAACAAAGCAATACTTATCGCCACATAAGCAACAAAAAACCAAATAAGAATATGTAACCAATATGGCATATGTGGCGTTTTATGACTAAGATACAATAATTGAGATAATTAAACTCAATCGTCCTTTTCTACATAATCTTTAATAGAAATTTCATTAATAACAACATCATTTAACACGGCTTCTCCATCTTTAACATACACTAAGGCATAAGTTGTATTTGGTAATGAATCGCGCTCATTCTGTCTTACCGCAACCTCGGCATCATAAGCTTTAGTTTCTTCCATATAATACCTGTTAAATGGTAAATTGAAATTTAATTTTTTATCGTTTGAATTATACCAATTAACATCTGCTATAATATGATCTTTAGCTAATTTTAAAGGTCTTTTACTAATATCATTTACCTTAGCAAAACCTAAGCTATCGGTTTCTAAGTACACGTAAACTTTATCGTGTCTCTCCCAAACTGAATCGTTTGTTACAAAAGCATTTAGCTCGTAATTAAGAATAATATATTTACCTCTAAACGGATCGCTAGGGTCAACAGGTTGGGTTTTAAATTTATAGGCTACGCCTGATTTAATAATAGATTCCTTATTAAAAATCATTTGAGCAGGCACGAATAACTGAGCCATTGCAACTACTATAAATAGTATGAATATGTGGATGGTTTTCATCTGTTCTATTTTTTATTATTTGAATTCAATTTTTGCTTTTTCAACATGATATAATTGGTTAAAAAGAAGCCAACACCGACGCTTACAAATAACAAGCCTCTTACAACAAAACTCATATCGGTATCGAAAAAACGACAAACAATAAGCGCTGTAATTATTAGTAAACCATAATTTAAAACACCAAAATGGAATTTATCTGCACCAATTTTAATAGCTATTACGCCTAATGCAAGTATTAATAAATTAATTAACACCAAGGAAGTAAAACTGTTTGACCATTCTATAAAAAATATAATTGTGAATAAAATAAAGACATATTGAAACAGATTGAAACCCTCTATCCATTTTTTAAAATACGAATAACCTAACACGCCTAAAGTCAAAATTAAAAGCAACAACACGACATAAAACTCTTGACTATTAAACAGTAAATGATCTCTTAAAATATCATTCCAAAGCCATTCAAAACTAGTTATTAGCAACATACAAACAGTTCCTAACGATCCTAAAATCAAATAACCATTCCGTCGTAATTTTTGGTTATCAAAATAGGCCAACTTTCCAATATTATAAAGCAACCCGAACAGAATAACATACATTAAAAAACCTAATGTTGCACTTCTTTCCACAAAAGTTCCTAGAACAATAATGACACTTAAAGGCACAAGCCAATTAAAAATAGAAGTAATATTATGTTCCTTTTTTTGCTTTAGCAATTGGTAATAATACGGCAGTACTAAAACTAAAAGCAATAGGTACAACCAAGGCGTATCGTTACCAACAAAATAACCAAATGAGCAGGCGTAACTTGTTGTAAAAGCAATATGTAAAACAGCTAGTGTTTTCGATTTTAAAAGATAAACAAGAGGTAGGCAAAGTAAGATCCACGTTAGTAGATAACTACTAAAATTACCTGGAATATTATAAATCTGGCTTACTAACGCCATACTTGCTCCAACGGCAAAAAATAGAAACACACCAGAACCTTCAAGCCATGTCGCGCTCTTTTTCTTTAAAATAGAAAAGCCAATAATAAGTTGACCAATGACTAATGGCGCAAAGGCAAAAATTGTTTTTATAGATCTTGAAAAATCGTCCCAATTATGAGCCAATATTAAAATAATACCAAGACCAACTAATGTAGACCCCAATACAGCAAACACAGTAAATAAGCGGTTTGGTGCATCTGATTTTTTAGAACTATAATACCGCTCAATATCCGAGGCCACATCAACAGAGATAACTCGCTGAGCAACAAGTTCTTTAATGTCGGTTTGAATTTTTGAATTCATAATTTTAATTTAATCAATGAAAGATAAGTGTTTTTTAAAACCTCGTCACCATAAAAGCAACGAGGTTTTGGGTTAACTAACCAATCATAAAAACAACCCTTTTATATTTTTTGTTTTTGATGGTTTTAAACTCTTTCTAATCCTCATCATCACTAGTTCTATTTATAACTTGAACATCTCTTGTGTTTTTCTGCACTGCAATGGCCGAAAACAAACTTAGCAGAAACGACATCCCATAAAACCCTTTTTCGCTTAATAACAAATCGGCATTCCAAAGTCCAATTACTAATAACACAATAGATATTACGGTTGTAAACCAACTAATGCTATAATAAATATCGGTTACGGGAATATCTTCAATTCTATCTCTAACTGCTTTTTGAACAGATATTACAGAAAATAAGCCAAACAATAATATGGTGAAGTAATAGCCCTTTTCATTTAAAAGCATATCGGCATTCCATAAACCAATACAAAAAGAAGCCATACCAATTAATAATGCAGACCAAGATGCGCCAATGAAGGCTGAAGTTGGTTTGTGATTGTTTACTTTATCGTCTTTTTTACGTTTTGTTTCTTTTGATTTTTCATCTACTGAAACTGTTGTTTGATAATTCATAATGTTTTTGTTTTTAATGATTATGAGGCAAATCTGCGAAATAACTAAATCTCCTAAAACACAACTTTCACAAATAAATGACGATATAAAATAAACATAATTATAAATAATAGCTATATTTACTTATACTACACACTATTTAATGACGATTAAATGACAGATTTAAACGAGATAGTTTCGGCCTTTTCTAGCGAAGACCAGCAAAAATTCATCACTTACCTTGATAAAAAGAACAAACGAAACGACACCAAAAACATCAAGCTATTTAATTTACTATGCAAAAACGAATTAGACTCTAACGCTATTTGCACTAAACTATATGGCAATAAAAAAAACGCATACCACGCGCTTAGGAAACGGCTGTATGAGTCATTAATAGACTTTACAGCCAACCAAAGTTTACAAGAAGAAAACTCTGCAGATATGCAAATCATTAAGTTCATCTTAGCATCCAAAGCCTTCTTGCAACAAAAGCAGTATAAAGTGGCATATAAAATTTTAGATAAAGCCGAAAAATTAGCTTCAACCAACGACCTATTTCCATTTTTAAACGAAATATATCACACAAAAATTCAATACGCCTACGCATATCCCTTTGCAGATATTGATGCGCTTACAGTAAAATTTAAAACCAATCAAAAAAACATTCATTTAGAAGACGAGCTAAATATCGTGTATGCAAAAATCAGGCAAACCCTAAACAGCATCGCCTATAAAGGTGATATTCTAGATTTTCAAACCATTTTAACCAACATCCTAAAAGAGCACAACATCACTTTAAACGATTCTATGTCGTTTAAATCATTATACCAATTAGTAACCATATCAAGTATTTCGGCATTTATAACTAAAGATTATTTAAAAATCGAACCTTTTTTAATCGACATGTACCAAATAATCACCAAACATAAAAATAAACAGAAACAACTATTTTACCACATCCATATTTTGTACGCCATAGCAAATGCACTTTTCAGAAATAAAAAATTTAAAGAATCATTGCAATACTTAGAGCTTATGCACCAACACATGCAATTGCAAAAAAAGAAATACCATAAAACATTTGTTCTAAAGTACCATTTATTAAAAGGCTTAAATTTAAACTATAGTAACAAGCAAGGCAGTGCCATCCAATTATTAGAAACTATACGTCCAGCTAAACATAAAGATATTGAAACGCTATTGGATATTAATTTAAGCCTTATCTTGTTCTATTTCCAGAAATTAGATTTTAAAAAAACGCACAGCTTACTCTCTAAACTATACCATACCGATACTTGGTACGCCGAAAAAGCAGGAAAAGAATGGTTAATTAAAAAGAACCTAATTGAAATTCTTTTACATATTGAGCTACAAAACATCAACCTAGTAGAATCTAAATTACTAAGCTTTAAACGTCAATACATCCCATACCTAAAAAGCATAAACCAACAGCGCGTTATTATCTACTTAAGTTTTGTAGAAATGTATTACAAAAGCCCAGAAAATGCATGTACACCCGCTTTTAAAAGCAAAATAAAAGCAAACTTTAATTGGCAAAAAATACATAAAGAAGACATTTTTGTAATTAGCTTTTACAGTTGGCTAATTAGCAAAGCAACCAACACCACAGTATTTAAAACCACATTAAACCTAATAAATAAGGCACAATCAGAATTAACAATCACATAAACTATAATTATTTAAAGTTTACCTATTTTTGCGCAATGCTAAAAAAAAGTATATTCATTTTACTCGGTTTATGTGGCTTCCTGCTTACGGCACAAGCACAAGATAGTTTATCCTTTAAAAACGGAATTGACAACCCAAGTATATTATCTACCCACCACTTTGGTATATTTAGCTCGCGTATAAATACTAATTTTAAATACGCACCGCCAGAAAAAACTACATTAGCCATAAACTATACATCCGGAAATACGTTTCACCCGTTTGTAGAAGCGCATTACCCTAAAGACCCCGTAGTAAGAAAAAAACTAAGTCAAGTAATCTGGTACAGCCGTAGGTTTGAATTTTTAGATCAAGAGCTAACACCAGCCGATTATTTAAATATCGTTATAGATGCTATAATTAAAGAGTTTCGAGTTACCGCCAACATCCCAATTAACAAACAACACGAATTAGCTGTAACCCTTCGGTCCTATTTAATTACCAATGGAAAATACCCATTTTCCTTGTTTACTAGCGACGAAAGTATAGAATGGTTTCACAGTAATGTAGCAGGTGGCGAAGATCCTTTTGGACGACGCTATTACGGATTAAACCAAGTAAACTTTAACTATTTAGACCGAAACGGCAACACATTACAACTCAACAATAACGATTTTTTTACTGGCGGCTTAGAACTAACACATTATTATTACCCAAAATTAGCCATAAACAAAACCAGAAACATCTATCTTAATTTTGGCACACACTTAGGCTGGAACACATCAAAATACAATGCCTCCTTGGACGCTGGTATTTCGGCAAACTTTATAAAAAAACTGGCATTAAAAAATAATTACGAGCTTAACTTCGCAGTAGGCGTAAACACCTTAGCAAAAAACATTGTAAACTTTAAAGAGGTTATCGACCTAGGAAACAGCCCTTTCCTAGCTACCTTCGAAGGCGAAATAGAACTAACCAAATACACAAAAAAGGGCAATTTTAACGCCTTTGGTATTAATTACCACGCCCAATCGGCATATAACAAACAAGACGAAAGCAATTATTATAGACTTATTGGCAAATGGCGAGAAATAAAAGGCGGCTGGCAAAATGGAGTTTACACACTTTATGAACCACTAGCTAGTTGGAATTTCATATACACCTACGGCACACCTAAATACAAACTTTCACTCTTTGTAAAAGAAGACTTAAGAGTAAATAACGCACCAGATTTTCAAACAGGCATAAGTTTAAAAGTACCAATCGCAAAATAATTTGGGGCGTTACTTTTTACTCATACCTTCAAGGTTTCCAAAACCTTGCAGGATCATAAAAAGTCGGGCTTTCCATTACAAGTCCTCGCTCCCAAAAGGTCGCTGTGGGCTTTCCATTGCAATCCCTAACGCGGGCAAGTCCGCTACAGCCACTATCCTATTTTAAGTTACCACATATCCGCAAACAGACCAACTTAAATCGTCCATAACCAAAGGCATTTTAAATTCCAAACACACCGTAAAACTGTTAATATGTAGTTAAAAACAATACTCCCATTAAACCCTTTTAATTTTAGGAAGTCCAAAAGACAAATAAATTTAAAAACAATAAAAAAATGAAAAAATTAATATTAATCGCTGTAGCATTGTTCGCATTACAAGTTTCGGCTCAAGAAGAAAAAAAAGAAAAACACAACAGAGGTGAAAGAGGAGAAAGAATGATGAACCTATCAGCCGAAGAAATGGCAACATTTCAAACTAAAAAAATGACACTTGCCTTAGATTTAACAGAGTCGCAACAAAGCAAGGTTCAAAAATTAAACCTAGAAAATGCCACCAAACGTAAAGAAATGATGGAAAACCGCAAAGCTAAAAAAGAAAATGGCGATGCTAAAAAACCAACAAAAGAAGAACGTTTAGCAATGGCAAATGCCAGATTAGACCATAAAATTGCAGAGAAAGCTAAAATGAAAGACATTTTAAACGACGAGCAATATGCAAAATGGGAAAAGATGCAAGCTAGAATGGGGAAAAAAGGAAAAAGAAAAGGCGAAGGAAAAAAGAAAGGCCAAAAAAGAGGCTATGATGAAGGTAAAATATAATTAGTTATTTTAATTAGAGTTTAGTTAATGTAAAAACGCATCTCAATAATTGAGATGCGTTTTTTTTATACATTATTTTACCAACCCATTAAACAGTTTAATCTGTTAATAATACAGCTTTCCATTTCTCAGATTCGGCAAATTCTTTTACAATCCGGTTTCTTTCCACAAGTAAATTAGTCATATACCTTTTTAAAAATAAGTAATCTGCCAGTTTTCCAAAAACACCATAAGGCGATTCATAATCAAAAACATCAATCATTAATGTACCACCATTATTTAGTGCATTAAAATGATGCTCATGCCTAAACGATTTAAAAGCCCCTTTTTGCATTTCATCAACAAATACATCCGGACGATTAAATTCTGTAATTTTCGAAGTTAGATTCTGGTAAACCCCTAAGTGTTTCGCCCTCCAAGTTACACTTTCATGCAAGCCTATTAAACCTCCAATGGTTCCTGCAATGGCTTTCTCATGGGTTTGCTTGGTAGAAATTTTATGTAAATCGATACTTCTAGAAAGATCAAAAACAATTTCTTTTGGCGCTTCTATTTCCGTTTTAATTTCAATTCTAGGCATTACACAAATAAAAAAACTACAGTGTTTTAGCCACGGTATTCACAGCAGCAATTGTAAAATCTAAATCCTCATAACTTAAGGCATCTGTAATAAACCAAGTTTCAAAAGCACTTGGCGCAATATAAACACCAGCGTTAAGCATGCCGTGAAAAAACTTTTTAAACGTTTCATTATTACCTTTTGCAGCGGTATCAAAATCAATAACTGCAGCCCCATCAAAATGTACCGAAATCATAGAACCGTTTCTATTTATGGTATGTAGTATCTTGTTTTCATTTAAAACCTTCGCAATACCTAAATGCAAATAAGCGGTTTTTTCTTCTAGTCTTTTAAAAACTTCTGCATCTGCGTTTAACTCCTTTAGCATTGCTAATCCGGCAGCCATAGCCAACGGATTACCACTTAAAGTTCCCGCCTGATAAACAGGCCCTAAAGGCGCTAAGTAGTTCATAATCTCATTTCTTGCTGCAAAAGCACCAACCGGCAAACCGCCACCAATAACTTTCCCAAAACAAACTATATCTGCATTTACATTAAATAATTCCTGCGCTCCACCTTTTGCTAAACGAAAACCAGTCATCACCTCATCGAAAACCAATAAAATATTATGTGCATCGCATAAATCTCGCAACCCCTGTAAAAATCCTTCTACGGGAGGAATGCACCCCATATTTCCAGCTACTGGCTCAATAATTATACAGGCTATTTCGTTTTTATTTGCTTCAATTAAAGCCCTTAAATTATCTAGATCATTATAACGTGCTAGTAAAGTATCTTGCGCCGTTCCTTTAGTAACTCCAGGACTGTTTGGCACTCCAAAAGTACTCAGACCACTTCCTGCCTGAATTAAAAAAGAATCGGAATGCCCATGGTAACAACCAGCAAACTTTATTATTTTATCTTTTCCGGTATATCCTCTTGCCAAACGCACGGCGCTCATACAGGCTTCGGTTCCAGAGTTTACAAAACGTATTTTATCAATATTAGGCACCATTGAAACTGCTAATTCTGCAATTTGAGTTTCAATTTCGGTTGGCATTCCAAACGAGGTTCCTTTTTTGGCTTTCTCGACAACGGCTTTAACCACAGGCTCAAAGGCATGACCTAAAATCATAGGACCCCAAGAATTTATATAATCCACCAAACGGTTTCCGTCTTCATCATACAAATACGCACCTTTAGCTTCTTTTACAAAAATGGGTTTTCCTCCCACACCTTTAAAGGCTCTAACTGGAGAATTTACGCCTCCAGGAATTACTTTTTCTGCTTCGGCAAATAGTGCACTGCTTCTTTTATAAATCATTATAACTAATTTTTTGTTGATGGTTTAACCACTAACTCCTGCCCAATACTAATAGCAGAATCAGGTAAACCGTTTAAATTTTGAAGTTCTTTTACCGAAATATTATAGCGTCGTGAAATGGAATATAACGTATCGCCCTTAACAACGGTATAGGTAGTTCGGTTTGATGTTACTGGGCTTTTGTAACTTACATAGTTGTCGCCAAGAACGGCTTTATCAAACTCATATAACTTGTAGCGCTCTATTAAACTTATTAATTTTTGCGGATATTTAGGGTCTGTAGCATAACCAGCTGCCCGTAAACCTTTAGCCCAACCTTTATAGTCTTCTTGTTTTAATTTAAATAACTTCGAGTAGCGAGATCTTTCTGTTAAAAACAACGAGTGGTCTCTAAAAGAATACTTGGCATCTTTATACTTTCTAAAACATTCCTGTGTAGCATCGTCATCATGATAAATCTTTTGCCCTGTCCAACCGTGGCACTTAATACCAAAATGATTATTCGCTTCAACAGCCAAACGGCCATTTCCAGAACCAGATTCTAAAATCCCTTGAGCCAAGGTTATACTTGCCGGAATACCATACAAACTCATTTCTTGCTGTGCCGTTTCACTATGAACATCAACATAACGCTCGGTATTACTCGCATATACTTTAGTATTATTTGGAGTTTCGGTTGTTTTTCGAACATCTCTTGTTGTGGTATTTGGCTTTTTGGTAACCACACTTTTTTTAGACTTACAACTAAAAAGCACACCTGCCAAACATATAATTACTATAATTCTATTCATTACATTACATAATTATTGGTAAATTTTTCTTTTTTAAAACAGCATTCATACCCGCAATTCCTTGCAAACCACCTGTATGAATAGCTAATATTTTTGAACCCTCTGGAAAATATCCTTTTTCAATTAAATCGAAAATACCAAACAGCATTTTTCCGGTATAAACAGGATCTAAAGCAATACCGTAATCTTGTTTAAACGTATTAATAAAAGCAATTAAGGCTTCATTAATTTTAGCATAACCACCAAAATGATAATCGGTAATTAATTCCCAATTGGATTTGTTGGCAAATTTACTAATATCTTCTTTTAAAAAGTCGCCTTTTAAGGCAGGAAAACCTAAAACTTGTTGACTAGGTTTTAAACAATTAATTAGTCCAGAAATTGTACCACCAGTACCAACTGCTGTGCAGATGTAATTAAAATTGAAATCTTCTGGAGTTAAAATTTCTTCGCAACCTTTAATAGCAAACGCATTAGTACCACCTTCCGGAATATGATAAAACGAACCAAATTCTTTTTTTAAAGCTTCTAAAAACCTTGGATTTGTTTTATCGCTATACGTCTCGCGCGATACAAATTTAAAACGCATACCATTAGCCTTGGCAAAACTTAATGTCGCATTGCTCGCCACTTTTTCAGCAAGTTCCTCGCCGCGAATAACTCCAATTGTTTTTAAACCTGTCTGCTTACCTGCAGCCGCTACAGCAGCAATATGATTTGAAAACGCCCCACCAAAAGTTAACAAGGTATAGTAGTTGTGTTTTTTCGCTTCAAGTAAATTGTATTTTAACTTACGGTATTTATTACCAGATACAAATGGATGGATATCATCTTCGCGTTTTATATAAAGTTCTACCAATTTATTAGGCAGTTTTATATGCTGGTTAATACTATTTTCAAGCTTAAATATCATGATGGCGAAGATACTTCAAAAAACTCCAAATAGAGCGACCGTTAATATATTCTAAGTTAGTTTGGTTGCAATAAGCTTCGCGCTCAAACGAAATATTCCGGTAAGCTTTTTGCCAATTTCTATACTGCAAAAGTCGTATTAAAAACTCGGCAAGGTAAATCACATAAAAAGGAAGTATTAAAAGCTCTACCTGTTGCTTTAAATGTATTTTTTCATGATTAATTAAAACGGTATTCGTTTTTAAAGCTTCCGATTTTAAAAAAACAAAAGGATAAATAGTCATGCCAGTGTATCCTTTAGGTACTAAATATTTAGAAATAAAAATCATATTACATACATTTCAAAAACCAATCCAACATTTACCTTAAAGTATTTTTTTTAATTAAAACAGCATTAAGCCTAAAACCAATAGCTATTCTAAAAAAATACAATAACAAATTATATGGAAGGTGTTTAAGCTTTTTCAATTTACATTATCTTTGTTACAAATGAAAAAAATAATTCCTATTGAAGAAGGCGATTTCTATTGGACACCCGAAGGTTATCGTTGTTTTACAGAGCAATATCACTTAAAACGTGGATATTGCTGCGAAAGCGGATGCCGACATTGCCCTTATGGATATAATAAGGCTACAACCCCCACTAGAAAGTAGTTGCTCAAACCAAAATCCTTGGTATGATTATTGATACTACTATTTAACATGATATTTTAATAATAAAGCTAAAAATTAACAGTTTACAGCTACTATAACCTTTAAAAATTGTACTATGAAAAAACTTTTCACAACCCTACCAGTTTTAGTTTTACTATTAGTGGTTTCATCTTGCAGCTCTGTTAGAGTAGCAGCCGATTACGACAAAGAAGCTACATTTAGCCAATACAAAACCTTTGCCTTTTTTAAAACAGGTATTGATAAAGCAGAAATTAGCGATTTAGATAAACGTAGAATTCTTCGTGCTATCGAAGCCGAACTTTTAGCTAAAGGTTTTACAAAATCTGAAAACCCAGATGTATTAATTAGCTTATTTACAAAGTCGCAACAACGTGTTGATGTTTATAACAATTCTTGGGGCATGGGCCGCTGGGGTTGGGGCGGTTACGGAGGCTTTGGTCCTGGTTGGGGCTGGGGTTATAATCAACCTAGCACAAGTGTAAGCACACAAGGCCATTTATATATAGACATTATTGATGCCAATAAAAAAGAATTGGTTTGGCAAGGTATGGGAACTGGCTATTTAAGCAGAAACATGGAAAAGAAGGAAGAACGTATTAAGGAGTTTGTTTCTCAAATCATGGAAAAATATCCTCCTGGAGCAGAAAAATAATTTTTCAGGAATTTAAAATTCCAAAAACGTATTTAAAAAAGCAACTCGATTAGGGTTGCTTTTTTTTATATCCTATAGTCTCAGAAATTACTCGATTAAAAATACACCTCATTGAAAGAAAACCTAAAAATCATAATTATTAATGAATTATTCGTATTTTTATAGTGGTTTCATACATAAAACTTAACAATGTCGGATTTATTTGAATCGAACGAAATACTAAAAAAATTACCAAAACACTTAAAACAGTTTATTAAACCTCAAAATTACGAGGATTATTCAGCTATTAATCAAGCGGTTTGGAGATACGTGATGCGTAAAAATGTCGATTTTTTAAGTAAAGTAGCACATAAATCTTATTTAGATGGTTTAATACAAACAGGGATTTCTATTGATCATATTCCAAATATGTATGGCATGAACCGCATTTTAAAAGATATTGGTTGGGCAGCTGTTGCGGTTGACGGCTTTATACCTCCAAATGCTTTCATGGAATTTCAAGCTTATAATGTATTAGTAATTGCAAGCGACATTAGGCAATTAGAACATATTGAATATACACCAGCTCCCGATATTATTCATGAAGGTGCAGGGCACGCCCCTATTATTGCAAACCCAGAATATGCCGAATACCTAAGGCGTTTTGGCGAAATTGGCTGTAAAGCTATTTCATCGGCTAAAGATTACGAACTTTACGAGGCTGTAAGGCACCTATCCATTATAAAAGAAGCTCCTAATTCCTCGGAAAAGGATATCGCTTCCGCGGAAGAGAAAGTTGACCATTTGCAAAACAACATGGGTGAACCTAGTGAAATGGCACTAATTAGAAACCTTCATTGGTGGACCGTGGAATATGGTTTAATAGGTAGTCTTGAAAATCCAAAAATTTATGGTGCTGGATTATTATCGTCCATAGGAGAAAGCGCTTGGTGTATAACGGATGCTGTTAAAAAACTGCCCTACAACATTAATGCAACATATAAAGATTTTGATATAACTAAACCTCAACCTCAACTTTATGTAACACCAAATTTTGCACATTTAAGTTTAATTCTTGAAGAATTTGCGAACACCATGGCTTTGCGTAAAGGTGGATTACAAGGTGCACAAAAATTAATTGATTCGAATGCCTTAGGCACTATTGAGTTGAGCACAGGTGTACAAATTTCGGGTATTTTCACTCAAGTGATCCAACACGAAGGCCAACCGAGTTACATACAAACCACAGGACCAACAGCTCTAGCTTATCGCGAAAAAGAATTAGTAGGGCACGGCATAAGCACACATAACAAAGGATTTGGTTCACCCATAGGAAAACTAAAAGGCATTAATCTAGCCATTGAAGATATGAGTCCTCGAGATTTAGCGGCTTACAATATTTATGAAGAAAAAGTGGTTACCCTAGAGTTTGAAGGCGGAATACAAGTTTCAGGGGAAATTATAACCGGAAAACGTAATTTACAGGGCAAAATTATACTTATTAGTTTTAAAAACTGTACTGTTTCTTATAATGAAACCATTCTTTTTAAACCCGAATGGGGAAATTATGATATGGCTGTGGGTAAAGCTATTGTATCGGCCTTTTCGGGACCTGCCGATTTAATTAGTTTTGATTTAATTACACATAAAACAAGTTCGAACACCATTCATATTAAAAAAACAAAAGCTCAGTTAGCCTTGGAAACCTTGTACCAACAAGTTAGAGATTACAGAAAAGGTACCAACACTACCGTTTCTAGAACTAAAGTTTTAGAACAGCTTATTGAAAACCATCCTAATGACTGGCTGTTAGCTGTTGAATTATATGAGTTAGCGCACTTAGCCAATGAAACCGAGTTATGTGAAAAAATATTGAATCATCTGGAAACAGTTAAACAAAACAAACCAGAATTAGGACACTTAATTGATGATGGTCTAGAGCTTGTTAATCAAAAACCATTAAGCTAATACTATTTTAATTTACAAGTGATTTTAGCCACATAATCGCTTTCTATTTCTCGAGAGCTTTATACACTTCATCAAAAACGTTGTGTTTATCTGCGAGAACTATTAAGGTGTCTTCCGCTTTAATTACTGTTGCTCCGTTGGGTGTCATGTAATTATTATCTCTTATAATCATGGCTATTATTGCATTTTTAGGAAACCCCAACTCTACAATTTTTTTGTCTACCGCGAAACAACCTGAAGTTATTAAAATTTCCTTCATTTCTGCTTTTGGATTATCTGACATGAGTAAATCTGTTGCCGTTAATCTTTTTGCTTGTTCAGGTAAAGCCACATTTAACCATTTCGCTACGATAGAAAGCGTAGTTCCTTGAATTAATATGGAAGTTACCGAAATAAAGAATACTATATTAAAAATCATGTGCGCTTTATCAATACCTGCTAAAAGCGGATAGGTTGCAAACACAATTGGAACGGCACCACGTAAACCAACCCACGAGATATAAAATCGGCGTTTAAGTTTCATTTTAAAAAATATAAGACTAATAAACACACCTATAGGTCTAGCAACTAAAATTAAGAACACCGAAATAAGTAAACCAATACCCATATACGGAATGATTTGCGATGGAAAAACAAGCAGCCCTAATGTAAGGAATAGAACAATTTGCATAAGCCACGCTAAACCATCAAACATTTTTAAAATGGTTTTTTTATGTATTAAATCTTGGTTACCTAAATAAACAGCACAAATGTATATGGCAAGAAACCCATTTCCGCCCACAAAATCGGTAGCAGAAAAGGTAATAAACATTAATGTGATTACTAATACAGGATAAAGCCCTTCAAAATCAAGTTTTATCTTATTGATAATATATTTACTAGATACCCCAAAGGCAATACCTGCGATACCTCCCAGAACCATTTGCTGTAAAAACAGTGGAATTATAGATATAAAACTTTGGTCTTGATGGATTACTAAAGTTAAAAACGCAAGGGTAAGCACATAAGCCATAGGATCGTTACTACCACTTTCTAACTCCAAAGTTGGCCTTAGGTTCGTTTTTAATGCAATACTTTTTGAACGTAAAATTGAAAATACAGCAGCAGCATCTGTTGAAGACACGATAGACCCTAGCAACAAACTCTCATAAATAGTAAAATCTGTAACGTAATATACAAAAATCCCAAGAGAAACTGCCGTTAATAAAACTCCTAATGTGGATAACACCACACCTTCTTTTAGAATGGGTTTAACATCTTTCCAGTTGGTATCTAATCCACCCGAAAACAAAATAAAATTAAGAGATACAATGCCTATAAATTGTGCAAGTTTTGGGTTATCAAAACGGATACCACCAATACCATCTGAACCTGCCAACATGCCTATAAACAAGAAAAGGAGTAAGGTTGGTACACCAAATTTATAGGTAGTCTTACCGGCTATAATACTTACAAGAAGTAATAAGGAGCCAACTAATAATATGTTTTCGATAGTTAAGTTCATTGTTTTATTCTCTTACTTCTATTTAAGTAAAGGCATGTATATTTTTTTGTAAAAATTAATAAAACTCTTAAAATCCATTCGGAATATTTTTAAAGTTAAAAAAAGCTAATTCTTTTAGACTTCCTCATATCAGGATTTTTAAAGTATTTATGTCTCACCCATAATCCAATTCCAAAAATTCCCAAGGCAAAAGAAATCAAAAATCCGAATCTTGAATGCGATTTCGATTCTTCAAAACCATAAATTATACTTCTATTCTTATCGGCTATTTGAAAAACGGTCGGTTTATATTCATATTTTTGGCTTTGTTTTATCCAAACACTAGCACTTCCTGATTGTCTTAATTGATTTTCTAAATTCTCAAATCTTTCATTAATTCCACTTTGCCCTATATTTTTCATAAGGACATATCTACTTTGAGACGAATTCAGTGTAAATTGTAGTTCTGATTTAATACTATTTGAACCTCTATAACTCTCCACACGGGTATAATAAATATTTAATTCACTTATTTCTCCATTAATTTCAATTAGCGAACTTTTTAAAGTAAAAAGAGTGGGAGCAAAAAAATAAAACGCACAAACAACCGAAGTGATTCCAACAAATAATCCTTTCTCAGCGTAATATGCCTTATTCATTTAATTTTCGGCGAAATGTGAAATATGGTTATAACTACAAAATTTAAAACGAAACTAATACAAATACTACCCCATAAACAAATCAGGATAACATAAATATTACACTTCTGTAATCCGGTAAAGATAATTATTTTTGATGGGAAAAATAAGGCAAAACCCTTAAGAAAAGTGAATCTCAATACAATTTACCTAAACCTTTTCAAGGTGTTTTTAGTAAACTTACTTAACACCAATTTTCCACTCATTTCTGCACGTTCGGCAAGTAATGCGTCCCAATTTTCGGTGCCTTTCCAAAACACTTTTTTCATTTCATTAATTGCTTCAGGATTATAACTCGCTAATTTTTCGGCTAAATCTGCAACAGCTATATCTAACTCTTCAGTAGTCTCAAATACTTCGGCATACAAACCTTTTTCTTTAGCAAATTGAACCGAGAAAAATGTTTCTGCATCAATAGTCATTTGCGACATAGCGTTTACTCCAATTTTTCTAGACACTGCTGGCTCTATTACAAATGGTCCTATACCAATACTTAATTCGCTTAATCGAATAGAAGCAAATTTTGAAGCTAAACAATAATCTGTTGCTGCAGCTAAACCAACACCACCACCAACAGTTTTACCCTGCACGCGCCCAATAATTAATTTTGGGCATTTACGCATAGCGTTTATAACGTTTGCAAAACCTAAGAAAAATTGTTTTCCGCTTACTTCGTTATCAATAGCTATAACCTCGTTAAAACTAGCACCTGCACAAAAGGTTCTGTTACCGCCACTTTTTAAAACAATAACTTTTATGTTATCGTTACTACCGGCATCTATAATAGTTTGCTGTAATTTTGATAACACATCGCTAGGCATAGAGTTTCTATTAGGATGATAAAACTCTATATATCCTACATTATTAGTAATAGTAAGCGAAACGTAAGCTTCCATAAATTTAAAATTTTAAAAGCTGAATATACATAAATTTTTAATGTATCCTTATGCAACTCATGTTACTTAAACTTTAAAAATAATTAAAGTACTTTGCATAAAAAATAAACTATGGGCTTATTTAATTTTCTATTTGGTAATAAAAAAAACATGATAAACGATTTTAAAACAAGAGGTGCCGTTATTATTGATGTAAGAACGGTTAATGAATATAGCCAAGGTGCCATTTCAGGATCTAAAAACATTCCATTACAAACTATAAATGCTAAAATTGCTGAAATAAAGAAGTTAAACAAACCCGTAATAACCTGCTGTGCGAGTGGTATGCGCTCGGGTAGTGCGGCTTCCATTTTAAACAGTAATGGTGTTGAAGCTTTAAACGGTGGTGGCTGGACAAGCTTAAGAAATAAGCTATAGTTTTATACTTTGTAAATCTTTTGCAGATTGTACAGGTTGTGCGTTGCATTTTAATGTCCACCCTAAAGAATTGGTAAGGATATAAAATTTTGATAGTTCGCTAATTAATCTGTTTTTAGCATTTGCTTTTAAATCTGAAGCTTCAATCTTATTTGTTAGCATCACATTTACAGTATTTTTAATATCGTTATAATCCTTGGCTTCAAATGGATTTAAGTAATCTGCCTGTACATCATAATACTCCAAATCTGGATGAATTTTTACTTCTTCTTCCGGGATACTTAAAATCGTTAGGGTTTTATCAGCTTCATTAAGTTCAAATTCAATTTTACTTAAATCGTAAGCAACAGTTACATCGGCATTTACAACAATTAAAGCTTTCTTTTCAACCGAGAACAAATCACCAAAAATATCTTTTGAGTTTTTATAATTAAAAACTTCGCTAAAATGCCCTTCGGTAACAATAAGCTTACCAACATTTTTTATTTGTTCTTGAATAAGGACCGAACTTTCTTGAAGCATTATTTTATCCTCTTGCCTATCTCCACAATACTTAAAAGTAAAGAGTATTACTAAAGTAATAATTACACCAAACAGAATTTTTCGCATGTACTAATTTAGAAATAATTTTAAAACTATAAGGGCAGTATAAGTTAATTTTTAGGCAAAAAAAAAACATCAGTTTCCTTCGACATAAGAAGTCTAAACCAATGCATTTTTACTAAACTAAACTAACACTGCAAATATACAGCACAATAGTAGCTTTTATATTACCTAAAGGTTAACGAATTATTAATTTACCCCCATTACCAGGAAAATAATGAAAAAAAAAAACACCAACATTCAATCATGTAACTGATTAAAATATTGGTGCTTTTTATATAAATTGATTAATAGCAAGATGAAACTACAATTAATTAATTGAGGTCTATTAATTTCTCGACTAAGTGCGAAAAAAAAAGCTAATCGCAATAACCTGAGAATCAATACCAAAATACGATACATTTTTTAGTACGAATTTTATGTAATCCACTTAAAAAAACACATATTGTGAACTTCCAGTAAACTTCATCTTACAAGTTACACGTGCTTAAAATTGAATATGGGAATATGACGACTGAAGTTTCTTCATTTTTTCTTGTAAATTTTTAAGAAACTTTCCGTGTGCCTCCGATGTTTCATTAAAAGGCTCATGTTGTAGACCTTTTTGAATAACATTAACCGCTTCCATAGTTTTAAATGATGCCTCCGAAATCCAAACCGCCTTAAATTTTTCCCATATGTATGTTACCGCTAATGGGCTTGGGTGAATCATATCTGCATTGTAAAAACGATAGTCGCGAAGTTCGTCCATCATTATTTCAAAAGAAGGAAAATAATAAGATTGCCCCATTAAAACTTGATGAATAGCTGCTATTAAATGCGCTTTACTTTGTGTGCTTTCTACAAACCCATCTTTTATATGCCGTATTGGAGAAACCGTAAATATTACCGAAACCGAAGGGTTAACACTTCTTATTAAGTTAAGAATGTTTTTTAAACACGCTTCTATTTCTGCAACCGATAACAATTCCTTTTTAAATTGCTTTTGCGGTACCTTATGGCAATTGGCTATAACTTGTTTTGTTTCAATATTGCTATACACCCAAGCTGTACCTAGTGTAATAACAATATGCGATGCTTTTTTTAAATTTAAAGCCGTAACATTAATATGAGCGTTTAATTCATTTAATAAATCCTCTTTTGATGGGCGACTTAATTTTGAATGGGCATCAAAACAATGCCATTGCTCGTTATGATAAAATACATCGTTTTGTGTATATACATAACCACTAACAGCTTTAGAAATTAAGGTTTCAATAGCTTTAGGATGAAATAATATACCAAACGGGTTTTGAGTATTTTTAAATTTAAAATAGCTTAGCTTCTCTCCAATATTTTCTGAAAAACAGGAACCAAACAACAGCACATTAGAACTGTAGTCTATTTGATTTTCTGACTGTGATTCTAACGGTATATTGGTTTGAAATTTCATCTTGGTTTTTTTATAGCGCAACCCTTTTAAACCAAGTATTTCTTAGCATTGCTTAAAGCCTCCTCTATTCCTCCAGGGTTTTTACCACCAGCAGTAGCAAAAAATGGTTGTCCGCCGCCGCCACCTTGGATATATCTACCTAATTCTCTAACTACTTGCCCAGCATTTAAACCTTTACTTGCCACTAATTCTTTAGAAATGTAACAAGACAATAATGCTTTTCCGTTTTGCTCGGTTGCGAATAATAAAAATAAATTATTAAACTGGCTACCTAAATCGAAAGCCACATCTTTTAATCCGCCAGCATCTAAATCTAGTTCTTTAGCTAAAAATTGAATGCCATTAATAGCTTCCAATTCTCCTTTAAGTTCGCCTTTTATGTTTTTAGCTTTATCCTTTAGTAAACCTTCTATTTGCTTTTTAAGACTTGCATTTTCGTCTTGCAAGTTTTGAAGTGCCTTAACAGGTTCTTGAGCATTGTTTAACAAGTCTCTCATCTCGAAATACGCCCTGTTGTTTTCAAAATAAAAATCTTTTACAGCATCGTTGGTAATAGCTTCAATTCTTCTAATTCCAGATGCTACTGCACCTTCAGATACTATTTTAAAATGCCAAATGTCTGCTGTATTTTTTACGTGTGTTCCTCCACAAAGCTCTATCGATTTACCAAAACGAATAGCACGTACAGTATCGCCATACTTTTCGCCAAACAAACTCATTGCGCCTTCGGCAATGGCTTCATCTATAGGAATATTACGTTTTTCTTGCAATGGTAGTTTACCTTCAATACGTCGGTTTACAAAATTCTCGACTTCTTGTAATTCTTCAGTTGTTAATTTTGAGAAATGAGAAAAATCGAAACGCAAATATTTTGAGTGCACAGCGCTCCCCTTTTGTTCTACGTGAGTTCCTAAAACTTCGCGCAATGCTTGATGTAGCAAGTGCGTAGCTGTATGATTACATTCTGTTTTATAACGTTGCTTGGAATCTACAACAGCCTTAAACACTTCATTAACATGGTGTGGTAAGTTTTTAGTAAAATGAATAATTACATTATTCTCTTTTTTGGTATCTAAAATGTAAACGACATCGCCGTGTGTATCTTCTAAATAACCTTTATCTCCAACTTGTCCGCCTCCTTCAGGATAAAACGGTGTTAAATTAAAAACCAACTGATACATATCACCATCTTTTTTAGAGGTTACTTTTCTGTATCTAGTAAGTTTTACATTAGCTTCTAAACTATCATAGCCAATAAATTCTTCTTCAGCATCTTCAACAAGAATCGTCCAATCTTCTGTAGACATTTCGCTTGCCGCACGAGAACGCTCTTTTTGTTTTTGTAAATGGTCGTTAAATCCTTTTTCATCAAGCTTCATGCCTTTTTCAGAAAGTATTAAAGCCGATAAATCTATAGGAAACCCATAGGTATCGTATAATTCGAATGCTTTTTCACCCGAAACTGTATCGCCTTTTGTTTCGTCTACAATACGATTTAATAAAACCAAACCTTGATCTAAGGTTCTTAAAAACGATTGTTCTTCTTCTTTAATAACATTCTCAATTAATTGCTTTTGCGCTTTTAATTCTGGGAAAGCTTTTCCCATTTGGTTACTTAAAACATCAACCAATCTGTATAAAAACGGTTCTTTTTTATCTAAAAAAGTGAATCCGTAACGCACGGCACGACGTAAAATTCGTCTAATAACGTAACCAGCACCAGTATTACTTGGTAATTGCCCATCGGCTATTGAAAATGCTACGGCACGAACATGATCGGAAATTACGCGAATAGCAATATCTGCCTCATCATTTTTCCCGTAAGTCTTATTAGTTATAGTTTCAATTTCGTGAATTATTGGTGTAAACACATCGGTATCATAGTTAGACTGAACACCTTGAAGCACCATACATAAACGCTCGAAGCCCATACCTGTATCAATATGCTTGTTTGGTAAGCCTTCAAGAACACCATTAGCCTTCCGGTTGTATTGCATGAATACTAGATTCCATATCTCAACAACTTGAGGATGATCTTCATTAACTAAATCCATTCCAGAAACTTTAGCTTTTTCTTCTGCCGAACGAATATCTACATGAATCTCACTACAAGGTCCGCATGGTCCTTGATCGCCCATTTCCCAGAAATTATCCTTTTTATTACCTTTTAGAATGCGATCTTCAGATATGTATTGTTTCCAAATATCATAAGCTTCGGTATCCATTTTTAAATCATCGGCATCATCACTTCCTTCAAAAACGGTTACGTATAAAATATCCTTATCAATACCAAAAACCTCTGTTAAAAGCTCCCAAGCCCAAGCAATAGCTTCTTTTTTAAAGTAATCGCCAAAACTCCAGTTTCCTAACATTTCAAATAAAGTATGGTGATACGTATCGTAACCTACTTCCTCTAAATCGTTATGTTTACCAGAAACTCTTAAACATTTCTGTGAATCTGCAAGACGGTTATTTTTAGGTTTTCCATTACCCAAAAAATACTCTTTAAAAGGTACCATACCTGCATTAACAAACATTAATGTAGGGTCATCCTTTAAAACCATTGGCGCCGATGGCACTATGCTATGTTTCTTTTCTTCAAAAAAACTTAAAAACTTTGATCTAACTTCTTGTGACTTCATGTATCGTTATTATGCATCGTGTTTTTATTAATTTACTTTTAATAAAAACAATTTTCTATATTTACTCTCCAAAAATATTTAAAATTAAGGAGATACTTAATCTACTTTTAAATTATCATTACAACTATTTTGATAATAATTTCGTAGGTTTGTTCGTTAACATACTTTAAACAACAGCTTTTGTTGCATAAAATTTAGTTGCAAAAATAGTATAATTTAAGACATGAGTAAGGTAAAATATTACTACGATAAAGAATCACTCTCATACCGCAAAATAGAGCGCAAAAAACGAACTACTTTTAAGTATGCGACGCTCTTTATGTTAGCGGCCGCTTTTTTTGCATTTATATTTGTTTTTATTGCGAGTCAGTATGTAGAATCGCCAAAAGAACGTGCCTTAAAAAGAGAATTACAAAATACGCAATTACAGTTTGAATTGCTGAACAAAAAAATGGAACATGCCGAGGCCGTTTTAGCCAATGTTGCCGATAGAGATAATAATATTTACCGCGTCTATTTTGAAGCTAACCCAATACCCGACGAACAACGAAAAGCAGGTTTTGGTGGTATAAATCGTTACAAGAGTTTAGAAGGCTTTGATAATTCTAAATTAATTATAGAAAGTAATAAGCGTTTAGACATATTACAAAAACAAATTGTAGTACAATCTAAATCGCTAGATGAAATTGCTATTCTAGCTGAAGAAAAAGAAAAATTACTTGCTGCAATTCCAGCAATACAACCGGTTAGCAATGAAGATTTAACTCGAATGGCTTCTGGTTACGGCATGCGCTCAGATCCATTTACAAAGGTTAGAAAAATGCATTGGGGTATGGATTTTACTGCCCCTAGAGGCACACCTATTTATGCTAGTGGCGATGGTGTTGTGGAACGCGCAGACAGTAACTCATCGGGTTACGGAAAACATATAAGAATAGACCATGGTTACGGTTACACTAGTTTGTACGCGCATTTGTACAAATACAATGTTAGAAAAAACCAGAAAGTAAAACGTGGCGATTTAATAGGTTTTGTTGGAAGCACAGGACGCTCTGAAGCCCCTCATTTACATTATGAGATTTTTAAAGATGGCGACCGTATTAACCCAATAAACTTTTACTATGGTAGTTTAACGGCCGAAGAATTTAACAAACTATTGGAGCACGCTTCTTTAGAAAACCAATCGCTAGATTAATGCATATAAATTTACCAGAAAAAAGATATTATGCTATTGGAGAGGTCGCTAAAGCTTTCGGGGTTAACACATCGCTTATCCGTTTCTGGGAAGGCGAATTTGATGTTCTTAAACCTAAAAAAAACGCAAAAGGCAATCGTAAATTTACGCCAGAGGATATAAAAAACTTAAAATTTATTTATCACCTGGTAAAAGAACGTGGTTTTACTTTAGAAGGTGCAAAAACCCACTTAAAAGAAGAAAAAAAACAAGCCCTCAATAACTTCGAGATTATTAGTAAACTTGAAGATATTAAAAGCCAACTTACCAAGATTAAGGAGCATCTTTAAAATGCTTGAGTTATAAATATAAAAAAAACGCTTAAAACAAGTAACTTTTATTTAAAAGTGGCGTCTAACTGACAACATAAAAAACCAATACACATTCGATTATGAAAAAATTTTTACCATTAATTATTATCGCAATTGTTGCCATAGGAATTTATTCTTGGGGAAAAGGATTTAACAATACTGCTGTAAACCTTCAAGAAAGTGCAACTAAAACATGGGCAAATGTTGAAAGTAGCTACCAACGAAGAAACGATTTAATAGGTAATTTAGTAAAAACAGTACAAGGTGCTGCCGATTTCGAAAAAGGCACACTAACAGCCGTTATAGAAGCTAGAGCAAAGGCAACTTCTGTTACCATAGATCCATCTAACATTACTCCAGAACAACTTGCCAAATTTAATGAAGTTCAAGGTGGTTTATCTGGCGCTTTAAAAAGCTTATTAGTAACTGTAGAGCGTTACCCAGAATTAAAAGCAAACCAAAATTTTTTAGAATTACAAAGCCAGTTGGAAGGTACCGAAAACAGAATTAACGTTGCTAGAGATCGTTTTAACGAATCTGTAGAACCTTATAACAACCACGTTAAAACATTTCCTAATTCCATACTTGCCGGCATTTTAGGTTTTGAACCTATGACTTATTTTAAATCTGAAGCGGGAAGTGAAAAAGCACCAGATGTTGATTTCGATTTTAACTAAATCATATGCCAAATAACGTTGAAGATTTCTTAAGTACTAGCGAGGAGCAAGAGATTGTTGAAGCTATTCGAGTTGCCGAACTAAACACTTCGGGAGAAATACGTGTGCACCTCGAGCAAACCTGCAAAGGCGATGGCATTACCACTCGTGCTTTAGATTTATTTCACACCTTAAAAATGGATAACACAAAACTTCAAAATGGCGTGTTAATTTATTTGGCAATTGAAGATAAAGCTTTTGCTATTTATGGCGACAAAGGCATTAATGATAAGGTTGAGAGTAACTTTTGGGATAGCACTAAAGATATTATGCAATTGCATTTTAAAAAAGGTGATTTTAAAAAAGGGTTAATTGAAGGCATTTTAAAATCTGGCGAAGAACTTAAAAGGTATTTTCCTTATTCTGATAATGACACTAACGAGTTAACAAACGAAATTTCTAAAGGATAGATAGTTAGTATGCAGTTTTCAGTATTCAGTTTGCAATCACTTTTAAAAACAAAAAGCATTATTAGTTTTTTAATGCTATGCTTTGTTTTGAATATTGCTCATGCCCAATATGAAATTCCTGAAACACCCAAGTTTCAAACTAGTGTGTATGACTATATCAATTTATTAAGTGCTTCAGAAAAATCTAGCTTAGAAAATAAACTTATAAAATATTCCGATACTACCTCAACACAAATTGTTGTGGCTATTATAAATTCCACCAACGGAGAAAACATTAGTTACTTAGGTGCTAAATGGGGACAAAAGTGGGGAATTGGTGGTAGTAAAGAAAAAGATAACGGCGTATTAATTCTATTAGCTAGAAATGATAGAAAAATAGCCATTAGCACGGGTTATGGCGTAGAGCATTTATTAACCGATGCCTTGTCTAAGCGAATTATAGAACGAGACATTATTCCTTATTTTAGACAGAATGACTACCCTGGCGGATTAAACCGAGGTGCCGATGCCATTTTTGAAGTATTAAATGGAGAATACACAGGTACACGTCAATCTAGCGAAGGCGAATTTCCTATTGGCATCATCTTTATCCTCATCTTTATTTTTATTATTATTCTAATATCCATATCGAAAAATAGGCGAGGCGGTGGTGGACGCAATGGCGGTCACAGATCGACAGGAAGCGATATTTTAGAAGCCATTATTTTAAGTAATATGGGCCGTGGTAGTTACCGACGTGGGTCTAGTGGTTGGGGCGGAAGCTCTGGCGGCGGAGGTTTTTCTGGAGGCCGTTTTGGTGGCGGTTTCGGCGGCGGCGGCTTTGGCGGTGGCGGTGCTTCTGGTGGCTGGTAAGGTTTAGTTTGCAGTTGCAGTTTCAGTTTCAGTCTCAGTAAACTGTTCTATTTTAGGAGAACTCAAAAAAACCTAACTCTTTTTGCTTTATTACTGCGTTTATTATCTATTAAAACGTCCGGACACATTACCTTCAACAATACGCATTACCTCATCGATAGTGGCGTAATTAACATCACCTACATACGTGTGTTTTAAAGCACAGGCTGCACTTGCAAACTCCATAGATTTAGTATCCTTAAAGTGTTGCAAACCATAAATTAAACCTGCTGCAAAGGCATCACCTGTTCCAATACGGTCTACAATATGTGTAATATCGAAATCTTGAGTTTCGTAGAATTTTTCACCATTCCACATTCTTGCTCTAATTTTATGCCATGAAGAATTTATGGATGTTCTTATTTTATCAAATACTTTAACTATAGTTGGGAATTTTTCAATAAGTAATTTACTAGCTTCTATAAACTCATCGTTACTATAACCAAAATCGGTACCTAAAACCTCGTTCATTTCGTTAATACCTCCAATAAAAATAGTAGAGCAATGCAGTAATTCGGTTAAAGCCTCTTTAGGATCGACTCCATATTTCCATAAGCCACTTCTATATGTTGGGTCTGCCGATACTTGCATACCTTTTTTTCTAGCCAGTTTTAAGCCTTCTTTTAAAGTATCGAAACTGCCTTGGGTTAATGCAGGTGTAATACCTGTCCAATGAAACCAGCTTCCATTTGCCAAAGATTTTTCCCAATCTACCATACTTGGTTTAATTTCGGAAAAAGCAGAATGCGATCTGTTATACGAAATTTGACTAGGACGCATAACGGCTCCAACCTCTAAAAAATAAACCCCTAAAGGTCTATCTGACCGAACAATAGCCGTTGTATCTAAATCGAATTTATTAAGGTAAGCCAAAGCTGTATTGCCTATAAAATCATTAGAAATACAAGTAATATGTTTTACACTTTCACCAAAATGAGCAATAGAAAGTCCTACATTAAGTTCTGTACCACCAAAATAAAATTCAACTGTATTGGATTGGATAAATTTTCTATTTCCTCGCGGTGATATACGCATAAGCACTTCACCAAATGTAATAATCTGACTCATAGTATTCTATTTTAAACTAAAATAGGAAATATCAGTTTAAATATTACACTGAAACTGGAAGAATATTTATAAACTTTTACTTTGCTCGAATTAATGTCTATAATACCTAGAACCGCCTCCTGTTTCTCCGGCCTTACCTAAGCTATTAAATTTCCAACTAAAACTAAGCATGAAATATTGTTGCAATACGGTGCTTTGAGAATCCTCTATGTAGTTAGCTGTGGCAATTCGTCTGGCATTGGTGTTTTGGTTTAGTAAATCGTAAGCCTTTAAAGTAAGCGTACCTTTATCCTTAAGCATCGAGTATGCTAGTGTAGCATTCCAAAACCATGCACTTTTTTGAAACCCATCTGCAATATTGGGATTGTAACTATATCTCATATCATTTCGCCATTCGAAACCTTTTGGCAAAAAAGTAGCTGTATTCAAATTAAGTGAATGACTGACAAACTCTTGGTTTTCGAAGGCTTCTAAATCAAATGTATTTCTGGTAAAAGACATTCTATAATTAGGATTAAACTCTAAAACATCTTTCCAGTTAAAACGTAAACCCACGTTTGGAGAAGCCGAATTATTAGTACTCGAATATTTAACACCGTTATTGAAGTTTATTGATTTTCTAATACTTGGCCCAACGCCTAAGTAAAATGTAACCGTGCGTAAACTATCTACTTTTACCTTCTTGTTAACCGATAAATAACCATTTACATTATAAGAACCGTTTACGTTATCATAGGTTGTTTCTCTTACCAAATCCTCATCAATAATGGTTTTAGAAACAACTTTATTATTATCAAAATTAGCACTTAAATATCCGTAAAAACCAGAACCTTTTTGAAAATCGAAGGTATTGTAACTCGCATAAACTCTATGGTTATTTTGAGGTACCAAATTAGGATTACCAATTACAGTATTTAAAGGATTAGACACATTTAAAAACGGTTGTAATTGAGATAATTGCGGCGGATTATTATCTAAGTTATACCCCATTCGCATGGACGCTTTATCACTAAATTTATAACGAAATCTTGATCGAAATTCGATAGCTTCAAAATTTCGTTTTAAACTTAAGGTTGGCCTTAAAATATCATTATTTTCTAAAGTTCTAAATACATAGGTGGTTTCAAATCTTGCAGATATTTTTTCGTTTTTAAACTCCAACTCTAACGCGGGCGTTGACATTTCATTAATATACTCGAAATCTGTACTTAACTCGTTATTAAAAACGGTATAATATTCAGCCTCTGGATCTTCTTTATCAAAAGTGCTTCGTCTGTCTTGTTGCTTGTTTCGCGTGTACCCATATTTAAATTCCAAGAAAAAAGTTTTCCCTACTAAGGGTAATCTATAAGTAATATTGGATCTAAAATTATTGACTTTATTTTCACCTTCAGTATACTGATTTCTGTTAATTTCTTCGGGCGAATCTCCGTATATATTTGTTTTTGAAACTAAATAATCATCCAGTTCTCGTGTTCTAATATCATTATCAAAACTAAACTTTATAAAAGCACCATTAGAACCAAATTTCTTGGTAATATCAAGATCACTACTAAAATTTTTACCAATATTTTCTACGTTAGAATTGGAAGTTGATTCGTTAATTAATGCATTGGAGTCGTTGGTTGAAGACTCATCTTCACTATAATAATTTTTACTTTTTGTATAGCTGAATGACGGCTCAAAATTAATTAAAAGTGTAGAATCTACCTTAACATCAAACTCCACATTAGCACTGTGGCTTTCGTTATCACTAAAAGAACTGGAGTTTGAAGATGCAAAATATCTCGAATCAGATAAAATATTTTCTCGATCTCTTTTACTTCTATTTTCTGAACTACTTCCAGAATAAAAATAGTTAGCTGCTATATCTTTACCTTCACCATACTCATCGGCATAATTAGCACCATAATTTTGAGATTCTGTAATACCTTGACCACCGCCAAAAGACCTACCATCTATAGAAAAAGAACCATTTCCATTAAACCGGACACTATTACCGCCACCAAACATTTTACGAATTTCGCCAAAGCTAAAACCTGGTGAGTTAATATCGTTACCACCTGCCAAAACACTAACGCGTTGGTCGTTATCAAAATGATTATACATACCTGCAAACTCATAATGTTTATCGGTTCCTTTACCTGCAGCTAGCCTGCCAAAATCACCTTTATTGTTTTCTTCTTTTATAACAAGGTTTACGGTTTTATTTTCGCCATCGGCAGTTGCGCCTGTAAATGCTTGATCTTTAGTTTTAGTATCTAAAACTTGTATTTTTTCTACAATATCTTTGGTTAAATTTCTGGTTGTTATTGTGGGATCGTCACCAAAAAATGGTTTTCCATTAACGAGTATTTTGTTTACTTCTTTTCCATTAACTTTAATATTACCTTCTTCATCAATTTCTACTCCAGGAAGCTGTTTTAACAAGTCTTCTACATTGGCATCCTTTTTTGTTTTAAAAGACTTCACATTAAACTCTAAAGTATCCTTTTTAATGGTTATTGGAGCTGTTGATTTAATAATTATAGCATCTAAAGCATCAGAGCTTATTTGTAAATTTATAGTTCCTAAATCAATGATTTTTTTATCCATATTAACCTCACGGAAATAGATTAGCTTTTTTACGTGCTATTTTTCCTTCTAAAGTAAATTTACCTTCTTTATTGGTTAACCCATAAGTAACTAAGCTACTATCGGTAACGCGTTGTAAATAAACCGTTGCAGACTCCAAAGGAACAGCATCTTCCTCTGATATTAGTGTACCAGAGATTTCGAATGATTTAGATTGAGAAAAAGATAATGATGTAAACAAAATGACTATTACTAAAAGAATAGACTTCATTATATTGATTTTTGGTTGGTTTTTATTTAAAACCTCTAATATAGTTTGAACATCATAAGATTTTTCTTAAAAAAGTCTTAAAACTTAAAAAACTAGTATTTAGATTTTTATGCTTTAAGACTTTAAATAAACTTAAAATTTGACTTGGCTAAGAAATTCTTACCCAAGATATGTATTACTTTTTACGCATGTAAACACTAATAGGCACACCATTAAAACCAAATTTTTCTCTTAATTTATTCTCTAAGAAACGCTTGTAAGGCTCTTTTACATATTGAGGTAAATTACAAAAGAAAGCAAATTGTGGTTGCGGTGTTGGCAACTGCATAATATATTTAATTTTAACAAATTTTGCTTTGTATGCTGGTGGCGGATAATTTTCTATAATTGGAAGTAGCACTTCGTTAAGCTGACTTGTTTTAATCTTTTTAGAACGGTTTTGGTAGACCTCCACTGCAGTTTCAATAGCCTTAAAAATACGTTGTTTGGTTAATGCAGAGATAAAAACAATTGGCACATCGGTAAATGGTTCCATTTGTTTTCTAATTACTTTTTCGTATTCCTTAACCGATTTATGATCTTTTTCAACCAAATCCCATTTATTAACTAGCACTACAATACCCTTACGGTTACGTTCTGCAAGCCAGAAAATGTTTTGCACCTGTCCATCAAAACCACGGTTGGCATCTAAAACGACTAAACAAACATCGGCATGCTCGATAGCTCTTACACTACGCATTACGGAATAAAATTCTAAATCTTCTTTTACTTTAGATTTTCTTCTAATTCCGGCAGTATCAACCAAATTAAACTCAAAACCAAAACGATTGTATTTAGTATCTATAGAATCTCTAGTTGTACCTGCAATATCGGTAACAATATATCTATCTTCTCCAATAAGTGCATTTATAAAGGATGATTTCCCTGCGTTTGGACGCCCCACTACAGCAAATCTTGGTAATGCTTCCTCTACAACTTCTTCCTTTTCTGGCAAAGCTTCAACCAAAGCATCTAATAATTCTCCTGTTCCACTTCCGTTTATACTAGCTACGGTGTAATATTCACCTAAACCTAAGGAATAAAACTCTACAGCATCTTCTGCACGCTTACCATTATCCACTTTATTTACTACAAGAAATACAGGTTTACTTACCTTACGAAGTAACTTTGCAACATCCTCATCCATTCCGGTTACACCAGATTCTACATCGACCATGAAAATAATAGCATCGGCCTCATCAATAGCCAATTCTACTTGCTTATCAATTTCAGCTTCAAAAACATCATCACTTCCTAAAACGTAACCTCCAGTATCTATTAAAGAAAACTCTTTTCCGTTCCAATCACTTTTACCATAATGGCGGTCTCTTGTAACACCACTAACGGCATCAACAATGGCTTCTCTTCGTTGAATTAAACGATTAAAAAACGTTGATTTACCAACATTTGGCCTTCCTACAATAGCTACTATATTACTCATAATCTTTATCTTATCTGTTACACCTTATCTGATGCCTTAATATTTCTATCCGAAACATTTTGCAAAAATAGGAAATATAGATGACGCAAAGTTCTTTTTTAATAAAGATTGAAAGTATTTTAATTTTTAAATCAATAATGCTTGATTTAAGAATCAAGACCGCTTCGCCGTTAGAGTAAAGAAGCAAGACTTAATTGTAACTTACTGATACCCATTTAATTTATCTTTTAAACTGTGTTATTGTAAAATTCCTTCTAGATATTGAACTAAAAAAGTCAGCTCTATTTCAATACGCTTTTACACACTAAGGTTGTCTTTGATTGAATTATTTTTAAAGACCACATTTATTTTAAATAAAAAACAGTAATTTACTATGCTAAACAAAATATGAATGCCTTTAAGTAACGACATTGTATTGCGACCGAGGTTTAAACTAGAAATTCCAAGGCCAAATGAAGCTGTTTTAAGCGATTTTGAGAATGCAAAGATCACCCAAAAAGATTTTATTATTACTCGTGTGGACGACCATGTTTTTATTAAATTCCCTAAAGAACAACAACACTTTTGGTCTCCACAATTACATTTAGAAATAAATAAGACTGACGACAACTCTAGTACTCTACATGGACTGTTTGGACCAAATCCAACAGTTTGGACACTTTTTATGTTCCTCCATTTTCTTGTTGCTGGTTTTTTTATAGCATTTGCTATTTGGACCTATACCAATATGACATTAAAACAGAGTTTTGCTGTGCAAGCTAGCATTACCCTTTTAATGGTTTTGCTTTGGGTTACCCTATATTTTGCTGGTAGCATAGGTAAAGCATCAAGCATAAAAGACATGCGATTGCTTAATACTTTTATGAATGATATTCTAGGAATAGATAACAATGCACTTAGCACTGATTAGTTATTGTAACCAAAACGTTTCAGCTGGTTTTGATTGCTTCTCCAGTTTTTATTCACTTTTACATATAATTCAATATGAATTTGCTTTCCGAAAAACTTTTCTAAATCCTTTCTAGACTCAACACCTACACGCTTTAAAGCACTTCCTTTATGGCCAATAATAATACCTTTTTGAGTTTCGCGTTCGACCATAATAACAGATCTTACTCTAATTATTTGTTCTTCTTCAAAAAACTCTTCCGTATCAACTTCTACTGCATAAGGAATTTCTTTTTTATAATGCATCAAGATTTTTTCTCGAATGGTTTCATTTATAAAGAAACGCTCTGGCTTATCGGTTAATTGATCTTTTGGGTAAAACGGTGGCGACTCTGGAAGTAAGTCTAATATTCTATTAAAAACCTCCTTTACATTAAAGCCTTCTAGCGCTGAAACCGGGAAAATTTCTGCATTAGGTACTTTTTCTGACCACGTTTGCACTTGACTTTCTAACTGCTCTTGATCTGATTTATCAATTTTATTGAGCAATAATAAAACCGGTATTTTCGAATTGGTAATTTTATTAAAAAAAGCTTCATCTTTTAACTCCTTTTCTCCAATTTCCACCATGTAAATAAGTACATCGGCATCCTCGAAAGCCGATTTTACAAACCCCATCATCGATTCTTGAAGCTGGTAAGCTGGCTTAATTATACCTGGAGTATCACTTAAAACGACTTGAAAATCGTCGCCATTTACAATACCTAAAATTCGGTGTCTTGTAGTTTGCGCTTTAGATGTGATTATGGAAAGTTTTTCTCCAACAAAGGCATTCATTAATGTAGATTTCCCAACATTAGGATTACCAATTATATTTACAAAACCTGCTTTATGGCTCATGATATTTTTATTTAAGATAGTGCAAAGTTACAACTTGAATATTTTAATATACTAAAAATGTAAAAACAAAAAAAACAGGAAGCATAGCTTCCTGTTTTTATATTTAAACTATTAAAGGTAAAATTACTTTACTTCTAATAATTCTACATCGAAAATTAATGTTGAGTTCGGTTTAATTGCTCCTCCTGGTCTTGGATTAGCACCGTAAGCAATATCACTAGGGATAAAAAACTTATACTTAGCACCTTCTTTCATTAATTGTAAACCTTCAGTCCAACCTTTAATAACTTGAGTTACTCCAAACTCAGTTGGCTCTCCTCTATCCACAGAACTATCAAATACAGTTCCGTCAATTAAAGTTCCGTGGTAATGAACTTTTACTTTAGAAGATGTTGTTGGTTTTGCTCCTGTTCCTTCTTTTAAAACTATGTATTGTAAACCACTATCTGTTGTTACAACACCATCTTTAGTTTTGTTTTCAGCTAAGAATTTTTCACCTTCAATTTTATTGTTTTCTCCTTCTTCTTTTAATTTTGCTGCATCAGCTTGTTGTTTCTTTTGAAAATAAGCTCTAACCACTTGTTGTGCTTTAGCTTCATCAAGTAAGATATTTGTAGAATCTGATACATTATTAAAACCTTGCATGAATAAATCGCCATCAAATTCATCAAAACTAGCTTTAACATTTTTGGCAACATCCATACCTATAGCATAACTTACTGAGTCAATCTCTGTTGTTAATGCTTTTTGTGTTGCTCCGTTTTGATTACAAGATGCTACAAGTATAATTACTGCTAGCAAACTTAAAACTTTCATTATTTTCATCTTTATATTTTTTTAATGTGTCGCCAAATGTAACAAATTTTATAGAGAGTAAAAAAGAAAAATAAGGACACTTAATTACCTCTTAAAAACCATAAAACAGGTTACTAAACAACTATTACAAATTAAAAGAGCCACTAGATAGCGGCTCTTAAAAAAATATTTTATACTATTAATTATTTTCTAACAGACTTTACAATAGCTAAGGCTGATTTAACATCCTTCTCTAATTTTGCGTAATCTTTATTAGCAATAATTTCTTTTGAAATCAATTTAGATCCCATTCCAACACAAGTTACACCAGCATCAAACCATCCTTTAAGGTTTTCTTCTGTTGGCGAAACACCACCTGTAGGCATAACCGACGTCCATGGTTGTGGACCTTTAATACCTTTTACAAATTGAGGTCCGTAGATATCGCCAGGGAATAATTTTACGATTTCGCATCCTAATTCCTCTGCTCTAGTAATCTCTGTTAAAGTACCACATCCTGGAGACCATAATACTTTTTTACGGTTACAAGCAATTGCAATATCTTCTCTTAAAACCGGAGTTACAATAAAGTTTGCTCCTAAAGCCATGTATAATGACGCAGCACCTGCATCTGTTACAGACCCTACACCCATTATCATTCCTGGTAATTCAGCAATAGCATATTTAGTTAATTCTCCAAAAACTTCGTGAGCAAAATCACCACGAGCAGTAAACTCCATTAAACGAGCACCACCATCGTAACATGCTTTTAATACTTTTTTACTTAATTCTATATCATTATGAAAAAATAAAGGAATCATTCCTGTATCTTTCATTGCTTGCGCTACTTCTAATCTTGAAAATTGTGCCATTATATTTTTGTTTTTTTATTAGTTAATTTAATTCCAATTTAATATTTTTTTAAAATCGTATGCCTCCGGATTAGGTAAATATTGTTTAGCCAACTCATAATCTTTTTCCTTAATATAAAATAGATTATTAATAAATAGCTGAGCCATATCTGAATTGATATCTACCAATCTAGGTGGTATTTTACCCTCATTATCCTCAAAATCTTTTAGATATAAAGGCATAATATCGCCTTTTGAATTTGCACTTACAATACAACCAGAAACGCCTTCGTCATATAATTTTTTAACACCTATACCTAATAAAGTGCATAGGGTTAAATCGAATGCAATAGGGTTACAACACCTTAATTCGTACCCAAGCTCTACAGGCCTTGATTTTATATCTAAACCAACCTCTTTAAGCTTAGTTTGTAATAAATAATTAAATATATGAGATTTACTTACGTTTCCTAGTTCTGGATGTCCATGATCGTCGTAAGTAAAATTGATACCTGAGTTTAAGATTTCGTCTTCATCCATAAAATGAAAAACACCTTCACTAACCAAAGCAACACCATATTCGATACCTTGAATTTTGCATTTAACAATAGAAGAAATAATCATATTGATAATTTTCTCGAATGTTATTTTAGTTTTATTAAACATTTCAGGAATAATCATCATTTGATAATGACACGCCGATGCAATCCCAAAAGCAAGATGCCCTGCCGAACGCCCCATAGCGGCAACTACAAACCAGTTTTCGCTAGTTCTAGCGTCTTCATAAACGGTATTACCAATACGCACACCTTCATCTTTTGCCGTATGAAAACCAAAAGTTGGATTTCTATCTGGCAACGGTAAATCGTTATCGATGGTTTTAGGAACATGAACATGAGCCACATCCAAATCCTGAGTATTTACATATTTTGTTAACCTATTGGCTGTTGACGCGGTATCATCGCCACCAATAGTTACTAGTAGTTTTACGTTGTATTTCTTAAAAAAACCGGCTTTAAAATCGCTATCTTTTGGCTTAAAACGGCTCATTATTAAAGTTGAACCACCACGACTAAAAATTCTATCGGCATGATGAAAATCAAAAAAAACTAATGAAGGTTCATCAGAAAGCAATCCTTTATAACCATGATGCACACCTATAACCTCGTATCCATCTTTCAAGAATGTTTTGGCCAAAGTACTTATTACAGTATTTATGCCTGGAGCTGGTCCGCCTCCACACATTATTGCAATAGATTTTTTCATATAATTTATATGATTTTAAGGTTAGAAAAACGTACTAATTTAAATAACAAAACTACAAGGTGTTTACAGCAATTACAGCTGTATTTCACCTTGTAGGTTATTTTTATAAATCTTATTGATATAAATTATCTAGCAACTCTACCAGATGCATCACCACCCATTAGTTTTTCAACCTCAGCAACAGTTACTAAGTTTGCATCACCTTTAATAGTGTGTTTTAAACAAGACGCTGCAACAGCAAAATCTAATGCATTTTGATCATTTTCCGGGTATTTTAATAATCCGTAGATTAATCCACCCATGAAAGAATCTCCACCACCAACTCTATCAACGATATCTGTTATTTGATATTGACGCGTTTGTAACATTTGTTTTCCATCATATAAAACTCCAGCCCAAGTATTGTGAGATGCAGAAATAGAACCTCTTAAAGTAGTAATTACCTTTTTAGCTCTTGGAAATTTTTCCATCATTTGTTGGCAAACAGATAAGAAAGCTTCTGCTTTTACATCATGTCCAGCTGTTTGAACTGCTGCTCCTGCAGGTTTAATTCCGAAATGCATTTCTGCATCTTCTTCATTTCCTAACACGATATCACAATACGATGTAATCTCAGTCATAACTTTTTCTCTATGTGCATCGCTACAATAGTTCCAAAGTTTAGCACGGTAATTTAAATCGGTAGAAATAGTAATACCTTTAGCACTTGCAGCTTTAACAGCTTCTAAACAAACATCGGCAGCACCTTGAGAAATTGCTGGTGTAATTCCTGTCCAGTGAAACCACTCAACACCTTCAAAAACAGCATCCCAATCAATCATTCCTGATTCAATTTCAGCTATTGCAGAATGTGCTCTATCGTAAACCACTTTAGATCCTCTAGATACAGCACCAGTTTCTAAAAAGTAGATCCCTAAACGATCTCCACCCCAAACAATTTTATCGACACCTACACCTCTTTTACGCATTTCCATCATAGCACACTCACCAATATCATTTTTTGGTAAACGTGTTACGAAATCACATGACACACCATAATTAGCTAAAGAAACAGCTACGTTTGATTCTCCACCACCGTAAATAGCATCAAAGTTATTTGCTTGTGAAAATCTTAAAAATCCTTGTGGAGCTAATCTTAACATGATCTCTCCGAAAGTTACTACTTTACTCATCTTATTTAGTATTATTATTTAAAAATTAGTTTTTGCTTAAACGTTTAACCAACTAGTTGAAAATAAATCAAAATCTTTAATTACGCTTAGATTTTGATTGAATAAGTTAAAACTATATATTTGCTTAAACGATTAAGCAAATATATAAAAAAATTGAATATCAAAAAGAAAACCACTATAAAAGATATTGCTAATGTTTTAAATATCTCTGCTGCTGCGGTTTCTAAAGCACTTAACGACGACTCTAGAATTAGTAAAAAAACTAAAAAGGCTGTTAAACAAGTTGCCGCAAATCTTAATTATCAACCAAATCATCTTGCTAGCGCCTTAAGAAAAGGAAAAAGCAAATTAGTTGGCGTTATTGTGCCTAGAACTAATAGCAACTTTTTTTCTTCTGTTATTCAAAATATTGAAGAGGTGTTGAACAAAGAAGGTTATAACATTATTATAACACAATCTAACGAATCGTTTAAAAAGGAGTGCGACAGTATTGATACTTTATTGTTCACTCAAGTTGATGGTATAATTGCATCAATGGCCAATGAAACTGTAGATTTAGATTATTATGAAAAAGTAAAAGCAAAAGGCATTCCTTTAATTTTATTTGATCGTGGTGAAAATGATTTAAATGTGGATTATATAGGTATTAATGATTATAAAAGCAGTCAAGATATTATTGAGCATCTTGTAAATCAAGGTCGAAAAAGAATTGCCCATATAGGAGGCTATAAGCGTACCCGCATTTTTAACAATAGAATTAGAGGTTATATTGATGCTGTAAAGAAGCACAATTTACCGTTAGATCCAGAGCTTTTAATTGAAAGCAGCCTAACTATTGAAGATGGCAAAGAAAAAATGGAACAATTACTCCAACTAAAAGAAAGACCAGATGCTGTTTACGTTGCCAGTGATTATGCTGCATTAGGTGCTTTACAAGCTTTAAAAGAACGAAAAATAAAGGTGCCAGAAGATATCGCTTTAGTTGGTTTTGGCGACGAACCTTTTACAGCTGTAGTAACACCTTCTATTAGTAGTATTAACCAACACAGTGCAGGAATTGGAAAACAAGCTGCCTTAACATTTTTAGGTTACACCAAGAAAAAAACAGTAAAACAAACCTTGAATAAAATAATTTTAGATGCCGAATTGGTAATACGAGAATCCTCAAGAAATTAATAAAAAAGCCATTTATTTAAATACGTTTTACTTTTTTAACTAAACTTTCCGATAGATTAAACAGCCAACTTAACTGCTCGAATATTAATTTTGTTTCGTGCAACTGCGCTCTCATTTCGTTAGAAATAGGAACTCCTTTTTTAATTTCTTCTCCACGTTGTGATACTAAGCAATTAAAGTCATCCTCGTAATTCTTGGTAGCCTTATCTAAATCTTCATTTACTAAATGGATATTAGATTCTTTATCTTCTAAAATATCTACAGCTTTTTCAAGATTAGATAAAATATGCGTTACATAAATTTCAAATTGCTTTGGTACGTTGCTTGTTTTGTTTGTTCTAATATAAATACCTAAGGATGCCAACGAAGACAAATAGGTATTACAAATGGTAATTAAGTCGTAAATAACAACAATATTCTGTTGTTTCGATTTAGGCTCTTGCACCAATCTTTGGTAAGCAGCATTCAAATTCGCTACTTGTAAAAACGTCTCTTTTCTAGCTAACTTATAGGCCGTAGACACCTCTCCTTTTTCATGATATAAAACATCTATTTGTTTCAAAAAATCAGCAATTCCATTAATAGAATTAACAAAAAACTCTTTAATGTTTTTCGACTCCCATGCTGGCCAAAATAAATAATTCCCAGCATAGGCCAATACTCCTCCTATAAGCGTATCTACAACCCTAAACTGAATAGCCATTAAAACATTTGGATGAATTAAGGCATACATAAAAACTACATATAAGGTAATAAAGGCTGCGCCATTTCTATAATTCTGTTTTAAAATTGAAAACCCAATTATTAAAGATAAGGCTGCAATTACAGCATAAACTACAGTGTTTTGTGTTAAAAAAACAATACCCACACCTAAAGCAGCGCCTATTAAAGTTCCTACCAACCTTTGTACAGTTCGTTGTTTAGTTAAGCCGTAGCTAGGTCTCATTATTACAACAATGGTTAACAAAATCCAATACGATTGCTGCATTTCCATAGCATACCCAATTAAAAAACCGATTAGCATTGTAAGCGTTAATCGTAACGAGTGTCTAAATATTGGCGATTTAAAACTAAAATTGGCTTTCAGTTTTTTAACATCATAATCCTGTTGAGTTATAAATTGTTCGGCGTCCTTTATGCCTCTAATTTTATTGTTTTTAGAATAATTCTCTAATATCCTAGCGATGTCATTTAAGTTGCTAATCTGCCGCTCTTGATAGGCTTTAAAGTTTAACAGAAGTATGGCACCCTCTCTTGATTCCGGTAAACCTACCTTCACCTTATAAATATCTATATGGTTCTGTATTTTTTTAAGAAGCACTTTAAAATTATCATTAAATGTAAGCTTCTCTTCCTTTAAAACCACCTTAGCAATAAAAGCTAGTCTATTTGAAATTTCGAAAATTAATACTTTAAACTCATCTATTTTTTCGGGATGATCTTTAAATAAGGTATCAAACTTATAATAATCAATCGTGTTGGAAATAGCCAATTCATATATTTCCATAACTCTAGAAAAAAACAACTGTTGTCGTCTTGTTCTATTACTAAAACCAGAGTTTAATCTTTTTTCTAAAATCACCTCTCTTATGGTTTCTTGGAGTTCGTTTATTTCTATTTGCAGTTTAAAATTGGCTTCTAAAAGTTCATTTCTATTATTGATTTCAACTAATAACTTTCCTCTTATTTTTATAAATTCTGATGTTTTGTATAACAGTTCTATAAACAAGTAATCCGTTTGCACTTGTGGTAAAGACAATTGGGTTAAAATTGTTAAAAACAAGTACCAGACGCCTCCTAACGCAAGATATAAGGCATGTTCCAAAACAGTAATCTCACTACTTTCATAGGCAAAGGCTAACACAAACGAAAGCAAACCAGCCAATGAAATTAATGAGGCTCTAAAACCAAAAACCGAAATGTAAGAAACCGCAAAAACCAAAACGATTAACAACGGTATAACTATTAGAAGTGTACTACTAAAATACCCGATTAGTAACGTGATGATAAACACTAACACAACAGATGTTAATATGCCGTAAAACTTATGTTTTAAACTTCCTGGAACATCGCATGGGGCACATAATATTGCGCCTAAAGCTATACTAAAGCCTATTTCGAAACTATTAAAAAAATAAATAGATATTAATACCGGCGTTACCATGGCTAAAGCAACCAAAATGGCCTTAGTAAAATGTATGCTTTTAAAGTATCTAATTAAATTTTTAATCATAACTAAATTTATGCCTCAAATTTAAGAAGTCTTTTTAGCTAAGACTAGTTATTTAGGATAATAATTATTCCAAAACCAAAAGGGCAAAATGTAGTTATTTAAGAGTATCAATCACATTAAAATGACACAAACCTAATGCTAGTTTTAATTTGGATTAAGGGTATAAAAAAAGGTTCTCCGACCTTAAAAAAGATCGGAGAACCTAAAAATCAAACTAACTTAAATTAAAGTTTTTCCTGTTAGTAACCGTCGTTTTGTGTGATTACTCCGTTGGTAGCAAGTATTTCGCTATCTGGAATAGGGAATATGTAATAATTTGCATTAATAGTAAGCCCCATTTCAGCATCAACTGTGCCTGTTCTTACTAAATCAAACCATCTATGTCCTTCAAGCGCTAACTCTACTCTTCTTTCATCATAAATAACTTCTCTAACATCTGCTTGAGAACTTACCGTACCCGTTAAACTTGTTAAACCAGCTCTCGTTCTTATTGGATCTAATAAAGGAAGTACTGTACTAGCAGGTGTGCTATTTTCATTTAATGCTTCCGCATACATTAAAATAACATCAGATAGTCTCATTTCTATAAAGTCCTGATCGGCACCTCCAGTATATTTTACACCTTTACCACCTGCTGCATCAATAGTTAATGCTTTTCTTAAATCTGTACCACCACCAGCAGCACTACTAGCATCAAAAGCAGCAGTTAAGCGCGGATCTAAAGGTGTACTAGATTTAGTATCACCTCCAGAAAACCAACCTGGAAATGTAGAAGAAGACGTAGAACCATCGGCATTAGAAATAGAACCTGATATTTTCGTTGCAAAAATAATTTCTGAACTAATATCGGTTACTACATCAGCAAAGTTAGGCTCTAAAGTTATACCAGCAGCACTAGCAGCGCTTACTACAGCTCCAAGTTCTGTCGCTGCAGGGCCAAAATCACCTCTATGCATGTATACTTTACCAAGAAATGCACGTGCAGCAATTTGACTTGCGCGTCCTGAAGCTATATCAGAATTATCTAGACCCGCTATAGCATCTTGGAAGTCTGGAATAATTACATCATTGTAAATATCATTCACTGGTTGTTTAACCAAGATAGACAAATCGGAAGTACTTGGTGCAGCCGATAAGTTAACAGGAACATCACCAAAAATAAGCACTAGTTTAAAGTAAGATAATCCTCTTAAAAATTTAGCCTCGGCAATTTGAGTTTCATTTGATGAGTTTTCAATAACGTTATTAGCACTTAATATTGCCTTATATAAATTACGATAAACAGGGGTAAAAAATGCACCTGTCATATCTCCTCCTGCCAAGTCTGAGTTATACGTATCAATTGATGTAAAAGGATCTTCTAACATCAACATATTGTCTGCTCTAAAATCTCCTAAAACCGCTTGCGGCATGGCAACTCCTGTGTGATAGTAATATGCTGCATTTAAAACTGGTCCAAATTCTATCAAATTAATTGCTTCTAAATCTAAAGAAGGTGATTGCTCCAAATCATTATCACATGCTGTTATCAACAACGTAGCGACTAATGTTATATATATATATTTTATTTTTTTCATTATTTCTTATTTAAAAATTAACATTTACGCCGAAAGTAAAACTTCTAACAATCGGGCTAGCTCCTTCTTGATATCCGTAAGTTGTAGGGCCTGCATAATTACTATTTTCAATCTCAACACCTTCTGGGTTAAAAGACGTATAATCTTTACCCATTATGTATAATAAATTGGTAGCTGCAGCATATACTCTCAGAGAACCTATTCCCATTTTGCTTATAAAATCTGGTTGAAGTGTATAACCAAGAGTTATATTTCTTAAAGCAATGTATGATGCATCTTGAATCAATGCACCATGTACATCTCTGGTTAATTGATAATGCAGGCCATTATTATCGGCAATACCATCGCTTTCAAGGTCAAAAGCAGGTGTTGTAGAGTCACGAAATTCCGATTGCCAGTAAATAGGATCAATATTATACACTTCAGCACCTTGAGATCCTTGGAACTGGAATGATAAATCAAATTCCTTATAGTTCATAGTACTAGACAATCCCCAGTAAAAATCTGGAGTAGCCGATCCTAATTTAACATAATCATCTTCATAAGTAATGTCACCATCACCATTTTGATCTACTATATAAGCTAAACCACTACCATTTCCAACATTTCTAGTTGGATCTGCCATATATATGGTTTCAACTCTCCCAGCGCTTTCATAACCCCACATTTCACCAAGCTCTCCACCTACATAGTTTCTAAACTCAACACCTCTACCAGACGGCCCACCATAAATTTGTCTAGGTAATTCATCAAGAGATCCTAAGCTAGTAATTTCTGAATTAACTGTAGATAAGTTGGCATTCATACTCCAAGAAAAATCATCTTTTTGCATGATGTTAGCATTTAGTTCAAACTCTAAACCAGAACTAGTAATATCACCACGATTAAGTCTAATTTGTGGTGTTCCTAAAACTTCAGAAACACTTTGTTGAATCAACATATCGTTAACATCTGAGTTATAATAATCTACACTTAATCTGAAACGATTATTTATAAACCCTAAATCAACTCCATAGTTAGTTTCTTTATTGGTTTGCCAAGTTAAATCTGCATTTGCCACATCTTGAGGAATTAAAAACCCTGTACCAAAAGCAGTAGGCGAAGTTCCTAAAATACTTAAAGAACTATAAGAACCTAAATCTGAAGAAGTCCCTAAAGAACCTGTACTAAATCTAAGCTTTAACAAACTTAACGTTTCACTATCTTGTAAAAAAGATTCCTTGTGTACATTCCACCCTAAAGACAATGCTGGAAATACTGCAAACCTTTCATTTGCCCCAAAACGTGAATCACCATCTCTCCTAACAGATGCTGATAACAAATATTTATTATCATAGGCATAAGCAACTCTTCCAAAAATACCTCTTCTTGATTGCTTCTCTTCAATTCTATTAGAAATGACATCTTCAGCATTGAAAAAAGAATAATTTAAAGGATAACCTTCAGGTGCATTAGTACCATCTGATTCAAGTCCGGTGAATTTAGTATTTACAAACTCCATACCGACAACTGCATTAATATCATGCTTATCATTAAGTACAGTTGAATAATCTACAGTAGTTGTACTTAACACAGTAGACTTTTTTATATCACTTATATCCAATGTTCCTCTATCAGCACGTTGTTGACCATCTGATTGTACTCCATGATATTCGTACTCATTAACATCACGTAAATCTGCGCCAAAAATGGTTTTAATGTTTAACCCTTCCATTAACTCATACTGTAAATAAGAACTTACGTTTCCATAATATGTTTTCTTATATCTTCTTGAATTGTCAAATTTAGCAGCTACACCAGCATCTCCTGTTCCTCCAATTCCATTTTGATTTCTACCGTATTGCCAATCGTGAACTACATCACCAGGTTGTAAATCATAGATACTAGTAGGATCTAAACCTACACCTCTATAATTACTATCAAACGACTGCCCTATATTATTTCCTGTAAACCCAGAATCGAATAAAGCTTGTCTTTTTTGATCTAGTTGCTGAACGAAATCAATCGACGCTTGTGTATGGTATATAGGACTTATACTATACGATCTCAAAAGATCCCTCATTTCCCAAGGAACAATATCTTGATTACCATAGAATCCATTCATACTCAAGCCTGCTTTAAATTTATCGTTCAAATTAGCATCAATATTCATACGTCCGTTATATCTTTCATAACCTTGCCCTCTCACAATACCATCGGTATTTAAATAACCAAGTGAAGCAAACGCTTTAATATTTTCAGATCCTCCACTCACACTAAAATCATGGCTAGTTGAATTACCACTTTTAAAAAGCCAATCTTCAATACTCACAACATCTGGTGCATTCGTGTATGCATCAAGTCTATATTCTAATAAACCTGGATCAGTAAAAGAAAGATCATAATCACCTGATTGTAAGTCTTCTGCCCATTCACCAGCAGTTTTAAGCATCTCAATATCTTTTACATACTTTCTTGAAGTACTTGTATAGGCGTTATAACTAAAATTTAGTTTTCCTGTTTTTCCTTTTTTGGTGGTTACCAAAATAACACCATTTGCTCCCAAAGAACCATAAATAGCGGCAGAAGCAGCATCTTTTAACACCTCTAAACTTTCAATATCGTTTGGATTAACCGTTGCTAAATTTCCTGAAATCGGAAAGCCATCAACAACAATTAAAGGATCTGAATTACTCGAAAGTGAAGATCCTGCTCTAATTTGTATTTTTAAGTCCGAACCAGGTTCACCACTCTGATTTTGAATATTAACACCAGGTAGCTTTCCTACCAATGCTTCATCAACACGAGCTGTTTGTACAGCGGCAACATCATCACCACCTATTTTTGCTACTGCTCCCGTTAAATGTGATTTTTTTCGAGTACCATACCCTACAACTACAACTTCATCTAGCGCAGCTAAATCTTCAACTAAGGCAACATTAATTGTATTGTTACCACCTACTGTAATCTCTTTAGCAACATATCCAATATAACTGAAAGATAAAACGGCATCGCTACCACTTACAGTAATAGAATAATTACCATCAAAATCTGTTGATGCTCCTGTAGTTGTTCCTTTAACAATAACATTAACACCTGGAAGTCCCATACCATCTGCCTCAGCAGTAACCACACCGGTTATCGTCTTTTGCTGTGCATTTAAATTCAATGCAAAACAAAACCCTATTAATAATAGGAGCGTCTTTTTTAAATTTCTTGTTTGTTTCATTAATTTAGTTTTTGTTTAATATTAGTTTTGGTACACCAAATTGGTTTACCAAATTGGTTTGCCAAATATATATTAAAACTATGTTAAAACAAAATTTTTTTTCACTAGTTTTTAGCTGGTTTAGAGAATTCCACTAAAAAACCTCTATTAAAATGAAGAATCCTTAATAATTATGCTCTAGCGATACTAGTTAATAAAATTTAAAATAGCCTTGAATTCATGTTTATTACCAATTACAAAGCTAATTTGTTGTACATAGAATAGATGCCAAATTTGTTTTGATGACCACCAAATGAGTATTGAGTCTATTGACTAATAAATTGGTAAGTCGCACTGATTTTATTATAATATGACACTTTAAAAAATTACAATACCGCTCAACTACATTAAAAAACTAATGGATTAGAATCGTATTTCTTTAAAACTGAAAGCAAATTGGTTAAAGGCAGTTCAATAGAATATGTACCTGTGTACGATGGACATATTACACAATCATCAAAATAGAATTCGATATAAGTATCATTGAGTACAAAGTTGTTTTTACTTGTAGAAAAATCATCTAAAGAAACCTCCCAGCAATCATAGTAAATATCTGCTTTTCCAATTCGTTTATTTATGTTTTTGTTTATAATATCTACTAACTCTTCTTCTGAATCCTGAGTAAAAAAATCGGCATAAGTCATAAAAACACCTCTGTTTAAATCGAAATTAAAACAATCGAAAGAATAACTAGGATGCATGGCACCATTATAAAAATTCTCTTTATAAAACAATACGCTTACTAGCAGATCATTAACATTATAAATCTTATAATCGATAAAGCGCTCCTCCCTAAATGTTTTAGCATCTATACTATCACAGAACGCTTTACTCTCTAAAATATCAGATTCTGTTTTGGTTATATTAACATAATAATCATTAATAAACTCATTAAAATTTCTGTTAGTGAGTTTATAAGATTCGTTAATTAGCGGGTATTTAAAATTAATGGTATAATCTTTCTTTTCAACCAGGTAATGCTTATCAATTATCAACTCCTCAAGCTCTTCACTTTCATCTTTTTTTTCGATGAGTTGTTTTTGCTTTAACTCAATGGTAACAGATTTATCTAAGGATTCAATATCAAAATCCTTTAATTTTAATGAATCTAAAGGCATCCGCTTAAGGCTGTCTAAAACCTTATTCTCCAAAGTATTTTCCTCACGTTTATCGTTTTTACACGCTAAAAACACAACTAACAGCCCAACTAGATATAAATATTTCATCCTTTTGAAATTATTACTTTAATTAATACGACATTTATTGAATTGATTAAACTCCTATCAACTTGACTTTTATAGTTTACTTAGTAAATTAGTGGTTTCTAATTTTACCGGTAAGCTCATCTATTTTTATCTGGAAAACGATTGGAAAATCATCTTTGTAGATTTTACTAGAAAACTCACTTATAAAATCTAGTTTCCTGTGTTCTTTATAAATAATTAAATCTTTTACACCTAAAGAGAAAACATGCAGTTGCGCTTTGGAATTACTTCCAGAAAGCTCTTTGAATGTGCCTTGAGCGAGCACTGAATTCCAAGAATTAACCGAATCGATTTCTGAAACCCCTAAAGAAACACTTGTGTTTTTACGCATGGCTCTAATTTTATGGCCTTCGGCTGAGTAACCAATAATAACATTATTTTGTGCATCAAAGAAATAGGTTATTGGCACTACATAGGGCCGATCTCTATAAATATAGGATAGATTACCAATGTAATTGGATGCCAGAATATTTGCACATTCATCTTGCTGTAAATTCCTTATCATGGTGTTATAGTCTAGTATTTCACCTAAAATACTAATAATGTTAGCTTTAGACTATGATATTAATCAGTTCTCACAATTAACAAATGAGATTACTTCTTTAAGAAATCTACTCATGGTACCAAGACCAATTAATTTTTCATAAAACTTAAGAATTAACTCATTTTAAAACGAAGTAATCGCAAGGCATTTAAAACCACTACAATGGTTGAGCCTTCATGAAAAGCTACTGCTACACCTATATTTGTTAGTCCCAAAATGGTTACTGGAACTAGCAGCACTACAACACCAAGACTTATAAAAATATTCTGTTTAATAATACGCTTAGAGGCTCGACTTAAACCAATAACAAAAGGTAAATTTTCAATTTTATCGGACATGAGAGCTACATCGGCTGTTTCTAATGCGACATCGCTACCTGCTGCTCCCATAGCAATACTTACTGTACTTAATGCCATTGCTGGTGCGTCATTAACACCATCTCCTACCATAGCTATTTTTTTATCGCGTTTAATTAATGCTTTTATAGCCGAAACTTTATCTTCTGGAAGCAAGTTTCCTTTAGCTTCAGTTAGTCCTATTTGTTTAGCAATAGCATCACCAACGTTTTGATGATCTCCTGTAAGCATTATCATGTGTTTAACACCTATTTCCTGCAATCGCTTTAAGGTAGAAGCGGCGGTTTTGCGAGGTAAATCCATAACACTAACTAGTCCTACAATATCAGTTTTAAACGCTACTAACATTACGGTATGTCCATTTTGTAAAAGCTGATTCATTTTAGAATGAATGGTTTTAGTGACTTTTATACCTGAATCTTCCATTAATTTTACATTACCGATACGTGTTTTTTCACCTTTATATTGTGCCTGAATACCTTTTCCTTGAATAGCGTTTACATTAGATGCTTTATTTTGAGACGCTATATTAAATTTCACACCTAAATCATTAGCTATAGCTTTTGCCAACGGATGGTTGCTTAAACTCTCCACCTCCAAAACTAAATGAGCTAAATCCTTCTCATTAAAATTATTTAAAGGAATTAAATTTGTGAGTTTTGGTTTGCCTTCGGTTAATGTGCCCGTTTTATCGAATGCTATAGTAGTTATTTCGCCTAAATCCTCTAAAGCTTTTCCGCCTTTAATAAGCACTCCTTTTTGAGCGGCTCTTGCTATCCCGCTTAAAACAGCACTTGGCGTTGAAATTGCCAATGCGCAAGGACTAGCAGCAACTAATACTGTAATGGCTCGGTATAAGCTTGCATTAAAAGTTTCATCTACTATAATGAAAGCAAAACACAATAGAAAAACAACTATAATAACAATGGGCACATACCATTTTTCAAACTTTTTGGTGAGTCGCTGTGTTGGCGATTTTTGAGTTTCAACCTCGCTTACCATTTTAATTAATCGAGAAACCGTAGAATCTTCTGTTAGTTTAAGCACTAAAACCTCAATACTACTATCCCCATTAATTGTACCAGCAAATACAACATGGCTTTTATCAATATCCTTAAACTCCGGCAAATTGTTTGTTCTAGCAATGCTTGTTTTATCAATTGGCATGCTTTCCCCTGTTATTGGTGCTTGATTAATACTAGAACTACCACTTAAAATAACACCATCGGCTGCAATTTTTGTATTTGGTTTAACAACAATAACATCCTCTATTTTTAAAGTCTCGATTGGTACTTCTTCAAGTTTTCCATTCCTTTTTACAAGAGCCGTTTTTGGAGATAAATGACCTAAAGCCTCAATAGATTTTTTAGCTTTATTCATGGCATAATGCTCTAAAGCATGACCTAAACTAAATAGAAACAAAAGTAACGCGCCTTCTGCCCAACTACCAATATAAGCAGCTCCAGCGGCAGCGGCAATCATTAAAAAATCTATATCAAATTCACCTTTCGGAATTTTTTTTATGGCTTCGATAGTAATAAAGAACCCTCCAAAAAAATAAGAAATAATGTAACTTAACAAAGAAAACCAACCTTCTAAGCCAATTAATTTTTCAATACTAAAACCTATAACTAGAAAAACACCGCAAAAGACTGCAAAGTAAAGCTCTGTTTTCTTACCTAAAACCTGGTAATGTCCGTGTACGTCATGTTCATTATTAGCCATATGTTTTTTAATTAAAACTCACTAAAAGTATATCTTGGCATTTCGATGCTTATAAAGTTAATAAATCCATAGTAAAAAAAATAAGTTTACAACCAGCGAACACCATTTATAATGGGTATTATTACTTTTAAATTTGTTCTGAATTTATCTTTATTTCAGGAATTTTAATAAGCTCTATTGTTGTTGATGCTAATACCACTTTTCCGTTTGTTTGCTCGAAAGCTTTTCGAATTTCATCATGAAGAAGGTGCCTTGTTAATCGTCTTTTTTTGTAATCTACAATATACCTTAAATTGAATTCCACCCAATTGTCGGTAAGCCTAATAGCAAGTGTAGGTTCAACTATAGCATCTTCAATATAATATTTATTCACTACCGCTTCCCATTGCGATTTGGATGCCTTAGTGTATTCTGAAAGGGTTTCTGAAGCAATATTAATAACAATAGATTTTGCAAGTTCCATATCTGAACCATAACGAATAGGCAAATTGAATTGATCCCAAATAAAAGGAAAATCTTGCGAGTAGTTATAGATTGGACCTTTAAACACAAAAGCATTACTCAGTTTTACAATACGCCCACTATAGTTATCACTTTCAACCCATTGGCCAATTTCCATCATGGTTGTATAAATACTATCCACATCTATAACATCTCCCTTAATGCCATTAATTTCAATGCGATCTCCAGGTTTATAAACTTTTACTAAAAATATATAGATTGATCCCGCAATACTTAAGATTAACTCCTGTAATGTAAATGCTAACCCTGCAGTAAATAGTCCTATAATTATTGTAAAATCCTTAATAGAACCAGAAAAATAAGTGATAGTTAAAAAAATTAACAATCCATAACCTATAATCTCTATGGCTTTTTGAGCTTTATAACGTATAACCGTATTAGAAATGTGTTTTTTTAAATAGCGTCTTACCAACTGCACACCTAATAAAATAACAAATAGTATGGCAAGAAACCGAATAACATTCCATATTAGTGGATTGGTACTTAACCATTCTTTTATGTATTCTATTGTTGTCATAATAGCAAATTAAAAACCTTCATAAGCGCTTAATTTATTTTTTAAAATGCGCACTTCTTCTTGAAGCAGCTCTACTTGTTTTAATAAATTATAAATAACATCTATACCTTCAAAATTAATATCCAAATCATAATGCATTCGCATCATTTTTTCGATAGCATTAAGCTGGTTAGTTTTTAAATAATCTTGATTATTGGTAATCGTAATTTCAATTAACTCGTATTCTTGTAAGGCGTTAATAAACTTTACAGGTACATTGTAATGTGTGCAAAATTGTTGTATTGATATAAGTTGTGCTGTGTCCATTTTATCGCAATTTTGAAAGTTCTGTAAACAGTTCTTTTTCTTTTTCTGAAAGGTTTACTGGTGTTTTTATATTATAGGTTACATACAAATCGCCAAATTGTCCTTCTTTTTTATACTTAGGAAACCCTTTGCCCTTTAATTTTATTTTGGTGCCATTTTGGGTTTCTGGTTTTACGGTAAGTTTTACTTTTCCATCAAAAGTATTCACCATAATTTCGCCACCTAACAGCGCTTTATACAAATCTAAATCTACCGAAACGTATAAATTATTACCATCTCTTCTAAAAAGTGAATTATTAACCACTGAAAACTCGATATACAAATCGCCATTAGGACCACCATTTACTCCTTTTCCTCCATGCCCTTTAATTTTAATAACCTGTCCATTTTCAACACCAGCAGGAATGGTAATACGTATGTTTTTATTATTTACGGTTAATGTCCTTTTTTGAGTAGTATAAACATCTTTTAATTCTAACTGCAGTTGCGCATTAAAATCTTGCCCCCTAAACTTTACTTGTCTGCCACTACTTCCAGACGCTCTTCCTCCAAACATATCTCCGAAAAAATCCGAAAAATCTTCTTCGGAATAACCACCTTGAGGTCCCTGTGTGCTTCGCTGATACTGCTTTTGTTGTTTCGCTTTTTCGTATTCTTCGGCATGTTGCCAATGCTCCCCATACTCATCGTATTTTTTACGATTTTCAGGATTACTTAGCACCTCATTAGCCTCGTTAATCTCCTTAAATTTTTGCTCTGCAAGCTTATCATTAGGGTTTAAGTCTGGGTGATATTTACGCGCTAGCTTACGATAGGCTTTTTTGATATCGCCTACTGTAGCAGTTTTAGAAATGCCTAGTATTTTATAATAATCGATAAATGCCATTACTTTTTATTATGAGTTTTACTGTATTGCTTTAATATTTGTTTTAAACTTTCTAGATAATCTTCCATAATAGTTATGGTCATATCCGGATGACTATTACTAGGAATAGTAACTGGGTTTTCATCTAACGTAGCATATAGCTCGGGGTAATTTACTTCTATGCTTGTCGTTAACGTTATTATTTGATTTTCTATGTCTTGAAGTGTTTTCATACCTTTTGCTTAAAACTACACTATAAAGTTAGTTGCAAAAGAGGGTATTAAAAATGATTAATATCATGAATGAAAGGTGTGTTTACAGAAGTATTTTTCCATCTTCCATTTGAATAATTCTATCTGTTTTATTTGCAAAATCTTCATCGTGTGTAACGATTAAAAGAGACAAACCTTGCTCATCACTCAACTGTTTAAAAATATTAAATACATTTTCAGCATTGTGGCTATCTAAGTTTCCCGTTGGCTCATCGCCCATAATTATAGACGGGTCGTTTATAAGTGCACGAGCAATAGCTACACGCTGTTTCTCACCACCAGAAACTTGCGATGCTTTTTTAGATCCTAAATGCTCAATATTTAGAATTTTAAGTTTTTGAATGGCATTATGCTCAATTTCTTGAAGTGATTTTTCTGCCAATTTCTTAGCTGGAAGCATAACGTTTTCTAGCACCGAAAACTCCGAAAGCAAATAATGAAACTGAAACACAAAACCAATATGTTTGTTACGCAAATGAGATAAATGCGTGCTATCTTGACCTGTAATAAGTTGGTTTTTAAGATATAGTTCACCTTCGTAATCGGTATCCATAGTGGAAAGAATGTAAAGCAAAGTCGATTTCCCACAACCCGATTTCCCCATAACAGATGCAAATTCCCCTTTTCTTATTTGAAAACTGATATCCTTTAACACATGAAAATTCACAGGCTTTTTAAAGTATTTATTAATATGCTTAGCTTCTAAAATAACACTCATATTATTGGCCTCTTATAATTTTAACTGGATCTATTTTTTTGGCTTTTTTTGCTGGTAAATACCCCGCAAGAAACGTTGATACCATAGCAAACGAAAAGCCTATTGTAAAGTACAACGGATCTTTATTTATAGGGTATGTTTCTACGGTTGGTAAAGCTTCTGTTTTAAAAGGAATTGTTTCGATTAAACTCGTTAACCCGAAACCAATTAGCAAACCTAAAACACCACCAACAAAACCAATTATCATAGCTTGACTCATAAAAATAAGTTGTACATCTTTACCAGAAAACCCTGTAGCCTTAAGAATAGCGATGTCATTCATTTTTTCGTAAATAAGCATATTTAAAATATTGTATATACCAAATCCTGCTACAATAAGAAGTGTTATAGACACAGCGTAGGTAATTAAGTTTCTAATTGTTGTTCCGGTTTCAAACTGTGCGTTAGCGGTTTTAATATCAATAGCTTTAAGGTTAAATTGTTGTTCTATTGTTTTTGCAAGTGGTATGGCTGTTTCTATATCATACAACTTCACATTAATATCTGTGATATAGTTATTAGCTTCTCCTAAAATGCGCTGTACCGTTTTAATATTAGTAAAGCTTTGAATAGCATCTACATCGGCTACACCACTTTGATAAAACCCTACAATTTTTAATGGAAAAATAGAACCATTTATTGGGCTTACCTGAATACGGTCTCCTATTTTTAAAGCCATTTTTTTTGCAATACCAATACCCAACAAAATCCCATTATCTGTATTTTGTAATGCCATGGCAGACCCTTCTATAATATAATCGCTCATATTAAAATACTTAGCTTCTTCAATAGGATTGATACCTATAAGATTCCCACTAATTTCTATCGATCCTGCTATATAGAAAATTTGTGCTTTTACCTGAGGAAGTGCGCCTAATACTTTATCACTATGTTCTAAATAATTTATAATTGGTAAAGCATTATGTATTTTTTTCTGACTTAATTTTGGTTTAATGGAATGAATAACGTTAAAACTATTACTAAGATTATCGTATAATGAAACCGGTTGCTTTTTTGAAGGTTCAATTTCATTGTAAACGTGAATGTGTGGTGTTTGATTTAGCATTAAATCATCCAACATGGTGTTTAAACCTGTCATAAAACACACTAAAGTAATGTAAGACCCAATACCAAATGTTACACCTAATGCAGCAATGGATGTTTGCTTTATTTTAGTAAGTAAATGTGTTTTAGCAATACTTAATATGATGCTCCAATTAGTCATTTGTCTGGCTTATAAATATATGTATCCTTGGTTATTCCTGAAAGCACTTCAATGGCATCTAAATTTTGCACACCAATATTTACAGACACAATACCGTCGTCTGTTTTTACCTTATTATCGTCTATTAAATAAGCTTTAGGAATGGTTAATACATTTTCCTTTTTGGTTATGATAATATTAGCCTCACCAGAAAGTCCTGGATACAATATTTTTGGTGGATTTATAAAAACAGCTTCAACGGTAAAAGTTTGGTTTCGTTCGTCCTTTTTGGGATAAATTTTAGAAATCTGAGCTTCAAAAACAGTATCTGCATACGCCTCTAAAACTAACAACACCTGTTGCTTGTTATTAATTCTAACAATATCTACCTCATCTACCAGCAAATTAATAATAAAACGATTTGTGCTGCCTAAAACTGCTAAAGGCTCCATACTTGATACAATCTCCCCTGGTTCGTTTAGTAGTGCATAAACTTTCCCATTCATTTTACTAGCAACCATAAAATCACTTGTTGCTATGGAAGCCGTATTAAAATTATTTTCCGCTTGTTTTACTACGGTTTGCAACTCATATTTGGTTCTATTATAATTGTTTTTTAAAAGTTTTAATTGGTTTACAGCCAAGTCGAAAGTGAGCTTTTTACTTTCATATTGCAATTTGGAACCTATACGTTGTTCCCAAAGATTTTTTTGTCTGAAATAATTAATCGAATCGTTTTTAAGTTTAAGGATAGCCGCATCAATTTCATCTTTAATACCACTTAAAATAGCTGCACTTCCATTATAATTTTCTTTAGCGAGATCTAAAGCAAATTTGGCATTTTCACTATTTAATTTTGGTGCACTATTAATAATTTGAAACAAGGGTTTTCCTTTAGCTACCAAGTCGCCTTCTTTAACAAGAACGTCGTCTAAAATTCCTGAAACAGCGGCATAAACTTTATAAAGGCTGTCGGGCTGAACCGTTGCCGAGGCATAAACAGACTCCGTTAAAGATTGTTCTACAGGTAAAATTTTATCCTGTTTATCTGAGCAAGACACGGTAAGCAATAGTATACTGATACAAAAACATACTTTCATGACTAATAAGATCGTTTAAATTTTAACGTGATATTTTGATAGATACAACTAATGCTCTAGGACATGTACCTGAACAAACCCCTAATTACCAAAATTAAAATGCGCTATATGGCTTCGAGATTATTTGTACGCTTTAATTTGAATTGATAACTGCTATAATATCATTTTTTTGAAGTACTCCAGATTGCCTCCAAACCTGATTTCCATTTTTAAAAAGCAACATTGTTGGCACACCACGTACTTGGTACTTTGCTGCTAGCAATTCATTTTTATCAACATTAATTTTCACAATCTTTACAGTATCTCCAAGCTCTTTTTTAACATCCTTTAATATTGGAGATAGCGTTTTACATGGGCCACACCAATCAGCAAAAAAGTCTACTAAAACACATGGTTCTGATTTTATAATATTGTTAAAACTACTTTTCATTTTCTAATATATTTATCCCATTTTTAAGTTTAAAATCGTCAATTAAACTGCGGTTTCAAAGGCTGAAACACGAGAATAACTTTAGGATATTTTTAACTCTATATCTAATTTTGCTAACAAAGTAAGTTCAGACTTATTAATACCCGAAAAAGCATAAGCAATTGCCGAAGCCGTTTTTAATATTAGGCTTTTAATCTCTTTAGTAAATAAGTGACTTTGGCTTTTTTTGTAATTAATAAAATCGTCAAAACAAGTCTTCGTGTTAAGCGATCTAGCTTCATTAAGCCAATCGAAAACAAATTCAATTTGGTAAGCGGCATCTGTACCAAAAGCATCTTCAATAGCATCTACCTCTAACCATTGCTTTTTTACTAATAGTTTTAGTTTCTCAAATTCTTTCGCACTTACTTTACCATCTATAGCTGCAATAGCATAAAACAACTTACCAAGGTTTTGATAAAACTGTAGTGTCATTTTCTTTTTAACCACCATATGTTAAGGGCTTTAAACCAAACCAAATTTAGAGGTAATATTAGTTTTAAAGAATGATATAAATCAGTTATCTTTAATCACTTTACCAATTAAACCATTAAAACTTATATGTTTCAGCAAGATAAAGATATAACTAAGGTGCTTTTAGATGCTGTTTCCGAAGGCGTTATAGTAGTTGATGAACACCAAAACATTGTTGAAACTAACGATTCTGCCAACAAAATGTTTGGTTATGCTAAGGGCGAACTCATAAAACAACCACTAAATATTTTAATTCCTCAAAACTATCATGCTGGTCATGGCGCTCATTTTAATGGTTTTATGAAAGATAAAGCCCGCCGACAAATGGGACATGGTCGCGATCTTTATGGCGCGCGTAAAGACGGTAGTGTTTTTCCTGTTGAAGCAGGACTTAATCCGTTTACTGTTTACGGAAAGGGGTATGTTATGGCTCTAGTAATAGACATTAGCGAGCGTAAATACATGGAACAAGAACGCAATCACTTGGCTAATATTTTTCAAGAATCACTTAATGAAATATATGTATTTGCTAACGATGATTTAAAATTTATAAACGTTAACTATGGTGCGCAAAAAAACATAGGTTACAGTTTGGAAGAGCTTAAAACCATGACTCCTGTTGACATAAAACCAAAATTTACAGAATCACAATTCAGACAAAAACTAGAATTACTTAATGAGACTAAAGAAGAAAAGATTGAATTCGAAACGGTCCATCAACGAAAATCTGGTAGCACTTACCCTGTAAATGTACATTTACAGCGTTCTAAACTAGGCGATAAAGATGTTTTTTTAGCCATTATTTTAGATATAACGGAACAAAAAAATTATACTGAAAATTTGGAGAAAACGGTTGCTGTGCGTACCGCAGAACTGAAAACAGCTTTAGCTACCGAAAAGGAATTAAACGAGTTGAAAACAAAATTCTTATCTATGGTTTCGCATGAATTTAAAACCCCTTTAAGCGGTATTTTAACGTCAACCATGTTATTAAATAAATACAAATTAACCGAACAGCAAGATAAACGAGAGAAACATATTAATACCATTACAGAAAAAGTACAATACCTTAATACTATATTAAATGATTTCCTTTCGATAGAAAAACTAGAGAAAGGTAAAATCAATTATAAATTTGCCACTTTTAAGTTAAGTAAAGTTCTTAACGAGGTTATCTATAATGCCAATATGCTATTAAAAGCTGGACAAAAAATTAACTACCCAGAGAATATAGATGATATTTCGTTATACCAAGATGAAAAAATATTAGAACTAACTTTATCCAACTTAATCTATAATGCTATAAAGTACTCTTCTGAAAACACGATTATTGACATAAAGATTTCTCAAAATGAAACAACTACCGTTTTTATAGTAAAAGATAATGGTATTGGTATTCCGGAGAAAGATCAAAAAAACATATTTAATCGCTATTTTAGAGCTGAAAATGCATTACTAATACAAGGTACAGGTATTGGACTAAATATTGTAAAAGACCATTTAGAAAGCTTAAATGGCAGTATAACATTTAAAAGCATAGAGCACGAAGGTTCAACATTCACTATAGAACTACCCAATAAAGCACAACAATGAAAACAGTATTATTAATAGAGGACGACACCGTATTAAGAGAAAACACAGCCGAGTTATTAGAGCTTTCGGACTACGAAGTTATTACAGCCGCCAACGGGCAAATTGGTCTTGAAGTTGCAAAAGATAAAAATCCAGATATTATAATCTGTGATATCATGATGCCTATTTTAGATGGATATGGTGTGCTAGAAGGCCTATCAAAAGATAATAGCACCAAATTTATACCGTTTATATTTTTATCTGCCAAAACAGAAAGACAAGATGTAAGAAAAGGCATGAATATGGGAGCAGACGACTATATTACAAAACCCTTTAATGAAGATGAAATTTTAAGCGCTATTGAAAGTAGAATAGCAAAAGCTGCTATTTTAAAGGAAGAACGCGAATTAGCTTTAAATGATTCAACTAATCCAGAAGAACAATTAAGAACAATTAACGACCTAAAAAATTTCTTCGACGATAATGGCACCATTTTTAACTACAGTAAAGGCGACATTATTTATAAAGAAGGTAATAACTCTAATTATGTCTATTTAATTTTAAAAGGTGTTGTAAAGTGTTATAAATTTGATGAAAAAGGAAAAGAACTTACCACAGCCCTTCATAAAGAAGATGATCTCTTTGGCTATACATCATTCACGCAAAATATACCTTACCGAGAAACAGCAACAGCTTTAGGAGAGTTAAAAATGGTTGGTGTTGCTAAAAACGAACTAAAAGATATACTAGACCAAAACCACAAGGTAGCCCTAGAAGTTATTCAATTACTAACCGATGACATTACAGGAGTTAAAGACCAATTATTGCAAATGGCTTACAGTTCTGTACAAAGAAAAACAGCATCAACAATTATAAGATTTGCCGAAAAAATAAATTCGAAACCTGAAGATCCTATTAAAATTTCTCGTAATGATTTGGCAAGTGTAGCTGGAATTGCGACAGAAACATTAATAAGAACCTTGTCCGATTTTAAAAAGAAAGGCCTCATAGAAATGGAAGGCAGAAATATTAAAGTTATTAATCTTCAAGAATTACAGGACATCTACTAGCCTAATACACAAGTATTTCTAATATGATGGATATCATATTTTAATAGGCTTCATCATTTTAGATTTGTATTTACTAAGAAATTTAAAAGATGAATGTTTTATTACCTACGGACTTCTCAGAAAACTCATGGAATGCTATATCGTATGCCATTGCTTTTTTTGAAAATACGGAATGTAATTTTTACCTACTTCATGTTAACAGAATTGAAGGTATGGTTGCTAGTGCAGAAAATTATATAACAACAGAAGACGTTATTGAAGAAATTTACACCAAGCCTTCTCGCACTAAATTAAGACAGCAATTAAAACAAGTTAGAGAGAACCATAAAGTAAACAAAAACCACCGTTTTTATACACTTACCGAAAATTATTTCTTTTTAGAAGCCATAAGAAAACATGTTGAAGAAAAGAAAATAGACATGATTGTTATGGGCACCAAAGGTGCATCAGGCCTTAGCAAATTCATTGTTGGCAGTAACACTGGCGATGTTATTACCAAAGTGAAATGTACCACCTTAGTAGTACCAGAATGTGCAAAATATAATAAGCTACAAGAGGTTGCATTTACATCAGATTTTAACCTCACTTACGATCTTAATATACTACAACCTTTAACAAATGTATTAAAAGATACAAAAGGCAATTTACGAGTTATTCATATTCAAAATAAAGACACTACATTAAATCCCGAACAACTTAATAATAAGGAATTACTAAATGATTATTTTGAAGAGTTTAATCCAAGCTTTCATTTTCTTACCAATAAAAATGTTGAAGATGCTATTGAATGCTTTGTAGAAAGCAGGTCTGTAGACATGATAGCAATGGTAGCCAAAAACCTAAATTATTTTCAAAATATTCTATTCCACTCTAAGGTTGAAAAAATAACATACCACACAGATATTCCTTTTTTAGTATTACACGAGTAGCACATTTACGCTTAAATTAAATAGACACCTAAATAGTTTTAGCACAATGCCTTAAAATGGCACATCTGATATATATCATAGTTTCTAGATTTTTTAAAGCTTACTTTCCTAACAGAAATCTAAAACCAATTATCATGCTATCTATTTTAATTCCTACGGATTTTTCAGAAAACTCTAAGAATGCCATTAACTATGCGCTAGAATTTTTTAAATATCAAAAAACCGAATTCTATTTCATGCATGCGTATCAAAATGAATTTTACGATCATGAAGAATTAGCCTCTCGAGACGTTTTTAATGATGTTTTAACTCGTGTTAGAAATGAGTCGCAATCTAATTTAGAACAACTTATTACAGAGGTAAAAAAAACAGCGCCTAATCCTAGATTTACCTATCACTGCATTTCGGCTTATAACACTTTAATAGAAGAAGCTAATCTTATTGCAAATGCAAAAAATATAGATTTGATTGTTATGGGCACTAAAGGTATATCAGACGAAAGGCATATTGTATTTGGCAGCCAAACATTTCAAGTTTTAAAATATGTGCCATGTCCTGTTTTGGCTATTCCTTCCAATTACACCAATACTCGACCTAAACGAATTTTATTCCCCACTAACTATTTAATGCCTTACAAACGTCGCGAGCTAAAACTACTTTCCATTTTAGCCAAACCTAACAGAAGCTGCATCGATGTTTTATATGTTTCTAAAATTAACAAACTTTCCATAAGACAAGAAGATAACAAAGCTTTTATAAAAGATGCCTTGAGTGAAAACGAAGTAAAATTTCATCATGAAGACAGCAGAAAAATAGCCGATACTATCAAGACTTTTATAGAAGAGAAAGATTTCGATATGATTACCATGGTTAATACACAGCATTCGTTTTTAGAAGATATGTTATTCCCTTCTAATATCGATAAGGTGAGTCTTGGGTTAACTATACCCTTATTAGCTATGCAAAACACAGCACGCGTTTAATATTTAAAATCGTAAAAAAGATGCTATTACTTCTAAGTCTTTTTTATATGATGCTTAATCTCAATTAGTATTCGTGCTTCATTTTAAGCTAAACTGGCTTAACCGAATAAGTATAAAAGTTATTATAACATGAATATTTCTAATATAGATATTATTAAGTCCTCTGGTGAAAAAGTAAAATTTTCATTGGAAAAATTACGAACATCCTTAAAACGATCCGGGGCAGATAACCAAGTTGTCAATCAAATTATAGATAAGGTTCGTGATGAGCTCTACCAAAGTATATCAACCAAAGAAATATATAACAGAGCGTTTGCATTACTTAAAAAAAGCAAGAGTCATTTTGCTTCAAAATACAAACTCAAGAAAGCCATTTACGAGTTAGGACCAACGGGCTTTCCTTTTGAGCGTTTTGTTAGCGCTATTTTAAAATATTCGGGCTACAAAACAGAGGTTGGTACTATTTTACAGGGCAAATGTGTTTCGCATGAAATTGACGTTATAGCGCGAAAAAATTCTGAAGCGACTATTATAGAATGTAAATTTCATAGTGAAGAAGGTCTTAACTGTAATGTTAAAATTCCTCTGTATATCAATTCTAGATATCAAGACATAAAAAACAATTGGCAAAAACTAAAAAAAGACGAAGAGTCACTTACCCAAGGCTGGGTCGTTACTAACACAAGATTCACCAAGGACGCCATACAATATGGTAATTGCTGCGGACTGTATTTATTAAGTTGGGATTACCCACTAAACGATGGTTTAAAAGATAGAATTGATCGTTTAGGTCTATACCCAATTACCGTGTCTACACTGCTTTCTAAGCGTGAAAAAAATTTTCTTTTAAGTCGATCTGTAATCCTTTGCAGAGATTTAATTAACGATAAATTTTATTTAGATCATCTTGGTGTTTCCGAGACACGGAAAAAGAAAATTCTAGATGATATTTCACATTTATGTGGCTAAAAATATATTAACATGGAAAAATTTGTAAAAATCAGTTTTTTAGGTGCGGCAGGAGTTGTTACGGGTTCTAAATTTTTAATTGAAACTTCAGAAAAAAACATCCTTATAGATTGTGGTATGTTTCAAGGCTTAAAAGAACTTAGAGAACTTAATTGGGAAAATCTCCCTATAGATGTAAGCACTATCGATGTAGTTTTATTAACGCATGGCCACTTAGACCATGTTGGCTATCTGCCACGTTTAATAAAACAAGGCTTTAAGGGTAAAATTAAAGGCACTGCTCCTACTTTGGCTATAGCAGAAGTAATATTAAGAGATAGCGCTAAAATACATGAGGAAGAGGCGAAAAAGGCAAATGAGGAAAATTACACAAAACACAGTCCTGCTTTACCATTTTATTCCAAATTAGATGCCGAAAAAACCATTAAACAATTTGAAGTAGAGATTGAAGATACTTGGATTCAATTATCAGAGCATATATCTTATCGCTTTCAATACAATGGCCATATTATAGGAGCAACCTTTATAGAATTAGACATTAACGGGAAGCGTTTTGTGTTTTCTGGAGATATAGGCCGAAAACACGATTACTTACTATACGCTCCTAAAAAACCTAAAAAGGCCGACTTTTTATTTATTGAGAGCACTTATGGTAACAAATTACATCCGGCAGAAAATATTGAAGATGTACTAACCCAAATTATTTTGGAAACCATCAATAAAAAGGGGAATCTTATAATACCAAGTTTTGCTGTAGAGCGCTTACAAATGCTCATGTTCATTTTATGGAAACTATATCAAGACAATAAAATTCCAAACATCCCAATATTTGTTGATAGCCCAATGGGTAAAAACGTATTGGATGTTTTTAAACGTTTCCCTAAATGGCATAAACAATCTCCTAAAGAATTTGCTGCTATGTGCGAGCATGTAAACATAATTCAATCCTACAAAGAAACCTGGGAAACCATTGACGATAAACGCTCTAAAATTGTGATGGCAGGAAGTGGTATGGTTACAGGAGGACGCGTTTTAACCTATTTACAACAACTTATTGATGAGCCTTCAACAACAGTGCTATTAGTTGGCTATCAAGCAGAAGGCACTCGTGGCAGACAATTACAAGAAGGCGCACACGAGATTCGGTTTTACGGAAAATACTATCCTGTAAAGGCTACTATAAAAAACATTGAAAGCTTATCGGCTCATGCAGATCAACAAGGCCTATTAGATTGGCTTAGCGATATTAAAAACGCACCAGAAAAAGTATACCTAATACATGGTGAACCAACAGCCTTAGACGCGTTTAGAGTAAAACTGAAAGACCTATATAATTGGGACGCTACTATACCTAAGCTAACCGATGTAAGTAAGTTAATGGTTTAAAATTAAATTAGTATAACTGATAATTATCATTTCATAAATGATTCACTAAAAGTAATTTAGGAAAATATTTGAAAAAATATAAAACAAAAACTTGGATTATTAAGCAACTTACAAAAACGATTTCCTAAAGCTGAACAGGTTATCACACTTTTGTAACGCGCAAGAAAGCAGAACATGATTTAAGGGAATTGTGTTTTGCTTTCTTATTAAACACACACACCATGAAAACCACACAAAAACATTTACGCTACGTAGAATGGCTTAATGCTGAAGAAATGCATGAAGCTTCAAAAGATGATGTACTAATAACTGTTGGTACAGGTATGACTGGCGCAATAAATAAGTTTCAACGTATTTTAGGACTCAAACTGAGTGAAAATTTAAAAGACCATACAGAAGTTCCAGAGGAAAAACGCCCAATTATTTTTGTATCTCACATGGAACACCATTCTAATCAAACCTCTTGGTTAGAAACGATTGCAAGAGTAGAAGTTATTCCTTCAAATGAAGCTGGTTTTCCTTGTGTTATAAAATTAGAAGCGCTTATTGAAAAACATAAAGATTGCCCTATTAAAATAGCTGCAATCACAGGATGTTCCAACGTTACAGGTATTAGAACAAACTACCGTGAAGTAGCAAGAATCATGCATCAAAACAATGGGCTTTGCTTTGTAGATTTTGCATGTTCTGCACCTTATGTAGATATCGATATGCATCCTTCTAATGATGAGGAATCTTATTTAGATGCTATAACATTTTCTCCACATAAATTTTTAGGTGGACCAGGAGCTTCAGGTGTATTAATTTTTAATAAAAAATTATATAAAAATTTAGTGCCAGATAACCCAGGCGGCGGCACAGTAAGTTACACAAATCCTTGGGGCGATCATGATTATATTGATGATATTGAAACTCGTGAAGATGGAGGAACACCAGGTTTTCTTCAAGCCATAAAAATTGCACTTTCCATTCAATTGAAAGAAAAAATGGGGGTCCAAAATATTTTGGATAGAGAGCATGAGTTAAATGACATAATTTTTGAAAAGCTCAGAACGATAGAAAATTTAAAAATATTAGCACCCGAACATGAAGATAGATTAGGAGTTTTTTCTTTTTATATTGAAAATGCACATTATAATCTCATCGTTAAATTACTTAATGATAGATTTGGTGTACAAACTCGTGGAGGTTGTTCTTGTGCTGGTACCTATGGGCACTATTTATTAAACGTTGACCATTTAACTTCTAAATCCATAGAGAAAAAAATCTTGGATGGTTGTCTTTTAGAACGTCCAGGTTGGATTAGGATGTCTATTCATCCTACGATGACAAACGATGAAATTTCTTTTATTTGCGATGCTATAAAACAAGTTGCAGAACACTTTGAAACTTGGGGAACAGACTATAAATATGATGCTGTTAAAAATGAATTTGTTCATAAAAAAAATCACAGCGTAGAAGAACAAATTACTCAAAATTGGTTCAGCTTATAACTGTGATAAGTGATTTCGCTTAGTTTTAAAACAAGGCACTTTTTTAGTGAAGCAACCGAGATAAAAGCTCAGCTATTTTGATGAGGCCTTTTTACAATACTGATTAATTATAAACTTAAGCTAAATTTAATTTTATCTTTGAACAGATTGGTTGATAAAATGAAAACTTCTAAATACCTCAAATCATCACTAAAAAACAAAAATCTAAAGAACCCAAATATGTTGCAATATTAGCAGCAGCGGAAGAACTAATTCTAAAAGATGGCTTAGCGGCATTCAGCATCAATAAAGTTGCAAAAATGGCTGGTGTTGCCAAAGGTACTGTCTATTTGTATTTTGATGATAAAGAAGAAATAATTGGCACTATAGCTATAATGGCTAGAAATTTATTGCTAGACTATTTTAAGAAGTACACTCAGGACGAAAAAGATTCAATCGAAAAAATCAAAGGTATTTTTTGGGCAGATTATTATTTCTCTAAAGAACAAAAAAGATATCATCAGCTTATTACTTTCTATGAGCAAAATTCTGGTTTAAATGAAACAGGTGAACTTGCTAAAAAAGGACACGAGATTTCTATATATATTAAGGGAATTATCGATGAAGCTATAGAACGCAAAGCTATTAGACAAGACCTAAATAGCGCATCACTCAGCTTTATGTTTTGGGGAATGACTGGAGGCATTATGCAACTTGTTGAAACTAGAGAACAACAATTATCAAATAATTTAAATACTACAGCCAAGAATTTTTTTGAATTTTTTGTAAATACAACTGTAGAAGGTCTAATTCCATAAATATATCCTATATCTCTATTATGTTTAACTATATTAAAAATAAGTTAAACATTAGCATTTTGCTAACACATTAATGACCGACGGTCATTTGTATTTGCTGTATAAAATGCAACACCTTTTCGAATAAATTAAAATTGCATAAATACATTCTTCATTTTTAAAATAATTAGAAACATGAACACTAAAAACTATATCTGGGACTTTCTTCTAGACCTTCAAAAAAACAATAGTAAGGAATGGATGGATGAAAATAGAAAACGATATCATACAGCTAAACAATATTGGTTAGATGAAGTTGAAGCCATCTTAGAACGTATGAAAATACACGATCCATTTTTCAATCAATTCAAACCAAAAGACGTGATTATGCGCATCACTAATAACAGAATGTTCAACAAGAACAAACCTATTTATCGTGCTAATTTTTCGTGTTCACCTTTTACAAAAGACGAACGTATATCTAAATTCTTTTTTGCTTTTGGTCCCGAATTCACATTAATAGGCACTGGTCTTTATCGGCCAGAAAAAGACGTTTTGGAAAGCGTTAGACAAGCTATAGATTATGATGCTCAAGAGCTTATTGATATTTTGAATGAAAAAAAGTTTAAAAAATTATTTGGAGGTCTAGCTGAAGATGAGCACGCACTTAAAACAAGTCCAAGAGGCTACGCCAATGACCATCCTAATATAGAATTACTAAGACGAAAAAGTTTTACAGCAACCTATAATCCGACAAAAAAAGAACTTATAGACGGTAATCTAGCAGATATTATTGAAGACGTTGTACTCACAGCAAAACCATTTATACAATGGTTAGAAAAAGCAACTAGTGTTTAATTAAACTAACTAAAAATTTAAAAGTTTACAACTTACGAGTAAAATAAAAAATGCTTTTTACTACTGAACCCAAATGAGCCACCAGGCATTAATGGAGGCTGTAAGGGTATTGAAACGCATTTAGTGATTGAAAGTAATGAGCCCGAAGATGTAATTCAGGCCTTTATAACAGATTGCACAAATACCTGTATGGCAATGCAAGCTTTTGTAAATGCTACACCTAGTAAAACCGTTGTGCATTTAAATGGAACAACACTTTAAAGTAAAAAAATAAAATTTAATCTTAAAATATAAATACGATGTCTATAAATATAAACAGAAACAAAAAAGCAGCAGAAACAAATCGAGTCTCTAGAATATACAACTTAGGAGATATGAAAATAACGTCATTATTAGATATGACGGCAATCGCAGATGAACCAAGGCTTGAATATGCAGCAGCAATACCTGAAGCTGAATTCAATAAAGTTTCAAAAGAAAATTTCATTTCTTCCACTTCTCTGCAAGCCTATATGAGCCCTACGCTAATTGACACCGGAAAAGAACGTGTTTTAGCAGATACTGGACTAGGCTTTGGCGGACTTATGCAGTCACTTAAACAAGCAAATGTATCGCCAGAATCTATTGATGTGGTTGCGATTTCTCATATGCATCCAGACCACATAGGCGGATTAATTAAAGACGGAAAACCAAATTTTCCCAATGCAAAATATGTTGCAGGTGCAGTTGAATATAATTTCTGGCAGAAACTAGGAGAAGGTAATTTAGTAAGTGACATGGTGGCAAAACAAGTGACTCCACTAGCAGAAAAAATGACATTTATAGATGATGGAAATTCAATAGCCAGTGGAATTACTGCAATGGCTTCATTTGGTCATTCGCCTGGACATTTTTGTTTGCATTTAGAAAGTAATGGAGAGCAATTAGTATTAACTGCAGACCTCGCAAACCATTATATCTGGTCTTTTGCGCGTCCAGATTGGCATTTTAAGTTTGATGCAGACGCTGAAAAAGCGGTGACGTCTCGACGTAAAATTTTAGGAATGTTAGCAGCGGATAAAACACCTATGATTGGGTATCATATGCCATTTCCTGGAATAGGCTACGTGGAGGAAAGAGGAAATGGATTTCGTTTTGTACCTGCTTCGTACCAACTCGCTAAACATTAAAAATTGTTAAACTAAATTTTAAAAATTATCCGATGAACCAAAAGAAAACAATAGACATTGTATTCGTAACCATTTTAATTGAAGTTATAGGATTTTCTATGATTATTCCTATTCTACCATTTATGTTTACAGACCCTAACTCTCCCAGTTACGTATTGCCAGCCGCTATGTCTAAAGAGACAGGCTATTTATTATTAGGCATATTATTCTCCATTTATACGTTTGCTCAATTTTTTGCAAATCCGGTTTTTGGACAATATTCAGATAAATTTGGACGGAGGCCTTTGTTAAAAGGTGCAATTATGGGCACTGGAGTTTCTAATGTGTTGTTTGCCGTTGGTATTTTAATAGGTAATCTTCCACTACTTTTTATTGCCCGCTTTTTTGATGGTATTACTGGAGGGTCTATCGCCATTGCACAGTCAGTTGTTGCAGATATTTCAGAACCTAAAGACCGAGCTAAAAATTTCGGTATTGCAGGGGCAGCCTTAGGATTAGGGTTTATGATTGGTCCGTTTTTGGGAGGACTTCTTTCTAATTCAGAACTGGTGCCTTGGTTTGGTCCTTTTTTCGCATTTATGGTGTCTGCTGTATTTTCATTTACAAATGTATTCTTATTGCATAAGCGTTTACCAGAAACATCTCCCATGGATAAATCCCTAGATGTAAAGCTATTTAAATCTTTGGGCAACATTTCTGAAATAATAAAAACCAAAGCTAACCGAGTGCTTTATGGAAGTAGCTTTATTTACTCTTTTGCTTTTACGTTGTTTACTTCTTTTTTAGGAGTATTCCTCCTAAAACGATTGGATTATTCTGAAACTAATATTGGGTTATTGTTTTTCTATATTGGGATTGTAAGTATTATTTCGCAAACCCAATTAGTACCAAGAATAGATAAGTTGTATCAGCAATATAAAATAAGTATAGTGAGTGCATTTGTTTTGTTTGCAGCGTTAGGCCTTTTAACTTTTACTACAAGAACAATGGAGTTGTTAGTGTTTGTTTTGTTTTTTGCTTCTGCAAACGAGTTGCTGCGTACAGGCATTATAACCATTACGTCTCAAAGTGGTTCCAGAAAAGAACAAGGTAAAGTGTTAGGGTTTAGAGCCAGCGCAGATTCATTGGGTCAAACCATACCAGCCTTAATTGCGGGAGTTTTAGCTGGATTATATGGCTATGAATTTCCGATACAAGTCGCGACCGTTATTTTTGGATTTTTAGGATTGTTTATGCTTATTCTTAGAAAGTGGTTGATGTCTAAAAAGGAAAATTGAAATAGTGGAATTTAAAGTTTATTTTTACGCTTCCTGGACAGCTTATACAATTATTATCGTTTGTATAAACTCAAATTATCAATATAACCTTGGTAGAAATTGAAAATATTGGTTTTACTAGATTCATTAATCAACCGATTGATTTTGAAGTGATTCCTATTGAAGAACTTTATGAGCGATGTAAACAAAGTAACTTTGATATCTCGATTAGTCATAGAATTCAATTTCATGCATTAATTATTATTACGGAAGGTAAAGGTGTTCATAATGTTGATTTTAATGAAATTATACTTTCGCCAGGCGTTGTTATTCCTTTAGTGAAAGACCAAGTCAATTACTTTGAAAAAGAACTACAAGTAAAAGGTTATGTTATTTCTTTTAAAGCATCTTTTATTACTGACAATATAGGCGAAAAAGACCTCTTTCACTTTCTTCATTTATTCAATACAAAAAGTTTACTTACTGGTGAAGAAAATATCCCTAACCTAATTCCGTTTATTACGCTTCTAAAGAATATGCAAGAAAGTAGCAATCAAAATCTAAAAGCGGATTTTGCTAAAAACATCTTTCTTTCTCTACTTATTCAAATGAAACGTTTTACAGTGTATCAGCACGAAGTTTTTCAAAGTAAACGTTTTAAAGATTTTATTCAATTCAAACAGCTTATAAGTTTGCACTATCACGATAGCCACGATGCTAAGTTTTACGCAAAAAAATTGTTTGTATCCTATAAGTATCTCAATGATATTTGTAAAGAACTTGCTAATGTTACTGCAAAGGCTTTTATAGACAGTTGGTTGCTTTTAGAAATAAAGCGTAACCTTTCAGAAAAAAAATATACCACTCAAGAAATTGCCTTTAAAGTCGGTTTTCAAGAACCGTCAAACTTTATACGTTTCTTTAAAAGATATGAGGGTGTCACTCCAAGTAAATTTACAAATTAGCTTTAGTTATTTTTTTGGTTACATATTGACTATTTTTAATTTCAAATAGAATATCCACTTACTTGCCTTACGTACTAGTTTTGTGTCATAAAATTATTTACTATGACATTACAAGAACAATTACTTCAAATTAATGAAACCGGATTCTCCAGAATGCCAAAACATATAGCCAAAGTTTTGCTTGATGGAATTGAAGAAATCGCTTCTAGCGATTTAAAGAAAAACACGACCCAAGTTGGTGAAAAAATTGAGGATGCCTCTCTTATTGATGTTGCTGGAAAAAGCGAGAACATAAGCCAATTTATCGAGCAAGATTACCTTGTTTTAAACTTCTACAGAGGTGGATGGTGTCCTTATTGCAATATGGAACTACGTGCTTACGACGCCCTTCAAAAAAGTTTTCAAAACTTAGGTGCAAGCATTATAGCTATTAGTGCTGAGGTGCCAAATAACAATATGAAGACTTTCGAAAAGAACAGATTATCGTTCCCCGTGTTAAGCGATATAGATGCAAAATTTATGAAATCTCTAGGTATTGTATTTACGTTAAATGACGCTCTTAAAACTGAATACGCCAATTTTGGAATTGACTTGTCAAAGTTTCACGCAAACTTAAACTTTGAGTTACCAGTTCCAGGCGTTTATGTGATTAATAAAGACTTAGAGGTTATTTTTCAGCACCTTGAAGAAAACTATATGACAAGGTTAGAGCCAAGTGAATTACTAAACATCTTAAAATCTAAAACAAAACAAACAACTTTAATATAAAAAGTAAATATTATGAAAACAAACAAAACGATTTATTGGATAGCTACAGGTGTAATGACTCTTATTTTTACATTCTCAGCAGTTATGTATTTGACCAAGTATGATATGGTATCAGGATTCTACAATAATTTAGGCTTCCCGACTTGGATTATCTACCCACTGGCTTTTTTAAAAATCCTAGGCTTATTTGCGGTATGGTATAGAAAAAATAATATCCTAAAAGAATGGGCTTATGCTGGTTTCTTTTTTGATGCTGTATTAGCATTTTTTGCTCACTATATGGTGAGTGATGGTGAGTGGCCTCTAGCAGTAATAGCAATTATTGCTATCATTATTTCTAGAGTTTATGAACATAAAGTATTTTCAGGAACATTGGCGCAAAAAGAAGAAGTTCAATTTAATTAATACCAGCAATTTTAAATAGAAAATGGTATAAGTTATATATTGACTATAATTAATCAGATATCGATTACGCAAAACAATGGGTCTTGCCTTAATTTTGAAGTATAAAAAAATAATAATTTTAAAAATACAAATACAATGAAAACAGAAAAGAGAAATAACGGTACCAATACCGTAAAAAAGGTAATTGTAGATTTAATACAAACAGCAACAAATTATGATGTTGAAACGTTAGATACAATTTATCACAATGATTTAAATGTCATAATGATAGATACAGATGATAATTTAAATACGGCTAATAAAGAAGCCTTTAAAGGCCTTTTTAAAAGCAAAAGAGATGCTGGTGATCCACCAATGAACACATGGGCGAAATTTCACAAAATAGATGTGAATGGGAAAAATGCACATGTATTATTATCTCGTAAGAATAATCTAAGTGGGCAAGAACAAATTCTTATTCTAAGTATTGATTTGGTATTTGAAGATGGTCGTTGGCAGGTAACTCGTGAGGTGATTTTCTTGAGACCAGAAGAAAACTAAATTGTTTCATTTAAAAATATAAATTATGCAATTCAAATTAAATCCAGATAAGGCAGTGACCTTAATAGTGGATATGGAACGCTTATTTACAGAACCAGGTAGTCCATATAAAAACGATGCAGAGCCATTAATTGAGCCGATAAATGCTTTGACTTCTTATAGCAGAAAGATGGGGATTCCTGTAATACATTCGACTTATGCACTTAAAAACAGCAAGGAAGATTCTGGCCTCATAAGTAATTGGCCAGAAGTTGAGCAAGGGTATTACGAGCTAAGTTCACCTTGGACCAATTGGGACACTAGGTTAGTTCAAGAAAGTGAAGATTTTAAACATACAAGGAATAGACTAGGTGCCTTTTGGGGCGGTACTCTAGATGTGCTCTTAAAGGAATTAGGAAAAGAACAAATCATTCTTGGTGGTGTTAGTGTCAATAATGCCATCAGTTTTACGGCACACGAGGCATTTTCAAGAGACATACCTGTTTTTGTAGTTACAGAAACTACAGGACCCGCACCATTCGAAAATAAAGACTCTTTGGATGACTATTTACAAGTTATTGGTACTTGGGCAAGTGAAGTAGTTCCATTAGACAAGGTAATTCAACGTATGGATACAAAGCCAGTTCATTAATTAAAAAACTTTAGAACCAGTTTCTATGGCATAAACATAATCTTATGGCAGTATTAAAAAGCGCTCTTAAAATAGAAAACACAGAGGATGTAACACACATTTTGAATTTACAATTAGCAGATACTATCGATTTGTATAGTCAGCTAAAGCTGGCGCATTGGAATGTAAAAGGGAATAACTTTTATTCCTTGCACCAACTTTTTGATGACCTTGGGAATGACGTTCTAGGTTTCATTGATACAATAGCCGAACGTATTGCCTCTATTGGAGGAGTTGCTAAAGGCGGATTAAGCGATGTTACTAAAGCTTCTAGGTTAACCCCATTATCTAACACGAATAAGGGTCAATTGAATCTTTTAAAACAGCTATCTATTGCTTATGGAAATCTTTGCCAAACCTCACGAGATGCAATTAAGTTAATTGAAAATTTGGAAGATACTGCGTCAGCAGATTTAATGACTGAAGTAACAAGAGGTTTAGATAAAGGACTTTGGTTGTTAGAGTCTCATTTGCACTAAAATTTCGGAGAATATTTAAGATTATTATATTTAAAAAGGCATTGATCTAGTAATAGGGTTGGATGCTTATTGTTTTAAGGATTCTTTAAATTTTCTTCTTTCAGAAATTATAAGGATATAGAATTTGGCCACCCTATTTAGTTTCATTTGATATGCTTTAAATCATATGACTCTTCTATAACCTCCTTCGCAACGCTTCCTTTTCTCACTTTTAATAGGAAGTTTGACGCACCTTTGTCTGGTCTATCACATTATCACTATAAAATATGATTAACGAGTTTTCATATTCTCCTGTAGCCTTTAAACTTTAAAAAATTTCCACCACACCTTTATAAACAGCATGAACCATGACCGCATACGTGCGACGATTTTTATCTTTTCATACCTGAATAAAATTCTAAGTCTTCCTTTTCAGCTTCTAATGGTGTTTGTGGTGCATTATAAGACATAAATAAGAAGAATGGCTTATACATTTTTGAAGATTCTTTAATAAAACGAGCACCTTCACCAAATAATACATCGGTTAAATATTCAGTATCGTTATCAACATTTTTTCCTTTATGCTCTAATGGTTTCAAATAATAAAAAAATGCCTTTTTGTCCTCTTTTTTCAGCATCTTCATACTTTTGCTTGTATATTTCAGGATTGTATTCGTGTCCACCTTTTTAGTATCATCTGGTCCCTTTTTTGTAGAGTTGCACAAACTCACTAAAAGTAATACGAAACTGCATAAGACCATTATTGTTTTTTGAATAATTCATCATTTCAAATTTAAGTATAGTCATTAGTTTTTTAGTTCTTCAACAAACAAGACGTCATAATATTCTATTCTTGGTATTGCAGTTATTGGCGCACCATTAATTTTATTCTTAAAGACAATCATTTCGCTATTTTTTATGGTTAATTCAACACTTTCTTTTCCAACATTAACTATGGATAAAATAGCGTTATCTTGTTCATTTTTAATGAGTCTCCAAATACATTTTCTGGCATTAGATCCTAAGTCTAACGTGTCTACCAATTCCACCACGCCTACATTTTATTATTTATAACACTAATAATTAAGTTAAATCCTAAGTCTCGGGTTTTGTTAATTCAGATATATTCAAAACATTATATAAATTATTTAATTTTTTTAAATGCCAAATGAAATCAAACTGAATCAAATGCTATTAAGGTGAAGAAAAACAGCTTTATTCTGTACCTATTCTGTACCATTGGAATAAAAAAAGCTTCCGATTTATCGGAAGCCCTTTATTTGTTAGTAGCGGGAACTGGACTCGAACCAGTGACCTTCGGGTTATGAGCCCGACGAGCTACCTACTGCTCTATCCCGCGATGTAATCTTGAAATAATTTACTTAGCTGTTAACTTTCGGTTCATAATGCCGACCAAATTATTTCGGACTGCAAATATACACTGTTTTTACGTTTCTACAAACATAATTTAATAAAATATTATTGCTCAATGCTATTTGCTTGAAACACTGTTAATTCGGAATCAATAAACTGAGTAATAATCTGAATTGGGTTACAGCAAACTTCGCAATCCTCGATATAAGTTTGCTTATTTACCGAAGCATCTAATAACATTGAAATGTTTTCCCAACAATGTGGACAGGTAAAATAATGTTCAATCATTTTATAAAAATAAAAAAAACCATCACAACTGTGATGGTTTAATACTAACTAAACTATAAAAACTATATTATTCTTTTTCTATATCCATTGTTGCAGTTGCATTTTGTAATTCTAAATGCATTAACGTTGGAGGGTTTTTACCAGAAACACTAATGTATTCTTGGTTTAGGTTATTATCACTTACCATCATTGTATTTAACTTGGTTAAATTCATGAATTCTTTTGGTAAGTCTCCCGAAAATTGATTTGTAGATAATAATAACTCTTCTAAATCTTTTAATTGTGCTATTTCTGCTGGGATTTCACCATCCATTTTATTATCCATTAAACTTAGTTTTTGCAACTTTGTTAATGCATAAATCTCTGTTGGTATTTGTCCTGTTAAAAAGTTACTTCCTAATAAAAGCTCTTTTAAGTTTGTTAAGCCCATTAATACACTAGGAATCTCTCCTGTAAATTTATTGCTATATAATTTTAAAGATTCTAATTTTTTTAATTCACCAAGTTCAGCAGGAATTTCACCTTCAAAACCATTCATAAATAATTGTAAATCCTTTAATTCTTTTAATTCTTTAATTGAAGAAGGGATTGTTCCGTTAAGTTTATTAAAACCTAAGTTTAAAATTTTTAATCCTGTTAAATCTCCTATTTCTGTTGGTAAAGGCCCATTAAGATTATTAAACTGAAGATTAATCTCTACAACTCTTTCATTTTCTATTTTAACACCATACCAAGTATCGATAGCTAAACTTAAATCCCAAGAAGAATTCCATTCTGCACCGTTAGTAGAGTTATATAGAGCAATTAAAGCATCTTTATCTGAACTAGAAACGTTTGCAAAAGAATAAGCTGATACTAAAAAACAAATTGCTATTAATTTAAGAGTTTTCATAATTTCGATTAATTCGGGGGTTAATTCTGGTACGAATATAGACCCGAATCAGATTAAAAACTATTTTTATCGCTGAAACACACGTAATTTTAACATTTCATTTTCGATGAATAGACGAAATACATGTCTTTTACAACATAAAGCCCCAAACCAAAAACTATTAATACATTGATTTTAAATGACTTAATCTAGTATTCTACGTTTAAAATCTCCCCACTTAATTGAAGAAGTTGGAATTCGGCTAATTTTGCCAAATACTTTGCCTGATTTCTACTTAACTCTGCACTTAGTAAATTAAGCTGTGCCTGCCTAAACTCTATAGAGTTAACTTGCCCTAATTTAAATTGCTCTTGTGTTCTATCAAAATTATTCTGAGCTGTCTTTATATTATGTTCTTGAAGTCTGTAAACACTTAGCTTATTCTGGTAATCGTCCCAGGCGTTATTAAAATCGCGTACTACCGATACTAATAGTTGCTCTTTTAAAATGTTTTGAGATTCTAAATTTATTTTGGCATTTCTAACATTTGTAATTGTGCTTCCGCCATCAAATAAATCCCAACTAAAACTTAATCCTGCTGAAAGCCCCGTGTTAACGGAATAGGCAGCAAAAGAAGCCGCATTATTATTACTTTTATTCCAACCATAACTTCCTGTTAAACCAACAGTAGGTAAATAGGCGGACGATTCAGATTTTACTCCTAAAGTATTAATATCAATACTTTTATTTATCTGTAAAACACTAATATTATTATCTTTAACTTTATTTAAAAGTTCATTTTTATCGTAAAGGTTATTAAAATCAACTTCGGTACTTATATTAAAATCTTCGGGAATTGTATTACCCAAAACAAAATTTAAATCGCGTTTAGCGTTATTTAACTCCTGTGTAGTATTCATTAAACTAATACTGTCATTATTAATATCTACCTCGGCATTAAGACTCGCTAACTTATTAGATTGTCCGTATTCAAATTGATATTGAGATCTTAATAACCTTTCTTTTGAAATATTTAAAGTTTGAGAAACAGCATCTTTATTTTCAACAAGTTCCGCTACTTTATAATAAATTGTAAATAGTTGTACAATTGTATTCTCAATAGTTTCACGTGCTTCTAACTCTGTTAATTGCTTTGTTTCTTTAAACTGTTTATAGTTATAAGAACGCCCTAAACCGTCAAATATGGTGTAATTTAAATCTACAGAAGCATTGTATCTAGAACTTTCTGCACCGTTTAAAACTCTATTCGTTCCATCTGCAAAACCAACTTCCGTATCATCTAAATTGTAATTAGCACCAGCGTTACCCGTTAAAGTTGGTAAATAACCAGAGTTTAAAATATCGGCATTATTTTTAGCGATTTCCACATCGGTTTTCGCTAACTTGATACCATAATTATTATCTAAAGCTAAGCTAACAGCTTTTTCGGGTGTAATTAGTTCTTGAGCAATTATTGAACCGTGGAACAACATTACTATTAAACTAAAACAAACAAATTTAATGTTCATTCTCTTCATTTTGTTCTTTTATAGCTCGTTCTACTTCTTCTTTTGTAACATCATTTCCTGTAATTAACCATTTACCTTTTTGCTTAAAACTATTACTAAAAGATAAAAACAATGGTAACACCAACAATGTTAATACGGTTGCATATGCAATACCAAATGATATTGAAATTGCCATAGGTTTTAAAAATTGTGCTTGTCTACTTTTTTCTAAAAGCAACGGTGCTAAACCTGCAATAGTTGTTAAAGAGGTTAAAAATATTGCTCTAAAACGCGATTTACCTGCGTTTAATAATGCTTCATCAAACTTTAAGCCTTCCTTTAAATTAGAATTAAATTTACCTATAAGCACCAACCCATCGTTAACCATAATACCTATTAAGGCTATGATTCCTAAAAGCGATAATATATTTACAGAAAAACCAAGCATCCAGTGTCCCCAAGCTACAGCTGTAAGACTAAACGGAACCAATAAAATTAATAATATAGGTTGGCTGTAGCTTCTAAACGTGAAAGCAATAACAATATAGATAAGAAATAAAATAGGAATTCCAGCTTTACCTAAAGAACTCATTAATTTATCTTTTTCTCTGTTTTGTCCTTCGAAAGATGCAGAAATGGTTGGGTATTTAGACTGTAAATCTACCATTGTTATGTTCTTTAAATCTTCTAGAATATCTGCTGTACTTGTATTTGGATCTTTTAAATCTGCCGACACTTTAATTTCTCTTTGCCCCTCTAAATGATTAATGGCAACATCTCCTCTTTCTATGCTATAAAAAGCGATATCCTTTAATGTGACACGCTCTCCTGTTGGTGTTACAATTCGCATTTCGTCTAGATCGTTAATCGATGCTCTATTGCTTCTATCGTAACGCACCCAAACTCTAATTTCGTCTTGTCCTCTTTGAAAACGCTGCGCTTGTGTTCCAAAAAAACCAGAACGAACTTGACTCATTACAGTGCTTAAATTTAAGCCTAGTAAATATGCACTTTCCTTAAGTTCTATGCGTATTTCTTTAATTCCTGCAGGATCGTTGTCTTCGACATCCTTTAACAAAACATTAGATTCTAAAACTTTTTTCAGTTCTACTTTTGCTGCCTTTAATTCGTCTATATTATTTCCTAAAAGCGCTACTGAAACTGGACTTCCTCCAAAATTTCCTCCAGAACCATAAATTAAACGTTCTGTCCCAATTACAGGACCTACAAGCTCTCTTAATCTATTAGTTACTAATGAAGATTTAATAGCATCTGGTCGCTCCTCTCCGGGTAACATATTAATTTGTAATTGTGCACTAGAGCTACTATTTATAGTTAAAATAGTATTTTCAAATAGCTCCTTACCTGTTCCTTTTAAGTATTTCTCGGTAAATTCTTTGTTAACAATAAACGATTTTTCTTCTATCATAGAAATAATAGAATCTGTGATTTTCTCGTTGGTTCCGTTGGGCATATCCAGTTCTATGGATACTCTATCACTGGCAACCGAAGGAAACATAGTAACTCCAATTATTCCGCCTCCAATAGCTCCAAAGGTAAAAATTAGTAAAGCCACAAAAATACTTAAAGAGAGTATTTTAAAATTTAAAACGAAAGTAATTATTGGTGTATAAAATTTATCGCGTAAAAAGTTCATAAAATTATCTCCAGCCTTATTTATCACTCTCATTTTTGTGAAGAATTGCTTCATTTTTGAAGGATTCTCTTCTACAACTGGTTTTCTTAACGCTTTAGAATGGGCTAAGTGCGCCGGAAGAATAATTAATGCCTCCACTAAAGAAACCACCAAAGTAAGTATTACAATTACCGACACTTCGCCAAAAAACTCACCAATCCTACTGTCTAAAAACAGAAATAATGAAAATGCTAATAGCGTTGTAATAATTGCTGAAACTACAGGAGGAATAACTTCCATTGTTCCATCTATAGCTGCATCGATAGCAGATTTTCCTTTTTCGAAATGCTGATAAATATTTTCAGCAATAACAATACCATCATCTACCAAAATCCCAATAACGATAATCATTCCAAAAAGTGATAATACATTAATGGTTACATCAAACTGTCCTGCAAATATGAACATTCCTAAAAATGAAATTGGCAACCCAAAAGCAACCCAAAAGGCTAAACGTGTATTTAAGAATAAGGATAAAAATATTAATACCAATAGCATTCCTACTATGGCATTTTCTGTTAAAAGATCTGTACGTTGGTTTAATGTTGTAGATAAATCACGAACAACATTTAATTGTACATTATTATGTTTCTGGTTATAAACTTCAATATACTCTTTAACTTTATCCGCAGATGAAATTAAATCTTCAGAATTGGTACTAGTTATAGAAATATTTATGGCTAATTTTTGATTAAAATACGTGGCATTAGGTGTTTCTGAAAAGCGATCGCGAATAACAGCAACATCTTTTAAACGGACTACTTTTCCATCGCTTGAAGCACGAACAACAATATTAGAAAGCTCGTCTCCATAATACGAACGGTTATTTGCTCTAATAAGATACTCTTCGGCATCTGTTTTTATAGTTCCGCCTGTAGTTAAAATATTAGTTCTGCTAACTGCTTGCGAAACTTCACTAAATGTTAAATTATAAGCTAATAAACTAGTTTCATTTACTGCGATTTCAATTTCTTCAGCAGGGTAACCAGAAATAGAAATTTGAGAAATACCATCTATAGCTCTCAAATCGTTTTCAACATCTCTACCAATTTGTTTTAAAGTAGCTAGCGGAATATTTTCGCCACTCAATGCAAACGAAATGGTTTCTCTAACGGCTTCTTGCTTTGCAACTACTAAAGGTTCCATTCCTGTTGGAAAAGAAGGCACACGATCTACCGCATTTTTAACTTCAAGTAACATGAAGTCTATATTTTCGCCTTTTTCTATTTCTACAGTAATAGACCCACTGTTTTCTCTCGATACAGATGTAACGCGATCTACACCTTTTAATCCTTTAAGATTATCTTCTATTTGAAGTACAATACCTTCCTCAATTTCTTGAGGTGAAGCTCCCGGATAATTAACACTTACATTAATTATTTTAGAATCTACTAAAGGGAAAAATGATGATTTTAACGATAGTATTCCTAGAATTCCGAAACCAATAAAAGCTAAAATAAAAACATTTACTGCTACATGATACTTAATAAAATAGGCTATAAGTTTTCTCATGGCTATTGTTGGTCTTTAGCTTCAGATTGTTCTTCAAAAGATTTCACCAACATTCCTGCATACGCTCCAGGAACTGGCTTTTTAAGTATTACCGTTCCGTTTGGCACATTTTTCAAAACCACTTTAGTATCCGAAAAATAAATAGGTTTTACATCTATTACATCTAGCAAACTATCTTTTACAACGTAAATTTGTTGCGTTTCTAGTAATAAGTTTCTATCTATTTCTATAGCATCACTTTCCTCCTTCGCATTTAAATTAGCCTCTAAGTACATACCTTCTTTTAGGTTTGTATTTTTAACTTCAATATAAGCTGTAATGGTTTGCGTTGTTGGATCTATGCTTCCATTTACACGAGATACTTTTCCTTTATAATTTTCGGTTTTATCTAAATTATTTAAAGCAACATCTTCTCCCACTTTAAGTAAGTTGGCATAGACTTTACTAACAGCAACTTCCATTTCGTAAACGGATGGATCTATAAATTCCCCTAGTTTTTGTCCACTTCTAATTAATGTACCTTCGGTAACTAAAGCTTCAGTTAAAATACCAGAAAACGGTGCAGTAATACTATATTTGGCTAAACGTTGTTCTAAATTTTTTACATTGTAGTAATTAGAAACTATACTTCTTCCTGTAATAAAATAGTTCTCCTTATCGGAAGTCATTTCAGGCAACTTAGGTGTTGTTTTATTTAAATCGAAACTAGAAAGATAGTTTTGCCATTTATTAAAAATATCAGGAAAATCTAAACGTAAATCTGGCATAATTGCAGCAATGGAGTTGTAGAGATTGCTTTTAGCAGATTGTACACTTGCATAATACTCTGCTGCATCCACTTTAATTAAAGTTTGTCCAGCTCTGTATTCTTGCCCTGGCTTAAATAACTTACTTCCTTGCTTAAATATACCTTGTACCTCGGCATAAATTTCTAATCTGCGTTTGGCTTCCAAACTTCCATTTGCAGCAATAACGATAGGAATTACGCTGTTTTGAATAGTATCTGTAAAAACAGTTTTTACAACTTTTGCTAGTACAGGTTTTGGTCTGTTTTTATCTGCTATTAATTTTTTAGCATAAAAAAAAGAGGCTACTATTAACAATAGTCCAATAATGGATAGTATAATTTTGCGCATACACAGAGTTTTGATAAGTATGCAGGCAAAATTAGCCTATAGTTGAAGCGATAAACGTTAAAAAAAACATAAAAAATTACTAATTTTCGAACTCTTCAATTTCTAGATGAATGTCTTCCCATTTTTCCATAAAACCTTGTAAAGCAGTTTTCTTTTTTTGATAATCATCAAAAAAGTTTGGTTTAGAGGTCACTTCTTCATAGTTAATTTCGAGTTCTAAATCAATTGCCTTTATTTCGCGTTCTAACTGGTTAATTTTAGACTCAACATTACTCAACTTATTATTAAGCGACTTTAATTTTTTTTGATCTTCATAAGACTGTTGTTTTTTAACCTTTGGCGTTTCCTTAACTACCGTACGTTTTTCAACCTCTCTTAAGTTTTCAACTTTTCGTTTTTCTAAATAGTAATCAATATCACCTAGATACTGCGTTAGCTTGTGGTCCTTAAACTCATATACTAAGTTTGTTAAACCTTGTAGAAAATCACGATCATGCGACACCAAAATTAAAGTACCTTCAAAGCGCTTTAAAGCATCCTTTAATACATTTTTAGATTTTATATCTAAGTGGTTCGTTGGCTCATCCATAATAAGCACATTAAACGGTTGTAGCATCAACTTAGCTAAAGCCAGACGGTTACGCTCTCCTCCAGAAAGCACACGTACATATTTTTCGGCCTCGTCACCTCTAAACAAAAACGATCCTAAAATATCACGAACCTTACTACGGTTGGTTTCATTTGCGGCATCAATCATAGTATCTAGTACGGTTTTATTTCCATCTAAATACTCTGCTTGATTTTGAGCAAAATATCCTATTTGTACATTATGCCCAAGTTTTAATTCACCATCATATTTAATATCGCCAACCATAATTTTGGCTAAAGTCGATTTCCCTTGTCCGTTTTGACCAACAAAAGCGGTTTTACTATCGCGCTCAATAAGTAAATCAACTTCCTTTAAAACCTGATTATCACCATAGGTTTTAGAAATCTTATTGGTTTCAACTACAACTTTTCCTGGTGTTATAGATACCGGGAAATTTAAGGTCATTACACTATTATCATCTTCATCAACCTCAATTCTATCAATTTTATCAAGCTTTTTAATAAGCGATTGTGCCATAGTCGCTTTTGATGCTTTAGCACGAAACTTTTCAATTAACTTTTCGGTTTGCTCAATTTGCTTTTGCTGATTTTTTTGCGACGCCAATTGTTGGGTTCGCAATTCTTCACGCAACACTAAAAACTTAGAATACGGTTTTGGATAATCGTAAATTCTTCCTAAAGAAATTTCAATAGTTCTATTAGTAACATTATCCAAAAACATTTTATCATGCGATACAATAGCCACTGCACCTGCATAATTTCTTAAAAATCCTTCCAACCAAATAATAGATTCAATATCCAAGTGGTTGGTAGGCTCATCTAAAAGTAAAATATCATTATTCTGCAATAATAATTTTGCTAGTTCAATACGCATACGCCATCCGCCAGAAAAAGTATCGGTAAGCTTATTAAAATCTTCACGTTTAAAACCTAAACCTTGCAGGATCTTTTCGGTATCACCTTGGTAATTGTAACCACCTTGAATTTCATATTGGTGTTGCAACTCATTTATATCAATCATGAGCTGGTTATAGCCTTCACTTTCATAATCGGTACGTTCTGCTAATTGCGTATTAACAGCTTCCATTTTAGCTTCAAGTACTTTTATTTCGGTAAACGCTTCATACGATTCTTCTAAGACCGTTCTACCTAAAACAAAATCAATATCCTGCTTTAAAAAGCCAATTTTAAGTTCTTTATCGGCAGCTATTTGTCCTGTATCGGGCTCCATTTCTTTCGATAAAATTTTAAGCATTGTAGATTTTCCAGCGCCATTTTTTCCAATAAGCCCAATTCTATCGCCATTACCGAGTTTAAATGTTATGTCTTCAAAAAGGTATTCTCCTTGAAAAGAAATCGATAAATTATGGATATTCATCATAGAAATGTAACTTTTGTAACAATACGTTATTAATAAAATAGTATTTTTGTATTGCAATTTCGCATGCAAAAGTACACTAAATTATATGTTTAAAAAAGGATCAAAATTATATAGCATTTTAACCGGAACATGTCCAAAGTGTCATGAAGAATCTATGTACGTTAATACTAACCCTTATATTCTAACCGAAGCATTAACCATGAACGAAAAATGCAGCAACTGTGGCACAAAATATAAGATTGAACCCTCGTTTTTTTACGGTGCCATGTATGTTAGTTACGCCGTAGGTATAGCTTTTGCCTTTGCCGCTTTTATTATTAGCCTTTACGTTTTTAACGCTAGCCTTAATGGTATTTTTATTTCTATAATAGTTACGCTTGTCGTTTTTATGCCCATAATAATGAGAGTTTCAAGGAACATTTGGATAAACTTTTTTATGAGTTACGATAAAACCTTAAAGAAAAAATAATTTTTAGACGTCTGCCTGCCTTCAGATAGGTTAATCATACAGAGTTGCGAATTTCTCTATAAGTCCTCGCTCATCCTAAGGGCTGCGAACCTATATTCATCGATTATAAATGTTTCACTGCAATACCTAACGCGGTTTTTTATAAGCTTATAAGTTAAAACGCTTAATATCAACTACTTTTTCAAGAGATACATTACCCTCAATAAAATTATAAAGTTGTTTGGCCACATAAGGTCCAATCATAACTCCCCGGGTACCAAGTCCGTTTAGCACATAAAGATTTTTATGTTTCGAGTGACTCCCAACTAACGGCCTTCTATCTTTAACCGTTGGTCTTATACCTGCTACCTGCTGCACAACTTTATATGGACAATCTATAATAAGTTTATCTAACTTTTCCAAAAGTGTCTCCTTGGCTTTTACAGTGGTTTCATAAGTTAAATCTTTCCACTCGTAAGTGGCTCCAACAATATATAAATCATAACCTAAAGGAATTAAAAACACACCTGCTTTTAAAACAAAGTCAATATTTAAATCGGGGGCGTGTATGGTTAACAATTCACCTTTAGCTGGATTTAGTGGTAACGTATTAAAAAACGGATTTAAACGTATACCAGAGCCTTCTGCAAACACAATATACTTAGCTGTTATATCTTTATAGCCTAAAGCCTCATCAGTAATATGTAAGCTTTCATAGTTAAAGGTAGATTCCATAAGGATATTACCTTCTGTAAGTTCAGCTTTATAGCCTTTAATCATAGTATTAACATCAATCCTACCCGTTTCTAAAACTTCACCAAAACCAAAAGGAGCATAAATAGCCTTATTTATATTTTTAATAATATTCGTAGAAAGATATCTTGTTAACAATGGTTTATCCGAAGCCGAAAACCAATCGTTCTGTTCTTCTAGCGAAGCAAATTTTCTGTACACTGGAATTTTATAATCCAACTTTAAGTTTAATCGCTTCTCGATCCCTGCATAAAGTGGTAACGCAATATCTAATTGCTCGGTACTTTTCCATACTGAAGTAAAGCGTTTTAACACCACAGGATTATATAATCCACCCGCAACTGTAGATGATTGCTGAGAGCCATCATCGAAAACCACAAACGACTTTCCATTTGCTCTTAATTGCTCGCAAAAACTAATACCAGCAATTCCAATACCAACAATAATATAATCTACTTCCATATTGGGCGCAAAGATAGTTAGAATGTTTAAAAAAAGTACACAAAGTAATTTTAGGCATAAAAAAACGCCCACTAAAAAGTGGGCGTTTTTACTATTTTATAAGACTATTATGGCTTAATACGTCCACATATCTAATTCAAAATCTCTAATTTTATCTTTGATTCTTTCAGATTCAAGTAATTGCATTAAAGCATTTTGTGATACATATTCTGATATAGCTCTATCATTTTGCACATTTTCTTCTTTAAAAATATATCCTTGAAAACGTCTTGCGTTCAACACGTGATCAAAAGAAAATGGCATCGAACTATTTTTGTTGTTAAAAGATTTTGCTTCGTGTAGCACTTCTCTAGCATCAGGAAAAAACACCCAAAATAAAGGAACTAAATCTGGCTCTGAGTCATCAATAAAGTTAACATCTGGAGCTACAGGAGCAATTCCTAAAAGTCTGTACTTCATCTCCGCTTGACGCTTATCAAAATACCAAAGACCTTTAATATGATATTCTCTAATATCAGCAGCTGTAATTTCTCTTTTGTTAATGTATTCTGCAGATAAGGTTTCACCAGCATTTAATTGTTCAATACCATACTCGGTAGTATCAATCATAGTTAATGCCCCTTGAATATCTTTTAACGTACGTTTTGTTGTAAAATAAGAATCATCATAAATGTTCTTTATTTTTCCATTCTTAATGTTTTTCATTAGCACGTCATACAACGATCTTCTATCACTACCAATATTGTTTGTATCAATTGGATAGTAAAGTGGAAAGTTTGCACGCTCATCAAGCACAATCTTTTCCCAAGTCATCTTAGAAAAAAGAATATCTCTATCATCAACATACCCATATTCTAAAGGCTTGTCATTGTCGACTGCTTTTTGAGACTCCGTTCTTACCCCAATTTCTTCAGGACTTTTAGCATTAAGAATATTTGCTTGTGCGAATAGACTCGATACTGTAAAAACAGTAGCAACGGTTAATAAAAAACTTTTTACGTTCATCTTAATTTTTATTTTACATTCTAATTGCTAGAGATAACCTTTGTTTATTTAAAGTTATTTCTAACAGTTTTTTTAATTTGTAAGTTCTACAAAAACTGGTGATACTTTTTTAAGTATAACACTTACACCACTTGCTTTAGCTTCAATATCAAATATTTGAACTCCAGATCCACGCTTAGCTTTTGCTAAAGCTGCTTGAGCTCTACTATCTAACTTATTTCCTTTAACATTTATTGTGGGCTGCCCAGGAACTTTAAATTTAAATCCTGAAACTCTTAAAGGTAATTCAAAATCGAAATCTTCAAATTTAGCACCAATAGTAGAAATTTTAAGACTGTTACGTTGCATTTTAATAGCTCCATCTTCACCTCTAATTGTACCTGTTGGTTTTGGTAAATCTTTAATTCTAAATTTAGCATTATCGGTTACTTTTCCACCATCTGGTAATGTACCAGTTACGTTGATAGTAACTTCTCTACCTTTAATTTTTGTAGCATCCATTACATAACTACTACCAGAACCTCTAGATAAACCTTGAGCACTAGCACTTACTTTATTATCTGGAACACCAGCAAAAGAAATAGTCATTGGGTTTTTAACACCTCTATAAACAACATTCATTTTATCTGCTGAGATTGTAGCAGAATTTGGCTTTGCTACAGTTGCGAATGTAGATTTAACTGGTACTTCAATTTCTTCACCATCTTGAGCAAAGATTAATTTACCTTCAATCTTATGTTCGCCAACTCCACCTGTTCCTATTTTTAACTTAACCTTACCATCTTCAATAGAATATTGGTTTGGAGAAAGCTTTCTACCATCTAAAGTTAATTCAACTCTACTTGGTTTAGTAGATGCATCTTTACGACCTAATACAATTTGTCCATCAAACTGCTCACCGTTAAAGTAAGCTGATTTTGAAGTTTCCATTAAGGTAGTATAGTTTGTCATTGACACCTCACTAGAAAGTGTTCCTGCTAACATATTTGATAATATTTCAGACTCTGTAGTTTTAATATCAGATTGTAGTTGAGTCATTTTAGTTAAAGAAGCCACTAAAGGAAATCCTTTGTAGTGGTAATCTAACCAATCAACTTTAATACCGTCTCTATTTTCAACTTCAGCAGTGCTAAACTTATTGTTTACTTGTTTTATTACAGACTCCATACCTTTTTCACCTGCTAAGATGTTTGCAACACCTTCTCTAAAACCTTTCATGTGAGCTAAAAACTCTTTTCCTTCTTTAGTAACAATACCGCCTTTAAAGAAATTTTGGTCTAGGTAATCAGCCTTATCCATAATTTCATAATCCTTCTTGTCTTCCAACTTAGCGGTCATTTTACCTTTTAAACCTTCTAAATAGGCATCAAATTTATGCGCTAAATCATCAATTTGATCAGCTTTAGCTTTTAAAGGCTTGTACTTTTCTGGTTGATCTTCCGCTTTTACATCTAAACTTGCAACAAAACTAGCATTTCTGGCTTCTGTTGCTTGGTTAGATTCCGTAAGCTTTTCGTTCATTAATCCGAAGGCTGAAAGCACTTCTTTCGACATATTTAAAGCTAGCATCGCTATAAATATTAAATACATCAAATTAATCATTTTTTGTCTTGGGGTTTCTTTTCCTCCTGCCATGTTTAATTAGGTTTTTTGGTTAATTTTAATTTGGGATTATTTATTAACTCCTAATTATTTATTCATTGCAGATAACATACCTCCATAAACACCATTTAATGATGATAAGTTAGACGCTAAAGATTGCATTTGCTCTTTTAATTTAGCCGCGTTTTCAACAGACTCTTCATTGATAGATTGTTGCTTAGTTGCACTATCTAACTGCACTTTGTATAAGCTGTTTAATGATTCCATTTGAGCAGCTGCTAAAGATAACTCTTCACCATATTTCTTAGTTGCTTCAACAGAATCCACTGTAGATGACATGTTTTTTGCAGCGCCTTCAAATCCTCTGATGCTTTCTCCTAAGCTAGCGATTAATTCACCATCAATTTTTGCTTCTTTTAATAAGTTATCTAATTTTTGAGATAACAATCCTTGAGCATCTTCATTTCCAGCTCCAGCTTTTGCACTAGCTTTTCCTCCAGCTAATTCTGGATATACTAAAGACCAATCAACTTCTTCGTCAATAGGTTCGAATGCTGATAATGCGAAAATAATTGCTTCTGTTACCAGACCTATAGTTAACATAACGTTACCTGTTAAAGGTCCTATTTCAAAGTGAATGATTTTGAATAGGGCACCAACGATTACAATTGCTGCTCCTAGGCCATAAGCCATTCCCATAAATTTCTTTTTTGCTCTTGAACTTGCCATAATTTTAGATTTTAGTTTTAAGTAGGTTTTTTTACTTAAGTAGGTTAATATAATTATTATTAATTGATTTGGATTAAACTTTTATTGACCGTTACTAGTTACTTGTGTCCCCATATAATCTTGCACGGTTCTGAATCCTATATAACTCCTTGCGGAATCAGCGTATTCATAATCTCTTGAACTTACTTGTAAAAAGTAAGCTACATCTTTCCACGATCCACCTCTTACAATTTTTCGTTTATTTTCACTATCATTTACACTCGGGTTAATACTCGATGTATATTGATAAGATGAAGGATCGTAAGATGCATTCACCCATTCTGATACGTTACCAGCCATGTTATATAAATTATAATCATTTGGCTCGTAAGATTTTGCTTCTACTGTATATAACGCTTGATCTGCTGCATAATCTCCTCTTACAGGTTTAAAGTTTGCCATAAAGCAACCTCTATCACTTTTTGTATAAGGCCCACCCCAAGGATAGGTTGCAGCTTGCAGGCCACCACGAGCAGAATACTCCCACTCAGCTTCAGATGGTAATCTAAATGTATTTACCATTTGAGCACCTTTTTTAGATTTTTGGTAAGAGTTCTTGTTTATTGTTCTCCACTCACAAAATGCTTTAGCTTGTTTCCAAGTTACACCTACAACAGGGTAATCGCTATAAGCATCATGCCAGAAATAATCGTTATGCATTGGCTCGTTATAAGAATATGCGAAATCTCTAATCCAAACTGTTGTATCAGGATAAATTTCTAATTCTTCTTTTATAATAACATCACTACGCTTAACACCTCTATTTCTCGCAGCCTCTTGAATATCCATGTGGCTGTATTGGAATTTAAATTTAGTAACATCCCATGTACGTTGCCCATTGTAAGACTCTTCTAGAGGTAAATACATGGTATCCATAACCTCAGCATAGTATTCGTCTAAATACTCTGAAGTATCAAAGATTAAATCAATGTCTTTATTAATTTTTCTGCCTTCATAGCCTGTTGGCCCTAAACCAGTATAATTATCATACATGTATTTTTCGTAAACAGACATGTTTTCTGGGTCTGCATCACTAAATGCAAATTCGCCAATAGTACCTTCATCCGCCTGAGTTAAACCCACTTCGTCTGCTAATACGGCTAGTTTCATTCTAACGATAGAATCTCTTACCCAGTTTACAAACTGACGGTACTCACTGTTTGTAATTTCTGTAGCATCCATGTAAATGGCTCTAACAGTAACAGTTTTAGAAGGAGCATCCTGCACACCTGCAAGATCATCATCCGCCTTACCCATTATAAATGCGCCTCCAGGAATTAGCTCCATGCCAAAAGGCTTCTCTGGATGCCACTTTTTTCCTTGAACACCAACTAGTTCGCCTCTATTTTTAGAGCCACAACTTGCTAACATTGCAAAAACTGAGGTTAACAATATAAATTTCTTAATATTCATAGAAAACTTGAGGTTAATTATTTTAAGCTTCATTATTGAGAGCGTAAACATATTTATATATTTTTAATAAAACAACTTTTTATCCAAAAAAATAACATTTCGTCGTAAAAAATTAGCTTTTAAACGATGAAATTGGTATTTCAACTAAACTTTATTCTTTAAACGCTATTCTTTTTTAATGCTTTATACCACCTGTCTGGTAATTCATTGTTACAAGCGTCAAGATAATCTTGATGCATGCATGGTAATAACGTATGTCTTTTTAATTTATTATTAACATTTGATAAAAAAGGAATTTCTATCCACCATCTACCGGTTTTATTACTCTTGTAAAAAATCAATTCCTCCGATTCGACTAAAGTAATGTATTTTTGATAATTACTATCCTCCGAAAAATCATCATCGTTAACACGATAGTTTACCCCTTCAACAAAATACCATAACATTTGAGCTACCAACATTGAAGTAAGCTCATCGTCCTTTGATGGTCTATATTCATAAATACCAAACGAAGATACTTTATTACTAATACCCGCATATCGTGCTATAGCACATATTTCCTTACCATCTAAACCGTTTGGCGAATATTTTTGTTTTGCACTTACTTCCGATCCTTTTACCGAAGATAAGTCTATACTAACAATATTTGCGTCTCTTAATGCTGGCTCCACAATAGTAATATCGCTAGAAACCGTTCCGAGCCTATAAGACTCAAAATATAAGTTTTCCATCAAATCTATTTCTTCTTGCGAATTGAAATAGGTTTGATAACCAATGGTTGCATAGTTAAACAAGTTATAAGGCTGATCCAATATTATCTTACCAACAAAGCTATTGTTTTTAATTGGTTTAGTGGAATCTCCTAAGTTAAATTGCGAATCTACATTTGCAATATTAACCATAGGAATTAAATTATCGTAAGCTCTATAATTAGCATAAGTTAAATCTTGCGATCCACCAATTATAATAGGAATCACTCCTTTTTTAACTAAAATAGTTATCGCTTCTCTTACAGCAAAATAGGTATCTTCTATACTTTCGCCTTTGTCAATATCGCCTAAATCTGCTATTAATGTATTCCAACTACCAGGAAATAAGCTATAAAATGATCGTCTTATTTCGTTAAGATTAATTTCTTCGCCTATATAATTAATATCATTCCGATTTTCTAAAACCCCTAAGATGGCTATTTTAACACCATCAAGATCTGGAATTCCATTTTGAACCGAATGAATTTTAATTTTACGACCAAGAGCTTGCGCAGACAAAAGCTCGTTATGAGCTAGAACTACATCTGAAACTGGAGTTAAAAAATTAAAATTCATTTATATTTATTTCTTTTTAGCTGCTGGCTTCTTTTTTGCTGGTGCTTTCTTTTTAGCCGCAGTTTTTCTTGCTTTCTTTTTAGGCGTATTAGCTTCTATAATGGCTTTAGCCTCATCCAAGGTCATATCGGTAACATCAACCGTTTTAGCCAACTCTACCTTCACTTTGCCTTTTAAAACATTATGGCGGCCCCAACGCGCTTTTTCAACGCGTATGCCTTCATCTTCCCAATTATGGATAACCTTCTCAATCTCTTTTTGAATTTTTGTTTCAATCAATTCAACAATTTCATCATCAGATAAATTATCCCAATCGTATTTTTTGTTTACGTTAATAAACATATTGTTCCATTTTATAAATGGTCCAAAACGTCCTTTTCCTTTTTGTACTGGTAAATCTTTGTACATGTAAATTGGAGCATCTGCTTTTTGCTTTTCTTTAATTAAAACAATAGCATCATCTAACTCTACACTTAAAGGATCTGTACCTCTAGGAAGCGATACATAAGCTTCTCCAAACTTTACATAAGGTCCAAAACGTCCATTATTAACAGTAACTTCCTCTTCTTCAAATTTACCTAGAGTTTTAGGAAGCTGGAACAAATCCATAGCTTCTTCGTAGGTAATTGTATTTAGTTGTTGGTCTGGACTTAAACTAGCAAATTGCGGTTTCTCCTCATCATCAACAGTACCTATTTGCACCATTGGACCGAACTTACCTAAACGCACACTTACACGTTTTCCCGTTTTAGGATCTTCACCTAAAATACGTTCTCCAGATTCTCTATCGGCATTTTCCTTAACATCCTCAACAACAGGATGAAACTCCTTGTAAAAAGACTTCATCATTTCTGTCCAATCTACATTTCCTTCGGCTATTTCATCAAAATCGGCTTCTACCTTAGCAGTAAAATTATAATCTAAAATAGCGTCAAAATGATTTACCAAAAAGTCGGTTACAATTATTCCAATATCAGTTGGCACCAATTTCCCTTTATCTGACCCTACTTTTTCGCTTAAAGTCACATCTTTAACAGTTCCCTCTTGCAAAGTAAGCTGAGCGTAACTTCTCTCAACACCTTCAACAGTACCTTTTTCAACATAATTTCTATTTTGAATAGTCGAAATAGTTGGTGCGTAAGTAGATGGACGACCAATACCTAACTCTTCTAGCTTTTTAACTAAAGAAGCCTCGGTATATCTTGCTGGCGGCCGCGTATAACGCTCTGTTGCCGATATATAATTATTAAGTAATGTCTCGTTAGTTTTCATTGCTGGAAGCATACCGTCTTGCTCTACATCTTCATCATCGGTACCTTCTAAATACACTTTTAAAAAGCCATCGAAAGTAATTACTTCTCCATTGGCTGTAAATGTTTCTTTATGCGTTGAAGCACTAATTTTAACATTAGTTCTTTCCAATTCGGCCTCACTCATTTGAGAGGCAATGGCACGTTTCCAGATTAAATCGTATAAACGCGCTTGATCTCTATCTATATTTACAGAATGCGTTGCAAAATTGGTTGGACGGATAGCCTCATGCGCTTCTTGAGCACCCTTAGCTTTTCCTTTATAATTTCTTGGTTTACTGTAAGAATCGCCATAAGCATTAATAATTTCTGCTTCGGCTCCTTTTTTAGCTTCGTCTGATAGATTTACACTATCCGTTCTCATATAAGTAATTAAACCGGCTTCGTATAGGCGTTGCGCCATAGTCATGGTTTTACTTACTGAAAAATATAATTTTCTTGATGCTTCCTGTTGTAACGTTGATGTTGTAAACGGTGCAGCAGGCGACTTTTTTGCTGGTTTTTTAGTTAAATCGGCTACCTTAAAATCGGCTGAAGCGTTTTGCTCTAAGAATTTTTTAGCTTCGGCTTTCGTAGAAAAATTCTTTGGAAGCTTAGCTTTAAACGTCTGCCCATCTTCATTAGAAAATTCGGCATCTATTCTATATGAACCTTCTGGAGTAAACCCTTGGATGTCACGTTCCTTTTCAACAATTAATCTCACAGATACAGATTGTACACGACCAGCAGATAAACCACCTTTTACTTTTCTCCAAAGTACTGGCGATAACTCGTAACCTACAATTCTATCTAAAACACGACGCGCTTGTTGTGCATCTACCAAATCGTAATCAATACTTCTTGGGTTTTCAATAGCTTTTAAAATAGCTCCTTTAGTAATTTCATGAAAAACAATACGTTTTGTCTTATCTTTATCCAGTTTTAAAGTTTCGGCTAAATGCCACGCAATAGCCTCACCCTCGCGATCCTCATCACTTGCTAACCAAACCATGTCGGCTTTTTTAGCTAAGTCCTTCAGTTTTTTAACAACTGCTTTTTTATCTTTAGAAACTTCGTATTTGGGTTTAAAATCACCATCAACATCAACCCCTAATTCCTTGGAAGGTAAATCGGCAATATGCCCGAAACTAGATTCTACTTTAAAATCTTTTCCTAAAAATTTTTCAATGGTTTTTGCCTTTGCAGGTGACTCCACTATCACTAAATTCTTCGCCATACTTCATTTTTTGAAGCTACAAATGTATATCAAAAAAAGTTTACCTGTAGCATTTTATGGATTAACTGTGTATTATCGAAACAAAAAAACCTGATTTAAACATAGTAAAATCAGGCTTTTTCGTATAAACAAATTTATTTTTTTTATTCTATTGTTGTAGTTCCTATTTCATCAATAGCACTATGCTCATCAAATCCTATTACATTTTTATAAATTAAATATACAGGATGATAAGTAAAAGCGGTTGTAAACAATAACCCAACACCACATAATAAATACCCTACTATGTTAGCTAACAATGCCGAAACAATTATTAAACCAAATGAAATAAGCCATTTTTTTGTTCCTAATTTAAAACTTGCCTTTATAATTTCGCCTACCGTTAAATCTGGATTAAAAGCAAAAAACACTGCAAAAAATGATAATGGCACCATAGCATATAATAAAGGTATATAACAAAGTAAGGCCGATGGTATAGCAATTCCTATTGTAGCAAGTGTAATCATAAACGTTTTTCCTAAATATTGCTTCTTAACAAAATAGAAAAAATCTGGAGTTACCACTTGCTCGTTATTATCAAGTTTTCTCATTATTCTATAAAAACCAGCGTTAATAGCAAACGTTACAGACCCTAAAACAAGTACTGCAACTATAATAAACATTATGTATAAGGCAGACATACCGGCAAAGAAACCTTCCATACCACTGCTATCTGCATAACCGTTTTCTTGCTGTGCTATAACCATACCTATTAATGGTATATAAAACACAATAATTAAAGGCAACATAATTAACATGGTAAACAAAAGCATTAAAAACCCTTGTAACCACGTTTTTTTAAATAGTTCGATAGATTCACTAAAAATAATCCCAAAATCTAGATCTTTAGCCTGTTCAATTTTACCTAAAAGCGTATCAATAACATTCATACTATAATAATTTGGTTAGAAAAACTGTAAGTATATTAACTTACAAACAAGTTGCAATTATACATAAAAAAATCTGCCCGTAAGCAGATTTGAAACAACATTTATTTAGCTTAGTTTAGTTTGAAAGCGCTAATTAAATTAACATCGTTTTCTTTATATTCATATTGATAGAGTGTGTTATCGCCAATCATTAGCAAGCTTTCTTCCAAAGGAATAACATCTTTAGCCTGTACATTTTTTAAGGTATTTACCAATACCAAATCTTTAGGGGTTTCTCTATTAAATAGTTTTAAACCCGCCGTACCATCGCACACATAAAGCATATTTTCCTTTACACCCAAACCATAAGGGTTCTCTAAGGTATAGCGTTGCGCTAATGTAGGTGTTGTTTTATCGCTAATATCGATAACCTCTAACACACTTTCTAGTTGTCCACAAGCATTACCGCCACGTAACGTTACATAAGCATAGTCGCCATCTACAACAACCGGATCGCAACCTTCCCAATGCGTAAACTCCGAAACATACTCAGGCAACTTCGGGTTATCCAAACTATAGATATACATCCCATTAGTACTACCTAAATACAAATACCCATCGGCCTGAAACATAGTTTCTATATTCCATCCCGCGTACGTGGTATTTTCAAGGACTGGTTCTTTTAAATTCTGAATATTAAAAATGGCCATTTCATAATTACCAACCGCATACAAGTACTTATTTACAATTTGAAAACGCGCTAGCGAACCACCTACGCCCGTTACAGACTCCACATTAGAAGCTAACGCATCGTCTTCAAAAAACATAACATCTGTGTTTTTTTTACGAAGCTCGGTGGCCAAAGTCCATCCTACAATAATATCTTCATTATAATCAAACTTACCATAATCTACAACTTGGGCTTCAACAGGAACAGCGTAATCATAAACATTAAACACATCTTCCAACCGTTCAATAAACTCAACATTATTAATATCCCTAATATCAAAAACAACCAAATCGGTTGCACTATCGGCATATAAAACCCCATCCTTAACCGAGATATCCTCGTTACCAGGAATTTTAATAAATTTTATAGCTTCAGGTAACTCTGGGTTTGAGTTATCGATAATATGAATTCCATTATCTACATCGCCAATAAAAATATAATCTCGATACACATAAATTTTACCAACCGTTTCAATACTCTTAGGCGCATCAATTTTTACGGCGCTCCTAAAAGCAGTCTTACTCATTAATTGCGGCGTTGCAACTTGTACAAACTCATAATCGTCGTCGTTATTATTATCGCAAGAGCAAATAGAAACAAGTAGAGATAATAGCAAAAGATATTTAAATGTCATAAGCAGGGTATTTTTAATAAAGATGCAAAAACATAAAAAGGTTGCGTATATAATATAAGTTTTTTTATGGTGCAACCCAAAAGGGTCGGGCTAAAAGCCCGTCTTGAGCTTAGTCGAAAAATTGCAAGTCCTCGCACCTCCTTCGTCGGGCTGTGGGCTATCCAATACTATCCCTTGCGCGCTTACTCAAAACCGCTTAGCACAACCCAACAAAACTTAAAAAATCACAGTTCAAAATAACATATAAAATCAAACTGCCACTTTGTCACTAAATGTAAATTTATTGTATCTTTGCATACTTATTGACCCGGTAGAAATATCGACACACTATGGAAAAGACAATAGACGAAAATAAACAAGGCCAATCTTTAGTTATAGACAAGAAAGAAGGCAACAAACGTAAACTTTTTATCGAGAGCTACGGTTGCGCCATGAATTTTAGCGACAGCGAAATTGTTGCATCTATAATGGCTAATCAAGGTTTTAATACCACACAAAACCTAGAAGAAGCCGATTTGGTTCTAGTAAACACCTGCTCTATTCGCGATAAAGCAGAACAAACCGTACGTAAACGCCTTGAAAAATATAACGCCGTAAAACGCGACCATAACCCAAACATGAAAGTTGGCGTACTAGGTTGTATGGCCGAACGCTTAAAAACTAAATTTCTTGAAGAAGAAAAAATAGTAGACCTAGTAGTTGGACCAGACGCCTACAAAGATTTACCAAACCTTCTTGCCGAGGTAGATGAAGGTAGAGATGCTATAAACGTTATCCTATCTAAGGAAGAAACCTATGGCGATATATCGCCGGTGCGTTTAAACACCAACGGCGTTTCTGCATTTGTATCCATTACTCGTGGCTGCGATAATATGTGTACTTTTTGTGTGGTACCTTTTACTCGCGGTAGAGAACGTAGTAGAGACCCACAAAGTATCATTGAAGAAGTTAACGACCTATGGAGCAGAGGTTACAAAGACATTACTCTACTTGGGCAAAATGTTGATAGCTATTTATGGTATGGTGGCGGCCTTAAAAAAGATTTCGAAAAAGCCAGCGATATGCAAAAAGCAACTTCGGTAAATTTTTCTAACCTATTAGAAATCTGCGCCAAAGCACAACCTAAAATGCGTATTCGTTTTTCAACATCAAACCCTCAAGATTTAACTTTAGATGTGGTTAAAACCATGGCTAAATATCAAAATATCTGTAACCATATTCATTTACCCGTGCAAAGTGGAAGTAATCGTATTCTTAAAGAAATGAATCGCTTACATACCCGAGAAGAGTATATGGAATTAATTGATAACATTAGAGAAATCATACCTAATTGCACCATCAGTCAAGATATGATTGTCGGATTCCCAACCGAAACTGAAGATGATTTTCAAAATACTATTTCCTTAATGAAATACGTAAAATACAATTTTGGTTATATGTATAAATATTCTGAACGCCCAGGAACTATGGCTGGCAGAAATATGGAAGATGATGTTCCAGAGGATACAAAAAAACGAAGACTGCAAGATATTGTAGACTTACAACGTATTCACAGCGAAATTAAAACCAAAGAATGGTTAGGTAAAACTGTTGAAGTACTTATTGAAAAGGAATCTAAAAAATCAGATAAGCAATGGTCTGGTCGTACCTCAGAAAGTATTGTATGTGTATTCCCAAAAGGCCATTATAAAGTAGGCGATTTTGTAAATGTAAAAGTTACTAACTGTACAAGTGCAACGCTTATTGGAGAAGCTGTAGGGTTCTCACAAAACAATTAAATGTATTATGTATGAGTAAAAGTATAGTGTTATTCTTAGGGTTTGCATTTGTATTATCAACTAATTACGCTCAAATTAACCTAGAGCTAAACACGGTTAACACCAATTACCTTGCAATTACTAATACTATAAAAGTTAAAACTCTAGCATCTAACCTTTCTTTTAATTCTAATAAACTTATAAATTTATTAAATAAAAAATTTGGTCTATTTAACGAAGCATCAAAAGGTAAATTAGGGGTAACCTACTTATGGAAAAATATAGCCCTAAAAAATATAAATACCGAAGGTGGTACTTTGATTATATACGATTCACATTATGATAAAAAACAAGAACATCTAAATGGTAAAATCACTCATATCAAAATACCAATTGTAAATATTTACATATTAGACATGAACAATAAAAACATTTTAGATTCAAATAAAAACGAAACTAAAATGATAAAATATTTTAAAAAGCTTATTAAGAAAGCAAGTAAAAATTAACTAAAAAGATTCCCATTTAATGGGTAATTATTATGGAATCAATTCAAGCTATAAAACAACGTTTTGGAATTATTGGTAATAACCAAGCACTAAATCGCGCTATCGAAAAGGCCATACAAGTAGCGCCTACCGATATCTCGGTTTTAGTTACCGGCGAAAGTGGTGTTGGAAAAGAAAGTATTCCAAAAATAATCCATCAATTATCTCATAGAAAACACAACAAATACATTGCTGTAAACTGTGGTGCCATTCCAGAAGGCACTATAGACAGTGAGTTGTTTGGGCACGAAAAAGGAGCCTTTACAGGAGCAACACAAACTCGCGAAGGCTATTTTGAGGTTGCCGATGGCGGCACCATTTTTTTAGATGAAGTTGGCGAATTACCATTAACAACTCAAGTACGTTTATTACGTGTTTTGGAAAACGGCGAATTTTTAAAAGTAGGATCCAGTAAAGTTCAAAAAACAGATGTTCGTATTGTAGCGGCAACAAACGTAAATATGTTTGAAGCTATCGAAAAAGAAAAATTTCGTGAAGATTTATATTATAGACTAAGTACGGTAGACATTAACTTGCCACCGCTTAGAGAGCGACAAGAGGATATTCATATTTTATTCCGGAAATTTGCCAGCGATTTTGCATTAAAATATAAAATGCCCACTATAAAACTAAGTGATAATGCTATTCAAGTTTTATTAAAACATCGATGGGGCGGAAACATTCGTCAATTGCGTAACATAGCCGAACAACTTTCTGTTTTAGAACAAAACCGTACGGTAAGCGCATCAACATTACAAGGTTATTTACCTGCTTCGTCGGGCACTAACCTGCCTGCTGTTATTAAAACATCTAAATCGGAAAGCGATTTTAGTAGCGAACGCGAAATTTTATACAAAGTACTTTTCGACATGAAAGCCGACCTAAACGACTTGAAAAAGTTGACTATGGAACTCATGAAAAACGGCAACGTTAAAGATGTCGAAAAAAATAACGAAAGCCTGATTCAAAAAATTTATGGCGATAACGATGATGAGGATATCGATTTTAAAGAATCTAACTCAAACAACGACCTCATCGCTATTGCAGAACATAATTCGAGTAAAGATACTCCAACACCTGTTCAAGATAAATATTACTTTGCCGAAGAAATTGAAGAGGAAGAAACGCTCTCATTACACGATAAGGAATTAGAATTAATTAAAAAATCGCTTGAACGTCACAACGGAAAACGTAAATTAGCAGCCGAAGAATTAGGGATTAGCGAACGTACACTTTATCGAAAAATTAAGCAGTTCGATTTATAACATTAAACAAAGTTAATCGTTACAGCAATACTCTAATAATCACAAATAACGTAAGTTATACATCGATTTAACAAATGAAACACACAAAATACATCATTATTCTTCTATTAACCATAACTTTTTTTAGCTGTGGCATATACTCATTTACAGGAGCATCAATTCCTCCTGGCACAGAAACTTTTCAGGTAAACCGATTTGAAAATACATCGTTACTTGTAGAACCTGGTTTAGAAAACGAATTTAAAATAGAACTTGAAGATTATATTTTAAATCAAACCAATTTAACTTTAAACCCATCTAGAGGCGATTTAATTTACGAAGGTGAAATTACAGATTATAGAATCTCACCTACTACAGCTACGTCGGCAAACACAGCAGCACAAAACAGATTAACCATTAGCGTTAAACTTCGTTTTTTCAACACCAAAAAAGAAGAAGACGATTTAGAACAAAGTTTTTCTTTTTTCTATGACTATCCTGCTAGCACACAATTAATAGGAAGCGTAAAAACAACAGCGCACGAAGAAATTTTTGAACGTATAACTCAAGATATATTTAATGCTACATTAGCAAAATGGTAGTTATTAATAAATAACATAAAAGCAATAAATAAGGTATAACCAATGAACCAAACAGATTTTACATATATTTTACAACACCCTCAAGATATTTCTCATGAGCAAACGGAGGCTGTAAAATCTATTATTGAGAGGTTCCCCTATTTTCAAGCGGCACGCGCTATACACTTAAAAGGATTAAAAAACCAAAGTAGTATTTCATACAATCAAGAACTTAAAACTACGGCAGCTTACACAAGCGATCGTAGTATTTTATTCGATTATATAACATCTGAAGCTTTCATTCAAAATGAAATCTCTAAGGCCATTAAAAAGAATACTGAAAACTTAAAAGGCATCCCTGTAAATGTAGAAGATATATCAGTTAACCGCAGCGTAACCATCGACGATATTTTAAAACAACAAATTAAAGATACCGATGGTGTTTTAGACCCTGCTTTATTCGAACCTAAAGAATATAGACCTAAAAAATTCACGGGTTTTAAACTAGATGAATCAAAAAATATTGAAAATGCCACCAAGGAAAACAAAACTCAAGAAGCAACACCCGAAGACTTATTGAACCTTGGCCAACCGCTTCAATTTGACAAAAAAGAAACACATTCCTTTAATGAGTGGTTAAAGTTATCTCAATTTAAACCCATAGAACGCGAGCAAGAAAAGGAAACGAACACACAAGAAGAAACACCTGGAGAAGTTAAACCTTCAAAAGGATTAGCAAAAGCTGAAAAGTTTCAACTTATCGATAAATTTATTGCCAAAAACCCAAAAATAAGCCCTGATAAAACGGCACCTTCTAAAGGGAATTTAGCAAATGCACAAATGATACAGCCAGAGGCTTTAATGACCGAGACTTTAGCACGTATTTATGTTGAACAAAAAAACTACAAAAAAGCAATTCAATCTTATAAAATTTTAAGTTTGAAATATCCAGAAAAAAGTAGTTTCTTTGCAAACCAAATTAAAGCTGTAGAGCACATACAAGAACAAAACAATAGAGAATAATGAGTACGTTTACAATATTTTTAGTCCTTATAGTAGTTGTAGCATTTTTGCTAATCGTTGTAATTATGGTTCAAAACCCTAAAGGTGGCGGATTATCATCATCTTTTGGTGGTGGCGGTACACAACAATTAGGTGGTGTAAAAAAGACAACCGACTTTTTAGATAAAAGTACATGGACCTTAGCAACTTTGTTATTAGTATTAATACTAGTTTCAAACATTGCAATTGATAGAGGAAATGCAGGTGTAGAATCTAAAGCTTTAGATACCGATGCACAAAGCACACAACCTTTACCAGCTGTACCAACAACAAATGACACAACGACTGCAACTCCAGAGGATTCGGCAGCAGAGTAATTAGCATAAAAACAAACAATTAAATGCCAACTTATAGAGTTGGCATTTTTTGTTTCTGCAAGTTTGTCAGTTAACAAGTAATGGCACATTTTTAGCACCTTACTTAAACATTAATATAAATTATAAAAAACTATATAAAAATGGCATTAAACATTAAACCCTTAGCAGATCGTGTTCTTATTGAACCTGCTGCAGCCGAAACCAAAACAGCTTCAGGAATTATTATTCCAGATAATGCAAAAGAGAAACCACAAAAAGGAACTGTAGTTGCTGCTGGCCCAGGAACAAAAGATGAGCCTATTACAGTTAAAGTTGGAGACACCGTTTTATATGGAAAATACGCAGGAACAGAACTTAAACTTGAAGGTAGCGATTATTTAATCATGCGTGAGAGTGATATATTGGCAATTATCTAATTGCAAATTCCAAAAAAATAAAAAAACAAAATTCCGAAAATTCTCAATAAAACATTCTAATTCCAGAATTGGAATTTAAAGTTTAAAAATTGAGATTTAAAAATTTTAAAAAATTTTCATTATGGCAAAAAACATAAAATTTGATATTGAAGCACGCGACGGTTTAAAACGTGGTGTAGATGCATTAGCCAATGCAGTAAAAGTAACATTAGGTCCTAAAGGACGTAACGTAATTATTTCTAAAAGCTTTGGTGCTCCTTCTGTAACTAAAGATGGTGTATCTGTAGCAAAAGAAATTGAATTGGCAGACGAGCACGAAAACATGGGTGCTCAAATGGTAAAAGAAGTAGCTTCTAAAACTAACGATTTAGCTGGTGATGGTACTACTACTGCTACTGTATTAGCGCAAGCTATTGTAAAAGAAGGTTTAAAAAACGTAGCTTCTGGTGCTAACCCAATGGATTTAAAACGTGGTATAGATAAAGCTGTTGAAGCCATTGTTAAAGATCTTGAAAAGCAAGCTCAAAAAGTTGGTAATTCTTCTGAAAAAATAAAACAAGTTGCTGCTATTTCTGCAAATAACGACGATACTATTGGAGAGTTAATCGCTCAAGCTTTTGGTAAAGTTGGTAAAGAAGGTGTTATTACTGTTGAGGAAGCTAAAGGTATGGAAACTTATGTTGACGTAGTTGAAGGTATGCAATTCGACAGAGGATACTTATCACCTTACTTTGTAACTGATGCTGATAAAATGATTGCTGATTTAGAAAATCCATACATTTTATTATTTGACAAAAAGATTTCTAACTTACAAGAAATTCTTCCAATATTAGAACCAGTTGCACAATCTGGTCGTCCTTTATTAATCATTGCAGAAGATGTAGACGGACAAGCCTTAGCGACTTTAGTAGTAAACAAATTAAGAGGTGGTCTAAAAATTGCAGCTGTTAAAGCTCCAGGATTTGGAGACAGACGTAAAGCAATGCTTGAAGACATCGCTATCTTAACTGGTGGAACTGTAATTTCTGAAGAAAGAGGATTTACTCTTGAAAATGCAGATTTAAGCATGTTGGGTACTGCTGAAACAGTAACTGTAGATAAAGACAATACAACTATTGTTAATGGTGCTGGAAAAGCTGGAGATATTAAAGCTAGAGTAAACCAAATTAAATCTCAAATTGAAACTACAACTTCAGATTACGATAAAGAAAAACTACAAGAGCGTTTAGCTAAATTAGCTGGAGGTGTTGCTGTACTTTACGTAGGTGCTGCAAGTGAAGTTGAAATGAAAGAGAAAAAAGACCGTGTTGATGATGCCTTACACGCAACGAGAGCTGCTGTAGAAGAAGGTATTGTTGCTGGTGGTGGTGTTGCTTTAGTTAGAGCAAAAGCTGTTTTAGCAAAAATTACAACTGATAATTTAGATGAAACTACTGGTGTACAAATAGTAAATAAAGCTGTTGAAGCTCCTTTAAGAACTATTGTTGAAAATGCTGGAGGCGAAGGTTCTGTAGTTATAAATAAAGTATTAGAAGGTAAAAAAGATTTTGGTTACGATGCTAAATCTGAACAATATGTTGATATGCTAAAAGCTGGTATTATCGATCCTAAAAAAGTAACTCGTATTGCTTTAGAAAATGCAGCTTCGGTAGCTGGAATGATTCTAACAACAGAGTGTGCTTTAATCGATATTAAAGAAGATGCTCCTGCCATGCCTCCAATGGGCGGTGGCGGAATGCCAGGAATGATGTAATGGGAAATAGCCATACACATTGACTCCTGTCAATTATAAACTTAAAAGCCTTTGATGAAAATCAAAGGCTTTTTTATTATATATATTTTAATTTTTAATTAAACCAAACCGCATAACGTTTTCCGCGCAACTCCAGAGCCAGTGTTTCCTCCATTTTTAAAGCTTCTGCCCTAGAAAACATTGGATCGATATGATTGTACAAACTAGGTCTTAAATACGATCCATATTTCTGTACAATATTGGACGACAATTTATAGCCTTTCTTATTTCTATGCCCTATTTTATGCTGCATAAATCGCTCTTTTGGCGTTTTACTTGTCATACCTACATACAAACATTCCAATACGCCATTAAATTGCGGATTTGCTACACGAAACTTAGCATTTTCAGTAAACACCCGTTTGGATAATTCTATAACATAAATACGATATTGTACTTTAGGCATAAAGGTTATGCTCTAGTGGTTATGATCATGGTCCTCACCTTCTTCATGCTTATGCTCATGTTCTTTTTTTGGAGCATGATCATCAATTACGGCTTCGTCACGATATTTACAACATGGGTGCACAGTAGCGTAAGCTTCATCTGTTGCCTTTAATACTTTAGTATCGTGTCCTGCATCAAGCACTTGCTTTTCTATTGTGGAAACGCTTGTTTTACGATCGTCGAAAATTAATTTCAACTCATGGGTGTCTATACTCCAATCTGCAAACTTTACGCCTTTTGTGTTTAAACATGCCTTTTCAATACGTGCTTTACACATACCACAAATACCATCCACCTCTATTGATGCTTTGGCATTTTTGTTTTGTGCGAATGTTAATGTTCCGGTTAGCATTAAAGCTATTACTAATAGTTTTTTCATATTTTAATTATTTAATATTTTTAATATCCTCGTTAGAGGTCTTCTTAATTAATTTTCTAGTTATTAATTTAAACTTCTATTTTCCTAACGAAGTTTAAATCGCAAGCCTGCATAATACATGCTTCCAAAAATGGGGCCATATACAAAGGTAGAATCAAAATTCGCACCAAAAGGGTCTTCTGCACCTAAAATAGGATTAGACTGTCTTAAATTTGTAATATTCTCACCTCCTAAATATACTTCAAATTTTGGAGAAAACACCCTGGTTATTTGCGCATTTAAAGTTGCAACCGTTGGTGTTCGCTCGGGCAATTGATACTGGGTAGGATTCGCACTTGTATTGGCATAACGTTGGTCACTTAACCAATTAAAGGTGGCATCAAACTTCCAGAAATCGAGTTTTGTTTCGTTATGTTCGGTCTCGTATCCAATATTTGTAAAAAATCGATGTTTAGGCGTTAACGGGCGCTCTAATCTGCCTGAATTATAATCGGTTTTTACATCATAAAATTTATAAGCCATTCGCAAATCTACATGCTCAAAAACATTATAATTCAATTCGGCCTGAAAACTATTTGCAAAACTTTTTCCGTCTAGATTATAAAAATTTATCTCGGTAGGTGTTTCCCAATCTACTACAATTTGATTTTTAAAATCGGTTTTATAATAATCTAAAGTTATATCTGCTTTCCTACCAAAAAGATTAAAACCTTGTAAATAGGAAACGCCATAATTCCATGCAATTTCTGGGTCTAAGCCATACACACTTCCTCCTGTATCTAATATATTAATTTGTCTAGATGTAGAGAACAGTTGTTGGTTTTCGGTAAAAATATTAGCACTTCGTTTCCCTCTACCAAACGATGCTCTAAAGGCCGATTTACTCCAAGGCGAATAACGTGCATGAACTCGTGGTGTTATAAATTCACCTAACAAATTATGATGATCCACACGCACACCTGCGGTAAGATTAAACAGTTCTAAATTATCAAAACTATACTCAAAAAACGCACCTACCGAGTTTTCGGTTCTTTCAAAATCTGCCTCTAACGAACCCGCATTTACAAACTCGTCGTAATGATCGTAAGTATAGCTAATTCCTGTTTTTATTTTATGTCTAGAATCGCTAATTATAGAGTTATAAATAGCATTAGCATACAAACTATTATGTGTAATATCATAAGTATTTAAACCAAAATACGAGTCTTGTATATGGCTACTATAAGCCGTTTGAACCCCAAGACTTTGCCAAGGAATTTCCGGATTAACATAACCAAACTTAGTAGAAATCTCGTAACGTTTCGTATTAATTTCGCCACCCCAATTATTGGTTGTTAGCTTATCGGTATCTGGATTAAAATCCAACTCGCCCATTTGCTTTTCATCATTTAAAAACTTCAAATTAACAAAGCTTACAAAACCCTTTTCTGTATCGGTATATTGCCAACGATTCATCAGGTTAATTTGATTAAATTTTGGCATATCTAAAAAGCCATCGTCATTAACATCATGCTCTCCTTTATGTGTATTACCATGAATATACAAGCCCGTATGCCATTTATCGCTCACCTTAGTGTTTATGTGTGTATTAAGCTCTAACCGCTCGCTAGATGCTCCGTATAAATTAACAAACAATTTATCGTCGGTAGATGGTTTTACCAATTCGGCATTAATTTGGCCTGCAATACTTTCAAACCCATTAACAACACTACCGGCACCTTTAGTAATTTGAATACTTTCCACCCAAGTTCCAGGAATAAAACTTAAACCATAGGCTTGCGATGCCCCACGAATAGACGGGATATTTTCGGTGGCAATTAAAATATAAGGGGTCGTTAACCCGAGCATTTTAATTTGTCGTGTTCCCGTCATAGCATCGGCAAAATTTACGTCTATAGAAGGATTTGTTTCAAAACTCTCAGAAAGATTACAACAGGCCGCCTTTAACAACTCTGCACTACTTACATTAATTACATTAGCAGATTTATAATACGATTTCGCGGTGGTTTGCTTTCTAGATTTTACCATAACGGCATCTAAATTATCGCTAGGTTGCAACCAATGCTTAATTTTTTTAGGCGCATTAACCCATAATGTATCTGTTTTAAAACCAACATAACTTATAATAAGCTTGCGGTATTCTGGCTTGTACGACAGCGAAAAATTACCATCAATATCGGTTACTGTTCCAACTTCTGTACCTTGCCAATAAACGTTAGCACCTGCCAACCCTATTTCTCTGGTTTTATCGTAAGCATCAAGTATTTTTCCTGTTATATTATCTTGCGAAAACAGCAAAAACGGAAGCATTACGACTATATATATAATTTTTTTCATTCTTAATAAATTTAATTTGGGCGTTACCCACAAGGGGTCGGGCTTTCACTACTCGCTCCTCCTTAGGTTGGGAGCTTAAACAAGCAGTTCAATCCCTAACGCAAAGGCTAACACCATTTTATATTAACTCGATAATAACATAATTACAGCCATTACAATCATAATGCTGTTTTCTATAAAAGTAGCTTTAGTCATAGGGAGTTTTAGTGCCGTTCCTAAGCAGGCACATTGTATAGACTTTTTATCTAGCAATGTTTTTGTTACTCCAATAGTGGTAATTCCTAAAACAACTAAAGTGATTATTAATGCAAATAAAATTTCGATGCGCATTAAAAACATAACACCAAGCCCCAATTCTATAAAAGGATAAACCCAACCATAAGCAGGAATTGCTTTAGCTAGCGGATCGTACATTTTAAATGATTCTGGAAAACCTTTTAAATCGAGGAGTTTGAAAAAACTAAACACAATATAGAATAAGCCCATAAAATCGAGCATAAAACCAGTTGTATCCCAAGGATTACTGTTTAGTAAAACGGAAGCCACAATAATATACCCAAATATTAAAAACAAAGGAAAGAGTTGTTTTAATTCTGATTTCTCTGCTTCTACTTGAGTTGAAGCCGTATTGAAAACATTAGACGCTTTCTTTTCTGATATAGCATATTTTTCAGGTAATGTCTTTTGAATTTCCTTTAAAGCAATATGCCTATTCATTTCGATAACGGCTTCAGCTGTTTCCAAATCTACTGATGCTTTTGTAACACCATCAATCGCATTTAATTTGCTTTCAACAGAGGTTCTGCATCCATTACAGGTCATACCTGCAACTGTATATGTATGTTTCATTTTGAAATTTATTTAAATTAATAAATCTTTTTACATTTCCGCAAAAGCGAAAACCTTAAAACCCCTTACCTATGAGGTTTAAAAAAATCTATAAATCAAATAATAAAAACTTGGTCTAGAACCTGAATATCGGTGACCAAATTAGGTGGAGAATAATCTTTATGAGGAATAGTTTGTTTTGGCAGACTCGCAAAACAATCTATATAACTATACGTAAAAGCCGCAAGAAATTGCTGTTTTTCAAAGTCTAAATCTTCAAAGGTAGATACTGTTAATTCATCTTGTCCTTTAAAAACATCAATCTCGTCTTTACAACATGTTTTCTTTAAAAGCACTTCTAAAGCTTCCATTTCGCATTTTTCAGCATCAGCAAACATAGATACATCTACTAAAACATCACCACAAAAATGCTTTTCGATAGTAAAAGATACCGTCGAAAACAATACGAGTAATGCCATTAAGGCCGAAAAACTTTTATGTAATAGTTCTTTTATCACGCTGCAAAATTACGAAAAATTCGAGACTCTACAGCCCATTTATAAAATGATTAACACTTCAGTTTTAGAAAGTACTAGGTAGATTCAGTTTTTAATTTTATGATAATAAAACGCTGGCAATAGCAGTATTAAAAGTATTGGCTGAATTAAAAACCTACGGATATTGAAAAACAAATAATAATCTTCCTGCCTTGGGTTAACTACAAAATACAGATAAAACACCATGAGTACTAAAAAGGCTATAACATAAATTAAAGCAGAAAATTTTATAATGCCTTTATCTTTAAAAACAACCAACAAAATAGCTAATGAAATTACAGTGTTTAAAGCATAGCGCAACGTTGTAAAACCAACTAATTTAGCTATTTCGCGTCGCGGACTATCAATATACAAATAGTCATTTTGAAAAAAAGTTAAATACGGATCGTAAAACAATACACCTTCGTAAAACCGTATTAAAACCAACAGGACAACAAACACTAAAACCAATATGGCTCTTATAACTTTATGCATCCTTTTTATTTAATTTAGAGAAGCGGTTTACCCAAAAAACCCATAATAAAAACACCATACCGTAAATTATACCAGGGAAAACCACAGCGTGTAAAACATCTTTATATTCGGGGTAATAATACAAACCAATGGTTAAAACAACAATACGTAATAAATTAACAATATATACTAAAACGCTACCCGAAAGGATGTAAAATAGCGTTGTTTTTAGCTTTCCGGAGAAGGCAACAACAAACGATGTAAATAAGATTATTACACTAAAACCATTACAACCTTCTATAATTCTTGCTAAGTACTTTCCATTTAATAACACTTTCATGGACGGCTCATCTGGATGCGGCAGTACTTGTGTAGGATAACCCAAATTGTTTAATACGTTTTCGGTTTGCACCGCTACTAGATGCGTAAAATAATCTGGATAAAATTTAGACCCGTCCGAAAACTGTAAATACAGCTTATAGCCCACCGATAATACGGTATAAACCAACAAAAACGTAAGGATAAATTTTATTACCGACTTGTATTTTACAAAAAGTGCCTTCAAAAATAAATTTTAAAACTGAATATCGAAATTACACCTTTTTAAATACTTTTACCAAAAACTTTAACAGTTATGTCTTTAGAAAAATTAAAACCACAAATAGAAACAATAGTAGCCAATTCTGAAAAAACGGTGGACGAACGCCTTTTAGCTATTTGCGAATTACTTGAAAAGCATGTGGAGTATTACAATTGGGTTGGTTTTTACTTTAGAAACGGCACTAAAGAAGAATTACACTTAGGCCCATATGTTGGCGCACCAACAGACCACACCATTATACCGTTTGGCAAAGGTATTTGCGGTCAGGTGGCTGTTAGTAATCAAAACTTTGTGGTACCAGATGTAGCGGCTCAAGACAATTATATTGCTTGTAGTATAACCGTAAAATCTGAAATTGTTGTGCCTATTTTTGTGAATGGAGAAAATATTGGACAGATTGATATCGACTCTAATACCATAGACCCGTTTACAGAAAAAGATGAACGCTTTTTAGAATTTGTAAATAAAAAAATAGCAGAGATACTTTAGTAAAACTCCCTGCTTAAAAAACATAAAGATTAAAGGCTATAAGGACTTCAATTTTTAAATTTTCATTTGCTTGTTAACAACTTCGCTATTTCGTTAAAAAAAGGGCGTCTTTTTTAAGAATTAGGCGCTTATTTTATTGAATGAAATACCTACTTTTGCGAATAATTACAAACTTTAGCAAAAAACGCTATTAAATAACAAGAATTTCATTTTAAAACTTTAAAAAAGTACCAATGAGCAACGAAAAAACTATTAAGTCGGCATTAATATCTGTATTTAGTAAAGATGGTTTAGAGCCTATTGTAAAAGAGCTTGATAAACAAGGGGTAACCATTTATTCTACAGGTGGTACAGAAAAATTTATTAACGATTTAGGTATAAAAGTTGTTCCGGTGGAAGATGTAACATCTTACCCTTCTATTTTAGGTGGTCGTGTTAAAACATTACACCCAAAAGTGTTTGGAGGAATTTTAAACAGACAAAACCACGATGGTGATGTTGCCGAATTAGCAGAATATGAAATTCCTCAAATTGATGTGGTTATTGTTGATTTATATCCCTTTGAAAAAACTGTAGCATCGGGAGCTAGCCAGCAAGATATTATTGAAAAAATTGATATTGGAGGTATTTCTTTAATACGAGCGGCAGCTAAGAATTTTGCCGATGTTATATGTGTATCTTCTGTTGATGATTATGCTGAGTTTTTAGAATTGATTTCTGAAAATAATGGATCAATTTCTGAAGAAAACAGAAAGCGTTTTGCTGGTAAAGCGTTTAACGTATCGTCTCATTACGACACAGCTATTTTTAACTACTTCAACAAAAACCATGATGAAGCTGCGTTAAAAATTAGCGAAACTAATGGTAAAGTGTTACGTTATGGCGAAAACCCGCACCAAAAAGGATTCTTTTTTGGGAATTTTGATGAGTTATTTACAAAACTTCACGGTAAAGAATTAAGCTACAACAACCTATTAGATGTTGATGCGGCAGTTAACTTAATGTTAGAGTTTAAAAATGACGCACCTACATTTGCAATTTTAAAACACAACAACGCATGTGGTTTAGCACAACGCGACACCTTACACCAAGCTTATGTTGATGCCTTAGCTGGCGATCCTGTTTCTGCTTTTGGTGGTGTATTAATTAGTAACAAAGAAATTGATTCTGCTACGGCCGAAGAAATTCACAAGTTATTTTGTGAGGTTGTAATTGCACCTTCTTTTGCTGCTGATGCTTTAGAGATATTAAAAGGCAAAAAGAATAGAATTTTATTAGAAATTCATGACGTTGAAATGCCTAAAATGAATGTAAGAAGCTGTTTAAACGGTGTTTTACTTCAGGAAAGAAATAACATTACTGATACTATTGAAGGTTTAAAGAACGTTACCAATACGGCACCTACACAAGAGCAAATAGACGATTTAATTTTTGCTTCTAAAATTTGTAAGCACACAAAATCTAACACTATTGTTTTAGCTAAAAACAAACAATTATGTTCTAGCGGAACAGGACAAACAAGTCGTGTTGATGCCTTAGAGCAAGCTATACATAAAGCAGGAACTTTTAAATTTGATTTAAACGGAGCGGTAATGGCAAGTGATGCTTTTTTCCCGTTTCCGGATTGTGTTGAAATTGCTAAAAATGCAGGTGTTAATGCGGTAATTCAGCCAGGTGGTTCTATTAAAGATCAACTAAGTATTGATTATTGTAACGATAATGGGGTTGCTATGGTAATGACAGGTACACGTCATTTTAAACACTAATACAAAATTAATGTTGCTCCTTGACGTGTTGAATTTTTAATAAGTTTTAAGTTTTTAGCACACCGGAGCGCGTTAGGGATTGAACGGTATGTTTGAAATCCTTTTTGTTTTTCCTTAAAAAAAAAACAAAAAGATTGAGTAGTGAAAGCCCGACCTTTTTAGGTAACGCCATAATTTTAAAACAATAGTCTAAAAACCGATGAATAACGTATAACAAACAGTGACATTATTTTGACAAGAATTTGAACCGGTTAAAAGTCATATATTTAGTAACTTTTATTACATTTACGGGATTCGTTTTTAAACCATATAAAATATTTAATAGCACATGGGATTTTTTGATTTCTTAACTGAAGAAATTGCAATAGATTTAGGTACTGCAAACACACTTATTATTCATAACGACAAGGTTGTTGTTGACGCACCCTCTATAGTAGCCCGCGACAGGATTTCTGGTAAAATTATTGCCGTTGGCCAAGAAGCGAGTTTAATGCAAGGCAAAACCCATGAAAATATTAAAACAATTAGACCGCTTAAGGATGGTGTAATTGCAGATTTTGATGCCTCGGAGCAGATGATAAGTATGTTTATTAAAAACATACCGGCTTTAAAAAAGAAGTTTTTTACTCCTGCTTTACGTATGGTTATTTGTATTCCTTCTGGAATTACAGAGGTTGAAATGCGTGCGGTAAAAGAAAGTGCAGAACGTGTTAATGGCAAGGAAGTTTACTTAATACACGAACCTATGGCTGCGGCTATTGGTATTGGTGTGGATATTATGCAACCAAAAGGTAATATGGTTGTTGATATAGGTGGTGGTACTACCGAAATTGCTGTTATTGCTTTAGGTGGTATTGTTTGTGATAAATCTGTAAAAATTGCAGGTGATGTTTTTACAAATGATATTGTTTATTACATGCGTACACAACACAATCTTTATGTGGGTGAGCGTACTGCCGAAAAAATAAAAATTCAAATTGGTGCTGCTACTGAAGATTTAGAATTACCTCCAGAAGACATGAGTGTTCAAGGTCGTGATTTATTAACAGGAAAACCAAAACAGGTTTCTATATCGTACCGAGAAATTGCTAAGGCTTTAGATAAATCTATACTTCGTATTGAAGATGCGGTTATGGAAACTTTATCGCAAACGCCTCCAGAATTGGCTGCCGATATTTATAACACGGGTATTTACTTAGCGGGTGGTGGCTCTATGTTACGTGGTTTAGATAAGCGTTTATCTCAAAAAACAGACTTACCTGTATATATTGCCGAAGATCCTTTACGCGCCGTTGTAAGAGGTACTGGTATTACACTTAAAAATTTACCTAAATACAAAAGTGTATTGATAAAGTAATAGCTTAAAAGAGGCAGCCCCATGCAACAAATTATTAATTTTATAATAAGAAACAAAAACGTTTTGTTGTTCTTGTTGCTGTTTGGCATTTCGCTTTTATTTACAATACAATCGCACTCCTACCATAAAAGTAAGTTTATTAATTCGGCTAATTTTTTAACCGGAGGTGTTTATAATTCGGCTAATAACGTTACAGGCTATTTTAACTTAAAAACCCAAAACGAATTACTTGCCGCCGAAAACAAAAGGCTTAGAAAACTACTTTTAAATGTTAACACTAACGCTGACTCTACATTTATTGACAGCCTTACATTTAGCGAAGATTATAGGTTTTACAGCGCTAATATCATAAAAAATAGCTATTCGTTAAACAACAATGTTTTAACTATAAACAAAGGGAGAAATGATAGTATTCAACAAGATTTTGGTGTAATCTCATCCAAAGGAATTGTTGGTATTATTGATAAAACTAGTGGCAACTACGCTACCGTTATCTCTATTTTAAATGGTACAAGCAGCATTAGTGCGCAGTTAAAAAAAACAAATCATTTAGGGTCGCTAATTTGGGATGGTAAAGATTCTAAATTCACACAACTTATTGATATACCTAAAATAGCCAAAGTAAAAGCTGGAGATACTATTATAACTTCTGGGCAGTCCTCCATATTTCCTAAAGGCGTTCCTGTAGGAACCATTGAAAGCTTTAAGCTAGACCAAGCTGAGAATTATTACGAAATTAACGTTAGGTTGTTTAATGACATGACTAGTATTGAGCATGTGTACATTATAGAAAACGCTAATAAAGAAGAAATCTCTAATCTACTAGGTAACTAATGAATAGTATTTTCTCTATACATACCGTTCGCTTTGTAATATTAGTATTTGTACAGGTTTTAATACTGAATCATATAAACTTTTTGGGGTATATAAATCCGTATATCTACATCCTATTTATTGCCTTATTTCCTGTTAAAAACAACCGGGTTGTATTAATTTTATTAAGTTTTTTATTAGGATTAACCGTAGACATGTTTTTAGATACCGGAGGTATACATGCCGGTGCTTGTGTATTTATTGCATACGCGAGACCTGTAATTTTAAAATCGTCTTTCGGAATGATTTACGAGCACCAAAGTATTAAATTTAACACAGTAGAATTCGGCTCTAAACTTACCTATTTTACGCTGTTAACTGTACTGCATCATATTGTTTTATTTTCGTTGGAAATTTTTAGTGTTTCTAGAATACTATTAATCCTTCAAAAAACGTTATTCTCAAGTATATTCACTATTTTATTAAGTGTTATTGTAACTATAATTTTTAGTAGAAAAACTAAATGAGACAATTTTTACTCTTCATTACCATAATTGCTGTTGGCTTATTATTTATTGCAAGGTTGTTTTACCTTCAAATATATAATTCTAGCGGGCATGATTTGTATGAAGATAATGCCATAAGAAAAGTTTACGATTACCCTAAACGTGGTTTTGTATATGACAGAAATGGCGAGCTGTTAGTGGCTAACCAACCCTCTTATGATGTTATGGTTATTCCTCGTGAAGTTGAACCATTAGACACCCTAGAATTTTGTGAATTGTTGAAAATTGACAAATCACAGTTTATAAAAAAATACGATAAAGCTAGACATTATTCTCCACGATTACCTTCGGTTTTTGTATCGCACCTTTCAAAGGAAGACTATGCTGTTCTTCAAGAAAAAATGCGAAAATTTCAAGGCTTTTATATCCAAAAGCGTTCTCTAAGAGACTACGAAACCACTATTGGCGCCAATGTATTAGGCGATATTGGAGAAGTTAATAATGGCGATATAAGACGAGATCCTTATTACAAAATGGGCGATTTAAAAGGGAAACAAGGTATTGAAGCTTCTTATGAAAAAACACTAAGAGGTGTTAAGGGGATAAAATTTATTCAGAAAGATAGATTTAACAAAAATATAGGCCCTTATAAAGGTGGTAAATTTGATACCATACCCGAACAAGGAAAAGACATTACTATAACCATTGATGCTCAGTTACAGGCTTATGGTGAATTGTTAATGCAAAACAAACGTGGTGGTATTATTGCTATAGAACCCGCTACGGGCGAAATTTTATCTATGGTAGCCGCTCCAACCTACGACCCTAATCTTCTGGTTGGCAGAGACCGCTCTAAAAACTTTACTAAACTTTACAACGACTCCATTGCAAAACCACTTTTTAATAGAAGTTTGCAGGGTGTTTACGAACCCGGATCTCCTTTTAAATTAATGAATGCATTAATTGCGCTTCAAGAAGGTGTTGTAACTCCAGAGGAAACCGTTACATGTTATGCGGGTTACAAATATGGTAATCGTTTTATGAAATGCCACTGCCACAGAGGCACTAGAAACGACATGGTAGGTGGTATACAACGCTCTTGCAACGCCTATTTTGCAACGACTTATAGAAAAATTTTAGATAAAAATGGTAATGCCTCCGAAGGTATAGACAACTGGAGTAAGCATGCACAAAGCTTTGGGTTAGGAAACTTTTTAAATAACGATTTATTTGTAGGCCAGAAAGGTAGAATTCCAGATAGAGCCTATTACAAAACTATTTATCCTAATACGTTTTACTCTACGTACACCATATCAAACGCAATTGGGCAAGGTGAAGTTGCTACTACACCAATTCAGTTGGCAAATATGGCGGCAGCGATAGCTAACAGAGGCTATTATTTTACACCGCACATTATAAAAAATATTGAAGGGGAAACGTTACCAGAACAGTTTACCCAACCAAAATACACAACCATAGACAGAGATAATTTCGAGCCTGTAATTGAAGGCATGCTGCAGGTGTACAAAAAAGGAACCGCTACAAGTTTACAAATTAAAGATATTGATATTTGTGGAAAGACAGGAACAGTTGAAAATTTCGTAAAAATTGATAGCGTAAAAACACAATTAACAGACCACTCTATCTTTTTAGCATTTGCTCCAAAAAACAACCCCAAAATAGCCATTGCTGTTTTTGTTGAAAATGGGTATTGGGGAAGCAGGTTTGCCGGAAGGATAGCCAGTTTAATGATTGAAAAACACATAAAAGGCCACACCACTAGAAAGGATATGGAAGATTGGCTTTTAAGGCATACTTTAGAAAACGAGTATGCTAAACCATTTTCGGGAGAGTCTTTTGGTATTAATGGTTATACTACATTACAAATTGTTGAAGAACAAGAATACTACCGTTTAAAGAAAGAGTTAAACCGAATTAATAAAGCTGAAAGTTGATGGTTAGGAATACTAACAGACATTTTAAATTTGATTGGATTACCATTATTCTTTTCTTTCTTTTAGTAGGTTTTGGTTGGTTAAATATTTTATCGGCTTCACATATAGGTGTAACTGTAGATTATTTTGATTTTTCGCAACCTTTTGGAAAGCAACTTGTATTTATATTTCTAACCTTTGGTTTGGTCATTTTATTACTTGCAGTAGATGCCAAGTTTTACGAACGTTTTTCTAGTGTTATATACATCATTTCGATGCTCTCTTTAGTCGGGCTTTTCATTTTTGGTAAAAACGTAAATGGTGCGACCTCATGGTACGGTATTGGCGGTATGACTATTCAGCCAAGTGAGTTTGCAAAAACGGCAACAGCGCTTGCAGTAGCCAAATACGTAAGTGATTTAAACACGAATATAAACACTCTTAAAGATCAAATTCAAACCTTTATTATTATCATTATTCCGGCTATTTTAGTCTTACTACAAAACGATACAGGTAGTACTATTGTTTATGGTGCCTTCTTTTTTGTTTTGTATCGCGAAGGGTTACCTAAATACTATTTAACTATTGGTATTTCAATTCTGATTCTTTCTATATTATCCCTAAAATTTGGAGCTCTTGTAGCAACTATTACAGCCTTAATATTTGTAATAGCGTTTCATTTTTTAAGCAAGAATAAGTTACGTGTTTTTCAATCTGTCTTTATTTTAGTAGCTGCCATAGCCATATCGTTTGGTGTAAAATTCTTTTATCAAAGTATTTTACAACCACACCAACAAGACCGAATAAGTTTGTGGTTACGCTTAGAAAAAGACCCAAAAAAGCTAGAGCAAATGAAACGTACTTTTGCTTACAACCTAAACGAATCTGAAAAAGCAATAAGCTCTGGAGGGTTTACAGGAAGAGGTTTTATGGAAGGCACACGAACTACAGGTAAATTTGTACCCGAACAACACACCGATTATATTTTTAGTACAGTTGGCGAAGAATGGGGCTTTGTAGGCAGTGCATTGGTTGTTATTTTATTCGTTTTACTCTTACTCCGTATTTTACATTTAGCAGAGTTACAAAAATCGCAGTTTAGTCGTGTTTATGGCTATGGCGTTGCCTCTATTATCTTTATTCACTTTTTCATAAACATTGGTATGGTTATGGGCTTAATCCCCACAATTGGTATTCCGTTACCTATGTTTAGCTATGGTGGGTCTGGACTTTGGGCCTTTACAATTCTTATTTTTATATTCGTAAAACTAGATTCCAACCGAATAAATGAGTGGTAACCGATAATTTATATTAATTATAGTACTCTTACGTTTCCTTACTAGTTAATTTAAAATCTCGTGCATGTATAAAACAATCAAAATTCTTATTGTATGCTTAGTTATAACTAGTTGTTCTAGCTCGAAGAATGCGTTTAAAAAATCATTTTCTCTCAAGGAAACAGCGTTAATTATGAATTCCGATAGCTTAAAACCTATGCGTGTTTACAAGATAAATAACGCTAACGATTCCTTATTATTAAGAAAGAAAAGTGCATATATAAAACCTAACAGTAAAGACCTGGTTTTAAAAACCTTTATAAATCGGCTTTATGCCACGGTAAGAGATAGTTCATCATTGGGTGTTGGCATTGCTGCGCCACAGGTTGGTATATTAAAAAACATTATTTGGGTACAACGTTTTGATAAAGAAGAGTTTCCTTTTGAAGTCTACTTGAATCCTAAAATTGTTTCTTATTCTGAAAAAAAGCAAACAGTAAAAGAAGGCTGTTTATCTATTCCAAATCGCTCTGAAACATTAGACAGTAGATCCCTTTCTATTACAATCGACTACGATACTATGAATTCGGAACATAAAACAGAAACCGTTAATGGATTTACATCGGTAATATTTCAGCATGAAATAGATCACTTAAACGGCATATTGTATCTCGATCATTTAAAAAAAGACATAAAAAGCAGTACTCAAAATCGTCCCTAGAAAACCATATTTTTATTAAACGAATAAGCATGAAATTATTCTATATATTTGTAATAGAAAATTTAGCACCCCAAATTAAAACCTAACCTAAACTCATTAAAATGAAAACTTATCTTATAATATTCGTTACTGCTTTATCATTTACTTCGCTTGTTAATGCTCAAAAAATTGATACTGAGAAAGTATTTGGAGGCTACAAGTACACGTATAATAAAGAACTTATATCTATTGGCGATTTAGCATCCATAATTGAAACCAATACGGATGCTTATGAATTGATAAAAAAAGGCAGAACTAATCGCAGCTTATCTGGTGTTTTAGGCTTTGTTGGTGGCGGATTAATTGGATGGCCAATAGGCACCTCGTTAGGTGGTGGCGAAGTAAATTGGACATTAGCCGGTATTGGCGCAGGACTAATAGCTGTGGCTATACCAATTTCGTCGCGTTCAAATAAAAAGATTAATCAAGCGGTAGAGCTTTACAATGCCTCTATAAACCCAACATCGAGTACTACTTTTAAACCTGAGTTTAAAATTATAGCCAATGGTAGAGGCTTTGGATTAGCCATGAATTTTTAAATTCGGCTTACTTTTTCAACTCTAGTTTTTCGGCAAAATAATCGCAAAAATCTTTCATTGTAGCACTCATTTTATCATCTTGAGTCGCTCTTAAAAAAGTATCGCTCATAGCCACTAAGGTTTGATGAAAAAATATTTTCATTTCATCAACAGGCATATCTTTTGTCCATAAATCTATACGCATAGCTTCTTTAGCTTTGGCATCCCAAACGGCAAGCATCATAGCCTTAGCTTCCTCGTTAGTTACACCGCCATCTTGAGCTGTCCAATGCAATTTTTCAGGCACCCTGTTTTCATCTAATTCAACATTTAATACTATTTTTGATGTTGTTGTATTTGCCATTACTTACGTGGTTTAAACTTTGAGTTATTAAAAATATCTTCGGTACTTTTCATTAACATGTCTTTTAAAGACACATCATTTTGTTTCATATATGCCCTAACAATTTGCCAACCTATATACTGCCCTAAACGCCCGGGCGAATCGGCATCAATTTCTTCCAAATAAAATTTAGAAAAAGGCGCTGGATTTATAAAGCGTCGAGGTAATTTGGTATCTGTACTAAACAGTAATTCGCGACTTACAAAAAATCGCCAAATATAACTTTCGTTAGCCATGGCCCAATTTATATCTTCTTCGGTATAACCAATGCGTTCCGCTTCAGTTTTAAAAGGCAACATAACATCTTTAAAATATAAAAGCTTACCATAGTATACCATTTCGTCCAATAAGGTTTTACGCTCTGGGTGGTATGTATACTTTTCGGCATAGGCATTTGCAAGATCTACAACCAATTGATTTTTATTAAAATTCGCCTTTAAATAGTTGGCTATTCCGCCATAAAATTCATGGTCGCTACCTAGGTAAGAATCCAGAGCAATAACGGCAATAGTATCGGTTACAATAACACTATTTCTGTAATCCACATCGTTTGTTATAGTAATGATTCGAGGCGGATTAAATTCTGGATAGTAATACTTTAAATGATTAAATAAAGATTCTATTTCCTGCTCAGTGCTATTAAAATCTGAAAAGGCTTTATCAACCTCATTAAATAATTGAATTTGTAAGGTATCTGCTTTTTTTGCCAACCAAAAAGAATCGGTATATTTTTCAGAAAACAGAAAAGGATAAGCTGTTTTTAAATTAGATAGTTTACCTGAGTTTACCTGGGCAAACAATCTATCAAAACGTTCAATTTTAACGTCAGTGTTTATTTTAGCAATCTCAGTTTCAAGGGCATTTTCTTTTTTACAAGAAACAACCATCAACATTACCAATAAAAAAAAAATTATAGATTTCATAGAAAACTTAAACGTCATAAATTTTTATAAATTGAACGTTTGGGTTATTTTTGTTTGCAAAGGTACTGTTATACCTATTAAGTTTCAAAATAAGGCATATAATTATATTCTATTTTACACCTATTTTATAATAACCTAGAACTATAACTTATGCTATGCTTATGTTTCCTATTTCATTAGTTTATTAAATAAGTAAAAATAACAGTATGTCATTTTAAAATTTTATTGGTATTATTACATATAAATTCATTTAATATGCAAACAGAAAAAGTTGAAAATCATATTGTAAATTGGTTAAAAGATTATGCCACTAAAGCTGGCGTAAATGGTTTTGTAGTTGGAGTTTCTGGAGGTATTGACTCTGCTGTAACCTCAACCCTGTGTGCAAGAACCGGACTTCGCGTTTTATGTGTTGAAATGCCAATACACCAAGCAGAAAGTCATGTAAGTCGTGCTAACGAGCATATTGCACAACTTAAAACCCGATTTACTAATGTTGACTCCACACGTGCCGACTTAACACCTGTTTTTGAAGAATTTAAAACCGAAATATCTTTGAAAGGCAAACAAGCCACAGTCGATATGGCTTTAGCCAATACACGTGCTCGATTACGAATGACAACGCTATATTACTACGCCGGACTTTACGGCTTATTAGTTGCTGGAACGGGTAATAAAGTGGAGGATTTTGGTGTTGGTTTTTACACTAAATATGGTGATGGCGGTGTAGATTTAAGCCCTATTGCCGACTTAATGAAATCTGAAGTATACAACTTAGGTGAATTTTTAGAAGTTCCTGAATCTATAATGAAAGCTTCGCCTAGCGATGGTTTATTTGGTGATGCAAGAAGCGATGAAGACCAAATAGGTGCATCTTACCCAGAATTAGAATGGGCTATGAACATGGATGAAGAAGGCAAAACTGCCAATGATTTTAATGGTAGAGAGCAAGAAGTTTTTAATATTTACAAGCGTTATAACAACAATAATAAGCATAAGATGGTTCCTATTCCTATATGCGAAATCCCTCGTAATTTGTTGTAATTTTTGCAGAATATTTAAAAAAGTATTACATTTACCACAGCTTATATCTCTCAACATAACTTTCTCTCAATTAGTTAATTAAAAAATAAGCTGTACAATTATGATAAAATTATTAATAGCAGACAACCACCCAATTACGCGGAAGGGACTAGAAGTCCTATTCTCAGCATCATCCAACATCAAGATTGTTGGAAGTGTAGATGATGGCGAAGCCATCTTAGATTTTGTAAAGAAAAATCCAGTAGACATCATTTTAACAGAAACTGATTTTCCGAAATTAAACGGATTAACAGTATTACGTTATTTAAAAAATGATTTCCCGGATATTAAAACCATTATCCTTAGTTCGCAACCCGAAGAAGTTTATGCCATAAACGCCGTTAAAGCAGGCGCTGCAGGTTACATAAACAAATCTGAAAATGTGATTACTATTAATGAAGCCATTTTAAAAGTTCATGAAGGTGGCATTCATTTAAGTAACGATTTAACGCAACAACTTGCGTTTGGTACTCGAGTTAATAAAGGTGGGAATTTTTACAAAAAACTTTCTACAAGAGAAGCCGAAGTATTAAAACTTCTTACCATAGGAAGAAAGAACAAGGAAATTTCTAAAGAGTTAGATATTAACGAAAAAACAGTTAGTACGTACAAAGCTCGTTTAATGAGAAAACTTAAAGTTACTAATTTAGTTGATTTAGTAAATCAAGCTAAACTTAGTCAACAAGTATAGCAATTAGCTACAAAACTCTGTTTAGTTTTCTAGACAGTAACATTTTTAGACCCGAATAGTCTTTTACTTCTTCAAGTATATTTCTATTCGAGTCTATTTTGTTTTTAAGGGTTTCCTGCTGAAACTCTTTTACTTTTAAATCTATTAAAAAGCAACGTAAACTCAATATAGTTTCACTTACCAACTGCGCAACACTATTCATTTTTTGCTTAGGAAAAATATTCATCCTATTCCAATCATCCAAGGCATAGCGCTCATCGTCCATTAAAATAGTTGTAATTTCATTAGCCATATTTTGGTCTACAGAATTCACAAATGTTTTTAACTCAAAATTTTTATCTTGATTTAAACGGTCTATAATAGTATAGTACATTGTTTTAAAATGCGCATTTGTAAATTGCATTTCATCTTCTTGAAGGTCTAAAAATATTTTTTCGAATACTTTAGCCTGTTGAATAATAGGCTCTAGAATCAATTCGCCCTTTTCATTTTCCTTTAAAACTAAATCTTCAAAGTCTTCAGTTTTATTTCCGTAAAGCAATAATATTTCTATTATTTTTCGCTCTAGCAGATATTGAACATCAACTTTTTCAACTGGTTCTTGGTGGTGTTTAATAACATCAAAAGCCTGTTGCTCGGGAGCTCCTTTTTTATGGTCGTCTTGCGCTTCCTTTTTATCCATTTGAGCTAACGTACTAAAAAGCACCTCTTCGCTCAAATCCATAATTCTAGCACATTCCTGAATATAAATCTCCTTTTTTATACGGTCTGGAATTTTAGATATACTATTAACAATATCTCTTACCGTATCAGCCTTTTTAATAGGGTCGTTTTTTGAATCTTCAAACAAAATAGACGCCTTAAATTGAATAAAATCTTTAGCGTTTTCATTTAAATACAGCGTAAGCTCTTCCAATGTATTTTGTCTAGCAAAACTATCTGGATCTTCGCCTTCAGGGAATGAACAGACCTTAACATTCATGCCCTGTTCTAGAATTAAATCGATACCTCTAAGTGACGCTCGCATTCCAGCCGCATCGCCATCAAAAAGTACTGTTATATTTTTTGTTAATCTATTTATTAATCTAATTTGCTCTGAGGTTAAAGCCGTACCCGATGAAGACACCACGTTATGAATTCCTGTTTGATGAAATTGAATAACATCGGTATAACCTTCAACCAAATAACAATTATCCTCTTTAGCAATACTTTGCTTAGCATGATAAATACCGTAAAGCACTTTACTTTTATGGTAAATGTCACTTTCTGGTGAGTTTACATATTTAGCAGCTTTTTTATCGGCAATTAAAATACGTCCGCCATAGCCTAAAACACGGCCACTCATACTTTTAATAGGGAACATAACACGTCCTTTAAACCTATCGAAACGTTTATCTTCCTTTACAATTGTAAGTCCCGTTTTGGCTAAAAAATCTATATTATACCCTTGCTTTAAGGCCTCATCTGTAAAAGCTTGCCACTCGTTAAGGGAATACCCTAAATCGAATTTTTTTATGGTTTCCTCTGTAAAACCACGCTCTTTAAAATAACTTAAACCAATAGATCGTCCTTGATCGGTTTTATGTAGTACTTTTTGGAAATAAGTATTCGCAAATTCACTTACTAAATACAGACTTTCGCGCTCGTTAGCTTTTTCTTTCTGCTCATCGGACTGCTCGGTTTCCTCTAGTTCAATATTATACTTTTTAGCTAAATACCGAATCGCCTCTGGATAAGTAAAATGCTCATGCTCCATTAAAAAAGACACCGAAGTACCTCCTTTTCCCGTCGAAAAATCCTTCCAAATCTGCTTTACTGGCGATACCATAAAACTAGGAGAACGCTCATCACTAAAAGGACTTAATCCTTTAAAATTACTTCCTGCTTTTTTAAGCTGAACAAAATCCCCAATAACCTCCTCTACTCGGGCGGTTTCAAATACTTGATCAATGGAAGATGGTGATATCAAAAGATTATGTTTTTAGTGCATGTAAAAGTAATATAAAATAATACATTTTTTAAGTTAAACGCCTTAAGTAATTAAAAAAATGGTGGTATTAAAACTATTCAACTAAACATTAGCAATCCTATAAACGCTTTGTAATTAAATGCTATAAAGTTGAATCTCAACAAATCAAATCAGAATTAAAAAACCTATTCTAATCACAGATTTAGGATTTTATAAAAATGAGCCTCTTAACACTCAAATAATAAATAAATCATAATTTCTTCATATAAAAAAAGCAGAATTAAAATTATTTTCAACATTAATTATAAATCACTAATTTATTTTCAATCAAGTTCATAATTTTTTAAATATTACACAAAATATTACTACATTTAAGAAAACGTAAAACTATGGCCAAGACCGATTTATTTTCTTCATACGACCTACTCCCTAAGACATGGGATGAAATGTATAACGATAGTTCTGTATTTAGAACACAGTATGAAGAATTTATAACGTACTTAGAAAACACCTCTTCAGAAAAACTCACAAAAAAAGAAGATCTTGCAAAACAACTCTTTATGAGTCAAGGTGTTACTTTTACGGTCTACAATGATAATGAAGGTATAGAGAAAATATTTCCTTTTGATATTGTTCCTAGAATTATAACATCTAGCGAATGGCAAAAAATTGAGTCTGGTATAAAGCAACGTCTAAAAGCTTTAAACTTATTTATAAAAGATATTTATAATGAGCAATTTATAATAAAAGATGGCATTGTACCTGGCGAGTTAATATATTCGTGCCCTAATTATTTACGTGAAATGAAAGGTGTAAAAGTACCTCATGATATTTATGTACATATTTCTGGAGTCGATTTAATTAGAAATAACGATGGTGAATTTTATGTCCTTGAAGATAATTTAAGAACACCATCTGGTGTAAGTTACATGTTAGAAAATAGAGAAATTTCTAAACGTTTGTTTCCTGGTATTCTACCTAAAAGTAATGTAAGATCGGTATCCAACTATCCTAACTTATTATATAAAAAGCTTAAAGAGCTATCAAATAAACCGGAACCTAACATTGTTTTACTAACACCAGGTATTTATAATTCGGCTTATTATGAGCATACTACATTAGCGAGATTAATGGGTATAGAGTTGGTTGAAGGAAGTGATTTAGTTGTAAAAAATCATTATGTTTATATGAAAACCACCAATGGTTTAAAACAAGTAGATGTTATTTACAGACGTGTTGACGATGACTTTTTAGATCCTTTAGAATTTAATGAAAAAAGTGTTTTAGGAGTTGCCGGAATTATGGCAGCTTATAGAAAAGGTCATGTAAATATTGTTAATGCACCAGGAACTGGTATTGCTGATGATAAAGCAATTTACATTTACGTACCCGACATGATAAAGTATTATTTAGGGGAAGAACCTATTTTGAAAAATATAGAAACCTACCAATTAGGCAGACCAGATGAGCTTGACTATGTTACTAAAAACATAAAAGACATGGTAATTAAAAAGACTGATGGCAGTGGAGGTTACGGCATGCTAATGGGGCATGAAGCTACTAAAGAAGAAATAAAAGACTATTTAGACAACGTAAAGAAAAAGCCTGAAAATTTTATAGCACAACCTATTTTACGCCTTTCAACAGCGCCTTGCTATATTGATGGTAAGTTATCGCCTCGCTGTATCGATTTACGACCATTTGCTTTAACCGGTAAAGATGGTATAGATATTTGCCCTGGCGGACTAACCAGAGTAGCCCTAAAAAAAGGTTCGTTGGTAGTTAATAGCTCGCAAGGTGGAGGTAGTAAAGATACATGGGTAATAGAATAATTCTTTTAAAAAAGTTAATATATGTTAAGTAGAGTAGCAAATAATCTTATTTGGTTAGACAGATATATGGAAAGAGGAAACGGCATTTTAAGTTTACTTAAAGTAAACTATTATGCCAACCAAGACTCTCCCGAATTATTTTCTTGGACACCAATAATGAAAACATTTACAACCTATGATAATGAATTTTTCACTGAAGACTCCTTGGAGTGCATAAAATTTATGGTGCTAAACACCGAAAATTCTAATTCAATTTTAAATATTGTAACTAAAGCCAGAGAAAATGCAAGAAGTGTTCAAGAACATATTTCTAGGGAGCTTTGGTTATGCATTAATAATTATTATCTCTATCTAACAAAGAACGATTTACCAAAAAAACTCGAAGAAGACCCTGTTCAATTCTTAGAAGATTTAAGAAATTATCACCTTGTATATTACGGCACCTCCGATATTACCCAAGAGCGTGGTCCTTCGTATTACTTTATGAATATAGGGAAATATTTAGAACGTGTAATACTTATATCAGATTTTACTTCGCTTAAACTTATAGATATTAGTAACACAACCGATGCTTTGGAAAAAAGTTTTTACTGGAAAAACTTATTGCTTTCTATTGGTGGATATCAGCTGTATTTGAAAACGCATAAATCGACATTTAACGAAGAGCACGTTATAAGTATGGTATTTCAAGATAAGTTATTTCCTAGATCGGTTTATTATTGTATAAATAAACTTAATAAACACATTAATCAGTTAATTGATTGCAAAGAACTAGAAAAAAATAAAATAGATTTTTTATTAGGAAAACTTGAAAGCACCATTAAATATACCACAATTGAAAATATTAATAACCAAGGACTAACTAGTTTTATTAGTGATATAAAGGAAGATATTAGAAATATTTCTTTAAACATTAATGCCGTTTACTTTTCTCAAAACAATTGATTCTAAACCTTATGGCCACATTTTATATTAAACATATTACCAAATACATTTATAGCAGTACAGTAATTGACGGTGCTACATTATTAAGGCTACATCCCATAAATGATGAATACCAAAAGGTAGAATCTCATTTAATATCTGTAACCAATAACCCATATATTGAAACTTTTATAGATTTCTTTAACAACCGTGTAGGCACTTTTATGGTTACTGAACCACATAGTGAATTAAGCATAATATCGGACATTGAAGTTAATACCACCGAACGAATTTATCCAGACGATAGCGCAGATATTGCATCGCAATGGAAAGAATTAAACCGTATAAAAAATACAATTGAATTTATTGATTACACTAAATTTAAGGCCTTTAATGGATGTGAAGACATTAAAGACATCATTTTAGATAAAATGCTTAAAACCAAATCGCCGTTTAAGGCGGCACTTGAGTTATGTGAATATGTGCATGATAATTTTGAGTACAAATCTGGCATAACCAATGTAAACACACCTATTGAAGAAGCTTGGAAACTACAAGCCGGTGTATGTCAAGATTTTACCAACGTGTTATTAAAAATGGTAAAAATGTTAGGCATACCGGCACGTTATGTTAGCGGTTACATTTGCCCTAATAATACTATTACTAGAGGAGCAGGTGCAACTCACGCTTGGGTTGAGGCTTATATTCCGTTTTACGGATGGTTAGGCATAGACCCTACAAATAACGCCATAGCTAACGAAAACCACGTAAGGATTGCTGTGGGGCGCTATTATAGCGATTGTTCTCCGGTAAAAGGCGTTTATAAAGGTAGCGTTGAAGCAGAAATGGAAGTAAGTGTAGAAGTTAAAACGAATCAAGATACTGTTGTAGACACTCCGGTATTCAATACATCAACAACTAACAATAGCTATAAACGTAATTTAGAAGTTATGCAACAAGGGCAGCAGCAGCAGCAGCAGCAGTAATAGACTACTTTTTTCTATCGATAACATAATTCACCATAAGTTTAAGTGAACTTTTATAATCTGAATTTGGAAAATTTTCGAGTAGCTGAAGCGCTTCTTCTTGAAATGTCTTCATTTTGGTAACCGCGTAGTCCAAACCACCATTATCTTTTACAAAGGCGATAATTTCTTTAACGCGTTTTGCATCTTTATTATGATTTTTAACCGAATTAATTAGCCACTTTTTGTCCTTTTTTGAAGCTTGATTTAATACATGAATTAAAGGCAACGTCATTTTTTGTTCTTTAATGTCGATTCCTGTAGGTTTACCAATTTGTGTATCGCCATAATCAAACAAATCATCTTTTATTTGAAAAGCCATACCAATTAACTCGCCAAACTTACGCATGGACTCTACGTGTGCTGAATCTGGTTTAACTGAAGCCGCTCCCAAACTACAACACGCTGCAATTAGGGTTGCCGTTTTTTGTCGGATAATTTCGTAATAAACATCCTCAGTTATATCTAGCTTTCTAGCTTTTTCTATTTGAAGTAATTCGCCCTCACTCATTTCTCGTACTGCTATTGAAATGATTTTAAGTAAATCAAAATCATTATTATCAATAGATAACAACAAGCCCTTAGACAATAAAAAATCGCCAATTAAAACAGCTATTTTATTTTTCCAGAGTGCGTTTACCGAGAAAAAACCACGTCTGCGATTACTGTCATCAACCACATCATCATGCACTAAAGTAGCGGTATGTATTAACTCTATTACCGAAGCCCCTCTGTAAGTACGCTCGCTAACCTCGCCATTAGAAACCATTTTAGCTACCAAAAAAACAAACATTGGTCGCATTTGTTTCCCTTTGCGGTTTACAATGTAATGGGTAATCCTATTTAACAATGCTACCTTACTAGACATAGAAAGCTGAAACTTTTGCTCGAAAAGATCCATTTCATAGGCTATAGGCTGCTTAATTTGTTCTACTACTTTCAAATATAATTACAGTTTTAGCAAATCTACTAATTCTGTTATATCTATGCTATAATCTTGAAACAAAAACAGACAAAAATTAATTTTACATTACAACAAAAATAAATGTTATTAATCGGTAAAATGCTCCTTTGTAAGATAAAAAACATAATTTAATCAATCACTTTAAATTATATAATATGCGAAAAATTACTTTATCTCTTTTATTTTTAATTATAACAATATCTCTTAATGCTCAAACAGTAGCTTGGTCTTCGGATTTAGAAGATTTGACCGGCTGGGGAATTAACGATTTAGATGAGGACGGCAATAATTGGGGAGCTTTTGGCCCTGGAAATTTTGATACGATTGGTTTTACAGGTAATGTATTTGCTTCTCAATCTTGGGCAACTGTTGCTTTAACACCTGATAATCTGCTTTATACCCCTACCTTCTTGTTACCTGCTAATGCAATTACGGCTACTTTTGAAATGAGGGTTGGAGCGTCTTACACACCTGATTTTGCTGAACATTACGCTGTATATGTATACGATAATGCTACTGGCCCATCGCTTGACGATAATATTTTAGAAGAAACTTTAACAGCTGGAGGAGCAGCAAGTGCCAAAATAGTTACGGCTAGTATTCCGGCTACGTTTGCAGGAAAAACTATTGGAATACTAATTAGACATTTCGACTGCACAAATAATGAATATATTGTTGTTGATGATTTTGAAGTATCGTATACAACATCTTTATCTGTTAAGGATAACGCACTTGAAATAACTCGTGTTTACCCAAATCCTGTGCAAGATATTTTAAAAATTGAAACCAATGAGACCATAGATTCTGCTGAAGTAATAAATCAATTAGGACAGCGTGTTATGGATATTAAACCAAATAACATTGTAAAAAATACTATTGATTTATCTACGCTTGGTAAAGGGATGTATTTTATAATTATAAAATCTGAAGAAAGGTCTGCGACATTAAAAATCATGAAGGACTAATTTATATAGACCATTAAAATAAAAAGAGCTGCAAATTGCAGCTCTTTTTATTTAACTTTTATTAGCTAATTGCCCGCAAGCGGCATCAATATCCTTACCTCGGCTTCGTCTTACTGTTACGGTTATATGGTTACTTTCTAGAACCTCAACATACATATCTATAGCTTTGGACTGTGCTTGTTGAAACTCGCCATCGTCTATAGGATTATACTCGATAATGTTTACTTTACTTGGTGCAAATTTGCAAAATTCAACTAAGGCATCTACATCTTTCCTTTTGTCGTTTATACCATCCCAAACTACATACTCGTAAGTAATTCTGTTTTTAGTTTTAGCATACCAATATTGCAATGCTTCTCTTAAATCGTTAAGCGGAAAGGTAGCGTTGAAAGGCATAATAGACGTTCTAACCTCATCTATAGCAGAATGCAGAGATACGGCTAATTTAAACTTAACATCATCATCGGCCATTTTTTTAATCATTTTTGGCACACCAGATGTTGATACTACAATACGCTTTGGCGACATACCTAAACCTTCTGGCGAAGTAATTTTATCGATGGCTTTTATAACGTTATTATAATTCATGAGTGGTTCGCCCATACCCATAAACACAATATTACTTAAGGGACGATTATGATATAAACGACTTTCGTTATCGATAGCTACTACTTGATCGTAAATTTCGTCTGGATTTAAATTACGCATACGCTTTAAACGTGATGTTGCACAGAACTTACAATCTAAACTACAACCTACTTGACTGGATACACAGGCTGTTGTTCTTGTTTTTGTTGGTATTAAAACCGACTCTACTATTAAATCGTCGTGAAGGCGAACGGCGTTTTTTATGGTACCGTCTGAACTGCGTTGCATCTGGTCGACCTTAATGTGATTTATTACAAAGTTATCTTCAAGCATTTGACGGGTTTCTTTTGAAACATTCGTCATATCCTCAAATTTATGCGCTCCTTTTTGCCATAACCATTCGTAAACCTGATTACCACGAAAGGCTTTATCTCCATTTTTCTCAAAGAATTCTCTTAGTTGCTCTTTGGTTAATGCGCGTATGTCTTTTTTCTTGATTTCCATTTGGATGCAAAAATAAGGAAAAAAAATCCTCTGCCTATTGGCATCTTGCCTTAAATATTTATACTGAAGTTATGTACTTAAATTGAAACTAGTAAGCTGCATTAGGGATTGAGGCATTTGTTGAAGCTCTTTTTGTGTTGTTGCACCTATGCAACACAAAAAAGCGACTGCCGAAAGCCCGACCCTTGGGGAATGCCCAAATTATTACCCATAAAAAAGCCCCTTAAAAAAAGAGGCTTATTATGATTTAAAATACTTTGATATTATATGATTAACATGGCATCGCCGTAGCTATAGAAGTTGTATCCTTCTTTAATTGCCTCGTCGTAAGCGCGTTTTATAAAATCGTGACCTGCAAAGGCTGAAACCATCATTAACAACGTTGATTTTGGCGTATGGAAGTTGGTTATCATTGCATTTGGAATTGTAAACTCATAAGGGGGAAAAATGAATTTATTTGTCCAACCATCGTACTCATTTAACTGGCCATTTGTTGATACTGCACTTTCTACGGCGCGAACCGCTGTGGTACCTACGGCGCAAATACGACGTTTTTCTTTTAAACCTCTGTTTACAATATTTACGGCTTCTGGTCCTATTTTAAGCTCTTCGCTATCCATTTTATGTTTAGATAAATCCTCTACCTCAACTGGATTAAAAGTACCTAAACCTACGTGTAATGTTACTTCGGCAAAATTAACACCTTTTATTTCTAAACGTTTTAATAGGTGTCTAGAAAAGTGAAGTCCTGCTGTTGGTGCTGCTACTGCTCCTTCGTTTTTAGCAAAAATGGTTTGGTAGCGCTCCTCATCTTCTGGCTCTACATCTCTTTTTATGTATTTAGGTAGTGGTGTTTCGCCTAACTCGTTTAATTTAATACGGAATTCTCTGTAAGACCCATCGTAAAGGAAACGTAATGTACGCCCTCTAGATGTCGTGTTATCTATAACCTCTGCTACTAGAGTATCATCATCACCAAAATAAAGTTTGTTTCCAATTCTTATTTTACGTGCAGGATCTACTAAAACATCCCAAAGGCGTTGCTCTTCGTTTAATTCTCTTAATAAAAACACCTCGATTCTTGCTCCGGTTTTCTCTTTGTTACCAAAAAGTCTTGCAGGAAATACTTTAGTGTTATTTAAAACTAAGACATCGTCCTCATCAAAATAGTCAATAACATCTTTAAACATTTTATGCTCAATAGTCTGTTCTTTTCTATTAAGTACCATTAAACGAGATTCGTCTCTGTTTTCTGCAGGATACTCAGCTAGTCGTTCTTCTGGTAATTCGAAACCGAAGTGTGATAATTTCATGTTTTAGTTTTTATTAATATTTAGAAAGCGCAAATATACAATCTGAACATAGGGGTTGTCAAGTAAATGACTGTTTATTATTAAAAAAGGTGTGTTTTGGGCGTTACCACACCCTTCGTATACGCTCAGGGCAGGCGGTTGGGCTTGAAGCTTGTCTTGAGCAAAGTCGAAAGGTTACGAGTCCTCGCACTTCCTTCATCAGGCTGTGGGCTATCCACTACTACCTCTAACGCAAACCTCAATTTAACTTAAGCTTTAAAATTATTTTTCAACTTTAAAACCAATGGATTCTAAATCGTCCCAAAAGGTTGGATACGATTTTGAAACTACCATGGCATCTTCTATTACTATTGATGTTTTAAGTGCTAAAGGCGCAAATGCCATTGCCATTCTGTGGTCGTTATACGTTGCAATGGATACCATTGCATTTATTGTGTTTGCAGCCGATAAATGTAATGATTTGTCTGTAATCCTTACTTGACCACCTAATTTTTCGATTTCGGTTTTTAATGCTACAAGTCTATCTGTTTCTTTAATTTTAAGCGTATGTAGGCCTACTAAATCGCAAGGCATACCTAATGCAAAACAGGTTACTGCTATAGTTTGGGCAATATCTGGAGCATTTTTTAAGTCTAAAGTGAGCGGCTCTATATTAGAATGCTCTTTTTTTAGTGTTACCGAATTTCCGTTAAATACCGTTGCAACTCCAAAGTGTTTATAAATTTCCACTAAAGCCGAATCGCCTTGTAACGAATTAGACTTGTAGGATGATAAAGTAATTTCTGTACCCACATCGCTTAAAGCTGCAATACTGAAATAATAGGACGCTGATGACCAATCTGACTCTACGGTTAGCGTTTTAGGTGCTAACTTTTTAGTATTTGGTTTTACTGTTATTACATTTCCTATAAATGACGACTCTACGCCTATTTCGTCCAACAGACTTAAGGTCATGTTTATGTAAGGAATGGATGTGATTTCACCTTCTAAAGTTAGCTCTAAGCCGTTTTCTAGCTTTGATGCTATAAGCAATAATGCTGATATGTATTGACTACTTACATTGGCTTTTAAGGCTACTTTGTATTTTGTAAGCTTAGTACCTTTAATTTTAATTGGCGGATAACCTTCGTTAGCTTCATAACTAATTTCGGCTCCTAATTCTTGTAGGGCTTCAACCAATATTTTAACTGGGCGCTCTGTCATTCTTTTCGAACCAGTAAGAATGGTATCTCTACCTTCTTGAATTGAAAAATATGCCGTTAAAAAGCGCATAGCGGTACCTGCGTGATGAATATCGACAACTTCTGATTGTGAACTTAATGCGTTTGTCATTAAATTACTATCATCGGAATTTGAAACATTTTCTAGTTTAAACTCAGGATATAAGGCTTGTAACAATAACAATCTGTTAGATTCACTTTTTGAACCTGTTATTTGTACAGAAGATTGTTTGGCTATTTTAGATTTTTGAAGTGTAAAGTGCATGTTCTTAAAATTCTAATTTAAAAGAAGTCGCAAATTTACTCCATAATGGAGATTAATGCTAAGTTAATTAGTCTTTTTTTCTAGGTTTCGCATAAAGGCTGTGCACATACCAATCTAAAATAGTTATTTCAATTTTTCGTTATTATGGTGCCTATCGTGGTCGCGTTTTCCTTTTTTATCCATTCTTTTATCGAAAGCACTTTGTAGATCGACTCCGGTTTGGTTGGCTAAACATAACACGACAAACATAACATCGGCAAGTTCTTCGCCTAAATCTTTGTTTTTATCGCTTTCTTTTTCGCTTTGTTCACCATAGCGTCTAGCTATAATTCGTGCCACCTCACCTACTTCCTCGGTTAGTTGTGCCATATTGGTTAATTCATTGAAATAGCGAACGCCGTGTTCTTTTATCCAATCGTCAACTTCTTTTTGTGCGTTTTGTATATTCATTATATTCTACTTAAAACTATTTGTTCGTTTTCTTTTTCTATCATTTGTGCAAAATAAGCTTTTAAAGCTTCGTAATATTGGGGAGTAACAATTGCCGAATTAATCTCATATGAAACAGAAAGTTGTATTTTATTTCCAGCCCCATTAATCTGGTAAACAAATTTCCCTAAATTATCTGGCAATTCTAAAACTCCAGATTCTGGCAAACTTTCTATTTTATACCCTTCTGGGATATTTACTACCACTTTACCATCTGTTTGAGATGGGTAACCAAAATCTACCGGAAACTTTCTTTCACTTAACTTAAAAGGGTTATCAGTTGTTCTTAGAAAAAATAATGGCGAAAAATACATTTTATCACCAATAATATCTGCTTGACTTTCTTTTACAAATTTATAAGATTCTATAATAGGCTTATCTAAATCTAATCCGTTTTTAACGTCGTAATCTGAAATTTCGAGTCCATCGTACTTATTTTCTAATTTCTCAATAAAATCATCACGATCTATATCAATAAATTTTTCTCTAAACAATAATGCTTTATGGCTCTTTTTCACACTTCTATACCCGCCAGACAAATCACCATTTTCAGTTAAACTACCCATAAAAAATATTGTGTTTTTAGACATTTGTTTAGGGTATAAATCTATTAAAGTAGAACCGCCAGCTTCTGCAATAACACGACCTTGCCAATTTAAAGTTCTAAAAGGCAAAACGTTAGGCGAACTAAACCTACTTGTAGCATCTAAAAGCAGATCGCCTTCGTTTAATTTCACCATACTTACCACATAATTATAACCTTCTATTGTTGGGAATAATGGCACACCATGCTGCCTTGTACTAACCAAAACGGGATAAGCTCTAAGTCCTGCATGTTGCAACATAGCAGTAAGCATTAAATTAATTTCTGCTACATTGCCCGTTTGTTCTTTATATGCTTTTTTAACACCATCATCAGTTCCATAGCCATAATATCCATTCCATTTTACTTTGTTTTTCACATAGTTAAATATTAAGGCTGTTTTTTGAACCGGATTAGAAACAGTTGCTAAAAGCGCATCAATATCCTCTTCAAAGTAACCTTTCTTATTTAGTTCTGTTCCAAAATTTGAATTATCATAAATAGTTTTTACAACATCCTCCCATGTTGTTGAATGATAATTTATCGTAGAATTTGGAAATTTAGTAAAAGACAACTCAAATTTAACTGCAGACCTATAGTTACTGATGTTATTTACATAAGACTCTTCTTTTATAGCTGGAACGTTATCTATTTTATATGTATAGATATTATTAATAAACTCTACCTCACCAGTTTGATAGTCTGATATAGACCTACCTCCTGTGCTTGCCGATATCGGTACTCTACTCCTATATTCCAATCGATCTCTACTAGTACTTTTCTTTGGAATAACAGATAAATACCCTTTTGTATTTAACTTAAAAGTAAAATACTCTGGCACTTCAAACTTAGCGTCTAACTTATTTACAGGAATATCGTGCTGAAACTCAAATTCATCTACCATAGTATTAAAAGGGGACTTTACTTGATACTTATATTCTACAACAGATCCGGCTTTAATATTAGGCATTGTAAATTCTGTTTTATTGTGATATTTGGAAACTTTAGTTTCAAACACACCATCTTTTTTTAGTTTCACTTCTTGTATCTTACCATCAACCAAATTATAAGTATAAGCCTTTAAATCATAAACATCTTCTTTAGCACCTCCACTTTCGTATAAATGAATAGATTTTGTCGCATGTTTAAACCCTTCTTTATTATATATTTTTACACGTTCATGAATTTCTGTAATTAAAGAAAAACCATCTCCAGGATTATAAACATAATGGGTCCACCTGTACTTATATAAATACGTTGCACTTGCAGAAGAGTCTAAAGGATTAAATTTTTCTTGTAATTCTTCTTTAGATACTTTGCCAAAATGGTAATCTTGAGCAAATACAGTTAATGAGAAACAAAGAGTTACTAATAGTGAGGTTAGTTTCATAGTATAATTTTACTTTTTAATTAATGCTACTTTAGCATTATCGAGTTTTGATACTTCTTTATAAAAGGTTCTAAACGCAGCGTAATCTTCTTTAGGGAATTCGCCATCGTTTATAATAAATGTTCGTTTATATTTTATTTTAGAATTATCAATAGCCGAAATTTCAGTAATATAGCTACCGAAATCTGTTTCGAGCACCTGCCCTTTTGGTAATGATTCTATATTATAGTCGGTTGGTAAACTAATTTCTACCTCATCTACATCTTTAAAACCTCTATTTATTTTTAATGGAAGTTTTCTACTTCTATATCTATCTGGAATATGCAGGTTTCTATTTAACACATTCAAATTAACCAGCATACGGTTCCCCACTTTTTTAGTGTAGTTATTGGCCTGGAAATCTATGTTTTCAACTAATTCTACGGTCTGTTTATCATTTTCAATATCTATGCTATTTATAGACATATTATTTATGTATTTCCAACGTTTTTTGTAATGCACATCTAAATCACGTTCTGGTTCGGTTTCTAACCAATATTTATCGTTGTATTGAATGCCTTTTGAGTTTACACTTACTTTAGCGTCGAGAGATCCATCGTTTAATATAGTACACAAACCATTTATAGTTTGTAAACTTTCATCCGGATTATATTTTTTGGTATGCTCTATTTTCCCTCCTTCTGATGAAATTACCAAAACATCTCTATCATCTGTAAAATCGCCAATAAAACCGAAAGGTAATTTCTGGCTCGTACATTCTAACCAAATATTTTCATTTTTATTTGGTATGTTTAGAATAACGTGATTACCCTGCATACCAGCAAAATCTTTCTCTAAGCTACGTTGTGAATCGCCTGCAAAAACTACGGAATAATTAGATTCTATACCTACCGCTTTAAGTAATGCTAACGTATAATTGGTAAGTGCTTTACAATCTCCATAACCTAATCTATCTACTTCCGAAGCATTAAAAGGTTTCCACCCACCTATACCTACTTGCACACTTATGTAGCGTACTTTATTTTGAACGTATTCGTATATCCTTTTTGCTTTTGCTACGTCATCTGGCTCGTTTTTAACTAATGCCTGAACCATCATTATTGTTCCTGCCGATAAATCGTGTGTGTTCTTAATTAAATCATGATACATCCAAGTTCCAAATTCATTCCAGTTTTCAACCACAGAACTCACACCTTCTAAAGTAAACTGTTTTGAAGCAAACATTACTTTTGGGATAACATCCGAAAAATTAGGACTATACTCTTCTGGCTTAATTGCCAAAATATCTTTTATTTCGTAATATATTTTAGTTGGAGAAACATCTTTATTAACCTTAAAACCTTCAATATTTTTCTCTTTTTTTCTAATTGAAAGTTCCTCTGGAAAACTTAACGTATAACTACTATTTTCTATACTTAAAAAATATTCATTCACAGGTGAAAACGAATTTATAAAAGCCGTGTTATTAGTTTCGTATTCCGAATTAAACTCAATGGTATACGGATATTTAATGGCTGTATATTCTAGATATTTTACACGAGAATCGGAATACAGTGTTCCTCCTGATACAGCGCTTACATCTCTAAAATCTTTTTCTTTTATTTTCTTAATCACTTTTCCGAAATTATTATAAACCAGAACTTCTAATGTTTTAATGTTTACATTTTTATCGTAATACAAATAAGCATTAATAGCATCGTTCCCTTCTTTATTAAGTACGGTTACTATACGTTTTTCGGTAACCAACATGTTTCGAGAAGATTCTAAAACGATATCGGTTTTATTTAACCTAACAACAGCATTTGCATGCTGTTTTAAGTTATCAGCTATACTGAAACTGGTGTATAAATTTTCTTGGGAAAAACTAAAAAGAGTTATAAATAAAAATAGTGTATTTAAAATACGTTTTAAAATCATGAAATGAGGTTAAGTTTATTTTATAGGTAGGGCGTTTAGCTTTTTTTAAACAAAGTAAAACGGGCTAATCCTTATTTTTACTAAATTTCAAAACCAAAAACCTGATAGCTAATATAATAAAACACGGCATAAATATGTACTTAAATTCGCTAAAAACAACCTGAACACCGCGTTCTGATATAAATTTACCAATACCAATCGGTGAAACACGAATATCTTGAAATGGAAAGAAAAACCGGTCGTTATTAAAAGGAATAAAAAAGCCAACACCTTTTCCTCCAGAAGTCATTGCATCTAAAAACCCATGAGACATTGTTGAAGCGAAAATCACTAAAAACCAAATAACTTTATTACTTCGCCCTAAAGTAAACATTAAAAGTATTGCCCATAATAAAGCAAACACAATAGAATGTGTAAAGCCACGATGCCCTAAAGGAGAACTGTAAGCAATTCCAAAATTAAAACCAATAACATCAAAATCGGGTAAAATAGTTGAAAAAATTGCGGCAAGTAATAACCATTTTAAGTTTTGCTTATTCGCTACTTTCACTAAAGTATAACCAACTATACCGTGACCAAATAAGGAAGCCATTACTCTTTATTTTTCGAATCTATTATAATAGTAACCGGACCATCATTTAAAAGCTCAACTTTCATATCTGCTCCAAATTGCCCTGTTTGAACTTTTTTACCTAAATCTTTTTCTATTTGATTTACAAAATCTTCATAAAGCGGTATGGCCACTTCTGGTTTTGCAGCTTTAATATAACTTGGCCTGTTTCCTTTTTTGGTTGACGCTTGCAAAGTAAACTGACTTACAACAATAGCATTACCGTTAGTATCTTTTAACGACCTATTCATTACACCGTTTTCGTCTCCAAAAATTCTTAGATTTATTATTTTGTTTGATAGCCATTTAATATCTTCTGGAGTATCTTCATTTACTATACCTAGTAATATTAGAAGTCCGTTTTCTATCGAAGCTACTTTTTCGCCTTCAATCGTTACGCTAGCATTAGCGACTCTTTGTATAACTACTTTCATTCTTTATCCCAAATATCCGTTCTATAATGCTCATCTTCCCCTTCTAAAATCTGCACGTAACTTCGGTAGCGCGAATATGCAATTTCTTCATTCTCTAGAGCATCTTTTACAGCACATTTAGGCTCTTTTAAATGCAAACAATTGTTGAATTTACAGTCTTGTTTTAGCTTAAATATTTCCGGAAAATAATCTCCAACCTCTTCACGCTCCATATCAACTACACCAAAACCTTTAATACCAGGCGTATCAATAATTTTGGCATCGAAACTTAAATCGAACATTTCTGCAAATGTTGTGGTATGCTGCCCTTGGCTATGTTGTGTAGATATCTCTTTAGTTTTTATATTTAAGGTAGGCTCTATAGTATTAACCAAAGTCGATTTTCCAACTCCAGAATGTCCAGAAAACATACTTGTTTTACCAAGCATTAAAGCTTTTACTTTATCTACATTTTTACCTGTAGTTGCAGATACACCAATACACTCGTAACCTATTTGGCGATATTCATGCGCCAAGAAACGAACTTCATCTAAAGTTTCTTCATCATAAGTATCAATCTTATTAAATAGTAAAACTGTTTTAATAGAATACGCTTCGGCTGTTACTAAAAACCTATCAATAAAACTTGTAAGTGTTGGCGGATTATTAATAGTAATCATTAAAAAAACCTGATCTAAATTGGCGGCAATAATATGGGTTTGCTTAGATAAATTAACAGATTTCCTTACGATATAGTTAACCCGATCGTGAATATTATGAATAACACCAGTTTCCGTATTGTTATCAGTTTCTAATTCAAAATCTACTACATCGCCAACCGCAATAGGATTAGTGCTTCTTATACCTTTAAGACGGAATTTACCCTTAATACGGCATTCGTAAGTATGGCCCAATTCGGTCTTAACGGTGTACCAACTTCCTGTAGATTTATAAACGTGTCCTGTCATTCATTAGATTATAGTACAAAATAACAATTTTTTAATTGATTTACATTAACCTAAAATTGCTTTTTTTGGCAGATAATTATGGTCGAATTTAAAACAATAAAGAGTAAATAACACTAATAAAAGCATCTTACGGGTAAGAATTTTTATATTAGCTTTTTTTAATCACAAAATTTTAAACCTTACAACATGAAAAAATTATTAATTGTATTAACTATCGTATTATTTACTTTTATTGAAACCAATGCCCAAGTAGAGTACAAAGTAGTAACAAGTGTAGAATCTATTGTTCCTAACGGTTTAGGACGTTCTAGAATTATTAGTGCTAACGAAAAGAAAGATTACAAAGAGTTTACATCAACACAAACCGAAGAAGACAATACACGTAACAAATCTAAACGAGGAGAAATAAGAGTTAAAGGTTTTGATGAAACTAAACTATTAAACTTTTACAATATTGGAGGTATTCGTTTCCAAAACATTGCTGCTAACGATGCTATTATTGAATCTAAAATAAACACCATGATTGAGGAAGGTTGGGAACTTGCCTTTGTAACTAGTGGTGTAGAAAGCGAAGGAGGAAAAGGTGACGGACAAGGTATTTTTATTACTAGATACCTATTTAAAAGAAACAAATAATTTTAAAATTATTTATAAAAAAAAGCCTCACAATGTGAGGCTTTTTTTTATAGGAATTAGTCTACACTAATTATCCGTTAATCACTTTCTCTTGATGATTAATAGATTCTTGATGAACCGCTTTAAACATTTTCAAGATAAACTCTTCACTTAAACCGTGTTGCTCACCTTCAAGTACCATTTTACCTAAAATCTCGTTCCAACGTTTAGATTGTAAAACAGCAACATTTTTTTGCTTTTTAAGGGCACCAATGCTGTCAGAAGTTTTCATTCTCTTTCCTAATAAATCAAGAATTTGATTATCAACAATATCAATTTGAGCTCTTAAATTATCTAACGAGTTATTGTATTCTTCCTCGGTGTTAGATTCCTTTCTAATTTTCAAATCTTTCATAATTTGAACTAAAGTAGAAGGCGTAACCTGTTGTGCAGCATCACTCCACGCATTTTCAGGATCGTAGTGCGTTTCAATCATTAAACCATCAAAGTTTAAATCTAAAGCCGTTTGCGATACATCAAAAATCATATCTCTTTTTCCTGTAATATGCGACGGATCGTTAATTAGTGGAATATCAGGATATTTATTTTGAAACTCGATAGCTAATTGCCACTCTGGTGTATTTCTATATTTCGTTTTTTCGTAAGTAGAAAAACCTCTGTGTATTGCACCAATATTTTTAACACCAGCCGTATAAATTCTTTCAATACCACCTAACCATAAAGCTAAATCTGGATTTACTGGATTTTTAATTAATACTGGTTTATCAGTACCTTTTAAAGCATCTGCAATTTCTTGCATAATAAAAGGAGACACTGTAGAACGCGCACCAATCCATAATAAATCAATATCATGCTCTAAAGCCAATTTTACGTGAGCCGCATTAGCAACCTCCGTACATACTTTCATACCTGTTTCAGCCTTTACTTTTTGTAACCATTTCAAACCTAAAGCACCAACACCTTCAAACATTCCAGGTCTAGTTCTTGGTTTCCAAATCCCAGCTCTAAAATAGCTTACATCTGTGTCTTTCAATTCGTGAGCAATTTTTAATACTTGCTCTTCTGTTTCTGCGCTACATGGACCTGCAATTACTAACGGATGATCTAAATTTAAATCATCTAACCAGGTTCTCATTTTTTTTGTGTTTTCCATTTTTACTTAATATTTAGCCGCTTAAGCTATTTTACTTACTATTTATTTTTTACTCTTTTATTCTCTTCTACTGGGCGTTACCACAAGGGTCGGGCTTTCACTACTCGCTCGCTCCTAAAAAGTTGGGGAGCTCAAACATGCCGTTCAATCCCTAACGCGGGCACATCCGTAAACTTTAGTCTTCTAACCTCCTTTAAACAATCCCGTTCAATATATCTTTAATGCGATTAGTATTTTGCATCTCATTAAAAATCTCGTCAAAGTTATCACTTTTCATTAACTCCTTAAAATGCGTCAAATTGTTTATATATTCCTCTAACGTTTCAACAACATTATCTTTATTCTGGTTAAAAATTGGTGTCCACATTTCGGGCGAACTTTTAGCCAAACGCACCGTAGATGCAAATCCACTTCCTGCCATATCAAAAATGTCGCGTTCATTACGTTCCTTATCAATAACCGTTTTACCCAGCATAAACGAACTAATGTGCGATAAATGCGATACATAAGCAATGTGCTTATCATGGTCCTTGGGGTTCATATAACGAATTCGCATGCCAATATCTGTAAACAACTTTAATGCTTTTTCCTGCAGCTTAAATGTTGTTTTTTCAACCTCACAAACAATATTTGTTTTCCCTATAAACAAACCTTCAATAGCCGCTGTTGGTCCAGAGTGTTCTGTTCCTGCAATAGGATGCATCGCTAAAAAGTTACGACGTTTAGGGTGGTTTTCAACCACTTTACAAATCGCTTCTTTAGTAGAACCTGCATCAACCACTAAACCAGTATCAGATATTTTATCTAAAATGGTTGGTAGCAATTTAACAGTAGCATCCACCGGAATAGACACGATAACCAAATCGGCATTTCCTAGATCGTCTAAAGTTGCTTTTTTATCAATTAAACCGAGTTCCAAGGCTTTTTTTAGTGTGGCATCTTTTCTACTAATACCATGAATAATCACATCCGGATTATGCTTCTTGATATCAATAGCAAGACTACCTCCAATTAAACCTACTCCTATGGCGTATATATTTTTCATACTACTTAACACGTGCTATAGCTTCTTCTAAAACTTCGGTCGATGCGCATAAAGAAAACCTAATATAACCTTCGCCTTTGGTTCCAAAAATAGTTCCTGGCGTTATAAAAATATGATTCTCCTTCAACACTAAATCAATAAACTCTTCAGCCTTTAAATACGCAGGTAATTTTGCCCAAACAAAAAGTCCTGTTGCTTCCTTATCATAAGTACAATTTAGTGCCTCGGCTAATTGCCAAACTAAATTTCTACGCTCTTTGTACACATTATTTAATGTTGCAAACCACATGCTAGAACATTTTAAAGCCTCAATAGCGCCCTTTTGTATGCCGTAAAACATACCAGAATCCATATTACTTTTTACCTTTAAAATATTACTAATATGCTCGCTAGATCCTAAAACCATTCCTACACGCCATCCGGCCATATTAAAGGTTTTACTTAAAGAATTTAACTCTAAACACACATCTTTAGCGCCTTCAATACTTAAAATACTTTTAGGCTCGTCGTTTAAAATAAAACTGTAAGGATTATCATTAACTATTAAAATATTATGACGCTTTCCAAATGCTACTAACTCTTCAAAAACATATTTTGTAGGTTTTGCACCTGTTGGCATATGCGGATAATTAACCCACATTATTTTAACTTTACTTAAATCTTGGCTTTCTAAAGCTTTAAAATCTGGCATCCAATTATTGGCTTCATCCAACTCGTATAGCACACCTTTAGCACCTACCAATTTTGTTACCGATTGGTATGTTGGATATCCAGGATTTGGAATCAATACTTCATCGCCTTCATTTAAGTAGGCCATAGAAATATGCATAATACCTTCCTTACTTCCCATTAATGGTAAAACCTCTGTACTTGGACTAATATTTACCGAAAACTGAGTTTTATAAAAACGCGATATGGCATCTCTAAGTTCTGGTAATCCTTGATAACTCTGGTATTTATGAGCTATTGGATTTTCGAAACTTGCAGAAATAGCAGATAACACCTTTTTTGGTGGTTGTAAATCTGGACTCCCAATACCTAGGTTTATAACAGGTTTTCCGTTTGCAATAAGCAAGTTTACTTCTCTTAATTTTTTCGAAAAGTAATATTCTTCAACCGTTTGTAACCTTTTAGCTGGTTCAATCATATCTTGGCATTTTTATATTCTCCTAACACTTTAAAATCGTCGCCCATAATATCAATTACAGATTTTGCTTTTTTAAAGTCTAAATAATTTTCAAAAGTTACATCCACAAAAAACGCATACTTCCATGGGGTTTCAACAATGGGTAAGGATTGAATTTTTGTTAAATTCAGCTTACAATCGCTCATTACATTTAAAATAGTAGCGAGACTTCCTCGTTTATGGTTCGCTTCAAATTTAACCGAAGCTTTATTTATTTCACTTTCTAATACCTCAGCATTTTTACGCTTTACAATTACAAAACGAGTTTCGTTATGCTTAATGGTTTGTATGCTATGTGCTAAAATATCTAACTCAAAAATTTCGGCTGCTTTAACACTAGCAATAGCACCAATTCCTGGTATATTTTTTTCTTGTATACGTCGCGCTACCTCGGCAGTATCCTTATCTTCAACCAGCTTAATATGCGGATATTGCTTAAAAAACTCTTTACATTGCAATAAGGCCATTGGGTGTGAATACACTTCCTTAATATCTGCAATATTTTGATCTGGCAACACCATTAAATTATGCTGTATATCCAAATAATGTTCACCAACAATATGTAAACCATACTTATCAATTAATGCATAATTAGGAATTATAGAACCCGCAATAGAATTCTCTAAAGCCATAATGGCAGCATCACATTCCTTAGTAATTAAAGCGTCTACAACTCTATCAAAAGTCATGCACTCTATAACATCTACAGGGTTACTAAAAAACTCCTGCGACACAATGTGATGAAAAGATCCTATTACACCTTGTATGGCTACTTTGTTTATCAAAACTTAATTTTTAATTCTATTTACTTATAATTCGTATTCAATGCATTAAAGGTTAAACAAAAAAAAGTCTCGATTTTCATCGAGACTCATATTTTAATTTATACCTATAAATTATACATACAGCGTCTCGTTTCTTTTGCTAAAAAAGAAATAGAAATAGTTGCTAAAATATGTATAACCTGTTGTCATTGTCATAATTGAGTGGCTAAAGTAATTAATTATTTAAGAAATCAAAATACATTAAAACCTTTTTTTATCTTTTCTGAAAAGTTTTAAAGATTTTATAGTAAATATCACTTTACATTATATAATCATTTATTTTTGAACAAATTAATTTAATTATGTCTATTGAGGTTAATAACATATCTAAAATTTACGGTAAACAAAAAGCTTTAAATAACATTTCCTTTAAAGTAGGTAAGCCAGAAATAGTTGGTTTTTTGGGACCTAATGGCGCAGGTAAATCTACCATGATGAAAATTTTAACCACCTACCTTAATGCCAATGAAGGTACGGTTAAGGTCAATGGTTTTGATATACTAACAAACGCCAAAGCCGTACAGCAGAGTGTTGGATACCTTCCAGAACATAACCCTTTATATTTAGAGCAGTTTATAAAAGAGTATTTAAGCTTCAATGCAAACATTTATGGTGTTAGCAAAAACCGTATAGATGAAGTTATTGAATTAACTGGATTAACACCCGAAGCTCACAAAAAAATTGGAGAGCTTTCTAAAGGGTATCGCCAACGAGTAGGTTTAGCTAATGCCTTACTGCACGATCCCGAGGTTTTAATTTTAGATGAACCAACAACCGGTTTAGACCCAAACCAATTAGTAGATATTAGAAACCTTATAAAATCTATAGGTGCCACCAAAACTGTATTTCTTTCTACACATATTATGCAAGAGGTTGAAGCCATGTGCGATCGTGTTATTATTATTAATAAAGGCGAAATAGTAGCAGATAAAAAGCTAAAGGATTTACGCGACGAAAAAGAACAAGTGGTTATTGTAGAGTTCGATTACCGTGTTGAAGATGCTTTTTTACTAAAACTACCTAAGGTTGAAAAAGCGATAAATACCTATGGTTTTGTTTACGAAATCACTTTTAAAACCTCAGAAGATATGCGCTCGCATGTATTTGATTTTGCACACGATAATCAGTTAAAAATTCTTCAACTTAATCAAAAGAACACAAGTTTAGAAACACTTTTTAGAGAATTAACTAACGTATAACACCTGTTAATTCAGAAATAAGTAATATATTTCTTCTTTGTTTTTAAAACTGGTTAACCAATTTATGATAATTATCATCTTTAAATGGCTACTCAAGTTTTATTTTTGTCTCAAGACGAAATTTTAAACGAAATGATTTTAAATGCTAGAGTCTTAAAAGTAGTCTGCTAGTATTTTTTCATCCATAAACAAATACAATGAGTAAAGGAATTTATGTAGCAACTATCGAACCTAATAGCGGTAAATCGGTTGTTGTACTAGGTTTAATGCGTATGTTATTAGGTAAAACTGCCAAAGTAGGATACTTTAGACCAATTATTGAAGACACAAAAGCCGGAGAAATGGACAATCATATAAATACTGTGATCTCCTATTTTGAACTTGATATTAATTATAAAAAAACCTTTGCTTACACCAGAAGCCAGGTTTTAGATTTGTATAATAAAGGAAGATCAGGCGATGTTATTGACGAAATAATAAAAAAATATAAATACCTAGAAGAGCACTTTGATTTTGTTTTGGTTGAAGGCACCGATTTTTCGCATGAAAACTCGAGCTTAGAATTAGACATTAACCTCCTTATATCTAAAAACTTAGGCTTACCAGCAATTATAGTTTCGCAAGGTGATGGAAAATCATTATCGGAAATTGTAGATAATGTGCAGTTGGCTCATGACACCTTTAAGGGAGAAGTAGAGGTGCTTTCTATAATGACCAACAAAATTAATCCTAACGAAGTTGGTACTTTAAAGTCGCTTTTAATGGCTAGAATAAATAGCGGAACAAATATTACGGTTATCCCGAAAATTAAAAGTTTAGCAAGCCCAACCATAAAGGAAATTTCAAAAAAACTTGATGGTACCATTCTTTTTGGCGAGGATATGATAAATAACCAAGCCGAAAACTTTAGCGTTGGAGCTATGCAGTTACGTAACTACTTAACGCATTTAAAGGAAAACTCTTTAGTGATTACACCGGGAGATCGAGCAGATATTATTTTAGGTGCGCTACAAGCCAACATCTCTAAAAACTACCCAAAAATAGCCGGCATTATTTTAACAGGTGGTTTAATTCCTGAAGAACCTATTTTAAAATTAATTGAAGGACTATCTAGTGTTGTACCTATAATTAGCGTTAAGGCAGGTACGTTTTATGTAACCAATACAATAGGCAAAATACGTTCTAAGATTTATGCCGAAAACACCGAAAAAATTGAAACCTCTATTGCTACTTTTGAAAAACATGTAGCCACAGAAAAATTAGCTGAAGACTTAGTTACTTTCGAATCTGGTATTTTCACCCCAAGAATGTTTCAATACAATTTACTGCAACGTGCATTAAAAGATAAAAAACATATTGTTTTACCCGAAGGATATGACGAACGTATTCTACGTGCAGCAGCCCGTTTAATTGATGCTCGCGTGGTAGATTTAACTTTAATAGGGGAGGAAGATAAAATACGCGAACGCCTAATACGTTACGATATACCATTAAATATAGAAGACGTTAATATTGTTTTCCCTCAAAACTCACCACACTTTAAAGACTATGTAAATACCTTTTATGAATTAAGAAAACATAAAAACGTTAACTTAGATATGGCTCGAGATGCCATGTCCGATGTGTCATATTTTGCTACCATGATGATTTATAAAGGACATGCCGATGGTATGGTTTCAGGAGCCATTCATACCACAGCACATACTTTGCGTCCTGCTTTACAATTTATAAAAACTAAACCCGGTGTAAATATTGTCTCTTCTGTATTCTTTATGTGTTTAGAAGACCGCGTTTCCATTTTTGGAGACTGTGCCATTAATCCGAACCCAAATGCAGAACAGCTTGCCGAAATAGCCATTTCGTCTGCCAAAACTGCTAAAGATTTTGGCGTAGAACCTAAGGTTGCAATGTTATCGTATTCATCTGGTGCTTCTGGTAAAGGTGAAGATGTAGAACGCGTTAGAAAAGCCACTGAAATCGCAAAAGCAAAGGCCCCAGATTTAAAAATTGAAGGTCCTATTCAATACGATGCCGCAGTGGATATGCGTATTGGTAAAAGTAAATTACCAGACTCGGAAGTTGCAGGACAAGCAAGCGTTTTAATTTTTCCAGATTTAAACACAGGTAACAACACCTACAAAGCGGTACAACGAGAAACAGGAGCATTAGCTATTGGCCCCATGCTACAAGGATTAAACAAACCTGTAAACGATTTAAGTAGAGGCTGTACTGCCGACGATATTTATAGCACCGTAATTATAACCGCCATTCAAGCTCAAGATTTTTAATATATGCAAGTATTAGTTTTAAATTCAGGAAGTTCTTCCTTAAAATTTCAATTGTTCTCTATGCCCGAAGCAACTATTTTATGTTCTGGCTTAATTGAGCGCATTGGGTTTGACGATGCAAAATTTATATTCAAAACAAATGGTAATACTATTGAGGTTATTGAAGCTATAACCAACCATAAAGTAGGTTTAGAATTACTATCTAAACAATTACTACATAAAGAAACGGGTATTATAAAATCGGCAGATGGTATTAATATTGTGGGTCATCGTGTGGTTCAAGGTGGTGCATCATTTAATAAAACAACCGAAATTACACCGTCTGTAAAAGCTAAAATAAAAGACCTTTTTAGTTTAGCGCCATTGCATAATCCTGCTAATTTTGAAGGTATTGAAGTTGCCGAAATTGTATTCCCTAAGGCTAAGCAAGTTGCTGTTTTCGATACGGCATTTCATCAAACTATACCCGAGCATGTGTACAAATATGCCATTCCTAATGAGTTTTCAGAACAATACAAAATCCGTTTATATGGGTTTCATGGCACAAGTCATAAATACGTATCAGAAAAAGCAATTGAATATTTAGGTAAACAAAATTCTAAAATAATCACCATACATTTAGGAAACGGCTGTAGTATTACCGCAATAAAAAATGGTAAAAGCATTGACCACTCTATGGGATTAACACCTTTAGACGGCTTAATTATGGGTACGCGAAGTGGCGCTATCGATCCTTCTGTAATTTTTCATTTAGCAAAAAAACTAGATTATAGCTTGGATGAGATTAACACCCTTTTACAGAAAAAAAGCGGCATGTTAGGATTAACCGGATATAGTGATTTAAGAGATATTCAAGCGGAAGCTGAAAAAGGAAACAAAGCCTGTAAGCTGGCCTTACAAATGAATGCGTATCGTATTAAAAAATACATTGGAAGTTATGCTGCTGTGTTAAACGGATTGGATGCCATAGTATTTACTGCCGGAATTGGCGAAAACTCACCAGAAATGCGAAAACTTATTTGCGAAGACATGGATTTTTTAGGCATCAGCTTAGATGCTGAAAAAAATCAAGTACGACCAGATAGACTTACGGTAATTAGCACAGAAACATCAAAAGTAAAAGTTTTAGTCATTCCAACAAACGAAGAGGTAGAAATAGCAAAACAGTCGGTAAATTTATTCAAGAATTAATCGACCTCTATAAAGTTCTTCCACATTAATAATTGGAGGTGTATTTACAGAAATAACATCTCCAATACCAGATATTTTCCCAGTAATTTCTTGCTGCGGATTCACAATCATGTCGTTGGATCCTCTGTTATTCACACTCACTGTTTGGGCCTCAAAATTGCGCCCTTCAAAACGGGATGTTCCAGATGCAAAGGTTACACTCAAATTATCGGTTTGTCCGGTAACATAAGCGACCGATAAATTATTAAATACCACTCTAAAACTTGTGTTATCAATTTGCAGCCTGAAATCGCCTACATTAAAAGAACCTGGAGCTCCAAAATCTTCAGATAAAATAGATAAACTTGGGTAGGTTAAAACCCCATTCGAACTAATATCATATTGTGTTGAGCTTCTAATTTCGGTAATACTTGGTGCGGTAACATATACTTTAGTAATACCATAATCTCTAATATAATTACAAGTATTATTATCTGTTAAAATTAATCTATCATCAACAACTTCTGCTTTAACATCGTTCAATAAGTTTTCACCAGTTTCAACAATGACACTTTGGATTGCACCTTCTTTCAATATTAACTCAACATCACGATTTACTAAAATTTTACTAAAACTTGCAACGGTAACTTCTTGTTGTATAATGTCGCCTGTTTTTTGAAAACAATCACCAGCATCTTCACTATCGCAAGCAATACTAACAATTAAAAATACTATGTAAATCAACTTTTTCATAATCGTACACCAATTCCAAATTCGACACCTTCAGCTTTTGCACCATGAGATTTTAAAGACATGACTCCAAACCAATTTTTAGCAAAATAACGTTTCAAACCAAGTCTAGTATAAACGCGCCCTTCAAAATCGAAAGGATAATACACATAATAACCCAACTGCGTAATAAGTGATGTTTTGTTTATAAATAATTCATGACCAGCAAAAACACCAACACGTTTATGGTCTTCGTTACCCGTAAGTCCATCCTCAGGAAAAGCAACACTTCTGTAGTAAATAAACTCTTTTAAAAAGTTAGAGAAAAACACATCGGTTCCTAATTGCACCGCACTCGATTTATTAATACGTTTATCAGCGTAAGTTGATGCTACATACATGGCGTATTGCCCGCTTCCAAAAATATCGCTTTCATTAATGCCCGCTCTAAATACCAAATTATATTTAATAGGCTCCGAATATGCCTGATCTGCTTTTTTATCTAAAGTATGTTGATATTCTAAATCTTTATCTGCCAAACTATACGTTAAGCCTACATTAAAGGTTATAGAATTTGTACCATTATTAGGCGATTTTACATTAGCATTAGAGTAATGAATTAACGAAAATCCACTTTGCAACCCAAACCTATCAAAAATACGTTCCTTTTTATAGTTTAACATAACGTAAGTACTACTACCAAATTTAGACCCAAACGCCACGTTTTTAAAATTGCTTTCTCTGTCGTATGGGTTTGTATTATGCGCCATACCCTGCCCAATCCGAAACATTAAATTCCGTTTAAAAAAGTAAAAATTATAATGCGCATAAAGTGAATAATTATTCCCTAAAACAGGATTTTTCATGTCTTGGTAAGCAAAAGACACACCATAATCTGGATAATTAAAACGCTGTTCCCAATCTTCAAAACCATAGGTTTTTTTATTCCAACTTAAAATAACACCATCGGGATGCCCCGTAATTAAATGAAGAATTTCATTGTTGTGCAGCGCGATATTTCCGCGAAAATAATTCACATCCACATACGATGTATTTGTTTTATCCTGAGCAAAAACAATAACACTAATAAAACTTAAAACACAACTAAAAAATAATTTCATATCGGGGAATAATACTGCTAATGTAGTGCAATAATTAAAATAACGCTTCGGCAATAGCTTTTACGTTATCACTTTTACCCATAGAGTAGTAATGTAAAACAGGAACACCAGCTGCACGTAACTCTTTAGATTGCTGAATGGCAAACTCCACACCTACTTGTCTTACTGCTTGGTTGTCCTTACAACCCTCAACCGCATCAATTAAATCTTGAGGTAAATCAATTTTAAAAACCTGTGGTAAAATTTGTAAATGGCGTTTTACAGCAATAGGTTTTATGCCCGGAATAATAGGCACGTTAATACCCATTTCTCTTGCCTTATCAACAAACTCAAAATACTTATTGTTATCAAAAAACATTTGCGTAACCACGTAATCTGCACCAGCATCAACCTTAGCCTTTAAACGTCTTAAGTCTGTAACTAACGATGGCGCTTCCATGTGCTTTTCTGGGTAGCCAGCAACACCAATACAAAAATCAGAATTATGCTCTACAACAACATCATCATGCAAATATTGCCCTCTGTTTAATGTCGCAATTTGCTCTACCAACTCGCTAGCATAAGCATTTCCACCTTTAACCGGTTTAAAATAAGGCTCATCTTTCATGGAATCTCCACGAAGTGCCATGACATTATCTAAACCTAAATAATGGCAATCTACCAACACATATTCCGTTTCCTCTTTGGTAAAACCACCACACAATAAATGCGGAATAGCATCCACCTTATACTTGTGCATAATAGAAGCACAAATACCAACCGTTCCTGGTCTCATACGCGTAATACGCTTATCTAAAAGCCCGTTACCTTTATCAATATAAACATATTCCTCTCTAGAGGTCGTTACATCAATAAATGGCGGTTTAAACTCCATTAAAGGGTCTATATTATTATATAAATCCTGAATGTTTTTTCCTTTTTTTGGCGGTATCACTTCAAAAGAAAACAAAGTTTTACCGTTAGCGTTTTTTATATGGTCTGTTACTTTCATTACTATTTCCTGCGAAAGCAGGAATCTATTTATTGTTAATATTCTATTTTCTTAGCCACGAATTTACAAACGAATTCTTAAAGCTACTTTTTTATATTTTGGGCGTTACCGCAAGGGTCGGGCTTTACATTGCAAGTCCTCACACCTCCTGCGTCGGGCTGTGGGCTTTACACTCCAATCCCTAACGCGGGCTAACCTAACATTTTTGTTACCTCATTAAAGCTTTCTTTATACTCCCAATAAATCCATCTACCATCGGTATAATCCGTAAGAATATAGGTTTCGCTAACCGATTTTATTCTAGACACAGCCACAAGTTTCTTCGAAAATGTATCCGAATTCACATGTTGCAAAACTTCTTTATTCTTGTTGTCAAACCCATGAGATATCACATAGCTTCCTAAAGTTAATTCTATAAATTTCATAGTTATTCTTCTGCTAATGTTGGGTGCAACCACTTTCTAGCCTTCTCTTTGGTTATTCCTTTTCGAGTAGCATAATCTGTAACTTGGTCGTTGGTAATTTTACCTAAACCAAAATACTTAGCCTCCGGATTACCAAAATAATACCCCGAAACTGCTGCTGCAGGCCACATGGCTAGACTCTCGGTTAATTTTACACCTATTAGTTTTTCAACCTCTAGTAATTCCCAAATGGTTTCCTTTTCTAAATGGTCTGGACAAGCCGGATATCCTGGTGCTGGTCTAATACCTTTATAACTTTCTTTAATTAAATCGGTATTCGTTAAATCTTCATCTGCAGCATAACCCCAATGTCTGGTTCTTACTTGCTTATGTAAATATTCAGCAAAAGCCTCTGCAAATCTATCGGCAATGGCTTGTACCATAATCGCGTTATAATCATCCTCTTTTGCTCTGTAACTTTCAGCTAATTCTTGAGCTCCAAAAATACCAACACAAAATGCGCCCATATAATCGGTTTTACCCGTTTCTTTTGGTGCAATAAAATCTGCTAAAGCATGATTAGGAATCCCTTCACGTTTTTTTAATTGCTGACGCAAAGTCCTAAAAACAAATGGCTCTTGGCCTTTTTTAGTTACCGAGATATCATCTTCATTTATAGAGTTTGCTTCAAATAATCCAAAAACAGCTTTAGGTTTTAAAGATTGTTTTGCTATAATGTCTTTAATTAATTCTTGAGCCTCTTTATACATGATGGTAGCTTGTTCGCCAACAACCTTATCAGTTAAAATATCTGGAAATTTACCGTGTAAATCCCAACTTCTAAAAAACGGACTCCAATCTATAAAAGGTTCTAATTCTTTTAAGCTTAATTGCTTTAAAATCTGTACACCTAATTCCTTAGGCTTTACAATTTCAGAAGTTTCCCAATCTATTTTATATTTTCTTTTTCTTGCCTCTGCTATCGATATATATGATTTCTCTTTGCCGCGTTTTAAAAACTTGGTTCTAAATTCATCATAATCAGCCTTCATTTTAGCAACATACGCATGCGACGTTTTCTTGTTAAGCAAATCGCCTACAACGGTTACTGCTCTCGATGCATCATTTACATGTACAACCGCATTATTATACTGGGTATCAATTTTAACTGCTGTATGCGCTTTTGAAGTTGTTGCGCCACCAATAAGTAACGGTAATTCAAAATTTTGACGTTGCATTTCTTTAGCTAAATACACCATTTCATCTAACGATGGCGTAATTAAACCAGATAAACCAATAGCATCTACACGTTCACTAATAGCCATTTCAATAATTTTTTCGGGTGGTACCATAACCCCTAAATCCACTATTTCGTAATTATTACAAGCTAAAACAACACTCACAATATTTTTACCAATATCGTGCACATCGCCCTTAACGGTTGCCATTAATATTTTACCAACAGGCTCTTGTTTTTCGGTTTTTGCTGCTTCAATAAACGGGTTTAAATAGCCAACAGCTTTTTTCATTACACGCGCAGATTTTACAACCTGGGGTAAAAACATTTTTCCGGCACCAAACAAATCGCCGACTACATTCATTCCAATCATTAAATGCCCTTCAATAACATCGATTGGAGATTCTGCTTCTTGTCTAGCTTGCTCAATATCTTCAATAATAAAAGCATCAATACCTTTTACTAAGGCATGAGTAATACGTTCTTGCAATGGATTTTCACGCCATGATAAATCTGCTCCAGCTTCCTTTTTAGATCCTTTTACGGTTTCAGCAAAATCAAGTAAACGCTCTGTAGCATCGTCTCTTCTATCTAAAATTACATCTTCAATGTGCTCTAATAAATCCTTTGGAATATCATCATAAACCTCTAATAAAGCAGGATTTACAATACCCATGTTCATACCCGCTTGAATAGCATAGTATAAAAACACAGAATGCATCGCTTCGCGCACACCATTATTTCCTCTAAATGAAAAAGACACGTTACTTACACCTCCACTTACCGAAACATTTTCTAGATTTTGACGCACCCAACGGGTAGCTTCAATAAAATCGATGGCATTTCTGCGGTGCTCATCCATTCCTGTAGCAACAGGAAAAATATTTAAATCGAATATGATATCTTCAGAAGGAAAACCAACTTTATTTACCAACACATCATACGATCGTTGTGCAATTTCTATTCGTCTATCATAATTATCAGCTTGTCCAACTTCATCAAAAGCCATGACAATTACTGCAGCTCCGTAACGCTTAATTTGTTTAGCCTCGTAAATAAACTTCTCTTCGCCCTCTTTAAGTGAAATCGAATTAACAACACATTTACCTTGTACTACTTTAAGGCCTGCTTCGATAATTTCCCATTTGGAACTATCAATCATAATAGGCACACGACAAATATCTGGTTCGGCAGCAATTAAATTTAAAAAACGAATCATGGATTCCTTTCCATCAATTAATCCGTCGTCAAAATTAATATCAATTATCTGTGCTCCACCATCTACTTGATGACGTGCAATATCCAAAGCTTCATCAAATTTTTCTTCTTTAATTAAGCGAAGAAATTTTCTAGAACCGGCAACATTAGTACGTTCACCTACATTTATAAAATTGCTGTTTTCGTTTAAAACCAAAGGTTCTAAACCCGACAACTTCATGTATTTACTTTGGTTTACTGTTACTCGTTTTTGGTTATTAGGCTCACTCATACTTATAATTTCTTGTAATAATTGATAAATCCCTTAAGCAACTTTTTACAAGTTTCTATTTGAGATAATATATTATTTAACTTTTCTTCTGAAACAAACTTTAAATCGTTTGAAAGATATAACTGAGTTTCTAATTCATATAAAGAACCTCTCGAAATATACAAAAAACGAATAACATCTTTGGGTGTTTGTCTTCCGCAACCCTCTGCTATATTAGATGGAACTGAAACCGAACATCTTCTAATTTGGTTTGTAATACCATAAACCTCTTCTTTTGGGAACTCATTAGTTATTATATAGACTTGACTAACTAGCTTCCTAGCTTCAATCCAAACATCAAGTTCTATATATGATTTCATTTTTTAACAATTAACTATTAACGAACTACCAATAACTAAACATAATGTTCTACTGTTGGAAACGGTTCGTAAAAATGATGCAATACTGCTTTCCATTGTTGGTAAGCATCGGATGTTCTAAATCCGATTTCATGATCTTCAAGTGTTTCCCAGTTTACTAATAATATATATTTATCGTCTTGCTCGATACATTTTTTTAATTGGTGCGAGATATAGCCTTTCATTGAAGAAATTATTTTTTCAGCTTTTTGAAAACTAGTTTCAAATTCTGCCGAAAGTCCTTTCTTTATATGTAATGTGGCTACCTCTAAAATCATCACTATAATTTATAGGCTACCTGTTTTTTCTACAATTACAAATTCGCGTGGTTTATATTTGGCGGCAATATTAGCTATAACACCAATATGCTCGGGCGATGTACCGCAACAACCTCCTATAATATTGATTAAATTCTTTTTTAAATACTCTTCAATTTGCTCTCCCATTTCTTCTGGAGTTTCATCGTACTCTCCAAAAGCATTTGGCAATCCTGCATTTGGATGTGCCGAAATAGCAAAATCGGTTTTATTGGCGATAGCTTCCAAATGGGGCTGTAATAAATTGGCACCTAAGGCACAGTTAAAACCAACCGATAATAACGGAATATGAGATACAGAAATTAAAAAGGCTTCAGCAGTTTGTCCAGACAAGGTTCTTCCTGAAGCATCGGTAATTGTTCCGCTTAACATGGTTGGAATGTCTATACCACGTTCGTCCTTAACTTCTTCAATAGCAAACAATGCTGCTTTGGCGTTAAGGGTATCGAAAACTGTTTCAACCAATAACAAATCGACACCACCATCAACTAAAGCTTCTATTTGTTGCTTGTATGCAATTCTTAACTCATCGAAAGTAACGGCTCTATAACCTGGATCGTTTACATCTGGCGACATACTTGCTGTACGGTTTGTTGGCCCTATTGAACCTGCGACAAAACGTGGTTTATGAGGCTCTTTAGCTGTAAACTCATCAGCAACTTCTTTAGCTATTTTAGCCGACTGAAAATTTAACTCGTATACTAAATCTTCCATTTGGTAATCTGCCATAGCTATGGTAGTTCCAGAAAACGTATTGGTTTCTACAATATCTGCCCCAACCTCAAAATATTTTCCATGAATGGTTTTAATAGCTTCGGGCTGTGTAATAGACAACAAATCGTTATTACCTTGCAATGGTGTTGGGTAATCTTTAAAACGCTCGCCTCTAAAATCTTCTTCGGTGAATTTATACGCTTGTAGCATGGTACCCATGGCGCCATCTAAAACTAAAATTCGTTCTTTTAATGCTTGTTGTATATTCGACATTTGATATGTATTATCTGCATGTCATCAAGAAAAGTGAAGGATTACTTTTCGTTATCTTTCCAATACCTTTGTATTAGTAGAATTTAGCACCTTCTTTAAAAGATAAAGGGTTGCCAAGGCCTCAACGGGTCTAATCCCTCTACCTTTCTTGATAACACTAGTACGTTAATGAACTCGCGTACAAAAGTACTAACTATATTTTTGTTTTCCTTATCCTGTGCGGTCTTTTTTGACCTAGTTAACATTTATATATTAATCCTACAAGGTTTTTAAAACCTTGCAGGATATCTCTACCAATCAAAACCTATTCGAACAAAGTTGAAGACAAGTATCTATCTCCACGGTCGCAAATTATGGCTACAATAACACCTTCCTCTATTTGTTCAGCTATGGTTAAAGCACAAAACACAGAGCCACCACTACTCATACCAGCAAAAACACCTTCTTCTTTGGCTAAGTTAATGGTTGTTTGTTTGGCATCGTTTTCCGAAACATCTACCACAATATCTACGTTTTTAGGGTCGAAAAATTTTGGCACATACTCTGGCGACCATTTTCTAATACCTGGTATTCTGGCACCATCGGCTGGTTGTGCGCCAACAATAGTTATGTCTTTGTTTTTTTCTTTTAAATAGGTTGAAACTCCTGTTATGGTTCCTGTGGTTCCCATAGCAGATACAAAGTGTGTTATCTTTCCTGCTGTAGCTTGCCAAATTTCTGGACCCGTAGTTTTGTAATGCGCCTTCCAATTATCTGGATTCTCAAACTGATTTAACAAGGTATAGCCCTTTTCATCGCGAAGCTTAAATGCCAAATCTCGCGATCCTTCAATACCAACATCCGATGGTGTTAAAATAACCTCGGCACCGTAAGCACGCATGGTTTTAACACGTTCTTCGGTAGAGTTTTCAGGCATTATTAATACCATTTTTAAACCTAAAAGCTTAGCAATAAAAGCTAAAGCAATTCCTGTATTTCCGCTGGTTGCTTCAACTAAAGTGCCACCTTTTTTAATATCGCCTCGTTTTAAAGCTTCATTAATCATATTAAAAGCAGGTCGATCCTTAACACTTCCTCCTGGATTATTACCTTCTAATTTTAAAAACAATCGCACACCTTTTTTCGAAATAAGGTGTGTTGCCTCCACTAATGGTGTATTGCCAATTTGACCAATAATACTATTCTTGAATTCCATTCTTTCTAGGTCTTATTTTTATTTCTGTTTGATACGTAACTAACGAGTTTTCTGGCACCGATTCTGTAATCCAAACGTTAGCTCCAATAATACTATTTGCTCCAATAGTAATATCGCCTCCTAAAATAGTGGCGTTTGCATAAATGCACACATTATCATCGATTGTTGGGTGACGTTTTGTGGAAGCTAAACTTTTAGAAACCGAAATACCACCCAACGTAACCCCTTGATATATTTTTACATGCTTCCCTATAATAGAGGTTTCGCCAATAACAATTCCGGTACCATGATCGATATAAAACGAATCGCCAATAGTTGCCCCAGGATGAATATCTACTCCTGTAATTCCATGAATATACTCACTCATCATTCTAGGAAGTATGTGTACGCCTAACTTATAAAGCGCATGACTTAACCTATAAATTGAAATGGCATAAAAACCAGGATATGCCAAGTATATTTCGGTTAAAGAATGAGATGCAGGATCATTACTCTCAAAAGCAATAGCATCTAAATCTAATTTTTTTCTTATTTCTGGTAATTGGGTTTTAAAGGTTTCCCAAATTTCTTTACCGTTCTCAATTTCTAATTTAGACACAATTTCAACAAACGTGTTTTCTAAATAATCGCCATGAGCTTCTTCTTGCTCACAATCAAATAAAGAGTAAAACAATCTTTTCGTGAATGTTTTTGCAGTGTCTTTAAGGCAAACGTTGTAGCTTTTCATTTTAAATAATTTGCTGAGGTAAGGGCTTTAAATTTTAGTTAATAAAAGTAAAACTTATACTTGTAAATCCCTCCTATTTTAAAAACTAAATCCTGCAAAGGTTTTAAAGCCCTGCAGGATTATAATTTTATTTTTGGCATTCCCCTATCGGGTCGGGCTTTGGGCTTTACTCTGCAATCCCTAATGCACCCTATCCGCCATGGTTATTTTTTAACCTCAACTTCAAGAATATTTGTTTTAATTAATAGCTTGAACAACTGCTTTTGGCGCTTCTTTTCTAGAACCATCAAAACCATCAATACCACTAACTGTTGTATATTTTAAAACGTATTTTTTTCCCGGGTTTATTATTTGATAAGCCGCTTGACACATAATAGTAGCCTCATGGAACCCACAAAGAATCAACTTTAGTTTACCAGGATAAAAATTGCCATCTCCAATAGCAAATATTCCAGGAATATTAGTTTGATAATCTAATGCGTTATTAACTTTTATAGCATTCTTCTCAATTTCTAAGCCCCAATTTGCTATTGGTCCTAGTTTAGGCGATAATCCAAATAAAGGAATAAAGTGATCTGTTTTTAAAATAAAAGCATCTTCATCTTTTTTCTTAACCTCTATAGCTTCAACCTTACCATCACCAATAATATCGGTAACCTCAGCAGGAGTAATTAAATTAATTTTACCAGCATTTTTAAGTTCTTGAACTTTCTCAACAGAATCTAAATGCCCTCTAAATTCGCTACGTCTATGAATAAGTGTTACGCTTTTTGCAACGTCTGCTAAAAAGATGCTCCAATCTAATGCAGAATCTCCACCACCAGCAATTACCACATCTTTATCGCGGTATACTTCTGGCTCTTTAATAATATACTCAACACCCTTATCTTCGTATTTAGCAAGGTTTTCAAGCTGTGGTTTTCTAGGTTCAAAACTTCCTAAACCACTAGCAATAGCCACCACAGGCGCTTGATGCTGCGTACCCTTATTTGTAGTTACAATAAAAGTACCGTCTTCTTGTTTTTCAATAGTTTCTGCACGTTCTCCTAAAGTAAAACCAGGCTCGAACTGCTTACCTTGTTCTAATAAATTTTTGGTTAAATCGCCTGCTAAAATTTCTGGAAAACCAGGAATATCGTAAATAGGTTTTTTAGGATATAACTCCGAGCATTGTCCACCTGGTTGCGGCAATGCATCAATTAAATGGCATTTTAATTTTAATAATCCAGCTTCGAATACTGTAAATAAACCTGTTGGCCCCGCGCCAATAATTATTATATCTGTTTTAATCATTACTAAGATTCTTTTTTTTCAATTAATCCTTTTGTGAATTCGTTTAGTGTTTCCACTTTTTCTTCAAAATCACCTTTTATTGTTTTTCTGTACTCGTTTAAATTCTTGACTAAATCGTCTACATTTTCTGGAATAACATCCTCAAAAAACTGACGTAAACGTTTAGCTGTTGTTGGCGATTTTCCGTTAGTACTAATCGCAACTTTTACATTTCCTTTTGTTACGATACCACCCATATAAAAATCACAATACGGTGGATTATCGGCAACATTAACTAAAATGCTTCTTTTTCTGCAATGTTTATGAACCTTTACATTAACCTTAGGAACATCGGTTGTTGCAACAACAATATGCTTTCCTTTTAAATACTTTTTTTTGTATTTTTTTTCAATTAAGGTTACATTTCCTGTTTTAGCCAAAGATAATGTACCTTCTCTAAACATAGGTGACACCATTGTTACACAAGCATCTGGACTAGACTTTAATAAGAACGTTAATTTCTCTTCTGCTACGTTTCCTCCGCCTACAATAAGCACATTTAAACTTTTAACTTTTAAAAAAATAGGATATAAATTATTTCTTTCCATAGCCTATTTATTTTCAACAGCTTGCTGTATAGTATTTAAAACCGATCTATGTTTTACAACCTCACCAATAACAATTATTGCTGGTGCTGCTAGTTCATTTTCTTTTACAACTTGTTGTATATTACGTATGGTTCCTATACCAACTTTTTCATTATCTCGTGTACCATTTTGAATAATGGCAACCGGAACATTTCTTTTATTTTCGGCATAAAACACCTTAACAATTTCCTTTAACTTATGCATACCCATTAAAATTACAATGGTTGCTGACGATTTTGCTGCTAATTCAACATCTGAAGATAAAGCATGATCTTTAGTTGTAGCTGTAACCACCCAAAAGCTTTCTGAAACACCTCGTTTTGTTAACGGAATACCTTGATAAGCAGGAACTGCCAAAGACGACGAGATTCCAGGAACTACATACGTTTCCAATCCGAAATCTCTAACATAATCAATCTCTTCTGCACCGCGACCAAAAATAAATGGGTCGCCTCCTTTTAAGCGTACTACGTGCCCTTTTTCTTTGGCCTTAGTTACAATTAAATCGTTAATTTGATCTTGCTGAAATGCGTAACACCCTTTGCGTTTACCTACAAAAACAAGCTCTACATCTTTAGAAGCATATTTAAGTAACGACTCGTTAATAAGCGCATCGTATAGTATAACATTTGCAGATTCAATAGCCTTAATTGCCTTAAGGGTTATTAAGTCTTCATCACCTGGACCAGCACCTACTACGGTTAATTTTGGGGTGTTTATATTCATGTAATATTTTAAAATTTATGCTTCTTGTTGCGCTGCTCTATATGCTCTAACCGCTGCTAAAAACTTATCTGAATTCGATATGTAATTTAAAGCAAACTCTTTAGTTGGCGCATTTTTATTGATTTGGTAAATTAATTCAGAAAATGATGTTCCTAATTCAATAGCTCCTGTTTCAACAAATATTTCATCAAATTGAGAAATAATTCCAGCATGAGTATTCGTCTTTTTATTCTCTGCTAATAATAACGCTTTCGCGGAATTAACTAAAGATTGGTAAGCATAATAGATAGCACTAGAATATACTTCGTTTTCAAAAGCTTCTTTTGCATTATCAATTTTCTCTTCACTTTCAAAAAACAAAGTTGCAATTAAATCGATTACTACTCCAGCACATTCTCCAATTCCTATTTCTTTTACATACTTTTCTTCTTCACCCCAATCGATAAAATCTTCTTGAGTTAAGTTAGTAGCATCTTGTAAATCGTTTAAGAAATCATAGAAATACTTTTCTCCTTTTTCTTGATAATATTCAACAAATGGCTTTCCGTTTGCATTAGCTTCAAAATCATTTAAAATTCTGCGTAACGCTTCTGGTCCTCTTCTACTTGGTACTTTTACTACTTTATCTGCAAAAGTTGCATGACCATCACCTTGGTTACCACCACCTAATAATACTTGTAACGCAGGCGCTACTAGTTTTTCAGGTGTACGAACTGTCATCCCTTGAAAACCAATATTTGCCATATTGTGTTGTCCACAAGCATTCATACAACCACTAATTTTAATAACCAAATCTTGGTTTTTTAAATATTGTGGGTACTCTGCTTTAAGCATACGCTCTAACTCTACAGCAATACCTGTACTACTTGCTATACCTAAGTTACAAGTATCTGTTCCAGGACACGCAGTAATATCTACGGCTTTATTATAACCAGCTTCTACAAAACCTAATTTTTCAAGTTCTTGATAGAAAAATGGCACTAAATCTTCTTTTACAAAAGGAATAACAATATTTTGACGTAATGTTAAACGTACTTCGCCAGCACCATATTTATCCACTAAATTAGCTAATAAACGTGCTTTATCTGTATAAAAATCACCTAATAATACTTTAACACCAATAGCTACATAACCTTCCTGTTTTTGAGGAATAAGGTTGGTAGACTTCCATAACTCGAAAGCTTCTTGATCTTTAATTTCGGCTTTAGGCGCTTCAACTGAAACTGGTTTTGAAGCTACATAAGCATCAGCATCAATAGCAACACTTTTAAACTCGATAGCTTTTTGCTCTTCAGCAATTAAGTCTTTAAAAGCATCTAAACCGATATCTTTTAATAAGAATTTCATACGTGCTTTAGCTCTACTTTTTCGCTCACCGTAACGATCAAAAACTCTTAAAACACCTTCCATAATTGGAATGATTTTATCGGTTTCAATAAAGTCGTATAACACATCGGCATGACGGGGTTGAGACCCTAAACCACCAGCAACTAAAACTTTAAAACCGCGAACGCCGTTTTGTGTTTTTGCTATATATCCTATATCGTGTAAATAAGACAATCCTGTATCGTCGTCTGTTGATGAGAAAGATACTTTAAATTTACGTCCCATTTCTTGACAAATTGGGTTACGTAAAAAGAATTTATATAATGCATCGGCATATGGCGACACATCAAAAGGTTCGTTTACATCGATACCTGCAGTTTCAGAAGCTGTTACATTTCTTACCACATTTCCACAAGCCTCACGTACGGTAACCTCATCTTTTTCTAATTCGGCCCAAAGCTCTGGTGTTCTATTTAAATCCACATAATGAATTTGAATATCTTGACGGGTTGTAATATGTAAACGTCCACGAGAATACTCATCTGATACCGCAGCAATTCTTCGTAATTGATTACTTTTTAACTTTCCGTATGGTACTTTAATACGAATCATTTGCACGCCTTCTTGACGCTGACCGTACACACCACGTGCTAAACGAAGACTTCTAAATTTTTCTTCGTCTATTTTACCATTATGAAAAAGCTCAATTTTATTGGCTAAATCTATGATATCCTTTTGTACGATTGGATTTTCTATTTCTGTTTCAAAACTTTGCATGCTATACCTGACTTTTCTTAATTAGAAAAAAACTTTTTGTTGTTTTTACTGAATAAATCCAGCTCCAACTGTATTATTAGATTGTGGATCGATTATAATAAAAGATCCATTTGTTCTATGATTTTTGAACTGATCGTAAAAAATTGGCTTATTTAATTTAAATGAAACTGAAGCAATATCGTTAATATTTAACCCTGTTACATTCTTTTCAAAACCAGAATAATCTGGGTTAATTTTATGATTGATTCTATCAACCTTAGCCAATACTTTATTTACACCATGTTGAATGATATATTTCCCTCCAGGTGATAATTGATCGGTATCCATCCAACAAACATTTGCTGTAAATTGCTTATCGATGGTTGGTATATCGTTTTCTTTAACAATCATGTCGCCACGACTTACGTTAATATCATTTTCTAAAGTGATGGTTACTGACGAACGCCTTGAAGCCGTTTCATACTTTTCATCATAGAAATAAATATCTTTAATTTTCGATCTTGTTTTTGATGGTAACACAATAATATCGTCGCCAACACTTAAATCGCCACCATAAACTTTTCCTGCATATCCTCTGTAATCATGAAATTCTTCAGTTTTAGGACGAATTACATATTGCACAGGGAAACGCGGAGTACCCGAGTTAAATATATCTGCTTTATCCAATTGCTCTAAATGCTCTAATAAAGCTTCACCTTTATACCATGGCATTTCATTAGATTTATTAACAACATTATCACCCTTTAAAGCACTTACAGGAATAAAAGTGATTTTTTGGTCTTGATAATCTCTTTTACTCATTAATTCTGTGAAATCGGCTTTAATTTTATTGTAAACCTCTTCAGAATAATCAACCAAATCCATTTTGTTAATGGCAACTACAACGTCTTTAATTCTCAATAAATTATTAATAAAGAAGTGACGGTTTGTTTGCTCGATAACACCTTTTCTAGCATCAATTAGAACAATAGAAGCCTGAGATGTTGAAGCTCCTGTAACCATGTTACGTGTATATTCTACGTGACCTGGAGTATCTGCAATGATGTAACTTTTCTTTTTAGTTGAAAAATAAATATGTGCTACATCAATGGTGATTCCTTGTTCTCTTTCGGCCATTAAACCATCTGTGGCTAAAGAAAAATCTAAGTAATCGTATCCTAGTTGTTCACTTTTATCTTCAATGGCTTTTAACTTATCTGAGGTTAATGATTTTGTATCATAAAGAATGCGTCCTATTAACGTACTTTTTCCATCATCTACACTTCCTGCTGTTGCTATTTTTAATACTTCCATTTATATTATAATGTTGGCTAAAAGCCTAATTTGTATTCATTTTAAAAGATTTCCGCTTATGCGGAACTAACAAAATTGATATTCTAGAAATACCCTTGTTGTTTACGTTTTTCCATGGCTCCTTCAGAACGTTTATCGTCAATTCTAGCACCACGTTCAGAAATTGTAGAATCTCTAATTTCTTCTACTACTTTAGAAATAGAAACCGCATCTGAATATACAGCTGCAGTACAGCTCATATCTCCTACCGTTCTAAAACGCACCATTTTTTCTATCACTTCTTCATTCTCATCTCTATAAACCACATCGTCTTCAGCAGACCAGATCATGCCATCTCTTAAAAAGACTTTACGTTTGTGTGCAAAATAAATTGAAGGAATCTCAATATTTTCTTTTTCTATATACGACCAAACATCTAATTCTGTCCAATTTGAAATTGGAAACACACGTACGTTTTGTCCGTGATCTATAGCACCATTTAGCATATCAAATAATTCTGGACGTTGGTTTTTTTCATCCCATTGACCAAAATCATCACGTACAGAAAAAATACGTTCTTTAGCTCTTGCTTTTTCTTCATCACGACGCGCACCACCAATAGCAGCATCAAACTTAAATTCTTCTAAAGCATCAAGAAGCGTAGTTGTTTGCAGCATGTTTCTACTAGCGTAACGACCAGACTCTTCTTTTACTTTACCTTCATCAATAGAATCTTGTACATTACGTACAATTAACTCCAAACCTAATTCTTTACATAAACGATCTCTAAATTCAATTGTTTCTGGGAAGTTATGGCCCGTATCAATATGTAATAAAGGAAATGGTACTTTTGCAGGATAAAATGCTTTAACAGCTAATCTTACCAAAGTTATTGAATCTTTTCCTCCAGAGAATAATAACACAGGTTTTTCAAACTGCGCCGCAACTTCCCTCATGATATAAATCGCTTCGTTTTCTAGTGAATTGATGTTTGATGTATCTTTCTTCATAATATTATTTTTAAGCGTGTAAACCACACTCTCTATTTTCTAATGCTTTTGTTGGGTCGAAATATTTAAACTCGTTTGGTAAATTATTTTCTTCTAAATAGGTGTCTAATTTTTCATCAGACCAAAAATAGAAAGGACTTACCTTTAAAACACCATCTTTACTTAAACTAAAAATACCAATACTGTTTCTAAATGCTGTTTGCCCTTGGCGTAAGTTTGTAAACCACACGTTAGGTTTGTGCTCTTCCATAGCGCGTTTAAAAGGCTCCAATTTTACCTGCTCTGTAAACAAAGCGTGTTCTGGAGCATCAACACTTGGAATTCCCATAACAACATCTCTATGAGACGATGTTTGTTTTGGCACATATAAAGACACATTTAAGTTTAAATCTTTAATAACTTGCTCGGCATGCTTATATGTTTGTGGTGTATTATAACCAGTATCGCACCAAACCACAGGAATACTAGATTCTACACTGCTAACTGCATGTAAAATAGCAGCCTCGTATGGTCTAAAGTTAGTGGTTACTACAGCTTTATTATTAAGCTCGAAAGCCTTCTGAATAATTTCAGTAGGCGTGGCTTTTTCAAAGCTTTTATTTAATTCTTCTATTTGAGTTTCTGTAAACATAATCTCTTTATTTATTTTCCCCATTTAATTGAATTCCATAAACGCTCATGGAAAAAGTATAATACCATTTTAGTTAAAAAATCGACCGAAGCAATTGATGCTGCAACAGTCATTTCCCCTGTTAATATATATGAAACTACCAATGTATCTAAAGTACCTATTACTCTCCAACTTAAAGCTTTTGCTACACTTCTAATTGGTTTTTCTCCAACAGCATCCTCTTTATAAGTAGTTTTTTCTTTACTCTTTAATAACATTTGCGCTATCATTTCTTATTATTTATATTAATCCTATCAATTTAGTAGGGATTACAAATGTAAAACATTTTATAATACAAAAAGCAGTTTTAACAACTTTTTAGAATAATGGAATAAATTTGGGATAAAAAGAAGATTATTATTTAAAATAAGAGATAATTTTGAGATATTTTCATTAATCTACGCTAGACAAATCTGCTAAAGTGGTATTTCTGAACACGTTAAGCGTGCTATCGCGCACCTCAATCATAAGTCTATGCACGCTGCAAAGGGTTTCGTCTGGGCAATCATCACATTTTTCGTAATAATTAAGACTCACACAAGGCACCATAGCTATTGGTCCTTCTAGAACACGCATAACATCGGTCATTTTTATTTCCGAAGGTTCACTCCTTAAATAATACCCACCGTGCTTTCCTTTTTTAGAACCTAATATCCCTGCCTTTCTTAAGGTTAATAATATACCTTCTAAAAACTTTTGAGGTATTTGCTCGCTCTTAGCAATTTTACCCACTTGAACCGGCATATCGTCTTCACTCCTAGCAATAAACGTTAGAGCTTTTAATCCGTATTTTGTTTTTTTAGATAGCATGACGCTAATATAAGTGTTTTATAAACTTGTTATTAATCTGTTGTATGCGATTTTTCTAAAGCATAAAACGTAGCTTGTGCATAATCATCTCCATCGCCACTATTATTCTGATTATACACACCTGCTTTAAAATACATGTATTGACCGCCAACATTAAACCCACTATTTGTCATATCAACAGTTTTAATCACATCATCCTTACCTTCTCGCATAATAGTAACCGTTAAACTATCGCCTACCACTTTAATAGTATAGCTAAATTTTTCATTAAGCGCAATACCGTCTGCAGGGTTAGAAGCACTATTACTTCTAGAGCCTATCATTTCGTGCCATTGTTCACTTCCGTTGCCATCGGTAGGTTCATGAGCAAAATAAATAGACCCTAAAGCATTATCTTTTAATTTTCTGTAATAAATACGCACAGGCTCATCATCATTAGCATGTATTTGCCCAACAATTACTCTACCAACTTGCCCGCTATCGCCAGTAGTTGTCACGCGATTTACCGCAAGTGTAGCACTCATTTCACCATCATATCCCGCGGCAGCATTTTTATCTGCAGTTGGCGCTGTACCAAAAACCCAATTATTTTTATTAACACCTTGTGTACTGATACTCGTATTAGTTCCTCTTAACATTTCGCGTAGCTCTACTCGAGTATAGCTTGTACCTGTAGATGTTTTAAAGCCATCGACAGGACATTTAAAAATCATTCCGCCATCATTGGCAGTATAAAAATAAGTACTGTTTGTGTATTTATTATTAATCTGGCTCACCGTAATTGTAGTTGCCGTACCATTACCTTTATTAACCGGTATACTTAAATTCCAAGTAGATAAATCAAAATTTTCTGAGGGTGTTTTATTAGGGTCCAACCCTACTGTAACAGGTTCTTTGCCCGCCTGAGTTATGGTTAAATCTCTTGTAACATCATCACTTATCACACTAATTACTCCACTACGTTTAGCTTCCGCTAGGTTAGCCGACACTGAAACATTTATCGTGCCATTGTTAGTCCCATTTGTAGGTGTAAGGGTAATCCAATCATTATTATTTTGGGTATACCAATAAGAATTAGCTGTTACCGTTATCGATTTCGATTCTTGATTTGCAGTAAATTCAGAAACTGAAGATAAACTCAATTCTACGGCTTTTACTTCTGCATTTGAATCATCTGAACCACAACCAAATATGGATGTAAAAATTACAAGTACAAATATCATTTTTAATAGTTTCATAAATTATACGTATTATATTTTAACACCAAGCCATTTTACAACATTATCAAAATTCACTTATTAATATCGCAATTTTATATACACTCCTTGCAAAAACGATACCTAAATATTTTAGTTAAGAATTATTTACCCAAAGCCTGCTCTAAATCCTGAATAATATCATCAACATGCTCCAAACCAACCGAAATTCGCACCATACCATCTGTAATACTAGCAGCTTTTTTAACTTCTGGCTCAACCTTAGCATGCGTTGTACTTGCCGGATGCGTTACAATAGTTCTAGTATCGCCTAAGTTAGCCGAAAGCGAACACATTTTTACACTATCAAAAAAGGACTTTCCGCCTTTTAAACCACCTTCAACCTCAAAAGCTACAATATTACCCCCCAAACGCATTTGCTTTTTAGCGATATCGTATTTAGGATGCGACTTTAAAAAAGGATATTTAACCCAAGTTACCTTAGGGTGCGCCTCTAGAAATGTAGCAATTTTAATAGCGTTATCACAATGCTTTTCAACGCGCAGCGCGAGAGTTTCTAACGATTTAGATAACACCCAAGCATTAAACGGACTTAACGATGGCCCAGTAAGTCTAGAAAATAAATATATTTCTCTTATAAGTTCTTTACTACCAACCGTTATACCACCTAGCACACGCCCTTGCCCATCCATTAATTTAGTAGCCGAATGTATTACTAAATCGGCACCCAGTTTAATTGGGTTTTGTAAATACGGTGTGGCAAAACAATTATCGACCACCAATAATATATTATGCTTTTTACAAATAGCACTTAAAAATTCTAAATCAAGAATATCAACACCCGGATTTGTTGGCGTTTCGGCATAAATAAACTTAGTATTTGGTTGTATTAAACCTTCAATAGCATCTACCTCATTTATATTAAAATACGAACATTCAATATTCCATTTCGGAAAGTATTTTGTAAACAAACCATGAGTAGCACCAAAAACCGAACTACAAGACAACACATGGTCGCCAGCATTTAACAACGTTGCAAACGTCGAGAACACCGCAGCCATTCCGCTAGCAAAAGCAAAACCAGCCTCGGCACCTTCCATAGCGCACACCTTATCTACAAATTCATTAACATTCGGGTTGCTATAACGGCTATATAAATCGCGTTGTTTCTCTTCGGCAAACGATGCTCGCATTTCTTCCGAATCGTCAAAAACAAAACCAGAAGTTAAGTATAATGGCACCGAATGCTCCGAAAATTGTGTCGTTTCACTCTGTGTTCGTATCGCCGAAGTTTCAAATTTCTTACTCACTTTTATTCTTTTTAATCATTTTTATTATGGCATTACCCAAAAGGGTCGGGCTTTCCGCTATATCTTTTTTTGCCATTTATAGCAACAAAAAAAGGATGCCGCTACAATCCCTAATGCACTTATTTGCCAAAGTCTGTCTTTAAAGCAAACTTCCTTTTTATCTACTAACCGACCTGCGAAGTTTCCAAAACCTTGTAGGTCTATTTTATTATTTTAACCTATACTTGCAAGATTTTTAAGACCTCACAGTAAAGCATATTCTCGAAAAAACGAGACATCCATATTACTAGTTTAATTTCGACAACCTCAATATATCTCCAAAAACACCTCTTGCGGTAACTTCTGCTCCTGCTCCCGCACCTTGTATAACTATAGGTTGCTCACCGTAACTCTCGGTAAATATTTCAAAAATAGCATCACTTCCTTTTACATGACCTAACGTACTATCTTCTGGAATAGACACTAATTTTACTTCCAATAGGCCTTTATCCTGCGATAAATCGCCCGATAAATCACCAACATATCTTAGCACATGTCCTGCCTCTTGCTCGTCTTTTATCTTTTGGTATTGCTCATCCAGAACATGTAATTGCGATAAAAATTCCGAAACCGAAATATCTCTATACGCTTCTGGAATTAAATTTAGCACCTCAACATCTTCAAATTCATTTTGCAAATCTAACTCTCTTGCAAGAATTAATAACTTTCTAGCCACATCATTTCCCGAAAAATCCTCACGTGGATCTGGCTCTGTAAACCCTTTATCAACAGTTTCTTGAATAATTTCACTAAACGGTTTGTCTTCAGTCGAAAAATTATTGAATAAATAACTCAACGTTCCAGAAAACACACCTCTAATTCTTGTAATATTCTCTCCCGATTCGTGCAGTAATTTAATGGTGTCAATTAAAGGTAAACCTGCACCTACTGTAGTTTCGTATAAATATTGCTTATTGCTGTTTTTTAATTCTGTTCTTAATTGCGTATAAAAATCGTGCGAAATCGTGTTTGCAATTTTGTTGGACGATACTAAATCGAAACCAGCTTTAACCAGCGGAATATAATTTTTATAAAATGCAGAACTTGCTGTATTATCTACCGCTATTAAGTTCTCTAAATGATGATTATTAGCATAAGTAAGAATATCGTCTATCGAACTTTCAAACGAGCTCGATGCAATAGTATTTTCCCAATTGGCTTCCGCTCCATTTTTATCTAGCAATAGTTTTTTAGAGTTTGCAATAGCAAAAATATTCAAGTTAATGCCTTTACGTTTTTCAATATCGCCTTTTGATTTTAAAATCTGGTTAATCAAAGCGCCACCAACACCACCATGACCAAAAATAGCAATATTAATCTTTTTAGAAACGCCAAAAACTTCACCATGAATAACATTTACAGCCTTATGTAGTTGCGATTTTTTAACCACCAAACTCACATTCTTTCCAGTAACGGTGTTATTAAAAAGTAACGGCGTAATGTGGTTTTTTATAAGCGCATTAAATGGCTTGTGGAATGAGCTTAATTCAATTCCAATAATTGAAATTACAGCCACATCGTCCACAACATCAATTTTATTAACATCTTGCGAGTAAAAATCACTTTCAAACTCACGCTCTAAAGCAATAACGGCTTGTGTAGCTTGGTCGGCATCAATAATTAACCCAATACCACGCTCCGACGATCCTTGTGATACAATACTAACACTAATACCATATTTACTTAAAGCTCCAAATATCCTAGCATCTACACCAATCTTTCCTAGTAAACCACGCCCTTCTAAATTCAATAAAGCCACATTATCTAAAATAGATAACGAGGTTACTTCCTTAGTACTTGGTCTTGCGGTAATTAATGTCCCTTCATCATCAGAATTAAACGTATTTAAAATACGCAGATTAATATTTTTTTCAACTAACGGGATAATGGTTTTAGCATGTAAAACCGAAGTCCCAAAATTAGCCAACTCGTTAGCTTCGCTAAAAGAGAGTTCTCTAATTTGTTTAGCATCTGGCACTAGAACAGGGTCTGCTGTATAAATTCCACTAACATGCGTGTAATTTTGTAACTCTTCGGCATCTAAAAAATTAGCAATTAAAGCTGCTGTATAATTACTTCCGTTTCGACCTAAAGTGGTTGTTTCATTTTTTAAATTAGAGGCTATAAAACCAGTAACCACATTAACCACATCTTTATTCTGAGCAAAATAGGCTTGTGTATTCTCTTTAGATATTTTCGCTAAAGGCTGCGCGTTACCAAAGGTTTCATCGGTTTTTATTAACTCGCGCGAATCGGTAGCCTTTGCTTTAATGCCTTGTTTATTTAATAAACTAGCAATCAGCTTTACCGATAATAATTCGCCTTGAGCTAAAATATTATCCTTTGTCTTTTTGCTATAATCGCGTAATAAACTAACACCTTCAAACAACTTATCAAGCACTAAAAATTCTTCCGAAAAATCTATACTTTTTAAAGGTTCTACTTGGTAGGCTTTAAAGGCATTTAAATCGTCTAGATACGGCTCGCCTCTTAAAGCTTTATTTAAAATAGCATCAATATCATCGGTAGCCGAACCTCTTGCCGAAACCACAATACTTATACGTTCGCCGGCTTCCACTTTATTTTTTATAATTGAAAGCACCGTTTCTAAACCTTTTCCGTTGGCTAACGATTTTCCTCCAAATTTTAATACTTTCATAGGTTTTCTTTTAGAATGTGGCACAAAAATGCCTTCTATAATTTTTTCTAACTGCTCATATTCCATTAAAAACGCGTCGTGCCCGTGTACCGAGTGTATTTCGTTATACGTTACATTAGGATGCGTTAATGCTAATTGTTTGTGCGTTTCGCGGTTTTCTTCAGCAGTAAAAAACAAATCCGAATCCACACCAACAATATGTATTTTGGCTTCAATATTTTCAAGTACATTAAAATTACTTGAACGCCCTTTCGTAACATCAATCGACCTTAACAACTGATTCATTAATTTATAAGCCGACAACTGAAAACGCTCTTGTAATTTATTACCATGATGCAATAACCAACTCTCCACATTAAAAATCTCTAATTCGTCATTTTTAGAACGATGGAAACGCTCCTTAAAAGACTCTGGCGTGCGGTAACATAACATAGCATGCATTCTCGCATCGTGCACCGGGTGCTTAGAATTTAACAAGAATTGCTCCTGTATTTGACAATTTGCAATTAACCAATCGGTCGATTTCCAATCGGTAGCAACTACCACTAAATGATCGGTAAAATCAGGTTTTATAACTGCCATTTCCCATGCAATTCCACCACCTAACGATCCGCCAATAGTTGCAAATACTTTCCCTGTATTTAACTCCTTAAGTCCTGTTAAAAATATATTGGCCATATCTCGAGCCACAAAATCCTTGTAGTTATCAATAACAAAACCATCAAAACCATTTCCGGGAATATTAAACGACAAAACCGTATAAAGCTTCGTATCAATAACCTTATCATCGCCAACCAAATCGCGCCACCAGCCATCATCACCAGCCACATCGCTATTTCCAGTTAAGGCATGATTTACCAAAACAATAGGCGCACTACCCAAAGGCTTTCCAAAAACCTGATAACTTAACTTAATATTTTGGTTAAGCACACCACTTTCGGTAGTAAAGTTTGTTATATCAATATGTTGTAATTCGTGTTTCATATAGAAGCCCCTGCTAACCTCCCCAAAGGGGAGAAATACTTACTGTTATGTTTTAGACCTGCGAGGTTTTTAAAATCCTGTAGGTCCATTTTAGTTCTTTATTTTTATTAAATACCTACAAGGTTTTAAAAACCTCGCAGGATAAACTAAATTACTTTTTTTTATAGTCAAAGTCCTTCATGTTTTAAAAAACCCTGAAGGACCTGAGAACTCTGTTATTTATACCGTTTTAAAAGCTTCTAATATATCAGCTTTTAAATCTTCGATATCTTCAATACCAACGGATAGTCTAATTAAATCTCCTGACACCCCTGCCGAAGCTTGTTGTGCCTCATCCAATTGTTGGTGTGTTGTACTTCCTGGGTGAATAATTAATGATTTTGTATCACCAATATTAGCCAGTAAAGAGAATAATTTTGTGTTATCTGCTATTTTTTTAGCTGCATCATAACCACCTTTATGTCCAAAGGTTACAATACCACTTTGTCCTTTTGGTAAATACTTATCTGCTAATGCTTTGTATTTACTACTTTCTAAACCAGGATAGTTTACCCAAGCAACTTCCTCTTGTGCTTCTAACCATTTTGCAAGCTCTAAAGCATTGGCACTGTGTTGTTTTATTCTAACTGGTAAAGTCTCTAAACCTTGAATAATATTAAAAGCGTTTGTTGGACTCATAGCACCACCAAAATCTCTTAAACCTTCAAGAATTAATTTAAATGTATACGATGCTGCACCTAAAGCATCATGATAAACTAAACCGTGGTATCCTGCAGATGGCTCTGTAAACTCAGGAAACTTTCCGTTTGCCCAATTAAAAGTACCTGCATCAATAATAGCACCACCTAAAGAAGTTCCTTGTCCGCCAATATATTTCGTTAACGAGTGTATTACAATATTGGCACCATGTTTTATTGGGTTTAATAAAGCTGGTGTTGCTACTGTGTTATCTACTATAAAGGGTACTTCGGCTGCTTTAGAGTGTGCTGCGATAGCCTCTAAATCTAAAACATCTAACTTAGGATTTCCTAAAGACTCTACAAAAAAGGCTCTTGTATTATCTTGTACGGCATCCTTAAAATTATCAGGATTTGAAGCATCTACAAATGTTGTTGTAATACCTAATCTTGGTAATGTAACATTTAATAAATTATAGGTTCCGCCGTATAAACTACTAGACGCTACAACATGATCGCCTGCTTTCAACAAGGTTAATAAACCTGTTGCAATAGCAGCGGTTCCCGATGCAAAAACTACAGCGCCAATACCACCTTCTACGGCCGCTAAACGATCTTGTAAAATTTGGTTTGTAGGGTTGTTTAATCGTGTGTAAATAAAACCTAGTTCCTTTAATGAAAATAGATTTGCAGCGTGGTCCGAATTATTGAAAACATACGATGATGTTTGATATATTGGTACAGCTCTTGTTCCTCCGTTTGCTGCTACATCATGTCCTGCGTGTAATGCGTTTGTTGCTAATTTAAGATCACTCATTTTTCTAGTTTTTTATATTATTAGTTTAATAAAGTCAAAATTCACTTGTAAAAAGTGCATTTAGTAGAAAAATGTTAAAAAGAGATGTGAAATTACAGACTGTAATTTGTGAGTTATCTATCCAAATACCAATAAATGAATTGGCAATTTAAGTAGAATTTAGCACCTTCTTTAATAAGTTTAAAGGGTTGCTAAGGTTTCAAAGGGTCTAATCCCTCCACCTTTCTTGATAACATTTCAATACGTGTTTGAACTTTGTGAGTGCAAAGATTGAACCTGTAGCGTTAATATCCAAATTTTTAAGAGTATTTTTTGATTTTAAAACAAATAAACCTCTTGTTGACATTGCTATAACCTACTTTAGTTAATACGCCCGCGCAAAGGATTGAACGGCCTGTTTGAGCTCCCCTACCTTAGGAGAGAGCGAGTAGTGAAAGCCCGACCCCTTGTGGGTTGCGCCCAAAAAAAATTAGGCACTTGCGTTATTAAATTTATCGCGAATGATATCGCCAATAGGACGGTTTTCGATTTTAGACTCTAACCACGAAATTATATCGAGATACAAAAAGGAACGACTTTGGTATGGGTCGTTTTCGTAGGTTTTTAGTTTTTTGTGTAGTTTGATGAATTCGCCTTTTACCTCGTGCGGATAAATATCGCCCAAACCACGTAAAAACTTGATAAATTCCTTTTGCACTTCGTACAAATCTTCCATTTTAATTAAAAACTTGTAGGTGCTTTTTATTAAAACGTCCAAATTATAATCTAAACCAGCTTCGTAATGCGCTACAAGATTTAAAATTCGTGAAAAACACAGCAAATCTTCGCGCATTTGCAAGGTTTTATTGCTTATAATTTTCTCTAAATAGTATATGCATTTTTTATTATCGCCAGCACCAAAATACATACTTGCTATTTTGTAGTAAAATACCATAATATGATGCTCATCTATACGGTTTTTATAGTTTTTTAAGCGCTCTAAAACCTCCTCTACAAGTGGCAAACCGGCTTCAAAACTACCTTCTATGAAGTGCAGATTAAATTTATTATTGTAAATATACAAAAAGGCTAAACCCTCAATATTATCGTCTGTTGGAAACCATTTTTCCTTAGTTAGTGCTTCTAACTTTAATAATGAGAATTTGAATTTTTCGTGTTTGTTTAGGTAAAATAAAGATTCTAATAAGTAATTATTTCCTTTTAGAAAAAAGACAGGATTTAGGGCAATCATATCTTTATTATCGTAAAACAGATCGACCCATTTTGAGGCATATTTATAACAGGACAAAAAATCGACCGTTAAAAAACTATACCATAAATACGATTTGTAAAGCCACAGCTTTTCTCTAAAACCTAATTTATTTATGTCGTATTTGGGAAGCCTATCGTTAAAATATTTTGTTATTATTTGATAGTCTTCATCATTTTTAATGTAGCCCATTTTTAAAAACAAACCATATAATTGCAGCGACAAATTAGATAGTTTACTAGCCAATACATTTTGCATACTCAGCTCTTTGGCTTGCACGGTAAGCTCGTCTGCACGACTACTAATACTTCGTGTAATGTATTGAGATTCGATAACTTTTTCTAGATCGACAATTTCGTAGGCCGCGTTTTTTTCTTCATTTAAAATGGCTAAATTTTTTGCTTTATCTAAAATCTTTAAACTTTGTTTGTAAAGTCCTTTATGATATAAAATAGTTGCAAAATCTAATTGTTCGCGAATTTGAATACGAATATCTTGATGCGATGGATTTAACCTTAAACTAATTAAAATCTGTTTGTATAAATGCGCCTTTAAATTAGATAACTGCTGTTTTTTAACAATGCCTTTTTTTAGAATAGCCGCCTCATCATACACATTAATTTTATCAAGAATATTAAAGAGTTTTAAAAACTTTGACTCCTCATTAACGCCTAGTCTCCCAACATAAAGCTTGAATTGTCTTTTTTCGGATTTAGACAACGATTTAATCAATACAAATAAATTATCTTTTTGCTCTTTCGTCATAGTCATAAAAACAGTATTAAACACTTGATTTATAGATGTTTAAACTAATATAAACATAGTTAAACATCGTAATAATTATATATGAAGTTCTGTATTTAGAAAACCAAAATATAAATTCGTGTAACAATACGAAAATATATTTTAATAAATGTCTGATAATAAAGTCCAAATTTTTGATACTACACTAAGAGACGGCGAGCAAGTCCCGGGTTGTAAACTAAACACTGACCAAAAACTAGTTATTGCAGAACAGCTCGATTTATTAGGAGTAGACGTTATTGAAGCTGGTTTTCCAGTATCTAGTCCTGGAGATTTTAAATCGGTTGAAGAAATTTCAAAAATAATAAAATACGCTACAGTTTGCGGTTTAACCCGATCTGTAGAGAATGATATAAAAGTTGCTGGCGAAGCATTAAAGTATGCTAAACGCCCAAGAATACATACAGGTATTGGAACATCTGATTCTCATATTAAATTCAAATTTAAATCGAACCAAGATGCGATTATTGAACGTGCTGTAAAAGCCGTTAGTTATGCAAAAACGTTTGTTGAAGATGTTGAGTTTTATGCTGAAGATGCTGGTAGAACCGATAACGAGTATTTAGCACGTGTTTGCGAAGCTGTTATTAAAGCCGGAGCAACCGTTTTAAATATTCCTGATACTACAGGCTATTGTTTACCTAGCGAATATGGAGCAAAAATAAAATACCTAAAAGAAAATGTACGAGGTATTGACAAGGCTATTTTATCTTGTCATTGCCATAACGATTTAGGCTTAGCTACAGCAAACTCTATTGAAGGTGTTATTAACGGTGCACGCCAAATTGAATGTACTATAAACGGTATTGGAGAACGCGCAGGAAATACAGCTTTAGAGGAAGTTGTAATGATTTTAAAACAACACCCTTACTTGAATCTAGATACAGGAATTAATACCGAAATGCTTTACGGTATTAGCCAATTAGTTTCAGACAATATGGGTATTTACACGCAACCAAACAAAGCTATTGTTGGCGCTAATGCTTTTGCACATAGTTCTGGAATTCACCAAGATGGTGTGATTAAAAACCGTGAAACTTACGAGATCATGGATCCAAAAGATGTTGGAGTAACAGAATCTGCTATTGTATTAACAGCACGTAGCGGTAGAGCTGCACTAGCTTACCGAGCAAAAAACGTTGGATACGAATTAACTAAACTTCAATTGGATGAAATCTATACTAATTTCTTAGATTTTGCCGATAAGAAAAAGGAAGTGGACGATAAAGATATCCATATAATAATAGAAAACAGTAAAGTATATAAAGAAATTATTTCGGCATAAATAACAGAATCAAAGCGTAATTCATATTAATAAAAAGCTTAATTAATGAAATTAAATATTGCCGTTTTACCAGGTGATGGTATAGGTCCAGAAGTAACTGCTCAAGCCGTAAAGGTTTTGAAAGTTGTTGCTATGGAGTTTAACCACGTATTTACATTTCAAAATGCTTTAGTTGGCGCCTGTGCTATAGATAAAACTGGTAATCCGTTACCAGAAGACACTATTAACATTTGTAAAAATGCAGATGCTGTTTTATTTGGTGCCATTGGAAACACAAAGTATGACGACGACCCTGATGCTAAAATTCGTCCAGAACAAGGCTTATTAGGTATTAGAAAAGAGTTAGGATTACACACCAACATACGCCCTGTTATTGCTTACGACGATTTACTTAGTAAATCATCTTTAAAAACAAAGCAAATAAAGGACACCAATATTCTTATTTACCGCGAGTTAACTAGTGGTATTTATTTTGGAGACCGACACTTAAGTGACGACGGAAATACAGCTACCGATATTTGTAAATACGAGCGTTTCGAAATTGAGCGTGTTACGCATTCAGCATTTAAAGCAGCACAGTCTAGAAAACGCAAATTAACTTTAGTAGATAAAGCTAATGTTTTAGAAACCTCTCGTCTTTGGCGCAGAATAGTTAAAGAAATTGCACCGCAATATCCAGATGTTCGAGTTAATTACACTTACATTGATAATGCAGCTATGGAGCTTATTATTAAACCTAGACAGTTTGATGTTATCCTAACCGAAAACATGTTTGGCGATATCCTATCGGAAGAGGCTAGTGTAATTGTAGGCTCTATTGGTTTATTAGCATCGGCATCTATTGGCGATAAACACGCTATGTTTGAACCTATTCACGGCGCATATACCAAAGCAGCAAACAGAGGTATTGCAAACCCAATTGCCTCAATACTATCGGCAGCTATGTTGCTAGATCATTTCGGTTTAGACGAAGAAGCGGCTATAGTGCGAGAAGGTGTAGACAAATCATTAAAATTACACATTACAACACCAGATTTAAATAACAAATACGATAATATAAGCACCACAAAAGTGGGCGATTTTATAGAGGATTTTATACAAAATCCAGACGAAACAAATCTAAACTTTACTAACATCCATTTAGGACAATCCACCATCATTTAATTTTTTGAGTTAGTCACCAAAAAGTAAATTAAACTAAACATTTGGCCGGAAAATCCTAAAACGTAAAAAGCGCATCTAACCAATGCGCTTTTTTTAATATCATAATTTCCGACCTCGTTTGTAAATTAAAATAGCCTACAGCTGCGTCATCCAATCGCAAAACCTATCAGTCCACGATTGTAAATACCCTTGTCCAATAGCTAAACCAAAACCATGACCTCCATAAGGATAAATATGCATTTCAGCTTTTACATCATGGTTTTTTAGAGCCTTATATAAGTTTAAACTATTTTCCACAGGCACCGAAGCATCATCACCAGAATGCACTAAAAACGTAGGTGGTGTATTTTTGGTAACCTGCAATTCATTGGAGTATCTTGCTTTTAAAGCATCATCCGCATTTGCGCCTAATAAATTAGTTTGCGACCCCTTATGTGTAAAATCATCCTGCATGGTAACGACCGGATAAATTAAAGCCACAAAATCTGGTCTAGCCGATATGGTATCCAAAGGTTGTTCCTTAAAGGTATTTGGAGCATCAAATTGAGTTCCTAAAGTAGATGCTAAATGTCCGCCTGCCGAAAACCCAATAACCCCTATTTTATTTGGGTTTATATGCCACTTTTCGGCATTCGCCCTAAGTAACCGTATTGCGCGCTGCGCATCCTGTAAAGGCGCCTCATGCGGCGTAATTAATGATTTTGAAAGTGGTAATCTGCTTTTTAAAACAAAAGCCGCAATCCCTTTACTATTTAGCCATTTTGCAACATCTGTACCTTCCCAATCGTACACCAAATAGCGGTATCCACCACCTGGACAAATAAGGACAGCACTACCATTTGCACTGCGTTCCGATGGTAAAAACACCTCAATAGTTGGTGTTTTAGTCAAAAAAACACGTTTAACATCTTTTATTTCTATAGCCTCATTTTCGGTGGTATGCTTATGGTTAGGGATACTTTCCCATAAATTTAAAATCTCATTTTGGGCCGTTGTGCTAAAGGCTATTAAAAACAAAAAACATAAACAGGTATAAGACTTCATCAATTACAGGTTTTAAAATTAATTAGGAAAATTAGGCTTTATTTTTTCTAAACGCAAATTGCAATTTTCACGAAAGTGTTTTATTGGCGTTACCCCACCCTTCGTCTATGCTCAGGGTATGCGGTCGGGCTTTCCGCAGTCGCTTTTTTGTGTTGCATAGGTGCAACAACACAAAAAGAGCTTCAACAATGCTCCAATCCCTAACGCGTGTAACCGCAAACATTCTGGCATAAAAAATAAGCAAGTGTGTATTTGCTAAGCTCAAATTCGTGTTGTGCTATACCTTCAAAATATATTTACGTTTAATCTAACCGTTTGGACAACCGTGTTGCCAAAACACTAATAATTAGTATTTGCGATGCATGAAACAACATTAAAGGCAATAAAATGATTCCTATAGTAGCCATATTACCAAAAATAATTTTAGAAAATACTGTACCATGTACTAAAGATTTCTTGGTACCGCAAAACTGTGCAGTTATTTGGTCTTCTTTATTAAAATTCATCTTTCTAGATAAAAATCCTAACACTACAAATACTAACAAAAACAACAGCAATACAGCAACAAAAAGAAATAGTAAATCTAATAACGATACCGAACTAAAAATATTTTCTGTAAACGATTCAGCAAAACTCTTATAAATAATAAGCAGGATAATAGACTTATCAAAAAGAGTAAGTTTAACACTGTGTTTTTGTACAAAGGCACCAAAAAACCGTTGTAACAATAACCCCAAAACCACAGGTAATATAATTTGCACAATAAGCTTAATGTAAATGGCGGTAAAATCGAAATCGGTTTGGGCATCATTAACAAAAAGCCCCATCCAAAGTGGAGTTAATGCAATACCTATAATTCCAGAAATACTCGCGTTAAAAATAGCAGCAGGAATATTCCCCTTGGCCATAGACACCATAACCACAGACGATGATACTGTAGACGGTAATGCCGCTAAAAAAAAGAAAGCCAACCAAATAGTTTCTTGGATTTCATTTTGTATTAACGGACGACACCCCAAAACTAACATAGGGAAAATTAAAAACGTAGCGCTCTGCACTAAAAGATGTAATTTCCAGTTTTTAAGTCCTGCTTTAAGCTTTGCCGGACTCAATTTAAGCCCATAAAAAAAGAATATAAGCGAAATTCCTACCGTACTAATTGTATCGATAGGAATTTTGCTTTCGCTTACGCCCCATTCCGGAAAAAAATAAGCTAATATAATTACGCCAATAATAGATAAAACAAATTTATCAATCTTAATGTTCTGCATCCTTGAAATTTATAGGGTCCAATACCACCTAATTACTTAGGAAACTTATTTCGAATATTATCTAAGCATAAATTATGGATACTACCAGCGTGCGTATGTTTTTTAGAGGTATCAGGAACATAAGTACCATCTTGTACTTGTCCGCCTATTTTTTGGTAAGCTTCCCTAAAACTTTGCCCCTCAACCACCAAAGTATTAATATTATCTACGGTAAATAAGTACTTGTATAAATCGCTGTTTACATCAACATCCTTAACAATAATTTGCTGAATCGAGTAATTAAAAATATCGAGTATATCTTTTAATTCTTCAAAGGCAGCAATCATATTTTCCTTTAACAATTGATAATCTCTGTGGTATCCACTTGGTAAATTATTGGTTATTAAAACCATTTCACCTTGTAAGGCTTGGATTTTGTTACACTTACCACGAATCAACTCAAATACATCCGGATTCTTTTTATGTGGCATTATACTACTACCTGTTGTTAACTCATCTGGGAAGGAGATAAAGCCAAAATTCTGACTCATGTACAAACACGTATCCATAGCAAAACGTGACAAGGTATTACATAAACTACCTAATGCTGCTGCAATAGTTCGCTCGTTTTTACCACGTCCCATTTGAGCAGCCACTACGTTGTATTTTAGTGTTGCAAACCCCATTTCTTTGGTGGTTAATTCTCTATCAATAGGAAATGAGCTTCCGTAACCTGCAGCCGATCCTAAAGGGTTTTGGTCTACCGTTTTTATAGCGGCATCCAATAAAAACACATCGTCAATCATAAGTTCTGCATAAGCCGAAAACCACAACCCAAATGATGATGGCATAGCCACTTGTAAATGCGTATAACCTGGTAAAACCTTGTCTTTATAAGTATCTGCTAAACCTAAAAGGGTTTCAAAAAGTGTTTTTGTTTTATCTTTAATAATACTCAAGTTCTCTTTATAATATAAATGGCAAGCCACTAAAACTTGATCGTTTCTAGAACGTGCGGTATGGATTTTTTTTCCAACCTCGCCTAAAGACTTTGTAAGGTCGAACTCAATTTTAGAGTGTACATCTTCAAACTGTGCATCGATAACAAAAGTTCCGTTTTCAATTTGCTCTTCAAGAACTTTTAATCCGCCCAATAATTCTACCAATTCTTCAACCGAAATAATTCCGATTTTCTGAAGCATTTTGGCATGCGCTTTTGATGCAATAACATCGTATTTTGCAATATGAATATCAATTTCGCGGTCGTTTCCAACAGTAAATTGTTCTATTTTTTTATCGATTGATATGCCTTTATCCCAGAGTTTCATTTTAGTAAATTTTAATTCTTAAAATTTAGAATAAAGAGAAAAGACCGCTTCGCTTTTAGAACAAAGACTTCTAAAATATTACTTTAAGTCTTGTCTCTTAATTCTATATTCTTTTTTTTATAATACTTTTTCTAACAATTCAATATATATCTGCACGCCTTCCTCAATTTCATTTACGTAAATAAATTCGTTTGCCGAATGCGAGCGTGTGCTATCGCCTGGTCCTAGTTTTAAACTCGGACAAGTTAATACCGCTTGATCGGATAAGGTTGGCGACCCGTAAGTGCTTCGTCCCATTGCAACGCCTGCTTTTACCAAGTCGTGTTCCACAGGAATACTAGACGAATTTAAACGCAAACTACGTGCTTTTATGCTGGTTACAGGTGCTTTTTCTTGTAAAATATCTGCAATTTCTGCATTGCTATACGCATCGTTTACACGAACATCAATCACTAAATCAACGTGTGCTGGCACTACATTATGTTGCGATCCTGCATTAATTTGTGTTACCGTAAGCTTAACATCACCTAAAGCTTCAGAACCTTTTTCGAACTTAAAATCTTTAAACCATTGTAACGCATCAATGCTATTATATATGGCGTTATTATTGTTTGGATGTGCTGCATGACTTGGTGTACCTTCAATAACAGCATCAAAAACCACCAAACCTTTTTCGGCAACGGCTAAATTCATTAAGGTAGGTTCGCCAACTATAGCGACATCTACTTTCGGGATTATTGGAAGCATACTATTTAGCCCGTTTGGACCACTGCTTTCTTCTTCCGCGGAAGCGACAATAACTAAATTATATTTTAGGTTTTCCTGATTGTAAAAATGGGTAAATGTTGCTATTAACGACACCAAACAACCGCCTGCATCGTTACTTCCTAAGCCATATAATTTGCCGTCTTGAACAAAGGCCTCGAACGGATTATTGGTGTACGCCGAATTTGGTTTTACCGTATCGTGATGCGAGTTTAGCAATAGCGTTGGTTTGCTTTCATTAAAATGCTTATTGACTGCCCAAACGTTATTTTTTGTGCGTTTATAATCGATTTTATAACGTGTAAACCAAGCTTCAATATGCAATGCTGTTTTGTCCTCTTCGGAAGAAAAAGACTGTGTTTCTATCAGCTTTTTTAATAGCGATATAGCATCTTGTGTTAAATCTTGTATGGGCATATTATAGGGTTATGGTTGTAAAATTATCATTTTCTTGCGTTAGCATAGATGTATTTCCCATATTTATAGAGTTTACACCACCACGTAAAGCATCGAAACAGTTTTCTAACTTGGGTAACATGCCATCTGCAATAATCCCTTTAGCTAATAAATCTTGATAGGTTTTGGTGTTAATGTGTTTTACTACCGAGTTTTTATCGTTTATATCTTTTAGAACACCATTAAGCTCGAAACAATAATAGAGTGAGGTGTTGTATAACGCACTCATACCTACTGCTACTTGCGAGGTAATAGTATCGGCATTGGTATTTAACAACTGCCCGTTTCCGTCGTGTGTTATAGCACAAAAAACAGGTGTGAAATCGGCTTGAATTAATTTATCGATTGAATTATGAGCTACTGCTTTAACATCGCCAACAAAACCAAAATCGATGTCTTTCACCGGACGCTTATCTGATTTTATGCTGTTAACATCGGCTCCTGTTAATCCAATAGCGTTAGTATTTAAAGCTTGTAGTTTTGCTACCACATTTTTGTTAACCAAACCACCATAAACCATGGTAATAACCTCAAGAGTTTCAGCATCGGTAATTCTACGACCATTTACCATTTTAGACTCAACACCTAACTTAGAAGCGATATGTGTTGCACGTTTACCACCACCATGAACCAATATTTTCTTGCCTTCTAAATTGGAAAATAATTTTAAAAATGCCTCTAAAGCGTTTTCATCTTCAATAATATTTCCTCCTATTTTTACTATGGATAGTTTTTCTTTCATGTATATCTTGAAATCTTTTTGCCTTTAAAAAAGTATGGTTTATTAATTTTATAACTTCTTAGAAGTTTAAGAAAGCACAAAACTTCCTTGACACTATGAATCTTCTAATATCTTTTTAAGCACTAATTGGGCTGCGTAGGTTCTGTTGTTTGCTTGTTGAATTACCAAAGAACTATCGGTATCTAAAACAGCATCTTCAACGACTACATTTCTTCTAACGGGTAAACAGTGCATAAATTTAGCATCGCTAAGTTTAGCTTTAGTAATCATCCAATTAGGATCGGTATTGATTACTTTTCCGTAATCTTGATACGAGCTCCAGTTTTTAGTATATACAAAATCGGCATCTTTAAAAGCTTCTTCTTGATTGTGATAAATTGGCGTATCTCCAGTAATTTCCGGGTTTAAATTATAACCTTCTGGATTAGCAATCACAAACTCTACATCCATTTTTTGCATGGCTTGAGCAAAACTATTTGCCACAGCATGAGGTAAAGCCTTTACATGTGGCGCCCAGCTTAAAACCACTTTAGGCTTTTTAACCTTAGCATGTTCTGAAATGGTAATCGCATCGGTTAATCCTTGTAATGGATGCCCTGTGGCACTTTCCATATTTACAATAGGCACTGAGGCATATTTTTTAAAAGCATTTAAAACCTGCTCACTATTATCTTTTTCTTTATCTGTTAAGGTAGGAAATGCTCTTACTGCAATAATATCGCAGTATTGAGATACTACGGCTGCAGCTTCTTTAATATGTTCGGCTGTATTGCCATTCATGATGGTACCATCGCCAAACTCAATTCCCCAAGCATCGCCAGAAACATTCATTACAATAGGATCCATACCTAAATTTAAAGCTGCTTTTTGAGTGCTTAAGCGCGTACGTAAGCTAGAATTAAAAAACAATAAACCCAATGTTTTATTTTTTCCTAATGCTTTATGCTCTAGCGGATTTGCTTTAAGTTTTTTGGCTTCTTCAATCCAAGTATTGATATTATCTATATCGTTTATTGACGTGTAATTTTTCATTTTATGCTCGCCTATGTGGGTCTCTTTTTAATTTAACTTTATTTTTTCACTACAAGGTTTTTGAAACGTTACAGGATATTTTTGTAAACGCCACCTTATCTTCCATGGCATTTAACATAAAATCATCCTCTAATCCGTTTACAATCCATGTTTCAATATTTGCAGCCTTAGCAACTGTAGCTGCTTCTATTTTAGATTCCATACCACCACTGCCATGCGTAGATTTCGAATTTACAACTTGAGCTCTTAAAGCATCAAAATCATCAACTTCTTTTATGGTTTTAGGCGTTCCATTTTCCATAGACTCCTTGGTATAAATACCATTTGTATTGGTAGCAATTATAAATAAATCGACATTTAAAAGGGATGCCGTTAAGGCTCCTAATTTATCGTTATCACCAAATTTAATTTCGTCGGTGGCAACGGTATCGTTTTCATTAATAATAGGAATGTAGTTATTGTTTACCAACACGTTAATAGTGTTAACAATATTGGTTTTACTTTCTTGCTTTTCAAAATCTGAATACGACAATAAACATTGCGAACTCAACAAGCCATATTCTCTAAAAATTTCTTGATAGATTCTTATTAAATGCGGCTGTCCAATAGATGCCAAGGCTTGTTTTACAAAAACTTCCTCACGCTGACTTTCTAGCTTTACAAATTGTTTTGCCACAGCAATAGCGCCAGAACTTACAATAATAAACTCGTGGGTATCTTGAAGCTTTTGTATTTGATTTGCAATATCTTCAATTTTACCACGCGATAAATTATTGGTTTCTTTAGTTAGCGTATTAGAGCCAATTTTTAGTAAAATGCGTTTTTTCTTCATTATTTAAAACTTCAGCTGCTTATTTTAAAACACCCATTAAGATTTACCTAATTATCGTATTTGCCCATTACCATGAACATACCATTTATTAGTTACTAAATGCTGTAAACCAATTGGTCCTCTTTGGTGTAATTTATCGGTACTGATAGCTAACTCACCACCTAAACCAAACTCGAAACCATCAGTAAAACGTGTTGATGCATTATGATAAACAGCACCACAATCTACACTAGCCATAAAATTTTCGGCAGCACCTTGTGCACTTGTTACTATAGATGCCGAGTGACCTCCACTGTATTTATTAATCATTTCGATAGCCGCTAAGGTATGCGGTATACTTCCAATAACGATCTTATAATCTAAAAACTCCTTATACCAAATATCATCGTTTTCAATTTGCTTAACAGTTTTATAATTGGCTAAAGAATCATCTCCTAAAACTTCAACATTATATGCTGCTAAACGTTCTAATAAATCTTCAACAAATTGTACTTTATTAGGTAAATCGTTATCGATTAACACTTTATCAACGGCATTACAACCAGACACTTTTTGTGTTTTGGCATTTACAATAATACCCAAAGCCATAGCAACATCGGCATGTTTATGCACATACACGAAGTTATTTCCGCGTCCGCTAACAATTACAGGGCATTTAGCATTTTGCTTTACAAACTCGATTAAACGTTCGCCACCACGTGGCACTATTAAATCTAAAGTTTGCGTTGGGTTTTCTAAAAACGCTTGTGTTTCGGTACGGTTATAATTTAAATACTCTACCCATTCTGTACTTACATCGTTATCTTGTAATGCCTTGTGCCATAAATCTAGAATAGCTAAGTTAGAATTTAAAGATTCTTTACCTCCTTTTAATAAAATTTTATTTCCAGATTTAAAGGCAATTCCTCCGGCTTCGATAGTAACATCTGGTCGCGATTCATAAATAATCATTACCGTGCCAAAAGATGCTGTTCGGTTATAAATTTGCATACCATTATCGTGTGTAAATCTAAAACGCTCTACACCTACAGGGTCTTCTAATTCTGCTAACTGGCGTAAAGACTCAATCATGCCTTCTATTTTGGCATCGTTAACTTTTAAACGATCACTCATAGCCAAATCACTATCATCATAACTATCCATATCTATTTTATTAGCATCTAGGATAGTTTGTGCGTGTTCTTTAACCAATTCCTTCATGGAATTTAATACGGCATTACGTTTATGTATGCTTAATGTTTTATTCATTTTTAGTTACTTAATTACATTTGCTATTATAGAAATCAACGATGTCTTCAATAGCTCCTTTACTTAACTCTTTTTGTTTTAATTTTTCTAGTAAAACGGGACAATCTTCAAATAAGTGCCATTCATTTTTTCTTATTTTTCGTCCAATGTTAACGGTATTATCATTCTTTTCAATGTAGTACACATTACTTCCACCGTAACCCATAGACATCATTGGCATTCCCGTATTTGCACCTCCCATACCCATTGGCATTGAACCACTGGACTTATAAACAACAAATAAATTTAATTCACCTAATTGAACAATCTTCATTAACATTGTGAAATCACCAACTGTCTTATAACGATATTTCTCATTTGTATTTAAATCATCATAACCAGTTACATTACTCGAGTCGTAAGTCTCAGGTTTAGAATCTAAATTTTCCCTAAACTTAATTCCTCCAAATGACCTTCTCTTTATTAAACCTTTTTCTGAAGTACCATCTGTAAAATAAACAATAGCTTTTTCATAAAGTTCCCCTTTTGATAATCCAAATTGTGCTTTCGCACCTAAAGAATAAAACAATATGATTAGAATAAAAATGTTTTTCATTTTTCTAGCTTACGTTTACAGCTTCTTCAACCTCAACCAACGCTTCAACCAACGCTTCAAAAAACATATTAATATGATCTCTTCTCAAAGTTAACGGAGGTAATATTCTCAATAATTTTTTATTTGCGGCTCCACCAGTAAAAATATGGTGCTTATAAATTAAATTCTTTCTAAGTTCTCCAACTTCAAAATCGAATTCTAATCCTAGCATTAACCCTCTTCCTTTTATATTTTTTATTTGCGGAATGGTTTTGGCTAATTTCATGAAATAGCACGACATCTCATTTACATTATCTATTAACTTATGCTCTTCAATAACGTTTAAAACCGATAAACCAGCTGCGCAAGCTAAATGGTTACCTCCAAAGGTAGTGCCTAACATGCCAAATTTAGCTTCGATATTTGGGTGAATTAAAATCCCTCCAATAGGAAAACCATTACCCATACCTTTTGCCATCGAAATAACATCTGGCATTACATTATAATGCTGAAAAGCAAAAAACTTGCCCGAGCGTCCGTAACCCGACTGTACCTCATCGGCAATAAACATGGTGTTATTTGCTTTACAAAGTGCATCAACAGATTCAAAAAACTCGGCAGAACCTTCATCCAAACCACCTACACCTTGAATAAACTCAACAATAACCGCACAAACATCACCTTTTTCTAGTTCCGATTTTACACCTTCAATATCGTTTAACTCAAGAATAGTTACTTTTTGTTGGGCATTAATTGGCGCAATAATATTTGGGTTATCGGTTGCCGCTACAGCAGCCGACGTACGACCATGAAAACCATTTTTAAAAGCAACCACACGAGATTTCCCCGTTTTAAACGATGCCAATTTTAAGGCATTCTCGTTAGCCTCGGCACCAGAATTACATAAAAACAACTCATAGTCTTTACAGCCAGAAAGGACTTCTAATTTATCGGCTAGCTCTACCTGTAATGGATTTTGCACTGCATTAGAGTAAAACCCTAATTTAGCAACTTGCGATGCTACAGCATCCACATAATCTGTATGCGCATGTCCAATAGAAATTACAGCATGACCTCCGTAAAGATCTAAATACTCTGTGCCTTTTTCATCGTAAACATAAACACCTTTTCCTGAAACAGGTGTTACATCATATAACGGGTAAACATTAAATAGTGGCATTTTATTTGGTTTTTATTTGGTTTATTTTTTCAAACGATGCGTTAATTCCTTTAATAAGCGACGAGCTTAAACCTTGGTGTTCCATTTCGTTTAAGCCTTCAATAGTACAGCCGCTAGGTGTTGTAACACGATCTATTTCTTCCTCTGGGTGTTTGCCAGATTCTTTTAATAAAGTAGCCGCACCAAAACAGGTTTGCATAGCCAATTCATGTGCTTCATGAGCCTCAAACCCTAACTGAATAGCGCCTTGAGTTGTAGCACGAATTAAACGCATCCAGAAGGCTATTCCGCTAGCACAAATTACTGTAGCTGCCTGTAATTGTTCCTCCGGAATTATCATAGATCGCCCCATACAATCAAAAATAGTTTTTGCTAATTCTACTTTAGCCTTAGCCATCTCATTTACCGAAATACAGGTCATAGATTGCCCCACAGAAGCCGCCGTATTTGGCATAGCGCGAACAACAAAACGATCTTTACCTACAATATCTTCAATTCTTGAAATTGCAAAACCAGTTATAACCGAAATAATAACATGATTTTTATTAAGTAACGGTTTTAAATCCTTTAAAATAGCCTCAAAATGACGCGGTTGAACCGCAAAAATTAAAATATCGGCAGTTTTAACAGCTAAAGCATTATCCGAAGTAAGCTCGACATTATCAAACTCCTCAAACCCTTTAATAGAGCTTATATTTCTCTTGGTTAAATACAACGTTGTTAAAGCATTTGTCGTCACCAATCCTTTTGCAATAGACTGTCCTAAACTTCCTGCTCCTATAATTGCTACTTTCATATTAACTCTTTTATCGCACCCTTCAATAAGGGAATCTATTTAATTTATAATGGCGTTACCACAAGGGTCGGGCTTTACGCTGCAAGTCCTCGCACCTCCTTCGTCGGGCTATGGGCTTTCCACTGCAATCCCTAACGCAGAAAAACCTCGTAGGCATTAACGCAAACTTTTACTCTATTCTTCCTTTTACTGAATCTAAATCAACTCCCTAAAAATAAGTTGCCTTTAAACCTAAACCTAAAGCTTCTTCTAATCCAAACATTAAATTCATGTTCTGTACTGCTTGTCCAGCAGCACCTTTTAATAAGTTATCAATTACACTAGTAATTAATAATTTCCCGTTGTGTTTATGTACATGCACCAAACATTTATTGGTGTTTACAACTTGTTTCATGTGTAAAAAATCATCAGCTACAAAGGTAAATTTAGCATCTGCATAAAATGCTTCGTATAACGCTTTTGCATCCTCTACTGTACCTTCGTAATCGGTATAAATAGTAGCAAAAATACCTCTAGAAAAATTACCTCTATTTGGCATAAAAATAATTTCGGAATTAAAGCTAGATTGCAATTGATTAACCGATTGGTTTATTTCTCCTAAATGCTGATGCGTAAACGGCTTGTAATACGAAAAGTTATTATCTCGCCACGTATAATGTGTAGTTGCAGATAATGACGTTCCAGCACCCGTAGCACCTGTAACAGCATTAATATGCACATCGTTACCAAGTAAACCAGCATCTGCCAATGGCAACAAACCTAATTGAATAGCCGTAGCAAAACACCCTGGATTTGCAATATAATTAGCACTTACAATTGCATCTTTATTTAACTCTGGTAAGCCATAAACAAATGTTTTTCCATTAAAAACCTTATCGGCTTCTAACCTAAAATCGTTACCTAAATCAATAATTTTTGTGTCATCGGAAAACGTATTAGCCTCTAAAAACTTAACAGAATTTCCATGACCTAAGCATAAAAACAAAACATCAACATTTGGGTTTACGGTAGCTGTAAATTTTAAATCTAAAGTCCCAACTAAATCCTGATGTATCTTACTAATCTTATTGCCAGCGTTACTTGTACTAAACACAAAATCAATTTCGGTTTCTGGGTGGTTAATTAGCAACCTAATTAACTCACCTGCTGTATAACCAGCACCACCAATAATTCCTGCTTTAATTTTTTTCATTTTTTATACTTCTTTTAGACCTAAACGCTTAAAAAAACTGACGGTCTTTTTGGAAATTTATTTCTCTTTTGAGACCTACAAGGTTTTATGAGTTTACTTGTCTGTAAATTTTATTTTGATTCCCAATAATTTTGATGAATCCTTTTGCATCCTCTGCAGTCCACGCTTTATTTTCTTCGCCATAAGTACTAAACTTGCTAGACATTAAATCATGATCTGAAACAATACCATCTAAAGAAAAGTGGTAAGGTTTTAAAGTCACTACAACATTACCAGAAACCATTTTTTGCGAACTTTGTAAAAAGGCTTCTGTATCGCGCATTACAGGATCTAAATATTGACCTTCATGCAAATGCATACCGTAAAAACTAGACAGATAATCTTTGTGCTGTAATTGCCATTTTGTTAAGGTATGCTTCTCTAACAAGTGGTGTGCTTTTACAGTTATTAAAGCAGCGGCAGCTTCAAAACCAACACGCCCTTTAGTACCAACAATAGTATCGCCAACATGAATATCTCTACCAATAGCGTAAGCCGAAGCTATATTATTTAGGTTTTCTATATTAACTTCCGGAGCATTTTCTTCGCCGTTTAGCGCTACAAACTCACCGTTTTTAAAGGTTAGCGTTACTTTTTCTTCACCTTCTTTTTCTAATTGCGATGGGTAAGCCTCGCTTGGTAAAGGTTTTTCAGACTTTAAAGTCTCTACACCGCCAACACTAGTTCCCCAAAGTCCTTTATTAACCGAGTATTTAGATTTTTCCCAAGGCATATCAATACCTTCAGATTTTAAATAATCTATCTCCTCTTGTCTTGTTAATTTTTGGTCTCTAATTGGTGTAATAATTTGAATGTTTGGCGCTAAGGTTTGAAAAATCATATCGAAACGTACTTGATCGTTTCCGGCTCCTGTACTACCATGAGCAATATATTCGGCATCAATACTTTTAGCATATTCAATAATTTCTATAGCTTGAATAATTCGTTCTGCACTAACAGAAAGTGGGTAGGTACCGTTTTTTAATACGTTTCCAAAAATTAAATACTTTACTACTTTTTGGTAAAATGTAGCTACGGCATCAATATTTTTATAAGTTGAAACGCCCATTTTATAAGCGTTACTTTCAATATGCTTAATTTCTTCAGTTGTAAAACCACCAGTATTTACACTTACGGCATGCACATCATACTCTTTTGATAAACTTACTGCGCAATACGATGTATCTAAACCTCCACTATATGCTATTACTAATTTTTTCATTTTATTATTTTGTATAACTTATTCTATAATTTAAATTTGTGTTAAATGACCTATTTCAGACTTGAAACATTCATTAACATAATACTTGAAATTTAACTCGTCCCTTAATTTTCCGAGCTTCTCAAGTTCTTCAACTAATCCCGCAGACATTTTAGCTAAGGTAACATGAGTCATCCCTATTAACTCATTATAATGATGTACTTTAGGAGTTTGTGCCACCGAAATTAAAAAGGAATTGGAAAACAACTCGGTCATTCTAGACATTAGTAACAACCCAAGGTTATAATTACGACATTCGCGATCTACCCACAGCGAAGTACGTTCGTATACAGAATGCCCTTTTACTTGGTGCTCATGAACAAAAATATGACCATAAATTCTATCATTTTTCTTCAATATAAAACAGCCATTTTCAGCACGCGTTCTTAGCATGTCTACATCTACATAATACAATGTAGAGAGCTCTTTTGAGCGTTCTGAAATTAACTCTAACGTTTTATTAGAAAGTTTATAAACGAGCTTTATCTCTATGTCTTCATCAAAACAATAGGCTTCAGCTTTCTCTATAACACTTATAATATCTGTATCCAATATAGTATCCATTTTACAACCCCTTTAAAGGTATATTTTTATTTTATTCAAAATCAAAAAAAATGACCTTAAAACAATCGATTAGATTAAGTATTTATAATAAAATAATTACTTAAAAAATCTATTCCAAAAAAATAACGAAACTTCGAAAGCGAATAGCTTTCTTAAACTGAATAGCCCCTAGGGGCGAGTTTGAGGAAAACGCACAACAGCTGTTCTAGTAATAGATACTAAAACAAAAGAGATAAGAGATATGTTGTTTCCTGTTTTCACTGAATAACTACCTTAACTATTAACTCTAAATCGTCGGCGTGAGCCCCTTTCGTTAATATAAGCCGCAAAATTACAACTAATTATGGATTACACAACATTAAATATAAAAAATAGAGCAAATTTATATTTAATATTGTGCAATTATATTAATCTAGCATTTTTACCATCAAAAACATCCATATATTTAATATTTCTTAAATATTTACAACGCTCTATTTAGGTAAAACAAATGGTCTTAAAGATGTTTTTGCAGCAGAAGGAAAATCTTCAGGCAATTCCGTTTGGGTTACCTTATTTGTTGCTGCCCATTCTACACCTCTTTTTAATAAGGTTATAAAGCCTACACATTCAAATGATTTTGAGTCGTGCCCCAAAGTCGTATGAAATATTCTTCCTTTACCATAATTTATAACCATAGCTACAGGCTCTTTTTGTTCCAATTCTGGTTTTTTCTTGGTAGATACCGCTGTTGACAAAATAGTTACATTTTCGGCTGGCCCTCTAAGAAAAGCATAACATTCGTCTGGTGCATGCATCCAAACCTTTGGCATTCCTTTTGTAATTGGGTGCTCGGTATTATAATTTGTTACCGGAAAAGCCTCTCTTTTACCGTGTGTACCACCTTTTCCTGGACTATAATCCTTTTTTGGTTTATTCTCTTTATCAATATATAAGTAAGGACCGTGCTTTTCGGTGCGACCGCCCCAACCGCCTATGGCAATCATTTCATTATAAGCTTTCCATTCCGGGAAGCTATTATCTGCAGCATGAACACTGACAAAACCTCCGCCCTTTTTAATATATTTTTCAAAATTCTGTTGTACTTGCTCTGGCCATGATGCGGCTCTATACCCAAAATTAGAAATTACCACATCATATTTTGAAAATTTTGGATTAAAATCCGGATCGGTTTTAGGCTTACCCTCAATACCCTCAGGTACCTTTGCATACCCTAACCAACTTTTGTTTTCTTCACTATTATTTAAATATTTTGTTCTGGCAATATCTACCGTAAACAAGCCCGTTTCTTCAAGATACTGCTTCATCATTATGGTCGATTTTGGCCATACCGTATGGTTATTTTGTCCGTCTACAATCAGCACTTTTATTTTCCCCTTAATAGGGTTGCTTGCATAGCCTGTTGTTAAAAAACAAAGACTTATTAGTAATACAACAATACGATTTATCATAATTTCTATTTTTTTATAATTCTCTTACCCAAATGTTTCTATAGCTTACACCGCTATTATCGCGGTGGTCTTGCAATTTTATTGGCGCTTTACCGTGTGCTTCATTTTTTGGCCAACCAATAAACTCGGTAGTGCCTTTAATTTTGTAGTGGTCTTGAATTAACACGCCATTATGCAATACCGTAATGCTACCAGGTTTTATTTTAGTACCAGCGCTGTCAAACTTAGGTGCATGATAAATAATATCATAAACATTCCAATGTCCTGTTTTTGCGGACGCCTTAGCCAACGGAATTCCCTGCTTGTAAATAGATCCTACTTGACCATTTACATAAGTTTCATTATCATTATTATCTAAAACTTGCACCTCATATCTGTTTTGCATAAACACACCGCTATTAGAACGATGTTGTCCATGACCTCGTATCTCTTCAGAAGATTTCCATTCTATATGAAGCTGAATATCGCCAAAATTACGCTTGGTCTGTATATCGCCAGCCTTGTTTTTAACCGTCATACTTTTATCTGGGTTTAAAACCCATGTTACCTGAGAAGAATCGACGGAAGATACCCACTCATCAAAATTTCTACCATTAAAAAGCACAATAGCATCCGATGGGATTTTAGTCTCCTCGTTTACAAGAACAACTTTAGGCTTAGGCTCCCAAACCTCAGTATCTTTTGGTTTTTTTGGTTCTGTAATTCCTTCAGCAGATTCCACTTTTTGATTAGAATCCACAGGAACAACCTTGCTACTACAAGACGTAAAAATTAAGGCTATTAAAAGTATAAAGGCTTTATTCATTAAATACCTAAGATGCTTTTTAAATAATTTTCATCAATTTCGCCTCCAGCAAAATCATCAAAACTACGTTGGGCAGCTTCAATAATATGCTTTTGAATAAATGGTGCACCTTCTCGAGCCCCTTGATCTGACGATTTTATACAACATTCCCATTCCATAACAGCCCAAACATCGCAATTATATTTAGTAAGTTTTGTAAAAATGCCTTTAAAATCTACTTGACCATCACCTAAAGAACGGAAACGGCCAGCGCGATCTTTCCAATCTGAAAAACCACCATAAACCCCTTGTTTTCCCGAAGGATTAAACTCGGCATCTTTAACGTGAAAGGACTTAATACGATCGTGATAATAATCGATAAACGTTAAATAATCCAATTGCTGAAGGACAAAATGACTAGGGTCGTAAAGGATATTAGCGCGTTTATGATTTCCTGTAGCTTCTAAAAACCGTTCGAACGACACACCATCGTGTAAATCTTCTCCTGGATGAAGTTCATAACAAACATCGACCCCTTGCTCATCAAAATGATTTAAAATTGGTGTCCAACGTTTTGCTAATTCCCCAAAGCCCATTTCTACCAAACCTTGCGGACGTTGTGGCCATGGGTACACCGTGTGCCATAACAAAGCTCCCGAAAATGTAGCATGCGATTTCAAACCTAATCGTCCACTTGCTGTTCCTGCTTTTTTAACAAAATCGATGGCCCATTCTGTTCTAGCTTTAGGATTACCTCTCACATGTTCTGGTGCAAAACCATCAAACATAGAATCGTATGCCGGATTTACAGCTACTAATTGCCCTTGTAAATGCGTTGATAGTTCTGTAATTTCTAAACCATACGAGTTCACTTTTCCTATAAGCTCATCGCAATAGGTTTGACTTTCGGCAGCCTTTTCAACATCAATTAAACTAGACTCCCATGTTGGTATTTGAATACCTTTATAACCTAAATCGGCAGCCCATTTACACATACCATCCAAACTATTAAATGGTGCTTCACTTCCTGCAAACTGCGCTAAAAAAACTGCTGGTCCTTTTATTGTTTTCATCTCTTAAATTCCTTTTATAAATCTAACCAAACATTACCTGACTTGTTCGACTCTACACATTTCTCTATAAACTTCATACCACGAACACCATCATAAACATTTATGAATTCACCTTTATCGTAATCTAAACCACGAATTGCTTTAGCTACGCCATAATAAATATTGCCCATAGAATCGAATATACCTTCTGGATGTCCTGGAGGCAATTTTGTACCATCTAAAGATACCTCACCATTATAAGCATGACCCGGTTTTAATATTTGCACTGGTTTATCATCGGTTAAATGGTATAAAAAATTAGGATTTTCTTGCTCCCAATTAAATCCACCTTTAGAACCATAAATTTTAACTGTAAGTCCATTTTCTTCGCCTGTTGCTATTTGACTTGCTCTAATAACTCCTTTTGAATAATCGGAAAAACGAATTAACACCGTACCATCAACATCAAGTTGCACATCCTCGTAACGCGTATTAAGATCTGCCAAGATAGACTTAACTTCGTTACCTGTAAGGTATTCTGCCATATTAAAAGCATGGGTACCAATATCGCCTATGCAACTACTTATTCCTGCTTTTGTAGGATCTAATCGCCAGATAGTTTTACGAACTTCTTTATCATGAAGTATTGGGTTTATCCAACCTTGATAGTATTGAATATCTACTTTATGAACCTCGCCAATTACGCCAGATTGAATCATTTCACGCATTTGCCTAACTATTGGATATCCTGTATAGGTATAGGTTACGGCAAATACTATTTTTGCTTTTTTAACAGCTTCTTCTAGGATCTCTGCCTCTTTTAATGAAGTCGTTAAAGGTTTTTCGCAAATAACATGAAAACCATTATCTACCAATTTTTTCGCCATTGGAAAATGCAAAAAATTAGGCGTTAAAACGGAAACTACTTGAATCTTTTCATCTTCAGGCAATTTTGATTCCCCTTCAACAAAGGCATCTAAATCTTTATAAATTCGATTTGTAGGTAAGCCTATTTTTTCCGCGAAAGCGATACTTTCATTAATATCAGGATTAAAAACACCACCAACAATTTCAAATTGATCATGCATTGCCGAAGCTACTCTATGAAGCACTCCAATTAGCGAATCGCCTCCACCTCCTAATATTCCGAGTTTAATTTTTTTTGCCATTACTATTTTAATTTATTTTTTATTATGCACTCATTTCAACCCTATTAATGTTTATATAAAAAAAGTTGAAATGCGTTATTTTTACACTAACAAGCTACTTTAAGCTTGTTATGCTTTTTCTCTTTTTTTCATATAAATATTTAAACCAATAAAAGCCACAATAAGAATTGCTGGCAATATAGACATAGTTCTTAAGGCTTCGGATGCGTTTGCATCATCCATAAGTTTCCCCATAACAGGAAGTACTAATGATACAGAAAACATACCTGCACCACCCATAATTGAAAGCCCTAGCGCTCCTGTTTCCGGCAAATATTCTGCCACAAAACCTAACATGGTTGGCCAAAAGAATGTTACACCTACTGCAAATACTGCTGCTGCAACAAAAGTCATTCCACCGCTAGTAATTGTTAATAACCACAGTCCTATAAAGGTGAATATTGCCGAATATAAAAGCATACCCGATGGTTTCAACTTATGCACTACTTGACCCGCAAACAAGCGACCTAAAGCCATAATACCGTTAATAAATGCCAACACCAATAAAGGTACCGCTACCGATTCTTTTAAAAGGGATTCTATACGCTGTGTGGTTCCTAACTCGGATGCTGCCGTTAAAAACATGCATAATACCATAAATATAAACAAGGGTTTACCAACACTTGAAAACATTTTTTTATTACTAATACCCATTTGAACACGCTCTGTAACTGGGAATTTTTGTCCGAAAAACAAAATAGCATAAGCAAACAAAGGCACAAAAAGTGTAGACACCATTACTTGCCAACTTAAGCCCATAACATCCATAACCAACCAACCTACAATAGACCCAATAACGATTCCTCCAGGAAACCAAACATGAAAACGGTTTAACATTTTAGTTTTTTGATCGCTATACATCGAGGCCACCATTGGGTTTAGTGCCGCTTCAACCATACCGTTACCAATACCAACAAATAAGGTTGCCAAAAACAAAGACGTCATGGAGTCGGCCATGATAGTCCAAACAATACCTATAGCATGCGCTATAAAAGCGATCCATGTAATTTTTTTAATTCCTAAAAAATCGACCATCGGACCACCAAAAATCATAGCCAAGGTAAACCCGAAAAAAGCGGGTGTAAATGCATAACCAATTTGCTCTAGTGTAAGTCCTACGCCTTCTGGCCCAAAAACGGTTTCTAATCTTGCTCGAATTGCAAAAGTCATTGCAGTTGTAATTAAAGCAAGGCAACTCCCAAGAAAGAGTCTTCCTTTGTTAATGTTTTCCATCTTAAAATATTTAGTTTAGTGAGTGTAGAACTTACTTTGTAATATTTTAAAAGAATATTTACAGTAAATTATACCTAGTGAAAATAGGCATAAGAAATTAAAACAATGTGTATAATTATTCAATGAAAGATTTTAAACACCTTCCAACTCCAAAATTGCATGCGCTACGCGGTAACTATTTGGCGAACATTTTTCGTGTTTTTTAAATACAGTTGCAAAATATTGACTTGTAGTAAATCCGGACATATAGGCTACCTCCGAGATAGACAATTCACCCTGTTCTAGCAGTAATTTTTTAGCTAATTCTAACCTTTTCATGGTTAAATAGCGCATAGGCGTAACATTTGTTAAGCGCTTACAATGGTGCGTAAACCTAGTAACACCAACGCCTGCAGATTCTGCCATAAGCTCCACAGTCCAGTTTTCGGAAAGATTATTTCCTAGCTCATCCAAAAAATATTTAACACTTCTAGAACTATCTGTTAATGATTCGTTTAGAACAATATCATCGGTATTTAATAAATCTAATAATAGAATTAATAAATAGTTTACAAGTAATCTTATTTTTGATGCATTACTTCCAGACTGATCTGTATTAACAGCTTTATATATTCTAGCAAAACAATCTCGAATTTTTTGATCGGTTTTCCAAATGGATTTTTCGTTTTGCCTAAGTATAGTTGTTAATCGATCTAAATCTGATGGCGTTAAGGTTATCCAATCTGGCCAAACCCAATCTTGATGGGGCCTACGCACACCCAAATCGATTATCACCCAATAAAATTTACCCATCCCAACATGCGGATTTCCTACTTTATGAGCTTCCCACGGACGCGTAATTGTTAAATGATTTGGCGCCAGTATAACTTCCTTGTTTTCTTGAGCATAAGGCATACTACCCGACTCTAAAAAATGAAACTCAATACCTTCATTTCTGTGCCAATCTAAACCCCAATCTTGAGGAACACTTGCGTCCCAATAACCAATACTATTAAGCCCTATTGTATTTTCATCTAAGCGATCTCCAGGATATGTGTGTCTCGCTAAGGCTTTAAATTTTATTTTTTTTCTATTGAAAGCATCCAGTAAAGGCACACAAGTATCGGCATGGTACACAATACCATCACCTTTAAACGGTTCTATTTTAATCTTATTTACTTTCACTGAAATTATTTAAACAATTCTATTGCAAATTAGTTAATTAAACAGTGACAAACAAGCTATACTATTCTCACAATTCTACCCGAGAAAAAAAACAACTTTAAACGTTTACTTTTTCAACTGAAACAATAACGCAGCGAGTGCCATACTTAAACCTATAAACTCCCTTGAACCTTCTAAATATGCTTTTTCATAAACCATTTCTCCAAAAATCTCAGATTTATTATCCGTTTGAAACCACTCTAGCAACAAACTAAAATGCATTGCCGCATAAACCACTAAGCCTATACAAATCAAAACAATTACCAATTTAGGAACAACCATATAATTAGAAACTAACGCGATAATTGCTACAATTAAATAAATTAAAAACCATAGTGTTGGGTCTGGGTCATTTAACTGAAGTACAGCAAAAATCACAAACAAACCACAAAGTATAAAATTGATTATTTTTTTTACTCTTGAGTATTGTGCCTTTATCATAGTGTATTTAGCTTAAGTATTATTAATCAAAAATAGATAATCTAAAATTAAATGACTATTTTCTTACTAAACTTAACTACTGAAATATTTAAAATATTTCAGTCACTTATTACCAACATTAATGAGGTTATATTTTTATAAATTTGCTTTCACTTTAAACAACTAAACAACCAACAATAACTACCCTAAGACATATTATGAATCATTTTAAACTTATTATTTACATTTTAATAGCAACTAATGCACTCTTTATTTCTGCTCAAAATACTATAAACGGAAGCATAAAAGACACAAATAACCAACCTATTTCAGGCGTTAATATCATTCTTAATACGGAACCAAATATATTTAGCACTACTAATTTAACTGGTAATTTCACCTTACCAAATATTCCTGATGGGAGCTACACTTTAACCATATCTCATATAGGTTTTAAAACCATTAACGACCAAATAACGGTTAATTCAAATAGCACAGATTTCAACTTTACCCTAAATACAGATATATTAAATCTGCATACCGTGGTTGTTACAGGCAATTTCGCCCCTAAAACCCAACTTGAATCTAGCACATCGGTAACTACGTTAAACGCAACATCAATAAAACAGGTATATCCACAAGGAACTGCTAATTTGCTTCAAAATATCCCTGGAACATTTACCGATGCTTCGGTTGGAGAGGTTTTTACTAGAGTTTATACACGTGGTATTTCGGCTGCAGCCGAAGATGATATGGGATGGTATTACGTATCGTTACAGGAAGATGACTTACCTGTTAGTTTAGTGCAACATTCATACTACGGACCAGATTTGTTTCATCGTGTAGATTTAACAACATCTAGAATAGAAGCTTTACGTGGCGGAAGCGCTTCTATAACCGCAATGAATGCACCAGGTGGTGTTTATAATTTTATTTCTAGAACTACTACTGAAAAATTAAATGGTGAAATACAATTACAAAATGGTGTTCAAGGAGAAGGCAACCCGTTTTACCGTGCCGATGCTGTTTTAGGTGGCGGTTTTGGAAACAACTGGTTTTTTAATGCTGGCGGGCATTACCGCCATAACGATGGCGCAAGAAACACCGATTTCACCTTTAGTAAAGGCGGACAATTTAAGTTCGATATTAAAAAGGAAAACGCTCGAGGCTATTTTAAATTATATGGTAAATATTTAAACGATTACACCAATAGATACAATGGTGTAGCCGCAACAAATTGGAACAACCCAGAAGCTGCCTTTGGTCAAAATTTTAACGCAACCGCCTTATTAATGCCTGAGTTTAATGCCGCTATTCCAGATGGGAGAAATTTAAACAGCACAAATAGCTTTAACCCTGCCAATGGTGTTCACGCTAAAGATTTAGCCTTTGGCTTTGATTTGTTTCAAAACTTAGGAAATAATTGGTCTGTTAAAAATAACATGAAATTTTCTGCCAAAAACGCAAACTGGCAAACTTCTATTAGTAATGCTTTTGTCTCCATTAGTGACTTTATACCTTATTTCCTCGTAAGTAACGGAAACCCTTTTCCTGTTGGGGAAATTGTATTTAAAGATGCGAACTCTGGAAACGTATTAGCTAGAATAGATAATAGCGGTATTTTTAGTGGCGACCCTTCTGAGTATTTAACTGATGGCTATTTACCAAATGATGCTATAATGGGAACCTCCACCTGGTATAAAGACAATGATGCCGATGAATTCATGCAACAATTAACCCTAAGAAAAGAATGGACTAATCATGATTTAAATTTTGGATTTGCCACTGGTTTCTCTAACACTTCTGTATTTACTCAAGGTAGTTTTGCATTTTCAACCTACGAAAATAACCCACGTATGCTACAAGTAACTTTAGAGAATCCTGGAGAGACTGTTCTCGCATTATCTGATGAATTTGGGGTTAGTAATTATGGTGGTTTATTCTTTACAAACAGTCGCGCAAAAATTAGTCAAATCGCGGCTTTTGCAAACGACCGTTGGAAACTATCTGATAAATTAAACTTAGATTTAGGGTTACGTTATGAATCAATAACACATAAAGGAAGTAATGACCGTTATGCGCCATTTACTCAAGATGGCGGTTTAGATGGCGATGAAACTACAGCCTATGATAATAATATTTTAACACCAACTGGCGAGCGCGACAACTTTGATTACAATTACAACTATGTATCCTATTCTGTTGGATTAAATTATAAACTAACCGATGATGCTTCATTATTTGGTCGATTATCTCAAGGTAACAAAGCTCCCGAACTAAACTATTATTTTAACAATTTTGCAAATGTACCTATAAACCAAGCGGGAGAAGTTCAAGAAATCAATCAAGTTGAAATAGGTTTAAAATCTGCATTAAAAAACTTTTCATTTACTAGTACTTTATTTTGGAGTGAATTAAAAAATATTGGAGTCTCTAATTTTGAATTTGATGATGAATCTGGCAGTATTTTCTATACACCAATTCAATTTAACAGCTCGCGCAATTTAGGTTTGGAATGGGAAACCAGTTATAATCCAATTCAGTATTTTACATTTCGATTCAACGGTGTTTTACAAGACCCTAAAGCTACAAAATGGAATATTTATGATGCTGGTGCAACAGTTGATGCAGATGATGATAGCACAACTAATTACTCTGGCAACACGCTAGCATTCAACCCTAAGTTAATGTTTAATTTATCGGCTGAATACGCAAAAGACAAAGTGTCGTCGTTTTTTAAATGGAAATACACTGGTAAACGCGAAGGTAATATTGCTAATGCTTTTCAATTAGATGCCTATAGTGTTTTTGATGCTGGCTTAGGTTATAAAATAAATAAGAATATAAGCGCTAATCTATTAGTTAGCAATCTTTTTAATTCTGATGGTCTTGCTAACTTTTTTGGTGCTAATACTTTTGGAGCCAATGCCAATGGGGTAACTACAGAGTATATAAACGAAAATCCAGATGCTAGCTTTATTGTAGTTCCTATTTTACCTCGATCTACTTTACTACAATTAAATTATAAATTTTAATAACCATATTTGGCATACAAATGACCATATGAACAACGTGTAAAAACTAAAAGCCAATACATTTACGCAAGTCAAAAAAAACCAACTTTATCTAACCAAATAAGCATATGAAAAACAAACTCCTTTTTCTTTTTGCTATTTCGTTGATAATTTCTTGCGAAAAAGAAGAAACAAAACTGCTAGAAACTGTTAATGAAAAAGAAGAAACACTTAACACATTACCGTTTACTAATATTGAGTTAGAAGACTTATTAGATTTTAGACCAACTACTAAAAACTGGCAAATAGCCGGAAGTGTAGCTGCTAATAGAAGTAAAGAAAAAGCACTTATACCAGATGAGGGCGAAGGCGTTTTAATAAACAAACACGACCAAGAGCAGAACAAACATATATTTACCAATTTCGAACATGGTGATATTGAGTTAGAACTTGATGTTATGATGCCCATAAAATCTAATTCTGGTATTTATTTTCAAAGTAGATATGAAATTCAGTTATTTGATAGTTGGGGTGTAGAACATCCTAAACACAACGACATTGGAGGTGTTTATCAACGATGGAACAAAGATGCTAAAAAAGGAAAAGAAGGCTACGAAGGACATTCGCCTTTAGTAAATGCCGCCAAGGCCCCTGGTTTATGGCAACATTTAAAAATTATTTTTCATGCACCAAAGTTTAATGAAAAAGGCGAAAAAATTAAAAACGCTTGGTTTGAAGAAGTTAGGTTAAATAATATTTTAATTCAGAAAAACGTAGAGCTTACTGGATCTACTCGTGCTAGCGCTGCAAAAGAAGAAGCGTCTTATGCGCCATTAATGATTCAAGGCGATCATGGACCTGTTGCTTTTAAAAACATAAAATATAAACTTTATGAAGACAAAAAAATTGGCATCGAAAAATCTGAGCTTAAAATTTACAATAATTCTAAAAAGCTTTCTGTTTTAAAAAACATAGAAGATCTTAAACTTCTTGAAACACATACAACAGACTCTATTTCTCCTTTAATGAGGATTAATGTAAGGGACCAAAAAGTATTAAGTTACTCAGGGAAGCTAGACATACCTACATCTGGAGACTATTTATTTGAAGCTGCGGTTAATGGCGGTACGTACTTAATCATTGAGAATGATACTGTAATAAAAATGAATGGCGACTTTGATATGAATACTACACAATTTAATAAAGTCCATTTAAAAAAAGGCCAAGTTACTTACAACCTAGTATATAACAAACCCATAATATGGCGCCGTGGTTTCGACTTTTTTGTTGAAGGACCAAAAATGCAACGTTATTCCTTATTAAAAACAGGAACTACAACTCTAAGCAAGAACAACCCAATAAAGCCAATTACCTTAAACGTGACAGAAAAGCCACTTACACAACGTAGTTTTTTAAACCACAAAGGTGTTAAACGCTCGCATTGTATATCGGTTGGATTAGTTGAAAAACTGAATTATAGTTTAGATTTAGAAACAGGCTCTTTACTCCATGTTTGGAGTGGTGATTTCTTAGATGCTACACAAATGTGGCATTCTCGAGGGGAACATCAACGTGGAGAACCTATGGGCTTTCCTATTTCATTGCATGGCGATTTAGATTTCGCTTCATTAAATTCTAAGAATAACGCATGGCCAAAAGCCTTAGATAACAACCAAACATTTAAACAAATTGGTTATGAATTTAAAAATGAAGGTTTACCCGTGTTTTCATTCGAAATTAATGGAAATGAAATATCCCATAGCTTTAAAGCCTCTGCAAAAGCAATAAGAGGTATCGATCGAGTAATTACTTCTGAATCAAAATCCTCAATGTGGCATAAAATTGCAGATGGAGAAAGTATAAAAGCATTAGAAAATAACACGTTTATTATAAACAACGAAAGCTATTATATTGTTTTCCCAGATGGAGAAACTCTTAAACCTATTATTAGATACAGCAATGGGAAAAATGAATTACTTATAGAAATTCCTAAAGGACATTCAACTATTAATTATACTATAATCTGGTAAACTAAAACTTAAAAACATGAAGATTATCAATAAAACAATAGTAATAATAGCTTTCCTTCTAATAAATCAATTTGGATTTTCTCAAAAAGATAAAATGTTAAATTCGGCTCAAGCTATAAAAGAAGCTGAGTATTATAAAATTGTAGACGTCCCGATACCTAATGATATCAAATTAGAAGTTGGTGGTTTAGCGTTAACAGATAAAAATCAACTGGGTGTTTCTACAAGAAGAGGTGAAGTTTGGCTAGTTAACAATCCACATAGCAAAACACCAGAATTTAACAGATTTGCACACGGCATGCACGAAACTCTTGGTTTAGCGTATAAAGACAATAGTTTTTATTTAGCACAACGTGGTGAATTAACAAGGCTTGAAGATAAAGATAATGATGGCGTAGCCGATTTATACAAAACGGTTTACTCATGGCCACTTTCCGGGAATTATCATGAATATTCATATGGTCCGAAGTTTGACAAAAACGGCGACATGATATTAACGCTAAATGTATCATGGTACAAAGGCGGAAAAAGCTTTGCTAAATGGAGAGGCTGGCTTGTAAAAGTTACTACAGAAGGACAATTTACACCTATAGCTGCTGGACTTAGATCTCCAGCTGGGTTTGCAATTAATGATAATAACGATATTTTTTATACAGAAAACCAAGGCGACTGGGTTGGTTCTGGACGTATGTCACATTTAGAAAAAGGTGATTTTGCAGGACATGCAGAAAGTTTAAAATGGACAGACGAACCAAACTCACCATTAAAATTAAAACCAGAAGATATTGAAAAACAATCTGGACTTTCAATGTATGATTATGCTAAAAAAGAAAAGGCATTAAAATCTGCCGCAGTTTGGTTTCCGCACACCATATTAGGTATATCGACCTCAGATATTTTATACGACACTACTAATGGTAAATTTGGTCCATTTGAAGGCCAACAATTTATAGGAGACCAAGGGCATAGTAAAATTATGCGTGTGTACATGGAAAAGGTGAATGGCGTATACCAAGGCGCTGCTTTTGGTTTTGTTGAAGGTTTTTCTTCTGGAGTTTTAAGGATGATTTGGGGTAAAGACAACAATATGTTTGTTGGCATGACGAGTCGTGGTTGGGCATCTACAGGAAAAAAAGCCTTTGGATTACAACGTTTAGTTTGGAGCGGTAAAACACCTTTTGAAATTAAAACGATGAAAGCGCTTGATGACGGTTTTGAATTTGAATTCACCAAGCCTATCAACAAAAAATTAGCTAAAGATCTTTCGAACTATAAGATGTCTACGTTTACATACAAATATCATGATACTTATGGTAGCCCCATTTTAGATCAACAAAATTCTATGGTTCATAAAGCTGAAATTTCCGCTGATGGGTTGAAAGTAAAATTAACGATTCACGGCATGCGTTTAGGTTTTATTCATCAAATAGAAATGCCTAAACTAAAATCTGCATCTGGAGAATTATTATTACATAATACGGGCTATTACACTTTAAACCAAGTACCTGGAGGAGAATTAAAATCGTCACAAATGCATATAGCTAAAACGTCTAACAAAAAGGTATACCAACCTAAGCGAGTTAACACCATGCCGTCTTCATGGGGAGAACATGGAGCAGATGAAAAAGTGGTTATTGGTACAATTCCTGGATTAAAATATGATACAGAAGAAATCACTATAAACCGAAATAACAAAATACAACTTACCCTGAATAATAATGATGACATGATACACAATGTGGTTATTACCAAACCAGGTAAAGAAACACCACTTAAAATTGGAGAAATGGCTCTTAACCTTGGGTTAGATGGTCCAGATTTAAATTATGTTCCGTTTAGCGAATTAGTTTTATTTCATTCAGGAACTGTTGGACCTGAAAGTAACGAAACTATTTACTTTACATCTCCTAGCGTACCCGGTGAGTATTGGATTGTTTGTACATTCCCCGGTCATTCATTTACTATGAGGACTAAGTTGATTGTAAAATAAATCACAAAAAAAAGCGAATCTAATTTAAAACTAGATTCGCTTTTTTTATAATATTAAATAATCGAAGTTATTTTTTTCTCTTAGCTTCTATTTTATAGAGCTCCTCTAAAGTCCAATAATCTTCTCTATCCCCTGAATCTCTTCTTGCATTTCTAACTACTTTTCTATCTACATTATCTGCATCATTCATGGCTCTTACGTAACTCAGTACATTTGCAATCCATTCATCACTATTATCTTTTAAAGGCATCATAATACCATATTCTTTACCTTCAATAGGGCCAATTAGTCCGTTTAATAAAATTTTACTCAGCGTACCTTTATCTCCCGTTACTCTTGCACTACCAATTAAAGATGGTGCAATTAGTCCTCCATCTTCTGTTGCAATACCTTTTAAATCGGCGCCGTGACACGTAATACATAATTGTTTATAAGCATCGTAGCCTTTTGTAATACTTAATCTTGCGCCTAAACTTCTTCCTGAAATACGATCTTTAAGTTGTTTTAACTGAGAATCATCTTTCTTTAAACTTTCAACAACTGCGTTGGAAACAATTTCGTGGCCTTCGTATTTAGTATTAATTGTGTTTAGCAATTCTGTTGCTTTTTTATCTTTACTATAACGTAAACTTAAAGCTAGCTGATTTACAACATTCACATCTGAATCAGAAATTAATTTTTCTAAATCTTGAAGAATATCTGTATCCCCTGCTTTAAGTAAATTTTCACTTAATCTAATCGCGGTAAGTCTAACACGGTAATCTACATCTTGTAATTTTTCAGTAATTAAGGTTTTATCAATATTATCCAAACCTTCTAGCGTCCAAAGTGCAGTTACACGTTCTAAACCAAGATCTTTATCGCTATTAAAAATACCATCCATAAAAGACGAATTATCTCTAGCTATAGCTTGCAATTCTGGAATAACCGATTCATCTCCCCTTAAAACAATTAGTTTTTGAGCTGTATTTCTGTACCAACCATTACGATGTCCTAAATATTCTATTAATTCAGAAGCTTTCTTTCCTATTAAATTAGGTTTTTTATCCAATTCAATATCCTCATGTACAATTCTATAAATTCTACCTTTTCCAATATTTTTTTCTAAGCCCTTACGCAGAATTACTGTTCTTAAAAAACTTCCTTTTTTGGTCCAGTTACTTTCTTGTATAATACCACGATACATATCTACAATATACAGCGCACCATCAGGCCCTGTTTTGGCTTGCAATGGTCTAAAATTTAAATCTGTAGACGCCATAAATTCAGCTTCGTCGTAGGCGTTATAAAGCACCTTTTTACCGTTTTCATTTTTAATTTTAGCTCTACGTATCAATCTACCTACAGGTTCAGGGATAAAAAGATCACCATATAAATTAGAAGGCAATTTATGTCCTCTATATATTTCTTGTCCTGCAACACCTGTAAAATGGTTTAAAGTACCATCTTCACGTAATTTTTTTGGACCTCCTTGAACATCTGGAGTTCCTACTACTGGCCAAGGCTGTACAAAGCCTTTTGAAAGTCTTCCTTTTGCATTAAACTCACCGTATACTGGTGGTTGCTGAAATCCGTATGCTGGGTTTTCAGCACCGGCAGAAGAGTAATACATATTTCCTAAATCATCTTGAGTAAGCCCCCATTGCCCTCTATTTGGCATGTTATCTAAAGAATCTACTTCTACTTTTCCATCGCTTTTAAACTTAAATCTAACAGGGTTATACGTTGTATAGGCCCAGTTATCTAAATTCCAAATAAGTCCACTTTGTTGGTGTTCTAAATTTCCACCACGACGGTTCGGATTGTAGTAAACACGTTCTTTTTTATCGGCTACTCCATCATCATCAGTGTCTTTATAACTCCATAAATCATATGAAAAGGTTTCATTAACAATTAATTCATTTTCAAGAGGTAAAATCATTCTTGGCAACAATAAACTATCAATAAAAACGGTGCTTTTATCCATTTTACCATCACCATCTAAATCTTCAAGCATTTTAATTCTACTAATGTTTCTAGTAGTACCACCTCCATTAACATCTTGCATATAGGTATTCATTTCTGCAACATACATACGTCCGTTTCCATCCCATGCAATGGTTACCGGCTCATCAATCATTGGTTCGCTGGCAACTAGCTCCACCTTATAACCTTCTGGCAAGTAAAATGTTTTCATACTTTCCTCTGGTGAAAGAAATGCTGAAGATGGATCTTTTACTATTTCTGGTTTTTCGTAAATTTTATCGACATACTCTTTCTTTCCACAACTGAAAAGTGATAATAAAACGACTGAAAGTGCATAAACATTTTTAATTTTCATGGTACGGGTTTAGTTTATTTTAATTGTAAAAATCAATAAGAATTATTTTAGTAAAATGTAAAACTACTAAGAGTGATAAAAGTTTAAGATAAATTATTGCTCCAATGCTATAACTAATGTTTCAAAAGCGAGAAACATGTGTGAATACATAAAATTACAGCTTGGAAAAACGGATTATTTGAGTAAAAAAAAGTCTTTCTGGTTGTTAACTTAAAAGCTAAAAACCATTGAAAGACTTTGATATAAGTTTTAGAACTATTGCTATGTTTTACTCAACAATTAATTTCCCTTTCATTAAAGCGTAATGCCCGGGGAAACTACATAGAAAATCGTAAGTACCAACTTCGGGTGCATCAAATTCTACAACGGTTGTTTCGCCCGCACCTACAAGATTTGTATGTGCTATAACATCTTTACCATTTTCAGGTATATAATTGGTAGCTTTTGCAGTTGCTGCTTTGTTTCCAAATGCCATTACATCCACTCCTTTTTTTAATAAAACAAAATTGTGTCCCATAACATTTTTGTCCATTTTACCAATATGCTTTAATGTAATTTTTACTTTTTCGCCTGCCTTTACACGAATTTCCTTTTTATTAAATTGCATAGCATCATTACCGGTAAGGGTTACATCGTTAGGGTTACTTTTTGTTTCCTTAACAACATCTGTTTTCTTTTCATATGAAAACCCTTCCTTCTTTTTTTCTTCTTTACCGCCACAGGCTACTAATACCACACTAGAAAAGATAGCTACTAATAAATATTTAATTGATTTCATTTGATATAATTTTGTTTAAATTTAGTTTAACTGTATTACTACAACTTCAAATATAAGCATATAAAGGCTTAGTACAGTACAAAATTTTTCAGTGAAAAATTCTATACTACACTAAGCCTAAAACAAATGGAATTCGTTAAAACTTATAAAATATAATCGGTGCTAATAAAATTAGATGTTTTCTTATCTAATAATTCATTTAAAATAGCATTATTATAAGGATTGTCTTTTGATGCTACGAAGGTTCTTATAGAAAACGAACGTAAAGCATCATGAACACTTAAAGTACCAAATGCAGAATCTTTTCGTCCTGTAAATGGATAAACATCTGGACCACGTTGGCAAGAGCTATTTAAATTAACACGACACACAAGGTTTACCAATGTATCAATTAGCGGTGATAACGTTGTTATATTTTTACCAAACAAGCTTACTTGCTGACCATAATCAGATTCGGCCATATCATCTAAAGGCTCCTCGATATCCGAGAATGAAACCACAGGTACAACGGGTCCGAATTGCTCTTCGCTAAACACACGCATATCTTTAGTAACCGGATATAAAACCGCAGGAAATATAAAATTATCTGATGTTTCGCCACCTTTTTTATTAATTACTTTAGCGCCTTTTTCTAAAGCATCATCAATTAACTCTTGAATATATGCTGGCTTATCGGTTTCTGGAAGTGGCGTTAATTTAACACCAGATTCCCATGGGTTTCCAAACTTTAATTGATCTACTTTAAAAGCAAAACGTCTATTAAACTCTTCCACTACAGACTCGTGAACATATAATACTTTTAATGCTGTACAACGCTGCCCGTTAAAGGATAAAGTTCCTGCAATACACTCTTCAACAGCCAAGTCTAAATCGGCATCAGGTAAAACAATAGCAGGGTTTTTAGCTTCTAATCCTAAAACCATTCTAAGTCTATTTCCTTTAGGATGCTGAGATTGTAGAGCGTTTGCTGAAGCACTGTTACCTATTAAAGCCAATACATCTATTTTCCCCGATTGCATAATTGGAGTTGCCAATACACGACCACGACCGTAAACAATATTTACAACGCCTTCTGGGAAACTTTTTTGAAACGCTTCCAATAATGGTGATATTAAAAGAACCCCAAGTTTAGCAGGCTTAAAAATAACAGGATTCCCCATAATAAGTGCCGGAATTAACAAGGTAAAGGTTTCGTTTAATGGATAATTATAAGGTCCTAAACACAATACAACACCTAATGGACCACGACGAATATGAGCGTAAACTCCAGAGTTTTTCTCAAATTTAGCCGAGTCTCTATCTATTTGCTTGTAAGCTTCGATAGTATCATAAATATAATCGACAGTTCTATCAAACTCTTTTTCTGAATCTGGTAAATTTTTACCAATTTCCCACATTAATAATTTTACGACTTCTTCACGCTTGGTTTTCATTTCTTCAACAAAACTCTCCATACAAGCAATTCTGTCGCCCACCTTCATGGTTGGCCATAAGCCTTTACCGTTATCGTAAGCTCGGGTTGCAGAATCAAGAACCTCTAAAGCTTCCTTTTCGCCTAACTGCGGAATAGTTCCTAAAAGGGTTTGCTTGTAATCGCTAGTTGACGAGATGGTTGAGTAAACCTCTGCAGTATCACCTTCCCAATGTTTTAATTCGCCATCGGACAAATAAGTGGACTGATGCAAAAGGGATTCAATTTTATAAGCCTCTGGAATGTCTTTAAAAGGATGCTTCATAACTCTTTTAGTGTTTTAAAGCCTTAAAATGATATCGTTTTTAAGACTTTTATAGTTAATTTGTTTATACCCAAAATAACTAAATTTTACTTACAATGATACCCTGAAATTCAAATAAACAGTAAAAATAGAGCGCAAACGATTTCGCAAATTAGAAGATTTTTAAGTGTGCAAAATCACACTAAAAACTGAAACAAATCAGGCTTATCATTCAAATAGTCGCCATAAAAATTACGCTGTTTCATTTTGGTAATTAATGGCTCTAAATCGTTAGCCGATTTTAGTTGCACACCAACCACTGCAGAACCGTTTTCTCGGTTGGTTTTTTTAGCATATTGAAAAAACGTAATATCATCATCTTCACCTAAAATATCAACCACAAATTCTTTTAAAGCACCAGCACGTTGCGGGAAACTTACTATAAAATAATGCTTTAAATTGGCGTATAATAAAGCACGTTCTTTAATCTCGGCGGTTCGTGTAATATCATTATTACTACCACTAACCACACAAACAACGTTTTTACCTTGTATTTGTTCTGCATAAAAATCTAGCGCAGAAATACTCAATGCTCCAGCAGGTTCTACCACAATAGCATCTTTATTATAAAGTTCTAATATGGTTTCGCAAACTTTGCCTTCGGGCACGGTAATCATATCGGTTAAATTTTCTTTACAAATGGCAAAGGTTAAATCGCCAACACGTTTTACGGCCGCTCCATCAATAAACTTTTCAATTTTTTCGATGGTTGTGTTTTTATTATTTTTTATGGAAACCGACATAGAAGGCGCACCTTCTGGCTCAACTCCAATAATTTTAGTTTGAGGCGATAAGGTTTTAAAAACCGTTGATAAACCTGCAGCTAAACCACCACCACCAACAGCTATAAACACATAATCGATAGGTTGCGTGGCTTGTTCTAAAACCTCTAAAGCAATAGTAGCTTGACCTTCAATAACTTTTTTATCATTAAAAGGATGTATAAAGGTTTTTCCTAATTCGTCGCACTCTAACATGGCGGCATGAAAGGAATCATCGAACGTATCGCCAATTAACTTAATTTCTATAAAATCTTCACCAAACATTTCCACCTGTTCCACCTTTTGGTTAGGCGTAGGTGCCGGCATATAAATAGTGCCCTTAATTTTTAATAATTTACAGGATAAAGCAACACCTTGAGCATGATTACCAGCACTAGCACATACTACACCATTTAAAGCTTCTTGTGCCGTTAGCGAGCTAATTTTATTATAGGCACCTCTAATTTTATACGAGCGTACTTGTTGTAAATCTTCGCGTTTTAATAAAATGTTAGCGTTATACTTTTTTGAATACCTTAAACTTTCACTTAAAGGTGTTACGGTCGATACCGTTTTAATAGTTTCAGCAGCAGCTTTTACGCTTTCTAGACTAGGAAAATAAGTGGATGTGTTGTGACTCATTTATATGGGCTTATCATGCTTATGCAAGGTACTTAATCCTTTGTTTTTATTAAACCATTTCTCATTTAAATTAAGATTTGGCACAAAAAAACCTGTCTAAATGAAAACATCAGACAGGTTTTGGAAATATAGTTTAGTTTAGTTGTATTCGGTACTTATACTATTGGCTTCATAGCCGTCATAGAACCTCTTAAGAATGCACCAACTTTTTCAACTGGGTGGTTTCTTAAAGCAGCGTTTACTTCAATAAGTTTAGCGTTATCAACACCTGCGCCATTATCTTTAGCGTAAGATTTTCCAATAACATCTGTTTTTATGTTTTTCATAAAATCAGTTAATAAAGGCTTACAAGCATGGTCAAATAAATAACATCCGTACTCTGCAGTATCAGAAATAACACTATTCATTTCGTATAATTTACGTCTTGCAATAGTGTTTGCAATAAGTGGCGTTTCGTGTAAAGACTCGTAGTATGCAGATGCATCGATAATTCCAGAATCTGTCATAGCTTCAAAAGCTAATTCGACACCTGCTCTTACCATAGCTACCATTAACACACCGTTATCGTAATACTCTTGCTCAGTAATTTCAACATCACCAGCCGGCGTTTTTTCAAAATTAGTTTCAGCAGTAGCTGCTCTCCATGTTAATAAATCATGATCATCGTTAGCCCAATCTGCCATCATTCCAGCAGAAAAACGACCTTCAATAATATCATCCATATGCTTTTGGAATAATGGACGCATAATATCTTTTAATTCTTCCGATAATTCAAAAGCTTTAATTTTAGCTGCGTTAGATAAACGATCCATCATGTTAGTTACACCACCATATTTAAGACCTTCTGTTACAGTTTCCCAACCGTATTGAATTAATTTTGAAGCATAACCCGCATCAATACCTTCTTCAACCATTTTATCGAAACAAAGGATAGAACCTGTTTGTAACAATCCACAAAGGATAGTCTGCTCTCCCATTAAATCAGATTTTACCTCAGCAATAAAAGACGATGCTAATACACCAGCTCTATCACCTCCAGTGGCTACTGCATAAGCTTTAGCTTGTGCCCAACCTTTACCTTCAGGATCGTTTTCTTCATGTACCGCAATTAATGTAGGCACACCAAAACCACGCTTATATTCTTCTCTAACTTCAGAACCTGGAGACTTAGGCGCCACCATAATTACTGTAAGGTCTTTACGAATTTGCATCCCTTCTTCAACAATATTAAAACCATGAGAGTAAGATAACGTTGCTCCCTTTTTCATTAATGGCATAACGGCATTTACAGCATTTGTATGCTGCTTATCTGGTGTTAGGTTTAACACTAAATCTGCTGTTGGGATTAACTCTTGGTAAGTACCAACAGTAAATCCGTTTTCAGAGGCATTAACAAAAGATTGACGTTTTTCTGCAATAGCAGCATCACGTAATGCATAAGAAATATCTAAACCAGAATCTCTCATGTTTAACCCTTGATTTAACCCTTGAGCACCACACCCAACGATAACTATCTTTTTTCCTTTTAAAGCAGTTACTCCATCTGTAAATTCTGAAGCATCCATAAATCTACACTTCGATAATTGATTTAATTTATCTCTTAACGACAGTGTGTTAAAATAATTTCCCATTTTATATTTAATTGTAATTATTGGTTATCGAATGCTTTTAGCAATTCGCTTACTTTCATTTCATCTTTTGTTACTGCAATACGTCCAGAACGTACAAATTGCATAATCCCAAAACTGTTTAAATCGCGTCGTAACGCTTCAATTTCGTTTCTTCTACCCGATTTTTCAAGCACAAAAAAGTCTTTGTTTACGGTTACAATTCTAGAATAACTTTCTTTAATAATATTCTGTATTTGCGGCTCGTTAAACAACAAATCAGAATTTATTTTAAACATACAAGACTCTGTAAAAATAGTTTCGTCTTCGGTATGATAATATGCTTTTATGGTTTCAACTTGCTTTTCAATTTGCTTAACAATTTTACATGCCGTGTCTTCGCAAATATTCACCACAATTACAAAACGATTTACACCATCAATCTCAGATTGAGAGGTTGTTAAACTTTCTATATTTATGTGTCTACGCTGAAAAATAGCTGAAATACGATTCAATAAACCGATATTATTTTCGGTATAAATTGATATTGTGAATGATTGTATATCTTCGTTCATCTTTTAAAATGATATTAGAAAAAGGGTTTTATAATTAAAGTTTTTTTTCGCTTTCGCGGAATACATACTGCTTCAATTATGGTTTATCTTTATTCTTTATTCTCTATTCTTAAATCTTATTTTTTTAACTTAATCGTACATCTGAAACTGAAGCTCCAGAAGGAATCATCGGGAACACATTATCTTCTTTCTCCACCATAACCTCTAAGAAATAAGACTCTTTTGATGCCATCATTTCTTTTACAGCTTCTTCCAATTCATCGCGTTTAGTTACTTTTCTAGCTTTAATATAATACCCTTCGGCAATAGCTACAAAGTTTGGATTTGTCATTTCGGTTGATGCATAACGCTTATCGAAAAACAATTGTTGCCACTGGCGTACCATACCTAAAAACTCATTGTTTAAAACCACAATTTTAACGGCTGCTTTTTGCTGAAAAACGGTTCCTAACTCTTGAATATTCATTTGGTAACCACCATCGCCAATAATAGCTACAACCTCACGATCTGGCGCTGCCATTTTAGCTCCAATAGCGGCCGGAAGTGCAAACCCCATGGTACCTAAACCACCCGAAGTAATATTACTTTTTGTAATATTAAAATCGGCATATCTACAAGCAATCATTTGGTGTTGACCTACATCCGAAACAATGGCTGCATTTCCATTACTTTCTATATTTATTTGCTTTAAAACCTCGCCCATAGTCAACCCTTCTTTTGTTGGGTTGATATCGTTATTTATAACCTGGTCGAACTCTATAGCATATAAATCCTTAAATTCTTTCAACCATGCATCATGACTGTTTTTATCTAAAGCTTCAGATAGCATAGCTAAACTTTCTTTTGAATCACCTAAAACAGCAACATCCACTTTTACGTTTTTGTTAATTTCTGCTGGGTCAATATCAAAATGAATAATTTTAGCTTGTTTTGCGTAACTATCTAAATTACCTGTAACACGATCGTCAAAACGCATACCTATAGCAATTAAAACATCGCACTCGTTAGTTAATTTATTTGGCGCATAATTACCATGCATACCAACCATACCAATATTTAAAGGATGTGATGTTGGAAATGCCGACGCACCAAGTATGGTCCATGCAGCAGGAATACCAGCTTTTTCAATAACGGTTTTAAGTTCTTCTTCGGCTTGACCTAAAATAACACCTTGTCCCCAAACTATCATTGGTTTTTTAGCATTATTTATCAATTCCGCAGCAGCGTTAACAGCCTTTTGACTTGTTTTTGGTACAGGAACATAACTTCTAACTCCTCTACATTTTTCGTATTTAAAATCTAACTCGGCAACCTGAGCATCTTTAGTAATATCGACTAATACAGGTCCTGGTCTTCCGCTTTTAGCAATATAAAATGCTTTAGCTATAGCCGCAGGAATATCTTCTGCTTTAGTAACTTGGCAGTTCCATTTTGTTACTGGCGTAGAAATACCAACTATATCGGTTTCTTGAAAAGCATCACTACCTAATAAATGCGAAAACACTTGACCTGTAAGACACACTAATGGTGTAGAATCTATTTGAGCATCTGCAATTCCTGTTATTAAGTTAGTTGCTCCTGGTCCAGAAGTTGCCATAGCAACACCAACTTTACCAGATATACGCGCATAACCTTGAGCAGCATGTGCAGCACCTTGTTCATGGCGTGTTAATACGTGATGTATTTTATCTTGGTATCTATATAATGCATCGTATACTGGCATAATAGCTCCTCCTGGATATCCATAAAGAATATCAACACCCTCTGCTATCAAGCTTTTAACTACAGCTTCGCTACCTGTTATACGTTCTGCTTTTTCTGCCACTTCTTTTTTATTATTAATTGTTTGTGTTTTCATAGTCTCAACCTTAAATGATGAGATTCCTGCCTACGCAAGAACGACAATTTATTACAAATCCGTTACACAGCCCTTTGAAGCCGATGCTACCGTTTTTGCGTATTTGTATAATATTCCTTTATTGTGTTTTAATGCTGGTTGTACCCATTGTGCTTTTCTTTCTGTTATTTCTTCATCAGATAGTAAAACGTTAATAGAGTTATCTTCTGCACTAATTCTAATTTTATCTCCTGTTTTTAATAATCCAATAGTTCCACCATTTTGTGCTTCTGGCGTAATATGCCCCACAACAAAACCATGTGTACCACCAGAAAAACGGCCATCGGTAATTAATGCTACAGATTTTCCTAAACCAGCTCCCATAATTAATGAGGTTGGTTTTAACATTTCTGGCATTCCTGGACCTCCTTTTGGACCTACGTATCTAATGACGACAACATCACCTCTTTCTACTTCACCATTAGAGATTCCAGTATTTGCAGCTTGCTCACCATCGTAAACCACTGCTTTACCTTCAAATAATAAACCTTCGTTACCTGATATTTTTGCTACCGCACCTTCTGTCGCTAAGTTTCCATAAAGGATTTGTAAGTTACCTGAAGATTTTAATGCTTTATCCTTTGGAAAGATAACATCTTGATCGTCTTCAAAAGAAAGTGGTTCAACATCCGCTAAATTTTCAGCTAAAGTTTTTCCCGTTACTGTTAAACACTCACCATGTAAATAGCCATTATCTAATAAATACTTCATTACTGCTGGCGTTCCACCAACACCATGAACATCTTCCATAAGGTATTTTCCAGATGGTTTTAAATCTGCTATTAACGGTGTTCTGTCGCTCACACGCTGAAAATCTTCTAATGTAAAATCGATATCTGCAGCATGTGCAATAGCTAAAAAGTGTAATACTGCATTAGTAGAACCTCCTAAAGCATTTACTAATGCAATTGCATTTTCAATAGATTTTTTAGAGATAATATCTAAAGGTTTTAAATCTAATTCTAAAAGGTTTTTAATAGCTCTTGCTGTTCTTTCGCTTTCAGATAATTTATTAGGATTTTCGGCTGGAATAGACGAGTTATATGGTAATGCAAACCCCATACATTCAATTGCCGAAGCCATTGTATTTGCAGTATACATACCACCACAAGCTCCTGCTCCTGGAATAGCACTCTTTATAATTTCTCTATATTCTTCTTCACCAATTTCGCCAGCTACTTTCTGCCCTAAAGCCTCGAAAGCCGAAACGATGTTTAATTTTCTTCCTTTATATTTACCAGAGGCAATCGTACCACCATACATCATAATAGACGGACGGTTTAAACGTAACATAGCCATTACCGCTCCTGGCATATTTTTATCGCATCCAACAACAGATACTAAAGCATCATAACTTTGAGCGTTCATCACTGTTTCAATAGAATCTGCAATAATATCACGAGATGCTAAAGAGTAATTCATACCCGAAGTTCCCATAGAAATACCATCACTTACACCAATAGTGTTGAATCCTAATCCAACTAAACCTGCAATTTTAGTTTCAATTTTAACCTCGGCAGCTAAATTATTTAAATGCATGTTACATGGGTTCCCATCATATCCCGTACTCGCAATACCCACTTGAGCCTTGTTCATATCTTCATCTGTTAAACCTACTGCGTATAACATGGCTTGAGATGCTGGTTGAGATTCGTCTTGTGTTAGTCTTTTACTATGTTTATTAAGTTCTTTCATATTTATTGCAAACAACTTTAGTCTTTAGCTTATTTTATTTTTGTATTCTTAGTTAATTAAGGTTTTTATTGAAAATTATTCAATTTCACCAAAACAACTTGTCGAAATTAATTTATTAGCTTCTTATAACCGCTAACCTTTGTTTTTTCAGGTTAAATCCACGACTATAAAAATCAACTCAATCACCTTATTATCAGGTATTTAGATTAAAATTTTTATGATGTTCAAAACCAAAAAAAACTTCATAAAAAAACCTTCCGAATTTAGGAAGGCTATTATTATTTAATTTGTTTTAAAGCACCTTTCCTTAGTCTTGTGAATTAATCACAAAGACATAAATAGGATCGATATTTAAAAAATAGTTTTTCATTATAAATTGCAAATATTTGTAATTAAACTCTAATAGCCAACTAAATCCTAAAAAAAACAAAAACAGACACGCATATTCTTTTATTTTTTTACTTTTGCGGAAATAATAATAGAGGAAAGATTTGACTGATTGCAACCTCTTTACATTACAATTTAAGGTTATGTGAACAAAAATGCTAAAGGCAGTGTAAACTTCCTTCGACGTTCACGTCAAATCTTACCGTAAAATAATAATTATGGCATATTTATTCACTTCAGAAAGTGTATCTGAAGGACACCCAGACAAAGTAGCTGATCAAATTAGTGATGCATTAATAGATAATTTTTTAGCTTTTGATAAAGAATCGAAAGTGGCGTGCGAAACCTTAGTAACAACAGGACAAGTAGTACTTGCTGGCGAAGTAAAATCGACCACCTATTTAGATGTTCAGAAAATTGCGAGAGACACTATTAATAAAATTGGATATACTAAAGGCGAATATATGTTTGATGGAAATTCGTGTGGTGTGCTTTCTGCTATTCACGAACAATCGGACGATATTAGTCAAGGTGTAGATCGCGGTAGTAAAGAGGAACAAGGCGCTGGCGATCAAGGTATGATGTTTGGTTACGCAACCAACGAAACCGAAAACTACATGCCATTGGCATTAGATTTATCGCACAGAATTTTACTTGAACTTGCTGAATTACGTCGCGAAGTAAAAGACATTACGTATTTAAGACCAGATTCTAAAAGTCAAGTTACTATTGAATATAGCGACGATAACGTGCCACAACGTATCGATGCTATTGTAGTATCTACACAGCATGACGATTTTGATGAAGATGAAGCTATGCTTGCTAAAATTAGAAAAGACATTGTTGAGATACTAATACCAAGAGTAGTTTCTAAACTTCCTGAAGCTATCCAAAAATTATTTAACAACGATATTAAATACCACATAAACCCAACAGGAAAGTTTGTAATTGGTGGCCCGCATGGCGATACTGGTTTAACAGGACGGAAAATTATTGTTGATACCTACGGGGGAAAAGGTGCTCACGGTGGTGGTGCATTTTCTGGAAAAGACCCAAGTAAAGTAGATAGAAGTGCTGCTTATGCTACAAGACATATTGCTAAAAACCTAGTTGCAGCTGGTGTTGCAGACGAAATTTTAGTACAAGTAAGTTATGCTATTGGTGTTGTTGAGCCTATGGGGATTTTTGTAGATACCTACGGAACTTGCCCATTTAATTTAACCGATGGTGAAATTGCCGAAAAAGTATCTGAAATTTTCGATATGAGACCATTTGCTATTGAAGAACGTTTAAAATTACGTTCGCCAATGTACAGCGAAACTGCTGCTTACGGACACATGGGACGTAAAAACGAAACCGTTACCAAATCTTTTTCTCAGCCTAATGGAGAAAGCATAACATTAGATGTTGAGCTATTTACTTGGGAAAAATTAGATTATGTTGATAAAGTAAAAACTGCTTTTGGATTGTAAAATTTGAGGCTTAATTTATATTTTAAAGACCACCTTTTTAAGGTGGTCTTTTTTTTTGGATTTGACTTTGTGAGAAAATTTGCTAACTTCGTTTACTGTTGGGTATAAAATATTGAAATGATTTTATTTTCGCGAAACATTGCCATTAATACCGAAAAAACTGTGAGACATATAACAATCATTCTATTTCTAATTTTAATAAATTGCAAAACCGACAAAAAAACCGAAATAAATACTCAAGTAGAATCGGAAAAAGAATTGGTAACGGAAAACGGAATTCACAAAACCGTTTACGAAATGTGGAATAATTTTACGGAATCAAATCACGAATTCAAAAAAGACAAACTACCAGATTCTGATTTTTTTCACGATAATGAAAAAGATGCAAATCGTTTAGCGGAATTAATTATTAACAGGAAAAAGAAAGCAAGTTCTGGATTATATATTTGGTATAAAGAAGCAAATGCTGACTTACCAAAAATCGGAACAAAACTTATTGTAACGGATTTTGACGGAAAAGCACGAGCGATAATTGAGACAAAAAAAGTGGACACAATTCCATTTAATCAGATTTCCAAAGATTATGCTGAATTGGATATGGGAACGAATATTGAACCACTCGAAAAGTGGAAAAAAGCGCATTGGGAATTTTTTGCGAACGCATTGGAACAAAACGGGCAAAAATCGACAGATGAAATGCTTGTGGTTTGCGAAAGATTTGAAAAAATTTGGCCAAAAAAATAAAGTACTAATGCCAAAGCAGTATATAAACGCTAAACAAACCTCCCCAAACCCTTGAAAAAATGAAGGTATTTAAAATCCTATTTTTTGCAACTCTAATGATTAGCGTTAATAAAGGGATGTCTCAAAATATAGCATCACATCAATGGGAAAACAGAGTTTTATTAGTACTTACAGATGGCGCTAACACTTCTACATTTCAGAATCAAATAAAAGAATTGCAGGCACACGAAAATGGACTTACCAATCGTAAACTTATTGTTTACCAAATAAAAAAACATAGTTACACAAAAGGTTTACTGGACGAAGCATGGCAAAATTCATCTAAAACCTATGAAAAATATAAATCTAAAAACTCCTCTTTCGAAGTAATATTAATTGGTTTAGATGGCGGTATAAAAATAAGACAACCCCATTTACTTACTTGCGAAAAGTTGTTTGAGATTATAGATGTGATGCCCATGCGAAAATCTGAATTAAAACTACGTTCGCGCAAATAACATAACTTCTAACACATTAAACGCTAACAACTTCTATACACAACAACATTAAAACCTAACTTAATACTTCACTTTATTGCCCTTACATTTTATAATAATAATAATTGATTTGAAATTCTTAAAAAATTACTTAACTTTAAGCAAATCAATTTATTATGAAACCAGTACTAGTATTATTTATCGGTTTATTTATGTTTTCGGCAAAGATAAACGCTCAAAGCACACAAGAAAATCCAATGGCGGCAAATAAAGTGGTTGGCTTTTTGAAAGTTCCCGATATAGATGGCGAAGCACGATCTAGCGCTTTTGCTAAAGAAATTGAAATTTATGGCTTAGCATCCTTAACCGAACAAATAAATGCCATAGGCACCGGAAGAAGCAGAGCTAAAGCTACTATATCCCCAATTTCATTGGTGAAAAAAATTGATGCAGCAACACCTTATTTAATGTTAGCAAACTTGCAAGGCAAATCTTTTCCAGAAACAACCATTAGCCTAGTTAATCCAGAATCAGGATCACAGAATCCATATTTAGTAATTACGCTCGAAAAAGTTATAATTAGCAAGCATCAAATAGACGCTAGCTCTAATCGTCAAGAAATTATTGATCTTAAATTCGATAAAATCACAGTAAAATACATTACTAAATCTGGTGTAAATGAAATATCATATAATTTAGCTACAGGAATTTAAGCTCATTTTACTACAATAGCAATTACAGCTTAGACTCCTATGCATTATGAATATGCGTACTAAAAGTAAAACCCAAAGCTTCCTGTAACCCCAAATTTTCTAGCTTCAGGATAAAGCACTTTATCTTTATAGTTTCCTCTAAAATTAAAGTCTATTCTAAGCACTTTAAAAATATTACCTACTCCTAGACTGTATTCGTAATACGGCTCGTTTGATGGTGCCACTAACTGAATATTGTTTGGGTTACTAGGCACATTACTTAAAGCAACATTTTCATCTGTTATACTTCCCATAACACCACGTACACTTACAATTTCTCGCAGATTCAACTTTCGTAAAAATGGAATTCTAGAAAATAAGCGTCCATTAAAATTATGCTCAAAATGAAAAGAGGCATACGTATCGGACACAAACTCATAAAAATCAAGTTGCGAAAAGGTATTATATATTGAAAAATACGATTGATTTCCTGGAATAACACTTAGCAAACCAAGTGGCACTTCGCCAAAGGTTTTGCCGGCTTCAAAGGTGGTATTTAACCTTCCAAAACCACCCATTTGCCAAGGTTGGGTGTATGAGAACTGTACTTTAGTATAATCGAAATCGCTACTAAATAAACTTTTATCGCCTCGCGTAACTTGCGCAAATAAACGTGAATAATAATCGTTAGCCACTCTACGTTCCACCCCAAAACCAGTCATTTTACGCCCAGGGAAATAGGACACCGATAAGTTGGATTCAAATTGTGTTATTTCCGAAGCTATACCTGTTGGTGTATTATAATCTAAACTAAAGGTTGGCGATGCCGATTCTAGGGTTCTATAATTCCCGCCTAATCGAAATATAACATTACGCCAAGGCTCTGCTTCAACCGCTAAACTAGTTAAATTAATATTAGTAAGCTTATCGTTTGTACTTGTTCCTACTACTGATGATGAGGCTAAACTTCTGCCCAACACATCGGTGCTGGTTGTTAAGCTCGCTCCTATTTGCTCGATATCTCGTCTATTCCCTCCAGAAATAATGAGTCGACTTTTTTTATCGATTAACCATTTACCAGAAATACCATACTTGAATTTATCATCGTCGAATCCGTAGGCCAAAAAGCCTTCCAATCGCCATAAATCGTTTGGTCCAAAATAGGTTCGCCCTCCTGTTCTTAAACGTACGCCTTCAACTTCGTTATATCCAAAGGTTGAAAATACGGGTCCGTAATCTAAAGGCAACGTATTAAACTCAATATAACCCGAAGCTAGGATGCTTCCTAAATTATAAAGGCGTTTAAACTTTTTAACCGTTTTTAAAGTGTCTAACATTTTGTAAACGCCTTTCTCGTCTTTATTTAAAGCTTCTAATCGGTTCTCACCCCAAAATTCATCATCTCTATTATAAATATCCTTATCAAAATTATAAACCTCGGCATCGTAGAATTTTTTATCCTTTTCAATATCAAACTTATAATTATTGTATAAGGTAGTACGCTTTCCGTAAACACCACGAGACTTTTCCTTTTTATTAAATGCAAAATCCGATAGCATATAATCTCTTGTCACTAAGAAAAGAGAATCGGTTAACACCTCGAACTCTTGCTCTATATAAATTTCTTTAATCCAGTTTATATTGGCACTTTTAGAGGCTTGTAAATTAATTTCTTTAATAGCATAGGTCGTATCTGCCACCCAAAAATCACCTTTAAAAGTCAATTCGTTTTTTCTTCTTGGATAGTAAATAATATTATAACACCACTTATTATCTATAAAAGAACTATCGGCCAGAACATAGTTATAGGTATTAACTCCTGTTGTAGATAAAGGACTCACAAAACTCTTATCGAAAAACTTCATGTAATTATCGTACACGCTAAAATCGGAATACAAATCGTCTATAAAATCGATAATAATTTGGTTATCGCTAAACCCTGAGTTTTTATTACCTAATAAATCTTCTTTGGTTTTATTAATAACATTATCGCCATATACTTTTGAAACGGCTTCGTTTATAAAAATCGGTAAATAGGTTTTTCCTGTAACGTTAGATGTATCGACCTCATTAAAAACAAACTCCATACCCTTAAATAGTTTACTTTTTATAAGCGCACTATCAATAGTGTTTAAATCGAATTCTACTTTTTCGTATTTATCGTACTCGTATTGCTTAAACTGCTTTAAACCATTACTTCGTTTATGCGCCCAAATTTTTCTTAGAATATCAATGGCTGGATTATTTTTTTTAGATTGTTTTCCAGACACAATAAGCACCGCATTTAGCTCCGCAGTTTCTTCTTTAAGAATAAACTTTAAATTGTAATTCACCTTTTTTTCCAAAGGCACATTTAAGGTTTCGTACCCAATAAAGGAAACGATTAAACCATCCCAAGTATCATCAGACTCTAAATAGAATTTTCCGTTTTCGTTAGTTATGGTACCTTCTGTAGATCCTTTAAACACAATATTTGCGAAGGAGACAGGTTCATTAAATTCATCGTACACAAAACCACTAACTTTGGTTTGTGCAAATACAGAAGATAATCCGAGGTAGAATAGGGCAATAATTAATCTTATATTCATAATACAAAAAAACTTCATCAACAATTATGCTAATGAAGTTTATATAACGTAAAAAATGTTGTTTTATTTATATAGCACCTTTTTAACAGCTTTGATGACTTCGGTATAATCCGGTAACCATTCTGCCATTAAAACAGGAGAATAAGCTGCAGGTGTATCTGCAGTATTAATTCTAACAATTGGAGCATCTAAATAATCAAATGCTTCAGATTGCACTAAATATGTTATTTCAGTTGATACATTTCCAAAAGGCCATGCTTCTTCTAAAATTACTAATCTGTTTGTTTTTTTAACCGATTCTAAAATCGCCTTTCTATCTAAAGGACGAACGGTACGTAAATCGATAATCTCACAAGAGATACCTTCTTTCTCTAATTCATCGGCGGCTTTGTAAGCTTCTTTTATAATTTTACCAAAAGATACGATTGTTACATCTGTACCTTTACGTTTTATATCGGCAACACCAAGTGGCACAATATATTCTCCTTCTGGCACTTCACCTTTATCACCATACATTTGCTCACTTTCCATAAAAATAACCGGATCGTCATCTCTAATAGCAGCTTTTAATAGCCCTTTTGCATCGTATGGATTAGATGGCACTACTACTTTTAAACCTGGTGTGTTTGCAAACCAATTTTCGAAGGCTTGCGAGTGTGTTGCTCCTAATTGTCCTGCAGACGCTGTTGGCCCACGGAAAACAATAGGACATTTAAACTGCCCACCAGACATTTGTCTAATTTTAGCAGCATTATTTATAATTTGATCAATTCCAACTAAAGAGAAGTTAAAGGTCATATACTCTACAATAGGTCTGTTACCAGTCATTGTAGACCCGATAGCGATACCAGCAAAACCAAGTTCTGCAATTGGCGTATCAATAACACGTTTTGCTCCAAATTCATCAAGCATACCTTTTGATGCTTTATAAGCTCCGTTATACTCAGCTACTTCTTCACCCATTAAATACACGCTTTCGTCTCTGCGCATCTCTTCGCTCATTGCTTCGCAAATGGCCTCTCTAAATTGAATTGTCTTCATTGAATATATTTTGATTCGAATAGCAAAAATAACAATAAATGAGATACCCTCTCACAAGTTTTTTTTAAAATTTATTATGCACGCATAGTAAATATTCGAAATTTTATAATTAACTTCGTAAACTGAAAAAAATAAGACATCTAAATACATAAAAAAATGAAAATATTAGTGTGTATAAGTCACGTACCAGATACAACATCAAAAATTAATTTTAGCGATAACGATACTAAATTTGATACAAATGGTGTTCAATTTGTTATCAACCCAAATGACGAGTTTGGTTTAACACGTGCTATGTGGTTTAAAGAAAAACAAGGAGCTTCGGTTACTGTTGTTAATGTGGGTGGAGCGGAAACTGAACCAACTTTAAGAAAAGCGTTAGCTATTGGAGCAGATGAAGCTATTCGTGTAAATACGGTTGCTACCGATGGGTTTTCTGTAGCAAAACAATTAGCCAATGTGGCAAATACAGGTGGATACGATGTAATTATTGCTGGTCGTGAATCGATTGATTATAATGGCGGAATGGTTCCTGGAATGGTTGCAGGTTTACTTAAAGCTAATTTTGTAAATAACTGTATTGGATTAGAAATTGATGGTACTTCGGCAAAAGCTGTAAGAGAAATTGATGGTGGTAAAGAAACCGTTTCAACATCGCTGCCATTAGTTATTGGCGGACAAAAAGGATTGGTTGAAGAAAGCGATTTGCGTATACCAAATATGAGAGGTATTATGATGGCACGTAAAAAACCATTAAATGTGGTAGATCCTGTAGATGCAAATCAAGAAACAACATCGGTTTCGTTTGAAAAACCTACTCCAAAAGGTGCGGTTACTTTGGTATCGCCAGATAATTTAGACGAATTAGTAAGCTTACTTCATAACGAAGCTAAGGTGATTTAATTACAGATTAAATTATCCTGAATTTATTTCAGGATCTTTGGATGTTAACGTAAAATAATAAGATTTCCGTCTTTACGGGAATGACAAAAAAAACAAAATTAATATGTCAGTTTTAGTATATACAGAATCAGAACAAGGCGCCTTTAAAAAAACAGCTTTCGAGGTAGCTTCTTATGCAAAAGCAGTTGCTAATCAATTAGGAACTACGGTTACGGCTGTAGCCATTAACGCAAACGACACTAACGCTTTAGGAACTTACGGCGTAGATAAAGTATTAAATATAAGCAACTCACAACTAGATAAATTTAACGCAAATGCATACGCAGCAGCCCTTAAACAAGCGGCCGAAAGCGAAGATGCAAAAGTTGTAGTTGTAAGTTCTAGTGCAGACAGTAAATACCTAGCACCACTATTGGCTGTAGGGTTAAATGCTGGTTACGCAACAAATGTGGTTGCAGCACCATCAAGCACGAGTCCGTTTACTGTAAAACGTACCGCATTTACTAATAAAGCTTTCGAAAATACTCAAATTAACACTGATGTAAAAATTGTTGGTGTATCTAATAATGCCTTTGGATTAGTTGAAAATAGTGGTAGCGCTTCCGCGGAAGAGTTTTCACCTTCAATTCCAGAATCAGGGGTTACAGTAGAGTCTGTTGATAAAGCTACCGATAAAGTATCTATTGCCGATGCTGAAATAGTAGTGTCTGCCGGTCGTGGATTAAAAGGTCCGGAAAACTGGGGTATGGTTGAAGAACTTGCCGATGTTTTAGGTGCAGCAACAGCCTGCTCTAAACCGGTTTCAGATTTAGGATGGCGTCCACATAGCGAACACGTTGGGCAAACAGGTAAACCTGTAGCATCAAACTTATATATAGCTATTGGAATTTCTGGAGCGATACAGCATTTAGCGGGTATTAATGCATCAAAAGTAAAAGTAGTTATCAATACAGATCCTGAAGCACCTTTCTTTAAAGCTGCAGATTATGGTGTTGTTGGTGATGCTTTTCAAGTCGTGCCAGAATTAATAGAAAAATTAAAAGCCTTTAAAGCACAGCAATAATCTTTTATAATATCAATTAACGCTTATTTTTAAATTATAATTGGTATAATACTATAGAACTGCTTAAATTAGCATTTTGACTTAAAATTGCCTTGTGCAGTTGGTAAAGTTCTAATTTAAGCAGTTCTTTGCGTTTTTAATACATTATGAGTTTAGTAAGATTAAATATAAAAGGCATTTCCTATAGCCAAACACAAAATGGCGCATATGCTTTAATTTTAAATGAAGTTGATGGCGACCGTAAACTACCTATTGTTATAGGAGCTTTTGAAGCGCAATCTATTGCCATTGCATTAGAAAAGGAAATTAGTCCTCCTCGCCCATTAACACACGATTTGTTTAAAAACTTTGCCGACAGATTTGATATTGTTGTTAAACAAGTTATTATCCATAAGTTGGTAGATGGCGTATTTTACTCAAGTTTAATTTGTGAACGCGATAAAATTGAAGAAATTATTGATGCACGAACTAGTGATGCTATTGCATTAGCACTTCGTTTTCAAGCACCAATATTTACTTATAAAAATATTCTGGACAAAGCTGGTATTTACCTTAAAGTGAATCCAAAGGAAGAAGACGAAAACGAATCTCAAGATAGTATTTTAATGGATGAGTTAGTAGCTTCGGAATTAGAACCTAAAGAAGAACCTCGCGAGCGTTTTCATGGAAAAACCTTAGAAGAACTTCAAACCATGCTTGAAGAAGCCGTTATAAATGAAGATTATGAGAAAGCGGCTCATATTCGTGATGAAATCTCAAAACGAGAATAACCTTTAATTTTTAGTATGAAAAAGCTGTTTTTGCTCATTGCTATAATATTTTTATGTTTCACCCCATTAGTTATAGCGCAAGATATAGACAAAACAGATGCTACTGAGCTTATTAAAAACGTTTCGGAAACCGAAACTATTTTAATAGATTCTACTACCATTAATTTGGCTGAAACCAAAATAGAAGCTCCTACAGAAGCAGACATTCCTACCACTACAAATACAGCAAATACCATTACTCCTAGCCAAGGATTCTCTTTAAATAGTTTATGGCGAGGCGTATTGGGTATGATAACTTTAATTTTTGTTGCCTTTCTTTTTAGCAGTAACCGAAAAGCCATTAATTGGAAAATTGTTGGTATTGGATTAGCATTTCAATTACTTATAGCAATAGGTGTATTAAAGGTTGAATTTATTAAAACTATTTTCGAATTTATTGGTGGTTTATTTGTTAGCGTACTAGATTTTACACGAGCAGGTAGCAAGTTTCTATTTGAAGGCTTAGTAGTAGATATGGATACTTTTGGCTTTATTTTCGCCTTTCAAGTATTGCCTACTATCATCTTCTTTTCGGCATTAACATCAGTACTTTTCTACTTAGGAATCATTCAAAAAGTAGTAAAAGTAATGGCTTGGTTACTTTCCAAAGCTTTAAAAATTTCCGGAGCAGAAAGTTTAAGTGTTGCCGGAAACATATTTTTAGGACAAACCGAAGCGCCACTGCTTATTAAGGCTTATTTGGAAAAAATGAATAAGTCCGAAATGCTGTTAGTGATGATTGGTGGTATGGCTACAGTAGCTGGCGCAGTATTGGCAGCCTATATTGGTTTTCTTGGTGGAGACGATCCAGAATTAAGATTATTTTATGCAAAGCATTTATTGGCTGCATCCGTAATGGCTGCACCTGGAGCTATTGTAATTTCAAAAATATTATACCCGCAAACCGAAGATGTAAACACAGATGTATCGGTATCACAAGAAAAAATAGGCTCTAACTTTTTAGATGCTATTGCTAATGGAACGACAGAAGGTTTAAAACTAGCAGTAAATGTTGGTGCCATGCTTTTAGTATTTGTGGCATTTATTGCCATGTTTAATGGTATTTTGGGTTGGATTGGAGATATTACATCTGTTAATGGTTGGATAGCGGCTAACACAACTTATAAAAACTTATCGCTAGAACTTATTTTGGGCTACCTATTCGCACCACTTATGTGGCTTATTGGTGTTGCTAAAGAAGATATGGCTCTAATGGGGCAACTATTAGGTATCAAATTGGCCGCTAGTGAGTTTATTGGCTATATTCAATTAAGAGATTTAAAAGATGCATCAAACGCGATACACTTAAATTATGAGAAATCCATAATCATGGCAACATACATGCTATGTGGTTTTGCTAATTTCGCATCCATAGGTATTCAAATTGGCGGTATTGGCTCTTTGGCTCCAGGGCAACGTAAAACACTTTCTAACTTCGGAATAAAAGCTTTAATTGGTGGTACAATTGCCTCTTTAATTTCGGCTACTATTGCAGGAATGATTATTGGATAAAAGACTACAAACAACTAAAAATCAGCAGAAAACCACAACTCACCTAATACTTTTACCTTAAATTAACATACTTAATTTAATCATAACGTATGATTAATATTTAGCTATCAGAAAGTTAACACTACCCTAAGTACTTTACACCCCTTAATCCAAAACAAGAATTATGTGTAAAAAAATTACTTTGGTAGCTGCCCTCCTACTTACAAATCTCATTGCGTTTGCGCAAGTTTCATTACAAATCACCGAGATTTGGCCCGGAAATGAAAATGGAGATAACCTAACAGCCGATTGGTTTGAAATCACCAATCAAGGCGATACAGAATGGACTCCAGCTATAGGAGATTTATATTTTGATGATGACTCTCAAGATTTTAGTACTGCCGATTTAATAAGCGGTATCTCATCAATTAAACCAGGCGAATCTGTAATTGCTATTGATGATAGCGATACAGCAGAATTTATTTCGGTTTGGGGAAGTGTTTATAACCTTTCTGGCGTACAAATTGGAACTTACAATGGTTCTGGCCTAGGCGGTGGCGGCGACGGTGTCACACTTTTTATGAGTATTAATGCACCCATTGATGCCACTAGTATTATTGACTTCGAAACATATCCGGATGCCGCAGGAACCCCAGGACAATCTTACGATGTTGTGAAAACTGCTTTTAGTATTCTTAACGAAGAACCTAATAAACCTGTAGCAACGGCTGTAAATGATGAAAACGAATCTGCAATCGCATCGCCAGGAAATTTAGGTCCTGCATTACCCAATTTACAAATTACAGAAATCTGGCCTGGAAATGGTGAAGGTGATAACCTTACTGCGGATTGGTTTGAAATTACAAACGAAGGCCCAGGAACATGGACGGCTTCAATGGGTAATTTATATTTTGATGACGACTCTCAAGATTTCAGTACTGCTGATATAATTAGTGGCATCACCACAATTAAACCAGGTGAATCTGTAATTGCTATTGATGATAGTGATACTGCAGAATTTATGTCGGTTTGGGAAAGTGTTTATAATCTTTCTGGCGTACAAATTGGAACTTACGATGGTTCTGGTCTTGGCGGCGGTGGTGATGGTGTAACACTATTTATGAGTGTGGATGCACCAGTAGATGCTTCTAGTATTATTGCCTACGAAGAATATCCAGATACCGAATTAAACCCAGGACAATCTTTCGATGTTGTAAAAGGTGCTTTTAGCATTCTTGCCGAAGAACCAAATAAACCGGCATCAACCGCTGTAAATAATGAAAACGAATCTGCTGTTGCATCGCCAGGAAACTTAGGTCCAGCTGCAGTGTCAACATCAGATTTAAGTATTGTTGTGGATATTGCTAACTTATCACCTTATTTAAGTTTAACTGAAGAAAACTCAGGATATACAAGTGGTGTTATTAACGATCCAACCGATCCTGCAAGCACTATTGGAATTCCTTTTATTATTTCAGATTCATCCACACCAATAAGCGATTTAGTAGTAACGATTTCTAGTAACAACGAAAGTATTGTACCAAACGCAAACTTAGTGCTTACGGGTTCAAATGAAAATCGATTATTAACCATAACACCTATTGCTATCGGTTTTTCAACACTAACCATTACTGTTAAAAACACGAATAACGAAACTGATACTTACACCATTAATTATGCTGCTTCAGCGGAATCGGTAACACCTAGCTCTAGTCGTTTTCATACTGGATCATCAGATGGTTCAACGGGTATTCCTGTAGATTCTGACTACGTATGGATTGCAGATGATGAAGACCAAACACTTCGTTTATACAACATAAACCATTCTGGTCTTCCAATTAAAGAAACAGATTTTAATGCTGCCCTAGGAACTACTACCGAAGTCGATTTAGAAGGTTCGTTTATAGTTAATAATACCATTTACTGGACAGGTTCTACTGAAGAATCAGACCGCTCTGTTATATTTTCTACAACCTTAGCAGGCACGGGTACAAGTTCCATGTTAAAGTATATCGATAAATACACCAGTTTAAGAGACGACTTAATTGCATGGGATACTAATAATACTCATGGTTTAGGAAACAGCTTTTTTGGACTAGATAATGCTTTAGAAATTGAATCTTTAGCACTAGCACCAAACAGTACTACCACAGCTTATATTGGCTTACGTAGTTCAACCAATCAAGGAAAAGCCATTATTATTCCTGTAACCAACTTTACATCTTTACCAGGTTTAGCTGCCGGTTCTTCTGTTTTTGACGCTCCTATTTTTATCGATTTAAAAGGAAGAACATTAAGAACCATGGAATGTAATGAAAATGGTTGCATTTTAGTTGGTGGTCCTTTTGGCACAAAAACAGACTTTAAAATATACACATGGACTGGAAACGCGGTTGATGCTCCAGAATTAAGATCTACAGACTTAACAGCTTTAAATACTGGCGGTTCTTTTGAAGGTTTAATTGCACTTCCTGAAACCCCATTTTTAGGTTCGGAAGGAGACACAGATCAAGTGACTTTATTAGTCGATTTAGGTGCTACGGTAATTTATAACGATGGCACAGAAAACAAAGACCAAGAAGCTGAATGGAAAAAATTTAGAAGCGATGTCGTTACATTAGGCGCAGTAACTTCTGCCAACATTAAAACACCTGTAATTAATGAGTTTGTAGTCGATCATACAGGAACAGACACCTCGGAATTTATTGAAATCTTAGGTGATCCTTTTACAGATTATTCTGCATATACAATCGTAGAAATTGAAGGCGATGGTGCTTCTACTGGACTTATTGACGATGGTGTTTTTACACTTGGAACAACCGATGAAAATGGCTATTGGACTACTCCTTTTCAAAATAATGTGATTGAAAACGGAACCGTTACTTTATTATTAGTTGAAAACTTTACTGGTGCTCTTGAAGATGATATTGACACTAATGATGATGGCACTATTGACACCACCTATTGGACAGCAATTGTTGATGGCGTAGCTAGTTCGGACGGAGGAAGTTCAGATTTAGTTTATGCTATAGATTTATCGCCAGATTACGACGGTGTTGGCTTTCAAGTTGGAGGCGCATCACGTATTCCAAATGGTGTTGATACCAATACAACTTCCGATTGGGTAAGAAATAATTACTATGGTGAAGGACTAGAAGGCTTTACTGAAACTTCTCCTGCAGAAGGCGAAGCCATAAACACACCAAACTCATTTAATAAATTGGTTGGTCCTGTTTTAGAAATAACTGAAATTTGGCCTGGTAATGCTGAAGGCGATAACTTAACCGCCGATTGGTTTGAAATTAAAAACAATGGCCCAATAGAATGGACACCAGAACTTGGTGGTTTATATTTTGATGACGACTCTCAAGACCCAACATCGGCAGTCTTAATTAATGGTATTACATCCATTAAACCAGGAGAATCTGTTGTTGCTATCGATGCGGCAGATACTAATAATTTTATAGCAGTTTGGGGATCGGTTTATAATCTTACCGATATTCAAATAGGAACTTACGCAGGCGCTGGACTTTCGGGTGGTGGGGATGCTGTAACCTTATGGATTGGCGAACCTACAACAGTTGGTACAATTGTAGATTTTGAAACCTATCCAGATACGGCATCAAACCCAGGACATTCATACGATGTTGAAAAAGGTGGTTTTAGTATAATTGGAGAATCACCATACAAACCAGTTGCAACTGCTGTTAATGACATGAACGAATCAGCTGTTGGTTCTCCTGGAAACCAACCACTAACTTTAAGCGTAAGTGACGTTACTGTTTCCGAATTAAAAATATACCCAATGCCATTTAATAACACCTTTAACATGGTGGCTAATGTAGCAACATCAGAATTAGTTAATATAAACATTGTAAACATGCTTGGGAAAACGGTGTATAACTCACGCAAACAAGTATCAAACAATACTATTAGCATTACTAATTTAAACCATTTGGCTTCTGGAATTTATATACTAAACATACCAGAATTAAACATTAACACCAAAATAGTAAAAAACTAGAATAGTATTATTTAATGACTTAAAAGCCTTGTTTAAACACAAGGCTTTTTCATTTTAAAACTTTTGTTAGTTAATAACTTTCTTATAACAACTAGTAACATCAATTAAACATTTTGATGCTTTTTTTTATTTTTACAGCGCTTTAAAAATCTTGGTTTAATTAAAAAATATTCCCGTTTTAATGGGGGAAATTATGAAACAATATCACGACTTAGTAAAACACGTTTTAGAAAACGGTAACGAAAAAGGAGATCGCACAGGTACAGGAACTAAAAGTGTTTTCGGGCACCAAATGCGATTCGATTTAAGTGAAGGTTTCCCCATGGTTACTACCAAGAAACTGCATTTAAAATCTATTGTTTACGAATTACTTTGGTTTTTAAAAGGCGATACAAACACAAAATATCTTACCGAAAACGGTGTGCGTATCTGGAATGAATGGGCCGATGAAAATGGCGATTTAGGTCCTGTGTATGGTTACCAATGGCGTAACTGGAATGGAGATGAAATAGATCAAATCAAAGAAGTTATTGAGAGTTTAAAAAACAACCCAAATAGCCGTAGAATGTTAGTTTCTGCTTGGAACCCTTCGGTATTACCAGATAACTCTAAAAGTTTTAGCGAAAATGTGGCTAATGGTAAAGCAGCACTTCCGCCTTGTCATGCATTTTTTCAATTTTATGTGGCCAACGGGAAACTGTCTTGCCAATTGTACCAACGAAGTGCCGATATTTTTTTAGGTGTGCCATTTAACATTGCGTCCTACGCTTTATTTACTATGATGATGGCTCAAGTTTGTGGCTACGAAGCTGGAGAATTTATACACACCTTTGGCGATGCACATATATACAGCAACCATTTCGAGCAGGTTGAATTGCAACTCTCTAGAGATATTCGTCCGTTGCCAAAAATGATTTTAAACCCTGAAATTAAAGATATTTTTGATTTCGATTTTGAAGATTTTACTTTGGTTGATTATAACCCACATCCACACATTAAAGGGGCTGTTGCTATTTAAGTTGTTTTATAAAATGGATGAATTTCAAACTTGACTTTGTAAAAAATTTCAACTAACTTCGTTTAACAATCGTTAGGTGTAATTTTGAATGACCAAGAAAAAAAAGAAGAAAAATAGAGACAAAGTAATCCAAGAGTCTATCGGAATTGAAAAGAAATCAAATCTTCCGTTATATCTTTCATTGGTTGCCATTGCAATAAGTTTTGGCCAACTAATCTTTACTATTCCTATTGTATTAAAATATTTTGATCAAGTTGAAATCCAAGCTTACGAATTAGGAATTGCCAAACCAGCTGATAAGGACTATGTTCAATCGTCCTATATAATTAGGAATACTGGAAATAATACTGCAAAAAATGTTGAGCTACATTTAAGAATACTAAAAGGAGATAATGTTTTATTTATTCCAGAAGTATTTCGGATTTCAAAAGATGATAACAAAGGCGGAATTACTAAAAATTTAATTTATAAATGTGATGAGCTTGTTCCTGGCGAATCTGTAAGGATTCATGTTTTTTCTGATTTCAAAAATTATCTAACTACCAATTCCTTGGATACTTTATATTATAATAAATCTTCCAAAAGACCTGAATTTAATTTTGGCCCTTATATAAGCGATTTAAAACATTCTTTAGGTAAAGTAATTGTTAGAGAGAAAGATTCTTTAAATCTATCCGAAATAAGGTATGTGAATTAATAAACTACACCTAACAAAGTACTGTGGTAAAAAACAAGTAAAAACTCATTAATTTATCACAAAAACACTTCGATAAGTTTGATCGTAAACCAATCCTGATTTTGCAATAGCAAATGCTTGTTTTAATAACTTATTACAAACTGCTATTAATGCTAATTTTTTACTCTTTCCTTTAGCTACTAATCGCTCATAAATTTCTCTGCAAGCTTTGTTGTATTTACAAGCATTAAAACTGCACATAAATAATAAATTCCGAAGCTTTTGATTACCTATTTTACTAATTCTGCTCCGTCCATTTACGCTACTTCCACTTTTTCTAATTACAGGAGTTAGACCTGCATAACTACACAATTCACTTCCGCTTGTAAAACGCCCGAAACCATCTGTCAAAACAACCAACATTAGTGCTGTTTTTTTTCCAATGCCTGGGATACTTTTTAAACGTGTTATAACATCTTGATGCACTTGTTTTACTAACATCGTTAGTTTCTCTTCCATGGCTTTTATTTCTTTTTGAACCTGTTTCAAACTGCGTTTTAAGGAACGTAAAACATCTTTACTTGGATTACCTAAAACAGCTTCGCCATGTAATTTGTTTTTTAACATGGTGCTTTGTTTTGTATATACTGAAAGGAGTCTGGTCATCTGAAGGCATTCTGTTTGATGCTTAGAGTTGCCTTGCCAAAGTTTCACTTCTACCTGTTTTGCATACTCACAGATAAGTTTTGAATCACTCTTATCTGTCTTTACCTTAGACAACTTCATCTGGATAAAACGCTTTACTGATAATGGGTTTTCTACTGACACTTTGATACCTGATTCAAGTAAATAATAGGCAAGCTGGTAGTGATAATATCCTGTAGCTTCCATGACACAATGACTATTATTTTCTATAAGTTTTACAAACTTTTTAAAACCTAAAATACTATTTTTAAACTGATAGTAATTGCCATCTGAATCCGTGACATCGAAAACTAAATGACTGATGTCTATTCCAAAATATTTAATATCTTTATTCATAAGAAAATGTTTTTTGAAAGGACAAGCTACGCGAGTTTCAACGACTTAAAATCGAGGTCTTAAAGCCTCATAGAACTGTACGAAATCTGTGTAGTAAAGAGAGGGGATTTTCAATGTTGACGAAGTCTCAAGCTTCTGCGTATATAATAACCTTAATCCTCTCTTTTGTCTTTTCTGATTATAACCTAAATTTAATGAATTGTAAACTTAAGCCGTATATAAAAAATAGCGGTTTTAGTGCTTAAACCAAAGATAATCAATAAAATAAAGGTCAGTTAGAAACCGAAAAGTTCGTGCTAAAAATCCGCTACTTTTCATATACAAAACGTTAAACGAAACTCCAAAAAAAAAGACATTTAAAAAACTCAAAAACCACAACTCCCCAAAACAACCCGCGTTAGGGATTGCAGTGAAAAGCCCACAGCCCGACGTTAGGAGGTGCGAGGACTTGTAACGGAAAGCCCGACCCTTGTGGTAACGCCCAACTTCTCGATATTATTCCGACGAAAAATCGAAATCACTCGAAGCGACAATAATTAAACAAAAAAAGCACCCCAAACGAGGTGCTTTTATATTTATATGTTAGGGGAATTATAGGTTTGAAATCCTATTTTCTTACCCTTAAATAATGTTAAGAACTAATTATTTCTTTAAACTCACAAAATAATCGAATATTTCTGGAACATTACCGCTACCCATACCAGCATCTACAGCGGTTTGTAAATTAGTAGACGTAGATTCTGCAATCTTAGAAACTGTACCTAAATCGTTCATCATTTGAACAAAATAACCTAAATCTTTATTCGCATTTGCTATAGAGAAACCTAAATCACTTACGTTATCTACTGCATAATTTTTACAAAACTTCATGAATGGTGAATTCGAAGGTCCCGAAGACATAATATCAAAAAGTTGTTGTTTATCTACACCTGCAAGTTCTGCAGCTGCAAAAGCTTGAGACATAGCTACAACTGTAGTCATTCCCATAAAGTTATTAATTAACTTTGTTGTATGACCAGCTCCTAAACCACCTAAGTAAAACACGTGTTCTCCTTGTTCGTCTAAAACAGGTTTAACCTTATTAAAAGTATCTTTATTTCCGGCTGCCATAATGTTAAGCAATCCATCTTTTGCATGCGCTGGAGTTCTACCAAGCGGAGCATCGATCATTCCAGCGCCTTTAGCTTCAAGATCTTTTCCTATTTTTTGTGTAGATGCTGGAATAGATGTTCCAAAATCTATTAAAACAGAACCTTCTTTTATACCTGCTAAAATTCCGTCTTCACCATAAACAATCTTCTCTACAACTGCAGAAGTAGTAAGACAGAACATTACGATATCACTATTTTCAGCTAATTCTTTTGGAGAAGATGCTTCTGTTGCATTTCCACGAGCAATTACAGCTGCTACGGCATCCTTATTAAGATCCATTACTGTAAGCTCAAAGCCTCTATTTTGAAGGTTTTCGACCATGTTTGCGCCCATTAGCCCAAGCCCTATAAATCCAATTTTTGGTTTTTTCATATTGTAATTTCTATTTTAAGGAACAAAGATATGAATCTTGAATTAAACTAAAACTCTGTTATACCTAAATGATTGAATAATAATGATGTTATATAAAAATAAGCGTTTTTTATTGTAAAATAAATACGTGTTAAATTTATGTTCTACTTATAAACTAAATACTCGTTTTATAAATAAGATATTGGATTAGTAATTCTATAACGAAAATGTAAAACTCATACGAGTTAATTTTTTTACACAATTAATAATACAAGCCAAAACTATTAAACAAAAAAGCACCCCAAATGAGGTGCTTTATTATTTATTTTAAAGTGGTTATTATAGATTTATAACCCCGTTTTCTGTTCCTGCAAAATCATTCCATGCGTAAGCATCGGCTGCGTCGTCGTTTACATAAACACCGTCAACGATATATTTAAACTCGTAAGAGCTACCAGATTCTATATCAACAGTTCCTTTAAAAGATCCGTTTTTTAATTTTTTAAGCGGTGCTTTTTTAGCATTCCATTCGTTAAATGACCCAACTACAGATACCTTTTTTGCATCTTCTGCAGGTACAGTAAAAGTTACTTTACAAACTGGTTTACTTTTTAAAAATTGTTTTTTAATAGCCATAATTCTATGTTTTAATATTTTAATTTAATATTTAATAGCGCTACAAATTTACTAACAAATTAAAAGCCTTAACTATTTAAGACTCTTTACTTTCAAAAAATTATCGATTTGGCAAAATGTATTCTTTAAAACAGTGGAGTACATAATAAATTCCCAATTAATTTGTAGTATTATCAAGTTTTAAAAACTGTTTTACACTGATTATCAGACTGTTTTAAGACTAAAACGTTTGAGTAAATGTATTTTTAGTAAGTATTTTATTATTCTATTTAGTTTTACCAAAAAGGGTTAACTTTACAGACTTTATTTTACAAATATGTTCGGAAAAAAGAAACCTATACCACAAATTGACAAAGACCAATTGGAGCTTATTGAAAACGCTCAAAAACGCATAAAACAGAAAAAAAGTTTATATGTGCATTTTGTATTGTTTCTATTAGGCTGCGTTTTTTTAATTATCGCTAATACAGTGTTAAATATCGCGCCAGATTTTAAACCATTTGGTAAAGAATGGTTTTTAACGGCAATTATTATTTGGCTATTTCTATTTGTATACCACCTGTTTAATGTGTTTGTTACGCATAAATTTATGGGTAAAGATTGGGAAAAAGCGCAATTAGAAAAACTGGTAGCCAAACAACAAAATCGCATAGAAAAACTAAAAGCAGGTTTTGTTAAGGAAGAAACCATACTAGCTAAAAGTGAAGTTTTTAAAGAAGAAACTACTAAAAGTATTAATAAAGGAAGTGAATTAACCATAATTGTAGCTGCTGCGGAAAACAACGCTATTGGCTTAGGTAACAAATTAATTTGGCATTTAAGTGACGATTTAAAACGTTTTAAGGCGCTTACCAACGGCCATCATATTATTATGGGGCGCAAAACTTTTGAAAGTTTCCCGAAACCCTTACCTAATAGAACGCATGTTGTTATAACACGCCAGAAAGATTATAATGTTCCTGATGGTGTTATTGTTGTACATAGTTTAGAAGATGCTATTGATGCCTCGAGAAAAGACAGCAATCCTTTTATTATTGGTGGCGGACAAATATACAAGCAAGCCATGGCTATTGCCAATAAAATAGAGCTTACTCGTGTACATGAAAATTTTGATGCAGACACCTATTTTCCAGAAATTGACACTAACGTTTGGAAAGAAATTGCCAATACGTTTCATACAAAAGATGAAACCCATGCCCATGAATTTTCGTTTTTAACGTATGCGAGAAAGTAATTTGTTTTATACCTAGTGAGGTAACATTATTTAAATGTTAGGCAAACCAATAAAAAATTGAATACACCTGTTACAAATTTCAGTAATTTTGCCACATGGTAAAAGAAATTCAACTTCGTATTACATTAAAGGAAGAAGAACAGCCTAATATTCTGGTATTAAAATCTGCGATTAAGTTAGAGATTGATAGACAAGATATTACAGGTGTTAAAATACTACGCAAGTCTATTGATGCCCGCAAACCTAAAATAATACTTAATTACAAAGTTGCCGTTTATATTCGCGAAGCTTTACCAAAAACCTCGGCGTATCAATTTGAATATAAAGACGTATCTAAAGCAAAACCCATCCATATTATTGGTTTTGGTCCCGCTGGTATGTATGCTGCTTTGCGCTGCATCGAGCTAGGGTATAAACCCATAGTTTTAGAACGTGGTAAAAATGTGCAGGACCGCCGACGCGATTTAAAAGCCATTAACCAAGATCATTTTGTAAACGAAGATTCCAACTACTGTTTTGGAGAAGGTGGCGCTGGAACTTATAGCGACGGAAAATTATACACGCGTAGTTTAAAACGTGGCGATGTGCGTCGTATTTTCGAAAACCTGGTGTTTCATGGAGCTACCGATCAAATATTGGTAGATGCACATCCGCATATTGGCACCAATAAACTACCAAAAGTGGTTCAAAACATTCGCGAAACCACACTAAATTACGGTGGCGAAATTCATTTTGAAACTCGTGTTACCGATTTTATCATAAAAGACAGCAAAATAAAAGCCATTGAACTTCAAAATGGTAATACTTTAGATGTTGAAAAAGTGATACTAGCCACAGGGCATTCTGCTAGAGACATCTTTTATTTACTGCATAAAAAGGACATTGCTCTAGAAGCAAAATCCTTTGCCATGGGTGTTCGTGTAGAGCATCCGCAACATATTATCGATTCCATTCAATACCACTGCTCTGGCGATCGTCACGAGTTACTACCAGCCGCATCTTATGGTTTGGTGGAGCAAGTTAAAGATCGTGGTGTGTACTCGTTTTGCATGTGTCCTGGTGGATTTATTGTACCAGCAGCAACCGCTAATGGCGAAGTTGTGGTTAATGGTATGTCTCCATCAAAACGAAATAACTTATATGCCAACTCTGGTATAGTAGTCGAAATTAATGTAGATACCGATTTGCCAAAATACGAGCAATTTGGTGCATTAAAAGGCTTAGAGTATCAAAAAAACTTAGAACGTTTAGCATTTACTGCAGGCGGGCGAAGTCAAGTAGCACCCGCCCAACGATTAACCGATTTTGTAGAAGGCAAACTATCCACAACCTTAAACGACACCTCGTATCAGCCAGGGCTAAAATCTGCGCCACTACATTCCTTACTACCTAAATTTATAGGTGGCAGACTCCGTAAAGGTTTTGAGGCTTTTGGTAAAAAAATGAATGGCTATTACACCGAAGAGGCTAATATTGTGGGCGTAGAATCTCGCACCTCATCGCCGGTTTCCATTCCTAGAAACGAAAATTTAGAGCATACTCAAATCACCAACCTTTATCCATGTGGCGAGGGTGGCGGTTATGCTGGCGGTATTGTTTCGGCAGCTATGGATGGCGAACGTTGTGCAGAAGCAGCAACGGGCAATCTATAATTTGGGCGTTACCCGAAAAGGGTCGTGCTTTCCACTATATCTTTTTTTTGCCATTTATGGCAGCAAAAAAAAGGATGCCGTTTCAATCACTAACGCAACCTAGAAGTTATATTACATGCGTTCTTATTGCTAGTAATCCTGCCAAAATTATTAAAAGCATTGATAATTGTTAATAATTGTTATTTTTGCACACTTAAAACAAACCAATTATGAACGCATACGTATTTCCAGGTCAAGGTGCACAATTCTCAGGAATGGGTTTAGACCTTTATGAGCATTCACCTTTAGCACAAGAGTTATTTGAACAAGCCAACGACATTCTTGGTTTTCCAATAACGGATATAATGTTCGAAGGGTCTGCCGAAGATTTAAAAGAAACTAAAGTAACGCAACCGGCTATATTTTTACATTCTGTAATTTTAGCAAAAACATTAGGTGATCGTTTTAAACCCGATATGGTTGCAGGACATTCTCTTGGCGAGTTTTCTGCTTTAGTAGCCAATGGCGCTTTAACCTTTGAGGACGGCTTAAAACTAGTCTCACAGCGCGCTATAGCTATGCAAAAGGCTTGCGAGTTACAACCAAGTACTATGGCTGCTGTTTTAGGACTTGAAGATGATATTGTTGAAAAAATATGTGCAACTACCGAAGGTATTGTTGTGGCAGCAAATTACAACTGCCCAGGACAATTAGTAATTTCTGGAGAAGTTGAAGCTATTAATAAAGCTTGCGAAGCCTTAAAAGAAGAAGGTGCACGTCGTGCATTAGTATTACCTGTAGGTGGTGCTTTCCATTCACCATTAATGGAACCAGCTCGCGAAGAACTTGCTGCAGCTATTAAAAACACGACATTTAGTAAACCTAACTGCCCAATTTATCAAAACGTAACAGCAAACGCTGTAATTGATGAAGAAGCCATTAAAGCCAACCTTATTTCGCAATTAACGGCTCCTGTACGTTGGACGCAATCGGTACAACAAATGATTGCCGATGGTGCAACATTGTTTACAGAAGTTGGTCCTGGTAAAGTTTTACAAGGTTTAGTAAAAAAGATTAACAGAGCTTCTGAAACGGCTTCTGCAACTTTCGAAACAAACAGTTAAATGAAGCTTACCAAACGCTCTATCTATATTATTTTAGTTATTGTTTTAACTATTGCTACCGATCAAATATCGAAAGTAGTGGTAAAACAAAACGTAACTTTAAGAACCGAAGTAAACCCTGGTGAACGTATTCCTATTATTGGAGATGCCTTTATTTTAATGCATGTAGAAAACACAGGCGCATTTCTTGGTATGGGTAGCGAACTTAACGATACACTAAGAGTTCTATTATTATTAGTATTACCCATATTGGTTTTAGGTTTTGTACTTCGCCATATATTCTTAGATAAATCCTTAGATAATTGGTCGCTTTTTGCTTTTGCAAGTATTATTGGCGGTGGTATTGCCAATGTTTACGATAGAATCGTTTATGGAAGAGTTACCGATTTTCTATTTATAGATCTTGGTGGCGTTTTTAGGACAGGTATTTTTAATCTAGCCGATTTATCGGTTACCACCGGAATGATTATTCTAGTTTTTATGACTTTTAAAAAGAAGAAAGCCACAACATAAAAAAAGGGTTGCTATTAAAATAGCAACCCTTTTTATTTAAACTTTAGTCAGTAAAAATTAATTATTATTTCCTCTTACTTTTTGTTCCCATTTCCACGCAGAACGCATAGCATCATCAAGAGATAATTTAGTTTCCCAACCTAATTCTTTATTCGCTTTTTCTGTATCTGCATAGGCAGAAATAATATCGCCTTCTCTTCTACCAACTATTTTATAGTTTAACTGTTTACCCGATACTTTTTCAAAAGATTTTACAACCTCCAAAACCGAACTTCCTTTTCCTGTTCCTAAGTTAAAGGTTTCGTAATTTGATTTATTTTTATTTTGAAGTAACCTACCTAAGGCAATAACATGCGCTTTAGCTAAATCGACTACATGAATATAATCACGAATACATGTACCATCTGGTGTAGGATAATCATCACCAAAAACAGATAATTCTTGACGTATACCTATACCTGTTTGTGTAATAAATGGCACTAAATTTTGTGGCACTCCAATAGGCAGTTCACCTATTTCAACTGACTCATGTGCTCCAACTGGATTAAAATAACGTAAGGCAATCGCTTTTAAATTTGGTGTCACTTTACAGGTATCACTGATTATTTCTTCACCTATTTGTTTGGTGTTTCCGTATGGCGACTCAGCTGACTTAACTGGTGCATTTTCTGTTATTGGTAACTCATCTGCTTGTCCGTAAACCGTACAAGACGAACTAAATATAAAACCTGCCGATGGTAACTTTTTTAATTCCTTTAGAATATAAACTAAAGTTGAGATATTGTTTTCGTAGTACAACAAAGGTTCTTTTACACTCTCTCCTACAGCTTTACTTGCCGCAAAATGGATAACACCTTTTATATCATTGTGCTTAGCAAAAAACTGTTCTACTTTGTCCTTTTCTTTTAAGTCTAACTTTTCAAAAATTGGCGTTTTTCCGGTAATCGCCGTAATACCATCTAATACTTTTTCCGATGAGTTTGATAAATCGTCGATAATAACAACTTCATAGCCTTCATTCTGTAATTCTACTACGGTGTGAGAACCAATAAATCCTAATCCGCCGGTAACTAATATTTTATCCATTTATAAATTTTATTATGGTTGTTGTTATAAATTCAATTTGTTCGTCATCCAGCTCTGTATGCATAGGTAAAGAAATAACATCTTTTACCAATTGATTTGTCACCTCAAAATGAGATTCCACATACCTTTCATCCAAATAAGCTTTCTGGTTATGTAACGGAATTGGGTAGTACACGCCACATGGAATATTATTTTCATTTAAATGCTTAACTAAAGCATCTCTATCTACACCTTTCACTCTTAATGTATATTGATGAAAAACATGGCAATCGCATGTATCACAAATACCATCACATTCATTTACCGTTTTTGGCGTTATAACGCTATCAATATCCTTGAAGGCAGCATTATATTTTCTTGCAGCGGTTTGTCTTGCTTTATTATAAGTATCTAAATGTGGTAATTTAGCATTTAACACAGCCGCTTGTATACTATCTAAACGAGAGTTTACACCAACTACATCATGATGGTAGCGTTCGTACATACCATGGTTTACAATACCTCTTATGGTATGTGCCAAATCATCATCATTTGTAAAAATAGCACCACCATCGCCGTAACACCCTAAATTTTTAGAAGGAAAAAAAGACGTAGCTCCAACATTTCCAATGGTTCCGGCCTTTACCTTTTTGCCATCACTATATTTATAATTTGCTCCAATAGCTTGGGCATTATCCTCGATTACAAACAGGTTATGTTCTTTAGCAAGTTCCATTATTGCCTCCATATTAGCACACTGCCCAAATAAATGCACAGGAACAATAGCTTTTGTTTTTGGCGTAATTGCTTTTTTGATTGCTTCTATGCTAATGTTAAAATCATCTTCATTAACATCAACCAAAACAGGTGTTAATTTTAATAGTGCAATGACCTCTACAGTTGCTGCAAAAGTAAAATCGGCAGTAATAACCTCATCGCCTTGTTCTAAACCTAGGCCCATCATTGCAATTTGTAAAGCATCTGTACCATTGGCACATGGAATAACGTGTTTTACGCCTAAATAATCTTCTAAAGATTTTTGAAATTTATGAACTTCAGGTCCGTTTACAAATGCGGTATTTTCAATAACTTCTTGAATAGACGAATTAACAGCATCTTTTATGCCTGCGTATTGACCCTTAAGATCAACCATTTGAATTTTCTTCATGTATAAAAAATTATAGCCTATCCAATATAAAACAAGAATACAGACTAATTTTTACGCCTCCTTTTATAGGGTTTGCTCAACACAAAATTACAAAATTGATAGACGTTAACCAATGTATTTATTTTAAAGAAATGTATTTTAGCATTAAAAGAAACAATATTGAGCATAATATATGACATAGGAATTCATCTTACAGGTGTTGTACTAAAATTAGGAGCGCAGTTTAATGCAAAGCTTAAAAAAGGTGTTATTGGTAGAAAAAACACGTTTCACATTTTAAAAAACAACATACAAAAAGGTGATAAAACGCTTTGGTTTCATTGTGCATCATTAGGAGAATATGAGCAGGGTCTTCCTGTTTTTTTAGAACTCCGAAAACATTATAAAAACCATAAAATAATATTGAGTTTTTTCTCACCATCGGGTTATGAAATTCGAAAAAACTCACCTATAGCTAATGTGGTTATTTATCTGCCTTTGGATACTAAAACCAATGCTAAACGCTTTTTAGATCTATTAAATCCAGAACTTACCATTTTTGTTAAATATGATATTTGGCCCAATTTTTTAAATGAATTAAAAGCAAGACACTTACGTGCTATCCTTATCTCTGCAGCATTTAGAAAAGAACAATCTTATTTTAAATTTTATGGCAAACACTTAAAACAAGCTCTTTTTGCTTTTGAACATATATTTACTCAAAATGAAACTTCAAAAACATTACTTGAGTCCATAAATTACAAATCAGTTACTTTAAGTGGAGACACACGTTATGATAGAGTTTACAGTCAATTAAACTTAGATAACTCATTAAATTTTATTGATACTTTTAAAAACAACAAACTTTGCATTGTTGCCGGTAGCACTTGGCCAGAAGGTGAAGCTCTGTTTGTTGAGTTTATAAACACTCAGGTTTCAAAAGATATAAAATTTATAATTGCCCCACACGATATTAAACCCGATCGCATTAAAAAATTACAAGAAAAAATCAACTCTAAAACGGTTCTGTTTTCCGAAAAAGACAACCATAATTTAGCAGAATTCCAAGTCTTTATTATAGATACTATAGGTATTCTTTCTAAAATTTATAGTTACGCAGATATCGCTTATGTTGGCGGTGCCGTGGGTAATACTGGACTGCATAATACCTTAGAACCTGCCGTTTTTGGTGTTCCAATATTAATAGGTAATAATCACGTTAAGTTTCTAGAAGCACAAGCTTTAATTAATAATGGCGGCATGTTTGAAATTGATAATCAATTAAAATTTAATGAAACCCTTAATAAATTAATTGCGGATAGTGACTTTAGAGCAGAAGCAGGGTCTTACAACAAAGCTTTTATAGAAAAGAATAAAGGGGCAGTCATCCAAATACTAGATTATTTACGTATATAGGTTGTTCTAAAGGATTACTTTTATAAAAGTAAAATTTGAAAACCAATTAATAACAGAAAACACTAAAACAAAAACCGATGAAAAAAGTATTATTAAGTTCAATTCTATTGTTAGCATTAAGTTTCACATCATGTAGAGACACAAAAAAAGGTGAATCTATTGGAGATGCCATTGAAAATGCTGCTGATGCTGCAGGTAATGCTGTAGAAGATGCTGCTGATGCAACTGGAAATGCTGTTGACTCTGCTGTAGATGCTGCAGGTGATGCTGCTAATAAAGCTGGTGAAGCTGTTGAGAATGCTGCTGATGCAACTGGTGAAGCTGTAAATTCTGCTGTTGATGCAGCTGGAAATGCAATTGACAACGCTGGAGAAAAAGCTGGAGAAGTTGTAAATGATGCAAAAGCAAAAACTAGTGATGCTGCTAACAAAGCTGCTGATGCAGTAAAAAAAGAAGCTGATAAATTAAAAGCTGCTCACTAATTAGTTAGTAGTTTTTTAATAACTCATAAAAGCCACCTATATGGTGGTTTTTTTATACCCTATAATGAACAAATCCATTTAAAATAAGTAGTTTTAATACACTTAAAAGCTCAAGAACTAATTACTCATCTAGTTCTTATTTAATCACATTAAAATGAGGTAAAAGTACTTTTAGGTTTTGTCTTTTTACTCTACAGATAAAAATATATTAATAGTTTAAAATAATAAAGCGCTATTGTATTTCTACAATAGCGCTTTATTTATACTCGGTTGTAAAATATGATTTCTCATACTTTACTTGAACTAATTAAAATTAGATTCCTAAACCTTGTCCACCACCAACTTGGATAGTTTCAGCAGTTAAGAAAGAAGCATCGTCACTTACTAAAAAAGAAACAACAGAAGCAACATTTTCTGGCTGACCTAATCTACCTAACATGATATTATTTTTCCAAGAAGCAAATACTTCTGGCTTAGTAGATTTAATTTGCTTGTGGAAATCTGTATCAATAGTACCAGGAGATACTGCGTTTACTCTAATTCCGTATTCAGCTAAATCTTTAGCTAATGCTCTAGTAATAGCATGAACTCCAGCTTTAGAGGTTCCGTAAATACCAGCACCAGGTCCACCAGCATTCCAACCAGCGATAGATGTGTAGTTGATTATAGATGCATTTTCACCTTTTTTCAGGTACGGTATTGCAGCTCTAGAGGCAAAAAATGTAGAATCTAAATTTAAAGCCATCACGAATCTGTAAAATTCAGTAGTCATTTCTTCAAATCTAGAACGACCTCCTAAACCACCTGCGTTATTAATAAGCGCATCAATTTTTCCGTACTTTTCACCAATCTTTGTAATGTTTTCTGTAACCTCATCTTCTTTAGTTACATCGAAACCATAATACTCCGAAGTTATACCTTCTGCAGTAAGTTCTTTAACTCTTTGCGCTCCAGCTTCATCATCAATACCATTTAATACTACAGTATATCCATCTTGACCTAATCTTTTTGCTACTTGAAAACCAATACCACCTGTAGCACCTGTTATAACAGCTACTTTTCCATTTGAATTACTCATATTCTTTAAATTTGTGTTAATTATTCTATTGTTTTTATAAATCTTATTTCTCTTTTAATGGTTCAATTTTTGGACATAATATCCAAACACTGGCCATAGTAATAACTGCTAATGCCGCACCAATAATAAATGCTGGAGTATAATTACCTCCTGAAGTTAACCATGGTACCAATGCTGTTAAACCAAATGCACCTAACTTAGCTGCCATTCCTGCAAAACCTGAAAGTGTACCTACTGTTTTTCCTCCAAATAAATCACTTGGTAATGTTTGCACATTTCCAATTGCTGTTTGGAAACCAAATAAAATAACAGCCATTAATAATACTGCAGTAACAGGGCCACCTGGATTAGCCATTGCCAATAAAGCAGGTAACATAATTACACAACCAAGTGTAATAACAAACTTTCTAGTTTTGTTTACAGTCCAACCTACTTTAATACGGTTTTGCGCTAATAAGCCTCCAAACCAAGCTCCTAACATAGCGCCTACATAAGGTACCCAAGCATAGAAACCAATTGATTTTACATCCATTCCGTAAACTTCGTTTAGGTAAAGTGGAATCCAAAAAATGAATAACCACCAAATAGGATCTAATGCTGCTGATGCGATTATAACTCCCCAACTTTCTTTATGAGAAAGCATTGTAGTTGTATCGGGATTGTAACCATCATCGAACTCGCCATCGTTATCTTCATCCTGATTTTGTTGTCCTGTTAAAATATACTCACGCTCTTCATCAGATATCCAAGGGTGCTTTTTAGGTGGCGATTTTACTAAAATCCACCAAGGAATAAGCCATAACAATCCCGTTATACCTACTAGGATAAAAATCCAATTCCAACTAAAGTATACAGATAACAATCCAATAGTTGGAAATGCTATAATACCACCAATTGCTGCACCAGAATTAAACAAACCTTGAGCAAAAGCACGCTCTTTGGTAGGAAACCATTCGGCATTAGCTTTTGCGGCACCAGGCCAGTTACCAGCTTCTGATATTCCTAGCAGCGAACGGAATAAACTTAAGGTAAAAATACCTCTTGCAAATGCATGTAAAGCCGTTGCTATTGACCAAAACCCTATGGATAACGTAAATCCAATTCTAGTTCCTAACTTATCGAATATTTTACCAAAAATAGCTTGACCAAAGGCATAAGAAAATATGAAAATAGTCGAAATTATAGCGTAAATACTCTTTCGTTCATCGGGCGTCTTATCAGGATACAAATCCTTAGCAATATCCGGCCAAAGTACAGGTAATGCTTGCCTATCGATGTAATTTATAACAGTAGCTAAAGCAATTAAGCCTATTACCCACCATCTTAAACCTTTTAATTTCATATTTCTGTTATTTAACGAGGTGTTAACCTCTGGTTGTTAATAATTTAGTTAGAGTTCTTATTTAACATTATAGCAATATTGATATAATACGCTAAAATGATCTTTCATTTTTTGTTTTGCCATTACAGTATCCTGCTTTTTAATAGCTTCATAAATTTCATTATGTTCTTGTATACCAACTAGCGACATTCTTTTATCGCAGACATGATATTTTTCAAAATCCATGATAATTTGAGGTGTAATAGTTAACATAAACGTATTCATTGAACTATTACCACTAGCTTTAGCTATGGCCAAATGAAATAGTAAATCTTCTTGCACAGCATCTTCACCCGATCGTACTTTATCCTCATAAGCATCTAAAGCATCTTTAATCCGCTCTAAATCTTCTTCTGTACGTCTTAATGCCGCTAACCTAACGGTTTTTAATTCCAATAAAATTCTTGTTTCAACTAATGCCTTAAAATCCGGCGTCTTTAAACCTAAAATATCATCAATCATTCCGTTCATGGCTATTACTCCAATGTTTGCTACAAAGGTTCCACTTTGAGGAATTGACTTTAATAAACCATAAAATTCCAACTTTTGAATAGCGTCTCGAACGTTACTTCTGCTTACTTCAAACTTATCAGATAACATTCTTTCGGAAGGTAATTTATCTCCTGGCTCGAGGTTTTTAAAATTTATTAAATCTCTTATTTTACCAATAATGGTGTTTTGCACCATTTGATTTTCACTAACCGTTAATGACTCTAATTTCATATTTCTTATTTAATAGTTGGTAATATATCTTTTTTAAACAAAATTTAAAAAAGCAAACATACGCCTTATTTAAAGTTTACTAAAATCAATGACTTACTTCTAGTTCGTAATACTTTATTTTAGAATAGGCACCTTCGTCTCTTGACTGAAAATAATTACCTGCTTTAAAATAATTTTCAAAAACGCCCCACCTTTTCATGTGGATATCATCGTAAACTTTATATTCATTACCATTAAGTATCACTACCATTTTACCTTTTGAAACTTGCACTTCTAGAGTAAACTTTCTAAATCCTACCTCTTGTTCAAAATTAAAACCTTCGTCGTCATCCCAAGCATCTTCATGAAGTAACTCTTCATCTGTAGCACTTAGATTTTTAAGTACTTTTGTTTTAACACGTATTTTACCATTATCCCAATATATTTTTAAAATTGGTGGCGCATTGTTATCTTTTTGCCCAATTAAATCTCTTTGCTCATTAGTTAAGCGACCATGGATTTGCATGATAATGGTTCTATGATATTTACCATCTGAAGCTCTGGTGGTTTCTGCTATTTCCAGCTTCCCTTTCATGTTTGCTCCTTGCTCAAAAGTCCAATTTGTATTATTATCTCCTGGCACCATTTGCTCTCTCAATTCCGATCGTGTGTACTTTGTATTTGCTGTTGTCGCTTCGCTTGGAAACGAATAAAATACTAGTGCTCCACTAGTAGAATCGTTATACATATATGGCAACAATCTTTCATCGGTTGCATAATTCAAGATTTCTGGTGGCTCTATATTCATAGCTCTTCCTTTGGCATTTAACTCTGGTGTTGTTACACTCCAATGACTTAAATCTATATTAGGAAGTTTCACCTTTTTCTTTTTCTGCTTCTTTTTCTTTTTGGCTTTTTTCTCAACTTTAACATCCGAGTCGGAAACGCTACCTTTTTGTGATTGGCAAGCAGCGTTTACAGATAGAAATGTTATCAATAAAATGCTTAATATTTCTTTACGGAAGTTTTTCATTTTCATTTATAAATTACAAAATTAAAATCCAGGAGTTTCAATTGAAATATCATCAATCCAAACCTCGTTATCTCCACTAGCGTTTGCTCCTGGTTTACCATAAAACAATGCTGTTGTTGATGTCGCTACAAAAGTAAATGAATACTCTTCAAATGAATCTGAATTGTTTACGCCACCTGTAACTACGAGCTTACTAAGATTACTTGATTCTAAAGTCGTTTCATCTGGAATTTCATTATCCATAATATAAACAGATAATTCTCCAGCACCTTCAGCTCTTACCCAAAGTTTTACTGTATATTCAACTCCAACTTCAACTGCAAATGGTTGGTATGCTCTTCTTTGAATTTCATGAAGCTTTAATGCTCTAGGAGCAGAGTGCGCTGTAGAGCTTCCTCCTGGTGCTTCATTGCTAGTACTAATATTGTCTTCTATCCATGTATTTAAAGTGGAGTTTTTCCAACCTGCAAACGGTGAAGGAACATCACTTCCTGAAGCATCTTTTACAGTTGAATTAGGTGTCATATCAAATGCATCTGCATTATCGTTTAAATCTGTACCTGTTATTTCATCAATTGAGCCATTCAAAATCTTTGCTTCAACCGTTGCAGTAACTCCAGTTGGGTTACCAGATTCATCAAATCCAGGAGTCACAATTGAAATATCATCAATCCAAACCTCATTATCTCCACTTGCGTTGTCTCCCGGTTTACCATAAAACAATGCTGTTGTTGATGTTGCCACAAAAGTAAATGAATATTCTTCAAATGAATCTGAATTGTTTACGCCACCTGTAACCACTAGTTTGCTAAGGTTGCCTGATTCTAAAGTTGTTTCATCTGGAATTTCATTATCCATAATATAAACAGATAATTCTCCAGCGCCTTCAGCTCTTGCCCAAAGTTTGACAGTGTATTCAACTCCCACTTCAACTGCAAATGGTTGATATGCTCTTCTTTGAATTTCATGAAGCTTTAATGCTCTAGGAGCAGAGTGCGCTGTAGAGCTTCCTCCTGGTGCTTCATTGCTTGTACTAATATTGTCTTCTATCCATGTATTTAAAGTTGAGTTTTTCCAACCTGCAAATGGCGAAGGAACATCACTTCCTGAAGCATCTTTTACAGTTGAATTAGGTGTCATATCAAATGCATCCGCATTATCGTTTAAATCTGTACCTGTTATTTCATCAATTGAGCCATTTAAAATCTTTGCAGCAAACGTTGCTTCAATTCCTCCAATTGGCACACTTTGAGTAATCGTTTTAGATACACCAGCATCATTTGTTGTTGTTAATGCTACTTCATAAGTACCTTCGCCAGCATACATATGCATTGGATTAACCTCGGTAGATGTGTTACCATCTCCAAAATCCCAACTATGTGAAACTGCTAATATTGATGCATCTGTAAATTGTACATTAAAACCAGAAACAGCAAATGTAAAATCAGGAATTGTTGATAATACTAAACCTTCTATGTTTTTTGAAACAGAAACCTGAACACCTAAAAAAGTAGTTGCTGTAAGTGTTGCTTTAAATGTTTCAGCCGTTTTATAAGTATGTACAGGGTTAAATTTTGGATCTTCTTCTGAATCCTCGGCATCCCACTCTAAAGTTTCTCCATCACCAAAATCCCAAACTAAAGATTTTGCTCCAGAAGTTAAGTTTTCAAAAGTTACTTCTGAGTCTATTTTGCTAATATTAAAATCCACAAAAATAGGTGCAACATCCGATGAATCTTCAGCTACTAAACCATCAGAACTTCTAGTGGTTAATGTTACTGTATATTCTCCTCCTGTTTGGTACGTGTAATTAGGATTTGCTTCTGTAGATGTGTTGCCATCTCCAAAATCCCATAAATAAGAAGCTGCATCTGTAGAATAACTTCTAAACACAAACGACATGGTATCATCTGCGCTCGTACTTGTTGTAAACAATGTATTTGGTTGAATATTGTTTACATTTCCTGTTGGCGGAACAAACTCATCGTAACCACTATCATAACATGATACAAGGGCCAAAAACATAACGCAGAATGTAAAAACACTTCTATTCGTTATTTTAAATATTTTATAATTCATAATATTATTTTTTTAGAAGGTTTATTGTTTCACTGTAATATCGAATGCATCTACTCTACTCTCAACACCCGAATTAGTAATTAAAATGATTACCGCTTCGTTTTCGCCAGCCTCGAATGTAATAGCATGTTTTTTGAAAACATTATCGACTCTTCCTACATTGGTATCTGTTCTTGAAGCAATAATATTTGCTTCTAATTTAGCGTCCTCTAATGAGTCGGCATTTGTACTTACAATAGAAACAGTAACATCACCAAAAGAAGTCTCTTCAAACGCAGTAAAATAAGTTAGCACATAGGTTGCTCCAGGAGTGACTTCTATTTCTTGATAACCTGTTCTTGTACCATCTGAAGGGAATTTTGCAGCTTGTACGCCTTCTGGCAAATCGCTTCCTTCACCTCTTCCATTACTATCTGTATTAATTTGAAAAACAGAACCCCATTTAGAACTACTTGGGGATCTCCAAGAATCTCTACCATCTCCTGTTCCATCAAACAAACTATTATCTTCAAAACCAGGTTCTCCAATTTCTGGAATTGGAATTGTAGGTATCGCTTGGTTTACTGTAACTAGTTTTTCGGTATAATCGGATTTACCTAAGTTATCGGTTACTGTTAAACCAACCGTATACTCACCAGGACCAGGAAAAGAAAAAATTAATTCTCGGTCTTGCAGTGTTGCTGCAGGTAAGTTAGCAATCTGACTTTCTAAATCTGCAACGTTTTGTATAGTCTCATCTGACAAAGCATCCTGAGCACTAGCTAATTGTGCCTCAAAATCGACAATTTGAGCTTCTAAAACATCTTTTTTAGCTTGATTAGTTTCGCAAGGCAACTTAAATTGCAATTTAGCGATTTCCTTTTCTAGGGCTACTACGGCTGCTAATTCGGCCTCAATAGATTTTTCTAGTATAGGTAAATCTTTATTTATAAGCGCTACATTTTCAGAAGGTGATACCGACCACTGGTAACTTGTACCATTTACAGCTAAATTTGAACCTCCTTGAAAATTAAAATCATACTTAGCCCATAATTCAACATCATTACAATCAAACTCCGAAGATGTTACATCTGTTAAGTTATAAAAAGGTGTAGGACCTGTAATATCTTCCAAATCACCTACGTTAGCTAAATCATCGCTAACACATGCTGTTAGAGAAACAAATGTTCCTAACACTATATATTTTAATTTAATTAAATATTTTTTCATAATTATGCGATTTTAGTATCCGTTATTTTGGTTATAAAAACCAGGTAAATTGTCAATTTCTCTTTGAGGAAAAGGAAGGTATTTCTTTTCGTTTGTGTAAAACAAGCTGTTTTGAGTTGAAAAATCTGTTAAAACTCTATCGGCTTCACCAAATCTTATTAAGTCGTATAAACGTTGATTTTCATAAACAAATTCAACACGACGCTCTGCTAATAATTCTTCCTTTGTTAAATTAGCCACCTCTTCAAGACCAGCTCTTGCTCTCACTTTATTAAAAGCATCAACAGCTCTTGCATCTGTAGTACTATCATCACCTCCTAAAATAGCTTCTGCATATAACAACAATACATCTGCATATCTTAAAACAACCCAATCATTATCACCAATTTCACCGTTAGTTGGGAATTTAGTATTAAAAACATCGATAGTATTATCTGAAAGAAACGCACCATATTCAATTGGATTTAATGACGCATAAAATCTAACAGGTTGTTCTTCTGGATTCATAACTTCTAAAAAGTCAATAGAAGCAATATTTACACCATTTGAAGGTCCTTGTAAAGTCATTGCAAAACTATGTGCTTCCGAATCCGTTTCAACTTGATCTCCTAATTCACTATCACTAGTCACATAATTATCACTACTAACTAAATCGTAAGCAATTGAAAATATAACTTCATCATTAATTTCTAACGCTGAACTATTAGACCAAGATCCATCTAGCACACCATCTCCATAACCTGCCGAAATAGCGTTACCTAAAACATGTCCATAATCCATTACCAAATTAGCGTTATACTCATCATCCGTTAAAAGATCTATTGTTGGATTTAAAGGATCTGCATTAAACTCAAATTGTTCAGCATTATTTCTTTCTGTAAAAATTAAATCGTAGTTATATGCGCCGTTGTTTTCTACTACCGAAGCTAATAAAAGTTCTGCTTCATCATAATTAGGGTTTGGTTGGCTTAAATATGCTTTTGCCGCTAAACAAATAGCAGCTCCTTTTGTAGGACGGTATCTATTTTGTACACCACCATCTAAATAGGCTATCGATGTTTTAAAATCGCTAATGATTTTTTCATAAACATCGGCCTCTGGCAATTGAGGATAATTTAAAGCTTCATCTTTAGTGATATCCAAAACTTTATCTACATAAGGCACATTTTGGTACGCTCTTACCAAATTAAAATGACATAAAGCTCTCATAAAATAAGCTTCTCCAACAGCATATTGTTGGTTTTCTGGAGCTAAAAAACGATTATCGATAACAGTATTAGCATGCTTAATAGTAGACATATTATTAGAATAATATGTTGCTACATCACCATTATTAGGGTCGACGTTATAAGCGTTAATTGCTGGAAAGTTTCCGTTTTCTGAATTGGCTCTTACATTATCAGACCTCAATTCAATTAACAAAAACTCGTTTGCAGGAACTTTTTGATAAGCATCTAAAACACCGTTTGCTAATAATTGAAATCCATTATCCGTTTGCAGTAACTCTTCAATTGAAAGTGCAGTAGGGTTACTAAGATCAAGTTCTTTTTCGCAACTTGTAACTAAAGCTACTAAAGAAAAACACGCTATTATTTTTATATATATATTTTTCATAATTAATTAAAATTGAAAGTTAATCCCTGCTGAAATTGTTCTAACCACTGGACCATCTCCTCTTTGGTAACCAGATGTAAGCGGGGTATTTGCGTTATCTGATGTTTGACCGGAAGCATCTGGATTAAATCCTTCATAGCCTTTAGCTGTGAAGAACAATAAATTCTCTCCTGTTATATAAAATCTTAATCTGTCGATACCATTTTTAGAAGTAAATGAATCTGGTAAAGAATAACCAAGTGTTACATTTCTTAATGTTACAAATGATGCATCTTGAATATGATCGTCTGTAAATCTTCTGTGCACTGTTAAATCTCTATCTGGAAAACTTGCAAGCTCATTTACTGCCGACTCACTAGCGTAATACAATTGATCTAAATCGGCAACTCTTACCTCTGCACCATGAGATCCTTGCCATTGGAAAGAGAAATCGAAATCATTATACTTAAAATCTGAATTGAATCCCCATGTAAAGTCAGGGTAAGGACTTCCTAATTCCGTTCTATCTTCATCGTCAATAATACCATCGTTATTTAAATCTTTTACATAAACATCTGCAAAATCATTATTAAACCTATTAAAAGGATTATCTACCCACTCTAATGGAATTTCCTTTTCGTAAACCCAACCATAAAACGACGTTATTGGCTGTCCTACTCTAGCTATAAATTGTGTAGCTCTAGTATCTTGTGCGATTTCAGAAATAATTTGTTCACTTTTACCTAAACTTTCAACCGTATTTCTGTTTAAAGAAAATTGTCCTGAAGCTACCCAGCTAAAGTTTTCGTTTGTTATTATTCTTGAATTTAATTCTATTTCAACACCTTCATTTTTTACTTCACCTATATTTTGAAGCCAATTATCTGCACCATAAGTACCTGGTATTGGGGCAAAAAGAATTAAGTCCTCACTTGTTCTTGTATAATAATCTAATGTAAGATTTAGAAGTCCTCTACCAAAAGTAACATCTATACCTGGGTTAAATTCTATTAATTTTTCCCAACCTAAATCTTGATTAGCTAAAGTAAGTCCTTTAACACCTGTTTGTCCGTTATAACCAACAGTACCAAAAGTTTCTTCAAATCTGTAAAGTGATTCAAAAATATTATTAGAAATTTCATTAGAACCAGAAACACCGTAACTCGCTCTTAATTTTAAAAATGTTACAAAATCGCTAGATGATAAGAAATCTTCGTTTGACATTACCCAACCTGCCGAAGCTGCTGGGAAAAATCCAAATCTAGTATTAGGACCAAATCTAGTACTTCCATCTGTACGAGCAGATACTTGTACTAAGTACTTTTCGTTGTAGTTATAATCTATTCTTCCAAAATAAGACACTAACTTATCAGTTCCATTATCAGTTGATGTTGTACCACCGTCTGCAAGTGCTATATTGTTGTTAAAGTCGTTAGTATAACCTACAGCCTCTGAATCCTGAGCATAAAAATCTCTTTGCGTATACTCAAATCCAAGAAGTGAGTTGAAATTATGCTTCCCAAAATTTTTCTTGTATTTAAGAAGTGATTCAAATGCGAATTGATTTAACTCGTCTCGTCCTTCGGCTCTGTAAGATTCTTGATCTCTGTTTTCTTGACCATATAGATAATCAAATTCATTTGACTTATTATGTCTAAAAACACCTGAAACTGTTTGTCTGAAATTAAGACCTTTACTTAATTCAAAATCAACATAAGACGATGCGTTTAAACTTAATTTTTTCTTTGTTCTAGATCGTTCTAGAAAATGCACCATAGGATGTACATTTTTAGTAGTTGACAAGGTTAAACCGCCAGAAGTTAAATCGCTAGCTATTGGTAACCCTGTACTTGGATCTCTAAGTATATCTCTAGGATTATTAGGATCTACTGTAAAAACGTGATCAAAAGCTCTTGAAAAACCGTAGCTACCTACGCCAAGGTTTTCAAATAACTTTCCTGCATCAGTTGAAACACCTACATCTGTAGAAAAATTAGTAACATACTCTAAATGATCTTCATTTAAGTATAATGGTACGTGCCCGTATTGTCTTAAAGGATCTGTGAAACGAGCTGGCAACTTATTTTGATCGTTATAGTTAACGTTTAAACTTGCCCCAAACTTAATTTTCTTATTTTTAGATTTACTATCAACTTTAATTCTGGCATTATACTTTTTGAAATTATCTGTTAATGCAATTCCTTCATCTTCCAGATATCCTAAAGACGCCGTATAATTTGTTAATTCAGTTCCTCCTCTTACAGCTAAAGAGTGGCTAGTAATAACACCTCCATTAAAAACCTCATCTTGCCAGTTTTTTTCACCATCGCCTAAAGAAGCAATAAAATCCATAGCCTCTAGCTCTGCATAAGCTGAATTGTAATCACCAACAATTCTATCATAGTTAGGACTATCAGGAGATATGCCATCAACTACGCTTTGCAAGCCATTTAACCTCGCTCTTTCATCGGCTATTGATGTATTAAAGTTATCGTTTTTGTTAGCGTATTTATATCCCATAAAAGTATTATAGGAGAATCTTGTTTTACCTAAAACACCCTTTTTAAGAGTTACTAAAATAACACCATTTGCACCACGAGAACCGTAAATTGCAACAGAAGAAGCATCTTTTAAAACACTTATAGATTCAATATCATTATTATCAATAGAACCTAAAATATCGGCATCGGTACCTAAAACAATCCCATCAACTACAATTAAAGGAGACGATGAACCTGTAATAGATCCTGGCCCTCTTAATGTGATTTTAGGATCACCACCAGCTTCCGATGATGCTACTTGAATTCGTAAACCAGCTACTTTTCCTTGCAGTGCATCTTCTACACGAGAGACAGAATTATTTTCAAGGTCTTTACCAGAAACTTTAGTTAAAGCACTTGTTAAGGTTTTTTGCTTTTGATCGCCATAACCAATAACAACAACTTCATTTAATTGTGCTATATCCTCTTCTAAAGCTATATTAATTGTTTTTTGATCTGCAACAATTACTGTTTTAGACACAAAACCAATGTAAGAGAATTGTAATACATCTCCATTACTAGCATTAATTTGATAATTCCCATCAAAATCTGTTGAGGCACCTGTAGAGGTATTTAGTATAATAACATTAACACCTGGAATAGGGATGTTATCTGTAGCAGAGACAACAGTACCTTTTATAGGGGTACTTTGCGCAAAAATGGTAATATTGACCATCAACATTACCATAAAAAAAAGCTTAGTTTTCAAATTCATAATTAGATAATTTGATTTTAATTTAGTTTGTTACTAGTTAATCAGCAAAAACAATTTTAAAAGTGTAGTTTGATATTATACTTTTAAAAAGTAGTTTACATTGAGTTATTGAGTTCCCACTGTAATTAATTTAGTTTATTGGGAAACCAAATTGGTTAACCAATTTGGTTTCCCAAATATATGTTAATTTTTAGTATTAGCAAAAAATAAAAATACCTTTAACACTTTTACATCAAAGAACCCTTTATTAAAGCGGTATTGACAAAAAAACTTATCCTTTACATCGCTAAAAAAAGTTACTTTTTGATGCTTATATTTGTACTCACACCTTTTATTTTGGCATTAAAACCTACTTTAAAAACATAGATTTTTCAGCTCTGACGACTTTACTTTTATGATTTATCACCAAAATAAGACACCTCTCCACCAGTTAAAAAATCTTCTCTCACTGGGCTAAATGTATCTATTAACTCACCTTCTTCTAAACAAAGTGCACTATGCAATAAATTAGGCTCAATATAAATACCATCTCCTGCCTCTACAATTTTCTTTACACCATCAATTTCAAATTCAAATTTACCCGAAGCACAAAAAGTAGCTTGTGTATGAAAATGTTGATGTGGAGAACCAAATGCTCCTTTTGTAAATTTCACTCTTACCATCATGATTTGGTTATCGTATCCTAAAAATTTTCTTGATACTCCTCCTCCTAATTCTTCCCATTCCATGTCTTTTGTAATGACATACTTTTCACTAGATCTTTTCATATTGATTAATTTAAGTTGATTTGTTTATTTATTTGAAATAATAAGAACCAGACCACTCATAGCTCTCATTTTTAATATTTAATTTATGTTTCGTTTCCTTGTTTTGTTTAGTATTAGCAGTAATAAATAATTTGGAAACACCGTTTAAGTTAGTAATAACAATTGCCGTATAATCTGCGTTATCTAAAACTACTTTTAAATTAGTTATATTACTATTTGAGTTTACTGCCGATTCTGTTACAGGACTATAACCACCATGTGCCTCAATAGTAGAAACAAACGTTGTATTCTTTACATTTTTACGCCTTAAAAGAAAAGCTGCCTCTCGCCTTAAGTTAAACTCTGGATCGTTTGCACCTATTCTAGTAAATAATAAATCATCTGTGTTACTAGTAACTGTAGTTAGAGTATAAAACTTACCTTTATTTAGCCAAGACAGCTTACTGTTCTCGCTTTGCGCTTTAGCACTGCCTTCTACAAATAAGTGTTGATATCCATTTTTACTCCCTAAAGTTTTTAGAGTTTCCGGGGTTTTATAGTCAAAATTTGTTTGCAATACTTGACCTAAAAAATAATATGGAAAATCATACTGATTTGCTTTATTAGAAGTCACCTTCATGATATCTAAAACATAAGGCTTCTCAAAATCTTCATCCTTAATAACAGCCAGTGTACGAAGCATTTCTGTTCCTGGATACGCATGAGTATCAATGGCACTTGCTACTTGTACACTTTCATTTTCTGAAGAAAAATAATTTAACTCTGGATGGTATTTACTGCCTGTTTCAAATTTAGCATTAAAATGAGAAGTTTCATTTTGAGTAACTGTATTATGAGCTATAGTTTGTTTTGCCCAAGTTTTATTTTCTTTTAAATAATTTCCGCCGCCTTTCTGCTCAATATTTACAAAACGTGCTAACCCATAATCTTGAATAACCTCATCGCCTCTTTCGTATAAGGAATACGACAATTTATCGTAATGCCCATGACTAGAACCTTGCGCGGCATATTTAAAGACAACCTCTATACCTTGGTTACGTAAAACACCTACACCACCTTGGGTTCCATCAGGGCCATCGGATAAGTTAATAGACTTCCTATCAAACGGTTTTTCTAGTCCGTTTTTTATTCCTAGCGCTACCGCTAAACCAGAATCATCCAACAACACTTTATTTTGTTGTTTTGCTATAGTTAATAGCCCAGGATCCTGACCTCCAAAATGATACGAAATATCTACAGCTGTAACTAAAGCACTATTGTAATACGACATGCCTTTCTGGCCATCGTTAAGTGGAAAGAAATCCCCATCGGCATCAGACAAGTTTAATAATGCATTTATAGATTTTAAAAGCACGCCATCTTTATATTCGAAAATTTTAACATCTGGCCTTACGTTATGCAAACCTTCAGCAAAAATTAAAAAAGGATACATAGCATACCTTTGGTAATATGGCCCTTCGTTGTAATAACCATCTGGCGAAAAAGGCTCTTCAATATTTGCTAAAAAGCCAGCTTTTCCATCTTTGTTAATATATCCGCCATCATCATCTTTAGCGGTTTTATCCATTTCTAGATCCTTGATACCGTATAATGCACGCTGAATTAGCTCTTCATCATCCATAACCAATCCAATCATTCCAACGGCTGCATTTCCCCACGTACTATGGTTGTGCACTCTATTATAAAACTGAGGATTCTCTATTGAAATATAATCTGCAAAGGGCTTAAACAAGTTAGTTTCTAGTTTATTTCTTTCTTCTTCAGTTAAGTAATTATAAACGCAATCGTATGCTTGACTAACATAAACCAACCAATTAGAATCGTTTAAACATTGCCAGAATAACTTACCTCTAGCGTACGATCTTGTTTTAGGATGCACAGGTAATGTTTTGTACATGCTTTCATATTGCATTAGCATGTCTTTAACATATTTTGCATATTTTTCATTGTCTAGAATTTGATATAAAACACCGGCTTTTTGCATCACCACCATGTTACGTTTATGGCGATCGTGTGTATACCCACCAGAATAATCTTTTGGAGTTGGTGTATCGATACCTAAGGCAATTTCCGCATCAATTTCTTCTTGAACCTCTTTTAACGTATTATCAAAAATTGGAATATTACCTAATTGTGCTCTAATCTCTTTAACGCCTTGTTTTGTTAAAATTAAATTTGGGTGTCCATCTTGTTCACTTTCCTCCGCTACGTTTTCCGTTTTATTATTACAAGAAAATAACGTGATAAGCAATACACTTAATAATAAGGTTCTATTTAATTTCATAGTTTCGTTTAAAATTTAGCTCCCAAATAGAAAAGCGTTTTTTTTTTACAAATTAAATAATGAATTATTAGCAGCATCAAACAAACTATTCAATCCCGCTTTACATGAATAGTTCTTTTTGTAGTTTAACGCCACTAATGATTCCATTTTCGAAGCAGTCCTTAAAACAAAGGATTTGCTTTATTTCTTTTTAATATAGACAGGAAACAAAATGCTATGTTTACCAGCGACTAACTCAAACATTTTACAAAGAATGCCTTTTGAAATCCCTGTCTCTATTAATTGATTTATAATATGTTTTCTAAATCATCATTTTCAACTTACACCTTTAGTTTTGCGCCCCTGGAAATGGGTTAAAAAACACCTAATGAGTTAAATGAGACCAATCTGGTTAACCAAATTGGTTTACCAAATATATGGGTATTTCCTATTTTTACAAAAAAAATAACTATAAAATGTGAATTTTAACATAATTAAATAAAAAAATGCCCATAAAAATGGGCGTTTAAAGTCTTTTTAATTTAAATAATATTCTGGATTTTAAAAACTGAGAACTCCTTTTAAACTAGTACATCAATTTCATTTCTAAGTTTTCTTGAACCTTAATTTGCCCAGAATTACTTATAGTATTCTTTGACTGCTCATTGTTTTTTGCACCCCATAAAATAGAAACAAAAGCAACCGGATTATTTTTAAAGGTATTACCTGTAATATTTACATTTACTATTCCATGATGGTTTAATAGAATTCGGTTATCTTCTTTAGCACCACAATTTATAAATGTAGAATTTGAAACTATAAGATTTCCTCCAATTGTAGACTCATCATAACCACCTCGGTAATAATCAACCACATTAGCCTTTACATTATTAAATTTACAAGAAGCGATAGTTAAATACTCGGTATTATAATCTCCTTTTGCATTTATTTCTCCTGATAACTCAATACCATTTATACAATCGGAAATATTAGTATTATTAAAAGTAATACGTTCTGAAAAAGATTCTTTAAAAACTTTAAGCACGTAATTAAAATTACTTATTTCGGTATTTGAAACTGTTAATCCAAAATGATTAGACATGTTTTCTTTTAAACTTGCAAAGGCATAATTAGCGTTGTTTCCTTTTAAATTTAAATTATTAACGGTTAACTTCCCTTTTGGGTTTAGCGAAAATAAAGGAGAATTTGCAGCTCCATTATATACCACTTGCGCTTTCTCCCCTTTTTTAGATTGAATTGTTATTGCTTTATTAATAACTAAAGACTTTTCTACGTTATAAACACCTGGACTTAATACTATAATATCACCTTTATTAGCGGCGTCTATTTTGGCCTGTATCTCAATAGCATTAGTAACAACATGAGAAACAGGATCACTAGGTTCTACTTCATTTGAAAACCAATCTGTACCGTATTTAGATTTATCAAGAATATTTGAGTTAGCAACATCCACTCCAATAATTGCACCAATACTATTATTGTTTTCTCTAGATTTCCCGAATAAATCTGTTTTTATATTTCCGAAATCGAATCCTACATATGGTTCGATATCGTTTGGTAAGCCGGTTGGAATTTTAATGTTTTCAGAAATAGTTTTTAAGCTTAATGACACCTCTTTTATGCCTCCATCAAAACCATTAAATTTAACGCCTTTATTATCTACAATATTATTTTTAAAAGTAACCCCATCAGCCTTATCGTTTTCTATAACAATAGCCTCTAAACCTTTTTCATTATAAATCACATTGTTTGCCACAGTAGTTCTAATAGCTCTTGCAGAACGAATTTCAGACTTAGGTAATACATCGGCTTGTGCAATATTTGTACCCACACCAAACTGCCAAGGTGTACTACAGTTTACGTAAGTGTTATAGGCAACAACAACATCGGTAACTTGGTTATATCTATTTTGTGGCGATTTTGGTATACCATTCATTACAGCCAACGGACTTCTAAAACTTGTACCTTTTAAGTTGAAAAAATAATTATTAGTTACCCAATGTCCCGTATTGATTATTCGGATACCACCATAATTTTCATTTACACCATCGCCAATAAAATAGTTACCATCAATCGTGCAATAATTACCATGTCTAGTTACTAAAGACCCTTCACTTTTATAAAACACATTGTTTCTAAACTCATTAAAGTTAGTCTTGCTTGATATTACTTCAACTTCACCATTACACTCTTCAAATAAGTTATTTGAAACCATAGTATAACTTGGAGCCATGGATGTAAAGCTATTTCCTAATTGAATAGTTTCACCACTTGGACCTCCTTTTACAGGTCTTGGTCCAAAATGATTATTTACAATTTGATGATAGTTATTAATACTTTCAATTCCCTCTAAATTAACTCGTATGGTTGGTCCTCTATTGGTTTTTCCCGCTATATAACAATTACTCAACTCGTTGTGTCTTCCCCAGAAATTAACCCATAAATCGCTGTCATCACGTTTTAGCTTATTAAAATCCTCAATAACGCAATTTGTTATTTTACAGTTATTTGCAATCTCATCATCATTTATTTTAAACTCGACTACTGCTCTTGATGGCGAATAACCGTTCTTAAAATGCAAACCTTCTACTACTAAATACTGGCCTCCAAATTTTAAATACGATTTACCTTCAATAGAAACTTTACCTGCTGTTTCAGCAATTAAAACAATTGGATTATCTTTTGTGCCTTGGCCTCTAAATTTAATTTCTACATCTTTCCAAACACCATTTGCAAGCACAATATTATCTCCTGGTTTTGCATCTTTAATCGCCTTATTTAATGCTTCGATATTATCAACCTTAACACCACTTTTACCGGCAGATTCTTTACACCCAAAAGCAAGGAGTAAAACACTTAGGTAGATTAAAATGGTGTTCTTCAATTTAAAATTAACCGTGTAATTCATTAGTATTATTTATTTTTAGTTTATTTATATCACCCAATCAACTATATTTTAGGCTTGATTCCACATTTTTTGAACTGTACTTAAGTCTTTTTTCATAGCATCGAAAACAACCTTTTTATCAATACTAATTTCATCCTGTCCCTTTTCTGCTCCTCCTAAATCATATTCTAAATGTAAAGAAACTGGAGGTTTTAATTTATACTTTTTTAATATTTTAAAGTAGGTATCAAAATCAACCATACCTTCACCTATTGGCACATTAACGATTTTCCATTGCCCGTTAACTAACCCCCATTTAAAGTCTTTTAAAACAATTACTTTAATATGATTTTGTAAAAGGTTTAGTCCGTTTACCCAAGAATTCCCACCTTCTACAACGGCATGTCTAATATCGTACTGTGTACCAAAAAACGTTGTATTGGCTAATTCTAAAATCGCTTTTACCTCCCAAAAAGAAGCACCAACTTTTACACCTGCATGGTTTTGGTAACAACCAACAATATTATGCTGTGCATTTAGCTCGCTCAAAGCTTGTACTTGGTTTTTATAAAAGTTAATAGAAGCTTCTAAGGTTTCACCTTCCAAATACTTAAACCAATTTGTACGATAAAAATTGACACCACATTTTGCAGCTGTTTTTATAACATCTACATCTAGTGGGTTATTAACATTCTCAACACTGGTGGTTATCATATTACATTGCGAACCTCCCAATTTTATATCTGCTATAGCCTTTGGCAAATCTACTTTTACATGGTCTGGCAACACATGCCCTTTTGGTCTTACCGTTAAATCTACTCCAGAAAAACCCATTGATGCCGCCATTTCACCCGTAGTTTTATAATCCAAAAACTGAAGATGTTTTGAAAAAATATTAACAGACAAATCATTATTACCAGAACCGTTAACCCATTGTAAAGCACTATTAGAAAACCCTAACAAAGGAATTGCTCCAATGGCTAAGGCTGATTTTTTTACAAAGTCCCGTCTATTTTTTGATATCATAAGTATATTTTAATAAACTAAAAAAAGCCTTTTATTTTAAAAAAAGGCTTTTTAATCAAACTATTTTACTGGTTACTGTACTATTATTTTTTTAGTTAAGCTTCCATTATTAGCATTTACCTTTAAAAGGTATATACCACTACTTAAATTTGAAATATCTAATCTGCTATTAATTAGGTTGTTTTTTGAAATAACTTTTTGTCCAACAAGACTAAACATTTCAACTGATTTAACTTTAATATCGTTAGAATCTATTTGAATGTAATCTTGAGCTGGGTTAGGATAGATGTTTAATTTAGTTGCTAAAATATTTTGAGAGACACTTAATGTAGCATCAGAAATATTTAATTCATTTGAATAATTAAAGGCCTTATCAACCGCATATATTTTATAATATGTACCAGCTGAATATGTATCTGTGAATGAAGGCGTTTCTCCAATATAAACAACAGTTCCTGTAATACTTCCTGTTCCATTTGTTGTGGTACTACCTACTTGATAGATACCATTTTGATTAGGATCATTGTCTGCAGATGGCATTTCAGAATATTTAAAAACTACATATCCTCCTCCATCTACTCCACCTGTTGGCGCCGACCAAGCGATGTTGCCTGACACATCGTAAGAACCCCCTGTAGGATCACTAGGCGCCATATCATCATAACCTCCAGCATATACAACAAAATCATCTACTCTTACAGCAGAATGAAATCCAGTAGCATCTGAAGCCGTGGATATTCTGGCTACAGCCCAATTAGAAGCATTAAACACTGCTCCAAGTGTTTTTGTACCATAAGTTTTTGTCCACGTATTACTTGCCCAAGGCGTAACATCTGTCTTGTTTGTTGTACTTCCAGATGATGTATTATTTAAATAAACCCCTGGATCTAAATCAGTTCCAGGATCGAATTCACTTTTATAAAAAAATTGAATGGTATACTCTGTTTCCGGCGTAAATGCAGGAGAAGTAGGAGAAGGAGATTGTAATCTTACGTTAGTTTTACCTTCTGCCACAGCCCATTCCGCCGAAAAGGTACCAGTTCTTGCTAATGCCGCATCGTCATCCATAGTTCTTACAGATGAATTACCTGTTGATGATACAGTCCAAGTCTCTTGAGCAGTGCCCGCCTGTGAACTACCAGCAGAACTCATTGTTGCATCAGCTGTTTGCGCTTCCATACCTCCATCTACCTCAGGAAATTCACCAATAATTTGCATACTAGGGTTTTGGCTCCATCCATAAGTTAGACATAAACAGCATAGTAAAAGACTATAAAGTGTTTTGCTTGTTAGTCCTCCTAAAAGTAGTTTTGTTTTCATAATGTAATATTTAGTTATTGTTTTAGTTTTCTGTGGTAGAAATCTCATTTTTTGGTTTTCCAAAGTGGTTAACCAATTTTGAGTTTTCCAAATATATTATAAAATTTACGAATTCACCCAAATTTTAACATAAAAATTGACTACAAGAAATATTAACCTCAGCTTTTATCACAATTGTTTAAAGCTCTCATTTAATAACACCAACTACTCAATCTCATGATGTTATGAATAAAAAATTTTATTAAACTATTTAAAAAACGAAGTGAAAATGGTGTTTTATATGAATTTAGAAATGTATTTAATTAACTGAAAATTTTATAGCATAATTAGAGCTAAAGACCATAAGACATCTGTTTTTTTTGTTAACTTGAAAAATTTTATACCGCATATGCATCATTTATTTTAGTATTTGCGATGAAAAGATTATTACCAAAGCTATCTTTTAATTAATATAGCACTAAATTCATTGTCAAATAAAAAACTGTTGTTAAAACTATAAATTATTAATACTCTCAATAAAATACTCCTTACTTTATTAACATGCTTCTCACTTCAAGCAAGTGCTCAATTAGGTTTTTGCGGAGGGAATTCTGGCGAACCCATTTTTACTGAGGATTTTGGCTCAGGAACCACTAACACAACACTACCACCTGGAACTACGTCCTACACCTTTGCAAGCACACAACCTAACGATGGTTTCTATACGGTTTCTAACCGAACGAATTGGTTTGGATGGCACGATATACCAGATCACACACCCGGAGATACCGACGGCCGCAGTTTAATAGTTAACGCCGATTTTACTACAGGCGAATTCTACAGAAGGGCTATAAGTGGTCTCTGCGAAAATACATCTTACGAATTTTCTTCTTGGATAATTAACCTTCTGCCTAACAATCATCCTTCTTGTGGCACTGGAATTCCTATAAATGTTAAATTCGAAATTTGGGACAATACCGACACCAATTTACTAGCCTCGGGAGATACTGGAAATATAAATAGCACCTCTAGTCCTAATTGGCAACAGTACGCTTTAGTATTTAAAACGTTGCCTAAACAAACATCTGTAATTTTAAAAATGCTAAATAATGGTGTTGGAGGTTGCGGTAACGATTTAGCATTAGATGATATTGTATTTAAATCCTGCGGTGATAATATTACGGTTACCGACACTCAAAACAACTCAAGAGTTTTTCAATGTGCAGGAAGTCCATCATCTACAAAAACATTAACCGCAAATCCAGATTTCACCATTTTTTCAAGTCATTTTTATCAATGGCAAGAAAGCACGAATAATATTAATTGGACAGACCTTATTGGAGAGAACAATCCAACATTTACAACACCACCGTTAAATACCACTATTTTTTACAGAGTAAAGGTTGCTGAAGATGCTATTAACATATCGAATTCCTTTTGCAATGCGCTATCTGATACTTTTGAATTTAAGGTTGTCGAGATTCCTAACACCCCTACTAGCAATGGAGATCTTTCGGTATGCGAAGGTTCTACAACACCTATTTCTGCTTCAACACCTTCTGGAACGACAGTAAACTGGTATGATGCTGCCACTGGAGGCAATTTACTATTACCAAATAGTTCAAGCTATTCACCTCAAACATCTGGAACGTATTATGCCGAAGCAGAAACCATAAATGGCGGTTGTGTTTCAGCATCTAGAACACCTATTGTTATTAATTTTCTTGAAACCCCTTTAGTGGAAGACGAATTTTTGTCTTTTTGCGAAAACACCACCATTACGCTACAGGCAAACTCCAACATACCAACGTCTACCTATTTATGGAGTAATGGCGCCACCACCGAAGAAATAACTGTTTCTAGCCCTGGAGTTTATACCGTTGCTGTATCCAATTTTAATTGTACAGTAACAAAAACTATTACTGTTACACAAATTGAGAATCCTGTTATAGATTCCATTGCATCAGATGGTAGAGATATTGTTGTTACAACCAATAATGAAGGTGATTTTTTATATTCACTTAACGGCAATATATATCAACCCAATAATACATTTATAAATATTGAAGGTGGCCAATATACCATTTATGTTAAACAGCGTTTTTGCGATACTATAATAACCAAACCACACTTACATTTTTATATTCCTAAATTTTTCACACCAAATAACGATGGTGTAAATGATGAATTTGATTTAAAGGGAATCGAGTTTTATTCTTCGTCGCATGTTTCAATTTTTAACCGCTATGGAAAACTTATAAAAAGTGCTAGTAACACCAAATTTTCATGGAATGGTAGCGCTAATAATATAAATATGCCTTCAGATGATTATTGGTACATTATTATTATTGACAATCAAAAATTCTCAGGACACTTCACTTTAAAAAGATAATTAAGCCAACTTAATAATAAATTAAATTAAGCACTGCTCAAATAGCCTTATTATACTGCAAAATGCAACAATTGTTTTAAGATTAGTTGATTTTGTTTTACTCTTCTACACGGCTTAAAACTACTTTTATTCAAAATAATTTTATAACCAACTTGACTTAAAAACGAGTCGAAAAATTAATTAATTATGACCAATACATTATATAGACTAATTTTTACATTAATGGCATTTGCCTTGTTTTTTAACTGTAATAATGCACCAAAAAAAACAGATTCAAAGGCGCCAATTTCTCTTAAAGAATCGTTTAAAAACGATTTTTATATAGGTACTGCGCTTAGTGGTTCTCAAATCAATCAAAGCAACTCCAAAACAACAGCACTTCTTGAAAAAGAATTTAATGCCATAACACCAGAAAACGATATGAAGTGGGAACAAATTCACCCACAAAAAGACACATTCTTTTTTGATGTAGCCGATAAATATGTTGCCTTAGGAGAAAAATACAATATGCATATTATAGGCCACACCCTAGTTTGGCACAGCCAATTAGCTCCTTGGATGCAAGAGGTAAAAGACAGTCTTACCATGGCACAATACATTGAAACGCATATAAATACAATTGTAAAAAGATATAAAGGCAAAATACATACTTGGGATGTAGTAAACGAAGCTTTAAATGAAGATGGTAGTTTTAGAACATCTAATTTTTACGAGGTTATGGGCGAAGATTATATAGCTCATGCTTTTAAGTTGGCCGCTAAAGCCGATCCTGACGCTAAGTTAGTTTACAATGATTACAACCTTTGGAAACCAGAAAAAAGAGCTGGTGTGGTAAAACTTGTTAAAAACTTGCAAGCACAAGGTATTAAAATTGATGGTGTTGGTATGCAAGCCCATTGGAGTTTAGAAGGTCCAACTCTAGAGGATATAGAAAATAGTATTTTGGCATATGCCGCATTAGGAGTTAAGGTAAGTTTTACCGAGCTAGATGTTACGGTATTGCCAAACCCATGGGATTTAGATGGTGCTGCAGTCGAGCAAAGTTATGCACAATTTGAAGGCGACCCTAAAATGAATCCGTACCCTGTTGCACTTACAGATGCGGCACAAATGCAATTAGCTAAGCGTTATGAGGACATTTTTAAACTATTCTTAAAACACAAAGATAAAATTGAAAGAGTCACTTTTTGGGGCGTTAATGATGGACAAACCTGGTTAAACAATTGGCCTATAAACGGAAGAACGAATCACCCCTTATTATTTGATAGAAATTTTGAACCTAAAAAAGCTTACCACACTGTATTAGCTTTAAAAAACAAATAAATATGAGTGCTAATACACAAAAACTATTAGTAAAAGAAAAGGTTGGATATGCTTTAGGCGATCTCGCTGCCAATTTAGTATTTCAAACCTTGGTTACCTACTTAGCTTTTTTCTATACTGATATTTACGGTCTTGAGGCTAACCACGCATCGGCAATTATATTAACTGTAGGGCTGGTTGCTGCATTTGGATTTAATCCAATTATTGGCGCCATTGCAGATAGAACAAACTCCAAATGGGGGAAATTTAGACCATGGATTTTATGGACAGCCGTTCCACTTGGTGTTGTTGCTTTATTAGCCTTTAGCACCCCAGATTTTAGTTACAAAGGGAAAGTTATTTACGCCGTTGTTACTTACACCTTATTACTATTACTTTATGCAGCAAACAACTTGCCATACTCTGCTTTAAGCGGTGTAATTACTGGCGATATGGGCGAGCGAAACAGCATATCGGCTTATCGCTTTGTAGCAGTTATGTTTGCACAATTTTTTGTGCAAGTATTTATGCTACCAATTATCGAATCGGCAGGCGGAGGTGATAAAGCCGTTGGAATTGAAATAGTAATGACATGGCTTGCCATTATAGGCACCATCATGTTGCTAATCACCTTTTTTACCACACGAGAACGTATAATACCTAAACCAGAACAAAAATCGAGTGTTAAAGAAGATCTAGCCGACTTATTTAAAAATAAACCTTGGGTAATTACTTTAACAGTTACCACATTAGTTTTTATTACCCTAGCTATGAAAGGCGGATCTTATGTTTACTACTTTAAAAACTATGTAGACGCCAATAGACTTACAAGTTTTATTAGTCCGCTATTAGACTTCCTATCTAACATTGGCATAAATTTCTTTGGAGAAGATCCCGTATCTGCAGGATTTGGATTATTTAATGCTGGAGGTATTATTTTCATGATTTTTGGTATTGGTTTATCAAAAAAACTAGCCGACAAGTATGGGAAAAGAGATGTTTTTATGACGTTTTTATTTACCTCAACCTTGTTCATTATTTTCTTTTATTTTTTCTCTTCAACATCTGTAGAATTCATGTTTGCATCGCAAATTTTACATGGGTTTTTCTATGGCATCACCATCCCATTACTTTGGGCTATGATTGCCGATGTAGCAGATTACTCCGAGTGGAAAACTAACCATAGAGCAACAGCCATTATTTTCTCTGCAATGATGGTGGGTTTAAAAGGCGGTTTAAGTATTGGCTCAGCACTTTTAGCCTCTATTTTAGCTAGTTATGGCTATGATGCCAACCTTACAGAACAAGCAGCAGTTACTATTACAGGAACTAAATTACTTGTAAGTGTATATCCAGCAATTCCATTTTTAATAGCCGTAGGCTTGCTTTTTTTCTATGAAATTAATAAAAAAATGGAAGTAAAAATTGAAGCGGATTTAAAAGAACGAAGACAAAATTAAAACATACAAAATATAACATTATGCCTGAAGAAAGTATCGAAAATATCAATTTTGATGACCTAAATAAGCGCGCTATTTCTCAACCCTTAGTAACAAACATTTACACAGCAGATCCGTCGGCACATGTGTTTAATGGAAAAATATATATTTACCCATCGCACGATGTTGATGCAGGAGAAGCTTTTGATGATTTAGGAAGCCATTTCGCCATGGAAGACTACCATGTAATCTCTATGGATTCTATTGAAAGTGAAGCCGTAGATCATGGTGTGGCTTTACATGTTAATGATGTGCCTTGGGCTAAAGAACAAATGTGGGCACCCGATGCCAATGAAAAAGACGGAACGTATTATTTATTTTTTCCTGCAAAAGCACTCGATGGTATTTTTAGAATAGGAGTAGCTACAAGCAACTCTCCAACAGGACCTTTTAAAGCACAACCAGAAGCTATTAAAGGTAGCTTTTCTATCGATCCTGCTGTTTTTAAAGATGAAGAAGGTAGCTATTACATGTATTTTGGTGGTCTTTGGGGCGGACAATTACAACGCTGGAGAACAGGTGAGTTTAATCCGGAGCAACCTGAAAGTCCAACAGCATTTCTTCCTAAAGATAATGAACCGGCTTTACTACCTTATGTTGCTAAAATGTCTGATGACTTATTAGAATTTGCTGAAAAACCAAAACCTATTGAAATCTTAGATGACAATGGAAATTTATTATTAGCTGGAGATAACGAACGACGTTTTTTCGAGGCCGCTTGGTTACATAAATACAACGGTAAATATTATTTTTCATATTCTACTGGCGATACGCATTTTATTTGCTACGCTATTGGCGATAGCCCTTATGGACCATTTACTTATAGCGGACGCATATTGAATCCAGTAGTAGGTTGGACTTCACACCACTCTATTTGCGAAGTAGATAATAAATGGTACTTGTTTTATCACGATTCGAGTTTATCTAAAGGTGTTACACACCTACGTTCAGTTAAAGTAGCAGAGATAAAATATAGAGCAGATGGCACAATAATAACCTTAAATCCTTACAAGGATTAAAAGCCCTATTTGTTGGGAGAAACAGTTACAATGATCCGTTTATATCGGGTTAGCGCAGGACTCCCTTTATCGGTTACTTTTAGTATAATATGTAATGTTTCTTTTTTATCAACTTTTGGCGCCGTAGTGTGGGCATGATAGACATTTTCTGGAATAAATCCGACCTCTTTTTTATAAGAACTTGCTTCTGGGTAATGAAACCATAAAAAACTTAAATTATCACCATCAGGATCGTGAGATTGTCGCGCATCTAAAGAAATACTTTCACCCGATTTTACATGTAATTCTGATGGATGACTCAACACCGGAACAGGCGGATGATTTACCTCTTCGTATGATTGTGTACACCAATCCATACGTGCGGCAAAATCATTCTGAAACTCATTTCGCCATCGCCAGAGCGTAGCCTTATTATCATTAAACGACAAGCTGTCTTTTTTAAACACTCTACCAAATTCCTTAAAAACATAAGGCTTATAATTATCAGTAGCATCCGTCCAAATAGGTCGTGTTTCTGGTGCTAATTCTACAACAGAACCTCCCTTTTTAGTTTTGTTAAAATCCGGCTTATACAATTCGTAGCGTCCGCCCCAAGCTCCCCATTCTGGGTGTTCGGACACATTTAATCCATTGGGTATTAACGATAAAAACGCAGGTGTATCGCCCTCTACGCCCCAAGCTGTATCTGGATAAACTGCACCTAAAGGCCCATGGTTTTGTTGAATATGTTCTGCTATCCAAGTATTACTTATAGTGGTATTATCATTCCCTTTAATTACACTATTAATAGCTATCCATGTTGCCGATCCATAATCGTCGCCAGGACTTACGATATAAAATAAATCTGGAAAATTATTTCTAATCCAAATCCCAGAATCATCTTGATCTGAGATGGTATTTACTCGTAATTTTTTAATTAAACGATTAGCTTCCTTTTTAGATTTTGTAGCCTCAATTTTAAATAAGGCCTGTGCTAAAGTATTAACACCACCCCAAACGGAAATCCATAATGGCCTGTCGTCATCTTCTTCAAGTGTTTTTATAATACAATCGGAACCTTCGGAATCATTACCTTTTCCAACACCCTTCATACCATATACAGGTAACCCATTTTTTATAAGACTTTTTAGATGTGAAGCTTCAGGATAACCAGACTCATGTTTTAATAAGTTTGGTTGCACCTTGCCATAAGCATCTATAATTTTTTCTATGGATTGCGGGTTTATTTGCGACTGCATCCAACAAGAAGTTGTAGCTACCATGCCCTTAATATCTATTTGGTTAGCATATAAAAATAAGCGTACAAAAGACTGTGTATCGTCCGGATCTGCTTCAATATCCGATAAAATAATAACTCTGTTTTTATCGACTGTTTGTGCAAAAACAATGGTGCTAAATACCATTAAACCAATTATGATTAAAGATTGAAGTGTTTTCATAGCGATATATTATTTTTTAATTTGAAAGGGACTTACGGGCAAATCATCATTTGAAAATAAATTTGCTTTAGCAGGATTATCTGCCCATGCGTAGCGTACTACTTTTGGATTTTTTATTTCTGAATGCCATACAACAACAGCATCGCCTTTAATTAAAGCTGAAGTTTTTACAAAATGAATACCATCAATTGATATTTCGAAATAATGCAATGTGGTACCACCTTTAACCTTTAAACCAGAGTCGGCATATTTAAATTCTATTTCAACTTTATCCTTTTTAAACTTTGCTTTTTCAGGAACAGGACACAATGAAACTTTTGATTCGCCATAACTCAGCCTAAAAGCCTCTTGAGACAATCGCTTGCCAACATCTTTTTTGTTTATAGGATGAATATCGTTCCATTCTCCAATGTCTGTTATAACTGCCATTCCTGTGTTGGAAACCGAGAGTGTACTAAGTTGTGCTTGCCTTAACAAAGCCCAATTACTCTCCGTTGGCGCATCGGTTTCTTTTAAAAAATTCGCTAACTGCACATAAATAAATGGAAAGTCTCCAATTTGCCATTTATCTCGCCAATTCGCAATAAGAGCTGGAAATGTGGACGCGTATGTATTAGGGTCATAAGTGTTCGATTCTCCTTGATACCATATAGCACCTCTAATTTTATAATTTAATAATGGTGCTATCATTTTGTTATAAAGTCCGCCCGCCTTCCAACGAATAAAAGTTTGACCTTTTAAAGGATTCATTGTAGCACCTAACTTATATTTCCAGTTACCTTTTAAATTAATGGTGTCGCTTTCAACAGCTAAAAAATATGGTTTATCTAAAACAAAACCACCATTTTCTTGTTCATTTATAACTCTAATTGTTATAGTGTTTTTCCCTAGGTTTAAAACTCCTTTTGGCACTTTATACTTTCTTGGTGGATATTGATAACCCGTTGTACCAACTAAGGTTCCATTTACATAAACATGGTCTTGATCTACAATTCTTCCTAACCACAAACTCGCTTCACTTTCGGTCATTTCTTTAGAAACATTTACGGTTTTTCTAAACCACACCACACCGTTAACATTTCCAATAGGTTCATTCTTCCAATATCCAGGAATACTCATTTCTTCCCATCCAGTATCATTTACCTCATCTAAAAACCATTCATTACCATTTATAAACCCAATATCTTTTTTGTTTAAATCGCTATACCAATCTTCTTGTCTTTTCTTATCACTTTTAGCAATTTCAGCTACATACGTACTATCTTTAAATTGTTGTAATTCCGCATAAGCATCAGGAAATTTTTTAAGAGCATCCTCACTCATCCAAGATTCAACAGGCGAACCACCTAAGGCCGCATTTATTAATCCAATGGGTACTTTAAACTTAGCATACAAATCTTTTGCAAAGAAATAAGCGACTCCAGAAAACTCCGCTATATTTTGCGTGTTCGCCTCCTTCCAACTTCCGGAATCTAAATCGTTATGCACGGTGTTAAAATCGTATTGATCGGGCACTAAAAATTGTCTAATACTGGGGTTATTAGCTTCGGCAAGTTCTTTTGGATACTTATCCTTTAAACGCTGCATAGGAAGTTCCATATTAGACTGCCCAGAGCATAACCATACATCGCCAAACATTATATTATTAAGGGTAATTTTATTGGTTCCTGTAAATACCATTTGATATGGTCCACCAAATTTTTGAGCGGGTAAAAGTAGTTGCCAATTGCCTTTGGCATCAGTCATAGCGTTATATTTCTTGTTATCAAAACTTAAAACAACAGTTTCATGAGGTGCTGCCCAACCCCAAATTTTAAGCTCGGTATCTCGTTGTAAAATAGCGCCAGTACTAATAAGTTTTGGTAGTTTAATTTGCCCAAAACAGGTTGAAATGCCTAAGACAAAAATTAAAATTAGAACAGTTTTATTATAGCTCATGGTTCTACTTTTTTAATGCTTTTATAAACTAATCCCAATGCGGACGAATACCTGGAGCAAAGGGAAACTTTAAAGATTTATAATACTCTAAAGATTTTTCTGGTTTCTCTATGTCTTTTGGAAATGGTTGTTTTGAAAAGGTTTGAAAATAGAGTAATGATGCATCTTTCCACCATTTAGCTTCTTTTAATTGAATGTTTAATAACATATCAACTTCTTTATATTCAGCTTCAGAAATATAAGGCTTTACAGCATTCCAAGTTGTTATCATTTGCGAAACTTGATTCACGCCTTCTTGATATTTTAATGCCAATCCATTCCATAAAGATTCTCCGTTTTTCAGTTTGTAATCCCATGGCACATGATGAAACCATAATAGGTATTCTTCTGGACAGGTTTCAACAATATTAAAAACATGAGCGACCTCGTTAGCATATTGTTCTACAGCATTACTTCCTGTTGAAGATCTATTAAATCCTATACCGTTTTCATCTGCCTTATGATAATAGGTTGGGTTCCATTCTGGGCGACTTAAATTACTCACCCAAGGTCCTGGACCATAATGATGGTTTGTATCAAATAAATGATGTAAGCCTAAAGGATTCATATAATTAACAACCGCTTCTCTAGAGTTTAACATCATATTTTTAACAGGTTCAATAAATTTTGAATTGATAGAATAGGTTGCTCTTAACCATTCTTCTGCAATGGTTTCTGAACTTAAATGCGGATTCCAAGCTAACCTACCAAATCCATACCAATTGGCTTGTGCAAACGGATGCCCTGTCCAATTAATATCGTTTCCAATATTAGAAACACCTGCTATTCCGGTTAGTTTTGGTTTTGTTATAGAACCATCTATAACCTTCGCTACTGTGGTACCTTTGCCTTCTGCATAGGTATCTGCTTTTAAAACCTCCTCAAAAAGTTTAGGAAGGAATACTAAATGTGTGCTAAAGCCTAAATATTCTTGAGTAATTTGAAATTCCATCATCAAATTAGTATTCGGCATAGCGCCAAACATAGGATGAAAAGGTTCTCTTGGTTGAAAATCTATGGGTCCATTTTTAGATTGTACCAAAACATTATCCATAAACTTACCATCAAAAGGTACAAACTCGCTATACGCTTGTTTTGCTCTATCGGTAACATCATGTTCCGAATACACAAAAGACCTCCAAATTACAACACCATTATGCGGCTTTAAAGCTTTGGCCAGCATATTTGCACCGTCTACATGCGTTCTGTTGTAATTTTGTGGACCAGGTTGACCTTCGGAATTTGCTTTAACTAAAAACCCACCAAAATCTGGAATGGCTTTGTAGATGTTGTTTGCCATTGTATTCCACCAATTTTGTACCTCCTTGTTAAGCGGATCTGCGGTATCTAAACCACCAATTTCTATAGGCGCAGAAAAACGTGCTGTTAGATATACTTTAATACCATATGGTCTAAAAACATTGGCTAATGCTGCTACTTTTTCTAAATACATGGGCGTAAGAATTAAAGCCGATGCATTTACATTATTTAAAACCGCACCATTTATACCAATTGAGGCATTGGCTCGCGCATAATCTATATATCGCTGGTCTATAAAATCTGGAAGTTTTTGCCAATTCCATAGAGAAAAGCCCGCGTAACCGCGCTCTACAGTCCTGTCTAAATTATCCCAATGGTTTAGCATTCTTAAATCTAATTTAGGCGAATCAATAATATGAATAGTGCTTAAATCTGTTTCCATTTGAAGTAATCTTAAAAATCTAAAAACACCGTATAAAATTCCAACATCTTGGTTGGCTGAAATAACAATTATCTGTTTGCCCTTAAACTGTATAGATTTTATAATAAAGCCTTCGTCACCTATTGACTTATAATTGGTTTCCAGTGTATTCTGAATGTCTTGATGCAAGTTATTATTTGTCGCAATAATTAAGGTATTCGATTTACTAATGGCATCTGAAAACAGAACATCTACTCCCAACATGCCTTTTAATCCCCTTTTTAATTCTTCTCTTGAAACGTTTAAAACATCGGATTCATTCTGAAAGTAAACCGAAGTAGATACCTTTTGGTATTCTTTTAAAATAGTGCTGTTCGGTTGCGGAGAATAATTAAGCCAAAGATTATATCCATTAGGTACTTGAGCTGAAATAGTACCAACCGATAATAAAAAAATAAATACTCCTAATTTTATATGTTTCATTTTAACACGTTTTAATAATACGAATACCTTATGCCTCTAACATTCATCTTTAGGGTGTAAATAGAATTCAATGCGGTTATAAAAAGTATATTTTGCTCTTTGCCTCCAAAAGTAACATTGGCCGTCCAGTTCTGGGGCACCTCTATTTTTTCAATTTGTTTGCCTTCGGGACTAAAAACTGTTACGCCATTACCGGTAAGATAAACATTGCCCAAATGATCGATAGCCATACCATCTGAACCCAATTTTGTAAACAATTTTTTATCTATTAAATCTCCAGAATTGGTTATGGTATAGGCATAGGTTTTATTTCCTGCTTGATCTGCAACGTACAAAGTTTTACCATTGGGTGTACCTATAATACCGTTGGGTTGCAAGTAGCCTTCGTGCACTACAACTTTTACTTTACTGGCATTTGGCGCCAAGTAATACACCCGTTTTTCTTTTTGAGGTGGCGATTTATGTGCCCACCAAGTTCTTTGATAATATGGGTCGGTAAAATAAACACCTCCTTTAGGATCTACCCAAATGTCATTGGGTCCATTAAACTTAATAGTATTGAAATCTCCGGCTAGAACCGTTACTTTTTTATTAGAATCTATACGCCATAGTTCGTTTTTCTCATCAGCTGCAGCCAGCAAATTACCATCATTATCAAAATACAAACCGTTTGCACGACCTGCAGGTTTCATATATTCTGAAACTGAGTTATCTAAGGCATTCCATTTTAATATGCTATTATTTGGCTGGTCGGTAAAATATACATTTCCCGATTTATCGGCTGCAGGACCTTCTGTAAACTCGAAAGCATTGGAAACCAACATAAGTTCTGCGCCTTCGGCTACTAGATTTTGCTTTTTCCCGTCGCTACTTTTACAAGAAAGATTAAGTATAGCAAGCCACAGTGTAACAATAACACTAATATGATATTTTATTATATGTATTTTTAGTTTAGCCATCATTTTTATAAACTTTTAAGGTTTTACTCATTGATATTTATTTATCCTAATTGATAAAAATACCAACTATTAACAGTAACCTTAGTCTATTTTTAAATTAATTACTCTGTTTATTGGCCACCCAATATATGCCACCAAAAATGTGGTTTAAAAAATTTTTATCCCTATACGATTCTGGTTTATGCCCCAAAGCTGTATAAAACGATTTTCCGCCTTCATAATATTGATACCATGAAATAGGATGTTTATCTCCCATGCCTTTTAGTGGGATATCATCATATCCTGCAGTAAAATCATAGGATGTTTCATCAACAGTTAAAACCACATTTAATTTATCTAAATCGAAATTACTAAAGTTATACCACTCATCACTTCTAAGCCATTTATTTGGCAAATGCCATGTTGCTGGAAAATCGGTATTTTCAACCTTTACAATGGCAGCCTGTAATTTTGGATGATTCACAAATTTTGCGCCCACAAGGCCATCAAACCAAGCGTTATTATTTTCACCATCGGCTGTTCCATGTATACCCACAAAACCTCCGCCTAGTTTCATAAATGCTTTTAAAGCAGTGATATGCTTTGTCTTTAAAGAATCGGCATTGGCGTTCATAAATATTACAACATCATGTTTTGGTAGTTGCTTTAATAAATCGTTAGGCCTTTGTGTCCAATTAAACTTAAATTGGTGTTCTTCGGCCATATCCTGGAAAGCTTGAATAGCCACAGGAATGGTGTTGTAATGCCAATCATCATGTTGGGTAAACAATAAAACACTAAACTGATCTTGAGCATTTGCTTTACTCATGGTTATAAGAAATATGGTTAGTAAAAAACACTTTATGCTAAACGATTTCATAGATATTTGGCTTATTTTAATAATGTATAATAAATATATTCCCAAGCTAAACCCACACTAAACAATGGCGGAAAGCTATAATCTTCAACTTCAGATAAGATATACTCAACCCCAGATATTTCTTGATGCTTAAATAGCTCCTTAAAATCTATTTTACCACTTTCGCCCAATTCTTTATAGTCTTTAACATGCCAGCTTATAAAACGCTTAGGGTAGGTTTTAAAATAATGGACCGGATTAACACCAGCCACATGCATCCAATACACATCCGATTGAAAATAGACATATTCCGGGTTTGTATTTTGCAAAAAGTAATCGTAAACTCTTATGCCTTCAACCTTTAAAAACTCATCGGCATGGTTATGAAAAATAAATTTTAAGCCATTGTCTTTACAAAGCTTTCCTATTTGGTTATAATAATTGCAATACTCTTGAAGCTCTTTAATAGTTGTAATGCTTTTTATTTTACTATTTGAAGTAGAAAGATATTCCACACCCGCTTTTTTATGGTCTTGAATAGCATTATTCCACCAGGAGTTAATTGCGACTTCGTCATTTTTATCTTCTGGATCAAAAAACGTCATTGAACCCAAAAACTGCATACCCGCTTTTTCCACTATAGCCTTAAACGCACTAGGACTATAGCCATAAAAACCACCATCTTTATAAACAAAAGTTTCAACATAACTATACCCCATTCTGCCTAATTGAATTAAGGTTTTTTCTGGGTTTTTAAGCATTTCATCGTGTACCGAAACCAATTGGATGCCTATGTTTTTATCTTTAGAATTTTGCTTAATATATCTTGTTTGCCATAACTGCTTATCATTATTATCGAGACCTACTAGAGTAACATCGGTATAACTATTAAAGTTAAAATTAACCTTCATGGTTTTATTCCCATTAAGGTCTTTATCCTGCATGGTCCATTTATATTCTGAATAAAATTTGCCTTTACCTGTAAAAAAAGCACCTTCGGCATTATGGCCTGCAGCAAAAACAGTATCGGTAATACGATCGTAACCAATAATTTCCTGAAGTATTGGCACATATGTATTCGCGCTATCTTTCTGAAAAACAGTTACATTAAGCGAATTATTATTAAAATTACTTATACTGCTCATTTTTACCTCTGGATGCATGGCAACACTATCGGTACTAGGATTAATAGCGCTTTCCCAATGTCCGGCATATTGCATTAATCTGTCTTTTTGAGACGACATGTTATATTCCTTTTGGGCCACACTTATTATGGGTAGTAAAAAAAGGAGCCATTTAAGTATTACACTTCTTGTTTTCATTATAGTTCTTCTTTTAAACCTTCTAAAAACCCAAAATACGCAGGCTTTGGTTCTAATTTTTCATTGTATATGGTTGGCCAATCTTTTAAATTAAAAAAGCCGTTTATCCATGTATCTCTATCGTTAAACTCCCAAAATGTTATTCCAAATTGCTGTGCTTTAGGAACAATGTTACGGTACATTAAAACAAGATTTTTGTACTTTTCTGCTTGGGCGGTTTTCATTTCATCTGTGATTTCATCATAGATTTGTACGCCTCCAAGTCTTGTATCGTTATGTTTATTAAAAATAATATCGACTTCCGATAAGTGAATTTGCAAACCTGTATCAGCAGCCTTTTTTAAGGCATATGCAATTGTTTCATCAGGTATATCCATGCGAATGTGCATTTGAAACCCAATACCATGAATAGGCACACCTTTTTCTTTTAAATCCTTTACAAGCTTTAATGTGGCATTTAACTTTAAGGTATCTCTTTCTATATTAAAATCGTTGTAAAATAAAACGGCATTGGGGTCGGCAGCATGTGCAAACTTAAAAGCCTTAGCAATATATTCTTTACCAAGTGCATTATACCACATGGTTTCTCTTATGTTGCCACCATGCGACTCCAAACCTTCATTAACCACATCCCATGCGGCAACTTTACCTTTATACCTTGTAACATACGTAGTGATATAATCTTCCATAAAACCATCTAACCATAAGCTATCTTTACTGGCTTTTTCTTCTACCCATTTAGGTGTAGAACTGTGCCAAATTAAATTATGGCCAAATAACCTCTGATTATTGGTTTGAGCATAATCAACAATTTTATCGACTCTACTCCAGTTGTAGTTACCGTCTTCTGAAATGATTCTATTCATTTTCATATCACTTGTAGATGTGATGCTATTAAAATTAGACTTTTGCAACTCTTGAAGTTCTAAATCTGAAGTTAAAGATCCTATTTTAATAGCGGTACCTATTGGAAATTCTGCATGGTCTTTTAGGCCTTTATCTTGTATGGTTTTATTTTTATTACATGCATGCATTACCAACATTATTATGGTTAAAACTGAAATTTTTAATACGTTATTGAAAGACATACTTTAATTGTTTTTTTGTTATTGAAGTGGATATTTAAACTATAACTTACCTAAAAATTGATTTTATAATAAAGAAAAGCCCTAAAATATTTAACAACTTAGGGCTTTCTACTAAAAAAAATTTAAAGGTTTTTTATTACTGTAAACCTTCTAAAAAGCCTGCGTATGCTGGTTTTTTATTATAATCTTCGTCAAACATTAATGGCCAATCTGGAACACCCCAGAAATCCAACAACCAAGACTCGTTATCTCTAACACCCCACACAGTTAATGCAAATTTATTATCCAAAGGAATGGCGTTATAAATTTGAACAACCTCCTTGTATTTTTCCTTTTGTGCATTTGCTCTATCGGTAGAAAGCGAAGATACACTTGTATCTTCTTCTGGATTTGCTCTAATATCTAATTCGGCAAAATGTAATTTTAAATTTCTAGATACAGTACCATCTGCCACAGCCTGAATATTAGCTGCAGAAGGCCCGTTGTACGAAATATGCATTTGTGCTCCTACACCATCAACTAAGTCGCCCAAGCTATCCACTAAGTTAAACATAGCTTCGCGCTTTGTAGGACTAGATGCCATGTTATAATCGTTGTAAAACAATAGAACATCTGGATCTGCATTTCTAGCAAATTGAAAGCACTTTTTAATGTAGTCGTCACCCATTTTTTGTCTAAAAACCGAGTTTCTTAAAGGGTGTCCAGAGCCATCTTCAAACGCTTCGTTAACAACATCCCATGAACGTACTTTACCTTTATAGTGCTCTAAAGTTGTTGTAATATAATCTTCAACCATAGTTTCAAACTCGGCATCGGTTCCAGAAAAATTCTCGACCCAACTAGGTGTTGCATTGTGCCATATTAAGGCGTGTCCATGCACATTCATACCGTTAGCTTGAGCAAAATCTACTATAGCATCACCTGCAGAAAAATCGTAGTTACCCTCTGATGGATACATAACATTCATTTTCATTTCGTATTCTGATGTTAAGTTATTAAACTCACTCACTAGAATTTCGGTATGCTTACCTCCTGCATTAACATAAGGCGATCTTGTAATTGTACCCACCGAAAAAGTTGTAGCGGCATCTTTTAAGCTACTCGTATTTAAATCGCCACACACCGCGTTAGGACAAATACCATTCTCGTCTACAATAATATCTTTACTCATGGTGTTTGTTATACCATCGCTAGATACGGTAAGACTAATAGTATATCTTCCTGCTGCGTCGTATCTTACTTCTTTAACGCTTGTACCATCAGCAATGGCCGTAGTACCATTTCCGTAATCCCACATTCCTGTATATGGAAGATAATACGACGTTGTATTTGTTAAAAGAAGCACGAAAGGGTCTGATGGTGATATAGCATGTTCGAACGAAGCCCTAATAGCATCAGGCAGTTCTGTTGGGCCTGATGTTGGTGAATCGTCTGATGAATTAGAACAGCTAAAAGCCATTATTAATGCAAGCAAACAAATTAAATTTCTAAATGTGTTTTTCATAGTTATTTTCTTTTAGTTTTTTACAACTTTTATAGCGTCTATTAAAAATGTTCCTTTTGTTTTCCCCATGTCGAGAGCTAAAGTCATGGAAGCCGAATTAGCATTAAATTCCCATGAATATTTAGTCCAGTCTGCTGTAGCCGTATAATTTCCAGCATACTGCTCGCCTCCCAAACCTGGATTAGTTGAAAAGCGAATTTCTACAGGGTCTCCTTTTATCCAAACTGAAGCCGTATAACTTGCGCCATCTTCAACATCAAAAGCATCACTTACAAATTGCGTTTCCCATTCGTTTCCATCCACTCCATTATTAACTTTAAGTGCTCGAGATCCACTTAAAACATCTACAGTTTCTTGAGTCATTCTATCTGTACCATTATTTTGGTTCCAATTAGCAAAATCATCTCCCTCGCCATTTTCTAAATCGCCATTTAAAAGTGCACTATCATTAGACGGTAATGGTAAAGCTGTTTCGCCTGGAACAACCTCTACGGCATCAATTATAAATGTTCCTTTTGTTTTTCCCATATCTAGTGCTAACAAGGTAGTTGCAGAATTAGCCGTAAATGTCCATGAATACTGAGTCCAGTCTGCCGTTGGTGTGTAGTTACCCGCATATTGATCGCCGCCAACACCTGGGTTAGTAGAAAAACGTATTGAAACGGCCGATCCTTTTATCCAAACAGAGGCTGTATATTTTTCGCCATCAACAGTTGGAAAAGCATCAGAAACTAATTGGGTTTCCCACTCGTTTCCGTCTACTTCGTTATTAACTTTTATAGCTCTAGATCCTACAAGTGGTTCGCTGCGCTCTTCGGTCATTCTATCGGCTCCATTATTTTTACTCCAATTAGTAAAGTCGTTACCTTCGCCTTCTCCAAAATACCCATTACCTAATAAACTCTCAGGATTAATTAGGTATCTAATATCTGCTGGTGGAGGTAAGGTTACCGTAATATTTTGACTGGTTTTCATGTTTGTTAACGAACTCACCATAGTTAAGGTTACCGTTTTATCGCCAGAGGAACTATACTCGTAAGTTACAGGACCATCTTGGTCGATTACCTTAGGGCCGCCAACTTCAAATTCCCAAAAATTGTAAAATTCGCCTTTGTTTGGTGTGGTGTTTTCGAATGTAAAAAGTCCAGACTCTCCTTCTGGAGCCGTTACTGTAAATTGTGGCTGTGTTAGTTCTATAACCGCATCGTCATCAGAACATGACCAAAACGCCAGACTTAAACATAAAAAACTTAAAATTTTAGTTGTTTTCATAATAGTTTTAATTAGTTTATTTTAGTTATCTTTTTGTATTAAGCTTTAAAAAAAAACAACTTGAAGTGTTTTAAAACCTAATCCATAATTTTTGATACTCAAATGTATTCTTTAGCCATCTTTTTGAGTATAATAAATGTAGCGATGACTAATAAAATTGTTGCTTTTTCACAGTAAAACGGGCGTTTTACCTCAGTTTTACAACATCTAACGAATCGTTATTTTTAGCAATTAAAATATACGTTTCATTATTCACCTTTATAGGTTGCATATCCTTAACGTCGCCTTTTACAAAAAAACCAGATTTATAAGCAGGCAATACCTTAAATTCGCCTTGTCCATTTCCTTTTAAAAACAAACCATGACTAGCATCGTTTCTTGGTGTTTCCACTTCAGAGCTATAAAGATTACCTATAATTAAGGCGTCTAGATTTGAGTCCTTATCAAAATCGTTTACCACAATTTGATTGATGCTCGACACTTGTGCCTCAATAGGTAATGGATGTGTAATAAACTTGCCGTTTTTATTTTCTAAATAGATACTCGCAAAAGATTTTACTTGATAGTGTAATGCTTTTTCAAGTGATTCTTCCGAGTACACATCCACTAAAGTTGCTTCGGCAAAACTTTCATAATTCTTAAACTTTTGTTTTATAGCAGGTATTTGTTGCGAAGAGCATCCGCGTCCACGAACAGGGTATTGCTTGCCTTCTTCGTAATAACTTAATACAATATCTTCTTTATTATTTTTATCAAAATCGTTTACAAAAATATCGAAAGTAGCATCTGGCGTAGCTTTGTATTTATAGTTTAAGCCATTGTTCCCAACGATATAATCCATATCGCCATCATTATCAAAATCGCCTTCTTGAATGCTCCACCACCAACCTGTGGTATCTTTGGTAAGTCCCATATCTTCTGAAACTTCTCTAAATTCGGTTCTCATATTCTGAAACACACGAATAGGCATCCACTCGCCAACAATAATAATATCTAACCACGAATCGTTGTTAAAATCTGTAATTATTGCACTTGTTGCCATTCCTAAATTCTCAAATGCTTTTGGTTGCATTTTAGAAAAAACATCAAACTGTGCATTACCATTATTACTAGTATTTTTTAATAATACTGAAGAAACCGGCGATGGATAATGTTTTGGCATTTGACGCCCCAATACTAGCAGATCGTCTTTACCGTCTTTATCGAAATCTGCTTGGTATGCTTTAGACCCACTTATAGGAAAATTTGGTAAGGCATTTGAAGCTTTTACAAAATCGCCTTTACCGTTGTTAATGTAAAGTCTGTCTTGTAGTTGTTTTGCATTTGGTTCAAACTCATAACCACCACTAACGAGATACAAATCGTTATCGCCGTCATTATCGGCGTCGAAAATAAGCGCGCCAACATCTTCACTTTGTTTATCATCTTCTAAAACCTTTAGCTCTTTTTCTTCAAAACCAGTTTTAGTCTGAAAAAATAATTTACCAGAATAACCAGAAGCACCTCCAACAAAATAATCATCCAATCCATCGTTATTTAAATCGCCTACAGCAAGAGCAGGCCCAAAGGTGGACATTTTATGAGGTAGTAACACTTGGTCTATAAAATCGTCATAACTATTTTCTTGATGTATATATTCAGGAAAAATGCCATTACTGGTTAAAAACAAGGTTGTGTTTTCTAGAGTTTCAGGAGATGCTTTAATAGCATATTCTTCATTTAAAACAAGTGTTTGATTAACCGCAACATTGTTTAGTTTTTGAATTTTTCCATTAGTCCAAACCACTTTTAACTCATCGATAGTTTCAGCTTTATTTAAACCAAAATGTAATTCTGGTGCCACCGATGATTGAAACCCACGTGTTAAGGTTAACTCTTGCATTTGGTTTATACCGTCAGACTTAAGATAGACACGATTACCAATACCATTGGTATTTTTTGATTGACTGTTAAATTTTATAGTGATATAATTGTTGCTTGCAGCACTGGTATTTTTGAACACTGAAGCATAATCATCAATATTATTGGTAATAATTTCTAAATCGCCATCATTATCCAAATCGGCATAAGTAACGCCATTTGAAAACCCTTTAAATTCTATGCCCCACGCTTTATTAACATGCTCAAACTGAAGATTACCTTTATTGTGATACATGAAATTATCAATTCTTTCTGAAGGAATTTCAAGACTTTTTTTAAGCAAATCTGTGGTTTCTAGCTTACCACCTTCTAAACTATTAAAGTAATCGTTATTATTAATTTCGCGTCTCGTACCGTTAGAAATATATAAATCCTTTAATCCATCATTATCGAAATCGGCGAATAGCGGTCCCCAACTCCAATCGGTAGATGATGTTCCTGTAATGCGAGATACATTGGAAAAATGAGGCATGCCATTTGTAAAAACACCCGAATTTAATTGCATACAATTATGCATGTATTGGTAATGAAATCCTGCATTGACGGTATTCCAGAACAATTCCGGATTCATACTTGCCATATTTGCTTTTTGCCTTCTATGGTTTTCTGCATCCATGTCTACTTGAAAAATATCCAAATTTCCATCGTTATTAAAATCTGAAATATCTGCGCCCATACCATAAAATGCCGTATGATTTGTGGCCTGTTTTACAACCTCTTTAAATGTACCATCTTGATTGTTTAGGTACATAAAATCTGGCGAACTAAAATCGTTAGACACATAAATATCTGGCCAAGAATCATTGTTTAAATCTCCTATGGTAGCACTTAATGACAAGCCGTAGGTTCTTACGCCCGCTTCATTGGTAACATCTGTAAAGCGACCACCATCATTTCTGTATAAATGGTCGGTTTCATTATCCTTTACATTTCTCATGTTTTGAACATAAACAAAAACAGGCGAATTAAATTTTGTTGGTGGATAATTGGCTACATAAAGGTCTAAATCACCATCTTTATCATAGTCAAAAAACGAGGCTTGTACGCTGTGTCCAACATCATCCAATCCATATTCTTTAGCTTTTTCGGTAAACGTACCATCTTGATTATTTATGAATAGTTGATTATGCCTAGGTTCAAATTTGCCGCTTACCGAACAATAAATATCTAGAAAACCATCACCGTTAACATCTGCCATAGTAACACCTGTGTACCAGCTGCCGTTACCACTTACACCCGCTTGCTGTGTAATGTCTTCGAACTTCATGTCACCCTTGTTTAGGTATAACTTATTGTCTACTTGGTTTCCTGTAAAATACAAATCTACCAGTCCGTCATTATTAATATCACCAGCTGAAACCCCACCCCCCATATATAAATAGGTATAAGTGAAATAGTTTAACGTATCGGTTTCGGTTAATATATTTTTAAAATTTATACCAGAGCGTTCTGCATTAACAGTTTTAAATATTTTAGGATTCATTTCTTTAGTCGTGTTATACTCTTTGTTACAACCTAAAAGACAAACTAAAAAAATGATGAAAAGGCATCTGTTATTTAAAAATTTCATACTCATGTTATAATATAATTTTTTATTAATATAGCTATATTAATACTGATGATTACACCATATTTAGACCAAGTGCAAAAAGCAACACATATAAAATGTGTTGCTTTTCAAACTCAACTAAACTAACTCAAACAAAATTTAATATCCTGGGTTTTGATTTGCAACTGTAACGTTAGGGTTTGTTGCTATTTCTTTGTCTGGTATAGGCCATAGCTCGTGCTTACCAACTTGAAAGTTAGTTCCTGCTAATTCTGTACCTACAATTCCCCATCTAATCATATCATCAAAACGTACTTGCTCGCCACTTAACTCTACCTTTCTTTCTTGAACAATAGCATCAAAAACTTGAGATTTTGATAAGGTAGTAGGCAATGCTACTAACCCCGCTCTTGCTCTAACACGGTTTATATAACCTACGGCAACAGATTGCGAACCACCAGGCCTTTCATTTTCACATTCGGCCATCATTAACAATACATCTGAATAACGAATAACTTTCGCATTAATTCCAGATTCCTGAGCTTCAGTAGATTGCTTATAATAGTTTTGGTACTTTTTCCATGCTACCGGACGAATATTTCCGCTGTTTTCGGCAAAATCATCTTCAGTTAGCGTATTGTTACCATTATTGTAAGTATCGCCCGGGAAATAGAAACTTCCATTTAATCGTTTATCTCCAGGCTCGAAAGAAGCTACTAAATCATCAGAAGGATAGGTGTTAAACCAATCTAAAACACCATAATCTTGTCCTCTAAAGGTTGCATGGTTTTGACCAGCTCCAACTACTGGGCTATCCCATTTTGCTCCGGTTCCTAAAGATAAATCGTATTGAACTTCCCAAACAGATTCTATACCATGCTCTGTTTCTTCTTTGAAGTTATCATAATAATCGATTTCTAAATCGTACCCAGACATTTTATTAAAAGAATCTAATGCTGCTGCATACTCTTTTTGGTACAACAATACTTTACCTAAAAAAGCTTGTGCTGCTCCTTTTGTAGCTCTACCTTTTTCTTCTTCAGATTTTGGTAATAAATTTGCCGATGCATAAGTTAAATCTTCAATAATTAATTTAATTACATCTGCTTTAGGACTTACAGGCTTACCTTCTGGTTGTGTAAAGTCTCCATTTCTTAATGGAATATTTCCAAATCTGTTTACTAACAACCAGTAGTATTGTGCTCTTAAAAATCTAGCTTCTCCTAAAAACTTTCTTTTTTTAACTTCTGATAGTGAGTTTCCTGGTATTTGATCTATAATAGATTTATTACCAATAACAAAATTAGCTTTGTTTACGCCCCTGTAACAAGCATCCCAATACTCGGCAATTTGGCCGTTACTAGAATCAAAAGAAAAATCGGCAAAAGTAACTTTATCTGCCTCTTGTTGTCCATTTCCAGATTGCTCATGCGACATGTTATCCATCATATACCAGATAAGACGACCGTATAAACCAAAGGGTTGTAAGTTGGCATATGCAGCATTTACGGCTGATTGAACTTGTGCCTCGTTAGAAAAAAATGTATCTGGCGAAAGCTGATTAGGGTTTGTTAATTCTAATTCTTTATCTGAACAGGAATTTATAAGAAAAATCCCTAACAGTGCTGTAAGTATAAATTTATATGTTTTCATAGTCTTATTTTTTAAAATGATACTTGTAATCCTAGGATAACCGATTTTGGTTGTGGGTAACGTCCTCTATCAATACCAAACTCTTGATTTCCTTGACCTATTTCTGGATCTAACCCAGAATAATCTGTAATAGTTATTAAGTTTTGACCACTAGCGTATAATCTTAGTTTTGAAAAATAGTTATCAAAAACAGGACCTGTAAAAGTATAACCTATGCTAATATTTTTTAATCTAGCAAACGATCCGTCTTCAACATATCTATCAGACACAGAGTGGTTTTGAGGCGCACCCGGAACTCTTGGCTGTGTTGTTGAAGGATTAGTTGGTGTCCAACTATCTAATAACACTTTGCTACCGTTAAATAATCTATTTGCACCTGCCTCTAAATCGTATTTGTTTTCGTTGTAAATATCGATACCTTGAATTCCAGTTATATAACAGTTAAAATCGAAATTTTTATAATTAGCCGATAGATTTAAACCATAAGTAAAATCTGGATAAGGGTCTGCTAAAATATCGCGATCTTCAGAAGTGATATCACCATCACCATTTAAATCTTTATATCTAACATCTCCCGGTTGCACAACTGTTTGCCCAGGGTTTGCCGTAAATACAGCATCAACCTCGGCCTGGTTTTGGTAAATTCCATCACTTACTAAACCATAAAAATGGAATAATGATTCGCCAACAACTGTTCTAGAAATATTTCCTTTTCCGTCTTTCATTGCAGCCCCTTCAAAAGCCTCTAAGTTACCTAAACTTAATACTTCGTTGGTACTTGTACCTAAGTTAAGGTTTGCAGACCAAGTAAAATCTCCATCCATATCGTTGTAACCTAAAGCTAACTCAAAACCACTAGTTTCTACACTACCAACATTAGCGGTAATGTTTCCGGCATTAATACCGTTTGATAATGGTGCTGGTAAACTTAATAATAAATCGTCACTTTGGTTTCTATAATACTCTATAGTACCTGTAAATTTTTGATTTGCAAAGCCAAAATCTAAACCTACATTCATTATGGTAGTTTCCTCCCATTTTAAATCTGGGTTTGCCCCACCATCTGCAGTAACACCTGGGCCATTGCTATCTCCTAATGGATACTCAAAACCTCCTGCTAAACTTGCACTATACTGGTAATCTCCAATTTTATCGTTACCAGTAATACCGTAACTACCACGTATTTTTAAATTACTAAAAGCTGTATTTTCTAAGAAACTTTCTTTAGATAAATTCCATCCTAACGATGCCGATGGAAAAGTACCCCATCTGTTATTTTCACCAAATCTAGAAGAAGCATCTCTTCTAATGGAAGCAGATAAGATATATTTATTATCGTAGTTATAATTTAATCTACCTAAGTAACCTTGTCTATTAGTTTGACTAGATCCACTTCCTATAGATTGATTTGTTGGTCCAAATTGAATTAACTCATTAGTTATTTCGTTTCTGGCGCTACCTCCAAAATTCGTGCTTTTTCTTTTATTGTTTTCTGCTAATGCTAAAAGCTCAATATTATGGCTATCTCCTAACGTAGTGTTATACGTTAAGCTATTAGTTAACATAATAGTATGTCCTTGTGTATGACTTCTACCATATTCAGCAAAATTTTGAGCGTGTGTTGTGCTACCCTCTACACTATCATCATTAAAAGTAGGCGTAAAAGTACTTCCATCAAAAGTAAAATAATCTAAACCAACTTGTGTTTTAGCTGTTAAACCTTCAAGTAATTCTAACTCGGCATACACATTACCAATAATACCTAAGGTTTTATTAACGCCAGTTGGAAGAGTTTGTATTCTTACCGGGTTTTCTGCATCTTGCCCATCGGCAGAAGATGAAGGTCCTTGAAAACCACCATCATTGTTAGCGTTGTAAACCGGCAGGTATGGTGCAGCTTTAATAGCGTGAGTTATTAAGGTTCTACCACCACCTTCTCGCTCTGGGCTTTGTTCGCCAAAAGAAATAGACATAGACTCTCCAACGGTTAATTTACCAGTGGTAAAAGAACTATTTGCTCTAAATGAATATCTCTCAAAACCAGTATTTATAATAATACCTTCTTGCTTTAAATATTCACCAGAAAAAAACTGAGAGCTGTTTTCTGTTCCTGCAGAATAATTCATGTTATAATTCTGCATTAATCCTGTTCTAAAAATCTCATCCTGATAGTTAGTGTTTATTTTAAAGGTGGACAATGGTCTGTTTGGAAACACCCCTAAATTACCTGCGTGTTGTAAATACTCGATAGTATTCATGGTATTATAACGCTCGGTATTTCTTTGAAACCCAGCATAAGTACTAAAAGATAATTGGCCTTTACCCTTTTTTCCTTTTTTAGTAGTTACTAACACTACCCCATTTGAGCCTCGAGCTCCATAAATTGCAGTGGTTGATGCATCTTTTAAAATAGACACATTTTCTATATCGCTTGGACTTATCCCCGATAAATTTCCAACAATAACACCGTCGATTACGTATAGTGGGCTATTGTCGCCAAAAGTTCCTAAACCTCTAATTAATACTAAAGGGCTAGAACCCGGAACACCGCTATTTACAACTGTAATACCTGGCGCTCGTCCTTCTAGAGCCGATTCAGCATTTGTTACGGGTAAAGCTGATATCTCATCAGTATCTACGGTAGATATTGCACCCGTTACAGTAGCTCTACTTTGTGCACCATAACCAACTACTACAATAGCATCGAGCGCTTCTAGAGATTCTTCTAATGTTATTGCAAAGGTATTTTGATTGCCAACAGGAATTGTTTTGGTAGCCATACCAATATAAGTTACAACAAGTTGATCTCCATTAGTTACATTTTGTAAAGTAAAATTACCATCAAAATCGGTAGATGCACCATTTGTTGTACCCTCAACAATTACGGATACACCAGGTAGAGGAACACCGCCAACATCTGATACTGTACCGCTTATGCTTTTTGCTTGTGAAAAGGCATTTTGAATGCAAAACATAGCAAGCAACATACCCAAAAGTTTAAACTTCATCATATTAAATAGTTTAAGTTAATTAATTTAGTTATTTATTTAGTTTGTTAATAATACTCTTTTTGTTAAAACAGATGTTGAACTCGCATTGGCAACACCAGTAAAATTTGGTTGTTTACCACCTACGCTTAGCAATACGTTACCTGGCTCTAGAATCTTTTTTCCTTCGGCATTGATCCAGGCATATTGTTCGGCATCTATTTTATAATTTAAGGTTTTAGTCTCTCCAGCAGCTAGATGCACTCTATCGAAACTAACCAAAGTTCTAATGGCGTTTTGCGCTTCTCTATCCAAATGTGTTAAGTAGATTTGAACCACATCATCGCCAGCAATTTTACTTGTGTTTTTTATTTCTACTGAAACATTAATAGCATTTTTAAGGGTTACTTGATCTGCTATTTTTAGGTTTGAATATTCGAAATTAGAATAGCTTAAACCATGACCAAAAGGAAACAAAGGATCTCCTTTAAAATATTTATAGGTTCTATTGGCCATGTTATAATCTTTAAAATCTGGTAAATCTGAAACCGATTTATAAAAAGTTACCGGCAGTTTTCCTCCAGGATTATAATCTCCAAATAATACATCGGCAATAGCTTTTCCTCCAAATTCTCCTGGATACCAAGCTTCTAAAATTGCAGGAACATTATTAGCCGCCCAATTTACAGCCAATGCACTCCCGTTCATTAAAACTACAACAGTTGGTTTTCCGGTTGCATGTACCTTTTTCATTAATTCAATTTGGTTTTTAGGTAATGAAATTTCAGAGCGGTCACCTTTATCGAAACCTTCTAATTCCACTTCCATTTCTTCGCCTTCAATTTCTGGCGAAAGCCCTAAAAACAATATAGCAACATCGGCTTTATTAACCGCCTTTATAGCTGGAGTTATTAAATCTTCATCTAATTTAGCCCAAAGTAAATGTGCTTGTGGATCGGATAATGCATTGTTATACTCTATTTTGATGTCGTATGTTTTATCTTTTTCTAAAACCGTATCGAAATACTTTGTTTTTGGCTCATATTCTGCACTAAACTCAAAGTAAAGTGAATCGTTTACAAACAATTTAGCAAAACTACTTGCCTTTAATCCAATTCTGTAAGCACCACTTTCGATTGGTTTTAATTCTCCTGTCCAACGCACCGAAAAGTTGTCAGATTTTAAATTGTTAATAGGGCGTTTTGGCATCCAGACAAAATTAATAATACTATCTACTCTGGTAAACTCTGGCGTTCCTTTAAATATATTGTTACTGTAGTACTCGCCTTTTAATCCTGCTTCGCCTTCGCTTTTAAGCACCGCACTAGGAATAGGTGTTAAAGTGGACCATCCCGTAGCAATATCACTACCCAAAGCATAATGGATTTCTGCATTAGGCAACTTAGCTTTAATAGCCTTTAATGGTGTAATAAACTGTTGCGGTGTGCCGTGGTAATTACCTAATAAAGCTTGTGTAGCATCTGCATTAGGACCAATTATGGCTATCGATTTTAAATCTTTACTTAGTGGTAATGTTTTGTTTTCGTTTTTAAGCAACACCATAGATTCTTGAGCCACTTTTTCAGATAAGGCTAAATGCGCGTTGCTTGCCACAACATTGTAAGGTATGTTTGCCCATTTTACATGTTCTGGCGCATCAAACATGCCTAATTTAAAACGTGCTAAAAACAGTTTTTTCACAGCAGCATCAATAGCTACTTCATCTACCAATTCTTTTAAAATAGCATCATTTAGGCTAGGGTCGTAAACATTTCCGCAGTTTAAATCTGTACCATTATTTAACGCCATAGCTGCAGCTTCAGCAGGCGTTTCTACAACACCATGATTTTCGGCTTGCCAAAAATCGTTTATGGCCCAACAATCTGACACTACATAACCATTGAAACCCCAATCGTTACGAAGAATTTTTTGTAATAACATGTCGCTTCCACAACATGGCGCATCTCTATATCTATTATAGGCACACATTACAGAATACACATTGGCCTCTTTTACCGCTGCTTTAAATGCTGGTAAATAGGTTTCGTATAAATCTTTATTGTTAGTTTGATAGTTATCTTGATGTCTAGATTTCTCCGGTCCGCTGTGTACTGCAAAATGCTTAGCCGTAGCAACGACCTTTAAATATTTATCATCGTCGCCTTGTAAGGCATTAATATAGTTAACGCCAATTTTACTAGTTAAAAACGGATCTTCGCCATAGGTTTCTTGACCTCTACCCCAGCGCGGATCTCTAAAAATATTAATATTGGGTGTCCAGAATGTTAAACCCTGCCCCATGCGTCTTTTTCCCTCTTTTATAAATTGATGGTGTTTAGCTCTCGCTTCATCTGAAACCGCGGTTCCCATTTCGAAAATTAAATCTGGGTTCCAAGTTGCTCCCATACCAATTGCTTGCGGAAAAACCGTGGCTTCGCCCGCTCTTGCAACGCCGTGTAAACATTCGTTCCACCAATTGTACTCAGGTATACCTAATCTTGATATAGCTGGAGCATCATAGCGCAACTGAGAAATTTTTTCTTTTGACGTTAAACGCGATACCAAATCATTAACGCGCTCTTCTGCAGAAAGTGATTCATCTTGAAACTGAAAAGCAACCTCTTTTTTATTTGAGTTACACGACATCAAGACAGAAATAAACATTACAACAATAGCCATGTTATAATATTTTGAGTTCACTATGTTAAGTTTAGTTATTGGCATAAAAAATTCTCGATTAAAAAAAACTAAATATCATTACCAAAATGAAAAGCATAAAACACACCAGTACAATTTCTGCTAAAAGTTTTAATCGGGTTTTACGGTGCTTCATTTTAAAAAACAATATTTAATGATACCAAATATACTTGACCACTTATGTTTTTAATAGAACGCATTAAGCAATCAATGAGAATTTTGTTGCGATTACCCCTTTAAAGTGCTGTTTTACAACATTTGATACAATACATGCAACATTTATTATAAAACAACCATCTAGCTAAAACTTTGATTTACATGAAATAAGCCAACCTAAAAACAATATATCGGTGCAGTAATGGACTTATACCTAAAACAAAAAAAACACATAACAACTAGACTTAAATGGCCCACTATTATATGTTTTTTTTCTAAAATTTAAGCTTTTAATTATTTAAATCTCATCATCTTTTACCTTAACCTCGGTAGGCAGAATACCAAAGTGAGCTTTAAAACATTTTGTAAAATAAGACGGTGAAGAAAACCCAACTTTATAGCATACCTCACTAATATTAGAGTTTCCTGTTTCTAGAATTTGTTTAGCCTTCTGGATACGTATTTTTCTTAAAAATTCATTTACAGTTTGACCCGTAAGCGATTTAATTTTTCGATAAAGTTGACTTCTACTTAAGTTTAATTGCGATGCTAAAACCTCAACACTTAAATCTGAATCGCTCATGTTTTCACTTATATAGCTTAGTACTTTTTGTATAAACTCTTTATCAATAGAAGTTGTTCCTGCCTGTTCTTTTCCGCTAATATCTCCAAAATACTTATCGAATATTAGCTTCCTACTGGTTATTAACTGCGCTAAACGTAATTTTAGTAAACGCATATCAAATGGTTTTACCATATAGGCATCGGCACCAAAACCTATACCTTCCATACGATCGTCTATTCTGGTTTTAGCGGTTAGCATTAATAAGGGAATATGACTGGTTTTTATATCGGTTTTTATTTGTTTACAAAACTCAAACCCATCCATTTCTGGCATAATAACATCGGTTAAAATAATGTCTGGTATAGATTGTTTTGCGATTTTTAAACCTTCTTTTCCGTTTTTGGCTACTAATATTTTGTAATGGTTAATTAATTCGCTTTTTAAATATTTTCTAAGCTCAACACTATCTTCTACAATAAGCAAGGTACTAGACCTAGTATCGTTTCCTGCATCGTTATCTGTTTCAACAGATTCGACACCAGCATTTAAAATAAATTTTTCTTTTTTAGTACTTTCTGAAATTACCTGAGGTGCAAGCTGCTCTTTTGTAAAATGAGCATTTCCAGCAGGAAGTAAAATTCTAAATGTGGTTCCCTTGCCAACTTCACTTTCCACTTCAACTTTTCCTTTATGCAGTTTTATAAAACTCTGAACAACCTCTAAACCAATACCTGTGCTACCATAATAGCCTTTGTTAAGATTTTCAATTTGATAAAAGCGTTCGAAAATTTTATTAATCTGGTCCTTTTCTAAACCTGGACCTGTATCTGATATTCTAATTTCTAAAGCCTTACGCGGTTTTTTTTCGTCTATTAAAGGAAATAAAACCAAATCGTCTGTCGATAAAATATCTGCATTAATAGCACCACCATCTGGTGTAACTTTTATAGCATTAGACATAATATTGAAGATGATTTTTTCCAACATACTAGCATCTGCCCAAATTGGTAAATCGGGCACATCGGCATCCATGGAAAGATAGATGTTACGGCTAGAAGCTTCTTCCTTAAAAAAAGCAACCACATCTTTTGTTAAACTAACAAGATTAAATTCTGAAGCTCTAATATTAACTTTATCCAGTTCCAGTTTTCTAAAATCCATAAGCTCGTTTATCATTCTATAAAGCCTATCGGTATTTCTGTAAATAACATCTAGTTTATCTTTTACTGAAAAAGGAAGGCCTAAACTGGTGTCTCGAAGAATGTCTTGCAACGGATTGATTATTAATGTTAGCGGCGTTCTAAACTCATGAGAAATATTGGTGAAAAACTGAATTTTCTTCTCGTTTAACTGGTCTTCTTGTGCACGCTGTATACGCTCATTTCTTATAGCTTCTTTCTCTTTTATACGACTTTGCGTCATTCTATTTAAAAGATATACGCCCATAAAAAATAAACCAATATAACAGAGCATAGCCACATTTGTTTTCCACCATGGCGGCAACATGGTTATTTTAAGTTCTAATGGCGTTTCGTTCCACACGCCATCATTATTTGCTGCTTTTAATTTAAAAGTATAATCGCCATAATCTAGATTTGTATATGTAGCACTTTGTAAATCGCCAACATAATTCCATGACTCCTCGAAACCTTCTAGATAATAAGCATATTGATTTTTTTCTGGTCGTGTATAATTAATCCCAGTATACTCGATAGTAAATACCGTTTGCTCGTAATTAAACTCTAAACTTTTAGTTTCGGTAATTACCTTAGTTAATGGGCTATTTTTTTCGTTTGGAACAACGTCTTTATTAAAAATTTTTAATCCTGTTAAATACAAAGAAGGCACACTAGAATTTACTTCTAACTTCTCTGGATGGAAATAATCTATACCCTTATAATTACCAAAGTAAAGCACACCATCTTCATCCTTTAAGGTGGCGTTAAAGTTAAAATCGTCGGACAGCAACCCGTCGTTAGAGGTATAACTTGTTACTTCGTTTGATTCTATATTTATTTTTGAAATCCCCGAGTTTCCCGATATCCAAATAGCACCAGCGTCGTCTTCAATAATTCCAGTAACATTTTCTTCTTGTAATCCTGTAATTTTATTATACCACTTAAACTCATTGGTTTTCTTGTTATACTTACAAAGTCCCGCACCTCGTGTTCCAATCCAAACAAACCCATTAGAACATTGAAATAAGGATAAAATATGATTGGCACTTTTTTGATTATTAGGCGCTTGAGACATTTCCTCTTCTAACGAAGTAAGTATTAAGGTCTCATTTTCACCTTTAATTATTTTAAAAAGCCCATCAGTAGTACCAAACCAAATGGTATTATCTTTATCTACCATAATTTTTCTAACATCGGTAGTTGAAATGCTTTCGAATGCCTCAGAAGCGTAATTTTTAAGCGTATCCGTTTCTGGGTTATAAGCATATATACCTGTATAAAAAGAACCTATCCATATAATACCATCTTGATCCTCAGTTATAGATAGTATAGCGTTAGAAACTAGACTTCCATTGGAGTTATCTACATTAACATTTTTAAACTTTTTTTCTCCTTTTTTAAGCACATAAAAACCATTATCCCAACTTCCGGCCCAAATATTTTCTTTGCTATCTATAAAAACAGTTTGTATGTAATTACTAGTTAAACCAGAATAATGCTTGGTATTAGAAAGATTTACATGTTTAAAATTTAAGCTTTTAGTATCTATAATATCAATACCTCCACCATCCATAGACACCCATATTTTATTATTACGATCCTTTGATATACCGGTCACAGAGCCCGTTTGCAATGAATTTACATTACTCGTTAAACTTTCTATATTAGCAAATTTATCAAAGAGTTTATCGCTAACAGCTACACCACTATTGTAGTACCCTAGCCATATACGTTCTTCCTTATCTAGAAATAAAGACCAAATAGAGTTAGATCGAATACTATTTTCGTCTCTTTTATTGTATACATATCTTTTTATAAGCGAGCCATTATCCATTAAATGAAAAAGGCCATCATTTTCGGAACCAACTAATATAGAATGGTCTGGCAATTGAATCATTGCTAGTATGCGCTTGTTGGTTATTTCGAAATTTGAAAATTCTAAAACGGTATCATCTTCGGTTTGATATTTAAACACCCCATGACCGTAAGTTCCTGCCCATAAATGGTTGCTTGCAGATCGCTTTAAGGTTTGTACTGGTAAATTAAAATTGGCATTATTATCATTTTGTGGTCTTCTAATTTTATGGTTTGCATAATCCAGCACGCGAAGCCCAACGCTAGTTCCTAAAAACACGGTTTCGTTACATATTTCTATAGCATTTATAGCAGGGTAACGATTTCTATTAACTAATCGAACAACCTCTCGAGTTTCTAAGTTTAGCATGAATAAACCTAGAGCTCGGGTTCCAATTAAAAGGTTTCCATGGTTATCTTCTTTAATACTTAACACAGAAATACCAATTTCGTTGGTATCGCCAACGGGAACTTTTTCAAATTGGTCTAAATCTCTATTATATAAATTTAATCCATCTTCTGTGCCAATCCAAAGGCGGTTTTCTTTATCTAAATACGACGAAAAAACAAGATTGCTTCGTAAAGCCGTCGAGTCTTCCACTTTAAACTTATACGAGGTATAATCAATACCATCAAACTTATACAAACCAGAACCGTTAGTACAAATCCACATAAACCCATGATGATCTTGAGTTATAGAATAAATACCCACTTTAGAAATGCCTTCTCTTATATTAACAAAATTAAAATCTTGAGTAGGCGATTGTGCCCAAAAATTCAGGGTAAAAACAAAGCCTAAAAGTAATAAAAGATTGGTGCATCTTTTTAGCTGCATAGTGTTACAATTTTATTTAGGACTAAAGTTAACATCTTTTGTTAGAATAATTCTATCCATTTTAAAACCATCTTCTCTCATAGAGAAAGATAAAATAGACGTTCCTTCTTCGAGGTCCAAAAATATGGTTTTTGGCGTTCCACAATGGTTATCTGGATCTCGTTGTGCCGAGGACCACGTCCATTTATTTTTACCCTCGCACCATTGCATACGCGCACCACTTTCTGGCCACGTATTATTTACGCCAACATGCACTCCGTTATCTTCGGTACCATTAGAATAAGCACTTACCCAAACATAGTAACGGCCAGCTGTACTAACGTTTATTTTATACGAAACCAAACCTCCAACACCTGGCAAAGGGAAAAAGTTATCGCCTGTAATTAAAATATCGTCGTGCGTAACACGTGTATCCGGAAAGGCCTCAATATATGTATTAGAGCTTGCGGTTTTACTTTGGCCTGTTTTCTCTTTAGCCGTTTTAACAATCCAAGTTCTGTTTGTTCCGTTTTTTGAATTATAATGAAAATCCTCTGCCTCAATTTCTAACACCCCATCTTTTTCAGTAAAAGCAGTTTCAGCTTGCAACATATGTTTAGTTACCATGCCTTCGGGTGTTAAAACTAAACGACTCCATCGGCCTCTAGACCAAGCTGTTTCATCGTTTTCAGGTATTTTTTTGTTTGTAACAGCCTTAGATGCTATTTGTATAATATCATGCTCTGCAATAAAAACTCGTCCTAAATTATGACGTGCTTCTGCAAATGTTTTATCCGTTTCTGGGTTTGTTACCTCGCTTATAACACTACCATTTTTTAAAATAAGGTATTCCGATTCACCATCATTCTCGGCCATTGAAATAAACGCTAAATCATACAAACCAGACACTCCATTAAACCTTGTGGTTGCATACGCATACATAGAGCGTTGTGCTTTATCTGCAGCATTAATAGCAAAAACACCGTTAGATTTATCTTTATAGTATACCGCTTTGTTTTGATTTGTTTCTATTTCAAAATCTGTTAAAGCATTTAAGGTTACTACCTCTTTTTTTGTTCTTAAAGGTCCTTTTTTTGTTTTACGATTTAAGCTTAACAACGCGACCCAATCTTTTTCTTTATTTGGCGGAAACCCAACATCTGTCTTTTGACCACCTTCTACAGTTTTAACACTTCCGTTTTGCAAGTCTCCACCGGTTCTTGGGTTATACCATTTTACTTGAAATGTGTTTTTAGAACCAAATAAGTTGATTTTTGTTTCTTTTACTTCAGGTAAGTAAATGGCGTAGGTATCATCATTTTTTGCAAAAACAAAATCGTTTGGATTATCGGTTAAACCATCGGCCGATTGCATTTCTGAAAAAGGCAAATAGTTCTGAAAAAAGTCCAAAGCATATCTTGTTTGATTCCAAACACCATCTCTAGAACGCCAATCTTCGCAATTTAAATCGTTATGATCAAATTTGTATCCAAAATACCACTCTACACCAGCACCTCCGGCCATTAAATTTGCCCATAATACACGATGTCTTATATCATCGTGGTTAGGATCGTCTTTATCTGGTTTTGCACCAGTATCCGCAGGACCTATTTCATCTTGATTTACAACCCAATTTCTACCATTTTTTTGAGATTTGTTTATCCATTTTTTGGTTATGTCGTGAATTAAATCGGGTTTGTGCGTTTGCATAGAAGGACCATCTAAAAACGGATAACCTAGTAATGGATTTAAATATAAACCCTGTTCTTCTGGTAAGGAATGTGTATGCAACACCACTAAATTCTTATAAGGATCATGAGTTTTAAGATACTTAGCCATAGCTTTTCTATCGCTATCATTTTGTCCTTTTGGCGACCAATGCACAGGGCCATTTTCTTCTCCTAAATTCCACGTTATTGCTAAATGATGAGAAAACCTTGCGATTAACTCTCGGTAATACAATTTTCGTTGTACACCAAGTTCACCAATATCCATTAACAGCTCGTTTTCTGTTTCTTGAGTTACTATATGAAGCATTAACCCTAGCGCATCCATGTGATCGAAAACAAGCTCCCATTGGTCTAACTTACTACAATCAAAACGATAACGCTCATTTTCATCGGTCCATGGCCAAACATCTTTACCATCGCCTTGCACATTCATGGTTAAAAAATAAACCGAATTCATGCCTTTTGAAGCTAAATAATTTAATGCACCAATAATGTTTTTCCCTTTGCCGTTTTGCCACGTAGGATCTCCTTTTTTCCAATCTTGAGCGTGTGGCTCGTACCTGTGTTTATCTGGTGTTTGATCGAACTCATAATAGCCTAAAAAGTTTTCAGGGCTATCTGTACCGCCTTTTAAAAAGGGCGTGTTGGTTTCGGCATAGTGCAAATATCTGTCGCCTGTATATTGCAACCTGCCTTTGTCGGCTTCATCTGGATTTGTAATTTCAAAATCACCTTTTAAAGCATCAAAAGCAACAGGTTCACCTGCATTTATATCATCATTTACGGCTATATTTTTCCCTTTTCTAAAGGATACTTGGTAAGTCCAAGTACCAATCTCGTCTGGCATAAATCGTACTTGCCAAACCTTACCGGTTTTGGCGCTTGTTTCGGCTGCATTACCATCGGCAGCATAAAAACCAGGAACTATATACGTTTTGTTTTTATGTTTAAAAACAACATTAAGTCTGTAATTTAAAAAGGGATTATCTTCTTGAATCTCATTAAAAGTATCGCCAGTAAAACTTAAGGTTACTTTTTGCCATTTTTTAAATGTTCCATCTACTTTAACGTCTTTGTATTGGGAAAAAGTGACTTGTGAAATAAAAAACAAAAGTACAGTTAGGGTTTTCATTGTATTTAGTTTGGTTTTAGTTTTGGTTCGTTTTATAACTTTAAATTTCGGAGAATTAATTTAAATTCCCCGAAATTTAGTTGATCTTTTATAATAACTTTATAAAAGTATATATTTAAAATGTTACTTCCTACGCATTGCCCTTCTTATAATCTTCTAAAAATTTAGCTAATCCGCTATCGGTTAAAGGGTGTTTTAATAATCCTGTTATTGAAGATAATGGCCCCGTCATAACATCACTGCCTAATTTAGCACAATTAATAACATGCATAGTGTTTCTTACCGATGCTGCTAAAATTTGTGTTTCAAAACCATAATTATCGTAAATCTGTCTTATTTCTGCAATAAGTTGTAATCCATCGGTAGAAATATCATCTAAACGCCCTAAAAATGGCGACATATAAGTGGCACCTGCTTTGGCTGCTAATAAGGCTTGTCCTGGAGAAAATATAAGGGTTACATTGGTTCTTATACCTTTATCTGAAAAATACTTGCAGGCTTTTACACCGTCTGCTATCATAGGTATTTTTACTACTATTTGAGGGTGTAACGCTGCTAAGGCCTCACCTTCTTTTACCATCCCTTCAAAATCGGTAGAAATAACCTCTGCACTTACATCACCATCAACAATATCGCATATCTTTTTGTAATGTGCTATAATATTATCTGCTCCTGTAATCCCTTCTTTCGCCATTAATGATGGGTTTGTAGTAACACCATCTAAAACTCCTAGTGCTTGAGCTTCTGCAATATCATCGAGGTTTGCTGTATCTATAAAAAATTTCATATGTATTGTATTATACTGTTTTTAAATATTCTAATATTTGTTTGCTTACTTTTATGCCTGTAAAACCAAATTTATCATCTAGCACAGTGGCTGGTGCCGAATAACCAAAATGCTCTAACCCGAACACCTTACCATTGTCGCCAACCAACCCTTCTAAGTTTACAGGCAATCCTGCTGTTAAACCAAATAATGGTTTGTTTTTAGGAATGACGCTGTTTTGATATGCTTTAGATTGTAATTTGAAAAGGCCTTCTGAAATTATTGACGCAATACTAACTTTTAATCCGTTTTCAGATTCTAAAATTTCTGCTGCTTCAACCAATGTAGCAACTTCTGAACCATTCGCGATTAAAACAACGTCTGGGTTTTCAGCAGCTTTAATTAAATAACCGCCTTTTTCGGCTGCTAAAGCATCATTATATCTTGAACTTCCTTTTGTTGGTAAATCTTTAATGCCTTGTCTGGATAAGATTAAGCCCGTTGGTGTATTTTTGTTTTCTAAGGCCATTTTCCAAGCCACACTCGTTTCTGCTGAATCTGCAGGACGTAACGCCAAGAAACTTGGTTTTCCGCTATGGTTTTTAAGCTTTTCTAACAACCTAATTTGTGCTTCCTGCTCTACTGGTTGGTGAGTTGGCCCGTCTTCTCCCACTCTAAAGGCATCATGCGTCCAAACATATTTTACGCCTAATTCTTGAATACCACTTAAGCGAATGGCAGGTTTCATATAATCTGAAAACACAAAGAAAGTAGCCACAACCGGTATAATACCACCGTGCAAAGCAATACCATTAGCAATACAAGCCATGGTTAATTCGGCAACACCAGCTTGCAAAAATGACCCTGTAAAATCGCCTTTTTTAATAGCATGTGTTTTCTTTAAAAAGCCATCGGTTTTATCGCTGTTTGATAAATCGGCAGAAGACACAATCATGTTTTCTAAATGTTCGGCTAAATAACCAAGCACACCCGAAGATGCTGCTCTAGAGGCTAGTCCTGCTTTATGAAAAATAGACTCAAAATCTAGTTCTGGTAATTCTCCTGATAAAAAGAAATCTAATTTTTTAGCTAAATCCGAATTTTCTTGTCTCCAAGCATTGATTTCTGCTTTCTTATTTGCTGCTTGCGCTGTTTTAGCTGCTATAACATCCTTATAAAATGCATTAACATCATTAAAAATATCGAACGGCGATTCTGGATTTGCCCCTAAATTTAATAAGGTTTTTTTATAATCTGCTCCGGTATGACCAATAGGCTGACCATGAAGTTCGCAATGCCCTTCAAACATACTACCATCGGCAGCAACACATCCTTTCCCCATTATTGTTTTCCCAATAATTAGGGTCGGTTTTTCGGTTTCATTATTGGCATCGGTTAATGCTTTTCTAATGGCATCGTGGTTGTGTGCATCGATAGTAACGACTTTCCATCCCCATGCTTCGTACTTCATGGCGGTATCTTCGCTAGTAACCTCGTCGGTAGACGTGGACAGTTGTATATCGTTAGAATCGAAAAACATTATAAAATTACTTAAACCTAAATGGCCTGCAATTCGCCCTGCACCCTGAGATATTTCTTCTTGAATACCACCATCGGAAATAAAACCATATACCTTGTGATTCATCCAATCGCCAAAACGGGCTTGTAAAAACTTAGCTGCAATGGCTGCCCCGACACCCATAGTATGCCCTTGTCCTAAAGGTCCAGAAGTATTTTCTATCCCTCTAACCACATCCACTTCTGGGTGCCCTGGAGTAATAGAACCCCATTGCCTAAAATTGGCAACATCCTCTTTAGCATAGTTTCCTAAAAGGTAATATTGCGCATACAATAAGGTAGATAAATGCCCTGCATCCATAAAGAAACGATCTCTAAATGGCCATGTCATATCCGAAGGATCGTAATTGAAAAACTCTGAATATAGAATGTGCATAAAATCTGCACCGCCCATTGGGCCTCCTGGGTGACCAGAATTTGCTTTCTCGACCATAGCTACTGCTAAGGCTCTAATATTATCTGCTGCTTGTTGATCTATTTGCTTGTTCATTATTTATATAAATTGAAAGCCTATTATATGTATTGATTGATAATATTCTCGAACAACTCTTGTTTACCACTTTGTAATTTTAACTCGCCGTTTTCTTGAGCTAGTTTGTATAAGTCTTGTAAACCTAATTTTCCGTTTTCGAAATCTTTTCCTTTTCCTGAATCGAATGAGTTGTATCGCTCTGTTCTTAATTTATCGTAAGAAGAATTTGTTATAATTTTATCGGCGATTAATAAAGCTCTAGCAAAAGTATCTGCTCCACCAATGTGCGCATAGAATACATCTTCCATATCGGTTGAGTTTCTTCTAATTTTGGCATCAAAATTAACACCTCCACCTTGTAAGCCTCCAGCTTTTAGGAATACTAACATAGCCTCGGTTGTTTCTTGAATGTTGTTTGGAAATTGATCGGTATCCCATCCATTTTGGTAATCGCCACGGTTAGCATCTAAACTTCCTAACATGCCTGCTTTGGCAGCCGTTTCAATTTCGTGCTGGAAGGTGTGTTGTGCTAAAGTAGCGTGGTTTACCTCGATATTTATTTTAAAATCTTTATCTAAACCATGTTCTCTTAAGAATCCTATTGCGGTAGCCGAATCAAAATCGTATTGGTGTTTTGATGGCTCCATTGGTTTTGGCTCAATAAAGAAATTACCTTTAAAACCTTGCGCTCTAGCATAGTCTCTTGCCATAGTTAAAAACTGTCCCATGTGGTCTAACTCGCGTCCCATATCTGTATTTAATAAAGACATATATCCTTCGCGACCACCCCAGAACACGTAGTTTTCGCCACCTAATTTTATAGTAGCATCGATAGCCAATTTAACTTGCCCGCCTGCTCTTGCTACCACATCGAAATCTGGATTGGTAGACGCACCATTCATGTAACGTGGGTTAGAGAAACAGTTTGCTGTTCCCCATAACAACTTTACTCCGCTTTCGGCTTGTTTGCCTTTTATATAATCGGTAATGGTTTCTAAACGTGCTTCAGATTCTGCAAAAGTTGCACCTTCTTGAATTAAATCGAAATCGTGGAAACAGAAATAATCGAAGCCCATTTTACCTATAAATTCGAAGGCTGCATCGGCTTTATCTTTTGCTGCTTGAATAGGGTCTGATGATTGATCCCAAGCGAATTTTTGTGTTCCTGGTCCGAATGGATCTGAGCCTTGACCACAGAAAGTATGCCAGTATGCAATAGAGAATTTAAACCATTCTTTCATGGTTTTTCCTGCTACAACTTGGTCTGGGTTATAGTATTTAAATGCTAATGGATTATCTGATTCTTTACCTTCAAATTTAATTTTGTTTATACCTTTAAAATATTCTTTTGCTGCCATAATGATTTGTGTTTATATGTAATTATTAATTTGCTTTATTGTTTTTAGTTCTGCAGCCGCGTTAGGGATTGAACGGTCTGTTTGAGCTCCCCGACTTTTTAGGAGGGAGCGAGTAGTGAAAGCCCGACCCTTGTGGTAACGCCCACCAACTGTTATTTATTTAATATGAGATTTAGTTCTTTTTTCCAGTTATTAAAGGCTTCCAAATAGGGTTGCTTATCTTTAAAAGGCATGAACGTCATGACGTGGTCGTTGTCCATAATGGTTTTTCCGAAGGCTTCGAAATCGCCGTTATGCAAGTTTGCCGCCCGTGCCGCACCTATAGCGCCTGTGGTATTGTAAATCTCTATTTCTTGCTGTATTAGCGTTGCCACCGTGTTTGCAAATATTTCTGAACGAAATAAATTATCGTTTCCAGCGCGAATAACGCTTGGTTTAATGCCATCGGACTTTAGGATTTCCATACCGTAAACGAATGAAAACGCGATGCCTTCTAGCGCTGCTCGACATATATGTCCTTTGTGATGATTATTAAGGTTCATGTTAACGATACGCGTACCAATTTCCTGGTTGTTTAGCATGCGTTCGGCACCGTTTCCGAAGGGAATTAAGCACACGCCATCGGACCCTATTGGGATTTCGGAGGCTAGATTATTCATTGCCTCGTAAGAGCTAACCGCAAGATTATTAAGTAACCAACGGTATTGGATACCTGCCCCGTTTATATTGAGTAATTTGCCTATTCTTGGATTAGATTTTGTATAATTTACGTGTGCAAAATTGTTTACGCGCGTGCTTTCCTTTCCCGATAAATTATCGGTTACAGCATACACCACACCCGATGTACCACCAGTTGCAGCAACTTCGCCTGGGTTAAACACGTTTAACGACAAGGCGTTATTAGGTTGGTCACCAGCTCTATAATATATTGGTGTTCCTGCAGCAATACCACTTTCTGATTCGCCTTTTTTATCGACTACGGATTGCACCCCGAAGGTGTCCACAATATCTGGAACGAAGGTTTTTTCGATACCATAATATTCTAAAAGAAAATCGGCTACACTATCGTTTTTAAAATCCCAAAAAACCCCTTCTGACAATCCGGAAATGGTGGTGTTTATTTTATCTGAAAACTTATAGGCGATATAATCGCCGGGGAGCATGAATTTATGAATCTTGCTATAAACATCGGGCTCATTTTCTTTTACCCATTTTAGTTTTGATGCTGTAAAATTTGCTGGAGAGTTTAACAAATTTGAGGTACATGTTTCGGCACCAAGTTCGTTAAATGCTTTATGGCCAATATCTACAGCTCTACTATCGCACCAAATAATGCTTTTTCTAAGCGGTTTACCGTCTTTATCGACTAAAACAAGACCATGCATTTGGTACGATATACCTATACCTTTAATTTGGGTTCTGCTTACATTATATTGTTTTTTTAGTGCCGTAATGGCATTACAAATATGCAACCACCAATCGTTTGGTTTTTGTTCTGCCCAACCATTTTTTTGAGCAAACATACCCATTTCTTCTTTTGGCTCTTGTACAACACCTAAACTCTTACCAGATTCTACCTCAACTAATGCTGCTTTTATGGAAGAACTTCCTATGTCTATTCCTAAATTATACAATTGAAATAAGTTTTAAATTAATACGTCACAAAAATATATTTATGCTAAAATTGGGTTTGTAACAAATCAAGCATCTTATATAACAAATGGTGCTATATATAGGTTTTTGGGATAAGTTGTTTTTATTTTAAATATTTATTAGTACTAAAATGCATATTTTTACAATATCTTATTTTTTTAAAATAGATTCTATTTTTTTCTAACCACTACATTTTACTTAGCTAATGAAACCTGTATTTAAATTTTTATTCCTACTTCTTATAATTGGTTTTATTGGTTGTAAAAATGATTCGTCAACAAAAAAACACAAGTTTACTAATGCATTAGTAAACGAAACAAGTCCTTACCTTTTACAACATGCCCACAACCCAGTAAACTGGAACGCATGGAACTCTGAAGCGTTAGAACAAGCAAAAGAGCAAAAGAAACTTATAATTGTATCGGTAGGATATTCGTCCTGCCATTGGTGCCACGTTATGGAAGCAGAAAGTTTCGAAAACGACTCTGTTGCTAAAATGATGAATGAACATTTTATTAATATAAAAGTAGATCGTGAAGAACGCCTAGATATAGACCAAATTTACATGAGTGCTCTGGAGCTTATGACGGGCAGTGGCGGCTGGCCACTAAACAGTATTTGTTTACCAGATGGCCGACCGGTTTTTGCAGGCACTTATTTTACAAAAGACGAGTGGATGCAAGTCTTAAAGAAGCTATCGAGCATGTATAAGGAGAATCCGGAAAAGATGATAAGTTTTGCCGAAAAACTTGAAGCAGGCATGAAAGATTCAAACTTAATTAAAGTGAATAAAACCTTTGAAGCTTTTAATTTAGATGAAATGCATGCTGCTATAAATGATTGGAAATCGATACTAGATTTTAAAAATGGCGGAGAAATGGGTGATCAAAAATTCCCAAAACCGAATAGCTTAAATAGCTTATTGAGGTATAGCTTTCATACAAATGATACGATACTTAGAAACTATGTTAATACCACTTTAACAAAAATGGCTTATGGAGGCCTTTACGATCAAGTTGGTGGAGGTTTTTCTAGGTATACCGTCGATAAGGATTGGCATGTGCCCCATTTTGAAAAAATGCTTTATGATAACGCACAATTGGTAAGCCTATATTCTGATGCCTATCTTATTACCAAAAATGAAGCGTATAAACAAGTCGTTTCTGAAAGCCTAAATTTTGTGGAGCGTGAATTAATGCATGAAAATGGTGCATTTTATTCTTCTTTAAATGCCGATAGCAAAAATGAAAATGGAATATCGGGAGAAGGCCATTATTACACATGGACTAAAGCAGAACTTAAGCAGTTAATAACAAATAACTACAGCTTATTTGAATCCTATTACAACATTAACAATTTAGGGCTTTGGGAACATGGCAAATATGTGCTTTACAGAAATCAATCGGATGAAACGTTTGCAAAATCAAACAACATATCGGTTTCTGAATTACAAAACAACATTAAAGATTGGACTACAACTTTGGCTGAAGCCAGAGCTAAAAAAGATAAACCCAATGTCGATAAAAAGGCACTAACCTCATGGAATGCATTAATGTTAAAAGCGTATGTTGATGCTTACCGCGTTTTTAATAACCCGCATTACCTAGAAATAGCTATAAAAAATGCTGAATTTTTAGAGAACCAGCAACTAAAGTCCGATGGCAGTCTTTACAGAACCCATATTAACAACAAAAGTATTATTAATGCCTATGCCGAAGATTATGCTTTTGTTATTGAAGCATACATAGCTTTGTATCAAGTAACTTTTAATGAAAAATGGCTACATAACGCCAATGCATTAATGATATATACCATTAATCATTTTTATGATGCTAACAGCGGTATGTTCTTTTTCACCTCCGATGAAGATGATTCTTTAATTGTTAGAAAAATAGATATTATAGACAAGGCCATTCCATCGTCCAATTCCGTTTTAGCAAAAAACCTTTTTAAATTAAGTCATTTTTATGACAACCTGGATTATAAAAAAATGGCGCATCAAATGCTGAATAATTTAAAATCCAATATTACAGAAGCAGCTCCAGCCTACCCGAATTGGATGGACATCATGGCAAATTTAACTTTTAAGCATTATGAGTTTGTTATTTCGGGAAAGAACGCCAAGGACCAACTAAAAACATTAAACAGTTACTATCTACCCAATATTTTGATAGCGGGTTCAACGCAAGAGAGCGATATGGCTTTACTAAAAAATAGATATAGCCCAGATGTAACCTATAGTTTTGTATGTGTTGATGGCGCCTGTAAACTTCCAGAAACAGATGTAAAGAAGGCTATTGAGCAACTTAAAAAATAAGGACATAGTTTCCTTAAAGTAGCTAAATAAAAAAAGCCTCATCTAATAAAAGATAAGGCTTTAGTACTGAAGACGGGACTTGAACCCGTACGTCCTAATGGACATTGGATTTTAAGTCCAACGTGTCTACCAATTCCACCACTTCAGCATTGGTATATTTTAAGAAAGTTTCAGAGCGAAAGACGGGATTTGAACCCGCGACCCCCACCTTGGCAAGGTGATGCTCTACCCCTGAGCTACTTTCGCAGTCATTTTAATGAACGTGCAATATTGCTATTGCGGATGCAAATTTAAAATATTTCTAGGAATACCAAAGCGTTTTGCTAAAATAAATTAAAAAAATTTTAAGCCTGCTTTTTTTTGACCAACATTCGCTTAATTTCATTCAATTTCATAAGCGCTTCTACAGGCGTAAGTGTATCAATATCAATGTGTAATATTTCTTCTTTAATATTTTCCAGCAATGGGTCGTCTAAATTAAAAAAACTGAGTTGCATGTCGTCATTTATCGTTTTTACCTTATCGGTAAGCTCTTCGCTGGAATGTGACTGCTCTAATTTCTTCAAAATCTTGTTAGCGCGATGCAAAACTTGCTGCGGCATACCTGCCATTTTTGCCACATGAATTCCAAAACTATGTGCACTTCCGCCTTCAACCAATTTTCTTAAAAACAAAACATTGTCTTTTAACTCTTTTACAGACACATTAAAGTTTTTTATGCGCTCAAAAGTTTCACTCATTTCATTAAGCTCATGGTAGTGCGTGGCAAATAAGGTTTTAGGTTTTGCAGGATGTTCATGTAAATATTCGCTAATAGCCCATGCAATAGAAATACCATCGTAAGTACTTGTGCCTCGACCAATTTCATCAAGTAAAACCAAACTTCTATCTGAGATATTATTAAGAATAGACGCGGTTTCATTCATTTCTACCATAAATGTAGATTCACCCATCGATATATTATCGCTAGCACCAACTCTAGTAAAAATTTTATCAACCAATCCTATTCTCGCTTCTTTAGCAGGCACAAAACTTCCTATTTGAGCCAACAGCACAATTAAGGCGGTTTGACGTAATATGGCCGATTTACCAGACATATTCGGACCCGTAATCATAATAATTTGTTGCCCCGTTCTATCCAAAAACACATCGTTAGCAATATACGCTTCGCCTATTGGTAATTGCTTTTCAATAACTGGGTGGCGCCCATCTTTAATTTCTAAATCGAAGGAATTATCGAGCGTTGGGTATATGTAATTATTATCTTTTGCCAATTGCGCAAACCCACACAAACAATCTATTTGCCCTATTAAAAAAGCATTTTGCTGTACAGGCTTTATATATTGGTTTAACCAAGTTACCAATTTAGCAAACAACTCCTGCTCTATGGCTTGTATTCTATCTTCGGCACCTAATATTTTAGCTTCGTATTCTTTAAGTTCTTCGGTAATGTAACGCTCTGCATTTACTAAGGTTTGCTTACGTATCCATTCCTCTGGAACTTTATCTTTATGGGTGTTTCTAACTTCTATATAATACCCAAAAACGTTATTGGATGCTATTTTTAGCGATGTTATTCCGGTGCGTTCACTTTCGCGCTCTAACATCTTATCTAAATAGTCTTTTCCGGATTTAGACAAGCCTCTTAACTCATCCAATTCGGCCGAAAAACCAGGCGCAATACTATTTCCTTTTAAAACATTTACAGGCGCATCTTCATTAACGGTTTCCTTAATTTTTTCGCGTAATACTTGGCAACTTTGTAAAGTATCGCCAATAATTTTTAAGGATTCATTATCGCAATTTGAAGCCAATTCTTTAATGGGCACAATAGCTTCTAAGGAGTTTTTAAGTTGAATTACCTCTCGCGGATTCACCTTACCTGTAGCTGTTTTAGAAATTAAACGTTCTAAATCGCCAATTTGCTTAATATGGTTTTGAATGTTTTGATGTACAGCATCTTCTTTAGTTAAAAAACTAACCACCTCGTGGCGTTGTTTTATTTTTTCAACATTTTTTAAAGGAAGCGCCAACCAACGTTTTAACAACCTTCCGCCCATAGGCGAAATGGTTTTATCAATAACATTTAAAAGCGTTACCGCGTTGTTATTTGTAGAGTTATAAAGTTCTAAATTTCTTATAGTAAATCTATCCATCCACACATAATCATCTTCTGCAATTCTAGAAATAGAAGTGATATGTTGTAATTTATGATGCTGAGTTTCTCCTAAATAGTGCAGTATAGAACCCGACGCAATAATACCTTCGTATAAATCTTCAATACCAAAGCCTTTTAAGGTTTTAGTATCAAAATGTTTGGTTAAGGTTTCGTAAGCATAATCGGTTTGGTAAACCCAATCTTCTAAATAAAACGTATGGAAATCTTCGCCAAAAGTTTTATTAAACAAGCTGCGCTTTTGTTTGGACACTAAAACCTCGCTCGGACTAAAATTCTGGAGCAACTTATCAATATACTCCGCATTACCTTGCGATGTTAAGAACTCGCCCGTAGAAATATCTAAAAAAGATATCCCTATATATTTTTTATCGAAATAAACCGAACACAAAAAGTTGTTAGATTTAGAGACTAAAACCTCATCGTTTAAGGCAACTCCAGGCGTTACCAACTCTGTAACACCACGCTTTACAATGTTTTTGGTTTGTTTAGGATCTTCTAACTGGTCGCAAATAGCAACACGCTCGCCCGCTTTAACCAATTTTGGCAAATAGGTGTTTAATGAGTGATGCGGAAACCCTGCTAACTCAATTTCGCTCTCGCTACCGGCACCACGTTTGGTTAAAATAATGCCTAAAATACCTGCTGTTTTTATAGCATCACTACCAAAAGTTTCGTAAAAATCGCCCACACGAAACAACAATAAAGCATCTGGATACTTTGCTTTTATAGCATTGTATTGTTTCATTAACGGGGTTACTTTTTTACTTTTTGTTGCCAATGGTTTTCTGTTTTAGTAAGTTTGCTAATGTAATTATTATTCTATTTTTTTTAAAGCGGAAAGCATAGAAGTTATTGGTACTTGTTCACAAAAACAGGTTTATGGTTTGGCATATATGGATTCCTTTATTTTTACTGGATAACACTAAGTTAAGCGACCTTGTTTTAAGTTTTGAGTAAGCACATAACCGTGGCGCGTTAGGGATTACAGTGGAAAGCCCACAGCCTGACGAAGGAAGTGCGAGGACTTGTAACCTTTCGACTTTGCTCAAGACAGGCTTCAAGCCCGACCGCTTGCCCTGAGCATAGACGAAGGGTGTGGTAACCTGCCTTCCGGCAGGCAGACACCCAATTTAATAAAAAATAAAGATCAATAAGATTTTCGCTTTCGCGGAAATAATAAAATAAAGCATGCGGAAACTAAAAAATAGTGAGTTAGATAGATTAAGTGTTGATGCTTTTAAAGAGGCTGAAAAAACACCATTAATTATTGTACTAGATAACATTAGAAGCTTAAACAATATTGGTTCGGTTTTTAGAACAAGTGATGCTTTTTTAATTGAAAAAATTTACCTCTGTGGCATTACTGCAAAACCACCACACAAGGACATTCATAAAACAGCATTAGGCAGTACAGATACTGTTGATTGGGAATATGTTGAAAACACGTTAGATATAGTTGAAAAACTTCAGGCCGATAATGTTAAAATATGCGCCATCGAGCAAGCCGAAAACGCCATTATGCTTAACGATTTTAAAACCGAAGCCCACACCAAATACGCTTTAGTTTTTGGTAACGAGGTAAAAGGCGTAGCGCAAAATGTGGTAGATAAAAGCGATTTTGTTATTGAAATACCGCAGTTTGGAACAAAACACTCATTAAATATTTCGGTTAGTTGCGGTGTTGTTACATGGGACTTATTTAGTAAATTACAGCAATAGGTTTTTAATCTGCGCTCATGCCAAAAAAAGTAAAAACACCATGGCCCACTAAAGATGCGATGAGTCAGATTTATGAGCTCAACCTTTGGGGTGGCGAAACCACCGCGTTTTATTCAGGATTCGGTTCGCACGACCCTAATATTATAACGCCATATTTAAACGCTATTATTGGTTTTTTAAAAACACACAACACACCTTTAGTGGTGTGCGATTTAGGCTGTGGCGATTTTAATATTGGCAAACATATTTATCCACAAACCAAAATATATATAGGTATTGATATTGTTGAAAACCTTATTAAACGAAACCAAAACAGGTTTAAAGCCGAAAACCTAGAGTTTGCTTGCTTAGATATTTGTAAAGCCCAACTTCCAGAGGCAGATTGCCTTATAATTAGGCAAGTATTACAGCATTTATCTACCGCCGAAATTTTAGAAGTGGTCCAGAAAATAACCAACTACAAATACATGATCCTTACCGAGCATTTGCCCAATGGCGACTTTATACCCAATAAAGATATTATTTCTGGCCAAGGCATTCGTATTAAAAAAAATAGCGGTGTAAACCTTCTAGAAGCACCTTTTTTCTTAAAGATTAAAGACCAAAAAACAATTGACGATTACATTTTAGAGCATAACAAAGGACACATTGTAACCACTTTATACACATTACTTTAAAGATAAAATTCGCTTAAAACTTCTATTTAAAATTATCATTTCGGTAAATTAAAATTAGCGTTCTTAGTGAGATATCAACAGAATCCACCAAAAAATTCCAAATAGATAATACTTAAAAAACATACCGCCAATTGGCCAAAACTTGCAATAATTTTACCTAAATTGTTTCAGAAATTATTAATATCTATTTTATGGCTAATAAAAATCCAGAAGCACAACGACTAGAAGTTGCAGACAATTACAGAAACTGGAAAAAATGGGGTCCATATTTGGCAGAAAGACAATGGGGAACCGTACGCGAAGATTATAGCGAACATGGTGAATCTTGGGAATTTATAGATCACGACAAAGCCAGAAGTAACGCGTACCGCTGGGGAGAAGAAGGCATTGGTGGCTTTTGCGATTCTAGAGAAATTTTATGTTTAGCACCTGCTTTTTGGAACGGAAACGATAGTATTTTAAAAGAGCGTTTATTCGGGCTTACCAACAACCAAGGTAACCACGGTGAAGATGTTAAAGAGCTATATTTCCATCAAGTATCTACGCCAACACACACGTATAATAAATACTTATATAAATATCCGCATAGCAAATTTCCGTATTCGGAGTTGGTAAACGTTAATGCATCGCGTGGCAGACACGAAGACGAATTCGAAATTTTAGATACCGGTTGCTTTAAAGATAGTGCATATTTTGATTGTTTTATAGAATATGCAAAAGCTGGTGTCGATGATATTTTAATGAAAGTTACGGTAATTAACCGAGGCAATAAACCAGCCGATTTACATGTGTTACCACACTTTTGGTTTAGGAATTTCTGGAAACACAACGTAAAACACGAACGCCCAAGTATAAAATCGACCGATAAATTCGCCGCACAATCTAATAGCCCACGAAATGGCGATTACTTTTTTTACCACGAAGGTGGCGAGCAGTTATTTTGCGAAAACGAAACCAACAACAAACGTATTTACAATATAAAAAACGAAGTCCCTTTTGTTAAAGATGGCATTCATGAGCATGTTGTAAACAGCAAAAAAACAGTCAACCCTAAAAAAACGGGTTCTAAAATGGCTGTTTGGCATAAATTTAATTTAAAAGCCGGCGAAGAAAAAAGCGTAAAAGTGAGACTTAGCAAGGAGGCTTTAAACGATCCTTGGTCCGATTTCGATGCTATATTTAACCAACGCATACAAGAGTGCGAAGACTTTTATAGCGACATCATACAAAAAGATTTACCAGAACAACGACAAGAACTAGCAAGAAAAGCCTTTTCAGGCTTGTTATGGACCAAGCAATTTTACTATTTCGATGTGTTTAAATGGTTATTTGGTGGCCCTGGAGAAAGCAAGCCACAACGTACCAACATGCGAAATTACAGTTGGCAACACCTTACCAACCGGCATATAATTTCCATGCCAGATAAATGGGAATACCCTTGGTATGCCGCTTGGGATTTAGCATTTCATATGGCGTCGTTTGTAGAAATAGACCCGTATTTTGCAAAACAGCAGTTATTATTGTTTTTAGAAGAAAGCTATATGCATCCTAACGGTCAAATTCCGGCTTACGAGTGGAATTTTAGCGATGTAAATCCGCCTGTACACTCTTACGCCGTTTGGAAAGTTTACGAAAAAGACAAGGCCAAAACAGGCAAAGGAGATACAGCCTTTTTAGAGAAAGCCTTCCATAAACTACAAATAAATTACACTTGGTGGGTTAACCAAAAAGATAAAAGCGGCACCAACCTTTTTGAAGGCGGCTTTTTAGGCTTAGACAATATTGGGGTTTTCGACAGAAACCACATGCCCGAAGGCATAACCCGCATGCAACAAGCCGATGCTACCAGTTGGATGGCTATGTTTTCTATTAATATGTTACGCATATCTTTAGAGCTTGCCGAAACCAATAAAGTGTACGAGGAAGCCGCAGCAAACTTTTTTAGGCACTTTTTAAACATTGCTTGGGCCATGCACCATATTGGTAAAAAAGACATTTCGCTTTGGGACGACGATGATAATTTCTATTATGATGTGGTAGAAATGGACAATGGCAGCACCGACCGTTTACGCGTGCGTTCCTTAGTTGGCGTAATACCAATGTTTGCCGTAGAAATTATTCATAAAGATTTATTCGAAGATTTAAAAGAATTCAAGTTTCGTGCCAACCGTATTATTAAAACAAGACCCGATTTAGCCTCTTTAATCTCTAATTTAGAAAAAGCCAATAACGATGGTAACTTTATGTTCTCCATTATGCGCGGCTTTAGGTTAGAGCATTTATTAAAACGCTTATTGGATGAAGACGAATTTTTATCTGATTATGGTATCCGATCCCTTTCAAAATACCATGAAAAATACCCGTTTGTATTTCAGCATCATGGGCACCATCAAATACAATACGAATCTGGCGAAAGTCGCTCCAACATGTTTGGTGGAAACTCCAATTGGCGCGGACCAATTTGGATGCCGTTAAATTATATGATTATACAATCGTTAAGGAAATATTACGCATTTTATGGCGACGAATATGTTTACGAATTTCCTACAGGTTCTGGCAACAAGCTAAATTTAAAGCAAATTGCAAACGAAATAACTAAAAGACTCGTTAAACTCTTTGAGCCGAATGAAGATGGTAAATTCCCATACCACTCTGAAGATGCTGACCAGGTATTTACAAAAGATGAACATTTTAAAAACGAACACTTTTTCTATGAGTTTTTTGATGGCGACAACGGTAAAGGCCTTGGAGCATCTCACCAAACAGGATGGACATCACTAATTGCTAATTTAGTTATGGAAATGGACGAGGATTAAAAAATTGTAGCTCATAATAAAATCCGTTATCGGAATGTCTAAATAGATTGGGCTCCTATCAAAATAAAAAACTTAAAAAAACAACCAAAAACAGTTTCACCTTTTCCCTAACCCTGACTTAATGATCTTAGACCAAGAGCAAATATTTAAAGACGTGCTTTCTAAACTAGAAGGCACAATTAACGAACAAAGTTTTTTCAATAAGTTCTTGGAGTTGTATCCTGAGGTTTGGAAAAAGCAAAAAATTATGTTTTCAAAATTTAATAAAAGCAAAAAATTCGGGCAAACCATTCCGTTAGCAAAACCAGAGGTTTCCTTACGAAAAGACATTAGAATTTGGCTACAAAAAAACCAGATGCAGTCTTGATTTTAATTAGGTTTATAGAGCTATTTAAGTGCTTTCAATTATAAATCACTTCTACCGTTTTTCGTTTTTTATACAATCTAAAATCTTTAAAGCTATCATTAATATCTAGCTTAATAATATTAGAATGATCATGAATTGCGATTAAAAATTCATTTGTAATTTTAACTGTTTTAATCTCTTTTGTGGTTTCAGACAGCAAACAAATCACTTTACTATGATGCCCTTGCTCTTTTAAGCTTAAAACCTGTGGTATTAGTGTTTCGCCATCAATTTCCCAACGGGTTGTTTTATTTAGGTAGGTGCTAAAATTTGCTTTAGTGACCTGAGCGTTATTAGACGGGTTTATTTTTAAATAATTATCCATATCGAAATCTATTTCTAGCATTAACACATGGCCTCTTTCAATAACATTAAAGGTTGCCGAAACAGAATCGTGAGCCACAACACCCATGTTACTAAAGTTAAAAAACGCGATACAAATTAGTATTAATAGTCTCATTTTACAACAATTTTAAGGGTTCCTAATACGTTGCCGCTTTTTGCAAGACGCAACAAATACACACCCGAACTTTTTATGTTTTTAAACTCTAAAACGCCTGTACCTGATGTTTCACTAACTTTCTGCCCTGACATAGAAAACAACTCTGCCTTATAGCTTTCTAAATGGGTCGATATTACCGAAAAGCTACCGTTATTAGGATTGGAGTTTACATAATACCCGAGATCTTCTAAATCGACATCGTGCATGCTTAAATTAGCGCCACAACTCTCATCGACTGTTGTTGCAGGATCGTCCGTAGCAAATGGGTTTATATTGGGGTTGGTATCATCGCAATCGTAAGCGGTTACAAAACCGTCGCCATCGGCATCGGTATCATTTAAAGCGCCTGCCGAACTTATAAAGCTGTCGTTAAAATTCCCTTTCATACATCTTGAAATTTGAGGAAAATCTTGAGTTACCACATAGTAATACGCAAATTTTTCTTGCCCTTGCGCTGTTGTTAAGGTTACCGAAGCTTCAATGCCATTACAATCGTCTAAATCGCCTTTACCAGCAATATATTCGAAATCGTTGGTATATTTCCCCGAATACGGTCCGCAAGGTGCAGAAATACCATCGCCAGGACGTAAACCGCTTTTTAATTGAAAGCTAGGAAACATTTCTTTAACGTTGCCATCTTTATCGGGTCCGAATCGATATAGAATAGGAAACCCATCGGACGCCCAACCTACTTGTAATACATCTTGAGGTACGGTTTGGGTTGTTGAAATACCTGTTTCTAGCTCTTCGACATATTCAAACATATTACCATGATAATGATAGCCCGAATTTGGATTTACGTGCGCTGAAGCACAATCCAGACCTACAAAATCTCTACCATCGCCAATATTTGTTGTGGGCTCGAACACCCAATCCCAGTTATATTGACCGGTATTTTTATCTTCAAAAATAAATGGTGTTGCCGGCGCAGGCATCATATAAACCCCATTAAGACTAATACCAAAATAGTTTATAGGTCTGCCGTTTGCTCTAGAAATACTTGTTGTAGTTCCTGATAATTCCGGATTTAAATCAAATTTATAAAGTCGGTAATACGGTTCTGGCGTTCTATCGTCAACAAAACAAAAATCATGATTTGGGTAATTGTTAGAATACACCACACGCTGATCGCCTTCTAGAAACTCGTAATAAATGCTTGGGTTTAATGGTGTGCCGCAGCAATCAATAGTATCGTAAGTTAACACATCGGTATCGCCACAGGTGTTGTTGCAATCGTCTATAGTAGTTTCGGTTCCGTTTTGTATACCATCATTACAAGACCAATCGGTTCTAATAACTTGCGCTTCTTGTTCCAGCATGGTTTTAATGGTTTCCTGCTCTGTAGATAGGTTTCCAATTAAATTGGTTTCTTCCATAATATCATCAACAATATTGTATAATTCTTGGTTACCGTTTTCATCTTCAATAAGCTTATAGGTTGCATTTCTGGTTGCCCAAGATTCGGTATTATTGCTTTCGTAATCGGTATAATTTATAGCTCTTGATATTTGATTAGAAAAAGACAATGCCGGTTTAAGACTCAGGCTGTTTTCGGTGCCGCCAAGTAACGGCACACCTGCTAATTCCAGAATGGTGGCGTGTAAATCGGTAGCTTGGGTTAAACCGGCTTCAACTTCGTTTACACGTGCTACAGATTTTCCTGTAATAATCATGGGAACACGAACACCGCCCTCGTACAGCGATGCTTTAGCATGTCCGTTTGGCCAATAGGTATTAGCGCGTCCTGGAGTGCCGTTATCGCCAATAAAAATTATGACTGTATTTTCTAGCGTTTCGGCATCCATACTTTTAATTAATCTATCGATCTCGTAATCTAAATTTTCGATCATGGATAAATAGGTGCTTCTATCGTCTGTAGGTGTTGTGGTATACGTTCCTGCAGGCGGCGCTTGAAAAGGCACATGAGGCGCTACGTGAGACAGCCATAAAAACCAAGGTTTTGTTTGATTACCAACCCACGAAATGGCGCTATTTGTTAAATGCGTAGTCGCATATTCGGTAATTTGCTCTTCGTTGCCTTGGGCGTTTAATTTTGTCCAGTTGTAATAATCGTCTACTTGCGCCGTAAAAACACCCTCGTAATATGGCACACCAGAATCTGCTGGGTGACCATAATTACTGCTGCTATTGCCACCAATATGCCATTTACCTATAACAGCCATACTATAATCGGTAATGCTTTGTTCTTTTATTTTTGTGAATAATGAAGTGTGGGTGGTTTCTAGAACCAAAGGCGGTCTCATAACACCTGTTTTTATGCCAAACTTACCGCTCATAACTGCCGCTCGTGTTGGCGAACATTGTGGTGCTGCCCAACAATTGGTAAACGAAATACCTTCTGCTCGAAAGGTATCTAGCGTTGGTGTTACGGGTACATTTTCTTCTATTCCGAAGCCCGAAACAGCGTCGATACCTAAATCATCAGCAATAATTAATAATATGTTCGGAGATTGCTGCTGCCCTGATAGTATTGATGTAAATAACAATAATGAGAACAGCGTTTTTAATAGTTTCATACTAAGTATAGATTTACTATGGAAGGACAAAGCGTTATTAAATTTAACGCTTTTAAAATCTTTAGACTCTCCGAACTACTAAAAGTTTAATTTAACCTGTGAAGTATTTGAAGCACTATAGCTATTTCTAATTGGAAGAAATTTCATTTAAAACCCACAAATAATCAGCCCGATTGCCCACAAAATCTCTATTGGATACATCGATTATTTTTACGTTAAAATCTTTTTGAGTCTTTAAAAAATCTAGATACCCAGAGTTTATTTTCTCTAGATATTCATTGGCTATATTTTGCTCGTAATCGCGACCGCGTTTTTTTATGTTTTCTTGTAGACGCTCGGTGTTTTGGTATAAGTAAACGTATAATTCGGGTTTAGCAATGTCTTTATACATTAAGTAAAAGAGCTTGCGGTATAAATTAAACTCATCTTCATTTAAAGTAATTTTAGAAAATATAAGCGATTTAAAAATATCGTAATCGCTAACTATAAAATCTTTAAACAAATCGAGTTGCGATAAATCGTCGCTAATTTGCTGGTAACGATCTGCAAGGAAAGACATCTCTAAAGTAAAGGCATATCGGTTTGCATCTTCGTAGAACTTAGGTAAAAACGGATTATCGGCAAAGCGTTCTAAAATTAAACGCGCATTAAAATCGTGCGCCATTTTTGTGGCTAAACTTGTTTTTCCGGCGCCAATATTACCCTCGATAGCAATGTAGTTAAACTTCGAGAATTGGTGTTGCTTACTTGGGTTTTTCAACCAGATATTTATAGGTTCTAAAACGGAATCGTCATCGCAATTTTCCAACAAAACAGATACTTGCGTGTTGTTTACCGGATGCTTTAGTTTAGAAGCAATATCGTTAAGCGGCAACAAAACAAACCTGCGTTTAGCCATTTCTGGATGTGGAACTTGCAAGGTTGCTGTGTTTATAATGTCGTTTTCGGCAAAAACAATATCTAAATCTATTATTCTAGCTTCGTAGGTGTTTGCTTGGGTTCGGGTTCTTCCTAAATCGGTTTCAATGTTTAATAGCAAATCTAAAACCTCTTGGGATTGTAAATAGCTTTCTAGCACCAGACAGCAGTTATAAAAATCGTCGCTTTCAAAACCAAATGCGGGCGATTTATAAATTTTAGAAATTAGTTTTATGTTACCAATACGCACGTAAATGGTATCGATAGCATCTTGTAAATTCTTAAATTTATCACCTTTATTGCTTCCTAAAGCGATATGGTATGTTTTGGGTTTTAACATAGGGCGGCAAATTAATAAAAAGTAAATGGTCTGTTGTCACTTCGAGTGATTTTTTGAGTGTGCGAAGAAAAATTGTATCGAGAAGCTACTTAATACATCATGATAAGTTGAACATAAAAACGTTCTCGATACAATGCTCCTACCGTCGCATCACTCGAACTGACAAATCTGTAATTAAAAACCCCAATGTTACTTCGAGTGGTTTTTGGGAGTGTGCGAACAAAAATTGTATCGAGAAGTTTTTTATCTTTATCACTATGAAAACGTATTATGTTTACATCCTAAAATGCTCAGACAAGAGCTATTACACAGGTTTTACATCTAACATTACTAAACGATATGAAGACCATAAAATGGGCAGATTTGTAGAAAGCTATACCTACAAAAGGCGCCCCGTTCATTTAGCTTTTTATTCTGAATTTACCGAAGCCACTATTGCCATACAAACAGAAAAACAAATTAAAAAATGGTCTAGAGCTAAAAAAGAAGCTTTAATTAATGGAGAATTTGAAAAGCTTCCTAACTTAGCTAGAAAAAAATTCAAGAAAAAGTGAGGTTCTCGATACAATACTCCTACCGTCGCATCACTCGAACTGACAACCATTTCATTAAACAATCTGCTGTCACTTCGAGTGATTTTTTTGAGCTGGCGAAGAAAAATTGTATCGAGAAGCTTTCTAATTTAACTTTAAAAACTGTTCACTAAGAGTTCTTGACACAACGTACCTTAGATCGCATGACTCGAACTGACAAAAATATTATAAATGACATTAAAAGATAAACTTGCCGCACAACGCATTTACTTGCTCTTAGGAGCACTTTTTATAACATCGTTAGTGGTTTCAAATCTTATTTTTCAAAAGTTTTTTTATTGGTACCCTTTCAATTTTGAAATTTTTGGTAATAAACTTTTCGAAATATCGGTTGGTATATTACCCTACCCTATTACCTTTTTAATTACCGATTTAATAAGTGAAATTTTTGGTAAAAAGCGTGCTAATGATGTGGTTATTATTGGGATTTTCGCCTCTTTATTTTCGTTGTTAATCATATTTATGGCCGATTCGGTTCCTGCAACATCATGGTCTTACGTAAACGATAAAACATTTAAAACCGTTTTTGGAAACTCTATGATTGCGGTTTTTGCAAGCATGCTTACTTACTTGTTTGCACAGTTTGTAGACATTCAAATTTACCACTTCTGGAAACGCTTAACTAAAGGAAAACACTTATGGCTAAGAAATAATTTTTCTACTTGGTTCTCCCAATTTGTAGATACCTTTACAATTGTTTTTTTACTCTGCTCGTTTGGTATTATAGATTGGGCAAACTTCAAAGGCCTTTTGGTTAGTGGTTTTTTATTTAAAGTTATTGTAGCCGCTTGCGACACGCCACTATTATACTTAGGCGTATACCTTTTTAGAAAACGTTTTAATTTAAAAGTAAACGAAGAGATTGATTTACTTTAAAATGGAATGCGTTAAAATTACTAGTAGTAAGGTTAAAATTATATTAAACTTTTAATTTACTTAGGCCTAAAATTAAACGCGCTCGTATATTTACATAAACCCCGTTAACTATGAAAAAAGCTTTAAAAATTGTTGGCATTACTTTATTAATACTTATAGTACTTTTAATAGCCCTTCCGTTTGCTTTTCAAGGAAAAATTAAAGATATCGTAAAACAAACCATAAACAACAATCTTAATGCTAAGGTTGAGTTTAGCGATGTGTCTTTAAGCTTAATTAAAAGCTTTCCGCAGGCACAGGTAAGCGTAAGCGATTTAGTAATAACAAATTTCGAGCCTTTTAAAGACGAAACCTTTGCTACGGTTAAGGATATTTCGTTTACTATGTCTATTAAAGAAGTTTTTAAAACCGCCAGCGAAGAGCCTATAACCGTAAATTCTATTTATGTTGACCAAGCGTTAATGACCCTTAAAACCGATAAATTAGGCAATAACAATTACGATATAACTAAAGAAGATACTACTACCACAACAACTACCAATGCTAGTTCTAGTAATTTTACTTTTAGTATTGAGGACTACCAAATTAAAAACAGTGCCTTAACTTATATTGACGATATTTCGAAAACATTAATTCACGTTTCCGAGTTAAACCACGAAGGCCATGGTACGTTTTCTGCCGAAACCTCCGAACTCGATACTTACAGCGAAGCCAATGTAAGTTTTACGCTAGACAGCACAAATTACTTAAGCAGTAACCCTGTAAAGTTAGATGCCTTAATAGGTCTAGATTTAGTAAACAGCAAATACACTTTTAAAGAAAATAGAGCCTATATAAACGATTTACTATTAGAGTTTCAAGGCTATGTGCAACTCGTAGAAGCTGGACAAGATATCGATATTAGCTTCGAAAACCCGGGTTCAGATTTTAAAAATTTCTTGGCTGTAATTCCTAAAGCTTACTCTAAAGATATTGCCAATGTAAAAACCTCTGGCGATTTTAAAGTAAAGGGTATTATTAAAGGTTTAAGTTCAGATACTACAATTCCTAATCTAGATATTAGCATAACATCAAACAATGCATCTTTTAAATATCCAGACTTACCAAAAAGCGTTACCAACATTGTAATAAACACCGAAATAAAAAACACTACCGGAAATGTAGACGACACTTATATCGATATTAAAACCCTAAATTTTAAAATTGATGAAGATGTATTTAAATCTTCTGCTACGCTAAAAAACATCACAAAAAACATGTTGGTAAATGCCAATTTAGATGGTACTTTAAACCTTGCTAACATTACAAAAGCATATCCCGTAGAGCTAGAAAATTCGCTTACCGGAATTTTAAAAGCGAAACTAAACACAGCTTTTGATATGGACGCTGTGGCAACCAATGCCTACGCAAGAATAAAAAATAATGGATCGGCAAGTATTTCTAATTTTGTATTTTCATCGGAAGATATTGTAAACCCGTTTCATATCTCAGATGCTAATCTAACCTTTAATCCAGGAACTGTATCGCTTAATAATTTTAGTGCCAAAACAGGCGAAAGTGATATTCAGGCCAAAGGTACAATCAACAATTTACTAGGGTTTTTACTAAGCGATAATACCTTGAAAGGAAACTTTACCGTTAATTCCAACACCTTTAAGGTAAGCGATTTTATGACCGAAAGTGAAACCGCACCAAGCACTAACAAAACCACAAGCAACGCCGAATCTTTAAAAATTCCAGCCTTTTTAGAGTGTACTATAAATGCCGATGCTAAAACCGTTGTGTACGATAATTTAAACCTTAAAAACGTAACCGGCACCTTATATATAAAAGACCAACAAGCCAAACTAGAAAACCTTAAATCTAGTATTTTTGATGGTGCATTGGCTGTCTCTGGCGATATTTCTACCAAAGAAGACACCCCAACATTTAATTTAAATTTAGGGGCCAATGGCTTTGATATTGCTCAATCTTTTAAAGATTTAGAATTACTTAAAAATTTAGCACCTATTGCAAAAATTCTTCAAGGAAAATTAAACACAAGCATTAATCTATCTGGAAAATTAGATAAAGAATTTGCTCCAGATTTAAGCACCGTATCTGGCGATGCGCTTGCCGAATTATTAGCAACAAGAATAGGCGCCAACCAAAGCGAATTAATGAATAAACTAGAAGGCTCACTTAATTTTATCGACTTTAGCAAACTCGATTTAAAAGACCTTAAAACCAAACTATCCTTTGCCAACGGTAAAGTAAGCGTAAAACCCTTCGATATAAAATACCAAGACATAGCCATTACCGTTTCTGGTTCGCATAGTTTCGACCAAACCATGGACTATAGCGCTATTTTTAATGTACCGGCAAAATATTTAGGCAGCGACATTAATAGGTTAATTGGTAAAATAAACGATAGCGAAGTAAGCAATTTAACCATACCGGTAACTGCAAATATTGGTGGTAGTTTTACAAGTCCGTCGGTTAAAACCGATTTAACAAGTGGCATCTCAAACCTTACCAACCAGCTTATAGAAATCGAAAAGCAAAAACTCCTTAACCAAGGTAAAGACAAAGTTAAAGACCTAATTGGCGATGTAATTGGCAGTAATAAAACCAAAACCGACTCTGTAAAAACTCAACAAAACAATGCCATAAAGGATGTTATTGGAGGCATTATTGGTGGCAACAAAACCACCGATAGCACAAAAACAAGCACAACTGGTAATACTAAAACGCAAGAAACCTTTAAAAACGTACTTGGTGGTTTATTTGGTAAAAAGGAGAAAGACACCGTTAAATAATATTTGGGCGTTACCCGAAAAGGGTCGGGCTTGAAGCCTGTCTTGAGCAAAGTCGAAAGGTTGCAAGTCCTCGCACTTCCTACAGTCAGGCTGTGGGCTATCCAATACAATCCCTAACGCGGGCATGTTTGCTAGCATCATATTAAAATCTATTTAATAGTTTTTTTTAAAAGCTCTATTTTATAAAACACCCCTTAATCCCTTCTTTATAGCGGGGAAACTCATACTCAAAAAAATAGATGGATAATACTTTAGTTCTCATCTTATAAAATCAAGGATTAAGAGAGGCGTTACTACCTCATCATTCAAAAAACACAAAAAAGAACCAAAACACATTAAAAAACGCGTCATTTCACCCCATTTTAGTCAAATTTTACTCATTTTTAAAGAAAAACCATCATTTTTTAGGTTATTCCAACTATTCCGTTATATTGTAAATTACGTTTAATCTTAAACACCCAAAACATTATATATGAGGCAATTAAAAATCACGAAACAAGTTACCAACAGAGCATCTAAATCGTTAGATAAATACCTTCAAGATATTAGTAAGATCCCTTTAATTACTGCCGACGAAGAAGTTGATTTAGCACAACGTATTAAAAAAGGCGATCAAAAAGCATTAGATACACTAACAAAGGCTAACTTAAGATTTGTGGTTTCTGTCTCAAAGCAGTACCAAAATCAAGGATTAACCCTACCCGATTTAATAAACGAAGGGAACGCTGGTTTAGTTAAAGCGGCAAAACGCTTTGATGAAACTAGAGGTTTTAAGTTTATATCTTATGCCGTTTGGTGGATTCGTCAATCTATTTTATCAGCTTTAGCCGAACAATCTAGAATAGTACGATTACCATTAAATAAAATTGGCTCCATTAGTAAAATAAATAAAGCCTATTCACATTTAGAACAAACACACGAAAGGCCTCCAAGTGCACAAGAAATTGCCAACACGCTAGACTTAACTATTAGCGATGTAAAACAATCTATGAAAATTTCTGGACGCCATGTTTCTATGGATGCGCCATTTAAAGAAGGCGAAACATCAAATTTATACGATGTTGTTGCAGGGCAAGAATCGCCAAGTCCAGATGCTAAATTACTTAAAGACTCGCTTAATCTAGAAGTTAACCGTGTTTTAGATACACTTTCGGAAAAAGAAGCCGAAGTTATTCGTCATTATTTCGGAATTAGCGTTAAAAATCCTAAAAGTTTACAAGAAATTGGAGATGCTTTTGGTTTAACTAGAGAACGCGTGCGTCAAATACGAGAAAAAGGCATCCGAAAACTGCGTCAAAACTCAAAAAATAAAGTCTTAAGAACCTATTTAGGATAATCTAATGCAAAAGAGTTTAATTTATTAGGTTTTTATTTTTAAAAACCGCAAATTTGCATCCCATTTTGGATTTTCAGAAAAAGCACTAAAATAAAGGCATATGTTAAAAATAATAGTTAAAGATGGTGAAAACATCGAGAGAGCTTTAAAACGCTACAAAAGAAAGCACAGAAATATTAAAGTAATGCAGAACTTAAGAGAAGGACAGTTTTTTACAAAACCTTCTGTAAAAAGACGTCGTCAAGTTCAAAAAGCAGCTTACATTCAAAATTTAAGAGACCAAGAAGATATTTAGTCTTTAGTTTCAAAATGATATAAAAATCCTCTTTACAATTGTAAAGAGGATTTTTTGTTTTTGTGTATTTGTATGGGTGTATTCTATCCTGTAAACCAAAAAACAGTGTTTTGCTTTAGTGCTTCAACAATTAATCTATGGTTAAATTAACCACCAAACCTTCGTTAGCTCTAACATTAAATACCCTTTCGTCTTCAAAAATTAAATATTGCCCTTTTATGCCAACAAGTTTTCCGGTATACTTTAGCTCTTTTTTAATATTTAAACTCTTAGGTTTCTCTGGATATTGCAGCACCGGAAAATCGATATTAGTTTCGCTATTGCTTTCTATAAAATATTCGGCAGCCTCATCTGGAATATGGGCTTTTAAACGCTCTCGCCATTCTACCAAATTTTCATCTTCAATATCGTTTTTTAGCATTTTTCGCCAATTGGTTTTATCGGCTACATAATCTTTTAAAGCCACCTCGGTAATACCTGCCAAATAACGGTTAGGAACCTCTACAATTTCGATAGCTTCATGCGCGCCTTGATCTATCCAACGTGTTGGTACTTGGTTTTTTCGTGTTACCCCTACTTTTACATTACTAGAGTTCGCCAAATACACAATATGTGGTTGTAATTGCGCTTTTTTTTCGTACTCTAAATCGCGGTCTTCAATTCCTAAATGCGCGGTACTTAATTCTGGTCGCATAATCCAATCGCCTGCCCTAGCCGTATTATAAAAACACTGTTTATCAAAGCCTTGTCTAAATATAGGCTTATCCAAACCGCAATTTAAACACTGGTATTTCACAAACTCTATGGTAACATTTTTCCCTATTAATTGATTCATATTTATAAAATCATTTTCAAAAACTAGGTAGTATTGAATAGGACTTCCAAACTCTGTTGCCATTTTTGTTAAAACACCTTGGTAGGTCATAAAAAAAAGTATTATTTTTAAAAAAATAAAGATAGAATAAATATGTCAATTCCCTTAGTAAATTCTATTGCATCGTGGTTTTTAAAAAAACGATTTCATCAAATTGAATTGTTCTTAAAATACCCAAACGAAGTGCAAAACGAACTGCTTTTAAGCTTAATAGATTTTGCTAAAAACACCGAAATTGGCAAACAGTACGACTTTGCTTCTATTAAAAATTATAAAACATTTGCAGAGCGTGTTCCTATTAAAAATTACGATGGTTGGCAAGATGATATTGAGAGATCTAGACGTGGAGAAAGCAATATTTTTTGGCCAACACCTATAAAATGGTTTGCGAAATCTAGCGGAACTACCCGAGCAAAAAGTAAATTTATTCCGGTAAGCGAGGAATCGTTAGAGGATTGCCATTATGCGGCAAGTAAAGATTTACTATGCATGTATTTAAACAACAACGAAGACTCCCAATTATTTAATGGTAAAAGTTTACGCCTTGGCGGAAGCAAAGAATTGTATAAAGAAAAAGGAACCGTTTATGGCGATTTATCTGCTATTTTAATTGATAACATGCCCTTTTGGGCAGAATTTAGCAGTACACCTAGCAACAAGGTGTCACTAATGAGCGATTGGGAACATAAAATGCAAGCCATTGTAAACGAAACTATAAACGAGAATGTTACCAGTTTAGCTGGCGTACCATCTTGGATGTTAGTACTATTAAATAATGTTTTAGAGACTACAGGAAAACAAAATCTACATGATATTTGGCCAAATCTAGAAGTCTATTTTCATGGTGGCGTAAGTTTTACTCCATATAAAGATCAGTACAAAAAACTGCTTCCTAAATCTGGTTTCAAATATTATGAAACCTATAATGCTTCAGAAGGTTTCTTTGCTATTCAAGATCAAAATAATTCATCAGAATTACTTCTAATGTTAGATTACGGCATTTTTTACGAGTTTATTCCTATGGATATTTATGCTACGTCTCAAGAAGAAGCTATTCCGCTTAGCCAAGTAAAATTAAACAAAAACTATGCAGTAATTATAACTACAAATGGCGGTTTATGGCGTTATAAAATTGGAGACACTATTAGGTTTACATCTTTAAATCCTTACCGAATAAAAATTTCTGGACGAACAAAACACCATATAAATGTGTTTGGTGAAGAACTTATTATTGAAAATGCCGAAAACGCGTTAAAAAAAGTGTGCAACCGCACAAAAGCCGAAATAGTAGACTTTACAGCTGCTCCCATTTTTATGGAAGGTAAAGAAAAAGGAGCCCACGAATGGCTAATTGAATTTAAAACACCTCCAGAAGACATTAACTATTTTAATGAATTATTTGACAACGCATTAAAAGCTTTAAACTCTGATTACGAAGCAAAACGCTACAATAACATTACGCTTAATAAGCCCAAAATTAATATTGCTAGACCTCAACTTTTCCATGATTGGCTAAAACAGAATGATAAACTAGGTGGACAACACAAAATACCGAGGCTATCTAACACACGCGACTATTTAGAGGAATTATTAAAACTGAATCATTAAGAATACTAACTATCTTGTTATACTTTTTTTATTAAATTCAGATAAAAAACCAATAATCTACTTTTTTTAGATGCATTATGTACGGCTAAAATAACCGATAAAAAGCATCAAAACCGACAACGTGTAACTTAAAAAGTTTTTAAACGAATATTTTGTCATATAATCTAAAACCTGTTTTTGTGAGGTGGCTAGAGTATGTATTAAACTTACTTTTACATCAGTTTTAAACACAGAAATAAATTTTTTATTTATATAGATATCCAATATTAATTAATTTCCCTAAATATAAAAACCACACTTAACCGTGTGGTTTTTTTTATTAATATACTTCCATAATTTATATTTTCTGCTATATCAAACGCATTCCAAGATATATACTAATTCATTATTTAAACTTATACATTTCATATAAATAACTATAAGACAATCCTATAAATAATAGAGTTTATTGAGAGATTCTTATCTTTGAACTCCCTTAAACTAATAATAGCTATTACAAGAATGCTTAAAAATTACGCTTTATTCCTTTTTTTGTTTTTCGTAAATATTAATGTATTTGGTCAGGGCTTTACGGCACTCTGGAATACCGAAAACATAGAATCGGGATCTTCTGCAAACAACCAAATTACTATACCTACAAATCCAGCATATACATATAACTATAGTGTTAATTGGGGCGATAGTACTACAGACAACAATATCGCTGGAGATATTACCCATACTTACACCACACCCGGATTATACACCATAACGATTAGTGGCGATTTTCCGTCCATCTATTTTAATGATGATGGCGACAAAATTAAAATAATAGAAATTTTAGATTGGGGTAACATACAATGGCAAACCATGGAAAACGCTTTTTATGGCTGCGAGAATTTAAATTTTGATGCCATTGCTTCGCCAAACTTAAGTGCGGTTACAAGTCTTGAAAATATGTTTAAAGATTGTAATGCTTTTAATGGCATTGTAAACGATTGGGATATAAGCAAAATAACAAATTTATCTGGAACTTTTGAGGGTTGCAACATTTTTAATAGGCCATTGGACAAATGGAACACATCATCGGTTACCTTAATGGCTAGTACCTTTAGAAATTGTTACGCTTTTAATGAGCCTTTAGATAATTGGAATACCGCTTCGGTTACAGATATGAATAACCTATTTAGCGGCGCTACACAATTTAACCAAAACATTAATAATTGGAATGTTAGCCAAGTTACTACCATGTCGGGCACTTTTAATATTGCATTAAGTTTTAACCAGCCTTTAAATAGTTGGATTGTAGACAATGTTACCGATATGTCTAGAATGTTTTATAGATGCCGAAACTTTAACCAGCCATTAGACAAATGGAACGTGGACAACGTAACAAGCATGAGAGAAATGTTTTATGGTTTTTTAGACATGCCTTTTAACCAGCCTATAAATATTTGGAAAGTACATAATGTTACAGACATGGCTTATATGTTTAGGCGATGTGCATCGTTTAACCAACCTTTAGATAGTTGGGATGTTAGCAATGTTACCGATATGAGTTATATGTTTGAAGGTGCCGACACCTTTAACCAGCCCATAGGAAATTGGACTGTAAGCAACGTAACAAACATGCGCGCTATGTTTAGCGGAGAGAATCAAAGTATAGCCTTTAACCAACCGCTTAACGACTGGACGGTTAGCAGCGTTACTAACATGAGCCAGATGTTTAAAAATGCCGACAGTTTTAACCAACCGTTAAACGCTTGGGACGTAAGTGCTGTTGAAGATATGAGCGAAATGTTTAGTGGCAATGATGCGTTTAACCAACCTATCGAAATTTGGGATGTTAGTAATGTTACTACTATGCGCGCCATGTTTCAGCAAAACACAATTTTTAATCAGCCGTTAAACAATTGGACATTAACTAATCTCACCAATATATCTTCAATGTTTGCTAATGCAAGCCTATTTAATCAGCCACTAGATAATTGGAATGTTAGTAAAGTAAATAATATGTCTGGTGCATTTAATAATGCATCTTCATTTAATCAAAACATTGGTGCGTGGAATGTTTCCGAAGCTAACAACATGAGCAATATGTTATCTAACAGTGGTATTTCACAAGAAAACTATGATAACATTTTAATCGCCTGGGCATCTCAAACTGTTAATAGCAATGTAACCTTAGGTGCCACAAATCTGCAATACTGCAACGCCTTAACACAACGACAAAGTTTAATTGATAATAACAACTGGAATATTGTTGGGGACGATGTAAACTGCTCTTATGTATTATGCACCAATATAATTTCTCCAATTAATGGCGACCAAAACGTGCCAGCCAACTCATCTATTAGATGGGAAGCTGCTCCTAACGCTGATGGTTATTATGTAAGTATAAGAAGAGAAGATGACTTAGGAAACGTTATACAGGTTATTGCTGATAATGAAGATTTTGGGAATGTTCTTTTGTTAAATTTTACTAACGAATTTTTACCGGGAGATAATGTTTTTGTTTCTGTTGTTCCTTATAACGATGAAGGACCAGCAACTGGCTGTCAAGAAATAAGTTTTAAAACTGTTGAAAGCTGGGTTAATAGAACCGATGTTTTTAAAATTACGATTGATACTAGAAATTTAGATAACAGCTCGACCGCAGCAAACCAATATCGAATTGAACTTAACGATGGCTATCCAGATTATCTTGTTTACGATTTTAATATAGATTGGGGCGACGGACAATACAACAATAACGTAACAGATGACATAACCCACACCTATTTAAACCCAGGTGTTTACACCATAGCCATTATAGGCAATTTTCCGTCGTTTAGACATACCTCTAGCAATCGAGATAACCTCAAACTTATTTCGATGGACCAATGGGGCGATCAAGTTTGGGAAAGTATGAATCAAGCGTTCTACTTCTGTGAAAACATGGAGTATAATGCTACCGATACCCCAAATTTAACACAGGTAACTAACATGGCTAGTATGTTTAGAAGGGTTGTTTTATTTAATACGGATATTAACAATTGGGAAGTCGGGAATGTAACAAACATGAGTAGCCTGTTTTCCCAATGTTCTATGTTCAATCAACCTTTAGACAGTTGGGATGTAAGTAATGTAACAACAATGAGTGCTATGTTTAGTGGTGCATCGGTATTTAATCAACCTATAGATGGCTGGAATGTTGTTAATGTAACTACTATGAGTAATATGTTTACTCAAGCACGAGAATTTAATCAGCCCCTAAACTCCTGGAGTACTAATAAGGTTATTGATATGAATTCTATGTTTAATTATGCAAGTGTATTTAATCAAGATTTAAGCATCTGGAATACAAGTGGAGTGACAGACATGGAAGATATGTTTTCAAATGCCGAACAATTTAATCAAAACATAGATAATTGGGACGTAAGTAATGTTACTAATATGGTAAGTATGTTTGCCAGAGCTGCAAATTTTAATGAGCCTTTAAACTCATGGGATGTAAATAAAGTAACAAACATGAGACAAATGTTTAGTGGCGCTAGTGCTTTTAATCAAGAATTATTCGACTGGGATGTTGATGCTGTAACTAATATGCAAAGTATGTTCAGTTCGGCCACAAGTTTTAATCAAAATATAGATACTTGGAATGTTACTAACGTAACCAATATGGCCTACATGTTTAGCTATGCTGCTGCATTTAACCAACCTCTAAATAGTTGGGACGTGAACTCGGTAGTAAATATGAGTGGTATGTTTCGTGGCGCATCCGTATTTAATTCGCCTTTAATAGATTGGAATGTAAGTGCCGTAGCTACTACAAATAGCATGTTTGAAAATGCTACGTTGTTTAATCAACCTATAAACACGTGGGATGTAAGTTCTGTAACTATAATGGCCAATATGTTTAAAGAGGCAAGTACATTTAATAATGCGCTTAGTAATTGGGATGTATCTTCAGTTACTAACATGGAAGCCATGTTTTCTGGTGCTACTGTGTATAATCAACCCATGGAAAATTGGGATACTGGTGAAGTACAAACTATGGAAGCCATGTTTAAAGAAGCTGCGGCCTTTAACCAGCCAATAGACACCTGGAACACGTCGTTTGTAACCACAATGGAATCTATGTTTGAGGATGCTATTGTATTTAATAGCCCTTTAGGATCCTGGAATGTGGCCTCAGTAACAACCATGGAAAAAATGTTTAAAGGCGCACTTCAATTCAATCAAAATATTGACCCATGGAATGTTAGAGCGGTAACCACCACCGAATACATGTTTAATGAGGCTAGCGCTTTTAATCAGCCCCTTAATAATTGGCGTGTAACAGGCATTAGCAACATGAATTATATGTTTAAAGATGCCACTACTTTTAACCAACCGTTAGATAAATGGAACTTAGGTAACGTAAGCATGTATTCTACATTTGAAAATGCCACAGCACTAAATCAATACCTTGGCGATTGGGATATTAGTGGTGTAAACGAAATGAGAAATATGCTAGACGATACAGCATTAACACGAGAGAATTACGACAACACATTAATCTCTTGGTCCAAGCAAACCTTAATTTCTGGAATTACCTTAGGCGCTAACGGATTGCCGTATTGTGATGCTTTAGAAGAAAGACAATCCATGATTGATACTTATTTCTGGACTTTTAATGGCGACAATTTAGACTGTCCGCTTCCAGAATGTGCCCAATTATTATCGCCTTTAAATGGCGCAACAGATGTTCCTGTAAATACTAATTTAAGTTGGGAACCTGCACGCTACGCACGAGGTTACAGATTAACTGTAATATCACAACCAGGAAACATTACCATTGTTAGCGATGAAATTATTAATGATAATACGTCCTACGAATTCGCAACAGACTTTCTTGGAGGTGAAACTGTAGAGGTCACTATTGTACCGTTTAATGATGAAGGAGATGCTACGGGATGCACGCAAGAAAGTTTTACTATTAGCAGCAATAGCACACCTACGACTCCGGAATGCACCATGCTAACGCTTCCGCTAAATAATAGCACTGATGTGGCTATTAATACCGATTTAGAATGGACGCCAATAGCAAATGCCGATGGCTATAAACTAACAATGGGTTCTAGCCCTGGAGCAACAGATATTTTAAACAATTTTGATGTTAACAATGTTACAAATTACGATTTGCCATCGGATTTAGCTGAAGACACCACCTTTTATGTTAGCATTCTTCCTTACAATGCTGAAGGTGATGCCGCTACCTGTACAGAGGAAAACTTTACAACAGAGCTTATTCCGGTCCCTCCAACATGCACAACCTTAACCGAACCTTTAAATGGCGCAACCAATGTTTCGATAGACACAGATATTAGTTGGAACTCCGTACCTAATGCTACAGGATATTTATTGAGCGTGGGTACTACTGGAGGTGGTATAGAAATACTAAATAGTATAGATGTTAATAATGTAATCTCTTATAATCTCCCAGACGATTTACCAACTAACCGCCTTATTTTTGTTAATATAACACCATATAACGATGTGGGCGATGCCACAGGTTGTACCGAACAAAGTTTTAGAACAGGCACTCCTGAAACTATTCCCGTGTGCACCACATTAACAAGTCCCTTAAATGGCGATACTGATGTTGACGTTACAACTGATTTATCTTGGAATGCCATTGCAAACGCAACGGGTTACAAACTAACTGTTGGAACAACTTTTGGCGGAACCGATATTTTAAATAATGAAGATGTTAGCAATGTTTTAAGCTATAACTTGCCTTCAGATTTACCGGAAACTTCAACTATTTTTGTAACTATTACACCGTATAATTCCGAAGGCGATGCCGTTTCCTGTTCCGAGGAATCCTTTAGTACTGAAACTTTAGAAACTATTCCCGTGTGCACCACATTAACAAGTCCGTTACATGGCGATACCGATGTTGACGTTACTACAGATTTATCTTGGAATACCATCGCAAACGCAACGGGTTACAAACTAAGCGTTGGAACCACTTCGGGCGGATCCGATATTTTAAACAATGAAGATGTTAGTAATGTTACAAGCTATAATTTGCCTTCAGATTTACCAGAAACCTCAACCATTTTTGTAACCTTTACACCGTATAATTCCGAAGGTGATGCTGTTTCTTGTACAGAAGAATCTTTCAGCACTGAAACTTTAGAAACTATTCCCGTGTGTACCACATTAACAAGTCCCTTAAATGGCGATACTGATGTTGACGTTACAACTGATGTATCTTGGAATGCCATTGCAAACGCAACAGGTTACAAACTAACTATTGGAACCACTTCTGGCGGAACCGATATTTTAAATAATGAAGATGTTAGCAATGTTACAAGCTATAACTTGCCTTCAGATTTACCGGAAACTTCAACCATTTTTGTAACTATTACACCTTATAATTCCGAAGGCGATGCCGTTTCCTGTTCCGAGGAATCCTTCAGCACTGAAACTTTAGAAACTATTCCGGTGTGTACCACATTAACAAGTCCCTTAAATGGCGATACCGATGTTGCCGTTACAACTGATTTATCTTGGAATGCTATTGCAAACGCAACGGGTTACAAACTAACTATTGGAACCACTTCTGGCGGAACCGATATTTTAAATAATGAAGATGTTAGCAATGTTACAAGCTATAACTTGCCTTCAGATTTACCGGAAACTTCAACCATTTTTGTAACTATTACACCTTATAATTCCGAAGGCGATGCCGTTTCCTGTTCCGAGGAATCCTTCAGCACTGAAACTTTAGAAACTATTCCGGTGTGTACCACATTAACAAGTCCCTTAAATGGCGATACCGATGTTGCCGTTACAACTGATTTATCTTGGAATGCTATTGCAAACGCAACGGGTTACAAACTAAGCGTTGGAACCACTTCGGGCGGATCCGATATTTTAAACAATGAAGATGTTAGTAATGTTACAAGCTATAATTTGCCTTCAGATTTACCAGAAACCTCAACCATTTTTGTAACCTTTACACCGTATAATTCCGAAGGTGATGCTGTTTCTTGTACAGAAGAATCTTTCAGCACTGAAACTTTAGAAACTATTCCCGTGTGTACCACATTAACAAGTCCGTTAAATGGTCATACAGATGTTCCCGTTAAAACAGATTTGTCTTGGAATGCCATTGCAAACGCAACAGGTTACAAAGTAAGCGTTGGAACCACTTCTGGCAGAACCGATATTTTAAATAATGAAGATGTTAGCAATGTTTTAAGCTATAACTTGCCTTCAGATTTACCGGAAACTTCAACCATTTTTGTAACCATTACGCCGTATAATTCAGAAGGTGATGCCGTTTCTTGTTCCGAGGAATCCTTCAGCACTGAAACTTTAGAAACTATTCCGGTTTGTACCACATTAACAAGTCCCTTAAATGGCGATACAGATGTTCCCGTTACAACTGATTTGTCTTGGAATGCCATTGCAAACGCAACTGGTTACAAACTAAGCGTTGGAACCACTTCGGGTGGAATCGATATTTTAAACAATGAAGATGTTAGTAATGTTACAAGCTATAACTTGCCTTCAGATTTACCAGAAACTTCAACTATTTTTGTAACTATTACACCGTATAATTCCGAAGGCGATGCCGTTTCCTGTTCCGAGGAATCCTTCAGTACTGAAACTTTAGAAACCATTCCGGTGTGTACAACATTGTCGAGTCCGTTGGATGGCGATACCGATGTTGCTGTTTCAACTGATTTGTCTTGGAATGCCATTGCAAACGCAACTGGTTACAAACTAACTATTGGAACAACTTCTGGCGGAACCGATATTTTAAACAATGAAGATGTTAGCAATGTTACAAGCTATAACTTGCCTTCAGATTTACCGGAAACAGCAACCATTTTTGTAACCATTACACCGTATAACTCAGAAGGTGATGCCGTTTCTTGTTCTGAGGAATCTTTCAGCACTGAAACTTTAGAAACCATTCCGGTGTGCACCACATTAACAAGTCCGTTAAATGGCCATACTGATATTGAACCGGACACCACCATTAGTTGGAACAACATCCCAAATGCAACAGGTTACATACTAACACTAGAAACAAACCCGGGAGATTCTGATATTTTAAACAATGAAGATGTTGGAAACACCACAACCTTTTATTTAAATTCAAACTTACCATACAATGAAACTATTTTTGTAAGCATTACGCCATACAATACTTTAGGCGATGGTATTTCTTGTTCAACAGAATCATTCACTATAAAAGCAGAACCATTGGTAGAATCTAAATATGGATTCTCACCAAATGGCGATGGTTTTAACGATTTCTGGGAAATTAAAGGCATTGAAAACAGCCCTAATAATAGCGTTGATATCTATAACCGATGGGGCGATTTGGTTTTCACAATTAATAATTATGACAACCAATCCAATGTGTTTCGAGGCGAAGCCAATAAGCTAACAAAATTTGGAGCGGGTGCCTTACCAAACGGCACCTATTTCTTCCACATTAAAGTAAACGGAACACACAACCTAAAAACCTTAAAAGGATTCGTAGTTATAAAGCGATAATAACAACATGAATAGTATTAATAAACATTACGCTTTAATAGCCATTGCTGTTGTTTCCCTAATTAGTAACGCTAGTTTTGGGCAACAAACACCCACATTTTCGGAGTATAATTACAACCCATTTATAATTAACAGCGCTTATGCAGGTCTTACCCAAAACACCGAAGTTTCGCTGTCCAATTCTGGTTTTTTTAACGATTTCGAGGGTAGCCCGAGTAGTCTTTCATTAAGTGGCCACGGACAAATGAACCGCGGAAAAGTGGGTCTAGGCGCAGGACTTATTCGAGATAGAATTGGGGTAACCACCTCAACCAGTTTTTTCGCTGCGTACTCCTATAAAATCTTTTTCGATTTCGAGAGTAACCGTCCATATTGGCAGCACTACTCACCGGGCGTAATCTCTTTTGGTATTACTAGTGGCGTGCAACAATACCAAGATAATTTAACCGATTTAGGCATTACAAACGACCCTAATTTTGCTCAAGACATAAATACCACTATACCTACAATAGGCTTAAGTTTTCTTTTTAATCATGCCTCCTTCTATGCTGGTTTTTCCGCTCCCAATATTATGGGCAATTCCTTGGCTACCGACAAAGATTTAAAACTTAGCACACCCGTTTATGGGTATTTTGGTTATAGAATTCTAAGCGATTCCTTCCGGAATATTATGATAAAACCCAACGTACTCATTAAGCACGAAAAAGATGCGCCCATGCAAATCGATTTTAATCTGGCAACAAGCTTTAAAAACAAATTCGAAATAGGCGCGGGTTACCGCACAAGTTCGTCTGTAAATTTGCTAGCAGGCATCTATTTATTGAACAATCTGCGTTTTATTTACACCTATAACATCGCTTCAAACAATTCACCTTTAGGCAATAGCCATGGCATTATATTAAATATCCAATTTAAAGAAGGTTACGCTATAGATTAGTATTTGGGCGTTACCCAAAAAGGGTCGGGCTATTCGTTACAAGTCCTCGCACCTCCTTCGTCGGGCTGTGGGCTTTCCACTGCTATCCCTAACGCGGGTTTTGTGCTAAGTTTCAACTTTACTACTACAAAAATTTCAAACCACACTGTAACAAAACAAAAAGAAACACTACATATAAGAGAACGTAAAACTAAAACCTTATTAAATCGGTAAAAGGTCTAGCTACAGTAAAGTTTCATTTTTACTTTCAAAATAAATTGTAGGACTATATAAAAGGTCTTACATTTAAATCATTAATTTTTTACACATATACTTATGGAGTGGTTTTCAAAATTGGAGCTTTTTTCACAAATCTATTGGGGCATTGCTTTAATTGGTTCTTTAATTTTCGTTATAACCATTGCAACAAGTTTTATGGGTGGCGATTCGGGAGATTTAGATACGGATGCCGAAATTGAAGCCGATACTGGAATTGGCTTTCAATTTATAACCTTTAAAAATCTAGTTGGATTTTTTACCCTATTTGGGTGGAGTGGTATTGCTTGTATAGATGCTGGTTTCTCAAAACCAATCACCATATTAGTATCTTTAATTTGTGGTTTAATTATGATGGGAATCATGGCAGCCATGTTTTATTATATGCAGAAACTAAACCATAGTGGCACGTTAATTTTTAAAAATGCTATTGGCAATATAGGCGAAGTTTACCTTACTATTGGTGCTAACCGCTCTTCTATAGGAAAAGCACATGTACGTATTCAAGGTTCATTACGCGAGCTCGAAGCGCTATCAGACTCAGAAACCGATTTAAAAACAGGAGCTGTCATTAAGGTAACAGATGTTACTAATAACGGCATTTTAATTGTAGAACAACTAAACAAATAATTTATGATTTTACCTCTTATTCAAGAAGGCTTAAGCCTTGGATTCCCAATGGCAGTTATAGCAGCCGTTTTATTTATCTTTTTATTTTTAATTGTCTTAATAAGACGCTACAAAAGGTGTCCTTCAGATAGAATTCTTGTCGTTTACGGTAAAGTTAGCGGTGGGCAATCTGCTAAATGTATTCATGGTGGTGCCGCCTTTATAATACCAGTAATTCAAGATTATGAGTTTTTAGATTTAACACCAATTTCTATAGAAGTTAATCTAGTAAATGCCTTATCAAAGCAAAATATTCGTGTTAACGTACCATCGCGTTTTACCATTGGTGTGTCTACAGAGCCAGGTATTATGCAAAACGCAGCCGAACGTTTATTAGGATTAGGTGCACAAGACGTGCAGGAACTAGCAAAAGAAATTATTTTTGGTCAGTTACGTTTAGTTGTTGCCTCTATGGATATCGAAGAAATTAATAACGACCGCGATAAATTTTTAACTAATATTTCTCAAAGTGTAGAAACCGAGTTAAAGAAAGTTGGTTTAAAGCTTATTAACGTAAACATTACAGATATTGTTGATGAGTCAGGATATATTGAAGCTTTAGGAAAAGAAGCTGCAGCACACGCTATTAATGCCGCTCGTAAATCGGTTGCCGAAAAAACTAGAGATGGATCTATTGGTGAAGCCAATGCAGTACAAGATGAAAGATCGCAAGTAGCAGCAGCAAATGCTCAAGCTGTTGAAGGTGAGAACACAGCAAAAATTGCGGTAGCAAACTCCGATTCTTTACGTCGTCAGCGTGAAGCCGAAGCAGAACGTGTAGCCATTGCTTCAGAAAAAGTACAAAGTGCAAAAGCTTTGGAGGAATCTTATGCAGCAGAGCAACAAGCCGAAACTGCCAGAGCCGATAGAGAACGTTCTTCTCAAATGGCAGATATTATTGTCCCTGCAGAAATTGATAAAAAGAAAGTAGAAATTGATGCTGAGGCAGAAGCAGAACGCATTAGAAGACGTGCAAAAGGTGAAGCCGATGCCATCCTTTTTAAAGCACAAGCAGAGGCGCAAGGGCTTTACGAAGTACTTACCAAACAAGCAGCAGGTTTAGATCAAATTGTAAAAGCTGCAGGCAACAACTCTAAAGATGCCGTATTATTATTAATTGCAGATAAGTTACCAGAGTTAGTAAAAACGCAAGCCGAGGCTATTAAAAATATTAAAATAGATAAAGTTACTGTTTGGGAAAACGGTGGCGGAAAAGATGGAAAGTCATCTACAGCCAATTTTCTTTCGGGTATGTACCAATCGGTACCGCCATTACAAGAAATGTTTAACATGGCAGGTATGCAATTGCCAGATTATTTAAAAGGCAAAGATGTTAAACCAGATGATGATGCCGAAATCATGGAAGAACAAAAACCAAAAAACAGCAAATAAGTCTTATAAAAAAACCCGCTACTTTTTAAGTTAGCGGTTTTTTTGTTTTAAGCAACAGATTTAATAAAAACAATATCTCGTTTATTAGCAATTGCGGCTTCAGCATCCAAAATCAAACTTTCAATTTCTTCATCTATAATAGGTAGATAGGTTTTGTTTTCTTCGGCTGCTATGCGTTTTAGGTGTAAGAGCATCTTTAATAACTTTTCTACAATAACAACGTCGTGTTTACAATAGGTTCTCAATTCTGCCATAACCTGAAAAATTAAATCCTTAAAACTAACCGTAGCCATAGAAACATAAGCTAAGTCGTCTATATAAGCTAAACTTTTATCATTCTTTTTAATTCGTAAAGAAAATAATTGCGATAGGTAATCTATAGCATTTAAAGCCGTTCCGGGGTCGTTAATTCCGGGCGACATCGCTTTTACAGCAACTTCGGTAATTTGTTTAAAAGCAAGCACATAATTATCTTCAATAAATTCGCTTTTAGCAAAATCGAACTGTTCGTGAATTTTATCTAATGTCTCTTCATCTAAATCCTTTTCAGATGTAAAAAGTATGTTTTTCTCAGAAACAAAAAGCCCTTTAATAACAGCTATATCAATTTTCACCTCCTTATCTTTTGCTATGTCGGCAAGCTTTTCTGCTGCAACATTTTGCAAATACCCAGAACTTCTTGATTTATACGTAATCCAATTATCTGTTTCAGGAAAATCATTCTCGTTATACGCCTCGTTATCTATTAAATACAACATTCTAGATTTAGAAATATTAAAAACCTTATCCATTATGTTATTAATTTGAATCTCTTGAGAAATGGAATGAATAAAATAAATAAACGCAGCAAGACAGCTTACCATAAACAAAATGGAAAAAAGAACTGCAAACCCTGGTAGTTGATATTTATCGCTTTCAGGCTCAATGTAAACTAAAATAAAAATGCAATATAATATCGTTGCTATATATACACCTAATATGATTTGGTGTCTTCTATTACTAATCAAACCTGGTAATAATCGTGGAGAAAAATTACTAGAAGCTTGGTTAAGCAATATCATTACCATAGAAAAACTAAATACCATAATAGAAATAAGACCACTAATAAATGTGGTTAAAAGGCTTCTAGCTGTTTCTGTATTATTTATCACTAACGAAGGAAATACGTCTAGAAGATATTTAGAGATACCTTGCTCTTCCAAGTAAATCATTAAATAAGTAAAAACTAGACCTGAAATAGCTAAAAGCCCCGGATAGAAGGCTATTTTATCTTTTAAGCGATATAGTTTTCTGAATAATACAAGTGCTTTGTCTTTCATAAAATTGAATACTTTTAAAAATTAATTAATTGGTATATTACTGCCGTTAACAAACTCAACCTATTAACAGTTGCAAACGAAATAACATACAAACTAGCTTTAATATCTAATTTGCGTATTTTACGCACTCTCTAAAATACAAAAAGCTTTTACATCCACATAGTGGATTGTAAAAGCTTATATTTTGCTACTGTTACCGACACTAGGCAAAAGCTAAGTGGTAACAAACTTTATAAAACTTAAGGCGCTGGGTTAGGCATGGCCTCATGCACCGCGTCAATTTGCTCTAAAACAGCATCGCTTAGGTTTACATTTATACTCTCAATATTTTCTTTAAGCTGTTCCATTTTTGTGGCTCCAATAATAGTACTGGTTACAAAAGAACGTTGGTTTACAAAGGCTAAACTCATTTGCGCTAAACTCATGTTGTTGTCTTCTGCAATTTCTAGGTACTTCTTAGCAGCATCACTAGCTCTTTCGCCACTATATCTGGCAAACCTTGGGAATAATTTTAGTCTGGCATCATCTGCCGCGGTTTCATTTATGTATTTACCAGAAAGCACACCAAATGCCATTGGCGAATATGCTAACAACCCAACATTCTCTCTTAAGGCCACTTCTGCTAAATCGCCTTCAAAGGATCTAGTTAGCATGGAATAGGCATTTTGAATGGTTGATATTTTAGGTAAATTATGGTGTTTCGATTCTTCTAAGTAACGCATGGTGCCCCAAGCATTTTCGTTGGATATTCCAATGTTTCTTATTCTGCCTGCTTTAATTTCAGCATCTAGACTTTGGAGGATTTCATTAAAATTATCGTTCCATTTAGCATCTAATTTATAATCTCTAATCCCAAAACGATTAGTATCGCGCTCTGGCCAATGCAGTTGGTATAAATCGATATAATCGGTTTGTAGGCGTTGGAGTTCTAAATCTATGGCTTCTTTTATGGCACTTGGGCCAAACCCTGTGGTTCTAATATGAGCCGTATAATCGCCAGGACCTGCAATTTTAGATGCTAAAATAACCTTGTCTCTATTCCCCGATTTTTTTAACCAAGTTCCAATAATTTTACTTGTACGTCCGCTACGTTCTGCCGTGGCTGGCACTGGATATAACTCGGCAGTATCAATAAAATTAACACCTTGGTCAATAGCATAATCTAATTGCTCGTGACCTTCGGCTTCGGTGTTTTGGTTTCCCCATGTCATGGAACCTAGGCATATTTTACTAACTTTTATATTGGTGTTGGGTAGTGTTGTATATTTCATATATTTTAATATTTGTCATTCCTGCGCAGGCAGGAATCTTTTTAATTTAAAATTAATTTGTTATTTTCTACAGGAGGTGGAGGTGGCGGAGGAATATCTAGTAAACTATAACCCTCAAACAAAATTGTATATTTAAAATAATCCGGAGATTTATCAGAATTCACTCTATTAAACTGCTCAATTATTTCTTTTAAAACTTTTTTAGTAACTACTATTGAATGTTTATCTTCTACATAGAGAAAAATCACAGCAGGTTTTAACTTATTCTGTTTATATCGAAAATTATACTTATTTGAAATTGTTGTATCTAATACTCTATTAAGGTGTTCTATAGACTTCCTTTTTTTAAAACCTTTGATAAACGAATCGTTTTTTATTGTAAACTGATTAGGTGTGAAATAACAGGCATCTTCACTTATATTGGGGCAATATGCAAATCCTACTGTGTTATAATGGACTTGATTATAACTAAACTTTAAGCCCGCAACTTTCCCAGAACAATCAATTCGACTCATCTCTTTTCTAAGCTCTGAATATGTATTTATAGTATCTAAATTTATTAATTCTAGGTTATTTTGAAGTTGGTAGTTTTTAAATTCAGGAGAGAATACTTCATTCTTAACTTCCTTTTCGTCAAACGAGTTACAAGAACTTGAAAACAGCAAAACTATAAATAAACTTTTAAATACCCTCATAGTAAATTTTAACCGATGATTTTTATCGATTTAGCGTAAAGATAAAAAACCGTTAAAAGCCATTTTAGCTTTTAACGGTTTTTTATGCGTTAGGGATTGAGGTATTGTTGGAGCTCTTTTTGTGTTGTTGCACATATGCAACACAAAAAAGCGACTACCGAAAGCCCGACCCTTGTGGTAACGCCTAAATTTTACTCCTCACTTAGCAACTTAGAAAGCTCGTCTAGCTTTGGTGTTAAAATAACTTCGATACGTCTGTTTTTCGCCTTACCTTCCTTGGTTTCATTAGAGGCCACTGGTGCGAATTCGCCGCGTCCTGCTGCCGTTAAATTTTCTGGATTGATATCATCATTTTGACGTAAAATATTTACAATTGCTGTGGCACGTTTAGTAGATAAATCCCAGTTACTTGTTAAAATACCGTTGCCTTTGTACGGCACATCATCGGTATGCCCTTCAATTAAAACTGCTATGTCTGGATTCTCGCCAAGTACCGTACCTAGTTGCTTTACCGCACGTGTACCCTCTGAGCCAACAGCCCAACTTCCTGAACTGAAAAGCAGTTTATTTTCCATAGATACATACACTTTACCGTCGCGCTGCTCTACCGTTAACCCTTTACCTTCAAAATCGGTTAAGGCTCTAGAAATGGCATTTTTAAGCGCTGTCATTGCTGCATCTTTGGATGCGATAACTTGCTCTAGTTCTGCTACGCGATTAGAACGGTTTTCCAATTCTTTTTTAAGCTTTTCTAGACGTGCATTTTCGGCTGCTAGTGCTTGCTCTTTGGCTTCTAATTGCGCTAATAACTCTCTGTTTTTTTGAGAGTTTGCAGCAATGGATGCTGAACTATTTTTTTCTAAAGCATCGTAAGAGGCCTTCATATTATCTAAATTGGCTTTGGCGGCGTTATACTCGCCTTGTAATTTATCGCGTTGTGCTATGGCCTCGTCGTAAGCAGATTGTATTTGCTTTAATTCGTTTTCGGCAGCTGTTTTCGCACTTAAAAGCGCTTCGTTATTGGTTGATAATTTTCGGTTCTCTTTTTTTAAATCGGCATACTTGGCTTCGAGGTCTTTATATACTTTTGGAGACACGCAAGATGCTAATACTACAAGAGTGAATACTGTGAAAATGCTTTTTTTAATCATGTTGCTTTGCATTAGTTTGTTATTTATTTTCTATTTCTACCAGAATAGGACAATGGTCGCTATGAACTGCATCTGACAGTATAACGGCTCTTTTTATGTTTTCTTGTAAGGGTTGCGAAACCATGGCATAATCTAATCGCCAACCTTTGTTATTGGCACGCGAATTGGCACGATAACTCCACCAGCTATATTGCTGTAAATCAGGATGTATAAATCTAAATGAATCGATAAACCCGCTTTCTATAAAACTCCCAATCCACTCGCGCTCTACGGGTAAAAATCCTGAAACGCCTTTCATTTTTGGGTTATGAATATCTATTTCTTCATGGCAAATATTATAATCGCCACAAATTACTAGGTTTGGAATCTCTTTTTTAAGATTATTAATATACTCCTGAAACAGATCCATATATTCCAGTTTATGGCTTAATCTGGCATCGTTAGTTCCCGAAGGTAAATACAAACTCATAACCGAAACGCCATTAAAATCGGCACGAATATTTCTACCTTCAAAATCCATAGACTCAATTCCGGTACCGTACTCAATGTGATTGGGTTCGGTCTTACTTAAAATAGCAACACCACTATATCCTTTTTTTTGTGCGCTGTACCAATAGTTATATTTATATCCAGCTTCTTCAAAAAGGCTTAAATCCAATTGTTCTTCCATAGCCTTAATTTCTTGCAAACAAATAACATCTGGATTTGCAGCTTTTAACCAGTCGATAAAACCTTTATTAATGGCTGCACGAATGCCGTTTACGTTATAGGATATAATTTTCATTAGTTTTTATTTAAATTTTAAAAGCGTTGTACCTTTTGTTGGAAAAATACGCTTTTTATTAAAAAGCGATTGTTTCAGCTAAAATAAATAATACATTACTTTTACGGTATCATTTTACAGCAGATTTAACTAATTTTTTTAACATATTAGTTTTAGTGTTTGAGATCTCGACATAAAAATCGAGATTAGTTGGATCGTCTAATTTTAGCACCCAAAAAGGCTTCTAAAAACAGAGCTTCACTAAAATATTTTAAACAATTTGTAGTTTACATAGTTAATGAAGGACATAATTACCTTACTTATAGTTTTACTTGGATTTTGCGGCTTTTCGCAAAACCCATCGTCCAACTATAAAACTAAAAAATATGCTGTAAAAGACACGATTAAAATTGACAGTGTAAGCATCAATTCTAATTACTTTTTTATAAAAAAAAAGGATAGCACCGTTATAGATTCCACCTACTATTCGGTTGATTTTCCAAACGCCATTTTAACATTTAAAAAGGCTATTGATACAGATTCTGTACTAATAAACTACCTAAAATTCCCCGACTTTTTAACAAGAACCTACCAACAGCTGGACGAGCGCATTATTGTAAAAAATAATAGCACCAACCAAACCTTATATAAATTAAAACAACCTAATACAGATAAAACGTATGTCCCTTTTGATGGCTTAACAACCTCTGGAAGCATATCGCGGGGTGTAACGGTTGGTAATAACCAAAACTCGGTTTTAAATAGCGAATTAGACCTTCAAATTACAGGGAAATTAAATGATAAGGTATCCTTGCGAGCCTCCATTCAAGATGCTAATATTCCGTTACAAGAAAGTGGGTATAGCCAGCGTTTAGATGAGTTCGACCAAGTATTTATAGAGCTATTTAGCGACCGCTGGAATATTCGTGCTGGAGATATTGATCTGGTAAATACTAAATCCTACTTTTCAAGCTTTTCTAAACGCGTACAAGGATTAAATTTTAACTTGAATTTAGGCGAAACAGTTAATAGCACCAATTTATTTGCGGCAGGCGCTATAGTTAGAGGGCAATTTAGTACGAGCCAATTTACTGCTTTAGAGGGTAACCAAGGGCCGTACAAACTTCAGGGTCCTAATGGCGAATTATTTGTGCTTATTGTTTCGGGTAGCGAAACGGTTTATGTAAATGGCATTCCTATAAAACGTGGTGAAGACCAAGATTATATTATAGATTATAATGCAGGTGAAATTATATTTAACTCGACTTACCCAATAACGTCCGAAATGCGAATAACGGTAGATTACCAATATAGCGACAGAAATTATTCGCGGTTTGTAGCCTATGGTGGCGGAAATTATGAAAGCGAAAAATTGAAAATTGGGGTTTCTGTGTATTCTGAAAATGATGCTAAAAACCAACCGCTTCAACAAAACCTCTCGGAAGAACAAGTTGAAATTCTTGCCAATGCGGGCGATGATAAGTCGTTAATGGTAGCACCGTCTGAAGTTCGAGATGAACTAAACGACAACCGCATTTTATACAGAAAAACACTTTTTGGTACTGTTGAAGGTTTCGAGTTTTCTAACGATCCAGATGAAGAGTTATACCGCGTAACTTTCACTTTTGTAGGCGACAATCTAGGGGATTATGCCTTGAGCAATATTAACCATATTAATAATATTTACGAGTATGTTGGCGTAAACCAAGGAAACTACGCCCCTATTGTTCAATTGGAAGCCCCAACCAAACTACAAATTGCGGTTTTAAATGGTAGTTATGCACCAACAGATAAAACAAATATTAGTTTCGAGGCTTCGGGTAGTAAAAATGATTTAAATGCGTTTTCAACCATAAACGACGATAATAACGATGGTTTTGCAGGGAAAATTAATATCAATCAAAACCTTGTAAAAAAAGATAGCCTATGGACTATTGATGCCTATTTGGATAGCGATTACATAAGTTCTAACTACCGAAATATTGAGGGTTTATACAATCCAGAATTTAACCGCGACTGGAACTTAGACCTCGACAACACCAGTGGTATTGGATTAAATTTAGGAAACCAAATTCTTTTAAATTCAGGTTTAAAGTTATCGCATCATAAAAAAGGCAGTATTAATTACCAATTTGAGCATTTAAACTTCTCTGATGGATTTAACGGAAACAGACATATTACCTTTGCTAATCTGTTTTTAAACAAGTTTAATATTTATACGTCTTCTAGTTTTTTAAATGCAGATTCTAATGTAAATACCTCAACTTTTTTAAGGTCTTTTAATCGTATTACCTATAGCATGAAACATAGTTGGATTGGTACAAGAATAGCTATTGAAGATAATGAACAACGTAATAATAGCACGCAAGAACTTACGGCTTTAAGTCAGAAATTTAAATCGTACGAAGTATTTGTTGGTGTTGGTGATAGCACTAAGATTTTTACAGAAATTGGATATAAAAACCGTGTAAATGATAGTATTAGAAATAATGAATTGCAAAAGGTAAACACATCTAACACTTTTTATTTTGACTCCAGACTTATTCAAAACAAAAACACCAATTTATCTTTATACGCCAATTACAGAACCTTAAATAATGCAGATGACGCCTTAGATGATGAGAACTCTATAAATTCTAGATTACAATTTAACCAAAAACTATTTAAGCAAATTGTGCAATGGAACACTATTTTTGAAACCAATTCTGGACAATTAGCGCAACAAGATTTCACTTACGTGGAAGTTGAAGCCGGACAAGGTACTTACACTTGGAATGATTATAACCAAAACGGTATTCAGGAACTTGAAGAGTTTGAAATTGCTCAATTTCAAGATCAAGGCATATACATTCGGGTCCTACTGCCCAATCAGGTATATTTAAAAACGCATCAAAACAGACTGAGCCAAACGCTTACTATAAACCCAGCACAATGGTCGGTTTCCGATAAAAAATCCAAAAAATTCTGGTCGCATTTTTACAATCAAACCAGTTATTTAATTGATAGAAAAATAAAACGAGAAGGCGGCGATTTTAATTTGAATCCGTTTAATAGTAACGAAGAAGACCAATTGGGTTTACAATTAAACTTTAGAAACGTATTGTTTTTTAACAGAGGAAAACAGCGTTACACGACGTCTTATACTTTTTTAGAAAACACCACGCGAAGCATCTTATCTGTTGGATTTATAGAAAATGGTTTAAAAAGCCATCAGTTTAATTTTAATCATAAATTATCTGAAAACTGGCTGGTAAATATGCTTTCGGCTTTTGATACTAACGAGAGCATTAGTGAAAATTTTGCTAGTAAAAATTATAATTTTGACGAGGCCAGATTTAACCCTAAACTATCTTACTTATTTAACGACAATTCTAGTTTCGATATATTTTACCAATACGCGAGTAAAAACAATACTATTGGCGATTTAGAAACTTTAAAACAACAAAATTACGGCGTATCTTTTAGTTTAGCCAGTAGCCAACAAAGTGCTATTAATGGTGAATTCAATTACTTTTCTAACGATTATACAGGCAACTCAAATACGCCAGTAGCCTATCAATTATTAGAAGGTTTACAACCCGGAAAAAACTTTACTTGGAGCCTGTTAGCGCAAAAAAAGCTAACCAAATTTTTAGATTTGAACATGAGTTATTTTGGAAGAAAAACGGAAACTAGTCGCACTATACATTCTGGCTCAATTCAGCTAAAGGCTTATTTTTAAAAATGCGTTTTAGCATTATCCACATCTGTAAAAACAGCTAGTATTGTTTTAACAGCTTCGGTATAAAACTCAGGATGAATATTTTCATAATCATCGGTTGGTTCGTGATAATCTTTATGATCTGCAACCCCAAAATATATAAACGGAATGTTTTTTTTATGAAAATTAGCATGATCTGAAGCATATGTCCAATTCTCTAATCCATCATTACCATCATGACCGCTAACTAATTGTATTTTAGAAGTCGTTTTCACCTTCGAAATTAAATTTTTCAAATTCTTATTGAATGATGTACCAACGGCAAATAACTCATTTTTATTGCTTCGGCTAATCATATCTAAATTCAAATTAACTAAGATATCATTTAGGGAAACAATAGGATGATTCACATAATACTTAGAGCCTTGTAAGCCTAATTCCTCGCCATCAAAAGCAGCTAAAATAACGGTATGTTTTGGTGGGTATGTTTTAAAATATTCCGCGAAAGCGAATAAAGCACTTACTCCAGAAGCATTATCGTCTGCACCATTATATATACGACCTTGCTTAATACCTTCGTGATCGTAATGTGCACTTATAACGATATACTTTTTAGGGAACTCCGTACCTATTATTTGGCCAATAACATTTACAGCATTATACTGTTTACTTCCTTTACGGAACGTAAATGCTTGTTCGAACGCTTTTCCTAAAGGTTTAACCTGTGCGCTATGAAATTGATTTACAATATATTTTCGGGCCTTTATAGCGCCTGTTTCACCGGTTCTTCGACCTTGGAACGCATCGGAAGACAAGGACTTAACATGTTTAAGCAAGTCTTTTTCATTAAAGGCCTGTGTTAAAGCTGAATCTGTTTGAGCTAGCACTTGCGACCCTTGAAAAATGAAGCAAAAAAATAGAATTAGGGCAATTTTATTCATACACAATAATAGTAAATAAATAACAAAGCCCATACCAACAAGTTGATATGGGCTTAAAATATATTTTAAATGGAACTACTTAACGGTAGCTTTCATTAATTCTCTATTCATTCTAGCAATGTTATCTAAAGAAATTCCTTTAGGACATTCTACCTCGCAAGCACCAGTATTTGTACAGTTACCAAAACCTTCCAAATCCATTTGCGCAACCATGTTTTGTACACGGTCTGCCGCTTCTACTTGTCCTTGTGGTAATAACGCATATTGCGATACTTTAGCACCTACAAATAACATAGCAGAGGAGTTTTTACAAGTTGCAACACAGGCACCACAACCAATACAAGTTGCAGCATCCATAGCTTCATCGGCAGCATGTTTAGATATTGGTAAAGAGTTTGCATCTTGAGTATTACCAGAAGTGTTTACAGAAATGTAACCACCTGCTTGTTGTATACGCTCAAACGCATTTCTATCTACTACTAAATCTTTAATTACTGGAAAAGCTGCTGCTCTAAAAGGTTCGATTGTAATGGTATCGCCATCTTTAAACATTCTCATGTGTAATTGGCAGGTTGTTACGCCTCTATCTGGCCCGTGAGCCTCACCATTTATGTACATAGAGCACATACCGCAAATACCTTCACGACAATCATGATCGAAAGCCACTGGTTCTTCACCAGAATTTACTAACTGCTCGTTCAAAACATCCATCATTTCTAAAAAAGACATGTGTTCTGAAATTTCAGTCACTTTATAATCTACCATTTGACCCTTTGAACTTGAGTCGGCTTGTCTCCAAATTTTAAGTGTTAAATTCATAATGTCTTTATTATTTGTATGAACGTTGTTTTAGTTCTATATCTTTAAATTCTAATTCTTCTTTGTGTAAAACGGCATCTGCAGGCTCTCCTTTATATTCCCAAGCAGCTACAAAAGCAAAATCTTCATCATTACGTTTTGCTTCTCCTTTTTGAGGACCATCTAACTCAGCAGATTCTTCTCTAAAGTGACCTCCACAAGACTCAGATCTCATTAAGGCATCTTTAGCAAACAATTCTCCTAACTCTAAGAAATCTGCAACTCTTCCTGCTTTTTCTAACTCTGGATTCATTTCATTTGCCGTTCCTGGTACAGAAACTTCTTTCCAGAATTCTTCACGAATAGCTTTAATTTCGGCCATTGCCTCTTCTAAACCTTTTGCGTTTCTAGACATTCCTACTTTATCCCACATTACTTTCCCTAATCGCTTATGGAAGTAATCAACAGATTTTGTGCCTTTATTATTTACGAAGAAATTAATTCTTTCGGTAACTTCTTTTTCTGCAGCTTCAAATTCTGGAGTTTCAGTTGAAATTTTTCCAGTTCGAATATCATCAGATAAATAATCGCCAATAGTATAAGGTAATACAAAATATCCATCGGCTAAACCTTGCATTAATGCAGAAGCTCCTAATCTGTTTGCACCGTGATCTGAGAAATTAGCTTCTCCAATACAGTAACATCCAGGAATGGTAGTCATTAAGTTATAATCTACCCATACACCACCCATGGTGTAATGTACTGCTGGATAAATCATCATTGGAGTTTCGTATGGGTTCTGATCTACGATTTTCTCGTACATCTGGAATAAGTTGCCATATTTCGCTTCAACAATAGCTTGTCCTAGCTCGTATATTTTTTCCTTAGAAGGGCTTGTTATATTATGAATTTTAGCTTGCTCTTTACCGTAACGGTCTATTGCAGAAGCAAAATCTAAATACACAGCTTCACCTGTAGCATTTACACCATAACCAGCATCGCAACGCTCTTTTGCTGCACGAGAGGCAACATCACGAGGTACTAAGTTACCAAATGCAGGGTAACGTCTCTCTAGGTAATAATCTCTTTCATCCTCAGATAAATCGACTGGCTTTTTCTTTCCTTCTCGAATCGCTAAAACATCTTCCATGTTTTTAGGAACCCAAATACGACCATCATTTCTTAAAGACTCAGACATTAACGTTAATTTAGACTGATAATCTCCTGAACGCGGAATACATGTAGGGTGAATTTGCGTATAGCATGGGTTTGCAAAGTATGCGCCTTTTTTATGGATTTTCCATCCGGCAGACACATTCGATCCCATAGCGTTGGTTGACAAGAAAAACACATTTCCATAGCCACCAGAAGCAATTACAACGGCGTGAGCAGAATGACGCTCAATCTCTCCTGTAATTAAGTTTCTAGCTATAATTCCTCTTGCTTTACCATCAACAACAACAACATCTAACATTTCGTGACGGTTAAACATTTCAATCTTACCACGAGCAATTTGTCTATTCATTGCAGAATAAGCGCCCAATAGTAATTGTTGTCCTGTTTGACCTTTAGCATAAAATGTTCTAGACACTAGTACACCACCAAAGGAACGGTTGTCTAACAAACCACCATAATCTCGAGCAAAAGGAACACCTTGAGCCACACATTGATCGATAATATTTGCCGAAACCTCTGCTAAACGATATACGTTGGCCTCACGAGAACGATAATCGCCACCTTTTACAGTATCGTAAAACAATCTATATGTAGAATCGCCATCGCCTTGGTAGTTTTTTGCTGCATTAATTCCCCCTTGAGCTGCAATAGAGTGCGCTCTACGTGGAGAATCTTGATAAGCAAATGCTTTTACGTTGTATCCTAGTTCTGCTAAAGTTGCAGAAGCGGAACCACCTGCTAGACCTGTTCCAACAACAATAACATCGATGTTACGTTTGTTTGCTGGGTTAACTAAATCTATATGATTTTTATAATCTGTCCATTTATCTTTAATTGGACCTTGAGGTACTTTTGAATCTAAAGCCATAGTTTTAAGATTAATGGTTATTTATTAAATGATGAAAAAGCGCGATAATTACAAATCCTAAAGGAACTATTATAGAATACGCTTTACCAAATACTTGTAAGTTCTTTTTACGACCAGCTGTAGATCCCATAGATTGGAAAGCCGATGTAAAACCATGAGCTAAGTGCAATCCTAATAGGACAAATGAAATTACATAAGCCCCTACACGTAGTGGGTTTTGAAATTTCTCTACTAATTCGTGGTAATATCTAAATTCCCCATTGTGAAGTCCAGACATATCACCTACAATATATTTTGTATTAATTTCTGGAATCCAGAAATCGATAAAATGCAGTACAATAAAAGCTAAAATCACTAATCCGCTGTAAATCATGTTACGACTAGACCAAGTTGAGTTTGCGGCACCGTTGTTTCTAGCATAAGCCACACCATTAGCTTTTTTGTTTTTAAGCTCTAAAATGAAACCCATTACAAAATGAAATACTACTGCAAAAATTAACACTGGCTGCAATGCATATTGCACGAGTGGGTTTGTACCCATAAAGTGTGAAACCTCATTAAAGGCATCTGGACTAAAAACAGATAACATGTTTATAAATAGATGCTGAAGTAAAAAAAACATAAGGAAGAATGCAGAAAGCGCCATGGCTACTTTTCTTCCAATCGAAGATTTAAAAAATCCGCCCATTATTTTAGAAGTTGTTATTTTAATTTAAACAAAGGTAGTTATGGATGCACTCTTAGACAAATAACAAATGTCATGTTTTCTTTATTTAGAATGATTTTAAAGAAATTTATTATCCATAACTAAAACAAACTTAAACTAAGAATACTTAAAATAATATTTGAAATTGATAAATATTTAGCTTTCTTTTTGTTAAAACTCACAACAGACTATAGGTTAACTAATTAAAAAAGGAGATCTATTAATTATAGATCTCCTTTTTAAAATAATATTTTAGAAATATTAGTACTAATTAATAATGAGCTTTTTGGTTAAAACAGCATTTCCAGAATGGATATCGACAAAATACATTCCTTTAGAAGCATTTTTTAAACTAATAGTCTTTAAACTAGATGAATTTGGCTTCGTATTTTGAGAAATAAGCCTTCCGCTAACATCGTAAACTACAATTTTATCTAAAATTATTGCACCATCATGACTAATAAACAAATCACCATTTGTAGGATTTGGATACATTTTAATACCTGCTGATAAAACATCTTCTGCAACACCTAAAGTACTACAGCTTATAGCATAATTCTCTAATCCAGATTGACTACATATAGGCTGATTTACACTAATATCTTGAACTATTTGAGACGCCAATACATTAGAATTGTTTAAATTTCTTAACACTTCTTCTTGTGCAATATCAAAATGCATTAAATCGTTAGTATCAATAACATGATCTAATTGCCTGCAATGCCCTAACTCATGAAGAGCTACACTCTGAAAATCATATTGAACCGCAGAAGGAGGATCTACTGAGAAATTCCAGTTCGTATCACCATCAAATACAATATCAAATTCTTTTACATACCATACTAAACTAGGAACCCCATTAATAGGTTCGCTGCATGAAACATAATAACTGGTTCTTTGGCCAAGAACTAAATCTGGTAACACCTCATCTGGATTAGAACTCGAGCTATTATCAAAGGCAATAACATTTTTATTATCATTAACCGCTTTGTGAATGGCATTTAAGTTGGCTACAACATTAACTTCATCCAATTCCCAGTTCATTTTAGTTTCGCAACTCCAAGTTTCTAAAGCTAATTTAAAAGCATCTGCCACACCGTTTGTTTGTGCTAAATGTGCCGAAAGTTGCCAAGTATAACCACCACTTCCATTATCGTCCACAAGTTGTGAAGGGTAAGCTATATTATTACTAACTATATTGTTTTGTGCATAATTGATAGTTAAGACGTTAGCTGTTTCAAAACTACTGCCATCATTATGGGTAATTCTTACCTGACCTGTTCCCGCTTGTGAAGGCACTTCAACAGTGATTAGAATATCAGTCCAAGTTAAGACTTGAGAATCTAAAGCATCTACATAATTATCTCCAGCGTTATCAGCATTTCTAAAACCTACCTTACCTTTTATCGAACCAAAATCTGAACCAGAAATAGTTAAAATAGATTTAGTTCCAGCCGAAATAGTTGTTGGAAAAAAATTGTCGACATCGAATAACTTTGCCGCATTTGCTTTTAATAATTTATTTTGAATACTAAAAGGAGCTACTTCAATATATTCAGATTTAGTTCGACTTTCAATATCTTTATATAAAACACTTTGAATACCTTGTTTTACATTAAATTGATTTGATGCTAAATCGTTATTGTAATCATATTTATAAAATGCTTGCGTTACTCCGTAAGGTAGAAATTTAGCATTGTTAGATGGACTAGCAGTCCCCAATTTTAAGTTGTCATCATATAATGTAAAAACCCCAACATCATTTACGTTTAAATCTAAACTAGGAGACACTACTTGCGCTTCAGTATCTAAAACACCACCTAAAGTAATAACATCTACATAAGATTTTACACCGCCTTTAAATACTTTAAATACTTCAATGGTATTAACGGTATATATTTTTTCGTGATTAGCATCCCAAAAAGATTGTTTAGCAACAACCTGACCTTCAACAACTAAACTGGATTTTTCAATTTGTTTCTCTAAAGACACCGTTTTTAATAAAATCTGAGCACTCAAAGTCTCTAAACTTATAATAATCAATAAACTAAGTAATATAACCTTCTTCATTCTCAAAATTTTAAATAGTTGGTTTGCGCCTTTAACAGTGGCAACAAGATTTGTATTCCTATGTACGGTTGATTTACATTTTTAGACTATATGAAAATGAATAAATCAATAAAAAATCAAAAATAAACAAATATTACTACTTTAAAACCAGCTTTTTAGAAATAAAATTTGATTCTTCTGAAAATAAATTAACAAAATACAAACCTTTAGAAACACTACTTAAATTAACGGGTATTAATTTACTATTATCTGCAACATCCAATTCAAGAATTAATCTTCCTCCAACATCGTAAATAACGACTCTATTTAAATTTACAATTGAAGATTGAATATAAAATTCGTTTTCTGCTGGATTTGGGTAAATAGAAATACTATTTTCCATAGTATTATCCCCTACACTTAAACCACATGAACCCGAGTAATCTGTCATTAATGGAATAGTTGGATTACCAGTACAAACCTCATTTGTTGTACTTCTTAAGTGCACACTATTTGCTGCATTTATACTATTCACATCTAAAGTTGTATTTATGTCCTGATCAAAAATCTCAAAATTCATAACGTTTGTAACGTCATTTACATGACCTAATAAATGCGCGTGCCCTAACTCATGTAACGCTACGGTTTCAAAATCATATTCACCGGCATCTAAGGTTTCGTTTTCAAGACCAAAATACCAACTCGTTTCTTTATCAAAAACCATATCATTATCCACTACATAAGCAATAACACCACCTGGACAAAAACGACCTCCAAAAGATGTATATGTTACACCTAATACCCCAGCTTCAAGCTCATTTCCATTATCGAATCTAATAATATTGGTCTCAATATCACTAGTTTCACTAATATTAGTTTCATTTGCATCTACAATCCAATTAACCCCAGTTTCACACCTCCAACTCTCTAACGCTCTTTCATAAGATGCTTTAGCACCTGGATGAACCATATCCTGAAAGAAATCAGTAAAAAACGACCAAGTATAACCACCAAGCCCGTTGTTATTATAATGTTGTACTTCAAAAGCTTGATTTTCTCCGCTAATTTCAAACAATGCATTTGATGTAGCATAAGTAACAGTTAAATTACCGGCAGATACACTGCTTGCTCCTCCCGAATCTGTAACACGAATATTACCCGTACCAGCAAAACTTGGCACATGCACCCTAATTTCTGAATCGGACCAAGATATAATTTCAGAGTCCAAAGCATCAGTAAAAACCGCACCACCTTCATCGGCATCTCTAAAGCCCACTTTACCTAAATCTGTACCAAAACCAGAACCCGTTATTACCAACTCTGTTTTAGTTCCAGCTGTAACCGGTGTACTTGGAAAAGATATACCTCCAGGAACTAAAACACCTGCACTTTTCGAACTAACTTTAGCTGCCTTAAAAGCTCTGACTTCTTTATAACTTGTTTTAGTAAGTTTTGTTACCGTTTTATAAAATGTACTTTCTATACCATTTGTTTTACCAAATACATTAGCAACCTCATCATTAGCTCTATCATATTTATAGAAACCTTGAACCGCACTATACGTTTTAAACTTCTTTAACTTTGTTGTTGCTTTTAGCTTAAAATTACTATCATATAATGTAAAAACACCTTGATTTCCTTTTTTAAGATTTAAACCATGCGAAACCACCAAAGCATTTAAACCAACCGTCCCACCTAGTTCTACAACCTCTACTTGCTCTACAAATTCCCCTTTAAAAACCTTATATACATTTACAGTATAGACTGTATAAATTTTTTCCTGCGCTTCATCCCAAAAAGATCGGTGTGCAACAACTTCGCCCTCAACCACTAAACTAGAGTTATCAATTTGTTCCTTTAATGGTATTTCTTTTAGCGATACTTGAGCAGAAACTTTTGTTAAATTCATTAAAAAAATTAATGCCACAAACATTAATCTAAAAGGTAAATTTTTAATCATAATCTTTTTTAATTTTATTTAAGAATGCGAGGGATTATCAAATATAGCAAATAAAATTCTACTTTTTATTTATACATTTACATCAGTGATAAAAATAAACTTTATTTAACATGAAATATTTACCTATAGATAAATCTCTTTTCGAAACAAACAGAACAAATTTTAAAGCTAAAATGAAACCTAATAGCTTAGCTGTTTTTAACTCCAATGATATTTATCCTATAAGTGCAGATAGCACGTTGCCTTTTGAGCAGCACCGCGACATTTTTTACTTAAGTGGAGTAGATCAAGAAGAAAGTATTCTTGTAGTTTTCCCTGATTGCCCTAAAAAGAAACATCGTGAAATTCTATTTTTAAAAGAAACCAACGAGCATATTGCAGTTTGGGAAGGCGAAAAACTAACCAAAGAAAAAGCTTTTGAAACAAGCGGTATAAAAACAGTATATTGGTTGCAAGACATGGAGAAAATCATGTTCGAATTAATGACCCAATGCGATACCGTGTATATTAACACCAACGAGCATTACCGTGCAAATGTTGAAACGGAAACCCGCGAAGACCGTTTTACAAAGTGGTTAAAAAATAAATATCCTGCGCATGCGGTAGCCAAAAGCAACCCTATTATGCAGAGTTTACGCTCGGTTAAATCACCTATAGAAATTGATTTAATTCAAAAAGCATGTAATATTACCGAAAAAGGTTTTCGAAGAGTTCTAGAATTTGTAAAACCGGGAGTTTGGGAATTTGAAATTGAAGCAGAATTTATGCATGAATTTTTACGAAATCGCTCTAAAGGCTTTGCATACACACCTATTATCGCATCAGGCAACAATGCAAATGTTTTGCACTACGTAGAAAACAACCAACAATGTAAAGCTGGCGATCTAATTTTATTTGATGTGGCTGCAGAATACGCTAATTACTCAAGTGATATGTCAAGAAGCCTTCCTGTTTCTGGTCGTTTTACTGAAAGACAAAAAGCGGCTTACAACGCTGTACTTCGAGTTAAAAACGAAGCTACAAAAATGCTAACTCCGGGTACGGACTGGGCAGCATACCATGTTGAAGTTGGAAAACTAATGACTAGCGAGTTACTTAGTTTAGGCTTATTAGACAAAGCCGATGTACAAAACGAAAATCCAGATTGGCCAGCCTACAAAAAATTCTTTATGCACGGTACTAGCCACCATATGGGATTAGACACACACGATTACGGTATACTAACAGAACCCATGGAAGCTAATATGGTATTTACTGTAGAACCTGGAATATACATACCAGATGAAGGATTCGGAATCAGACTGGAAGACGACGTGGTTATCCAAAACACTGGAGAGCCTATTAATTTAATGAAAAACATTCCTATAGAAATTGAAGAGATTGAATCTTTAATGAATTCATAAAAATTAAAAAGGGTCGTTTTTAAAAACGACCCTTTTGCTTACAACACTAAAATATTATATGTTACAGAGTGACTAATTCAAATAAATAATCATTTAGTTTTTGTAGCGTTTTAATTTTATCATTAGAGTCTATTAACAAAGAAATATTGTTATTACTTCCACCATAAGAAATCATTCTAATTTTTACATCTTGCAAAATCTTAAACATCTTGTAAGTATCTTGATGATTGACAACAGAGTTCCCTACTAAGCAAACTATACTTTGGTTGGCATCCACTTCAATCGATGCTATTTTTTTTAGCTCTGCCAAAATTTTATCTAGATTTTTATCATCATCAATCGTTAATGAAACAGCAACCTCAGAGGTTGTAATCATATCAATGGATGTTTGGTAAGTTTCAAAAATTTCGAAAACTTTTTTCAAAAAACCATGAGCCTGTAACATTCTAGCCGATTTAATTTTAATGGCTGTAATATTATCTTTTGCAGCAATGGCTTTAATACCCTCTCCCGATGTACTATTGGAAATTAAGGTACCATGCGCATCTGGTTTCATTGTGTTTTTTAACCTTACCGGAATACTATCCTTTCTAACAGGCGTTACGGTTTGTGGATGCAAAATTTTTGCTCCAAAATAAGCTAACTCCGCAGCTTCTTCAAACGATAAGTTTGAAATCGCATTTGTATTATCCACATATCGTGGATCGTTATTATGCATACCATCGATATCTGTCCAGATTTGAACCTCTTCTGCCTTAAATGCAGCACCTATAATGGTAGCTGTATAATCACTTCCACCACGTTGAAGGTTAGAGATTTCGCCAGCGCTATCTAAACAAATAAAACCTTGAGTAATGTATATTTGAGCATCATCAGCCGCTTTAAAAACACGATCAAATTCTCTTTCTATATAATCGGTATCAGGTTCCTTAAAGTCATCAATACGCATATAGCTCAATGCAGGCAATAATGTAGAACTTACACCTTCTTGTTTTAAATAACTATTAAACATATAGGTAGAAAGCAATTCACCTTGTGCTAAAATTTTATTCTCTAAGGTTTCAGAAAATGCTTGGTTTGTACTTTCAACCAAAAGTTCAAAAACCCTTGACACATAATTTTTAACATCACTATTTAATGTAACATCACTTAAAAGCTCGTCGATAGTAACAAAATATGTTTCTAGCAAACTATTAACTCTATCAATAGCAGTATTAGGTTCATTATTTTTAATATCGTTTGCTATTGCAACCAATTTATTTGTTGTTCCAGACATAGCCGAAAGAACAACCACCTTTTTACTTCCGTCGTTAATTATATTTTTAACCTCGCTCATGTTTTTCACAGAGCCTACTGACGTTCCACCAAATTTTAATACTTTCATCTGTTTATTCTATGTTTAAAAAGCTGTCAGATGTAACCTTAATGAGAAAAATAATCAAGCCATTTTGCTTTTAGAGATTATTTTTAATCATACCGGTTTCATTTTCACTAATTTGAGTAACAAAACTATAACTCATTTATTAAAAAATGATATTTTTAATAAAAAAAAGTTATTTTTACACAAATTGTTAAATAATTAACACTTAAGACGTTTAATAACATGAAAACGGTATCCAATTGCGTTGAAGACATTTTAATAACGCAACCTTATTTAGAAGAGGCGCTTTCCAGAAACATCATAAATTTTAGTGCGCTTGCCATAGAATTAGTAGAACCTATTAGCAAAATGCTAAAAAAGGATGTGAAACCTGGCGCTATTATGATGGCTTTAAGGCGCTACAACCCTCCTGTTACACTAGGTAATTCCATTAAAATGAAACGTGTAATACAAAACCTTGGCGACATTACTGTACGCTCTAACCTTACCGATTTTACCGTAAAAAATTCAACAACATTAATAGATAATCACGCCAAAATTCTAGAACGAATTAATACGGAAGAAAAACTCTTTTATGCCTTTACAAGAGGAATTCATGAAAGCAACATAGTTGTTTCTAGCAGTCTAAATGATTTTGTTAATCATCATTTAGAGAACGAAACCTTTATTGCTGTACAAGAAAACTTATCGGCAATTAGTATTAATTTACCTCAAGACAACTCTAAAATTGCGGGTTTATACTATCATTTTTTTAAACGCTTAGCCTGGGAAGGCATTGTACTTTATGAAGTCTTATCAACCACCAACGAGTTTACTATTTTAGTTGAAGACGAATTTGTCGACAAAGCTTTTACCGCCATTAAAAGAGTAAAATCTTAGCTTATTTATATCGTTGACTTTATCTTTGCCCCAGATAAAGAAAACATGTATTTAGACTATAAAGGCATAAACATATTTTTTACCGATCAAGGCAAAGGAAACACCGTAGTTTTTCTCCACGGATTTCTAGAAAACGCTTCAATGTGGCAACCGTTTACACCAACACTTTCGCAAAACAATAGAGTTATTACTATAGATTTATTGGGCCACGGAAAAACAGGTTGTTTAGGTTATGTGCACTCTATGGAACTTATGGCCGAAGCGGTTCAAGCGGTTTTAACCCATTTAAAAGTTTCGCAATTCTATATTATTGGACATTCCATGGGTGGCTATGTAGCACTCGCTTTCGCGGAAAAAAACCCAGCAGCACTGAAAGGTTTGTGCTTAATGAATTCGACACCACACGAAGACACACACGAAAAGAAAAAAAATAGAGATCGCGCGATACAAGCAGTAAAGCAAAACCACAACACCTTTATACAATTGGCAATTGGTAACTTATTTAGCCCCAATAACAGAACTACATTTGCCGAAAATATTAAAACTTTAATTCAAGAAGCACAGCAAACACCACTTCAAGGTATTGTAGCTGCATTAGAAGGCATGAAAATACGAAAAGACCGCACCTCTGTTTTCCACTCAGCACCGTATAAGACTATGCTTATAATTAGTAAAAAAGACCCGATTTTAAGTTACGATACGCTTCTTGCACAAACCAAAAATACTAAAGTGAACATTGTGGAATTCAACGACGGACACATGAGTCATATTGAAAATAAATACGAATTTTCATATGAGTTAATGCGTTTCATCGAATTTTAATTACTTTTTACCGACTTATTGAGTGATTTGTATTAAGTTTATACAACCCAAATTAACAAATCATGAAAAAACCTAACCCAATTCCTAAAATGTATTGCAACCTTTTTGGCCATGATTATCAGGTTACTAAGCGCGTAACCTATCATGTAAAAGAGTATACTTGCAGACATTGTAAAACACAACTTACAACAAACAGTAATGGCTGCTTAACCGAGCTAACTCCTAAATTTAAAGAAATAAATGCTATTCTTGAAAGAATTCACAACGCCAGAACACAACGTTTAAAGAATAAAAATCTCTCTTCGTCGATTTATTAGTTACTAATTATTTTAATGGTCTGATTTTTAATACTTTTAAAACGTTCTCTAAAATTAATTAATTTTAAGTAAAATGAAAAGCATCCATTGCAAGGTGTTTGGGCATGACTATAAAATATCTAGACATGTTACCTATCACGTAAAAGAATACACCTGTAAAAATTGTAAAACAGAACTTACTACAAGTGGAAACGGTGATTTAATAGCATTAACACCTAAATTTAGAGAAATAAACGACGTTTTAGAGCGCATCCATCACAAACGCATACTTAGAAAAAACGAACCTATAAATAAAGTACTTGTTGAAAACCAAGCAAAACTACGCATAGCTTAATCATTAAAACCTTTCCAACCCTGCGCTTTTATTGGAATTCGTGTATCTGCTCGAGTTACTAAATGTAAACCTTCTCTCTCTTCCTTTATATGCCCAATAACCGTTAAATTCGGATTTGCCTTTATTTTAGTATAATCATCTTGCGAAATAGTAAAAAGCAACTCATAATCCTCACCACCATTTAAAGCCACCGTTGTACTATCTATATTAAATTCTTCGCAGGTTGAAATAACTTGAGGATCTAATGGAATTTTTTCTTCATATAAATCGCACCCCACTTGACTTTGTTTACAAATATGAATAATTTCAGATGATAGACCATCACTAACATCAATCATAGATGTAGGTTTTACATCTAAATCCTTTAATAATTTAATAATATCTTGTCTCGCTTCAGGCTTTAACTGTCTTTCAATTATATATGAATACAATTCTAAATCTGGCTGACTATTCGGGTTCACCTTAAAAACTTCCTTTTCGCGCTCTAAAACTTGAAGCCCCATATAAGCAGCTCCAAAATCTCCAGACACAACAAGTAAGTCGTTTGGCTTTGCTCCACTTCTATAAACTTCGCTATCGCCTTCCAAAGTTCCAATAGCCGTAACAGAAATTAACAGCCCTTTATTTGACGAGGTTGTATCGCCACCAACAAGGTCAACTTGATATAAAGCCGATGCCGCCTCTATTCCAGCATACAAATCTTCCAAAGCTTCCAACGGAAACCTGTTAGAAACCGCAATAGATACTGTTATTTGCGTAGCAGTAGCATTCATTGCATAAACATCAGACAAATTAACCATTACCGCTTTATACCCTAAGTGTTTTAAAGGCATATAGCCTAAATCAAAATGCACACCTTCAATCAATAAATCAGTAGTAACAACTATTTTTTTATCGTCAAATTTTAAAACAGCAGCATCATCGCCAATACCTTTTACTGTAGAGTTTTGCTTAATTTTAAAATGCTTAGTTAAATGGTCAATTAATCCAAATTCACCTAGGTCACTTAATTGTGTTCGTTGCTGGTTTTTATCTTCTATCATAATGCAAAAATAAGAAGCTATATTTGTTTTTACTATCTTTAATAATTATTTAGCATTTTAATAAATTCTCTAATGACAGTTTTACGCCCTTTTTCCTACCTAATACTTATTTGCGTTTTAGTTTTTAATGTACAATCCTGTAACGATGAGCCTTACGAAATAATCCCGGTAATTGATACCGATAACGATGGCATTTTAGATGATTTTGATAATTGCCCATTTACAAGCAACCCAAACCAATTAGATGACGACAAAGATGGTATAGGAAATCCTTGTGATGATGATTTTATTAACGCTGAAAAAACACCATTAGCTATTTGCGAAAATGGTTTTGCAGGCATTTACCCGTGTAACGATTACGATTTAATGGCAAACATACCATTAACCATTTTTGGTGCTACAGCAGGAAATGATTGTTGGGGCTGGACGGATACTACCACAGGAAAAGAATATGCTTTAATGGCAACATCTCATAACACTGCTTTTGTTGATATTACAGAACCTACAGCTCCTATTTATTTAGGAATCCTCCCAACAGCATCGTCAACAGGTCCTTGGCGAGATGTTAAAGTATATAAAGACCACGCGTTTATAGTTGCAGATTGTAGCTTAGGAAACGACCCCAATTGTAATGACGATCATGGCATGCAAGTATTTGATTTAACACGATTACGAAACGTTCCTAATCCCCCAGAAACTTTTACAGCCGACACACATTTTACCGAATTTGGTAAAGCTCATAACATTGTAATTAACGAAGATTCTGGTTACGCCTATATTGTAGGTGCTAACAGAAGCTCAACATACCTTGGTGGCCCTATTTTTATAAATATTCAAGACCCTAAAAACCCAGTTTCAGAAGGTGGCTTTAGTCAAGGTGGCTACTCTCACGATGCACAAGTAGTCACTTATAATGGACCAGATAGTGATTATACAGGTAAAGAAATTTTAATAGGTAGCAATGAAAACGAAGTCGTAATAGCAGATGTTTCAGACAAAGCAAATCCTACTATAATTTCAACAATAAGTTATGCTAATGTTTGGTATGCCCACCAAGGTTGGTTTACTCAAGACATGAAATATTTTATTTTGGGCGATGAGTTAGACGAAGCTAGAGCCGGAAATAACACAAGAACTATAGTTTTTGATTTCACAGATTTAGACAATCCCTCTTTTCATTTTGATTATTATGGCGCAAGCGCTGCAATAGATCATAATGGTTATGTAAAAAATGACACCTATTATTTTGCAAATTACCGAGCAGGAGTCCGTATGTTAAATATCACCGATATAGGAAATAGTAACTTTACAGAAATAGGCTATTTTGATACCTACCCTACTAACAATGGTACCGAGTTTAATGGCGCATGGAGTATTTACCCATATTTTTCTAGCGGAAATATTATTGTTAGCGATATAGATAGAGGCTTATTTATAATTAGAAAAAGTGGCTCTTAATTGCCTGATTATGCCTATTCGCTCAAAGCAATACCGTTTTACAGGTGGCATATTTGCCATAGCTTTGTTATGCTTTAGTTGCTCTAAAACCGAAGAATCTCCAAAAACAGCAGTAGAATCTGTTACTACTAGTTTTGTAAAATCTTTAGGAGGAACCAAAAACGAAAGCGCTCAAGCTATTTCCAAAACTTCAGATGGTGGTTATATTATTTTAGGATACACACAAAGTTTAAATGGCGACATTTCCAATAAAACCAATGACTCTTTTGATTATTGGATTCTAAAATACGACCAAAATAACAACCTAGAGTGGCAAAAAACTTATGGCGGAACTGATGATGATAGAGGTAACGATATTATTCAAACCTCCGATGGTGGTTATGCCGTTATCGGATTTAGCAAAAGTAACGATGGAGATATTACAAGTAACCAAGGTGCTCACGACTTTTGGATGTTAAAACTAACAGCTTCTGGTACTATTTTATGGCAAAAAAATTATGGTTTTTTAGGCGCAGACATAGGCAACACCATAATCCAAACCAACGATGACGGCTACCTCTTAACAGGTGTATTAGATGTTTCGGCATCCAACGGACAAGGAAATAGTAAAAACTCGAATTCAAAATCTTCAAAAACTCTACATGCCGGAGGCGATTATTGGGCCATTAAAACAAACACTTTAGGAGTAATACAGTGGCGAAACTATTATGGAGGTTCATTTACCGATACACCTTATGGTGCCATTCAAACTGAAGATAATGGATTTTTACTTATAGGCTCGTCTGATAGTAATGATGTTGATATAAAAGACAATAAAGGCACTTACGATTTTTGGGTGGTAAAAATATCTGAAACCGGAGCTTTAGTCTGGGAAAAATCTTTTGGAGGCTCGCAAACCGATGAGGCTAGAGCCATTGTAAAATCTAGCGATGGCAACTATATTATTGTTGGCAATACTAGAAGTAGTGATAATGACGTTTCTATTAACAATGGTGCTGCAGATTTATGGACCATTAAAATATCACCTACAGGAAACCTTATTTGGGAAAAATCTTTTGGAGGCACTAGTTTTGACGTGGCATTATCCATTTCTAAAACGGCAGATAACAACTTTATAATAGCAGGAAACTCCCGTAGTTTAGATGGCGATTTAACCACAAATTATGGTCAGAATGACGCATGGTTATTAAAAATAGACACTAACGGAAAACTTTTATGGCAAAAAACTATAGGAGGATCAGAAATTGATTTCGCCTGCGACGCTGTCGAGCTTAATAATAAAAGCATCATAGTAGTTGGAGACACAAGTAGTTCTAATTTTGATCTTTCAACTAATAACGGGTTTTCAGATTTACTAATATTCAAATTAAATTAATCACATAAAATGAAAAGAATCTCCCTACTACTTCTTGTTTTATTGATGCTATCATCAGCATGTAGTAATAATGACAAAATCGACTTAACCAATGTTACCTTTAATTTTAATCATAACTGGGATGGTACTGCGATTACAAACACTGATTTCAACGCTATAAAATTCACAAATGCTTACGGAAACCAATTAAGTATCGAACGATTACGTTATCTAATTTCAAAAATAACGTTTCATAAAAGTGATGGTAAAACCATTGTTTTAGAAGGCTACAACCTTGTTGATGTTACAAATAACGAAAACCTAAGTTTTATGTCTTCAACCTTTGTTACAACTGGCGAATACAGCAATATTTCATTTACTTTTGGCTTTAATAATGAAGATAATACAAACAACTATACCGATTTAAACACGGCATCGTGGATTGTACCAGATATGCTTGGTGGCGGCTACCATTACATGCAATTCGACGGTAAATTTTTAAACGATGCCAATAAAGAACAAGGCTTTAATTACCATGCTATTCGCGCAGTTGATAATCCTGGAGAAAACCCAAGTTTCCCTCAAGACACCTTTATAGTTATTAACCTAGGCCCAACCGCAATAACTAGTAATGCTACCTTTAATATTGAAATGAATATTGCCGAGTGGTTTAAAACACCAAACACTTGGAATTTAAATGAACTAAACCAAGCACTCATGCCAAATTCGGCTGCACAAATAATGATGAATGAAAACGGACAAAATGTATTTAGTCTAGAATCTGTAAATCAATAATTTAATTGAAAAAATGGCGATGTCATATCATGCTTGCTTTACTGTTTTGTTTTTCATGCGAAAATGAATCAGTAGAACAATACGTGGCAACTCCAAGTCCTTTGCAAATTCCAAAACTCTTTTCAGACAATATAATTCCGCCAATAATCCCTATTAATAATCCGCAAACCCAAGAAGGCATAGCGTTAGGAAAAAAACTATTTTTTGATCCTATATTATCTAGAAATAACACCCTAGCCTGTGTAGACTGTCATGCTCCAGAAAATGCATTTACAGATTCGGCTAAATTTAGCGAAGGTATAAACGGCAATTTAGGCAGTAGAAATTCAATGCCTCTATTCAACCTCGCTTGGAATTACGATGAAAAATTCTTTTGGGATGGCAATACTTTTAGTTTAGAGCATCAGGCATTTGTTCCTGTTTCAGACCCAACCGAAATGGATAGTAACTGGAAGGATCTCCAACTAAAACTTCAGCAAGACACAGAATACCCAAAATTATTTAAAAATGCTTTTGACACAAGCAATATCGATTCTACATTGGTATCAAAAGCCATTGCACAGTTTGAGCGAACTTTGATTTCTGCTAACTCTAAATTTGATCAATTTCTTTTAGGTGAAACCGAATTAACTTCAAATGAACTTAATGGTTTTAACGTTTTTATGGACGAAACTAAAGGCGATTGTTTCCATTGTCATGGCAGCGATAAAAACCCACTTTGGACAGACAATTCGTTTCATAATAATGGACTAGACAACACCTTTACAGATCTAGGCTTAGGTGCCGTAACAGGAGATCCAGCCGACAACGGAAAATTTAAATCGCCCTCACTTAGAAACCTTGCCTTTACCGCGCCATACATGCACGATGGCCGATTTGCAACACTAGAGGAAGTTATAAATCATTACAGCGAAGGCTTAAAAACCTCAGCGACCATAGATCCTTTAATGAAAAAAATAAACCTAGGTGGTGTTAATTTATCTGATAGTGATAAAGCAGATTTAAAAGCTTTTCTACTATCACTTTCAGATTATGATTTTACTATCCGTTAAATCATAAAAATACGTATTAGACTACATAATTAATGTATTTCATCGAAAATAAGGTTGTTTTTGTCTGATTTTACAAGTTTTTTAGTACTTTTACAATCCCCAAATCTTTCATTTTATGAACAAAACTACTTTAAATGCGTTTTGCATTGCCTATGGCCATAATTACTTCAGGCTAATTGAAGCTGTTGCTAATACACCAGAACTTATATGCAAGTCTTGTCGTGGTTATTTTAAATATGAAAACAACGGAATAATTACACCTTATTACAATAAAGAAAATAGCGAAATAACCACTCAATTTCTTCACAAAAAAACGGGGTAAACCGTTAAATTACTTATCAAATTACCCTTATTATAACGCTCGAATCAACCTATAATTCGAGCTATTGTTTATTGATAAGAAAAACCTATAAAACTATATACTAATATAATGTTAGGTTATTCGATTTTCAGGGACTTATATTGTATATTTGTGCTCTATTTAGAAACTGTCTTAATATATGCATTAATACACTTCTAAATTTAATAATAAAACAATATGATAAAAGTCTCTGAAACAGCAAAAAAGAAAGTAGTTGAGCTTATGACCGATGATGGTTATGATGCCACTGTTGACTATGTACGTGTTGGAGTAAAAAGTGGAGGTTGCTCTGGATTATCTTACGATTTAAAGTTTGATAAAGAACAACAAGAAGGCGATAAAGTTTTTGAAGATAACGACATCAAAATCATAGTTGATAAAAAAAGCTTTTTATACCTAATAGGTACAACGTTAGAATATTCTGGAGGGTTAAACGGAACAGGTTTCGTTTTTAACAACCCTAACGCCAACCGTACTTGTGGATGTGGCGAATCATTTTCATTATAAAATAAGAAAGTAATATGTCGAAGTATACCGAGGATGACTTACGCGAAGAATTAAAAACCAAAGAATATGAATACGGGTTTTATACGGATATAGAATCTGAAACATTTCCTATTGGCTTAAATGAAGATATTGTACGTGCTATTTCTAAGAAAAAGGAAGAGCCGCAATGGATGACCGATTGGAGATTAGATGCTTTTAAAGTTTGGAAAGAAATGACTGAACCTGAATGGGCCAATGTTAATTATGAAAAACCAGATTTTCAAGCAATAGCTTATTATTCTGCACCAACAGCCGTAGACCCAAATAAAACATTAGACGATGTAGATCCAGATTTACTTGCTATGTATAAAAAATTAGGGATTTCTGTTGATGAACAAAAAAAGATGAACAATGTCGCTATGGATATTGTTGTAGATTCTGTTTCTGTTGCAACTACATTCAAGAAAACATTAGGAGAAAAAGGAATAATTTTCATGAGTATTTCTGAAGCTATTAAAAAGCATCCAGAATTGGTGAGAAAATATTTAGGAACTATTGTTCCAACAAAAGATAACTTTTATGCGGCTTTAAATTCTGCTGTATTTAGTGATGGGTCTTTCTGTTATATTCCTAAAGGTGTACGTTGCCCAATGGAATTATCAACATACTTCCGTATTAATCAAGCAGGAACAGGTCAGTTTGAAAGAACGCTTTTAGTTGCCGATGAAGGTAGTTATGTAAGTTACCTAGAAGGTTGTACAGCACCAAGTCGTGATGAAAATCAATTACACGCAGCTGTTGTAGAGCTAATTGCTTTGGATGATGCCGAAATTAAATATTCGACTGTTCAAAACTGGTACCCAGGAAATTCTGAAGGTAAAGGTGGTGTTTACAATTTTGTAACCAAAAGAGGTTTATGCGAGAAAAATGCTAAAATCTCATGGACACAAGTTGAAACAGGATCTGCGGTAACCTGGAAATACCCTTCTTGTATTTTAAAAGGTGATAATTCGGTAGGTGAATTTTACTCAATAGCAGTAACAAACAACTACCAACAAGCCGATACTGGAACAAAAATGATTCACTTAGGAAAAAACACTAAGTCTACTATAATATCAAAAGGAATTTCAGCCGGAAAATCTCAAAACAGTTACCGAGGTTTAGTTCAAATAAATTCTAGAGCCGATAATGCACGTAACTTTTCGCAATGCGATAGTTTATTAATGGGTAACAAATGTGGTGCACACACGTTCCCATACATTGAGGCTAAAAATAAAACAGCCAAAATAGAACACGAAGCAACAACTAGTAAAATTGGTGAAGACCAAATTTTTTACTGTAACCAACGTGGTATCGATACCGAAAAAGCCATTGCATTAATTGTAAACGGCTTTAGTAAAGAGGTACTAAATAAATTACCAATGGAGTTTGCGGTTGAGGCTCAAAAATTATTAGAAATTAGTTTAGAAGGAAGTGTTGGATAAAATTTTTGACATTTCTGCGTAGGTAGGAATTTCATCAATTTAACTGAAAACATTAATACATATGAAAAGAGTATTATTAATTTTATTAGTATCTATTACAGGATTAACAGGCTGTAAAAACGATTCGAAATCTGAAAACCAAAACACTAGTAATTCTTCAACAGAAGAAAAAACAGCAAAACAAAATGACGGACTCACGCTTTTAAAAGGTGAATTTGTGTATTACGATGGCGCTGCAGTTTTGCAAACACATTCCGATATTTATGGTGTACTAATTACAGATAAGCTCGAAGAATTAGATAAACAAGCACAACAGTATAAAAGCGAACCAACAGATATGGTTTTAATTCAAATTCGCGGGAAAATAACAAACCAAAAAGACGAAAAAATTCTTTGGGAAAACAAAGTTGAAGTTATGGAAATCCTAAACGTAAAACCAACACCTAAAGAAGATAATAAAGTTATAAAATTAGAAAACTAACTAGAACAAAAAATAAACTACAAACTCTAAACCCATAGCAGAAGTAATCACTTGGGATTTTGAATTTGGAATTTTAAATATAAAGTATGTTAAAAATAAATAATTTACACGCAAGCATTGAAGATAAAAGCATCTTAAAAGGTATTAATCTTGAAGTTAAAGCAGGTGAAGTACACGCAATAATGGGACCTAACGGTTCTGGTAAAAGTACATTAGCCTCTGTTATTGCTGGCAAGGAAGAATACGAAGTTACCGATGGTAATATTCTTTTTGAAGGTGAAGATATCGAAGAATTAGCAGCCGAAGAACGCGCTCACAAAGGTGTGTTTTTATCGTTTCAATATCCAATAGAAATTCCTGGAGTTTCTGTTACTAACTTCATGAAAACAGCTATAAACGAAACACGTAAAGCAAAAGGTCTTGAGGATATGCCTGCAAAAGACATGCTTAAAATGATTCGTGAAAAATCTGAATTACTAGAAATAGATAGAAAGTTCTTATCACGTTCATTAAACGAAGGTTTTTCTGGAGGTGAAAAGAAACGTAATGAGATTTTCCAAATGGCTATGTTAGAGCCTAAATTAGCAATCCTTGACGAAACAGATTCTGGATTAGATATCGATGCCCTTCGTATTGTAGCTAATGGTGTAAATAAATTAAAAAGTAAAGACAACGCTGTTGTAGTAATTACACACTACCAACGTTTATTAGACTATATCGTTCCAGATTTTGTACACGTACTTTATAATGGTCGTATAGTAAAATCTGGTGGTAAAGAACTAGCGCACGAATTAGAAGAAAAAGGTTACGATTGGATTAAAGAAGAAGTAAACGCGTAAATAGTTGCAGTATTCAGTGGTTTACTTAAAACTGATTACTAAAAATTTTAAAAGAAAGTAAACAGTCAAAATCAAAGTTTTTATTTACTGAAAACAGAGACTGAGACTGAAAACTGAAAACAATGGATTTAAAAGAAAAATTAGTATCGTCATTTTTAGCATTAGAAAACAAAGTTGATATAGACAGCTATGTGCATGATGTTAGAACTGATGCTATAAAAATATTTGAAGACCAAGGTTTCCCTTCTAAAAAAGAAGAAGCTTGGAAATACACCTCTTTAAATAGTATATTAAAAGAAGACTACAGTGTTTTCCCTAAACAAGAAAACGCCTTAGAATTTAAGGATATTAAAAAGTACTTTATCCATGATATAGATACTTACAAAATTGTTTTTATAGACGGCAAATATGCTTCGCATTTGTCGCAAACTACACACGATGGTATCGATGTATGTTTAATGTCTGCGGCATTAAGTAAACCAAAATACCAATTGGTTATTAAAAACTATTTTAATAAAGCGGCCGAAAAAGACAGTTTAACATCGTTAAATACAGCCTTTTCTTGCGAAGGTGCATATATTCATATTCCTAAAAATAAAATAGTAGAAAAACCAATTCAAATTCTACATTTTTCAACAGGAAACGAGTCTGCAACCATGTTACAACCACGTAATTTAGTTGTAGTTGGCGAGAACTCGCATGTGCAAATTTTAGAGCGTCACCAAAGTTTAACAGAAAACCCAGTATTAACCAATAGCGTTACCGAAATTTTTGCTAATAAACGTGCCATTGTCGATTTTTACAAAATCCAAAACGACAACGAAAACGCAACATTAATAGATCATACTTTCGTAAAACAAAGTAGAGAAAGTTTTGCATCTGTACATACCTTTTCTTTTGGTGGTAAATTAATACGTAACAATTTAAACTTCTATCAAGAAGGCGAGCGTATCGATTCTACCCTAAAAGGTATTACCATAATTGGTAACAAACAACATGTAGACCATAACACTTTAGTTCACCATATAGAGCCAAATTGCGAAAGTCACCAAGATTACAAAGGTATTTTCGACGACAGATCTACAGGTGTCTTTAACGGTAAAGTACTTGTAAACAAAGAAGCGCAAAAAACCAATGCATTTCAAGCCAACAACAATATTTTAATAAGCGATAAGGCATCTATAAACACCAAACCGCAATTAGAAATTTTTGCCGACGATGTTAAGTGTTCTCACGGTTGTACCATCGGGCAATTAGACGAAAGCGCTATGTTTTACATGCAATCTAGAGGTATTCCAGAAAAAGAAGCCAAAGCTCTTTTAATGTTTGCTTTTAGCAATAACGTACTCAGTTCAGTTAAAATACCAGAATTAAAGCAACGTATTACCAAAATTATCGCCAACAAATTAGGCGTAAATATTGGTTTCGATTTATAGCATATTTTGTCATTCCCTCGAAAGAGGGAATCTTAAAATGCTAATTATAATATATTTATTTTGAAGCTAAACTCGGATTCGGCAAAAGTTTATCCAGAGCGCAGTCGAAGGCTATATGCGAGAAGCTCTAACAAATGCCTCAATCGGGGCTAAATCACCCACCATGTTTAATGTAGAAGACATACGAAAAGACTTCCCGATACTTTCTAGAAAAGTAAACGGTAAACCTTTGGTGTATTTTGATAATGCAGCCACATCGCAAACACCACAACAAGTTATCGATGTTATTGTAGATTATTACTCAAACTATAATGCAAATATACATCGTGGTGTACATACCTTAAGTCAAGAAGCAACCGATTTATACGAACAAGCACGCCATAAAATACAAGCACATTTTAATGCTAAGTTTGCGCACGAAATCATTTTTACATCGGGCACAACCCATAGTATTAACTTGGTAGCCAATGGGTTTTCGTCGCTATTAAAAAAAGGAGATGAAATCATTGTTTCTGCCTTAGAGCATCATAGCAACATTGTACCATGGCAAATGCTTTGTGAACGTACAGGCGCTAGTTTAAAAGTCATTCCTATGAATGACGAAGGCGAACTAGTCATTTCAGAATTCGATGCATTACTATCCAAAAACACTAAACTTGTATTTGTAAATCACATTTCAAATGCATTAGGCACCATAAATCCTATAGAGTATATCATCGAAAAAGCACACCAAGTTGGTGCTGCTGTTTTAATTGATGGTGCACAATCTGCACCACATATAAAACCAGATGTGCAAGCTTTAAATGTCGATTTTTATGTAACATCGGCACATAAAACTTGCGGACCAACAGGTGTTGGTATGCTTTACGGCAAAGAAGAATGGCTAAACAAATTACCGCCTTATCAAGGTGGAGGCGAAATGATAGCAGAAGTAACATTCGAAAAAACAACATACGCCGCATTACCGCATAAATTCGAAGCCGGAACACCTAATATCTGTGGAGGCATAGCCTTTGGAGCAGCGTTAGATTATATGAACAGCATAGGTTTTAAGGCCATTGCTAATTATGAAAACGAGCTTTTAGAATACGCCACAAAAAAACTTTTAGAAATAGAAGGTTTAAAAATTTACGGCACTATAAAACAAAAAACCTCAGTTATTTCGTTTAATCTAGAAGGTATTCATCCGTACGATGTTGGTACTATTTTAGATAAACTAGGCATTGCAGTTAGAACGGGGCACCATTGCGCCCAACCCATCATGGATTTTTATAAAATACCAGGTACTGTTAGAGCATCTTTTGCATTTTACAACACTAAGGCCGAAATAGATGTTTTGGTTGAAGGTGTCAAAAAAGCAAAAATGATGCTATCCTAACAGCTTTGGCTTATTTTTTGTAATACATTTCAAAATAACATTCAAATTAAATTCAACATGAAATACGTTACTATTTTACTACTAAGCTGTTTAGCTCTAAACTCTTGTAAAAACGGCACTAACGACCCAAATTCAAGCGCCTCAGAAACACCATCAGGAATCTATACTATTACAGTACTTCCAGAGCATAATAATATATCAAAAGAACTAACTATTAGTTTTGATGATGCTACAAAAAAAGTATCAGGACATTCTGGCTGTAACCAATTTTTCGGTACTTATAAAATAGAAGGAAACGCCTTAAATTTTAGCCAAATGGGATCTACACGAAAAATGTGCGAACCCGCCGCAAATGCTTTAGAAACGGCTATGCTACAATCATTAGATAGAATTAACGCTTACACTATAAAGGATAATATGCTACATTTAAACGTAGATAGCAATACTATTATTCAAGCAGTTAAAAATTAACATACGTCTAATTATTGAATAGCAAATTTACTTATTGTATTTTTGTATAAAAAGTAACCTATGAGTATTGAAGACATTCAAAACGAAATAATAGACGAATTCGCAATGTTTGAAGATTGGGAAGAGCGTTACCAATATATGATTGATTTAGGGAAAGATTTACCCTTAATTAACGACCAATATAAAACGGAAAGCAACATTATAAAAGGTTGCCAAAGTAAAGTTTGGGTTCATGCAGAATTGAACGACGATAAAATAGAATTCACTGCCGATAGTGACGCTATAATTACTAAAGGCATTATAGCTATTTTAATACGTACATTTTCAAATCAGAACCCACAAGATATTATTGATGCTAATACCGATTTTATTGATAAAATTGGTTTAAAAGAACATCTATCACCAACACGAGCTAACGGATTAGTAAGTATGGTGAAACAACTAAAAATGTATGCTATAGCATACCAAACACAGCTTAAATAATGTGTTTTATCGTTTCTGCTAAGGCAGGAATATTAATACCATTTTCGCTTTCGCGGAAATAAAAAAAAATTTAGAACAATGAGCGAAGCCATAGATACTGCCAAATTAGGCGAAAAAATAGTAAATGTTTTAAAAACGATTTACGATCCAGAAATCCCTGTTGATATTTACGAACTAGGATTAATTTACGATGTATTCGTAAACGAGGATTACGATGTTAAAATATTAATGACCTTAACAACACCTAACTGTCCTGTTGCAGAAACACTGCCTTTAGAAGTAGAGGAAAAAGTAAAATCGCTTAACGAAGTAAAAGGTGCCGAAGTAGAAATTACTTTCGATCCACCTTGGACACAAGAATTAATGAGCGAAGAAGCGAAGTTAGAGTTAGGCATGCTTTAATTCGACCGAAAGCCTACAACTAAACAAAAAACACCTTAACAAATTACATTTTTGGAAGACGAAATTATAAATCGCGTAGCGAATAGCAAACTAGTCACTTTAGACCTTGAGGATTACTATCCTAAAGGCAACCGTGTACTATTTGATATTAAAGATTGGCTATTTGAAGGGTTTGTGCTTCGAGAAAAAGATTTTAGAGCACAAGTTAAAGCCTTCGATTGGTCTCAATATAAAGATGCTTATGTGGCATTAACGTGTAGTTCAGATGCTATAATTCCGGGTTGGGCTTATATGTTTTTAAGCATTCAGCTAGAGCCTTATGCTAAAAAAACAATAGTTGGAACTTTGGATAATTTAGAAACTTCTATTTACCAAGACATCATAAATAACATCGATGTTTCAGACTATAAGGACAAACCTATAATTATAAAAGGTTGTTCAAATAAACCCGTACCTCAAAACGCTTACATCATGCTTGCCAACAAGTTACAAACCGTAGCTAAGTCCATCATGTATGGCGAAGCGTGTTCTTCCGTTCCTCTTTTTAAAAATTTGTAATTTTTTTGTGACAAAACAATTTTAATTGAGTCTAAAATGTATATTTGCAAAAATTTTTAACAAAAATTAAAATTATGAAAAAATTATTTTTCACTTTATTATTATCTGTTAGCGTTTTATCTATAAACGCACAAACAAAAGAAGAGCTACAAGCTCAGAAATCCGAAAAACAAGCTATAGCAGATGCTGCTCAAGGAGAAGCAAACGCATTACAAGCTAAAATTGACGCTCTACCAGGATGGAGAAAAGGTGCTTTTGGTACTATTGGTGGTAACCTATCTAACTTTAACAACTGGTATTCGCAAGGAACTCCTAATAATGCTTCTGGTAACATTGGCTTTACTGTAAACGGTTTTGCTAACTTAATTGAAGACAAGTTTTTCTGGAGAAATAGTTTAACTACAAATTTAAACTGGGTGAAATTAGACAATAAAGACAACGGAACTGACGCAGACGATAGTTTTGAGCCTTCTACTGATGTTTTTAATATCTCATCTTTATACGGTAGAAATATTACTAAAACATTAGCTATCTCTGGTTTAGCAGAATACAGAACAACAATTTTAGACAACTTTAATGACCCTGGTTATTTAGATGTTGGTGTTGGTGCCACTTGGACTCCAGTACAAAACTTAATAGTAGTTGTACACCCATTAAACTACAACTTTGTATTTGCTGATGGTGACTCAGTTTTCGAATCTTCTTTAGGCGCAAAAATTGTTGCTGATTATACAAGACAATTAGGAGCTATTAACTTTAAAACAAACTTATCTGCTTTCCAAAGCTATAAGTCTGGAGATTACTCAAACTGGACTTGGACTAACTCATTTAGCTATACTTTATGGAAAATGATTGGTGTTGGTTTTGATTTTGGATTAAGAAGCAACAAACAAGAAGCTTTAAACTACTCTATTGAAACTCTAGGTAACACTGGTGAAACTTTTGATAGTGTTGATAACGACTTACAATCTTACTATACTTTTGGTTTAAGCTACAAGTTCTAAGGACTTCTCTTTTACCGAAGAAACAAAAAACGCACATCATGAGATGTGCGTTTTTTGTTTTAACTTATTTTTTATCGCCCTTAAACTTTCGTTTTTTCTGTTTACCACTAAAAATTCGCTTTAAAAAACCATCTCGTTTTTCTTCATTACAATCCAGATCCGAAGCGACTTGATTGCTAGGTCTTTCAAAACGACTTTTTGTTATGTCGTTATACTCGGAATCTTTATTTAATTTAGAGTAAAACTTTGCAAAAATTGGTAGGGCAGAATTTGCCCCTTGTCCTAATCTTGTTGTTCTAAAACCAATCGCTTGATTATCGTTTCCAACCCAAGTTACAGTTACTAATTTTGGCGTAATACCAACAAACCAACCATCTTTATTATCTTGTGTAGTTCCTGTTTTACCGGCAATATCATTATTTAAACCATAGGTTGATCTTAATCTAGATGCTGTCCCCTTATTAACTGTAGACTGCATGATTTCTAACATAACCTGACGTGTGTAATCTTTAAAAGCAGGTTCCGATACTTCCGGTTTAAATGCTGCCAATACCTTACCGTTTCTATCGGTAACTTTAGTAATAGCATAAGGCATAACCGGTTTACTATCGTTTACATAACTGGCATAAGCACCTGTAAGTTCTTTTAAATTAATTTCTGCTACACCAAGCGCAATTGAAGGTAAATTAGGCAGCTCTTTATTAATGCCTATACGTTTTGCTTGCTCTAATACTTTCGGGATTCCAACCTCATTTAAAACTTTAACAGCAATGGTATTAACCGAGTTACTCAAAGCCATTTCTAGGTTGTAATTAAGATGTGGATCTTCAATTTCGCCACCCGAGTTTGATGGTGTCCAATTATTAAAATTACTATAAGTAACTTCAGCTAAAGAAAAATACGTACATGGTTTCATGCCATTCTCAATAGCAGCTGTATAAACAAAAGGCTTAAATGTAGAACCTACTTGCCTTTCACTTTGTGATACATGATCGTATTTAAAATAACGATAATCAATGCCTCCAATATAAGCTTTAATAGCTCCTGTTTTAGGAGCAATACTTAACATACCTGTATTTAAAAACTTTAAATAATGTTGTAAACTATCAATAACGCTTGCCTTTTTAATGGTATCGCCTTCCCATTCAAACAATTCGGCATCTCGTTTAATGGATAATGAATCTTTAATTTGAGCGTCCGTTAATCCTGCTTCCTGATATAGTTTATACTGTGGAAGTTTTTTTAAAGTAGCTTCTATTAATTTCTTATTCTTCTGCCATGGTGCAGCACTACCATAAGAACGTTCAAAACTTTGTTGCAGCGCTGTAAGATGTTCCTTCATGGCTTCTTCTGCCATTTTTTGCATACCAATATCCAAGGTGGTATGCACTATAAGTCCGTCGCGATACAAATCGTAAGCTTCGCCATTCGGCTTTTTAATACTATCTAAAATTACGGCCAATTCCTTTTTAACCTGAGCTCTAAAATAAGGCGCTATACCCACATCGTGATTAAACGATTTATAATCTAAACCCAATGGTTTATCTGCGTAAAACTTAGCAGAATCTTGAGGCATATTACCATATTTCACCATTTGGTTGAGTACTACATTACGCCTATCCACGCTTCTCTCAGGATGTAATCTTGGATTGTAATAGTTATTAGCTTTTAAGGAACCAACAAGAGTGGCTGCTTCATCTATTGTAAGTTCAAAAGCCGGTTTATTAAAAAATTTTCGCGCTGCACTCTCAATGCCATAAGTATTATCCGAGAAAGGCACCGTATTAAAATACATGGTAAGAATCTCATGTTTAGAATATATGGTTTCAATACGTTTAGCAATAATAGACTCGCGAAACTTATTAATTACCATACTAAAAAGTTTGTAATTATTTCTTCCGTAAAGATTCTTAGCTAACTGCAAAGTTATGGTGCTTCCACCTCCTGCAGATTTATCTTGAAGCAAAATACTTTTTACAAAAACCCGAATTAAGCTTACATTATCAATACCATCATGTTCAAAAAACCGAACATCCTCAGTAGCAACTAAGGCATCAATAAGGTGTTTAGGTAAATCATCAAATTGTAGAGGTTGCCTATCATAAACATAATATTTACCAATAAGCTTCCCTTCTTGATCTAAAACTTGCGTAGCTTCTTCTTGCTTAATAAAACTTAATTCAGCCGATGTTGGCATTTTACCAAAAGCGCCTAAATAAATACAAATATAGAGTCCTACAAAAAATAATAAAACAGACGCAAAACCAATAAAGGCCCATTTCACCCATTTATTTTTAAATAACTTTTTAAATAATGCCATACATAGTTTTATCTACTCCATGCCTTCGTAATTGTAATCTGGATATAAAAACTCATTATATGGAAAACGGGTAACATGAATATCGCGAACCTCGTCGTAAACACGTTTTTTAAAGTCTTCTAAATTCTTTTTATTTAAGGCCGAAATAAATAAAGCATTATTACCAACTTTGCTCATCCATGTGCTTTTCCACTCCTCTAAAGAATAGTGCTTTGCGGTACGTTCGGTTTCTAGATCGTCTTCCTCTAAGGGCTCTGCTGTATAAGCATCTATTTTATTAAATACCATAATGGTTGGCTTATCACCACTTTTAATTTCGCCTAGAATTTTCTCTACAGATGCAATATGCTCCTCAAAATTAGGATGAGAAATATCTACAACGTGCAATAATAAATCGGCTTCACGAACCTCATCTAAAGTACTTTTAAAACTATCGACCAATTGCGTTGGAAGCTTTCTAATAAACCCTACGGTATCACTTAATAAAAATGGTAGATTTTGAATAACAACTTTACGTACCGTGGTATCTAAAGTTGCAAACAATTTATTTTCGGCAAAAACGTCACTTTTACTTATAACATTCATAAGTGTAGATTTCCCTACATTGGTATACCCTACAAGAGCAACGCGCACCATTTTACCACGGTTACCACGTTGAATAGCCATTTGCTTATCGATGGTTTTAATACGTGCTTTAAGCAAGGCTATTTTATCGCGAACAATACGCCTATCTGTTTCAATTTCGGTTTCACCAGGTCCGCGCATTCCAATTCCCCCTTTTTGGCGTTCAAGGTGTGTCCACATCCCTCTTAATCGAGGTAATAAATATTCACATTGCGCTAATTCTACTTGCGTACGCGCATAACTTGTTTGTGCTCGTTGTGCAAAAATATCAAGTATTAAATTGGTTCTATCTAACACCTTTACGTTTAATATTTTACTAATATTTCGTTCTTGTGCCGACGATAACTCATCATCAAAAATAGCGGTACTTATATCGTTATCCTCAATAAATTGGCGAACATCTTCCATTTTACCTGTACCAATAAAGGTTTTTGGATTAGGCATATCCATTTTTTGCGTAAAACGCTTTATTGCATATCCGCCTGCGGTATAGGTTAAAAACTCTAACTCGTCTAAATATTCTCTAGACTTTTCTTCATTTTGGTCTTTAGTAATAACGCCTATTAACACGGCGCGTTCTAAAGAAATATCTTTCTCTTCTATCATATTACAAAGTTACACAATTGCCTTGATTTTATATTTAATATTTTAATTCCATTTTCAATGTTAAAAATGATTACCATGGGTTTAATTATTTTAGCATATTTTTGAATTATGATAGAACCTTTTGAAGATATACCTGTACGCCAAGATATGCAAGCTGTGGCGTTTTATAATGTAGAAAACTTATTTGATTTAAAAAATAACAAGCATAAACATGACAGTGATTTTTTACCGGGATCTATTAAAAAATGGACACAGAAACGTTACCATAATAAATTACGAAAAATAGGTTATGCCATCTCTAATATTGGAAGACGTGAAACAGGAAAACACCCTGCTTTAGTTGGGTTAGCCGAGGTAGAAAATGCTAGCGTGCTAAAAGATTTAATTACCTCTAAACATTTAAAAAACTGTAATTACAACTACATTCATTTTGAATCGAAAGATGAACGTGGTATAGATGTAGCCTTATTATACGACACAAAAACATTTAAAGTAACCCATTCTGAAGCTTTTGTCATCGTTTTAACAGAACCAGATGGCTCTACTGATTACACGCGCGATGTATTATTAGTTTCTGGCATTTTAGATAACGAAAACGTGCATGTAATTGTAAATCATTGGTCGTCTAGACGTGAGGGTCAAAAAGAAACAGATTATAAACGTTTAGCTTCATCCAAAAAAGTGAGCGACATTATTGAAACTTTAAAAAATAAAAATGAAGATGCTAAAATTTTGGTATTAGGTGATTTTAACGACACGCCACAAAACCTTAGTCTTAAGCGTTTAGTAGACGATTACGGTTTGTATAACCCTATGGAAACCTTGCGCTCTTTCACTCGTGGTACGGTGAAACACAGGAGACAGTGGTTTGTTTTCGATCAAATATTAGTGTCAATCAATTTTTTTAAAAGCTCTAATAACGAATTCGAATTTTTTAAAGCCAATATTTTTGATGAAGCTTTCTTAAAGCTTTTTAAAGGGCCATATAAAGGTTCGCCATACAGAACTTATGCTGGTCCAAAATACACAGGTGGTTACAGCGATCATTTCCCTGTATATATTATTTTAAAGAAATAATTAGATAGCTTGAAATAGCACAAAAGTGAGTCCTAATATAGCAAGCGGCAACAACCACAGCATCCAAATATTATAAGACAACTTTTTCTTTTTTAGCATTTTAGCGTTTAAAACTTTTCGTTTTCTTCCGCCATATTGCATCCAATTTTTAAAATAAAGAAAAACGGAGACCAATATAAATAAAGCCCATGCTTTTGGTGCCGACATAGTAGTAACATGCATTTGCCTAAAAAAGCCAGCAAAAAACACACCTAAAAGTAGTAGTAAACTGCATTGTAAAATCGTTACGTAAAACGTAGCAATACTATTAGCTTTCTTATTTCTTTTGATTTTATAATGCTGAAAGAAATGAAAAAATAGGGCGTCGAATGTGGTCATGAAATTATTTATTGCGCCAAAGGTAGAACTTATGTTTCACTATTCAACATAATCTACACTAATCTCGTCTAATTCGTAAATACCATCAAAACTATCTTGTCCACTCCCCGTGTATTTAAAAGCAACATGTATGGTTCCGGTTATACAAGATAAATCGACATTACCAGAGTTAAACCAGGCAGAAAAGGAATCGGAATCTTTAACAACATAAGCTGCCGATAACACACCCCAACTAGCGCTAGTTATATTGGCCTCAACCCCATCCCAATCCAAAGAATACAATACTTCCATATAACTGCTATCGGCCAAACTATTAGAGGTTTTAAAACGTAAGGTTTCACCATCTTGGGCATCTAGATTTATAGCAGGCGTTATTAACCAACCTATATTACTAATATCACCAGAACTAGCCGATTGAAACCGAGCAGACCTCCCCAACGATGCATTTGATGATGTAGACGAGTAACCCTCCCAAGCCTGCGTTCCGGCTTCCATAAAATTAGTCCAACCTTCAATTTCAATGGGTCTATTATTCCTTTGGTCTTCAAAATCTTCGTATAACAAATTACCTGTACCAATTGTTTCAGCTAAACCACATGTTAATTCCATTGGGTCGCAACGTTCATTACTTTCAAAATTAACATCAGCTGAAGTGTTAATAACCAACACATTGAAATCGTCTCTAAAATCGCGACTAAAAACACCTGTTACACTGCCCTTTCCTTGTGGCACGAGTAAGCTTTTAAAATCGGAAAACGTACTGGTTTGCATAATCATTTGTATTCCAGAGTCGCAACTTTCTAATAAGCGTAAACCATCAAACTCATCGAACGACTCACTAGCAAATGTAGCGCCAAGTTCAAATCTATTCAGCTGCACATTATCCAATTGTATTAACGTATTTTCATCGGATTCAGTTAAATCTGCTAATCCAGAAATTTTAGGTAGTATATCTGCTATTTCATTACTTCTTATTACAATATCTTTATATTCGGCAGCTTGAATTTGCTCCACTTGCACCGCATTTCCTTTACCAATAGTAACAACACCGCTAGTTTCGCCAATGGTTAATCCGGTCATTTTCACGTATACTTTTTGTCCAAATTGATAGGTGTCAGATAAGCTACTCAAATTAATATCAACCTTAAAACCAAGCCTAGGATCTGCGTCGCTAGTACTTCCGTCGATCTTATTTTGTATAATCAACTCCTCAAAAAAATTGCCAGATTTATCAGAAGACACCACATAACCTTCAATATACAAATCAGTTTCATCTTCAATAACCACAGTCGAATTTCCGTTATTCACAGCCTGCTCATAAAGCGATTTTATAGCCTTAAAAGTGGTAATGTGCTCTTGCGGAATACTAGGTTCTGTAATCGAAATATCTGGCGTGCTATAATCTTCATCTTTCACACAAGACATAAAAAGGATCACTAAAACGCTAAAAACTATTAAAAATTTATTCATAACTCTTTATTTTATTTGGGCGTTACTTTTTACTCATACCTACAAGGTTCAGAAAACCTTGCAGGATTGCAAAAAGTCAAGCTTTCACTACTCAATCCTTTTGCGAAAAAACAAAAAGGATTTCAAACAAACCGTTCAATACCTAACGCGCAGCACAACTAACTTCTACATTTAGGTTTAAATTAAAATCTAACATTCAAATTCAAAAAATAGGTTGCGCCTCTGCCATACCAATATTTTGCACCAAAAACTGGAGTATCTAAAAGTTTATCATCTCGCAATTCGCGATAATTAGCATTTCTTCCTTGCTCAAAACCACCTGTTTTATAAACTTCATCTAATAAATTATTAATACTTCCAAAAAAACCAATGTAATACTTACCAATTTTCCATGATTTTCCGCCTACCAAATTCACCGACATATAATCATCAAAACGTTCTTGTTTTAAAAGTGCTCTCGCTAAATCTTCATCATAATCATTAAATACATTACCATCAAAATCGGTATTAAAATTTGAAGACCTGGTTAATGGGCTCACATCTACATAAGTATCTTTAAAAAAATTGACCGTTGCACCAAACCACCAATACTCCGGATCGCGATATTCAAATCCTACCGAAAGTGCTGTTTGTGGCCCTGAAGCCAACCTATAATTTTTTAAGTTTGATTTTCCAAAATCTTTAAATCCGTTTATAAAACCAGCGGCTTCCGCTTCGGTATCAGGTTCTGTAGATAAAAACAAATTAGGGTTATTAGCATAAGTAAATTGGCCAACAGCCGCAGCTCCTTTTAGCTTAATAGTTGGTGTTACTTGAGCTTCTATTCCCAGTTCTCCACCTAAATGTATCTTATCAATACCTTGTAAAATTTCTTGAACAAAAGCTGTATTATCACCACCTATACCATCGGCAAAAAAGAAAGAAATCTCGCTAGCATCAGTAATTTTAGTGTAATAACCCGTTAATTTAGCTTTTACAATTGGCGAACGGAATATATAACTCCCATCCATAGATGTTACGGTTTCATTACCACTATTAGGAACTGTATTATGGTTTTCTCTAGAATTAGAATAGGTATTTTGAACGGTTGGTGCTCTAGAAATATAACCCGTATTAAAATCGAAAACATGTTTACCGGTTAACTTATAGGTAACACCTCCTTTTATACCAAAACCTGTAAAAACAAGCACATGACCAATACCTAGTGAACTATCAGGAAAACCTCCGTTTTGATAAATACCCTCTCTTTCGTATTCGGTGTTTTTTACACTACCCGAAATATAAAAATCTACTTTATTATAACTAAATTGAGATTGCGCATAAACCCCCAACTCATGCGAAAAAAGGTTATAATAATACTTAAACTTATCGCCTACACCAACAATTCTATTTGGATTTAACAAATCGTTTTGTGCCTCGTCAATTTGCGTTGCAAAACCATCGACATCCAAATACGTTGAGGCCCCTAACAAATCAATAACTTCAGCAAAATTTTCAGATTTTAAAGCCTTATAATGTATACCTGCATTTAGTATTACATTATCATTTATTTGGTTGGTTAAAATACTGTTTACAGTTATCTGAGTATCATCAACACGGTCTTCATACAGGGCATAAATAGCATTTCCGCCATTTTGAGAATTTGCAATATTAGCCTTATACATAGTACCCCAATCTATTTGACCATCATTTTGAAATGCTATTAAAGCGCCATAAGCAATACCTAAATTATCTGGAAAATTACGCTCGGCATAACTTGGTAACTTTTGGTAATAGGTTGGACTCGGGTTTGCACCTCCACCTTGCGGAAAATCATCTGTTAAATCGGTACCGTTATAGTCTAATCGACTATTTCCTATTTTCCCAAACTGATACGCTACGTTGGTATTTAAGGATGTTTTACTATTTAAATCCCAATAATGATTTAACATAATTATGGGTTCATTAACTTCTTTTATTCTAGAATTTCGTTTTTCGTCATTTTGCCAACCCCAATATTCGTTATATTTAATATCTTTTAAATCGAAAACTTCTTGCGTATTTGGGGAAGACTTACCTCTGCGGTTAGGTGTATAAATAGCAGTTAAATTAAGACTATGGCTATCATTTATTTTCTTTTCCACAGAAGTAAAAAAAGAATTTGAACTATAGCTTGTTGCATCTTGATAACCTTCATTTCCCCAACGTCTGCCAATAGAAACTGTATATGCCCAATTATTTTTTAATAATCCCGAAGCATGAGTTGCCATTAATCGATTTGTATAACTTCTGTTTGATGAGGAATAGGTTAACCGACTCCCCGCTCTAGCTTTTGAAGCTCTCACATTTATATTAGTAGTACCTAAAACACCACCAAAATTATAATTTGAAGGTGTTAAACCCCAAGTTAATTCTTGATTTCGTAATACATCGTTTAACCCACCCCAATTACTCCACTGCGGCCTACCATTATAGGTTTTATTCATTTCGATACCGTTAATTAGAATAGATCCGTTTTTAGAATCTAAACCCCGTACACGAAAAAAAGACGAACTAAACTCGAAAGCTGCAGTTCTTTGAAAAATATCTAATGACGATGCTAACAGCCCTGAAATATTATCGGCGCCACTAACATCATCATTCAATTCATCGTCCGATAATGTTATGGTAAACAAATCTGCTGTTTGTGATGCGTCGCGTTCTAAAATCATATCTGTAATGTTAACCGTTTGGCCTTCATTTACAACAATAGGATAGCGTTTTGTAATAAATCCTGTTTTAGAAATTCGTAGAATCTGCTCTCCTAACGGAACGTTTTCTTTAAACTCGAACATCCCTAAAACATCGGTTAGTAGAAATAAGCTTGTAGTTTCAATGGCAACGTTTACACCTTCAATAGGCTCATAGGATAAAGCATCCAATACACTACCCCTAACTATAGTGTTTTGGGCATGGAAAAACTGGGTGAAAATTCCGAATAAAAAAATGAGGGAAATTTTATTCATAAATAATTTACAATGCAATAGCTCTACAGCATACTTTTTTAAGACATAAAATTTACGATATTTATTACAAAACACAAACTTTGACATAATTTTTGTAAATTATTTGCTGTAAAAAACAACACTAGCGGAATGAAATTCTTAAAAAATTGCATTATCACAATAATACTAGCTTCTTCATTGTACCATTACGGGCAAGACAAAGCCTTTAAAATACATACCGTAGCGTTTTACAATCTTGAGAATTTATTTGATACCATAAATGACACCAGTAAATTCGATGAGTATAGCCCCATGATGGAATTAAAAGTGAATCGTGGAGAAGCATATTTAAAAAAAATAAGAAATATGTCGCGCGTAATTTCTGAAATAGGTCTAGACATTACTCAAAATACTCCTGCTATTTTAGGTGTTTGCGAAGTGGAAAACAAAACTGTTTTGGAAGATTTACTTAACGACTCACTGTTACTCAAAAAAAATTATGGTATTGTACATTATGATTCACCAGATATAAGAGGGATTGACGTAGCTCTGCTCTACCAAAAAGAGATATTTACTCCAACACATACAAGTTCGCATACTTTGAAAATTTATGATGAACAAGATCAAAAGAGAATTTACACAAGAGATCAGTTATTGGTAAGCGGTAAATTAGAAGGCGAACTCATTCATATTATCGTAAACCATTGGCCTTCTAGACGGGGTGGCGAAGCTAAAAGCAGACCAAAACGAGTTGCTGCCGCTAAATTGAATAAACGCATTATAGATTCGCTTCAAGTTATTAATCCGTATGCTAAGGTGATTATTATGGGCGATTTAAACGACAACCCGAATAACGCGAGTGTGAAATCTATTTTAAAGGCTAAAAACGAAAAACGTAAAGTAGGATTAAAAGGTGTTTATAACCCCTATATCAATTTCTTTAAAAATGGACTTGGCACAACAGCATATCGAGATTCTTGGAGTTTATTTGACCAAATTATGATTACAAAACCACTAACGGAAAAAGACTATAGTTCTTTCAGGTTTTATAAAGCTGGAATCTTTAATAAACGTTTTCTTATACATAAAACAGGAACGTATAAAGGATATCCTTTTAGAAGTTGGTCTGATGGAGGTTTTAGCAATGGATTTAGCGACCATTTTCCTGTTTATATCTACTTGATTAAGGAAGTCTCTGCAAAAGAGAATGAATAAAAAAAAACCTGCCACGTTTTTAAACATGACAGGTCTAGAATTATAAAATATATCTAAGTTTTATCCAATCCAGGCGCTCCAAGGAATTCTTGATAAAAACAATAACAATGCAATGGTATAAAAAATAGCTATCATTTTTGATTTAGCCTTAGATGTTAACTTCTTTTTATGCTTTGAATAACCTATAGTAATTAATGCAACCGCAATAATATTTATTAAAGGATGCTCTACTAAATATAGCCTATTAACAGAATCTTTCATGATTTCTCCCATGCCAGATTCACTAAATAATTGCAACCTTGGTGATACAAAATACAGCACCAAACCAATTAATAGTTGAATGTGAGATACAATTAAAGTAAACAATGATTTTCTAAAATCGTTTGCTTCATATTCCTTATCGCCTAAGAATTTGATTATAGCGTTAATAGCTGCTATTGTTAATATAACAAGCACTAAATAGGCCCAATAAGAGTGGAGTGATTTTACAACGTCGTACATGATTATTTCTGTTTTTTTTCTGAAGTGCAAATGTAATGATAAAATTTAATTCTAAATTTTATCTCGATTGCCAATTTTTAGGTGATGAATATAATTATGAGGAATTAAAATAATTACCATAAAAAAAACCGCTTCGATTAAAAGCGGTTTTAATTTATTTTATTCCCATTTATTTTCTGCTGCCGTACCGCCCCACGTTAAAGTGGCTAAGTAAGGGTTATCAATAAAAGGGTTTCTATTGCCTTGTGCGGCGTATATTACGTTGTTGCGTTGTTCTTCAAAATCTGAAACTGGATCTTCTATGTTCCATTTTAAGAATAAATCTAAGCTTCCTACTTTATTAAAATCTTCACCATAGCGAACGTTTAAATATAATACCATTCTAGCAACGTCGCCTTTCCATTCATCACCAGGATACCATGTTTCACCTATTAATTGGTAAGTTCCGCTACCATCTGCAAATGGATAATTAAGCCTAAGACTATTAACCGCAGCATCGGCAGATCTTAAATGGTGTAAATCAGTAACGGCATCATCAGAACTTAATCGTGATTGCGGAAATATATGCTCTGTATTAAACGTTTGTGGCGAATAAGAGTTATTTCCAGACGTATATTCTTCCCAGTATCTACTTTCTCCAGAATACATTAAAATAACATTATCTGAATTTGTTAAATCGGCATCAGCATTGTACAAATACGTGTGTCTTTGCGTGTATGATAAAATAGTTGTGTGATTTATTTTCGTGTTATTATCTAATTCTTCAAACATTAAATCTGAATCTTCAGAAAAAAGAACATCACTATAATAGTCTACCAAATCAACTGGTATATTAAAGCTTATTGGTGCAATTACCGTAAGCGTTACTGTAGCCGTAGAGCAAGATGGGTTTGGAGCATCATCATCACAAATGGTATATGTAAACGTGTCTGCTCCTGTAAAATTACTCATTGGCGTATAGCTAACTGTACCATCTGAGTTTAAAACCACAGTACCTTGCGTATCGGCATTATCAACCGAGGTTAAAACGGCATCATCAATAGCGGCATCGTTATCTAAAAGGGTAGTAATAACCTTTGTACTATTTTGTATCACATTTAGAGCATCGTTTTCAGCAGTTGGGTTTCCTTCATCTGTTATGGTAATGGTAACTGTAGCTGTTGAACAATCTGGTGTTGCATCATTATCGCAAATCGTATAAGTAAACGTATCATCACCTAAAAACCCAATTTTTGGTGTATACGTGTAGGTATTATTTCTATTATCTTCAATAGTACCTCCATTTGCACTAGTAGCATCAAAACTTGTAATTCTTGCATTATCTAGAACCGTATCATTGGACAATAGGTTTTCAATAATTACTGCTGTATCCTCGGTAGTATTTGCAATATCATTTACAGCTATAGAAACTCCGTTTGGTTCTGGCTCTTGCTCTGGTGAATCATCGCTACTAGAACTACAATTGTACACTGCAATTAGAACAACAAATAATGAAATTAACTTTCTCATAATCATTAATATTTTTAACCAAAAACCTCTTATCTAAACGATAAGAGGTTTTAATTTATTATTTAAATAAAGCTCTTACTATTGTAGAACCCAAACACCTCCAGTTTTTATAACTGAGAAGTTTTCAGTTCCGTTAGAGCCATTATATACATCAAAAGAAACTACATATTTTTGACCTTCTTCTGCTGAAGGATCTACATTTTCTAAAACAACATTTATTGCTTCAACTACCATGTCATTAGTCCATTCTGCTGCATTTCCAGATCTTCTTTCAAAGTTACCATAGTTATCCATACTATCGGTAGCAGAAGGGTAAGTAGCTGCTAATGCTGAAACAATATCAGCATAATCAGATGTTACTAATGAATAACTAATTGTATTATCTGGCAACCAGTTTGTTCCATCATGACCAAACTGAAGCGTCTTAGGTTGTACATTAGTATACTCAACCCATTCAGTACCATCAAACGTATAGTTAATGGTATAACTTGTAGTTGTACCACTTGAATAAAGCTCGTACATAGCCTGAAGAATATCTCCAAACTCAGCACCGTCTGTACTTAATCCTGCAGGTATTTTTTCTTCAGCTTCAGACTCGCTTGAAAAATTTGGGTAACTTTCTCCCATAGCTTCGTACTCATCTTCAGTAAAACCAGCAATTTTGTTCCAAACAGATCCGTCATAAACAAATCCATCGGTATAGGTATTTACAGATCCTGAATAATAATCGTATCTTAAAGACACAAAATCATCTTCTTCTGCATCAGGATATTCTTGATTTAAATAATCTTGAAGGTGACTATCTCTATCAAAGTTACCATAAGTATTGCCAGTTATTGGCCCATATTCAGCGTATTCAACTTCTCTTATGTCTGCACTATAAGTATCAATTCTATTATAAAGTGCATACGTTATATTAGCCGTAGAAGCATCGTTAATTGTTCCGTCTGCTTTGTAAGTAACACCAAAATAAGGATATGTTACATTTAAAAATTCTGAGATTAATGTTTTTGCATCTTCATCAGAATTAAAATTAGCATAATCTAAAGCTAAAGTTTCTTTGTAATCATCTTCAACTAAAGTATAGTCGAATTTAGCAATAATACCTTCTTTTTCAAGAGCTTCATCGATATCGCTATATATGTCTTCCATAGGGTTACACGATGTACACACGAACCCAACCGCCATTAATAAATAAATAAATTTTTTCATTTTTCTTTTTTTTTAAAAGTTAACTTTTAATCCTACACTATAGGTTCTTCCTGTACCGTAGTAAACTGTGGCATTAGATTCGAACCCTCCGTTATCTTGAGCATCAGAGATATATTCTGTATTGAATAAGTTATTGATTTTTCCGTTAAGTACTGCTTCAAACTCTCCTACATTGAATGTATGGCTTAAACCAACATCGAAAAGACCAAAACCTGGTGCTTCCCATACGTCTGGTAAATCGTCAGAACTTCTACTTGTTACATCAAAATCCGCGTACATGTTAGTAGCGTAGTTGTAATCTACATATAATTTAGTGTTAAATGTAAAATCGTAAGAAGTACCTAAAGCAAATGTTGTTTGTGCAGAATTACCAACTTTAATACCATCAGCAAAAACTTTTACACTTTGAAACAAATCACCATCCTGAGTAAAAATATCAGCATCTACATTACTTTTCCATTGCCAGTCTCCTAAAGATGCCATACCAGTAATTGTTAATTGACTAGTTGGTTTATATTTGAAATCGATTTCAAGTCCTTGGTGTAATGCATCAATACCTAAAATATTTGCGTATAATATATCGCCACTACCTGTTTCTGGTAATTGTCTTGATTCTGCTTTATCCGACCATCTTGTATGGTAAAGATTTACATTAGCAGATAATTTTTCACTTCTAAATCCATAACCAACCTCAGCACTAAATACTTTTTCGTTTACTGCATCTTGATTATAAATTAGCTCGTCCTCTTGAGGAAAAACATTTACTAAAAATGGAGCTTTTTCAAAATAACCAACATTTACAAACACATTATTATTAGCATCTAAATTGTAGTTACCACCACCTTTTACACCAAAACCAACAAAAGTTACCTTATCCGATTTACGATCACCATCAGGAATTTCAGAACTCATAAACTCCTTTTTAAAATAAGTCGTATTAGAAACATCGGCAGCCATGAATACATTAACTTCATCATTAACTTGATATTCAGCTTGACCAAAGAAACCTGTTCTTATATTGTACCCATCGTAATCTTTATTGTAACGATCACCAACTTGTAAGGCTTGACCAAAAGCTTTTGTATCTGTTTCGTTATCTAAATAGAACTGACCTCCTAATAAATCTTCTACAATGTAGTAGTGTGAACCAACATAGTATCTACCATCAAAACCTCCAGAAAGCACTAATTTATCTGTTATATCATTTTTATAAGTAGATAATATACCATACCATTTATGACCGTTAATAGTAGAAGCAATAATATCAGATGATCCTGCAACACCATTAGCAATGTTTTCTTCTACAATAGTATCAAAATCGATTGGTTGATCTACGCCACCAATTCTATAATCATCAGAACCAATTTTATCACCTTCATCTCTACGGCCTCCACCTTTACCAAAAGATGCATATACAGCAGTTGATAAAACTGATTTATCATTAATGTCCCATAAGTGATTAATAGACATTTGCGGTTTGTGATAAAAGTTATATGATTGGTGATAAACTTCACCATTTTTATAACCCCAATCTTTATTAGCTTTTAGAGGACCTTGTTCAGTTTGACGTAACTCTGCTATAGTAGAACGATTGAATCTTTGTCCGTGCTCTTGTTGTGCTCCAAATGCAGAAAAAGATATTCTGTGAGCCTCATTAATTTGTTGTGATAAGTTTATAAAGTAATTATAACCAGAAAACTCAGTACCGTCAACGTAACCATCACCCTCAATTTTAGAAGCACTTACAGTTGCAGCAAATCCTTTTTCCGATAAACCTGTAGAATACGTCATTCCATATTTTAAATACCCATTATTACCTATTCCTGTAAAGAAGTTACCACCTTCTTCAACATCTGTTGTTTTTGTAATAATGTTAATTGTTCCACCTATAGATGGCACAGCTACTTTAGAAGCTCCTAAACCTCTTTGTACTTGCATAGTAGACGTAACATCGCCTAAACCAGCCCAGTTAGACCAGTAAACAGCTCCGTTTTCCATATCATTAACAGGAATACCGTTAATCATTACCGCAACGTTTTCAGAAGAAAACCCACGAATATTAACCCTAGCATCACCATATCCACCACCTTGTTTGGTAGCATAGATACCAGGTGTAGATTTTAAAATCTCTGGAAATTCTTGTGTACTTAATTTTAAAGAAATTTCATCAGCTTTTATTGTAGAAACCGCCACTGGCGTTTTTCTATCAACTGCCACAGAAGCAATAATTTGTACTTCATCAAGTCCTACTTGACTGGACTCTAAAGCAATCTTCCCTAAACTTGCGCTTGCAGTAAAAGCAATAGTTTTAGAGTTGTAACCCACATAAGAAATAACAAGATCACCTGTTGAAGACTTAGTGTTGATGGTGAAATTTCCATCAAAATCGGTAACGACACCGTTAGTAGTGCCTTTTTCAATAACATTTGCACCTGGAAGTGGCATATTAGAGCCTACTTCAGTTATTACACCTGAAATTGTACTTTGAGCCATAACAACTACTGAAAATAGCATTGCTACGGTAAACATTAAAAAACGCGTAGTTCTTTTCATAATTAATTTTTTGAAATTAGTCGGTGCAAAAATAAGGATTATTAATCGACTAACATTAACTAATTATTAACAAATTAGTTATTTTATTAAAAGAAAAAAGGCAATAACACTTAAAATATTATTGCCTTTTAGGAATTTTGTTAAGAATAATCTTAGGTTTTAAGACATTTGCTTATAATAATTCAATAAATTAATAGTTGAAGAATCATGTTCATTATTGGCAGTATTGTTAAATTCTTGTAAAATTTTACTAGCTAATTGCTTACCTAATTCTACTCCAAATTGATCGTAACTGAAAATATTCCATATAATACCTTGTACAAAAATTTTATGTTCGTACATTGCTATTAATTCGCCTAAACTTTCTGGTGATAACTTATTAATATATATGGTATTTGTAGGTTTGTTACCTTCAAAGACTTTAAATGGTATGATTGATTCACTTGTTCCTTCTGCAATAACTTCGTCTCGCGTTTTACCATTTAAAAGCGCTTCTGTTTGTGCTAAAAAGTTAGATGTTAACTTATCTTGATGATCTTGATTACCGTGTAACGATTTAGCAAACCCAATAAAATCGGCAGGTATTAACTTTGTACCTTGATGTATTAATTGAAAAAAAGCATGTTGGGAATTCGTTCCTGGTTCTCCCCAGATAATAGTACCTGTTTGGTAATCTATTGGATTACCGTTTCTATCTACGCTTTTACCGTTACTCTCCATAATACCTTGTTGCAAATACGTTGCAAATTGGTTTAAGTATTGAGAATATGGGATAATAGCTTCACTTTCGGCTCCAAAAAAGTTATTGTACCATACACTAATTAAAGCTAAAACTACGGGTATATTTTTATCGAAATCTTCATTTTTAAAATGCTCGTCCATTTTGTTAGCTCCTTTTAAAAGGCTATCAAAATTATTAAAACCAACGGCTAAACTAATAGTTAAACCTACCGCACTCCATAATGAAAAACGACCACCAACCCAGTCCCACATTGGGAAAATATTATTTTCATCAATACCAAAAGCTTTTACATTTTTAATATTTGTTGAAACAGCCACAAAGTGTTTTGCAATAGCATCTTCTGAAGCTGATTTTAAAAACCATGCCTTTAATGTATTAGCGTTAGATAGTGTTTCTTGCGTTGTAAAGGTTTTTGAAACAATTACGAATAGCGTTGTTTCTGGATCTAGCTTTTTAATAACTTCATTAACATGATCGCCATCTACATTACTAACAAAGTGCGTAGTTAAATGATTTTTATAATACTGTAACGTATCAACCACCATAGCTGGACCAAGATCGGAACCTCCAATACCAATATTTACAACATCGGTAAATGCTTTTCCTGTGTATCCCTTTCTATCGCCTTTAACAACTTCGTTTGTAAAGCCTTCTATTTTTTGTTTTACTTGATATATTTCTGGCATTACATTTACACCATCTACCTTAAAATCTGCATCTTTTGGCGCTCTTAATGCCGTATGCAATACTGCTCTTCCTTCTGTTTCATTAATAATTTCGCCCGAAAACTGACTTTTTATAGCCTCTTTCAACTTAACATCATCAGCTAATTCTAACAGATATTTAAAAGTTTCTTCTGTGATTCTGTTTTTAGAAAAATCAACATAAAAATCTTCCCACTTAATGGTAAATTTATTTGCGCGCTGGCTATCTTTAGCAAACAAATCCTTCATTTTCACATCCTTAACATCGTCAAAATGCGCTTTTAATTTATTCCACGAATTAGTTGTTGTTGGGTTAATGCTTGGTAATGCCATATCTATTAACGGTTTAATGAAATTTGATTAGTATTTTGTTTAATGGTTTGTTCTGGCTGATTCTGGTCCTCAAAAATATCTTCTAGGAAATGAATATTATCGAGCTGTTGCTTAATAGGTGAAATAAAATCAAGGTATTCAACTTTTAAAGAATCAGATATAGGTTTAGCTTCTGGTAATTTTTGCTTAAAAGGATCGACTTGTTTTCCGTTTTTCCAGAAACGATAACAAACGTGAGGCCCACCAGTATTTCCGGTCATACCTACCCATCCAATAACATCACCTTGTTTTACAAAATCGCCTACTTTCGACTTTCTACTTTTCATGTGAAGGTATTGCGTTTCGTAGGTCGCATTATGTCTAATTTTTACATAATTACCATTACCACCTCTTTTCTTAGACTCGATTACTGTACCATTAGCTGTTGCCATAATAGGCGTACCTATTGGTGCCGCAAAATCGGTTCCCTTATGTGGTCGTAATTTAAAACCATAAACTGCAATACGTCGTTTTAGATTATAACGAGAAGATATTCTACTAAACTTTACTGGGGCTTTTAAAAACGCGCGACGTAAATTTTTAGCTTCTTCACTAAAATAATCTACAATGCCTTTAGCAGAATCGGTAACAAACTCAAAAGCATAAAAAGGCTCTTTATTATGCTCAAAATACGCCGCTTTTATATTGTGCACACCTGTGTAAATGGTATCATCAATAAACTTATCGGTATAAATTACTTTAAATCTATCTCCTTTTTGCAGTCTTCTAAAATCTATGGTCCAAGCATAAATTTCGTCGGCCATTTTGTAAGCTAATCTTGGGCTCAAACCTTGGTCTTCTAAGGTTTGGGAAATATTACTATTAATAATCCCTGTAGCTGTTTTTTCAACGTATTTAATAGGTTTTCTGCTGGTATAGGCATGAATAGAGTCATGAAAATTTATAACCACATACTCCTCTAAAGTAGGCTGATAAATAAAACATTTAGGAGTTTCTAACGAATCTTTAGAACATAAAAGCGTATAAGGTTTCCCTACTTGAAGTCGTCTTATATCGAAAGTATCCTTTGCTTTTTCTGCTATATTAAAAATTTTAGGATACCCAACTTTATTACGCTCTAGAATTTCGCCAAAACTATCGCCACGACGAATGGTATCTCTTTTAATAACATAGTCGTCTACCTTAAAACCAAATTCTAAAACCTCTTCCGGTTCTTCAATGACCTCAGCAATATCTTCTACAACAGGTTCTTTATCGTCTTTACATCCAAAAACAAATGCAATACACAGTATTAAAACTAAATATCTGTTCCCCACGTTTCTTTTTCTTTCTCTGTCCATAAATCTGGAAAAAATATTCTTTTTTGATATTTTGGGTGCATATATTTCACCCATTCACTTCCACCGGTAGCCTCGGCAGTTTTTCCGTTAATATTTAAATAATGGTTTGCCGTTTCGTAATGCGCCATAACCCATTTTATATTTACCGTATAATCATAGTGTCTCATGGCACTTATTAAATCTTTACTGGCTTGATCCTCTTTTGGCAACGATTTAAACTTGCTCCACAAATTCTTATCCTTATAACGTTTTATAAATCTAATAAATTCATCCTTATAACGCTCTTCAAAAGCAGAAAGTGTATACGTTTTTTTACCCGTTTTAAAATCCTTACCAGCTGCTTGCCAATATAAATGATCAAAAGCATCCATAAACGTATCGTCAATAGTAAAACCATCTCTAAAGCGCTTATCAATAAGGTTAATTAACTCTGTAGATGCAAACTCAACCATTCTATATTGTGCACTTTGAAAGCCACTAGCAGGCGTTAAAGTGGTTCTAAACTTATTGTACTGCTCGACATCCATACCATCTTTCATGATACTAAATGACGAGGTTAGCACATCAAAATATCGACTAATACGCATTATTTTGGTGGTAAACGTTTCGGTATCTATGTTTTCTATTGCTGCTATTTGATTCATTTCAGAAAGCACCATTTTAAATAGCAATTCATTAACCTGATGATACATAATAAACACGTTCTCATCGGGAAAAACAGTACGTTGTACCTGTAAACTTAATAAGGCATCGGTTTGTATATAATCCCAATAATTAATGGGTTTGCTATGAAGTAAACCTTCCAAATGCACCTCAGCATCTTGGTCTATTGCATTATATTTTTCGTTTAGTTGATCGGTTATTTTAGATTTCAAAATATCTTAATTATTTACAACTACTTTAAAGGGATGTTTTAATCCTTTAAATGCTTCCAGGTCTGCTCTTAAAGACCCAACAGCTAAGTCTGCCTTAATGCGTAAAGGTACTTTATTTTTGTCTTTTGACACCCATAGCGTTAAACTTTCTTCCTCCTTAAATACACGTCCAGCCATTACATAAGGTCTAAATTTTAAAGACTCTATATCGCCAAATTCGGTGTCAATTGTTTCCTCGCCAAGATATTTTAACTTAAACCCATAATTTTCTTCATCAAAAAACATATCAATCTGCACCTCATCACCTATTTTTAGCTTATCGGTTTTTAAATTATTACGCAAATAATAAAAAGTAGAAACCATGTCCTGAATATTAGGCTTCGTAGTAAAAACCTTTTTAGTTTTGTGCTTATTATCAGTAACGTGCGCTTTATTATTGACTTGATCAAAATCAATCTCTAAATCCTTAGTATGCCCACCTTCATCAATATTTCTAACAAATTTATACGGCATAATAGTTTGCTTATCAAAATAGGTTTCATATCGATCTTTAACCTTAAAAAACCATTTTATCATTCCGGTAGTCCAACCTTTACCAACCACATGATAAACATCTTTACCATTAAGCGTAGCATCTTTAACAGCTAATGTGGCATTACCAGCCTTAAGCCAGTTGCTGTAACTCATTTTAAATTTAAACCATTCGCCATCTTGAAAAGCCGATTCTTGCTGAGCAAAAGCCGTTTGCATAGTCATTATTGCGATACATATAAGCACTAATTTTTTCATCCTCTTTGGGTAATTGTTATGTAACTCCTTTGTGGTTACTTTTATTGTTTTAACCTAGAAATTACAATTACTGTTCCAAAAATAAAAATTTTATTCTATAAGCCACCTTAAAGCAGGTTATAGTTGTGTTACAATATTAAAAATTAACGAATTCGTAATATGTTTTCGGCGTTCCCAAAAGGGTCGGGCTATACGCTATATCTTTTTTTGCCATATACGGAAGCAAAAAAAGGATGCCACTGCTATCCCTAACGCAGTGCAGAACTAAGCATGGTCTTTACGATAAAAGATTAAACTTTTGGTTTTACACATCCCTCAAGGAGCCAATCTAAACCAACATGTTTTAGTAAAAAAAAGAAAAAAGACCTGCAAGGTTTTAAAAACCTTGCAGGTCGATATAATTTAGATTAAAGTGTACCTCTTTTGGCTTGCTCGCGCTCAATAGATTCAAATAGCGCTTTAAAATTACCTGCACCAAAACCTCTTGCGCCCATTCGCTGAATAATTTCAAAAAATAGCGTTGGTCTATCCTCAACTGGTTTTGTAAAAATTTGAAGTAGGTAACCTTCCTCGTCGGCATCAATCATAATACCCAACTTTTTTAAGGCCTCAATATCTTCTCTTAATTCGTGGCTATGCTCTTCCAACCTGCCAGGTACAGCCTTATAATATGCCTCTGGCGGAATAGATAAAAACTCAACACCTCTAGCTCTTAATGCACTTACCGAACTAATAATATCATCGGTTGCAACTGCAATGTGTTGCACACCCGCACCTTCGTAAAAATCCAGATACTCTTCAATTTGCGAACGCTTTTTCCCTTTCGCTGGTTCGTTAATAGGGAATTTTATGCGTCCGTTACCATTACTCATCACCTTACTCATAAGTGCCGAATATTCGGTGTGTATTTGCTTATCATCAAAGGATAAAAAGTTTTCGAAACCCATAACATCTTCATACCATTTTACCCAAGTATTCATTTGGCCCCAACCGACATTACCAACCATGTGGTCTATATATTTTAAACCTATTGGTTCTGGATTATAATCGCTTTCCCATTTTTGAAAACCTGGTAAAAACGCACCATTGTAGTTTTTGCGCTCTACAAACATGTGTACCGTTTCGCCGTAAGTGTAAATACCAGCTCTAACCACCTCTCCATGCTCATCCTTTTCAACAACGGGTTCCATATAGGATTTAGCACCTCTGCTTGTGGTTTCTTGGTAGGCTTTTTTAGCATCTTCAACCCAAAGCGCAACCACTTTAACACCATCGCCATGTTTTACAATATGCTCGTTTATTGGCGATTTACTAGTAAGTGGCGTGGTAAGCACTAATTTAATTTTATCTTGTATTAATACATAACTAACGGAATCTTTAGAGCCCGTTTCTAAGCCTTTATAAGCATACGACTGAAACCCAAAGGCTGTTTTATAAAAATGTGCCGATTGTTTTGCATTGCCTACATAGAATTCTACATAGTCTGTTCCTAAAAGCGGCAAGAAATCTTGTGCGCCTTCAAATATTTTTTCTAATCCGTAGTTTACTGATTTTATGTCTTTACTCATGATAAATTGTTTAGTTGTTTATTCGTTAAGCTATTTAGTCCATAACGAATATGAGATGTTTATAGCCCTGATTGAGGCATTTGTTGGAGCTCCTCGCAGAGAGCGACTGCCGAAAGCAGGAAATAGCTTCTAATAAAATTACTCCAACCATGATTTATAATAACTTTCATCGGCAATTTTCATGGCCTCTTCTGTTACCATTAATGGTTTAAAAGTATCGACCATAACCGCAAGCTCATCGGTTCTTGTTTTCCCTATACTGCGTTCTGTTGCTCCTGGATGCGGACCATGGGGGATTCCTGCTGGATGCAATGAAATATGACCTACCTCAATATCGTTTCGGCTCATAAAATCGCCATCAACATAATATAACACCTCGTCGCTATCAATATTGCTATGATTATATGGCGCCGGAATGGATAGCGGGTGGTAATCGTACAAACGTGGCACAAAACTACACACCACAAAAGCATCGGTCTCGAAAGTTTGATGCACTGGTGGCGGCTGATGAATGCGACCCGTAATAGGCTCGAAATCGTGAATTGAAAACGCATACGGATAGTTGTAACCATCGTAGCCAACCACATCAAACGGATGGGAAGCGTACACCATTTCTATAATATCATCTTGTTTTTTTACTTTAATTAAAAACTCGCCAGATTCGTTATGGGTTTCTAATTCTTGCGGACGGCGAATATCCCGCTCGCAAAATGGCGCATGTTCTAACATTTGCCCAAACCAATTGCGGTAGCGTTTTGGCGTGTAAATTGGCCTGCGAGACTCTACAATAAACAACCTGTTATCTTGGGTATTAAAATCTATTTTGTAAATTATTCCTCTTGGGATTAACAGATAATCGCCATATTTAAAATCGAGATTCCCTAAGTGTGTTCTTAATTTCCCAGTGCCTTTATGGATGAAAATTAATTCATCGGCATCGGTGTTTTTATAAAAATAATCTTTGGTCGATTCTTTTGGTGCTGCCAAAACTATAGCACAATCGCTATTTATTAAAACCGTTTTTCGGCTGTCTAGAAAATCGTTTTCTGGCGTAACCTGAAACCCTTTTAGGCGGTACGATTTTATATTATTTTTTAAAGCAATTTTTGGAGCAACGCTGTATTGCTTTTTTATTTCTTTTACCTGCGTTGGGCGTTGCTCGTGGTAACTATTTGTGGACATACCATCGAAACCAATGGTTCCAAACAACTGCTCGGAATACAATTTACCATCTGGCTTTCTAAACTGAGTGTGACGTTTAGGGGGAATATTTCCTAATTTATGATAAAAAGGCATATTTGTATGTTTTAAATTATGAAAAGCCAAACATTAAAAGCTTTAAAAGCCTAATATTCAAACTCTAATAAAGATAGTAAAATAAAAAAAGATTCCTGCCTACGCAGAAATAAAAGAATTTATACTCACTCAGGATTTCTCTTGATGAGGTAGTGCAGATATGCTAATAAATCTTTCCAAAAAAGTGTCATAGTGTTACAAATATCGGAAAAATTATTGATAATTCCTTTAACCTTAACTATTGGAAGATGTTCATCTTTTGGGAATGACAATAAACTACTAAAACCAGAAGCCAATAGTAAAAAACCAATTACTGGCTCTCTGTTCTGGCGAATAACTATATTTTATTTGCAATGGCCCTAAAACCGACTCAATACCGTAACCCAAAGCATAACCACGGTAATCTGGAAGCGTAAACCACTCACCGCTATCAAAAATATTATCATCTACATTAGCCCAGTTACCTTCTAAAGTAAGATGGTGCTTTTTTATAAGTTCGTAATCTGCAAGAAAGGATGCTTTTACATAGCTATTACCCGTTAATGAAATAAAATCGTAACCCAAAAATGGTATAAAATTATTTATTAAATCGTTACCGTAACCACCTAAAGCAAAATCGAGTGTTCGGTTGGATTTATCGCCTAATTTAAAGCCTCCACTCGATTTAATATTAAAGGATACTTTATCAGACACTCCAAAGGCATAGCCTAATTCGGCCTTAGCCACAGAGAAATCTTTAAACTCTTCAACAAAACCTGATGCACGTATATAAACATTTAAATCGCCATTAAAATAAACACCTTCTCGCGGAAAATACTTATCGTCATAAGTATCTAGTTTAAGGTTTCCAAAAAGGCTTAAATAGTCTGTATTTTCGAATTGAAAATCTCTATCTGGCCTATTACCTAATATAGTTTCAGAGTTTATTTCGAGTCTTTTATGTTCTAATCCTGCACTCAATGAAAAATCTCTTCTAAACAAAGTTTGCAGGTAAAACTGATTCATTTGATCCCTAAGCTTTACATCAATTTTATTTAAACCAGAGTTGGTAATTTGCTCATCATCCAACAACAACTGTGCACTTATTTGTTTTTGAAATTGATTATAACGAGACCTTATACCTACACTCCAATAAAATCCTTTATCGATTAAATACTCAAAATTATACCGCACATTATCTCCTAAAACAATATCTAGCGAAGCCTCATCATTTTTAAACAACAACTGCTTTTTAGTTAAATTAATTAAAGCGCCACTTTTGTATAAATCGTCAAAATGGAGTCCTAGTTTTAAAAACGTATTTATGCGCCGTTCTTTTACCGTAGCTAACATGTTGTAACCCGATTTATCTGGCGTACTTTTTAACTCGTACTCGAAAGCCTTAAAATTATTTGTAGCCACCAAATTATTTAAACCTTTAGCAAAATCTTGATAACTTATTACTTCGTCTTTTTTTAATTTAAGTTTTCCTAAAACATAGGCTCTTGTGTAATTTTTATTCCCTTTAATGTCAATATTGTTAATTTTTAAGCTATCAATGGCTTTAATTTTCAGCTTTTGATTAATATTAGGGGTTTTGCTTAGTTTAGTTAGTGCATCAAACTCGTTTAACGCTGCAATTTTACCAGAATTAATTATTTCTTTCCCTTCATCAAAAGACACTACATTAAATTTTCTAATATCGGGTTTTATATAAATATCTGTTTTTTCGACTTTAAACTTCATGTCGTGAATGGTCCTGAAGTTATTAATTTGAATTAAAACATCGGGTGCCGAGGTTAACTCATCTCTATTTGCCAACCCATCTTGCACATCCACACCAATAATAATATCCATGCCTTTAGCACGAATTTCATCTACTGGGTAATTATTTACCACACCGCCATCAATTAACAAATCCTTATTAATGTTTACCGGCTGAAATAAAGATGGCAATGCAGAACTTGCCATAATAGCTTGTGTTAAATTTCCTTTTTCTAGCAAGACTTGCTCCCCTTTTTCTACGTTAGTTGCAATACAGAAAAATGGAATAGGTAGTTTACTAAAATCATTAATCTCGTTAACGTGAATTAGTAATTTTAAAAATAAACTATAAGTGTTATGGCCTCTAGAAAGCGCCGATGGTAATTTTATTTTAAAATTATTAAACGGCAATTTAAGCGCATACTTCTCCATATTACTACGCTCGCTAAATGCTGTTGAGGACCTAGGTAAATCGTCATTAATAATTTTATCAAAATCTATTTCATGAAAAATGGAATCTAATTGCTTACCCGAATACCCCGAAGCATAAAGTGCCCCAATAATAGAACCCATACTGGTTCCTGCAATATAATCAATTCGTATGCCTAAACTATCAATCACTTTTAAAACACCAATGTGTGCTAAACCTTTTGCGCCTCCTCCACTTAACACTAAACCAACTTTGGGCCTAGGGTTTTCTAATTCCTTATTTTGCGCTTTCGCGGAAAGAGAAACGAGTATAAATAGGGTTAATATGATTGTTTTTATGTTCAAGTTGATTTCGTCTTTACATTCCTACTGTTTCGTATATATAGCATATTCCACTTTTTTCCTCTATGAAATATCTGGAGCGGTCAAAATCATTATTTTTACTGTAAATGGAATAATTAGATACTGGTTTAAACCATTTGGGTAGTTTAGTGAAAGCTGACCAATCTACATTTTGATTATCCACCTCCAAATTATTAATAACAATAAACTCATTCCACCATTTTTTGGTCGGTTTGAATTTTAGAAAAAACTCATACTCCAAAGTAAAATGAGGAGATTGATAATATTCTCCATTCATAATTTCAATACCCTCATAAACCTCAACTCCTGCCCAGTATTTATAAGCTTCTTTAGGGTTTGAAGTATCAATAGAAAAACAACCTACAAAAAGGATGAATGAACTAAATGCCAATACCAATTTTCTCATTAGGTTTTTTAATTACACTTAAATAAAAACTTTATTTTATTTCAAACCTACAAGGTTTTAAAAACCTTGTAGGTTGGCAAAGATTATTTACTTCTCATGGTAATAACTATAGACCTTTTCGGCTCGCGACACACCTACAACAGCTTCCAACTCATCTAACTTAGCATTGGCTACTCGTTTTGCCGATTTAAAATGCCTTAATAATTCGACTACCGTTTTTTCTCCAACACCAGCAATGGTTTCCAACTCCGTGTTTAACGCTGTTTTACTACGTTTATTTCTATGATGCTCGATACCAAAACGGTGTGCTTCGTTTCGAAGTTGCTGAGTAATTTTTAGGGTCTCGCTTTTTTTATCTAAATATAAGGGAATTGGATCGTCTGGGTAAAATAATTCTTCCAAACGTTTAGCTATTCCGATAATAGCTATTTTACCTCTAAGCCCTAATACTTCTAAACTTTTTAAAGCGGACGACAATTGCCCTTTACCACCATCTATTATTATTAGTTGTGGCAAGGGTTGGTTTTCATCTAGCAAGCGTTTATAACGCCTATACACCACCTCTTCCATAGATGCGAAATCGTCTGGACCTTCTACCGTTTTTATATTAAAATGGCGATAATCTTTCTTACTTGGTTTTCCGTTTTTAAAAACTACACATGCAGCTACCGGATGCGTACCTTGAATGTTCGAGTTATCGAAACACTCGATATGTCGTGGCTCTTCCGATAGGCGTAAATCGACTTTCATTTGTGCCATAATACGATTGGCATGTCTATCGGGATCTACAATTTTCATTTGCTTAAAACGCTCCATTCTAAAATACTTAGCATTACGAAGCGATAGATCTAAAATATGTTTTTTATCGCCTAATTTTGGAACAGTTACTTTTAAGTCTTCTCCTAAATCAACTTTAAAAGGTACATAAATTTCTTTGGAATTAGAGTTGAAACGTTGCCTAATCTCGGTTATGGATAACTCTAGCAATTCTTTATCGGTTTCGTCTAGTTTCTTTTTTATCTCTAAGGTATGCGAACGGATTATAGAACCGTAGGATAATTGCAAAAAGTTTACGTAACCATAACTCTCGTCGCTCATTATCGAAAACACATCGACATTGCTAATTTTTGGATTTACAATGGTAGATTTTGCCTGATAGTTTTCTAGTACCTCAACTTTTTCTTTTATTTTTTGAGCCAATTCAAACTCCATATTTTCGGCATACTCGCGCATTTGCACTTTAAATTGTGATAGCGAATCTTTAAAGTTACCTTTTAATATTTCTTTTATGGCTTTAATATTTTTATTGTATTCTACTTCGGTTTCGAGGCCTTCGCAGGCGCCTTTGCAATTACCTAAGTGATACTCTAAACATACTTTATACTTGCCTGCACCTACTTTTTCTTCTGATAAATTAAAGTTACATGTACGTAAACTGTACAAGCCTCTTATTAAATCTAGTAGCGTATGCACGGTTTTTCCGCTGGTGTATGGTCCAAAATATTCGCTACCATCTTTAAATACACGACGCGTAGAGAATACTCTGGGAAAACGTTCGTTTTTTATACAAATCCACGGATAGGATTTATCGTCTTTAAGCAAAACATTATACCGTGGTTTGTGCTTTTTTATAAGGTTATTTTCGAGTAGAAGAGCATCGGTTTCAGTTTCGACAACAATGTGTTTTATATTGGCTATTTTTTTTACTAAAACCCGAGTTTTACCATTATCATGCGTTTTGGTAAAATACGAACTCACCCTTTTTTTTAGATTTTTGGCTTTACCAACGTAAATAATAGTCCCTTCTTTATCGTAATATTGATAAACTCCGGGTTGGTTTGGTAATGTTTTTAACTGTATATCTAAAGTCGGGGTATCCATTACTGTAAAGGTAATTATTTTAATGCTTTTTGGGAGAAATTATGGCTAATTTAATGTTATGTAAATAAATTTGTTTTTTGTTTTTTGAATCGATAATTTATATACATTGCGCCGCTTTAAAAAAAAGATATAAGCGACTACCTTTGTTGGTATTATTTTAATTGGCGACAAAACCAAAGACCGCGGATTAACCCGCGTTAGGGATTGCAGAGAAAAGCCCACAGCCCGAAGGAGGAGGTGCGAGAACTTGCAGTCTTTAGACTTGGTTCAAGACAGGCTTCAAGCCCGACCCTTGTGGTAACGCCTACTTCTAGAGACATCCTGAAATAGATTTGGGACACTTGAAGTGACAAATATTTATTTAAAAAAATGAGTAAAAAAATTCTAGGACGTACTGATATCATTGATTTTCCGCAGTTGGGATTATTTAATATTGATGTAAAAATGGATACTGGGGCGTACACCTCGACCATACATTGTTCTGAAATTATTGAGGTTGACAACGCATTACTGTGCATTTTTAACAGTAATGTGCACAAAAACTTTGGTAAAACAGAGATTATTTTTGATACCTTTTGGCGTACCGATGTAAAAAGCAGCAATGGTTATAAAGAAAATAGATATAAAGTGAAAAGTGAAGTAGTATTTTTTGGTAAAACTTATAAGATTAACTTAACTTTAAGCACTAGAGACGCTATGAAATTCCCTGTACTTATTGGCAGGCAATTTTTAAGGCAAAAATTTATAGTTGATGTAGATTTGGAAAACGTTTCGTTTAATTTTAATAGTAAAAACAAAGCATGAATATTGTAATACTTTCTAGAAACGCAAATTTATATTCTACTGAACGCTTGATTGATGAAGGTGAAAAGAGAGGACATAAAATTGAAGTTATTGACCCTTTGAAATGTGATATTATTATTGAAAAGGAAAAACCTACCATTTTTTACAAGGATAGGTATTTGGATTATGTAGATGCCATAATACCCAGAATTGGAGCTTCGGTTACGTTTTATGGTTGCGCCGTGGTGAGACAGTTTGAGGAAATGGGTGTTTTTACCATTGTAACATCGGACGCCATACAGCGCTCTAGAGATAAGCTGCGTAGTTTACAGCGTTTAAGTAAGGCCGGAATTGGTATGCCTAAAACGGTTTTTACAAACTATTCGCGCGATGTGGAAGAGGTTATTGAGCATGTTGGTGGTGTGCCTGTAATTATTAAACTACTTGAAGGTACGCAGGGTTTAGGTGTGGTTTTAGCCGAATCTAAAAATGCTGCCGAATCGGTTTTAGAAGCTTTTAATGGATTGGAAGCCCGCGTTATTGTGCAAGAGTTTATTAAAGAAGCTGGTGGCGCAGATTTACGTGCATTGGTAGTTGATGGGCAGGTTGTTGGTGCTATGAAACGCCAAGGTAAGGAAGGTGAATTTAGATCGAACTTACACCGTGGAGGATCGGCAAACATTATAAAACTTAACCACGACGAACTAAAACTAGCTATGAATGCTAGTAAGGCATTAAAATTACCAGTTTGTGGGGTAGATATGTTACAATCGGCTAGAGGTCCTTTATTATTAGAAGTAAACTCGACACCGGGTTTAGAAGGTATTGAAGCTGCAACAGGACGTAATATTGCTAAGGCGATAATTACTTTTATAGAAAAAAACAAACAATAAATGACACAAGTAAATAATAATGGCTTAACCATTTTTGGCGAAACTGTTGCTCCTGGTGAAAGCAAAGAGGTTAATTTTGATGTTGCAAATTTACACACCTCTACACCGGTAAATATTCCCGTTATTATTGAACGCTCTAAAAAACCAGGGCCAACACTATTGTTTACCGCTGGTATACATGGCGATGAGGTAAATGGTGTTGAAATTGTGAGACAACTTATATCTAAAGGTATTAACAAACCCAAATGTGGCACTATAATTTGTATGCCGGTAATTAATATTTTTGGGTTTATAAATTTAAAACGTGAATTTCCAGATGGGCGCGATTTAAACCGAGTATTTCCTGGAAGTCCTTCGGGATCGTTAGCAGGTCGTGTGGCTCATAAACTTATAAACGATATTATACCACATGTGGATATGATAATCGATTTTCACACCGGTGGTTCGGGCAGATTTAATGCGCCGCAATTACGTTACACCAGGGAGAATAAAGAGCTAAACAACTTAGCCAAAGCCTTTGGAGCGCCCTTTGTTTTGTACTCTAAAAACTTATCGAAATCCTTTAGAACAACCTGCTATAAATTAGGAAAACCTTTGTTGCTTTTTGAAGGCGGAAAATCGTTTCATATTGACGATGCCGTAACCAACTCTGGCGTTAATGGCTCTAAACGTTTATTGAAACATTTAGGTATGCTGCAATCTACCTTTAAGATTTCTAAGCCTAAAAGAGACACTGTTTTTATAAATGATAGTAAATGGCAGCGTGCTAAATATTCTGGTATGTTTAAAGCCTCGATTCCTATTGGATCATTTGTGTTAAAAGGCGATGTTTTGGGTAATATTACAGATCCTTATGGTAAATTTAACTATGCAGTAAAAGCATCTAGCAATGGGTATATTATTAATGTAAACGAATCGCCTATTGTATATCAAGGTGATGCTTTATTTCATATTTCTACTAAATTAAAAGGGTAATGACTAAAACCGAATTACGAAAAACATATAAAGCCCTTCGTAATGATTTGTCTGAAAATGACATTGATGATTTTAGTTTAGCTATTTCAAATCAGCTTTTAATATTGCCTATTTGGGAGTATTCGTTTTACCATATTTTTCTTGCTATTGCAGAACAGAAGGAGGTTAACACCGATTATATATTAAACATTCTTGCGGGTAAAGACAAAAACACACTAATCTCTAAAAGTGATTTTAAAACTGGCGGAATGACTCATTTTTTACTAACGGATAATACCGTAATTAAGAAAAACAAATACAACATTCCAGAACCTGTTGATGGTATTGAAATTACCAATGATAAAATTGAAGTGGTATTTATTCCGCTTTTAGCCTTCGATAAACAAGGCAATCGCGTTGGTTATGGCAAAGGGTTTTACGATAGATTTTTAGCCGATTGTAAAACCGAAACTATAAAAATTGGATTGTCCTTTTTTGAAGCAGAAACTGAGATTACCGATGTTTTTGATGGTGATATTGGTTTGGATTATTGTGTAACGCCTAAAGGGGTTTATCTTTTTTAGTTCCCGTTTTCGCAATTCTCGCAATACGTTACTCTTAAATACTCATCATCTAATAACTGAAAAGTTACTCCTCCATCTTCAACACTATTATACAATTTACAGAATCGCTCCTTATTCATGTTTATAGCGTTTAATAAAATAGTTCTATAATCATCGTCCTCGGTCAATTCTTTATTTACGAGCGTTAAGTTTAAATAGTAAAACAATAAGTTTTCATCAATATCAATAGTTCTTGCCTTTTCATCTAACAATTCTACGGCAAAATCAACATTTGCATAATAGCTAAAAAACTGAGCTAAACTCAAGTAATCATAATCCGATAAATAGAATTTTTTATAGTTATTTTTTATAAAAGTTACCGATTTATCTTTATTATCATAATCTCTTTCTCGCATTAAATTTTCGGCATTTATAATATGAAAATTAACCATCATTCTTGAAATAAGTGAACTTTCAATACCATAATTTTTTAAAGCAGAAATTTGATTTTTGAGTTTCGTTTCATTTATTTCTAAAGCTCTAAATCGCCATAATCTTATTTTAATTGCCGCTATATTATACTTAACCTCACCATTATTTGGCACTAATTTTTCTAACTCTAACAACTCATTATATACAATAAGTGACTGTCTTACATTCATTATGTATCGAAACGCTGAATTTTTATTAAATATTTTATAAAACTTATCCTGCCTTGGGATTTCCATTTTTTTAAGAATATCGGGCGAGGTTTCTTTATTCCTTATCTTTTCGAATAATGAGTTTTGAATCTCAATTGCTTCATCTAATTTATCTGCTTTTATCGATGCGTTAAATTTAGCAATTAACTCATCTGGTGACATGGTTTTATACTTGTCCTTTTTTTCCAATTCTAACTCTAAAACCGCTTTTCTATGATACTGCAAAATAGGTTCCATTTCTGTTGAAGTAGCACCTACGAGTTTTGCTTTTACTTGATTCTTTTTTAGCTTAGCTAAATCAGTAAATTTTGTTCCTTTAATATCATTTAAGAATTCTACCCAATTTTCTGAGGATGTTACTTGGGTTTTAATAGTTGGCTTTTGGAATGATTGCAACGCTGCAACTATACTATTTGCTCGTTGTTCTTGTAATACAATGTTTCGCTCTAAGCTCCCTTCAACAGACGAATAGGCTTTAATATTTATACTTTTTATATTAAAATCTGTTAACCTAAGTGAGTCGTAAATGGGTTTGATGTCTTCTTGAGAATATTCAGCTTTATTTTTTTCAAAAGGTATTTTAAATTTTAAAGTTTTATTTTTTATAATATACCCTTCTTTAGCGGTAGCCTTTATTTGTTTGAAATTGTAGGTTAAGGAATCTAGAAACATACCCATGTCTAAAAGCTCCCATTGGTAAGATTCTAAATTATAAATAACGTAATACTGGCATAAGTATTTATTGCTTAAAAACAGGATATTATATTCCAACTCCTTGTTAATATCCGCATCAGATAATCTACCTACATGCACCCTGAATCTATTTTCTCCATTTGACTTTAAGCCACTTCGTAATTTAGATCCATAAATTGGTTTTAGTAGTTTTCCTTTAATTTGAGAGTTTTCTACAGACTCTACATCACAGCTATAACGGTTCTTATCTACAACATCGACTGCTAAACCGTCGCCAGCATTTTTAAATAATAAATTGAACCATTTTTTATCATTAGTTTCAAAATAGAGGTTATTATTTTCTCTTTTAATTGAAAACTTAACTTCCTTAGGTTTTTGCCTAAATAATTGATAACAGCTTTGACAATTTTGAGTTTGTTCACTTTCTGTTTTAGGAAATTGAATATCGAAAGTGTTTTGGGCTTTTATAGCATTAAAACTAAAAAGCACAAATAAAAAAAGAAAAGGACCCTGTTTGATTTTCATAAATTGAATTAGTTTTCTGCATTAAAGATAACAAGTACAAAAAACATAATCCAATACTTACACGAGAATTATTCTAAAATGCTATTTTTTATCTGAAAACGCCTTTTTATTAAACACAATAAGCATAATAAACCCTGTACTTATTGCCATATCGGCGACATTAAAAACAGGATCGAAAAAACTAAAGCGTTTCCCTGCATAAAATGGAAACCATTCGGGTAGGTCTACCTCGAATAACGGAAAGTGAAGCATATCTACAACTTTACCGTGCAACAAACCATCGTAACCACCTGCTTCTGGCAAAAAGGTTGCGACTTGACTATAGCTATCATCAAACAGTACACCGTAAAAAACAGAATCTATTATGTTACCTAAAGCACCTGCAAAGATTAAGGCAATTGCTATAATTAATAATTTTGAATGTTGCTTAACCGTAGCGTCGTAAAGCCAATAGCCAATCCCGAAAATAGCCACTATTCTAAACGATGTTAGTATAACTTTGGCTGTTCTATCGGAAATAAAAGACACAAAATCGCTAATTTTAGTTCCCCATGCCATTCCGTCGTTTTCAACAAAAATGATTTCGAACCAGCTAAAAACATCTATACTTTCTTGAAGTACAAAAGTTGTTTTTATATAAATCTTACTAATCTGGTCGATAAGCAAAATAATGAAAATTAGGATTATGGATTTTTTTAGTGACATGTTTTATCAATTAAATTCCCGCCTTTGTGGGAATGACAAAAAGTATATAAATGAAAAACGCCTCAACATAATTGAGACGTTTCAAATATATAATTTAAAATCTTTAGAATTCTATATTAGTAATAATTATTGCTGCATGTTCTTAGCTTCAATACTTAAAGTAGCATGTGGCACAAGCTCCAATCGTTTTTTATTAATTAGTTTTCCTGTTACACGACAAATACCATAAGTTTTGTTTTCTATACGAATTAAAGCATTTTTTAAATCACGTATAAATTTTTCTTGACGAATAGCTAATTGCGAGTTTGATTCTTTACTCATAACAGCACTTCCTTCATCAAAAGCCTTAAACTGTGGCGATGTATCTTCTGTACCGTTAGTATGGTCGTTCATATACGCACTTTTAATTAACTCTAAATCGTGCTTTGCTTTCTCTATTTTATTGCTAATTAGCTCTTTAAATTCGGCTAATTCTTTGTCTGAGTATCTTACGGTATTTTCTGCCATAATATTAATGTTTTTGTATAAATAGTTTTGTACTTACTTCATCGAAAGCAATTTCTATACCATCTTCCAATTTATCTGTAAAGTCAAGTTTATTTGTTAATGTTTCTGTTTTAATATACGTTAAGTTTGCCTCAATAGCTTTTACAATATGTTCGTCTTTTTGAAGCGTTACATCTATTTTATCTGTAACCTCAAAACCTGAATCTTTACGCAAATTTTGTATTCTATTAATTAACTCTCTAGCAATACCTTCTTGCTTTAAATCTTCAGAAATAGTAACATCTAAAGCGACTGTTAATGAGCCTTCGTTTGCTACTAGCCAACCCTCAATATCTTGCGATGTTATCTCAACATCTGTACGTTCTAAGGTAACACTTTTTCCGTTTATTTCAACGTCTAAAATACCATTTTGCTCAATATTTTTAATATCGGCTTGGGTAAAGTTATTAACTAACTGAGCCACAGCTTTCATGTCTTTTCCAAAACGTGGACCAAGAACTTTAAAGTTAGGTTTTATTTGTTTTACAAGAATATCTGAAGCATCTTCTAAAACTTCTATCTCTTTTACATTAACCTCAGATTTTATAAGGTCTGCAACCGCTAAAATTTCATTTTTTTGCGATTCGCTACTTATAGGAATCATTATTTTTTGCAACGGCTGTCTCACTTTAATTTTTTCTTTAGCTCTTAATGATAGCACTAAAGACGAAATTATTTGAGCACTTTCCATCTTGTTTTCTAGCGACTTATCAACATAAGTTTCATCAAAAACTGGAAAATTAGATAAATGCACACTTTCAAAATCTTCTTTTTTGGTGGCTCCATTTAAATCTAAATACAATCTATCCATAAAAAACGGTGCAATTGGTGCACTTAATTTGGCAATCGTTTCCATACATGTATACAATGTTTGGTATGCCGAAATTTTATCTTGTTGGTAATCGCCTTTCCAAAAACGTCTTCTGCTTAAACGCACAAACCAGTTACTTACATAATCTTGAGTAAAATCTGAAATAGCTCGTGCAGCTCTTGTAGGCTCGTAATCGGCATAAAAAGCATCTACTTTTTGAATTAGCGTATGTAATTCTGAAAGAATCCAACGGTCTATTTCTGGTCTTTCGCTTAAAGGAATATCTGCTTCGCTATACGTGAAATTATCTAAGTTAGCGTATAACTGAAAGAATGAATAGGTGTTATAAAGCGTTCCGAAAAACTTACGTTTTACTTCCTCTATACCTTCTAAATCAAATTTTAAGTTATCCCAAGGGTTGGCATTACTAATCATGTACCAACGTGTGGCATCAGCTCCGTAAGTTCCTAAAGTATCAAAAGGATCGACAGCGTTTCCTAGACGTTTAGACATTTTTTGTCCGTTTTTATCTAACACTAATCCGTTTGAAACTACATTTTTATAAGCCACAGAATCGAAAACCATGGTTCCAATAGCGTGAAGAGTATAAAACCAACCACGAGTTTGATCGACACCTTCTGCGATAAAATCTGCAGGAAACGTGGTGCCTTTATCAATTAAATCTTTATTTTCAAATGGGTAATGCCATTGTGCATAAGGCATAGAACCAGAATCGAACCAAACATCAATTAAATCGCTTTCGCGGAACATTTTTTGGCCAGATGGTGATACTAATACAACCTCATCTACGATGTTTTTATGTAAGTCTATTTTAGCGTAGTTTTCTTCGGAATTATTTCCTACTTCAAAATCGTCAAAAATATCTTTATCTAACACACCTGCTGAAACTGCTTTGGCCATTTCAGATTTTAACTCTTCAACAGAGCCAATACAAATTTCTTCTTTACCATCTTCGGTTCTCCAAATTGGTAATGGAATTCCCCAATAACGCGAACGCGATAAATTCCAATCGTTAGCATTTGCCAACCAGTTACCAAAACGGCCTGTTCCTGTAGATTTTGGTTTCCAGTTTATACCCGTATTAAGCTCGTGCATACGCCCCTTTACATCTGTAATTTTAATAAACCAAGAATCTAAAGGATAATACAGAATTGGCTTATCGGTACGCCAACAATGTGGGTAGTTATGTTTATATTTTTCAACCTTAAAGGCTTTATTTTCTTCCTTGAGTTTAATAGCTATTTCTACATCTATTGAACGTTCTGGAGCTTCGCCATCGTTGTAATACTCATTCTTAACATACTTACCGCCAAATTCTTTCATTTCGGGTCTAAAACGACCTTGTAAATCTACAAGTGGCACTAAATTATCGTTCTCATCTTTTACAAGCATTGGTGGCACTTCTGGTGTTGCTTGTTTTGCAACCAAGGCATCGTCTGCTCCAAAAGTAGGTGCGGTGTGTACTATTCCTGTACCATCCTCGGTAGTTACAAAATCGCCCGAAATTACTCTAAAGGCATCTTGTGGATTATCGTTTGGTAAAGCATATGGTAATAATTGTTCGTATTTTATACCAACAAGGTCTGCACCTTTAAATTCCTTTACAACAAAATATGGTATTTTTTTATCGCCATCTTTATACTCTAAAAGTGCTGCTTTATCTTCAACTCTTTTAAACTTACCATCAAATTGCTTATTAACTAAGGCTTTTGCCAAAATTACATTCATTGGTTTGAATGTATATTGGTTGTACGTTTCTACTAATACATAATCAATTTTAGGTCCTACGGTTAATGCCGTATTACTAGGTAATGTCCAAGGTGTTGTGGTCCAAGCAATAAAATGAATATCGCCTTCGTTTTGTAAAAAATCTGGCAAGGTTTCTTCTAAAGCTTTAAATTGAGCAACAATAGTTGTATCTGTTACATCTTGATAGGCACCAGGTTGATTAACCTCGTGCGAACTAAGACCCGTACCAGCTTTTGGAGAATAAGGCTGAATAGTATAGCCTTTATACATTAATTTTTTAGAATAGATTTCCTTTAGCAACCACCAAACAGACTCCATGTATTTTGGCTCGTAGGTAATATATGGATCTTCCATATCTACCCAATACCCCATTTTTTGGGTTAGGTCGTTCCAAACATCGGTATAACGCATAACTGCTTTACGGCAGGCTGCATTATAATCTTCAACCGAAATGGTTTTACCAATATCTTCTTTGGTAATTCCTAATTCTTTTTCTACACCTAGTTCTATTGGTAAGCCATGTGTATCCCAACCAGCTTTACGCTTAACTTGGTAGCCTTTCATGGTCTTGTAACGCGGAAAAATATCTTTAATAGCACGCGCTAAAACATGGTGTACTCCAGGAAGTCCATTTGCAGAAGGAGGTCCTTCAAAAAACACAAATGATTCTTTACCTTCTCTCGTAGATACACTTTTTTCAAAAATGTTTTTTTCTTGCCAATATTGTAGTATATCGTTTGCTACATTTGGTAAGTCAAGTCCTTTGTATTCAGGAAATTTAGCGCTCATTTTTTCTTAATTCTTATAAGTTCGCGAATTTAATGAATTATACCAATTTAACTATAATTTAAAAACAAAAAAAAGACCACGCACTAACGTAGTCTTTAAATTCGTTTTGTTTTTGCAGTATGTTATTTAACGATTATCTTTTTAGTTAACACCTCGTTAGTATCTGTACGCAGGTAAACCACATAAGCACCTGTTGCCATATTATTAAATTGCAATCCGTTTTCTAAACGTGATTTAGTTACATTATCCAGCTCTAAAATAACCTGCCCTCTCATGTTTACAAGAGATAGTTTACTAACATCTGTATGTAGCTTTTTAATAAAAAATGTATTTGAAGCATTTTGATAATACATGTAATTTTCTGAAATAACAGATTCCTCTGTACTTAAAGCTTCTTGCTCGCTTTGAAATACAATTTCAAACCTTTTATTAAAAACACCTGGCGCCGAAGAAAAACTATACGCGACATCTTGTGTTAAATCGAAATAGGTTCCAGTTAAATTATCGCGTAAATAAATGACTTGTGAATCATCCATATTTATCAAATCTGAAATTTTAATTTCAAATGTATTATCGCCTGAAGACACAAAATTTAAGGCTACTACTTTATCGCTTGTAATTTGACTATAGGCTTGCATTGTCATGTTTTGCCCTTCTAAATTAAGGTTTAAATCATTATTATTTACCTCGGTGTATTTAGCATCATATCCATAATCAAATCCATCTGTGGTAAAATCACTAAAGCCTAATAATAATTCCCTTCTAGTTTCTGGACCAGTAACAGAACTAAACTCTAATCTAATTTTTTTAATTGCATTAGCAGTTTCATTTGTATTTGACGTTTGTATTTTAGATGCTTTAGTGTTTTCTGATTTTAAAAATACAGATCCATTTTCACCACTTCCATCGGCATCACTCTCTTTTACAAATACACGCTGACCATTATTAAATTCTACTACACCATCTGCCACTATTTCTGCAAGAAAACCTTGTCCTACTGGCAAATATCGTGATGGCAACAACGTACCGTCTTGAGATCCTGTGTTTTTTCCGGACGTTCCTTTAAACTGAAACGCACGTATAGCTCCTAATTTATTAACTTGAGCGTAACCTCCATTATACTCACTAAGATTGTGAGAATTACCACTCCATTGTTGCCACAGTTGCAGGTAACCATCAATAACGCCTTCGTTATCCTCCAAAAACTGATAGACATCCAGAGCACTTGCATACGGGTTACCTAAAAGGTAACTTGTTTTAGAAACATTCGCCTCAGATCCAGCTCCTCCACTATCAATAACATCAATTAAAATAGTACCATTATTAGGTTTACCTTCAAAAACATACTGTTGATTAGCGCCTGCCGTACCAGAACCTTTTTTAGTAAAACCTACACCTGGAGAAATTTCGGCCGTAGGACTTATTCTTTCCCAATCCCAATATGTAATACCATTTTTAAAAGTATACATCCAATAGGTACTTATATTTCCGTTTGCTGTATAATCTGAAGTAAAGGTTACATTATTCCCCGCCTCATCGTTAAGCATACCTAAACTAAATGATGTATTATTAGTATTGTGTGTTGCTGCGTTATTATCTGACAAATTGGTAACACCGGTTACACCTACAGGCGACGCCCAGTAATTATATCTAAATGCATTAGCCTCTCCTTCTTGCCTTCTTAATATGCGTCCGTTAGCTGAAGTAATTACATTACTAGTTTCCGTTTGTATTAATTGAGAGTCGTCTTCTAAATCTAAAACACCGTTTAACTGGAAGTACCATGAATTTTTCACCAAATGATCTCCTTCTATTTTTAAAGTTTTATTAGAATCGATTAATAAACCTAAGGTTTTTACATCTTGATTTGCTGTAATATCATGTTCAATTTTTACAACACTCCAATCTTTATTTTTTTCTATCTCATCAATATCCCAAACATCGCCATGTAACCAAGAACTTTTATCTGTCCATACTCCCGAAGTAGCTGTTACAAAAGGTAATGGTGCTGTTTGAAAATAAACGTTTTTAATATTGTATAGCTTAGCGCCTGCAGAAATTCCTTTTTTCTCTGAAGTAATATCTGCATCAAACTTATCCATTTTATAATAACGTTGTAAACTAGATCCTGTTATAGCAGAAATATTAATAGGAATTATTTTTCCTGTTTCAAAACCATTAGTATCATCTAATTCTTGATATACCATTTTTTGAATTTCATCTTCAGATAACCCAGCATTAAACAATCTTACCTCGTCTATTTCACCTTTAAAGTATTCGCTTGTTAATACGTTTTCTTCTCCTAAAACACCTGGTTTTCTTCCTACTGTAAAATCTGATACCGCTGTTGGTATTGTCCCTGCAGTCTCAATACTTTCTTCTTCTCCATTAACATATAGCACAAAATTACCATCTACATTATTAAATGATGCTGCTACGTGCACCCAAATATTAATTGGCAATACTGTTGTTGAATTTGTACTAACACCTCCAGCAGTAGCAATGGCTGTACCATCTGCATTAACTGCTAAGTAAAAATTATCTTGCCCTACTATTCTTCTTTTTCCTGAAGCCCCTGGCGCAATTTTTATCCAAGCCATTAGAGTACTGCTAGACCAACTATCTATTACCGGAAGATTTTCAGAGATGTAATCATTTCTACCATCGAAATACAAGGTATAGCTTTCGTCTAATTTTCTAGGAGAACCAAACACCGTACTATTGGTATCAAAACTATCTAAAATTCCGTCTTTATCAACATCTGCAGATCCATCAATTCTACCATCATTATTAGTATCGTAATCCACATAAATAGTTTCTTTAATATCAAAAACACCATCATTATTAGAATCTATTTCCAAATAATCTGGAATTCCATCACTATCAGAATCTAAAGGTGTTGTATACCCTGCACTACCATGATCTACGCCATCTGAATCCGAATCATTACCATCAATTATAGCTAAAAGTCCATCTCCATCGGCCTCGTCGTCTATTAAAAAACTATCAATATCAGACCCGTCTCCTTTACCATCGCCATCAACATCTATGTCTCCTAACCCATCATATTCTACAGCATCAAAAATACCATCGTTATCTGAATCTGCATCCACATAATCTGGAATCCCATCGCCATCTGTATCTATAATTGGAGCACCACCTTCGTACGAATCATGTACACCATTAGCGTTGTTATCAACCCAACCAGACCCCAATAATGTAGCATCTTTATCTGGATCTGCAAGACCTAATTCTACAACATTTGGGATACCATCATTATCGTTATCTAAATCTACAGAATCGGCAACGCCATCGCCATCTTGATCGCATAATATTTGTTTTACATAGATATCATCGATAGCAAGATCATTACCAGCACCCCCACTTTGACTATTTATTAGTTGAATAGTAAATTGAGATGAGTTAGTTGTAAAAGTTGTTTCTACAGTAACCCAATCTCCATTAGGATTTGAATTGCTGGTAGGATCTATTAACCCAGAGGTAGTTGCTGGAATCAAAGAGTTTCCATTTTGGTCGTACACTGCTATTAATACTTCAGGTCGATTTCTCGGGTTATCATCCCAAGTAGCTCCACCAGGGCATCCATTAATACATGGTGCATCTGTTCGATCTAAGTTAATAACGGAAAAACCGTAAGTAACTTCTACTCCCGGAGTAACACCAGTTATTGTAGCACTATAAAATATTCCTGGATCATAATCAGCATTAATTAATAACATTCTACCAGGTAATGACCCATCAGTAGTATCTGGTGTATGATCTAATCCTGTATACCAGTATTGATCTGCCCATGAAGCCACCTCTCCATTTGGGGTTTGGTTTGTTCCGTCTCCATTTGCCGCTTTGTAATATATTGTATAGGCACCATCATTTAGGTTGTTATTTCCATTACAGCTTCCTGTGCCATCTTCGTAGCAGTATGTAGTTGAGGATCCTGTACTCGCCTCACCTACTGTAATTCTATCGTAGCCAGATCCAAATGTTTCATTTAAAAACACGGTTTCTACTTGGTTAGAATAGGCATAGGATTTACAGGCATTGTCTTCGGTAGCATCTAACAATCCATCATTATCATCATCGCCATCAATATTATCTGGTACGCCATCGCCATCTGTATCTTGAAAACTTTTTACACCTTGTCCTTCAATATAAAAGGTATAATTATCTTCTGTATCAGCTGCATCTACATCGTCGTTTAAAATTTGTATAGTTGCATTTTTAATGCCAACAGTATTGGGGTTAAAAGTAATTGTAAATGTTGTTGACTCTCCAATAGCTAAAACAGAAACCGAAGGTTGAGAAAGTGTAAAATCACCTGTATTACTTGCAAATTCAACTAAAGGACTCCCTGTTAAGGTTAATGGATCTGCCCCATTATTAGTAATCCTATAGGTTTTTACCATAGGCACTTCAAACACATCGTATTCACCAAAATCTGTATTATTATCTTCTGCAATATCACTAGCCCCAGCATCATCTAAAATTAAATTACCATTACCCGTAACATCAATTTCTTGAGGTGCATCTGGACGAATTTGCAGGTTTAATGTGTAATCTTCAAATTCACCTCTACTATCTCCCCACGAATCGTCCTCGCACGTACCATCTGGGGCTCCATTTTGTCTTACTGCAACTCGCATTCTAGTTGGTCCCGTAACCGCAAATGAGGGGATTAAAATAGATGGACTATGGTATTGATATGTTCCTGCATTATCTAAATTTCCATTATTATTCCACACCAGTTCATTTGCATCTTCAAAATCGCCATCTCCATTATAATCTATCCAAACGGCATGACCTATATTGTAATAATTACTATTTCTGAAGGTGAAATTAAAGGTATGGGATTCATTTTTATATAACACTGTAGACAAATGCGTGTTGTCATCGTAACCACCTGCTTGTCTTCCTTCAGTATTATTAATGCTCCCAACTCGTACTGTACGAACATAAACTCGTGTACTCGTATTATCAACATTAGTATCGCAATAATCATGACCCGCTGTTGTAAAATTTGTAACTCCAGAATGCACTGTAGTTCCTCCACAAACAGAGCCTACTCTTACATCATACAAGGTTAATTGATTTAAAGAAGCAATATTAATGGTATTATTAGTTGTGGTTACTGTTTCCCAGTTTACCAGGTTATTCTTTTTATACTGAATTTCATAAGATTCAACTCCAATTTGTGCATTCCAAGAAATTGTTCCTGTATCTGCACCAATATTGGTAACTGCTATTCCTGTTGGAGCCGCAATATTATTTAAAGTAATATTTTGAATTGCCGGTTGTGAATCGCCACTGACCGAATCGTGATAGGTCCAAGTAATACTATAAGATCCCGGTGTATCAAAAGATATTGGGTCTGTGGTTGTTGGAGAAACCGTATTACATTTATATGAAATATCTGCCGGAGGTGTAACAGTAAAGGAACAATATGTTGTTGTATCGGGAATTGTAGGAGTAACCATTGCCCCTGTATAACTATTTACGGTAACCGTTGTTGTACACGTGCTTGATTGTGTTCCATCGTTTACCGTTAGTGTAATAAGGTTTGGCCCTAAATCATTACATGTAAAACTAGATTTATCAATTGACAAAGACTTTGTACCTACAGAAACAGTAGAGCCATCATCTATATCGGCACTCGTTATTGAAGCATTACCAAAGGCATCTAACTCTATACCAAAATCTCCTTTACAAGTTGCTACTGGAGCTATTGTTATTGCTTCACCGCTTAGTATTACATCATCAATATAATAATTATCAGAACCATTAGCTCCGTTAACAAAAGTAGCACTTATGGTTGCTCTAAATTTAGTAGCAGAATCTGGAATAGAAACTTGGTATGGGTTAGAACCAAGAAAAGAAAAATTAAACAATTCTCTATCAAAGGGAAGCCCTAAAAAACTAGAGGAAGATCCTTCTATCAATATTATTGTATTATCGACCCAAGTACCACCATCTAGATACGAGTAATTTAAAATTAAATCTTCATTATTTTCTGGATCGCCTAAGGATTGATATGCTATAGAAAAAGTTACATTTACATAATTGGATAAGTCTCTTTCTTTAAATTCTAAAGATGGAGCATCTTTCCAATAATTTTTTAATTCCAAACAATAAAAGTCTGAAGCAGGATTTGTAACACTAGAGTTAACAACCCTAATAATACCATCGGATGTGGTAGCCGTATAATCCCAATTATCTGAACCCACATGATTAGAAATGGTTTGACTTGGTGGTGCAAAAACACCATCTTTATCGGCTACCGTATAGGGATAATCTGGACTTCCGTTATGAAATCGTTGGCTTGCGATTTCGACTTGAGAGAAGCCATTAAAGCCAATCAAAAATAACAATACAAGTACGAATACAAGTTTAGGCGAGAGAGCGTATTTTTTTTCCATTTACAATTATTGTAGGTTAAGTATTTTATACATGATTTAAAAAATAGTTTAATAAAAAAACTATCCATAAAACAGGATTTTTTATACTAATACACTTACAGTAAAATGGATTAAAATGCTTTGAGGGAAGCAATAACTAACTAACAATCATTGTTACAGCTAATTATGAGGGTAAAACTAAATTAATTAGGTTTCTTATTAAAAACAAACTCTATTATTTCGCTTAAACCACTAAAAAATCGACCAATAAACGAATAAAATCTTAAACGATATAAAAATCATACAAACGTTTTAGTTGTTATTAAATATACTTTTGTTTTCACTGTAATAGTATTTACTTTTTAGACACAAGATATTCTTAAACGTCACAATTAAAAGACTTTACTAGTTTTCTTACGTTATTTTAATATTTGAAAACAGCAAACACACTTGAGGGAAACATGACTAAAAAGTGGCTAGTGGTCAAATATTTGAAGCATTACTTTACAATTATCTTTTTAGTTAGCAACTCATTTGCTTCTGTACGCATATATACAACATAAGCTCCGGTAGAAATACCATTGAATGCTACACCGTTTTGTAGTTGTTGCATGGAAACATCTGCCATTTCTAACACCACTTGTCCACGCATATTTACTAGCGATAGCTTGCTAATATTACTATTTAGCTTTTTAATAAATAATGTATTTTCTGTATTTTGAAAATAAATGTAGTTCTCTGAAGCTATTGATTCTTCTATACTCAAGCTCGCCTGCTCACTTTGAAATACTAATTCGAATCTGTTATTGAAAACACCTTGACCAGCATTAAACTCATAGCTTTCATTTTTAGTTAAATCGAAATATGTGCCCGTTTGGTTGTCTTTTAAATAAATAGATTGATTCTCGTCTATATTTTCTAATTCGTTTAGCTTTATTTCGAATGAATTATCTCCAGACGATTTAAAGTTTAAAGGCACAACCTTATCGGTGGTTAAAGCACTGTAAGCCTGAATAACCATACCCCTATCTTCAAAACTTAATAATAAATCGTTATTAGTTTCTACTACATTTTCTGCATCGTAACCATAATCGAAACCATCACTTGTTGAATCACTAAATCCTAGTAATAATTCGCGATGCGTTTCTGGACCTGTTATAGAATTTAGTTGTAAACTTATTTTCTGAAACTGTGGTTCTGTAGTTACTTCCTCAGTATCCGTAGTTGCAGTTCCCTTTTTGGTTCCTTTAAAAAATACTGAACCAGAATTATACGAACCATTAGCATCAGATTCTTTTACAAATACACGCTGGCTATTATTAAATTCTACTTGACCATCTGCACTAATATTAACCATAAAACCTTGACCTACTGGAATTGTTTCAGTTGGTTTTTTTGTGCCACTTGGACCTCCTCCCAACAAAGCTCCTAAAATACCCTGAAATTGAAATGCTTTTGCAGAGCCTAATTTATTTACTGTGGCATAACCACCATCGTACTCGCTTAAGTTATGTGAAGTACCATCCCATTGTTGCCACAATAATATAGAACCCGATATTACACTAGAATTGTCGTCTAGAAACTTACCTACATCTATAGCTGATGGATATGGGTTACCAACCAAAGTTTGCGTTTTACTAAATAACGAGGCTAATAAACCGCCTTTTTTATCGACGTCTATTAAAATAGTACCATTATTAGGTTTACCTTCAAATATATATTCTTGTTCTGTTGCTGTTGTACCTGTACCTTTTTGCGTGTAACCTACTCCTGGAGCTAAAGTCGTTGATGGACTAACACGTTTCCAATCGTAATAGGTTTGCCCGCTCATATAGGTATATAACCAATAACTACTTATTGTACCATTTCCGGTATAACCACTTGTGAACATAAAATTACTACCAGAGCCATCCTTAATCATATCTATACTAAAAGGACTATTGTTTGCATTATTGGCAGACCCGTTATTGTTAGACAAGGTTGTAGCACGTAACTCTCCTACCGGCGAACACCAGTAATTGTACCAATACGGACTTGAGTTTCCTTCTTGACGGCGTATTATTTTACCTGTTGAAGAGGTCACTAAATCGCTATTTTCTGTTTGTATTAATTGTGAGTCAGCTTCCAAATCTAATGTGCCATTTAACTCAAAATACCAACTATTGTTTACCTCATGGTCTCCATTAACGGTTAGTTTTTTTCCACTATCGATAATTAAACCTTGTGTTTTTAAACTCGCATTAATTGATACATCATGGCTCACTTTTACTATAGAATAACCAGAGTTAGTAAGGGCATCCAAATTCCAAACTGCGCCATGTAACAAATTACCTGTTGTTGCCAACTCTCCATCTCCAGAGGTTTGATAAGGCATTGGTGCCGTTTGTGCTTGTACAGTTGTAATATTATGGAGTGCCGCGTCATAATTATTACTTGAATAATCAATTGTTTTTGAGTTTATAATTTCAGTCATTGGATAGTAAGCTTGCAATTTACTCCACGCAACGCTTGTGCCTGAAGTCAAATCTGCCACTTTTTTAGCAACAACCTTTCCTATTACATCACTTCCGTTTTGTTCTATTTCCTGATAAATCATTTGTTGTAACTGATTCTCGGTCAGTGCTACATCAAATACCCTTACTTCGTCAATAGATCCTTTAAAATAATTATTATCGGAAGCTGAACTTTTACCAATGGTAAGTTTATCTAAGGAACTACTAATTGATCCTTTTAAAGAAAAGTGACTAGTCGATTTTATTAAAGCTCCATTCAAATAAAGCTTTAAATTATTAAATAGCAAACTAGAATCAAAGACCACCGCTATATGGTACCATTTATTTCTTTGTAACTTATCTGACATATTGGAGTCCAAATAGCCATTATTTACATTAGTACTTAACTCCATACCTCCATCAACATCCAAAATAAACTCTCCTTGATTAACAATTACCCCATAATTAGTAAAAGTATCATCAAGTTTTATCCATAACATGGTAGTCATTTTTGATAAACCACTAAAATTAAAATCACTATCAACATAATCATCAACACCATCAAAATCTATAGTCGCTGAGTGTGGAGGATTAATATTAAATATATCTCGATAATCTAAATCGCCACCTAAAACAGTATCTGAATCTGCATCGCCAAAGGCACTAACAAGATCTGCTATATCTCCTAGAGCTACTTCATCATTAACATCTAGATAACCAACAATGGCATCAAAAATATCATTTAAACCATCGGTATCAACATCGCTAGCCCCTAATGTATTTGCTTGACCGTTTTCTTCAATATCTGGTATACCATCGTTATCGGTATCACTATCTAGATAATCAAATACGCCATCACCATCGGTGTCCTCCAGAGTAGCTATATCTGTACCGCCCATAGCAGTTTCGTAAGCATCATCTAAACCATTATTATTAATGTCTGTAATACTTGTGCTAACATTGCTTGGAGGAATATAACCCACTGTAGGTTGAGCTTCTATATTATCTGGAATACCATCATCATCAGAATCAATATCTAAGTGATTTGGAAAGCCATCGCCATCTGTATCTATAGATTCACAATATGAGAAGTCGTAAATTTGAATAGTAGCGGGACTGCTATTTCCATCATTTTTTGCTATCGTAATAGTTAACTCATCCATTGCTCCTTGCACAGCAACCTGCACACTATTAGATGGTGCATTGCCAGCAGCTCCATTTACATCGTATACTGTTTGCCCAGACACAATTCCATCATTTAAATTAATATCTGAAATAGTGATTGGAACATTTACCCCACCATTTGTAGCTACTAAATCGGCAATATCTTCATTATCAAAACCAGCTAGTTTAAATGAAAAGTTATAAATAGGTTTAGAAGCACTAAACGTATAAACAGCGACATCTCCATTTGAAAAATCTGAATTTCGTACTTGCGTATTAATATAGGCTCCCGAAACACCCGAAACAGTAGCTGAATTTACTCCAGTTCCCCATAAGGCTGATCCTAATAATTCATATTTAAAATCAATATCTATATCACCATGAGGAAACACCCCATTAACAACACCCACATTAGAAGAGTTATCATTAAAAGTCTGCGCTAAAGCTACTAGTCCCGAAGAACAGTTAAGTTCATTAACATCTAAAATGCCATCATTATCATCATCTAAATCACATATATCACTAATAGTATCGTCATCAGAATCTAAATAACCAGAAACCAAAGCATTACACGAATCGATTTGACAATCGAAACTATATGCAAATGTATCAAAACCATGAGGCTCATGAGAATCTATTAATAGACCTCCTGATATTATAATATGCTTTACACTTATTTTACTTACAGGCGTATCACTTATAAAACCAATTGTATTTTCTATATTTTGACCACCAACTACTGTTGCCCTTAAATTATGATCTGCATCATATAGTTTTATGTTACCTGTAAGATCATCTCCTAAAAATGGACCATTAAAATATGCTATTAAATTCCCATCAACATAAATTTCATAATTTGACTCAGAGCCATTTCCAATAGTATCAAAAATATCGATTAAATCGAAACTAAAGGAAACCACAGGTGTTGTAAAGTTTATATTCATTGTGTAAAAATCCCCTGTTAAGGCACCCGTTTCTGGATAGATATAAACACCTTGCCCTGCGTTACCAGATATAAACCCACCAGATGTGGTTGCTCTAAACTGTGCAATTTTTGAAGATGCTGTTCTACGATAATAGTTATCAACAAAGTCTAGTGTACCGTTTGCAAAAGTCCCAACACTTGTATTGGCAGACCCTGCAGTAGAAGAACTTGAAGGAAACACAAAATCGTTAGTACCATTTAAAACAGTTAAGGTTTGTCCTTTTTTAAATACCTCTGCTTGAAAACCAGATTCTTGGTAACCTAAACCGTTTGTATTATTAGCACTTGAAAAGATTTTAAATCCTTCCTTAATCCAACTAACAGCATCACCTTGAGGGCTTGCCGCGCCAGAAACAGGCGGACAATTAACCAAACCTTGTGCTGATAAAACTTGTAGGTTTAATAAGAATAATACAACAGAAAATGTAAAGCCTAATTTTATTTTTATATTCATAACAAAACATTTAATAGCCATGAGCTATGTTTATTATGTACAATAACAAAAATTAGTAAAATGGATTAAAAAAATAATATCTTGAGGGAAGATAAATTAACAAAAACACAAAGTGCTAGTAATCAATTATAATGTAAAAATAAATCTAATTTGTTCTTAAAGATGAATAGCCTACTATTTTTCGATTAAAGATTAAAAAAAACCATTTAAATGCATCGATGAAAAATGAAATGCATAAAAAAAGGATAAACTACTAGTATTTAAAATCAAACCATCCACAATAATAGTTTAAAAAAACAACAAAAACTAGATGAAAAGCACGTTTTATTCGGTAAAATGCAATTTTAAGTAAATTTATTCACTTTAGATCATAAAAAAGGCTGCTATTAGCAGCCTTTTTTAAAAAGTTACAGCAAGAGCTTATTTAATAATTATTTTTTTAACCAACATTTCGTTAGAGTTGGTTCTCATATACACTACATAGGCTCCCGTAGAGATACTATTGAATTGTATTCCGTTTTCTAGAGTATCAATAGCTAAATCCGCCATTTCAAAAACCACTTGCCCGCGCATATTAACTAAAGAGAGCTTACTAACAGCACTATTTATTTTTTTAACAAACAGAGTATTAGTAGAGTTCTGGTAGAAAATTTTATTTTCACTAAATGTAGAATCTTCGATACTTAAGGCTTCCGATTCGTTTTGGAAAACTATTTGAAAACGCTCATTAAATATACCTTGTTCAGAAGTAAACATATAGGCTTTAAAAGCACTTAAATCAAAATAAGCACCTGTTAAATTATCTCGTATATATATTGTTTCTGCTTCATCTATATTTTCTGTTTCAGAAATTTTAATCTCAAATGCATTATCACCCGAAGACTTAAAATTTAAAGCTATGACCTTATCTTTTTTAATAGGCCCGTATGCTTGTATAGTCATATTTTGACCATTGAAATCTAGATTTAAATCATTGATAGTCTCCTTTGTACTTCTTGCGTCATAGCCATAATCATACTCGTCTGTAGTATAATCACTAAACCCTAACAGTAGTTCGCGTTTAATATATGGTCCCTTAGAGCACACAAATTCCAACCTAATTTTCTGCATTACACCTTCATCTGAATCTGCATCAATTGTTGATTCGCTAGAAGTTGTTGAATTAGTTTTCGATTTTTTAGAATCTGATTTTGAAAACAAAGAGCCCGTATCATAAGGACTAGTAGCAGAATAATCGGCTTCTTTTACAAACACACGTTGACTATTATTAAACTCCACCGTACCATCGAACGGTAAAATACCATCATTTTCAATCTCCGCCATAAAACCTTGCCCTATTGGAATGTATCTGGTTGGCATTTTCACTCCCTCTGAACCGCCTGTATCGTTTCCTTCAAGACCTACAAACTGAGAAGCTCTAATTGTACCAAGCTTGTTTACTTGGGCATAACCACCATTGTAATCTTTAAGTATGTGGGTGGAGCCACTCCATTGCTGCCACAACTCTATATAACCCTTTGTAACACCTTCATTATCATCAATAAACTTATGAATATCTAATGCCGATGGATACGGGTTAGCCAATAAATAAGCTGTTTTTGATATATTTTGAATAGATCCGACACCTCCTAAGTCATCTACATTTACAAGGATAGTTCCATTATTAGGTTTACCATCGAAGATATACTGTTGTTCTGTACCCGAGGCTCCTGTTCCTTTTTGTGAATAACCTACTCCTGGCTCTAATGCTGTAGAAGTACTAAACTGTTTCCAATTCCAATACGTTATACCATTTTTAAACGTGTTTAACCAATAACTACTAATACTTCTAGTACCTGTATATCCCGAAGTAAATGTCATATTAGTTCCAGTTCCATCCTTTAGCATATCTAAACTAAATGTACTATTGTTGGGGTTATTATTTGCTGTATTATTATCTATTAAAGCCGTAGCCATTGGTGCTCCAACTGGTGAACCCCAATAGTTATACCAATATGGATTAATTGTACCTTCTTGACGTCGTAAAACATTACCCTCGGCACTTGTTACTAAATCGCTATACTCGGTTTGTATTAATTGAGAATCGTTTAATAAATCTAATGTTCCATTTAATTCTAAATACCATGAGTTTTCCACTTGGTTATCGGCGTTAATAGTTAATGTTTTATCATTATCAATTATCAACCCAATAGTTTTTACTTCATGACTGGCATTAATATCATGTTTTACCTCAATAATACTCCAATCCTTATTAGTTGCCACATCGTCTATATCCCATACATCGCCATGTAACCAAGTACTCTCATTAGTCCAATCGCCATCGTTTACAGTAACGTAAGGCATTGGAGCTGTTTGGTCTTGTATTGTGGTTATGTTATACATTGTAATATCGTTCCCATAACTAGAATAATCTGTAGTTATATTACTAATTATATCCGTCATTGGAAAATAAGCCCTTAAATTGTTCCAAGATACTTTTTCATTTGAACTAAAATCTTGAACATCTTTTGGTATTATGGTGCCTTTAATTATACCTGCATTGTTCTCAATTTCTTGATACACCATTTGTTGTATTTGTTGATCAGTTAAAGCAGCATCAAACACGCGAACCTCATCTATATCACCACGAAAGTGTCCAAAACCAGCGGCACTAGTGTTAGTTGGGTAACGACCAATGGTAAAACCTCTTGTTGAGTAAATATGTGCAGACCCATTATAAAATTGGGTTAATAGTTCTGAATTTAACAAAGGACTAGAATTAGTACCCACTAACTCGCCATTTAAATACAATTTTACAGTTTCATCTTGAGAGTTAAAAACTCCCGCTAAATGATACCAAATATCATTTTCTAACTTTATTCCTAATAAGGGGTTAGGCTGCACACTAATACTATTGTTTGGATAGTTATCGCTTACTGTAACTTGGTCTTGCGTTAACACTTTAAATGCAGGAGTACGACCGTTAGTAACATAAAGATGCATAACCTCTTGACCTGCTACACTATATAATCTTGGTAAATTACCATCATTATCATGCTTAATTTTTACCCAACTCATTATAGTACCATTTTCCCAATTAGTTATAAATGGAGTACCCTCGATATAATCGTCTACCCCATCAAAATCTATACTTATTGGTGGCAAAGGGCATCTTTCAAAAACAGTTGTTAGTGTTTGTGTTCTACAACCATCTACAGTAGCAACATCAACACTATAGGTTCCAAAATCATTAATATCCAAAACACCAATAGCGGCTCTAGGATCATGACCAACATAGGTTGATCCATTTGGGAATGTCCAAGTATAGGCCATCCCTCTATAATTTAAAAGATAGATTGGAAATTCGCTACCTATTTCACCACAGCTTTCATTTTGAAATGCCACCCCTAATCCTGTAGCGACTTCCGATACTTGAGAACTTGTAGTATTACCACAACTATCTTCAATTCTTACAGAATAAGATAGGAGCGCGCTTTGGTTTGTAAAGTAACCATCAGTATTTGTGGCTAAAACTAAATTATTCGCATTATTAATAAGAGAAAAAGAGTAAGGTCCTGTACCTCCGGATACTACTCCAGAAACTGTAACCAAACCAGTACCACAATTATAGCTACTTAATGGTGTAATAGTAGGCTGTTGATAGGCCGCTATAGAAACGGTTTCCGATTCGAAAATACATGTTGTAGTTTTATAATACTGAACATAATAATTGCCTGCAACTAAGTTATTAAAAGTATATGTATTACTACTAGCTGTACCTGTTTGCACTATCGAATTAGTATCAGCATTTCGAAGCCTAAAGTATCTAGTACCCGAACTATAATAACTATTATTACTATTTACGCTTACATCAATAGAATTTGAGTTTACACAGTTTAAAGTTGGGTTAGTAGAAAAATCAACACTCAGTACATCCGTTACTTCAAAAGCATAGGTATCCGAATTACCACAAGAATCTAGAGCTGTTACTTCATAATTACCAGGTATAAGCTCACTAAAAGTAGGCCCGTTTTGTGGACCTGGATTTCCTGTAAACCCAGAAGGCACGGTTGTTAACTCAAAACTTACCGGACCAACAGCACCATTACTACCGCTGTTGTATCTAACCTGTACTCTACCTGTACCTACTTCGCAAAAATCTACTGAAGGAATAGTTAACGCTTCATTTATCTCTATAGGTTCTTGTGTTTTCGTAGTTGAACTAGATCTAGTTAACCCACAGGCATCGGTAACAGAATAACTATAAGAACCATAAGGAATATTATTAAAAGTTCCTGTTGAATTTGATGTGGCCCCCGTATACCCCGCAGGTGTACTAGTTAAAGTATATACATAAGGACCTAGCATCCAATTAGGCCTAATTTGAAGAGACCAATCGCTACATGTCCTTTCTAATGAAGACCAGTTAATGTATGAACTAGGGTTTGAATGCGTATATGTTGCTGTTTGCCCACAAGCGTCGGTAACTTGAAACGTATAAGGTGCTTGATCTATTGGAAGTGTAAACTGCCCCGTAGTATTGGTAGAAGCGTACCCAGAAGGTGCACCACCTACAACCTCGAACATATAAGTTCCAAAACCAGTACCTCCAGTACCACCCACTTTATAAATAGCTTCTGTACATGATATAAGCTCGCGAGTTGGACTTCCAGAAGTTGTTAAATTTAAAGTAGATAAAGTAGGATCGGTTAGTAAATAACTTCTAGTTTGAAAATCGCCACAAGCATCATAAACTCTTACGCTATAATTTCCGGCAGGTAAATTATTAAATGTATATGCTTTACTAGCTTCGTCTATCAATCCTGTTGTTGTACCAGAAGGCCCACTGTAAATTTGATATTGATAAGGGCCTATTCCTGTTGCAACATTAACATTAATAGCACCAGTACTTGTACTAGTACACGTTGGATTTGTTGGTGAAAGTGAAAAATTTAAAATTTCTGTTTGGTCTTCTACTTCTATAGTTCCAATAAATGGTGGGTTACTAGAATTGTTTGCGTCCTCTATGGTTATTTCGTAATTACCAGGATACAAATCATTAAAAGTAAACGAAGACGAATCAAAAGCATCTGTAGTAGGATAGGTTTGTCCGTTTGCCGTTGGACCATTGGTAATAGTAAAAATATAAAACTTTAAAATACCAAAACCGTTACTTCCTGTTGCTGTTATAGAACCATTATTTGAACATGTAGCTTCAACAGAAGTTAAAACTCCTCCAACATCAAAATATGCCGTATTATCTTTACTTGCTGAAAGGGCTGTTTTATTGTAGTTATTTGCATATGATGATACATTTATTAATAACAAACATGTTATAATAAATAAACGTTTAAGCACGTTGTAGGTTGAGAGGGGCATATTTTTTAATTTATTTTATAATAATCTTTTTAGTTAAAATACTATTAAGGTCTGTTTTTATAAACACTACATAAGTACCTATATCAATATTATCAAATTGTATACCGTTTTGTAATTTATCTTTAGACACATTTGTCATTTCCAAAATAACTTGTCCGCGCATATTCACTAAAGACATTGTTTTAACATCGCTATTTAAATTCCTAACAAATAATGTATTTGTTGAGTTTTTATAATACATTTTATTTACATCGAAGCTGTCATCACTAGTACTTAAACTTTCTTGTTCGTTTTGGAACACTACCTCAAAACGCCTATTAAAAACTCCTTGTGTTGATGAAAAACTATATGCTACACCTTCATTTAAACTAAAGTAAGTTCCTGTTTCTATATCGTGTAGATAAATCGATTGATTTTCTGTGATATTTTCCGTTTCTGAAATTCTAATTTCAAAATCATTATTACCCGACGAGCTAAAATTTAATGGTATAATCTTATCTGCAGTTATTGGTCCATACGCTTGAATATTCATATTTTGACCATTTAACTCTAAATTTAAACCGTTATTTTTTGCGGTTGTATTTTTTGCATCGTAACCATAATCATAATCATCGGTTGTAAAATCACTAAATCCTAATAGTAATTCGCCCTTTGTATCTGGTCCCGATGTAGAGTTAAACTCTAATCTAATTTTTTGCATGATAGGCTCCTCAACTTGATCTTCTGTTTCTGTTTCTTTAACAAACTCAGATTTTGTAAATAACGAACCTGTATCATAAGGATCAGTATCAGAATAATTAGCTTCTTTTATAAACACACGCTGACTATTATTAAACTCTACCGTACCATCAAACGGTAAAATACCATCATTTTCAATCTCTGCCATAAAACCTTGTCCTATTGGCATGTATCTGGTTGGCATTTTTGTACCTTCTAATCCGCCTGTATCATTTCCTTCAAGACCAATAAACTGAGACGCTCTTATGGTTCCAGTCTTGTTTACTTGAGCATAACCTCCATTGTAATCTGTAAGTACATGGGTAGAACCACTCCATTGTTGCCACAACTCTACATACCCATTTATAACGCCTTCATTATCGTCGATAAACTTATGGATATCTAATGCTGATGGGTATGGGTTAGCCAACAAATAAGCTGTTTTGGTTACATTTTGAAGAGAACCAGTTCCCCCTAAGTCGTCCACATTTACAATGATGGTTCCATTATTAGGCTTACCATCAAAAATATATTGTTGCTCTGTGCCAGAAGCTGCTGTTCCTTTTTGTGAATAACCTACTCCTGGCGCTATTGCCGCAGATGTGCTAATTTTTTTCCAATCCCAATACGTAATACCATTTTTAAACGTGTGTAACCAATAATTACTAATACTATTACTACCTGTATAACTTGAAGTAAATGTCATAGCTGTTCCCGTTCCATCCTTTAGCATGTCTAGACTAAATGAGGTATTATTGGGGTTATTACTTGCTGTATTATTATCCATTAAAGTGGTAGCTAATGGAACTCCAACGGGTGAACCCCAATAGTTATACCAATATGGATTGATTGTACCTTCTTGACGGCGTAAAATATGCCCTGTTGCCGAGGTTACTAAATCGCTATTTACACCTTGTACTAATTGTGAATCGCTTAATAAATCTAATGTTCCATTTAGCTCAAAATACCAAGTGTTATTTATAAAATTGTCACCGCTTAGTTGCAATGTTTTTGTTGCATCAATAAACAAGCCTAAATTGGTGTGCGAACGATTTGTAGTAACATTATGTTGGATATTAATAATACTCCAATCTTTATTATTCCATACATCTTCTATATCCCATACATCGCCATGTAACCAAGTACTTTCACTAGTCCAAGCGCCATCATTTACAGTTGCATAAGGCATTGGCGCCGTTTGGTCTTGTAATGTTGTAATATTATGAAGCTGAGCTATATTACCGTTTCCTGAGTCATCTTGCACAGTAGAATTTAAAATATTTCGCATTGTATAATACCCTTCTAAATTAGTCCAAGGCACTTTTACATTCGTCGTTAAATCTTCAATATCTTTTGGAATTATTGTTCCTTGTAAAAACCCAACATTATCTTGTATTTCTTGATACACCATTTGTTGAATCTGCTCATCGGTCATGTTTTTATTAAACACCCTAACTTCGTCTATAGCCCCATGAAAATAACTGTTTTCAAAGCGCTCAAACCTACCAACCGTAAATACTGGATTAGTAAACGTTGCATTTGTAGACAAAGCCGTACCTGAATCTATATAAGTTACTGTTCGCACAGGCTCTCCATCCAAATAAAGATTTATAGATTTATCTGCACCACTAAAAGTCAAGGTTAAATGGTGCCATTCATTTTTCGGGATTGTTAAACCACTAGGGCTTAAACTGTATGATGTACCGGAATTATTAGTAATTACATATCCGCTTATACCACCAGTTGACGTAACCGAAATCCTAAACATATTTTGCCCAAGAATATTACCACTTTGCGAATGATTAGGATCTAATTTAACCCATGCCATTAAGGTACCTTCGGCCCATCCACTCATTTGTATACCTGGAATAGACACGTAATCGTCTACACCATCAAAATCTATAGTAGCATTGGCATAATAAACATCTATTAAATCACGATAATCTAAGTCGCCACCTAAAGCTAAATCGCTGTCGGTATCCGGTAAAATCGATAAATCTGTGGGATCTTCAATATCTTCATTGGCATCCCACGTTGCATCATTAGTTCCGGTTGTTTCAAATACATTATCTAAACCATCACTATCATCATCTACAAATGTCATTACAGGTCCTGACATGCCGTTTTCATTTATATCCAGAATGCCATCACTATCGCTATCTAAATCTAAATAATCTGGTGTGCTATCGCCATCGGTATCTTCTAAACTTGCTAATCCTGCGCCATAAGCCGTATCTATTCCTGTTGTACTATCCACTGTTCCCGATGGCAGAATATAGCCAACTGTTGGTTGTGCCTCAACATTATCTGGAATACCATCGTTATCTGAATCTATATCTAAATGATCGTAAAAACCATCACCATCTGAATCTTTAGCCCAAGCCCATAATATAGCTCTTACCAATAAATCTTCGCCTGCTGCATTTAAACCGCCATTATAGCTTGTATGTGGAACAGCCACCCTTCTACCCGGTGCTGCTACAGCATTTTCCATTGGCTCCCCAATTTCCCATGCAATCATACTTACCGTACCGTTAGGATGCTCTCCTAAATGCGTACCTGACAAAATATTAGCGACTATGTAACTACCATCTCCAATATCTAAATCGCCTAAAGGTAAACCTTGGGTTATGGGATGTGTATTATTTGTAATATTAATAACGCTAGAAACAGGTTGCGATTCTGCTCCTGTAGTACCAAAAATTTCATCAAACAACGCATTTTCACTGGTAACAATACCTTTTTTTGAAGTTTCTAAATTAGCAATATTTGTAAATGTAGTACCGCTATTTACTGTAGGATGAACATATGTTACCGAATAGTTATCGACATCTTCAGAATCAGTATCGTTAGCGACAGTAACTATAAAACCTAAGTTTATTAATTTATCTATAGTGTTTTGTTGGTCTGTAGTAATTGCACCCCTTTTAACCCAAAGTAGTGTTTTAGGATGTTCAACGGTATCTAAAATACCATCATTATCATCATCTAAATCGCAATCGTCACCAACACCGTCTATATCGGTATCGATGTAATTTGGATTGTTAGTATCACAAGTACTACACTCGTCGGCTTGTTGCGCATCATCAGCGCTTGTTCCAACACCTTGACCACCATTAGCGGTATTAGGTATACCATTACCATCTACACCTCCTGTGATTTGATTATTACCATCTAAATTTGAATATCCTATGTCGCTGTTTAAAGCGTCGCCCTCTAAAGCATCAGGACAGCCATCGTTATCAGAATCGGTATCTAACGCATTAATAATACCATCTCCATCACTATCTAAACAACCAATTGGCATAAAGGCTACACCTTCAAATCTGGTAGACACACTTGATACCGTGTTATAATCTACATTAAACGGATATGTAACACCTTCTATACCTATAACAATATACCACTCCGAATCTCTAATAAGAACACCCCCAGAACTGCAATCTAAAACGGCACCCGAAGTTATTACCGATCCATGTGGATAATTTAAAATTTCATTTAACGGATCGTTAAGCACTGCAGTAGATCCACCTGGCCAAGTAATAGTAATTTCTTTATCCGCATTTTGAGCACCATATGTTGAAGAACGCGCATTATTACCAACCCTTAATGAACTTAACTTTCCATTTTGAGCTTCTTGTAAAACAAATGCTATATCAAAAACATTACCTGGATTTACATAACCTTCATCCCAAGTTATTAAAACACCATCTGTAACATTTGTAGTGAAAGAAGTAAATTCCACGGGCACGGGATTTCCTGAAGGTATTTCGACTAAAGATGGTGACGATAATGAAAAATCTGAAGACATAACTCCCGATTCGAATGTACCAGAAATACTATTAGTTCCTTCTCCAGAAAGACTGTTTGCTAGCAATGGCAATCCGCATTCATCTTCATCTGGAATACCATCGTTATCGTCGTCTAAATCAACAGAATCTGTTATACTATCCAAATCTGCATCTTGAGCATGAATAGTATTTGTACTTAAAAATACAATTGCAAATAATGCAGTTATAAATGAAAACTTCTTCATAGGTTAATCCTTAATAGATAGGGACTATTAAAATTTTATTTGAGGGAACCGCAAAAATAACAAAAACAAGTTGCATAAGCTTAAAACAAACGATAATAAGTTACTTTTCAGCGATTAAGCAGTTTTTATCTAGCATTTTTCATACTCTCATAATTATTTATTTTACAATTATTTTTTTATTAAGTACTTCGTTTGTTTCAGTCCTCATATATACTACATACGCTCCTGTAGAAATAGCATTGAATGTTATACCATTTTGCAATTGCTCAATTGAAACATCTGACATTTCTAACACTACTTGTCCGCGCATATTTATAAGCGAAAGCTTACTAACATTACTATTTAGCTTTTTAACAAATAGGGTATTTGTTGTATTTTGAAAATAGATATAATTCTCTGAAGCTATGGTTTCTTCCGTGCTTAAACTTTCTTGTTTGCTTTGAAACACTAATTCGAATCTTGCATTAAATATACCTTGTTTGGATGTAAAACTATAGGGATGTTCATTTGTTAAATCGAAGTAAACACCAGTTTCATTATCACGAATATATATTTCTTGATCTTCTGATATATTCTCTAACCCTGTTAGCATTATTTCGAAGGTATGCTCTCCCGATGATCTAAAATTGAATGGCACAACTTTTTCCTTGATTATTTCACCATAGGCTTGTATTTGCATGTTCTGACCTTCTAAATCTAAATTTAAATAGTCATGACTTTCCTCTGTACTTTTTGCATCATAACCATAATCAAAACCATCAGTAGTATAATTGCTAAACCCTATTAAGAGTTCCTGCCTTGTGTCAGGACCTTTAACCGAACTAAATTCTAATCGAATTTTTTGCATTACATCTTCCGCCTCTATTTCTTCGGAAATAGCCGATTTTGAGGATTTCCCCGTTGAGGGCTTTAAAAATACAGATCCCGTGCTTCCAGTTCCATTAGCATCTGATTCTTTAACATAAACACGTTGGCTATTATTAAAGTTTATTTTTGCATTATTAGCCAAAATCTCTACTACAAAACCTTGCCCCACAGGTAAGTATTTTGTTGGCAATACCGTACCTTCTTCATTACCTGTATTATCACCAGAAAAACCAATAAATTGTGACGCTCGAATGGAGCCTGTTTTATTTACTTTAGCATATCCGCCTATATAATCATTTAGAATATGTGAAGAACCAGACCATTGTTGCCATATTTGCAAATAACCTCCGTTAGGATGGTTCTCATCTCCAATAACTCCTGCATTATCATCTATAAACTTATGAATGTCGATTGCTGATGGATAAGGGTTTCCTAGAAGGTATCCAGTTTTTGATACATCTGCTACCGATCCTGATCCTCCTACATCATCTACATCAATTAAAATAGTACCATTATTTGGTTTTCCATCAAAAATGTATTGTTGCTCGGCACCTGCTTTTCCTATTCCTTTTTGAGTATAACCAACCCCAGGACCTAGCGGTGTGCTGGGTGAGTGAAAAGCCCAGTTCCAGTAGCTTAACCCATTTTGATACGTATATAGCCAATAGGTACTTATTTTTCCAATTTCGTTATAGGCACCTGTAAAAGTTAAGGTATTACCACTACCGTCCTTTATAGTATTTAACGTAAACGGCGTATTATTAGGATTGTTTATTCCTGCTGTATTATCGGTTAAAGCGGTGGCTAGATTTGTTGCTGATGGCGCACCAACTGGTGACGACCAATAGTTATATCTAAATGGACTAGATGTACCTTCTTGACGGCGTAAAATATGACCTTGTGCCGAGGTTACTAAATCGCTATTAATACCCTGTACCAATTGAGAATCTCCCAATAAATCTAGAGTACCATTTAACTCTAAATACCAAGAATTATTTACTTCATTAGTACCTGCTACTTCAAGCGTTTTATTGGCATCTATAAATAAACCTAAATTCTTTATGGAATGATTAGCATCTACATTATGTTTTATATGTACAATACTCCAATCTTTATTGGTTGCCGTATCTTCTATATCCCAAACATTACCATGTAACCAGGTGCTCTCGCTTGTCCAACTACCATTACCAATAGTCTGGTAAGGCATTGGCCCTGTTTGTTCTTGTACTGTTGTTATATTATGCAATACAACATCTCTATTATTACCAGAATAATCGGAAGTTTTAGAATTTAAAATATTCGTCATTGGGTAATACGCTAAAAGATTGCTCCAATTTACTTTGGATGCTGTAAACTCATCTTCTATATCTTTATTAATAACGGTTCCTTTTACAAATCCAGAATTGTCTTCAATTTCCTGATAAACCATACGTTGAATTTGCGTTTCGGTTAATGCTTTATCAAAAACTCTAACCTCATCAATCTCACCATTAAAATATTGCTGGTTTGATACATTTCTAGACAAACGCCCTATTTCGAACTTCCCTGTCCAACTTGAAGTACATAAAATGGTTTGCCCAATTTGACTTGTATTTACACTTGAAGTTGACTTTTTTCCGTCTATATAAATGGTTTGCCTACCTGTTACACCGCTAAATACACCAGTAATATGGTGCCACTCATTATAATTTACATTCACCCCATTGGTTGCGCTTGTAAATCCTGCTGTGGTTCTAGTAGCAAACATAAACTTGTTACCGTTTTGAACATATATTCTACACGAAATATCTTCTCCAGCAATAGTAATATTTGAAACTCCTGCGTTTGATGGATCTACTTTTACCCAGGCCATTAAGGTAACTTCGTTTAATCCATTGAGCATAGAATCTCCTGATAAATAATCGTCTACGCCATCAAAATCTAAAGTGGCATTTTCAATGTAAACGTCAATAACATCTCTATAATCTAAGTCGCCTCCTAAAGGAATATCGCCATCCGTATCTAAAAATGAAGTGGTTAAATCGCCTATATCACCAATAGAAACTTCATCATTTACATCCCAAACTGCTGTAACGGTATCAAAATTATTATCTAAACCATCACTATCATTATCATTGCCACTTAGTGTATTTACATCTCCGTTTTCTTCAATATCTGGAGTTCCATCGCCATCGGTATCTAAATCCAAATAATCTGAAGTACCATCGCCATCGGTATCTTCTACACTAGCAAATCCTGTACCATAGGCGGTATCTATTCCTGTTGTGCTATCAATAGTTCCTGTAGGCGGCGTATAACCAACTGTTGGTTGTGCCTCTACATTATCTGGTATACCATCGTTATCACTATCAATATCATGCTCGTTAAATATATTATCATTATCAAAATCGCAAGCCACTTTTATTAAGTTAAAAAATATTCTATTTAGAGTTGCTGTATGCGGTCCTGTAACACCAAAAAGTATGGTTTTAGATGAAAACGAGTTGTAAAAAAACGACGCTAAATAGTTCCTGTTTGAAGAAGATTCTGAACCATTATTAAAATCTGTTCCTAAATTTTGAAATGCACTTGCTGGCCCTCCTCCGTTTGCAAAATTAATTGCAGTTACTTGAGACCCTGGATTTACTCGGTCCGGAGCATCGGAAGCTTCATACCCAACCATATCTGAAAACTGACCTGCACCAGAATCTAAATCTGGAAGCGTTATTGTAACATTATTTAAAGTAACTGGAGAACCTTGCGGTGTTACAGCTGTTGCCGATCCGGAAGAAACAATTGAAATTTTATATAAAACATAAGGATCTTCATTAGCAACTACCCCTTTAAATCTTAAGTATTTTGTTCCACTAATATCATAAACTTCTAAAACACCTGTTGGACTATGCAACTCTGTAATTTCAACAACAACATCGTAATTAATACTATTGTAAGTAATTGCATTTTGATTTAGTAAAAAATCGCCAACTTGTAAATTAGATCCATTTCCAATTAGTGTAGTTAAATTATTTAAATTTATACTTGGACATTCCATAGAATCTAAAATACCATCATTATCATCATCTAGATCGCAATCATCTCCAACACCATCACTATCTGTATCTACGTAGTTTGGGTTATTACTATCACAAGTACTACATTCATCTGCTTGTTGCGTATTATTTGCACTTGTTCCAATACCTTGACCACCATTGGCTGTAGTTGGAATACCATTAGCATCTACACCTCCAGTTATTTGACTGTTACCGTTTAAATCTGAATATCCAATTTCGCTAAATAACGCATCTCCTTCTATTGCATCGGGACAACCATCACCATCAGCGTCTGTGTCTAAATGATCAAATTTTCCATCACCATCGGTGTCTTGACTTTTGCATGCTTCCACATAAAAACGAAAATCATCTATAGCTGAATATGCCTCTATGGAACTAGCATCTTCTTTACCATAAACATAAAACCTAAAGGTATACTCTGTATTTGGTTTTAATCGAATTTCCGGAAGAACTAAGTTATCAAACCGTGCATAAATAGTTCCATCATCAACATTATAAATATCTTCAGATAAAGTCGCCCAAGTTCCTGAACTACCTTCAGAAAACTGAGTTGCAGAGTAAAACGAATCGCCTTTTGTTGGCTCATACCAACCCGTATATATATCCTTTAATAATAAATTTGATATCTCTGAGCTTGTAGTAAAACTCATTTCCACATAGTCATTATTAGATATTGCTTCGGCAAAACTAGAAGAAGCTGTTGATGTAAATCTGAGTTGAGTACTCGCCCCAGGACTAAATTTAGCAGTATCGAAATTTAAAGCTGTGGTTGAAGCTAGCACCCAATCTGTTATTTTAGGATCATCTACTGAATCCATATCTAAATTCCCTGGCGGGGAATTAAGCGACCAAACAAAAGAGCCATTAACAGAATCTTCAGATTCATCACAATCTAATATACCATCGTTATCGTCATCTAAATCACAACTATCGGAAATACCATCACCATCTGTATCAACTCCTGTATTTATTTCTAATGTTATGGTTGCTATATTACTTGTTGAAGCTGTATCACAACCTCCTAGCACGGTATCTTTTACTGTATAATTAAAACTGAATAAGCCAGAAAAACCAGGCACAGTGGATAACGTAATTTCTCCTGTTGTATTGTTTACAACCGCTGTAACCCCTGCTGGTAAATTAAACACTTCTACAGTGCTTGGGTCGATGTTATTTTCATGATCTATATCGTTATCCAAGGCATCAATTACTATAGTATCTGAAGGACAAAATACACCTACAAGGGTATCATCTACTGCTATTGGTCTTCCGTCTAAAACAATATCCAAACTTTCTAAATCAATTCCCGATGTTGTGGTAACTTGGTCTACTAGAGTAATGACTCCAGTTGTTTCATTTACATTGTAAAAATTTTTTCCATCAGAAGTAAAAAAATTACCACTAATATCAAACGCTAAACCATCACTTATTAAATTTGAATTTGCTATGGGTGTTACTTCACCATTTGTTTTATTCACTCTCGCAATCCAGTCATCTCCTCCTCCAGTGCCAGAAAACGCTCCCGAAATGTATAAATCGTCGGTACAGGTATTGAAAGTCATGTCCTCGTTTGTTCCAATGGTAAATCCTGAATATGCTGGATTCATTACTAAATCTAAATGATCAATTCCAGCACCAAAAGCATTAGGCACAACATTTCCAGTTGTAGTATCAAATGAAAAAATAAAATCTGGCCTACCTGACGGACTACTTACCGCAAAAAATTCATTATTAATGGATCGTCCAATACCATTAACTCGTTCTATTGTTGAGCCATCACCAAGGTTACCAAAAAGCCCCGAACCCATAGGTTGTACACCTGCTGTAGGATTATTTAAATCATAAATATAAATTCCAGTATCTGTAAAATTTGCACCTAAATAAACTACATAAAGCTTATCGCCAACTATAACACAATCTCTTGCAAAACCAGGAAGATCGTTGGTACCATTATTTAAATTTCCAATATAAGTCCAAGTATTCGGTCCTGTAGTGTTAGGGTTCTGACTAACATAAACCTGATGAGGACTAGATTCATTAATGGTATATGCGGCAATTCCGTAGGTACTAAATTGAGCATGACTAGTCACTGATAATAATATCATTAAAACGCATACAGTATAACTAAAAAACGCTTTCATAACCTTTAGACTTTAGCAACAGACATTCATATTTTAGACACACAAAAACTTACACAAATAGCATAAATAATAGTAATTCTAAAAGATTAAAAATCTTTTCTACTCTGTTTTTAAATTAAAGTTTGATTTTCCATCAAACTTGAGAGAAATTCCAAAAACAGGTACAAAGATGGTAATTTAACTACTATTTACCTTACATCACAAAGAAAATATAAGTTAAAAAGACTGTTAAAATCGATGAAATGCATTTTATGTAAGGTTTAAATGTAAGAACTGTAATTTTATTTTTTCAATATTTAATCTTTTAAATTAACAATAATGTGTGTTTTTTCCCTTGATCAATTATTAATTAAGCATAATAACAACTTAACTCTTTGTTTCACTTAATTTATTAAACCTATTTTATTTAAGTATTACCTTTTTAGTAAGTAATTCATTTGCCTCTGTTCTCATATATACAATATAAGCTCCTGTTGAGACCGAATTGAATGTTATACCATTTTGTAATTGTTGCATGGAAACATCTGCCATTTCTAACACCACTTGTCCACGCATATTTATTAGCGATAGCTTGCTAACTTTACTATTTAGCTTTTTAGCAAATAACGTGTTTGTTGTATTTTGAAAATAGATATAATTCTCTGAAGCTATGGACTCTTCTGTACTTAAACTTTCTTGCTTGCTTTGAAACACCAGTTCGAATCTGTTATTGAAAACACCTTGACCAGCTTTAAACTCATAGCTATCATTTTTAGTTAAATCGAAATATGTGCCCGTTTGGTTGTCTTTTAAATAAATAGATTGATTCTCGTCTATATTTTCTAATTCGTTTAGCTTTATTTCGAATGAATTATCTCCAGACGATTTAAAGTTTAAAGGCACAACCTTATCGGTGGTTAAAGCACTGTAAGCCTGAATAACCATACCCCTATCTTCAAAACTTAATAATAAATCGTTATTAGTTTCTACTACATTTTCTGCATCGTAACCATAATCGAAACCATCACTTGTTGAATCACTAAATCCTAGTAATAATTCGCGATGCGTTTCTGGACCTGTTATAGAATTTAGTTGTAAACTTATTTTCTGAAACTGTGGTTCTGTAGTTACTTCCTCAGTATCCGTAGTTGCAGTTCCCTTTTTGGTTCCTTTAAAAAATACTGAACCAGAATTATACGAACCATTAGCATCAGATTCTTTTACAAATACACGCTGGCTATTATTAAATTCTACTTGACCATCTGCACTAATATTAACCATAAAACCTTGACCTACTGGAATTGTTTCAGTTGGTTTTTTTGTGCCACTTGGACCTCCTCCCAACAAAGCTCCTAAAATACCCTGAAATTGAAATGCTTTTGCAGAGCCTAATTTATTTACTGTGGCATAACCACCATCGTACTCGCTTAAGTTATGTGAAGTACCATCCCATTGTTGCCACAATAATATAGAACCCGATATTACACTAGAATTGTCGTCTAGAAACTTACCTACATCTATAGCTGATGGATATGGGTTACCAACCAAAGTTTGCGTTTTACTAAATAACGAGGCTAATAAACCGCCTTTTTTATCGACGTCTATTAAAATAGTACCATTATTAGGTTTACCTTCAAATATATATTCTTGTTCTGTTGCTGTTGTACCTGTACCTTTTTGCGTGTAACCTACTCCTGGAGCTAAAGTCGTTGATGGACTAACACGTTTCCAATCGTAATAGGTTTGCCCGCTCATATAGGTATATAACCAATAACTACTTATTGTACCATTTCCGGTATAACCACTTGTGAACATAAAATTACTACCAGAGCCATCCTTAATCATATCTATACTAAAAGGACTATTGTTTGCATTATTGGCAGACCCGTTATTGTTAGACAAGGTTGTAGCACGTAACTCTCCTACCGGCGAACACCAGTAATTGTACCAATACGGACTTGAGTTTCCTTCTTGACGGCGTATTATTTTACCTGTTGAAGAGGTCACTAAATCGCTATTTTCTGTTTGTATTAATTGTGAGTCAGCTTCCAAATCTAATGTGCCATTTAACTCAAAATACCAACTATTGTTTACCTCATGGTCTCCATTAACGGTTAGTTTTTTTCCACTATCGATAATTAAACCTTGTGTTTTTAAACTCGCATTAATTGATACATCATGGCTCACTTTTACTATAGAATAACCAGAGTTAGTAAGGGCATCCAAATTCCAAACTGCGCCATGTAACAAATTACCTGTTGTTGCCAACTCTCCATCTCCAGAGGTTTGATAAGGCATTGGTGCCGTTTGTGCTTGTACAGTTGTAATATTATGGAGTGCCGCGTCATAATTATTACTTGAATAATCAATTGTTTTTGAGTTTATAATTTCAGTCATTGGATAGTAAGCTTGCAATTTACTCCACGCAACGCTTGTGCCTGAAGTCAAATCTGCCACTTTTTTAGCAACAACCTTTCCTATTACATCACTTCCGTTTTGTTCTATTTCCTGATAAATCATTTGTTGTAACTGATTCTCGGTCAGTGCTACATCAAATACCCTTACTTCGTCAATAGATCCTTTAAAATAATTATTATCGGAAGCTGAACTTTTACCAATGGTAAGTTTATCTAAGGAACTACTAATTGATCCTTTTAAAGAAAAGTGACTAGTCGATTTTATTAAAGCTCCATTCAAATAAAGCTTTAAATTATTAAATAGCAAACTAGAATCAAAGACCACCGCTATATGGTACCATTTATTTCTTTGTAACTTATCTGACATATTGGAGTCCAAATAGCCATTATTTACATTAGTACTTAACTCCATACCTCCATCAACATCCAAAATAAACTCTCCTTGATTAACAATTACCCCATAATTAGTAAAAGTATCATCAAGTTTTATCCATAACATGGTAGTCATTTTTGATAAACCACTAAAATTAAAATCACTATCAACATAATCATCAACGCCATCAAAATCAATAGTCGCAGAACGTGGAGGATTGATATTAAATATATCTCGATAATCTAAATCGCCGCCTGCTACTAAATCGGCATCTGTATCTGGCAAAATAGATAAGTCTGATGGATTTTCAATATCTTCATTAACATCCAATGAGGCATCATTAATATTTGTGGTTTCGAACGCATCATCCAATCCATCTGAATCTGCATCATTTCCTGAAACAACATTTGCCATTCCATTTTCTTCTATATCTGGTGTGCTGTCATTATCACTATCTAAATCTAAATAGTCTGGTGTACCATCGCCATCTGTATCTTCTAAACTAGTAAACCCTGTGCCATAAGCAGTATCAATTCCAGTTGCGCTACCCACGGTTCCTGTAGGTGGAACATAGCCAACGGTAGGTTGTGCTTCGACATTATCTGGAATACCATCGTTATCCGAATCTATATCTATAAAATCTGGCTTACTATCATTATCTAAATCATTACTACAGTTTAAACCATAACTATTTGCATAAAGAAATGTTGGCCCATCAACTTTTTGAGAAACAACAACAGTATTATCTGTTAGCGAATTCCATGTAACTCTATTAAATTGAGGGTGTGCAGCATCAATAATCAAATCTTCTAACGGTGAAGTTAGCGTACGTTTCCCTTGCATAGTAATTTTTCCTATTGGAGAAATAATGATTTTTAAGGATAGAAATAATGGATTAGCGTTATTATAATTTAATGACCAAACATTAGAGTTACCTGACTGTCCAAAAAGGGAATTATCTGAAGCAAATCGCACTAACGACTCACCACTTGAATAAGCCACAGAGGCGAATTGCAGTTCATCTGGGACCAATTTAGTACCATTTATTTCTAAATTAAAACTATTATCTAATGATGTGATTTCAATAACATAGCCACCTGTAGCCGCAGAAAAAGTGAAGATGTCCGTATTTCCGTTAGTTACTGAAAACGTGCTATATTCAACTTGACCACACTCTTCAAGATCTGGAATACCATCATTATCATCATCTAAATCGCATTCATCGCCAACACCATCACCATCTATATCATTAAAAGATGGGTTATTACTATCACAAGGACTACACTCGTTTGCTTGAACCAAAATATCTATACTACTTCCTAAACCTTGTCCACCACTAGCTGTATTTGGTATACCAACTGCATCTTCACCTCCTATTATTCTGCCAATAGCATCTAAATTACTATATCCTATTTGGCTGTTTGAAGCATCGCCCTCTAGAGCATCTGGACATCCATCGTTATCACTATCATTGTCTAAATGATCTGGAATACCATCACCATCGGTATCTTTATCTGCACACTCCAAAAACACACCTATAGAAAGTCCTTGCTTGCCATTTGTTTCACTTTCAATAAAAATATCTAAAACAGTAGCATTTACACTTCTAAATAATGGTGCTGTAACTGATGTATTAATTCCATTTCCAGCCACCGTTCCTGTACCTAATCCAGTTAATGGATAATTTGTACCAGAACCATAATATTCTAAAAGTTCCCAGTTACCACCATTGGTAGTTAATTGATATTCTTCGTCATTTTCGGCAGCTGTACCTGCACTATTAACATCGGTTGTTTCTGCATCGGCTACAACTAAATCTAACTTTTGACCTGTATCTGTTATAATGGTTACAGTAAAACTTGCCGAAACCCCAGCCTGTAAATCATTGTAAATAGCCAAGTTACCCGCGGAATTGCTAGCATCATAATGTTTCCATAATTCGGCGCCCGCCCAAGTTTGCATACTTCTAGCCAACATTAAACCAGCATCGGCATTGGCATTAGAAAATGTTGCCGTAGCCATTGTACCATCTGGTAATGTAAAGTTTTTAGAATCTCCATTCTGAATTCCATTATTTAAAATACCAGACCAATCGAACCAATAAATATTATCTACATAAGTTGCAGAACCGTTTCCGTTTCCATCATTTAAATGCGAGCAATCCATTTCATCGGCATCTAAAATACCATCATTGTCATCATCTAAATCATCGCCATCGCTATAGCCATCAGAATCACTATCGTCCAAAGTAAGTATAAAAACTTTTCCATCTCCGTGATCGCTTGTAGAACCCGTTAGTCTAACCTTAGTTATTATTGATCCATTAGGAGCAATATCATCTAAATAAAACAAAGCAATTCCAACGGTTGAACAATTAGTATTTACAACCCTGTCACTTAACCAATAATCCGACCCTGAAACAGGTGGTGTTATGGCACCCGGTGTACCCAAATTACCCGAACTACCTGTACCACCAAAACCCCATTGCGTTGATGTTTCATGCACAAAAGTTTCGCCTAACGATTGCTCTGCTCCACTAGATGTAAGCTTACCAAACAACTCTATATGATAACAATTATTAGCATTTCGTTCTGTAATTGCCAAAATACTACTAGAACTAGATACAACACCTGCACTATAAGATAAGGTTTGACGTTGAGCCGTTGTTGTAGACGATTCGGCTGTAAAATTATCACAAACATTTGCGCCATTTCCTGTAGCCCAAAAAAAGTGATTTAAATTAAAATCTTGATATGCCGCTAAGGCTGAAGCATTCCATGTAGCGCTAGCACTAGTGGTTTCAACAACCGTTGCGTTTTTTTGTATTTTATTATAACTATGACCAGAAGATCCTAATTGAGTTAACTCATAACTTGTAGGTACGTTATACGTATCATAAACCAAATTATTAATAACAATACTTTCTATAGTTGCGGGATCCGTAGGACTTATTTGAGTATCTGCCCATCTAAAATCGACGCCAGCCTGAATACTAGGTGCATTAGTTTGAGAGATTGCATTATTAAAAATAAGGCATAAAACTAAGACAAAAAAAAGTAATTTTTTTTTCATTTTAATAGGTTTGGGGTTAGCTATTTAAAATTTTAAACTCAATATCATACTTTAGTGCAAAACCGATAAAACAACTTTGAAAGTGCAACATTACATGCTTAATACTGCCCTTTGTTTTTTTAAATTTTACACATTAACAATGTTATGAAATTGATTCTTGAGGGAAGAATATTTCAAATTTACAAATCGTAAAACATTACGATTCGAACAATTTACAAGGCAAACCTAGGATATTTAATCCAAAAGAACTAAAAAAAGCCTCGCAAAAGCACTAAAAACTCCATTAAATGTATCTTTTTATCGACAAACGGTAATTTAACGTAATACAAACGCTTCTCTTTTTTAAACTACAAAACCTACCAAATCTTCAATTTTAGATATGAGTTGAATCTTAATTACAGTGTTTTTAAGTGAGATTTTATTGTATTTTGATACAAAAATAGTTGAAAAACCAAGTTTTTCAGCTTCCAAAATACGTTGCTCCACGCGCTGTACTGGTCTAATTTCGCCAGATAGTCCAACCTCGGCAGCAAAGCAAAAATCTTTTTGAAGTGAGACATCTTCATTTGAAGACAAAATAGATGCTACTACCGCTAAGTCTATAGCAGGATCATCAACAGTAATACCCCCTGTTATGTTTAAAAACACATCCTTCGCTCCTAAACGGAAACCAGCACGTTTTTCTAAAACAGCGAGTAACATATTAAGTCTTTTAGCATTAAAACCTGTGGCACTTCGCTGTGGCGTACCATAAACAGCGGTACTTACAAGAGCCTGCACTTCGATCATTAGCGGGCGCATGCCTTCTAAAGTTGCAGCAATAGCATTTCCAGAAAGCTCTTCGTCCTTCTTTGAGATTAAAATTTCCGATGGATTTGAAACTTCTCGCAAACCAGAACCTTGCATTTCATAAATTCCTAACTCATTGGTAGATCCAAAACGATTTTTATGCGCCCTTAAAATTCTAAATACGTGGTTTCTATCGCCTTCAAACTGCAAAACAGTATCGACCATGTGTTCTAAAATTTTAGGGCCAGCAATATTACCATCTTTTGTTATGTGCCCTATTAACAAAACAGGTGTAGCGGTTTCTTTAGCAAACTTAATAAGCTCTGTAGTACATTCTTTAATTTGCGAAATACTACCGGCCGAAGACTCGATATAATCGCTATGTAAGGTCTGAATAGAATCTATAATTACAATATCTGGATCTAAAGCTTCGATTTGCTTGAAGATATTTTGAGTTTTTGTTTCTGTTAAAATATAACAGTTACTATTATTAGGGTTAATACGTTCTGCACGCATTTTTATTTGTTTCTGACTTTCTTCACCTGAAACATATAAAGTCTTATATGGTAATTTTAATGACACCTGAAGCAAAAGTGTACTTTTACCAATTCCTGGTTCGCCACCTAATAAGGTTAACGATCCGGGAACAATACCACCGCCTAAAACGCGATTAAACTCGCCATCAAAAGTATCTAATCGCGCTTCCTTTGAAGAATCGATTTCATTAATTAATAAAGGAACCGATGCTTTTTTTACTGCGCTTGTTGGTGTTTTCCAATCGCTTTTTTCTGGTTTTTGAATAAGCTCCTCTACAATGGTATTCCATTCTTTACAGGCATTACATTGCCCTTGCCATTTAGCGTATTGTGTACCACAATTTTGACAAAAAAAAGTTGTTTTTACTTTAGCCATTAATACCCAAAATCTTCTTTTATTAAATCTGCTTTTTCTAGCATTAAATCTTTTGTAAGTCCAGCAATTTCCTCTAAGGTATAGGCCGATTGATAGGTGCGCATAGCCTTTTTAGGCTCGCCTGTTTCTTCGTAAAAACGCGCAATATAAAAAGTGCCTAGCAACGTCTCAGGATATGCTTTTCTCGCCATTTTGCCTAACTCCTCATAATACTCATATAATTCATTTTTTTCGATGGCTGCAGAAATAGCTTTAAAATCGTTTAATAAAATCTTCTTATCAATACCAAACAAATCGGAGATAGACTGATATTTTTCTTGAAGATACAGTACTGGCGAAATCTCTAATTCAAGGATAACCTCTTTATACTCCTTTTTAGAAATAGGCTGAAATACTTTAAAAATGCCCTCTATAGCACTTGGTATAGCATGGGTTGGTAACGAATAATGCGATGGTCCATCAAAACTATCAAAACTGAAAACTATATTATCATTGTCAATAACTGAAAGATCTGTATTTAGTGCTTCAGTCATTTCTTTTACAGATTTAGTATCGTTATTAGTATTTGCTAAATAGTAAAACGTTTTAGATTGTGTTTTACCCAAGGCTTCTGGAAGATACTCTATCATTTGTGGCGCTAAATTTGGACTTACAGAAATATAAGCCTTAAATAAAGGCTGTGGTTTTAATAAGTAATAATTAATAAAATTAGCCGTTTCGCCATGTCCAACAGCAACCCTAAAATTACCTACTCTATATTTTTTTTCCAAATGCGCCATTAATTCCATGCCTATAAACTCGAAAAAAGCTGCTCCAGTTTCAATAGGTAATGAGTTTTGCTCAGAATACATACAATCATCAAATCGTTTTCCCATTTGGTTAACACCAACTACAATAGCTTCTGGCATATCTTCCCAATAGGTAAAATAATCTACATTTCCCGCTACGGCTTCAAACATATAATCACCATCTAACACAACAAATATTGGGTATGTTTTTTTTGTGTCTGAATTATAACCTCTAGGTAATTGCACCTTAATTTGGCGCTCTTCGCCTAGTTTTAAAGAATTGATAATTTCATATTTAACTTGTGCTTCTAATAGATTACAAGCTACAAACAATAACAAAAAGAAAGTAATAGTCTTTTTCATTTTAAAAAGATTTGAGATTTTATAATGGCAAGGTAAGAAATTATAAAGAGAGAATAAAAGCAAAATCTAAGCCTTGCTTGAGTCTTTATTTCGATTAAAAATAGGTAAATAAATAAGTGATAAGCCTCCACAAATAATGATTAACACCGTTTGAGCCGACCAAATTATCCAACCAAAAGCACGACTAGGATCTTCTGGAATAAAAAACAAAGAGGTAAACACTAATACAATAGCTTCTGGATAAGAACCTATACCTCCATTTGTAGCCGCAATACTAAAACTAGCCGCTATAAAACCAATTAAAACGGCAGCAAAAGGAATATTACTCATTTCCTGTAACGAAAAGGTAGTTACATAAAACATAAGCACATACATGGTCCAGATAAATAGCGTATGAAAAATAAAGGCCCATTTTTTCTTCATTTTAAATATACTTAAAACACCTTCCACCAATCCACTAACAAAGCCTTTAATTTTTATGGCAATCTTGGAACTACTAGTATTTATAAACCTTAAAAACAAAAGACCTAAAACCAAAAGGATAGCAAATGATATCGCTATTTTGGTAGGATTAAATTTTTCTACCAAAAACCCATAAATAAAATCGAACTGAAGAAAAAGTGTTACCGCTATTATGCCAAGCATTACAATTAAATCGGCAATACGTTCGGCAACAATAGTTCCGAAACCTTTTTCAAAAGGAACACCTTCGTAGTTTGTTAGTATTGATGCTCTTGCAACTTCACCAGCTCTAGGAATAGTATAATTTATTAAATAGGTTGCAAAAACAGCCATAATACTGTTACCCAACTTTATTTTATAACCCATAGGCTCTAGCTGAAACTGCCAACGATAAGCTCTTGACAAGTGACTAAGTAACCCAAAAAACATACCCAACACAATATAGGTGTAATCTGCTTTTTTAAAGTACTTTATAAGCTCGCTTATTGAAATTTGAGATAGAGAATACCAAACTAAAAAAACTCCCAATAATAATGGGAGTGTGATTTTTAATATGTTCTTTATGTTTTTATTCAATGCCTATTTTAAAAGATTAGTAGCCTCATCTGGAAATACTAAAGACGGCTTAAATACTTTAGCTTCTTCAATATCCATAAAAGCATAGGTGATAAGAATTAATGTATCTCCAACCGCAACTTTTCTAGCTGCCGCACCATTTAAAGTTATTTCGCCACTATTTCTAGGTCCAGGAATACAATAGGTTTCTAAACGTTCGCCATTGTCGTTATTAACAATCTGTACTTTTTCGCCTTGAATAATATTGGCAGCATCCATTAAGTCTTCATCAATGGTGATACTTCCTATATAATTAAGTTCTGCACCTGTGCATTTAACTCTATGAATCTTAGATTTTACTACTTGAATTTGCATGTTACAAAGGTAATTAATTTAAAGCGATATTATCTATAAGTCTAATATCGTTAGCATACACAGCAATAAACGCTCTGTACTTTTTAGTTTTAGATTTTCGTTTTACTGGTTTTAAGGTTTCAATGTCCGATATTAAAAAATACTCTAATTCAAGAATATCGTGTTTATTAAACTGAGCATTAACCCATTCCGTAACTTTAGTAGCACTTTTTGTGCCAAATTTTTCTTTGGCAGCTTTTAACGTTTTATAAATAAAAGGCGCAGCCTCTTTATATTTCGGACTTAGCCTTGTATTACGCGAGCTCATTGCTAGTCCATTAGATTCTCTATGAATTTCACAACCTACAATTTGCACAGGTATATTGTACTTTTCCACTAATTTTTTAATGATAGCTAATTGCTGAAAATCCTTCTCTCCAAAATAAGCCTTATGTGGTTTTACAATATCGAAAAAGCGTTTAACAATAGTTCCTACACCATCAAAATGACCATACCTAAACTTGCCTTCCATTTCAAACTCCAGGCCATCAAAATCGAAATTTTGCGACACCGTATTCCCACCGTACATATCCTCTACAGTAGGCGCATAAACCACAATTTTAGTTGAACTAACAGTGTTTAGCAAAGCTACATCATTCTCTAAAGTTCTGGGGTATTTTAGCAAATCGTCTTTATTATCAAACTGCGTAGGATTCACAAAAATGCTTACCACAACCCTATCGTTATCAACTAAAGCTTTTTTAACTAACTGCAAATGCCCTTCATGCAATGCACCCATAGTAGGCACCATACCAACGGTTAGCTTTTTAGCCTTAAAACCATCAATAACCAATGTAATTTGTTGTTTATCTGAGTAAATTTCCACTATTTAATAAAAAATTAACGGGTGCAAACTTAAGATTTTACAACCAATTAGCATAAAATTTTGTACTTTTGCGTGTTTTTTATTTTGAAATTTCAAAAGAAGAACCACTTTACGGCAGGCTTTTTAAAGTTCTCATTTCAAAAAAAGAAAACAACAATTGCTATTATAGAGCTATTTTAAGTCAACAAAAACAAATATATGAAAGATAAGAGGATATTATATGTATCATCTGAAGTAGTACCTTATTTACCAGAAACCGAGATTTCTTCAGCTTCTTTTGAAGCACCACGATTGGTAAATCAACAAGGCGGTCAAATAAGAATTTTCATGCCTCGATACGGAAACATTAATGAAAGAAGACATCAATTACACGAAGTTATCCGATTATCAGGTATAAATTTAGTGATTAATGATTTAGATATGCCTCTTATTATTAAAGTGGCTTCTATACCTAAAGAGCGTATTCAGGTTTATTTTATTGACAATGATGAGTATTTTAAAAGAAAAGCAACATTAACAGATGAAGATGGTAAGCTGTTTTCTGATAACGATGAGCGTGCTATTTTCTTTGCTAAAGGTGTTATTGAAACTGTTAAAAAATTAAATTGGGCGCCAGATATTATTCACGTTCATGGTTGGTTAGCATCTCTATTACCACTTTACTTAAAACAATACTACAAAGACGAGCCATTATTTAACGAAAGTAAAATAGTTACCTCTATTTACAATCAAAGCTTTGAAGGCACGTTAAATACAGATATGGTTAACAAAATTAAGTTTGATAATATTGAAGAGGATGCTATTAAAACTTTAGTAGAACCATCATACAATAGCTTAATGAAAGTAGCTATTGATTACTCTGATGCTTTAATTGTAGGGTCTGAAAATATTCCTGATGAATTAGATACTTATTTAAAAGCCGCAGACAAACCTATTTTAGAATATAAAAGTAAAGATGAATTTGGTGAAGCTTATACCACGTTTTTTAACGAAACTGTTTTAGGTAATTCCAATTAATTCATTAAGTATTACTATATGAAAAACACATTTACAGCCCTTAAAATCTCTATTTTTTCACTTTTTGTTCTAACCTCTTTAGTGGCCTGCGACAAAGATTTTAGTATCATAGAAAGTGATGTTCTAGGTGAAGGCAATGCTAATTTTTTAACCAATACAGAATTTATTCCTGTAACGGCTTACAACAAAAAACTAAGCGCTCTACAAGTTAACAATCTAGCATCTAATTTATTAGGCGTATTTAAAGATCCGGAATACGGAACAACAACAGCTGGTATTGTAACTCAATTAACACCTTCTGTATACGGTGTAGATTTTGGCGTTAATCCAACAATAGATAAAGTTACCCTTCATATTCCTTATTTTAGTACAGCTATAGGTTTAGATGATGAAGGTAATACAACCTACCAATTGGATTCCGTTTATGGCAACGCAAACAAACCTATTAAATTATCCATTTATAGAAGTAATTATTTTTTAAGAGATTTCAATCCTTTAGGAGATGCCAGTACATCTCAGAATTATTATTCTAACGCTTCGAGCACTACTAATTCTGCACTTAACGGAAGTACAACCATTAATTTTGACGATCATATTCTAGAAACGATTTTCTCTGCAAGCACTATTATTCCTAGTAGCGCTGCATCAGAAACGATAACAGACGAAGATACTGAAGATGAAATTATAACTTATTCAGAACCTGCTTTTAAAGTTGAATTAGAAAATGAATTTTGGCAAAATACTATAGTTGCAAAAAGTGGCGGAGCTGAATTGAGTAACGAAAATAATTTTAAAAACTATTTTCGTGGCTTATATTTTAAAGCTGAAGCCGTTGATGACTCCAATGACGGAAGCATGTTTTTAGTGAATTTAGAATCTACAAATGCATACATAACCATAGCTTATACCAATGGTGAAGACGACACAAGAGTTGAAAACACTTACACCCTGAAATTCACCGGAAATAAGCTAAACACCTTTATAAACGATTTTGAAACTACATTAACCGATGGCGACAACGTTAATGGAGACTCAACAATACATTTAAAAGGGATGGAAGGTTCTATGGCTGTAATCGATTTATTTGGAACAGAAGATCTTGATGGTAATGAAATTCCTGATAATTTAGATACATTTTTAAAGACATATAGAAAAACCGATGAAAGTGGCAACTTTGTTAAAGACGAAGACGATAGTTATGTTTTAAAAAGACTAATTAACGAAGCGCATTTAGAAATCTATGAAGACGACACTCAGGTTTCAAATACCTTAGATGATAACGGTGATGAATACCACAAATACGATCGTATTTATGCTTACGATATAAAAAATAATACAACCCTTATTGATTATTTATATGACCCTACAGAAAATAACGCAGCTGTTAGTTCTAAAATTATTAGTCTAGGGCAAAGAGGTGTTTTAACCGATGATGATGGTGAAGAAAAAGTTAAATACAAAATACGTATTACCGAACATCTAAATAATATTATCCAAAACGATTCAACCAATTACAATATTGGTTTAGTCATTTCTAATAATGTTAATTACACAAATAATTCTGAAATTTTAAACAGCACAGACGAAGTAACAGCTGTTCCTTCTGCCTCAGTAATAACCCCAAGAGGAACAATTTTATACGGAAGTCATGAAAGTGTGGATGACGATAAAAAACTAAAATTAAATATACTTTTCACTGAAACTAAAGAGGATTAACACGTTATAAATTAAGCAAAGTGTTTTTGAACGTATAAATAGACTAGTTCATATAATAATTATCCGTTCTAAACATTTATTTTTCATATTTGCGCCAATTAATTATAACCCCAAAATCAAATTAAAAAATTATGTGTGGAATTGTTGGATATATTGGACCCAGAGAGGCTTACCCTATTGTAATTGAAGGGCTTAAAAGATTAGAGTATAGAGGTTATGATAGTGCTGGAATAGCATTATTTGATGGCACAGACTTAAAAGTATCTAAAACAAAAGGTAAAGTAGCAGATTTAGAAGCGCGAGCTACCCAAGAAATTACTAAAACAGGAAATGTTGGTATTGGCCATACACGTTGGGCAACCCATGGTGTTCCTAACGATGTTAATTCACACCCACACTTATCAAACTCTGGTGATTTAGTCATTATCCATAATGGTATTATTGAAAATTACGATTCACTTAAAAAAGAACTTATTACAAGAGGTTATACCTTTCAATCTGATACCGATACCGAGGTATTAATTAATTTAATTGAAGACGTAAAAAAGCAAGAAGGTGTAAAACTTGGTAAAGCAGTTCAAATTGCATTAAATCAAGTTATAGGTGCCTATGCTATTGCTGTTTTTGATAAAAATAAACCAGAAGAAGTTGTAGTCGCTCGTTTAGGAAGTCCGTTAGCCATTGGTATTGGAGAAAACGAGGACGAATTCTTTATAGCTAGTGATGCTTCACCTTTTATAGAATACACTAAAAACGCTGTTTATCTTGAAGATGAAGAAATGGCTGTTATTAGATTTCATAAGGGTATAAAAGTTAGAAAAATTAAGGATGATTCGTTAGTAGACACTTACGTTCAAGAGCTTCAAATGAATTTAGAGCAAATTGAAAAAGGAGGATACGATCATTTCATGCTTAAAGAAATACATGAGCAACCTAAAGCCATAACTGATACCTATAGAGGAAGATTATTAAGAAACGAAGCTATTATAAAAATGGCTGGTGTTGAAGATAACATGAAAAGGTTTCTTAATGCTAATCGTATTATTATAGTGGCTTGTGGTACATCATGGCACGCAGGATTAGTAGCCGAATATATCTTTGAGGATTTAGCGCGCATACCTGTAGAAGTTGAATACGCTTCAGAATTTAGATATCGTAACCCTGTTATAAGAGAAGATGATGTAGTAATTGCTATTTCTCAATCTGGAGAAACTGCCGATACGCTTGCAGCCATTAAATTAGCAAAATCTAAAGGTGCCTTTGTATTTGGAGTTTGTAATGTAGTAGGTTCATCAATTTCTAGAGAGTCTCATGCCGGTGCATATACACATGCTGGACCAGAAATAGGTGTAGCTTCAACTAAAGCATTTACCACTCAAATAACTGTTTTAACTCTTATTGCTTTAAGACTTGCTAGAGCAAAAGGAACTATTACTAGTTCAGATTTCCGTCAGCATTTATTAGAATTAGAAATGATTCCTAAAAAGGTGGAAAAAGCATTAGAATCTGATAAAAATATTAGAGTCATAGCTGATGTTTACAAAAACGTAAGCAACTTTTTATATTTAGGAAGAGGTTATAATTTCCCGGTAGCTCTTGAGGGCGCTCTTAAATTAAAAGAGATTTCGTATATCCACGCCGAAGGTTATCCTGCAGCAGAAATGAAGCATGGTCCTATTGCCTTAATTGACGAAAACATGCCAATAGTAGTAATTGCAACTAAAAAAGGGCATTACGAAAAGGTAGTCAGTAATATTCAAGAAATTAAATCAAGAAAAGGAAAAATTATTGGAATAGTAACCGAAGGTGATGTTCAAGTAAGAGATTTAGCAGATCATGTTATTGAAGTACCTGAAACTTTAGAGTCTCTTTCGCCATTATTAACTACAATTCCTCTGCAACTGTTATCATATCATATTGCAGTAATGTTAGATAAAAATGTTGATCAACCAAGAAACTTGGCTAAATCGGTTACAGTAGAATAAAAATTACTTTTTATAAACACATTTTAAATTTCCATGCTTAGCACAAGCATGGGAATTCTTTTTTTAAGCCTTATTTTTTAAATATTTAATAATAAATTGACACTTTTTTTGCTAAAACATACTATGCGTGCATAATTTTTTATATTTTTAGACACTTGCATAATATTATAATTTTATAGTATCTTGTTATTAAACTAAAACTTTGTAAACTAAATGAAGACAATTCTCCCCTTTTTAATGTTATTATTTTGTGGAATTTCCTTTTCGCAAACAACAATTACTGGTACAGTAGTTGATGACAACAGCCAACCCATTCCGGGAGCCAACATTATTATTGTTGGTACATCAACTGGAAACGTAACCGACTTTGATGGTAATTTTACCGTAACCACAAACTTAAACCCACCCTTTACACTACAAGCTAGTAGCGTTGGGTTTGAAACGGCTACTGAAGAGGTTACTGCAAGAAACCAAAAAGTAAATTTTATTTTAAAGGAAGGTAACGCTCTAGATGAAGTTGTAATTTCTGCATCTAGAACACCAGAACGTATTTTTGAATCTCCAGTAACTGTAGAGCGTTTCGGTCTTAAACAAATAAAAAACACAACATCTGCCGATTTTTATGGTGGTTTAGAAAACCTAAAAGGTGTTGATGTAAACACTAATAGTTTAACTTTCAAATCGGTTAACACAAGAGGTTTTGCAACATTTGCAAACAACCGTTTCATGCAATTAGTAGATGGCATGGACAACTCTACTCCGGCATTAAACTTTCCAATTGGTAACTTAGTTGGTATGACAGAAACCGATGTGCTAAGTGTAGAATTACTACCTGGTGCATCTTCTGCATTATATGGTGCAAATGCATTTAATGGTATTTTATTCATGCGTAGTAAGAATCCTTTCGATCACCAAGGCATTAGTGCTTCAATAAAAAGAGGAATTACTTCTCAAGAATCTGCAGGAGATAACGCTTATACGGATCTTAGTTTTAGAGCTGGTTACAAATTCACTGAAAAATTTGCAGCAAAAATCAACTTCGGTTACTTAAAAGGTACCGATTGGGCAGCAACTAGCGAAACAGATAAGTTAAACCCAAACAACACCAGGGCTAACTCAGATTACGATGGTATTAACGTATATGGTGATGAAGTATCTGCAAATATTAGAACCGAAGCTCCTGCCAGTGTAAAAGGCATTATTCCAGATGTTGTGGTTAGTAGAACTGGTTATAACGAAAGAGATTTAACAAACTACAATGCAGAAAGTATAAAATCTGATTGGGGTTTATATTACCGTCCTTGGGAAAATGATTTTGAAGTATCTTATGTTGGAAAAGTAGGAACAGGATCAACTATATATCAAGGAACAAATAGATATAACATTGCAAACTTCTTTCAGCAACAACATAAAATAGAATTTAAAAATGATAATTTCTTTTTAAGAGGTTATGTTGTAACAGATAAGGCTGGAGACTCTTACGATATGGTCTTTACAGGTATTAATATTAATAGAGCATGGAAAGCAGATAAACAATGGTTTCAAGAATATATTGAAACTTATGCTGGCGCAACCCTTGGTGGTGCAACAGAAGCAGAATCTCACGCAGCGGCAAGAGCGCAAGCAGAATCTGGACGCTATTTACCGGGTACTCCTGAGTACGAATCTGCTTTTACTAGAAGTATTAACGATCCAGACTTAAGTACAGGATCTAAATTTCAAGATGCCTCTAAATATTACCATTCAGATGCTAACTATAACTTAAGTCATTTAATTGATTTTGCCGAAATTCAAGTTGGTGCATCTTACAGAAGATATAATCTAAATTCTTCAGGAACTATTTACACAGATTTAGATGGACCAATAGATTATTCAGAATATGGCATCTATACTCAAATTCAAAAAAACATAGAATTCAATGACGATTTAGAATTAAAATTAACAGGATCTGTTCGTTACGATAAATCTGAATTTTTTGATGGTTTCTTTTCACCAAGAATATCTGCAGGTTTAACAGTTAATCAAAACCACAACATTCGTGCGTCTGTGCAAACAGGATTTAGAAATCCAACAACACAAGATTTATTTATTGGTTTAGATGCTGGTAGAGCTATTTTAGTTGGTTCGGCTCCAGAAAATTTAGACAGATATGTTAGAACATTTGATGTAAGTGATGAAGGTCAAGTAGGATTCGGTCAAGAGGCTACTGTAACACAAACAGGACGTGTTGCTTATGAGAATTCTTATACTGCAAGTTCTGTACAGGCCTTATCAGATACTGGAAACCCTGCTGTTCTTGAGGTTTCTAATCCTGATATTATTAAACCAGAGCAAGTATCATCTGCTGAGATTGGATATCGTGGTAAATTCGAAAATTTAATTGTTGATTTTAGTACATATTACAACAAGTATAAAGACTTCATTTCTCAAGAAGTTGTTATATCTCCTTATTATGGTACTGTGGGCTCTCCGGATGGATTAGCCGTCGCTTCAATTGCTAATAAAGACTTTCAAGCCTATAGCACATACACAAATTCAGAAGCCGATGTTAACTCATATGGCGCATCCATTGGATTAACTACTAAAGTTTTTGGAGATTTTGATTTAAGCGGAAGTTATACCTACGCTAAATTAGATTTTGATAGAAATAAATATCCAGATTTCACAACAAACTTTAATACACCAGAACACAAATTTAAAGCGTCTTTTGGAAATACTGAATTATTTAAAAACTTCGGTTTTAATGTAAATTACAGATTTAGTGATGACTATTTCTGGGAAGCCACATTTGGTAATGGTCTAGTACCAGAATACCACGTTGTTGATGCTCAAATCAATTTAAGAGTCCCTAGTTTTAAATCTACGTTCAAAGCAGGAGCTACAAATCTTTTAGGAGATGAGTACTTTACCGCTTTTGGTACAGGCTTTATAGGCTCAATGTACTATGTGTCTTGGACTATTAATAACCTATAAAAAAACAAACATGAAAAATATAAAATATTTAACTTTAATATTTGGCCTTATTGCTTTTGTTGGCTGTAATGAACCAGAAGATGTCCTTAAAGACACTAATATTGAGCCTGAAGAAGTTGTTGTATTACCAGAACTAATAACAGGATCTACAGATTTCTCAACTTATGTTTCTATAGGAAATTCGCTTACTGCTGGTTTTACAGATAATGCTTTATTTAAAGCATCTCAAGAAAACTCGTTTCCAAATATATTATCACAAAAATTTGCTATGATTGGTGGTGGAGATTTTAATCAACCACTTACAAACGACAACTTTGGAGGTATTGCTCTAGGAGGAAACAGAATCTTGGAACCAAGATTAGTAACAACAGGAGGAGCTCCGGTAAGTTTAGAAAGCGTAATTGGACCTGTTACTGTAACAACAGATGTAGCATTAAATAATCCGACCGGACCTTTTAATAACATGGGTGTTCCAGGAGCAAAAAGTTTTCATTTACTTGCTCCCGGCTATGGTAACATTAGTGGTTTATTAACCGACCCTGCAACGGCAAATCCATATTTTGTTAGAATGACAGGAACAACTCCAGATGCTAGTGTTTTGCAGTTAGCTATGGCACAAACACCAACCTTCTTTTCTTTATGGATTGGGAATAATGATGTTTTAGGATATGCCACTACAGGTGGAGATGGCACAAACCCAATAACTCCTGTTGATGGTGCTCCAGGTGTTGGTTTTACTCAAACTTATGGCGCTTTAATTGCAACATTAACAGCCGGTGGCGCCAAAGGCGTTATTGCAAACATACCTTATGTAACCGATATTCCACATTTTACAACGGTGCCATATAATGCTTTAGATCCAAATGATGAAGATAACGGCCCTGCACTTGTAGCTCAAATACCAACTTTAAATACTGTTTATGGTGCATTAAATCAAATTTTTAATTTGGTTGATCCTTCTCGCGTCATAACATTTTCTTCAACAGAAGCTAACGGTGTTGTAATTAAAGATGAAACTTTAGCCGACCTTTCCTCAGTAATCAGAGGTGGATTACTATCGAATAGACCAGCATTTGAAGGCTTTATTGCTCAGTTCGGCTTAGCGCCTGAAGCTGCGGATTCTGTAGCTACTTTATTTGGAATTGTTTATGGACAAGCTCGACAAGCCACAGCAGACGATTTATTTGTATTACCTAGTTTAAGTATTATTGGAGAGGTTAACGAAACTCAATCAGCCTTTTTACAATCACAAGACTTACCAGAAGCCCTTGCAGATCAATTCTCAGCAGAAGGTGTTACTTTTCCTTTGGCAGATAAATGGGTTTTAATTCCGAGTGAACAAGACGAAATTAAAAAAGCTGTCGATGCATTTAATTTAACTATTGAAACCGCAGCAATAAATGCAGGATTAGCATTTGTTGACGCTAACTCTTTATTATCTCAATTAGCAACAACTGGAATAGAAACTGATAATTTTATTTTAACCTCTAACTTAGTAACGGGTGGTGCGTTTTCATTAGATGGTGTTCACTTAACATCTAGAGGTTATGCAATGGCTGCAAATGAATTTATGAAAGCCATTGATGTGACCTATGGCACCAACTTTGAAGCTTCAGGTAATTTAGTAGACATAGGAAATTACCCGACTAACTACTCCCCTTTATTACAATAAAATAGAATTCAACTTATACTATAAAAACACCTTCAAATTGAAGGTGTTTTTTTTGGTACAAAAAAGCTTTAAAAACAACTTTCATTTTAAATTAAAAAATATATCTTTGCACGCGAAAACTTAAAGTGTTTTTATAGAATTAAAACGCATAATATTAAATACATAAGTAATGTCTAAAGTTACAGGTAAAGTTGCACAAATAGTTGGACCGGTTATCGATGTTGAATTCGCTGCTGGATCAGAACTTCCAAAAATTTACGATTCATTAGAAATTAAAAAAGCAGATGGTTCGCTTTTAGTACTAGAAGTACAATCTCATATTGGAGAAGATACTGTACGTACTATTGCAATGGATTCTTCTGATGGTTTAAGTAGAGGTACAGAAGTTACTGCAACTGGCGCACCTATTCAAATGCCGATTGGTGATGACGTTTATGGACGTTTATTTAATGTAATTGGAGATGCTATTGATGGTCTTGGAGATTTACCTAAAGCTGGAGAAGCTGGGTTACCAATTCACCGTCAAGCTCCTAAATTCGAAGATTTATCAACTTCAACTGAAGTTTTATTTACTGGTATTAAAGTAATCGATTTGATTGAGCCTTACGCAAAAGGTGGTAAAATTGGTTTATTTGGTGGTGCTGGTGTAGGTAAAACAGTATTAATTCAGGAGTTAATTAATAATATAGCAAAAGGACACGGTGGTTTATCTGTATTTGCTGGAGTGGGTGAAAGAACTCGTGAAGGGAATGATTTACTTCGTGAAATGTTAGAGTCTGGAATTATCCGTTATGGAGATGATTTTATGCATTCTATGGAAGATGGCGGATGGGATTTATCTAAAGTGGATAAATCTAAAATGAAAGAATCGAAAGCTACTTTCGTATTCGGACAAATGAATGAGCCTCCTGGAGCACGTGCACGTGTTGCCTTATCTGGTTTAACTATTGCTGAGTATTTCCGTGATGGTGCTGGTGAAGGACAAGGAAAAGATGTACTCTTCTTCGTAGATAACATTTTCCGTTTTACACAAGCTGGTTCTGAGGTATCTGCATTATTAGGTCGTATGCCTTCCGCGGTAGGTTACCAACCAACATTAGCAACCGAAATGGGTGCAATGCAAGAACGTATTACTTCAACTAAAAGAGGTTCTATTACATCTGTACAAGCGGTTTACGTACCTGCGGATGATTTAACGGATCCTGCACCTGCTACAACCTTTGCTCACTTAGATGCAACAACTGTATTATCTCGTAAAATTGCTGAGTTAGGTATTTACCCTGCGGTAGATCCTTTAGATTCTACTTCTAGAATTTTAACTGCTGATATTTTAGGTGATGAGCATTATGCTTGTGCACAACGTGTTAAAGAGTTATTACAACGTTATAAAGAATTACAAGATATTATTGCTATTCTTGGTATGGAAGAATTATCTGAGGAAGATAAATTAGCCGTAGGTAGAGCAAGACGTGTACAACGTTTCTTATCTCAACCTTTCCACGTAGCAGAGCAGTTTACTGGTATTCCTGGTGTATTAGTTGATATTAAGGAGACTATTAAAGGATTTAACATGATTATGGATGGTGAATTAGATCGTCTTCCTGAAGCAGCGTTTAACCTTAAAGGAACCATTGAAGAAGCTATTGAAGCTGGAGATAAAATGTTAGCGGAAGCGTAAAACTTAGTCCACAGTCCACAGTCTGCAGTTAGCAGTACTGAAGACTGAAGACTACAAACTGAAGACTTAAAAAGATGTATTTAGAAATAGTATCACCAGAAGCCACATTATTTAGCAGCGAAGTTGATTCTGTAGCAGTTCCAGGTATAAACGGTGAGTTTCAAATGTTGGATAATCACGCTCCTATAGTTTCTATACTAAAAGAAGGTTTTATAAAAATCCATACACATACACAAACCCACTTAGAGTTTGATGCTTTACATTCTGAAGTTATTCCACATAACGATGATGATAAAGTATTGACTATAAAAATAAATTCGGGTACACTTGAAATGAAAGATAATAAAGCTATAATTTTAGCCGATTAATTTTATTTTAAATTGACATATAAAAAAAACGTAAAGCTTAAGCTTTGCGTTTTTTTTATGCTCAATATTTCCTATCTATTTCCTAATAGCCTTTTTAATCGCTTAGTTTACAAAAACTCTAAAAACAAAATTGTTATGGTACAACAACATTACAATCCAGTAATATATTCTAGTACAAATACAAGGTGATTTTTTTGTGCCATGCACAGTATAAGGCATAAATTTTCTTGAATCATTTGGTGCACTAGTAATAAAACTCTTAATATCTATCCGGTATTGCCATTCCATTCTTGACACAAGCTTAAAAACTTTCCTAATTACAAAATAGAATTTACAAACTAATTAGTTTTAAAGTATTACAATTTAGTATCTTAGTTTTAAGAAAAACCAATATTTCAGTGCCAATTACAACTATTTCTAAGTTATTTTACAAAGCAGCAATGTTATTTTGTTTTCTCATACTTTCTTCACTGAAAGCATACGGAGGTACAACTCCCTTTATAACCACATGGTTTGTAGGCGATGAAGTTAACCAATTTGGGATGCCACTTAATAATTATATAACAATTCGTGCTTCGGAAACTGGTTTTAATTACACTGTAGATTGGGGAGATGGTACAACAACAAATCATACCAGTGTCGCCATACATACCTATTCAGCAGCAGGTATTTATACCGTGAGTATAACAGGCGATTTTCCTAAGATTGATTTTATTAATATGGAAAGGTTATTAACCATAGAACAATGGGGCGATAACCAATGGCAATCCATGGAAAATGCTTTTAAGGATTGCATTAATGTACAAGGTAATTTTACAGATACTCCTGATTTATCTCATGTAACCAACATGGAATATATGTTTTATAATGCAGCTTCTTTCAATCATAATATAGCAAATTGGGATGTTAGCAATGTTACTAATATGGAATATATGTTTGCAGAAGCTTCTAGTTTCAACCAAGATATAGCAAATTGGAATGTTAGCAATGTTACTAATATGCAATATATGTTTGCTGAAGCTTCTAGTTTTAACCAAGATATTGGAAATTGGGATGTTAAAAATGTTACTAATATGGAAGCCATGTTTTTAAACACATCGCCATTTAATCAGGATATTGGCAATTGGAATGTGAGTAACGTTACTAATATGAGTAGACTTTTTGAAGGAACAAAATTTAACCACAATATTTCAAATTGGGATGTGAGTAAGGTTATTAACATGAATGGGATGTTTTATATAGCCTCGGAATTTAACCAAGATATTGGCCAATGGGATGTGAGTGCAGTCACCAATATGGCAGATATGTTTTCGCATGCTTTTAATTTTAATCAGGATATTAGTAATTGGGATACGAGCAATGTATTAACCATGGCTAAAATGTTTTACGTTGCCGAATCATTCAATCAAGATATTGGCCGTTGGGATGTTAGTAAAGTTAGAAATATGGAGCTCATGTTTGGAGGTGCTATTTTGTTCGATCAGGATTTAGGGAATTGGAATGTTGTTAGCGTGGTAGAAATGTACGGAATGTTTTCAAGCGTAAAACTATCCATTTCTAACTACGATGCTTTATTAATAGGCTGGTCTAAGCTTGACCTTCTATCTAATGTCGAATTTCACGGCGGGTATAGCCAATATTGCGCCGGAGCTGCTGCACGAGAAAAGATAATTTCTACCTACAACTGGATAATTATAGATGGTGGTACCGATGCGCCAATTTTAGATGATATAGAAAACCAAAAGGCCATTGACCAATATACATTGCCTAAAATTACAGGAAAAAACCTTAGCACAAATGAAAAATATTATACAGCACCAAATGCCACAGGTACCGTTTATAATACTGGTGATATTATCTATTTTAATGATTTCAACGCCTACCCAATTACAATTTATGCTTACGACGTTTCTAATGGTATTTGCATTTCAGAGCAGTCTTTCCAATTAACCTTAATTTCAAGTACCTTATCTTGCGCTACCTTAAATATACCAAGTTTAAATTCGACAAATGTATCAGTAGAAACTGATTTCATTTGGAGTGCAGTAGCTGGTGCAGAAGGTTATAAAATAGCTATAGGAACAAATTCTAGCAACAACAATATTTTAGAATCAACTGACGTTGGTAACATTCTAAATTTCGATTTATTTAGAAACTTACCCCAAAACACTGAGGTTTACGTAAAAATAACTCCCTATAATTCTATAACAGAAAATATAGACTGTGAAAATATTCACTTTACAACTGAAACCCTTACAACCTCAAGCATTCCTAAATATTTTACACCTAATAATGATGGCTATAATGATACTTGGGTAGTACCCGACCCTTTAAATACCATATCGTATATTAATATTTATAATAGGTATGGAAAATTGTTAAAGCAATTTACTGATATATCGAAAGGATGGGATGGGATCTATTTAAATAATACGTTACCATCAAATGACTATTGGTACACTATACACTACAAAAATGGCGCGTTTTTAAATGGGCACCTTAGTTTAAAAAGGTAACCGTAGTAATTCTCAATAGGCTCTACCCTATTTATTAAACCTTTTTAATCACATTAGTTACAATACCCCAAATAACAAAATCGTTATCGTCGGTAATTTTAATAATAGGATAATTTGGATTTTCTGGTTGTAACCACATACCATCCCTATCTACCCTTAAGCGCTTTACGGTAAATTCGCCATCTAGAAAACACACCGCTATTTTATTATTAGCAGGTTCTAAACCTCTATCAATTACTAGTAAATCATTATCATCAAGCCCCGCCCCTATCATCGATTGTCCACTTACACGTGCATAAAAGGTGGTTTCTTTATTTCTTACCAGTTCGGTATCTAAGGATAAACGTTGCTGACTAAAATCTTCTGTTGGCGCTGGAAATCCTGCCGAAATTCCTGTATCGAAAAAAAGTGCACCTGAAGTCTGAGTTGATTCTGGCGAAAAAATATCTAACGAGTTTGTGTTTAGTGCTATCATAAATTAAAGGTTTTGCTGGCGGTTTTGTGCGTTAGCGGCATGTTTGAAATCCTTTTTGTTTTTCGCAAAAAGATTGAGTAGCAAAAGCCCGACCGCCTGACCTGAGCATAGACGAAGGGTGTGCTAACCTGCATGTAGGCAGGCGCCCAAATTAATTTTCTGCTTTTAAATTTAATTTAAATTTTTGAAATATCATCTTTTATTACACACTATAATCCTAAAAAAGATCCTGCTTTTTAATAATGGTGTTACCTATTCGCTTATATGCAACAAGTATTCCGTTGGCACAAAATTGATATGTTGCTTTCGATTTTTGTTCGGAAACCAATAGCAACAAAACATCTTCTACCGTACAGTTATTATCTTTAGCTACTTTAGCTTTTACGTGACTTATAGTAGCCCTTCCTTTTTTTAATTGGGCTTGTATTTTACTATTTAAAGCCGGCTCTTTAAAATCTGGAGCTAAATTACAGCCTGTATCCGCTTTTAAAGGTGTTTTAATACTAGTTAATGAAGATTGCCCATCTATATACTCCCAAGTGAAATCGGCATTAAGTAAAACGCGCCTACCATCTTCGGTGTTTACAATGTGGTTGTTTTGAGCACATACAAAAGATGAAACTAAAAGACTTAAAAGGAAAAAATATGTTTTCATGAAGGGAGCGTTATAAGATTATTTGTACCACCAAAAATACAATTTATAATTCATTATGTTTTAAAAAAAATAGAGACGTGAAGAATACAGATTGTTGATAGACACCAAATTAATATAAGAAAAAAATGATAGTATTCGTTTACAAACAAACTTTAATAAACTATATTTATTTAAACTAATCTTGAATTATGGCCGAAACCTTCACTACAGTTGCAAAATTTCAATATTCGGCAGAAGCGCAAATTGTTAAAGGACGTTTGGTAGCCGAAGGGATTAAAGTATTCTTATTTGATAATTTAACTATTGATACTGATCCTTTAGTTAGTAATGCTATTGGAGGCGTGAAATTAAAAGTACTTTCACATGAAGCTATAGAAGCAAAAAGCATCTTAAATTCTATAAGTGAATACTCTTTGGATGACCAAGGTGATAATTTAAAATGTCCAAACTGTAACAGCAATAAAATAAAACTCTATTATACTATAAAAGAAAGTAAATCTTTCTTTGCCTTTTTATTCGCTCTTATATTAAGTCTATTAACTACCGTTCTTCCTATTTATTCAAAAGATAGTTACCGTTGTGAAAACTGTAATACAGAATTTGATATAAAGAAGCCATAAACTTTATTCCTCGTAAACTCTATTCTAAAATCAACACATCATAAGCAATTTTTAGTTTTTTAACCACGAGCTCAATTTCTGCTTCATTAAAGTGCCCAAAACCAAAACGAATAGCACAGGTATCTTTATCTTGATAAAGCGTTGTCTTTGGAAGATACAAATCGTTTTTTTCCGCTTCTTCGGCTAATTGCACTAAAGATATTTTAGATTTAAATTGCAACCAAATTGCTAGTCCGCCAGATGGTAGTTCCCAATGCACAGCGTCTTTAAATTGCTTTGTTAATTCATTACATAAATAATCGCGCCTTTGTTTATAGATTACAATATTTTTTTTGAGAAGGCGATAAATTTCGCCTTCCATAATTAACTCAGCTAGCATTTGTTCCTGTATAACATCACCTTGCTTATCTAGTAATTTTAAATAATTTTTAGCTTCCTGAATTAAATTCTCGGGCGCTACAACAAAACCCACTTGAAAACTAGGAAATAAGGATTGCCCCAACTTTCCTAAATAAATAACCATACCATTAGCATCGGCACTCGCCATAGGTAACATGGCAGAACCTTCAAACTGAAAATCGTAATCGAAATCATCTTCAATTATAGCAAATTGGTAAGCTTTGGCTAAAGCTAACAATTTTATCCGGCGTTCTGCACTTAGTGTTGCTGTGGTTGGATAATGCCGGTGTGCACAAACATAAACGCACCTTATACTACCTTTTACAAAATGTGTTTTTATATAATCTACATCCAAACCATGCGCATCCACGGGAATTGTTTTAATATTGGCTCCTGCCTGCTGAAAAATCATGTTAGAGGCATAATTACTTAAATGCCCCACCAAAACCAAATCGTTTTGTTGTACTAAAAGCTGCGAAACGATATACAAACTCATTTCTGTACTTCGGGTACTTAAAAGATTATTAGGTTGTATATGGAAACCGCGCGTAGCGTTTAAATAATTACACAACTGCATTTCGAAAAGTGAGTAGGATGATTCATTCCATTTACTAACCAACGATTTTCGTTTCATTACCGCGCTATACCATCTAGAAAACTGGTGTACAGGATGCAATCTTAAATCTGGCGAGCCTTCATTTATACTATATTTCGCCCTGGTAGCCTTAATATTTGAGGCCAAATTAAAAGACGACTGAAAAGGAAACCCTGTAGTAGTGGAGTATGTATTGGCTTGATCTATATGTTGTGCGCTAGCTTTTATTTTTGCAGTAGTTTGCTCAGGCACCAAAACAAAAGTGCCTTTATTAGGTATAATATTTACCCATCCTTGCGAGGCTAGCTCATCGTAAACCGCAACCACGGTGTTTCTATGTATTTTTAAAACCTGACTTAAAACACGTGTTCCGGGTAAAACGGTGCCTTTTGTTAAATAGCCACGTTGTATCGCATTTATAACTTGTTGCGCTATTTGAATATAAATAGGTTGTGCAGTAGATTTATCAAAATGTATTAACTGTTTTAGAAGTTGGCTAACCGGACTATTCATTGTTTTAAAACTGGACTATTCTACTCGTCCGGAAAGTTACGACTTTTGCAGCGTTAAAAACAAATCATTTAATGAAGTCTATTTACGCTACAATCGCATTTACTTGTTTCTCTATTATTGGGTATGCACAAGAAAACCCTGTACAAACAAACTCGTTGGAAGAGGTTATTATTAATTCTACAAGAATCAATTTACCTTTTAAAGAAAACTCTAGAACCATAGATATTATTTCATCAGAAGACATCAAAAAAAGTGCCTCAACAACGCTAGCTGATTTGCTACAACAAGTAGCCGGAATAGATATTAGACGCCGTGGAACTGCCGGTAGTCAAGCCGATTTATATATTCGTGGTGGTAGTTTCGACCAAACATTACTGCTTATCGATGGTATAAAAATGGACGATGCACAAACAGGGCACCACACCATGAACGCGGCTTTACCGCTAGAGGTTATAGAACGTATCGAAATTATTAAAGGACCTGCTGCTCGTGTTTTTGGGCAAAATGCATTTAATGGTGCCATAAACATTATCACTAAAAAAGAACTTAGCAATTCGGTTTCGGTTAAAACAGAAACTGGATCTTTTGGGCAGTTAAATACTGGCGTAACCGTTGGTGCAGACCTCGATAACTCATCGCATATTGTGCATGTAGATAAAATGACATCGGCGGGTTACCGCCATAATACCGATTACGATAACAGTAACTATTTTGTAAAAAGTGTTTTTAATAAAAACAAAAAAGCCATTGAAATGATTGCTACGTTTCAAGAACGAAAATTTGGCGCCAATGGTTTTTATGCTAGAGAAAGCGCTACCGAGCAATACGAAGAAACTCAAAACAGCCTTATTGGTTTTACTACAAACTTTAACACCGAAAAATTAACCCTTAAACCTCGCATATACTGGAAACGAAACCAAGATGAATATGTGTATTTAAGAAACGACCCAACCGTTTACCGTAATTTACATATTACCAACAAAATTGGTGCAGAGCTTAACGGAAACTATACATCTAAAGCAGGAATAACTGGTTTTGGAATCGATCTCTCTCAAGTTTATATTACTAGTAACAATTTAGGAAACCGCAATCGTTTTATGACAACCTTGTTTTTAGAACATGCTTTTAAATTAGCCAACCAAAAATTAGATATTACACCAGGCATTGCGGTTACCTATTTTTCAGATTTCGATTTTTATGCCTTTCCAGGTATAGACATTGGTTACAAAATTAACGATCAATTAAAAGCATACGGTAACATTGGCTATACATACAGAATACCAACCTATACCGATTTGTATTATAACGACCCAAGTACGGTTGGGAACCCAGACTTAGAAGTTGAGGAAGCGTTTTCACAAGAAATTGGAATTAAATATTTTTCTCCAAAATTTACAGGATCGTTGGCTGTTTACAACCGCGATGCACAAAACTTAATAGATTTTGTTCGTACCGGAGTTACAGAAACCATTTATACAGCAACAAATATTACCGAGGTTAACACAAAAGGGTTCGAGGTAGATGCTGCATACCACTTTAAGCATAACAACTATAACCAAACACTAGCCGTTGGTTATAACTTTTTAGAAGACGATATTTTAAACAATAACAAAGACCTATCGCGTTACTCACTAAACACACTTAAACACCATTTTACAACCCGTTTAAGTACACAATTGTTTAAAAATGTGAGTCAGAATATAATTTACAAATACGCCCAACGTACCACTGGCGACAGCTATAACGTTTGGGATGCCTCCATTGCATTACACCTAAAACAGCTAGAATTCACCTTTACGGCAAGCAATATTTTTAATGCCGATTATATTGAAGCTGGTTTTGTGCCTATGCCACCTAGCAATGTCCTTTTTGGGCTTAACTATAAGTTTAAATAAACCTATAAATTTTAATAATTTGAGCGTTACCAAAAGGGTCGGGCTTTCAGTAGTCGCTTTTTTGTGTTGCATATGTGCAACAACACAAAAAGAGCTTCAACAATACCTCAATCCCTAACGCGGGTAAGTCTGTATAATTTAGTCAACAATCCAATCGTTTTAAGTTTTTTTGCTAGAACTCGCACAATACTAAACTAAATTTAAAAATACTTTATATCGTTATTGCTTTTTATTGGTAACAAATAACATGAAGTTTTAAACTCAAGTTTTAAGTTTAACGATAGCTGCGTTAGGGATTGTAGTGGATAGCCCACAGCCTGACAAAGGAAGAGCGAGGACTTGTAACCGAAAGCCCGACCCTTGTGGTAACGCCCAAAATACTATTTTAGTTCTAATATCGTTTTGTTAACTTTGCGGTCTTAAACTAAATATACTTTGTCGTTAAACCTACTGGACATTCCGCGTGTAAAAACCATTACTAAAGCGGATTTTTTAAAGCATTATTTTAAACCGCAAAAACCTGTGGTAGTGGAATGCTTAACCAAAGATTGGCCGGCATACAGCAAATGGAATTTAGAGTATATGAAGGCCGTTGGCGGCGATATTACCATTCCGCTTTACGATGACAGACCAGTAGATTATAAAGACGGCTTTAACGAGCCACATGCCAAAATGAAACTGCGCGATTATATAGATTTATTAAAGCGCGAACCTACTAAATACCGTATTTTTTTATGGAATGCCTTAAAGGAAATTCCGCAATTACAAAAGGATTTTACATTTCCTAAATTGGGCATACACCTTATAAAAAGAGTGCCTATGCTATTTTTTGGCGGTAGCAATTCGCACACCTTTATGCATTACGATATTGATTTGGCTAATATTTTTCATTTTCATTTCGAGGGGCAAAAACAAGTTATTTTATTCGACCAAAAGCAAAACGAATTCCTGTATAAAATTCCGCATGCCTTAATTACCAGAGAAGATATAGATTTTAATAACCCCGATTTTAAAAAATGGCCTATGCTTAAAAAGGCTAAGGGTTACAAAACCGAACTTAAACATGGCGAAATGCTATACATGCCAGAAGGTTATTGGCATTACATGCGCTACATTACGCCTGGGTTTTCTATGAGTTTAAGAGCCCTTGCCAGAAACCCTAAAAACTTTAGTAAAGCCGTTTATAACATTTTGATAATGCGCAATTTCGATAATGTTATGCGCCGTATTAAAGGCCAAAAATGGATAGATTGGAAAAACCAGCAAGCCATTTTAAAAACCAACAAACATTTATAAAGCTAAAACACCTGTTTTTAGGGCTTTTTAAACAAACTCTAAATAAGATAGAACTTACAAATAAACCTTTGATATTAAAAAACTTGTAATATCTTTGCGCACTTAAATTTAAAGCTCATTTCAAGACATGAGGACATCTAAAATATTAGATGAAATCAAAATTTTATTGTACGAATTACATTTTACAACTTAAAAATAAACATAACAAAATGAAAAATTTAATATTATTATTGACTATTCTTAGTTTTTCGGCTGCAAGTGCACAAGCCTACAAAGGACAAGGTGACAACAAATTTCAAGTAGGTGCTAATTTACAAGACAATGGTTCTGGTATTAATGTAAGTTACGATTACGGTATTGGAGAAAACATATCTATTGGTATATCGTCTACTTACCTTTTAGGTGTTGATGATGCTTTAAAAAATAATGAAAACGAAGATTTAGATGCTAATTTCGATAATCGTTTTGATGTAAGATTTCGTTTTAATGCTAACCTAGGTAACGTAATTAATATTGACGAAAACTTCGATCTTTATCCTGGTTTAAGTCTTGGACTTAAAAACTTTGGTGGTCATTTAGGAGCACGTTATTTCTTTACAGATGGTTTTGGTATTTACACAGAATTAAATGCACCGTTTGCTAAATACAAATCGGAAACTTTAACTGCTGCCGAAACCTTACACAACCAATTTACTGTTAATTTAGGAGCTGTTTTCAACTTATAGTTCTAAACTTTTAAATATTAAAAAGGCGAATTATGTTTTATACATAATTCGCCTTTTTTACGGGATTACCCCAATAACTCACTGGCTTTTTCGTACACCAAATGAGTTTCCCAGCCTCGATACAGCAGATAATCGATTAATTTTTTCTTTTTCTTAAATTTATTAGGTTCTGTAATAGAATTAACTCTTTTCTCGGCTAAGGTATTGAAAACCTCGATGTACTCCGTGTTTTCTATTTCAGCAAGTGCTTGATTTATATTAACTTTGCTTATGTCTTTTTTCTTTAATTCTAAAGTTAATCGGCGACGGCCCCAAGCCTTAATTCTGAACTTTCCGCTAACAAATGTTTTAGCAAAACGTGTTTCGTTAAGAAAGTTATGCTCTAAAAGATGAACTATTATAACATCGATAGCCTCGGGTATCATGTGTAAAGATTCTAATTTTAGCCTTACTTCTTGGTGGCAACGTTCTTGATACGCACAATAATGCTCTAGTTTTCTAGTCGCTTCTTGTACCGTAAATGTTTTTTTTGTTTGCATAAGCATCAAAAATAACAATGTTAAAGTAACAATTTGAAAAAAATATTATAAATACCAAATCTTAGATTTTTAAAACTTAACGGTTATGAAAAAAATTACTTTATTAATATTATTGTTTTTGGCTTTTGATTTTGGTTTTGGGCAAGAAATAGCTGCTTTTAGCTCTGTTGCTAATGCCGGATGTAGTGGAACTATTTCAAATAATGCAAATATTAGTACTACTGGAATTTGTAGAGGATCTGGAATTAATATAAACACAGGCGGAACATACAATTCACGAGATTGGACTACAAATGCAACATTAGATTCTAATGATTATTTAGAATGGACTTTAACCGCAAATTCTGGTTATTCCATTGATCTAACTACAATGGACATAACCTATGATAGAAGCGGAACAGGTCCAACAATGGTTGATATTCAAGTTGATACTGGCTCAGGTTATTCATCAATATTTACGGATGCATCCGTATCAGATCCAGCAGAAGATAATAATGGTATAGATTTGACTTCAATAACTGGAATTACTGGAACAATAACATTTAGATTATATGCTTTTAGTGCTAATGGTGCATCGGGGACTTTTGATATTGAAGAAAATACTACTACTGACAAAGGGATTGTTATAAATGGTTTAGTTAATGCTCTTCCCTGTCCTACTGCCACAATTTATACTGGAACATGGTCTAACGGATCGCCGGATAGCTTAACAAAAAGTGTTGTTATAAGCAGTAATTACAGCACTACAACCGAAGATATTGTAGGTTGTAGTTTAACCGTAGATTCTGGAGCTACACTAACTATAGCCGATGGCACATTTGCAGAAATTGAAAATGATGTAACCATTAATGGTACTTTAGTAGTTGAAACCCAAGGAAACTTTGTACAACGAGACAACGCAGGAACGTTTACAAATAATGGCACATCGAGAGTAAATAAAACTACAGCTACAAAAGCCGATTGGTATTACTATACTTACTGGAGTTCTCCTGTTGTTGGAGAAACTACCACTAACGTATTTCCGGATGTAGATGGCGACAGACGTTTTTGGTTCAATGCCGCTAATTTTGTTGATACAGATACTGATAACGTTGATGATAATGCAGACGCATGGCAATATGCCTTAGCTTCAAACGGGACCGATAATATGCTTCCTGGAGTTGGGTATGCCGTTACAGAAGCTAGACTTTTTTCAAATTTTGCGCCAGGTACGGGATCTGCATCATTTGAAGGTGAATTTAACACTGGTGATATAGACACAAACATTTCATTTAACGCTGCAAATCCAGGTACTAGTTGGAATTTTATTGGTAACCCATACCCTTCGGCTATCGATTTTGATGCCTTTTATACGGCAAACTCTACTGAAGTTGATGGTACCGCCTATTTTTGGTCGCAATTCACACCACCGTCTGGAGCTAATCCTGGTAACGAACAAAGTAATTTTAGTAGAAATGATTACGCCATGTATGCCTTTGGAAGTGGTGGTGTAGCTGGTGCAAGTGGAGAAACACCTACACAGTACATACCTTCAGGACAAGGATTTTTTATAGCTGGATTAGCCAATGGACCTGCTACGTTTACCAACGCTATGCGTATGGCAGATGCCACTAGCAATACACAATTTTTCAAAAACTCTAGCGCTAAACAAAACACCGCTACAGCTAATAGACTTTGGGTAAATTTAACTTCGGATAACGGTATATTTAACCAAATACTTGTAGCCTATGTTGATGGGGCAACCAACGGAATAGATAATGGAGCCTACGATGCTAAACGATTTTTAACACCAGATTTTAACACAACTCTATATTCTACCATTGAAGGGTCTAACACTAAATTTGCCATTCAAGGTAAGGCCATAAATAGCTTAACAGAAGATGAAATTATAAATCTTGGATTTGCTACTAATATTGATGTGGCTACTTTATATACCTTTTCTATTGCACAATTAGAAGGTGACTTTTTAGCCAACAACATCATTTACTTAAAAGATAATCTATTAAATAAGGTACATAACCTATCGGATTCCGATTATAGTTTTACATCGGAAGTTGGAGAGTTTAACGATCGTTTTAAAATTCAATTTTCCGCGTCTGTATTATCAACCGAAAGTAATTCACTTGAAACTAACGCATTAAAAATTGTGGAATTGGATGATAACCATGTTCAATTTACAGCATCAAATAATATAAAATCGATAAGTATTTTTGATTTACTAGGCCGTCAATTATATCAATTTGAAGGCAACAACACTTCAGAAACCTACAACCTATCACAATTAAATAGTGGCAGTATTTATATTGCAAAAGTAGAACTTTCTAGCGGTGCCATTATTACTAAAAAGGCAGTTAAAAAATAAATCGAAAAAAATATAACATAATACAATGCTCTAGTTTATAGCTAGAGCATTTTTTATAGGCTATATTTTAAAGCTACAATTAGGTTTCGTCCGGCAGCTGCAATTCCAGAAGAATAGGTTTTATAACGCTGGTCGGTAATATTTTCTAAACTTGTAGTTAAAGTAATGGAACTATTTACTTGGTACTGTGCTCTAACATTTATGGTGTACCACGACGGACTGTAAGGATTTCCATTCGCATCTAATGCATAAATATAGTCCTTTTCAATTTCGGAAGGTGCTAACTCGTAATAAGACAAATCGCCATTATAATTTGCAAAAAAGTCTAATTTAATAGCGTTGGATGTCCATGTTAAATGTGTATTCCCAAAGTTTGGTGCCACATGGCGTATAGGCACTTCTATAGACTCCTCCTCTTCTGTTCCTCCAATTACCGAATACTGCGATGTTAAATCCAACTGATTTGTAATAGGCATTTTTAAACCCACTTCAAACCCATAAATCCATGCTTTTGATGCATTTTGTATGGCTTGTACATTGCTTAATTCGCCATTATATAAAATTTCGGTTTCGCCATTTAAACTATAGTCTCGTCTTACCAAAGCATTATCCAAATATGTGTAATAAGTACTCATATCTAAAACTAACTTGTTATTAAAGTTAAGTTTTAAGCCCAATTCGCCACCATAAGCGTATTCCGATTTTAAATTATTATTTGGTACAACCACAGCACCTGGTTCGGAATCGAACACCTTACCAATATCATCAATGTTTGGCGCCCTAAATGCTGAAGATGCATTTAATTTCCATTGTATTTTGGGGCTTGGAGCCCAACTAATACCTGCAGTTCCTGTTAAGGCTTCCGATTCGTTTTTGGCATAATCAAAAGGCAGGTTTAAAAAGACATTGTTTTCGGTGAAATTAGCCTCGGAAACCACATAATTAAAACGTAAACCTGACTGAAACACAAACTTTGGATTTGGTTTATATTTTATGCTTGAATATACTGCTGCCGATTGCCAACTCGATCCATTTGGATATCTAGTTACCGCGTCAACTTCGGTGTTATTTGCGGTATCCTGATTAAAACCAACCGACTTTACTTTATTGTAAATATACTCGCCACCATAGAAAAACTCTGTTTTAGGCGATAACTTTTTCTCTAAATCTATATTAAAAGAATAGGCATCAACCGCCTCTTCACTAACACTTCGCGTTGTAGATTGAAAATCTCTATCCATCCTACTCTCTTGAAAATTTTGGTAAGCTACCGTTGCCTTTATTTTATCGTATAAATTAGACCTACTACTTAGTTTGGTAACCTCTAAATTAGACATAAACCAATTTTGTGGTCCGTAATTCCATTCGGTAGAACGCAACACACCACTTCTATATCGAATTAAACGATCGTAGCGGGGAATATTAGACGTTGTTGAGTAATATAACCCCAAATCGAAACTTAAGTCTTCATAGGGCTCATAATGGGCCTTCTGCATAACATTAAACTGACTATAACCCGAGTATTTTTGAACTAATGGATTGTTATTTTCTATAATAACATCGCCGCTAGAGGTTGCTACGGCAAACTCTGGCCTTAGATAATCTTCTGGCCCATGGCTTCCCATTCTTAAATCATCAAAATCGGTATAACTAGCACTAGTAATAAAAGCCCATTTTTTATAGCCCAAATTGAAATCGAAATGCCCTGTTCTTTCATTACTTGCCGAAGCATATCTCACAAGAGCATTAGCCTTAAACATTAAAGAATCTGTATAAGATAATTTAGGTTTAAGCGTATAAAAACTCATTACACCTCCAATAGCATCGCTTCCATAAGTTACCGAGCCTGCACCTAAAGTTACCTCGGTATTTTGAATAGCAAAAGGATCGATAGCAATAACGTTTTGAAGATTTCCGCCTCTAAAAATGGCATTATTCATTCTTACACCATCAACGGTAATTAACAATCTATTTGTAGAAAAACCTCTAATCATTGGGCTCCCGCCACCCAGCTGACTTTTTTGAATATAAACTTGCCCTGTATTTTCTAATAAATCGGCACTAGTTTGTGGGTTTTTAAATTGAATACTTTTAGCATTTGAACTAAGGATTTTTTGAGGAATATCTCTTTTATTTTGCTTAAACTTTGAAGCTGAAATAACTATTTCCTGCAAACCTTGAGTGTTGGAAATTAAAAACACTTTGTTCAATTTTCCTATTTGCTTCTTAGTTATCGTTTTTAACGTATGCGATAAATGCTTAAAATAAATGGTTTCGGTGTTGTTGAACTCACCTAAATCGGCTTCACCATTAAAATTGGTAACTACACTTTTAGATTTATCGACGTTATAAATAGCCACCCCAAAAACGGGTTCTTTTGTTTGGCTATTAAGAACTTTTATGTTTTGGGAATGAACGCCTAAACTAAGAAATACTAAGCAAAGCGATAAATAATAAAACTTCATGGTTTAGTTAAAAACTTGATTAAAAACTGCTAATGATTTAGGGGTTTTAAAAGTGCCCAAATGTAACTCAAAATAAAGCAAAATCATGCTTAAAAAAGACTGCCTTTGTTTTGCATTTATTTTAACACTAGTTAATGCATCAAATTTTATGCCTAACAACTGTTTAAGCAGCACTAAATTTTCGCCTGAAATAGCATACTTATTGCTAGGTTTTAATTCAAACTTCCCTTCATATAAATTAAAGTAGTGTGCATCTATACTTGTTGTGTCCGGATAAAAGCCTAAATACTTGGAGAGTTTTAATAAAAATAACAAATGAAAATTTGAATAATCGGCTTGCGAATCTAGCCATAAAAGGGAATACTCTAGATAACTATATAACACTTCGTTTTCTTCTTCTTCTTGTAATACATTGGATAGTACTTCAGAAAGAAACATAACAATAGAACTTTTTAACACATGCGTATGCAAACTCGAATACATATGATTTAGCTTCGTTTCTTTTATACTTTGTAAAGATCTTGTGTTTTTATGCGTAAATACAATCTCTATTTGAGATAATAATTGAAAGTAAGCAACTTTAGAATTTCCTTTTTTACTTTTTAAAACTCCACGCAATAAAAAACTAACCACGCCAATATCTTGCGTGTAGCATTTTACTATTAAATCGTTGTCTTTAAATTTTAATTTAGATAGAACAATTGCGTTTGTAGTAATAAGCATTATCTAACCACCATTAATTTTAAAACTTTAGTTTCGTAGGTATCTAAATCTGAAAGCATAATTAAATAAACACCAGAAGCTACCAAATTGTTAACAAGGTTTTTACCGTTCCAATAGGCTGTTCCACCATCAATTTCTAAATTGTAACCCCCGTATCTTTGGTTTATTCTAGATTGTGCTTCGGCAACTAGATTACCTTCAATATCAGTAATTTTAATGTTTACATTTTCAGATATATCTTTAATTTTAACTTTATCTTCAATAAAATTAAAACCTGGTCGTACTGGATTGGGGTAAGTATATGCGCTTGATAAATCTTGGAGAGCAGAAGACCCACCCGAATTAAATGTAAGTAAACCTTTGGTTGTTGCAATGTAAACTATTCCATTTTTATCATCTATCTCAATATCATTTATACTGTTTGATGGCAAAGGTGAATTGGCAGTGGTAAAATGAAATATAGTCTTTTGACCATCAGAAGACAGATAAAATATTCCTGAATCAGAGGTTCCTATCCATTTATTATTTGAGCCATCAACTTTTATTTGCGTTATATATTGCTGAAATAAAAGTTCTTTTGCGATGCCATCCTCTTCAATAATAATTTCATCAACTTCTATATCCTCGTCTTCAAAAAAATTAGATACATTATACAATACACGCAGCCCCCTAAAGGTTCCAATCCATAACTGGTTACGCTTGTCTAACACAACAGATGTTACAAAAGCATCCGGCATATTTTTATCTTCCCCATTTATGTTTTTTATTTTAGGATCACCATTATTCTCATTGAAACCAATTAAACCATTAAAGTGTGATCCAATAAACTTTGTTCCTGTGGATTCATCAATTTCTATTTCACTAAATCCATTTTCGCTGGTAGGCACTGCGATAATTTTAGAAAAATCATAAGAAGTCCATATACCATTTTCATATTTGTTTAAAGGCTCTTTCACCCTTCCATTAACTAACCATAAAGCACCATTATCATCATAAGTAATTGTTCCTGTTAGCTTAAAATTTCCTGCAAATGGAACTAACGTACTATTATCTTGATTGTATAATTGAATAGGTTCGGCATCATCAAATTCTATTACGCCCGAGTAATACGAACTTACAAACACTTGATTAGGTTGTGTTGGGTTAATAGCTGCATGAGCCAAATATCTTGGGTTTGTTATTCTATTATTAATAGTGTCATACTGAATATTTGACCATTTACTGTTCTTTAAACGACTAATTCCTGTAAAAACTCTATCCCCCCCAATAAAATTGAAAAAAAAGTTATAACCACCAGAAACACACCATAAATCATTATTATAATACTCTAACGAAAACAAATCGTTTCGCAGTGGTCCATCTGGATGAATTTCTTCAAATGCAGTGGGGCTACTTATTTCTGTTTTTAAAACACCAAAATCCAAACTACCAACATATACATATTCTCCTTCAACAACTGAAGATTTAAAGCTAGTATCGAAGTCTTCTAATGTTGAAACTTGAGCAATTAAATTAAAACCCGCATCGTAAATAAAAACATTATTATCAGTAGTGATTACTAAATTTGACTCATTAGATTTTATCTCACTAGGCACATCATCATATACAATTAATTGATTTAAAGTATCATTAATTATTTCATATAATACCCCATTCGAATTTATGCCATACAATCTATCTTCATTGGTTTCGATACCTATAAAGTTTCCGGAAGCAACATTTTGCCAATTATTATAATCTATTAAATTTGCGCTAGAAATATCTGCTTTTTTTATCCCTCCAGCATTCATACTTGCAGCATATATAAACCCGTTATGGATAGAAGTTTGTTTTATAGCAATTTGAGAACCTCCATTTCCAATGAAGTAAGTATCACCAAACTCCAAACGTTCAAGATCATATATTGAAACACCATAATTGGTCGATATATAGATTACATTTTGGTAAGCATTAAAATGATTAATAGTTTTATTATCTGCAGGAATTGCCGGCTTATCAACTATATCTACTATAGATAACACATCGTCATTATTATCGAAAAGAATTTCAACAAGTCCGTTTTCATAACCAATTACTAATAACTGATATAGCTCACTGTAATAAATTGTAGAAATAGTTTCGCCCGAAAGCCCATTTACAGTAGTAAGTTCTTCCATATTATTGGATTGAACATCCACAGTAAAAATAGCATTACCTGAAACTGCATATATTTTATTATTCCCTTTTACAACTTTGGTAATACTATAATATGAAAAATGGCCTTCCCATTGTGCCGAATAATCCTGAGCAAATTGAATAAATGGCGAAAAGCAAAAAAGTATAAAAAGTATTTTTCTCAAAATTGAATTTATTTATGTTCAAAGATATTACATCTAACGAACTTCATCTTAAAATAATATATTTTAAAAGACATAAAATTTTAACGTTCGTATCAAATTACATTAAAGCTAACATCTTACTGGATGCATTTAAGTGGACAGTAATTTTCTTTGTCTTTCTTTTCGGCCTTTAGACAGAAATCTCAACTCTATAAAATACCAAGATAAAGTTGCTAAAATAACAACTAATAATACTATAAATACACTAACAAAAACTGGATTATAGACCTGAAAAAATCCGTAAAACAGACATATTTGAATGATTGGAAAATGATAAATATACACACCATAAGTTATATCTCCATATTTACCAAAATGATTTAAAAATTTAAAATTATAAGCGATATAAAAAACCATAATACTGTAAGCTAATGGTTTAAAAACATGAATACTAAATATGTATTGCTCTAAAAAAAACACAAACAAACAAGGTAAAATTATTTGATGTTTCCATTTTATAAAAAAATTGAAGTTTTTGTAGAGCACAATTCCACACATAAAAAAAGCTATAGCACCAGGTAATTGCTTTGCTATGCGGTACATATCTATAGACACAAAATAATTAAAATATAGTATTGATAGCAAATAAACAATAACTCCAAAAACATGAATTTTATCTTTTTTAGATTTAGTAACCCAATAAAACAAAGGCAACAATAGATAAAAAGCCTCTTCAATTTTTATAGTCCAAAGCGCACCATTAACGACACATAAATAATTGTTACTAAAAACTCCTGGTAAACAAGGTTCGATATAATTTTGAAAGGTTAAATTGGCTATAAGATACTTCCAAAATTGTCTGTGCAGAAAATAATCGCCAACAGAATATTTTGAAATAACAGAAAAAAACAGAGCACAAAACAAAATAACGAAAAGGTAAGCAGGAATTATGCGTCTTACCCTTTTAATGATATATGACCTTAAAGATTTGCTGTTTTCATAGCTTTTAGCAATTAAAAAGCCACTTATAACAAAAAAACCATTAATAGCTAAACGAGTATTAAAAAGCCCAATATAATCTTGAAACATTTCAACTTGGCTTAACTCTATAAGATGAGCAAAACACACCGTAAAAGCAAAAACAACTCTTAAAAAGTCGAAATTATTAGTATTTATTTTTTCCAAAACTTAAACTTTATGTTTCAAATATATTTATAACTATCGAGCTTTTATGGAGAATTACATGATTTAAACAAAAAAAGCTCCCTAATACATTAGGAAGCTTTCTAATTATAAGCATTCTTATAGCTTAAACTATACCTTGAGCTAACATTGCATCGGCCACTTTTACAAACCCAGCAATATTTGCACCTTTTACATAATCTACATAGCCATCATCACCTTTACCATATTCCGAACATGACTTATGAATATCGGACATGATGTCTTTAAGCTTATTATCCACCTCTTCTCTAGACCATTTGAATCGTAACGAATTCTGAGTCATTTCTAAACCAGACGTTGCTACACCTCCAGCATTTGATGCTTTACCGGGAGCAAATAATATTTTAGCTTTATGAAAAGCTGCAATAGCCTCTTTAGTTGACGGCATATTTGCACCTTCACTAACACAGATACAACCGTTGCTTAAAAGCGTATTAGCATCTTCTTCTTGTAGCTCATTTTGAGTTGCACAAGGCAAAGCAACAGCGCATTTTTCACTCCAAGGTGTTTTTCCTTTTACAAATTTAGCGTTAGGATATGATTCTAAGTACTCACTTATTCTACCACGTTTTACATTTTTTAGCTCCATAACAAAAGCTAATTTATCTGCATCTATACCGTCCTCATCAAAAATATAACCCGATGAATCTGAAAGTGTTAATACCTTACCTCCCAACTGCAATACTTTTTCAGCGGCATATTGCGCCACATTACCTGAACCCGAAATTACTACGCTTTTACCTTCAATAGTATCGTTTTTAGTTTCAAGCATTTTTTGCGCAAAATATACATTACCGTAGCCTGTAGCTTCTGGTCTAATTAATGAGCCACCCCATGTTAAACCTTTACCTGTTAACACCCCAGTGAACTCATTTTTTAATTTTTTATACATCCCGAATAAAAACCCAATTTCCCGAGTTCCTACTCCAATATCTCCCGCAGGAACATCAGTATTTGGACCAATATACCTAAACAATTCACTCATAAAGGCGTGGCAAAAACGCATAATTTCATTATCCGATTTTCCTTTCGGATCAAAATCGCTACCTCCTTTTCCACCACCCATTGGCAACGTGGTTAAAGAGTTCTTAAAGACTTGCTCGAAAGCCAAAAATTTTAAAATACTAGCATTTACCGTAGGATGAAACCTTAACCCTCCTTTGTAAGGTCCTATTGCAGAGTTCATCTGTACACGATAACCCCTGTTTACTTGAATCTCTCCACTATCATCAACCCACGACACTCTAAAAGATATCAGTCGTTCAGGTTCAACCATTCGTAGTAAAATATTTTTACCATAGTAAATATCATGCTTTACGATGTAAGGGATTACTGTTTCTGCAACTTCCTCTACAGCCTGCAAAAACTCGGGCTCATGGCCATTTCTTTCCCTAACTAGGTCTAAAAATGATTCTATATTTTGTTTCATATTTATAATTATTACGTCATTAATTTATTGAAAAAGTAATATACAAGCACAAATATACGTTATCTTTAAAAAAATATGCGATATTTTTTGAATTTCGCAACAAAAATAAATGAACGAAATACACTAACATATTAATATTTGTTTGTTTTGGTAGTTTTTATATATTTGCTCATAATAATGCCCTCAAAAAAATAAACCTTTTATGCTTAACTTGAAACATTTAGCTTCAGTTTTTTGCTTGCTTTTTATATTTCAAACTGCAAATGCTCAACTAGGCTTTTCTCATGAATTGGGTGTTATTGCTGGACCACTTCAATTTAGATCTGATTATGGTGTTCGTGAAGATTCAAAAACTAACGTAGGGAATTCTGGTTTCGGTATTGGAGTTGTACATTACCTGAACTTTTCATATCGTGCAGACTGTAATTGCTACACTACAGATACTTATTTTAATGATCATTTTAAAGTAAGAAATGAAATTTCATATAACAAAACAAATTTAGAACACCTTGGTAAATGGGTTTCTGCGGATAGAACTACAATTAATGCAGATAAATTAAGAGCACATAAAGGCGTTGCTAAAAATCTTGACATTGGTACACAACTTGAATTTTTTCCTTTAAGTATTCGAGATTTCCAAGGCTTTGCTTACAACTTTGCACCTTTTGTTAGCCTAGGAGTTCATTACACATCATTTACCCCGGAAGTGAGTACAACTTATGGTGATGGAGATGTTACCGATTATACTAACTTTTACACAGGTTGGGAAGATGGCTCTGTTGATGCCTCTCCAGGAAGTACATGGTCTGTAGTTTCTAGTGTTGGTGTTAGATACAAACTAACCAAACTATCAGATTTAATGCTCGATCTAAGATGGCAATATTACTTTGGTGATAATATTGATGGGTTAGACCACCAATTGGAATCTAATAAATATAATGATTGGTTAGTCTGGCTAAACGTAGGTTACATATTCTATCTTGATTAATAGCTAAAGCTTACTGTTATAAGCAATTAATTTAGGCAAGTTCTAATATTCCATTTAGCTCCAACCTCACATTTTACAAAAACTTTAATCTTTTAGTTACGTTAATTCAATTGCAATAATTATCTTTAAACTAGGATTAAATTTCAAGTATGTGCAATAATAAATATCTCATTTTAATTAGTTTTCTTTTCATCCTTTTTAGTTGCAAAAATGAATCAGAAACTATTTTTACAGAGACTAATATTACTACCCAAAATAATACTATTGTTGAAGTAAATATTCCGCAAGCTAGCGGTAACGAAGCAGTAGCCAATCAAATTAATTCTGAGATTAATAAAGCAATCATTTCAGCTTTACACATAGGATATCCCGATGAGATTACTTCGACTTCAATAGAAGAGAGTATAGCTTTATTCACCGAAGAATTCAAGGCATTTAAAACTGATTTTCCAGAAACTGGCGAGCAATGGGAAGCACAAATAGATGGCGAAGTTATGTATCAATCTCCAAAGCTTACCACCATAGCTATTACTAGCTATATAAACACCGGTGGTGCACATGGTAATTTGATAATTTCTTTTTTAAATTTTAATTCTGAAACTGGCCAACTCCTAAAAAATAGTGATTTGTTTAACAACATGGAAGGCTTTAAAACTCTATCTAAATCGTACTTTACAACAGCCACTATAGATAAAAGTCTGCTTCTAGACATCGATTCATTTAAATTACCACAAAATATTGGGTATAGTGAAGACGGCGTTATTTTACTTTACAACACCTATGAAATTGCACCGTATTCAAGCGGCATAATAGAGTTTGCAGTCCCGTTTAAGGCTGCAGAACCTTATTTAGTTTTTAACAGCTCTTATTAGGGCTAAAATGTATCCCAAATGCATCGACTCATGAAGAAGAATGAATTGCAAGGCATCATCAATATTTGATAATGTATTACCAGTTGTAGAAACCGTATAAGTATTGTATTCTATAAACACACCATTTTTATAATCCAACTCAAGATCCTTTAACGTAGAAACCAGCAATGCTTCAATTTCATCTACTTCGGCTTGAGAAACCGCAGCTTCAGGCTTGCTATCTTTTCTATATTTATTTACTAATTCATCACTAACCTTCATTGGTTGACCCGATAACTTATAGGCCAATAATTGAGCGGTAACCACAACGTGTCCAATATTCCAGATAATATTATTATTAAAACCTTCTGGGATTTTATTTAAATCTTCCAACGAATTGTTTTCAATATGTTTCTTAAAAAACGGGCGAATATTATTTAATACTTCAAAGGTAAATTGCATATTATTTAATTTTTTGATAAATATAGTATTTATGGTGTAATTGCTTTTATTTGTTGGTAAGATTCTTTAGATTTCCTTATTCAAGACAATCAAAAACATAGATATTTATGAAAAAAGTATATTATTTAAAAACCTGTAGCACTTGTACTAGAATTTTAAAGGAGCTCAATTTGCCTTCTGAATTTATTTTACAAGATATCAAATCTGAAGCTATTACAGTAAAACAAGTTGAAGACATGGAAACCCTGGCAGGAAGTTACGAAGCGCTTTTTAGTAAACGATCTAAATTAAACAAGGAAATGGATTTGAAAAACCAAGACCTGACTGAAAAAGACTTTAAACACTATATTTTAGAACATTATACATTTTTAAGCAGACCCGTAATTATTATTGACGATCAAATATTTATTGGAAACTCTAAAAAAACTATTGAAAACGTTAAAAACCACCTAAGCAGTAGTTAAATATCTGTTAATAAACGCATATCAGTTAATATTCACTTGAAACGAGACAACCACCGCGACACTCTAAACGTATATTTGAATATCAAGGATTATTAACTATTATATAAACAAATATTATGAGCAATAACGGAAATACATTTTTAGGAATATTAGCAGGTACAGCAATTGGGGCAACCTTAGGAATTCTATTCGCACCAGATAAGGGAGCAAATACAAGACAACGCATTAGCGACGAGGCTCAATTAGCAAAACAAAAAATTAGCGAAACTGCTACAGAGTTAAAAGAACAAGTAGTAAATACGGCCACAGAAAAAAAGCAGACATTAGATGAGCAAATGGAATCGTTAATTTCAAGTGCAAGTTATAAGGCTGATGATGTAATAAACACTCTTGAAAGCAAACTAAAAGATTTAAAAGAGAAGAATAAAAAATTACAAAAAACATCATAATTTATGAGTTTAATAGATTCAATAAGTGAAACAAATGCTAAGGCTAGCGATGTTGGTGAGAAGTATTTAAAAACCTCTTACGAATATTATAAGCTTAAAATATTTCAGCAGTTATCTATATCAACAAGTTTAATTTTTAAAATTGTTATCATAGGCGGGCTGTTGCTAATAGGTTTAACTTTTTCAGCCATCGCCTTAGCCTTTTTAATTGGTAAAGCTCTTGAGAGTTACACCTTAGGGTTTGTTATTGTTGGAATTCTATTTTTATGCTTATCCCTTATAGCATACTTTTTAAGAAAGCACATTAACAATTATACAGTAAAAATATTATCAGAAAAGTTTTTTAATTAAAATGAAAACATACCAAGACATAGAAAGTATAGAACGCGATTTAAAAATTTTAAATTTAGAACGCCAAATAGCCTTTGAAGAAATTAAATCTTTAAAAGAAGCTTATAAGGACGATTTAAAACCTTTTAATTGGATTCAAAGCGCGGTAAAAATAGCTGGAAAATTTGGTGGTATGCTGTTATTGAAAAAGATTATTAAATAAAACACTTTCAAGCTCAATTCGCTTGAAGTCAATTCTTTTATGAAAAAGAGAACCTAAAGAGCTTGGTATTTATACTAAGCTTTTTTTGTGTTTTACCTTAAAAAACAAACCCACAAAAAAACCCGATACTTTCGTATCGGGTTTTGTTTTGCTCCTTCTCTAGGGCTCGAACCTAGGACCCTCTGATTAACAGTCAGATGCTCTAACCAACTGAGCTAAGAAGGAGTGTGCTTTTTTACTTAGCGAGTGCAAATATAAATTGTTTTTTAGTTTCTACAAACATTTTTTAAAAAAATTTTAACCAAATATTGCTTTATAGATATCATTACCATTCGCAAACAAGACTAGTGCTATTAAAATAAAGAAACCAACCATTTGTGCATACTCCATAAATTTGTCTCCAGGCTTTCTACCAGATATCATTTCGTATAATAAAAACATAACATGTCCGCCGTCTAACGCAGGAATTGGCAATAAATTTAAAACCCCTAACATAATAGATAAAAAGGCTGTAATACTCCAAAACACCTGCCAGCTCCAAAAGCTAGGAAAGATATCATAAATAGCTTTAAAGCCACCTACGCCTTTATATGCACCTGTACTTGGGGTAAAAATAGCGCCTAATTGATCCCAATAAGAAACAACCTTATCTTTAGCCTTACCTAAACCAACAGGAATAGACTCTAAAAAGCTATAATCCTTTACATCAAAATTATAATACCCTAAAGTTTCTAAAGTTTCAGGAGTCGATGCTCCCGCTACTACAATACCTAGTTTAGCATCTTTATTAACTTTAAGTGGCACGTTTATTTCTTCTTCACCTCTTTTTACGGTTGCTGAAACGTCCTGACCTTTAAATTTTTCTAAAACCGTTTTAACCTCATCAGCATATTTAGTTTTAACACCGTTTAATCCCAAAAAGATATCGCCTTGTTTTAATCCACTAGCCTTGTTATAAGACGTATCTGGAACTTGAATAACAACAAAAGGTTGTCTTAAGCTAATAAAACCAGTTTCTTTAGAATCTAGTAATTGAGCTAAAAAATCTTCAGGCATAGTAACGGTAGATTGTTTACCATCGCGTTCTATTAAAATATCATTTCCAAATAGTACTTTTTCAGAAATTTCAGAAAAAGTCTCAATTTTATCGCCATCAACAGCTAATATTTTATCGCCTGTAAGTAAACCTGCTCTATTTGCAACCGTACTTTCAATAACTAAACCATCAGTTATATTTTCATTTGGCAGAAAAGTATCACCATAAAAATAACTCATCCCAATATAAATGAAAATGGCTAATAAAAAGTTAACCGTTACACCACCAAGCATAATAATTAAACGTTGCCATGCGGGTTTAGATCTAAATTCCCATGGCTGTGGTTCTTGTGCCATTTGCTCGGTATCCATACTCTCATCAATCATCCCCGAAATTTTAACATAACCTCCCAAAGGCAACCAACCAATACCATATTCTGTTCCGCCAATTTTCTTTTTAAATAAAGAAAACTTAACATCGAAAAATAAATAAAACTTTTCTACTCTAGTTTTAAAAGCCTTTGCAGGAATAAAATGTCCTAATTCGTGCAGTACAATTAGCAACGAAAGACTTAGTAAAAACTGAGATATCTTTATAACAAACTCCATATATAGCTTAACATTATTTTTTTAATCGCACAAAAGTAAGCTTTTAAACCAAGTTTAAAAAGAGAATCGCATAATGGCCACTGTTTTAACAATTATTTATGGTTAAAGAAAAAGGCTTTACACTAAAAATCATCGTATTTTTGTTACGATTTAATAAAAAAGCTCTTAAATGCTATCGTTTTTTAAAGAATATAAAGTGTTTGCCATAGTTTTTGGCATCATTTCAATTATAATAATTGCTATTATATATAATACTTTAAATGTTTACCAACCGCTGCCTATTTACCAACCTACAATGGTAAGTACAGAGCTTGTTGATAGCACCATACAACATCAAAAAAAATATCATAAAATAGCCAATTTTAGTTTAACAAACCAAAACGGTAAAACTATTACTCAAGAGGACTACAAGGATAAAATTTACGTGGCCGATTTCTTTTTTACAACTTGCCAAACCATTTGCCCTATTATGACTACAAATATGGCGGAAATTCAAAACGAAATTTTAAACGATGATGAAGTTATGCTTCTCTCGCATTCGGTAACTCCAGAAATAGATACCGTTGCACAATTAAAACGTTATGCTATTAAAAAAGGTGTTAATGATAAAAAATGGAACTTGGTTACTGGCGATAAAAAAGAAATTTATAAACTAGCCAGAAAAAGCTATTTAGCCGTAAAAGATCAAGGCGATGGCGGCCCTTTTGATATGGTACACACCGAAAACTTTATGTTAATTGACAAAAAGCGTCAAATACGAGGGTTTTATGATGGTACAAATACCGAAGATATTAAGCGCCTAATCAATGATATTGCAATACTTAAAGAATCTTATCAAGATTAAGCAAAAAAAAAGCTCCTTTTAAATAAAAAGAGCTTTTAGTATTAAAAGTATATGATGATTATTTGAAACGTCTTTTTGCATTCCAAACTAGTGAACTTGCGTTGCTAAATTTTTTAGTTTTTGTTCCTACTTTACTTTCTACTACAATTCTGTTACTCGTTTTCATAATGTATTAATTTTCATGGGGTTTATTGCGGCCGCAAAACTAACCCCTTAATAATCAATGAGAAACAACACACTTGATGCATATATATGCTATATTAACTCCAAAGGAGATAAAAATGCCTTACAACTGATAATTTAATCATTTTAAGGTAAATACCTTTTCTAGAAAGTGAAGGAAAATACTAATTTTTAAGGTTTTTAAACATGAAAACACTTCTGCAACAATTACCTTTTTAGCGTATTAAACTGACTAACAATAAACAATTGCTAAATAATTACTTATTTTAAACTACTAAACTTTTCCCTTTTAAACTTTTACATTACTTTTGACTCTTTAAAATCAATCTAAATAAGCTTGCAAGATACTTTAGCACATTTAAAACGTGGGGAACGCGCTATAATTATAGATGTTTCGTCAATTCACATTCCTTTAAAACTACTCGAAATGGGTTGTTTACCAGGAAATGTAGTGGAGCTAGTTCAAGTTGCGCCATTTCAAGACCCTATGTATTTAAATATAAACGGGTCGCATTTAGCTATTAGAAAGGAAACAGCTTCTCATATTTTAATTGAAAAAGTGACACATGAGTAAACAAATAAATGTCGCACTAATTGGCAACCCTAACACTGGCAAAACATCAGTTTTTAATGCTTTAACAGGTTTAAACCAAAAGGTTGGAAATTACCCTGGTATTACTGTCGAAAAAAAGCAGGGTATTTGCAAGTTGCCTCGTGGTGTAAAAGCACATATAATTGATTTACCTGGTACGTATAGTTTAAATGCATCGTCGCTGGACGAAAATGTTGTAATCGAACTTTTACTGAATAAAAACGATAAAGATTTCCCCGATATTGCTGTTGTTGTTACCGATGTTGAAAACCTAAAACGAAACCTTTTACTGTTTACTCAAATTAAAGATTTACAGATTCCTACGCTGTTGGTTATTAATATGGCCGACCGAATGAAGCGCAAAGGCATCTCTTTAGATATCGATTATTTAGAATCTAAACTAAACACCAAAATAGCCCTAGTTAGCACAAGAAAAAACATAGGTATAGACACCTTAAAACAACTAATTTCTAATTACAAAGAAATATCTGTTCAGCCATGTTTAGACATGTCTGTTATCGATCCTGCTTACTTTGACGATTTAAAAAAAACATTTCCAAACCAATTAATTTATAAGCTTTGGCTCGTAATTACCCAAGATGTAAATTTTGGAACCATTACAAGAAAAGAATTTAAAACCGTTGAAGATTTTAAAACCAAGCAGAAAGGCGATTTAAAACGTCTTCAACAAAAAGAAACCATAAAGCGCTACCAGTTTATTAACGAAATCCTTAAAAAAGGAAAAACTGTCGATTTATCGCAAGCCAAAGATTTACGCTCTAAATTAGACCGTGTTTTAACACATAAACTTTGGGGTTATGTTATTTTTGGCGCCATTTTACTACTTATATTTCAAGCTATTTACGATTGGTCTGGTATTCCAATGGACTTTATCGACGAATCGTTTTCATCGCTTAGCGAATGGGTAAAAAACCAATTGCCAGAAGGTGCTTTTACTAGTTTACTTGCCGAAGGAATTATTCCTGGTTTGGGCGGTATCGTAATTTTTATTCCGCAGATTGCATTTCTGTTTTTATTTATGGCTATTCTAGAAGAAACAGGCTATATGAGTCGTGTGGTTTTTTTAATGGATAGAATTATGCGTCGTTTTGGACTTAGCGGAAAAAGTGTAGTCCCATTAATTTCTGGAACCGCATGTGCTATTCCCGCTATTATGGCAACACGTAATATTGAAAGTTGGAAAGAACGTTTAATAACCATTTTAGTAACTCCATTTACAACCTGTGCTGCGCGTTTACCAGTTTACCTTATCATTATTGCACTAGTAATACCAGAAGGTCGAATTCTTGGTTTAAGCTATCAGGCGTTAACCTTAATGTTACTTTACCTTATTGGGTTCGGAACCGCCATAACTTCAGCATATATTTTAAACAAAGTATTAAAAATAAAAGGCAAAACATTTTTTGTAATAGAAATGCCTAATTACAAATTACCACTGTTTAAAAATGTAGCGATTACTGTAATTGAAAAAACAAAAGCCTTCATATTTGGTGCTGGTAAAATAATTTTAGCCATTTCTATTGTACTGTGGTTCTTAGCATCATATGGTCCAGGAGAACAATTCAATAACGCAGAAGAAATAATAAACACCAATTTTGCTTCCGAAAATTTATCTCCCGAAGAAATACAACACAAAGTAGCATCGCATAAACTAGAGCATTCCTTTATAGGTATTGCAGGTCATGCTATAGAACCAGCCATAAGACCTTTAGGTTACGACTGGAAAATTGGTATCGCCTTAATAAGTAGTTTTGCGGCTCGCGAGGTATTTGTAGGTACTTTAGCCACTATTTATAGTGTTGGAAGTGACGAGGAAGAAACCATAAAAAACCGAATGGCAGGCGAGGTAAATCCAATTTTAGGAGGTCCTTTATTCACCTTAGCATCAGGCATATCGTTATTACTCTTTTATGCGTTTGCTATGCAGTGTATGAGCACCTTAGCTATTGTAAAACGAGAAACAAATTCATGGAAATGGCCTATATTACAACTTGTTATAATGACGGCTTTTGCGTATATTGTAGCTTTAATTGCTTTTCAATTTTTGAAATGAAACTAATTTAATTTCGACCTATAGGATATGAACGATATTATTCAAAATATATTAGTTTTTACAGCAATAGCTTTAGCCATGACTTTTTTGGTTAAAAAATTCTTCTGGAAAAAATCCAAACCTAAAAAAGCCTGTGGTGGAGACGACGGTTGTGGCTGCCATTAATCACAAATAAATTTAAAACAAAATACATTTACCTTCTGCTTATTTACTCTTTTTATTGTTTCTTTATGTTTTATCAAACAAACTTAAACAACCAATGAGAAAACCACTTTTACTTACACTAATTGCATTCGTATTATTTTCAGTAAACACCACAGCGCAAAAAAAGGGAAAAACAATCTCTTTATTTGATGAGAATTTAACTCTATTCGAGAAATGGAATGGCGTACCTCACGAAACTATCCAAGGATTACCAGAAGGCACTTACCAATCTGATAATGTTCATAAAGGAACAGCTCTAGGCCTAAATAACGATTTAAAAAATGTTTTCACAATTATTAAAGAAAACAACGAACCTGTTTTAAAAATTACAGGCGAAATTTATGGCGGCTTAACAACTAAAGCATCTTACAAAAATTATCATTTAAGCATCTATTTTAAATGGGGCGATAAAAAATGGGAACCAAGACTAGCAGATCTTAGAGACTCTGGTATTCTATACCACGCCCATGGCGAACACGGAAGTTTTTGGAATACTTGGAAAGCAAGTTTAGAATATCAAGTACAAGAAACCGACTTAGGCGATTTTATTCCCCTTGGTGGCACAACAGGAAAACCTCAAGTTGAAATTAGAGGTACGCAAGCTACACCAAGAAACAAATACAATCCTAATTCTGATATGTATTTAGAAAAAATAGGCTACACAAGCGCTTCTAAAGAACCAGACGCTCCCCATGGCGAATGGAACCATCTAGAAATTTACGTAGTTGGTAACGATGCGGTTCACCTTGTAAACAGCGAAGTGGTTATGGTTGTTGAAAATGCTAAGAAAAAAGATGGCAGCATTCTAGACCAAGGGCAAATTCAAATACAATCTGAAGCAGCCGAATGCTACTACAAACAATTCACGTTAACAGGTATTAAAAAGTTTCCGAAATTTATTAAAAAGCAAGTCCGATTTAAAAAGGACTAAACATTCATACCTTTTCAGATTTAACAAAAATCCTCATTTTATAATTTAAAGTGGGGATTTTTGCATTTTTTAGTTACATTTGTAAAATATTTAAGCTTACTTAAATTTTATTTAAAGCAAACACAAATGTCTGTAGCAGTAGAAAATTTTGTAAAAGCCATTTATAAAAATGGAAAAAGTAATAACAACGATACCAAACCTGGTAACATCGCAAAAGAATTAGGTATATCTAATGCCGCTGCTACCGATATGGCTAAAAAACTAGCCGTTAAAGACCTCATTAATTACGAAAAATACCAAGAGCTAAAACTAACCGACAAAGGCACTAAAATGGCCTTAAACGTAGTTAGAAAGCATCGGTTATGGGAAGCTTTATTGTTCAAACTTTTTGATATGTCGTTACATGACATTCACAGAGAAGCCGAATTATTAGAACACCAAACATCCGATTTACTAGCCAATAAAATAAGTGAGTATTTGGGCAACCCCAAGTTCGATCCTCACGGCGACCCAATACCAAACGCCAATGGAGAAATTACAACAACCGATACCTCTATTTCACTTTCAAACACTACAGAAGGTAAACAATACATCATTTCTCGTTTAATGAGCGACGATAAAGAATTCTTCGACTTTTGTTCTCAAAACGGCCTAAAATATGGTAATACCGTTTTGGTTTCAAAACAATTCAGTTCTAATAAAATGACTCAAATCTCAATAAACAACAATACCATTCTTTTAAATGAAGATTTCACATCAATTATTTACGTCAATGAGCAGGATTAAAATCATATTAGTCATTTTAGGTATTTCAAGCTTTTCAGCAGTTTCACAAGACAACCAAAATAATGTAGATGCATTAGTAACCGATAGACCCGATGCTACCGAGGCTTCTTCAACCGTAGGCAAAGGTGTTATACAATTTGAAACTGGCGGACTATACGAGTCTTTCGAGTTCAATAATATAAAATCAGAAAGCTACACCTACAATACCATGCTAATACGTTACGGTATTTTAGATAATGTAGAACTCCGTTTAGGATGGGATTTTATTGAGGGAACAACCAAAATAAATAACACCAAACTAGATAATGTTACCAGCGGATTGTCTCCCTTACTTTTAGGACTAAAAATAGACATAACCGAAGAAAATGGCGCCATACCAGAAATAGCATTAATAGGCCACGTATTTCCTGTGTTTAGTGCATCTGCAGATTACAGACCAGAATACACAGGTGTAGATTTCAGGCTATCCCTATCGCACACCTTAAGCGAAAAATCCAGTTTAGGGTACAATATAGGTGCCCAATGGGGCGATGATTCTGCCGAAGCAGCCGCCATTTACACCATAGCCTACGGATACAGTATTTCTGATAAATTGGGAATGTACGCAGAGCTTTACGGCGACCTTCCAGAAGATAGTAAAGCCAATCATTATTGGGATGCCGGCCTTACCTATTTAGTCTCTAACGATTTACAACTAGACACCTATTTTGGCACCAGCATTACCCAAGGTCAAGACCTTTTATTAGGGTTAGGCCTAAGCTACAGAATAAGAAAAATATAACATCAAAAACATGAAAAAAACAATACTAACTCTACTTACAGCTATAGTTATTTTAAGCTGTAAAAACGAAAAACAAACCAACGGAAAGCTTAACGTCGTTACCACAACCTCTATGATAACCGATTTGGTTAAAAACATAGGCGGCGAGCACATTAACCTACAAGGTTTAATGGGCAGTGGCGTAGACCCGCATTTATATAAAGCAAGCGAAGGCGATGTAACCAAACTCTCCAACGCCGATATTATTTTTTACAACGGCCTACACCTAGAAGGCAAATTGGTAGAAGTTTTCGAGAAAATGAAAAACATAAAAACCATTGCCATTAGCGATGCTATAGATAAAAACACCCTAATAGGCTCAGAGTATTTTGCCTCCAATTACGATCCACACATTTGGTTTAATGTCGATTATTGGATACAAGCCACAACCTTTATAACCCAAAAACTTAGCGAAGCCATCCCAGAGCACAAGGACGCTTTTCAAACCAATGGCGCTAACTATATAAAACAATTAGAAAGCCTAAAAACAAAATTAACCGCCAAAATAGAAACACTTCCAAAAGAACAACGTATTTTAGTAACAGCACACGATGCCTTTAACTATTTCGGAAAATCTTTTGGCTTCGAGGTCGTTGGTTTGCAAGGCATATCAACTGCCACCGAAGCCGGAGTGCAAGACGTTCAAAAACTATCAAGCTTCATAATCGACAAGAAAGTGAAGTCCATTTTTATTGAAAGTTCGGTGCCAAAACGCACCATCGAAGCCCTTCAAGCAGCCGTAAACTCAAAAGGTCACCATGTAACCATTGGCGGCTCTTTGTACTCCGATGCTTTAGGAAATTCCGGAACCGTAGAAGGCACATATATAGGCATGTTCGAGTATAACGTAAACACCATAATAAATGCATTAAAGTAATTTTATTCGAAGCTATTTCCAGCTATCCCCTATATCTTTTTTTGCCATTTATGGCAGCAAAAAAAGGATGCCGCTTCTATCAGGGCTAGATCATCAGCCCAAACCGGTTTTTAAATAGCACTTAAGGGAATTCTCGAAAAGTTAAACCAATAAAAAAATTTAAATCGCAGTAAACAACACTTACTCGAAAGAAAATACACGATAATAAATATAAAATACAAATAGGAAGACAATCCTTTCCTATTTTAGGAAAGGTGGATTTCAATCACCCAAGAAATTGAAAGACGAAAAGGTAAAACAGTTAAACATAAGTCGTACTTAAAAATGAAACAAAAAATAGCCGTAAAAGTAGACGACCTCACCGTAGCCTACAACTACAAACCCGTACTTTGGGATATCGATTTAGAAATTCCCGAAAGCGTACTTATGGCCATTGTAGGACCAAACGGCGCCGGAAAATCGACCTTAATTAAGTCTATTTTAGGCATATTAAAACCCATAGCTGGAAGCGTCGAAATTTTTGGCAAGCCCCACGAAAAACAACGCCAAATTGTAGCCTACGTACCACAAAAAGGAAGTGTAGATTGGGATTTCCCAACAACAGCCTTAGATGTTGTAACTATGGGAACTTACGGTAGTTTAGGTTGGATAAAACGCCCAGGACAAAAAGAAAAAAAAGCAGCTTTAGAAGCGCTAGAAAAAGTTGGCATGTTACCCTTTAAAAACCGACAAATAAGTCAGCTTTCTGGCGGTCAACAACAGCGTATTTTCTTAGCACGAGCCTTAGTACAAAACGCCTCTATTTATTTCATGGACGAACCCTTTCAAGGTGTCGATGCCACAACTGAAATAGCTATAATCAATATTTTAAAAGAATTACGAAAAGCCGGAAAAACGGTAATTGTAGTCCATCACGATTTACAAACCGTACCAGAGTATTTCGATTGGGTAACCTTTTTAAACGTAAAAAAAATAGCCACTGGACCTGTTAAAGATATTTTTAACGACGATAACTTAACAAAAACCTATGGTATAAATTATAAAGTAAGCATACAGGAGTAAAAAAGTAAGCAGTGAGCAGTCTCAGTAAACAGTCCTTACTCGATTGCATAAAAACAAAAACAGTAACTAATTCCTTTCCTAAAATAGGAAAGGTAGATTTCAATTTCCCAAGAAATTGAAAGTCGAAAAGGTAAATTATAAAAAAAGCAAAAAAAGGAAGCCATTCCTGCCTTTGCAAGAATTATGGATATAACAGAATACATAAAACTAGTTTTTACAGACTACACCCTAAGAACCATTACCTTAGGCACCGCCATTTTGGGCGCTGTTACAGGTATGCTAGGTAGTTTTGCTGTACTGCGTAAACAAAGTCTTTTAGGCGATGCCATTTCTCATGCCGCTTTACCAGGTATTGCCATTGCTTTTTTAATTACAGGCGCAAAAGATAGCAATATATTACTATTGGGTGCATTAGTAAGCGGACTCATTGGCACATTCTGGATAAAGGGCATTATTAGTAAAACCCATTTAAAATCAGATACCGCACTAGGCTTAATTTTATCGCTCTTTTTCGGATTCGGCATGCTTCTACTCACCTTTATTCAAAAACAACCTAATGCCAACCAAGCAGGTTTAGATAAATACTTGTTCGGTCAAGCCGCCACCTTAGTAGAAAGCGACGTTTGGCTAATGGCCATTGTTACAGCTGCATGTTTATTTGTTTTATTGCTATTCTGGAAAGAATTTAAAATCCTGCTTTTCGATGCCGACTATACCAAAACACTTGGCTTTAACACCAAATTTATCGATATTTTAATAACCACATTCATCGTTTTAGCCATCGTTTTAGGCTTACAAACCGTAGGTGTTGTATTAATGAGCGCCATGTTGCTAGCTCCTGCTGCCGCTGCAAGACAATGGACAAACAGCTTAAGCGTAATGGTTTTTCTAGCAGCTATATTTGGAGCGTTTTCAGGCGTGTTCGGCACCGCTATTAGTGCCAGCCAAAACAACCTTTCTACAGGACCAGTAATTGTAATAGTAGCTGGTGTTTTTGTTCTGGTCTCCTTTATATTTTCTCCTAATCGTGGTTTATTATTCAAACAAATACGTTTTATAAAAAACCGTCGGGATTTACAGCTTCAAAAGACATTATCGTTCATGTTTCATATAGCAGAAACACATGAAAACATTTCTCATCCACACGCTATTAAAATTTTAAATAATTTTCAAGGTTTCACAAAAGGCTCCCTTCAAAAATTAGTAGAAAAAAACTATGTAAAACTAGAAGGTACCATGTGGAGCTTAACCGAAGAAGGCTTTAAAACAGCATCCAATTTGTATAACCAACAAACTAGCAACAATGAGTAATGCGCAAATAGAAATACAGCTAATTGCAAGTTTGGTTGCCATAGCTTGCGCCATACCAGGAACCTTTTTGGTATTACGAAAAATGGCCATGATTAGCGATGCTATAAGTCATTCCATTTTACCCGGAATTGTTATTGGATTTTTTATTACTCAAGATTTAAATTCGCCTTTACTTATTTTACTGGCAGCTTTAACTGGAATTATAACCGTGGTCTTAGTAGAATACATTCAAAAAACAGGCTTGGTTAAAGAAGATACCGCTATTGGTTTAGTGTTTCCTATACTCTTTAGTATAGGTGTTATTATGATAGCCAAAAACGCTAATGATGTGCATCTCGATGTCGATGCTGTTTTGTTAGGCGAACTCGCTTTTGCACCTTTTGATAGGCTTATTATTGGAGGATCGGATGTTGGTCCCAAATCCCTTTGGATTATTGGAAGCATTCTAATAATAACCATTGGATTACTATTGGCCTTTTTTAAAGAACTAAAAGTAAGCACCTTTGATGCTGGCTTATCAGCGGCATTGGGGTTTTCACCAGCCGTTATACATTATGGATTAATGACGGTTTCGTCTGTTACCACAGTTGGCGCATTCGATGCTGTTGGTGCCATTTTAGTAGTTGCTTTAATGATTGCTCCTGCTGCAACAGCATATTTACTAACAAACGAATTAAAACGTATGCTAATTTACGCCATCTGTTTTGGCGTATTTAGTGCCATTGCAGGATATTGGTTAGCACATATACTCGATGCATCTATTGCAGGATCCATAACTACCATGTTAGGGCTACTATTTTTCGTTGTATATCTATTTGCACCAAGAAAAGGGATTATTGCAGTTATGTATCGCGAAAAGCAACAACGTACAGAGGTCTCTTTATTAACCTTCTTACTGCATTTAAAAAACCATACCGAAGAGCGCGAGCGCCATGTTAATCACCTTAATGAACATATAAATTGGCAAAAAGTACGCTCTAAAACAGTTTTAGATTTAGCATTAAAAAATAACATGATTCAGTTTGATAAAAACATCGTGTCTTTAACCAAAAAAGGGGAACAATTTACATCTCAAGCTATAGATTATATTATTACAAATCAAGATAATAAGATTGAACACATGAAAGATGATTTCTTTTTGTTTAGAGGCTAATTTTAATATAGAATGACACATACCATACCAAAACTTGTTTACTTTCTTTTTAGTGCAATTCTTCTTTTTACAAGCTGCAAAAACGCCAACAAAAACATAGATTTTGAATTGCAAGAAGGCGATTTACTTTTTCAAGACACAGGAACAGACGCTATTGATAATGCTATAAAATCGGTTACTGCAACGGCATTTGCAAAAAACTATTCTCATATTGGAATGGCGATGCAAACCCAAGGTAATTGGTTTGTTTTAGAATCCATTCCTGAAAAAGGCATTGCCAAAACACCTATTCAAGATTTTTTAAACCGAAATAAAAATGCCCAAAATAAATCTAGAACTACAGTTGCTAGATTGGATAAAAAGTATCTAGAATATATTCCTAATGCTATTACATACGGCATAAAACGCCTTGGCATACCTTACGACAAAGTATTTTTATGGGACGACAACAGCTACTATTGCTCTGAATTGGTTTACAAAATGTTTTCTTACCAGGATTTAAAAAACAATCCAATACCTTTTAAAAATCAACCTATGACTTTTAAAGATAGCACTGGTAAAACTGCTACTGGATGGGTTGACTATTACAAGCAACTTAACCAACCTATTCCAGAAGGCGACATAGGCACCAACCCTAACCTTATGGCTGGAAGTCCGCATGTAAAATTTATTCATGATTACGCAAAATAGATACTCATGGCTCAGCACAACGAACTTGGTAAAAAAGGCGAACAATTAGCAGTAGATTTTCTTCTGAAAAACAACTACGCAATTATTGAACGCAACTACCGTTTTGATAAAGCGGAAGTAGATATTATTGCACAAAAAAAAGATATTCTAGCTATTATTGAAGTAAAAACACGATCGACTACCGATTTTGGAAATCCGCAAGACTTTGTAAAACCCAAACAAATTAAGCGTTTAGTCAAGGCGGTTGATGAATACGTTACCGTAAATAATTTAGACGTTGAAGTACGATTTGATATTATTGCTATTGTTAAGGAAGATAAAGGCTATAAAATTGAGCATTTAGAAAATGCTTTTTACCATTTTTAAAAGCGCTTTATTCTTCAATTACAACCTTATTTTGTGTTTCGTTAACAATACCTAATATTATAAAATACTGAGATATACCATAAAAAAGCATAATAGTTATTTCTTGATAAGCAACACCATTAACATAAAACAGTTCTAAAACAGAAATACTATCAGACAAAACGGAAGCTATAATGCCTAACATCACCAAATAAAAACTTGTCTTATTAACAACGGAACCTCTTAAAACACCAAAAATTAAAGTTGTAGACGCAACAAACAGATATACAAGGGTAATGAAGTAAAACTGACTATTTAAATTCTCGATTATTATTATCAATAAAAATGCCATGTATATAAAACATAGCATGAAAAAAGGTATCAATTTTTTAAAATTAAAATCTCTGTTATTATAAAATCTTAAGACATAAAACACCTTAGCAATAATAAAACAGCATATCCCAAGAATATTATAAACACTAATTTGATTAAGAATTAGCATATTATCGCCAATTATAAAAAATATAAGAGCACCTGCTACAGCTAAACGATTAGCGTTAAATTCTTCTTCTTCGTTTAAAAGGTAATATACAAACAGTAAAATTGATAGCAAAGACTTGGATACGAACCGAAAAGGAGAGACCCCTAAATTCAATTTGATTAATATATCCGCAATAAGTAAAGAAAAAAACAAAACAGCAAATATGAAATTATTCTTAAAAATTACTGCCATCTATATTTATTTAAAGCCTTTCATTCAGATAAGAAAATATTTAACAAAGTAGTTTAATTTGATTATTTTAAAAAAAAATCTACTCCTCATCTGCTTCTCCAAAATACTCCTTCAACACTTCAAAATCTAAAGGTTTAGCAAGAATTTTTTTGTCTTTATCTAGTATAAAATATGTTGGTGTTGAAGATACGCCGTAGGCATTACCTATTTTGTTATCCCATTTTCCTTTTCCATAAACATGAATAAACTCTGGATAATCATAAGTTAAATTTTTCCAACCATAAGGCTCATCTTCCAAACCTATGGCAACCACTTTTACTTTGTTTTTTTCGAAGGTATTTACAAACTTTTGCAACTGTGGCACCTCATCCAAACAATGAGAACATGTGCTGCTCCAGAAAACGATAACGTAATTTTCGGCACCTTTTAAATCGGTTAATTTTTTAGTTATAACCTTGCCTTTTTCTTCAATTTCAATATTAAAATTAGGTGCTACAATGCCCTTTGAAAGGTTTTTATATAAAATTAAGTCTTTTAATAATTGTTGGTCATTTAAATTAACAGCAACGTCCATTAGATAATTTTCACTAATATAGTTAGCCACAGCTTCTTCTCTTAAATCTGCCATTTGTTGCCACAAATCAAACAATAAAATACGTTGTACTTCTTTTGGAGCTGTTTTCATATGCCCAAAAACGACATCGATATTTTCTTTGTAATTCTCAACCTCATCTTTAGTTTCAGAGGACATTCCAAACACATAATTAAGCATGCGTTCTTCTAAAAAATTAGAACTTTGAAGTACTGGATTATTAAAATCTACATAATCAAAATAATGCGCTTTTAAATTGGCAATATAGTTTTCAACGGGCTCAATAGTTTCAGGAACATAAGGTTTATTTGCTTTAATAAAGGCTAATGCTCTTGTACCTTGTGCAGCTTTCTCAAAATTCTCTTGCGTTTCCTTTTGCGTTTTAAATATGGCTTTTAAAGCCTTTTTATCTTCGCTCTCCTGACTAAAGTAGTTACCTATACTTTGGGTAACCATAGACATACTATTGGTGTAAGCCGCTAATAATTTATTTTCGGTAGATTTTATAAACTCAACCCCAGTTTCAGAATTAAAAGTTAGTTCGATATCTTCTTTTCCGTTGTAAATAATATCAAAATTATAATCCTCTTGAGGCACTGCATACACCAAACGGTAAGTACCTTTAGTTTTTGTAGAATCTAACTTAAACTCAAAACTTCCATCTTCCTGAATTTCAGCATTGGTAACATAATCCGAAATGGTTGGATTTACTTTATACAACAAGGCGAAATTATAATCTTTTGCAGGCGTAAATTTACCTTTAATAGTATGTTGTGCTATTAATAAACTTGGAAGTATTAGTGTTAAAAGTAATAAGCGTTTCATTTATGTAATATTATTTTCTAATTAAAAATCAATAATTAAGCCACAATTGACTTTAATGCTTCTAAAGCTTGTTTAACGGTTTTAATAGCATCAAAACTTAGCATTAATCGTAAACCATTTCTAGTTTGCTTCTCTTTCATTTTACAAGCCCCAGGATTTTTTTGTACAAATTGTAAGACTTGAGTAAAACTAGGACTCTGATAAAAACTACTTTGTTGGTCGTTAATAAAATACCCTATTAACCTGCCTTTTTTCATGATAACTTTTTCGAACCCTATTTTAGTAGCTAACCACTTTATTTGGACACTATTTAATAAATCGGTCACTTGTTTTGGTAAAGCTCCAAAACGGTCTATTAATTCCTTTTCAAAGGTATGCAATTCTGCTTCGGTTTTCAGGTTGTTTAGCTGGGTATATAAACTTAATCGTTCGGCAATATTATTAACATAACTATCTGGAAATAAAAGCTCAAAATCGGTATCGATGGTTACATCTTTTACATAAACTTTATCGGCTTCATCTTCATCATACAAATCTTTAAATTCGGTTTCCTTAAGCTCGTCGATAGCTTCGTTTAGAATTTTTTGATACGTATCAAACCCAATTTCGTTAATAAATCCACTTTGCTCACCACCTAATAAATCGCCAGCACCACGAATTTCTAAATCTTTCATGGCAATATTAAAACCACTTCCTAACTCGGTAAATTGCTCTAGTGCTGTTATTCGTTTTCTGGCATCATCGGTCATTGCAGAATATTCTGGTGTAATAAAATAACAGAATGCTTTTTTGTTGCTTCTACCAACACGACCACGCATTTGGTGTAAATCGCTTAATCCAAAATTATTGGCGTTATTTATAAAAATAGTATTTGCATTAGGAACATCTAACCCACTTTCTACTATGGTTGTACTTACCAAAACATCGAACTCACCATCCATAAAAGCCAACATAAGTTGCTCAAGTTTTTTACCTTCCATTTGCCCGTGCCCAATACCAATTTTGGCATCTGGAACTAAACGCTGAATTAATCCAGCAACTTCTTTAATATTTTCAATACGGTTATGTATAAAATAAATTTGTCCGCCACGTTCAATTTCATAACTCACCGCATCACGGATGGTTTCTTCGCTAAAACGAATAACATGACTTTCTATTGGATATCGATTTGGTGGTGCGGTTGTAATAACCGACATATCGCGAGCCGCCATTAAACTAAATTGCAAAGTTCTAGGAATTGGTGTTGCGGTTAGCGTTAACACATCCACATTATCCTTAATAGTTTTAAGCTTTTCTTTTACGGCAACCCCAAACTTTTGCTCTTCATCAACAATTAAAAGTCCTAAATCTTTAAACTTTACGTTTTTATTTACCAGTTGATGTGTGCCAATAATAATATCGACTTTTCCTTGTTCTAAACCTTCTAAAGTCTCACGTTTTTCTTTAGCTGTTCTAAAACGGTTAACATAATCGACAGTAACAGGAAAATCCTTTAAGCGCTTAGCAAACGATCTTGAATGTTGATACGCCAAAATAGTAGTTGGCACTAAAACCGCTACTTGTTTGCCATTATCGACTGCCTTAAATGCTGCACGAATGGCAACTTCTGTTTTACCAAAACCAACATCGCCACAAATTAGGCGATCCATAGGGCGTTCGCTTTCCATATCGGCTTTAATATCTGCGGTTGCAGTACTTTGGTCTGGGGTATCCTCATAAATAAAAGATGCTTCCAGCTCGTGTTGCATGTAGCTATCTGGATTGTATTGATAGCCTTTTTCGGTTTTACGTTTAGCGTATAGTTTTATTAAATTAAAAGCTACATGTTTTACACGTGCTTTAGTTTTTTGTTTTAAGGTTTTCCAAGCATTACTTCCTAATTTATAAACTTTAGGCGGCTTGCCGTCTTTACCATTAAACTTGGTAATTTTATGTAAGGAATGAATACTTAAATACAGCACATCGCGTTCGCCATAAACCAATTTAATAGCTTCCTGCTTTTTACCTTCAACATCTATTTTTTGAAGCCCACCAAAACGTCCAATACCATGATCGATATGCGTTACATAATCGCCAATATCTAGATTTGTAAGCTCTTTTAACGTTATGGCTTGCTTTTTAGCATAACCGTTTTTAAGCTGAAACTTATGATAACGCTCAAAAATTTGATGATCGGTATAGCAAACTATTTTACTATCATGATCTATAAACCCTTGATGTAGCGATAAAATCATGGTGTTATAAGGCGCAACCTCTAGATTAGAATCGTCGAAAATATCATGAAAACGTTTGGCTTGTTGCTCGCTAACACAGGCAATATAATTGGTATACCCTTTATTATGATTTGCATTTAAATCTTCAATAAGTAAATTGAATTGCTTGTTAAATGCAGGTTGTGGCGTGGTATCGAATACAATTTGATTACTTAGATCCTTAGAAAAAACGTTTTGCGTACCAAATTCTATGATGGAAAAATCGAGCAATTGCTTTTTTAATAGCGTTGCATTACAGAATAACTCTTGGGGTTTGGCCTGTTTTATTTCTCCTGAGAGTTTATTATAAGCTACTTCGGCCTTTTCAAAAAACTCATCGATTCTAGAAAATAGTAAATCAGCATTTTTTAAACAGACTACTGTTTTTTGGGCAATGTATTTTAAGAAACTCTGTCGGGATTCCTCCAGAAGTTTATTTGCAACATTAGGAATGATGTTGATTTTTTTAATTTGTTCGATGGATAATTGCGTTTCCACATCGAAGGTTCGAATACTATCTACCTCATCGCCAAAAAACTCAATTCTATATGGCACATCGTTAGAGAATGAAAACACATCTACAATACCACCACGCACTGAAAACTCACCAGGTTCGGTTACAAAATCGACACGTTTAAACTTATACTCAAAAAGCATTTCATTTACAAAGTCGATTGATAAACTATCATTTACACCCACTTTTAAGGTATGGCGTTCCAACTCTTTTCTAGTAACTACCTGCTCGAAAAGGGCATCGGGATAGGTTACAATTACTGCTGGTTTTTTTTGCGAATTTATCCGGTTTAAAACCTCGGCACGTAATAGCACATTAGCATTATCGGTTTCTTCTATTTCGTAAGGCCTGCGATAACTACCAGGATAAAACAACACATCTTTGGAGCTTAATAACTGCTCTAAATCGTTTAGATAATGAGCGGCTTCTTCTTTGTCGTTAAAAACCAATAAAAATGGTTTGTCGGCTACTTTAAAAACACTAGAAATAACAAAAGAAAAAGAAGACCCTACAAGCCCTTTAATATGTGTTTTAGACCCAGTTTGGGACATAGTAGTTTGCAGATTTTGCGTCTGCAAAGCCTGTAAATAGGTTTGAGAGATACTCGTTTTACTCACCTAATTTTGTTTTGAAGTGCAAATATACGGTTTAGAATTATTTTTTAGTGGATTTGCCATGATTGAACCCTTATATTAACCAAAATAATTATGAGGCTCCTAAATAGTTGTACGCCCGCGTTAGGGATTGTATTGAAAAGCCCACAGCGGAGGAACGTAGCGAGGACTTGCAAGGAAAAGCCCGACCCTTGTGGTAACGCCCAAAAAAGTAAACTTTCAATTCAAAATATTAAAAAAAATATGTAGGTTTGCACCACTAAATAAAAAATATTATGTCGTTTTCAGATTTATTTGATAGTGGTTTTAAGAAGCGTAATGAGAGTCATTTTGCATCGATAGTTCGAGTTGCCATGGCTGATGGAGTTATTTCGCCGGAAGAAAAAGCGTTTTTAGACCGTTTGGCACAACGTTTAGAAATTGGCGAAGGCGATTACAAGGCTATTTTAGAGAATTACAATTCGCATTCTATTAACCCACCTGCTTCTTACGATTTACGTTTAGAGCGTTTGTATGATTTGGTTCGTATGGTACATGTTGATAATATTAAAGGAGACCCTGAGCACTTGCTTTTGAATAAAATTGCTGTAGGTCTTGGTTTTCACGCTGTAAATGTAAAATACATTACAGACAAAGCTTTAACTTTAGTGAGTAACGGTGTGGATTTAGATACTTTTATCGACCAAATAAGAAACATGAATAGATAAATCTATTTAAATATATTATAAAAAAAGCGCTCTATTTTGAGCGCTTTTTTTATGGAATAATTTTAAGATTTTAACTAAAACAGAAATTAAACAGATAGCTTTAGCGGGCCTAATTTTGTAGGAATTGTAAAACTAATCTTGTTTTTTTGTATATTTACCTGTATCGTAATAGTATAATTTTCACCTTACCCTAAGAGTTTTATTGTCATAATCTATATATAAAGTATTCCTTGTACAAGGGTTTTTATGACGCATAGCAATTTTATAACCACTTAATTTATGTGCTATGAAAGTGACTCGTTATTCGACATTTTTTTCAACCTTAAAACAGAAACTTGAACATACCAAAGCCATAACCTCTGTTTGTTATTTAGCGCACAGTAATGGCGTGAAATCTATTATTGCCTTTAATTTTATTAACGCACATTTTAAATAATAATATTATGAGTAATAAACCTTTTCATTTAGGCATAACCATGGCAGGTGCAGTATCTGCTGGGGCATACACTGCAGGATTTATAGATTATCTTTTTGAAATTTTAGAATTATGGGAAGAACAAAAATCTGTGATTAGGAAAAAACTAAGCAACAACCAGCCATTAACGACTTACGAGAAGCAAATTCCTTTACACGACGTTTGTATTGAAGCGCTTGGTGGCGCATCGGCAGGTGGAATGGTTGGTATGATTACAGCACTTTCTACATTTTCGAAAACACCGCCAGTAAAGTTACCTACCAATCTTAAAACAGGTAATATTCTATATGATAGTTGGGTGCTTTTGGATGACGACGATAAGGTAAAAACCTTCGAGAAAATGTTGAACACCGAAGATTTAGATTCTAGCGATGATATACCGTCGCTATTAAACTCTAAACCTATAGATCGTATTGCAGATAAGGTTTTTAACGAATTAGTATCTAAAGAAAACAAAAGAGAAAGACCAAATTATATTTCTGAAGATTTAAGAATTATACTTACGCTTTGTAGCTTACGTGGTGTGCCTTTTGAGTTTAAGTTTGGAAACGTATCATCGGCAAACTTCCCATACACACCCGGACACCGCATGAGTGAGCATATGATAATTGCTCATTTTAAAATGAAATATGATGAGGTAGCCGATAAGGATGTTTATTTAAAATTCGACCCATACAACGAAGCCTCTAAAGCTTTACTTAAACTATGTACCAAAGCTACTGGCGCGTTCCCAATTGGTTTAGCGCCCAGACATTTTAAAGACCAATTAAGCACAACCTATTTAAAAAACTGTATTTTAAGAAATCTTGAGATAGACGAAAAGGATAAATCGGTAATTGACATAAAAATAAACGACAATTATTTCGATTTTACCGATGTTGATGGCGGCACCATTAACAACGAACCATACTCTGAGGTTGTTCAAGTTTTAGAAAGCATAATACCTAATTACGACCCTAAACTACCTATGTTTGGTACTATTATGGTCGATCCTTTCCCTAATTTTTATAACCAAGACGAACCTGGTGGCGTAGAAGATATTTTCTCGCCAACATTATTCCAAAAAAGTATTTGGAGCGTTATCCCTAAACTTTACACCACGCTTAGAGAGCAGGTAAGCGTAAAACATAGCGGATCGTTTTACAAAGATTATTTGCGCCTCTTAGTGTTTCCTGTTAAGTGGGAGCATCTTGGAGTTTTAAAAAACCATCCGCCTATTTCTTGTGCGTCTTTAGGCGGTTTTGGCGGTTTTTTAGACATAGAATTTAGAAAGCATGATTTCTTTTTAGGCCGAAATAATGCGCGTAATTTTTTTAGAGCCTACTTTATGCTAGAACACGATAAAAACAATTTACACCCCTTGTTTGAAGGTTTAAGTGATGATGCCTTAGCCATATTTAAACGCAAAGCCACTAACGATAGCGGTGTGGAAGCAACCTACTTCCCTATTATTCCAGATTTAAATTTTATAGAAGATAAAGAAAATGGAAATACAAATCCATTTTCTTATACCATTGAGGAGTTCCCAAAATTAGCATCCAACTATTTTAATACTATTGAACCTGCCTTAAAAAATAGAATTAACAACATTCTTACCTCGGAAATTAATAAACGATTTAAAGAAAAGTGGCTAATACGAAACGCGCTAAAGTTGGTAAAGGGCCTTATTACTAAACGCCTTACCAAAAGCACTATTGATGTCATGAAAAAAGATTTTAAAAACAGAAGTATGCTAGCCGAATAAACTCATAGTTTTTTAAAAAAATTTATAATATCCTTAACAGATAAACTTTTACCTTTGGGGTATTATTTAAAAATAGTACCGTGTTTAGGTTTAACCAATTCGTTTTAACGCTTTTTATAGGTCTGTCGACTTTCTTTTTTACAGAAAGCCAAAATAACTACGCCAAAAAAACACCAGTAACCCAGCATAAGGTACTTAAAAGCACCGCCTTAAATAACCAAGGCATTATTGTAAACTCGTATCTAGATTTTACAGTAAATTCCTTTAAAGAGGACCAAGTTTCATTTTTTAAAAAATTATTTTTAAAAAATAAGGTTTGTAAAGAGCAGCAAGAAAATTACTTGGTGTATCAAAAAACATGTAAACTTATTAGTATTAGCTTACCAATAAGGCAAATTATTTTTCCGCACCATTCATTTACGTAAACGCCATTTGTTTTTATTAAAACTTGGGCAACACTAAGCTTATATTTTAGGCTTGGGGTTGATTAATTATGCATTAAATCAAAAAATTTACAATAATGAAAATATCATTCACATTACTAGCTATACTAGTAACTTTAAGCGTTATCATTCCTTTTTTAATATTTGTTTTAAAAGGCTTAAATACGAGTACTAAAAAAGAAGTAGAGAAATTAACAAAACAAAATAATTTAAAATACGGCTATAAAGAAGTTTGGAATAACAAGTTTATTGGTATTACTGAAGATAACACCATACTTACATACATTCATTTAAAAGCTGAAGATAAACAGCATGAAAACGTAGAATTATCGGAAATTAAAAACTGCGAATTGGTGACCAATTACAAATCGGATAAAAGCAAAATGAACCAATTAATTCGATTAGATTTAAGATTAACTTATAAATTAGCTAATAAAACAGAATTGGTTATTAATTTTTTCGACACCGATGAGATGTACATGGAAAATTACGAAATGAACAGAGTTAAAAACTGGAAAGACTTAATTTCTAACAAACTACATAACTCTGAAGCTTTAAAAAAAGCATCATAAATTGTCTTTATAAAAGCATTAATCTAACATAGGTTAATGCTTTTATTTATGTAATTTTAATTGAATACGCTTTCGCGGAACATCAACCTCTAGCACTTTTACTATAATTTGTTGATGCAAACTAACATGCTCATTTACATCTTTAACAAAACTATCTGATAGGTTTGAAACATGAATAAGTCCGCTTTCCTTAATACCCACATCTACAAAACAGCCAAAATTGGTAATATTATTAACAATACCAGGCAACAATTGCCCTTCGCGTAAATCGGTTATGGTTTTAATGTTTTGATTAAAGGCAAATACTTTAGCTTGCTCACGAATATCTAATCCTGGTTTTTCAAGCTCTTTTATAATATCTTCGAGCGTTAGTAAGCCAACAGAATCTGTGCAATATTGTTTTAAATTAATTTTTTGAAGCGTTTCTTTATTGCCAATTAAATCTTGAACAGACTTCCCTAAATCCTTCGCCATTTTTGTAACTAACCCATAACTTTCTGGGTGTACAGCAGAATCGTCTAACGGATTTTTAGCATCCTTAATTCGTAAAAAGGCAGCACCTTGCTCGAAAGCTTTCCCGCCTAAACGCGGTACTTTTTTTATATCGTTTCTTGAGGTAAATACACCATTTTCATTTCTGTAATTAAAAATATTTTCGGCTAGTTTTGGTCCAATTCCAGATACCGAACTTAACAAGGGTTTACTTGCCGTGTTAATATTTACACCAACAGCGTTTACACAATTTTCTACAACAACATCCAATTGTTTTTGAAGCTTAGTTTGGTCTACATCATGCTGATATTGCCCCACGCCTATGGATTTGGCATCGATTTTAACCAATTCGGCTAACGGATCTTGCAAACGGCGCCCAATAGAAACCGATCCCCGAACCGTAACATCGTAATCTGGAAATTCCTCTCTTGCTATTTTTGATGCCGAATAAATACTGGCTCCAGCTTCGCTAACTACAAACACCTGCACATCGTTTTTAGAATGTACTTTTCTAATTAAAGCTTCGGTTTCTCGCGATGCGGTTCCGTTTCCAATCGCTATGGCTTCAATTTTATAAGCATCGCAAAGCGAACTTATTTTTTTCATGGCACCAATACTATCGCTTTTTGGTGGATGCGGATAAATAGTTTCGTTGTATTTTAACTGTCCTTGTGCATCTAAACACACTACTTTACAGCCTGTTCTAAATCCGGGATCGATAGCCAAAACACGTTTTTCACCTAATGGCGAGCCTAACAACAACTGTTTCAAGTTTTTTGCAAATACGCTTATAGCAGACTCATCGGCTTTATCTTTAGCAATTTGAAGCGCTTCATTACTTAACGATGGTAGCAACAAGCGTTTGTAAGCATCTTTTATAGCAGCTTCTATTTCTTCCGAGCAAGCGTTATTACTTTTAATAATACGGCGCTCAATATTATCTAAAGCACGATCGTTGTCAATTTCTATTTTTACACGAATAAAACCTTCTTTTTCGGCTCTTAAAATGGCTAAAAGACGGTGCGAAGGAATTCGACTTAAATTTTCTTCCCAATCGAAGTAATCTCTAAATTTCTGAGCGTTTTCATCGTTGGCTTTTGTTTTTATCACTTTCGTGGAAATCATAGCGAAACGCTCTAACTGACGGCGGATATTATTACGAATATCGGTACGCTCGTTAATCCATTCGGCAATAATGTGTCGTGCGCCTTCAAGAGCATCTTCAACCGATGCTACATCTCCTTTTACATATTTAAAGGCAATAGACTCAACGTCGTTTGCATTCTGGCTCATAATAATTTTGGCCAAAGGCTCTAAACCTAGTTGTCGTGCTTTTTCTGCTTTAGTTTTTCGGCTTTTTTTGTAGGGTAAATATAAATCTTCAAGTGTTACTAAATCTTGAGTAGCTTCAATTTTTTGTTTTAATTCGGGCGTTAAAACGTCTTGCTCTTCTAAGGCTTTTAAAATGGCTTTTTTACGCTTTTCTAAGGCTTCAAATTGCTCTTTGTATTTAACAATATCGCCAATTTGAACTTCATCTAAGTTTCCTGTGCGTTCTTTTCTATATCTTGATATAAACGGAATTGTACAATCTTCATTTAATAATGCGATGGTGTTTTTTACCGATTGCTCTGGCAATTGGGTTTGGGCAATTATATATTTTATCATGCTAGTATGAAGCTCTAAATTTAAACCAAATCTAAAAAAATTAAATGTATTACAATGCTAGTTTATATCTTATTGGGTTTTATCTTATTTCATGGTCATTTGCAGCCATTTTATTGCTTAGCTTTCTTTAGTGGTGTGTTTAACCAATACTTCAAACTATTATCCATTTTATTTAACTGACTGTGAGATAATGGTTGAGATTTATTGACGTATTGTAAACCTGAATCCGGTTGTTTATTTGAAAAAACTTCTTGAACAAATACTTCCCTAAACTGGTTAACATCAAGAAAAAGCGGCTTATTTAATACTTTATTTGCAGTATCGAGAATATTTTTAGGATATAGCGTAATTTGAGCACCATCCACAATAGCATATTTTTTAAATGTATTGGCTTTTAAATATATTTTAATGGACTTGCTACCCACTAATTCAATAGATTTTATAGGAATAAAAATATTCGTGTAATACAGTTTAAAGTTTTCCTTTTTTAATGTACTCGGATTAACGGGATTATTAAAATCGACATGAACAACATCTACCGAATCTTTTAAATACATCGCAGTTGTTTTAAAGCTAGTTTCGTCCAAAAATTTAAAGGCATTATTAAAAGAAAGGTAATTTAAATACATAACATTATTTTTGGGCGTATATTCTAAATTAATGGCGTATTTGGAGTTTTTTGCTTCCCCTTCAAAAACGGCATACTGTATTTTATGAATCTCAAAATTACCTTTGGATATATAAATAGTACCCTGAACCTTGAAGCGTTCTTGTAATTTCTTGTTTTTCCTTTTAGAAAGCGCACTGTTTATTTTGAATTTCTTGGTTATACCAATTTCATAAATGGGCTTGTCGTTTAGAAAAGTAGTTCTTAGTAGTTCAAAATCGTGATTTTTTATAAAATCGGTTTCCAAATTGTAAATAAAAGCAAGATTTTTAATGTCGTGATTTCTAATAGGATCATGCAGTTGCAATATGCTCAACTCATTTCCTCCCATAGCTATTATGTTGGCGTTCTCAATATATTTAAAAGACTTATTATCATAAGGCACAGAGAACCTTTGGCTTTGTTTAAAATCGGTATTTAAAGCATACGAATAAAGAGCTGTTTTATTTTCTTTATTTAAGAATTGATTGGTTTTAAAGCCAGCATCGAAAACCTCAATAAGACCTTCATTAAAATTAAAGTATTGATTTTCGAAAACCTGATAATCTCGATAGTATGCCAAATATGAAAAAGGATTTGCGGCGTAGTTAATTTTAATATTCTGAACCGCGTTAGTTACAATTTGATTGGCTGTTAAAATTCGACCTTCCTTTTTTGCTATGCTTTTTGTGATGGTTATGGTTTCTAAAACCTCAACTTTGGGTGCTAATTTTACAATATTGAGGACAGTATTATCAAAAACATTAAGATTTACGTATTTGGTTTTAAAACCAATGGCAGATATTATTAAGCTATCATGTTGCGTTTGGATGTCTTGCGGCAATCTAAAATTACCAGCTTCATCGGCAATTAAACCTCTGGAGGTTTTAGCGATTCTAATAGTTGCAAAACTTACGGCTATGTTGGATATACTATCTACAACTTTTACAGATAAAAAGCTGTTTTCTTGAGCAACCAAGTTAAATGATAAAAAAACGAAGAAAAGAAGCGTAGTTAGTGTATGTTTCACAGTATATGGTTATACTAAAAACAGGCACAAAAACAATGCCATGTCCCTTACAATAACAGAAAATTGAAAGCTTTAAAATTAAGCCACTTTTTTAAGCAAATCGAAACACGGGCATTTTTTACAACGCTTGTTTTCTCCTTTTTTAAATTTTTTACAGCAACTTGTTTTTACTTTTTCAGGAAGTTCTATTCCTAATTTTTGTAATTTTTTAATTGCCTTTTTTTTCTTTTTTTTCCCCACGACAGAATATACTATTCTAATAATGAGGGCAAAAATAAGTTATTTTAATTAAATCTAAATAAGCTTAAATGTTAAAATTTACTCTGGCGCGTTAGAAGCTGCAGTTGTAACTGTTAAATTTTCAATATCTCTATCAAATAAATACAGTCCGCCTTTATCGTCGCCAATCATATTTATTTTATCTAAAATAGTTCGTGCTACGGCTTCTTCCTCTATTTGTTCGGCAACATACCACTGTAAGAAGTTATGTGTTGCATAATCCTTTTCTTGAAGACTAATGTGTACTAATTCGTTAATACTATCTGACACAAATACCTCGTGCTCAAATAATTTTTCGAACATTTCTTTAATAGACTTAAAAGTAACGTTTGGAACTGATAATGCTGAAATTTTAGCGTGTCCGCCACGTTCGTTAACAAACTTTACAAGTTTTAACATGTGTTCGCGTTCTTCATCAGATTGTGCATACATGAAATTGGCTACACCTTCTAGCCCTTTAACTTCTGCCCAACATGCCATAGCTAAATAAATTTGAGACGATTCAGCTTCTATTTTTATTTGATTATTTAATGCGTTTTCTATAGTTTTTGATAACATAATATTTAGTGTTTATGTAAAGTTACACATTTACTTTGTGGCTTTCAAAATACCGCAACAAAAAAAAAGGTCATTCTTTTTACAGAATAACCTTTAATGCTATTAATAATACTAATTACTACTGAACAGTCAGTGTATATTGTGGCGTTGGGTTTAAAGGGCAGAAATACACATATTCTCCTGCTTCCAATGTTGTTGGGTTCGATTTTTCAGTTTTACCATCTGTTACTGCCGTTGTAACATAAGCCGTTTTAATATGGTTTTCTGGTTTGCTAGCATCGTCTCCTTTTTTAACAAGTACTAAACCTACTTTTTCGGCTGCATGATTATTTGAAATTTCAAATACATACGTTCCTGGGCTAACTGTTAAACCTTTTTCGGTAAACTCACCCGGAGTTTGCTCTAATGCAATAGTTTTAACTACAGCTTTGTCCATCATTTTATCTTGTGCATTTGAGTTGAATGTAAATGCTAATACGATAACTAAAATTGATACTACTTTTTTCATGTTTTAATTGTTCTAGTGTTCTCGTTAAATGAGAAATTTTATGATTTAATTATTTGAATTTTATACCTACAAGGTTTTTAAAACCTTGCCGGATTTTATTTAATTTATTTATACTGCTGCTACTTCTAAGGGTTGCGCTACAGGAAAATCTACTGGTACTTGTGTTGTACTGTGTATGTAATTAGATATTGTTTTATCGCCTACTAAAGAAATAGTATCTATTAAATTCCCTTTTGTGTATCCGGCATTAAAGAAACTTTCTAAAACATTAGCATCGGTTTTTCCACGGTTTTCGGTAACGTTTTTAGCTAATTTTGCTAAGGCATCTAATTTATTATCGAAAGACGCACGTCCTGCTCTTAATTCTAAAATTTGATCATCGGAAAAACCATTCATTTTCCCGATAGCTGTGTGTGCAGATAAACAATAAATACAATCGTTTACTTGACTTACCGCTAGATTTACTACCTCTTTTTCTTTTGTCGATAATGATGTTTTTGCATTGGCAAAATTTAAATAATTCTCTAATGCTGTGTCGCTATTAGCGTATGTTGCATATAAGTTTGGTACAAAACCTAAAGCTTTGTTTAGGTTATCGAAAATAGCTTGGTTATTTTCACTTACTTGGTCTCTTGTTGGTACATTAAATGTGCTCATAATTTTATTTTTTGTTTTAAATATTGTTATTTATTTTTCTTGGTACAAAGGTGCAACAGTTACAAAGTGCTCACCATGTAAAGACTTCCTTTTAGCTTGTCGATTTTTCCTTTATTAAGTTAAATCGTCAAACTACTAAGCGATATAAGGTCTTTCGGCATCACAATAAAAATCTGAAAGGTGATTTTGCTCACAATGTGTTTTTGGTGAGATTGTATGGGTTACTTCTTTTCTTTTGCCTTTAAATATTTCAATTAAGTTGAATATTGATATGTGTTTTAAATTCATGACGTTGTTGTTTTAATTGTTCGGTACAAAGGTATACTAGGAATACGTGTTACAAAATGGCTAGATTGCCTTAGGACTTGTCAATTTTTCCCTAACTACTGTTTTATACAGAACTATTTGATTGGAGAGATTTTTTGGGCAGGTTATTTACAGATAATATAGCGTTTGGTTATATTATGACCTTGGCTGATGGTTGCGCTAGGGATTGTAGCGGCATCCTTTTTTTGTTTTCGCCTATGGCAAAAAAAGATTTAGCGGAAAGCCCGACCCTTGGGTAGCGCCCAAATAAAACTTAAGATGCTTTTTGAAGCTGTTTTTTGAATTCGGAAGGTGATAATTGGGTTTGCTTTTTGAATAAACGGCTTAAGTGTGAGGCGTCTTCGAAACCAACTTCGTATGCTATTTCTTTTGCTGTTTTATCGGTGTAGATTAATAGGCGTTTAGTTTCGAGCACGATACGCTCATGGATAAGTTTTAGCGGACTTGTGTTTAACTTAGCAAAGGTATTTGATAATGTTTTTGGCGATTTAAATAATTTATCGGCGTAAAAAGCTACGTTATGCTCGGTTTTAAAATGCGATTCGACCAAAATATTAAACTCGCGTAATAAATCTATTTTAGCATTTGTAGCCGTTTCTACAAAGCCTTCTTTGGCCTTTAGCAATCGTGTACTTATTATAATGAAACGCGCCATAAGCATGCGTAGCATTTCGGCTTGAATGGTATCTTTAGTTTCAAATTCGTCTAAAAACACATCGTGTAGTGTGTTGAACTTGCGGCTTTCTTCTAGGCTTAATTCCATGATTGGAATGTGCACATTACCAAAAAACAATAAGCCTGCACAACTTACTTCTTGGTCGTGGTCTTTTATGCAATAAAACTCAGGATTAAATTGATATACCACCAAATCTTTACCTGATACAAACTGAAAATATTGTACAACGGTTAATGCTAAAATACTTTTTGGCTCGATGGTATATGGAATGCTATCTACCACGATTTCGGCTCTAGAATTATTGGTTCTAATAAACGTATATAAATGTGGCTGAGTGGCTTTTTTATAAGGTGCAAGCAACTCCTCATCTCCTATTTTTAAGATGGCATTGGTTGAAAATTCTGTGAATGTTTGCATCATAGATAGTGAGTCTTTTTTAAAACGGAAACATTACAAAACTTTAATAAAATATAAAACAAAAGGCCTAACCGTAATGGCTAGACCTCTTGAGATCAATTTGGGGATATTTTACTATTTATTAGTTTTGAGTATCCTGCTTTGCTTCTTCAATCATTTTTTCGTTAGGCACAATGGCAACGTTTACTCTACGGTTTTTAGCACGTCCTTCGGCCGTTGCATTATCGTGCATTGGTTGGCTTTCTCCAAACCAATTTGTTGTAAATCTTGAGCTGTTTAACCCTTTACCGGTTAAATAATTGGTTACTGCATTTGCTCTGTTTTTAGATAATGTCATATTAGACTCTTCACCACCCACACTATCTGTATGACCAACCACTAAAATATTAGTATCTGGATATTCTTGAAATACTGCAGCTAATTTATTTAAGGTTTCTTGAGATGCGCCATTAACATTGAATTTAGCCGTGTCGAAATATACACCACTAGTTTCATCGAAAGTCACCACAATACCATCATCTACTCGTTCTACTTGTGCACCTGGAATTTCTTCTTCAATTTTTTGCGCCTGCTTATCCATTTTATTTCCAATAAGCACACCTGCGCCACCGCCAATAACACCACCAATAACAGCACCTAACTCGCCGTTACCGCCTTTACCAACATTGTTACCAATAATGGCACCTAAAAGCGCACCGCCAGTGGCTCCTATAACGCCTCCTTTTTGTTTGTTATTTGCGTTTTGTACCGATTTACAGTTTGTAAAACTTATAGCCATCATGATGCTAAAAAGTACTATTGTTGTTTTTTTGATATATGTTTTCATATGTGTTGTAATTATAATTAGATAAAATTAATTTTTAATATAGGTCGCTTAGTAAAAATTATAGTTTAGAAAAATTCATGCTGATAACAAAAGGAGTTCCATCAACAGAAACGGTTTGTTGCCATTGCATATCGGTTTCGGATAAGGCAGTAAGATTTAATTTAAAACCTTGATTTGTTTCAGATTTACCTTTTTCGTTGGTTGGCTTTAAAAGAAAATTATACAAACCTGTAGCTTCATCAACTTCGTTTATTGTAAACACAAAATTTCTGTTTCCGGTATCGCAGGCTATTCCATTAATAGCGTACATACCTGTATTGTTATTTGGTATAAAACTCCATGTACTATTTTCAAAACATTCCTTTGGTGCATCGTTTAAAAGCGTAACATTATAGGTTCCTGGTTTGCTGCAAGTAATGTTAGTTAACTTCCAATCGCCTTTAATAACTTTTTTAGATGTTCTAACTGTTTTTGAAGATCCGCAAGATATTAAACATACCGTGCAGAGTATAAATAATAGATTTTTCATAAGTGTTATTTTATTTAGTTTCAAAATTAATAATTAGCAATACGTTGGCTTAATGCATTCAATAAAATTATTGATGCGTTTGGTAATACATACGAGAAATATGGGTGTGTTGGTTTTATAACCCTGAAATAAAAAATAAAGTTGGATTTAAAATTTAACCAGATTAAATTCTGCGTTTTTCATGTCAAAATAACTAAATAACAATTGATCTTTATGAAAGAAAACATCCTCTCCCGACATATGTTTTAAACTTTCAGAATAGTTTTTTATTTTTTCGAAAACATTATCATCTACTTCTCCTTTTAGATAGTTAAAATCCAAATCTAGCTTCGTGTTAAAATAAGTTGATTTTGTCCCTGCATATGATTGATAACTAGAAAAAACAGGATTAGGCGAAGGCATATAATGCACTTGATTGTTAATAGTAATTGGTGTAGGGCCTGACATTATCATTGGAGCTCCCGTTGAATAACTAACGTCCTTAACGCCACCAATTGTAAAATGATACGCATCATCTTTTTTGTAAACACTTACTCCCAAATTACCAGAAGAAATTTTACGCAAAAATTTAGAGGCTTCCTCAAATTCTCTTTTAGTAACAAAAGGTAAAGCTGTGTTACCATCTTGAATAATTGGAGAGTTTTTAATATCTATTGGTGTTTCTTTATTAAAATAATAAGATTTTAAAACCTCATTCTCCAAGCTTTTTACCTCAAAAATCATTTCTTTATTGGAGCTTGCAATTTGAAATAATTTATTATCAAAGAAATAGGAATTAAACTTTTTAAATTCATCAATCTTTCCTTTTGGATAATTGTATTTCTTTTTTTCGATTGAAAAATTGACTAAATCAATACTATAAACTACCGTAAACTCTGTAGAATTATCGAATGTTAAATATAAGTTATCGTTCTGAACATAAATTTTATTCTCTTTAGATACTTGTTCAATAGCGTTTGGAATTCTATTGTCTATTTTTACAACATTAGGCTCAATAGTTGCCCAAAAGCCAATGCTCAAAAAATCTTGAGTATAAAGCTTTTGATTTTTTTCTAGTTTTAAAGTATGACTTTTAATGATTTCAAATTCATAATCGGCATTCAATTTTCTAATAATTATTTCATCATCCTTCTTTGAAGTACTTAACACATATAATATATTCTTATGAGAAATAGTTTTAAGATATCTATCATTTTGGAAATCGATTTTTAATTCCTTCAAAATAATTGACTTTGAATCAAAATCGACTGTAAAAACACAAAACCTGTTTTTTATTGAGTTGGAGTATAAAAGGCTATATTGAGAACCTAAAATTGTTTCACCTAAAACAACATTGTACTTACTCTTCTTTTTGTAAACAAAATCGAATTTAGACTTAACTTGAAAGTTTTCATCAAACAAAAAAGCAAAACTATTTTTCCGCTCCCTAACAAGAATAGCTAAATCATTATTTACAGCATTAGAAAAAGAATATGTTCGCTTTTTAATTTGCTTAGATTCCTGATTTACTTTAAAATTCAACACACCCTCTTGACTGAAGCATGAATAATTATGCAAAAAAGCAAAAGTCAATAAAAAATATAGGTGCCTCATAAAGATATTTTTAACTCACCTGCAACCCATTACTTACACTAGCATCGTCTGGATTTACAAACACCAATTTACCATCGGGAGTTGCAGTCATTAAAATCATACCTTGACTTTCTACACCACGTAATGCTCTTGGTGCTAAGTTTACTAATACGGTTACACGTTTACCAACGGCTTCTTCTGCCGTAAAACTTTCGGCAATACCAGAAACAATGGTTCTTATGTCTATACCGGTATCTACTTTTAGCTTTAAAAGTTTTTTAGTTTTTGGCATTTTTTCGGCTTCTAAAATAGTACCAACACGAATATCTAATTTTGTGAAATCTTCGAAAGTAATGGTTTCTTTTTGAGGCTCCGTTTTAGCATTGGCTATTTCGTTAGCTTTTTTACTGGCTTCTAATTTATCTAATTGAAATTGAATGGTTTTATCTTCAATTTTAGAGAACAATAATTCTGCTTCTCCTATTTCATGTCCTGCTGGAAGTAAAACATCCTTAGTACCTACTTCATTCCAAGTGTTCTCGATACGATTCTCCTGTGTCGAATCACTAGAACTAACATTAAGAATACCTTTTAACTTTGTTGAAGTAAACGGTAAAAATGGCTCGCTTAAGGTTGCTAAGGCAGACGCTATTTGCAATGCCACATACATAATTGTTTTTGTACGCGCTTCGTCTACTTTAATCATTTTCCATGGTTCGGCATCGGCTAAATATTTATTACCTAATCGTGCTAAATTCATTAATTCTTGACCAGCCTCTCTAAAACGGTAACGCTCAATAGAACTTGCAATAACATCTGGATATGCTTTTATGGCTGCTAAAGTTTCTGTATCAACATCTGTAAAATCCGCCGGAGTTGGCACAACACCTTCGTAATATTTATTGGTTAATACCACAACACGGTTAATAAAATTACCAAAAATGGCTACCAACTCGTTATTATTTCTAGCTTGAAAATCTTTCCAAGTAAAATCGTTATCCTTAGTTTCTGGCGCATTAGCATTTAAAGCATAACGCAAAACATCTTGTTGTCCAGGAAATTCTTCTAAATATTCATGTAACCAAACGGCCCAATTTTTAGAGGTTGACAATTTATTGCCTTCTAAATTTAAAAATTCGTTTGCAGGTACGTTATCTGGTAAAATAAAACTGCCTTCGGCTTTTAACATAGCTGGAAAAATAATACAGTGAAACACGATATTATCTTTACCAATAAAATGCACTAATTTGGTGTCTTTATCTTTCCAATACGGTTCCCAATCTTTCCCTTCGCGTTGTGCCCATTCTTTGGTAGATGATATGTAACCAATAGGTGCATCAAACCAAACGTAAAGTACTTTGCCTTCGCCTCCTTCTGCTGGTACCGGAATACCCCAATCTAAATCTCTAGTTACGGCTCTAGGACGTAAACCATCGTCTATCCAAGATTTACACTGCCCGTAAACGTTAGATTTCCAATCTTTTTTATGCCCTTCTAAAATCCATTCTTTTAAAAATGCCTCGTGCTTATCTAAAGGTAAAAACCAGTGTTTAGTTTGTTTTAAAGTAGGTACATTTCCTGTTATGGCCGATTTAGGGTTTATTAAATCGGTTGCATTATGGCTTGTTCCGCAATTTTCACATTGGTCGCCATAGCTTTCTTCATTACCACATTTTGGACAAGTTCCTATTACAAAACGATCGGCTAAAAATTGATTGGCCTCGGCATCATATAATTGCTCTGAAGTTTCCTCAATAAATTCACCTTTTGCATCTAAAGTCTTAAAAAACTCTGAAGCTGTATCGTGATGAATTGGTGCCGAGGTACGCGAGTAATTATCGTAGGTAATCCCGAAATCTTCAAACGATTTTTTAATTATTGCATGGTATTTGTCTACAATATCTTGAGGTGTAACCCCTTCGTTTTTAGCTTTTATGGTAATAGGCACACCATGCTCGTCGCTTCCTCCAATAAGTAAAACGTCGTTTCCTGTTAAACGCAAATAACGTGCGTAAATATCGGCTGGTACGTACACTCCTGCTAAATGCCCAATATGAATAGGACCGTTAGTATAAGGAAGTGCAGTTGTAATGGTATATCTTTTCGGCATTGTAATGTCTTTATTTGAGCCGCAAAAGTACACAATTTGAAACCCATATAAAACGAGTATTTATAAATTTTAAACGTGTAAAAAAAAATGTACTTTTACCTTATGCTAAGAAACTTTCAAACTTTATACTTGTTTTGCTTTGCTATTTTCTTCGGAATACAACTTAGTAATGCCCAAAACGCAGTAACAGATAAACCAAACACGACTTTGAAACAACCACCATACTTAAAGGCAGGCGACACTATTGCTATTGTGGCGCCTTCTGGAATTTTAAAAAATAGAGAAGACGAAATTAAGCAAGCGCAAGACCTTTTAAAACGTTGGGGCTTGCACTCGGTAGTTGGAAAACATGTATTTAACGCGGAAAATCATTTTGCCGGAACGGACGATGAGCGTTGCGAAGATTTACAAAAAGCAATGGACGATCCTAAAATTAGTGCCATTTGGTGCGCTCGTGGTGGCTACGGCACAGTTAGAATTTTAGATAAATTGAATTTTGAACTATTTAATAAACACCCTAAATGGCTTATTGGATATTCTGATATTACAGCACTTCATAGCCAAATACACAACCAAGGTGTTGAGAGCTTGCACGCCATAATGTGCGTGAGCCTGCCAAAGGATGAATTAGAAATTGAAGCTAGTATTAACACCTTTAAAAACGCCCTTTTTGGAACACCTTTAAAGTATACCTTAGAAGGCTCTACTTATAACAAAGCGGGACAAACTTCGGGACAATTAGTAGGCGGAAACCTTACACTTTTGCATACTATGTTAGGCTCGGGCACTAGTATTAATACCGATGGTAAAATTTTATTTATTGAGGAAATTGGCGAGTATAAATACCACATAGACCGTATGCTACAAAGTTTAAAACGTGCTGGCTATTTTGATAATTGTAAGGGCGTAATTGTTGGTGGCATGAGTAAAATGCGAACCAACACAACATTATGGGGAACATCGGTTGAACAACTTATACTTGATGCCTTAGCAGATTACAACTTCCCTATTGCTTTTAACATGCCGGCAGGACACGACAAAGACAATAGAGCTTTAATTTTAGGTAGAACCATAAACTTATTGGTAAGTAAAACAAATTCTAGAATTATTTTCGAGTAAACAAAACGAATATTTAAACCCCTTATCTATTATTTTTAATAGTTAATAAAGGATGCTATAATCTTGCATTTTTAATTATTAAAAACACACCCTAAATGAAGAACAAATTACAAGTACTATTTGTAGCCATAATACTTTTGGTTACCATAGACGCACAAGCAAACGACCGTATTAACTCGAGTTTTAATTTAAACAATCCAGATGTACGCAAGTGTTTAATAGAATCTACACAAAGTGAAGGCTGGAAAATGGCAGCTATATATTATGACGCGAGTAAAAAATTAGTAATGATATTTGAAAAAGGAGAAGACAGCAAAACCTACGTAAGCAAATAGATTTCTAAATATAATAGTTTACAAACCAGTTATTCATTTAAAAATGATTAGCTGGTTTTTTTATGTTTTTTAATTACACTCCAAATTGATTTAAATGATGGTCTAAATGCTTATAAAACATATTGTTCCATTCTTGAGTAGATAAAAGCCCAAAAGAGTGCGATTCTTTACCACTAAAATGCTGCTCGCCTAAACCTTGTGCTTTCCATAGGTAATCTGTTAAACGTGCTTTTTCTTCAACAAAATTCTTAGTATCTGATATTACATATTGTGGCGCTGTGCGGCTATTCTTTTTATAAGGCTTATCACCCACCACGATGTTTTTTACAAATAATTTAAGCATTAATTTAGTAAACCCTTTAGGTTTTGGGTGTACATCTTCGAAGGTCATTTCGTAAGTCACGTTGCAATGCGCTAACATTTGGTCCACACTCATTTTACCCCACAAAGGTTGTGCTGTTGGCGAAAGGCTGTTAATTCTATTGATTACAGCTTGGGTTTCTTTAGTTTCAAAGATATTCTTCATTATAAAAAATTAGGTAGGTTAAAACGTTGTACTGCAATTTATTTATTTAATCTCTAATTATAAAAATATTAAGTCAAGTTTTAAATTATATCGACATATAACTTTTTATTTGAGTTAACATCTAAATGATATACACTAATCTCTATTATTTTCTTACACTAGCTTTGTATTGAATATAAAAACATACAAACATGTCTATTTTAACTATTGTACTAAGTATTTTATTGCCACCTGTAGCTGTTGCTATGAAACACGGTATTGGAACCACATTACTAATAAGCATTTTACTAACTATTTTAGGTTGGTTGCCAGGTGTTATTCACGCACTGATAGTAAATAAATAAGACATTAATTTTAAAAATATAAAAAGATGAAAAAAGAAAAAGAAAAAGAAAATTTTGAATTTGTAAAAGAAACTGACGATGATAAAGGAAACTACATTTTACAAAAAGATGCAACCACAAAGAAAACAACAACTTTTATAGCTATTGTTTTAGCAATATTAATTGTAGCCGTTATTGCTACCAGCTTCTTTTTAGACTAATTAAACAAAATTCCTGCCTACGCAGGAATTTTAGAATCGGCGCTCCTTTTGAATTTGCTCGTAAGCCGCTTGTACCTGTCTAAATTTTTCTTCGGCACCTTTTTGGTGCTCCTTACCTAAATGGATTACTTTATCTGGATGGTATTTTTTAGCCATTTTTCGGTAGGCTTTTTTAATTTCATCAACCGTAGCACTTTTAGTAATTTCTAGAACTTTATAGGCATTATCGCTACTGTTATAAAACATGGCTTTAATACTTTCATAATCTCTAGAACTAATACCTAAATAGCCCGCTATGGTATAAATTTGTTTAACCTCATCTTCGGTTACTGCGCCATCGGCTTTTGCAATTCCAAATAGAAAGTGCATAAGTTGTAAACGCGATGGATGATCCATCATTTGGCGAATTTGCAAACATACGGGCCTAAACGAAACGTTTTGATTGCTTATATTTTTAAATAGTTTAAAGGCTTGGTTTGCGCGCTCCTTGCCGTACATATTTAAAAATTGCTGACGCACAAAATCTAACTCCTTTTGGTCTTGTTTACCATCGGCTTTTATAATTACCGAAGCTAAAATGAGTAAACTTACTTCAAAATCGCCCGATTGGGTTTGCGGCCGCTGCCTAGGTTGTGTTCTATAGGTTGTTCGACCTTGGGTTTTGGTTTGTCTATCTCCTAAAAGCGAACCGCCATTTCCATCGGCCATAGCATCTACAACACTGCCTAAAGCTAAACCTATTATTGCCCCAATGGGACCACCAAAAGACCAGCCTATTGAGGCGCCTATCCATTTTGAAAAACTCATGTAATTATTTTATTTTTAATACGACCTAAATATAACATTGTTAGTCGAATATTTGGTTGTTTTGTTACATTTCTAACGCGTTAAGGATAGAAACGGCATCCTTTTTTGTGAACTGTTAAGCCTATTTACAGGTGTTAATTTATTATAACCTAATAACTTTATTGTAAAACTAAAGGCATTAAACACAAAAAAGATATAGTGGATAGCCTGACCTTATAACACCATAAGCGTTTTAAGGGAACGCCCAAAGCCTAATTGCACGATTTTTGATTAACTTTGCACAAATATTAATTATCAAATAAAAAATTTAAAAATATGTATCCAGCAGAATTAGTAAAACCAATGCGTGAGGATTTAACCAAAGTAGGTTTTGAAGAATTACATACTGCCGAGGCTGTTCATGCTGCCTTAGCTAAAGAAGGAACAACATTAGTGGTTGTAAATTCGGTTTGTGGTTGTGCAGCAGCAAATGCGCGTCCAGGTGCTAGAAAGAGTTTAGAGAATGCTAAAAAACCAGACCATATTGTAACGGTTTTTGCGGGTGTTGATAAAGAGGCTGTTGATGCAGCTCGTGGCCATATGGTTCCGTTTCCTCCAAGTTCACCTTGTATGGCGTTGTTTAAAGATGGCGAATTGGTGCACATGTTAGAGCGTCACCACATTGAAGGTCGTCCTGCAGAATTAATTGCAGAAAACCTTGTTGATGCTTACAACGATCATTGTTAAAAAAGTCTCACTCCTAGCCCACTCTTCAAAAGAAAAAGTGGGAACTCTAGCAGAGAAAAATATAAAACCACGATTTAGTCGTGGTTTTTTTAGTTTTACATGCAACCATTTTAAAATATTAATATCTAATAAACAAAGTACAAAAAGATGAAAAAGCCATTTTCAATACTTGTTTTAGTTACGTTTTGTTTGCTATTATTGTCTACACAATGTGATGAAGACAATAGTTTATCGCAAATAGATGAGGAATTACAATTGGATGATTTAAAATCTGAAATTGAAGATTTAGCCAATGCATCTACTTGCGGAGATGGTTTTGAATGCAAATATATTGCCTTTGGTAGCAAACCTTGTGGTGGCACTTGGAATTATTTAATTTACTCGACTTCTGTTGATACTGAAGCACTTGAAGAGCTGGTTAAAAATTACAACAGAAAAGAATCACTTTATAACGAAGTATGGGGCATCATGTCTGATTGTGCTGTTGTTACACCACCAACTTCTGTAAGTTGCGAAAATAATGCTTGTGTTGCTGTTTACTAAAACATAGTTTATTATTTTTGGGGCATGTTAAAACTATTGTCCTATCCAATATCGGTTATCTACAATTTATTTTTTGGATTAACGCTGCTTGTGTTTCATCCCATACAGTGGATTTGTTTTAATATTTTTGGAAAAAAAACACACCAACAAAGCGTGTATCTTTTACAATGGAGCTTAATGCGATGTGCAAATATTTTAGGCACTCGTTTTTCGTTTATAAACACGCATGATATTGAGCCTAACCGCCCATTAATAATTGTAGCCAACCACCAAAGTTTACATGACATTTATCCGTTAACTTGGTATATGCGTAAACGAAGCCCAAAGTTTATAAGCAAAATAGAATTAGGCAGAGGCATACCAAGTGTATCCTACAACTTACGCCATGGCGGTGCTGCTTTAATTGATAGAAAAAACCCAAGACAGTCCTTACCAACCTTAATGAAATTTGGCGAGTTTATTGAAGCAAACAACTATGCCGCCGTTATTTTTCCTGAAGGTACACGAAGTAAAGATGGTACTGTAAAACCGTTTCAAAGAAAAGGCTTAGAGATTTTATTTAAAAAAATACCCTCGGCTTTAGTGGTGCCCGTTAGCATAAATAATTCTTGGAAAATGTTACGATATGGAAAATTCCCTATGGGATTAGGGAATCATATAAAATTTACAGTACATAAACCCATAGATTTAGCTATATTTGTTAATAAGGACGATCTTATAGAAACTGTTGAATCGACCATAAAAAACCACATTAAAAATTAAATTAAGTAAAGTATGTCTTTAAAGAATAAGAGATTAGAGGTGATGAAGTTTTTGGAAAAAGACGTGGATGCGCTAATGGAAAAATACTTAATTCCAATAGATAGTATCTGGCAGCCATCAGATTTTTTACCAAATTCTGAGACTACAGACGATTCTTTTTTTGAAGATGTTAGAGAAATTCGTGAGCTTGCCAAAGATTTACCATATGATTTCTGGGTAGTTTTAGTTGGCGATATGATAACTGAAGAAGCGTTACCAACTTACGAATCATGGTTAATGGATGTTGAAGGTGTAGACCAAGTTGAAAACGGTGGAAATGGTTGGGGAAAATGGGTACGCCAATGGACTGGAGAAGAAAACAGACATGGCGATGTACTTAACAAGTACTTATACCTTTCTGGACGTGTTAACATGAAGGAAATTGAAAAAACCACACACCACTTAATTACAGATGGTTTTGATATTGGTACAGATAGAGATCCTTACAAAAACTTTGTATATACTAGTTTTCAAGAACTAGCAACTTATATTTCGCACAACCGTGTAGCTAAAATTGCGAAAGATTATGGAAATAAGCGTTTATCGAAAATGTGTAAAATTATTTCTGGAGACGAAATGCGCCACCACCACGCCTACTCTGAGTTTGTGGAGCGTATTTTTAAAGTAGATCCTAGCCAAATGATGATGGCTTTTCATTATATGATGAAACAAAAAATTACCATGCCGGCTCACTTTTTAAGAGAATCTGGTGGTAAAGCTAGTTCTGCATTCGAAGAGTTTTCTAACACAGCACAGCGTATTGGTGTTTACACATCAAACGATTATGTAGATATTTTACAAAAACTAATTACCCGTTGGGAACTTGATAAAATTACAGGATTAAATGATGAAGCCGAAAAAGCTAGAGATTATTTAATGAAACTTCCGGCAAGAATGTATCGCTTATCTGAGCGCATGAAAATTCCGGAAAACTCATTCCAATTTAAATGGGTCGAGCCTGCTATTATAAAATAAAATTCCAAAACCATAAAACTCTAAACACCAACTACAGTGTTTAGGGGTGGGGTTTAATAGACAATACAATTGGTTAATTACAATAACAAACGGTTTAGGCCTGTTTCTAGTTCTGATAATAGCGAAACCACGTCGGCTACCATTTTTATTTATAAACAAAATGAATCTATTTTAACTTCTACTTATAGTGGCGGTAATATTATTGAAGGTCATTTAATTGGTATCGTTAATGAAAATGGCGTTATTAATATGCGATACCATCAAGTAAATAAAAAAGGCGAGTTAATGACAGGTACTTGTATTTCTACCCCAAAAATTAACGAAAACGGAAAAATAACACTTTACGAAAGTTGGCAGTGGAGGTCTGGAAATCTATCAAAAGGCACCTCAATTCTAGAAGAAATTTAATACCCATGACACCAGAAGAGATTATAAACAAAACCAAAATTTTTGTAAAAGAAGAATTAATTAATGCTGAAGGTGGGCACGATTGGTTTCATATAGAACGTGTGTATAAAAACAGCCTATTAATTGCAAAGGCCGAACCTGTAGACACTTTTATTGTTGCTCTAGGGGCTTTACTGCATGATATTGCCGATAGTAAATTTCATAACGGCGATGAAACCGTAGGACCAAAAAAAGCACGAGAATTTCTCTTTAAGCTTAACATAGACTCTAAAACCATAGAACACGTTGTAAAAATTATTGAAAACATTTCGTTTAAATCTAGCTTATCAACTAATAACGCAACTGCTTTTAAGTCGCCAGAACTAGATGTTGTGCAAGATGCCGACCGTTTAGATGCTATAGGCGCCATTGGTATATCGCGTTGTTTTAACTATGGAGGTTTTAAAAACCGAGCACTTTATAACCCAGATATTGAGCCTAATCTTAATATGACTAAAGCGGAATACAAAAACTCGACTGCACCAACTATAAATCATTTTTACGAAAAGCTGTTATTGCTAAAAGATAAAATGAATACTAAAACAGGTAAAAAATTGGCAAATGCACGCCATGAGTATATGCTTGACTTCTTAAAGCAATTTTATAGCGAGTGGAATGGCGAAAAGTAACTCTATTGCTAATAGGCTACTAACAGTAATACAATTTTAATATACATAATAAAAAGGAATACTTTATTACATGGTAAACCTTAGTATTACTGAATCATTAATTTAATCTCCTTGCGGTAGCTAGACGCACTTTTACCTGTAATGTCGTTAAATACCTTATTAAAGTGTGAAAAGTTATTAAAACCGCACTCAAAACAAACGTCGGCAATACTCATTTCACTTTCTTCCGATAGTAATTTTGTAGCGTGTACCACACGATACTCATTAACAACCTGTGTAAAAGTTTTACTAGTTGCCTTTTTAAAGTAACGACAAAAAGCTGGAACCGTCATACTTACTATATCTGCAATTTCATCTAAAGCAATATGATGTTGAAAATTTTCGCGAATATATTTAAATACCGATCCTATTTTAGCACTTTCCTGCGCTTCGGCTTCAAAAGCAAATCCATCGGCATTTAATAAGGTGTAATCATCTGTTTTAGCCAAATAGTTTAAAATTTCTAAAAACTTTAAAACACGTTTTAAACCATCATGTTCTAAAAGTTTTTCAATTTTAAGTCCTATTTTCTTTTTGGTATCAATTTGAAAACGAATACCTTTTTTAGCACGCTCAAAAAGCGCTACAATATTTGCCATTTCCGGCACATTAAGAAAATCTTCGCCTAAAAAATCAGATTTAAACTGGATGATAGTCTCTGTTCCGTTAGCTGTAAGCCTATCAGAAAACCCATTATGCGGTAAATTAGCACCTATTAATATAAGTTGACTATTATTAAAGTAAGATAAATGGTTACCAATATGTGTTTTTCCTTGTCCTTTATTAACGTAAACCAACTCCATTTCTGGATGAAAATGCCAGAAAGCGTTGAGTCTATCTGCCTGTTTCAAGTGTTGTTTAACCAAAATTGAACTTCCAAAACTTGGGGTAAGTTTCTCTAAAGTAGGTTTCTTTTTAATCATGCGAGCATTAATTTAAAGCAAATTTACTACATATTATGCATACATTGTATATTTAATTACCTTAAATGTATGCTATTTTAACTTAACAATGAATTAACGTTATATTAACAGTTAATCTAGCATATAAAGTGGTCAAAATTGATGTTTTCTTAACTCCCCTTCTACCATACCTTTGTACCGTTGAACATTATGACCCCCATAATTATGAAAAACACAATTAAAAGTACAAAGAAAGGAATCCTAATGGTAGCATTATTAGCTACGTTTATAGGGTTTGCAAAAGACTCTAATTCACTTATTAAAAAAGGTACTAGAGAAACAGCCTTAGTGTTAAAAAACGTAAAAGTTGGTAACCTACTTACTATTAAAGACAATTACGGAATTATACTATATAAAGAAGCAATTAAAATTAAAGGTCTATATACTAAAGGATTTGATTTAACTGAATTGCCAAATGGTGAGTATGTTTTTGAACTTGAAAAAGATTTAGAAATTAACACGATCCCGTTTACAGTAGCAAATAGTGTTGTAAGTTTTGATAAAACAGCAGAAACGACTACTTATAAACCTTACGTAAAGCAAGAGAATGGTTTAGTTTATGTAACAAAATTTAATCCAGAGTTTAAAGAAACAACTATTAATGTTTATGCTCTTGAAGGTGCAGAAGCAACATTACGTTTCTCTGAAGAAATTACGAATAGTCAAACTATCGAAAAAGTATTCAAATTAAGAAAAGGAAATTACAAAATAGAAATAAGCTCAGAAAATAATGAGCATACAGTATTCATTAATAATTAGTTTAATGTCTTATTTAGTTTAGTTTAGTTTGTAAAAGTGGGCTGTGGTGGCCCACTTTTTATGTTTTAATATCTCCTTAAAACATCTAAACTTCTATATCATCTTTAAAATTTAAAGCTCTCTTTACGTTAACTCATTTCAAAAAAAAGAGTAAGGTTTTATCTATGTTAAATTAACCTAAAAATGATGCAAAATTAACAGTTAATTTAGCATATAAATCCATCAAAACCAATGTTTTATAAGACTATTTAGCGTTATATATTTGTAGTGTTAATTAATAACAATACGCATTATGAAAAAGACAATGAAAAACACGAAAAAAGCAATTTTAATGGTAGCATTTTTAGCTACAGTAGTAGGATTTGCAAACGACTCTAATTCGCTTATTAAAAAAGGAGCTAAAAAAACAGCAATCGTATTAAAAAATGTAAAAGTTGGTAACCTATTAACTATTAAAGATAATTACGGTATTGTTTTATATAAAGAAGCTATTAAAACTGAAGGTTCATATACTAAAGGATTTGATTTAACACAATTACCAGATGGAGACTATGTTTTTGAACTTGAAAAAGATTTAGAAATTAACACCATCCCTTTTAGTGTTGCACTTAACCAAGTAACTTTTAATAAAACCGACGAGGCTACTTACTTTAAGCCTTACGTAAAACAAGATAGAGATTTAGTTTATGTAACAAAACTAAATCCAGAACTTAAAGAAACAACTATTAATGTATATGCTATTAATGGTACAGAATCAACACTTCGTTTCTCTGAGAAAATCACGAATACTCAATCTATCGAAAAAGTATTCAAATTAACAAAAGGAAATTTTAAAATTGAAATAAACTCTGGTAATAAAGAGTATACAACATTCATTAATAATTAGTTTAATGTCTTATTTAGTTTAGTTTAGTTGTAAAGTGGGCTGTGGTGGCCCACTTTCATTTTTATAAAATATCTTGATTTTCCAAATGCTTTTAATAGCATTTTTTTTTGCTTTAAATGTAACGATCTTCCCTTAAAATTCATCTTGAATTAAACCACTTTTAGGACACATTAAATTTACCTAAAAATGATGCAAAATTAACAGTTAATTTAGCACATAAATTAGTCAATACCAGTGTTTTACAACACCCTAATCTACTATATATTTGTACTGTTGAACGTTAATACACCCTATTATGAAAAACACAATTAAAAACTCGAAAAAAGGAATCTTAATGGTAACATTGTTTGCTACCTTATTAAGTTTCGCAAATGAAGCTAAATTATTTAATATTAAAAACGAGGCTAAAAAAACGTCACTAACCTTAAACAATGTAAAACAAGGCAACTTACTATCTGTAAAAGATGCATTTGGTATAACACTATATAAAGAAGTCATTCAAGAAACTGGAAGCTACACAAAAGGTTTCGATTTAACGGTTTTACCAAATGGCGATTATCTTTTTGAACTTGATAAAGATCTAGAAATTAACACAATACCTTTTACAGTAAAGTCTAGTATAGTGTCTTTTAATAAAGATAAAGAAACCACTATTTTTAAACCAACTGTGCGCGTAGAAGGTGATCTTGTATTTGTATCGAAACTTACTTTAGAAGGAAACCCTTTAAATATTAAGGTTTACTATACAGAAAAAGGATCTACTAATTCAGATTTAATTTTTTCTGAAGATATTGAAAACACCAAGATTATAGAACGCAAATTTAAATTAGAAAACCAAGAACTAGGATCTTTTAAAATTGTAATTCTTTCTGAAGGAAACGAATTTATTAAATACATAAAATCTTAATCCCTAACCAAACCAGATACTAAAAGTGGGCTAAATCAGCCCACTTTCTTTAAATTTTATAGCATGTTTATTTCTCAGGCCTACTATTGCAACCATACTAACAAACAAAAAAAATTCAGATTAGAACAGGAGAAATCCGATCAACTAATAAACAGTGAATTACAAAACCAAACTACTCCTGTTAGAAAACAAAAAATGAGCAATAATTGGAATAAAAAAGGTATATTTTATTCAATATGGATTATACTAAATTTAGTAGTTCTTTCAAGTTTATTTCATTTCATCTCTAAAACCGACTGGCTCTTCTTATATTTTGTAGTAACATTTATATATTGCTCACTATATTGGATGCTTGCAGAACTAGTATTTAACAAGTTATTTGTTAAAAATTAACAACTAAGGTTTTAGCCAAAACTGGTAAAGAATTATCTCATAATACTACATAAAAACTTATATTAAGAGTGGACACTAGTCCACTTTTTTAATGCTTATTATATTCAACTTTTACTGAACATTAAGTAACATTATTTTTACCTTAAAATGATGCAAAATTAACAGGTAATCTAACACATAAATTGGTCAATACCAATGTTTTAAATAGAATTATTGCGTTATATATTTGTAGTGTTGAACGTTAATACCCCTATTATGAAAAACACAATTAAAAACTCAAAAAAAGGAATCTTACTGGTAATTATGTTTACTACCATGCTAAGTTTCGCAAACAATGCTTCACTATTTAATATTAAAAATGAAGCTAAAAGAACCTCACTTACTTTACTAAATGTAAAGCAAGGAAACTTACTATCTGTAAAAGATGTAAATGGCATAGTTTTATATAAAGAGTCCATGCAAAAATCTGGAAACTACACAAAAGGATTCGATCTAACGGCTTTACCAGATGGCTCGTATATTTTTGAGCTAGATAAAGACATGGAAATTAACACGATACCTTTTACGGTAAAGTCAAATATTGTTCTTTTCGATAAGGAAAAGGAAACCACTATTTACAAGCCAATGTTTGTGGTAAAAGACAATGTAGTTATGCTAACAAAACTAGCACTTAATGAAGCTCCTTGCCATATCAAAATATACTTTTTAGGAGATCATGGCGAAGAATTAATGCATGCTGAAACTGTAGCAAACACAAAAACTATAACAAAAGCTTACAAACTTGCTGGCTTGAAGTATGGTGGATACAAAATTGTATGTAACTCGGATGGCAGAGAATTTACCAAAGCAATAAACATCTAAATACCTAATTTAGAAACTGTTGATAAAGGTGGGCTAATTTAGCCCACTTTTTTGTTGGCATAACTCAATTATTTCCCCGGAAAATCAGCCTTACGTTTTTGCAGAAAAGCTGTAGTTCCTTCTTCAAAATCATCGGTACCAAAACAGTTTCCAAATTCCTGAACCTCAACACTAAACCCATCTACACCATCTTTAAAATTAGCATTTATGGCGCGTATAGCTGCACTAATTGCAACGGTTGAATTTCGAGAAATTTTAGCTGCTATTTTTTCGCAAAGCGGAAGTAATTCGTCTTGCGTAGTAACATGATTTACTAACCCATAACTTAAAGCTTTGTTAGCATCAATCATGCCTGCTGTCATAATCATCTCCATAGCACGTCCTTTGCCCACCAATTGCGGTAAACGCTGTGTACCTCCATAACCAGGAATAACACCAAGAGACACCTCCGGAAGCCCTAATTTAGCATTATCGCTAGCTACTCTAAAATGAGCAGCCATAGCCAACTCCAAACCGCCACCTAGGGCAAACCCATTAACAGCTGCAATTACTGGAGTAGATAAATTTTCGACAAAATTAAACAGTAACTCCTGCCCTTTTGCTGCTAATTGTGTGCCTTTACTAACATCAAAATCTGAAAACTCGCTTATATCTGCGCCAGCAACAAAGGCTTTTTCTCCGCTACCGGTTACAATAATAACCTTAGTATCCGCATCGCTATCTGCATGGTTAAAAGCCTCGTGCAACTCCTGTATAGTCTCTCTATTTAAGGCGTTTAGCTTTTTAGGACGATTAATAGTTATGGTTGTTATACCATTATTTTCTTCTGAAAGGATGTTGTTATAACTCATAATTTATTCTTTAAATACGGTTAAGCCTTCTATATGAAAGGTATCGGATTCGTAAAATCTTAACGCCGTTTTTACAATTTTATCTGATTTATCTCTGGGCGATTTTGTAATATATCTAGCTTTTGAATTATTCAAATTTACAGAAAACTCTGCATTTAAATCTGATGGTTTGCTGTAAAATAAAATTTGATTTCCTTCATGCTTCCAGGTGCCTTTACCATAAAAATTTTCTTCTTTATTTTCTTTTGATATGGTTGAAAGGTCTCTTAAAAAATGATATAAAAACGAACCATCTTCTTTTAATTTTAAAGTCCATTTTATTTTAGTGCCATCTGTATGCTTTGGTTCTCTTTTATATGTTCCACTTTGCGAAAACACAAGGCATGTAAAACTTAAAAAAAATAGAATTATAAACGGCTTCATGAAAATTTAGGAAAAGTTACTTTAAAGGTTGCACCCTTATCTTTTTCAGATTCAAAAGATATAGTGCCTTTGTGCGTTTCTACAATATTTTTCACCATAGCCAACCCAAGTCCCATACCACTTGTTTTGGTTGTAAATTTTGGCTCGAATACTTTATCTTTATTCTCTTCGGCTACACCTGTACCATTATCTGCAACCGTAATAACCACGTTACCATTACTTTTAGCTACATGAACCACAATTTTAGGTGCTCGATTATCTGGCATAGCCTGAATAGCATTTTTAACCAGATTTGTAACCACACGAATAAGTTGTGCTCTATCAAACTTTGCTATAATTTCTTCGGCATCGAAGGTAAATTCTATATGATACTCGTTAAAAATATCTAGTGCTAGCTTAATAATTTCAACCACATTAAGCGTTTCGTTTTGTTGCGCTGGCATTTTAGCAAAATTTGAAAATGCCGATGCAATGGAACTCATGGTATCAATTTGCTGAATTAAGGTTTTACTGTACTCATCGAGTTTAGAATGAATGTTTTCGTCCTCTGGATTAAACTTACGTTGAAAATTTTGCACCGTTAGTCGCATGGGTGTTAACGGATTTTTAATTTCGTGAGCAACTTGTTTTGCCATTTCTCTCCAGGCCTGTTCGCGCTCGCTTTTTGCTAGTTGTATAGCACTTTCCTCTAGCTCATCAATCATACTATTATAGGAGGTTACAAGTGCTGAAATTTCTTCGCTGGTATCGTCTACATTTATGCGTTCGTTTCGCTTCTCTAACCTTGTGGTGTTAATAATGTCGCTAATAATTTTTAAAGATTTTGTTATGTATTTTGATAACCAAAATGCAATTGCAATTGCGGTTAGCAACACCACCATAAATGCAAACACCAATCGTTTTAAAAACTCTTCGAGCTCTTTATCCAGAAAATCGTCTTTTTCTAAATACGGTATGTTTAATATAGCAATAGCTTTAGATTTATTATCGGTAATATATGTGTAGGACGACTGAAAGGTTTCTCCGTTTTCCTTATGAATATCGACATGCCTATGTTGCGTTATTTCTGAAGAATTATTGAAGGCTACGTTATGGGTTAAAGCATTCATTATTTCGGCAGAGATACATTTATCTACAAGCTCGGTTTGCAACCCAGGTTTTGAGGAAATTAAGAGGCCGCCATCTAAATTATACAAATTTATTTGCAGCTTATGAATATCTGCAATGTTGTAAATTTCATCTTTAAAAATTAAGGGTATGTTTTCTGTTTTAACTTCCCAGGTGTTTTGGCGTCCGTTTAAATAGCGTTTTATATGAGTTTGTACGTTTTCTTCCTTACGCTCTAAACGGCCTTCATGATAATCTTTACTTTGCTCGTTATACTGGTAAATAGCTACCGCCGAAATAAGCACGGATGCAAACATTACTAGCAGTATCATTGCTAAAAAAATGCGTGTGCGTAAGGATAGGTTTTTTAATTTCATTGGTTTAAATATAGCAATAATCAAACCAAAACAGACCAACGAATTAAAAAATTGAAGTTAGCAGATAAGTGCGCTAGGGATTGAACGGTTTGTTTGAGCTCCTCGACTTTTTTGAGGGAGCGAGTAGCGAAAGCCCGACCCTTGTGGTAGCGCCCAACTTCTTGTTACAACTTTGATATAAAAATTATTGGGAATGACTTTTATTTAGGCTTCGGGATTTTTATCGCGAATGTTTTTGTAGACTTTAAAGCCTAACATAATTAGCACGCCAAGAATAAGTATACCTGCAACACCCCAAATCCAGTTTATAGCACTTTTTAAGATGACTAGAAAGATGACTGCAAATAAAATGAAAGTGGCGCCCTCGTTCCAGATACGCATAAAACTTGATGTTTTTTTTACGACATCGTTTTGTAGTTGTTTGAAATATTGATGCGTTTTTAGGTGGTAGATAAACAGCAATACAATAAAGGCTAATTTTACTTGCATCCACGGTTGATAGACTAAATATGGGTTTAATGCAAATAAACTTAGACCGAAAACTAGTGCTAAAATTGCCGATGGCCATGTGATGATAAACCACAGGCGTTTTGCCATGAGTTTTAGTTGTTTTCCTAAAATTTCTTTTTCGGGTGATGGCTTATGAAAGGCTTCTATTTGGTAAACAAACAAACGCGGAATATAAAATAAACCGGCAAACCAGGTGATTACAAAAATAAGATGAAAGGCCTTTATGTATTGGTAGTATTCCATAGTTTAAGTGGCTTGAGATATAGGTTCGCTTTCTGGATTTAAATTCTTAGTGATTTCTCTATTTAAAAAATAAGCTGTTACTATTGTTGCTAATACATCGGAAATTGGAAAGGCTATCCACACGCCTAATTCGCCATAAAATTTAGGTAAGATAAAAATTAGGGGAATAAAGAAAAAACCTTGCCTTAATAAAGTTAGTACTAAGGCTTGTCTTGCTTTACCAATTGCCTGAAAATATGCTGCGCCAATAAGCTGTAGTGCAATTATAGGTGTAGCTGCAAATACCCATCTCATGGCTGGAGGTGTTTGTAACATAACTTCGGCGTTATCTGTAAAAAGCCGTGTTATGGCTTCTGGAAACACCATTAATAATATAAAAACTATGGTGGCTAAACCCGCTGCGTATTTAATGGCTGTATAAATACTTTCTTTAACTCTGGCGTACTTAAAAGCGCCATAATTAAACCCTGCAATAGGCAAAAAGCCTTGTGTAATGCCATAAACCGGAAACAATGCAAACATTAGCATACGCCCCACAATGGCATAAGCGGTAACCGATGTTTCGCCACCTAGATTGAATAAAATATTATTCATAAACAGGTACGTAATACTTACCACGGCTTGTCTTGCTAAGGTAACAAAACCTAATGATGCGATTTCTAACACAATAGGTTTTTGGAGTCCGAAATGGTATTTTTTTATTTTTAATTCGGAGTTTTTAGATAAGAAAAACCAAAAAATAAATGCAAAACAAAATACGTAAGCTAAGGTGGTTGCCCAAGCTGCTCCTGCCATTCCTAAATCTAAAAGGTTTATAAATATATAATCTAGAATAAGGTTGCCTACCGATGGAATCATCATAGCATACATGGCAAATTTTGGTTTTCCTTCTGCTCGAATTACCGTATTTCCCATCATGGATAGTGCTAAAAAGGGCACGCCATAAAGTACAATGATATAATATGTTTTTGCGGGCTCTAAAATATTGCCTTTTCCGCCAAAAGCTGGTACAATACCATCTATAAACCACAACCCTACAATAACCATAGAAATGGTTAACACTAGAGTTAATGTAATTTGATTACCAAAAGTTTTTAACGCTTTATCTGGATTATTAGCACCTAAAGCTCTAGATATTATTGAAGAACCACCAACGCCTATAGACATACCTAAGGCTGCAATAAAAAAAGAAACTGGCAACACCACGTTAATAGCCGCAATAGCTGTTGAGCCTATCCATTGCCCAACAAAAATAGTGTCTACCAAAATGTTTAGAGACATGACTAAAATACCAATAGATGCAGGAATAGCTTGCTTAACTAAAAGTTTGCTTATGGGTAGTGTTCCTAAATCTTGTGATGCTGTATTAGTCATTAAACGGTTACCGTTTTTTTAACAGGAGTCCATTCTTCAGCGATATTAGCTATAACCTGAGCAAAATCTTCACGATCGTTTAAGCACGGAATAACTGTAAAATCTTTTCCGCCAACCTCATGGAATAACTCTTCGCCTTCCATGGCAATCTCCTCTAAAGTTTCTAAACAATCGCTAACAAATGCTGGAGTTACAATAGCCATTTTTTTAATGCCGGCTTTCCCTAATCGCTCTATGGTACGATCGGTATAAGGTTGCAACCAAGGATCGAAACCTAGTCTAGATTGAAAAGATGTTGAATATGTGCCATTTTTCATGCCTAATGCTTTTGCAACATTAACCGTGGTAATTTCACATTGGTGTCGATAACAAAACTCATGTTGCTTACTTCCTTTTTTAAAGCAGCATTTACCATCCATTTTACAATTACCATTAGTAATATCACTTTTTCGAATATGACGTTCTGGAACCCCATGATAACTAAAAAGGATATGTTCGTAATCTAAACCTTCTAGTTTTTCTGCTATACTTTTTGAAAGTACTTTTATATAATCCTCACGTTTATAAAAAGCTGGTGTTCTTGTTATTTTTACTCCTGGAAAATGTTCTGAAACCAACTCATCTACCTTAACATCAATAGTTTCGGTCGTGGCCATGGCAAATTGCGGATATAACGGAATGGTTTTTATTTCTGTACAGCCTTTATCAACTAATTCTTGAAGTCCCTTTTTTATGGTCATACTGCCATAGCGCATTGCTAATGCAACAGGCATTTCTAGTTTTTCTTGAACTTTGTCTTGAAGCTTTTCGGATAATACAATAAGTGGAGAACCCTCGTCCCACCATATTTTTTTATAAGCCGCCGCCGATTGTTTTGGTCGCGTATTTAAAATGATACCTTTTACTAAAAGCGTTCTGGCCCAAAGCGGCACATCAATTACGCGTTCGTCCATTAAAAACTCACCTAAATACTTTTTTACATCTTTAGGACTTGGACTATCAGGAGAACCAAGATTAACTAATAAGATTCCTTTTTTCATATTGCAAAAATACGATACAAATTGTAATGTATAAACACTATGTCAAATATTAGTATCTAAAAAATTTAATCTCTTTATCAGTAGAACTTATAATTATTTTTGAGTCCGCATCAACTCTATAATTAAAGTTTTTATCCTTTCCTATACTAAATTGATGTAATTCTTTTATGTTCTCTATATCAACTATTCTAAGTCCCCAACTACCATCATCTAATTTATCGCGATGCATCCATAACTTATTTATTTCGTTATACGGATTATATTTTGTTTTCTTCTCAAAACTATTTATCATATCATTTACCGTAGCCCCTGCAACCATACCCATCCCTAATTCTGCAGAACCAAATTCTTTAAAATAATAAACCGTTGTAAACTCACTAGCAAAATCGTCCATATCTTTTAGTCCTGCTCGGTATAGTTCCCGATTTATCTGTCCTGCTTCTTTTGCGAAAACGGTTCCTAAAGCCATCGCACCAATTTTTGCCAAAGTTTTTAAAGCTTTTGATGGTGGCTTATAAAACAAACGACTAATTTCTTGTCCTGTATTATCTAGTTTAACTACTTCATTTCTTGAAATAAATGAATAAGTATCATTAAAGTTCTCTATTCTAGTAATGGTATCATTCCCTTTTGTGAAAGGTACTTTTTTAATAAAATTTTCTGGTTTTGAAGCGTTTTGTTTTAAAATTAATGGTGTTTCTTTTTTTACATGTTTAAACACTAGAGACTTGCTCGCTTTATTTATAGTATAATAAATCCTCTTATTTTTAATTGCAGTTTTAGATGTAATTTCTTGATTTCTTAAATCGTAACCAATTATATTATACGGTGTAATTAACAATATATAATCATCCATTTTTACACCTTCAATTAATTTATTGCTAAGAACGCTTATTGGTGTTTTAAAGGCATATTCACCTTCTTTGTTTATCCAATTAGCAAAATATTTTCCATCAACCTTGTTTATTATAAGGTGGTCGTCCCCTTGCGCATAAACTTTTTCTATTTTACCTTTTACTGGAACATTTTCAGGCCAATATTTGGACTTATCATACCCTAAATAATTAAAGCCGTTAGCACATTTTACTATAATTTGATTTGGTGCAAAATTAACAGCATAATAACGCCCTAAAGGAAAAGGCTCTGCCCATAAGTCTTTACCCGAATCTATTTCGGAATAATTCATAAAAAAACCCTGACCTCTTATTTCCGATATTGATAAAAAGCCTTCGTTATTTTTAGGGATTTTTATGTATTTTATCTTATTCTCTTTTAAGTTTTTTTTCCACTTTAATTCGCCATTATTAATATTGTAAGCTAATAAATTACTATCATAAGTAAATAGCAACGTATTATTAGTACAAACAACTCCAAACAAAAAATCATCACCTAAAATTCCTAATTCTTTTTTTGGTAATTTAATGGTCCATAAGGCTTCTGAATTATGCATTTTAACCAAAGTCAAATACCAGTTAACTTTTCGTTTTGTTCCCTTTTCCTTGTCTTTTTTTATAACTTCTTTATTCAATAAAACAGCATAATTTTCATCTCTAGAATATAGTATTTTACTATTATTAAACGCCTCAACATCAGTAGCTCTAAAAACAACATCTCCAGAAAATCTATTAATTACAATACTCTTATTACTTTTTACGGTAAATGCTTTAGTGTCATTTATTTTTAAAAGTGTGCTAGCGTCGTAATAAACAAATTTTGATCCTTTATAATCTGCTACTGGAAGAGTCCAAAGTTCTTTATCAGATTTATAGTCATATGCTTTTAGCGTTGTATTGTTGTAATAGTAAATAATATCTGTCCTTTTATCTACAGATAACCAATCTGGCGCTTTATCAAAATTTAACGTCCAAGAGTTTTCTGAATTTTGAGCAATAACAGAAACACCCATTAGTAAAAAGGAGAGTAATAATTTAATTTTCACAATAAAAGCTTTACAATACAGTCTGAAAATTACTCAAAAAAAGTTTAAGAAATCACTTTATCATTGGGAATTTTCTTTTTTTGCAATATCTGTAAAACAATAGCTTTTATTTACAATATTCTATAAATGAACACAATACAATACTTAGTGTTATATATTATTGTTAATATGCTTGTATAATTTTGGACGATCCTCATTATAATCGCAGTCTTGAAAAATACCACAAGACACATTGGTTCTTGCTAAAGATTTTTCATTATTTGCGTTTTTAGATAAGGCCTCTATTTCTGGAGTTAAATATTTCATTTTCATTGATTTTGGGTAATCAAAGTTAAGAATTAATGCCAATTTCAATAAAAACTCAGTGTTAATAGTTTGTTATTTCTTACATAAAACTAACTTAAAGACATCACATATTTTTTAGGCGTTGTACCATACTTCTTTTTAAAAGCAGCAATAAAATGACTAGAAGTACTGTAACCAACCTTGTGCCCTACTTCGTTTACATTATCGTTTCCTGCTTCCAATAATTTTCGAGCTACTTCCATTTTGTAATCCAATAAAAAACTAAAAACCGAGTCGCCATAAATTTGTTTAAAACCTTCTTTTAGCTTTTTAAGACTTAAACCAATTTCGTCTGCTAATTCCTGTAAACCTGGTGGTTCTGCCATGCGTGAAATAACAATTTCTTTGGCTTTTCTAATTTTTATAACATTGGTTTCATCCACCAAAAACGGACATTGCTCTACATCGGCGTCTTCACTTCTATTAAAATATAAACTTAACAGCTCGTATGCCTTTCCTTTAAAATATAAGGATTTTATAGATTGGTTAAGGTTGTAGTTTATGAGTTGATTTAACACAATTGCCATAGAAGGAGAAATTACCCCATCTTTATAGTACTTTTTATCCTTATTATCATCACTTAAAAAAGTAATATAATCGGCTTCTTGAGAAAATAAGCCATGAAATTTCTTAATAGAAATCAATACAGAAACCATCCATGAATGGGCATTTAACTCTAAATGAATAGGAAGATCGCGTTGCGGGTTGTAAAGTAGCAAAGAGTTTTCTTCAAGTATATTTAAACGATAGCGTCCTTCGTTAAACACAAACTGACTTGAACCTTTTACGCAAAAGTGAAATTGAATATACTCGCTATCTATTTCTTTAGCAAGAGATTGCATTTGGCTATTATCATTTTTATAAGTTAATACCAAAACACCATCATCAACAATTGTTTCGTTAAAAGTACTTTCAGCGATACTTTTATCGTTATTTATTTCTTGATTCATATTCATTTTATTTAGATTCATTCTAAATTAAACAGTAAAAACATGCCCAATTCACTACAAAAATATGATATTTATCATGTTTTACTAAAAAACAACGTTAAAAAACCACAATCGACACTAAAAGTTCTTTAAGCGTTACTTTTTAACAACGCATCACTATATTTTTGCTTCACATTTTCAGGTACAGCAATGCAGAAATATAATATAAGTAAAAGTAGTTCCTTTTATGCTATTGGTTTAAGTTACAAAAAAGCCGATGCAGATATAAGAGGACATTTTAGTTTAGATGAAGACTCTAAGCTTACATTGCTTAATCAAGCAAAGGAAAATGGTATAGAAAGTTTAGTAGTTACTTCTACCTGCAACAGAACCGAAATTTATGGTTTTGCACAACACCCTTTTCAACTTATTAAACTGCTTTGCGATAATACTCGCGGAACCGTTGAAGAATTTCAGGATGTCGCGTACGTATATAAAAACAAAGAGGCTATCTCGCATATGTTTCGCGTTGGTTCTGGTCTTGACAGTCAAATTCTTGGTGACTTCGAAATTATAAGCCAGCTAAAAATTAGCGCTAAACTATCTAGAAAATACGGCTTACTAAACAATTTTACAGAGCGTTTAGTAAATGCGGTTATACAAGCCAGTAAGCGTATTAAAACAGAAACCGATATTTCATCGGGCGCAACATCTGTATCGTTTGCCTCTGTGCAGTATATTTTTAAAAATGTTGAAAATGTTTCTGATAAAAATATTTTATTATTCGGAACAGGAAAAATAGGAAGAAACACTTGCGAAAACTTAGTTAAACACACTAAAAACGAGCACATTACTTTAATAAACAGAACTAAAGACAAAGCAGAACAAGTTGCCGGAAAATTTAATTTACTTGTTAAAGATTATGCTAATTTACAAGAAGAAGTAAGCACCTCTGATATATTAATAGTTGCCACTGGCGCACAACGCCCAACTATTGATAAACACCTTATTCAAACAAACAAACCGCTTTTAATTTTAGATTTATCTATACCTAAGAATGTTAACGAAAACGTCCAAGAATTAGATAATGTCTCATTAATTCATTTAGATCATTTATCTCAAATGACCGATGAAACTTTAGAGGCTAGAAAAGCACATATTCCTTCCGCGGAAGCGATTATAGAAGAAGTTAAAGCAGAATTTAATTGCTGGTTAGAAACCAGAAAATTTGCTCCAACTATTAAAGCTTTAAAACATAAATTATCTGATTTTGCTAGTGCAGAATTAAACACCCAACGCAAGAAAAACGTTAATTTTAATGAAGCGCAAGCCGAATTAATTAGTAATAACATCATTCAAAAAATCACCAATCATTTTGCACATCATTTAAGAGATGATGATGTCTCTACTGATGAAAGCTTGGAACTTATTAAAAAAGTATTCCAATTAGAACCGTCTACAAAAAATGTCTAAAACCATAAGAATTGGTACTCGCGATAGTGAATTAGCACTATGGCAAGCCAACATTGTTAAAAAATTACTAGAAGAAGCTGGTCATAAAACCGAACTCGTACCTGTAAAATCTACAGGCGATTTAGTTTTAGACAAACCCCTTTACGAGCTTGGTATTACTGGTATATTCACCCGTACATTAGATATCGCTATGTTGAATAACGACATTGATATTGCTGTGCATTCTTTAAAAGACGTGCCAACAGTTTTACCAAACGGAATTATACAAGCAGCTGTTTTAAAACGTGGCAATGTTAACGATACATTGGTTTTTAAAGACAATGAAGAATTTTTAGGCGCTAAAGAAGCCGTTATTGCTACTGGTAGTTTACGTCGTCGAGCACAATGGTTAAACCGTTTTCCAACACATACCATTACAGATTTACGTGGTAATGTAAATTCACGTTTACAAAAACTGGAAGATAGCGAATGGAATGGTGCTATTTTTGCCGCTGCAGGTATTGGGAGAATTGGAATACGACCAGAAAAAGCTATTAATTTAGACTGGATGATTCCAGCTCCTGCACAAGGTGCAATTATGATTACGGCTTTAGAAGAAGACGCGTTTATAAAAGAAGCCTGTGCCGCATTAAACCACGAAGAAACAGAAATTTGTACCGCAATAGAACGCGAATTTCTAAATAAACTAGAAGGTGGTTGTACAGCTCCGATAGGCGCTTTAGCATACATTAAATATGAAGAAATCAACTTTAAAGGTGTATTATTAAGTCCAGACGGAACCAAAAGAATAGACGTTACCCGAGTTAAAAAACTTGGTGAACATCATGATATGGCACAATATTGTGCCGATTTTGTAATTGAGCGTGGTGGTAAACGCTTAATGGATAAAATTAAAAATTCAGAGAGAAAAACAAACGTATATTCTACAAAGAGTTTTACTGAAGACCAACGTTTACTGTTTCATGAAAAAGTAGTCGCAGAAAGTTCAGATTTTATTAAAATAAGTTTGAATCGTATTGCGCCACGTTTATTAAAAAATGAAATCGAAAATGTAGTTATTACCAGCAAAAACGCAGTAGAATCTTTAACTACAAACTATTCGGCAATAGAGTTACAATTCAAAAATATTTACTGTGTTGGCCGAAGAACAAAACGTTTGGTCGAAAATAAAATAGGCAAGGTTAAGCATACCGAAAAGAATGCAAAAAAACTTGCTGAATATTTAACCGATTATATTGAAGGCACCGAGGTTACTTACTTCTGTAGCGATTTAAGATTAGACGACTTACCTAACATTCTTGAAGAAAACAATATAAAAGTTAATGAAATAGAAGCGTATCAAACCAAGTACGATGCTGTAAAAGTTAACAACTCGGTAGAATCTGCTATGTTTTACAGTCCATCAACCGTTGAAAGTTTTGTTAAAGCAAATAACACAGAGGTTATTGCTTTTTGTATTGGCGAAACCACAGCTAAAGAGGCTAAAAAACATTTTAAAGATGTTAGAGTTGCAAAAGTACCAACTGTAGAGAGTGTAATTGAATTAGTAAACGAGCATTATATATAATGGTTATTGGCTATTAGTTGTTGGTTAGTAGTCTTACCACAAACCTCAAACAACTATTAACTAATAACCATTAACTAGCAACCATTAAGTAGCAACCATGTTAAAAAACGATTTATTTTTACGAGCATTAAAAGGAGAAACAGTTAATCGTCCACCAGTATGGATGATGCGTCAAGCAGGTCGTTACCTTCCAGAATTTATGGAAATAAAGGCTAAATACGATTTCTTTACACGTTGTCAAACGCCAGAGTTAGCAAGCGAAATTACAGTACAACCTATCCGTCGTTACGGCATGGATGCAGCCATTTTATTCAGCGATATTTTGGTAATTCCTCAAGCCATGAATATTGAGGTACAAATGAAACCAAATTTTGGTCCGTATTTACCAAACCCTATTCGCTCTCAAAAAGATGTCGATAATGTTATTGTTCCAGATGTAACCGTAGCTCTAGATTACGTTTACCAAGCCATTAAAGCAACCAAAGAAAAACTGAATAACGAAATTCCGTTAATAGGTTTTGCAGGTTCACCATGGACCATTTTATGCTATTGCGTGCAAGGTCAAGGCAGCAAAAATTTCGATAAAGCCAAAGAGTTTTGCTTTACAAACCCAATTGCAGCACACCAATTATTACAAAAAATCACAGATACCACTATAGCTTACCTTAAAGAAAAAGTAAAAGCAGGATGTAACGCTGTGCAGGTATTCGATTCTTGGGGCGGTATGCTGTCACCAGTCGATTATCAAGAATTCTCATGGCAATATATCCAACAAATAATCGATGCCTTAAAAGACGATGCTCCGGTAATCGCCTTTGGAAAAGGGTGTTGGTTCGCACTTGGCGAAATGGCCAAATCTGGTGCCTCTGCTTTGGGTGTAGACTGGACCTGTTCTGCGCGTAACGCACGTTATTTAACCGGCGGAAACATTACACTACAAGGAAATTTCGACCCAACACGACTATTTTCTCCACCAGCCGAAATCAAAAAGATGGTGCACCAAATGATAAATGATTTTGGTAAGGATAAATACATTGTAAACCTTGGTCATGGTATTTTACCAAACATTCCATTGGATAATGCCAAAGCGTTTATCGATGCCGTAAAAGAATACGGAAACTAAAATATTTTGGGCGTTACCTACTTTTTTATGTAACAATCGGTTTTAAAAATATACTTATCGTTATAAAAAAGTAGGTCGCGCTTTCACTACTCGCTCTCTGCGAGGAGCTCAAACAGACGGTTCAATCCCTAACGCAACAGAAACGTTATGATAAAGAACATCATTTCAGGAATTAAAGCATACTTCGGTGCTTTCAATCTAATTTCAAAATTAAAACTCTGGAAATATTTTGCTATTCCTATGCTAATTAGCCTAGTAACCGCAATCGTTGTTTTTGGTTCAGCTTACGGCTTATCAGATAATATTGGCGCATTCATATCAAAAATTTGGATTTGGGATTGGGGTAAAGAAACATTCGCGTCCATAAGTAATTTTATAGGCGGATTAATCATAGTGGTCATTGGGCTCATCCTTTATAAACACATCATTATGGCTTTATCGGCACCATTTATGAGTCCCGTTTCCGAAAAAATAGAAGCTCATTTTACAGGTAACCCACCACATTCACACAGAAATACAAGCTTTTCAGAACAATTATGGCGAGGTATTCGAATAAATCTAAGGAACCTATTTAAAGAACTGTTGTTTACCATTCCTATTCTGCTTTTAAAACTTATTCCTGTAGTTAATATATTTTCAACCATTTTACTCTTTATGCTACAAGCCTATTATGCCGGTTTTGGTAATATGGATTACACACTAGAGCGTCATTATAACTATAAAGATAGCTTACAATTTGTAAGCAAACACAAAGGTTTAGCAATAGGTAACGGTATTGTTTTTATCCTGTTTTTATTAATTCCGGTAATTGGTGTAATTTTAGTGCTACCCTTATCGGTAACAGCGGCTTCAACAAAAACGGTAGAAGCGATTCAAATTAAAAACAAACCCAAACATGCAGCTTAACTTTGCATCTTATCGCATTACACCTATTCACCCAAAAGATGGATGGTCTTTATGCAACTTTGCTGTTACCAACGAAGACCGATTAAAACGCTATTTCCCAAAAACTTTAGAACAGAATTTAACACCCGATTTATCTAATATTTTTGTTGTTAAAAAAACAAAACAGTTTGAATCCAAAGATGAATTTTTATTCACTATTAAGGAAATTGAAACCCACAAATTAATTGGTTTAGTGTATATTAAAGAAGTTAACTGGATCACCAAACAAGGTGAATTCGCATATTGCATCGACTACAGTTTTGAAGGTAAACGCATAATCACCGAAACTGTAAAACAGTTATCAGACCACGCCTTTGAGAGCTTAGGTTTAAAAACGCTTCAAATTATAGTCCATGAAAGTAATACAGCTAGTTTAAAAGTTGCCATAAACAACAATTTTACGCATATTAAAACACTAAAAAACGAACATACACCTCCAGGAGAACAGCCTTTAGATATGGAGTTGTATGAGCTTTATAAAGAGATTGAATAAATGAAAGATAAATTCTATCAATACATACAAAATTTACAAGACAGCATAACCTCAAAGCTTGAAGCTATTGATGGTAAAGCTAAATTTCAAGAAGACATTTGGAAACGGCCAGAAGGTGGTGGTGGCCGCACGCGTGTAATTGAAAACGGTAATGTTTTTGAAAAAGGAGGCGTTAACATTTCTGGTGTTCATGGTAAATTACCAGACAGCATGCAAAAATATTTTGGCGTAGAAGATGCCGATTTTTTTGCCTGCGGATTAAGTTTGGTTTTGCATCCTACAAACCCAATGGTGCCAACCGTACATGCCAATTGGCGTTATTTTGAAATGTATGATAAAGCAGGAAACATTGTAGACCAATGGTTTGGCGGCGGACAAGACTTAACACCATATTACCTGTTTGAAGACGATGCTAAACACTTTCACCAAACTTGTAAAACAGCTTGCGATAAGCATAATCCAGAATTCTACCCAAAATACAAAGCACGTTGCGACGAGTATTTTTATAATGCTCACCGAAACGAAGGCCGAGGTTTAGGCGGTTTATTTTTCGATTATTGTAAAGCTACCGATGATATGAGTATGCAAAATTGGTACAACTTTGTAACCGAAGTTGGTAATAGTTTTCTAGAAGCTTATGTTCCTATTGTTGAAAAACGTAAAGATTTACCATATACAGAAGCCCAACGCAATTGGCAAGAAATTCGTCGCGGACGCTACGTAGAGTTTAATTTAGTACACGATAAAGGCACACTTTTTGGCTTAAAAACAAACGGACGTATAGAAAGTATTTTAATGAGTTTACCACCGCATGTACAATGGGTTTACGACCACCATCCGGAAGCTGGAAGCGAAGAAGAAAAACTTATTAAAGTATTACAAAATCCCATAAACTGGGTTTAACAACATTACTATGGACTGTTACTGCGGAAGTTTAAAAACCTACTCGAATTGCTGCCAAAAGGCTCATATAAACATAACTGAAGCCAAAACCGCAGAGCAACTTATGCGATCTAGATATGCGGCTTTTGTTAAAGCCGATGGCGATTATTTAATGGAAAGTCACCATCCTTCTACCCGACCAATAAAAGAAAAAGCGTCGATTGTAAAATGGGCAAAATATGTAGAATGGATAAAGCTAGAAGTTCTAGAAACAACAAAAGGCACCGAAACCGATACCGAAGGTACTGTTACGTTTCAAGCGTATTTTTATGAGAAAGGAAAAGTGGAAATCATTTACGAAAAATCGGCTTTTGTAAAAGAAAACAATACTTGGTTTTATTTGGGGTTGAGCAAATAACTACTTCCAAACAATCACCTCTTTAGACACCTCTTTAAAGGCATTATAAGCATGAAATAATCTAGCTTTCAAAAGGAGTTTTCGGCCTTCAACTTGTCGTGTAAACACCAATTTATTTCTACCCAAAAATTTTGTCCAATGCTTCTTAAAAACGAGTGCATTTTCCTTCTTGTTGCCAAAAATTTCAGGAACAGGATAAAAATTTTCAACGTTAAGTCGTTTTCTAAAAAAACTGGTCTTTATAATTAAATATCGAGGCGAATCTACAGGATCTAACATTTCGGTTAATGCCCTAGAAAATAAAGCACTCTCGTAATTATTAGCTCCAACTAGCATACATACCACATCACCTTTATCTAAACGAGATGCAACCACTTCAATATTTTGAATACTAGTATTTAAAAGCTTCAACTCATGCATGGTATTAAGTATGACTAAACCTATTTTTTTAATCTTTTTATGCAAGTATCCATAACGTAAATACAACGACACCGCTTTGTATAATTTTAAACCAAAACGAAACACAAACGCCCCCATAAACGCATAAATAAAATACGTTAACCCACGACTAATAATAAGTTGCAGACCTTCTAAAATAAACTCAAAATAAAACCACAACATGGTTACCGATAATTCGGCAACAAAAAACCGAACAACATCAAAAAAGTAAATTTGCTTTTGGGCTTTATAAGGTTTCTCATCTAGATAAAGCCATTTAACTTGTTTAGTTAATTTTGTACCGTTTCCAATGGAACTTGCCCATTGCTTTGTAATTACTGGTCTTTGTCGAGATTTTTGTAAAGTTTCAGTATTTAGGCTATCAATAGCTTCTACCGTTAGGTTTTTAGGAAAATTAAGGCGATTAAAACCATTAGATATAAAAGGAATTGAGGTGTTTGTAATACCAACAAAGGCTTCAAAACGTCGTTTTAATATATCAACTTCTCGTCCGCCATCTGTTGCCGTTGGATCTACACAAGCTAAATGCCAAATGTTTCCTGTTTTATTAGGTTTGCTAGCATCCTTTCTAATCGCTCTACCTCGCATTTGGTTTGATGACACAAAAGACCCCACAAAAGAAGCCAAAATTAAACTATTAATTGAAGGTGCGTCCCAACCTTCGCCTAACAACGATTTTGTTCCTATTAAAACCTTTATAGTACCATTCTCGAAAAGCTGCGTAAGTATTTCGACTATCGATTTTTCGGGTTTACCTTTAGTCGTTACTTCCAAAAATTCGTGGTCACTAACTAGAGGAGAAAACGAAAAATTATCCGTATTCCCTATCGCTTCAAAAGCCTTTAAAATAGAAGTGTGGATTATAACCAAACTACCCGTTAAGACAGCTAATTCGTGGTTATAAGAACAATATGTTTTTACATATTTAAAAATAGGCAAAACACCAATTTTATTAATGGTTTCAATAGCTTGTTTAGAGGTGTTTAAAAACTCTTTCCGGATGTAATCGGTTAAAATGACACAGCTTAAGTTTTCTCCTAAAGCTTCCCTTTCGGACGCCACAATCTTTACAATACTTTTAAGCTTGCTTGGGCTATACGCCAAAGATTTATAAAGCAATTGCTCGCCAACAAAATTCACTTGGTTGCGTTCTAAAACATTAAGGCGTCTTAGTTTTTTTTCGAGTGTAATAAGGTAATCTTCGTGAGTTAGCAGAGTTTCTCTATCTGTAACCAAAAGGTTTTTAAGCAGAATTTCCAACCATTCTAAATTGAGTTTTGGAAACTGAATGGTTTCATTTTTATTAAAACCCAAAATTTCTAAGGTTTCTGCTTCAATGGAAATTCCACAGGCATTCAAAAAAATTAAAATGGATGAGAAGTAGGATGTATTCGAGTAAATTTCATCCAAATGAATCTTTGGGTTCTTATAAAACCTATGGTTTTTAAGTAGTGCTGTAAACGATTCATCATGCGATACATCATCTTGAAATTTCGATATTTTTTGTCGGTATTCAACAATGAAATTAATTTCTAAATCGTTGGGTTTCGAAAAATATACAAAATCTTGATGCGGACATAAATCGTTTTCTTTTACCAAATCGGGTACCGCAATTTCATCGTCTACCTCGCCACATAATGTAAAGTATTTGGCAAGCTCGCTTCGGCTACTATCGTAAGGTGGTGTTGCAGTTAGTGCCACTACAAAAAACGAATTACGGTTTTTTAAAGCCATAAGGCATTTCCACCAGGCACTTTTTAAATGGTGTGCTTCATCTAAAACTACGGTTCCAATATTATGGGTTTCGAAAAATTTAAAATAATCTTCGTCATCTTCAAAAGACTTATAAAGCGCATGAAGCGATTGGTAGGTTGAAAACGTAATATCACTAGGCGATTTTATGTTAAAGGAACAAGCCTTAAAACTATTACCTTCAGTAAAAAACTCCTGCAGCCTACTCTCCCATTGATTTCTTATAGTAAGCGTAGGTGCTAAAACCAATGTCTTTTTGCCTAATCGCCTTAAAATTTCGATTCCTAAAATGGTTTTTCCCGATCCCGGAGGCGCAATAACATGAAAATGGTGGTCTAAAATATGACTATCAAAATTTTTTAATAGGGTTTCCTGATAACTTCGCCAAGGGAACTTAAATTCTAAAACACTTAGGGATTCTAGCAATACAAAATGAGTTTTAATGATTAACTTTGTATTTGATAAAAGTAACAAAAACTATGTTTCCATTACGAAGAAATAGAAGATTAAGAACCAATGCAGCCATTCGCGCTTTAGTTCGTGAAACCGTTATAACACCAAACGATTTTTTAGTACCGCTTTTTGTGGTTGAAGGCAAAGGCATAAAAGATGAAATTCCGTCGATGCCAAATTACTTTCGCTATAGTTTAGATTTGCTAGAAGGCGAGGTTAAAGCCCTTTGGAGTTTGGGATTAAAATCGGTGTTACTTTTTGTAAAAGTGCCAGATAATTTAAAAGATAACCAAGGAAAAGAAGCCTTAAACCCAAACGGATTAATGCAACGCGCTATTAAAACCGTTAAAAATGTGTGCCCAGACATGTTGGTGATGACCGATGTGGCTTTAGATCCATATTCAGCCTACGGACACGATGGTATTATTGAAAACGGACAAATTATAAACGATGAAACCGCTGAGTTTTTAGCAGAAATGAGCGTTTTGCACGCACAAGCTGGAGCCGATTTTGTGGCACCAAGCGATATGATGGATGGTCGTATTCTTAGCATTCGCGAAGCTCTGGAAGATGAAGGTTTTATTAATACCGGCATTATGAGCTATTCTGCAAAATATGCTTCGGCTTTTTACGGGCCTTTTCGCGATGCCTTAGATTCTGCTCCTGTTGATTTAGTAGATATTCCGAAGGATAAAAAAACCTACCAAATGGATTATGGAAACCGTTTTGAAGCCATGCGCGAAACCGAAATGGATATTGATGAAGGTGCGGATATTGTAATGGTTAAACCGGGTATTTCATATCTCGATATTTTAAGAGACATTAAAAACGAAGTCGATGTTCCTGTAGCTGTTTACCAAGTTTCTGGTGAATATGCCATGATAAAAGCAGCTGCAGAAAAAGGTTGGCTAAATCACGACCAAGTCATGATGGAAACTACCATGGCATTTAAACGTGCTGGCGCTGATATAATAGCAAGCTACTTTGCTAAGGATGTTGTGAAATTGATTTCGTAACTTAAAAAAAATTTCGGTTTATTACATGCTTAAAAATCTGTTTTTTGCCGTTTCATTTCTGTTGTCATCACAATTGGTGCTGGCACAATTAGAATATGATACGCCAGAATCCGTGGGATTAAACGCAGGTTTCATCCGCACAAAAATAGATTCCATAATACAAACAGGTATTAAGCAAGAGGCCTTTCCGGGAGCCCAACTTTTGGTTGCTAAAAAAGGAAAAATTATATTTCATAAGGCTTATGGCTATCATACTTACGATAGCATTAACAAGGTAAATTTAAACGACATTTACGATTTAGCTTCGGTTACTAAAATAGTTGGTCCGTTACCCGCTTTAATGAAGCTTTACGAAGAAGGGAAGCTAGATTTAGACATGCCTTTTAGTACTTACTGGGAACCATGGAAACACAAAAAAGACAAAAAACATATAACGCTACGCGAGCTATTAGCGCATCAATCTGGAATGCAACCCTATATTGTTTTTTTAAATAGTGTTACTAAAAACGGCACTGTAAAAAAACGCTTTGTTAAAACCGAAGCTAGCACACGTTTTTCTAACCAAATGTATAATCGTATTTACATAAAAAATCGTTTTAAAAATAAAGTTTTTAGAAAAATTAATCGATCTAAAGTTCACACTGAAAAAACCTATAAATACTCTGGATTAGCCTCCTTAATTTACCCGAAAATTATTGAAACTTTAACGGAAACATCTTACACCCAATATTTACAAAATAACTTTTATAAGCCTTTAGGATGCGAAACGTTAGGATATCTACCTTCAAAAAAGCACTTTAAAAACGCTATAGTTCCAACCGAATACGATTCAATATTTAGAAAAACATTAGTTAAAGGGTGGGTTCATGATGAAAATGCGGCACTTTTAGGAGGTATTTCTGGAAATGCGGGCTTATTTGGTTCCGCTCTAGACTTAGCGAAATACATGCAAATGCTACTTCAAAATGGAAATTATAATAGCAACCAATTTTTAAAAGCTTCAACCATTAATGAATTTACCAAAATTCAATATCCCGAAAACAATAATCGCCGTGGTTTAGGGTTCGATAAGCCCCTGCAAGGCAACGATACCTTAAGTTTAAAAACTGCTTATCCTGCACCCAAAGCTAGTTTTAAAAGTTTTGGTCACTCTGGGTTTACAGGTACTTTTGTTTGGGCAGACCCTGTAAACGACATGGTTTTTATATTCCTATCTAACCGTGTATACCCAACCAGAAAAAACAGAAATATATATAACCATAACATAAGAATTCATTTACAACAAACATTTTACGACGCCGCAAATTGATATGCGTTAAATATTCTTTTTATACAAAGTCATTAGATTTTGGAAAGGAATTCAATTGATTTCGTAAATTAGCCATTAACAAAATAAACCTATGAGCGCATTAATTTTTTGGGCAACCATTTCAATTTTCTTTTCATTTTTATGTTCCATCCTTGAGGCTGTTTTATTAAGCGTTACTCCAACCTTTATAAATGTTAAAAAACAAGAAGGAAAGGATTATGCTTTAACATTAGAAGCCTTAAAAAAAGATGTAGACAAACCACTAATAGCCATACTTACGCTAAACACTATTGCACATACTTTAGGTGCAATGATGGTTGGTATTGAAGCCGAAAGCTTAGAATTTAAAATTGAATTTTGGGGCATAAATACTGTAGGTGTAGTTTCAGCAATCATGACGCTTTTAATATTAGTAGCCTCAGAAATTGTACCGAAAACCATTGGAGCAACCTACTGGAAACAATTAGCAAACTTCACATCAAAAGCATTAACGGTACTAATTTTTCCTTTAAAATGGACGGGGATTTTATGGCTATTACAATTAACTACAAAATTAATTGGCGGTAAAGGTCATGGTAGCGTTTTAAGTAGAGAAGGATTTATGGTAATGACCGATATGGCTCATGAAGAAGGTGTTTTTCAAGAAAACGAAAGTAAAATCATTAAAAATCTTTTAACTTTTAAAGAAATATTTTCGAAAAATATCATGACACCACGAACGGTTATGAAAACCGAAAATGAAACCACTACAGTCGAAGATTTTTTTAATAGAAACTTAAACCTTCGCTTTTCTAGAATCCCAGTGTTTTCAGAAACCGAAGACAATATTAAAGGCCTAGTTTTAAAAGACGAAATTTTTAAAGAAATGGCTTTAGGTAATGGTAATAAAAAATTAGCAGAACTTAAAAGAGATATTATTATTGTAAATCGTGATTTAGCCATCCCTACACTTTTTGAAAAACTTGTAGAAAGCAGAAACCACATGGCTTTAGTAGTCGATGAATACGGGTCAGTAAGTGGTTTAGTAACCATGGAAGATGTAATTGAAACGCTTTTAGGGTTAGAAATTATGGATGAGAGCGATAATGTTTCAGACCTGCAACATTTAGCCAGAAAAAGCTGGGAAGCACGCGCTAAAAAACTAGGTATTATTGAAGAAGATAAAGCTATGGAATAATGTAATATTCACAATTAAACTAACATGAATGTTGCAATTAACCATTTAAAATAAAATAATTCAGATGGAAAGCTGCATCATTAAATCACCTTTAGGATTCACTAAAATAATTGGTAATGTTGATGGTATTACATCTGTTACGGTACTTAATTCCGAAGAAAAAATTACAGATATTATTCCGGTAGAAATAGAAGATTGTGCTATTCAGCTCCATGAATATTTTAAAGGAGAACGCAAACAATTTAACCTTAAATTAAATGCTAGCGGCACAGATTTCCAAAAACGTGTTTGGCATGCTCTAGAGCAAATCCCTTACGGAAAAACAACATCTTATTTAGAATTATCAAAACAATTGGGCGATGTAAAAGCTATACGCGCCGTTGCCAATGCTAATGGTAAAAATCCATTATGGATTATTGTACCGTGTCATCGTGTAATTGGCAGTAATGGCTCACTTACTGGTTATGCCGGCGGCTTACACCGTAAACAATGGTTGCTAGAGCACGAAAGCCCATATAAGCAACAAAGTTTATTTTAATATGTACAGAACACTTTCCAATATTGCTATCCGTTTTTTTAGCGAAGCTCAAATTTATAAACACGGGTTTAATTGGTCGCCCATGTACAGACGATCAACTGCAAAAGTTATTGAGGTTTCTAAGGATTTACATTACGTTAAAATTAAAATTCCGTTAAGCTGGAAAAACAAAAACTTTGTGGGTTCTATATTTGGTGGCAGTATGCTATCGGCCACAGACCCCATTTATATGATTCAGCTTATTAAAATTCTTGGTGATGACTACGTGGTTTGGGACAAAGCAGCAACTATAAAATATAGACGACCAGGAAAAGAAACTATATTTTGCGAATTCATTTTTTCGCCCGAAGACATTGTATATATCAAAAAAGACATAAAAGATAAAGGCGAAATAGATATTGTAAAAACACCAAATATTGTAAACAAAGAAGGCGTTGTAATTGCCGAACTTTCTAAAACCATTTACATAGCCGATAAGGACTTTTACAAGAAAAAGGGCCTGCAAAAGGCCGCTTCCAAATAATTTATTTTACACCCATATATTTATTTTCTTATCTTTAGTTGCAACATTAAACTAACAAAATGAACTTTATTAAAAAGCTCCTTAAATGGATTTTAGCGCTATTAGCCGTTATAGTTATAGCCTTATACATTTTCGATTACGAATATATACTTAGAGGCGTTAAAGTTGTCTATTTTACTGGACACAAAACAGCCTTTATAGATGACTATCCTTATTTTGAAAACGACACCATAAAAAAAGGCGACACGGTAGATGAATGGCCAATACATAAAAACTATAACAGCGTACAACCAACCGAAAAACTTAGTACAGTAAATAAAAATTGGGGAACCATAGCTTATGTAATTATTAAAAACGATAGTATTTGGTTCGAAAAATATTACCATGGTTTTAATGCTGCATCAAAAACCAATTCGTTTTCAATGGCAAAAAGTATAACCTCTGCGCTTTTAGGAAAAGCTATTATGGATGGTTATATAAAAAACCTAGACCAACCCCTTAGCGATTTTTATCCGCAATATAATTATGCTGAAACCACGGTTGGCGATTTATCATCCATGGCATCTGGTCTGGATTGGGTAGAGCATTACACGAGTCCGTTTTCGGTTACCGCAAGGGCCAATTACGACGACGATTTAGCCGAAACTATTTTAAACCAGAAAGTAGTAAAAACACCAGGAGAATCTTTTGAATACCTAAGTGGCAGCACACAACTTTTAGGCATGGTATTAAAAAAAGCAACGGGTAAAACGCTATCTAATTACCTATCCGAAAGTTTTTGGAAACCTATGGGTGCCGCACACGATGCCTATTGGCAAGTAGATGATGAAGAGAACAAATTAGCAAAAGCTTTTTGCTGTATAGCAAGTAGCGCTAGAGATTTTGCACGCTTTGGAAAATTGTATAAAGACGACGGAAAATGGAATGGTAAACAGCTTTTAGATTCCGCTTTTGTTAAAAAAAGTATTACACCGCGCTTTAAAGAAAGTCCAGAATATGGTTATGGCTGGTGGCTAAAAAATGTTGGCGACAAACATTTTTTTATGATGCGTGGGCATTTAGGACAATACGTACTTGTAGAACCAAACGACAATGTAATAATTGTGCGTTTAGGTCACAGAAAATCGCCCGATGAAGGTATTGGTATTTTCACAGACGATATTACGGTGTATATTGAAGAAGCTTATAAAATGTTGAATAAATAAATAATCGCTTTCGCGGAAATTAAAGATGATTAGTAAATTAAACCTTGAAGACATATTATTTTTGGACATTGAAACCGTTCCGGAAACTCAGTATTTTTCAGATTTAGATGAAACAAAACAATCCCTTTGGGAACAAAAATCGAGATACCAAAGAAAGGAAGATTATACCGCAGAGGAGTTTTATGATCGTGCCGGAATTTGGGCAGAATTTGGCCTTATAGTTTGTATTTCTGTGGGTTATTTTACGTTTCAAGGTGAAAACAGAATATTTAGAGTCACTTCGTTTTATGGCGATGAAGTAAAAATATTGAAGGACTTTAAAAATCTTATTATTTCTCATTTTAGTCAAATCAAACATTTACTTTGCGCGCACAACGGTAAGGAATTCGACTTTCCTTATATTGCAAGGCGCATGATTATTAACGGTATTGAACTACCTTACAAACTCAATTTATTTGGTAAAAAACCATGGGAAGTACCGCATTTAGACACCTTAGAATTGTGGAAATTTGGCGATTATAAAACCTATACTTCTTTAAAATTATTAACCAATGTTTTAGGAATTCCATCGCCTAAAGATGATATTGATGGCAGTGAAGTGTATCGGGTGTTTTATGAAGAAAAGGAAATCGATAGAATAATTATCTATTGCGAAAAAGATACGATTGCCGTTGCCCAAATATTTTTACGCTTAAGAGGCGATTCCATTTTAACCGACGACGAAATTATACATATTTAAATGGCTGAAACTCCTATATTACAAATTAAAAATCTTACTATTTCGTTTGGAAACAACGAAGTTATCCATGGTATTTCTTATGATTTAAACAAGAATGAAATACTCGGAATAGTAGGCGAATCCGGATCGGGAAAATCGGTGTCATCCTTAGCTATATTAGGCATTCTTCCTAAAAAAATATCAAAAATAGATTTTGGTAGCATACTTTATAATAACGATGATTTAACAACACTTTCGCCAAAATTATTTCAAAACATTAGAGGTAATAAAATTGCCATGATTTTTCAGGAACCTATGAGTTCGTTAAATCCATCGATGACTTGCGGGAAACAAGTTGAAGAAATCCTATTGCAGCACACCAACTTATCTAAAAAAGAAGCAAAAAACGAAACGCTTTTACTTTTTGAAAAAGTTAAGCTCCCCAATGTAGCCATTACACATCAAAAATACCCGCATGAAATATCTGGCGGACAAAAACAACGTGTTATGATTGCTATGGCCATTGCCTGCAAACCCGATATTTTAATTGCCGACGAGCCTACAACAGCATTGGATGTTACGGTGCAAAAGGATATTATTAGCCTATTAAAAGAATTACAAGCCGAAACAAAAATGAGCATTATTTTTATAACGCACGATTTGGCTTTAATATCTGAAATTGCACATAATGTTTTGGTTATGTATAAAGGTAATATTGTTGAACAAGGCCATGTATCTAATATTTTTAATAACCCACAGCACAACTACACCAAGGCCTTAATAAACTCTAGACCAACTTTAGATAAACGACTTAAAACACTACCAACTATTCAAGATTTTTTAGATGATACCATTTCAACAGAAATTGTAACTACAGCACAACGTAAAAAAAATCATGAAAAACTATATGCAAAACCACCACTTTTAGAGGTTATTAATGTTGAAAAGGAATATATTTCTAAATCGGGTTGGTTTTCTAAACCTCAGCATTTTAAAGCCGTAAACAATGTAAGTTTTAAACTTTACGAAGGCGAAACACTTGGGTTGGTAGGCGAATCGGGTTGCGGAAAATCAACCTTAGGTAACGCCATACTGCAACTAGATAAAGCTACTGCCGGTGCCATATTATATAATGGTGTGGATATAACTAAGTTGTCAAAATCTAAAATTAGAACACTTAGAAAAGACATTCAAATTATATTTCAAGATCCGTATTCCTCTTTAAATCCTAGAATTCCGGTTGGCGAAGCTATTTTAGAACCCATGATAGTTCATAAACTATATAATTCTGATAGTGAACGAAAACAAAAAGTAATTGAAATTTTAAACCGCGTCGGTTTGTCTGAAGATTATTATAACCGTTATCCTCACGAATTTTCTGGCGGACAAAGGCAACGTATTGGTATTGCTAGAACTATTGCTTTACAACCCAAATTAATTGTTTGCGACGAGTCGGTTTCTGCTTTGGATATATCGGTTCAAGCCCAGGTTTTAAACCTTTTAAATGAGCTAAAAGAAGATTTTGGTTTTACTTATATATTTATTTCTCACGATTTAGCCGTAGTTAAATATATGTCTGACCAATTACTGGTAATGAATAAAGGTAAAATTGAAGAATTGGATGACGCCGATACTATTTATAGCGATCCGAAAAAAGAGTACACAAAAAAATTAATTCATGCTATTCCAAAAGGATTATAGCATGAATATCTTTTTTGTTAAATAAACCAAACTCTTAAAAAACTGAACATTATGTTTCAGAGTTTCCTTGAATTTGCTTTCATCATTAGTAGGTAATTCAGGTAGATTTGTTGCAATATTCATAAGCGGTTAGTTTAAGGTAGATTTGGGGAAATCTTTATATTAAATTGGTTTCATTGGGCTCTACAAATATAGCACAGATTTTCAATATATCGTTAAAAAACATAATTAATCGATTAAATACACTTAATTTTAACATTTAAGCGATTTTACCCGCAATAAAGACTTTGCCTAAATATCCATTTCTGGAATCTCACCTTCAATAATCAAGGTGCCTTCGGTAGCATTTTTAATAGTTTCCACGCTTACTCCAGGCGCACGTTCTAAAAGTTTAAAACCTTGATCTGTTACTTCTAAAACTGCAAGGTTAGTTACAATACGTTTTACACAACCAACACCGGTTAATGGCAAACTACATGCTTTAAGCAGTTTAGATTCGCCACGCTTATTGGTATGCATCATAGCCACAATTATATTTTCTGCACTGACAACTAGATCCATGGCACCTCCCATACCTTTAACCATTCGCCCAGGAATTTTCCAATTGGCTATATCGCCATTTTCAGCCACTTCCATAGCGCCTAAAATGGTTAAATCTACATGCTTACCTCGTATCATTGAAAAACTAAGTGCCGAATCGAAAAAACTAGCACCTGGAAGCGTTGTTATGGTTTGTTTTCCGGCGTTAATAATATCGGCATCTTCTTCGCCTTCAAAAGGAAATGGCCCCATACCTAAAACCCCATTTTCACTTTGAAATTCAACTTCTATATCGTCTCTAACATAATTAGCAACAAGTGTTGGAATTCCAATACCAAGATTAACGTAAAAGCCATCTTTTACTTCTTTTGCTATGCGTTTTGCTATTCCGTTTTTATCTAACATAAATATATCTTTTTCATTTCCGCGAAAGCGGGAATCTTATTTATTATATCTTTAATTTGATTGTACTTGGACCACTACTCCCTGTGGTTATAATTATTTATTTTAGCAGACCTACAGGGTTTTAAAATCTCGTAGAATTTTATAATTATTACTCTTTTTGTCTAACCGTACGTTGTTCAATTCTTTTTTCGAAAACTTCACCTTTAAAAATACGTTGCACAAATATCCCTGGAATATGAATTTGATTAGGATCCAATTCGCCCAAAGGCACCATTTCTTCAACCTCGGCAACCGTAATTTTTGCTGCACCACACATGTTAGGATTAAAATTTCTAGCAGTTCCTTTAAAAATTAAGTTACCAGCAGCATCGCCTTTCCAGGCTTTTACAAAAGCAAAATCGGCTTTAAAAGCATGCTCTAAAACGTACATTTTACCATCAAATTCTCGTGTTTCTTTACCTTCGGCAACTTCAGTGCCATATCCTGCAGGTGTATAAATGGCAGGAAATCCGGCTTGTGCTGCTCTACAACGCTCGGCTAAAGTACCTTGCGGAATCAACTCAACATCCAACTCGCCAGACAACATTTGGCGCTCAAACTCGTCATTTTCACCAACGTAAGAGGACACCATTTTTTTTATTTGTCTTTTTTGAAGCAACAGCCCTAATCCAAAATTATCGACCCCAGCGTTATTTGAAATACAGGTTAACCCTTTTACACCAAGTTTAACTAATTGTGCAATGGCATTTTCTGGAATTCCACTTAACCCGAAACCGCCAAACATAAATGTCATATTATCAGATACGCCTTTTAAGGCATCTTGTACATTTGCTACTTTTTTGTTAATCATTATATTCAGTTTTTGCAATATAAATTTACGAATAATTGAATGATAAGTGGAAATTATTAACAAATAAAAAAAACATCCTTTTCAGAATGGTTTTTACTATATAATTTTATAAGGTTTAGACATTATCCAAAATCTAAATCTTCTGGTGTATTTTCATCTTGATCTTCATCAGCATCAGAGGTGCTTTCATGCTTAGAACAATCTACATTAATCGATAAGTTTTCAGGCTTTTTAAAATCTTCTTTAGAAATATCTAATTCTTCATCTTCATAGCAATTTTTCATATAAATACCCCAAATTGGTAATGCCATTGCTGCACCTTGACCGTAAGTTATCGATTTAAAATGCGCTGCTCTATCTTCGGCACCTACCCAAACTCCTGTAACTAAATTAGGCACCATACCCATAAACCAACCATCACTTTGGTTTTGTGTAGTTCCTGTTTTTCCTGCAATTGGGTTTGTTAGCTCATAAGGATACCCTGTAATAACCTCCTTGTAATCTTGTCTATTTCTAGCCCAACTATGTCTTAATCTCGCACCAGAACCAATTTGCGTTACACCTTCCATAAGCTTAACCGCCACATAAGTTGTTTCTTCACTTAACACATCGCGCGTTTCTGGTTTAAATTGATACAAAATAGTACCATTTTTATCTTCAATACTAGTAACCATAACAGGCTTGGTATAAACCCCTTGGTTTGCAAAGGTTGAATACGCGCCTACCATCTCGTAAACACTAATATCTGGTGTTCCTAAGGCTATAGATGGTACAGGAAGCATTTCGGACTCAATACCCAGTTTTTTGGCTAAATCGACAACCGTTTGCGGCCCTACTTTATCTATTAACTGCGCAGTAACTGTATTTACAGAGTTTGCTAAAGCATTTTTTAAAGTTCTTGTTCCGCCATAATCACTGTCGCCATTAGAGTTTTTTGGACACCACTCTTCTGGGTTTCCAAATTTATTAGCCTCTATACAAAAAGGTACATCTGGAAATTCATCGCAAGGCGAATAATGCAATTGATCGATGGCTGCTGTGTAAACAAAAGGCTTAAAAGTAGACCCAACTTGACGCTTTCCTTGTTTTACCATATCATATTGAAAATGCCTGTAGTTAATACCACCAACCCATGCTTTTACATGTCCGGTTTGCGGATTCATAGACATCATACCTGTTCTTAAAAATGATTTGTAATAACGCATAGAATCAATAGGCTTCATGAGCGTATCAACTTCTGATGCTTTACCGTCTTTCCATTCAAAAACAGTCATTTTTACAGGCTTATCAAAAGACTTAATTATCTCCTCGTTAGATTTCTTTAAATCGTATTTCATATGCCTCCAACGCTCAGATTGTTTCATTCCTCGTTTTAACAAGGCATCTATTTCCTCTTTTTCTAAATCTAAAAAAGGCGCTGTTGGGTTTCTTTTTGGCGTATTTTGGTTAAAAAATTCGGCCTGCAACCTCGGCATGTGTTGTTGTACAGCATTTTCAGCATGGGTTTGCATACGAGAATCGATGGTTGTATAGATTTTTAACCCGTCGTTATACAAATTCCATTTTGTACCATCTGGCTTTGGATTGTTCTTAATCCAATCCTTCATAAAACCATCTAAATAGCCTCTAAAATAAGTAGCAATACCCTCGCGATGCGATTCTGGCGAATAGTTTAAATCCAGTTCGGTCTTTTGAAGCGAATCTTTTACTGCCTCTGTAATATAATTGTATTTATACATTTGAGCCAATACCACATTACGCCTGTTTTTAACGCCTACAGGATTACGCTCTGGTCTTGGATTATATAACGATGAATTTTTAAACATCCCTACCAACATAGCAGATTCTTTAATGCTTAAATCTTTAGGCTCTTTACCAAAATAAATACGTGCCGCACTACGAATACCATCGGCGTTATTTCCAAAATCGTAGATATTAAAATATTGGGCTATAATTTCTTCTTTAGTGTATTGACGCTCTAAACGCGTAGCAATAATCCACTCCTTAATTTTTTGAGAAATTCTACCAAAAGTACTTCTAGAAGCTACTCCTGTAAATAATTGTTTTGCTAATTGCTGAGACACTGTACTTGCACCACCACCGCCACCTAAGGTAGCAATAGCTCGTAACGTACCTCGTGCATCAATACCAGAATGTTCATGAAAACGAACATCTTCGGTTGCTATAAGCGCATCGACTAAATGTTGAGGAAATTCTGAGTAATTAACAGGCGTTCTATTATCGTTTAAATAGAATTTACCTAGTGTTTGCCCATCGGACGAAATAATTTCGGTAGCTAAATGTGTTTTAGGGTTTTCTAAAACCGTGTGATCTGGTAAATCCCCGAAAATAGATGTTAGAAAAAAAATCAAGAAAAGAGAAATAATACCTCCTAAAAATACGATCCAAAACCAACGGACATATTTTGAAAAATCTTGAACTGCTTTAGTTTCTTTTTTTGCTTTTGCCATTTACTATGTATTAAAAAACACTTAGCATAAACCAAGTGAGACAATTTTATTTTGCATTATTATGTTCTACCCTAAACCCTATATCTGTAATACCATCCAACTCCACAACACCATTTACCTTTCCGTTTTCGCGCATAGCATGCTGAATGTTTACCGTATAGGTGCCTGATTCCTGAAAAACTACACCTTCTTTATACCACAATTTATTTTCTTTAATATCGGTATAACCTTCTCCTAAAAGTTTACCACTTGGTTCGGCCATCCTATATTCTAAAGTATCTTTTAATGTTTTACCATGCGGAAAAACCATTTCGACAATTAAAAATATATTATTAAACTTATAGGCATTTGTATTTCTTAAATTAACAAATAAATTATGCTTATTTATAGAATCTGGTGGTGTTACCTTAAAACTAATAATGGAATCTTTATGCCATGCATTTGGAACCGATTTGTATTTATCATACACCCCATTGGAATCACAAGAAACTATTACAGTAGTAAATATTAATAAAAATAATACAACTCTATTTTGCAGCATTATTATTGTTTTGAGGTTTTTTCCTGTTATTTTTTCTACGTTTGTTTTGACCTTGACCACCTTGACTTTGATTATTTGGGTTTGGCTTTTGGCTATTTTGGTTTTTATTTGGTGCTGTATTTTTATTATTAGAAGCGCCTTTGGCATTAGAAGGCTTTTTATTACCTTGGTTACCTTTCCTTCTATTATTTTTACGTTTATTATTGCCTTTTGGACTATCAAAACGTGTTAAACTATCTTGACCAACAACGTTTTCAAAAACTTCTTTAGTATCTTCTTCTAAAATTTCTAAAGCATACTCTTCAAGACTAGCTACTTTTTTCTTTTGCTTATTTAGCTCAATAATTTCGTTTGCTTGATCTGTAGTGATTTTGTGCCAATTCATCCACTCACCTTCATAGGCATACCATAAATGGCCTTTAAAAATGTCTGTTTTTTGGCAAACCGCAGTTCCCTTTTGGGTATACAACTTAGTATCGTTTTTAGGAAAGCTTTTTAAGGCATCTAAATACGTATCTAGCTCATAATTTAAACAGCATTTTAATTTACCACACTGTCCTGCTAACTTTTGAGGGTTTAATGATAATTGCTGATAACGAGCCGCCGATGTACTTACCGAACGAAAATCTGTTAACCATGTAGAACAACACAACTCGCGTCCACAAGACCCAATACCACCAAGTCTTGCAGCTTCTTGACGAAACCCCACTTGCTTCATTTCAATACGGGTTCTAAATTCGCGTGCAAAAACTTTAATTAACTCTCTAAAATCAACACGCTCTTCTGCGGTGTAATAAAACGTCGCTTTACTAGCATCGCCTTGAAATTCGATATCTGAAATTTTCATTTGAAGTTTCAAATCGATTGCAAATTGACGTGCTCTAACCTTCATAGGTTCTTCCTTGTCTCTTGCTGCCGACCAAATATCTATATCTTTCTGACTTGCTTTGCGGTAAATTTTTAGAACTTCTTCTGGATTTTCAGAAATGTTTTTACGTTTCATTTGAACGCGTACCAATTCCCCCGTAAGGGTAACCATACCAATATCATGACCAGATTTGGCTTGTGTAGCAACAATATCGCCAATACTTAAGGTTAAATTTTCTGTATTTTTGTAGTACTCTTTTCTGCCGTTTTTGTAACGTACCTCAACCCAATTAAATGGTTTTTCTCCGTTAGGTAAAGACATGTTTGCTAACCAATCAAAAACGGTTAACTTATTACAACTGTCTGTACCACAAGTACCATTATTTTTGCAGCCTTTTGGAGAGCCGTCTTTAGTTGAGCAACTTGCGCAAGCCATATTTTATATATATTGATTCCGTATAGAAAAGTATCTAGCGGAAGATGGTTCGTAACTATTCTTTTTTTAATTTCACCTTACAGCATAGCAACCTGTAAATACCTGATAATGAAATTTTAAGAAGCCTATTTATAACTGCTATAACAAAAAAGGCTTCAAGATGTAAATATAAGATTATTATAAGAGACTATAAAGCAAAGGGTTTTTTAATTTTTTTTCAATTAAAATTAACATCATAATTAAGTTTATTTGATGTTGTGCTAAGCTGTTTTTTAGATTTAAAAATGTTAGAAAACAGTAATTTACTCCAGCCTATTTTCTTGCTATACTCATTAAAACTTTCTTCTTTCCAATTAAAATTTTCTTTCCAAAAACTAGTCGGAGACACATAACAGAAGGTATAATCGAATATAAAACTAGCTTCGTTTTTCTGGGCCAATTTAGCAATAGATTTAGGCGCCAACAATGTAATTTTATTGGATTTACAATGCTCTGAAATTTCTTGTATTATTTCTGAATAATCATCATTTAAACTCGAAATATCAAAATCGTTATACTCGGTATTTCCTATTTTTTGAATGGGACGCACCTGAAGAATATCGAAACTACCGCCATCAAAATATTGAAAAAAATCTTTTAACTCATGAAAATTATCCTTGTTAAACGTATAATTTATACGCACCTTAAAATCGTATTTTTCTTTAAGTTTTTTAAAGGCATTAAAAGCAGCATGAAATTTTTCGTAATCTGCTTTTTTCATAAAGTTCTCGTAAGATTCTTTTTTAACCCCATGAAGCGAAATAGTAAACTCGTTTAACCCTGCTATTAAAAGCTCCTCTATTTTTTCTTCGGTAAGTAAATTAGCGTTTGTAGTAAGCGATATATAAGGCACTTTATAGGCTTTACCTAACGCTATTAATTCGGGTAATTTTTTATATAAAGTGGGCTCTGTGCCACAACCAACCTGTAATTTTAAGGCTCTGTTAAAAACGGTTTTGGCCACACGTTTAATTTCTTCTTCTTTAAACTGGCCTTTTAACTTTTTAACATAATCTTCATCTGTAAAATAACACATTTTACAACGTAAATTACATGCCAAAACAGGATCTAAATTTACCGCTAAATACCTTTTATTCAACTTATGTAAAATATACAACCCTAGAAATTTCACCCTATGGTTTTTTATTTTCTTATTAAGTTTTAAAAGTTTGTATATATCCATTAAATTATTTTCTGTGCTTCAAAAGTATACAAATAATCGGTTTTAAGTAGTAACTAATTAATCATTATGTATAAAACATAACCCTTTACCGACTATTAAACTCCAAAAAACCAAAAAAATTATACAGCTTTATAAAACCACAAAACACCCAATAAAAAAAGGCTCCATAATTTGGAGCCTTTTTTCTATTTTTTAAAACTTTCAAAAATGTTTCGCAAGTCTTTTTTATACGGTAAGTGGTCGGCACGACCTTTTTTAAATATATCGTTACTATTACCTTGGCCTTTCCGTAAAGCTTTTTGTTCTTCAAAAGGTAAAGCATGAATCTCTTTACAGGTTGTAGAGCAGCAATTATCCATCTCTTCCTTACATTTATCGCATTGTATAAACAGCAAATGGCAAGCATCGTTAGCACAATTAGTATGTACATCAAAAGCATCGCCACATTGATGGCATTGCGCAATCACATCATCACTAATACGTTCGGCACGTCTTTCATCAAAAACAAAATTCTGGCCCATAAACTTATTTTCTAAGTCTTTGTCCTTCACCTGGCGTGTATACTCAATAATACCACCTTCTAACTGAAACACATTTTTAAACCCTTTATGTTTAAAATACGCACTAGCCTTTTCACAACGAATGCCGCCTGTGCAATACATCACTAAATTCTTATCTTCCTTATGATCTTTTAAATCATCTTCAATAATATCTAACGATTCTCTAAAAGTATCCACATCCGGCGTTACAGCATTTTTAAAATGCCCAATTTCACTCTCATAATGGTTTCGCATATCCACCAAAACGGTGTTATTATCCTCAATAAGTTCATTAAACTTTTCAGCATCAACATGCACGCCTTTATTGGTAACATCAAACGTGTCATCATTTAAACCATCGGCAACAATTTTGTTTCGCACCTTCACTTTTAATTTTAAAAACGACATGTTATCCTGCTCTATAGCAATGTTTAAACGAATGTCTTTTAAAAAATCAATAGTATCTAAATGCGCTTTAAATGCATTAAAACAATCTGCCGGTAACGACAATTGTCCATTAATGCCTTCGTGAGCCACATAAGTACGCCCTAAAACGTCTAATTTGTTCCAAGCAATAAATAGTTGATCTCTAAATTCCTGAGGATTTGTAATTTTAGCGTACTGATAAAAAGAAAGTGTTAATCGATCCTTTCCGGCTTTTTCGATTAACTCAGCTCTTTCCTTTGCGCTTAATGTATTGTACAGTTGCATGCTATACTAAATTTTTAAGTTAAAGAATATTTTAAGCTGCAAAAATACAATTAATCTACAATTACACAATTTTAAAAATTTGGGCGCTCCCAAGAGGTCGGGCTATCTATTGCAAGTCCTCGCACTTCCTTCGTCAGGCTGCGGGCTTTCCATTACTATCCCTAGCGCAACCAACCTGCCAAGGTCAGAGTTTAAAAAACGAGCTATAGGTTTATTTAATACCCATTTTAAAAACGCATCTAGTTCCTAAAAAACAAAAAAGCACCTAAAACTAATGTTTTAAATGCTTTTTATCGAGTTTAGAGTTAGTCTTTATATCAAAACTCTTTTGGCAAATTTGATAGCAATATTTTTTCCCTTTACCAACTAGATGCATAATATTTAAAAAGGTTGCGTAAAACTATAAAAAATATTTTTTTAAGCCCTAAAATCAAGTATTTACCACTACATTTAGGGATGTTGAAAACTATTATTGTACCATGAAAAAAGATATAGTACTTTAGCATACAATTTTTCAGAAAAAACAAAGAAAATGAGCAGCGATAAAGAAAAAGAAGCAAAATTAAAAGCACTAAAATTAACTTTAGATAAATTAGATAAAGCCTACGGAAAAGGAACCGTAATGAAAATGAGCGATTCTGCAATAGTAGATGTCGAAGCCATCCCTTCAGGTTCATTAGGTTTAGATATTGCCTTAGGCGTTGGTGGTTATCCACGCGGTAGAGTAATTGAAATTTACGGACCAGAATCTTCTGGTAAAACAACCCTAACATTACACGCCATTGCCGAAGCACAAAAAGCAGGAGGTATAGCCGCATTTATTGATGCAGAGCATGCTTTCGATCGTTTTTATGCCGAAAAATTGGGTGTGGATATCGATAACCTTATCATCTCGCAACCAGATAATGGTGAGCAAGCTCTAGAAATTGCCGATAATTTAATTCGTTCTGGTGCTATCGATATTGTAGTAATAGATTCTGTTGCAGCCTTAACACCAAAAAGTGAAATTGAAGGCGAAATGGGAGACTCTAAAATGGGACTTCATGCGCGTTTAATGTCACAAGCATTAAGAAAGCTAACAGCCTCAATTAGTAAAACCAATTGTACGGTAATCTTCATTAACCAATTACGTGAAAAAATTGGTGTTATGTTTGGTAACCCAGAAACAACAACTGGTGGTAACGCCTTAAAATTCTACGCTTCTGTAAGATTAGATATTAGACGATCTACTCAAATAAAAAGTACAGATGGTGCTGTTTTAGGTAACAAAACCAGGGTAAAAGTGGTTAAAAATAAAGTAGCTCCACCATTTAGATTAGCAGAGTTCGACATTATGTATGGCGAAGGCGTATCTAAAGTTGGTGAAATTCTAGATTTAGCGGTAGAGCAAGAAATTATAAAGAAAAGCGGTTCATGGTTTAGTTACGACGAAACCAAATTAGGCCAAGGTAGAGATGCTGTAAAAGCATTAATAAAAGACAATCCAGAACTTATGGACGAGCTTGAAGCCAAGGTTAGGAAATTCATTGATGAGCAAGAATAAAAAATTTAAAATCCCGTTAATTCGGGATTTTTTAGTTTATAAACTATCCTCACCTTAAAAAAGCTATTCTTTCTAAAAAAATATTAAGCATTGCACGTAGCTCATTTAGCACAAAACATTTAATTTTAGTATAATTAGATTAACGTACAACTAATTAAGTAAATTTTATACGCAACCATTTCGTTTGTTTTGCATCTTAATAGTGCAAACATGTATATAACCCTAAAATTTATTTTGCAATGAAAAAATTACTTGTACTTTGTTTAACACTTATACTGTGCGCCTCTTGTAGTATTGATGATGACGGCACACGTTATAGTTTTGAAATTTTACCCGTAGAAAGCGTAGATATACCAGACGAATTTGAGTTAGGCGAAATTTATCCAATAACAGTAACCTACTTAAATCCATCATCGTGTCACAGCTTTAAAGAATTTTATTATTTAAAAGAAAATAATGAAAGAACAGTAGCACCAATTACTTATGTTTTTGATGAAAACAACTGTGAAACTTTTGAAAATGAAGAAGTAGAAGCTACTTTTAATTTTAAAGTAACTGGTAACGGTTCGTATATTTTTAAGTTTTGGCAGGGTGAAGACGCCGATGGCGAAACACAATATTTAACCATTGAAGTGCCCGTTGTAGAGTAAGTATTAATTAATACATGTTTAAATTGAGTTTAGACCAACTCATAGAAAATTGTAAGAATGACGATACTAAAGCACAAGGCGAATTATATAAACTCTATTCGGGTAAATTATTCGCCATCTGTTTAAAGTATTCGCGTAACTATGCCGAAGCGCAAGATAATTTGCAAGACGCATTTTTAACAATTTTTAAAAAAATTGAACAGTATAAAAACAAGGGCTCTTTTGAGGGTTGGATAAAACGTATTACCGTAAACACCGTATTACAGCGTTACCGAAACGAAAAGGTTTTTGATATTATAAACGAAAACACCATTGAAGATGTAGAAGTTGAAGTTGATGAAGACGAACTCTCCATTGATTATCTTCTAAAAATCATTCAAGAACTACCAGATAGGTATCGGTTAATTTTTAACCTGTATGTTCTAGATGGCTATTCGCATAAAGACATTGCTAAAATGCTAGATATAAACATAGGCACATCAAAATCTAACTTAGCGCGAGCAAGACAAATTTTGAAAAATACGATTGAAGATCATAAAACAACACAACGTTCACAATCCTTATAAATGAGCGATAAAAAACATATAGACCGATTATTTCAGGAAGGATTTAAAGATTTTGAAGCCGCACCTAACGATGCCGTTTGGAAAAATATTGAAGCAAAACTGAACGAAAAGAAGAAAAAACAACGCGTTATTCCTATTTGGTGGCGTTATGCTGGCGTTGCTGCACTATTAGCGTTATTAATAACTGCTGGTGCTCTATTTTTTAATAATACAGACGCAAGTAATACTAACCAAGTTGTAGATACCGAAACTATAGAACATATAGAGGTAAAGGAAAACAACCAACCTATTAGCAATACTGTTAAAACTCCTGTTATCGCTTCAAACGAAGACGATGAAAATAACACGAATAGCACCACAGAAGCTTCAAAACAAGAATCTAATAGGATTAGCAATTCAGCAAATGCTTCAAACAACATAGCCAGTTCTAATAATGCGCCTTTAAAAAGCAATAAGCAAAAATCAGCTAACAAAACAAATGCTAAATCACTTTATAACACAACAACAATAGCAAGCACTAATAATAAGAATAGTAGTGTTGCTAATACGGTTTCAGAAGAAAAAAGAAAGGCAAACAACCTTCAAAATTCAACGGAAAACACAACACAAGTTGCTAATACTTCCGAAGCAAATAACACCACTACTAATTTAAAAAAGGAAACCACTTTAGTAAACAAAGAAAAAGCAACTATGCTTATTGAAGAAGCTTCCCAAAAGGAAACAGCGATTGCAAATGCTAATGAAGATACAGTAGCAAAAGAAGCTGAAAAGGATTCAAAAACAGAAGTAAACCCAGAAGAGAATAAACGCTCTATTGAAGAGGCCTTAGAAAACACCGAGGACATTGCTAATAACGATGAAACACCTACCAACAGATGGCGTGTAGCACCAAATGCTGCACCGGTTTATTTTAATACCTTAAACGAAGGCTCATCTATAGATCCGCAGTTTAATTCTAATTCTAAAACAGGCGAAATTAATATGAGTTATGGTATTTCTGCAAGTTATGCCGTAAACAAAAAACTAAGCGTTCGTTCTGGGATTAACCGCGTTAATTTAGGTTACAACACCAACGATGTTGTGGTGTTTCAATCGGTTGGTTTTAGTTCTAAAAGTAGTGCGTTACAAAATGTAAGTGCTCGCGGTAATTCAAGTAATGCCGATGTTGCACTTATAAGTTCAGAAAATTTAAACGCTAATACTTCCGATTCGTTTGCAGCCTCTAATGCTTCTATAAATCAAGCTTTAGGTTATATTGAAATCCCTTTGGAAATTCAGTATACACTTTCGGATAAAAAACTTGGTGTTAACCTTATTGGTGGTTTTAGTTCGTTCTTTTTAAATAACAATGAAATTTTTTCTGAAGAACAAAACGGAACCAGAACCTATCTTGGTGAAGCTAGCAATATTAATAATACAAGCTATAGTGCTAATTTAGGAATGGGTTTAAATTATAAGGTTACTAAAACATTCGATTTGAATTTAGAACCTATTTTTAAATATCAATTCAACACATTTAACAATACTTCCGGTAATTTTTCACCATTTTTTATTGGTGTATATACCGGATTCTCTATTAAGTTCTAGGTTTTTGCTTAGATCTGGGTGTGGGTTTCCATTTAAGCTCGGAAATTCAAATCAAAAAAAACTGCTCGTCCCCTCGAGCAGTTTTTTTATTCTTAGAAACACCAAAACTATTTACTTTCAAAAACTTCAAGCTGATTCAAGATTACAGTCCTAGATTTTTCATTTAAATGCTTAGTGTCTTCCACTTTTAAACCTTCGGTAGGAATAAATTTATGAACTTTAACACGCATTCTTCCCGGGCTTCCGCTAAAAAAAGTATATGAAAAACGTTTTTTATTATCTGCAAAAGTAATAGGCACAATAGGTGTTTGATGATTTATAGCTAACCTAAACGCGCCATCTTTAAAACTATCTAACATAACATGCTCTTCGGGCACACCTCCTTCAGGAAATATACATATACTAAGCCCCGATTTTAAACGGCGTTGTGCTCTTAAAAACACAGCTTGCCTACTCTTTGGCGAACTTCTATCTACCAAAATACAGGTGCGTTTATAAAAGAAACCAAATAACGGAATTTTAGCTAATTCTGCTTTTCCAACAAACACAAAAGGGTTTTTAACCGTTACCAACATAAGCATAATATCTGCCATCGAGGTGTGGTTGGCAATAAACATATAGCTCTTGTTTTTATCTGGCACTTCCTCACGCTTAATACTATAGGCAAACCCCATTCCTATTAAAATAAACTTTGCCCATAACCTAGCAATCCTAAAAAAGAAAGGATACCAAGATTCTTTAGCGATTGATACTAAAAGAATTGGAAAAAGTATAAGGATAGGCAGCGCAACAAGTATATAAAACCAAATACGATAGAGTAGCCAGAAAATATATTTAAATAGTTTCATAAGCTTCAAAAATACATAATTGTATTGAGCTATTTTATTAAAACGTTTACCTTTGCTCTTGGTTAAACAAAATTGAATACTAATTAAAGAGATTCCCGCCTACGCGAGAAATATTATGGCAAGAATACTAACAGGCATACAAAGTACAGGAACACCGCATTTAGGAAACATTTTAGGCGCAATTATGCCAGCTATAAAAATGGCTGAAAACCCAGAAAATGATTCGTTTTTATTTATCGCAAACATGCATACACTTACACAAATTAAGGATGCAGAAACATTACGATACAACACGTATTCAGTAGCAGCCACATGGTTGGCTTTTGGTTTAAATATTGAAAAAACGGTGTTTTACAGACAAAGTGATATTCCTCAGGTAACCGAACTGTCTTGGTATTTAAGTTGCTTTTTTCCTTACCAACGCCTAACCTTAGCGCATAGTTTTAAAGATAAAGCTGATAGATTAGAAGACGTGAATTCTGGATTATTTACTTATCCAATGCTTATGGCTGCCGATATTTTATTATATGATGCAGAACTAGTCCCTGTAGGAAAAGACCAATTACAACATATAGAAATGACGCGTGATGTTGCTTCGCGTTTTCAGGCTAAATTAGGAGAGACTTTTGTGTTACCAGAAGGAAAAATACAAGAGGATACTAAGCTTATTCCAGGTATTGACGGTGAAAAAATGAGTAAAAGCCGAAATAACCTCATCAATATCTTTTTAGCCGATAAAAAACTGCGCAAGCAAATTATGAGTATTCAAACCGATAGTACAGCACTAGAAGATCCAAAAGACTGGAGTACTTGTAACTGTTTTGCTATTTATAGCTTATTAGCCAATGAAGCACAAATTGCCGAAATGAAAGCTAATTACGAAAATGGTGGTTACGGTTACGGACATGCTAAACAAGCCTTATTTGAGTTGATTGTTGAAACGTTTGCCGAACCTCGCGAGCGCTACAATTATTACATGAATAACTTAGAGGAAATTGACAAAGCACTTTTAGTTGGTGCCGAAAAAGCAAAATTAATAGCTAATGATGTTTTGGCTAGAGTTCGTGAAAAAGTTGGCTATTAACAAATTCCTGCCAAAGCAGGAATCTCACAATTAAAAACTTGAAGTTCTATATCTATACCGCTTTAGTATTAAATAACCTCAAACAATTTCCCAGGAAGCGGTCTTATAACCCCTTTAAGCTCCATATTTAAAAGGGTTCCAGAGACTTTAAAAATGGGCAAATTGCAGTTTAATGCAATGCTATCTAACTGTTGTTTATCGTGTTCTTTTAAGTAATTATAAATCACTTTTTCGGTGGCATCTAGCTCGACAAATAATTGCTTTTGTATAACGGGTTGTTTTTCGTTTTCTAATTCCCAACCCAAAATATAAGGCACATCCAAAGGTGTAGTAAGCATATGCGCTTTTTGGTGCTTAATTAAATTATTACACCCTATACTTTGGCTATCGGTAGTACGACCCGGAACAGCAAACACATCGCGATTATAAGAGTTAGCAATATCTGCGGTAACCAAACTACCACCTTTTTCGGCCGATTCTATAACAATTGTCGCTTCACTTAAACCAGCAATAACTCGATTTCTTTTTAAAAAATTATTTTTATCAAAGGTATCTGTACTCCAAAAGTCGGAGAAAAACCCGCCGTTTTTCTCCATATTTACCATATATTTTTTATGCACTTTCGGGTAAATTTGATTTAGTCCATGCGCTAAACAGGCTACCGTTTGCAACTTATGTTTCATAGCCGCTTTATGCGCCGTAATATCGGTGCCATAAGCAAAACCCGAAACAATTATAGGATTATAAATGGCTAATTGCTCCACTAAATTTTCACAAAATGCAATACCGCTTGTAGTAATCTTTCTGGCACCAACTATACTAATAATAGGTTGGTTTCTTAAATCTATATTACCGGTTTGGAACAACAAAATAGGGCTATCAATGCAGTGTTTTAACTTTTCAGGATAGTTAGTATCTTGAAAATAAGACACCTCAATATTATTTTCTTTTATAAACCGAATCTCCTTTTCGGCTTCCTTTACATGGTGTGATTTAAACAAATCGCTAATAGTAACACTTCCTATACCATCAATTTTAAGTAAGTTTTGCGACTTCTCTTTTAAAACCGCCTCGGCAGAACCACAATGCGAAATAAGTCGTTTAGCAGTAATATCGCCAATATTTGGCACATGCTGAAGGGCTAAAGTATAAAGCAAATCATTTTCGGTCATTGTATCTTATTGATTTTAAAACTACAATAAAAGAATTTTTACTTTGTTAATAAAAAGTTCTCCCTAAATTTTATTAGAAACTACTTTTTTATAACTTTGTTTTTATGCAATTAGAAACCTACATAAGCGACTTACTATATAGATATGAGTGTGTTACCATTCCTGAGTTTGGTGCCTTTTTAACGCAGCAAGTATCTGCTAGCATTAATGATGCTACAAATACCTTTCATGCGCCAAAAAAAGTGGTGTCATTTAATGAGCAAATTCAGCAAAACGATGGTTTATTGGCACATTATATTGCCGATGTAGAAAAAATCCCTTTTGAAACGGCTAATAAAAAAATTGCAAAACGTGTTAGACTTCTAAAGTCTTATTTAACACAAGGCGAAACGCTTACTTTTAAAAACATAGGCGAAATAATTTTTAATAAAGAAGGTAAAATTTTATTTGAACCTACGTATCATTTAAATTATTTAACCGATTCTTTTGGACTTTCTCAATTTGTAGCGCCTGCCGTAACACGCGAGGTATACAAAGAAGAAGCCGAAGCCATAGAAAAAGTAATTCCTATTGGTGTAACACCAGAAAAGCGCAAGTCTAAATCGTATTTAAAATATGCAGCAGTCGCTTTAATAGCCTTAACTTTAGGTGGTTTTGGAGCTTCTAATTATTATGTAGGTCAAATTGAGCAACATAACCAAATTGCACAAAGACAAGCCACACAGCAGTTAGATACCAAAATACAACAAGCCACTTTTAACCTAAACCCTTTACCAGCAATTACCTTAAACGTAACCAAACAAACAGGTAATTACCATATTGTTGCTGGAGCTTTTAGAGTTGAAGAAAACTGCGACACACGAGTTAAACAACTAAAAGCTGATGGTTTTAGTGCCAGAAAAATTGGTGCAAATAAATACGGTTTACACCAAGTTGCCTATGCAAGCTACGAAAGTAGATTAGATGCTTTAAAAGCGCTTAGAGACATTAAAAAATCGCATAACAGAAACGCTTGGTTACTAGTACAAAAACTAGACTAGTTTACATTATCACTTTCTTTACTGTAAATTCAAACAATAAATGCTATTAGTTTGTAACTTTGTCGCATTATAAAAATCTACAATGCAAGCAAAAACACCCGAACAATCTAAAACGACTATGACAGATTTGGTTTTACCTAGTGAAACCAACCCGCTAAACAATCTTTTTGGTGGCGAATTATTAGCGCGTATGGATCGTGCGGCTAGTATTGCTGCGCGCCGTCATTCCAGACGTATTGTAGTAACCGCATCTGTAAACCACGTGGCGTTTAATCGTGCTGTACCTTTGGGAAGCGTTGTAACGGTAGAGGCTAAAGTGTCACGTGGGTTTAACACCTCTATGGAAGTTTTTATTGATGTTTGGATGGAAGATCGCGAATCTGGAGCACGAACAAAAGCCAACGAAGCCATTTATACCTTTGTGGCTGTCGATGAAACTGGACGCCCCGTAAAAGTACCAGAATTAAAACCAGAAACCGAGTTAGAAATAGAGCGTTTTGAGGCCGCTTTACGCCGAAAACAACTTAGTCTATTACTAGCCGGAAAAATGAAACCTAACGAAGCTACAGAGTTAAAAGCACTGTTTGATTAATATCTTTTTTAGGGAGCTACCATAAAGGTCATGCTTTACCCTGCGAGTCCTCGCACCTCCTTCGTCGGGCTGTGGGCTTTTCACGTCAATACCTAACGCGAGAGTAGAATTTCTAATATTTATTGACTTTGAGAACTTGGATTCTCACTGTTTTAGATGATTTTACCAAATTCCCATAATAACATCTCATTCAATATAAAAACATTCGATAAACTCAAATTGTCTTTTTTCTAATTCCACCACTAAAAACCAAACACTTACCACTTAATTTTATCTTTGCATTTCTACTTGTCATTAAAGATTGTGCCACTGTACTTTCCAAAATTAACTCAGAAAACTTACTTTTTTCTCCAGAAAAACTAAAAGTATCCGATCTAGAAATTAAAGTTAAGAGCTTAACTTCTGTAAGAGCCCAAGACACAAATTCTCCTTTAAGGTTAGAATTTCGAGATGCTAGATCAAGTCTTATTCTTCTCTAATTCCTTTTTGCAAAAACTTCAACAGACCAATCATTATAATTTTCAACAAATTTAACTTCGCCTTTCAGTAAAGTTTTCATTGATTGAATTATGGGTTGAGTAAATCTATGTTTTTCTTCCAAAAAAGAATAAATAATATGTAATGTGAATCTACATCTTATAAATCCAACTCGCAGGATTCTCGGTTGCAGTACCTTTAGATAGCGTAAAACTTAAAATCGTTTCACCGTTTGATGGATTTGTAAACACCTCTCCAATAACCTGTTTGGTTTTAACCTTATCCCCTTTTTTAACATACACTTGCGATAAGTTTCTATACAGGGTTAAGTAATTTCCGTGGCGAATCATTACTATAGGATTCACGTTTTTCATTTTAAGAATTTCGCTTACTTCGCCATCAAAAACGGCTCTTGCTTTTGCGCCTTTTTCGGTAGCAATTCGAACACCGTTACTATTAATGGTTAACGATCTATCAATAGGATGCGGTTGTTTACCATAACCTAAACGCACAAAACCTTTTTCAACTGGCCAAGGTAGTTTTCCTTTGTTCGAAATAAAGTTAGAGGCTAGCACCTCTTCTTCAGCGGTTAAAGCAAAACTTTTAGAACTGGTAGTTTTCCCCGCTTTTTTGTTAGATTTTGCAATAGCCGCTTTAATAATACGGTCTATTTCTCTATCAATTTTATCGGCTTCACGTTGCTTTTGTTTAATTTCGGCAACATACCTAGACATGTTCTTTTTTAACGCCGCCATAACAACTTCGTGCTGTTTAAGTTCGGCTTCTAACGATTTTTGAACCACCCTGTTTTCGGCAATCAATTTCTTTTTATCCTCTTGTTGCTTTAATAAACTCGCATTAATATCCTGTAACTCCAGCGTTTTAGCCTTTATAATCTCGCCTTGTTGCTTCTGGTGGTCTGCGTATTGCTTTATGTACTGCAAACGCTTATAAGCTTGCTTAAAATCATTACTGGACAGCAAAAACATAATACGACTTTGTTGGTTTTTGCTTTTATAAGACTTCACGATCATGGCAGCATAATCTTCCTTTAACTGCTTTAGTTCGTCTCTTAAATTGGATATTTTATTTTGGTTCGTGTTTATCTCTCGTGTAAGTAAATTGGCTTGCTGGTTGGTTACTTTTATTAAATTAGAAAGCACACTAATTTTATGGTTAAAATCTTCAATTAAACTAAGCTCGGACTTTGTTTTATATTTAGTCTGGTTACGTAACTCGTTAATTTTTTCAATTTCTCTGCGCAGCTCTTGTCGGCGAGATTCTAATTGCTTCTGCTTATCGCTTTGCGAAAAACTAAAGCTACTGCACAACAAAAACCCTAAAATAAAAATAAGCCGGTATGTACTTTTACTCACTTTCATTTATAGCTTAATTTCTTCAAAACCCGAAGGTATTTTAAACGGAAAACGTAACGCTTCGTTTAAAGACACACTTTTCATTTCTAATTCTATAAGCATTTCCTCGTTCGCTTCAACAGCAATTACTTTTATTAACTCCGGAATAATTTGACTATCTAAATATTGATACTTTAAATAATCAATTTGTAAATGTCTAAATTCCTTTGGTTGCGATATTTGCTGCGATTTTACCTTAAAATTCGATGCGTTTAATAAAAAGAAAATCTCGAATAACGCACGCTGATTTTTTGGTTGAACAATATAAGCTTCTTGGTCTACACTTGTGGTATAGTCGCTAGCGTTCAAATCATATAAGGTTTCACCTAATAGTAAATTCTCAACTTTATTAAAATCCAATTCGGTCCCTAGTAAATCGCTTAAATATTTGTAATCGCCATCAAAATACGTTTTATCCAGCTTATTATAAAAGCTCACTTTTTCTGGAGTTACCAAAGCGCGTATAACAGAAAACGGCGCGTTTATCCATATGGCTTCGCCCTTTTTGGCTCTAAAAGTAACCGTGTGCGACTGCGATTTTCCCTTTTGCGTATAGCTTATTTTTAGTCTAGATTGTAAGGTTTTAAAAGTGGCAACTTGTTTAGCGTTTTCCTTTATAACTTGTCTTGTAGATAAATTTAAATTAGCCTCGCCACCTCTTACTGTTTTTGCAGATTTACAATTAAACAGTAGTATAGTACATAAGCCTAAAATAATTTTTGAAGTTGTTTGCATTAATTTTGGGGATGTATTTGTTTTGCCTTATCACTAAACGCTTTTGCTTTTGTTGTATTGTTTAGTAAGGTATAAGCTTTACTAAGTTGCTTGTAAAAATCGGCTTCCATTTTGCTGTCTTCAACAATATAATCTACTCCAGTTTCTAAAGCTTCAATAGCGTCTTTGGGTTGGTTTAAGGCGTTTAAAGCTACGCCATTTATAAGGTAAATAACGGGTTGGGATGGGTAGCTCTCAAGCGCTTCGCTACTTATTGTTTTAGCCTGCTCAAACTTTTCTAAATCGATATATAACAACATCACATTTTGCAATATCTTAAAATTATTTGGTTCTAGTTTTAAAGCTTCTTCAAAATTTTCTAAAGCTTTTACCTTATCATTTTTTGCTAAATAATATTGTCCTAACTCCTCTACAGATTTACTATTATCGGCATCGCTAACCAAAGCTGTAGCCTCAACCAAATCGCTTTCGTACTCCGGATTTTCTTTAACAAAATTCACAAAATCCTTAAGTACTTTTAATTTAGATTCGGGCTTAATTTTAGTGCTTTTAACCACCAATTTCATGCTCTCAATAGCCTGTTCAGCATCGTTATCGTCTAAATAAAACTTGTATAATGCTAAATGCACTAATTGTGAATTGGGATTAACCTTTAAAAGTTCTTTAGCCGTTTCAAAAGCCTTTTCTTTTTCGTTATTTTCACTATACCTAAAAATAAGTGCTAAATAATTCGATTCCTTTTCTGGGTTGTTTTCAACACGCGATTCTAAATTTTCTATTTGGTCCTCTTTACGTCCTGTAGCTTCGTAAATTCGATTTCGCATAACATCTCGACTTATCGAAACGCCAAATTCGGCATCTAAAGCATCCAAAATTTCTAAAGCATTGTCATACTTTTTTGTTTGCACATAAAGGGATGCTAAATCCTCCTTGTAATCCGGATGAAATCGCACCAACTGCTTTACCGTTTTAATGGCTAAATCGTACTCGTTTTGCGAGGCATAAAACCCGTAAAGCTCATCTAAAAACCATTCGTTATCTGGGTCTTTGTCCACCGCTTTTTTTAAGGCATCTTCAGCTTCACCAAAATTTTTAAGCTTCATGTAACTTTTACCCAACTCAAAATATAACACAGGCACCGAATTATCCATGTCAATACACTTCTGCAAAGCTTCGGCAGCTCTATCATAATTCTCAATGCCTTTTTGCTTCAAAGCTTCGTAAAACAACTCCTGAAACGCATCTTCGTTATTCCCTAAATCGTCGTCGGGCGTTTTATTAAAATCTACCTGCGCATAGTTTATCTGCGGAAGCAATAGCATTCCGAAGAAAAAAAATAATATGTAGATTTTTTGTTTCATTATTTTCAATATTTGGGCGTTACCTAAAGGTCGGGCTTTCACAAGTCGCTCTTTGCGAGGAGCTCCAACAGTTGCTCAATCCCTAACGCGGGTCAGTCTGGAATTGGCAGTCTTCAGTTATTGGTCAAATACTATTTGCTAACATCATTTTATGAGATTCCTGCCTTCGCAGGAATTTACTCTAACACCGAATAATCACCAATACTTATGCTAGTAAATTCGCCATTATACCTAACGTTATTACCAATCATAGCATTGTTTAACTTAGCGTTTTTAATTTCAGAATTCGTTTGAATCAAGCTGTTTTCAATCGTACAATTTTCAATAACTGTGCCATTTCCAACCGATACAAAGGGTCCAATAGTTGTGTTTTTAAGCACCACATTTTCACCTATAAAACACGGCTCAATAATATTAGAATTTTCAAGTTTAGCCGAATCTGCTACTAATGTTTCCTCGCCATCAACCTTTAAAAACCCTAGCATACGTTGGTTAGTCTCTATAGTTATGGCTTTGTTTCCGCAGTCCATCCACTCATCAACAGTTCCTGTTTTAAATACTTTACCTTCGGCCATCATGCGCTTAATACCATCGTTAATTTGGTATTCGCCACCATTCATAATGTTTTCATCAAGGATTTCTTGTAGCTTCCCTTTTAAAACGGCAACATCTTTAAAATAATAGATACCTATTACTGCTTGATCGGACACAAAAGTTTCTGGTTTTTCAACCAATTCCACAATCTCTTGGTTAGCATTTAATTTAACCACACCGTAAGCTTCTGGGTTATCCACTTGTTTTGTCCAAATAACGCTATCTGCAGATGGATCTAAATCGAACTCTGCTCTAATTAAGGTATCGGCATAAGCAATTACTGCAGGACCAGACAAAGATGGTTTTGCACACATAATAGCATGACCTGTTCCAAGTGGTTTGTCCTGGCGGTAAATAGAGGCTTTAGCGCCTAAATCTGTTGCCAATTTTTCTAGACTAGCAACAACCTCTTCTCCAAACCATGCTGGATCACCTAAAACAAACGCTATTTCCTCAATAGGTTGTTTTAAAACTTTGACGATATCTTTTACCAATCTGTGAACAATAGGTTGTCCAGCAACTGGAATTAATGGTTTTGGTACAGTTAAACTATGTGGTCGTAATCGAGATCCTCGACCCGCCATTGGTACTATTATTTTCATATCACATGCCCCGCTTGACGGGGAATCTTTTAATGTTAAACTTTATTTTCTTAATTTATTGTAATTTAAATTCCAGTTAATACTCAAATCCGACCAACTAGGATTCATTTCTTCAATTAATTTAATTTTCCAATCTCGTTTTCATTTCTTGAATTGTCTTTCTCTTTTTTCAGCTTCATTGCCGTTATCAAACTCTTCAAAATATATCAGTTTATCGCAAATATACTTCGCGGTAAATGATTTAGGATAAACCTTTAATTTATGCTCTTTTACTCTTTCTTCTAAACTGTATGTAAAACCAATGTATAATACGCCATTAGGCTTATTTTACATTATATACACACACCAATATTTCAATTATTATCGACTAAGAGATTCCTACCTCCGCAGGAACTATTTTACTCCCGTACTCCCAAAACCACCTTCACCTCTAGCCGTTTCAGAAAGCACTTCTACTTCCTGCCATTCTGCACGTTCATGTTTTGCAATAACTAATTGAGCAATACGTTCACCGTTTTCTACAGTAAAGTTTTCATGTGATAAGTTAATTAATATCACACCAACTTCACCTCTATAATCTGCATCGACTGTTCCTGGAGCATTAAGCACTGTAATGCCCTTTTTAGCCGCTAAACCACTTCTAGGTCGCACTTGTGCTTCAATACCAACTGGAAGCTCTAAAAACAAGCCTGTAGGCACTATTTTGCGTTCCATGGGGTGTAATGTGATGCTTTCGGTAAGGTTGGCACGTAAATCCATACCTGCCGAAGCCATCGTTTCATAATGCGGTAAATCGTGATTAGATTTATTTATAATTTTAATTTGCATGTTATCGTTTTAAAAGTTGTTTAATGACTTTCTGTTCAGCAAAATATACTATCGCCAAAAATACAATTAACATAGAAATTCCAACAATATATTGGCCTCTAAATTGATAAAAAGATACTAAAGACAGCGCTATAGATAGCCCTAAATACATAGCAATTTTCTTAATGTTGTATGGAATAGGATAATACTTTCTACCAAAATAATACGACAACAACATCATAGACGCATAGGCAGCTAAAGTCGCTATGGCCGAACCTCTATAACTTAATATAGGTATTAACCAAAAGTTTAAACCTAAGGTTAACACAGCACCGAAAATAGATATATACGCGCCAAACTTAGTTCTATCTGTAACTTTATACCAAACAGAAAGGTTATGATAAATACCCAGGCAGAAATTGGCTATTAAAATTACCGGAACAATCCACATGGCTTCCCAATACTCTTGATTGCCAATAAAAATAACTTTTAACACATCGGCAAAAACCACAACTGCTAGCAAAATAACGGATCCAAAAATTACAAAATACTCAAGTATGATAGCGTAATTTTTTTGTGGGTTTTCTGTTTTAGCATGACTAAAAAAGAAAGGCTCAACACCCAAACGATATGCGGTAGCAAATAGCATCATAAACAACGCTAGCTTATAACACGCCGAATACATACCAATTTCTGTTTTGGCAATAGCTTCGGGTAATAATTTGTCTAATAAAATACGATCGAAACTTTCGTTTATTGAAAAAGCAACACCTGCTATTAACACAGGAAAAGCGTACTGCATCATCTGTTTCCAAAGTACGTTGTTAAAAGTAAATTTAACCTTAAAATAGAAAGGCAACATTAATACTAAAGTCACTGCACTAGCTACTAAATTGGCTATAAATATATAATTAACTTGATAATTTGGTTTGTACAGCTGTTGCAATACAGCATACTCTGATGCCAAATCTTTTAACCATAGCAGTAAAAACAGGTTTAAACCTAAATTTATAACCACGTTTAGTATTTTAATAATAGCATATTTCATGGGTTTTGCATTGGCTCTTAACCATGCAAATGGAATAATTACCAAAGCATCAAATAGTAGAATCCAGACCACTAATTGGATGTATTCCACTTTTATATCTACAAAACTGGAGATTTGGTTTTGAAACAGTAAAGCAAGAACAAAAAAACCAAAAGATGTTATTATTAGCGATATAGTAGATGTGCCAATAACCTTTGCTTTGTCGTCTTCCTTATTAAAAAACCTGAAAAAGGCGGTTTCCATACCATAAGCTAAAATGACATTAAAGATTACGAAATAGGAAAATATTAAGGATACATCGCCATAATCGGCAACCGATTTTAGCACACTTTCATCGGTATGAAGGCGAACCAACAAGAAACTCAACATTCTAGGTAAGACTGTTGCTAACCCGTAAATAAATGTTTGTTTGAATAAAGATTTTAATCCGCTCAAAAAAATTGCTTATTTATAAGGTTAAAAATAGGGCTTTTAAACCAAAAAAACCTAACTCGTTAAAGTTAGGTTTTAGATTTTGTTAAGATTCCTGCCTTCGCAAGAATGTATTAATTATTTAAAGCTTCTGCACCACCAACAATCTCAAGGATTTCGTTAGTAATAGCAGCTTGACGTGCTTTATTATAAGTTAATTTAAGTTGATCTCTTAACTCGGTAGCATTATCGGTTGCTTTATGCATTGCCGTCATACGTGCACCATGTTCAGAGGCAAAAGAATCTCTAAGACCTTTATACAATTGTGTTTTTAAAGACTTAGGTATTAACTCTTCTACAATTTCTAATTTTGATGGCTCAAAGATGTAATCTGCATTAACTGTTACCTCTCCTTTTACAGGTACAATTGGTAAAAATTGCTCAGTCATTACTATTTGAGTTGCAGCATTTTTGAATTTGTTATAAACTATTTCAATTTTATCAAACTCTCCAGCAACAAACTTCTCCATTAAACCTTCTGCAATTTCGGCAACATTTTCGAAATTTAAATTATCGAAAATCTCACTTTTATTGGCAATTACATTATTGGTTTTCTTAAAAGCATCGTTTGCTTTTTTACCAATAGCGAAATAAGAAACTTCTTGGTTTGCATAAGTTTCAGACGTTAATCTGTTAACTTCTTTTATAATGTTTGAATTAAATGCACCAGCTAAACCTCTATTAGAAGTAATTGCAACTATAAGTACTTTTTTTAATTCGCGTTGTTCAGAATATGCACTTCCAGAATCTGCATCTAAAGTTGCACTTAAACTTTGTAAAAGTTCGGTTAACTTATCAGCATAAGGACGCATTGCGGTAATAGCATCTTGCGCTTTCTTTAACTTTGCAGCCGATACCATTTTCATGGCACTGGTAATCTGCATCGTTGAAGATACTGATGATATTCTGTTACGTATTTCTTTAAGATTCGCCATTCTTTATTTTTATAAAGACTCTTCGATGCTTAGACTGCCATTTGAACAGACTAGACTTAGAGTGACATTAATTTTACACTTTAAATTTAAAGTTATAAGCTAGAAACACTCTAAACTCATAACTTTAAACTCTCACTTTTTATGCTCTATATTTACCTGATAAATCTTTTGCTACAGCTGTTAATGTATCTGTAACTTCATCAGTTAATTTACCTGCTTTTAAAGTTGCTAAAACATCACTATGTTTAGCTTTTAAGAATTCGATAAAATCGCGTTCAAATTCTTTTACTTTCTCTACAGGAACATCTTTTAATAAGTTTTTAGATCCTGCATAGATAATTGCAACTTGATCTTCAACAGTAAATGGATCGTTTTGAGCTTGTTTTAAGATCTCTACGTTACGCTTACCTTTATTAATTACGTTTAAAGTAACAGCATCTAAATCTGAACCAAACTTAGCGAAAGCTTCTAACTCACGGAACTGAGCTTGATCTAATTTTAAAGTACCAGATACTTTTTTCATAGATTTAATCTGAGCGTTACCACCAACACGAGATACAGAAATACCTACGTTAATTGCTGGACGTACACCAGAGTTAAATAAATCTCCATCTAAGAAAATCTGACCATCCGTAATAGAAATTACGTTTGTTGGAATATATGCAGAAACGTCTCCCGCTTGAGTTTCAATAATTGGTAAAGCTGTTAATGAACCACCACCTTTAACGATTGGCTTAAGCGAATCTGGTAAATCATTCATTTCTTTAGCAATAGCATCGTTATTAATAACTTTTGCAGAACGTTCTAATAATCTTGAGTGTAAATAAAATACATCCCCAGGATACGCCTCACGTCCCGGTGGACGACGTAATAATAAAGATACCTCACGGTAAGCAACAGCTTGTTTTGATAAATCATCAAATACAATTAATGCTGGACGACCAGTATCTCTAAAATACTCTCCAATAGAAGCTCCTGTAAATGGTGCATAAACTTGCATTGCAGCAGGATCTGATGCATTTGCAGCTACTATAGTGGTATAAGCTAATGCGCCTTTTTCTTCTAATGTTTTAGCAATAAGTGCTACTGTTGAGGCTTTTTGACCTACAGCAACATATATACAATATACAGGCTCACCTGCATCGTAAAATTCTTTTTGATTAATAATGGTATCAATACAAACAGCTGTTTTACCAGTTTGTCTATCTCCAATTACCAACTCACGTTGACCTCTACCAACTGGAATCATAGCATCAATTGCTTTAATACCTGTTTGTAATGGCTCGGTTACCGGCTCTCTATAAATAACACCAGGAGCTTTACGCTCTAAAGGCATTTCGTAAGTTTCACCTGTTATTGGTCCTTTACCATCAATAGGGTTACCTAAAGTATCTACAACACGACCAACAATACCTTCTCCAACTTTGATAGATGCAATACGAGAAGTACGTTTTACAGTAGACCCTTCTCTAACGCCAACAGAAGTACCTAATAATACGATACCTACGTTATCCTCTTCTAAGTTAAGTACAATACCTTCTAACCCGCCTTCGAATTCTACTAACTCTCCATATTGAGCGTTAGCTAATCCGTAAGCACGAACAATACCGTCACCTACAGTTAATACAGTTCCTACTTCATCTAATGAAGCGCTCGCCTCAAAACCTGAAAGTTGTTTTTTTAAGATTGCTGATATTTCAGCTGGTTTTACTTCTGCCATCTTATTGTTTATTTAGATCTAAAAGATCTTAGTTTAATGTAAATTCTTGTTTTAACTTATTAAGTTGATTTGCAACACTTGCGTTGTATTGTGTATCACCTATACGTAAAATGAAACCACCTAAAATGCTTTCATCTATAATGTTTTCTACCTCAACATCTTTACCTGTAAGTTCTTTAGCTTTTGCTAAAACCTTCTTTTTTAAATCTGCTGTTAATTCTACTGCTGTGGTAACTGTTGCAATTTGAATACCTTTAGACTCATCAAATAACTGATTGTATTTTGAAGCTACGTGCTGTAAAATAGAAATTCTGTTATTTGTACTTAACGTACTAATTAAATCTAAAGTACTTTTATCAGACCCTTTAAACACCTCTAATAAAACAGCTTTTTTATCTGAAGAAGTTATTACAGGACTTTGAAGCATGTCGTTCAATTCTTTATTTCCTGCAACGGTATCAGCAATTAGCTTCATATCATTATTAACAACATCTGTTGTTTTTTGATCTGTAGCTAAACTTAATAATGCCTTTGCGTAACGTATTGCTGCTCTTGCTCCCGCCATTATAACTTAGTTTAATGATTTTTCACCTAACATAGTTTCAACCAATTGTAATTGCTTGTCTTTGTTAGATAATTCTGTACGCACTACTTTTTCTGCAATTTCTAATGATAAGTTAGCCACTTGAGATTTTAAATCTGCAATAGCTGCTTTCTTTTCAGATTCTATACTTGCTTGAGCTTGTGCTACTAATTTATTAGCAGTATCGCTAGCTTCAGTTTTAGCATCTTCGATAATCTTATTTTTCATATCGCGTGCTTCTTTAAGCATTTCCTCACGTTCTGCTCTAGCTTCTTTTAATAACCTTTGGTTATCCGCTTGAAGATTTTGCATTTCTAATTTTGCATTTTCAGCAGATTTTAAAGCATTCGCAATTCCGCCTTCTCTTTCATCAAGAGCATTAAGAATTGGTTTCCAAGCAAATTTTCTCATTAATAAAATAATTATTAATAAGATAACCGCTTGCATTACGAATAAGCCTACCGAAAAATCATTTAATAAAGTTTCCATACTATATAGATTACTTAACTTTTTTTTGTTTAATTTTTTTTAAAACAGCTTCTGCAACCAACCGTTGCAGAATACTGTTTTATTTGTTTTTTAGGAAATTCTTATTTCCCTAAGATTAATGCACCGAATGCTAAACCTTCTAATAAGGCACCGATGATGATCATCGCAGTTTGAATTTTTCCAGCTGCTTCTGGTTGTCTAGCAATACCTTCCATTGCTTTTCCACCAATTTGACCTAATCCGATTCCTCCTCCGATTACGATTAATCCTGCTCCAATTAAATTGTACATAATAATTGTTTTTATAAATATTAATTAAACAAATTCTTATTAGTGATGGTCATGTTCTTCAACTGCCATTCCTATAAATAACGATGATAACATCGTGAATATAAATGCTTGTAAAAAGGCTACCAATATCTCGATAACCGATATAAATAATGCTAACACTAAAGACATACCTGTTGATCCTATTGGACCAAAGTCTTTTTTAAGTGTAATCATTAATGCTATTAAACTCATTACAACAAAGTGACCTGCTGTCATGTTTGCAAATAAACGCACTAATAAAGAGAATGGTTTAATTAATACAAAACCAACTAACTCTATAACTGCAAGTATTGGTCTTAGTATTACTGGAACACCTGGCATCCATAATGTATGCGCCCAAAAATCTTTGCTAGCACTAAATAAATAAATAATTGCTGTAAAAATAGCTAAACAAACGGTTACTGCTATTTGTCCTGTAACATTAAAACCTAGTGGTGTTAAACCTAATAAGTTTAATATCCAAATAAAGAAAAATACGGTAAGTAAGAACCCCATAAATTTTCTGTATTTTTTATCACCAATGTTTGGTCTAGCAATATCGTCTCTTACATAAATTACTAAAGGCTCTAAAACACGACCAAATCCAGTTGGTATTGGTCCCTTTTTATAACTTTTAGCTAAGGCAACAAACCCTAAAAACATTAACAAACCAGCTAACAACATACCAAAAACACTTTTAGTAATAGAGAAATCTAGAACTTTGTGTGCGTTTGTAGCATGATGGTCTTCATCAAAACTAACTGAAGATGCTCCGCTTTCTAATTCGTATATTTTACTATGGATCTTTGTTAACTTAACACCACCTTTTTCTACAACTACGTGACCAGCATCATCGTGATGAAATGCAGAAGACATAAATATTTTTAAACCTTCACTTGTCCAAACAATAACAGGAAGTGGAAAACTATAATGTGTCCCAGATGCATTATCTGTAAAAAAATGAAAATCGTGAGAATCTTTTAAGTGATGAGAAATATATTCTCTAATTTCATCGGGAGTATCGATGGTATTGCCTTGAGGGTTTTTGTCACCGCCTGCAAAACCGTTAAAAGAGACTAAGAATAGTACTAGAAATTTTATAAACTTGATAGATTTTTTTGCCACCATTATGCCTTTACTAAATAATGAAATTTATGCTCTGTAAAATTTGTGCAAATGTACACAATAATTCATAATTGCAAACTCTTTTTTATATTAGTTTTTATTAGTTAAAAAACGACTAACTATTTATCGTTTAATAGTTTCCCTACAACTATGGCCTCGGCTATTAAAAACAAAAACAATGGCACTACTAAATTTACGCGTTCTACCCGCGATAACACCACTTCGGAAAAAATACTTTTTTGAAAAATTAAAACGAAAGCGCCTATTTTTAAACACATCATCATGAGGTATGCGTAACCTGCTTGATTAGGCAATTTACTAAAAACACCCTCTACTGTAGCATACACTAAAACCGCACTTATTGCAAAAAACAGGTAAACATTAAGTAAAGAATAGGATAAATTAGAACTTAAAATAGCGTTATGAATACCATAACTAACACCAAATAGCAGCAAAAACAATGCGGCTACTATAACTATTCGTTTAATCATTAAGAATCTTTATTGGTTATTTTTATAACTTGTTTTATTACCGAATAAATGGCAAAAAACACCGCTATAAGAGATACTATTTTATAATAGAGTTGATTTTCGTTACCTAGCTTAACATCTAACCATGCACCAAGTTTACTACCTAAATAAATGGTTAAACCCATTTGAATAGCTATAGAAGTGAACCTAATATAAGGGTTAAGCTGTTTTCCCTGTTTCTGATTTTCCTTGTGGTAGTTTTCCTTGTTGGCCATTATTTATTTCTTTTCCAGCGCCTTTCATTACGCAAGTAACATTAAAGGTTGCTCCTGGCTCTACTGCTAATTTGCCTGCTACAACCTCGCCCTCAATATGCGCAGAAGCTTTTAAGGTTAACGTACCAGATAACACTAGTTTTCCAGAAAACTTTCCTTCAAAATAAGCATCCGTTCCACTTAAAGTACCCTCTATTAAACCCGACTTACCAACAACTACTTTACCTGCAGTTTTAATATTTCCTTCAATACTGCCATCTATTCTCAAATCACCTTGACTTGTAAAATCGCCTACCAATTGAGTGCCTTTAGAAATTATATTTTGACTTCCGTTGCTTTCTGTCATTTGTTTTACTTTTTTACTATCAGAGAACATAATGTGTTAGGTTTAATTATTGTCGATATTCAAATAATCATCCAAATTTTTATGAATTTGAATAATTCGATAATTTGTAGATGATACTACAAAATAAGGAGTGTTAATTTTATATTGATCCTCTTCCGTTAGAAGCTGATTAAATGTTTGCGCTACTTGCTCGGTTTTTATACCATGTATTACAACAAATTTAGTATCGGGACCATAGACATCTACCGATGCACTTAATTTATAATACTTAACATTACCTAAAACCTCATCTAGCGTTTCTTTAAACCCAGAAATAGTTTCTGAAGGTGCGTTTTTAAATTGAAATACAACCTTATAGTTTTCTGGAATACTATCGCTTGCTTCAACAAATGCTTTATTTTCCAACTTTGGCAATATATTAGATTCAATATTTTGAGCTTGCTTACCTTCGGGTGTATTGGCATAGGTAATAGCTAAATAATTTACGCCTTTTTTATAAGCCTCAAATCCATATAATCTACCAGAAGCTGTAGCTTTTAAAAGTTCGAATTTTGGCACCATAGGTTCGCCATCAAAAGTTTTAATAAACTCTTCACTTTTAGAAATCACATCGGCATATTCTTGATTTTCATGCTGAATATACAAGGCTTCATACAAACTCTCCGGACTATTTTCATCGCGATCTGTTATTAACTCTGGATTTTTCAGAATAGTTGCGTATCTAGAATCTGGGTATGCATCGATAATCTCATTTTTTGCAATTGCTGCCTCGCTATTTTCGCCTAACAATTCATAAATTTTATATAAATTATATTTTGAAGGCAATATTAATCGTTCTTCAGGATTACTTTTTAATAGATCTTGAAATTTACTTTTCGCTAAATTATACTCTTTAAATTTTTCTTTATAAATCAATCCTAATTGATAATACGCATAGTTACGATCTTTAGAAATGCTATCTATTTCTTTTTCTGCTGAAGGAATTTTAGAGATATAAAACTGAGGATCTAAACGTTCTTCGTCTGAAGGAATATCCGCAATACTTACATTTGTATTAGTATTTACATTATTTGTAGCTCCTTTACTAGACCATCTCCAATTGTCTTCCAAAGGTCTATCTCCCCAATACCTATTAAACTCATTTTTACCATAAGATAGAGTTGTAGGGTTGTAAAAATAAAAAATAGTTGATTCCTCTTGGTTACCACCGCGATTAACCTGAACACCTCCAGGACTGCCTATAGTTGCAAGACCGCTATTTCTATTGGCTGCTTCTAATTTTTCCTTTTCTTCTTCAGCTTTAATTTTTAAATCTTCAACAAAAGACTCAAAATAAGCTAACCTTTCGGCTTCTGGTAAATTTACAAGTTGTAAAATACTATCGTTTGCTTTAGCTATAGCTTCGTAATAAATAACATCTTCTAGGTTATCTCGCTTACGTTTTATAACGCGATAAGGTTTAGAGTTTAAAACCAAGTTGCTCATGGTGCTGTCGTAATAATGACCAGCCTTGGCATACACCGAAGCATCAAAATTCATGTCCCCTAAGGTTTCGTAACTTTTAGCTTTAAGTAATTTATCGCGTGTGTCTGTACGTAACGATTTGTTATAGTAAGCAACAGCCAATGAATCTGAACCGTTTTGTAAATGATATGCGCCTATTTGATGGTAAATCTTGTCTAAATACGGACGGTTTTCTCGGTTTTCTTCAAGCTCTGTAAGTAATTCGGTAACTTCAAGCTTATCGCCGTTTTCAAAATCGAAGTTTTTTATTTTTTCTAAATGTGCCGAAATCAAATAGATTCTTGGAGTTCTTCTATTAAGATCAATCACTTTATCAAAAGCTATATTGGCACTATCCTTATACCCTAACTGATTATATAGCTGCCCTTGAATGAAACGGTATCGTCCGCGCTCGTCGTTATTTTTTGTTGCTGTTGCAGCAATTTCTAATTGGGTAATAGCTGTGTCAATAATTTTTGTATTAAGAAACGCTTGCGCTAAAATTGAACTAGCATCAGCTAAATCTTGTCCCTTTAAATCTTCTTGTTTTAAAAGACGCTTTAAGTTCTCGATAGCTAATTCGTTATTATCTAGTCTAATATTTGCTTTTTCTCGCCAAACCTTAGCCTGATTGATTTTATCGCTGGCAGGGTATTTATAAAGAATATAGTTTAAAGCTTCTAAGGCCGGTACAAAACGCTGATCGAAATATCGTGCTTTACCTAAAAGTAAGTAAGCTTCATCCATTTGCGGATTATTCTCCTTACCATCAATATTCATACTATGTTTTTGAATGGCTTTTACCGCTTTCTCTTCGGCTCTAGAAAAACTTTCGTTTTTAGACTGCCCAGGAAGCACCACATCTTCAAAAACTTGCATGCGTTCTATGGGTAAAACCTCCCAATAGTTATCGAAATAGGCGTCGTTAAGTGCTTGCCTTCCTTCTTCTAAAGCATTGTAACCATTATAAAGCGCATTAAATTCTGCTGTAAGCGCATGAAAGTTTCTATTAATAAATTTATCTTTCTTTCTAGAACAACTTAATGCAAGAAAAACAGTTAAAATAAGTAATAATATGGCTTTAGTAGGTGTTTTCAATGCTGGTATTTTTAGTCTAGATAATAACTATAAAGTCTTGCTATTATTATATATAGCGTGGTAAAAATAAGCATCTTTTTGGATTTAGCTATATATTGACAGATAAAATGGTTGAGTAAAAACACCAATACACTAAGTTAAGGTATTAAAAAAGTTATATTCTATTTAAAAACCACCAATGGGTTTCCGCATAAAAACTCCTGAAAATCTAGTGTGAAAACTTATAAGACTTCACTCCCCGAAAAGTGAGCTTCCAACTCTTTTAAAGTCGCTGCATTTGTTTCTAAATCTTTAACAATTTCTCCTTTTTCAAGCACAACAATACGCTCGCAAACATCGGTAACATGTAATAAATCATGACTAGAAACCAATACTGTTACACCTTGCTTTTCGGCGAGTTCTTTTATAATAGTTTTAAGCCTTATTTGCGTTGTAGGATCTAGATTTGCAAATGGTTCATCTAAAATAATAACTTCTGGGTTGCCTATTAAAGCCGCAACTATTCCTGCCTTTTTCTGATTACCTTTACTAAGGTCGCGCAAGTATTTTTTTTGTCCTAAAATCTCGCCATGAAAGAAATCTTCAAACTGTGCCACCAAAGCATCTACATCGGCTTTGTTTTGTCCGCGTAATTCGCCAATAAAATAGAAATATTCTTCGGGCGTTAAGTATCCTATTAAAAAGGTTTCGTCTATAAAAGCAGCAGTAAACGGTTTCCAATCTTCACTTTTATCAACTTGTACATCATTAATTTTAATGCACCCTGTAGTTGGCTGAATTAAATCCAACAACAAACTAAAATAAGTGGTTTTTCCAGCACCATTATTCCCGACTAAACCAAAGCTTTGCCCTTTAGGGATATCTAGGGCGTCTATACTTAACACTTGGTTTCCGTTATATTTTTTAGATAAATTAGACGTTAATATCATGATATTTAGTTTTTAAGACTTATTAGTTATCTTGATTGAAAGCATCAATCATTTTATATTTTGAATCTGTATATTTCTTTGTGATTAATTTCATTATTTTTTGATGGAAAACAATTCCAACAATACCTAGAATTATTAAAACCAAACACGCTATTTCAAAACCTGTTAAAAAATACACTACGGCAAAGATTCCCATTGGTAAAAGCAAAATAGGAATTCCAATTAGCCATTGTACTGCTCCAGTACCTTGGTAATTAAACACTGCTTTTTCATTAAGGTTTATTTTTTTACGATTAAAGGAACCGCCTAATAAAATAACATGCGTATTTACACCCATATTATAAATGGCAGCTGCAAAATGAGCAAATAACACTTTCCACCCAAAATACACGTACGGAATTCCTAAAACAAATAAGATTAATACACTTAAGGCCATTAAAGTGAATTTTGATTTTAAATACTGTTCGTATTTAAGGTTTTGGGTCATTAATAGTCCGTAATAGCTACTATCCCAGGCAGGAACAAACTGCCCAAAATTCATTAAAAAAATACCTGTAGAAAACACGCCAACAAAAATGTAAGACGGTGTCATGCTTATAAATTGTGGGTTAACATAAAAAACCAAACCATACAAAAGCCCAAAAACAACCATCCAAACTGTAGACTTAGTTCGTTTGTTTCGCCAAATTAATTTTAAATCTAACTGTAAAAATGGGGCTATATCTCCAAAGTTTTTAGTCCAATCTAGGTTAGAAGTATTTACTTCTTTAATTTTTGTTTTAAGCCCGCTATCTAAAAACAGTTTTTGTTTTAGTAATTTAAAATTAATCACATAGCAGGATAACAGAATTAATAATGGTACAATAATTAAAAAAGGCTGGTTGTAAATGGCATTAAAACCATTACCTATTAAGCCGCTAATTGAAACCACATTAAAATGATTTAAAGCATACAGGCCACCTACCAATACTATAATGGGAAGAAAAGACAATTCCTTTTCAGCCGAAAAACTTTCTATAATAAAATTCAAAAAATTGAGAATAAGAACCACTACAATTAAAGCTGCCATCCACCCTATAACTTGACTTACGGGATAATCTTTAACCATTAAAGTAACGCCAAACGGGATAATTGCAAATAAAGGCAAGGCATTAAAAAAGGAAAACACCGATTTTCCTAATACATAATTTACAATCTTACTTCGTTTTATTGGAAGGACCAACAATGGCATTACGCTCATTACAGGTAGTTTTTGAAAGAAAAAACGAATTACTAAATCGCCTAAAATCCAATAAAAAAGAAAACTATTTACAATTAATAAAGGATCGCTATCTGGAAAAAACTCTTGAAGCGCTGGAAATAAACCTATACCCAATATTAAAAACATGGCTATTAAATACAGGCTTAAAAAGCCCATAAATATTTTAATACCTAAACTTTTACCAAAGCTTGCCGACCTAAAAAAGGATTTCCATTCTAAACTTAAAAAACGCTTTATCATTTTTGGTGGTTTTAGTTTTCATAAATGTAAGTGTATCTAAATCCTAAATTGTTACAGATTTAAAATAATATTTCATCGTTTTGTGTTTAAAGAACTTCAACTTTTTAACTAAAACACAAACAAGCCTTACTTTTTATAGAAAAAAACACATTTTATTTAAAGGCTTCCTTATTTTTGTTGAAAACAATCACCTATGTCATCATTTCATAAACTTTCAGTAAAAAATATAACAAGAGAAACAGATAAAGCGATTAGCATATCCTTTAATCTTCCTGACAATTTAAAGGAGGCTTTTACCTTTAAAGCAGGCCAATACATTACTCTAAAAACTGAAATAGATGGTAATGAAATACGTAGAGATTATTCACTTTGTGTATCTCCAAAAAGCGGCGAAATAAAAGTGGCTATTAAGGAGGTTAAAGAAGGAACTTTTTCTGCTTATGCCAATAACACCTTAAAAGTTGGCGATACTATTGAAGTTGCTCCACCAAAAGGGCGCTTTGTTTTTGAGCCAAACGACTCTAAAACTAAAAACATAGCTTTATTTGCAGCTGGAAGTGGTATTACACCCATTTTAAGTATTATTAAATGTGCTTTAGAAGAAGAAGTAAACAGCAAAGTTATTTTGGTTTATGGTAACAAAACTACCAAGGACACCATGTTTTTTGATGAGCTTTTAGAACTTCAGCATGCGCATAAAGACCGATTCTCAATTCAGTTTGTATTTAGTCAGCAAGATGAAGACGACGCTATTTTTGGTAGAATTGAGAAAAGCACGGTTAATTATGTTATGAAAAACAAACATAAACATATTGAGGTTGATGCGTTTTACCTTTGTGGACCAGAAGCAATGATTCATACAGTAAAAGATGTGTTAACGGAACATGATATTGATGAAAATCGCATTCATTTTGAACTTTTTAAAGCTGCAAAACCAGCAGAGGTTCAAGAGGAAATTGCTATAGCTACAGGAAACACAAAAATTACAGTTACTGTTGACGATGAAACCACAACGTTTGATATGTCGCAAAAACAAACCATCCTAGAGGCAGCATTAGATGAAGATTTAGATGCGCCTTATTCTTGCCAAGGTGGTATTTGTAGCAGTTGTTTAGCACGTGTAACAGAAGGTGAAGCTACCATGAGACAAAACAATATTTTAACCGAAAGCGAAGTTGCCGAAGGTTTAATTTTAACCTGTCAAGCACATCCTACAACACCGAGTATAACTATAGATTTTGATGATGTTTAATGGCCTCCATTTAAAATAAAACATTTCTATTTTACAGGAAGAATACGTCGTTTTTAAAGAGTGGAAACAATTTTTTCAACAACTATTTCAGGAGAAATACTTCCGGCCGCTTCTTTATAATCCTCTGGATATTTATTTCCATAAACTGAAGTTGGTATTAATGGAAATTTTACACTGTCTGCTAACAACGCATAATCTTTAGGTTGATTAAAAGGTGTAAAACCAGCAAAAGGATGGGTAACACCCCAAATAGTAATCACCTTAACACCTAACATTGCTGCTATATGTGCATTACCAGAATCCATGGAAAGCATTACGTCTAAATTGGAGATAACATCCAATTCTTCATCAAGCGATAATTTACCCGCGAGATTGGTTGTATTTTTAAAATTATTTTGGAAACCGTTAAGTATTTCAGACTCATATTTTCCACCGCCAAACAAAATAATATTATGGTCTTTCGATAGCTTTTCTATAACCAATTTCATTGAGCTTAAAGGATACATCTTCCCTTCGTGTGCTGCAAAAGGTGCGATTCCTACACTCTTTTTTGAAGGATTTTGAATGAACTTTTTTAACTCGAAATTTAAGTCTGTTTTTTTTGGAAAACTAGGAGTACTCAAGTCAATTTTATAACCTAGCTTGCCAAAAACCTCGGCATAGCGTTGATGGGTTGTTTTAAGCTGTTTATTTATTTTTTTTGAAGTTAAAAGTCGCTTTTCTTTTCGGCCTTTATCAATTGAAATAAAACGTTTACAAGTTAAAAAGTTTTTAAGAATTTTACTTCGCAATACATTATGTAAATCGGCCACAACATAAAACTGCTTTTCATTTAAAGCGTTCCCTAACTTATAGAGTCCAAAAACACCTTTATGTTCTCCTTTTACATCGGCAGAAAACACCTCAACTTGATCTAAATCTCTAAAAAAAGGCTTAAAAAAAGCACGTGTTAATACGGTAATTTTAAGTTCGGGATGCTGTTGGGTTAATGCTCGTAAAACGGGAACAGTCATAGCCACGTCTCCCATAGCTGAGAGACGAATAACTAGAATGTTTTTTTGTTGTTTTGGCATCTCAACAATTAGGATGAGATTCCCGCCTACGCAGGAATTCTATTTTTGTGAACGAAGTACTGGATTTAGTTCATCGTCATTATACATTTTCATTTGCTTATACACTTTCATATACTTATCTCCTGCTTCAATATCACTTAAAAGCGTATCAATAGCTGTCGATAAATCTACGCGTTGTTCTAACAAAATATCTAGCTTTTTCTGGCAAGCTGCTTTGTGTTTCGCGGAAGCGTCATTACGAGTTGCTTCCTCATTCATATGATAAACTTTTAAGGCTAAAATAGATAATCTATCGACGCCCCAAGCTGGACTTTCGGTATTAATAGTAGCGCCTGATTTTACAGTAGCTCCTTTATATTTTTCTAAGAAATAGCTATCAATATATTCCACCATATCGGTTCTATCTTGATTTGAAGCATCAATTTTACGTTTTAAAGTTAATGCTGCAACAGGATCTATTTGCGGATCGCGAATAATGTCTTCATAATGCCATTGTACCGTATCAATCCAACATTTTCTATACAATAAATGCTCTAATAAATCGCTTTCTGGATAAGCGTTTTCAAATGGTTGATCTACAGTGTTAATAATGTGATATTTTTCAATAACCTCTTGAAAAATTTTGTTAGCTTTATTTGTAAACATATTCTTTGATTTTTATAATGCGAAATTACATAAATTATCTAAGATTTTTAAATTTATAAAACCCTGAAAAAGGGCAATAATTAAATTTTTAATTGTGATTCATTAACTTTACTATCAAAATTTAGATTTTCACCTATGACAATTCATAATTTATCACTTAAAAACTCCATTTTAAATAAATTTATAGCTGAAATACGAGCTGTTAATATTCAAAAGGATAGTATGCGTTTTAGAAGAAACATTGAGCGCATTGGAGAAATTTTGGGATACGAAATGAGTAAAACTTTAAGTTTTAATTCTGAAACAATTGAAACCCCTTTGGGACAAAGCAATATAGATTTACCAAATAATGAGGTTGTATTGTGTTCTATTTTGCGAGCCGGTGTGCCATTACACAACGGATTGCTAAATTATTTTGATGGTGCTGAGAACGCCTTTATTTCTGCATACAGACACCATAAACACAATCCTGAAAGTTTTGAGATTATTGTAGAATACTTAGCTTGCCCAAGTTTGGAAGGCAAAACACTTATTCTTGCCGACCCTATGTTAGCTACCGGACAATCGATGCTAGCCACTTTTGAAGCCTTGAAACCATTTGGGACACCTAAAGAAATTCATTTAATTAGTGTTATTGGCGCACAGGAAGGCGTTGATTTTGTAGCGCAACATTTTGATAAAAACACACATTTATGGATTGCCACTATTGATAAAACCTTAAACGACAAGGGGTATATTGTTCCTGGACTTGGTGATGCTGGCGATTTAGCTTTTGGCGAAAAACTACAGCAATAGCAGGGTAAAAGGCAGTAAAATTAACACACCTAAAAAGAGTTCTTTAAACCATTTATCGGGTATAATTTCTATATAATTGGCTATAATAATAGCTAAAGGGGCAAATAAAAATAAAAACTCACTTCCGTTTTTTTCTGGAGCTAGTATTACTAATATAAAACCAATTATTGCCGCTAAAATGATGGTTTTAAACGATGCTCTAAATGCTTTTTTTTGCTTTTTAATATTATTTAAATAAAAAACAGAAGACCAAATACCAAAGGACAGCAAGACTGTAATAGAAATTAAATATGCTGCAGAATTATAATTACTAAAATCGTAACTAATTTGCGGATTCCAATTAACCAGGTCGAAATAATTATCGAATATCAGTATTGATGCGCTACAACTTATAATTAAAACTGTTACAGCACCTAAAAATGGTATTAACCAATGGCGAATATTATTATCGGTATACAATACAAGCGATAACAAGATTAGAACAAAAAACAGAATGGACCAAAAGTAAAAAAGGGATGCTAAAGCAATCCAGAAAGCGGCATCGAAAAGCTTTTTCTTAATGTTTTTTGGGGAGCGCATACTTACTATCCGCCTTAACCCAAGTAAAACAAAAAAATTTGAAAATAACACATTTCCATTACTTGTTGTTTGGGTAATAAATAGCAAAAAAAGACTAAACAAGAGGACTTCGTAGCTATTTCTATTTGTTAAATTATTTTTGTTGGCTATAAAACTTAAAAGTAAAATACAGGCATAAACAACAAAAACTAGTACCGTTTGCTTTAGTATATAATCGAGGTTTAACCCACCATTTACCATGTAAATTCTAGCATTTACAAAAGCTAAAAGCACTATAAAAAAAACAACAACAAAATATATTGGTTTAGATTTATTAAAAAAACTTGTAATCATTAACTGTTTTTGTATTTTTGCTGTGTAAATATACTAACTAAAAAATGGTTGGTAAATAATAAACAAACACAAAATGAAAGATTTCTTTTACGCAATACAGGATTTATTTGTTAATGTTCTTTTTGCTCCTATGGATGCTATAAGAGCATTAGAACTAGAAAACTGGTTTGCTGCAAATACAATTTCTTGGATTTTTATTGTTATTTGTATTGTAGCTATGGTTTACTGGATGCTACAACTTAAAATATTTAGTGATAACAATGAAGAAGATAAAAGTATATCTTCTCATTCTTTCCTATAAATCGAATCCAATATCTTTACGATAATACATCTTATCAAAATGTAGTTTTTCTATACTTTGGTAAGATTTTTTTATGGCCTCTTGGTACGTATTACCATACGAAGTTATGGCCATTACGCGGCCACCAGAAGTTACTATTTTCCCATCTTTAATTTGCGCTCCTGCGTGAAACGGAATAGAATCTACAATACTTTTAACTCCGGTAATTTCTTTACCTTTTTCATAAGCTTCAGGGTAACCACCAGACACTGTCATTATTGTAGTAGCCGCACGTTCATCAATTTCGATATCAATTTTATTTAAAGTTCCATTAGCCATGGCTTGTAGAATTTCAACAAAATCATTTTTTAATCGAGGTAAAACAACTTCGGTTTCTGGGTCGCCCATACGTACATTGTACTCAATAACTTTAGGATCGTCTCCAACTTTAATTAGTCCAATAAAAACAAAACCAACATAAGGAAGTTTATCCTTTTTAAAACCAGAGATTGTTGGTTTTACTATGCGCTCTTCAATTTTGTTAAGAAACTCATCAGTAGCAAACGGTACTGGAGAAACCGCCCCCATACCACCTGTGTTCAATCCTATATCACCTTCGCCAATACGCTTATAATCTTTAGCTGTTGGTAAAATTTTATAATGCTCGCCATCGGTTAACACAAAGCAACTTAGCTCTATACCATCTAAAAACTCTTCAATTACCACTTTTGTACTTGCTTCACCAAATTTAGCATCAACAAGCATACTTTTTAATTCAGCTTTAGCTTCATTAATATCATTTAAAATAACAACACCTTTACCTGCCGCTAATCCATCGGCCTTTAAAACGTAAGGCGCATTTAAAGTTTCTAAAAAAGCATAGCCTTTCTCAACAGTTTCTTTAGTAAAACTTTCGTAGGCGGCAGTTGGTATATTATGGCGGTATAAAAACTCTTTTGCAAACTCTTTACTTCCTTCTAATTCGGCAGCAGCCTTTTGTGGTCCAATTACAGATACATGTTTAATAGCATCATCATTTAAAAAGAAATCATGAACTCCTTGCACTAGTGGATCTTCTGGTCCAACAACCACTAAATCTATATTATTACTAAGTACCAGTTCCTTTATAGCCGGAAAATCTGTTACACCAATATTTACGTTTGTCGCTATTTCATTAGTACCAGAGTTTCCTGGTGCTACAAATAGTTTATCGCATTTTGGGCTTTGAGCTATTTTCCAAGCAAAAGTGTGTTCTCTTCCTCCAGAACCAAGTATTAAAATATTCATAGTAATAGTATAAGTTATTTGCGCAAAAATAAAATTAATGCTTCTAATTCACGAATATTTTTTATTTACTTTACATAAAATACTAACTTTAAATAATTGTGTTGCTAAAAGTGTCCTTCGCTAAAGCATTTATAATTATTTTTGATTTTCGTGCACTATTAAATAATTCAGCCCTTTTTTAACTTGAATCTATTCGACTTTTCATTACAATTAAATGGTTTTCCTATTAAGGAGGCTAGAACTGTATTAAAATCAATTCAGGATATAAATGAAAAAGATTTTGCAGCACATGTAGAAGCTAAAAAGCAAGACATAGTTGCATTTCACCTAAAAAACAATCCTTACTACAGTGCGTTTATAGAGGGTATTGATACTTCAGATTGGAACAACATTCCTGTTTTAACAAAACAAGATTTACAACAACCCTTAGAAGAGCGACTTACAAAACATTATACCAAATTTGATATTTATATTAATAAAACATCAGGATCGTCCGGAACGCCTTTTGTTTTTGCCAAAGATAAATTTAGTCACGCCTTAACTTGGGCCATAATTCAAAATCGTTTTGGTTGGTATAATTTAGATTTTAACACATCGAAACAAGCTCGTTTTTATGGTATTCCTTTAGATAAAAAAGGATATTACAAAGAACGTTTTAAGGATAAACTTAGTCGCAGATTTCGATTTTCGGTATTCGATTTAAGCGCAGCGGCTTTCGAAAAACATCTTCAAAAATTTAAAAAAGCCTCTTTCGAATATCTTAATGGTTATACAAGCTCAATTGCGCAATTTGCTAAATTTCTTCATGATAAAAACCTTGTTTTAAAAACCATTTGCCCGACATTAAAAGCCTGTGTTGTGACTTCCGAAATGTTATTTACCGATGATAAGAAGCTCATGGAAACCCAATTTGGAGTGCCAATAATTAACGAATATGGCGCTTCGGAATTAGATTTAATAGCCTTTGAAAACCCCAACGGGAACTGGCAAGTTAATAGCGAATCTCTTTATGTTGAAATTCTTGATGACAATAATTCTGTTTTGCCTTACGGCGAAGAAGGCCGTATTGTAATTACATCGCTTTACAATAAAGCACACCCATTTATTAGATATGATATTGGCGATGTTGGAATCCTATCAAAAAAAAGCACGACCAAAACACCTATTCTTGAAAAACTAATAGGAAGAACTAATGATATTGCTATTTTAGCAAGCGGAAAAAAGGCTGCAGGATTAACGTTTTACTACATTACAAAAAGTATTATTGAAGATGACGGAAATGTAAAAGAATTTATAATTGAACAACATAAACTAGATACTTTTAAGATTATTTATGTTAGTAACGCTCCCCTTTTGGAAGAAAAGATAAAAACTATAACCATCGAAATGGAAAATTACCTTGAAAAAGGACTACAAATTCAGTTTGAAAGACAAGATAAATTAATTCGTTCAAAACGTGGTAAATTAAAGCAGTTTACATCCTACTTAAACCAAGATATATGAATATTACTATAGTTGCAGGTGCTAGACCAAACTTTATGAAAATTGCGCCTATTATCGAAGCTATTCAAAACAAAAAAAAAGAAGGTTTTAACATTAATTATAGGCTTGTACATACCGGGCAGCATTACGATAAAAACTTAAGCGGAACTTTTTTTGAAGAATTAAACATCCCACTACCCGATAGTAATTTAGAAGTAAAAAGCGGTACTCAAGCGGAACAAACTGCAGCCATAATGATTGGTTTTGAAAACGAATTAATGGTAAATAAATGTGATTTAGTAATGGTTGTTGGCGATGTAACCTCAACAATGGCTTGTACAATAGTTGCTAAAAAAGCAGGTATTAAAGTAGCACATGTTGAAGCCGGAATTCGATCTGGAGATATGGATATGCCTGAAGAAATTAATAGAATAGTTACAGATAGTTTAACCGATTATTTTTTTACAACATCCACGTATGCGAACAAAAACTTAAGTGCATTAGGTGTTCCAGACTCCAAAGTGTTTTTTGTTGGAAACGTCATGATTGATACGTTACTTAAAAACAAAAGTAGATTAGCAAAACCTTCTCTTTGGGATGATTTAAATTTATCTGAAAAGAAGTATATGGTTATAACGCTTCACAGACCTAGCAATGTTGATGAAGAACAGCAATTAAAAAAGCTGATAACACAAATTGTAACTTTAGGAAAAGATTACCCCATTATTTTCCCGGTGCATCCTAGAACAAAAAAGCTTTTAAGCAACCTCAACCTAAATTTTGACAACCTAAATTATGTGAACCCTTTAGGCTATTTAGAATTTAATTATTTGGTTAAAAACGCCTTGGCTGTTATAACGGATTCTGGTGGTATTACAGAAGAAACTACTGTTATGAATGTACCTTGTATAACCTTGCGAGATAGCACCGAACGTCCTGAAACCTGCGATATTGGAACAAATATTTTAGTTGGCAGTGACCCTGAAAAAATTAAAACTGCTTTTAATATTCTATTTTCTGGCACATGGAAACAAGGCGTAACACCCCAGTTGTGGGATGGAAATGCCGCAAAGCGTATAGTTCATCATTTAGTATCTATTTAAATTTGATATGAAAGACTTACTTATCATAACAAATTATTTTCCTCCTGAAACCGGGGCGGCATCAAATCGCATTTTTCATTTATCTGAAGGCTTGCAGAAACACAATTTTAATGTTTCCGTTTTAACCCCTTTACCAAATTATCCTAAAGGCAGGGTATTTGAAGACTATAGAGGGCAATTTAAGCGGACTTCTGTAGAAAACGACATTTCCATACATAGACTGTGGATTTACGCTAGTAATTCAAAGAATAAACTACTGCGCCTTATTGCTATGCTTTCTTATAGTTTCAGTTTGATTTGGTTTTTTATATGGAACAAAATTCCTGAAACAGTAATTATACAATCGCCACCTTTACTTGTGGCTTTTACCTCAGTTTTATTTCTACGTTCTAAAAAGAGAAAACTCATTTTAAATGTTAGCGATTTATGGCCACTTGCTGCGTTTGAATTAGGCGCTTTAAAAAAGAACTTAACTTATAAAATACTTGAAAAAATAGAGGGCTATAATTATAAACATGCTGATTTAATTCTAGGACAAAGTGATGAAATATTAACCCATGTAAAATCATTATATAGAAATAAAAGCACTTTCTTATATCGTAATTATCCGGATTTTAAAGCACAGGTACCAAATAACGAAACACAAACTTCAGAAAAACTAAAAATAGTATATGCAGGCCTGTTAGGGATTGCCCAAGGTATTTTAAAACTCTGCGAGCATTTAGACTACTCTAAAATTCAATTTCATATTTACGGCGGTGGTGCAGAGGAACTTGCTATACAAGATTTAATTGAAAATAAACCAGAACTTGATATTGTATATCATAGCGAAGTTTCTAGACAAGAACTACATAGCGTTTTAACTCAATACGATATCACCATAATTCCCTTACTCAATAGAATTTATGGCTCAGTGCCATCTAAAATATTTGAATATGCGCGCTTAGGAATGCCTATGCTTTATTTTGGCGGCGGTGAAGGAGAAACTGTAATTAATAAATATGAGCTTGGTTGGGTTGCTAATGTCGGCGATTATACTGAATTAAATATAGTAATATCAAATTTAGATAGATCAAAGTTGTCTTTAGAATACAGAATTAAAATACAAAATATAGCATTTACAAATTTTGATTTTAATATTCAATTAAAACAACTTATTGAAGTAATTTAATAAGCCTTCTCCTCGCCTTTTATAGCGTTCGTAAATGTTTGAATAGCGATTTTAATATCTAGTAACAACGACCAGTTTTCTATATAAAATATATCATACTTTACGCGATTAATAATATCTTTATCGGTTTCTATTTCGCCTCTAAAACCACTTACTTGAGCCAAACCTGTAATACCTGGCTTAACAAAATGGCGCACCATAAATTTATCAATTCGTTGTGCATACATATTAGTATGACTTACCATGTGCGGTCGTGGTCCAACAACCGACATGTCTCCAAACAGCACATTAAAGAACTGTGGTAACTCATCAATACTTGTTTTCCGTATAAAAGCCCCCATTTTAGTAACTCTTAAATCACCTTTAGTTGCTTGGTGTAAATTTGCATCTTTATTAGGAGTCATAGACCTAAACTTATAACAATCAAACTCCTTATAATTAAAACCGTTTCTAGATTGTTTAAAAAATACGGGGCCTTTTGACTCTAACTTAATTAGTAATGCTATAATTGGTGTTAACCACGATAATACAAAAACGATTATAAATAATGAAAAAACTATATCGAAAAGGCGTTTAACTAACTTACTAAATGGTTCTTGCAGAGGAATGGCTCTTATTGATAAGATTGGAATATAATCATAATATTCATACTTAAGTTTTTTGGAATAAATCTCCTTATTGTCTGGAATGAATTTAAGTTCACGTAAGTTATTATCTGCAAAATCAATTAACCTATTAATTTGCTTATTAGATAATTCTGAAACGGAAAAATATATTTCATCTATACTATTTTCTATAATATAGTTAAAACAAGAATCTAAAGAAAACTCTTTATCCTTAACACTAAATTTAGCTTCAAATTTATACCCATAATCTAACCTAGTATTAAACGTTTTAATAAGCTGTCTAGCCTTATCATTACTACCAATGACTATAACCTTTCTATTATTACCTCTTAAAACAGTTCTGTATTTTTTTAATAAAAACGTAGTTAAAAATTTAAATATAAATATTAGCAAAAACACAAACAACAAATAATTACCTAGTGCTAAACGACTTACATTGGGTTGTTTAAAAAACCCAATAAAAGCGTAAAGCACTATTGTAAAAAGTATGATTTGCTTAAATAATAATGGAATAATTTGAATTAATCGTGTATGCCTTTGTACTTCGTAAAAATGATTTTTTATTGCAATTATCATCCACGACAAGGATATGTATAAACAGAATATATAAATATTCTTTAAATTTATATCAAAATAAAACACAGCCATATTAATAATGACTAAATCGATAAACCCAAAGAGTGGTTTTATTAAACTAGAATATCTTCCTTTTTTGTAGTTCACTTATTTCTTTATGTGTTCTTTAAACTCTTTATGATCACTTTTATATAATTCTTCATCTGATAAAGATTTAAAATAATCATAAGTTATCTTCATGCCTTCAGCTCTGTTAACCTTAGGCTCCCAATTTAATATTTTTTTTGCTAACATAATGTCTGGTTGTCGCTGTAAGGGGTCATCCTGAGGTAAATTTTTATAAATTACTTTTTGCTTAGTGCCTGTTAGCTTAATAATTTCTTCAGCAAATTCTTTAATTGTAATTTCGTGTGGGTTACCAATATTAACAGGCTTTGAATAATCGCTTAATAATAATCTATAAATTCCTTCAACTTGATCATCTACATAACAAAAAGACCTTGTTTGGGATCCATCTCCAAAAACGGTTAAATCTTCTCCTCTTAAGGCTTGCCCTATAAATGCAGGAATAACTCTTCCATCATTGAGTCGCATTCTTGGACCATAAGTATTGAATATACGAACTATTCGAGTTTCTAGTCCATGAAACCTATGATATGCCATCGTTATAGATTCTTGAAAACGTTTAGCTTCATCATATACGCCACGAGGCCCTATTGTATTTACATTACCGTAATAATCTTCCGTCTGTGGGTGTACTAATGGGTCTCCATAAACTTCGGAAGTTGAAGCAATTAGCATTCTAGCTTTTTTAGCCTTAGCTAAACCTAAAAGATTATGTGTGCCTAATGCTCCTACTTTTAACGTTTGTATGGGTATTTTTAAATAGTCTATAGGGCTAGCTGGAGATGCAAAATGTAAAATATAGTCTAATTCGCCACTTAAATCTATATAAGTTGTTACATCATGCTTAATAAATTCAAAACTCTTTAAGCTTAATAAATGTTCTATGTTTTTTTTATCGCCAGTGATAAAATTATCCATTCCAATAACATGAAAACCTTCTTTAATAAATCTATCGCAAAGGTGAGAACCTAAAAAACCCGCTGCCCCTGTTATTAAAATCTTTTTTTTCATTTATGTTTAATTGCAATCTTAAATTTTAATAAAAATAATTAGAAAAACGTAACATTGGTGCTCAATAATGACTTGCAAATTATATTTGCCTATTTTTTAAAATCTTGGAGAAAATTATCGACAACACCCTTAAATGCTGTTAAAAAAATTGACTCTTTAAATTTACTTGAATGATTTTTTATCCATTTAGCGTCAAAATCTTTTTGAATCAATTCGAAATACACTAACTTCTCTTCTAAAGATTCTACAGTTTGTTCATCAAAAAATATACCTGAAGATTGATGGATATTTTCTTTATTTTCAACTATTGTTTCTAGAGCTCCTCCTTTTTTTAAAGCAATAACAGGAATACCATAAGCCATAACCTCTAAAGGAATCATTCCAAAATCTTCTTCCCCAGGAAATATTAATGCTTTGGTTCTCTTGAAGATTTCTTCTATTTCAGCCCACTGCAAAACGCCTGTGAATTTTATATTTGGCTTGGCTATTTTTGCTAATTTTTCTTTTTCCGATCCTTCTCCAACAATAATTAAAGGTTTACCGTTTTTGTTAAATACATCTACCAATAAATCAATGCGCTTATAGGGTGTTATTGCACCAAAACTTAAATAAATATCTTTATCGCTATTTAATTCAAAGGGTTTATTAAATAACTCATCAGCTATTGGAGGATAAACAACTTTTGCATCTCTATTATAAAATTTGTTTACTCGATTGGCCACGTTACTAGAGTTAGCAACATATAAATCAACATTATTTATAGTCCCTTTGTCCCAATTTTTTAAACGCTTAAACAAATACAATAAAACAGGCCTAACCCATTTGTTTACAGATACCAAATAGTCATTTGTAAAACCCCAACAATACCGCATTGGTGAATGTATGTAGCATAAATGAGGGGTGTTATCATCAATTTTAATTCCTTTAGCTGGACCAGACTCTGATGAAATAATTAAGTCGTATTTATCTTTTAATTTAAGTGAATTAACTCCTATTGGATAAAGTGGAAAAAAAATTTGATACCTCTTTTTTATAAATCCAATTTTATCTAATACCGAGGTATATACCTTATTGTTTTTTAAATGATTACCATAAGTTTTTTCATCATAAAATAGCGTGTATACGTCTGCATCGGGATAAAGCTTCAGCATGCTTTCCACGACCTTTTCTCCTCCGCGACGTGATATAAACCAATAATGTATTATTGCTACTTTCATTAACTAAAATCTTCAGGACTTACAGATTTCCAGTGCTTTATGGCATTTTCAAAATCGTACTTAAATTCAAAATCGTTATCAATAAGGTACTGAGGTTTAATATTAGTTGGAAAACCTGCTTTTCTAACTCTTACTGGATGAATGTCGGCCGTTTTTCCAATTAACTTAAAACCAATTTGTAAAATAGATGCTAAAAAAACCAAAACACTTACTGGCAACTTAAGGGTAGGCTTGCTTATATTTAAATTACTCTTTGCAATTTCTACCATTTCATTTAATGGCACTACTGGGTTTTCGGCATAATTATAAACAATAAACCTATCTGATTTATTCATTGTAAATAACATACTTTCTACCAACCCATAAACATACCCATAGGCTTTTATTACTTTACCTCCGTTTGGTAATATAAATGTGCCTTTTTTTAATGATTTAATCATTCTATAGACATTACCTGGGTCCTTCGGGCCAAAAATAACACTTGGTCTTACTACAATTAATCTTCTATTAGAATCCTTAGCCAACCATTTTTCATGGATTTTTTCTGCTAACCCCTTGGAAATACCATAACCGGTTTCTGGGTAAAGTGGTGAAGCCTCTGTTTTTTGATTTAACGACTTCCCATAAGGTGCTATACTGCTTGTAAAGAAAATATTATTTATACCTTCATTTTCAGAAAACTCATTAACATTTTCAGCTCCAGCTATATTTGTATCAAAATACTCTTTAAAATCATGACCAGGTTCACGATGAATGGCCGCAAAGTTAAAAATCCAACTAGATTTGCCATCTATATTACTAAGCTTAATATCTATTTTTTCTCTTACATCAATTTTAGAATAAATCACTTTTTTAGATTGCAACTCATCCTCAAAACCGATAAGTGCCTTTATATCAAAAACATAATAACTTTCAAAAACATCATTCGTTATTAAGAAATTTAACAGGTTTCTACCTATATAGCCTGATCCTCCAAAAATTATTGCTGTTTTTTTGTCCATTAAAATTTATTCTCGACGTAAAATACGTCCAATATTTTAAAATTTAACTTTTATAATCTTTAACTAACTTTATTTTTCTGATTCAATTCTATTAACTTATACAAAGAAAGCACAAAACTAAATGCAACAAACGGATAAATTCCAATACCTCTTATGTAGTTAGTTATAGGCAAAAATACATTAATTAATAATAAGTAAATTAATATTGGTATATAAATAATAGAATGTTTAGACTTTTGAAAAGCGTACTTTTGAAAAACTCCAAAAATAAACATAGCTAAAAGTGTTAGCCACCTAAAATCTATATAAAAGGAACCAAAGGCGGTTAAATAAACATAACTCCTTGGTGATGGATTATTTAGAACTATAGGCTCGCTTATATTAAATTTGTTAAAAAAATTAATTATTGGGAAAAACGTATATGTTCCGTTCGTTTTTTGTAAATCTTGCTTATCAATAATATGGTTAAACTCAAAAACACCATGAGAAATATATTGACCCGAATGCAGGCCTATTAAAGCATAATACTTTATTAATTCATTGTTATCCTTTGAATAAAAATAGTTTTCAGCTTCATCAGTTGGCTTCAATAAATCATTATATCTCGATTTTAAAATAGAATCAAAAAAAGCAACTTTATGTTTTGCGACCTCATGTTCTCTTTTTATAAGTAAAACGACAGAAACTGACATTAAAAGAAAAAAAGAAAAGCATATAATTAAAAAGGGTTTTAATTTAATTTTTTGAGTTTTAAACAGTAAATATGTTATTATAACAATTAAAAACACCTCAAAAAATGGTTTTCTCGCACCTAATAAAATGGCCTCTACCCATGGAAATAGTAATAAGGCGTATGCCAATATAACGGTGTACCCCGCACTTTTAAGTTTTAATTTTTTAACAAATATAAACGGGAAAAAGTAAATACTTTTAATTATTGATGCTATAACAAACAACCAACCACTGCTACTAGAATTTGCATCTTTAATTGCCCTGTTTTCTATTGTTTCATTAAAAAAAGACAGTTCTCTTATCCAAAATAAATCAAACCACCTTAATAAGTAACTTAATACTAAAATAATTAATAAAATATTCAAATAAAAAGTAGTTCTTGGTTTTTGCTTAAATTCTATAGGTTTAGTTTTAAAATTAAAACACAAAAAACCAGTAACCAAGGATAAGTAACAACCTAGTATAAAAAATATGGTTACAGGTTTTATAGACTCCACAGGTTTTGCCGGAATAAGTAAAAAAGCAATAAACCAAATAGCTATGCTAAACAACAAACTATAAAAAAAACCTTTGTATTTTTTAATATAGTTTATAATCATAAATACATAAAATAATAACTAGTTGATAAAATATAAATTAAGCTTAGAGTTATAATAGATTTGCTAAAATATATTTGTTTCATACTAAGACTAAAATATTGAATTAAGCACGCTACAAAAATTACTGTAAAATGAATAAAAACAAGTAATGATAATGTCATACTATCTTTTAAAAAATAAAATACGCCCATTGCCAATGCAATTAAAACTAAAAATTTAGGGTTGTTTTTATATGTTAAATTTTCTCGATCAATAATATTTGAGTTTAATGCCGAAGCTATCCAGACTACCATTTGAACCGATAATAAAAAATACATACCCTTATTATCTATATAAGTTTCGGTAAAAAAATTAGAAAAATACCCAACAACGTAAGGTGTTACAAAATAAATAACAACAGAGAGCGTGAAAATAAACATAAAAAACAAATAGTAATACTTATCTAAAATGTTAGCTTCAAAAGTGTACATTTTTTTAAAAAAAGCTATATTTACTACTTGATGAATCATAACAACAATAGCGGATAACCTAAAGTAAAAGGCATATAAACCTACCTCCTCAAAACTAAAAAAATACTCAACCAATATTCTACCCGATACCGTAATTAAGAATATTAAAAAAGTTGATAACATTAAGTTTTTACTAAACTTTAGTATTCTTTTATAATTATCAAATTTATTTATTTTGTCTGCCTTGTAATATTTGTACAGTGCTAAAAAAACATAAATCAAAGAGTACCCTACAATAAAAATGCTAATAAGCGTGGTATTTATTGAAACAATGTTTGTCTTACCAAGTAATAAAACTAGCAGCAGTACCAAGTAAATTCCAGAATCTACTATTACGGCTTTTGTAGATTTTTCGTAAGATTTTAACTGAACCGAATAAAACACCTGATTAGCAATTATATAGCTCACATTAAATGCTAAATAAAATTCAATTTTAATATTAAAAAAATAAAAGGCGAATTGATTACATACAAATAAGAAAAGAAGCCATATGGGGTGTAAAATAAACCCGTTTTTAATTGAAAAATCTTTTTTTCTAAGAATAAAATAAGGAAAGGCACCAGGAACACCTAAACTAATAAGAGAATTAAGAACAAACCCTAAACCCGCTAAGGCATATTCTAATACACCAAAATCGTATTCTGTAAGTACATCTGCCAATAATAATGGCACAAAATAAACGGTTGCTTTAGCTATTGTAAAAATAGCCGCAAAAAAACCGTATTTTTTAATAATAGCTAGTGGTTTCAAATATTTGGGTTCTTATTATTGTAAAAGTATTAAATTTAAAAATTACGATACATTTATTTAGACACTAAATGCTACCACAAAAAAAAGATGCCCCTTTTTAAACTTAAAAAAAGACATCTATGCTTTATTTTAAAAAAGCGATTACTCCTCAATTTCTACAATTACTCCAGTATTAGGAGCTTTTAAAACCGATATTGATGGATTATCGTTTATAACTTTAAAAGTACCTATTGTAAAAGGCTTAGTTTTACTACCTTGATCAAAATAGGCTGTATACTTACCTTTAGAGTCTTTTTCATTTATAGTAATATTTTCTATAAAACTATTATAACATCTGTTTACCCAAAGCGCTTTAAATTCTTTTTCTTCACCTTTATCCGCATCTTGCATACCAGACATCCCTTTGGATGACCCTACTCCGAATTTGTCTATTACTACATTTCCAATTAGGTGATCTTTTCCGGTAATGTACATGCCATGTCTATCTGAAGATAAAATATGAATATCTTTAATTTGCACATTTACAGGGTTATTATTCCAACCTTGTATTGACAAAGCAGCCCCATTAAATTTGTATTTATCTGAACCAGAACCTAAATCCTCAATTACTAATTTGTTAATTTTAATATCTTCTGATCCCGCATCAACTATAGCACCTTTACTTCTTAAACCATAAATGTTTTTTTCTAAATTAGATTTAATGCTAAGGTTTTCTATTTCTAAATCATGAGACTTTCTAACTAAAAAACCAGCATATGAAACTACATTACCCTTAAAAACAATATTTTCTGAAGGTATTGAATCATTTTCATAAACTTGAATCATACCTGCAAATTCCGCATTTTCAAAATTTATATTAATATTTTTTCTTCCTTTTATAACTAAGTTTTTTTTGTAATAACCTTTAGGGAAAGTTAACTCAACACCGTGGTTTTCCGATAAGTCTAAAACAGTTGTCAACCTTGTATTTTTCGTATAAGGATGTGTAGTTGGATGAATGGAGTCTGGATATATACCATAGCGCCTTACATCTCCTAAAGGAAATTTATTATTCAATATATATTTTGAATCATCAAACACAGAAGCAACTTCCTTTGAGGTTTCTTCTATGGTTTCAATTGTAGATTTATCTTTCTCATTTTTACATGAAATAATAAAAATACAACTTACTGTTAAAATTAAAATGTGTTTGAAATTTTTCATAATATATCTGTCAATCTAATTTATAAAAATAAGGAATTATAAACGCAAAAATAATTACGCCATGTTGCCGGTCTAAATAGGATTCTAAAAAACACCCCACAACAAAAAGCAACAAAAATATGGGGTAATAAAACTGCTCCTTATTGATTTTTAAAAGCAACAAAAATAATATATATATAAACAAAACACCACCCAATACTCCTGTTTTTAAAAACTCGGTAAAATATTGGTTATGGTTATTATATTTCTGGCTTATCCCAGCCTTAAAATTAATAGTATAATATTGGTTATATAAAACCGCTAAATAATCGCCTGTGCCCACTCCAAATGGTAGTGCCTTTATTATTTCTTTTCCTGCTAAATAGTTTATTAAAATACGGTGTTCTAAAGTATTTTTAGTTTCGGTAAACCTGTTTTTAGTAATTATGGTTTCTAAATCAAAATCTAAGGTGTTAACCGTAACAGTCATTCTGTTTTTTACTATAGACGATTGAGAAATCATTATTGATCCTAAAATTATAAACACAGTTGCAAATAATACACTTCTATATTTTTTACGCTTTATAAGTAATACTAACCCATAAATTATTAATGTAAGCATGAAAAGCAGCACCGTTTTATTTCCCAATAGTAATAGAATGAAAAATGAAGTTGCTAATAAAAGACTATTTAACAACATTTTATCCCTTTGATAAATTGACTTACTAGATACTAGAATAGGAATTAAAACTATAAATGTTAAGTAAAATTGGCTTATCCCCAATTTAACTTTTACGGTATCATGTACAAATGTTGAAATAGTTCGCCCATCAACAAAAACATGAATTATTAAATAATACAAAAAAGTTAATACTATAAGGTATTTAGAAATGTTTAATGATTTTTTTAAGTCATTACTTGGTATAGATTCCGAAAATAAAATGGCCGGTAAAAACACCAAGGGAAACATACCCCAAACCCGTTTTAGCGCAAGAGCTTTGTCCTCTGAATAAAAATACCCAATACATTGTATTAAAATAAACAAAACAAGACATAGCGCTATTTTATCCTTTTTAATACGTTGTACCTTACTTGCAATATTTAACTTAGTATCTAAAAAAAAGAATGGAATAAATAGCACCATTGCTATAGCGCTTAAAGCATAAGATACTGTAAAAGTAAAAAACACAATTATACTTAGCGTAATAAATATGTACTCTCTTTTTTTTATTAATTGTTGTAAACTAAAATTCATTTTTAACTAAAATATTAGTAAGCTTATCATCTTTTATTGGTAATGCCTTTGCTTTATTTTTAAAATGAATATTATAAATAAAGGTAGGCTCATAATATTTTCCTTCATCCAATATTACACTATAATTACCTTTATTATTAGTGGCATTAACGATTAAGGTGTCTATTTCACAATTGTTACATCTATTTAACCATGCGCCAGAGAACTCCTTTTCTTCTCCTTTAAAAGCATCTCCTAGCGCAAACATATTTTCGGAACTTCCTTGCCCAAAATTATTTATTGTTACTTTTTCAATTCTATGACCATTTCCTGTTAAATACAGTCCTGTCCTATCTACATTTTTAATAGTTAGGTTTTTAATAAAAACATTTTCGGGGTTGTTTTTCCAACCATGAACTTGCAGTGCTGCTGCTGTGTGTTGATAAAACTTATCTTTAGTACCTCCTGTGTTTTCAATATTTAAAAGTTGAAAACTAATATTTTTAGCTCCAGCGTATAAACTTACTCCTCTATTTTTTTTTGTTGTGAGACATTTTAAAGTATCTGTTTTTACTGTTAATGTGTCAAATACTATATCGCTAGATCCTTTTACAAATAAACGCTCTAATATGGTTAAATTACCTCCTAACTTTATATTAAAGGAGTTATTTACAATGTTAACACCTCCGGTAATTGTCGCGTTATTAAATGTAAAGTTTAGTATGGATATACTATCTAATACCAAATTAGTGGCATAATCACCTTTAGGAAATACCATTGGTAACCCCTTACTAGAAAGTGAAATTATGTTTTGTAAATTTTTATTAGAAATTTTTTCGTTAGGATATACCCCGTATCGTCTAACATCTCCCTTTTTATAATTCTTATCAAGAACATAATTAGTATCATCAATATTGACTGGGCGCTTTACTTTAGTATCTACTTCAGGTTGTTTACAAGCCAATAACAAGGCTAAAAGTAAGAACAAAACAAAATTATTTTTTGCACACATTTTCAACTATATTTTATATTCTCTTTTTTAGCTTAGTAGAGCTTTGGTTATATTATTCATTTTTACTTTAAGCCAATACACCTATTTATTAAAATAACAGTAATTACATTCAAAATGATTATTTAATAGGCAAAAACATACTCTAATAATCACAAAAATCATCAATTAGATTATTCAGTTTTTTGGGCTCTTTGGTTAATAACAACAACTGTGCTTTTAGAGGCTAACTTTCTTAAAATCCAAAAAACAACAATCGCGTTAAATATGTACATATAGCTACTTCCAAAAAAAGTAACATGTAAAGATGCCATTAAATTAACAGCTAAATAAGAATACATTAAAATGGCGGGCAGATAACCTAAGGAGGCTTTTAAGTATGTTTTTTTTATAAATCTTCCTAAAAAGAAACAAATAAAAACACCAAACAACCCAAAATCTAAATAAAAAGGGCCCCAAAAAGTTACATAATATCCTCTTTTATAAATAACCTCATTCATTTCTTTTTTAGTTTGAATATTCAACCCAAAAAACCTAAAAAATTTAGCATAAACATCTAATTCGTATTTACCATAATAAATTCCATTTTTATCATCTAAATGGTTTACAAGTCGCTGAAATTCGACAACACCATGTGCAAAATAGTGATATAAGCTATACTTAGCTACTGCGATGTTTTTTTCTTGTTTAGGTAGTTTATTTATTTCATTTTTAAAATCGCCATCTATAATAGTTTCATGATAACCTTCCCAAACGGTTAAAACATCTTTATAATTATAATGGTTAAGCCTGTTAACCATAACCTTAGTAGAAAAACTAAGTGCTACCGAAATAGCAATGAACACCAAAACAACATACCACCTTGTAAAAAACTTAGGTAGTTTAAACAACTTTATACTTCCTAATTTAATCTGAAAATTATTATAAAAAAAACGTCCATATCTCACTTGATAAAAATACCAAACAATAAAAAAAATAAATAACGATAAGGCCATCGGTAATCTTGATTCATTAAGTAATGAGCTAAGCATATATACCGATGCAAACAAGCCACTAAAAATAAGTAGCGTTTTACTAAAATACTTTTGGTAATAAAAAGTTGCTAAGAAAGAAACAATTGCAAATGGAAAAGTAAGCGCAATTATTAAGCCTAAAGCCCCAGAATTAAATTCGGCAGAATAAATTTGAGCCTCTCTAAGCGCAAAACCATTTACTGTTAGGAGGTTTTGCACAAATATTAATTGGTATAACTTTAAACATGCTCCAAAAACACCAATACAAAAAGAAATTACAATAGTATAATAATCTGGCCTAGGTAAACTATCGGGTTGTTTATATTTTTCTTCATCTACTTTTTTTACCGAAAAAAGCCCAAATAACAATCCTGCATTATAAAGAACTAAAACTAATACGGGGTAAAAAGAATTATGAAGTATATATGTTGCTGGAATTAATGTATATGCTATTACCCATATTAAAAATGAGTATATTATTAACCTTTTGGGAGTAATATGTTTTAGCATGCCTATTTGGTATAAACTTTTTCAATTAAGTTTTTATCTACTTTATTGAGTTTAGATTTTATTTGACTGAAAGTTTGAGGAATATGCCTTAACGCTTGTCCAACATACATGCCTTGCTCCGTTAAGTTCTTGGAAATTACTGATCCACCTCCAATATGAATGCCGTTTAAAACTTTAATTCCCGGGTTAAATATACAACCAGAACCAACATAAACATTGTTACCAATATGTATTTCTCCATCAATTCTAATTCTATCTTTTCCTGTTTCTGCATGATAATAACCATGTGTCCACATTTGAGAACGAATACCTGCTAATATTGAGAAATCGCCTAATACAATACTTCTAGTTAAATCTAAATGATGTCCTGTAGTTATTTTAGTTAGTTCTCCTAATTTTAAATCTGATTTTCCGTAAGTTAATCCTAAAGCTCCTCTTGATAGATAGTTCTTATTTCCTACGGCTGCTTTATGATCTAATATTAATGAAAAAGGGCCTTTAAAAATATTTAAATATCCTATTTTAGTATTATTTGACAACTCTATTTTGCTATTAAAAAACAAATTTAAATGTCCTATTTTTGATCCGTCTCCAATTGTAATATTAGTTGTAGACATTACAGAAAACCCTATTTTAACCTTCTTCCCTATTTTATGCCCTAATAATCTTAATAACGGCCTTAAAATCAAGCTTGGTAAAAACAAACAAAACAAAAGTGTAAGTACTTTTTTCAAAACTATTTAATTGTTAATTATATGATTAAAAGCCTTTAAAATATCACTCATGTTTTCTTCTCCAAATACTTGAGAAAAACTAAAAGGATCTGATACTCGACCATAATAACTAGTACTGTTAAGTGTATTTAAATAATTTATTTTACTAGAATCGTCAATACTAGGAAATTTATTTTGCTTCACCTCATTAATTATTTCAGGTAATTCATTTAAATTATCTAAATATTTACAATTTACTTGGTCATTATTTAACGTTTTCACCAATGTAATAACTGGTTTATTTGATAAAATGCACTCTATTGCAATGGTTCCAGTAACTGTTACAACCAAATCAATATCTTTTAAAATATCATCCATTTTCACGCTATGCTTTAACGTAATAACTTTTGGGTTATTTGTTATATATGAAACTAACTCTTTTGAGAGCTCGTATTTAGATTTTGGATTGGGTTTTACAACTAGTTTAGCGTTGTCTGATAACTGATCTGTTAATTGCTTTATTAGCTTTAATTGATCTCTGTGTTTTATACCCCAAACATCTATATTCGCTTCTGGCTGCATTTGTAATGGGTATAAAACTATAAAGTTATTTTGTGGGTTAATTTCGTCTTGCGAAACAAGATCCCAAGCTTCAATATTTGCTTTGTTATCCTTTTGTAATTGATATTTTACTTTTGGGTTTGGTGTATTAAACGTATCTCCAGAAACAAACGATTTTACTTTTAGAAATTTATCTTTAAGCGTTTTCATTTTAGCTTTTTTGACAACTTTCATGTAATCCGGTTTTGCTTTTCTGTTTGCAATACTATCTACAATTTCTAAAGCTTCTTTTTCTATTAAAAACTCATTACTTCCTTTATAAGGCTCTAATGTATCATATTTATAAAACGCAAATCTATTTTTTGGATACCTACAAGATGATGGATTTAAAAATAAAATATTCCTCTTTTTACAATTAGCTATTGTAAGTAATTCATGAAAAGCTGTGGACTCTCCAAATACAAAATCAGGTTTATATGATCCTAATATTTTATCAATTTCTAAATTATAATAGTAAAAATACTTTGTGCCTTTTTTTCGAAAAAAGTTTTGCATTCTATCTGAAACTATAACTTGTTCCACATCTTTACAAGGCTTATAGTTTTTTTTTGAAATGTTTTTAGGATAAGGTATTATGAAATTCGTTACATTGCTTTTTGGCGTATAATCTTTGTTTTGAACTATAAATGCCACCTCGTGTCCTTCTTTTGCTAAGTTATTAGCTATAGCCTCAAAAGTGAATGTTTTATATCGATTTTCTATAAATAATAACTTCATAAAGCAGCTTAATTAATTATATTAAAACTTAAAGGTGTTCCTTTTACTGTATCTTCCTTAAATGTTTTATTAATTATTTCATTATAATGTTTAGGGTGAAGTCCCGCAGCAGGCCTTACGGCTTTAATATTTTCTGAAGTTATTTTATCGCCTTTTTTAACATCTTTACAAACAAATAAGGAAGTACCTCTTGTTTTACTATCTTTTTGCTTATCTGTAAGCTCGTAAGTTACACTACCCAAAGCCAACTCCAAGTTTCTAACATTATCTACCATGGCTTTAAACTCATGAGGCTCCATTGAAAAAGCAGCATCGACACCACCATTGGATCTATCTAAAACAAAGTGTTTTTCTATAATTTTTGCACCTAAAGAAACCGCTCCCATAGGCACTACGCTACCCATTGTATGGTCTGATAAGCCTACTAAAGTGCCAAATTTTTCTTTTAAATCTGGAATCACTTTTATGTTAATTTCATTAAAAGGTGTTGGATATGCCGATGTACATTTTAGTAATGCAATATCATTATTACCAACCTTTTTACAAGCCTCAACAGCAAGTTGAATATCTTCTAAATCTGCGATTCCTGTTGATATAATTATTGGTTTCCCTTTTGATGCCGCATATTCTATTAATGGAATATCTTGAATTTCAAACGATGCAATTTTATACGCTGTAGTGTTTATACTTTCAAGAAAATCTATAGCTTCTTTATCAAAAGGCGAAGAAAAGCATTCCATTCCTAAAGAGTTTACCAATTCAATAAGTTTAGGCTGCCATTCATAAGGCATTGCGCCTACTTTAAAAACATCGTAAGGTCTTTGGCCTTTCCACAAACCAGAGTCTCTAGGAGCAAAGTATTTGGTGTCTGCGTTCATTGAAATAGAATCTGCAGTATAGGTTTGTAACTTCACACAATCGGCGCCAGCTTCCTTCATAGCGTGAATAGTATCGACAGCTAATTGGTAATCGTTATTGTGATTTGCAGATAACTCAGCAATTATAAAAACTTTGCTAGTGTCTGATATTTTAAAATTACCTATTTTCATTTTACTTTATATTTTTATTTAAAAGGTAATCACCTTCAATATTTTTAATTTCTTTAGCAGGAATACCTCCTATTACCACATTGTTACCAAAAGATTTGGTTACAACACTTCCTGCGGCGACTAAACTACCATCTCCTATAGTAACTCCAGCTGTAACACTAGATTGTGCAGCAATCCAAGTACCTACTCCTATTTCAATTTTTTTAGCCTCATACCCTCCAAAACGAAACGAATATCCTTTTCGTAAATGATTACTAGCTGTTATGGATACAAAGTTACCAATTAAAACCTCATCTTTTAACTCTATTTCACCTTGGCCCAAGTAGGTGTTAAACCCTATGTAAACATGGTTTCCAACAGTTAATCCATTTGGGTTAAAGATAAATGCCTGAGAACCTACTTTAAAATTTTCGCCATAAGATTTTAAAAAAGGTTCGTAAAGCTTTCCTCTTTTTCTATCTCCATAGGGTCCATCTGGAATAAAAAGACCTCTAAGTTTAATATACCTACGCCAAAAATTAGTGATTTTTTTCATTTAATTTAACTCTATATTCTCAATACAATCCAATATACGACTTGTTCCTTTGCTATCAATAGTATTTTGTAATGCTTTACTTATTGACTTCCTTTTTTCTCTATTTAAAATTAAATCTTTTATTGCTTTTGTTATATCCGCTTGATCTAAATTTTTTACAATCCCTAAATTTACGCCTCCAACTAATTCTGTAACCCTTTCGGTAATATTATACTGCATTTCATGTATGGATAATGCTATAAATGGAGTTCCTGTTAGTGCTAACTCATACCTTGTTAAACCCCCATTTATTATGGCACAAGTTGAATTAAACATTAAATCTGCAATGTTATTTACACTTTTCTTAATTATAATATTAGGACTATTTGAAGCTAACTGTTCTACTTCATTAAAAGTTGTAGCAGCTGTTCCTAAAATTACCGTTGCCTTATAATCGAGATCTAAATTTAATAGCGCTTTAACCACTATTGGTGTAAAGCCAAAAGCATCCGATCCGCCCATAGTTACTAAAATTTCTGGAGTAACTTCATTAAACTCTTTTGAAAAATCTTTTAAAAATTCATCACGAAATGTTAAGTACTTTGGCCCCGATAAGAGTTTAGTTTTCTTGTATTTGTTTTGAATAAATGGATTAGTTTTTATTTCCATTCCTGGAAAAAACGATAGGTCTTCATATCTAGTTTCTTCAGAATAATAAAACGATGTGATTGATACCATTTTAATCTCAAATTCTGGTAAGAAGTTAAATTTCAAAAATTCTTTTTCTAATAAATCTAATACTACAACATCTTTACTTTTTAAAAGCTCTCGATATTGATGGATATGAGTTTTTGGCGTTTTCCAAACATCCTCTTTTACAACTTTAAAAGGAATATTATTTGCTTGTAAAAGTTCTTGAATAATTGGGTTTTCTTGAAACACAAAAGAGGTAGCAATACCTCTTTTAATGGCTTCTGTGGCTATGGTTATACTTCTATAAACATGCCCTAAACCAATTTTTTGGTTTCCATTAACTAAAAAGCATATGCTATTAATGTTTTTCAATTTTAAAAAGTATTTTCGATTTTAGGTTCAAGGCTAAAGCTTCGGCTTCTTGGTAAGAACCTCCTTTAACAATAATTTTCCCTATTCTATCTGTTCCTTTTCTTAAAATTGAAACTTGTTCACCTATACTTTCAGTAACCTCAATTTCAAGGACATCTTTATGGTTTTTAACTTCATCAGGAATAATAATTTCTTTTAATATTCCATCTTCCTTTGCTTCCAATATTTCGGCGGCTGTTGGAATTTGTTGCGTTTCATTTAAAACAACATCCTCTCCTAAAGCATTTAAAATTGTTGCTTCAACCCAATCAATTCCTGTATAATATTTAACTAATTCTGGTAAGCACGTAGCACCAATTCTTGCTCCAACTTCAATAATTTTTGCTTTACCGTCTTTTTTATCAAAAATTAAATCAATGTTTGAAGGCCCATTGTTAATTTCTAAGGCTTCAACACATTCTTTAATAGTTTTTTCGGCATAAATTAATTGTTCTCCTTCTATAAAAGTTGGAAATGAATGCCCAGTAGGAACCATAAATTCTCCTGGTGCAAGCGTATCGTTATGCAGCAATACCTTAACACATTCTCCATTAATACTAAATGCTTGAGCTCCTATTTCTACGCCATCAATAAACTCTTCAACAAGTACATTTTTTTGTCTTGAATATTTTAAAGCTTCATCAAATGCTTGAGCTACTTTTTGACTATTTTCAACTTTAGTTACACCTCTGCTTCCCGAACTATCTACAGCTTTAACTATAACAGGGAAACCTATTTTTTCGGCAGCTACTTTTGCTGCATCGTGATTGGTTACTATTTCAAATATTGGTTGGGCAACACCTTTTTCTTTTAATTTAAGTCTGGTTTGTGTTTTATGGCTACAATCAATTGCGCATTGGTAACTTACACCTGTTAAATTTAGCTTGTCGTTTACTAAGCCTATTGTAGGTATAGGTAAGTCGGTTTGCATAGTCATAACACCATCAACCTTATGGGCTTTTGCTAGTTTTAAAACAGCCTCCTCGTCAATAATATCAACTGGAAACGACTTATCTACCATTGCCATACCAATAGCATTTGGGTTTTTATCTATTACAATAACATTTAAACCTAATTCTATTGCTTTTTCAATAGCTGGTACTTGCCCAAATCCAGCACCAACAATTAACAACGTTTTTCCGGTTACTTTGCTCATCTTTTTATTTGTTATTGTGTTTAAATTTAAATTCTGCAAGATTCCAATCTTCAACAGTATCAATATCTTGAGTTTCTAACTCACTTAATATAAGCGGCTTTATTGTTCCGCAGGATAATTTATTATTTTCTGGTTTTAAAAAGCTTTCTGTTTTAGTAAAATAAAACATTCCCGCATCGTGGTAACCAATTTCTAAATCTTGTGTTCTTTTACTAAAGTTCTCTGGGTAAAAAAAGGTTAAATCGCCATTACTATTTTTCTTTAACGCTCTTTGAATTGGGTAACTAAAAGGTACCACAGGTAAAACAGAGTCTGTTTTATCGGTTTTTAAAATAGTATAAGCTTGATTAAGTAATTTAGGCGTAACAAATACGCTGGTTGCTAAAATACAACTTACAGCATTAAAGTTTTTAAATGTACCTAATACCTCTTGTACAACATGAAATAATGTTGCAAAATCATCTGAATTTTCTTTTGATCTTAATAGCGCTTTTGCACCATATTTTTGTGCAATTTCTGCTATTTCAACATCATCGGTAGATACTACAACCTCATCAAACAAGTTACTTTTAAGAGCAGCCTCTATAGGATAAGCAATTATTGGTTTGCCTAAAAAGAGTTTTATATTCTTTCTGGGTATACGTTTACTTCCTCCTCTTGCAGGTATTATTGCTAAATTAGCCATTTATAAAAGATAACACTTTTTCTATTACAAAAGCTTGTTCTTTATCTGTAAGCGTAGGATACATTGGCAAACTAATACACTTAGAGTAGTAGTTTTCAGAATTTTCAAGACCAGCACTTCCATAACCTATTTCTTTATAATAAGGCAATGTATGAACAGGAATATAGTGTATTTGAGAATAGATATTATGACTTCTTAAAAAGTCATAAAGCCCTTTTCTATCTTCTACTTCAACAACAAACAAATGGTGTGCATTTAAAGCTCCTTCTTGTAGGCCTTGGTACTTTATTTTATCTTTAAAAGCCTCCTTATAAACATTTGAAATCTTATTTCTTCTATCTACTCCAGCATTGTTTTTAGCAAGTTGGGTAATTCCTAATGCAGATTGAATATCTGTTAATCTATAATTAAAACCAAGTTCTTGCATCTCATAAAACCATCCTCCATGGTTTTCGGCCATGTTTTCTTTGGTTATTCCATGCGTTCTTAAAGAAGATAGTTTTTTATATAATTTTTCAGAATTTGTTGTAATCATTCCTCCTTCACCACAAGCAATATGTTTTACAGGATGAAAAGAAAATATTCCTATATCCGCATAATTACCATTACCACACAATTGCTTTTCACCTTTAGAATCGGTAAAATAACCACCTGGTGCATGACAAGCATCTTCAATTATCCATAAATCATGCTTATCTGCTAATGCCCTAAACGCCTCTAAATCTACAGGAAGACCTGCAAAATCCACAGGAATAATACCTTTAAAAAAGCCTTTTGGCTTGCTTTCAATTAGCTTTGAGGTACTTTCAAAAGACAAAACATAAGAATCTGGATCTATATCAGCGAACCAAACTTCGCCACCAGCATACCTAACACAATTGGCTGATGCCGCAAATGTTATTGGTGTTGTAATAACGCGTTCTCCCTCTTTTAAGCCTAGCGCCAAAACAGCTAGATGTAAACCAGAAGTGGCGTTATTTACTGCTACTGCATATTTGGAGCCAACATATTCTGCAAATTTATCTTCAAATTCCTTTACTTTTGGACCTTGTGTTAAAAAATCTGCTTGTAATGTTGACACTACTGTATCAATATCGTCTTGATCAATATGTTGTCTTCCGTATGGTATAGCTTTCATTATACTTCGAAATTAGTATCTACGTGCTCTTTAATAAGATTTCTTAAAGACTCTACAGTTTCCCATTCTGTATTATCTCCAGAATTATAACTGAAACCTAATTCTACTTTTTTAGCATTAAATTCCGTAATATATGCATCCAACTTCCAAGAATGGGTTGCTGGTAAAATAGTATAATACTTTCCTAAATCATATGTATAGAAAGAATCTGAAGGTGTAATCATTTCTTCATGTACTTTTTCTCCAGGCCTGATACCCACTACAGGTTTTTCACAATTTGGACCAATAGCATTGGCAACATCCATAATTTTATATGAAGGTATTTTTGGCACAAATAATTCGCCTCCCCAAGCATGTTCTAAAGCATGCATTACCATATCTACACCACCTTGAAGTGAGATATTAAACCTAGTCATATTTGGATCTGTAATTGGTAATTTATCTTCTTCCTTCTTTTTATTTATAAAAAACGGAATAACAGAACCATTAGACCCCATTACATTACCATAACGTACAACAGAAAACTTTATAGGATTTTCTCCTTTAATATTATTTGCAGCAACAAATAACTTATCTGATGTTAATTTTGTGGCGCCATAAAGGTTAATAGGTGCACATGCCTTATCGGTTGAAAGTGCAACAACACGTTGTACTTTAGTTTTAAAACAAGCATCCACAACATTTTGTGCTCCTCCAATATTCGTTTTAATACATTCGTCTGGGTTATATTCCGCAATATGAACATGTTTCATAGCTGCTGCATGAATAACATAATCTACGCCTTGAAATGCTCTAACTAATCTTTCATTATCTCTTACATCTCCAATGAAATATCTAATTTGAGGATATTGGCTGCTAGGATATTCTTGAGCCATCTGAAATTGTTTTTGTTCATCTCTAGAATAAATAATTAACCTTCTTACTTCGGGATTATTATTTAAAATATGACTTGTTAGTGCCTTTCCTAGAGAACCTGTACCTCCAGTGATTAAAATAGATTTGCCTTTTAAATTGAACATTTGGATCTTAGTTTGGTAAAATTGAATATATTTTCTGAAAACAAAAGTAATATATTTGTATGTATTTGACGTTTTTATTTTTAAAACTATGTCGTTTCCTTCAAAAAATGAAATAGTTTTTATAAATCACTAATTTTTAAAACTGAATATTTTGGTCGCCTTGCCAAAGTTTTATATTTATTACTTTTAATAATTTGTGTTTGTTGAGACTTATTGTTCTCTTCAAGTATTCTTATTGCGAAATCATACCAAGACATAACATCTAAATCACAAAAATGAAGAATACCATAGCCTTGGTAATCATTTTGAATTAAATTAAGAATGTAATTTGTTAAATTAACTGTATCTGTTGGGCATCCAACTTGCTTAGTTGTAATATAAAGCTCTTTTTCTGTTTCGGATTTACTTAGTATTGTTTTATAAAAATTATTACCATACTTTTTACTATATAACCATGACGTTCTAATTATAAAATACTTTTCTAAGTTTTCCTGTATGTTTTTTTCACCTAATAATTTAGACTTACCATATTCATTAATTGGGTTTGTACAATCCGTTGTTAAATAAGGGGCTTGTTTTTCACCATTAAATACATAGTCTGTAGAAATATGAATCAAAATTACATTATATGTTTTACAATACTCCGATAATAATTTTACACCATCGGAATTAATATTATACGCTTCCTCTGGCGTTTTTTCTGCCTGTTCTACATTTGTATAGGCAGCACAGTTAATACAATAATCAAAGGTATTTGTACTAAAATATTGTAATAAATCTTTAGGATTAGTAATACTTAAATCAGCTTTTGTAACAAATGTAAAATCAATATCTAAAATACCTGAATCATTAATTTCTTTTATGGTTTGTCCTAATTGGCCATTGGCTCCAGTAACTAAAACTTTTTTATTCATTAAACAAGTCTTTAAAAGTTAGTAAAACCTCATCTTTTTTTGATATTACGAACTCATCTTTTGCTAACTGCCAATCAATGTTTAAAGTTTCATCATTATATATGATGCCTGATTCGGATGATTGGTTATAAAAATTATCACATTTATAAGAGAATATGGTTTCATCTTCTAGCACCACAAATCCGTGAGCAAATCCCCTTGGCATATATATTTGTTTTTTGTTTTCGCCTGTTAAAACCGCAGAAATGTATTGACCAAAAGTTGAAGACTGCTTTCTAATATCAACACAGACATCCAAAACACTACCCTTAATTACCTGAACTAACTTTGCTTGAGCATGATTTCCCTTTTGGAAGTGTAGGCCTCTTAAAACACCTCTTGAGGATTTAGATATATTATCTTGCACAAAATTTGCAATTATACCTGTTTTTTCAAAAAACACATTTTTATTGAAAGTTTCTAAAAAGTAACCTCTATCATCATAAAAAACTCTTGGACTAATTATATAGCACCCCTTTAAATATGTTTCCTTTAGCTCCATGTATTATACCAATTGTTGAAGATACTTACCATAACCGCTTTTAAGTAAAGGTTCTGCTAATTTTAGTAATTGATTTTTATTAATATATCCCATTTTATAGGCCACCTCTTCTATACAGCCAATTTTAAGACCCTGTCTCTCCTCTATAACTTGCACAAATTGAGACGCTTGCATTAAAGAATTAAAAGTACCTGTATCTAACCAAGCGGTTCCTTTATCTAAAATTTGAACAGACAAATTACCTTTTACCAAATAGGCTTTATTGATATCTGTTATTTCCAATTCTCCTCTTGGACTAGGCTTTATGCTTTTTGCTATTTCAACAACGGAATTATCGTAAAAATAAATACCAGGAACAGCAAAATTTGATTTTGGCTGTTTAGGCTTTTCTTCTATCGAAATAGCCTTATTATTAGCATCAAACTCAACAACTCCATAGCGATTAGGGTCTTGCACATGATAAGCAAAAATAACACCACCATCGGGGTTATTAATGTTTTGTAGTATTTGATCTAAACCAGATCCGTAAAAAATATTATCACCCAAAATTAAGGCTACTTTATCATCGTCAATAAACTCTTCACCTATAATAAATGCCTCTGCTAATCCGTTTGGTTCTTCTTGAACTGCATACTCAAATCTACAACCAAACGCTGCTCCATTTCCTAACAACTCTTTAAATCTTGGGGTATCTTTAGATGTAGATATAATTAAAATTTCCTTTATACCAGCTGAAAGCAACGTTGTTAAAGGATAATAAATCATTGGCTTATCATATATTGGCATCAATTGCTTACTAACCACCTTAGTAAGAGGATGTAATCTAGTTCCCGAACCACCTGCAAGTATTATCCCTTTCATATTATTTTGAATATTTATCTAAATACCAATTAACCGTCTTTTTAATTCCAGATTCAAAGTTTTCATCTGCTTGCCAACCTAATTTGTTTTCAATTTTAGAGGCATCAATAGCGTATCTAAAATCATGTCCTGGCCTGTCCTTAACAAAGGATATTTGATTTTTATATGATGTTTTTTTAGGTAAAACATCATCTAGAATAGCACAAATTGTATTGGCAATATACAGATTATTCCTTTCGTTTTTTCCTCCAATATTGTAAGTTTCACCCGAAATTCCGTTTAAAAAAACATTTCCAATACCTTTACAATGATCTAATACATACAACCAATCTCTTATGTTTTTCCCATCGCCATAAATAGGAATTTCTTCCCCAAAAATGGCTTTTCTAATTATAGTTGGAATTAACTTTTCATCATGTTGTTTAGGTCCATAATTATTTGAGCAGTTTGTAGTCACTACATTCATTCCATAAGTATGAAAATAACTTCTAACTATAAAATCTGAAGACGCCTTTGAAGCACTATATGGACTATTAGGTGCATACGGTGTGTTTTCTGTAAATAAACCAGTTTCTCCTAGGGTTCCGTAAACTTCATCAGTTGAGATATGGTGGAACCTGCTATTTTTAAATAATTCTTTAACTTTATTTGGCGCATCCATCCAATTACTTTTAGCAACATCTAATAAATTAAATGTTCCTGTAATATTGGTATCTATAAAGGCACCAGGATTAGATATAGAATTATCTACATGTGATTCGGCTGCAAAATGAATAACACCAGTAAATTGGAATTCTTTAAATAAGTTTTCTAACAAAGTTCTGTTACAAATATCACCTTTTACAAAAGTATAGCGATTACTCGATTCTAATTTTTTTAAATTAGAAAGCTCACCTGCATAGGTGAGCTTGTCTAAATTTATAATATGGTATTGCTTATTTTGCTCTAAAAAATTTGGAATAAAATTAGAACCTATAAAACCAGCACCTCCTGTTACTAAAATGTTATTCATTTAATTTTAATTCCTCTTCGTATTTCCTTAAGAATTTATTGAATTCTAAAGCTAATAAACCAGCAATAGCTAAAGCTATCATTGCTAAAATATACCAGTTTCTTACCTTAACATTTACGTATATTCCGGGATCTTGAAATGCCGACAAAACATGAATTGCTTTTTGATTATTAACTTTTTTTAAGGCTATTGTAGACAATTCGTTATTTAAATCTGTCTCTAATTTAAAAAGCTCCATTTCTTTTGTGGGTCTTAAATTACTAGAACCCATATAAAAATTAGTGCCACCAGATCCAGGTTTAAGGGCCTCTTGTTCTACATCACTCATCATAAGTTCTCTATAATCACTCCTTAAGGAATCAATTTTAGACAGCGTTGATTTAATAATTGCCTCTCTTGCCAAAAGATTTAAATGCTCAGTATCTTGAACACTTTTAAGGTAAGCACTTATTTTAGTTTCAATAAGTTTACTTTCAATTTTATTAAAAATGTGTCTATCGTATGAATCAACAGTTATGTAATAATAGGCAAAATCTGAAATATCTAAATTCTTCTCATAGCTTTCAAAGCTTATCGCTTTTAAAGTCAAAGAATCAGCACCTTTTACAAACCGATTAAATGCCATTAATTTATCATTTGTATTCGATTTTGCTTTTATAGTTATACCTCTAATTTGTCCTGCTTGGGCAGGAGTAATTTCAAGAGCACTTGCCAAGGCTATAGAATCTTTCGAAGCAGCTAATTGCCCTAAGAGTTTAGTGTTATCTATTAATTGATCATTTATGCCAAAGTTTGGTTTTACTATAATAGTTGAAGAGTAATAAGGCTCAAAAAAGTAATCTATAATACTACCAATTACAAAACCGATAGCACCTGCAATTACTAATACAATAATGTTTCTCCTAATAAATAAGGCAAACATTATAAATAGCTTAAAAACATATTTGAGAATACCTACAATAAAGTCGAATACAGATTTTATAGCATTACCTATAAGTGTAAATATTTGAATGATATCTACCTCTTCTGATTTAGGTGTTTCTGGTAAATTTGTTTTACTCATTTTTATATTAATTTAATATTTGTTCTAATATAGTTCTTGTAATTAAATAGGTTGGCCTAACTCCCGAAGTCCCTAAACCACCCGATGCTAATGTAGCCCCTGTTTCTAAAGGGTTATCACTAGCATAATACGCGTATCTTACTTTTACGTCTGCACTTATACTACCACGTACTTTCGATGCGGCTTGAATGGCTTTTTGGTAATGTGCACCTTCCATTTCTAGACCAATTACATTCCAAGTTGAATTGTAAAAGAATTTCAAAATATCTTTGTTTTGAAGCGACGTTCCTAAGACGGTTATCATCGAGCCTTCGTAAACATTTACACCTTGACCTTCCAGATCCTCTCTCTTTAATTCATTTTTAAAAGGGTAATTATCTGCTGTACCTTCAAATATATGTGCAGACGGAATCATAATATCTCCTTTTCCGCCTTCTAAAATACCAGCTTTACCCATTATGGAAACCGACTCGACATTTAAATGTGTTTTTTTACCCTTTTGCTTGTAGGGTTTTAATAACTCATCAATAGTCTCGTATGCTTGCTCTCCAAAGGCATAATCCATAACCAAAATAACTGGTTGTTGTTGCTTTAAAATGGCATCATCAATTTTAATATCTAATTTTGAAGCATCAATTTTGGCGGTATCAAAGATTTGCACATCAATATTGGCTCCAGATGAGTCCTTAATGTAAGTCATACCCTTTTGCAACGCTTCCTTTGATACTTTATTACGTAAATCGTTATTATCTTTATTACTTAAGGCCTCGTAAACTTGAAAAATATCCTTTTTAGCAACTATTGGTTTTAATGCGCTAGGTGTAAAAAGCGTATTCATAACACTGTGCATATTAGCACTAATTATATGAATTGGGCGCTCTAGTAAATTGTTTTTAAACAAAACATCCTTTATGGTGTCTGCCCAAATTTCGCCATGTATGTGATGGCCAATTCGTTCTCTTAAAACAGGACTAAAAGTTACGGTACGCTTGTTATTATTAACCAACTCTTCAATAGCTAACTTCCCTAACCAATATACAATATGCAATAAACGTTCTGGTTGTGTTGGGGTTGCAAATTGGTTATAAACAGTTGTTAGCTCATTAAATGTTCTACCTAAAATATTAGCTATATGGGTAATGGTTACCTCACGTTCCTCTTGTGTAAGTTTCTTTTTGGCTAAAACTGCTTTTTCAAGTTTTATCCAATCTCGGGTTGTTGCTCCATCCTCATCAATTAAAACACGTTTACTAATTTTATGAGACTCAACAAAAAGAAAAGTAAGGTGCGTTAAAATGTCATAAATCTCAGATCGACCACGAGTAATTTCAATGTTCATTTGCTCGTCATCTATTCGATAACAATTACGACGACGTTTTTCTGGAATTATAGGTTTAAAATGCGATGTAGAGTACCCTTCATCGCTCGTTAAATTAATAAACATACATTCCTCAATACCTTGAGGCAATCTATCTATTACATAAAGCAAGCCTTCTAGTTCGGCTTTTTCATCGCCAATAGACCCGTAAATTTCTGGTCGTAAAAGCAATAAGGATTGCCTTAAAGTTTCTCCCGAAACTCCCATTGGCTTGTAAAACCCTCTATTAAACAGGTGACGCATAGTAATATACATCCGTTCAATAGCATTCGAGCTTTCTTGAGCTCGAGTTCTAGCATGATGTTTTTTATTGCTCATATTATAATTTGGTCGCGCAAATATAACACTATTTGTGTTAATTTTTATACGCTAAAATTTATCCACAATGTTGCGGTCGTTAGACAATCTAGGGATTTTGTTTTGTCCTCCCAATTTTCCAATAGACTTCATATAATCTTGAAACCCATCTTTTTTAACTTTAGTAATTTTTAATGGTTGCAAAACTTTACCCTGAATTAAATCAAAATAGTATGAGTTTTGTTTCTGCAAAGATTCATCTATTTTTTGCGCTAAAGCTGACATGTCTTCTGGTTCATTTTCAAATTCTACAAACCATTCATGAAATGGTAAGCCTTCTTTAGGATTAATTTGAGGCGCCACCGTAAACTCCGAAACTCTAATATTAGAACCATGTGTAGCATCCTCCATGGCTTGTTCTACTTCTTTACCTATAACATGCTCACCAAAAGCCGAAATAAAATGTTTAATTCTGCCTGAAACAATAACACGATAAGGTTTAGTTGACGTAAACATAACCGTATCGCCTATATTGTATGCCCATAAACCTGCATTTGTCGAGATTATCATCACATAATTAACCCCAACTTCAACATCTTTTACGGTTATTCGTTTAGGCTGCTCTTCAAAAAACTCATCGGCTTTAATAAATTCGTAAAAAACACCTGAATTAAGCTGAAGCAACATCCCTTTTTCATCTTGCTTATCCTGAAATGCAAAAAAACCTTCACTAGCCGGATACAGCTCTATACTATCTACTTTTCTTCCTATTAAATTTTCAAATTTACTGCGATAAGGCTCATAATTAACGCCTCCAAAAATGAATAAATTAAAGTTTTTAAATATATCGCCTACCTTCTTTCCTGTTTTTTCTTGAAGCCTTTCAAAATACATTTGTACCCAAGATGGAATTCCAGAAATTATAGTCATGTTTTCTGGTAAAGTTTCTTCTACTATAGCATCTACCTTAGTTTCCCAATCGTCAATACAATTGGTTTCCCACGAAGGCAATCTGTTTTTCTGTAAATATTTAGGCACATAATGCGCCACGATACCAGATAAACGCCCCAATTGGATGCCGTTTTGTTCGTTTAAAATGGGGCTGCCTTGTAAAAAAATCATTTTACCATCTACAAATTTAGCATTCCCAGTTTCATGAATATACAACAAAATAGCATTTCTTGCCGCTTCAACATGACTTGGCATACTCTCTTTGGTAATAGGTATGTATTTTGAACCCGAAGTTGTGCCCGATGTTTTAGCAAAATATAAAGGCTTCCCTTTCCAAAGAATATCTTCCTTACCCGCAACTACCTTTTCAACATAAGGCTTTAACGCTTCGTATTCTCGAACGGGAACACGTTTAATAAAATCGTTATGATTTTTTATGCTTTTAAAATCATGATCCTTTCCAAATTCGGTACTTGCAGCTTGCGATATTAACTCTCGAAACACTTTTTCTTGTGTTTCAATTGGGTTATTAGCCCATTTTTGGACTTTCTTATAAATACGCTTAGCAAAAGGTTTTGCTAAAACAGATTTTAATGATAACATTTATTTTGAATGTGTTTTAAACCAGTTAATAACTAAATTATCGCTTTTGTTTTTAACAATTTACAAGATATAATTTTACTAGACACGAGAGTTATTCAAAATCAATAAAATTTGTTGGGTTAATTGGATACCCATCATTCCAAAGCTCAAAATGTAAATGCGGACCAGTAGATAATTCTCCTGTACTTCCTGCAGTGGCAATAACCTCTCCAGATTTAACTAAATCGCCTTGCGCTTTGGTTAAAGAAGCATTGTGCTTGTAAACAGAAATAAGACCATAACTATGCTCAATAATTATAACGTTACCGGTGTTTGCGGTCCATTCTGCAAAAATAACAATGCCATCGGCAGCCGCTTTTATAGGCGTATCTTTAGCCACAACCACATCTACGGCATAGTGTTTTTCTTTAGCGTTATATGGTTCGCTAATGGTGCCACTTACAGGGGGAAATAGCACAAAATTAGTAGTTGACGTTGCCGATTCAAACAAATTATACTTATCCTCTTTATCGACCTTTTCTCTAAGCAAAGAATCTTCTGCAATAGGATTTAAATCGACCTCACTAGCTTCTAATTTAACAGCTTGGATAATAGAATCTTTATTAAAATCTACGGTATTTACATCGCCTTTTAAAACCTTTTTTATAGACTCATAATACCTATCATTTAAATGAATAACACGTTGCAGCGAATCGGTTTTATAACTTAACTCGGTTGCTTTCTTTTTTAATGCCGTTGATGAGTATCCTGGTATATACTCACGAAGTGGCGTAAAAGCAATTAATAAGTACGTTAGGGTAATTAGAAAAATAGCCAATAAAGACATAAACACAAATACGTTTAGTCGCGTTAACTTAAATGATAAACGCTCTTCGAAAGTATTCTCATTAAGCACCATTAAACGATACTTATCGAGTAGTTTTCGTTTTATCTTTTTGGGTTTCTTTTTTTTGTCTGCCATGTTAAAACAAAAATAAATAAATTTATCACAAGACTTTACTATCAGTATGCTAAAGTTATGTTTAAAACGTTTTTATTGAACTTTAATTATTAACTTTGTACTTTAAAATCATTATTATGAACTTATACATGTTACCATTAGCAATAGGACCTTGGCAAATAGCATTAATTGTTCTAGCTGTTTTACTTTTATTTGGAGGTAAAAAGATACCAGAATTAATGCGTGGATTAGGTAGCGGAATTAAAGAATTTAAAGACGCTAGTAAAGAAGAAGAAACTACTGAAGATAAAAAAGGATAATTTTAAACTTATCTTAAAACGAAAAACCAGCCCGAGAGGCTGGTTTTTTTTATTTACTACATAGCGTATTGCTACTCTATTTTTACAGATTTTATAACAGATTCTAGCTCTAACATATAATTTCTTTTCTCTACAGATGGCGCAAATATAAAGGCTTCAACTACAACCCATCTTTTATTTACCTTATCTTCAATCATGTAATTTATAAATGGGCCGCCCATAAAATCGTTGGTTAACTCCCACAATCCTTTAGTTACTAAAGCTGGCTTATTATCTAAAATAGTTTCACCAAAAAAAGGTGTGTACGCCGACTCTGTTACCATAAACGAACTTACGGTATCGCCATTAGCTTTAACTGTACCATCTAATCGACCTTTAAAATAAGCCTGTCCTATAGAATCTCGAATCTTAATTATTTGCCCAACAGTACTATCATTTCTTGTAATAGCATTAAAAGGCAACTCGTAAAGCATAATGTGAGAATGCCCTGTGGTAATATCTTTTCTAAACCAAAAGAAATTACCCTCTTGCTTTGCTTGCTCGTAAATTGAAGAAAATTTAATAGTTAAACCTAGTTTTTCTTTTATAGTATTAAAGTTATGTGGTGACTTTGCCATTTGGCGTTGTCTCTCATCTAACTCCGAGTTTCTAAACGTTTCAATAATTTTAGCTTCATTATCTTTAACCACCTCAATAATTTCTTCTTTAGTGTTACCAGAAACCACAATTACTTTTTGAGGCTTAGCATACACATCTTCAGAAAATGCTATTCCCGCTGGTTTATTAGTTTCAACCTTTAAAACCGTTCTATTTTTGGTAACAAATCCAGAAAAAACAGATGGTGGAATCTGACTAATTGTAAACATAGGTTCATCTTGTGGCAACCCATAAATTGGTTTTGCAAGTACATATCTTATGGCTTCACCCACACGACCATCCCAATAATCGTTTTCTGTTACAACAGATACATTATTGATTGCACCAGAAGCATCTGGCAAATACTTTTCAGCTTTTTCGTTTTTATCAACACAAGACACTAAAAGTGTTAACGTAAGTAATGAAAATAGAAAATATCGCATAATATTTTTTAAGTTTAGTTAGGGTTTAACTCTTAGCAATTTTAAGAATCATTCCGGGTTTTAATTTACTACCACTAATACCGTTCCAATCTTTAATATTTTGAACAGAAACACCAGAAAATTTTTGAGAAATACTCCACAACGAGTCGCCATCCTTAACTGTGTAGTTAATAACATCGCCTTTTATAGGTATTATTTTTACTGTCGCTTTCGCGGAAGACGTAGCGTTTCCATGAGGTGTTCGCGGAAAAATGGTTAATCGTTGACCAATTTTTAAGTTATTGCTTCGTAAACCATTCCACTTTTTTATATCGCTAACCCTAACGCCATATAATCTTGAAATTTTACCTAAATAATCACCAGATTTTACACGATACGTCGTTTTATTTTGAGCTTCAATAAACTGAGGCATTTGTTTTTCACGTTTTTCAAGCTCCGCTTTAGCAAATGCATATATTCTATCTTCATTATTTACAAAGGTTCCAACTACATCCCGAGGCAATCTCAATACATAATTTTCATCTTTTATAAAAGGAATAATATCTAACTTATAAGACGGATTTAAAAACTGAAGTTCCTCAATAGGAGTGCCCGTAGCTTCCGAAACCTGATCGAGCGTTATTTGCTGCTTTACAACAACAGTATCAGTCTCAAAATAGGCCAATTCAGGTTTATAATTTTTAAAACCATGCTCTTTTGCATATTCAAAAATGTACATATTCGCTAAAAAGGCGGGCAAATACCCAGCAGTTTCCCTTGGTAAATTATGACGAATATTCCAATAGTTTCGGTAACCACCAGAACGACGAATGGCTTTACCAACATTACCAGGACCAGAATTATAAGCCGCAAGCGCCAAATCCCAATCGCCAAAAATTTTGTATAATCTTGATAAATATTTTGCTGCAGCCTCGGTAGATTTTATAGGGTCGCTACGCTCATCAACGTAACTACTTACATCCAACCCATATTCCTTACCTGTTCCGTACATAAATTGCCATAATCCTGTAGCACCAACTCTAGATCTTGCCCTAGGTTTTAATGCCGATTCTACTATAGCTAAATATTTAATTTCTAAAGGAATGTTATGTTTATCCAACTCTCCCTCAAACATAGGAAAGTAAAAGGCACTTAATGTTAATAGGTTTTGTATAGAGTTACGCCTGTGTTTTAAATACGATTTTATAACACTTTCTAGAGATGGATTATACTCTACATTAAAAGGCGTTCTAGCATCTAGTTCTTTTAAGCGTGCCTTAAGCGTATCGGTATGTAATTCTGGGTAATCAACAGGTTTGTAATCGAGCTCTGTAACGGTTTTATAAATGGTGTCGAATAAGCGGTTGCTATACAACTCATCAAACCAAGCTTGGTCTAACTTTAAAACGTATTCGTCGTCTTTTAAATTAGTTATGGATGTGCTATCTACAGTAGCTTCAATAGTTTTTTGGGTATAGGTATTATCTTCTACAACAGCACTTTTAAGAACTACTGTAGGCCCAGAAATGGTGTCTGGAATAGCAGTATTTTGAACAACTAAAGTATCTTTAACCTTAGGATTCTGAATAGATATCGTGTCTTGCGTTTGCGAAAAACAAGATGGTAAACTTAAAATATATAGTACTATAAAAAATCGAAAAGCCATAAAATCTATTCATTAATGAATGATGTTATGGCTAAAATCGTATTTATTTTACTAAGAACAAAATATATTAAGACCTGTGAAGCTTTAAAACTGTCGCAGGCCTATTATTTCTACTCTAATATAGCAGCAATTCCAGGAAGTGTTTTTCCTTCTAAGCTTTCTAGCATAGCGCCACCACCTGTACTTACGTAACTCACTTTATTTTCGAAACCAAATTGCTTAACAGCAGCAACCGAGTCACCTCCACCAACAAGTGAAAACGCTCCGTTTTTAGTAGCTTCGGCAATCGAGTTTCCTAATTGGATAGTACCTTGAGCAAAACTTTCCATTTCAAAAACACCTAGTGGTCCATTCCAAAGGATTGTTTTACACTGCATAACTACATCATGAAATTGTGCTCTAGATTTTGGTCCAGCATCTACACCTTCCCAACCATCAGGAATTTCATTAATATCAACCGTTTGTGTATTTGCATCGTTACTAAAATCGTCGGCAGCAATAGTATCTACAGGAATATGAATTTGAACATTTTTTTCTTTAGCTTGTTTTAAAATATCTAAAGCTAAAGGCATTTTATCGTCCTCACAAATAGAATTACCAATTTTTCCACCTTGCGCTTTAACAAACGTAAATGCCATACCACCACCAATAATTAAGTGATCTACTTTATCAAGAATGTTTTCTATAATCGTAATTTTAGAAGATACTTTAGCACCACCTAAAATAGCTAAAACAGGCTTTTCTCCTGTTTCCATCACTTTATTAATGCTTTCAATTTCTTGAGCTAGTAAGTTTCCAAAACATTTTCTTCCTTCGAAAAACTGAGCTACAATTGTTGTAGAAGCATGCGCTCTGTGAGCTGTACCAAAAGCATCATTAACGTAAATATCTCCTAGTTTAGATAATTTTTCAGCAAAGTCTTTATCGCCAGCAGTTTCTTCTTTGTAAAAACGTAAGTTTTCTAGTAATAGAACTTCTCCTGGTTGTAAATTTGCTGCCGCTTCTTCAGCTTTAGTTCCAATACAATCTGTAACAAACTTAACTTCTACACCTAAAATATCCGATACTTTAGCCGCAATATGTTTTAATGAAAACTCATCTTGAAATCCTTTTGGACGTCCTAAATGCGACATTAAAATACAGCTTCCGCCATCTTCTAAAATTTTAATAATTGTAGGTTTAGCCGATACAATTCTAGTGGCATCTGTAACTTCAAATTTATCATTTAAAGGCACATTAAAATCTACTCGTATTAAGGCTTTTTTATTTTCGAAATTAAAATCGTTAAGCGTTTTCATGTATATATGTTTTTATTTTTTAACTATTTGAAACACAAATGTAACTAATTAAAAAGCGATAAAAAATGACTTTTTTCACGAAAACGATATAGCTTGAGACAAAATGTTTGATTTTTGAATTATACACGTATCACATTTTAAATATTTCATCTCGAAGCATTTATTTCCATACTAAAAAAGACATATCGACAACAGCTGAAACTTGACTTTATAAAATTTTTCTGCTACATTCGTTTAACTTCGGATGTAAAACATTAAAACGATTCCATATCCGTGAAACATTACCATTCGTAAACCCCAAATGAAAAATATAATTTAATGAAAAAATAGTCTTATGGAAATTAGTAAACCTGTTGAGCCCAATAATAGAATTGACATTATAGATATTATTCGTGGTTTTGCACTGCTCGGAATTATTTTTATGAATATGAGTTTTTTTAGCGGTTACGTATTTATGCCTTTTGAAGAGCTTAAGCAGATATCGAACTTTGAGTTAGATGATAATCTATATTCTTTTTTAGGAATTATAGTCTCCGGTAAATTTTACACTATATTTTCAATTTTATTTGCTGTTGGTTTTTATATACAATTCCACAAAAACAGAGATAGAGCAGTCGATTTTTTAAAAACGTATCGCAGAAGATTATTCATTTTATTAATTTTAGGTATTATCCATACTTTATTTTGGTATGGCGATATATTACTTACCTATGCTATTTATGGTTTTATTCTAATTTTATTTCGAAATGTAAAACCAAAAATCCTACTTCGATGGACGCTCTTTTTCCTATTAATACCCTATGTATTGGATTTTGCTATTTTACCATTTACTGAAGCCGCACAAGCTAACATCCCTGGTAACACAAACCATACACCAACGGCTCGCATTTCGTATCCAGATATGTCGAATGTAGATGTTATTGATACTTTTAGAGACGGTTCCATTACCGAAATATTCAAGATAAACATTCATAATTTTATATGGAAGCAATTAAGCTATATACCCTCTGGCGGTTATTTTAATTTCCTTGGCATTTTTCTTTTTGGCTACTATTTAGCATCAATAGAATTCTTTAAAAAAGCACCAAAATCCACAATAGTAATATTAACTATTTTAATTGGTGGTATACTAATTACCATTGCTGCAAAACTTTTAGGAGGTAATCCTTATGAGTTGCCTACGCTTCAAAATATTCGATATAAGTTCTTATCAATGGTTGGCCAACTGCTCATTAGTTTTTCTTATATCTTGGCAATAATAAAAATTGCCCAAACTGAAATTGGTAAAAAAGTATTTAAATATTTGATACCTGTAGGACGAACAGCTCTAAGTAATTACATTATACAAACCGTTTTAATGGTTGTCATTTTTTATAATTTCGGGTTTAGTCTGTTTGGGAAAATAGGTTTAATTCCAACCTTTAGTATTGCTTTAGTTATTGTCACAATTCAAATAATTCTAAGTAATATTTGGTTAAAACACTATAGATTCGGGCCACTTGAATGGGCTTGGAGAAGTTTAACTTATAAAAAAAGGATAAAAATTCGACATTAAAATCTATTAAAAACTACAAACTTAAGCTGGATATAGCTTACTTGCTAACATCTTCGCGGATTTTCTATTTGGTTGGTATTGGCTGTAATGCGCACCGACATGATACACAAACACTTTAAACGAACCTCCATAACAACAAACCACACTTAAATTATAAAACCTAACCCTAACAAAAAAGCGCGTTAGGGATTGCAGTGGAAAGCCCACAGCTCGACGTAGGAGGTGCGAGGACTTGAAACGTAAAGCCCGACCCTTGTGGTAACGCTCAAATAAAAATCTATAAAATTTTACTGGTTTGTTAATGTTTAACATCTGATAAAATTCGTTTACTTTTGTCTTTATGCTTTTTAAAGATATTTTAGGACAAAATCATATTAAAAATCACCTCACGCAGAGTGTTGACAATGGCAGATTGCCACATGCCCAATTGTTTGTTGGTAAAGAGGGCTCTGGCACTTTACCTATGGCACTGGCTTATGCACAGTACATTTTGTGCTCGAATTCTGGTGGCGAAAACAATAACGGAAACGACGCTTGTAATTTAAAGTTTAAAAACTTTTCGCACCCCGATTTGCATTTTGCTTTTCCGGTTACTACCAGCGATAAGGTTAAAAGCAAACCGGTATCTAGTTTTTACATGGAAGAGTGGCGCCAGCTTTTGGACCAACAGCCTTACGGCAACCTTTTTGATTGGTATAAATTACTAGGTGTTGATAACAAACAAGGACAAATTGGTGTTGAAGAAGCGCATGAAATTGTAAAATCGCTCACCCTAAAAGCCTACGAAGGTGGTTATAAGATTATGCTTATTTGGATGGCCGAAAAAATGAATACCGCTTGTGCCAATAAGCTTTTAAAACTGATTGAAGAGCCACCAAATAAAACTATATTTTTACTTATTGCCGAAGATGAAGAGCAAATTATAAATACGATTAGATCGCGTTGCCAGATTTTACATTTTCCGCCGTTGGCAGAAGACGTTATTAAAACAGCTTTAATTAAAGAATACAACATTAATGCTAGTGAAGCTACCAAAATTGCGCATCAATCTAACGGAAATTATAATAAGGCTTGCGATTTGGTGTATCAAGACACCGAAGATTCTCAATTTGAAACTTGGTTTATTTTCTGGATTCGTAGTGCCTTTAAGGCCAGAGGAAATAAGGCAGCCATACACGATTTAATTTCTTGGAGCGAGGATATTGCCAAAACAGGTCGTGAAACCCAAAAACAATTTTTAAACTTTTGTATAGACTTTTTTCGTCAGGCGTTATTAATGAATTATAACGCTACAGATTTAGTGTTTTTTGAGCCCAAAACCGAGAAGTTTAAGCTTGAAAATTTTGCGCCTTACGTACACGGAAATAACATTATGGATATTAGCAATGAACTACAAGATGCTATTTACCATATTGAGCGTAATGGGAATTCTAAAATTATTTTGACGGATTTATCTATTAAATTGACGCGCTTGCTGCATAAGAAAGCAGAGTAAATAAAAAAAGCCCTGTTAAATTTGATTTAACAAGGCTCAATGTTTTGTTTATTAGGTGGTTACACCACTATTCCTTTTTATAATCTGCATTTAAAGCATCTAAAATAGTTTGTGTTAAATCGCTTTGTTCTGCACCATACATTACTGTTGCTGCCGCATCACTTGTTCCTAATATATAGTTGTAACCATTAGTTTTTCCGTAGTCTTTTACAAAGTCTTTTACATGAACAATAACCGAGTCGATTTCCGCCTGAAACTCTTGAGTTAACTTTTGTTGCTCCATTTGCATTTGCTGTTGCAATTGTTGTTGCTTTTGCTGTAGGCCAGTCATTAATTCTTCAGCTTTCTTTCTATTACTTCTAGCTAAACGTTGCGCTTCGGCTTGTCCTTTTTGTGCTTCTGCTTGAAAAGCTTGACTAATACTATCTGCTCTTTTTCTAAAAGCATCGTCTTTTATTTGAAATGCTGCTTCTACATCTTTCTTTTCTTGATAGTCGTTAATTAATTCTCCGTTATCTACAAAAGCAATTTTATTTGGTTTTTCACAAGATGTTAAAACAAGCATCACTAAGGCAACATAAATTATGTTTTTCATTTTTTTATTTAATTAGTTAATTGTAGGTAAAATTTATATCCGAACAAATGTAATAAAGTAGCTTTTAAAATAAAGCGAATTTATTTTCAATTTAACATATAAGGATTCTTTATGATAAAAAGGAATTAAAATAAGAAGTCTCTATTAAATTTGAGGTCAAATAAAGCGTTTTAAGCGCTTATTAGAAAAACGACTTGTGTTTGGACGTTTATATGTATCAGAATAAAGCTTAGTCGCTAAAAACAAGTTTTAGTTGTTTTTTATGACATAAATTAGAGACGAAGCTTCTTTTGAGCCTATCGCTTTTAAATTTGAACGTAAGCCAATCCAAAAACCTATAACCGCATTCATACTTCCTGTTTTATATTTTTCTGAAAGCATACTCACATAAAAAGAATCGAACCACATGGGTTTTATTTTATTTACTTTAAAAGATTGTTTTGAAACTAAATTTGAAACCGATATTTTATTAAAATGCCAAAGATGCCTAGGTACATCATAAGCAGCCCAAAACGATTTATAATATTGCGCATCGAAACTTTTATAATTAGGAACCGCAATAATTAAGGTTCCATTTGCTTTTAATAGTTTTTTAAATGTAGCAATCTGCTCGTCTAAATTTGGTAAATGTTCTAGTACATGCCAAAGGGTAATAACATCAAAACTGTTTGGTTGGAACTTTAAAAGTTGTTCTGTATTAAAAACAGATCCGTTTGTTTTTTTATTTGCAATTTTTCTTGCTTGCTGGTTTGGTTCAATTCCAGAAACAATCCAATTATTTTGTTGTGCAGTTTGTAAAAAATCGCCTGTACCACATCCAATGTCCAAAAGTTTTTTGCCTTCGGAAGAACACGAATTGATTAAATTTAATTTCTTTTTTAAAGAAAACGATCGCACTAAATGATACGCTTTTTCGAATAGATTTCTTTTAGAATCTGTATGCGAAATATAATCTTCGCTTTCATAATAATCAGATAATTTATCGGAAGACGGTTGTGGAGTTGTTTCCAAAAAACCATATTCTAAATTCTGAATAAGCTCAAATACTTCTCCTGAAACAGAGTGATCTTTTACTTTTAAATTTTCTTTAGCCACGAATACACGAATGGATTAATAAGTATTTTTTATTTATAAATCGAACTTTAGTGAACTTGGTTTATCTTCTTACTTGGGTTCCTGTTTCTGTTTGAATAACAAAAAAAAACAGCTTTAAATTTTAAACGTTCCACGTGGAACGTTTAAAAAAATAATTTATTTAATATCCTGTAACGAAAACATTAAGATTAAAATTCCTGTTTCCACAGGAATTTAACGCCCCATATAAACCAACAAAACGGAAATATCGTTAGGAGAAACCCCGCTAATTCTTGATGCCTGCGATACCGTTGCTGGCTGAATTTTTTTAAGCTTCTCTCGCGCCTCAAAACTCATAGATTTAATTTGCGAGTAATCAAAATTCTCAGGTATTTTTACATACTCTAGCCTCGTTAATTTGTCTGCGTTGTTTTTTTCTTTAGCAATATACCCTGCATATTTAACTTGAATTTCGGCCTGCTCTATCACTTCCCTATCCAAATTATTTTCTTGAATATAAACCTCAACAGCATCTACTTTTCTAATGTCTTCCATTTCAATATTAGGCCTAGCGAACACTTTAAAAAGCTTTCCAGATTGTTTAACCACAGCAGAATTTTTCGATTCTAAAATAGGATTTATAACTTCAGGCTTGACACTTTGATTTTCAAAAAAGCTGACAAATTTTTCGGCAGCATCGTGTTTCTCCTCCATACGTTTTAGACGTTTCTCCGAAGCTAATCCCAATTCAAAACCTTTTGGCGTTAATCGAATATCTGCATTATCTTGTCTTAACAGCGTTCTGTATTCCGCTCTTGATGTAAACATACGATAAGGCTCTTCTGTACCTTTTGTAATTAAATCGTCTACCAAAACACCTATATAAGCCTCGTCCCTTTTAAGAGTAAAAGAGTCTTTTTCTTGAACTTTTAAAGCTGCATTTATTCCAGCCATTAACCCTTGAGAAGCCGCTTCTTCATATCCTGTTGTACCATTAATTTGACCAGCAAAATACAAACCTTCAACCAACTTAGTTTCTAAAGTATGCTTCAATTGTGTAGGTGGAAAATAATCGTATTCAATAGCATAGCCAGGTCTAAAAAACTTCACGTTTTCAAAACCAACAACAGAACGTAATGCTTTAAATTGAACATCTTCCGGTAAGGATGTAGAGAAGCCATTTACATAAACCTCGCAGGTATTCCAACCTTCGGGTTCGATGAATAACTGATGACTATCCTTATCTGCAAATCGATTAATCTTATCCTCAATAGACGGACAATAACGCGGCCCTAAACTTTTAATTCTTCCATTGAACATTGGCGATCTATCGAAGCCCTCACGAAGCAAATCATGCACCTCAAGACTTGTATAAGTCATATAACAAGAACGTTGTTTTTCTAATGGCTTTGTAATATCTAAATACGAGAATTTCTCAGGGTTAGCATCACCGGGTTGCTCTGCCATTTTAGAATAATCTAAACTTCTACCATCCACTCGCGGCGGTGTTCCTGTTTTCATTCTACCAGATTCAAAACCTAACTGAACTAGTTGTTCTGTAATTCCTGTAGCTGCCCTTTCACCTGCTCTACCTCCACCAAAATTTTTATCGCCTATATGAATTAAGCCATTTAAAAATGTACCGTTAGTTAAGACTACAGACTTTGCTTTTATAGTAATTCCTAAAGATGTTTTTACGCCAACAACTTTATGATTTTCTACTAACAAACCAGATACCATATCCTGATAAAAATCAAGATTAGGAGTTCCCTCAAGAAGCATTCTCCAGTCTTCAGCAAAACGCATTCTATCACTTTGAACCCTTGGACTCCACATTGCAGGACCCTTAGACTTGTTAAGCATTTTAAATTGTATAGCAGATGTGTCTGATACAATTCCGCTATAACCACCAAGCGCATCAATCTCTCTTACAATTTGCCCTTTGGCAATTCCGCCCATAGCGGGGTTGCAAGACATCTGCGCAATGTTTTGTAAGTTCATTGTAATAAGCAGCGTTTTACTACCCATATTAGCTGCAGACGCAGCAGCTTCACTTCCTGCATGTCCTGCTCCAACAACTATAACATCGTAAACTTCGTTAAACATGATTCCTCTTTTATATAATCATTAAAACAAACATGTTCCACGTGGAACACATCTATAAATTAAGTTTGCAAATATACTCTGAATTATTTATTTAGCAGATAATCGCTCTAGATACAGATTCTCCTTCTCCCGCATAACCTTGGCCTCTGCTTCCGTTTTGTCTTTATAACTACAATAGTGAAGCACACCATGAATAATAACTCTCATTAATTCATCGTTGAAAGAAACTCCAAAATCCTTAGCATTATCTGCAACACGTTCTACAGAAATAAAGATATCTCCTTGTATAATTTTTCCGACTGAATAATCAAAACTAATAATATCCGTTAAGGTATCATGATTAAGAAATTCTACATTTAATTTATGCAAATATTCATCGTCACAAAACACATAATTTATTTCCTCCAATTTATATTCTTCAGCTGAAATAGTATCTATAATCCAATTAGAAATTGGTGCTTCAGATTCTAATTTAAAATCCGTTTCGTAATTAAAATTAATCATTTTCTTTTTTGAAATATTCTTGAACCTTCTTTTTGTAAACTTGCTGCAAAGGTAAAGCTTGTCGGTTTAATATTTCGGTTGTTTGAAAATATTGTTTTGCTGTAGGGATTTGATTGTTAGAATTGTTATCGAAATTATTTTTATTAGTTTCCGATTCCCGCTTATTATCCTCACCTTGTTGAAAGGTTGCTTTTTCTAACTTCAATAATTGATGTTTTAAAGCCATCATTTTTTGAAGTGTTTGCTGCGTAAAACCCTTGTTTAATAATTCCAATTCTATATCCTCCATTTTTCTAACTAGAGCATCTCCGTTTCCGCTTTTACCTTCCTTAGCCAATCGCTCCTGCAACGCCTGTCTTAATTGTTGTTGCTTTTGGTAAATTTCAAAAAGAAGTCCATTTTCATCCTCGCCATTGCCTTCGCCATCACCACCATTTTGTTCACCGTCTTCACCCTTGTCTTTACCTTTACCCTTGCCTTCTTTTCCCTTATCGCCTTCCTTACTTTTGTCGCCCTCTTTATCACCTTCTTTTTCGCCCTTTTTTTCTCCTTCGCCATCCTTTTTACCATCTCCTTCCTTTGGAGAACCTTTTTCGCCTTTCTTCATTCCTTCTTCCATCATCTTATTAAGCTCTTCCTGACTCATAATAATATCCGGTAATTGCATATCACCTTGTCCTCCTTTTCCAGCAGACATGCTCATGCTTTCCTCCATATTATCCAAAACATCGCTTAAAAAATTTGCCAAATTATTAGCAGCCGTAACCACAAATTGCTGATTAGACACGCCCTGATATAATTGGTTTTCCGCCAATAATGCCAGAGCCTTATCAATGTTATAATACACTTCAGTAATTTCTTTATTTACTTCCTCAGATAGTTTTGGCTGACGGAGCGATAACGCAAACAAACTATCATCCACATGTTCAAAATGTTCTCTTAAATTTTGCTGCTTTTTTAAATAAGACGCAAACTTGTTATTGTTAGATTCGATGCTTTTAAATTGATCCATAACAGCTTCCTGATCGAAAGAGAACAATACTAAGTTGTCTAGAATCTGACGAAGCATTTCGGCATCCTCCTGCATTTGATCGTCACTACCACCTTGCATGGCACTTTGCATTTGCTGGCTCATTTGCTTCATTTTTTGAGCCGCCTTTTTCTGGCTTTTTTTAGCTTTTTCTGCATTTGAATCTTTCTTTTCTGAAGGCTCATTCTTTTCTTCTGAACCGTCTTTATTCTTTTGTTCCGATTCTTTTTTATCAGCTTCTTTTTCCTCTAAAGCATCCGAAGCTTTTTGTTGTTCGTCTTCAACTTCTTGTTCATCCAATTTATCTCTAGAAATCTCTATTGGCTTCTTCAAGTCTTTAGATTCTTTTTCTAAATCTTCCAGTTCTTTTTTATAATCCTCAAACTTTTTATTTAACTCGTCTTGCTTTTCCTTAGTATTTTCCTCTTCAGCTTTTTCAGACAATTGCTCCTGCTCCTCTGCTAACTTTAATAAATCGTCATTAAGTTTTTCTAACTTCTTCTCAACATAAAAACGTTTAGTTAATTCTAACAGTTGCTCTAAACTTCGCTTTTTATTTTTATTCTGTTTTGCGAGCTCATCGAGCTTTTTAATTAAATCTTCATTGTTAATTTTTTCGTGAAGCTCTTCAATTTCATCAAGTAACTTTTCATCTTGCTTAAGCTTCTCTTCATTTTCCTTTAAGCGTTCTTTTAAATCCTCTTTAAATTGATCTTCCTTTTGCTCATCTTTTTGAAACTCCTCTAAATTATCTTTTAACTTCTTGTTAAAATTTTGCATCATTTGATCTTGCTCTTTCTGACGCTTAAAAAAGTTTTCTAATTTCTTTTTATCATTAAAATTTAACTCAGATTTTTCTTTTTGGGTATTGGTTAACTCTTCGAGTTTTTTCTCTTGTTCATCAAACTTAGTTAAGGACTTATTTAAATCCTTAATAGTTTCACCTTGCTCCTTTAAATTCTTATCGGCTTCCTCAGCTTCGGTACGCTTACGGTACGAAAACACACTACTTTTAACGCTTTTAAATTTATTAACCCTATCATTATCAAAGACTTGAAAGTATAATTCGTAAACTATACCTTCAGAAATCTCCAAATTATTAGGGAATGCACTAATAAAATCGGAAATATTTGAACTAGACACAGGAATTGTCTCCATTTGTTTATTAGCTTCATTCTCTACAGGGTAATAAACCAATTGCAATTTACTAAAGCCATAATCGTCACTAATTTGCCCATAGAAATACAACGATTGCAAATCCAAACTATCTTTTTCAACCTTAATATCTATTTCTGGATATTCATCTTTAACAACATCAATATTAAACGCTAAATTCTCGTAATTCTGCAAGTCTTTATTGCTAGTGCTCAGTGTATAGTCAAAATTAGAATATAAACGCTTAGAAGCCTCAAAAACCCCTTTAGATATTGAAACAAACTGTGTAGTATCTTTGGCAAACAACTGTACGTTATCGGTAGATTTTGTTTGTAGCTGCCATTTTATTTGCGTGCCTTCAGGAACCAAAGCATTACCCGTGCTTTTTAAAACCTCATCTTGCTTTTTGGTATAACTCGGATAATCCAAAACCATTTTAAAACTTAAAAGCGATGGTGTTTCAACCACATCCATGGTATATAGCTTAGAGGTAACATCGTTAGCCATTAATTGAAATGTAATCGTTTCCTTTGGCTGAGTAAACACATACTCGAATTCTCCAATAGCTTTTTGCTGTAAAAAATAAGTTTCATTGTTGTAACTAATTTGAGCATTTTCTGGAGTAACATCGCCAACAGTTTTAACTAGTAATTTAAAATCGGTATTTTCAATAGCCTGTAAATTTTCATTAACTACAAAAAATTGAAAAGGCGCAGGTTGTTCGTAAGCTGTTTTGTAATGTACCACACGATTATAACTATCGCTAAACCAATCAAAATTTCCTGTAAAAAAAGTGAGCAATAAAATAACCACCGGAATAGCAGCATATTTTAAATACCCTAAATTCTTTTTAAAATTAACGGCTAATTTAAAAGGTACTGGTTTAAGTTCGGAAGCTTTTTGCTCGATGCTTGCTAATAATAATTCCGATTTGGAATCGGCCCCATTAAGTTGTAGCACATTTAATAATTTATCATTTACCTCCGGAAAATGTGTACCAATAATTTTGGAAGCCGCATGGTAATCTATTCCCTTTTGCAATTTAAATAATTTTGCCAACGGAATAAATATAAACTTAACAAGTAAGCCAAATTCCACGGCTATAATTAACCAAAATAAAAATGTTCTTGCCGTAGTACTTAACCATAACACATGTTCAAGAAATAGCGTAAACAAAAAATAAAGTAAACCTATTGCAAAAAATAGAATGACACCTTTAAGCAATTCATTAATATAATAGCGCTTAATAAAGGCTTCTAGCTTATTTTGTATGGTATTAAAATTACTCATGGTTTGGGGTAAAACATTGTCAATTATTGTATTTCAACTTACTAAACTACAATTTTATTTTTTACGGCATTTATAATTATGTGTTAATAAAGGGGTTCTGGGTAAAAAAACAAAAAACTTATGTGTTCGGGCTTCTGTCTTCTTTCTTAATACATATCTTTGCCACAAATTTACAAAACATGACCAAAAACGTTCGTGTGCGTTTTGCACCTAGCCCAACAGGACCATTACATATAGGCGGAGTTCGTACCGCATTATTCAATTATTTATTTGCCAAAAAACATAACGGAACCTTTATTTTAAGAATTGAGGATACCGACCAAAACAGATATGTTGAAGGCGCAGAACAATACATTATTGACGCCTTAAATTGGTGTGGAATGCCTTTTGATGAAGGTCCAGGAACCAACGAAAAATTTGGTCCATACCGACAAAGCGAGCGTAAGCCACTTTATAAAGCTTACGCTGAAGAGTTAATAGATTCAGGAAATGCATATTATGCTTTTGATACTACCGAAGCACTAGATGCGCATAGAAAAGACCATGAAGCTAAGGGAAAAACCTTTATTTACAATTGGCATAACAGGCTAAAATTAAGCAATTCTTTATCGCTTAGCGCGGAAGAAGTAAAAGCTAAATTAGAAGCTGGTGAAGACTACGTTATTCGTTTTAAAAGTCCGCAAGATGAAATCTTACATTTAACAGATATTATTCGTGGCGATATTAAAATTGACACCAATATTCTAGATGATAAAGTATTGTTTAAAAGTGATGGTATGCCAACTTACCATTTAGCGAATATTGTGGACGACCATTTAATGGAAATCTCGCATGTTATTCGTGGTGAAGAATGGTTACCAAGTTTGGCACTACATTTTCAACTATACAAAGCTTTTGGTTGGAACGCGCCAGAATTTGCCCATTTACCGCTTATTTTAAAACCTACAGGAAAAGGAAAATTAAGCAAGCGTGATGGCGACAAATTAGGTTTCCCTGTGTTTCCATTACAATGGACAGACCCTAAAACAAACGATATTTCTAGAGGCTATAAAGAAGATGGTTATTTTGCCGACGCTATGGTAAATTTCCTTGCTTTCTTAGGATGGAATCCTGGAACAGAACAAGAAATTTTTACTCTAAAAGAATTGGTTGCTGCCTTCGATTTGAAAAAAGTAAACAAGTCTGGTGCACGTTTCGATCCGGATAAAATAAAATGGTTTAACCACCATTATATGCAGGAGCAGAATAATTATGAATTAGCTGAAGCTTTTAAAAATTATAACTCTGAATTGGCCGAAACCGACATTAATTACATTGAAATGGTAGTCGCTTTAATAAAAGAGCGCGCAACCTTTATTTCAGATTTTTGGGATTTGAGTCATTTCTTTTTTGTTGCTCCAACAACGTACGATGAAAAAGCCTCTAAAAAAGCTTTAAAAGAAGGTACAGACGATATAATGAACCAGCTAATAGCCATTTTAAACGCTAATACCGATTTTACTGTAGAAACGCTTACTACAGAAATAAAAGGCTGGATAACAACTAACGAAATTGGTTTCGGAAAAGTTATGATGCCTTTACGTTTAGCTCTTGTTGGTGCCTTACAAGGCCCCGATGTGTTTGATATTATTTTTATGATTGGAAAAGCGGAGACTGTTAAGCGTATTGAGAACGTTGTAAAGTCTTTAAAATATTAAAAAAATGTTCTAATATTTGTGCACCTTTTTGTTTGAATACCAGTAAATGTCATTGAAATAGAATTATATATATTTGAAAAATTCATTATAAAATGCATATGAAAAAACATAGTTCAATTTTATTAGCTTTATTAATGACCTTAATTAGCTACTCGCAGATGGGAGTTGGTACAACATTTCCTGATGAATCTGCGCAATTGGATGTTGTTTCAAGCGACAAAGGAATCCTTATACCTAGAGTTAAGCTTCAACATTCTACTGATACCGCCACAATTAGCGCTAACTTGTTAGACAACCCTTTAAGCTTGTTAGTATATAATACAACTCCTTCTGGTGATTTAATAGAAGGCTATCACTATTGGAATGGTTCAAAATGGTTAAAACTAATTACTTCTGATGATTCATTAGAAGCAGTCACTACTTTAATTGATAATACTGACGGTACATTTACCTATACTTCTGAAAATAATACCCAAACCACCTTTAATGCAAATGGAAATTTAATTGATAATAACAATGGTACATTTACTTATACAAACGCTGCAAATACAGTAACTACATTTGACGCTAAGTTAACTTCTGTTGAGGACAATACAGATGGAACTTATACTATTACTGATGATTTTGGAGTTACTATTACTATTAATAGCACAACGGAAACAACAACTACTTTAATTGACAATAATGATGGAACATTTACTTATACATCTGAAGATAACACGCAAACCACATTTAATGCTGATGGAAATTTAACAGATAATAATGATGGGACGTTTACTTACACAAATGCGGCAAATACAACAACTTCCTTTGATGCAAAGTTAACATCTGTTGTAGATAATACTGATGGAACATATACTATTACTGATGATTTTGGGACATCAGTTACTTTTGGTGCCGCAACAGAGACCACTACCACATTGGTTGACAATAAAGATGGAACCTTTACTTACACATCTGAAGATAATACGCAAACGACTTTAACTTCTGGGTCATTAACTAATAATGGAGACGGTTCTTATACGTTTACAGACGCCGCAGGACGTAATACTACCATTTCAGCATCGACAGGCTTAACAGTTGAGCCTTGGAACGGAGTAGATGATAATGGACCTGCTACAGATAATGTAGAAGATATTTATACTTTAGGAAATGTGGGCATTGGCACAGATACACCTAATGCCACACTTGAAGTTAAAGGTGATATAATTATTGGCGATGGCGGGACAGCAATAAAACGATCATTGAGTGCAACTGCCTTGTTGGATTTCCCTGATCGATTTGATTCTAATACTAATCAGTTCGATTTAACAATAGCTGTAGATGGGGCTAAAGTAGGTGATGTAGTTTGCCTTGGCCTTCCTAGAGCCGTTATGGGAAATTACACCATGTATTCAGCCTGGGTAAGCGCCCCAGACGAAGTAAGTGTTAGAATAAATGCTTCTCCGTTCTCTAGGACAAACCCTCCTCGCGCAGTTTTTAGAGTTACTGTATTTCAATATTAAAAGAGGGGACGTTTAGCAACCAAAAACTAGTTTTAAAATTTAAGAGAAAAATGAGATCTAAACTGTTTTATGGTGCTCTCTTTTAAATCTTTATAAATAGCAATAAACCAGTAATCTGAACTAGATAATAGTTTTCCATTATAAGTACCATCCCAACCACTTCCGGTTAGTCCTATTTGTTTTAAAAGCTTTCCATATCTATCAAAAATATGAATAGAAATGATTTCTGTATTTTCAGATTGGTTAACATTCCAAGTATCATGGTATCCATCATTATTTGGAGTAAAAAATAAAGGAAATAAGATTTCTGCATTCTGTTTCACAGTCGCTAAAGTAAACACACCATAATTTTCCACTAAAGCACTTACGGATTGGTTACTTATGTCTTGAACACCACCTTGATCAACCCATAATTGCATTGTATCATCCCAACGAGCAATATGAATAGATTCTAAAGGCTCTTTTAAAATTTCATGTGACGTGGTTTCGTTACTCCATGACAGCGTTAAAAAAACCTGACTATCACCAGTAGGCTGCTCAATAACCCAATGTTCGGCATTATTCACAAGAGTCAAGTTCGCACCTAAACTATTAACAGGGTATTTAATATTTGTATCTTCAAAAAAATATTCTCCCGTAAAAGCATCATCACTTAATGAAGGGGCAGAAACACTGGCACTTCTATAGTAGTTACCATTGCCAATAGGGTAATCAAACGAATTATCTCCTATTTTTATAACTTGACCGTTTACATGACTATCATTACTTACACCAACCTGATATGCGTTTGGCTCAAAAAGAAACAATCCTTTTGATAATTTATTATCTACAATGCCAAATACAAAATCAGAGACGTTCGAAATACTAATATTACTTAGTAAACTAAACCCTAATGCATTATCAAACAAGGTGTCATAAAAATAATTAAAATTATCTCCAGAAATAATTTGAGCCTCAGTTCCAACAAAACCTATTAAACCATAATCTAAATTAAATATCGAAAAATCAACTATTCCGTTATTATTCCAGTTTCCATAAGAATAAACAATACCATTATTCCAAAACTCACCAGTAATTGTATTATTGAAATCATCTACAAAGCTTACATCGGTATTTGGACTTATATATACCTCGCCATTGTTAGTCGTTTGACTAAGAACAGTTTCAATGAAAAATAAAAAGAACAGATGTAATACTATATTTTTTTTCATGATTTTTCATCGAATTATATGAATATTTAGGATTTAAAGAATAGGCCTAAAACGAAATCATAGCCCCAAACACCAACATAGACATATTCCCTTTAAAACGAGAATCGCCACCTGTGGTGTCTAGATTTTCACCTTCAAGCTTTTTTAAAATATTAGTCGCACCATAGATATAATGCGCTCTTAGCTTCACAAACTTAAAACCTGCGGTAACACCTACTGCGCCATTCAAATTAAATTGCGAAATGTTACTAATATCTTCGGCTAATAAATTATCATAATTATTAATAAAATAGCCTTCTTGAGCTTTGTCTTCAAATTCTAATCGGCTATTGTATTGTAACATTGGCCCGACATCAAGGGTTACATAACTTCCCGCTAATTTTACATGCATCATTAATGCTAATTGTGCAGCGAAAAGTTTATAGTCTATAAATTCATTCGTGGTGCTAGAAGCCGTTGGTCTACCCATAATACTAATGGTGCTTTCCGAAAAATGCAAACCGTAACTCATGTTATACCACTTAACCGGAATATCAACCGTGGCACTTAAACCACCTATAAAACCATCGCCTTCTTTAGTTGTAAAATTATCTGTATTAAAGTTCACTTTGGTAACTCCCCCAAAAATTCCAATACCATTTACAATATCATAACTTCCTTTTTGAGAAAAACTTTTTGTAACAAAACATATAGATAATGCTACTAATAGGTAAAGTTGTATTTTTTTCATGCTATTTTAGGGTTAAGTGAACAAATATAACTTAATTTAGTAATTCTTATTTTTTAACCATTTTAATAAAAACATTATGAGCTTCGTATTTATCCCATTTGTAGTTATTGGATTATTCATTTTAATCTCCTCCTTTTTCGTTGTTAAACAACAAACTGCGGCTATTGTAGAACGCTTTGGTAAGTTTCATAGTATTCGCCAATCTGGATTACACCTTAAAATTCCTTTAATTGATAAAATTTCTGGTCGATTAAGTTTAAAAATTCAGCAATTAGATGTTATTATAGAAACCAAAACTTTAGATGATGTTTTTGTTCGTATAAAAGTATCTGTACAGTACAAAGTAATAAGCGAAAAAGTATACGATGCATTTTACAAATTAGATTACCCACACGATCAAATTACAAGCTATGTATTTGATGTGGTGCGTGCCGAAGTTCCAAAAATGAAGTTAGATGATGTTTTTGTTAAAAAAGACGATATCGCTTTAGCTGTAAAAGCAGAACTGAATGACGCCATGTCTGATTATGGTTTTGATATTATAAAAACACTAGTAACCGATATTGATCCTGATGCTCAAGTAAAAGAAGCTATGAACAGAATTAACGCTGCCGATAGAGAAAAAACTGCGGCACAATACGAAGGTGATGCACAACGTATTTTAATTGTTGAAAAAGCAAAAGCTGAAGCAGAAAGTAAGCGTTTACAAGGACAAGGTATTGCAGACCAACGTCGTGAAATTGCTCGTGGTTTAGAAGAATCTGTAGATGTTTTAAACCGGGTTGGTATTAATAGTCAAGAAGCTTCTGCACTTATAGTAGTAACGCAACATTACGATACATTACAAGCTATTGGAAGTGAAACTAATAGTAACTTAATATTATTGCCTAATTCACCTCAAGCAGGTAGTCAAATGCTAAACGATATGGTAGCTAGCTTTACAGCAAGTAACCAAATTGGTGAGGCTATGAAACAATCTAAATTAAAGAAAAAAGAATAAGTTTATAAAATAGGGTTCAGTTGAAAATTAAGTATTTCAACTGAACCCATATTTTAATTTAGTGTTTATTTTTATCGTAATTCTGTATTAATTCTTTTAAAGTATCTCTATAATTTTCTAAAGATTTATTATCAATCGAGGCTTCCACATTGCCTTGTGGCAAGGTACTTCTTCCTTCATCTAAATATTTTTGAAGCTCAGGATATTGCTCTTCAATAACTCTAGTAAGTGTTGATATTTCGCTAAGAATATTTGTGTTTTCAGTTTTCATAAGTGTTATATTTTTCTTACGAAAATATAATAAAAAGAAAACAATTATTCTCTTAAGGAAGTATTAAATTATTTAAACGGGTGTCTTTCCTCCCATGTTTGAATAGGATTCATATACTTTACAATACATTTTAAAACCGTGTTTGCTATAAAGCTATTGGTGTGATTTAAGTAGATATGCATGTTGTGTGGTTTTGCACCAATAGAACTTTTAATTTCCATAGCTGTCCTTGCATATACAATACTCTTAAAATGCTTTTCTATTCCGAAAAAAGCCATATTAAACAGCATATTTAAATACATTTGATACGTCCGCTGAAGCGTTTTATTATAACCTAAAAAATAGGTTTCTAATACAGTATCGTTAAGAATAAGCGAATAAAAACCAACTAACTCTTCATTTAAGAAAACCCCAAAAACTTTAAAATGGTCCTTCAGGTGTACTTTTAATTGATAAAAATGATTTTCATGAAGCTTAAACGAATTAACGCCCGCATTATCCGACACCGTTTCATATAAACTAAATATAGCTTTAGAATTCGTGTTTAAATAATCACTATCAAGTTCTCTATAATCTAAGTCAATTCCCTTTTTTCTAGCTGTATTAAAACGCCTTCTATATTTTTTATTAAAAGCAGAAATATATTCATTAGTCGTTTTCCACGTTTCACTTTTAAAAACCATGTTTGGTTGTACCTGTACTTTGTATAAATTATTAGATTTAAAAAAGTGAGTGGTTTCATGAATTTTATCATTCTCGAAATAATCTTTAAAAACAATAATTCTTATTTTTTTATTGAATTTAGTCTTAATTTCAAGCGTTAAATCGTCTAAAACCTGTTCTAATTCCGTTAAAAATTCACTTTGCGAAATTTTAAGCGGATTAAAATAAATACCATGTTGCCCCGTGTGTAAAAGGTTTCCAACAACTAAGGCATTTCCTTTTACAATTTTAGAAACCAATTGCTTACCAATTTCTTTTATTTTGTTTGAACTGCTTTTTCTAAAAATATCATCGGCATACATTTCCACACGTTGTACAATAGCTATACCCACTAATTCATCATGTTTAAAAATGCCAGCGTAATATCCTGTAATATTAGATGGTATAGAGGTTTCAAGGCCTTTTAAAAAATCTGTTTTTAAAAAAATATCGGGAATAGCAAGCGCATCCCAAGCTTTGGGAAGAGTATCAACATGATTATATATTTTATGGTATATCAAACTAAAATTAAAAAAGACCGAAGTTAATTACCTCAGTCTTTACAAGTATTAAAAAATTACATTAATATTATTTCCATCCGCAAACAATAGCTCCCATTACACCTAAAGTTACAATCCAATAGCCACTATTTATAAAAATGTATTTAGCGCTTTTACGTTCAAATAATGCATTGGTGCCAATTATAGGTAAAGCCACAAAAACTCCTGCCAATACACCATGTAAAGCCCCGTGTTTATAGGTTCTAAAAGCATCGCCGTAATCGGCCATAAACGCGGCATACGATGGTAATGCTTTACTAGCGTCGCCACCTATTAAGCTTAAAGCACCAGTTTGATGAATACTCATTTGCATCATGGTCATAGCTAATAAAAAGGCAAAAATAAAGGCTAGAATAAAGATCTTAGCCATATTAGCTCCTTTTAATTGGTCTTCGGTTAAACCTGCCGCTTGCATCCATGCGTTTCCAAATACTTTTGGGTTATACCAAATAAAGCCAACAAATAATGCTGAAACTGCTGCAACAAGTATTGCAGGAAAATTTAAAAAATCCATAATAAAAAAGTTTGGTTAGTAGTTAAATGTACAAAAAAATAAATAGTGTAACCAATTAACTATTATTAAGAAATAGCCTTAGCTTCTTCAACCAACAAAGCATTCTTATCATCTAAAGCTTTAGCAATAAATGAATTTATAGCATCATTCTTATCTAAACCGTTTGCTAATAAAACCCCTAAAGCAATCATGGTTATTATACGTGTTCCAGATTTTTTAACAGAAGTATTAAACAATGGTTCAAGCTCGTCATAACTCACTTTTTTAGCTAATTCTTGAATTTCAGCTTTAGCTTTAGCCTGTTTATCTTCTGGTAATCTATCATACTTTTTACCATAAGATTTTATTTGCTCGATAGCTGATCTGTTATTTTGTTGTGTTTGTTTTTGCTGATTTTGATTCGTGTTTTGTTTAGGCTTAACCTTAGCCCAAGTATCGCGCAAACCAACTGTTTTATTAAATACTAAATGTTCTGGAGTTGAATCATCATCTACATTAAAATATCCTAAACGTTGAAACTGAAACCTGTCTCCTACTTTAGCTTCTGTTAAACTGGGTTCCACAAAAGCTTCTATAATTTTTAACGAATTAGGATTTATAAAATCCATAAAATCTTTGTCGGCATGACTATCTGGAGCCTCGTCGCTAAACAATCTGTCATATTCTCTAACCTCAGCTTTTACAGCATGAGCTATAGACACCCAATGTAATGTGCCTTTTATTTTGCGTTCGGTATCTTCAGAATAGGTACAATGTATCTCTGTAACCTCGCCACTAGCATCTTTTACAACACTTTCAGCCTTAATAATATAAGCGTTTTTAAGTCGTACTTCGCCTCCTAATTTTAATCTAAAAAATTTGTTTCCGGCTTCTTCTTTAAAATCTTCTTTTTCAATATATAACTCGCGAGAAAACGGTACTTTTCTAAAGCCAGCACTTTCATCTTCTTGATTATTTTCTGCATCAAACCACTCCACTTTATCCTCAGGATAATTGGTAATTACCAATTTTACAGGATTTAAAACAGCCATAACACGCGGCGCCGTTTTGTTTAAATCTTCGCGAATACAAAACTCTAAAAGCGACACGTCAATAATATTTTCGCGTTTAGCAACACCAACGGTTTCCACAAATTTTCTAATAGCATTTGGTGTGTAACCTCTACGACGTAAACCAGAAATAGTTGGCATTCTAGGATCGTCCCAACCATTTACAACACCATCTTCAACCAATTTAAGCAACTTACGTTTACTCATTATGGTATAACTTAGATTTAAACGGGCAAATTCGCGTTGTTTAGGCCTTAATTTATCTTCCTCGACAACTTGGTCCAAAAACCAATCGTAAAGCTCTCTGTGAGGCTTAAATTCTAAAGAACAAAGCGAATGCGATATTTGCTCTAAATAATCACTTTCTCCATGAGTCCAATCGTACATTGGGTAAATACACCAATCGTTGGCCGTTCTGTGATGATGTTTCTTTAAAACACGATACATAATAGGATCGCGCATTAACATATTAACATGTTGCATGTCTATTTTTGCCCGTAAAATATGTTCGCCTTCATTAAATTCTCCAGCTCTCATACGTTCAAACAAATCTAAATTTTCTGCAACAGTTCTATTTCTATAAGGACCATCAACACCTGGTTGTGTTGGCGTACCCTTTTGTTCTGCCATAGCTTCGCTAGATTGCGAATCGACATAGGCTTTACCTTCTTTTATTAAATAAACCGCCCAATCGTATAATTGTTGAAAATAATCGGAAGAAAACAATTCCTTATCCCACTTATAGCCTAACCAAGCTACATCTTCTTTTATAGCATCTACATATTCCTGCTCTTCTTTAGCCGGATTAGTATCGTCAAAACGAAGGTTTACCGGAGCGTTATAGTACTCACCCAAACCAAAACTAATACCTATAGCTTTAGTGTGCCCAATATGTAAATACCCATTTGGCTCTGGCGGAAAACGAAAACGAAGACTGTTTTTAGGCATTCCGTTGGCTAAATCTTCTTCTATAATTTGCTCAATAAAATTGAGTGATTTTCTTTCTTCAGACATAAAATATGTTACGCTTTAGGTATAGCTTAATAAAAACAAACCCATTAAACAAAAATATTGTACAAAATTAGGTAATTTTGCCGACTTAAATTGTGTGACAATGGGAATTATAAAAGTTGAAAATATTCGGGTATTTGCCCACCATGGTTGTTTAAAAGAAGAAACCAAAATTGGTAGTGATTATCGTGTTGATTTGGAGGTGAAAGCAAATTTACAAGAATCTGCAAAAACCGACAAACTTAGTGATACTGTTGACTATGTTTTTTTAAACCGCGTTATTAAAGAAGAAATGGATATTCCGTCTCAACTTCTAGAAACCGTTGCTAAACGAATATTAAATCGTATCTTTAGTGAAGATAGCCTTGTTAAAAAAGCGACTGTTTGGGTAAGTAAACTAAACCCTCCTATTGGCGGAGATGTAGCAAAAGTGACGATAAAAATGTCAGAAAAACGTTAAATATCATTTTAACTATTGTAAACTCACTTTTTTTTTTACTTTTGCATCAGATTTTTGCAGAAATGTTAAACACTACTTTAATCAAAGCAGTAAAAATGTTTCTAAAAATTTTAAATATAATGGCGTCGTGGCCGAGTGGCTAGGCAGAGGTCTGCAAAACCTTGTACAGCGGTTCGAATCCGCTCGACGCCTCAAGAACCTTTAAGTTTTACTTGGAGGTTTTTTTTTATGCCTTGTTTAATTGAAAAAAAAATCAACTAAATTCGTGTTATAAACAATACCTTTTATTTTCTAATTCAATGACTGTCTAGAAAAATATAATTATTGAAAAGGTAGTTTATTCTTGTATTTTATGTATAATACATAGAAAGTATCGCTAATAAATTAAAATTTCAACATCATGAAAAATCTACTTATACTAACAGGTTTTATACTTATTACCTCATTTACTTCCTCTCTATTTGCACAAAAAGATAAGTTTATAAAAGATTATTTAGAACGTTTAGAAAATTCGCAGAAGTATTTAATGCAAGTTGCAGAAACAATGCCCCAAGAACACTATACTTTTAGAGCTACAGCAGAATCTATGACATTTGCTGAAAACTTCTTGCATATTGGGTATGCTATAGATTGGCATAGTCAATCATTATTGGGAGGGCGAGAATCTAGAGAATGGAAAACGGATACCCTTTTTAAGGTTGCCAAGAAATCTAAACTAGAAATGATCGCTACTGTTAACAATGCTTTTAACGAAGCCATAAACTTAATTAAAGCATTTGACACCAATCAATTAGATGCTGAGTTAGATTATTTTGGTTTAAATAGATCGAAAAGACAAATTCTACTATTGCTAGCCGATCATATAACACATCACAGAGGACAAATGCTTGTTTATATGAGATTAAACGGACTTGTACCTCCAAGATATGTTTTATATCAATAATTCAAATGAAACGAGGTAACATTGAATACATTCTTCTAAATAATAAAAAGGAGGGCTTCAGTTTAAAAAATCTCGTAAAACATTAATTATTGTTAATTGGGCTAATCTGTTCTAACTTCTCTTTATTTTTCTCATAAGCCTCTGGGAATAGACCTTGCGCAAATAATAATATTCCAAACCCAAGTATTACAATAGCAATAATTTTTTTGGTTTTAAAAATAAGACGAGGCGTTAATTTTGCCTTAAGTTTTTTGGCAACTACAATTTTAACTAAATCTGCAACAAAATAGGATGCTAACATAGAAGCAATAAAAATAATATCGCCATGCTCCGAGGTTGTTAAGGAGTCTCCTAAAACGATAAACCCAAGCCAGCCTAACAACACACCAATATTTATAAAGTTTAACAGGAAACCCTTAATAAATAGTTTACCGTAGCCTTTTTTTATTTCAACTTTATGGTATTCCTTAACAATTGATCGAAATGATTTGGATGTTTTTATAAATGAAATAAAACCATATACCATTAATAAAACACCACCAAAGATTAAAAAACTAGGGTCGTTACCTATTTTCCCTCTTAGATTATTGGTGCTGTAAAATGCTATTACAATGAAAATGATATCGGCAAGAATAACGCCTAAATCAAATATTAGCGCACTACGAAAACCTTTTGTTGCACTAGTTTCTAATAGTACAAAAAACACTGGGCCAATGGTAAAGGCTAGTATTATACCAAAAGGAATGGCTGTTAAAATATCGTCGAACATAAAAACAAGAAGCTTTTACACAAAGTAAAGAAATATTTTAAAACTATTGCGGTTAATTAGCTTAGAACTCTACTTGATTTTTAAACGAAAAAAAGGAGTGGGGCTTGTAACCTCCACTCCTTTTAAACAAATACAAACAAACTAAACTAGTTCTTTATAAGTTTTATAATTCTATTACCAAATTCTGTTTTTATTTGAGCAAAATATAATCCTGAATTTAAGTGTGAACCATCAATTACTGCTTCAATATTTCTTGGAGCAAGCGTAAAAACTTGTTCTCCTAAAATATTAAACACAGTTATTGATAACATATTTTGTTGATTAGATACAATCTTCCAAATATTTAGAGTTGGATTTGGATATGCCCTTAGTTGATTTACGACACCTAAATCATTAACACTTAAAGAACAAGAATTTCCAACCACATAAGAAAAATATTTAGTAACCGATAATCCGCCAGCAAAGGCAAATTTACAACCGTAGCTAATGGTTGCTCCTGGTGTTTGACCGGTGATAGTATGTGTGAAAATTTTTCCAGATACGTTACTCATTTGAGTTTCAGCAAAAGGTGTTTCTCTCCATAAAAAGGCAATAACACCATCTTTATTATCAAGTAATTCAAAAGTAAACGTTACATCAGTACCAGAAGTTGAAAAATCATAATTGTATCCAATATCAAATGTACCTTGTTGAGCGTCAGAAGTAACTCCGGAACATTCTGTATTGCTATCTTCCGAAGTCGTGGCTTGTAACACTATAGGGTTATTTACAGCCGTATTTCCAATTAAATCAGTTGCTGTAATATTGAAAGTATATAAGGTATTAGGGTTTAAAGCCGTAATAGTTAAAGCCTCCTCAACACCCGAAGTTGCTGTCGTGTTTTTAGATCCTGTATCATAAGACGCATTATAAACAATAGTGCCAGAATTATCGGTTCCATTCAACAACAATTCAATAGAGGTTGACGTAATGGTTCCAATAGTAGCTGTAAAATTAACTGGAGCTTCAGAATCGGTGCCTCCACTACAATCTGAACCTACTACATAACTTATGTATTCTGTAACAGCCAACCCTCCTGTAAACTCAAATTTACATGCATAACTAAGGGTAGTTCCATTAGATAATCCGCTTAACGTTTTGGTAAATTTATTGGTTGAAACAAAGTCCATTTGAGATTCACCAAATGGTGTTTCTTGCCATAAATAGGCATTGCCAGATGACTTATCGGTATCTAACATTTCAAAAGTAACAATAACCGTACTTCCAATAGTTTCAAATGTACTTTTATAACCCGTTGAAAAGGAACCCTGAATAGCTGTTGTGCCAGCTTCAGTACACATCTTAACTTCATCTACTGAAATATTAATAACCTGGGAAGTACTTTCGCCATTAGCATTATCTATAGCTTTAGCTGATATTTGATGTGATCCTACACTAGCATTACTCCATACATAACTATAAGGTTCTGTTGCATCTTCTCCAAGTTTAATAGCACCAGCGTAAAACTCAACTAAACTAATTGTGCCATCTAAATCTGAAGCAGAAGCTGTAATAGTAATAGCTTCTCCTTCTTTAAATGTCGAGCTATTTGCAGGAGCCGTAATTGAAACTGTAGGGTTTGTGTTGCCAGTTTGATTTACAATTACTAAGACTGTATCTGTAGATGAATGTGTGCCATCATAAACCGTTAATTTCACTTTGTAAATACCTTCTTCTAAATTAGAAATACTTGGAGATTCGATTGTATTACTAGAAAAAGCAATGGTAGAAGGCCCGTAAACTTGCTCCCAATTATAATTTAAAGTTGGTGTATCTGAATCAGTACTTAAAGAAGCGTCTAAATTGGCTGTTGTAGTTGGTAGTAATACTGAAACATTCTCACCTGCATGCGCTACCGGAGGATTATAGGATAACGGACTATTATATGTAAAAGTCATTTTGCCTAAGTTAAATTCTCCATTGGTTACCACCAACCTTAACACATGTTCTCCTTCATTTAATTCAATATTGCTTACTGCTTTATTGGTCCAAGCGTTCCAATCACTAGAGTTAGTTATTGTAATATCTGGACTTATTTTATTCCCATCTATTTCGAAATAAAAAGGTCCGCCGCCACTAGCGTTACCAGAAGCATATCTTAAACTTAAATCGTAAACCCCTGCTGTTTGAACATCTATAGTATATTCCATCCATTCACCAGGAGATATATAACCTACTGTTGCACCTTCTGAAGCATCAGAAAAAGTATCTACATATTCATCTGTTCTAAAATCGCCTTCATTGTTTATTGAAGTATCAACATAAGCAATATTCTGCCCAACACCACCTTCAAAAAAATCATAATGTCCTGCCTCAATAACTCCTGGAATACTAATTGAAGTACCAGAATAGGGTAGTTGCTCACCAACTTGCACTGTTACAATATTGGTAACATTAAAACTAGAACTAACATAAACCTTCGCATACATTCCATGGATACCCGTTGTTAAATTTGTAGCTTTAAATTCATAAGGCGCCGTTATATCTTCACCTATCAATGTTGTTCCATCATAAAATTCAACTTTTGTAATACCACTTCCTGTAGTATTAGCAGAAAGATTTATACTTCCGTTAGGAAAAGCCTGAGTAAAATCTGTTAATAAAACTCCAGAAACATTAACATCCTTACTAGTTGTCATTTGGTTTGCAGGCACATCTAGCATAAAACCATCTGAAAACGTAACCGTTATAGGACCATCTGAATAGTTATGAGCCACATACGTTTTATCTCCACCATTATTAAAAACAGCTGCAATTGGATAATCTGCAGTAATTGTAGCTTCTAAATTACCCAAAGCATTCATAGCGTGAAGCCAATGGTATGTTTGTACATCTGATATTCCAAACTTTAAATTGCGGTCTGGGTAGGCGTCATATAATTCGATAGCTTTTGCAGGATCTAAAAATGATAAATATTTCCAAATGGTATCATGCCATAAGTTTGGATTAGTATCACTATCACTTAAAATACCGGTGTTTGTTTTTAATTCGTCCCATATTTTTTGAACGTAAGTTAAATTTTGACCTAGATACAAAGAACCCGCATGCATAGGATAAAGCTCTATACCGTAAGACGCCGTAATATCTGAAGTCCAAAAGGTTCCGTTATCATAAGAGTTTCCCCAAACTCTAGACACTAAGGCATATTGTTGTGAAGGTTGAAAATTACGCTCATTCATATCAAACCAATATTCTTCAACCGCCGTTTGTTCGGTAGTATACAAATAGACTCCTAAATCTCTTATAGCGTCATTTTCTGTAATTGTTCCCCAATGAATTAAAGATGAATTAAATTGCATACTTTCTGAAGTTGATTCTTGATCGTTTCCTTGCGGGAAAGAAGCTGTACCATTAGCCCAACAATGTCCTCCGTATGGGCTAAAATTTCTTAAAAACGGAAATTGCGTATCGTTTCTATCAAAAGATGCGGCATCACGTATTAATAAGTTAATCATATCGCCCCATTGAGCAGCCCAACCAGGCTCAAACTGTTCCATAAAAGATGCGGCGTGAATAAAATATCCCCAATGAAAATGATGGTCGTTAATATTGGTGTCTTGCCCGTGTCCTGCTGGGTAGCCTAACATTGTTGTCCATGCACTATTATAATAAAACAAAAAAGCCTTTTCTCCAGATTTATACATTAACCAATCTTCTAATCGCTCTTTTATGGTTGCAATCATTTTATTTCTAGCAGAAAGGTTACCTGTTTGGTCAGCAATTCTAGCCGTTTGAATTAAACGATTCATAACTTGACCTTCATTGTATGAATCTGTCCAAGTAGCTAAACCGTCATTTTCAATTTGAGAAATTTTTGATTCTAATTCCGAAGGACTAAAACCTACACTATAATTTGCTAAATAAGGCATAGTAGGAAGAATTCCTTTATACGTGTTTTCAACGGTAAAAGTATTCCCATCCAAGGTTTTTATTTCTCCTCTAACTCCATCATAACTGTAACCATTTGGGCTTGCAGAACCAGAAGCTAAATTATCCCATTGATGTGGCAATAAACCTTGTAAAATATTAGTTTCTATACCCTCTTTTGTTTCTGTAGTAACCGTAAAATTTGTTTGGACAATACCATTACTTGGGTTGTATGACCAGTTTGCCATTGTATTGGTAGGAAACACATAAGCGTATTTTTTATATTCGTTGGCTACGATATTAATATTAGATGCGTTTTGTGGTAGCATAACCATAGACAAATAATCTTTACTATTTAAAGTAGATGTGTATATATTACCTGTATTACTCCATGTACTACCAACAGGCGCATAAAAAACAAAATCCGCACCGCTACTAGCATTTTCAATTATTAATAATTCAGAAGATATAGTAGCCGTTCCTGAATTCACTTTAATTTCTAAAATATCATCACTTTCTTTTTCAAAATAAAGAAAAGGCATCCCTATTCCAGAAGTTGCTTTTAACTCGTGGCTGGCATCCTTCCAATTCATTGTAACTGTCCAATCTGAATAATCTGAAACCGTTGTATTTGATGTGTTTAAACCAGAAAGTCCAATTTCAATAGGAGCAGAGTCCCCAATAACGCCAAAAGGTATGTAGGTAACAATAAGTCCCTGATTTGTAGTTTTCATGGTCATTGGATAATTAAAAAGATTATCTGCATGATTCTCTTTCAATAATTTAGACCACCAATCGTTTGTTGGTATTGGCTTACCTACCGCAACACCACTAACTTGAGGTGTTCCCGGTGGAAACCCATTTCTACCAGCTTCATCTGTTCCAGGAAACGAATTTGTGTAACTGCCACTGCCTACGTTTGTAGTCTGAGCATTCACAGCTATTGTAAATCCAAAAAGGATGAATAAAAACTGCTTAAATATAAGTAAGTAACCTATTTTCATAATGAGTGTTTTTAGAAAAAAAATGGTGCTTTTAAATTAAAAGCACCATTGATAAAAATGAATATGCTTAATAATCTTTATTTCTTAATTAATTTGATGCTTTCTAAACTATTACTAGTTTTTATTTGTGCAAAATATAGCCCAGACTTTAAACTAGCACCATCAATTGTTACTTCACTATTATTAAGAGAATATGACACAACTTGTTTCCCTAAAACATCAAACACTTGAATAGATGTTATGTTTTGATTTTGAGATGTTACTGTCCAAGAATCTTGTGTTGGGTTTGGGTATATACTAAATTCAGATACTTCAATATCATTAACCCCTAATGAAACACTATTATAGAAATAAAGATTGTCTAACCAAACCGTACCATTACCTACAACTTTAAACTGAACAACTTCAGTCAACACAACAGGAGGTGTATAACTAGATAAATCAATATCAATACTTAACCAAGTTTCTGAACTTGAAATTGGTAAAGATACAGCTGTTTCGTTACCAGCACTGATTAAATAAAAATCTAGAGTTGTTCCATTAGCTGTCCAATAATCAACATGGAGTTTATCAAGACCAGAAACATCTTGAGAGGTATATTCTGTACCTTGGTAATTTAAACCAGCATACTTCAACACTTCCTCACCGGCTACCATTTCTATAGTGGCATCGGTTGATTGCCCCCAACTTGGATCATAATTTGTTCCCGTTACATTAGAATAAGTGTCACTAAAAATAGAAATAACTTGATTATTTACTTCGTCATGACCAGGTGCTGTAGCGGTAGTTGAAGGCTCCGGAAGTGGCCCTGTTAATTCTCCATTAGGCATTTGAATATTATCAAAATAAAGAGTGTTATCAGTAGTTCTATCTTTGCCGTTTACATAAGGTTCTACAAAATCAGGAATAATAACAAGTTTATCGTATGTGTTTCCTATTTGTGCCGAAAAATCAAACGTTAATTCTTCCCATTGATTAATTACGGTATTAGCAACCTTTAATTCTATAGGCGAACTAAGTCCTTCAAATTTAATTCCAACATTACTAATTGTTGGTTTATAAACCATAATTTTAACCGTACTGTTTGTAGCATCGAATACAAACTGTCCATCATCACTAGTAAAGGCCAAGGCCCAGTTTTGGTCTGTTGTATACGCTATAAACTCTACAACTGTAGCAGAGGTGTTTATACCTCCACTTACAGGATTTGCTATTAATTGAAGTGAGGGAGCTACATCAGATATTGTCCAACTCCAATCATTTCCTGTTCCTGCTGGTTCAAAATCAACTGTATGTAAAGCTTGAGAAAACCCAAATGATACAGTTAATAGGCAAAATAACAAAGTAATTTTTTTCATAATAATTTAGTTTTAGTTAATATTTAGTTTTTGATAATATAAATTTACCCATAAACAATTGCGAAGTCTAATAAAAAACCCCTACAAAAATCATACATCCTCAAAATAAATACAAAAACTTTATTGATTTCGCAAAACATCAATAAAATAAGGCTTTAAAGACCTCTTACAATTGCTTTAAATTTTGGTAAAAAAGGAGATGTTGTGGTAATGTTGTGGTTAAAAAAAGGTCATTTATTTGACTTTTAAATAAAACCTCCCTTTTTTTAAATTATAATACACTAAATGAAGATAAAAAAAGTATATAAAACTAAAAAAGCCTACTTAAAAAGCAGGCTTTAAACATTATATAAAATTTTACAAATTAACCAATTACACCTTTATTTCGTACTTTAAAGAATAATGATTTAGCGTGAAATTTTGGCTTTTCGTCTTTATCCCATAGGCCCCAATATGCACCAACATCTCCTTCAGTATCAACTTTCCAAGATTCGTCAAAAGATGAGAAATAGAACATTTCTATATTATCTTCTACTGACCATTCTTGTGTATTAATAAAATACTTCATGGCATTTTCATTTGAAGGTTTGGCCCCTAACAATCCTAAGCCTTGACTAGGCCATCCTGTTTCGGTAATAATTACCTTTTTACCGTTACCAGCTTTAACTGCTCTATTAAACATATCTTTCATGTAAAGTAAAGAATATTCTAAACTACAGCCTTCCCAATATGGGTAACAATTAGCTAAAATAACGTCGCAGGCTTCAGTAATTTTTGGACGTTTGGCAAATTCATAATAGGCATCAACATAACCCATTGGAATCTCAGGAATTTCTCGTTTTACTTGTTGCATGAAGTCTATTAATTCTTCTTCGGGTAAATCACCTCTATACATGACTTCGTTACCCACTGCTGCGATATCCACATAACCGTCTTTAGCAAGCTTTAACAGACCTGCAATTTCCTTTTTATTTATTTCAGCATCATTACCTAACCAAGCTCCAACTAAAGTTTTAATACCAAATTCCTTTGCTATTATTGGAATAAGCTCATTACCATCGGTACAAGAAAATGTACGAACCCATTTGGTATAGGGTTTTATAATTTTCATGCGACGTCTAATCTGTTTCTCTGTTAATTGGTCGCCTGTTTTTTGTCCCTCTTCATAAGCACTAAAACAAATTCCGTGCATGCCAGTATTAAAAACTCTATTAAAAGTGTTTTGTAGGCCTTTAGTCGTTTTATTTTCTAAACCACCCGAAAGTGACATTAGGTTTTCTTTCTTGAAAGACATCGTATTGTGTTTATAAGTTATACTTTATTTTTTCTTAATTCTAACTGTTCACGAATTTCATTAGATTTTTCTTCAGTTAAATCATATTTACGCATTACTAAAATCGCAATTAACGTTCCTAAAATTGGCAGTCCTGAAAAGAAAAATCGTAATCCTACAATGGCATTTTCCGATTGCGATTCAGCTGTAGCATCAAACCCAATCATTGATAAAATAAGTCCGCTAAGTAATCCCGCAATGGCAAAACCAAATTTTACCATCCACCAGTAAATAGCTCCGAAAATACCTTCTCTACGTAATCCTGTATTTAATTCATCAAGATCAATGACGTCTGCTGTCATAGACATCATAAGCATAAATAAACTTCCTATACCGAACGAGAAAAAAGGAAGCGCAAAAATAAATAAGTAAGGCTTTCCAGGAACAAATAAAAACCACAATAAAACGTACCCAAGAATGGATATGCTTTGAGAGACTAAAAAAGCTCTTTTCTTACCCATAGTCTTAGACATTCTAGCCACAATTGGAATAACAACAAAAGTTGTTGCTAATGCTCCTAAACTACCAAACAGCGTAGGCCAAATTCCCGCTGCTCCGGCGTCGCCACTAAACAAATAATAAACGATAATAAAAAAAGTAAAAGCCGCAACGGTATTAAACGCATTAAAAACCAAAAATGTTGCAATACATAATTTTCTAAAAGGTTTATTTTTAAAAGCTTGTACAAAACCACTAATAATTTCGGTAAAACTACTTCCTATGTTTTTAGCATTCAAGGGTTTATAATTTTCGTTTACAGTCGGTTTACTTTCAATAAAAATAGCAGGAACCATGGCAAAAATCATACAAATTACACCTACCCAAACTGCTATGGTTCTTGTGGCAACATCTGCAGATTCAAACCAGCCTTGATCGTACATAATAACCCAAAACCATGGTGCTATTACCCATGCCCATTGACCAATCCATTGAGCGACAGCCATAATATTAGTGCGTTCGTGAAAATCGTCACTCATCTCGTACCCCATGGCAACATAAGGCACACTAAATATGGTTAAGCCTAAATAAAACACAAAAGACCATATCATGAAATAAGTAAAATTATAATCTATACCATTATCTCTATGTAATTGCCATAAAATTGAAAATGAAACACCCATTATTAAAGCTCCTAATAATACGTATTGCCTACGCCTTCCCCATTTTGATTTCGTATTATCTGAAATAAATCCCATTATTGGATCTGTAATCGAATCAAAAATCCTAGGCATAAAGAAAATGATTCCCCACATCCAACCAGGAAACCCTAAATCCTGAACCAAAACAACCATAAATATTCCCATTGCAGCAGGAAACATTTGGTTAGCAAACATACCTAGCCCGAAAGCTATTTTTTGCCCCATAGGAACCGTGTTGTTTTCTGCAGACATATATTTAGTTTTAATGGTTAATATTATTTCGGTTTAGTTTAGTTAGGCAATATTTTACTGTTTACTAGGTATTAAAACCGTTTGTAACGCTTGCGCATCAATAGAGAACGAAACTATTTTTTCATTAACCGTTAAGCTTATAGATTTTGGTGTTTCAAATTCGTTAAAAAGGACAACCGCTATAGAGCCATCCGGATTCTGAGCCGCAGTTACCATAAGCGTATCATCAGAATTATCATGAGCAATCACCTTAGCATTTGGTCTTATATACTTACTAAAATGTGCCATGGTGTAATACAATGGTGTAAAGTAAACCTCGTCTTTTTCTGGGTCGACAATTACCGGGGCAACACACCAGTTTTTAAACCAATTTGGACCACCTTGTTTGTCTAAAACCATATTCCAATCTACCCAGCCATCAACCCAATTGTTTAAGCAGCCAATAATATCTCTAGCATAACGATTTACTGGAGCATATTTTGGGTGTAAATGTTTTTGTTCTTCTGGTGCCCAATCCCATCCCCAATCGGTAGCTTCTTTTTTCCAATACCAAGCATCATCTTGCCACACAGGAACTTGAGAGTCTATACAGCCCTCGGTTTCAATTAAGTATTTATTAGGCGCCTTATTATGGGCATATTGTAGCGCTTCTGGGAAATAATCATAGGTACTTTCATACCAATGGATTGCTGTACCATGAAAATATTTAGATGATGCTTCATCTCTATACATTTCATCCACCCATTCTTTTAAACCTGCTCTATTTTGATCGTAGCCTAAAATAATTTTATCACCATAGCCATCTTCTTCTAGTTTTGGACCTAAATGAAACTCTACAAAATCGGTCATTTCCTTGGGTGAAAAATGCATACTTTCCCAGTTATTGCCATTCCCATGAGGTTCGTTTTCTACTGTAAAACCCCAAATTTCAATTCCTTCGGCTTTGTAGGCGTCCAAATATTTAGAAAAAAATAGTGCCCAAGTATCATAATATTCTGTTAGTAATTTACCGCCAACCCAGTTATTGTTATCCTTCATCCAAGGTGCTGCTGTCCATGGCGAAGCGAAAATATTAAACCCATCTTCTGAAACCGCTAAAGCATCTTTAATCATAGGAATTAAATCATCTTTATCTTCCTCAACGGTGAAGTGTTCCAAATTTTTATCGCCTTCAACAGGTGAATAAGAATAATTGGTTAATGAAAAATCACAAGAATTCATGTGCGTTCTGGTAAGCGAGTAATTAGCACCATTTTTAGCGAAATAAGCCTGAATAATAGTATCTCTATTTTTCTTACTTAATTTATTTAACAAATACGCGGAAGACTCTGTAAAAGCACCACCAAAACCAGAAATCGTTTGAAGTGTTTCTGCTGGTTTTAATGTTATATTTGCTACGCTATCATGTGTTTTAAACTCGGTAATCTTGGTTAATTTGTTTCCACTTTCTGATGTTTCAAATACTTCAAAATTCATCTTTTCAACTTTATTATTACAACTTGATATTAACAATGCAGTTAATAAAACGACTATGTAATTAAGATTTTTCATTCCTTTAAGGTTTTATCTGGTTGTATTTATTTTTAATAATATCGAATGTTTCTTTTTTATTTCTATCTATATCAACTATACCCCAAAATTCTTCATTTGGTGCGCCATCATAAGGAATGCCTGTGCTATTTGGTGCCCATCCACCTATGTCTTGCTTTTCTGGGTTTCCTGCTTTCCACCAGCCATCTGTAAATGAAAACATGGTAACTCCCGAACAAATGTCTTGGTTTTCAAATATTTTATCTATGATTTTTGCATTTGCCTGAGCCTGTGCTTTTTGATTTTCTCCTTTTTCAAAACCTTCTTTAGTTATCGTCATATAACTATCGCCCCCTGATTCAGATATATACATGGGTTTTGTGCTTACCGCTTCCCATTGCGAAAAGATGTCTTCTGGGTTATCCCAACGGTACACATTCATACCCCAAACATCAATATTAGGGCAGGAGGAAAGCGCTAAATCGTTTGGTAACTCGCCATGAGCAGATGAAATAAGATGTGTTTTATCGATTTGATGAATACTTATTGCCGCAGTATTTAATGCAGTATACCAGTTTTTAATATCGTCTTTAAACCATTCCGGATGATAATTATATTCATTCCCCAATTCCCACATTAAAATGGCGTTATGGTTTTTATATGTATTGACATAATTAAGGTAGTTTCCAGAAACTATGTTAAACTTATCGTTTGCATCATTGTATCCAAAACCCATAATTACTTTTATTCCAACAGCATCAATTTCATCTAAAACTGCTTTATCATCAATAGGCTCATAAACACGAATAGTATTAATACCTGCTTCTTTCATAAGAGCAAGGTCTTGAGATAGATTTAAAAAATCTCTTTTTGTACTACCTTTAGTAACAGGATGATAGCATATACCTTTAATATAATAAGGCTTGTTATTTACATAAATATATCTTTTTGAATCTGAAACAGTAGTTGTTGTTTTATCCTTTTTACAAGACAAACAAAAACAAAGAATTAAACATGTAAAAACAAACTTTTTCATCGATTTAAGCGTAATTATTAATGTGTTATTAATTTATTTTCACCTGGAATTAATACATAAGGCATTAATGCTTTTTTATTACCATTGTAGGTTTTGGTAATTGGATTACCGTTTCTTGTTAAACCTTCAAAAACTCCTGAATCTACAGCATCCCAAAGGGCATATTTTGCTTTGCCATCGATAGTAAATAAACCAAAATGATTTTCTGAACCTTGCGGGTTTTTAGCATCTTTCCAGCTTTCATCGAAAGCTTCAAAATAAAAACAAGACATATTCGAACTGTTTGTCCATTCGCGCATGTGATTGAAATACAATGCTTGTTTATACTCGTCTGTAGCTCTAGAACCGTGACTGCCATAAAGCTCGTTTGAATGACTTGCCCAACCTGTTTCCCCAATGTGTATTGGTTTATTAGCGCCTATACTTTTCATATAATTAACCACACTATTGTATTGCGAAACGGCATAAGATTTAGCTCTTAACATAACCACATCTAGCTTTTCTAAATCTGTTAACGTAGAATCTTTATCCTCTACACCCCAAAAAACTGGGTTATAATGCGTATCGTGCATAGGGTAGGTGTGCATTGATATATAATCGACAGCATGAACTAATTTTTCCAAATCCTTTACATGATACTCGCTACCTCCTCCGCCCCAAGAGGCGAAATTATCGGAACTTGTAATCCACAAATCCTTTGATAATTCACCAGAAGATTTTAAGTTTTGCAAATGATTTACCCATTTTAAAATAACACCAGGTTGAACATAATAACTCGTTGCCCATTTTACCATAGCTTCGTTACCTACCGCAATTACTTTAATAATATTTGGATATTGCTTTGCAAGTTTTACTGCCCTGTTTATTTCTGCTTGATTTCTTTCTAAATCTTCAACATCGTGGTTTGGCGTTTTATCTGTCCAAGCATTTTCGCAATCTATCCAGACGCCCAACATAACGTACATTTCAAAATTTGAATCCTCTTCCTTTAATTCAGTTATAGCTTTTAATAAGTTTGGTACTTGTTGTAATTGCACATTATAGGTTCGTAATATTTTTACCCCCATAACAAACAACAACTTCATATCTTCTTTCAATTCTGGTATTGTAGGTTGAATATCTCTTGTGTTTTTACGATATCCACCATAGGAGATTGCTAGGTATTCTGGAGTACCTAAAATATCAGCGGCTGTTAACTGCTGTTTTACTTTTGGGTTTTCATTACATCCTAACATCATTAATACTATTAAAATTGATAAATTCTTTTTAAACCTAAGCATGGCTTTAGCGGCTATTTACTTATTAAAACTACAATATGGTTCACCTCTCCTTTTCTTTGAAATAATGATTCTGATGTTCCCACATCTAGGTTCATACCTTCTAATTCGATAGTTTTACCATTATTGTAAATAACTTTAATGCCCGTTTCGTTTGAAAGTTTATATATAACTGGGACTTTACAGTATGTAAAACAAAGAGAATTTGATTCTATATTTAGTTCTTGTTCTTCCTTGTTTACATTAGTAAAACGGAAGGTTGATGCTGCACTTAAAAATTCTTTTGTTTGTAATAACTTAGGATTAAATACAACTTTTCCTTTCTCAACATAAATTCCAAGTTCACCAAATCTAGTTAAGACATCCTCTTTAACTTGCCCAGTCATTCCTGGTTGTTGCGCTCCTTTAGTTGCTGGTGTATGCGAATATGGATCGGTTGGAAAAGCACCATATAATTCAGGCGACTTATGCACCCCAATACCTGCGTTTATTTCATAATAGTGATCTAATAACCTACCAATCACAGCATCGTCAGTACTAGTGCGAATTGCTAACAAACAATTTTCTTGAACAGCTAATGATAGTTTAGAAACCATATGCCAATAAATAGAACCCAATCCTTCATAACCAAAAAATGTTCCTGAACGGCCAGTAAATGATTTATGATCGAAAACAGATTCGAACGTTTGTAATAATTGTTCCGTATCGCTATCAATTAACGATTTATAAGAACAATCTAAATTATTTAATGCCTCTTTTAAGCTGTTTGCATTGTTAAAATTGCTATTAAAATGGTAATTTCCTAAAATATCTTGCTCGATAATTTGTCTGTTTCCATCGGCTACCAATTGCATTAATAAAGGCAATTGCTCTACTTTATTTGAAGGAATATTATTTTTCTTATCAAACCTTGGTAACTCTTTATTTGGGTATAAAATATAGCTGTATTGATCCTCTCTAAACAATGCGCTATTTTTCAAACCATCTAATAAATTTAAAGCTTGAATAGGAGAGAGGTAACCCGAACTTAATGCAGCTACTTGACCTTCCAACATTTCTGATAGATAAGAAATTGACACCTCGGTATCGTTTTCAATAGTCATCAGATTATAAGCATGATACATATTATCATCTCGCTTATTGGCATTTATACTATGTTCTAAATATGCTTTTGTTACTTCAATAAAACTAGAAACATCCTCTAGTTTTAATTCGATTTTTTGGTTTGAAAACCCTGCCTTATAAATTAATTCTCTATAATTACTACCTGCTTTTCCTAAACCATCAAGAATCGTCTTTCTGTCTTTATCCGAAATTTTTCCACCTAAAATATTGGCGTTTTCTTGAAGCGTTTTAACAACTCTAGTGAAAAATACATTTAGTTCTTGAGAAATCTCTACTTGTTTAACCTCAGATTTAGAAACTATCTTATCAAAGAAGCTTAAAAACCTATATAAGTAATTTAGCGTTACCATAGACACGCCATTTCCTACTAATGCGTTATTTGCGTCATTCCATTCTGGGCGTTGCGTATTTAACCATATACCACCTTCTGGTATAAAGTTTGACATTTTTGCCAAAACTGTAGCTAATAATTTTTCGATTAAATTAACGTGATAAATAGTTGCATTTTTATCTTTTAATAGCGCACCATCGGCACCTAAAACCTCACGTCTATTATCAATTTCGCGATTTAAATCGTAATCAAAATCAATAGTATCCTTCGGGTTTTTTAAGGTATCATCGTAACTTTTTATAATGTATGGTACATTAGCGTACACGAAAATATTTTCTGAGAAACGTTTTTCTAATTGATTCGGATAATAATCCTCAATAAACTCTAAGAACTTTAAAAGGTAAATTATTTGATGATCGCCCCAATAACCAATGTAAGACCACGGATCGTGCTCTTCAATTACTTCCCAATCAAAACCACCTTTAGTAACTCGGTAAGGATTGTATCCTTCAAAAGTTGTAGCGTTTAAAAACTTATGAATCATACCTTCTATAAACTCTGGATAAGAATGTGCAAGCGCTTCCCAGTTTTGGAAAATATCTCGCCAGTTCCCCTCATAATCTAATATTTTAGAACCATCAACTTCATTCTGTGTATTAATAGAAAATTTATTCCAAGGTCTACTAGGGTCGCCATGTCTTCTACTAAATTTTAAAGGTAAATACTCTAAACACAATCTTTTAAAATCGCTGTTTGTACTCCTTTCAGAAAAACTTTTTATATCGTTTAAAGAAAACAAGTTTGGCAAAGCCTTTAAAGTGTTTTCTTTTTTACTAAAAACGTCCTTATTTGCCTTATTTATATACTTTACAAAATCGGTTTTTTCTATTTGATAATCATCATCGAAAATACCACCACGCATAATATTAAATAGGGTATTTGAAAAGTGTCTTGTGTTTGTAAGCTGATCTGCGGTAAGTTGTAAACCGTCTGCATTTCCTGTAATTTTAATAAGGTTTTCTGTACCTAATTCAATATCCTTTTTTACACGTTCTGCAATGTTTTTATCTGATTTAATACTTTCGGAAATTTGAATGACATTAGTAATAGATTGATTAACATTAGCAACAAACATCCAGCTTTTTTCAGCATTTGCTTCTAAGTCAATTTTTGAAGAAATAAAATAAGCGCCTTTTTCTGCTTTAATATCAACTTCTTCTTGAATTGGTTGACTTTTTCTAAAATTATTAAGTTGTAATGATGATAAAAGATGTTTAGGATTATCTAACCCAAATGACCAAACGGTATTCGCCTTTAAAGCTTCGCTAGGTTCTGCTTTATCAACAATTACGGCACTTAATGCAAAAATACCAAGACCAGAACCTTTTTGCAATTCACTTTTTTTGTAGGCGTCAACTAAGTTACTTCTGCTATTTTGTAATTCTGAAGAAACATTGCTTGGAATAATATTTTGTAAACCATCTAAAACGGTTAAACTAATATTTTTACCTGTTTTATTTATTAACGTAGATTCTTTTACAAAACCATATTGATTACTAGAACTCCATTGGTAACGAAACGTAAGTTGTAAATCTTTATTAATTTCTTCAAAAATAACTTTATTACCATAACTGCTCTTATACAGGTTTCTTTTTATATTATATAATCCTGTTTGTCTTTCAGAAAATGGCTCCCATATATAGGATTTTCCTTTAATATGAATTTGAAAAATGGATTTACTTCCAGTAATATCTGCTAATTCGGTAATTTTATCGTCTGTGTAATACGGAAATAATGCGTATTCTGCATTTTTTCTTCCTGCCGTTAAACCTCCGTTACTTGAAATAAACATCCAATGGTTTGAATCGCTAACAATGCTCATAAAAAATGGACGCATGCTATCGCTATTAGAAATCTTGAAAAAAGTTTCGCCATTAAGGGTTACTATTTCTGAAGCTATCTTTTCTTTTTCTGAAGAAAAGTGACTATTATTTTCTGTGTAAGTGGTAGTGCTCATTAATTCCAATTATATTAATTCAGGTACTTTAAAAAGATTAAAGTTTTATAGTAAAAAGAAAAAAGGACGGTTATGCTAACATAACCGACCTTTTTGTTATGTTTAAATTATTGTTGACTATTGATAAACTCTCACGTAGTCAATTTCCATAGTATCCTCAGTAAATGCTGGATCTATATCTCCACCTAAAGCACCACCCATAGCGATATTTAATATCATAAAGAAATCTAAGTTATACGGTGTATCTGGTGAATTAGCAAACGATAAAAACACAGTATCGTCAACTAACAGTTTAATTTCACTTGTAGTCCACTCCACGGTATAATTATGAAATTCTGTTGTGGATGTAGCATTTGGGATGCTACCTATATCGGCATCTCCACCAAAATTACCAGGTCGATGTAAAGCGCCATAAGTTGTTGCTTTATCTTGACCATTCTGTTCCATAATGTCAATTTCGCCACAAGCAGGCCAATCTACTATATCAAAATTAGCACCTAGCATCCAAATTGCTGGCCAAGTACCTTGAGCATTTGGTAATTTCGCTCTAACCTCAACACGACCATAAGTAAACTCATATAAGTTTTCAGATTTTAATCTTGCAGATGTATAACCTCCATTTTCTGCTCTTGCTGTAATTTTAAGAAAGCCGTCTTCTACAACAGCATTATCCGTACTATTGGTATAGGTTTGTAACTCTTGGTTTCCCCATCCACCAGCACCTATATCATAGGTCCATTTTGTGGCATCTGGCGCTCCGTTAGTATCGAATTCGTCAGACCAAACTAAACTATTAAAGACAGATTCGAACACCTCTCCTTCTGTTGGTTTACTTGAAGTAAATACTTGATACCAAGCAGCACCACCTCCTTTTTCAATTATTCTAACATGTAACTTATCTTCAGAAATTGATATAATATCATAAGTGCTTGCGCCAACATACCAACCCATAAAACCACCATCAGAAATTTCGAAGGTTGTTCCTCTATATGGCTTTTCATTATAAGATCCTTCTGTGGCCGCTTTTGAAGAAGACGGAAAAAAGGATACGTTTTTAACACCGAACATTGTAGTTGCCACAGTTTCATCATGACACGTATCGCCATCCACACCAATGGTTCCTGCATAAGTACCAGGAACAAAAGCAGGACCAACTGTTTGCTCGAATGTTAATCCTTTTTCAGTACGTGTAAAAACAAACTCATTATCATACATACAAGATTTTTCTTCATCCCAAGGCTGAATAGCATTCCACCAAGCTTCATAAGCAAATTCACCATTACCATAATCATCTTCTACAGGTCCTAAACCTACATGAAGAGGTATGTTAGCTGCCCAATACCATTTTTTAGAATCGTTAACCAATTCACCCGCTAAAAAGTTTTCAACCTCAACATCTGAGAATGAACTAAAAACTTCAACCTCCATAGATGTACTTGAAGTAACGCCACCGCTGCCAACAGCACTAACAACTACTGTATATGTATTTACTCCTGTTACAGTAAATCGATGTTGAATTGCGCCAGAAGGTGCTACGCCTGTTTTTCCGTCGCCAAAGTTAAATTGATATGTTATTTCATCGTTTGCAGTAGCTGTAAAATTAACAAATCCACTTCCATCACCGTAAGGGTTATCAGCATCTAAACCAACAACTTCAGCACTAATAGTAACGTTTGATGGTGTGATAATGTCACCTATTGATGCATCATCCTCTTGACAGCTAGTAAACACTAGAGTAAGTGCCAATAACAATCCAATATAATATTTAAAGTTTTTCATTTTTTTTGTTTTTAATTCTTTCATGACTCACTTTTTATTCTAAAACCAACGATACATCATCAATATTAACCATACCAACTTCGGCTCCTAAATCAAATATTACTCGTGCATTAGCATCACCAAATTCGGTTGCTGTGAAGCTATACGAATATGTTGCTCTTGTTGTTGTTATACTAACATTTTCAGTAGTATTTGTCCAAGGGTCTGCACTAAGGCCTATTCCTGCAATTATTAATCTATTGACATCTGACCACGCATCAAAAGTTAGCGTATACGTTTCACCTTGAATAATTTCTACTTTTTGACTTAAATTAACATCAAACGGGTTTCCTGCACTTGCAACATTAACAGAATAATACGTGTTATCGCCTTCGGTAACAACTGGAGCTGAAGAGTTATCATCAACACCAATTAACCATGAATCACTTCCATTTTCGAAATCTGGATTAGCTAATAGATTAACAACGACACCTTCACCACCACTTAAAATCACGTTATCTATATTCACAATGCCAACTTCGGCTCCTAAATCAAATATTACTCGTGCATTAGCAGCACCAAAATCTGTTGCTGTAAACGTATATGAATATGTGGTCGGTGTTGTAGTGATATTTACATTTTCAGTAGTATTTGTCCAAGGATCTGCACTAAGACCTATTCCTGCAAGTATAGATCTATTTCCGTCTGACCAAGCATCAAAAGTTAAGGTATATGTTTCGCCTTGTGTAATTTCTACTTTTTGACTCACATTAACATCAAACGGGTTTCCTGCACTCGCTACATTAACCGAGTAAAACGTATTATCGCCTTCGGTAGTTACTGGCGCTGAAGAGTTGTCATCAACTCCAATAAGCCATGAATCACTACCGTTTTCAAAATCGCCATTGGTTAACAAATTAACTGGTGCCGTTGTTCCAGGTTTATAGAAATATAGGTTATCTACAAAAATAGTTCCACCTCCAGATGGCACACCATCAAACTTAAATTGAATGATATCACCAAAATTTAAAGCAGGATTAGCGTCTGTAAAAAATGAAATAGGAATATCGAAAGATGTCCATTGATCTTGAATTAGCGCTAAATCGTAAGCCGCTTCATTTGGACCAGAACTTATTGGTGAAAGTTTAGCATTAAAATTAGCATCGGCAGTCCAAACATCAATATGTATAAATTCCATAGCAGAAGCATCTACTGCAACCGTATTAAAATCGATTCCTTGATAGGTTAAATCGCCATATTGTATAACACTATTTCCAGCGACTTCAATTTGAGTGTACGTAGTTGTTTGTCCCCAGTTAGGATAATAATCTATTGGGTCTGGGTTTACATAAGAATCGCTATAAATAGAAATCACATCGCTTTGTGCTCTATTTGGTGTTGGAGCGGCGGTTAATGGTTGTAAAATTGCTGTAACAATAAACTCCTCTGAATATTCCACTGTTTCAATGGCAGCACTCATAGCTACTACCCTAATCGTGTATGTACCGGCTTCTTCATACAGATACGAAATGGTTTCGTCTATATTCATTACAACAGGATCTGTTTTTCCTACTTCACCAAAATACACCTCAAAAGACGTTACAAAATCAGCCGTTGCTGAAACGTTTACTTGTTTTGAAATGGCTGCATCATTTTCAATAGTTACCATTAAATTTTCTGGAGCTTTAAACGATACCACAACATTTTGTGTCGCTGCTGTAGTTAATCCGTTTAGTCCTACAGCTGTAATGGTAGCTTCATAAGTTCCTTCTTCGTAAATGTGATCTACACCATTTCCTGGAGTGATACCTTCTTCAATCTCAGAACCATCACCAAAACTAACGTTATAACTTACAGCGCCTTCTGCTAAGGGTGTAATAGTAACTAATCCCGTATTATCTTGTGTAACACTTATTTTAGCAGAAACATTTGCAGGTGCAGCAATAGCATCTACATAATCGGTATTATCATCTTCTACACAGCTAATAACAATTAGCGCAACAAGACATAAATTGAATACATATTTTATAATTTTCATCATCTTATCTTTTTATTAATAATTAGGGTTTTGCTCCCAGTTTCCGTTTGAAAATTGAACTTCTTCAATTGGAATTGGAAATACTTCATTTTTACCTGTAGTAAACCCATCTATTTCTGTTCCTCTACCAGTTCTTACTAAGTCGAAAAAACGATGACCTTCACCAACTAGTTCTACACGTCTTTCATGAGCAATAGCATCAGTAAGTACAGCACCTGTAGAGGTTACCTCATTAGGTTCTCCAAAAGCTCTAGCTCTAACTCTATTTAAATAACCTTGTGCTTTAGAATCATCAATATCACCACGGTTATACGCTTCTGCTGCCATTAATAAGACATCAGCAAAACGAATAGCTCTGTAGTTATTTGGATTTGTTAAGTTTGGATCTCCTGTATTTAAATCGCCTTTTCTAGCAATATATTTTCTGTTGAAATATCCCGTGTGCTCATTACCTTCGCCATAAGTAGCATCATTTGTTGCTGCCCAAGCTTCAATATCTAGAATAGCGACACTTTTACGTGAATCTCCAGTTTCAAACTCATCAACCACTTCTTGTGTTGGTACGTTAAAACTAAAACCAGAATCGAAGAATGGTCCTGAATAATTTCTTATACCATTAAAACCAACAGCTACATTACCTTCACTACACTGTAAACAATCGAAACCAGCGCCTTCCGCATCAGAATATTGTACCTCAAAAACAGATTCTATATTATTTTCACCTGCATTTTCGAAAATAGTATTGTAATCATCTACCAAATCATAAGGACCTTTTACTATTAAATCATCAAGAACAGTAGCAGCAAGTGCAAATTTATTTTGATATAAGTATGCTTTTCCTAAAAGTGCTTGCGCAGACCCTTTAGTTGCTCTACCTATTTGAGGCGCTGTATAGTTTAAATTAGCTACCGCATATTTTAAATCGGTTTCAATTAAAGCATAAACATCTGCTACTGGAGAACGAGGAATAGACGTCTCGTCTCCTAATTGAAAACGCGTTTCTTTTAATGGAATAGGACCAAACCATTTTACTAATTCAAAGTAGTAATATGCTCTTAAAAAATGAGCTTCACCAAGAATAATTTCTTTACCCTCAAAGTCTGTTTTATCTTGAAATTCTAAAATAAAATTAGCTCTATTAACACCAGCATACATCCAATCCCATAATTTTCTTAACTCACCATTTACAGGTGTGTGAATCATATCATCAATTTGTTGCCAGCTTACTACATCTGTTGCGCTCTCGCCTCCCGCCAATGTGTTATCTGAGGCTATTTCGCCCATAATAACATTTAAATAGGTAGATTGTAGTAAATCATAAGCACCAATTAAGGCATTATAATAATCAGTTTCAGAATTGAAATAGCTCTCAGAATCAATACTGTATCTATCTACTTCTTCTAAATAATTGTCGCTACAAGAAAAAATTGCAAATACGCATAAGCAGGCAATTAAACTTGTTGTTATTTTGTTTATATATCTTTTCATCTGTAAAATATTTTATATTGAAAGGTTTAAGCCTAAAATAAACTGTCTTGAAATTGGGTAAAAACCATAATCTATTCCTCCACCAATAGCATCGCCATTAGTTGCAGCTGGGTCGTAACCATTATATTTAGTAAATGTAAAAGCATTATTTACTGAAGCATACAAACGGAATTTACTAATTCCTAGTTTTTCAATAACAGCTGGTGGCAAAGAATAACCTAACTGAATGTTCTGAATTCTTAAGAACGAAGAGTCTTCAACATAAAAATCTGAAAACAATTTATTGTTTGTAACACCCAAAGTTGTTCTAGGAACCGTGTTGCTTGTTCCTTCACCTGTCCATCTATCTAAATATAAATTTAATCGGTTTACATTAGGTTGATCACGTTCGTAGTTACGTACCGTTTCTTTTCCTAATTCGGCATACATATAGGCACCAAAATCGAAATTTTTATAATCGAAATTTAAATTTAGACCCATAATATAATCGGCTTGAGGTTTACCTAGATATGTTCTATCTGCAATAGTGATTTCACCATCGTTATTTGTATCTACAAAACGAATATCGCCTGGTGCAGCGTCAGCCCCAAGACTGGTTTGTGATGGATGTGCATTAACCTCTGCTTGATTTTGGAAAATTCCATCCGTTTTAAGACCGTAGAAATATCCAATAGGTTGACCTATTTCCATTCTAGAAATCGCCGGCTGCCCTACACTGAATGAACCGCCTTCTGGAATAACGCCTCCGTTAATATCGGTAACCTCACCATCAATTTTGGTTACGTTATAGCTTACGCCAAAAGAAAATTTATCTGAAAGTGTTTCTTTATAATTTAGAAAAAGCTCAATACCTTTATTTCTTGTTGTACCTGCATTTACTGTTGGTAAACCGGCACCAGGAGCACCGGCACCTATAATTCCTGAAACAGGAAAACTTTCAATCAATAAATCATTTCTGTCTTCAACAAAATAATCAGCAACTATTTCAAGCTTATTATTAAATAGATTCATATCTAAACCTATATCCAATTTTTCGGCAGTTTCCCATTGTGCATCCGGATTTGGAATTCTGCCATTTGCTGTTCCTGTTACTAATGCGCCATCAATAACATAAGTTGCTTCTCCGCTTAATAAAGCTCTATATAAATCATCTCCAACATTATTTCCTAAAGTACCGTAACTGGCTCTAAGTTTCAAGAAGTTTATCGTTTCAGAATCTTGTAAAAAATCTTCATCTGAAATTTTCCAACCTGCAGTAGCAGATGAGAAATAATCTATTCTATTCTCTGGTGCAAAATCTGAAGCACCATCTCTACGAATCATTGCAGATAGTAAATATTTGCTTTTAAAATCATATTGAATTCTACCAAAAAATGAAGATAACCTAGTATCATAAATATATGAACTGGTTGATTTTGCTTCACTCAATCCATTTGCTAAAGAAATATCAGCAAATTCCCAAGAGTTGTTTGGCACATCAAAACCAGTTGCTTGAAGATTATCGCCCCATGCACGTTGTGCACTTGTACCTAAAGTGAATGTGGTATTGTGGTTTTCTGCAAACACTTTATTATAAGTTGCAAAAGTATCCCAAGTATAGGTGTTATTTGTGTTTTTTGTTTGGGTAACACTACTCCTATCATTATTAAAAACTTTACCAGAACCATAATTCACACTAGGAGAAAATTCTTTTTTATCATCATTATAAGCTTTCAAACCTATACGTGATGTAATTTTAAAACCCTCGAAAGCTTCGTATTCTAATTGAAAAGTACCTTCAATAGCATTACCTGAATATTTATTATATGTATTTGCTATTTGAGAAATAGGGTTAACCACTTCGTTTCCTAAAAAGCCAGATGTATCTTGTTGATCTAGGTTGTAAGTAGGTGCATAGTTTAATGCATTAAATAATGGCGTTCCTAGAGCATTTTCGCCTATAGTTTTTCTATTATTATTAAAATAATTAGCCGATGTAGTAAACTTTAATTTATCAGAAAGCTCGAAGGTTAATTTAATTTTAGCATTTGCTCTTTGAAAATCAGATTTATCGCTAGCAACAATACCTTTCTGCTCTAAAACAGAACCACCAAAGTAATACGTGCTTTTTTCGCCACCACCTGTCACCGATAAACTATGATTAGTAATTGGCGCTGTATCGAACAATTGCTTTTGCCAATCGTTTCCTGTACCTAAACCACTAACGTTTGGGAATGGTAATGTTTGACCATTTGCAGCATAGCTTTCGTTTAAAATTAAAGCATATTCGGTAGCGTTTAAATAAGGTAACTCACGAGTAGTTTCTTGAATACCTGTATACCCATTATAACTAATTTTAGCTTTTGAGTTTTTCTTACCTGTTTTTGTAGTTACTAATACAACACCGTTTGCACCTTCAATACCATAAATGGCTGCTTGTGCATCTTTTAGAATAGAAAAGGTTTCAATATCGCTAGGATTAATAGAGTTTAAATCGCCTTTATATCCATCAATAATTATTAATGGACCGTTATCTCCGTTAGAACTTACACCACGAATTAAAATATTAAATCCTCCACCAGGAGATCCTGATGGCGCAGTAACAGAAACTCCAGCCGATGTGCCTTGTAATGCTTGAGCCGCATCTACAGGTCTTAAATCTTCTAGTGTTGCAGCACTTACTATTGATACTGCTCCTGTTACGTCTTTCTTTTTCTGAGTTCCGTAACCTACTACTACAACCTCATCTAGCTGAGCTAAATCTTCTTGTAGTTGAATTGTTAATTTGTTGTTATTAGATATTACTATTTCTTTAGTTACATAACCAATGTAAGTAACCATAATAGTAGATCCTTTTTCCACTCCAGTTAAGATAAAGTTACCATCAAAATCTGTTGTGGTTCCTTTAGAGGTGTTCTTAACAATAATGTTCGCCCCAGGAATAGGAAAACCTGTTTCATCCTGAACGTTTCCGCTTATATCAATATTCTGCGCACCTACGAAGGTTATAAAGAATAAAGCTAAAACTTGTAATAGCGTGTGTCTCATAAATATGTTAGTTTTTGTTTGAGGTAAAATTAAGAAGGTATTGAGGTATTATTAATAAAAACCACCCCAACAAAAAATATACATTATAAAAAAAGGTGTTAAAATATAATAATATCCTAATAATTATAGGCTTTTATTATCAAATTAAACTTTGTAATAAAAAAAGTAAGAAAGTTAAAAAACACGCAATGTTGTGGTATTGTATAGGTAAAAGATTGTATTGTTGTGGAAATTAAACTTCCAATATATAATTAGTAAGGCTAGATTCGTGAGCTAAATCCATTTTCTTTCTTAACCTGTATCGTTTCACTTCTACACTACGGGAAGAAATATTTAATAAGGGAGCTATTTCTTTTGAAGATAAATTTAAACGTAAATAGGCACAAAGACGTAAATCATTTGCCGTTAAACTTGGATGTAAACTTTTAATCTTTTTTAGAAAATCTTTATCAGCATTATTAAAGGCCTCTTGAAACAGATTCCAATCATCTGAATTATTAAGATTTTTATCAATAATTTTTATAACCTTACTAAGGTTTTTGTCTTCAGAATTTTCTAATTCTTTTTTAATAGTATTTAAGAATTCATTTTTCTTTATAAGATTCATTGTAGAAATACCCAACTCTCTATTTTTTGAATCAATATTTTCTCTTAATTTTTCGTTTTTAAAGCGCAATAATTGTTGTCTATTCTCTAATTCTTTAAGACTTAGTTCCCTTGTTGTTTTTAACATGAGTCTTTCACGTTGTTTTCTATAATACCGTTTATAAATATTATGCATTAACAGGGAAAATAATAATAATGCAAGCACATAAAGCGCAATAGCCAGGTTTGATAAATACCATGGTCTTTGAATATGGAAAGTATATGTTTTATTACCTTCCGTAACCTGGTAGCCCACTCGACCTCTTACACTAAAAGTATATTCTCCAAAAGGAAGGTTTTCAAATAAAACAGTACCATTACTAGACCAATCGCTCCATTTATTATAAATACCATCTAGCTTATATTGATATTCTGGTTTTAGTATTTTAGAAAACTCTGAAATACTATAAGAAAATTGAATATTATTTTCCTTGTTTTTAAATTCGGGACTAGCAGTTATATCAACATATTTTATACTATCGTTTACTTTAGAGGTACTTACTTTAATTTGATTTAAGGTTATCTCATGATTTTTTCTACCAAGTTTATCTAAATCCAAAACAATATATCCTGTTGTAGATCCAAATAAATACTTTTGATCATCTAAATGTGTCACACTTTCAAAATCTAACACATCTTTTCTTAAATCTTCGGAAAAAGAGATACTTTTAATACTGTTTTCGCCACTTAAGCTAGACCATGTAGTATATTTAATTCCTCGAGAAGAAAAGCCCCATAATGTATTAGTTAAACTATCGGAAACAATAATACCCGAAGTAAAATTATCTTGATCAATTAACTCACTTAATACACTATCTTTTATAAATTTATTAGAAGCCTTTTGATACTTAAAAACACCCTTATTGTTTGAATATAGTATATCGCTATAATGTTTAGTTAAGCTAGAATTAAGTTTAATAGGCATTGAGTTATCTTGATTAACTTGTACTGTTTTAGTAAATTCTTTATCAATTTTTATATTAAATGAACCCTTGTATTCATGAACCAGGTAAACACTATTACTATCGATAAACTCAAAGAACCTACTAGAAATATCGAAACCTTTTATTTTATTTCTAAACTGCCATTGTCCATTAATTTTCTCTAGAATATTTAAGCCATTATAATTACCTTGAATTAGTAAATCTTTGTGATTAGCAATTTGCTTTATTTGCCAAGTACCTTGAACATTAGCTATTTTAGTTGCCTGTTTATTATTAACTATAAAGGTTCCAGAATTATGACCACAAAACAGGGTGTTATCAAGAATATCTAAACACCAAACTTGCCCTTGTGTTCCCTCTAAAAATTCCACTTTTTCGTTACTGTATAATGGTTTACAAAAAAGACCTTGATTTGTACCTAAATAAAGCATGTTGTTATATACTTTAGAGGTGTAAACACTACCAATCATGCCACTATAATCATAATAAATATGATATGGCGATTTAATATTTATACAGTTTATTCCGTTATCCAAACCTAACCAAATATTATTATCGATATCCTCATAAAGAGCCAAAATAGTATTGTTAGTTAATCCGTTAGTTTGGTTAATTTTATAATTAACATCGCCATTTTTGGTAATATGAATTAGACCGTTAGAAATGGTACCAAGTACAAGGCTTCCATCTTTAAGTTGAATACTACTAAATACACTTATGTTTTTTAAAACAGCCGAAGCAGAACTTATCCAAGGTTTTAACTGATTATTTATTAGTTGAAAAAAACCATTGTCTTGAGTAAGAATGATAGGCACTCCATTAGAAGTAAAAATGTTTACAATAACATTGTTTTTAATAATAGCATCGCTAGAAACTAAAACACTATTACCATTTTCTATTTTATACAATCCATTATTTAAACTTTGAAAATAGAAACTAGAATCTACCTTAAACAGCCTAGAAATTTTAGTTGGGGAATTAACAATATTATAACTACTTGTTACTTTATTAAAAATAATAATACGATCTAGAGATTGAAACAATATGGAATTATCAATAGCCATGATATTCCAAAACTCTTCATCTTCCAATAAATCAACTTTTAAATTTTTAGAAAGTGATGTGTAATTTAAAATACCATAATTATCTTTTTTCCAGAAACCAAAATCATGATAACTACCCGTGTAAACCAAATTATCTATAGCTTGAACAGCCCTTATATTGGTTTGGTTTGGCGAATTGTACAACGTCCATTTAGCCCCATTATATTCCAACAAGCCTTTATTATTTGCAATATAAATAAACCGACTATTAGCCTGAGAAATAGACCAATTTTGTGATTCTGCACCATAATCTTCTGGATAAAAAACATTTATAGGTGGTCTTTCTTGTGCAATTGCATTAAGAAAAAATAAACACAATAAAAGAGAGACTACGTAGTTGCTATATTTCACTAGGTTTAGTTTTGTTTTGTTACCAAGGTACTAAAAACAGTAAGTATAACCAACACTGTATAGTTTATGTATTGTTAAATTAATATGTTATAAAAGCAAAAAACCTTCTAAATAGAAGGTTTTTTGTATATTTTTTTATTGTGTTTTTAGGATAAATTATTCTTTAGCTTTTGAAATACGCCCACCTAAAATTTTACTTTCTTCAATTTCTTCTGGGTTTCCGTAAATTAAAATTTCACCACCAGCTCTTACTTTAGCTATTACTTTTTTGGTTGCATTTACTTGAGCTTCGCCAGCTGCTCTAATTGAAACCTCGGTAGCTTTAGTACTTAAATCTTTACCGTTGTAAATACCTCCTGTATAAATTGAAATATCTTGGTTATTTGATTTACCAGATGCTTTAACAGAACCTCCAGTAACGGCACGCACATTTGTGTATTTAACAGCGACTTTTACATCGATACTTGCACCTTCTTGGGCGTTTAAATCTATTTCGAATTGCTCGATAACATCATTGGAATGTACTTTTGCACCTTCATTAACATCGATAACATCTACATTGGTATAATATAATTTTACTTTAGTGTTATTACCATCAAAAGCTTCTTCAAGCTTCATTTTAATTTTTAAGGTACCGTTTTTATTATTTACTAAAACATCGGCAGCATTTTTTCCGGTAACCGAAACTTTATCGATATCTGATTTAATAAGTTCTACTTCTATTAAATCGTAAACTTTTAATTCGCTAAACTCTCCAACGGTTTTTTCAATAGGGTTTTGTGCTAAACACACCGTTGTTACAAACAGTACAACTACTTTAATTAAGGTTTTCATGAATGTTTTTGTTTTTTGTTTAACGCAAAACTATCAAGATTTATTCCATAAGCTATTTACTTTATGAAAACTTTATAATTAAAGTATTAAGGTTGCTTCGCTTTTAGAATTAAAAACAAAACCTAGATGTAACTAAAAATTTTATAAAACGTTAACTGCGGTTCCCGTAACAGATATAAAATAATAGGATCCGGCTTCGGTTTCCATATCTAATTGAATACCTACAACCGCATTGGCTTTTAATTTAGCTGCATTCTCTTTTAAATTTTGAAACGCTTCTTCTTTTGCTTTATTTATAACCTCTGCAATTAAAGCATTGTTTTTTTCGGTTTTAAATGAAAAGGATGTTTTAATAACACTTGATACACCAGTTACGATGCCTAAGTAATCGTTAATTTTAAAACCTTCTATTGAATGTGTTGTTGTTAATATCATGATTTTTATTTTGTTTAAACACGTTGCTTGCGTTAGGGATTGAGGCTTTGTTGAAGCTCTTTTTGTGTTGTTGCACTTATGCAACACAAAAAAGCGACTGCCGAAAGCCCGACCCTTGTGGTAACGCCCAAATTGTTATAAATATGTTATTACTGTGGTTTTCCTAATAGGTTAAAATCGAGGTGTTTTTTAACTAAATCGGTGTTTTTAACTTTTACGACTACCTCGTCGCCTAGTTGATAGACCAAACCGTTGTTTTTACCCACCATAGCGTATAGATCTTGATCGAAGGCGTAATGATCGTCCTTCATGTCGCGAACGCTTACCATACCTTCGCATTTGTTGCTTATAATTTCTACATAGATTCCCCAATCGGTAACGCCTGTTATTACACCCACAAAATCTTCGTCTTTATGATCTTCCATAAAACGAATTTGCATGTATTTAATAGAGTCACGTTCGGCTCTGGTTGCTAAACCTTCCATATTGCTGGAGTGGTTACATTTCTCTTCGTAAACCTCTTCGCTAGCCGATTTTCCGCCATCTAAATAGTGTTGTAATAACCTGTGCGCCATAACATCTGGATAACGACGTATTGGTGATGTAAAGTGACTATAATAATTGAATGCTAAACCGTAATGCCCAATGTTATGGGTGGTATATTCGGCTTTGCTCATACTACGAATAGTTAAAGTATCGACTAGATTTTGTTCTTTTTTACCGTTTACTTCTTTTAATAAATTGTTTAAAGAAGCGGTTGTGCTCTTACGATCTTTAAAATTAAGTTTGTAACCAAAACGGCCCACTACATTTTGTAATGAAGCTAATTTACTATCGTCCGGCTCATCGTGAACACGGTATACAAAGGTTTTTTTAGGATCTTGTTTACCAACAAATTCTGATACTTTTCTGTTAGCTAAAAGCATAAACTCCTCGATAAGTTTATTAGCATCTTTACTTGTTTTAAAGAATACACCTACCGGATTTGCTTGCTCATCTAAATTGAATTTTACTTCTACCTTATCGAAAGATATTGCGCCATCGCGCATGCGTCTGCCTCTCATAATTTTAGCTAGTTCGTCCATTTTTAAGATGGCATCCGCTAATTTTTGATCGGTTTGATATGTTTTTCCTGTTAATGAAACTTCGGCAGGAATGGCATTTGTTTTAGATTCTATAACAGCTTGAGCTTCCTCGTAAGCATATCGAGCATCGCTATACGTTACTGTTCTACCAAACCATTGGTTTTTAATTTCGGCTTTATCATTGATTTGAAAAACTGCCGAAAAGGTATATTTCTCCTCATGCGGACGTAATGAACAGGCATTGTTTGATAATACTTCTGGAAGCATTGGTACCACACGATCTACTAAATATACAGAGGTTGCACGCTCGTAAGCTTCATCGTCCAGCACAGTGCCTTCTTGTAAATAATGTGATACATCGGCAATATGAATTCCAATTTCGTAGAGTCCGTTATCTAGAACCTCAAAGGATAAAGCATCATCAAAATCTTTAGCATCTTTAGGGTCTATGGTAAAGGTTAAATCTTTACGCATATCTCGACGGTTTGCTATTTCTTTTTCGGTGATTGAAGTATCTATGTTATTTGCAAATTCTTCAACCTCGTGTGGGAATTCTAATGGTAATCCGTATTCGGCTAGAATAGCATGAATTTCGGTATTGTGTTCTCCTGGTTTACCTAATACTTTAAGTACTTTACCGTTTGGTGAATCTGCTTTTTCTGGCCACTCCTCAAGTAATACTAATACCTTATCGCCATCTTCGGCCTTATTAATTTTATTAATTGGTACAAAAATATCTTTGTACATTTTATTACTATCTACTACTACAAAAGCAAAATTCTTTTTTTCGTGTATTTGAATAACGCCTACATACTCTGATTTTGCACGTTTTATAATATTGGTAATTTCGCCTTCTTTCTTTCCTCGGTTTTTGCGTTTATAAGCGTAGAATTCTACTTCGTCGCCATGTAATGCTTTGTTAATATTGTTGGATGCTATAAAGACATCGTCCTCAAAATCGTCGGAAATAACATAACCATTTCCTTTAGCGCCTAAATCTAGTTTTCCTATATGGTATTCTGCATTTACGACTGCTTTAAACTTACCGCGTTCTACCTCTTCTATCTCTTGCTGAGCAGTTAGTTTGGCTAATGTTTTTATAATTTGATTTCTGCTACTAGCATCGTTAACACCAAGTTTAGCAGCAATTTGTTTGTAGTTAAAACTTTGATTTCTTTCTTTTTTTAAAATACTTAAGATTGTACTTGTTAGGTTGGAAATACCATTCTTTTTGGATTTCCCTTTTCTTTTTTTACTCATTTAATTATTGTAATCATTATATTTCCATAAGATATTGGAAATTTTGTTATTAAATAGCATTATTAATGTGAAGAATTTGCTATTTCTTTTTACAAAGCTACGGTTTTAATATTAAATGGGTGTTTTGTTATAGTTAATTTATGAAAAAAGGCTTTCAAATTAATGAGAGCCTTTTTTAAATATTGAAGAAATTATTACTATTCTATGAGTATTTTTTTAGCCGATTTACCTTGATTTGTTTCAACTTCTAAAAAGTACATACCACTCGATAAATTGGTAACATCTATTTTTGATGTTCTTACTGAATACAAATATTGGCTTTGGATATTATAAATATTGATTTGTTTTAGCTTTAATCCAGTAATTAAGTTAATATTTAATTCATTTTTTACAGGATTTGGATAATATGAAAAGAAGTTATGTTTAAAACTTTCTGCTGATAATACTGTGGTTAAGTCGTAAACTCTAACGTGACCTTGAGAAAAACCTCCTTCACCATAGAATCTTGATCCTACAGCTAAAATAGTCCCATCAGAAGATATACTAGTTGAAAAACCTGCTTCATCATTACTATTTACACCATTTATATCGCTTCCAATTTGTGACCAATGATTACTTAAGTTTTGATATACCCGAACGTGACCAGATCCATCACCATTACCATCATTATCAGGTGCACCAATAGCAACTATACTACCATCATTTGATAAACTCACCGACCAACCTGATTTATCTTCTGCATCCTCTCCGTCAATATCATCACCTACTTGAATCCAACTATTATTAAAATATTTATATACACGTACATGACCTTCATTTTGTCCATCATTAATTGTAATACCATCATTATAAATTCCTCCTATAGCTAAAATATTACCATCATTTGATAAACTTACACTATAACCAAATTGCCCATATTCTTCACCATCAATATCATCACCTAGTTGAATCCATTCATCATTGATATTTTTAAATACACGTACATGACCAATATTTAAAATTTGACTAGCATTGTTAACCTCAGCGTTATGAGGAGCACCGATAGCTACTATATTACCTTCTCCAGATAAACTTACACTTAAGCCTGACTCGTCATTATCATCTTCACCATAAATATCACTACCTATTTGAATCCAATTATTACCTATATATTTATACACTCTTACAAGACCAGGACTATGTTCTATAACATGACTTTCAGGAGCTCCTATCGCAACAATACTACCATCATTTGATATACTAAGACTGGTACCTAATAATTCATATCTATTCTTACCTAGAATATCATTTCCTACTTGAGTCCATTCATCATTAATGTTTTTATATATACTTACGTTTCCAGAATCTGTGCCATTCTTATCACTATCAGGGGCACTAATTGCAACTACACTTCCGTCATTTGATAAACTTACATAAGATCCTAAGTGTTCATGAAAATCCTTACCATCTATATCACTACCGACTTGAATCCACTCATTATTTTTATTTTCATAAACACGTACCTGACCAGCATAAATACTACTTCCATAATTAAATGGTGCTCCGATTGCAACCATAGTACCATCGCCAGATATAGAAACACAAGATCCTGAAAAATCAGCAAATCCTTCTCCAAGAATATCTTCACCAATTTGAACTTGTGAAAAAGTTAATAAAGGAATTATTAAAAATAAAAAATTTAGGCTTCTTACAATTTTTGATTTAGAATGGAACTGCTTCATTTTATGTGATTTTAGTTAATATATTTATAACTACCACAAAAAAGTTCTAGAGGAAATATAATCAGTTGATTTATAGATGACTAATATAATAATAATTTTTAAAACACAAAAAGACTCACATTAATTTGTGAGTCTTTTTGTGTTTTAAAGTAAATATTTTTTTACTCAATAACTATTTTTTTGGTTGATTTACCTTTGTCTGTCTGGATTTCTAATAGATAAATACCTGAATTTAATCCTGATACCTTAAAGTCTTTACTTTTTTCTTGCTTTAATAATTGACCTTGAAGGTTGTAAAGTTTTACTTGTTCTAGTTTCATAGAATTATCTATGTTGATGTGAACCATATCTTTAACTGGATTTGGATAAATTTTAATACGATTTTCTAAATCAATATTCGTTGCACTTAATGTACCTATTAACTCAAACCAGTTAATATTACCTACATAACCTGTTCCTTCTGTTTTAAATACTAGGTAAACATCATAAAACCCTACTTTACTGGATAATGCTCCTGACACAGTTGTCCAACTTTGCCAATTACCTGTGCCTGGTAAATCAACGGTACCTAATAATTCGCCAGTTGGAGAATCTATTCTTACTTCTAAAATTCCTCCAATAGTTCTTGTTGCAAAACGAGCATTAATAGTTTCTACTCCTGTTAAATTTATGTTGGAATACATTAAATAGGCATCATTTCTAATTCCAGCCATATTTAATCCACCTCCAGTATCTCTGCATGTTTCGGAGTTAGAACCATTAACATCATCAAAATTTTCTGCTTGAATGATATCTGATTCATTATGACCTGTATAAATATTAACTTCTGAAACATTATAATATCCACTTACACTTGATGACTGCGATTCAATAATAAGCTCTAATGAACTGCCCGATAAGTTATCCTTATAAGCAAATCTATCGTCTCCAGACTCTAATACATTTGTTATTTCTGTTTTAGCACCGCCATCAAGCTTATAAAATACCTTAAAATCGTCAGATGCAGTTAAAGTACCTATTTCATCGTACTTTATTAATACATCAACTTCAGCTTCACATGTAATATTTATGAGTCCTGTTGTCCAATTTGTAACTGTATTTTGTAAAGTAAATCCAGTATTTTCATAAGGTAAACTACATGCGTCAATAAGTTCTACGAAATTTAATTGCAACCAATTGATTTTCCAATTATTTGTGCTTGGAAGTATTCTTAGGGTTTGTAAACCTTCTTCAAGATATATGGAAGCTTGAGTTTTGGTTTCCCATGTTTCAGCGCCTCCAGTTGCATTAAAACTAACTTGACTCGTTAAGGAACCATTAATATTTACATCGAAATTAATTGGATTTGTTGCACTTGCTACTCTATAATCGATTGAATATATAGCTCTAAATGGTACATCTATTTGATATTCTAACCAATCTCCAGAAGCAATATTAGTAACTTCAGAAGTACCACTTGTATCGCTAGTAGCTTGAACGCTTACACCATTCATGGCTGTATAATCTTCAGCTTCAATATAAACGGAGTCCGTAACATTAATAGTAAATGTTAATTTATTTGGTCTTCCACAATCAGCTATATAGGTAACTTGATAATTACCAGATTGACTTTTCTGTATATTATCAAAAACCAACACTCTTTGGGTAGCAATAATATTATTATTTTCATCTGCCCAAATCCATGAACCACCTTCTTGTTCTAATGGTTGTAAAATCGCTTTGTTTCCAGGTAAGATTGTAATTTCTGAAGTTTGACGTTTACCTAAAGACAAACCCGAAGTATTAAAGGATTCTACATAAGGTATAACAGGTACATCTTTACATTGCAGTAATAACCTCATCCAGTTTAATTTAAAACCATTAGAATTAGATAATACTTTTATAGTTTGTGTGCCTTTTGTTAAATAAAACTGTGAAGCAGATTGTATGGTAGTCCAATTACTATCCCCACCAGTTTCTGTAAATGTAACTTGTTCCAAAGAAGTGGCTCCAGAAAATAGTGTTAAATCACCACTAACAGCACTTGCTACACGATAATCCATTAAATAAGTACCCGAAAATGGCACAGTAATTTCATATTCCGTCCAATCACCAGTATCTACTGAAGTCACTTGCTCATTTCCTGAAACATCCGTAGTGTTTTCAGTAGAGATACCTGACATTGCTGAATAATCTTCGGCTTCAATTTGTGCATAAACTCCTAAATCTTCGGTATCTCCGTCTACAAAACCAATTTTAACATCTGTAAAAATAGAAGTACAAAGCACATTACTATTTGTAGATGAAACTCCTAAACCTATATAATAATCTTCAGCCATGCTAAACATCGTATTTTGTTGAGCAGACCAACTTACGCCATCAGGACTTACAAAACCAACAATATTATCTCCTCTACGTTCAATCTTTATCCAAAATGGAGCAACCGGCTCTGGATCAGAAAGAGAACCCGAACCATCCGCAGCATAAAAACCACGTGAATTATAAACACAACCTGATGAATACGTTAAAGACATAGTTGCTGTTTTTGCATTTGCAGCTAGACTTTCTCTAATTACTACTGCCGCTTTAGCATTACTATTTGTATTTTCAATTGAATTTACCTTTGCTATTAATACTGCATCACCTGTTATTTGTTTATATGCATAATGAAAAGAATCACTACCAAAACGATAAACATCTAATCCTGCTCCTTCTATAGTCCAAGTTCCATTATTATAAGTTCTACTACCGTTAACTCCAACAGAACCAATATTTGCACCTGATAAATTAGTGACTTCACTTAAAGTAAATTCTGGATCCGATGCAGAAGTAAAAGGTGCAGTAGTCATAAATGTTTCGTCCTTAGCAAAAATAAACGTGTTTTCATCAACTCCCATTGCTTCACGATATTGTGTTATATAGGGTGCTGAAAGACCTTTACGAACTACATATGCTCCGTAAGTTAATTCCGTTACAGGAATAGCATCTGAAGAAGCTGCATTTCTACCATCAGCACCAATAGATGTAAAATAATTATAACATGTACCAAAATCAATCCAAGGTACATCATTTCCTAAATTATACTTAGTCCAATACTCATGCACTGCAAGTAATCTATTATCTAATACACCATATAAATCAATGCCTTGAGCCCATCCAATCTCTGCACAAGTAGCAAGGTTTCCAATCATACCCATAGCATGTCCTTGATCTCTACCTGTATCTCCATTTTCTCCATTCGGTAATGTATTAGAAATACCTCCACATTGATCATTTAAATAAGCATCAATACACATATCAAACTTTTCTTGATCGTTAATATATACAGCAACATACATAGCTCCCATAAGATTATTTGCACCTTGATTAGCAGCACGTAAAGGATTTGGCAGCCTAAATAGTGGCCAATAAACATCTAGAAAATAATCTTCTGTTTTTGCCGTAAGTTCATCTGTCCATCCTGGATACGTATATCTTAAAATTTCACAAGCTTGTACAAGAGTACCACCTCTCCACGCAGCACCAAGATGTGCTGAGGTTCCACCCCATGATTTATGAGTGGTAGCCCAGGGTTCAATAATAGACATCGCTAATTCAGCATGAGACGAATCTTTTGTAAAATACCATTGTAGTGCATGATAAAGTGCAGCATTCACATCATTTATGAAAAGATCATCATTCCCTTTGTTTACAACCTCTATTGCGGGACCTTGCATTTGATAATCAAGAGACGATTGCTGAAAACCTAAAATCATGTCCCATGACTCTTTCCAAGGTTCTACATCTGTTCGATTTGCCTTCATCCTTTCTAAGTCATTTATTGTAAATGGTAAACCAGGATGTACAAAATTTTGTGCACTTATATATTGTGCAAACATCAAACTGATAAATAGAAATAAAGATAGTTTAGTAATTTTTTGATTCATTATATATCATTTTAAAAAGTAATCTAATTTAGATCCTTGAAAAGGAATTAAATATAACTTACTGATTAAAACCTGTAATTATATGCTCATTTTACTACGGTTTTGCCTTTTGTAAATCATTTTTTTAATATTAGTTTATAAAAAAAGGCTCACAAATTAATGTGAGCCTAAAGTATTTTCAATGTATATTTTATTTACTCAATAACTATTTTTTTAGCCGATTTACCTTGATTGGTTTCAACTTCGAAAAAATACATTCCAGTTGCTAAATTTGTAACATCTATTTTAGATGCCTTTACAGAAAATAAATACTGACTTTGTATGTTGTAAATATTAACTTGTTTTAATTCTAACCCACTATTTAAATGAAGGTTTAACTCATTTTTTACAGGATTTGGATAATATGAAAAATAATCCTGATTTAAGCTTGTAGATGATAAAGTATCTAAATTTACATCATAGACCCGAACATGACCTGAATTTTCTCCTCTGGCATCGTTTAAAGGCGCTCCAATAGCTACAATGTTTCCATCGGATGATAAACTTATAGATCTACCAGAGCTATCTTGAGAATTTTCACCATCCATATCGTTTCCAAATTGAATCCAACTACCAGAAATATTTTTATAAATACGAACATGTCCTGAATTAGTACCATTTTCTCCATTTTTTATTGCACCAATAGCAACTATATTACCCGTTTCAGAAAGACTAACCGAAGAACCAAATCTATTAAATGCTTTTTCTCCATTGATATCGCTTCCAATTTGTTTCCAACTTCCTGAATTATTTTCAAAAACCCGTACATGTCCAGACTTTTCGCCGCTGCCATAATTATTAATAGCTCCAATGGCAACTATATTCCCTTCTGCAGATAAACTAATTGCACTACCAAAACTATCATAAGCAGCCTCACCATCTATATCGCTACCTATCTGTTTCCAACTTCCTGAATCATATTTAAAAATACGAACATGACCAGATTCTGGACCGTTACCGTTATTTAAAATAGAACCAATAGCTAATACTTTTCCATTTGAAGACAAAGATATAGCAGAACCTGATTGATCACCTTCAGATTCACCATCAATATCATTTCCTATTTGTATCCATTTATCCGAGATATTTTGATAAACTCTTACATGTCCAGAATCTGTTCCATTTCCATCATTTAAATGAGCTCCTATAGCTACTATATTTCCATCTGCGGATAAACTAATAGAAATTCCAGACTGATCATTATCATTCTCTCCTATAATATTATTACCTATTTGAGTCCAAACATTATCTTTATTTGCAAAAACACGCACGTGGCCAGAAGCCCATCCATTATCTCTATTTCCGTTTGCACCAATAGCAACTATATTTCCATTTGCAGATAAACTAACAGATTTCCCAAAAAAATCAGTATTACCTATACCATCAATATCTTTACCCAGCTGCTTCCAACTATAAGATACATTTTTAAATACCCTTACATGACCTGAATGGGCATTTAAACCACTTTGGTTATCAGGTGCACCAATAGCTACGATGCTACCATCTGCAGATAAACTAACTGAAGTGCCAGATTTATCATTACCTGCTTCTCCATTAATATCCGAGCCTATTTGTTCTTGAGAGAAAGAGAATAAGGGAACGAATAATAAATAAAGTAAATTTTTTTTCATTTTAAATTCTTATATTAATTAATTAACTATTTGCAAATAAAAGAATTATAGACAAAATAATATTAATTTTTAATACTATTTTTTTTCAATTTTAGTTTAAAATGATAGTTATCCACATATATATATATATAATCATTTTTCTTTTAAAATTTAAAAAAATAAATGGTGCTTATTATAGTCTGTTAATAGCGGTATAACTTTTTTAATATTTTCTTTGATATATATCTTATAGAATCTTGTTGATACTAAATGAACAATTTTAAAACACTTAACTCGTTTAATTTAAAGTGATTTATAATTACTATTAACAATTGTTAATAACAACTATTAACAACAATTTTTAATAAGTATTATAAACTTTTTGACTCACAACTACATAAATAAGACTTATAACTTAACTATAAATTTACATTAACTTATTTGCATGTTAACTAAAGGTTATGGATTGTAAAATTTATTGGATATTCAATGTTTTTCTTTTAAAAACTAATCAACAGTTATTAACATGTCATGCACATAATACTACACATTGTTTATAACTCTAATTAGTACGCTTTAATTTTATACATTAGGTTTTACACTTTTATAATTATACTAAAAAGTAAATTGTTTATATAACACAGGTTAAGTAAAAAGGCAATCTAAATCCATAATTTACTACCTTTGTAATTATAAAAATCAATATACATAATAATGACTATTTCTATAGGAAACGATCACGCAGGTACCGATTATAAATTTGCAATAATAGAACTTTTAAAAACTAAAGGTTATAATGTAATTAACCATGGCACCGATGTTTTTGATAGTGTAGATTACGCAGATTTTGTACACCCAGTTGCTAATGATGTTGAAACTAATAAAGCAGATTTTGGTATTTTAATTTGTGGTAGTGCTAATGGTGTTGCTATGACGGCTAATAAACACCAAAAAATTCGCGCTGGTATTTGTTGGACTAACGAAATAGTAGAATTAATTAGACAGCATAACAACGCTAATGTATTGTGTATTCCTGCTAGGTTTACTGCTATTCCTCAAGTATTAAAAATGGTAGAAACTTTTTTAAGTACTGAATTTGAAGGCGGCAGACACCAAAACAGAATAGATAAAATTCCATTGTCTTGCTAAATGGAGCACCATCATGCTCATAATCACGCGCATGTTCATAGCGACTTAAAAGGTCGTAACCTTCTCATATCTATTTTTTTAAATATTATTATTACTGCAGCTCAGGTTGTTGGTGGTTTAATTTCTGGGAGTTTAGCTTTACTAAGTGACGCATTGCATAATTTTAGCGATGTTATTTCTTTAATTATTAGTTACGTAGCAAATAATTTAACTAAAAAGAAGGCGTCTTTTCAAAAAACTTTCGGTTATAAACGCGCCGAAATTTTAGCCGCTTTTATTAATGCAGCCACTTTAATTGTAGTAGCTATTTTATTAATTATTGAAGCTGTAAAACGATTTCAAGATCCTCAAAAAATTGATTCTGGTTTAGTAATATGGCTGTCTTTAGTGGCTATTTTAGGAAACGGTTTTAGTGTGCTTTTACTTAAAAAAGATGCTGATTCTAATATGAACATGAAAAGTGCCTACCTGCATTTATTAACAGATATGATGGCTAGTGTAGCCGTTTTAATTGGCGGCCTTTTAATGAAGTATTATCAACTGTTGTGGGTAGATAGTGTTTTAACCTTTGCAATAGCAATTTATTTAGTTTGGATGGGGTTCGATTTATTAAAAGATTCAACCAAGGTACTTATGTTGTTCACACCAGATACCATTCCTATAAAACAAATTGTTGATGAAATAAATGCTTTTGAAACTGTTAAAAGTATTCATCATGTGCATGTTTGGCAACTTAATGAAGACGAAGTTCATTTAGAAGCTCATATCGATTTTAATCAAGATATTACCTTATCTCAATTTGATACCATTTTACATCAAATTGAAGATTTGGTATTCGATAAATACGATATTAATCATGTAAATATTCAACCAGAATTTGGTAAAAATGATGCCAAGGATATAATTGTGCAAGATTAAATTTTTGACTAGACTGTAATCTGCTTCATATTTTTTAAAAATTATAGATTAACCCTCAATTATAATGAATTCTACTACTTGTTACTAAAGTCCTTAATAACCGATTATCATGCTAGATATTAAAGTAAAATCTTTTAAAGAACTTACCACACCCGAATTGTATTACTTATTGCAATTACGTAGTGAAGTATTTGTAGTAGAGCAAGATTGCGTTTACCAAGATATTGATGGAAAAGATCAAAAATCCCTTCATGTATTAGGTGTTAAAAATGATAAAATTGTGGCTTATACAAGAATTTTTAAACCTGGAGATTATTTTGAATTAGCAAGCATTGGTAGGGTAGTGGTTGCTAAAAATGAAAGACAGTATAAATATGGTTACGATATTATGAACGCTTCCGCGGAAGCGATAAAAACTTATTTTAATGAGACTACTATTAAAATATCGGCACAAGTATATTTATTAAAATTCTATAATAATTTAGGATTTAAAGAAACAGGCGAGGAGTATTTGGAAGACAATATACCTCATATTGCTATGATAAAAAGTTGATTTTCTAGCGTTTTAAAGTAAAATAGCCGCGTAACACTTCTTTAGAGTTTAAAATAATCTCGTACCAATAGCTATCACTGTTTAAAATTTGACCATTATAGGTACCATCCCATCCTATTGTGGTATTAGGTAAAAATTTTAATAATTTTCCGTATCGGTTATAAATTGAAATGTTATTAACTAGGTTTAAACGATCGTAAACTTGCCAAACATCGTTTATACCATCATTATTGGGTGTAAAGTATTTAGGAATAAAGTAATCTTCATTATTTATAATTACAGAAAAACTAGTTTGATTGCTATAACAAGACGTTTGGTTGTATATAAAAATAGTTTGGGTACCGTTAATAATACTTCCTGCATTTAAGGCTGTTCCCATGCCATTAGGCCCGGTAAAGTAATTTCCATTATTTAGTGTTGGTAAGGTATAACTTGTTACAAAAACCGTATCTAAATTATCAACAGGAATAAAATCGCTGCAGGCTTCATTAGAATTTACATAATTAGCAAAATTTGAGGGTTGCCAAGTTGTATGGTCGGTATCAGGATTATCTACCACAACACAATTTAAATCTGGATTAAATTCAAAATTAATTGATGTAATGTTAGTGTTATTCCCGTTATTTAAATTTAAACTGCACAGCGTATTATTACTGCAATCTATTTCGGTTAAATTAAAATTATTTGAAAGATTTAGAGCCGAAATTATATTTTCAAAACATAGTAATGTCGTTAATTTACTGTTATTTTCAACGTTTAAAGTAGTTATATTATTCTGCTGGCACGATAAATACGATAAATTTGTATTGTTTCTAACATCTAAATTAGTTAAGTTATTACTACCATATTGCAACCTGCTTAAACCCGTATTATTTGAAACATTTAAGGTCGATAAATTATTACGTTCGCAAATCAATACATTTAAGTTAATATTGTTTAAAGTATCTAAACTTGTTAGTAGATTATCTTCGCAGCGTAAAGAAATTAATTTAGGGTTTTGCGAAACATTAAGATTAGATAGTTGGTTATTAAAACACCATAAAATCTGTAAATTAGTATTCGAGCTAACATCAACACTTGTTAATTGATTATTTTGAATAAAGAGTTGATTTAAGCTTGTAAAATCTTCAATGCCTGTAAGATCGGAAATAATTAAGCCTGTAGTATCAAAACTTAAATCTAAGCTAGTTAAGGGCGTTATGTTAGAAGTTGGTACAAAATCATCTAAAGGACCAGAATCTAAGCCTAAATCGATTAAAACTTGTTCAAAACTATCGTCTGGAATAAATGTGTTTTGAGAAAGGCAGCAAAAGGAAACCAAATAGAAACTAATTAGGAAAAATTTAGTTTTGGTGCCCATTTAAATTTATTTGGTAGGTTTACTAACGTATGTAATAAGAATTTCTACTCGTCTATCTAATTCTGGATCGCCACCAAGTGGAAACTTTCGTCGTAACCCTATGTGTCTCATACGTTTTTTATCAATACCTTTTTTAGCAAAATAGTCGTAAACATATTTTGCTCGAGCCGCAGATAAATCTCTTTTTTTAGTTTGTCTATTTACAGCATCTCTGCTATACTGCGTACAACATACATGCCCTTGTATGGTAAAGTAAATATCTTCGCGTTCTAAAAGTGCTTTAGCAATAGATTCTAATATTTTTTTTGAACTTGGTGTAACCGAAGCATAACCCGTTTTAAATAAAATATTTTTAAATAAAATTTTATCTCCTTTATTACCTTCTTTTATAAGATCTTCAATACCCTTTTCTTTTTCTATTTTAGGTTTAGGCGTGCTATCCACAACCTTTTTAACCACTGGTTTTGGTACTTTAGGTTTTACTATAATTTCTACTTTTCGGTTTAAACCTCTTATTTTTAAAAGGTTTTCTTCTTCAATTATTTTTAAAAGTATTTCACCTTTACCATCTACATTCGATATTAAATCTTCGCTAATTTCGTTATTTGCAAAAATGGCTTTAATAGCATCTGCACGCTGTTGCGATAGTAATAAGTTGTAGGTATCTGCACCTCTATCATCGCAAAAACCAAATATTGAAATAGATTCTATATTTATATCATTTAAGTTCGATATAAATAATAGTAAACGGTTTTCTTCGGTGTTTGGAACCTCAAATTTATCCGTATTAAAATATACTTCGTGTGTTAGTTCTTTTTGAGAAAAAGAAAAAACACTACATAAAGTAAAACATATTAATACAAATAATTTAGTCATATAGGTGTTTTAAATAGGAGATAAATATACTATTTTTAATCTAAAATCATGCCAGAAGTCAACATGTATGCGGTTTTTCGTAAATAATTACTTTTCTTTTTATTTTAAATAATCTTGATATGTTGATGGGGTAGCCAGTATATTTGTAGCTTTTTTTATTTCGTTATCATGGATTTCTAAATATTCATACAAACCTTCTCTATACACATATTGCTTAACAATATCTTTAGTTAATAGCTCTAATAAATAGTCTTTATTCTCATCAATAATATTAGTTTTTGATGTGTTTAAATTAGAAATTAATGTGTTGTAATCTCGGTCAATATTATCATTTAATTCTTCTTTTTGCGCTATTTCATAGGCCTTTTTAAGGGCTTTTTCGGTATCTGTTTCAAATGAAAAATTATTAGTTTTTAAATAGTTTTTAAAATCTGAAAAATCGGCATCGCTTAGTTTTAAGCTGTTAATATTACTAATATTATGGCTGTAATGGTATTTTGTAGCATAGTCGAAAATTAAATTGTTATTAACAATGGCGGTTGTAATTGGTGAAATTTTATACGAGCCAACTTGCGCATCAGGAAAAACACCACCACCATCAAATACTTGTCTGCCATTTTTAGTTTTAAAGGCATTATAATTTTCTTGTTTTACTTTAACTGCTTCGCCTTTTTCATTTCTATTCCAATAATCTAGAGCCTGAATACAACGTCCAGAAGGCGTGTAATATCTCGAAATAGTAATTTTAACCTGTGTACCGTATGTTAATATTTTGGGGCGTTGTACTAAACCTTTTCCAAAACTCCGAGATCCAACAATTACAGCTCTGTCTAAATCTTGAAGCGCTCCAGATACAATCTCGCTAGCCGATGCACTTTTACCATCTATTAAAATAACAAGCGGAATTTCGGTATCAATCGGTTCGTCGGTTGTAAGATAGGTACGATTGTATTTTTTTACTTTTGATTTTGTTGTTACTACCAATTGATTTTTTGGCACAAAAAGGTTTACAATTTTTATAGCTTCTCTTAGTAATCCACCAGGGTTACCACGTAAATCTAAAACGATATTTTCGGCACCTTGAGCTTTTAAATCACGTAAAGCATAATTAGTTTCGGCATGCGCTTTTTTATTGAATTTACTTAAAACAATATAACCTGTTTTATCGTTAATCATAGAGAAGTGAGGTACTGCTTTTATCTCTACTTCGGCACGTTTTATAGTTGCTGTTTGAGTTTTTCCTTGGCGTTTAAAAACCACTTCTACCGAGGAATCTGGAGCACCTTTAAGTAAATCGCCTGGGTAATCCTCATAACCTTCAATTAATGTATTACCAACTTTAATAATTTCGTCTCCAGCTTTTAAACCCGCTTTATCTGCTGGGTAACCTTTGTAGGGCTCAATTATAATCAGTTTATCTTTTTTAGTTTGTATTTTGGCACCAATACCTGTATAATCGCCGGTATTGTTAATTCTAGCGGCCTCAACATCTTGCTCGTTCATAAAATTAGTATACGGATCTAAATCGGCAAGCATACTTTTTATGGCGGTATCCATTAAATCGCCAGGGTTAGTTTCGTCCACGTAATTCATATTTAATTCCTTAAATAATGTGGTGAAAATCTCTATTTGTTTGGCGATTTCAAAAAAATCGTTTTTAAAAGCAGTAGTTGAAATAAACAGAACACCTGCTAGTATGGGAATTATAATTCTCTTTTTTAAAATGTTTTTCATGTTCGATTATTTTTCTGAAATTTTGTTTGTAAACTTTTCAAACAGAATTTTCATTTTATTTTCAACGAGATCTAAAGTAGGTTTATCTTTTCCAATGTACAAAATCATAAACGCATGCTGCGTTGTTAAATTGTTAAAAAAGATTGATTTATTAAGTCGGTAAGCTTCTCTTAACAAGCGTTTTATTCTATTTCTGTCTACAGCAGTTTTAAAGTTACGCTTACTTACCGAAACACCTGTTTTAGCTATTAAATTATTGTCTAAAGCGGTACCTAAATACACCAAGCGTAATGGGTATGCCGAAACCGATTTTCCTTCAGTAAATAACTGGTCAATCAATTTTTTACTTTTAAGCTTTTCTTTATTACCGTAAGTGTAGTTCAATAGGTTTGTTTTATTTGCCAAAGGTAATAAAATATAAAAACCACCTATTAACTAAGTGGTTTTTGAAAATTTTATTTTTTTATAAAGATTTACTCGATAACAACAGCGCCGTTGGGCATATTGAAATAAGCGTTTTCAAGCTCTGGTTTAAATGAAATATTATCTACCGTTATGGTTGTAATATGTTCGCCAGCTGTTTCATTTTTTGTTAACCAATGGGTATGATATGCAGTTGGAAACTCGATACCACTAACCGTTTGATAACCTTGTATTTCCATAAATTTTTCTGGAGAATGTTTCATTTTACCATCTTTAAAATATTCTGGGTAAGATACGATGTAACGTATTACCGCTAATTTATGTGTTGTTTTGCTAAAATAGAGGATATAATAGTCGTCTGGAGCATCGCCTGTACCTGGAGAAAATGTTACTTTAACAGTATTAAAAGTTTCATTTTTATGGGTTTTATCTTCTAGTTTTTTACAGTTTACACCTTCGCCATCAAAAACAAAAGGTTGCGATAAAAAGTAATGTGGTGTTAAGGCCCAGAAACGCATATCGAAAGGAAATGCTAAAGAGTCTTTTGTTTTTTTCCATGCTTTTTCACCGGTCCATCCAAACTCATTAGTTGAGTCTGTAAGGCTTTGGTGGCGCGCTTTGTTACTCCAAGTATCGATGGTTTGATGGGTATTACGACGTGTTTTACCATCTAAAGGTAAATAATCGAAATGAAATGATACTGGTCCATTACTGTACCATGTTTTAAGTCCGCCATGAGCTTCCATGGCTTGCCAAATAATGTTACCAGCTTCGGTACTTTGTAATTTTGTTTTTGCTTTCTCTACACGAGCGTTAATCCAAGATTCTGGTTTTAAAACTAAATCTTTTGTAGCGGTTTCTACGGTTGTAGTTTCGGTTTTGGCTTCTGTATTGTTTTTACAACTTGTGGCAAATATAGATGCGCCTAAGGTTAAAGTTAGTAGTATGTTTTTCATAAATTTTTCTTTTTGCGAAGTAACTATATTAATTTTTAAATTATGTTAATATAGTTTTAAATGCGATGTACCGATTTCTTAAAGTTTTTAAACATTATCTATAAAAAAACCACTTTATTTTTAAGTAAAGTAGTTTTTTATGGCTTGGATACTAACAGGCTTTTAAGCTTAAAACTTTGCTAGCAAATAAGTGCGCTAGGGATTGCAGTGGAAAGCCCACAGCGCCCGAGTTTGTTTTTGAGGGTGCGAGGACTTGTAGCGAAAAGCCCGACCCTTGTGGTAGCGCCCAAATTATTGGTTTATTTTTTATTATTCTCCTTATCGATATCTGCCATTAATGCTTTTGGGTCTATTTGAACAGATTGTACTGGTTTTGCTGTTTGTAAGGTGTATGTTGGATACGCCCACGCCCAATCTTTAGCAATGGTAGCCGTGGTTGGTTTTTCGCCACGCATAATTTGTAAAGGAATGTAAAAATCTTCGGTTTTACCGTCGGTGTAAGTAACTGTAAGGTCTAAAGGCATTGGCATTACACCAATACGCTCTAGGGTCATAGTATTACTATCGATACTTTTAACGCCGTAATCTATGGTGTTTATTGTTTGGCCAAAATCTGTTAAATACCAATCTAGTTCTAGTCCCGATACTTTTTCTGCAGTTCTAATAATATCCAAAGGCTTTGGGTGTTTAAAAGCAAAGTCTGTGAAATATTTTTTAATGGTTTTTTTAAGGTTATCGTCGCCAATTACATAGCCTAATTGCGACATAAACACAGCACCTTTACTGTAAGCCGAAATACCATAGGATTGATTGTATGTGTAACGATCTGCATGTGTGGTAAGCGGTTGTTCTTTTCCGGAAGTTGCTAAATATATATAACCTTTATAGGCATTTTCAACTGGGTTTGCTTTTCCTTCGTTGAAGATATCATTCATTGCCCAGTTACTGATATACGTTGTAAAACCTTCGTCCATCCACTCGTGTTTAGCTTCGTTAGATGCTAATAGGAACTGAAACCATGTATGTGCCAGCTCATGGGCTGTTACACCGGCTAAACTTCCAAAACTGCGTTGGCCAGTAATTAAAGTACACATAGCGTATTCCATTCCGCCATCGCCACCTTGAATTACCGAATACTGGTCGTAAGGATAATTACCAATATGCTCTGAGAAATACTGCATCATTTCGACCGTTTTAGATTGTAATTTTTTCCAGTTTTGCTTGTGCTCTGAACTTAGTGTGTTTTTGTAATAGAAATTTAGAAGCGGACCATTAGGCACTTGTTTAGTATCATGAATGTAATCTGGATCTGCAGCCCAAGTAAAATCGTGTACGTTTGGTGCTTTAAAGTGAAGTGTTTTTTTATTGCCTTCAACTTTTGTTTCTCCTTGTAAATAACCTGTTCCGCCTACAATGTAGTCTTTATTGATGGTTAATTTTACATCGTAATCGCCCCAAACGCCAATAAATTCGCGACCTATATAAGGATCGGCATGCCAGCCTTCAAAATCGTATTCGGCTAATTTAGGGTACCATTGTGTCATGGAAAGCGCTACACCTTCTTTACTGTTTCTTCCAGAACGACGAATTTGAACTGGTACTTGAGCATCAAAAAGCATGTTAAAAGTTACACTTTCTCCTGGTTGAATAGGTTTTGCTAAAGCGACTTCTAAAACAGTACCAACGGTTTCGTGTTTTAAATCAACACCATTTTGTTTTAATGCGTTTACTTTAATATAACCAATTTCATCTGGACTTAACTTGCTAATTCTGTCGCCAACTCTAGAGTCTGGATCTGCAATAGTTCTAGAACGTACATCCATTTCGCTTCCTGGTTGAAAGGCATTAAAATATAAGTGATAGAACACTTTATCTAAAACGTCTGGAGAGTTGTTTGTGTAAACCAACTCTTGTTTTCCTTTGTATTGATAATTGTTTACATCCATATCAATATCCATACTGTAGTCTACATGTTGTTGCCAATAACAAGATGTTGAGGTAGCCGGAGGCGTTGGTGTTGGTGGCGGAGATACAGCCATGGTTTTCTGACTACTACAAGACAGTAATAGTACGATACTTAGTGTGGAAAGGATATAACGATTCATAGACATGTGTATTAAAAAAGGTTGTTAAATGATGCTTTAAAATCACAGAACAACCTTTATAATTTATAATATTTTATTTAGCTAATTTGGCTGCCATAATTAACGCATTATAGGCATTTACCATTTTAGAAGATTTACTTAAATCGGCAAACGGACGAATATCTTCTGAGTTTCCTCCAACAATAACTTTAGAGTTAATGGCTAAACCAGAATCCATAATAATTTGTTTTACTTGAGCAGCGCTTAAGCTAGGGTATTGCGAACGAATTAATGCCGCTACACCAGCTACACCAGGAGCAGCCATTGATGTTCCTCCTTTAGTTTGGTAATCGTTTTCTGGAGTTGTAGAGTACACGCTTGCTCCAGGAGCAAAAACATCTACATTTTGTTTTCCGTAGTTAGAAAAACCAGCTACCATTGACGATCCGTATTTTGGAGCCAAAGCACCAACTCTAATATAAGTATTTGAAATCTCGTTATAGTTTACATTATCATCTGGAAAATTTGGTTCTGTATCTACATCTTTACTGTCATTTCCGGCAGCATGAACAAAAATTACGTCTTTTTCTGAGGCGTAAGTTATAGCATCTCGTACCCAATCGCTATGTGTTGAAAAGCTTTTACCAAAACTACCATTAATAATAGAAGCACCATTATCTACAGCGTAACGAATAGCTAAGGCTACATCTTTATCGTACTCATCGCCGTTTGGTACAGCTCTAATACTCATAATCTCTACATTATTTGCAACACCATTTGCACCTTTACCATTGTTACGTTCGGCAGCAATAATACCTGCTACGTGTGTACCATGGCTTTCAGTTATTTTAACAGGCTTTACATTACCATTGCCGTAAAATTTAGTAGACATATCGTCTGGATTGTCTCCGTTAACACGACCTTTAAAATCTTTATTTAAGTTGTAGTTTAAACGCTCATTAATACTTTCTAACCCATTTTCAATTTCTTTTACCGCATCAGTCATAGAATCCATACCGTTATTTAGCATGTAATTTGCTATTTGTTGTGCTTGTGCTAAACTTTCATTTTCAGTTTTAATAGCGGCAACTTCTTTTTTAGTATAATCTTTTTTACCAAAGTGCTTCGTTAAAGCAGCATCTGCAGTTTGAAGTTGCTGATAAATTTGCTCGTACTGTGTTTTTCTACCTAACAATTTTTGATATTCGCTATCGTATTCTGCCTTAGCAGCAGCATAATCAGGGTTACTGGTATCTCCACTAGCTAAAATTCTAACAAATTCTAATTGCTCGTTGTAGCCTTCACCTAAAAAGTTCCATCCGTGTACATCATCAACATATCCATTATTGTCGTCGTCTTTTCCGTTGTTTGGTATTTCATCTTTGTTAGTCCAAATAACATCGTTTAAATCTTCATGATCGATATCTATTCCAGAATCTATTACTGCAACTATTACTTTTTTACCTTTTTTGTTTTTTATGATTTCAGCGTAAGCTTTATCAACACTCATTCCAGGAATGGTATCTTTTACCAAATCCAAGTGTCCCCAATTGTGTGCTTCAGCATCAGTAAGTTCAGAAACTTTTAGTGGAGATGAATCGATGTTTTCAACAGGGGTTGATAATACAGGAGCGACTCCGCCACAACCTGAAATTAAAACTGCTAGGAATGCAGATTTTGCTATTAAATTAATTGTTTTCATTGTAATATATTGAATTAGTCATTTTGTTTTAATTAAAGATCTCCTCACAGGTATGAACTCCTTTTAAGCGCACACCATTTTCTGTATTATGTACGGTTATTATTTCGTGATGGGCGTCATGCTCTAAAAATAAATAGAAATTTTGCTCTGCCGCTATGTTTAAAAAGTTTTCTTTTTCGTTTAGCGTCAATAGTGGTCTAGTATCATAACCCATAATATAGGGTAGTGGTAAATGACCAACTGTTGGTAATAAATCGGCCATAAAAGCAATGGTTTTGTCTTTATATTTTATAAGCGGAATCATTTGCTTATCTGTATGTCCATCGGCAAAAAAGATATCGAAACCTAAAGCTGAGTTTTTAAGTAAATTATCTTCGGGAAGTGCTGTGAATTTTAATTGTCCACTTTCTTCCATAGGCATAATATTTTCTTTTAAAAACGAAGCCCTTTCTCGTCTATTAGGCTCGGTTGCCCATTTCCAATGGTCTTTATTACTCCAAAAATGTGCGTTTTTAAAAGCGGGTTCGTAGCCCGTTCTGTCTTTGTTCCATTGAATACCACCACCACAATGATCAAAATGTAAATGCGTCATAAACACATCGGTAATATCATCGCGATTAAAACCAGCGGCTTTCAATGAGGAATCTAAACTATAATCGCCCCAAGGATGGTAGTAACTGTAAAATTTATCAGATTGCTTATCGCCCATACCATTATCAATCAAAATAAGGCGATCGCCATCTTCAATTAATAAACAGCGCGTCGCAATATCTATCATGTTATTGGCATCTGCAGGGTTTGATCTGTTCCATAATACTTTAGGCACAACACCAAACATGGCACCACCATCAAGCTTTAGGTTTCCGGCATTAATAGGATGTAATTTCATAGGAATGTAAAATTAAGAAATCTATATTAAACGCTTTTAAAGGTTAAGAGTTTATTAAGATTTTTTTACGTTTAAACTTCTATTGTTTGTGCTTTGGAAATAACTTGCCTTAATCGCTTACCAAAATCATATAAAGCCTTAATTTCTTTAATGCTGGCTAAACGTTCTTTTCCAAAAATTAAAAGGGCGTTTCCGTTTGATTCAACATGGTAGTAAGGGTTGCTTTCAAAGAAATGGGTAACGTCATCATTAAAAAACTTTGCTATTTCTACTCGATTATCACCCAATAAATAAAAGCGGTTAGAGAAATCGTCATGATTATCAATGTCGATATCTTTAAACCCAGCAAAGGCTGAAACCTTTTCTAAAAATCCTTCTTTATCTAAGGTGAATTTTGGAATAGCAACATCTAAATCGATATGAAGCATCGTTTTTCTGCCAACTTCTTTAGCAATAAATTCACCTTCAGAAAACTCGATATCAAATATGGAAATTGAACAGTTATTATCGTTTAATTTATTGTAAATGTGGTTAATGTGTTTTGTGTTAAAAAACGAAAAGTTATTTAAATAGGATACCTTTTTTTTCCTTTTAGGGTGGTATGTTAAACTATAATTTTCAGCCAAAGTCTCCATACTTGTTTGGCGTCTTGTTAAGCTGTTTTTTATAATATTTGGTACAGGTAATAAACGTCTAGAGGCAAAAGGGTGTTTAGTTTCTGTATCGTGCATATCTAAACCAACAACATCAAAATGGCCTCCACGTTTATCGAATAATTCTTGGTAATTACTAATGTTCTCCAAAACGGTATCATCAACAAAATGGCATAATGAAAAATCGACTATAACATCTTTATTTTCTGGGATAGCGTCTAAATGTTTTTTTAACCTAAAGTAATTTAAAAAACTACAAAAATGTTTTACACTAACATAATAGTTGTTTTTCTTGCCTTGCTCCATGTACATTAAAACATTAGGTTTTGCTAGATTTCTTACTATTAAACCATAACCTAAATGTTTGTTGATAACCACATGAATAATAAAAGTAGCAATTACACCAGCAAGAATACCTGTAATTAATCCAATTTTTAAAGTCACAATTAGCGTTACAAAAAAGATAATAAGTTGCTCTTTACCTATAGAAAACATTTTGGTGATAACCTTTGGTGATGCTAATTTATAACCTGTATAGACTAAAATAGCCATTAATGCAGGAAGCGGAATTCGAGTAAGCTGCGTGCTAAAAAACGCTATAAAAAGGACAAGAAATAAGGCGTGGAAGAAATTTGAAGATCGGTTGGTACCACCTTGGTTTACGTTTACCGAACTTCTAGCTATAACGGTTACCACATTTAAACCTCCTAACAGCCCGCTACCAACGGTTGCTAAACCTAGTGCTTTTAAATCTCTATTTACATTGGAGCGTCGTTTTTCTGGATCCAGTTTATCCACAGCCTTAATACTTAAAAGCGATTCTATACTAGATATTAAGGTTAAAGCTAAAACACTGCCCCAAAAAGAAAAACTCCAAATACCACTAAAATTAGGTGTTGGTATATCTGCAATAATTTCTTGAATACTAGGAATACCAGAAACCATATACTGTGGCGCAATAGGGTTGGGTTCGTGTAAACCAAACTCAAAATAATAGCTAAAGGCTATAGATAATATAACAATCCACATTGGTGCCGGAATAAGCTGTAGATATTTATTTCTAATTTTCGAATAAAACAGCATTATAGTTAAACTTAAAATACCTGCTAAGGCCGCAAATATTAACCCTTTGTTTTCGTAATGAACAGCATCGTTTATAGTAAATGGAATTTCTACTAAATAATCAATAGTATCGGCTCTTTTAATCTTATGAGCCATCATAATATGAAATTGTTTTCCGAGAATAATTAAACCAATAGCAGCGAGCATACCTTGTATTGCTGCCGAAGGGAAAAAATCGGCTAAAGCTCCCATTCTAAAAAAACCTAAGAGTAAAAGTAAAATACCCGAGCATACAATGGCTATATAAGCACTTTCTAAACCCAACGTGGTTATAGCTACCAAAAGCACACCAACTAAACCATTTCCTGGACCCACAATAGTAACGTGACTGCCACCTAAAATAGATACCATTACACCGCCAATAACTGCGGCAATAATACCTGCAATTGGTGGTGCATCACTTGCCATAGCAAGCCCTAAACCTAATGGTAATGCAATAAGACTTACCACAAAACCAGAAAATATGTTTTTAGGTAAGGCTTTAAAAAAGGCGCTTATGTTATTCTTTTTTGGACTCATTGAAGGATTAGCACATCGGTTGGTAATTCGGTTAAAATATGTTCTATATCATGAGGAAATAAACGGTCCCAAAATGTCATTTTACTTGGGCTATTCATAATTAATAAATCGGCTCTCGAAATTTGCGCGTAATGTCCAATCGAATAGCCGCGTTTACCAAAAATAGGCTGTAATTTTATGGTTTTATTTTTAGTATATTCTTCAGGGATGTGTTTTATAATCTCGTTTACCCTCGAGTTTTCTCTAAGTTTAATACGTTCTTTAGCAATGTTGGCACGTCTTAAAGATTTGTCATCTTCAACTTTTACATGAATTTCTTCTTGATCAATTTCTTCAACAATAGTTATTTTTTCAGAATTAACATGGTTGGCAACATAAAAAGCGGCAGTTATGGTTTGTTCCGTTTTAGGGTCTTTTAAACCATTTACAACAATATGTTTACACGGGTTACTTTCAACCGAAGGTTTTATAAGTAGTAAAATAGAGCATTTAGCTTGTCGCGTAATTTTTCTAGCAATGGAACCCACATAATATTTTACCACCTTTTCGCGCTTTACGGCACCTAGAATTAACAAGTCTATTTTTTTTTCTTCGGAAGTTGAAAGGATTACATTAACAGGATCGCCTGGTTTAAAAACAACTTCGTACTTTAATTGATCTTTTTCGAAACTTTTTAAACAAGTGCTTAGTACATTTGTTTTTTCTTCTGATGCTTCACCAACATGAATTAAGACTAATTTGGCTTTGAAAAATACAGATAACCTTGCGGCTTCAAAGAGGTTAGCTTTTAAGTTTGGAGAAAATGCGACTCCAATTCCAATACTTTTAAAAGGCTTTAAATACAAAGGTTTTATTAAAATTTAATGTAAAAGTTGAAAGATAACATTTTTTAAAAACTTTAAATGATGTGTTTTACTTAAATTAGTATTTTTAAAAAAACAAAGAGCCTATGTTAGAACTTGCAGGAATTATTATTTTAGGAATATTAGCACAATGGGTAGCTTGGAAATTTAAAATACCCGCTATCTTACCTTTAATTTTAATTGGTTTATTAGTTGGCCCAATTGCTGCAGCGTTTTTAAGCGAAGATGGAAGTAAGTGGATAGAGCCTATTTGGAATGGCGAAAAAGGACTATTTCCTGGCGAAGGGTTGTATTATTTTGTTTCGTTAGCTATTAGCATTATTTTGTTTGAAGGTGGTTTAACCTTAAAGCGATCTGAAATTAAAAATGTAGGTCCCGTAATTACTAAGCTTATTACCTTAGGATCTGCAGTTACTTTTTTTGGTGCTGGAATATTAGCGCATTATATTTTTAACTTAAGTTGGCAATTATCATTCTTGTTTTCGGGATTAATAATTGTTACCGGACCAACAGTAATAACGCCTATTTTAAGAAACATTCCACTTAAAAAAGATATTTCTACGGTTTTAAAATGGGAAGGCATATTAATAGATCCTATTGGAGCTTTGGTTGCCGTTTTGGTTTTCGAATTTATTAGTGTGGAAGGCGATAGTGGTTTTACAAAAACAGCGTTAATAGAGTTTGGTAAAATTATTTTATTCGGTACTACCTTCGGGTTTACATTTGCCCACGCCTTAGCGTTTGCTATTAACAAGAAGTTTATTCCGCATTATTTATTAAATGTAGTGTCCTTATCTACTGTATTATTGGTTTTTGTAGAGTCTGAAATTTTTGCTCACGAATCTGGTTTACTTGCGGTGGTTGTAATGGGAATGGTTTTAGGAAACGGAAAACTAGAAAACATAAAAGAATTGCTTTATTTTAAAGAGTCGCTAAGCGTTCTTTTAATTTCTATATTATTTATTCTTTTAGCAGCCAATATTAATATTGAGGACATGATGTTGCTCTACACCTGGGATACAGCCATTTTATTTGCGGCCGTAGTTTTTATAATTAGGCCAATAGCTGTGTTTTTAAGCACCATGGGTTCCAAATTAAAAACTAACGAAAAGGTGTTTATTAGTTGGGTAGGACCAAGAGGTATTGTGGCGGCAGGTATTGCTTCGTTATTTGGAAGTAAGTTGTTAAAACAAGGTGTTGAAGGTGCCGAATATATTACCCCTTTGGTTTTTATGATTGTGTTAGGAACCGTTTTATTAAACGCTACAACAGCGCGTTTATTTGCCAAATTAGTAGGTGTTTTTCTTAAAAAATCTGATGGTATTTTAATAGTAGGAGCATCAAAAGTTTCAAGGTTATTAGGCCATTATCTTTTAACAAATGGCAGACACGTGGTTTTAATTGATAGTAATGAAGGTAATATTAGAAAAGCTAAAGAACTAGGTTTAGAAGCTATTAGCACTAATATTTATTCTGAAACATTAGCCGATAATATTGAACTTAATGATGTTGGTTATTTAATGGCTTTAACAGGAAATCCAGATATAAATAAGTATGCTATTAATAAGTTAAGTAATCAATTTGGCGAAAATGGTGCTTATAGATTGGTTACAACTCAAGAAATGCTCGATGACACCAATAACCCTAAGGAAGGGTTGTTTTCTCATAGAGATGATTACAGTGCGCTTTTAGAGTTAACAAGAGCATATCCATCAATACAAGAAATAGATTTGGAAGATAAGGCTCATTATGAAAAGCTTATTAAAATATCTAACGAGGATATGGAAATTATTCCATTATTTGTTAAGGACAACGAAGGCGAATTCCATATTATTTCTTCTCATAATTTAGAATTTGAAGATATTGAACCCGGTTACCAACTTGTGTATTTAGGGAAACCTTTTGATGTAGATGAGGTGCCTACCGCTGAAACTTTAACAACCAAGGAGGATTAGTAGAAACTTGTTTTACTTATAATCGGTATTTTAAATCGGATTTAATTCTATCTTCGGTAGGGTGAAGTAGGGCAAGGTATAGTATGATTAAAACTCCAAAGAGTATAAAATCTTTACTCATTACTAAAATTAAAAAAGCAGAACCTTCTAGTATAGCCCACCTTATTATGGATGCCGTTTGATACACAGCCATATTATCTTCAAGCTTTAGTTTGTTGTCGGCATTTTTTAACTGTGTTTTAAACATAAAGTTACTAAACACATAGGCAATTACAGGTATTAGCACAAAAAGGATGTTAGATTGACTTATCTCTGGCATATTTAAGTTTATAGACGCAAGATCTCCTATAAAAATATAAGCCATAATTAAGCCTGCACTTAAGGCAATATGTATCATTTTAATAACTTTTAGTTTCTCTTGCATATTACTTTCTGTTTTTAATAGATTATTAGTTGTTAGCAAATTTAATGATATTTTCTTATGAGAAAAGAGAATAAAAAAAGCCTCTGCTTTTTTAAAAGAGAGGCTTAGTGTTTTAATTTAATAGGTTTTTATTACCCTATAATATGAAGTTCTGTAAACTCTTTAGTAAGTGTTAACGTGTTACCGCCATTAAGTTTAAGGTCTTCAAAAGGAATGATAACATTATCAACCTCTACTTTAGAAATTTTGAATGGTAAACCATGCAAACTTACTTTAAACGTTTTATACGTAGTTGTAAACTTACCAGATTTATGTTGCTGAATGATTAATTCGTTTTTCTTACCAGACAATTTAAAGTCTCTTAAGCTGTATCTTCCTTTAATATAATCGTAACCATCGGTAGCATCTTCGTAAACTTGCGATGTTTCTTTACCTTCAGTGTAATACACGTCTAAAGAAAGCTCATCAATAGTTTTTTCGCCTACATACTGTTGTATTGGGTATTTAGGTATAATAGCACCTTCTTTTACAAAAATTGGCATACTATCTAAATCGGCATCTACCCATTGTTCTGTACCACCTTCAACAACTTCGTCTGTCCAGAAATTATACCATTTACCAAGAGGGAAGTACATACGTCTACCTTTTTGATTTGGTCCTGTTATTGGACAAGCTAATATTTTTTCACCAAAAACAAACTCATCATTTCTGTAATGCGTTTGTGGATCATGCTGATCGTATAATACTAACGATTTTAAAATAGGAACACCCTCTTCGGCATATCTCCAAAACGCTGTATATAAGTAAGGTAATAATTGATATCTTAATTCAATAAATTTTCTTACTACATCTGTAATAGTTGTTCCGAAAGCCCAAGGTTCTTGATCGCCGTGGTCTCCAGAAGAGTGTGTTCTACAGAATGGGTGAAAAATTCCTAATTGAATCCAACGTGCATAAAGCTCGCCATTAGGTTGTTCTGCAAACCCTCCAATATCAGATCCTATAAACGAGAATCCAGACATACACATACGTTGTGCTTGTAGGTTTGCTATAGTTAAGTGATCCCAGGTTGCAATATTATCTCCAGTCCAACTAGAAGTATAACGTTGTGTACCTGAATATGCTGCTCTTGTAATAACAAAAGGTCTTTTTGGATAAGAAAATTTCTTTAAGCCATGGTAAGTTGCACGTGCCATTTGCATACCGTAAACGTTATGCGCTTTTTTATGGCTACAATGGTTTCCGTCGTAATCGTGTCTTACATCATCAGGAAATGTTTTTCCAGGAACATCCATTACAGCTGGCTCATTCATATCGTTCCAAACACCTTTAACACCTATATCTTCAACAAGTTCTTTAAATAAATTTGACCACCAGTCTCTAACCTCAGGGTTAGTGAAATCTGGGAAATAACACTCCCCCGGCCAAACTTTACCTTTCATGTATGGACCATCGGCACGTTTACAGAAATAATCTTTTTCTAAACCTTCTCTAAACACAGAATAATCCATGTCTATTTTAATTCCTGGATCAATAATAACAATAGTTTTAAAACCGTCATCCGCCAATTCTTTAACCATACGCTTAGGATTAGGAAAATATTCTTCACTCCAAGTGAAGCATCTAAACCCTTCCATATAATCGATATCTAGATAAATAGCATCGCAAGGAATTTTTAAATCTCTAAATTTAGCGGTAATTTCTTTTACGTTCGATTCTGGGTAATAACTCCATTTACATTGGTGGTAACCTAAAGTCCAAAGCGCAGGCAATTCGTGTGGCTTACCTGTTAAATCGGTGTAATTAACTACTACATCGGACATTTCTGGACCGTAAATAAAGTAGTAATTCATTTCGCCTCCTTGCGCCCAAAAACTTGTAATGTTTCGGCGTTCGTTACAAAAATCAAAAAACGATCTGAAGGTATTATCGAAAAATATACCGTAAGATTTTTTGTTGTGTAATGCTGTATAAAAAGGGATGGTTTTGTAGATAGGGTCTGTATCTCTGCCATAAGCATAAGAATCTGTTACCCAGTTTTCAAAACGTTTTCCTTTTAGGTTGTTGTCTACAGGCTTATCTCCTAAACCATAATAACTTTCTCCTGGTTGAGCGGTTTTAGACATTTTTACAATATCGCCACCAAGTTCGTAACTTTCTTCCCAGTGAAAACCAAGTTCATCTTCGCAAATTAAAGAGTTATCCTTAGCATCATACATAGATGTTCTTAAGTCTAACTTTGAAATTTTACAGATAAGTTTTGATGTAGTAATGATGTAATTAGCATCATCTTCAGTAACCTCTAAGTGATTGTAACCTCTACTTGCATATTTAGTAATGGCATAAGAAAAATCATTATCAAAAATGCCTGTTGTTGTAAATCTGAAACGAAGAATACTATCTCGACGTACTGTAACTTCTAAAATAACGCCATTTGCAGTTGTAAAAGAAAGTACATTAAGATTCTTCTCGTAAGAAATTATTTTTGAAGGAAATAAATTCCCTTTATATTCTAATTCTGTATTTAATATCATATTAAATAATGTATTAATTATAATTGACGAATTTACTAAATTTATAAGACCTTAATTGGTTCTTTTTATTAAAAAAAAGCTTACAGTATTGCATTATAGCTAAATTTTTACTTATTAAATTATGGATAGCATAACATTTAGCTAATACGTTGTTTTTTGTATCGCTTCTTTCTTAAAATATTAAGTTAAAACCTTGATGTAAAGAATTATGCCTTAATTATATTAATACGCCAAAGGAAGTGAAGATTAAAAGCTTTCATTTAGCAATTAATACTAATTGCTAAATGAAATTGTGCTTATTTATTTAAATTTAAAAATGGTAACTGCTAGAGGAGGTAAAGTAATTTCTACCGAATACTCTTTACCGTTCCATGGTGCTTTTTTAATGGTTATTTCTTTTTTATTTTTTATACCACTGCCGCCAAAAGCTTTATCATCACTATTAAAAATCTCAACTAGTTTACCTTTTGCTGTAACGCCAATTTTATATTTTTCTCTAACAGTTGGTGTTAAGTTGCAAACAACGACTACATTTCCTTCTTCTTTATAACCTTTTCGTATATAAGAGATTACACAGTTTTCATGGTCGTCGTGACTAATCCACTCAAAACCTTCGCCGCTAAAGGCTTTTTCGTAAAGTGCCGGTGTGTTTTTATAAACCGCATTAAGCGATTTATAATAGTTTAGCATGTTTTGATGGGGTTTAAAATCTAGCAAATTCCAATCTAAACTTTCTTGGAAATTCCACTCGTTATATTGACCAAATTCACTACCCATAAACAATAGTTTTGTTCCTGGATGTGTAAACATGTAGCCATATAATAAACGTAGGTTAGCAAAGCGTTGCCACTCATCACCAGGCATTCTTCCTAGAATAGAGTTTTTACCATAAACGACTTCATCATGCGATAACGGAAGCATAAAGTTTTCGGTAAAGGCATAAGCTAAACTAAAGGTGATTTCGTTATGATGGTGTTTTCTGTAAATCGGGTCTTTAGCAAAATACTCTAAGGTATCGTGCATCCAGCCCATCATCCATTTCATTCCAAAACCTAAACCACCAACAAATGTAGGTTTAGATACCATTGGAAATGCAGTAGACTCTTCTGCAATAGTTTGTACATCTGGAAAGGATGCATATATTTCTTCATTCAATTCTTTTAAGAAGCTTATAACGGCTAAGTTTTCTCTTCCGCCATATATGTTTGGTTCCCATTCGCCATCTTCTCTAGAGTAATCTAAAAACAACATGGACGCCACGGCATCTACACGTAAACCATCAGCATGGTATTGATCCATCCAAAAAACAGCATTACTTATTAAAAATGAGCGTACTTCGTTACGTTCATAATTAAAAATTAAACTTTTCCAATCTTGATGATAACCTTTGCGTTTGTCTGGGTGTTCGTATAAATGTGAACCATCAAAGAATCCTAATCCGTGTGCATCTTCTGGGAAGTGCGATGGTACCCAATCTAAAATAATACCTATTCCGGCTTGGTGTAATTTATCGACCAAATATTTAAATTCTTCAGGGTAACCAAAGCGCGATGTAGGTGCAAAATAGCCTGTTACTTGATAACCCCATGAAGGATCGTATGGGAACTCCATGATAGGCATAAGCTCAACGTGGGTAAAATTCATGTCGCTAACGTATTTTACTAAATCGTCTGCAAGTTCGAAATACGACAGAAAACGATCTTCTTCGGCATGTCTTTTCCAAGAGCCTAAATGGACTTCGTACACAGAATAGGGCGCATCTAAGGCATTATTCTTTTTACGGGTTTTCATCCAGTCTTTATCTTTCCACTTATAATTATCATCCCAAACTATTGATGCTGTATTTGGGTTATGTTCAAAGCGTCTAGCGTAAGGATCTGCTTTTTCTGTTTTAATATCGTTATTATGGCTTTGTATTTTGTATTTGTAAGTAGCGCCTTTTTCAACTAATGGAATAAAACCTTCCCAAATACCACTAGAGTCCCAACGTACATTTAGTTGGTGCTCGCCTTCCATCCAATAGTTAAAGTCCCCTACTACGGAAACTTGTTTAGCTGTTGGCGCCCAAACTGCAAAATATACACCGTCAATTCCATCAACAGTTACAAGGTGAGATCCAAATTTTTCATATAATCTAAAATGCTTTCCAGCTTTAAAAAGGTTAATATCAAACTCGGTAAATAAACTGTGAACTTTTACTTGTGCCATGTTATGTTGTTTATGGTTTTTAGCAATTAAGTGCTAATGTTATTTATTAATTTTAAATATGTGAAAAGGCATAGTAGGATGTAGCTCTACGTAACACCATTCGCTATTCCAATTATAGCGACTATCGGTTATTAAATCGTGCATTTCAAGGTTATGTCCGTGATGAACACCAATGTCGTGCAAAGGAACTTGTACAGTACCTTGTTGCGAGTTGTGAGCATCTAAGCTAATAATTACAAATATTTGGCTGGTTCTGTCGTCATTCCATTTGTAAAACGCCAAAAGGTTATCGTTATCTATATGGCAGAATTTAATATTATTGGTTTGCTGAAGCGCAGGATTGTTATGCCTTATGTAATTTATTTTAGCGATGATTGTTATTAGCTTATTCTTAATGTCCCAATCGTAATGTGTGATTTGGAATTTTTCTGAATTTAAATACTCTTCTTTACCAAGAAGTGATTCTGATAACATATATTCAAACACAGGGCCGTAAATACCAATACTAGAACTTAAAGTTGCAGCAAGCGCATAACGCTGTATGTGTTTAGATTCGTTGGCGCCTTGTAAATGATGCGGGTTAATATCTGGTGTATTTGGCCAGAAATTAGGTTGCATGTATTCTTTTAATTCTGAAGTTGTTAATTCTGTAACATACTCTATAATTTCATGCTTATTTTCGCGCCATGTAAAGTAAGTATAAGATTGTGTATAGCCATGTTTTGCTAGTTGTTTCATGACTTTTGGTGCTGTAAATGCTTCCGCTAGAAAGATAACATCTGGATGCTTTGCTTTTACATTAGAAATAATCCAATTCCAGAAATAGAATGGTTTTGTATGCGGATTATCAACTCTAAATATATTAATACCACAATCTATCCAATACATTAAAATATCTAAACACTCATTCCACAGATTTTTATAATCTTCACTTTCCCAATAAATCGGAAGTATATCTTGATATTTTTTAGGTGGATTTTCTGCATATTGTACCGTACCATCTGGTCGCCATTTAAACCACGATGGATGTTCTTTTACCCAAGGATGATCTGGTGCAGCTTGTAGTGCATAATCCATGGCGATTTCAAGATTATTCTCTTTGGCCTTTTGGATTAGTGATTTAAAATCATCTAAAGATCCTAATTGTGGGTGAATATCTTTATGTCCGCCGTATTGAGAACCAACGCCCCAAGTAGAACCAACATCGCCTTCTTTAGCTTCGGTGGTATTGTTTTTCCCTTTTCTATTTACTTCTCCAATAGGATGAATTGGTGGTAAATACACCACATCGAACCCCATATTTTTAACTCTAGGAAGTAAACGTTCGCAGTCTTTAAAAGTACCATGAACTCCCGGATGCTCTGATGCAGAACGCGGAAAAAACTCGTACCAAGTACTAAATCTAGCCTTTTTTCTATCTACATATACTTGATATTCTTTTGTAGTATTATCAAGTATTTTTACAGGGTTGTTATAGAAAATCTGGTATAACCTATCGTTTGTAGCTTCTGTTATAGCTTCGCCATAACTGTCTTCATTTTTAAATAGTTTGTGAAGATGTTTTAAATAGGCTTTATCATCGGCAGATACTTTATTTAATATGGCTTCAATGTACACAGCACCTTCAAGTAGTTCTGAAGATACATGTTGCCCATCGTTAATTTTTCTAATTAAACCATAGCGCCAGTTTAAAGCATAATCTACCCAAGCTTGTACTTTATATGAATAAAACCCTTGAGTATCGACAGTAAAAGCTGCTTTCCACTCATCATTAGAGGTTAGCGTCATTCTGGTTTCTCTCCAAGCTCGCCCTTTCTCTGGTTTATATAGAATAGAAGCGCCTAAAACATCATGACCATCGGCCATAATATGTGCATCTATATTAACAATTTCATTTATAACACGTTTAATATAAAACTCGCCACAATTAACACTAGGTGAAATGTGGTCTATAACAACTCTTCTTTGGTCTTGCATTTTGATTAATTATAATAAGAAAAATAAAAGGTTATTTATATTACAGTACCTTTTGGTATTGTTACACCGTTTTTAATTACAACAATGCCATCTCTAATACAATACGTGTCGGTTTCTGTATCTTCTAAATGTTTACCTCCATTTATTCTAACATCGTCTCCAATACGGCAATTTTTATCGAGGATGCAGTTTTTTATAAAGCAACGCTCGCCAATACCCATTAAATTTTCAATTTTATTGCTTTGCATATCATCAAGCGACTCGTAATAATCTGCACCCATCATATATGTATTTATAATGGTCGATTCTTTACCAATTCTAGAACGTATGCCTATAACCGATTTTTCAATTTTTGCAGCACCAATAATACAACCTTCCGATACTACAGCCTTGTCCAATGCTGTACCGGCAATTTTTGTTGTAGGTAGCATTCTAGCGTGTGTGTATATTCGTTTGTCTCTATTATATAAATCAAACTTAGGAATATCATCTGTTAACCCTAAATTAGCTTCAAAAAAGGATTCTATAGTTCCAATATCGGTCCAATACCCTTCGTATTGATAGCTTAATGTTTTATGTTTATCAATAGCCTGTGGTATAATTTCTTTCCCGAAATCGTTAGTATCTGGGTTTTTCATTAAATCTACTAACAAATCTCTATTAAATACATAAATACCCATTGAAGCAAGATAATTACGCCCTTGCGATTTCATATCGTCACTAACTTCCGATGTCCAATCTGGTAATAAACTTGCGTCTGGTTTTTCAATAAAAGATGTGATTGTACTCTCGTCATCTGCCTTAAGAATTCCAAAGCCTGTAGCGTCTTTAGCAGTGACAGGAATGGTTGCGATAGAAATTTCGGCTCCACTTTTTTCATGAGCTTCAATCATTTTATCATAATCCATTTGGTATAATTGATCGCCAGACAGTATTAAAGCATATTCAAAATCGTGTTGTAAAAAATGATGCATACTTTGTCTTACGGCATCAGCAGTTCCTTGAAACCAAGTTTTACTTTCTGGTGTTTGTTCTGCAGCAAGTACATCAACAAAGGCACTACTAAAAAAACTAAAATGATAGGTGTTTTTGATATGTTTATTTAATCCGGCAGAATTAAATTGTGTTAAAACAAAAATACGTTTGATATCTGCATTAATACAGTTAGAAATAGGAATATCTACCAATCTGTATTTACCAGCTATTGATACTGCTGGTTTTGATCGTCGGTCTGTTAGGGGATATAGTCTAGAACCTTGTCCACCGCCCAGTACAATGGATAAAACTTTGTTGTTAATCATATCTTTTGGTTTTTATAGTTTGTTTGTTAATTTGTTTATATTATTGATTTATATAGCGATTCAACTTGTTTTGCAATGGCTATCCAGTCGAAATAATCTTCAACACGTTTTCGGCCATTTTTTGCCATAGTTTCTCTTAGGGATTTATCATTAATAACTTTATTAACACCGTTGGCTAAGTCTCTTGAAAATTTATCTGGATCTATAGGTTCAAAAGGCGCTTCGGTTTGTTGTTCTAACGGAATAAGTAATCCAGTTTCTCCATGTACAACAACTTCTTTTATACCACCAACAGCACTAGCAACAACTGCCGTGTTACATGCCATGGCTTCAATATTTATAATACCGAAAGGTTCGTAAATGGAAGGGCAGCAAAATACATCGGCATGCGAGTATAATTGAATAATTTCTTCTTTAGTTACCATTTTATCAATCCAAATAACATTTTTACGTGTTTTTTGAACTTCGGTTACTGCGTCTTTCATTTCTTGTCCAATTTCCGGAGTATCTGGGGCACCGGCACAAAGTACTATTTGCGTGTTTGGATCAATATATTTTATAGCATTTACTAAATGAATAATTCCTTTTTGGCGGGTAATTCTACCCACAAAAAGCACGTAAGGTTTAGTTTTATCTACACCATATTCATCTAAGGTAGAAGTTTCTGGTGTGGTTATATACTGTTGCAGGTTTATACCATTGTATATAACATGTACTTTACTTTCATCAACATCAAAATGTTTTAAAACATCTTCTTTAGTTTCTTCGGAAACCGCAATAAGGGCATCGGCCATTTCAATAGCTGTTTTTTCTACCCACGATGAGGCATCATAACCTCTACCTAATTGCTCACGTTTCCATGGGCGCAAAGGCTCTAAGGAGTGCGTTGTAATTACCAATGGCGTGCCGTAACATAGTTTTGCAACAATACCTGCAAAGTGAGCGTACCAGGTATGGCAATGCACTACGTCGGCATCAATAGGCTCTGCATTCATTTGTATACAGGTGCTTAAAGTTTTAAAAACAGACTTTAGTTTATCCTCGGCACCATCAAAAACAGGGTTTTCAAAAGGGTAACCTTTAACCTTTAAGTTGCTTGATGCAACATCTTGATCTCCAAAACACCTTACATCCATTTCAATTAATTTAGCCAACTCTTCAGCTAAATATTCAACATGTACGCCTGCGCCACCATAAACATATGGCGGAAATTCTCTTGTGTAAAAAAGTGCTTTCATAGTAAGAAAAAATGTATAAAAAAGTATTTAATTGATGCAAAAAAATGAATTATGATATTTAGAAATAACTTTTCATTATGATTAATTTAAAAAATTACCAAAACTATTTTTTAAAGGATAGTTTATTGAAAATCAAGTAAAAGTCGTTTAAAAAAATACTAATTTGTTAATAACAATTATTGCGAAAAAACGCAAAAAGAACATAATTTGCAAATTAGGCAAATAGCGATTATTAAAGTGTTTATCGCACGTTTAATACTTAATCCTATTTACTTTGTTATAAACATACAAAATATTTATTAACATTTTTTGAGATGTTTTATTTTTATGAAAAAAAAGGTGTTTCTATAATTAAAAGAGATTATCAATAAAAAAAATATAGAAAATAGCTTATTTGGTTTTAATCATTCAACCAAAAACACGAATACGGTTATTAATGTCATTGAAGATAATCTATTTTAATAAATTATGATTGTCAATTTTATAAAAATTACTTCTTTAAATGTCAATCTTCTAATAACGGCTCGTCATTATATATTGTTAAGTTACCTTTACTTAGCAAGATTACCTTGTTTTTTTTAGTTTTACCTCTGTTAACCTTTGTCATTAAAAAAAGTAATATTCAACCTTTTTTTAACCCGATTCGGCAGAAATAATTTCAAATTACTAGATAATGGTTATAGGTTTGTCTCATTAATTTAAATCAAACAGTTATGAATGTGCTCATCAAAATCATTTTAATTTTTCTTTTAAGTAATGTTTCATTAAGTGCTCAAAATCAAATTTCAGGTTTAATTTCAGAAAGCAATCAACCTTTAGAGTTCGCAAATGTTATTTTGTATGATAGTTTATCTAAGGAAGTTATAACGGGTGTTATTTCCAACGAAAGAGGAAATTATCTTTTTACAGATATAGAAAATGGTACCTATTATATTAGCGTTTCTATGTTAGGCTTTAAAACTAAAAAATCAGAGCCATTTGAGCTTTTAGCTAATAAAACATTGGACTTTAATCTTATTGAAGAAAATGAAAATTTAGATGAAGTTGTTATTAAAAGTAAACGCCCTGTAATAAGACAAACAGCAGAAAAGCTTATTGTAGATTTAGAAAAATCTGAGATGATTAACGCCAACCTACAAGATGTTATGAAAGGCGTTCCTGGAATTTTGGTTACCAACAACGGTATTAGTTACGCTGGGCAAAGTAATATTAGAATCCTTATAAATGGAAAAACTACGGATTATATGGATATGGACACCTTATTACGCGATATGCCAGCAGATAATATTGCTAAGGTAGAATTGGTAGAGCAACCCGGCGCAGAATTTGATGCCGAAGGCTCGGGACCTATTATTAATATCATTTTAAAGAAAAACGTTAAACTAGGCACACACGGTAGCGTTAACACTTGGTTTGGTGAAGATGAAGGTTTCGAGTATGGCACAAGCGCCTCTATTGCTAGTTATAAAAACAAACTAAATTGGCAAGCAAATGCGGGGTATTCTGCACCTACATGGCGCGAAGATTTATTTCTTAAAAGAAGTATTGGAGACGAAACTTATAACCAAGCTACAATTGAGCCATACGATCCTAAAAGTTTAAGAGTCAGTGCAAGTATCGATTATTATTTAAATGATGCACACTCGGTAGGTATATCGGTTAGGAAAACCAATTCCAATTCAGATAGAGATTCTCGAAGCACTAATACGATTACAACACCAAGTACAACCGATTTATTACTTTCTAAAAACAGTTTTAACCGCGACCAAGAGGTTTTTAATGTAAACCCTTACTATGAGTTTAAAAATGACGCGCATAAGTTTACAGCCGATTTTAATTTTGTGGATTATAAAAACGATAACATTAATACTATTTCGTCGCTTCCAGAAAGTACTATCGAGTATACAAACCAACAATATTTACAAGATGCTAAATACCAAATAAAGACCTATAAAGCGGATTATTCTAGACTGTTTTCTGATGATTTTAAATTAAGCTTTGGGCTTAAAAACTCGCAAGTCAATACCGATAGCGATTTAAAATCTTTTAATGAAAACACTAATGGAGATTTCGATTTTGATGCCAATGCAAGTAATCGCTTTTTTGTGGACGAGCATATATTTGCCCTGTACACCAAATTAAATGTAACCCAAGGCGCATGGTCATTTTCTGGCGGATTACGATTTGAAGATAGTAACACGCAAGGCACTTCTAGTAGTAATAATGAAACCCGAGAGCGTAAAATCTCTAAACTTTTTCCTAGCGCTTCTATAAGCAGAAAATTAAACGACAATTTAGGAGCTAACTTAGCATATAGTTACCGTATTCGTCGCCCTAGTTATAACACACTAAATTCTTTTGTAACGTATTACGATCCCTTATCCTCCGAGGTTGGAAACGAAAACTTGAAACCGTCTTTTACCAACAGGTATCAATTTAATTTAACCTTCGATGGACAACCTTTTTTTACTATTGGTTATAGCGAAACTAAAGATGCCATGTTTCAATTTGTTTCGCAAGACAACGATACCGCACAAATAGAGCGTAAAACTATTAACTTAAACGATAGTAAAAACTGGAATTTTAGGTTATTCGCGCCATTAAGTATTATAAAAGGACTCGAAGGTTATACAGGTTTTATTGTTAATTATAATAAATTTGAGTCTAATCCAAATAATTTAAATTTACAGAAATGGAGTTTAATGTGGTTTACACAAGCTAACTATGAGTTGCCTTGGGAAATTAATGCCGAATTAAACGGAAACTACGGCACAGGTGCTTTAGAAGGCGGTATTGATGCCGAATGGTTTGCCGATATAGGATTTTCGTTTAGTAAAAAGTTTATGGACGAAAAACTAAAAGTAAACCTAGGAATTAATAAAGTGCTAAACAGAGGGTTTGTTGGCGTTATAGATTATAATAATTTATATGCCGAAGTCGAGAGTAACCAATCTAGACAAAACGTGCAATTGCGTTTATCTTATAGTTTTGGCTCTAAATTTGGCAAAAAGAAAGCTCGTAAAAATGCCTCGCAAGAAGAGGAAAACAGAATTAACGATAATAATTAAACAGGTTTGTATAAATAATGAATACCAAGCTTAACATATCAGATTTTATAATATTAGGCATCTACTTTAGTATTTCTTTTATTATTCAAGGTATAGATTATTATGATAGAGGCGCCTTATTGCGAGAGTATTTTTTCGATTTCACTATCGAGTTAATCTGCGTTTGTAGCTTAATTCTTTTATTTATCTATTGGCTAATTCCAAAGTTCGTAATGGAAAAAAAATATGTTTTGTTTTTTGCTTTGGCTATAATGCTAATGGTTGCTATTTCGGCAGTAGATTATACTATTGGCTTTTGGTCTGGAGATAACGACTGGAACAAATACCCTAAAGGCCTAAGTTTTGTTTTATTAATGATTAATATAAGTTCGCAACAAATGGCTTTTCCTTTTGCCTTATTGCTAACCAAAAAGTTTTACGAAGGACAGAACGAATTTTTAAAAATTGAAAAACAGCAAAAAGAAAATGAGCTTAAGCTATTACGCTCACAAATAGATCCACATTTTTTGTTCAATAATCTAAATACGCTCGATTCTTTAATAGATAGCAATACCGATAAAGCTAAAGAGTACATTAACAGACTATCCTTAATTTATCGCTATTTAATAAAAACAAAAGATGCTGAGGTTATGGAACTATCGGAAGAGCTACAACTTGCCGAAAACTACATGTTTTTAATAAAAACACGCTTCCAAGACGATTACGATTTTAAAATAGATATCCAAACCAGTATTCAAGATAAGTTTATACCAACAGGCGCCATACAAACCCTATTAGAAAATGTGGTAAAACATAATAAACCGCTTAACGGAAAAGCCATAAAAACCGTTATTTCTATAGGCGAGAACGAGCTAAATATTTGTAATACAAAATCGAATATTCAATCTAAAATCGAATCTTTTGGCACCGGATTAGAAAACCTAAAAGCCCGTTATAAATTACTTTCAGATAAAGAAGTTTTTATAAAAAACACCAATCAAGAGTTTAAAATAACCATTCCAATTATTAAATTAATCGAAGAAAGTTAAATCTAAAATAACATCATGAGAATTTTAATTTTAGAAGACGAAATTCCCGCATATCAAAAACTAGTATCCTTTATAAAGGACTATTTTCAGGACGATATTCCACACGATTGGGCGCGTTCAAATGCCGAAGGCAAACTATATCTGCAAAAAAACACCTATTCCTTTATATTATCGGATATTCAATTGCTAGACGGTTTATCTTTCGATTTGTATAACGAAATAAGCACACAAGTACCAATTATTTTCTGTTCTGCACACGACGAGTATTTGTTTCAAGCCTTTAACACTAACGGTATCGCATATATTTTAAAACCATATACCCAAACGGATTTTAAAAAAGCCATGGAAAAGTATCAAGCCTTATTTCAAAAAGGTACGTATAACATATTAAACAAGAGCACAATTAGCGAGCTTAAATCGGCTTTAAAAGAGGAGCATGCTAACTATAAAAAGCGATTTGTAATTAAAAAAGCAAAAGGTATTCAGCTTTTAAATGTTTCAGAAATTAGTAAAATAGAAGCAAATGGCGATTTTTGTATAGCCACAGATTTAAAAGGAAAACGACATACAATTTCTCAAAACTTGGGCAGTATTCATCAGCAAATACAACCTAATAAATTCTTTAAGATTAATCGAAGCGAAATTATTTGTATCGATGCCATCGAACAAATAGAAAGTCATTTTAAAAACCGCTTACTAATCACCTTAACGGGTATTAAAGACAAGGCTATGACCAGCTCATCCACAACATCCGATTTTAGAAAATGGTTGGAAGAATAATTTTTTTGGCGTTACCACCAGGGTCGGGCTTTACGCTGTATCTTTTTTTGCCATTTATGGCAGCAAAAAAAGGATGCCACTTAAATCCCTAACGCAAGTTATCCGTTAGTTAAGTCGTTAATCATTCAGCTTCAAAACAGCCATAAATGCTTGCTGTGGTATTTCTACATTACCGACTTGACGCATACGTTTTTTACCTTTTTTCTGTTTTTCAAGAAGTTTACGCTTACGCGAAATATCACCACCATAACATTTAGCGGTAACATCTTTACGAAGAGCTTTAATCGTTTCTCTCGAAATAATTTTGGCACCAACAGCTGCCTGAATTGGAATATCGAATTGCTGACGCGGAATTAGTTCTTTAAGCTTCTCACACATCTTTTTACCAATGTTTTGAGCATTATCAGCATGTATTAAGGCAGAAAGTGCATCAACCGTTTGTGCATTCAGTAAAATATCTAAACGTACAAGTTTTGATACTTTCATACCAATTGGATGATAATCAAAAGAAGCATACCCTTTAGAAACCGTTTTTAGTCTATCGTAAAAATCAAATACAATTTCAGCTAAAGGCATTTCAAAAGTTAATTCAACGCGCTCGGTAGTTAAATACGTTTGGTTCATTATAAGTCCACGCTTTTCAATACAAAGCGACATCACGTTACCAACAAAATCGGCTTTAGTAATTATAGTGGCTTTAATAAAAGGCTCTTCAACACGGTTTACAGAGGATGGTTCTGGTAAATCAGAAGGGTTGTTTACAATAAAGGCCTCATCAGGGTTTTTATTCGTGTAAGCATGGTAAGATACATTGGGAACCGTTGTAATAACCGTCATATCAAACTCACGCTCCAAACGCTCCTGGATAATTTCCATGTGTAACATACCTAAAAACCCACAACGGAAACCAAAACCTAATGCCGCAGAACTTTCTGGAGCAAATACTAACGATGCATCGTTAAGTTGTAATTTTTCCATAGAGTTTCTAAGCTCTTCGTAATCTTCAGTATCAACTGGGTAAATACCAGCAAATACCATAGGTTTTACATCTTCAAAACCTTCAACAATATTGGTTGTTGGGTTAGCAAAATCGGTAATGGTATCACCAACTTTTACCTCTTTAGCGGTTTTAATACCCGTTATTAAGTAACCAACATCGCCAGCTTTTACGCTTTGTTTTGCAACTTGAGTTAGTTTTAAAGTACCAACTTCGTCGGCAAAATATTCTTTATCTGTAGCAACAAATTTAATTTTTTGTCCTTTTTTAATTTCACCATTAAAGACTCTAAAATACGTTTCAATGCCTCTAAACGTATTGTAAACAGAATCGAAAATTAAGGCCTGAAGCGGTTCGTCTACATTACCTTTTGGCGCAGGAATACGATCTATAATAGCCGCTAATATATTATCTACACCAAAACCTGTTTTCCCACTGGCATGTATCACTTCCGATGGGTCGCAACCTAATAAATCAACAATATCATCGGTTACTTCTTCTGGATTGGCACTTGGTAAATCTACCTTGTTTAAAACAGGAATAATTTCCAAGTCGTTTTCTAAAGCTAAATATAAATTAGAAATAGTTTGTGCTTGTATACTTTGTGCAGCATCAACAATAAGTAAGGCGCCTTCGCAAGCAGCGATAGATCGAGATACTTCATACGAGAAATCTACGTGACCAGGTGTGTCAATTAAATTCAAAACATATTTTTCACCATTAAGCTCATAATCCATTTGTATAGCGTGCGACTTGATAGTAATACCACGTTCGCGCTCCAAGTCCATACTATCTAGTAATTGCGCTTGTTGCTCTCTAGCAGTTACCGAGCCTGTAAAATCTAATAAACGGTCTGCAAGTGTGCTCTTACCGTGATCTATATGTGCAATGATGCAAAAATTTCTAATGTTTTTCATAGTCAACAATCTTCATAAAAAGATTCTGCAAATATAGATGTTTTAAATGAGGCTTTAATATTCAATACATGGAAATTGTACGATGTAACTTTTTCCAGTGTTTAATTGGGGTTAAAATGTATTTCTTATTTTATTTCTAATGATTCAATTCTAGTAAATAAATTTAAAATAACCTTTCTTTAAAAAAGTACTGTAGGAAATTAAACTATTAGCGACCTTTCAAGTCTAAGTTATTGATGGACTCAATCTAAATACTATTATGTTAAACCAACCATTTAAGATTACAAAGAATATAATACAATTTGTTTTACTTTTAATTTTAACTACAAATTTTTCGCTTGCTCAACAAACACCTACAACCACAACCGAAAAAAAAGGCATTCCAGATATCGAAAAAGTATATCTACATACCGATAGATCCAATTATGTTATGGGCGAAGATTTATGGTACAAGGCCTATTTAGTGTATGCATTTAATAACTTACTTTTTGACCACAGTAATATTTTATATGTAGAATTAATTGCAGCAAATTCTAAAATAATTGCGCGTAATAAAACAAGGTTAGATGCTGGTTTAGGTTATGGCGATTTTAAATTAACCGATTCTTTAGATGTAAAACCAGGAAAATATCAAATTAGAGCTTATACCAATTGGATGCGAAATTTTGACGAAGATTTTGTTTTTACTAAGGAGATAGAAATTTTTGATGTTTTCGATAAAATTAATAAAAGCAGTCAAGATCCATCAATACAAGCCACAAATTTTAAGAATTTAAGTTCGTCAAATAAAAGCGTTATTAACCTGCAGTTTTTTCCTGAAGGCGGTTCGTTAATTGAAGATGTTTTAAGTGTTGTTGCTTTTAAAGCTGTGGATAGTAAAGGCAATCCTATAGAAATAAAAGGTAAAGTTTTTAATAGCGATAATGAACTGGTTACCATGCTAGAAAGTGTGCATGATGGAATGGGGAAGTTTCTATTAACCCCTGAAAAGGGAAAAAGTTATCATGCAAAAATAATAAACGCAAATGACGAAGAAATTTTAGAAGCACCACTTCCAAAAGCTAAGGATCAAGGTTATTTGTTAAGTGCTATAAATGTTAGAGGAAAGGAAATGATAAGCATTAAAACAAATGCAGTAACCATAGCAAACTACAGAAGTGCGCCTGTTAAAATAGTATGTTCGTCGCGTGGGGTTTCCTATTTTGAGGGGGCTCAACCTTTAGGTGAAACCAGCATAACTTTCGAGTTGCCTAAAACAAATTTGCCCGAAGGCATCTTGCAAATAACTTTGTTTGATGCGCTTTCACGACCACAAAGTGAGCGTTTAATTTATATTGAAAAAAATAAAGACCTTAATGTTACCTTAAAAACAGATAAAGAAGTCTATAAACCAAATGAAAAAGTAACCGTTAGCATATCTTCTAAAACAGTAACAGGCGAGGCTGTGCCAGCGAGTTATTCTTTAAGTAGTGCAGATATTAATGGTATGCAAGAATTAAAAGATTTTGGCACTAATATTTGTTCGTATTTTTTATTGGAGTCCGATATTAAAGGAAAAGTACATAACCCTAGTTTTTATTTTGATGAGGATAACCCTAGAAAATTAGCATATTTAGACTTTTTATTATTAACCCAAGGATGGAGAGATTTTTTATGGAAAGAAATGCCTAAAATTAACCCATATAAAGAAGTATTTATTGCAGAAAAAGGGATTACCATTTCTGGTACAGTAAAACAAATTGAAGGCGAAATACCTAAGCCAAATAATACGGTGCTTTTAAATATGTTTAATAAAGGGAAAATGAGGTCTCTTACAGGTTTAACCGATGCAAAAGGTGAGTTTAGATTTGAAAACTTAGTTTTTATGGGACCAACTACAATGATGCTAAATACCCAAGACGAAAAGCGTAAAGAACGTGGTATGTTTGAGTTGGATTCTTTACACTTGCCGCCACTAGTTTCATATTTCACCAAAGATAGTACTGTATTTTCACCAAAAAGTTTGGCAATAAAAAACAATATTTATAGAAAAAATATATCCTTTGGTATTACTGGAGAAACGGTTTTAGATGCCGTAGAACTTACCGGAAAAGGTAAAAGCGAGGTGCCTCAAAGTTTGTATGGCACACCAGATCATAGTTACATTATTGATGAGGATACTCCACATTTTTCAAGTATTTATTTACTGCTTCAGTTTAAAATACCAGGAATACAAGTTAGTGGTACTTCAATTAAATTTGTAGGAAATACTGGAGCTGCACAAATAAGAATCGATGGTGTGCCTTTTGAAGGCGACATAGGATTTATTTATCCAGATGATGTGGCTAAAATAGAATCCATGAATGGACCTAGTGCATCGGTATTTGGATTGGATGGCGTAAATGGGGTCATTCTAATTTATTTAAAAGAAGGAGCGCTTAATAGAAGAAGTAAAACGAAGTTGAAACCACATTCAATAACCAAACAAATAGAAGGCCTTTATGATGCACGTGTTTTTTATACGCCAAACCCAGAAGAACTTTCTTTTGAGATGAATAATAAGGATGCTGTAAGAAATACATTGTATTGGAATGCATTTATTCATCCTGACGAAACAGGAAGCACACAGGTAAATTATTTTAATTCCGAGGTTGAAACCGATGTAAAAGTTACTTTAGAAGGGCTTACGGCAACAGGCATACCTATTGTTGTTAAAACGCAATATGCTGTTAAGAAATAGCGCTGCTATCGTTTTCTTAATCGTACAAGGAAGTCTGTTTTTTAGTACGATTTATTTTATAAGAATTTAAACTTTTGTGTTTTATAAAAAGGCTTAAGTTTAGCTAAAATTAATTATAAATAGAACTAAAAGTTATAATAGATGCACCAATTATTAAAACAAAAATTGAATTATAAAGCCCTGTTTTTTTTACTATTATTGGTAGTGTCAGCACCTTTATGTTCTCAAGGAAAGGAATCTATACCAGAAATAGAAAAAGTATATCTACACACCGATAGAACAACCTATGTTGCTGGAGAATCCTTATGGTACAAGGCCTATTTGGTTTATGCGTACAACCATTTACTTTTTGATCATAGCGGTATTTTATATGTCGAATTAGTGTCGCCAGATTCTAGAGTTGTAGCTCGTAATAACACCAAGTTAATTGGCGGATTAGGTCATGGCGATTTTGAGTTAACAAAATCAAACGGAATAAATAAAATAGGCAAATATCAAATTCGAGCCTATACAAATTGGTCTCGAAACTTTGGAAATGATTTTATTTTTAAAAAAGAAATTGAAATTATAGATGTTTTTGAATCTCAAAAAATTGCAAATAATGCCGCAGCAATATCCAATGCAGGTTCTAATAACACAGTTGAAAATAAAAGGCTAATTACAGAAACGAATTTAGATATTCAGTTTTTTCCAGAAGGAGGACCGTTAATTGAAAATGTATCTAGTGTTGTAGCATTTAAAGCTGCCGATAAAAATGGCAACCCAGTAAATATACAAGGACAAATACTTGATGATAGTAACGAGGTAGTGGCCATGTTTGCAAGTGTGCATGATGGAATGGGAAAATTTGCATTAAAACCTACAAAAGGCCAAAAATATCATGCAAAAATTACAGTGGCTAATACTACAGAAATTGAGATGCCGCTTCCAAAAGTACAAGAGGAAGGCTTTGTTTTGAGTTCACGGAAAATAAAGGATACAGAAATTCTGACTATTAAGACTAATGAACAAACGTTATTAAAACACCCAAATTCTAATTTAACAATTCGTTATGCTTCAAGAGGCATAACGTATTTTGAAGAGGTGGTAACCTTAGCCAAAGGTAGCCTGTCAATCCAGTTACCAAAAGACAATCTACCAGAAGGGATCACTCAAATCACCTTGTTTGATGACGAGGCTCGCCCACAAAGTGAACGCTTAGTTTATATTAATAAAAATCAAAATGTAAATGTTGTTTTAAGTACCGATAAAACCACCTATAGTCCGCGCGAAAAAGTAGTTTTAAAAGTGTTGTCTAAAAATAGTTTAGGAGAAGCGGTTCCTGCAAGTTACTCTATAGCAAGTACAGATCTTAATGGTGTTAAAGACGAAAAAAATTATAGTACAAACATTAGTTCTTACTTTTTAATGGAATCGGATATTCGAGGAAAAATACACAATGCTGGCTATTATTTTGATGCTAGTAATCCTAATAGATTTAGGTTTTTAGATTTGCTACTTTTAACTCAAGGTTGGAGAGATTTTTTATGGAAACAATTGCCTGAAGTTAAAGAAAATCCAATTTATGATGTAGAAAAAGGCATTAATATTAGTGGTCGTGTAAAACAGCTTTTTGGAAGTAAACCAGCCGCTGGTAACACTATTTCCTTAGCTCTTTTTAATAAATCCATAGAATCATTCACAGAAATTACAGACGATTCAGGAAAATTTAGTTTTAACGATTTAGAAATTACTGGTAAAGCACGTATTATGTTAAACACAAAAAATAAAAGAGGAAAAAACGACGGGATGTTTGTTCTCGATTCTATTTTTAATACACCAATAGCTGTCGATTATAAAGCCAATAACGAAAGCGCTAATCTTTCTTCTGATATGAGCCTAGTAGCAAATAACATTTATAAAAAACATATTGACTTTGAAGTATTGCCTGAAAATATATTAGATGAAGTTGAAATTAATGGAAAAAAAAGACCAACTGCCATGAACACAATACATAAAAATTTACTAGGTAATAGTTATGTGGTAGGTACCGAAAATGTACCTTTTTCCAATATATTTCAATTACTAACAGAGGCAGTGCCTTTACTTGAAATTGTAAATAACGAATTAATTAAATTTACCAGAAATAATAGTGGTGCACTAATAGTTATAAATAATATTCGAATTTTAGACCCAAGTCTTGATGAGAACGAACCAAGTAATATATATAATTATTTAAGTTCTTACCAGCCCGATGATATTATAAGAATAGAGTCTGATAATACGGCTGTAGCTTCCATGATGTATGGTGATGCAGGTAAAAATGGTGTAATCCTAATTTACACAAAAGAAAACAAAGATTTTGCAGAAAGTAAAACTAAAAAGGATTATCAATCCATTAAAAAACAAATAGTTGGTTATTACGAAGCGCGTACTTTTTATTCTCCAGATCTAGAAAATACCACCGAAAAAAGTAGAAATGCGGCCATTCGTAACACACTATATTGGAACCCGTATATTCACCCAGATACCAAAGGAAATGCGCAAGTAGAGTATTTTAATACAGCCGTAGAAACAGAGGTTAAAGTTACTTTGCAAGGTATAACTGCTACAGGTATTCCTGTTGTGGTTAAAACGAAGTATAATATTGCAAAGTAAGTGGTTTTACGCCATCATACTACCACAAATTCCTAAGCTTACAATTACATAAACAGCAGCCAGTATAAATAAAACTTTTGCTGCTTTTTTACTTTTTTTAAGTACAGCAAAACCAATAATAGCAAGTAAAATGGCAGGGCCAAACATTATGGCAACAATAAAATATAGTATACCATCTAAATTCATATTTGGGCTAGCAAGTAATTCAATCATATTATAAATTTTAAAGCATTAAACTGCGGCAAAAACCTAAACCAATAATGGCATAAGTTGCTGTTATAATTAAAATAATATTTGATGCTTTTTTTCTTTTAGCTCTAATGGCTAAACCAAGTATTAATAAAAGTACTGGAACACCAGAAGCTAAAAACATAAGTAAAATTATGTACCAACCTAAAGCGTCTGTTTCTAAAAGTAAAGTGATCATACTATATCCTTTCTTAATTCTTCTAATCGCGCTTTTTTATCATCTCTGTAAAACAAATTCATGGTTTCAAAAGGGATAATTTTATTGTCTTTATCTACAATATGTACGCACGATTTTTTAATGGCGCGCACATCAAAGTTATAAGCATCAATAAATTGCATTATAATAACACGAAATAAATTATGGTAACCTAAATTTGGTGCATCAATATTTGGCAAGCAGCACATAATAGATTTTAGGTTTTCTTCTGCTACCTCAACCGAGTTTCCTGTGCTAAACAACTCAATCATTTTATCTTGCAATTGCGAATCTTGCTCGTAAATAATGGTGTTTTTACTGTTGTCTAATAAATCGTTAGGGTTTATATAACGGGTTAATGGGAATACTTCATTATCAAGTTTTAAGGCATAACCCATAACCAAAGCATCGGGATTACAAGGCACTGGAAGCAAATCGTCTGGATTAAAAATATCGGTCTGTTCCATTACTTTTCTGCGCACTTCGGTAAGCGTCATCCTGTCTGTTTCAGGGTTAAAGTTATCTAAACGACCCGCAATTTGTGTAGGCTGTAGCGTAACACCACGCACACATTTTTGCTTTAAAGCATAATCAATAATTTTACCTATTTCGCCATCATTCAACCCTTTTTGTAAAGTAACCACTAAGGTGGTCGATAGGTTTACAGCATTCAAATTTTCAACAGCTTGTTTACGTATATGGTTTAAATCGGCGCCACGAAGTTCTCGTAACACGCTATTTTCAAAAGAGTCGAACTGTAAATAAATTTCAAAATCTGGAGCATAGGTTTTTAGTCTTTCCGCGAAAGCGATATCCTTTGCAATTTTAATACCATTCGTATTCAACATTAAATGCCTAATAGGTAAGGATTTTGCATAATCCAGAATCTCCCAAAACTGTGGGTGAATCGTTGGCTCGCCTCCCGAAATCTGTACCACATCTGGTTCCTTCTCGTTTCTAACAATGGTATCGAGCATGGTTTTAACCTCATCTAAAGTCCGGTGCCTGCCATAAGTTGGAGATGACCCTGCGTAACACGTTGGGCAAGTTAAATTACAACGGTCTGTAACCTCTACCACGGTTAAACAGGAGTGCTGTTCGTGGTCTGGACACAAACCACAATCGTAAGGGCAACCATAATGGGTTTGCGTGTTAAACTTGTATGGCGTTTCGCTAGGCTTATTGTAGTTTCTAATGTTTTTGTAGTACTCAATATCGTCGGCAATTAAAACTTTAGAATTTCCGTGTTCGTTGCAGCGCTTAAGCATATAAACATTTCCGTTTTCAAACACAATTTTAGCATCCACACGTTTTAAACACTCAGGGCATAAGCTTAACGTAAAATCGTAATAGGTATAATTTCTAACTGGCATAATTTAGTTTTTCTATGTTTTGTGCGTTACCACAAGCGGCGGGCTTTCACTACTCGCTCTCTGCGAGGAGTTCAAACAAACCGTTCAATCCTTAACGCTGTGTCCCTCAGCTAAATTTAGCTTTAACGATGGTATTCCTATAATACAGCAAACAAATTATGCATAATATTTGAATGCTACTTAAACCAAATACATAAAATACATTTGGTTTTAAAAACTCTATAAAAAAACGAAAACCAAAATAAAATATCATAAACCATTTAAAGAGGTCGCCACGCTTCAAATTAGCCTTGTTTTTAATCTTTTTCAGTCCAAAAAACAAGACAATTAAAAACACCAATTCGTAAAGCGAAGTCGGGTGTCTTAAAACACCATCGCCTAAATCCATACCAAAAACAGAGTTCGTTTCATAGCCATAGGTAAACTCATTTATTCCGGAAAGAAAACAGCCCACTCTACCAATAAAAATACCTAGAATAATAGGAAACGTAAACAAATCGCCTGACGATTGTTTTTCGCCAATGCGCTTTTTTGCAAATTCTACACCCAGTAAACCACCAAATAAACCGCCCATTATGGTTTTAGTGTTTAAAAGGTTTATGAGGTTTTCTTGAGTAAACTCAATAAGCGGGTTTTCTAAAAAACCAACCAATCGCGAACCAATTAAAGCTCCTAAAGCAGCGCCAAGTATAATAGATAACCTATTGTTACTCGAAATTACATCGGTACTTTTTCGTCTTAAAAATACGTAATACCTAAACGCTATAAAAAAGGCGAGGTATTCTAAAACCAAATGTACATTTATGTTATAACCAAACAGTTGTGGCTCGAAAGGGATTTGCAAAAGCTTAATTTTTTATAAATATATGTGATTTTATGGTACATTTGGAACTTTTAAGACCTATGAAAGATATAATTTTAATACCCTTTTTTATTTTAAACGTATTTGGAGCTTTTGCGCAAATAGCTAATGTTGAAGAAGAGTTTTTGTTGCCTACTAGTTTATCTGAATCTTCGGGTATTATCTATTTTAACAATAAATTGATTACGCATAACGATTCTGGTGGCGAAAACAAACTTTATGAAGTAGATGTTAATACCGAACAAATTAGCAGAACGGTTACTATAAGTAACGCTACAAATGCAGATTGGGAGGATATAACACAAGACGATACATCAATTTTTATTGGCGACATTGGTAATAACAACGGCAACCGAACCAATTTAAAGATCTATAAAATTAGTAAAGCAGATTATACCGCTTCTTCAACGGTTACTGCCGAAATTATAGCATATAGCTATGCCGATCAAACCGATTTTACAGCAAATCCTAATAACAATATTTGGGACGCCGAAGCATTGGTATCTTACAACGCCGATAATTTAATGCTGTTTACAAAAAACTGGGTAGATGGTGTTACCAAAGCTTATTTAATACCTAAACTCCCGGGTTTGCATTCGATAAGTCCACAAGCTACAACCTTAAATAGTAACGGACTTATTACCGGTGGAACCTATAATGAAGCTACAGGAAAACTGTATTTAGTAGGTTATAATCAAGCATTACAGCCTTTTATTTGGGACTGCGAAGGTTTTAACGCGGAAGACGCGTTTTCAGGAACTAACACCCAAACTCAGTTATCAACCTTAGGTCAAGAACAGGCTGAGGCTATCACGTTTATAGATGAAAACAGCTATTATTTAACTTCGGAATCTTTTTCTCAAACTTTTGGAGGTTTTACATTTACAGACGATGCTAAACTCATTTCATTTTCAACTAACGACGAGGTGTTATCAAACACAAAAATTAAAACAAGTAACATGCTGGCACTGTACCCTAATCCAGCAACAAATGTTTTAAACCTTAAAAGTAAAGACGCTTTTTTGTCGGTCGAAATTTTTAATTTGCAATTCAAAAAGCTTTATCAAGGGCAAGAAGCGGTAATAAATGTAGCCACATTTAGTCCAGGTCTTTATTTTGTAAAAGTGCATTTAAACACCAATTTGTTTGTGGTTAAAAAGTTTGTAAAGCAATAGGTATTTGCCTTGGTTGTGTTGTTTTAATACTTCATTGTATATTTGTGCCCAATTAATGTATTTAAAAGTTATGTTTAAAAAATCCCTTGCACTCCTTTTGGTGCTTTTTGTAATGAGTTCTTGCTGGAAAGATAAAAGTCCAGAAGATTTAATTCGTTTAAAAGACAAGTTTAAATCGCAAGTATCAACATTCGAGAGTAAAAAGGAAGTCGCTAATAAAAATGTAACCAAAGGATTAACATCTTTAGGCGCATTAAAAGCAGCTTTAGAAGATGCTAAAAACGAAGATAGAGAGTTTGCAAAAGTTTATGGCGATTGGGAAAAAGTAAACAAACGCGTAAATAACTTAAACAAGGAGTATGAGGATTTAAAAACCAAAGCAGCAAACCTTTTTACTGCCATGGAAACTCAAACCAATAGTTTAAGCGACCAAAAAAGTAGAACCACGCTTTTAAAAGCCATAAACAAAGCAAAATCAAAGTATAACGGTACATTGGCAAATACGGCCGATGCTATTGGCAAACTACGCCTTTTACATAATGATGCTGTTGAGGTTGTAAAAGCGCTTGAGGTTGCTGCAGCTTTAAACTCGTTCGATTCTATAAACGGACAAATGAAAAGCATCGAAGACCGTGTAGATGGTATTATGCAAGAGCTAAACGTTGCTGTTGTAGAAAGCAAAAAGCTTTACGAGAAAAAAATAACAGAATTAGGCGAATAATATTTTGGTAAAAATAGACAACATAGAACTTCCAGATTTTCCATTGCTTTTAGCACCAATGGAAGATGTTAGCGACCCACCGTTTCGTGCTTTGTGCAAAGAACAGGGTGCCGATGTGGTGTATACCGAGTTTGTATCTAGCGAAGGCTTAATACGTAACGCAGCAAAAAGCGTTATGAAACTCGATATTTACGAAAAAGAGCGTCCGGTAGGCATCCAAATTTTTGGAGCTAACCTAGATAGTATGTTGCAAACCATCGATATTGTTGCCGAGTCGAAACCAGATATTATCGATATTAATTTTGGTTGTCCTGTTAAAAAAGTAGTAAGTAAAGGCGCAGGCGCAGGCATTTTAAAAGATGTCTGTTTAATGGAGCAACTAACTGCCGAAATGGTAAAACGCACCAACATACCAATAACGGTTAAAACCAGATTAGGTTGGGACGATAACTCTATACGAATTGTCGAAGTTGCAGAGCGCTTGCAAGATGTAGGCTGTAAAGCCATAGCCATACATGGCAGGACGCGTGCACAAATGTATAAAGGCGATGCCAACTGGAAACCCATTGCACAAGTTAAAAACAATCCACGCATGCACATTCCAGTGTTTGGAAATGGCGATGTTACAAGTCCGGAGCGCGCCATGGAAATGCGAGATGATTACGGTTTAGATGGCTGTATGATTGGGCGAGCAACTATTGGAAACCCTTGGTTTTTTAAACAAGTAAAACACTTTTTTAACACTGGCGAGCATTTAGCGCCCATTTCTTTAGAAGAACGTGTTGAGGCGGCCCGTCGTCACTTACAAATGTCTATCGATTGGAAGGGCGAAGTTTTAGGCGTTTTCGAAACCCGACGCCACTACACCAACTACTTTAAAGGCATACCACATTTTAAGGAATACCGCATGAAAATGGTAACTACCGATCATTCCGAAGATGTTTTTGCAGCCTTCGATGAGGTTCTAGAAAAGTTTGCAGGCCACCAATTTACCGAGTAGTTTGTTTCTATTTATGGCAAATGGCAAGCCACTGCGCTATCCGCTATATCTTTTTTTGCCATTTATGGCAGCAAAAAAAGGATGCTGCTACTATCGCTTTTGCACCAATCTGCTAATGTAGTTTTTAAACCAAAGCGCCGTTTGCACCAATAACCTGTCCAGAAATCCATTTCGATTCATCACTGGCTAGAAACACAACAATATTAGCAATATCAATAGGTTTTGCAAGTCTATTAAAAGCATTCATACTACTTAGCCTATCAATAAATTCATCCGATTTCCCTTTTAAAAACAATTCCGTTTCAGTAGCGCCCGGGGCAATAGCATTTACCGAAATACCGCGGCCAATTTCTTTAGAGAATACACGTGTCATTTGCTCCACAGCAGCTTTAGTTGCAGAGTAAATACCATACGTAGGAAACATTAATTTTGTAGTACTCGACGATACATTTATAATATTCCCGTTATCTGCCAATTTGCTATCAGCCTCCTGTAAGGCATTAAAAACACCACGTACATTTACATCAAATTGGTTTGTAAAATCGTCTTGAGAGTTATCTTTAATTAATTTAGATATCATAATACCAGCATTATTAACCAATACATCAACCTTACCATAGGTTTCTATGGCTTTGTCAAATAAATGCGTAACCTCTGGTTTAATACTAACATCTGCTTTAATGGCAACAGCTGTACCTCCATTTTTTATAATGGTATTCACTGTGTCTTGGGCTTCGGCATCACTATTAGAATAGTTAACTATTACCTTGGCTCCGTTTTTTGCTAATTGAATAGCAATCTCCTTACCAATGCCTTTCGATGCTCCTGTAACAATAATTGCTTTATTATTTAAGCTCATAAGTTTTTGTATTTGAGGTTGAAAATATCATTTTTGGTTTCGTTTTTTTAAATTATAAAAAAAACACCAAACACAATACTTTTTTAGTTGATTTAACTCTTTTTTAATAGTATGATTAAGGCTATTAAAGATTATAGGAGGACTCGCGTAAGTTTAGCTATTAAAAACCTTTAACAAGGCTTTTTGTAATTCGTGCAGATGCAATTTTTGAGGCTACCACACCTAAAACAGAAATGGTTAGAAACACTAAAATAATGTTTTCAAACTTTATGGTAACAGGGTAAGCAAGCGTTGGGGTAATCATAACTAAACTAAATGTTTTTTGCAAACCTGTAATTATTAGTGCCAAAATTAAACCAATAATACCGCCTACAATACTCATTAAACTACCTTGGTAAAAGAATATTTTCTTAATGTCTTTAACTGTGGCGCCTATGTTAAATAAGGTGTTTAAGCTACGTTTTTTATCTAACATCATCATAATTAACGACCCTATTACGTTAAAAAAGGCAATTATCAATACGAGCGTAAAAATAAGATAAACAGCTAAGTTTTCGGTGTTTAACATTTTATATAAGGCGTCGTTTAATTGCGCTCTGTTTTTTAAAATAACTTTGTCGCCTAAAATTGCTTTTATGTTTGCTTTGGCTTGAGTTTCATCTACACCATTGTTTAGTTTAAACTCTAATGCTGTAAATTGATTGGGTTTATAACTTAATAAGTTTCTAGCTAAATCTATTGGCGCATAAACGTAAGCGTCATTTAACTGTTCGTTAATATTAAACACACCCACGCTAATAGCTTTTACAGTATTAAAGGCATTTTTAGTAGATGTTATTTGCGATTTTCCTGGTTTAGGAACATACACCGTTATAGGTTTGCTAAAATCTAAAACGCCTAATGATAAACTGTTTGAAATGCCCCAGCCCAAAACAAGCTGATTCGATTTTTGCTCAAACCAACTGCCATGATCCAACGTCGAATCAATATCCACAACATCTTGAAAATGTTCATCGACACCTTTAATAACAGCAAAGCTATTTTTATCATCGACAGCTAAAAAAACACGTTCTTCTATAATTTTCGAGTAGCTCGCAATATCTGTTAGAGCGTCGAGTTTTAGGGCTTCTTCGGGCGTTAGTCTAAACGATTTTCCCAAGGTGGTTTCAGCTTTTAAATCTGGATCCACTTGGCTAGTAAATTGTAATGTAAAATCTTTTAAGCCTGCAAACCCAGAGAGCACAACAAATAAGGATGCAGACCCCAAAATAACTCCAATAATAGCAATGTAAGTTATAAAGTTTATAGCGTTGTTAGAACTCTTAGAGCGGAGGTAGCGTTTTGCTATGTACAGAGAAACATTCATAATTGTAATATTATGAATTTATAATTACAAAATGAATGTTAAAACAAACCATTAAAAAGGTAATGTAAGACTTAATGTTTTTTTCTTTTATCTAAAATAGAAGGATCCTTTATTGGGTTTTCTTTTCCTTTTAAAGATTTTTCTATTTGGTCTATATATTCTAAAGAGTCGTCAATAAAAAATTCTAAATTAGGCATACGGCGCAGTTGGTGTCTGGTACGTTGCGCTAACTCATGTCGAATTGCAGGTGTGTTAAATTTAATACCTTCTAGTAATTCTTTAGCTTTGTTATTTGGGAAAATGCTTAAATAAACTTTTGCAACGCCCAAATCTACAGTAACTTTTACTTTAGAAACAGAAATTAAAACACCACGCATACCGCCTTCTGTGGCAGCTCTTTGTAATACATCAACTAAGTCGGTTTGTAATACAGATCCTATTTTCTTTTGTCTTTGACTTTCTTCTATGTCGCTCATTATTTAATACCTATTAAAGGTTTAGATTGCAAAAATAACGGTTATTTAAAGATTATGTTACTTTTAGTGCGCTATTTTCGTATTTTGATATGGATTTTAGTTTGAATTCAGAGATTTCCCTTTTTAAAGTGAATGACAAAAGGACTATTTTTAAAAGATTTTCGCCTTCGCGGAAATGAATAAAATCAATTAAGGATGAATAAAATAGAACATATAGGAATTGCCGTAAAAAACCTTAAAGATTCGAATGATTTGTTTTCGAAACTATTCGGAAAAGCACATTATAAAACCGAAGAAGTTAAAAGTGAAGGTGTAAACACCTCTTTTTTTAAGGTTGGTGAAAATAAAATTGAATTATTAGAGGCTACTAAAAAAGACAGCCCTATTGCAAAATTTATAGAAAAAAAAGGCGAAGGCATCCATCATATTGCTTTCGATGTTGATGATATACTGTCTGAAATTAAGCGACTTAAAGAAGAGGGGTTTACTGTGTTAAACGAAACACCAAAGCGTGGAGCCGATAATAAATTGGTTGCTTTTTTACATCCAAAAACAGCAAACGGAGTTTTAATTGAGTTGTGCCAAGAGATAAAGCAATAATTTTTCTTGCTAACAATTAAAATAAGTAGTAATATTGCACTCCAATTTCGGTCCTATAGCTCAGTTGGTTAGAGCACCTGACTCATAATCAGGTGGTCCATGGTTCGAGTCCATGTGGGACCACTTAGAAATTGCAAAGCCTTTCATGTATTTGAAAGGCTTTTTTTATTTTGGAGTCTTGGTAAACATTAAAATCTCACTTCTTTTTATATGCTTTATTTTTTATCTACGGTTTTACAATTTTCCACATCCTTCTTAAATATGTAATTTATTTATGCTTTTCAGTTTTAATCAATAGAGTAGTTGTTTTAAATATTTTTACTTTTTAAGCGTTAAAAATAGAAGTGAAACAGTTTAGTCGGACTATCATGCTGTTTTTGGCGTACCAAAATGTAAAGAGCATCATACTTTATGTAATGTTTTAATTAGTAAGGGAGTAATATTCTTTTTGGTTTACGTTAAAATACATATATTTACGCTGTAAATAAAAAGTGAGGGTAACTGTTTATTTAAATTATTAATTATTTTCCTACAAGGAATAAGTGAAAACGCTGATAAAAATTACATCTTGTCGATGTTTTTGGTGTTTTCATAGGTATTTTTAAGTGGGTTCAACGAATTATATTTTGCAAACTCGCTTTTTTTTATACATTTGCAACCAAATGATAATACAAAATAAAAGAATTTTTGCCTCAATCTTATTTGTATTAATAAGTTTTGTCTGTGCAGCTCAGTCTATTCCGGAGCCACCTGTCCCAGGTCCGCCACCGCCACCAGGTCTTCCTATTGATGGAGGAATCTTAGTAGGTGTAGTTTTTGCCATGTTATATGGTGGTAAAAAGCTTTTGTCTTTAAACAAACGTGGCTAACAAGTTATTTGTTTAAGTTAACAAGTTTTGCAACGTATTTCCCCAAAACATCAAACTCTAAGTTTACAAGCGTTCCAATTTTAAAGGTGTTAAAATTTGTATGTTCATAAGTGAATGGTATAATAGCTACGCTAAAGGTATCTTTTTTAGAGTTTACTACCGTTAAACTTGTACCGTTAACTGTTATCGATCCTTTTTCAATAGTAATATTGTTCAAAGTACTATCATATTTAAATGTAAATACCCAACTGCCGTTTTCTTCTTTAATATCTATACATTCAGCTGTTTGATCTACATGGCCTTGCACTATATGACCATCTAATCGATCGCCAAGTTTCATGGCGCGTTCAAGGTTTACTTTATCATTTACTTTAAGTGTTCCAATACTTGTTTTGTCAAGCGTTTCTTTTATTGCCGTTACTGTATATTCGTCGTTATTTGTTTTAACTACGGTTAAGCAAACGCCGTTATGGGCTACACTTTGGTCTATTTTAAGTTCAGGAGTAATGGTGCTTTTAATAGTTATATGAAGGTTTTCTAATTCGGTTTTCAAATCTGAAACCACACCAATATTTTCAATAATTCCCGTAAACATAGTATTGTTTGTTTATTTGGTTAAATTTGCGCTAGTATAAGAGTTTCAAAATTACGAACAAAAGTTGTCATTTCTAATGAACGAAGAAGAAAATATAATTGTAGGTATATCTATAGGTGACTTAAATGGAATTGGGGGAGAAATTATTTTAAAAACTTTTGAAGACCCAAGGTTTTTAGATTTTTGCACACCTGTGATTTTTGCATCGGCAAAAGCCATGACTTTTTTTAAAACGCATTTTAAGTCGGAAATTAATTTCAACATAATAAATAATATAAGTCAGATTGTTCAAAATAAGGTGAATGTGCTTAATTGTTGGAATGAGCCTGTTAAAATTGAATTTGGTAAAGAAGATGTTAAAATTGGAAATTTTGCTATTAAATCTTTAGAAGCTGCTACTAAGGCATTAAAGGAAAATGAAATTCATGTTTTAGTAACTGCACCTATTAATAAGCATAATATTCAGTCGGAAGATTTTAAATTCCCTGGACATACGGATTATTTAGCACAGGAGTTAGAAGGTGAAAGTTTAATGTTTATGATTACAGATACACTTAGGGTTGGTTTATTAACCGATCATGTACCTGTTAAAGATATAGCTACTCATATAACTCCAGAATTAATTGAGCAAAAAATAACCACGGTTTACAATTCGCTTAAAAAAGATTTTAAAATAGAAAGACCAAAAATAGCTGTTTTAGGTATAAATCCGCACACCGGAGATAATGGTGTAATAGGTACTGAAGATGACGATGTATTAAGACCTACACTAAAAAAAATAAAGGATACAGGTAAATTAGTTTACGGTCCTTACGCCGCCGATAGTTTTTTTGGATCCAATAATTACAAGAATTTCGATGCCATTATAGCATCGTATCACGATCAAGGATTAATACCGTTTAAAACGCTGTCTTTTGGTCAAGGTGTTAACTACACTGCGGGATTAAACAAAGTAAGAACATCGCCAGATCACGGTACAGCTTACGAAATAGCAGGTAAAGGGGTTGCCGACGAAAATTCTTTTAAGGAAGCAGTATTTAGTGCTATTAGTATTTATAGAAACAGGATGAGTTATGAACAACTCACTGCAAATCCATTAAAGAAAGCCCCTAGAAAAGTACATCGTTAATTGGTTGATTATTAGTTAAAAAGTTAATAAAAACAAGCCTGTAAAAACATAATTAAAAAAATGTTGATAACTCGTGCTAGGTAAATAAAAATTTATATATTTGCAGGCTCAAAATAGATGCGGTTATGAAGCTATTAAAAGAGTTTACAATCCCATTTGTGGGATTAAAAGTTGGTAAACATCATTTTGAGTACAAAGTTGAGCAAGCGTTCTTTGAACATTTTGAGTATGAAGATTTTAATGACGTAAACATTAATGTTGATCTTATTTTAGATAAAAAGTCAACATTATTAGAGTTACATTTTAAAATTTCTGGATGGGTTAATATAAACTGCGATTTAACAAATGAGCCGTTTAACCAACCTGTAGAAAATGAATTTGACTTGGTTGTTAAGTTTGGCGATGAGTATAATGATGAAAATATTGATATTTTAATTTTACCTCATGGCACTTACGAGGTTAGCATTCAGCAGTATATTTACGAGTTAATTATACTTGCTGTACCAATTAAAAGAATACATCCAGGAGTTGAAGATGGTACATTAGATTCAGAGATACTTGAAAAATTAGAAGAATTAAGCCCAAAGCTTAAAGATAAGAAAGACAAAGAAGAGGAAACAGATCCTCGTTGGAATACATTAAAGAAATTATTAACGGATAAATAAACATATAAAATGGCACATCCTAAAAGAAAAATCTCGAAAACAAGAAGAGATAAAAGAAGAACACATTACAAAGCAACTGCGCCACAGATTGCTACATGCCCTACAACAGGTGAGGCTCATTTATATCACAGAGCGCATTGGCATGAAGGAAAATTATACTACAGAGGTCAAGTATTAATTGACAATTCTGAAGAAGTAGAAAACGTAGCATAATTATATTATGCATGCATATATAAAACGCTCATTTATGAGCGTTTTTTTTATGAAATACTTTTTCTAAATCACAAAAACGCGTAATTTGTATATTATTAGGCCAAAATTTAGTAGTTTTCCTAAAATATTGGATGTTTTTGTCCAATTTTAACGATTTTTTGGTCAAACAAACTTAAAAGGTATGAGTAAAATCTCAGCAGCCATTACAGCTGTAGGCGCTTATGTGCCAGAATATGTATTAACCAATCAAATTCTTGAAACGATGGTTGATACAAACGATGAATGGATTACCTCTAGAACAGGGATCAAAGAACGTCGCATTCTTAAAGATGACGGAAAAGGAACATCGTACCTAGCTATTAAGGCAGCACAAGATTTAATAAACAAAAAAGGGATTGACCCAAAAGAAATCGAGCTTGTTATCGTTGCCACTGCAACTCCAGATATGAAAGCCGCTTCAACAGCATCATACACAGCATCAGAAATTGGAGCAACTAATGCTTTTTCTTTTGATATGGATGCCGCATGTTCAAGTTTTTTATTCGGAATGTCTGTCGCTGCAAGTTATATTGAATCAGGTCGATATAAAAACGTATTGCTTATCGGAGCCGATAAAATGTCGTCTATTATTAATTATAAAGATAGAGCAACATGTATTATTTTTGGCGATGGTGCAGGAGCTGTTTTATTCGAAGCTAACGACGAAAACTTAGGATTGCAAGATGAGTATTTAAGAAGTGATGGTACTGGTAGAGAGTTTTTACAAGCCACTTACGGAGGGTCATCTCACAAACTAACTGCAGAGATTTTAGAAAATGGCGGGCAATATGCTTTTCAAGAAGGAAGAACAGTATTTAAAAATGCCGTGTTTAATATGGCTGATGCTGCTGTTAAAATTTTAGAGCGTAACAACTTAACAAAAGATACTGTAGATTGGTTGGCTGCGCATCAAGCAAATAAACGTATTATTGATGCCACCGCACAACGTATTGAACTAGATGATAGTAAGGTTATGATGAATATTCAAAAGTATGGAAATACTACATCTGCAACCTTACCTTTACTTATAAATGATTACGAATCGCAACTTAAAAAAGGAGATAATGTTATATTTGCAGCCTTTGGAGGAGGATTCAATTGGGGAGCCATTTATTTAAAATGGGCCTATAATTCAAAATAATAACCACTAACTAATTAGTAATAATATGGATATTAAAGAGATTCAAAACTTAATTAAGTTTGTAGCCAAATCTGGTGCAAGTGAGGTTAAATTAGAAATGGACGATATAAAAATCACCATTAGGACAGGGTCAGATTCAGACACTACAATAGTGCATCAGGTTCCTGCTACTCAATTACAACCACAACCAGTTATTTCTGCAGCACCAGTTGCCGAAGCGCATGCACCAGTTGCAGCCGCAGCAGCTCCAGCTTCAGAAGACTCAAAATATATTACAATAAAATCACCTATAATTGGTACTTTTTATAGAAAACCAGCTCCAGATAAACCTTTATTTGTTGAGGTAGGTCAAACTATTGGCGAAGGTGATGTACTTTGTGTTATTGAAGCCATGAAACTTTTCAATGAAATTGAATCTGAAGTTTCAGGAAAAATAGTTAAAATATTAGTAGACGATTCTTCTCCGGTAGAATTCGATCAACCATTATTTTTAGTAGACCCATCATAACCTATTAAAAATTCCAATAAACAAATCTCGAAATCCAATATTTGGAATTTGGCGGTTGGAATTTGTAATTTTTAATTTTAAAGGTATGTTTAAAAAAATATTAATTGCCAATAGAGGAGAAATAGCACTTCGTGTTATTAGAACCTGTAAAGAAATGGGCATTAAAACGGTGGCGGTATACTCTACTGCCGACGAATCGAGTCTGCATGTTAAGTTTGCCGATGAGGCCGTTTGTATAGGACCACCAGCAAGTAGTGAGTCGTATTTAAAAATGTCTAATATTATATCTGCAGCAGAAATTACTAATGCAGATGCCATTCATCCAGGTTACGGATTCCTGTCAGAAAACGCTAAATTTTCAAAAATTTGTGAAGAGCACGGTATAAAATTTATCGGAGCATCTCCAGAAATGATTGATAGAATGGGAGATAAGGCAAACGCCAAAGAAACCATGAAAGCTGCCGGAGTACCATGTGTACCAGGTAGTGAAGGTGTAATAAAAGATTTTGAGGAATGTAAAAAATTAGCCGAAGAAACCGGCTATCCTGTTATGCTTAAAGCTTCTGCCGGTGGTGGAGGTAAAGGTATGCGTGGTGTTTTCAAACCAGAAAATCTTAAAGATGCTTGGGATTCTGCAAGACAAGAATCTAAAGCAGCCTTTGGAAACGACGATATGTATATGGAAAAACTTATTGAAGAGCCAAGACATATCGAAATTCAAATTGTAGGCGATTCTAACGGAAAAGCCTGTCATTTATCAGAAAGAGATTGCTCGATACAACGTCGTCACCAAAAATTAACGGAAGAGGTACCGTCTCCATTCATGACAACCGCACTTCGTAAAAAAATGGGAGAGGCAGCAGTAAAAGCAGCAGAATATATTAAATACGAGGGCGCAGGAACCATTGAGTTTTTGGTAGATAAGCATCGTAATTTCTACTTCATGGAAATGAATACGCGTATTCAAGTAGAGCACCCTATTACAGAGCAAGTAATTGATTTCGATTTAATTCGCGAGCAAATTCTTGTAGCAGCAGGCGTGCCAATTTCAGGTAAAAACTATACGCCAAAACTACACTCTATCGAATGTAGAATTAACGCCGAAGATCCGTATAATGATTTCAGACCTTCACCAGGAATGATTACAACATTACACGCTCCAGGAGGTCATGGTGTACGTTTAGATACCCATGTTTACGCAGGTTATGCCATTCCGCCTAACTACGATTCTATGATTGCTAAGTTAATTACAACGGCGCAAACCAGAGAAGAAGCCATTAATAAAATGAAACGTGCCTTAGACGAGTTCGTTATAGAAGGCATAAAGACTACCATTCCATTCCATAGGCAACTTATGGATCATCCAGATTATTTAGCAGGTAATTATACCACTAAATTTATGGAAGACTTTGTAATGGAAAAACAAGTAGAAGAATAAATAAATAAAACTCTGGAAGTAATTTCGGAGTTTTTTTATGGCGTTACCACAAGGGTCGGGCTTTCCGTTACAAGTCCTCGCACTTCCTTTCGTCGGGCTGTGGGCTTTCCTCTGCAATCCCTAACGCGCGCTGGTCCGCGGTTTTCAGTCATCAGTGTGCAATCATTCTTAACATATTCAAATCCATTAAAGTTTCGCATTTAAAAGTAGAGATTAAGCGAGCTGTCAAATAGACTCGCTTAAATTTTCAAAAGGCATAGCGTAGTCTCAAACTTCAATTAAAAATTATAACTTAGCTTCATGAACCTATCATATTGGGAAATAAAATCATGGCTGTCAAATATCGAATTCTGCATAGTTGGTAGTGGTATTGTAGGTCTTAACTGTGCTTTACAATTAAAGGCTAAGTTTCAAAAAGCCAAAATTCTAATCCTAGAAAAAGGAACCTTGCCACAAGGTGCCAGTACCAAAAATGCGGGATTTGCCTGTTTTGGAAGCCTTAGCGAAATACTAGACGATTTAAAAACACATTCCAAGGCCGAAGTACTTCAACTCATTCAAAAGCGTGTAAAGGGCTTAAACGTATTAAGGCAAACCTTAGGCGACCAGCAAATTAATTTTAAGCAATTAGGCGGTTATGAGTTGTTTTTAAACTCAAATCAAACCCTATTTCAAGACTGTATATCAAAAAGAGAAGCCATTAATACATGGTTAAAACCGCTTTTTAAAACCGATGTTTTTAGTATAAAAGATAATAGTTTCAATTTCAAAAATATAAATAGCCATTATGTTTTCAATAAGTTTGAAGGGCAAATAGATACCGGAAAAATGATGGAGGCCTTATTGGAAAAAGTGTATTTTAAAGGCATCAAAATTTTAAATAATGTTCAAGTCGAGCAGTTTTTAGAAGTTGCCAATTCGGTAAAAATAAAAACTAATCAGTTTGAGTTTTCGGCATCAAAAGTTCTTATAGCTACCAACGGATTTGCATCACAGTTAATTACAGAACATGTTAAGCCAGCAAGAGCACAAGTGCTAATAACTAAACCCATAAATAATTTAAAGCTAAAAGGCACGTTTCATTTAGATAAGGGCTATTATTATTTCAGAAATATAGACAATAGAGTTCTGCTTGGTGGTGGACGAAATTTAGATTTTAAAACCGAAGAAACTACCGAGTTTAAACAAACAACCTTAATACAAAACCATTTAGAAGCTCTACTAAAAACTACTATTTTACCAAAAACAGCTTTTGAAATTGAATACAGATGGAGCGGCATTATGGGTGTTGGAAACCAAAAAAAAGCCGTTGTAAAGCAACTAAGTACTAATGTGTTTTGTGGTGTAAGACTTGGAGGTATGGGTGTTGCAATTGGTAGTTTAATAGGTAAAGAATTAGCGGAATTGGTATAATGGCGTTAAAAGGTAAAAAGCATCGCGAGAGTTTGCTAAAACGATTTTTTCGATTTGTTTTAAAAACAATCTTCTGGTTGGTAGTACTTTCTGTAGCTACGGTTTTCTTTTATAAAAAGGTGCCCGTTCCGGCTACGCCATTAATGGTAATTAGAAGTATCGAGCAATATCAAAATGGTCAAGATATAGTTTGGAAACACGATTGGGTTGCTATGGAAAATATTTCAAAAAATGCCCAATTGGCTGTGGTTTGTAGCGAAGACCAATTGTTCTTAAATCACAATGGTTTCGATTTAAAAGCCATAGAAAAAGCATACGAAAACAACAAAAAAGGAAACGCTATTAAAGGCGGAAGTACTATAAGCCAACAAACGGCAAAAAATGTGTTTTTATGGCCACAGCGTAGTTGGTTGCGGAAAGGCTTGGAAACATATTTTACGTTTTTAATAGAAAAAATGTGGACTAAACAGCGCATTCTAGAAGTATATTTAAACAGTATAGAAATGGGAAATGGTATTTATGGTATAGAAGCCGCTTCGAAATATTGGTTTAAAAAACGAGCTTCTCAATTATCTAAACAAGAAGCCGCTGCAATTGCTGCTGTTTTACCAAATCCGCGTAAATACATTGCACATCCAGCAACTACTTATATAAACTCTAGAAAAAACTGGATTGTAAAACAAATGGTTTATTTTGGGGCCTTAGATTTTAAAACAAATGAGTAGTCCTTTAAATATAAAGCAAAACCTATATAACGCATGTTTTCAGTTTATAGAAAACAGATTGTTAACGGTCCAAAAAACCATTAACGAAATTCAAGAATCCTTAACTAGCGAAACTAAAAGTAGCGCTGGCGATAAGCATGAAACCGGTCGTGCTATGCTTCAGCTAGAGCGAGAAAAAGCAGGAAATCAACTGGCCGAAATAGTGAATGTTAAAGAAGCATTGTCTAAAATTAGTACAGAAAAAAACTCTAAAACAATTGGTTTAGGAAGTGTAGTATATACCACAAAAGCTAATTATTATATAGCTATTAGTGCAGGAGAATTAACAGTTAACAAGGACAAATTTTATGCTATTTCTCCTAATACGCCTATTGGACAGTTATTAATGGGTAAAGAGGTTAATGCGCCAATTGCTTTTCGAGGTAAAGCGTTTGTTGTTAAAGAGGTGTTGTAAAGCTAGTTTAGCGCCCTATTCTTTCAGGTCCAGAAAAAGTATTTAGCCGAGCTTCTACAAGGTTTCTTTTAATAATAGTATTTCTTATTATTTTAAAAATGGTTATTAAAAAAGCCATAGCTAGTAATGCACAAATACCAACAAATACAAGAATGTTTTTAAGGTCTTTTTTTACTTTATCTTGTTCTTCAAAACTTATAATAGTTTTAGTTTTTGGGTTATAAAAACCACTAACTACAAATGTTTTTTCTAAACTAGCTTTAATAGAATAAGTGCTTTCCTCGGGTGCATTAAAACAATTGTCGTATAGTTTAAAAAGGGGTGTTTTGGGTTTTAAAACGTTTAAAATGGAATCTAGTCTTTTGGCTTTATATAAGCGGTTATTAAAATCTCTTAACTGTAGTTTATAGGCTTGATTCAAAGATTTCTGCCAAAGGCTAGAATCTATGTTTTTTTTAAACCCGAATTTATCCATATTCTTTTTAAGCTGGCTTTTGAAGCTTTCTAAGTCTGGCTTTTTAAGGTGTTTGGGGTTAAAATAATAACGATAATACGCTCCAGAAGATGGATTGTTATAAATGTGGTCGCGTTCTGCTTGAGAAAGTACATAGTTTTCGCCATTAAAATCGTAAGGGCGTTTAAACTGGTAAACCCAAGCGTTATGTAGTTGTATATACCTTGATCCTGGAAGTGTAGTTAGCTCATCGGTATTGTTTAAAACAACAATGTCTTCCTTTGTTTGCGTAAGTTGCCAAATGTCTTTTAGGTATTTTATATCTCTATTTGCAAAAAGTGCTATAGTTACAGGAATAATTAATATAATACTTACTATGTTTAAAAACGAAAGTGGTTTGGCTTTTTTAAGACCATTTTTAATTTCATAATCTAAAGACAAGGTGTCGTTAATAGAAACGATATAAAGTGAAGCGCCTTCATTAATAGCCACAACGCCATCTCTTACAATATACTCATAGCTAAAGGATTCGTTTTTTAGAGACTTTAAGTATTTCCGCCAATGCCATGGTATTTTTACTTTGGCTCCGTTTATGGTGTCGTAATACCTTCCGTTTTTTCCGTGTTGCTCATAAATACGTTCGTAAAAACCAGTTGCTTTATATATTGTAGGATCTATTACATGTTCTTTATAGCCTTTTACAAACCAATTAATACCATATAAGAGCATTATTAAAACGCCAAACATGATATTAATAAAGACATGATTTTCGTCTTCTTCGCTGTAAATTACAATGGCAACAATAGTTATTATTGCAGCAAGTATAACGAACATGCCTAATAGTAGTTTTTTGGTTCTGTTTATTTGGCTAGAAACAAAAGCTAATTCATTGTCATTTAAAGTTCTTTTAGCAAACATGTATAGAGTTCTATTTAGCTAGATGTTTAACCTTCGATTATTTTTAGGAATAATGTGCTGCCTACGCTAACCTGCTTGCTATATTCAAAAAACACTGATTTACTGTTTAATTCGGCTTCAATTAAATAATAATGGCCTTTAAAAAAAGATCGTTTAACCGTAGATTTCAAATCTGATTTATCTACAACTCTTAATTGATGAGCATAAATTATTTTGTTGTTAAGGACATTAAACTCGGCAAAAAAAGATGCAATTAAAGGTGTTTTAGGGTTTTTATAAAGTGCTTCTGGAAAATCGTTAACTGCAATTTTATGATTGTTTAAAACAATCATACGGTCTGCAAAACCTAAAACATCTTCTTTATCATGGGTGGCAACAACGCAGGTAATATTGTTTTCTTTTAAGTATTTAAAAACACTTCTACGAAGACTTTGTTTTTTAAAATTATCTATATGACTAAAAGGCTCGTCTAGCAAAATAATTTCGGGTTGTTTGGCTAAAGCGCGTGCTAAAGCAACACGTTGTTTTTGACCGCCACTAAGTGTTTTTACTTTTGTTTTAGCAAAATTAGTAAGCTCGACAACTTCTAGTAATTCGTCAGTACGTTTTTGTTTTTCTTCTGGATAAAAACGCGACAGGAATTTACCTATGTTTTCTTCAACGGTTATAAAAGGCATTAAATCAAATTCTTGTGCCACATATTTCATAAAATCATAACCAACAACCAGGTTGTGTTTTGGACCCAATATTTGTTCATCCTGCCAAAAAATATGACCTTCATTTAAATCGTATTCACCATATAAAACTTTTAGTAGAGTACTTTTTCCGGAGCCACTTTCTCCTATTATAGCAATGTTTTCACCTTGTTTTGCTTCAAAAGAAATAGCTTTTAAAACTGGTGTTTTGTTATAGGAAAATGTTAGGTTTTTTACATGTAACATAGGCTACAAAAATAACATAAAAAAACCGCCCAAAATTAATTGAGCGGTTTGAAAATTGAATTAATTTAAATGATTAAATCAATTCCATCCTCCACCTAATGCTTGGTATAATTTAATGTTTGCAATGAATTGGTTTCTTTTAGTTTCTATAATTTCAATTTTAGAATCTAAAGCTTCACGTTGTGTTAGTAAAACCTCGGTATATTCTGCTCTAGCCGATTTAAATAGTTGAATAGAAAGGTCTATGGCCTCGGTTAAACTATTTACTTGGTTTTCTCTTAAACGATAACTTTCCTTAAGGTTTTCGACTTTAGATAATTGATTAGACACTTCAATAAAAGCATTTAAAACTGTTTTTTCGTATTCAAACACAGTTTGCAATTGCTTGTTATTTGCTGTGCTGTATTCAGCTTTTATGGCATTTCTATTAATGAGCGGTGCCACCATATCTCCAATTAACGAATAGGCTAAAGATTGTGGTGTATTAGTTAAAAACTTAGGTTTAAAAGCTTCAAAACCAATTCCAGCGCTAATGCCAACTGACGGATAAAAATTTGCTCTAGCCACTTGTACATTCAGTTTGGAAGCAGAGAGTTCTAATTCAGCGTGTTTAATATCTGGACGATTGGTTAATAACTGCGAAGGAATTCCAGTGTAAATAGCATCGACTTGTTTTGTTAGAAATGTCTCGGAATGTCTTGTTACAGGTTGCGGGTATCTACCGACTAAAAAGTTGATTAAATTCTCTGTTTCAACTATTTTTTGCTTAATCTCAAACTTGTTGCTTTGGTTTTTATAGACTTCGGCTTCAAACCTGCTAACAGCAAGTTGAGTGGTTCGTGCGGCTTGCTTTTGCAACTTAACCATTCTTAATGCATTTTGTTGAATATCTAAATTTTGCTGAATAATGGTTAACTGATTATCCAGCGCCATAAGCTCATAATATGCACTTGAAATTTCTGATATAAGCTGAGTAACCATAAAATTTTTGCCTTCTATTGAAGCTAAGTACTCTAAAACCGCTGCTTTTTTCTCGTTACGTAGTTTTTTCCAAATATCGAGTTCCCAAGAGGCCGATAAACCAACCGAATAGTTGGTTAAAGGTTCTGGAAATTCTTCATCTTCTCTAATATTTAGATTTTTTTCTACCGCGCCATTTCTGGTAAATTCACCAACTTTATCGACATCTGCTCCAACGAAAGCATTTACAAAAGGTAAGTATTCACCTTTTTTAGCTTTAATATTATTTTGAGCCATTCCTATTTTTTGAAGCATAATGTTTAGCTCCTGATTGTTGGATAAAGCCACATCTATCAAAGCAATTAAATCGTTGTCTTTAAAAAACGACTTCCATTTTACGGTAGCTGTATTTGTTGTGTCTTTTTGGGCATTTTTATATTGATTGGGTGTGTTTATATTCGCTTCCCTTATGTTTTTAGTGGGTACACACGAAAACAAGGTAACAGCAATAAAACAACTAAGCAAAAAGCCTTTCCCTAATTTTATCTGTGGTTTTAAATTATTCATCTTTGTTGTTTTTTCTAAGTTTTCTAATGAGGTTTTTCAGTTTATTTATTTGAGTCGTGTTGGCTTGTGTTTGGTTTTCTGCCTCACTTGTTCTAATAAATTGTTCTGATAATGGTTCGCTGTCTTCATCTTTAATAAGGCTTTTACCTTCAGACATTGTAGCAAAAATGTAGTACAGTCCTGGGATAACTAAAACCCCGAAAAATGTTCCAATTAGCATACCGCCCATTGAAGAACCACCAATGGTTCTATTTCCAATTGCTCCGGCTCCTGTTGCTATAATTAGCGGAATTAAACCTGCTATAAAAGCAAACGAGGTCATTAAAATAGGTCTGAAACGTGCTTTGGCACCTTCTATAGCAGCTTCTAATACTGTGGCGCCTTCTCGTTGTTTCTGTACTGCATATTCTACAATTAATACGGCGTTTTTACTGAGTAATCCAACGAGCATAATCACACCAATTTGTGCGTAAACGTCGTTAGCTAATCCCATTAATTTTAATAAGAAGAACGAGCCAAAAACACCAACGGGTAATGATAATATTACCACCAATGGAAGCATGAAACTTTCATATTGTGCTGCCAGAACAAAGTACACAAATACTAATACAACAATAAAAATGTAAATAGATTCGTTACCTCTGCTTGCCTCATCATACGATAGACCTTCCCAAGCAATATCGTAACCTCTAGGCAACTGTTGTGCAGCTACTTCTTTAATAGCGTTTATGGCATCACTACTGGTATAGCCTTTACCAGGTAATCCACGTATTGAAGCCGAATTGTAAAGGTTATAACGTGTAATTTCGTTTGGTCCTAGCTTCTTTTCTATAGACATAAATGCTGAATATGGTACCATTTCACCTTCTTCGTTTTTAACAAAAAGTTTTTCAAGATCCGATGGTAAACGTCTGTATTCTGGTCCCGCTTGGGTGTACACTTTAAAGAATCGACCAAAACGAATAAAACCTTGCTCGTAAGTACTACCAATTAAAATGTTAAGGTTTTCCATAGCTTTGCTAATAGTTACGCCTTTTTGCATGGCAATTTTATTGTTTATTTTTAATTCGTATTGCGGATAATTAGCCGAAAAGAATGTAAATAAACCGGTAAGCTCCTTACGTTTTGATAAGGCTTCCATAAAATCATTGTTTATGCTCTCGAACTTATGGTAATCGGTAGAGTTGGTTTTGTCTAACAAACGCATGGCGAACCCACCAGAAGAACCAAAACCAGGAACTGCAGGTGGCTCGAAATACTCAATTACGGCACCTAAGTCTTTCGTTTCTTCTTCCAATTCTTCCATAATTTCATGAACGGAATGATGACGATCGCCCCATGGCTTTAAGTTAATTAAACACGTACCCGCATTTGAGCCTCGACCTTCAGTCATAATTTCATAACCCGCTAAGGATGATACAGATTCTACACCTTCAGTTTCTTCACAAATTTTTTGAAGTTTTTTAGCGACTTCGTTTGTGCGCTCTAATGTGGCTCCTGGAGGTGTTTGGATAATGGCATAAATCATCCCTTGATCTTCATTGGGAATAAAACCAGCGGGTAATACTTTATTAGTAAAATATATACCGGCACAAAAGGCAGCCAAAATACCGAAGGTAACAACACGTCGTGCTACAATTTTATTGAGTATCTTAACATATCGACCTGTTAGTTTTTCAAAGCCGTTATTAAACCAATCGATAAAACGGTCTACAAGCGATTTTTTTCTTTTTCCATGATTATTTTTAAGCAACATAGCACATAAAACAGGTGTTAATGTTAAAGCGACTAATGCCGAAATTAAAATAGCTCCTGCCATGGTTATAGAAAATTGTCTGTAAAATACACCAACTGGCCCTGTCATAAACGAAATAGGAATAAATACAGATACCATAACTAAGGTAATAGCGATAATGGCACCACCAATTTCCCCTAAAACTTCGGATGCTGCTTTGTATGGATTCAGGTGTTTTTCTTCCATTTTAACGTGTACTGCTTCTACAACTACAATGGCATCATCTACTACAATACCAATGGCGAGTACTAACGCAAATAGGGTAATTAGATTTATAGACAATCCAAAAAGCTGCATGACAAAAAATGCACCAATTAAAGATACAGGAACGGCTATGATAGGAATTAAGGTAGAACGCCAATCACCTAAAAATATAAACACAACAAATGCTACCAGAATAAAAGCATCACGAAGTGTGTGTATTACTTGTTCTATGGATGCATCTAAAAAGTTAGATACGTCGTAGCTTATATTAAAATTAACATTTGGTGGTAATTCTTCTTTTAATTCATCTAACTTTTCCTTTACAGCATCAATAACATCGCTACCATTACTGCCAAAAGTTTGTTTAAGAACAATAGAGGCCGATGGATTTCCGTCTAGATTGGAGTAAATATCGAAAAATTCACTCCCTAACTTTACATCGGCAATTTCTTTAAGTGTTATTATTTCGCCTTCTTTATTGGCTCGAATAATTATATCTTCATATTGTTCGGGTTCATTATATCTATTTTGGTAGGTTAAAACATACTCTAACGATTGGGATGTTATACCCGAACTACGCCCTAAACGACCAGGTCTAGCTAAAATACTTTGCTCTTCCATGGCTTCAAGTACTTCTTCTGCCGAAATGTTGTAGGCACGCATTCTATCTGGTTTTAACCAAACACGCATGGCATATTTTCTACTTCCTAAAATTTTGGCACTTGCAATACCATTAATCCGTTGTATTTCGGGAATAATTTTAGTGTATGCATAGTTGTAAAGAAACTTCTCGTCGTTGTTTTTATCGGTGCTCGAAAGGTTAACGTACATTAACATACTGGGCTGAATGGGCGTAATAATTACCCCTTCGCGTTGTACAAGTTCTGGCAATAATGGCATAACTTGATCTACTCGAGTTTTTACCCGAACAACGGCCTGATTAGGATCTGTACCGGGTTCGAAAATGACCCTAATAGTTGCTTCTCCGGCACTTGTTGCATCCGATGCAATATAGCGCATGCCTTGTACACCATTAATTGCTGTTTCTAGTGGGATTAATGTTGAATTGACTAAAACTTCCGAGCTTGAACCAGGATAAGCAATAAAAATGTTTACCGTGGTTGGTGCAATTTGAGGAAATTGAGATATGGGTAATTGTTTAATGGAAAGCCCACCAACAAATACGATGATGACCGAAATGACGATTGCCAAAACGGGTCTTTTTATAAATTTTTTAAACATGTTTTTGTAGATTAAATTCTAATTATTCGGCATATAAGTCTAACTCAGATAATACTTGGTTAGGTCTTACGAATTTGGTGTGAATTTCTTCGTTGTTTTTTACCATTCTAATACCTTCTAACAGGATGGTGTCGGTTTCTTTTAAACCTTCATTAACAATAAATAAATGTGGTAATTCGGCACCAATAGTAATTTCTTTTTGTTTTACAACGTGGTCTTTATCTATTACAAAAACATAGGTTTTATCTAAAACCTCGAAAGTGGCTTTTTGCGGGATAATAATAACATCTTTAAAAGGTACCGTCATTAAAACACTACCTGTTTCGCCGTGTCTTAAAATGCCATCAGGATTAGGAAACGTAGCTCTAAATGCTATATTTCCAGTTTCATTATTAAACTCACCTTCAATAGTTTCTACAATACCTTTTTGATTAAAACGTTTGTTGTTTGCCATTAAAAGGGCTACTTCTTTTTTTGAATTTTTATCCGCGCTGGTTATATAATCTAAATATTCGGCTTCAGGAACATTAAAATATACCCACATTTTACTGTTGTCAGATAGTGTAGTGAGTAATTCGCCCTCTTCCAAAAGGCTACCTTCTCTTGCTTCTAGATGATCCATAATACCATCAAAAGGGGCTTTAATTCTTGTAAATCCTAAATGAGTTTCTGCAAGTATGACTTCTGCATTTGCTTTGTCGTTCATTGCTTTTGCTATGGCAAGTTCATTTTGCGATACTACATTACCATCTGCTAAAATCTGTGTGTTTGCTAATTCTATTTTGGTTGCGTCAGATTCTGCTTTTGCTTTACTCAGCTCTGCTTGATAAACGTTAGGCATAATTTGAAACATGTGTTGACCTTTTTTAACATATTGGCCTTCATCGACAGATATTTGCTTGAGGTAACCTCTTTCTAATACTCTTATTTCTATATGCCTTGCAGCGTGAATTTGACTTACATAATCTTTAGTGATTGAAGTGTCCTTTTTTATAGGGTTGGTAACTAAAAAGGCTGTATGTTCTTCTTTTTTTTCTTTCTTGGTGTTGCAGCTTGTTGCAATTATAAGCACAAGCAAACTCATGAAAAGGTATGCTTTTTTCATAATTTTATATTGTAATAAATGGAGGTAAAATGATTTTTTAGGTGCGAAAGCACAATGGTTTCCTAACTATATAGATTATTTATATAGCTTTAGAAAAGTGCAAATCGGGAATGATTTACAAAAAAAAAAAAATCAAATTATGAAAACCTGAAGCCTAACATGAAGTTTTGATGAGGACTTATCTTGAAAATTTTTGTGAAAATTAAATGCTTTTTCCGATTGGAGCGTTTCATTATAAGTCAAAAGATTTAAAATGTCGGCTAAAAAGTTTTTAAAAGAAGACTGGTTGTTTTTTGAAGCAGATTCTTCGTTTTCTGTTTCATCGACTTCAGTAATTTCTAAAACTAAATTAGTAGTCGTGGTGTGTTGAGCAGGTTTTATAGCGCTATGCTTAAACGTGCTATCGGAAGTTATGGAGTAATTATTTGCATTTAAAGATGCATCGGGAATAGCATGCAAATTGCTAAATCCTGAAAAGAATAGCAATGCAAAAACCGAAATATATTTAAGTATAATTTTACTCATAATAGACTACAAAACTATTGTAATACTTTTTTTTAGCCAACAATTTTTGCTAAAACTTAACATTTTTACTTTTTTAAAGTGTGATAGGTAAAGCTTTAATGCCCATATTGTATAATGTAAACCCAAAAATATCTGCATATTGGGCTATGGTTTTGCTAACAGGTGTTCCTGCACCATGGCCTGCATTGATTTCAATTCTTATTAAAGCAGGGTTGTTGCCTGTTTGTTTAGCTTGTAATTCGGCTGCAAATTTAAAACTGTGGGCTGGCACTACTCTATCGTCGTGATCGCCTGTTGTTATTAGTGTAGCAGGATATGCAACACCGGGTTTTATATTGTGTAAGGGCGAGTATGCTTTTAAATAATCGAACATGGCTTTGCTGTCTTCGGCAGTGCCATAATCGTACGCCCAACCTGCTCCTGCTGTAAAGGTATGGTAGCGCAACATATCTAAAACACCAACTGCTGGTAAAACAACTTTAGCTAAATCTGGGCGCTGTGTCATAACAGCAGCAACTAATAACCCACCATTTGATCCACCACGTAAAGCTAAATATTTAGAGGTGGTATAATTGTTAGCTATTAAGTATTCCGCGGCAGCGATAAAGTCGTCAAATACATTTTGTTTTTGCAATTTCGTGCCGGCATCGTGCCATGTTTTACCGTATTCGCCACCGCCACGAATATTGGGTACAGCTAATACGCCGCCTTGTTCTAGCCAAACCGCATTAGTTATGCTAAAAGCAGGTGTAAGGCTTATGTTAAAACCGCCGTAACCATATAAAATAGTGGGGTTTTTGCCATTTAAGTTAATCCCTTTTTTGTGGGTAATTATCATAGGGATTTTAGTGCCATCTTTGGATGTATAAAAGACCTGATGACTTTCAAAATTGTTAGTATTAAAATCTATTGAAGGTTGCCAATACAGTGTATAATTGCCAGTTTTTAAATCGAATTTATAAATACTACTAGGCGTGCAGTAGTTGGAGAAAGAGAAGTAGCACGACAGCTCATCTTTTTTGCTGCCAAAACCAATTGATGTGCCTAAACTTGGTAGTTCAATATCTCTAATAAATTCACCGTTGTAAGTGTATTGTTTTACTTTAGAAATGGCGTTTACCATGTAATGCGCAAAAAAATATTCGCCACTTTTGGCAATGGTTAAAACCTGATTAGTTTCTGGAATGACATCTTCCCAATGTTCAGGATCGGGAGTATTAAAATTTACTCGAACTACCTTTTTATTAGGAGCGTTTAAATTGGTTAATAGAAATAGCGTGTCTCCCGCATTGTCAATAAGGTAAGTGTCTGTTTCTGTATTGTTAATTATTGTTTTTAAGGCACTATCTGGCTTAGAAAGATCTTTTATAAAAACCTTGTTTCCGGATGTGGATACGCGTGGAGTTAATACTAAAAACCGATTATCCTCGGTTACTTTTGCATAAATATAGCGGTGTTTTTCTTCTGGTTTAACACCATAAATTATAACATCATTTTCTTGGGGTGTTTTTAATTTATGATAATATACTTTATGCTGGTCTGTTTTAGCCGAAAGCTCGCTGCCTTCGGGTTTGTCGTAGCTAGAATAATAAAAGCCTTCATCTTTATACCACGAAATTTGAGAAAATTTCACATTAGTAAGAGCCGTTTCAATTATGGTTTTGCTTACAGCATCCATAACAAAAACTTTTCTCCAATCGCTTCCACCTTCTGATATGGTGTAGGCTAAAAACTTACCACTTTTAGAAAAACTTATGGCGCCTAATGAAACAGTACCATCTTTAGAAAACGTATTAGGATCTAGAAAAACTTCAGCTCGACTATTTTCATTTTGCTTTCGGTATATAACGTCTTGGTTTTGTAAACCATCGTTTTTAGAAAAGTAGATAAAATCGCCTTCTTTATAAGGGGCGCTAATTTTTTCGTAATTCCATAAGGTCTCTAAGCGGTTTTTTAACTGCGCTCTATGCGGAATTTTATCTAAATACGCATTGGTAACCTCGTTTTGTGTTTCAACCCATGTTTTGGTTTCCAGACTTCTATCGTCTTCTAACCATCGGTATGGATCTTTAACTTCAGCCCCAAAATAGCTATCGGTAACATCAACTGTTTTAGTAAAAGGATATTTCACGTGGTATTTTAAAATTTTAAAAAATAATGATTATATAGGGAGAAGTATGCTTTTTACTACAAAGCTATAATAAAAAAGCCTCTTTACGTTAATTAAAGAGGCTAAAATTGGTTTGTTTAGTTGATAAAGTATATTATACTAGTTTGTTTTCAATTAAATATTCTGCAATTTGAATGGTGTTTGTTGCAGCACCTTTACGAAGGTTATCGGCAACAATCCACATGTTTAATGAGTTGGGTTGCGTTTCGTCTCTTCGTATTCTACCCACAAAAACTTCATCTTTATCGTGAGCAAAAATAGGCATTGGGTAGGTGTTAGTTGCTGTATTATCTTGCACTACAACACCTGGAGTGTCACTTAATAGTTGTCTTACTTCAGCTAAATCGAAATCATTTTCAAACTCAACATTAACAGATTCCGAGTGTCCACCTGCGGTAGGAATTCTAACGGCAGTTGCCGAAATAGAAAACGATCTATCGTTCATAATTTTTTGAGGTTCTCTAGCTAATTTCATTTCCTCTTTAGTGTATCCGTTGTCTTGAAAAACATCACAATGCGGTAATGCATTTCTTCCAATTGGGTAAGGATATGCCATTTCGCCTTCAATACCAGCAATTTCATTTTCTAATTGACGCACAGCCTTAACACCTGTACCAGAAACCGATTGGTAAGTAGATACCACAACGCGTTTCATTTTATATTTTTTATGAAGCGGGTTTAACGCCATAACTAATTGAATTGTAGAACAATTAGGGTTGGCAATAATTTTGTCTTCTTTAGTTAATTCGTGAGCGTTAATTTCTGGAACTACTAATTTTTTAGTTGGGTCCATTCTCCAAGCCGAAGAATTATCGACTACTGTTGTTCCTACTTCTGCAAATTTAGGAGCCCATTCTAATGAGGTATCTCCACCTGCAGAAAATAGAGCGATATCTGGTTTCATAGAAACGGCTGTTTCTAATCCAACTACCGTATAATCTTTTCCTTTATAGGTTAATGTTTTTCCAACCGAACGTTCTGAAGCAACAGGAATTAACTCTGTTACAGGGAAATTACGTTCTGCAAGAACTTTTAACATTACTTCGCCAACCATTCCAGTGGCACCTACTACAGCTACTCTCATCGTTTTATAGATTTTAAAAAATTTGTGTGGACAAAACTAACTATTTATTCTATTTTAGAATATAAAAAAAGCCCTCATTTTATTAAAACGAGGGCTTTTTAACAAGAAATAACAGGTTGTTATTTAATTAACATTTTGTTATTTTTTTAGTAAATCTCTTATTTCTGCTAATAACTCTTCTTGAGAAGGTCCAGCTGGTTCAGCAGGTGCCTCTTCAACAGGTTTTTTAGTTTTGTTATAAGCTTTAACAATCATGAACATAACGAAACCAACAATAATTAAGTTTACTATGGTGTTAATCCAAGATCCCCACATAATAGCGTTTTCTGGTGATGTTACAACACCTTCTGCATTAACAACAGCCTCATCAAGAACTATTTTTAATTCTGCAAAATCCATTCCGCCAGAGAAGTGACCTACAATTGGCATGATAATATTATCGACAAATCCTTTTACAACGCCTCCAATAGCTCCCGCCATTATTACAGCAACTGCAAATTCCACAACGTTACCCGTCATGATAAAATCTTTAAACTCTTTTAACATAATTTTAAATTTTTAGTTAGTATTAATAGGACACAATTTACATAAAAAGTCACAATATGTTTAATCTTCTATTTGATTAATTTATAATTAGACGTTTTATTCTTTGCGATATAGCGGTAATAAGTTCGTAAGAGATGGTGCTTGCGCTAGTAGCTAGATTTTCTGCAGTGGCGTGTTTACCAAAAATAATGACTTCGTCGCCCTCATTGCATTCAATATCAGTTATATTAACCATAATCATGTCCATACAAACATTACCTATAATAGGTGCTTTTTGTCCATTTATGCTTACAAAACCCTTTTCGTTACCGTAAGGCCTTCCAATACCATCGGCATGACCAATGGGCAGCGTAGCTGTTTTTAAAACACCTTCACTTTTATACGCCCTATTATAGCCCACCGAGTCGCCTTTATTAATGGTATGAATTTGAGAAATAATAGTTTTTAAAGTGGCAATTGGCGTTAGGTGCTGGTTTTCTTTTACAGAATTGCCAAAGCCATATAATCCAATACCGCTTCTAACCATATCAAAATGCGCCTCGGGGTAATTTAGTATGCCCGAAGTATTACACATATGCAGTATAGGTTGGTAACCTATCTTTTTTGTAAACCCTTCAGCAATGGTTTTAAAGGTTTGTATTTGGTTTAAAGAGAATTCTTTTTCGTTTAAATCTTCGCTAGCAGCCAAATGAGAAAATAGCGATGTAACATGTACTGCCTCCGTTTCTTTAACTTTAGTAACTATAGAGTTAACTTCAGGTTCTGAAAACCCTAAGCGGTTTAATCCTGTATTAAATTTTATATGAATTGGGAAATTTGTTTGCTTTTCTGCGGAAGCGAACGCTATAAATTCATTTAAAATTTTGGTGTTATATAAACTAGGCTCTAAGTTATAATCTAATAAGGCTTTAAAGTTTACAGATTGCGGGTGCAGTACTAAAATAGGTTTTGTTATGCCAGCATTTCGCAGGGTAATACCCTCGTTAATATAAGCTACAGCAAAATAGTCTGCATTTAAACCTTGTAAATAATTGGCTATTTCGCAGGCATCACTACCATATGCAAACGCTTTAACAACTGCTAAAAATTTGGTGCTAGGTTGTAGCTTAGATTTTAGGTGTTCAAAGTTATGTTTTAGCGCTTTTAAATTTATTTCAAGCACCGTTTCTTGTGCTTTAGGCATTGGAGTTTTTTGGTTTAGTGCTTACTTCTTCAACCTCATTAACCTTCATGTTTTTTACCTTTTCGCGTAGCATGGCTTTGTAATATGCTGCTCTACTTAAAGGCTCGTACTCATTAACCTCGCCTAGTAAAACAAGATTTTCATTTTGATTTTTTCTGTAGCTATACTGGGCTAAATTGCCAGTCCTAGTACAAACGGCATGTACTTTAGTAACATACTCGGCAGTAGCCATTAAATTAGGCATTGGGCCAAATGGGTTGCCTTTAAAATCCATATCTAAGCCAGCCACAATAACACGAATGCCTTTATTGGCTAAGTCGTTGCAAACACGTACAATTTCATCATCAAAAAATTGGGCTTCATCAATGCCAACAACATCGCAACCATCGGCCAAAATAGGAATGTTGGCTGCTGCAGGCACAGGTGTAGAGCGTATTTCGTTGGCGTCGTGTGAGACCACCATTTCTTCATCATAGCGGACATCAATAGCAGGTTTAAAGATCTCTACTTTTTGCCTTGCAAATTGAGCCCGTTTAAGTCTACGAATAAGTTCTTCGGTTTTTCCAGAAAACATAGAGCCGCAGATTACTTCTATCCATCCAAATTGTTCTTTATGATTTACTGTATTTTCAAGAAACATTTCGTAATTTTAACACTAATTCGTAGTCGATTATCATTTGTATAAAGGTGACGTAAATTTATTAAAAAAACAAAAGGCTAAAGTGCAATAATTTAAAATTTATAAACAATGAAGAAGAAGGTTGAATCTGAACTCGTTAGTATAGCACACAGGATTCTTAAATTAAAAGGAAAAGAAGATGTTTTAAAAATGCATGCTGAGGTTTCTGCACTTTATGAGAAGCTTTCGGTCATGAAATTTGCACATGAAAATTTTGAAGGCGATTTGCCAACCATTGGCAACGATTCGTCCTTTTTCGGTATGTTAGACACGGCTTTCAACAATAAAGTAAGCGATAATATAGAGGTTGAAGATAAAATTTATGTAAACCTTGATACTGTTGAAGAGGATGATATTATGGAGCCTGTAATGAATAAAATTAGAGATATGGTTGCTTTTATGCCAGAAGAAACTGAAGAGGCAGAACAACCTAATGCGGCAGCCGAAGAGGATATCTTTGTGCCTAAAACACCAGAAAAACAACAAAACATAGAAGATATTACTGCGGGCTTTGGAGACATTCCTGTTTTTGAGCCTGTTTCTAATTCACAAAACGGAGTGCCACCTAACGGTAAAAAATCCTTGAATGATAAGCTTAAAGTTGGCGGGTTAAACATTGGGTTAAACGATAAAATTGCATTTATTAAACACTTATTTGATGGTAAAAGTGAAGATTACGATCGTGTTTTGTCGCAATTAAATACATTTGTAACCTATGAAAATGCTAAAAACTTTATTGTGCAAATGGTTAAACCAGATTATAATAATTGGGAAGGAAAAGAGGAGTTCGAAGAGCGTTTTATGCAGATCATAGAAGCAAAGTTTAATTAATATTTGGGTGTTACCGCGCAGAAAAAGCGCGGTCGTGCTTTTCATTCATAGTTTTGGCTCGATGCGCGCCTCGCCAAAAGCTAACCATTTCAATCACTAACACATGAGTAAACTATATATAGTTCCAACACCCATTGGAAATTTAAAAGACATCACGTTAAGGGCGCTTGAAGTTCTAAAAGATGTCGATTTAATTCTAGCCGAAGACACCAGAACCTCAGGAAAACTTTTAAAACACTTCGAAATTTCAACTCACATGCAATCGCACCACATGCACAATGAGCATAAAACGGTTGAAAGTATTATTCATAAATTAAAGAGCGGAACTTCGGTGGCGCTAATTAGCGATGCGGGAACACCAGCCATTTCAGATCCCGGGTTTTTATTATCGCGTGCCTGTATTGAAAACGGTATAGAGGTAGATTGTTTACCCGGAGCCACAGCATTTGTGCCGGCATTGGTAAATTCTGGATTACCAAACGATAAGTTTGTATTTGAAGGTTTTTTACCTGCTAAAAAAGGCCGACAAACACGGCTATTGCTTTTGGCAGAAGAAACTAGAACTATGATTTTTTACGAAAGTCCGCATAAACTAGTAAAAACCTTAGGGCATTTTTGCGAGTATTTTGGAGAAGAAAGACAAGTATCGGTTTCGAGAGAATTAACAAAACTATTTGAAGAAACCATTCGAGGTACAGCCAAAGAAGTATTAGAATATTATACCAATAAACCTCCAAAAGGCGAAATTGTTGTTATTGTTGGAGGAAAAGTTAAATAGAATTAAAGTATTACAATGAATTTAGAATCGTTCAAGAAGAAACTAAAAGAAGACCCAACTGCCATAGTGTTTACCGAAACCATGAGCGTTATTGAAGAAAATTACAAATTTGAGCCTACAGCATTTAAAAACGGAACTCTAGAAAATGCCGAAGGGCAAAATTCGGGCTCTTGTAAATTATTTGCTTTTGCTAAAGCACAAGGCTTTTCTAAAGACGAAACATTAGCTTGTTTTGGGCAGTATTATTTTGATGAGGTTTTAAAAGACCCTAATGGAACGGGACACCAAAACATTAGAAATTTTATGAATACCGGTTTTAATGGTTTAAGTTTTGAAGGAAATCCGTTAACCGAAAAATAAAACTTACAATTAGAATTTTTGATGAGTTCTAGGAGCTAAAGCTAAATGCAAGATTTACTCGATAATATAAAACAATGTACTATTTGTGCAGAGCATTTAGCTTTAGGCCCACGACCTGTGGTTTCTGCGCACCCAGAGTCTAAAATTGTAATTATTGGTCAAGCTCCCGGAACCAAAGTGCATGCTTCGGGAATTCCTTGGGACGATGCTAGTGGTAAACAATTGCGTAAATGGCTTAATGTTTCAACTAAAGATTTTTATGATGCAACCAAGTTCGCCATAATTCCTATGGGGTTTTGTTATCCTGGAAAAGGAAAAACGGGCGATTTACCACCGCGACCAGAATGTGCACCACAATGGCATAAACCAATACTTAACGAGCTTAAAAATGTAGAACTCGTTATTTTAATTGGTATGTATGCTCAAAAATATTACTTAGGCAAAAGGGCTAAAAAAACCTTGACAGAAACTGTAGATAATTTTCAAGACTACCTGCCCAAATATTTGCCGTTGCCGCATCCTTCGCCTAGAAACAGGTTTTGGTTAACTAAAAATCCTTGGTTTGAGGTTGAGGTTTTGCCGGTGTTGAGGGAAAGGGTTAAAAAATTGTTGATTCTAAATTGAAACAAATAACGCCTATCATGAGATTCCTGCTTTCGCAGGAATTAGATGTGCTTCCCTTTTTCCCAACCATGTTTTCCTAAATACTGCTCGCCACTTTCAACAGCGCCACTTTCAATAGATGTACCCATGGAGTCATTCCAACGGTTTAAGTAGCCAAATAAAGAAATAACACCAAGCATTTCAACTATTTCGCCTTCATCCCAATATTGATGCAACCGTTGTTTAATGGTTTCATCAACAGCGTTCGGTACTTGGCTTGAGGCCAAACTAAAATCTAAGGCAGCACGTTCGGCTTCGTTAAAAGCAGGGTGCGTTCGGTATTCCCAGATATTATCGAGTTGTTCTTGTTCTGCGCCGTAACGTTCTGCAGCTCTTATAGCGTGCGCTTGACAATACCTGCAACTAGTAGCGTTGCTAGACACCCAAGCAATCATACGTTTTAGGGCAGAAGTAACTTTTCCTTCGTTAGCCATAACAGCCATATTTAGGTTTATAAATGCTTTACTTATGGCGGGTCTGCGTTGCATGGTTAATACCGAATTGGGACAAAAACCTAAGGTTTCATTAAAAAATTCGGCTAGTTTTTTAGTTTCTAAATCATGGTCGGCAGAAAGTGGTGTTACTAGTGGCATATATTTAAGTTTTCGTTATTCTCAAAGGTATAATTTTATTAACTTCACATCTAATAAAAAAGAAATTTATGGAGGTTATTTTAAAGCCATACGAACTAAAGTTAAGGCATACTTTTACAATTTCTCGCGAGTCTCACGATGTACAACCCAGTTTAATTGTTTGTCTTTCTTTAAACGGAAAAACAGGTTATGGAGAAGCTACTTCAAACCCATATTACAACATTACGGTTGAAAGCATGATGTTGGAAATTAATGCCATTTTAAAAGATATTGAAGATTTCGACTTTACAACACCCGATGTTTTTCATGCTTTTTTAGTTGAAAAAGGATTAACTAACTTTTCTATTTGTGCTTTAGATTTGGCAGCTCATGATTTATATGGAAAGCTCCAAAACCAACCACTTTATAGTATTTGGGGAACAAATCTGGATAGCTTTCCTACTACAAATTACACGATTGGTATTGCTAGTATAGACGAGATGGTGGCTAAAATGCAAGAAACCCCTTGGCCAATTTATAAAATAAAATTAGGTACAGACGACGATGTTAGTATTGTAAAAGCGCTTAGAAGACATAGTGACGCTGTGTTTAGAATTGATGCTAATTGTGCGTGGACAGCAGAAGAAACCATTAGGAATGCGCCACTTTTAAAAGACTTAGGAGTCGAGTTTTTGGAGCAGCCTTTAAAAGCAAGCGATTGGGAAGGCATGAAAGAAGTAATGAAACATGCTGTTTTACCCGTTATTGCAGATGAAAGTTGTATTGTTGAAAGTGATGTGGAGGCTTGCGGAAATCATTTTAGCGGTATTAATATAAAACTCACTAAATGCGGCGGATTAACACCGGCTTTACGCATGATTAAAAAAGGTAAAGCCATGGGAGTAAAAGTGATGGTGGGTTGCATGACGGAGTCTACCGTTGGTATTTCGGCTATTGCGCAACTGTTACCTCAACTAGATTATGTTGATATGGACGGAGCACTTTTACTAAAAGAAGATATTGCAAATGGCGTTATTATTCGGCCAGATGCAAAGGTGATGTTTCCAACTTTAGGCGGCAGTGGTATAACTTTAAAGTAATGGCATATTATTTAAATTCATTTCCGGGAAATCATATTTCAATCCAAAATGAAAACTATCTTTATTTTGGTGGCACTGCCTATTTAGGTTTGCAAACTGATGTTGATTTTCAAAATATATTTATTAAGAATATTAAAAAGTACGGCACTAATTATGGTGCCTCGCGTAAATCAAATATTCGTATTTCTATTTATGATGAAACTGAAGCCTATTTATCTCAACTAGTAGGAAGCGAAGCCTGTATTAGCATGTCTTCGGGGTATTTAGCGGGGCAACTTGTGGCTCATGGTTTGAACACTGAAAAATATGCGTTTTTTTATGCACCAAATACACATTCGGCGTTAAGTTTATCATCAAGCAAAAGCCAATCGTTTTCAACGTATCAAACTTTAAAAGAAGCATTACATGTTCATTTAAAACAAAAAACAAGCGAAACACCAGTTGTGTTTTTAGACGCTATAGAATTTTCAGGAAATAACTTTCCTGATTTTGAAGGCTTGAAATCCTTACCGCTTTCAGAACTTGTTTTGGTAGTTGATGATTCGCATGGTTTAGGTGTTATTGGAGAGCACGGTGGCGGTGTTTATAAAACCATTAAAGATTTAAACCCAAAGGAACTTATAGTTTGTGGCTCTTTAGGAAAAGGGTTCTGTGTTCAGGCTGGTGCTATTTTTGGTTCTAAAAGCAGAATCTCTTCTTTAGAAAGTACAGCCTTTTTTGGAGGCTCTAGTCCTGCCTCTCCTGCAAATTTGGCTACTTTAATTCATGCTGAAGAGATTTATAAGACCAAGCGAAAACAACTAGAATATAACACAACGTTTTTTAAAAAACACTTGAATTCGCTTAATAAATTTCAATACATGGAAGGCCATCCTGCTTTTAGTTTTATAGATGAAGATCTTAATGATTACCTAGAAAGCAATGGTATAATAGTAACAAGTTTTAGGTACCCAGATATAAACTCGCCTATGATGAGTCGCATTGTTATAAGTGCAGGACATACTGAAACTGATGTTTTTAAGCTATGCAACGTTTTAAATGGCATGTAGCCTCATTTTAAAACACGCTCAAAATTGAACAAAAAAAAGCCGAATAGATTATTTTCTATTCGGCTTTTTTATTATGGATATTTAAGCTTATTCAGCCCACCAAATAGGTGTAATTGGGCTTTTTTCGTTTGCTTTAACCTCGTCAAAATTAGCGTCTAATTCTGATGTTGGATAAGAAACTCGTCTAATCCATTCGCCTGCAAATTCATCATCAGAATTATCCTCTTCCAAACGTAGTTCTAAGCCTTTAAAAACATCGGCAGAGAAATTATAGCGTCTAAAATCATTCCAAGTTTCTGTGTTATGAATGTTTGCAATATATTTTTCCTTCATAATATGGTTTAGCATTAGGCCACCTTCGCCAACAGCTACGGCTGTGTCTACCAAATAATCGGCACCATCTACACCTATTTGTTCCATACTACCTTCAATTCCAGCAAGGTAGGCGTTGTAAGCTTCCGAAGTCGCGCCAGCACTGGTTGTGGTGCCTCCGTTTGCTAAAAATGCCGCTTCCGCTTTAATAAACATGGCTTCAGCATAAGTTAATACTTCTAGTGGTGCGCTTGCTTTGGTGTAATATCCGCCATCTTTATAGTAAGTGTTTGCAGCTTCGCCATCGGAAGATTGTCCTGTTCCTCCGTTTAAAAAGCCACGCCAAGGATCAGTATCAGGTGCAGGAACATCTACCCCAATTTCCTTTACAAACATAGCTGGTAATCGTGGGTCAACTTCTACGGCCCCACTTTCAAAAGGATAAGTTGTACCATTTAGCATGCTTACTAATTGATCGTTTGGAGCTCGGAAATAATTTGAAGTTGCTCTGGCTTGCACATTAGTGGCGTAATACGGATTAAGTTCACCTTCTGGATAAGTGAGTATAAAATTATCAGAGTTTGAGGTAAACCCATTGTTAATTGAGCTTAGAACATCGCTTGCTGTTACACCTCCATTTTTTATCATGTGTAATTGCATACGTGCTTTAAATGTGTACGCTAAACGTATCCATTTTGATACATCTCCTTTATAGACAAGGTCACCTGATTCTAAATTAAACTTAGGGTTTGAAGCTCCTGAAAGTGCTGATATTGCTTCGTCCAATAAGGTAATCATGTCATTGTATACAACTTCGCCATCATCAAATTTAGGCGCAGGGAATTCAAAAGGTTTACCAGCTTGTGTATAAGGCACGTTATCCCAATTGTCTACTGCAAAGCTTAAATTCATTGCTGTGATAATTTTAGCAACGGCTAAAAAATGCGGAGCATCTTGTGCGATTGCCTTTTCTTTTAAGTTTTCAATATTTGGTAATACCTTTGTGTAAATATTGCTCCATGTGCTACTATTAAAAGATTCTACCACCGGAGCAGTACCGTATCCAGCATAATACTGCGTATAGTTACATAATGATAATTCTGCATAGTAATACCCATAAATTGTATTAAACAGTGTTGGCCCTAAAATGTCCTTCATGCTAAGGTTGTCTAAAGGGACAGCGTCAGATGGTGTGTTAACATCCAAATAATCATCACAGCCAGAAAAACTGGAGATCATTGTTATAAATAGAAAGTATTTTATATATTTTTTCATAGTTCTTTTTTTAAAATCCAATTGTAACACCAAACGAATAGTTTTCCGTTAGCGGTATGCCTCTACCTGTAAAACCATATTTGTTACTTCCTGCGCCATAATCGCTTCCTTCTGGATCGAAACCATCAAAAGGTGTCCATATTAGCACATTGCTTAAGTTAGCCGATAGTTTTACGCTTTCTAATTTCAACTTGTCTAATACATTAGAGCCAAGGCTGTAGGTTAGACCTACGTTTCTTAGTTTAACCCATGATGCATCTTGTAGAAGTACTTCGGCATTACGTCTTCCTAGAGAGGTAAAGTTAAAAAACTGATACCCTGTTGCCGAACTAACTGAAAAATCTACTTCAGTATTATTTTCAATATACGTTCCTGGATTTGCTGGGTCTTCCATTACACCATCAAACACATAGGTGTCATTTTCTCTGTATTGCATAGTGTATTCAGAGGTTCCTGCTCTATTCATTTGGTAACGTTGCCAAGTATATTTGTCGCCTCCTTTTTTCCATTCAAACAAAAAGTTTAAACCAAAACCTTTGTAATTAATGTTAGATCCTAAAGATGCTACAAAATCTGGAGTAACATTTCCAACTATTACTTTTTCATCAAAGTTAGTTTCGGGTAAGCCGGCGTCGTCAATTAAAATTTCACCATCTACGCGTTTCCACTTATAGCCGTACAATGTTCCTATTTTATCGCCTTCTTGTGGTTGTAAATAAATACGTGCTCCGGTAACATCGTCTACAAAATCTAAAAAAGGAATTTCTTCAGGTAACTCAACAACTTCCCCGTTATTGGTTCCGAAGTTGAAAATCATTTCCCATTTTAAGTCATTATTTTTAATAATATCACCACTAATTAACAACTCATGTCCAAATGTTTGATAAATACCTGCGTTTCTGGTAAATTGAATAATACCAGTTGATGGTGCTGTTCCTACAGGGAAAATAGCATCGTACACTTTTGAGTTGTAATATGCATAATCTAACCTAATACGGTTTTTAAGAAAACGGAAATCTAAACCTAACTCGTAACCTTTAGTGCGCTCCGGTTTTAAATCTGGAGCGCCAACATATCTATCGGCAACATAACCACCTGTGCCTGCCCAAGGAAAATTTGGGTCGGGGTAATTAAAAAAGCCAACTTGTCCAAAAGTGGTTCCGTTACCAACCTCTGCATAAGATGCTCTAATTTTACCAAAAGAAACCACGCTATTATTGCCAAATACATCTTTCATATCGTAAGCTAAACTTGCCGATGGATAGAAATAAGAGTTGTTGTCTGTTGGTAAAGTTGAATCGTTATCGTTTCGGCCCGTTAGAGATAAAAAGAGTTTATCATCATAACTTAATTTAAGTTCTCCAAAAAATCCAACAAGGCGTTTTTGAGTAACAAAATTAGATATCGATTGGTTCTCTTGAATGTTACTAATATGATTAAAATAAGGGAGGTTTAAACTTTGCCCGTACATTCTGTAGCTTGTTCTTTTATTGTCTAAAATAGACTGCCCTAATAAAAGTGAACTGCTTACTTTATCGGAAAAATCGTGAGAAAGTGTTACAAGTAAATTGGATTCTAAACCTTTGAAAATATAATTTTGATCGACAATATAACCGTTTACTCCAGAGCCACCATCTAAATCGGCAGGAACAAACCTATTTATAAGTGTTGTAAAGTTATCAATTTGCCCTGTATAATTAACGTTTATCCAATCTTTCGGATTCCAGTTTAGGTTTATATTACCAACCCAACGATCTGTATCTTCTGTTAATGCGCTTATATAAGCGTTATATCTTGGGTTATCAATAAATCCAGGAAACAGGGCGCGATGCGATCCGTCTGGATTTAAATAATCGTTAATAGGAAATGTAGGCGACCACCATCCTAAGGCACTCATTACAGATTTGTCGCCACCAGTGGCTTTAGTAGAGCTCGAGTTTGAATAATTAACAGTTGCTCCAATTTTAAAGTTATCGGTTACTTGGTACCCTGCTTTAAATCTTGAAGAAATTCTGCCAAACTCAGAGTTAGGTAAAGTTCCGTCTGATGATGTGTTTCCTAACGACATGTAGTAATCAAACTTTTCATCTGCACCAGAAATATTAAAATTCTCGGTGTGTGAAATACCGGTATCAAATAAATCGTAAGGGCTGTAAAAGCGGTCATTGCTTAAGTCTATAACGGTGTTATCGGTATGTGTGTAAGAATCGTCTGTGTAACGCACACCCCAAGTCATTGGCCCATTATAATTACCAACGCCTGTTACAGTAAATCCAGTGTCTGTTTCTGGAGTGTATGTTCTGTAAGGTGCTCCATATCGTCCTTCTCTGAAAGTAGATTGGATACCTGGTGTAGTTTTAACATTATTAAATGTTGTGCTAGCAGAAAAACCTATTTTAGGCTTCCCTAATTTTCCTTTTTTAGTGGTGATTATTATTGCTCCATTTGCTGCTCTAACACCATATAGTGCTGTTGCTGCAGCTCCTTTTAAAATGTTATAGCTTTCTATATCGTCTGGGTTTATATCAGTTGCTCTGTTCGAAAATGAAAACTGAGAGTCGGAGCCCGCAGAGTTTGTTCCAGAAGTTGGTAGAATATTACCAGAAAATGTATCGTTATTAATGGAAACACCATCGACGACAATTAAAGGTTGATTGTTTTGATTAGGATTCATAGAAGACATGCCTCTAATTAAAATATCTACACCACCGCCAGGAGTTCCCGAAGTTTGAGAAATTTGTAAACCCGCCACACGACCTTGTAAGGCAGTCATAGCATCGTTTTGTCCTGTTAAGTTAAGGTCTTCTGTTTTAACCTGTGTTACAGAATATCCAAGAGATTTTTCTTTCTGTTCAATACCAAAAGCGGTAACAATAACTTCGCCAAGTATATCTGTGCTTTCTTCTAGGTTAATATTTAATGTGGTTCCTGTTACTGTTGCTTCTTTGGTTTTAAAACCTAAAAAAGAAAACAGTAATACATCATCTTGTTTTGCGGAAATTTTATAATATCCATCAAAATCAGTTGATGTTCCGTTACTTGTTCCTTTTACTTGAATATTTACACCAGGCAACGGTACGCTAGAAGCATCCGTTACTTGACCACTAACAGTTATGTTTTGCGCAAACAAAAAACTGCATGTAGCTGTAAAAAAGACAAGAAAAGAGAGGGTTGCTTTTTTCTTCATAAAATAGAGTTTGAATTGTTAGTCATTCAAATATATTGTTTTTTTATTGTTTTTCAATATTTGTTAAAGTATTATTTGTATAATGTATTTTTGATGAATATAATTTACCAAAAATGTTAAATTGCATTAATTTACAGGTAAATTCTTAATTTCGCGTTTAAAGAAGATGGTTTAAATTGTTCGTTTATGAGAAATTTTAAATTTAGTGTACTAGCGATTTTGGTAGGCGGATTTTTATTTAGTTGTAAATCTGCAGCGATAAAAAAAAGCATTACAAAACAATTTGAATCGCCATTTTATAACAATCAATTTACCGGACTGTTAGTTTATAATCCTAAAAACCACGACACCATTTATAAGTATAATGCTGATAAATATTTTACACCGGCCAGCAATACTAAAATATTTACGTTGTTTACAGCATTGCAATTTTTACCAGAGCAACTTCCTGCTTTTAAATATGAGGTAGATAATGATACCATAACTATTCAAGGTGTTGGAAATCCTGCATTTTTACATCCTTTTTTTAAAGATAGTACGGCATTAAAATTGGCAAAACCGTATAAAAAGGTAAACCTAATTTTAGATAATTTAGATGATGATAAATTTGGTCCTGGTTGGGCTTGGGAAGATTACGACACGTATTTTAGTCCAGAAAGAAGCAGTTTTCCTATGTACGGAAATGTGCTAACCATAAGTAATCAATATAGCTTGCAAAGTGAACCAAGGTTATTAAAAAATAACATTCAACTTACCGAAGCAAAGAAGCGAAGAGCTTATAACGCTAATGCGTTTTATTATAATCCCAAAAGGAAAGATACTATTGAGGTACCTATGGTTTTAAATGACGAATTGATAACTAAATTTTGGCAAGATTTACTGCCTAATAAAGTTGAGGTTTCTAAATTTTCGGGAAAACAACTGAATAAAATAGCTTACAGCGTTCCTGCAGATTCTTTATATAAACGTATGATGGTTGTAAGTGATAATTTTTTAGCAGAACAGATGTTAATTATGGCTTCTTCTGTGCTTTCTGACACTTTAAGTTCTCGTAGAATTCGCGATACTATATTAAATAATCAATTAAAAGATTTAAAACAACAGCCTAGGTGGGTAGATGGCTCTGGTTTAAGTAGGTATAATTTATTCACGCCAACATCCTTTGTGCAAGTGCTAACAAAATTATATAAAGCATTACCTAGAGCGCGCTTGTTTAACTTATTTCCCGTTGGTGGAGCGTCAGGAACCCTAAAACGTTATTATTCGGGAGTTAGCGAACCGTATATTTATGCGAAGTCAGGAACTGTAGGTAACAATTACTCCTTAAGCGGATACTTAATAACTCATTCTGGCGAAACTTTAATATTTAGTTTTATGAATAATCATTACAAAACATCATCTATAGAGGTTAAAAAACAAATGCAGCTTATTTTAGAAAGTCTTCGCGATAATTATTAAACCTAGTGCTTTTTGTTAAATTTTATTTAAAAGCTTATGATAAACGGATTGGTATTTTACAATTCTTTGGATTCTTGTAAAACATGAATTTAAAAGCTTAGATTATTGTTTTAGGTTTTTATGTAGTATTTTTGATACTTACATAAAACAAAAAAAACAGTTTAAAAATGGCAGTTGAGGTTACCACAACATGGTTAGGAGATATGAGGTTTGAAAGTACAAACCCATCAGGACATAATTTATTTATTGATGCAGGAGAGGAAAACGGAGGCAAAAGCGAGGGATACCGTCCAAAAGCTTTAATGCTATCGGGATTAGCTGGTTGTTCTGGTTTGGATGTTGCAGCATTAATTAAAAAAATGAAGCTAGAGGTTGATACATTTAAAATTGAAACCGAAGCAAATTTAACCGATGAGCACCCAAAGTATTATGATAAAGTAGCCATGCATTTTCATTTTTATGGGAATAATTTAAACGAGAAAAAGCTACAACGCGCAGTAGATTTATCCATTGAAAAATATTGTGGCGTTATGGAAATGTTTCGTCAATTCGCAGAACTAACCATAGAAACACATTTTCATAAAGCATAAAAAGGAACCAATAAAGTTTACTTTTTACAACAAAATTGCAATCTCTCAATGCGCTGGACATTAAAAACAGAACCTCCAAAAGAAAAAGTTGAAGCTTTGCAAGAGGCACTTCAGGTAGATGCTATTACTGCAAAGTTATTAGTTCATAGAGGTGTTGATAATTATGAGGATGCTAAGCGTTTTTTCAGACCAAGTTTAGAAGATTTACACGATCCATTCTTAATGAAAGATATGGATAGGGCTGTTGCGCGTATTGAAAAAGCTATTGCTAATAAAGAAAATATTTTAGTTTATGGCGATTACGATGTGGATGGCACCACGTCTGTAGCCTTAATGTCTTCATATTTAAAAACGAAACATAATTTAGTTTATACATATATTCCTAATAGGTATGATGAAGGTTATGGTATTTCGTATAAAGGAATAAATTTTGCTTTAGAGAATGATTTTTCGCTAATTATAGCTTTAGATTGTGGTATAAAATCTGTTGATAAAGTAGCGCATGCCAAAACACTTGGTATCGATTTTATTATTTGCGATCACCATAGGCCAGGAGATGAAATTCCAGACGCAGCAGCTGTATTAGATCCTAAAAGAGAGGATTGTAACTACCCTTTTAAAGAGCTGTGTGGATGCGGTGTGGGTTTTAAGTTAATTCAAGCCTTAGCGTCTAAAGAAGGTAAAACTGCAGAAGATTTAACTGAGTATTTAGATTTGGTAGCTACAGCAATTGGAGCAGATATTGTTCCTATTGATGGAGAGAATAGAGTTTTGGCTTATTTTGGCTTGATAGTAATAAATACAAACCCTAGGTCTGGTATAAAAGCCATTTTAGATCAAGTAGAAAAAACCACCTTAACTATTACCGATGTTGTGTTTATTGTAGCGCCTAGAATTAATGCTGCAGGACGCATGAAACATGGTAATTATGCGGTAACATTATTATCTGAAGAAGAGCCAGATATGGCTAAAAAGTACGCCGCCGAAATTAATGAGTATAATTTAGATAGACGTGAAACGGATAAACGAATTACAGAAGAAGCTCTTAATCAAATTGAAGAACAAAAAGAACAGAACCGCCTTACTACTGTTGTTTTTAATGAAGATTGGCATAAAGGCGTTATTGGTATTGTGGCTTCTCGATTAATAGAAACATATTATAGACCAACGCTAGTCTTTACAAAAAGCGGAAATAAATTGGCAGCCTCTGCACGATCGGTAAAAGGATTTGATATTTATAATGCTTTAGGAAATTGTAAGGAACATATTGAGCAATTTGGAGGACATAAATATGCTGCAGGTTTAACACTAGAACCAGAAAATTATGAAGCCTTTAAAAAAGCTTTTGAGGATGAGGTTTCTAAAACCATAGATAGAGATTTATTGACTCCTGAAATTAAAATTGATGCTCAAATTGATTTAGATGATATTACACCTAAATTTCATAGAATTTTAAAGCAGTTTGCGCCTTTTGGTCCTAGTAATATGACTCCGGTTTTTTTAAGTGAAAATGTAATGGATACCGGCTATGGTAAGTGTGTTGGAGCAGATAAAACACATTTACGTTTAACGGCAACGCAGCCAGAATCGGCAACTAAAATAGTTTGTATTGGTTTTGGATTGGGTAAAAAAATAAATAAAATTTCCGACGGTAAATTATTTCGTGCTGCTTACTCTATTGATGAAAACGAATGGAACGGTAACATTAGTTTACAGCTAAAGTTAAGGGATATTAAGAAGCAAAAGTAATAGATTTTAAAACTTAATTATGGCTAAAACCGACCCGTATGCGGCACTGCGCATAAAGGAGTTTAATATATTTTTATTGCTTCGATTGTTTTTGGTTTTTGGTTGGTCTATGCAATTTATTGTAATAGAGTGGCAAGTATATAGCTTAACAAAAGACCCTTGGAGTTTAGCCTTAATAGGAGCTTGCGAGTTTATTCCTGCTTTTTTTATGGCACCATTTTCTGGTCATATAGTAGATCAAAAAGAGAAACGAAATCTTTTAGCACTTTGTATAGCTGCTTTTTCTCTAATTAGTTTAGGTCTTTTTTTATTGACAACCAATATGGTAATTACTAGTTGGTCCACAAATCGTATTTTATATTCAATTTATGCACTTGTGTTTTTTGGCGGTTTTATGCGTTCGTTTTTTGGCCCCATTATCTTTTCTTTGATTGCTTTAATTGTTCCTAAAAAAATATACCCTAATGCGGCTACTTGGAGTACAAGCACCTGGAAAACTGCTGCCGTTTTAGGTGCGCTTTTTGGTGGTTTTTTTATTGGTTGGATGGGAGTACCAAGTACCTTATGTGTTGTGTTTGTTTTAGTAATTATTGCTTTCTTCTTAACTTTTTTAATAAAAAAGAAACCTATTTTAAATAAGAAAATTGGGGAATCGGTAAAAGAAAGTTTAAAGGCTGGTGTTTTATTTGTGTTTCATAACAAAGCGATACTAGGCGCTTTAACTTTGGATATGATTGCGGTGTTATTTGGAGGTACTGTTGCCATATTAGTAATTTTTGCGCAAGATGTTTTAGAGGTTGGAAGCCAAGGTTTGGGTATTTTAAATGCATCAATATCTTTAGGAAGTATTATAACCATGTTTGTTACTACCTACATTCCTATAAGCAAAAATACAGGTAAAAAATTGCTTGTTTCAATTTTTATATTTGGCTTAAGTATGATTGGTTTTGGCCTTTCGTCTGTATTTTGGGTAAGCGTTTTAATGTTATTTATTAGTGGTGCAGCCGATGGTATTTCTATGATAATTCGTCAAACTATATTGCAGTTAAAAACGCCTGATGATATGCGTGGTCGAGTATCTTCGGTTAATTCTATGTTTGTTGGGTCTTCTAATGAATTGGGAGCTGTTGAAAGTGGTGTAGCCGCTAAAATATTGGGTCCCGTAGCTGCTGTAGTTTTTGGAGGGACCATGACCTTGATTACTGTTATTGCCATTGGAATTAAAAACCCTGTACTACGAGATTTAGATTTAACTGCTGATATGAAGGAAAATAAAACTTCGAAATAGTCATTTTCTTTAATTATATTTACACTAGCAAAAAAAAACGATGATAAAAAATGAAACAAATTATCATATTTTTACTGGTTATTATTGTGTGGGCTATAGGTTACAATACCTATAAGGAATACAAGCGTTTTACGCCACCAGAATATGAGTATGTTAGAAATAAAAATATTGATTTAAATTACCATGATAGGTCGTTTTTGTTCAATTATTACAAGTCTATTGAAGACTTAAATGGATATGTAATTACGCAATGGAGCGCTAATGGAATAGATGTAAGAAACTCGGATAGTGATGATGAAGAGGAGTTAGCTGCTATTTCTAAATATACAGATAAACTAGGTGCTGTAAAGTTTTATGAAGATCAATTAGTGAAGTCTAAAACTTTAAAAGATAGTGGTTTAACTAATGCTAATATTAGGTTGTTGGAAAGCGAAGGTATCAGTCAAGCTGAATTTGAAAAAGAAAAAACACAAAGTAAATTGATTACTCTTTTTAATAATAATATCTCTGAGTTGAGGATTGGGCAAAAAAGTGTATTCGTTTATGAACTTCAAAAGCTACTAGTAAAAAAGGGTTTTGATATTCCAGTTGATGGATTATATAAAACCATTACAAGAGATGCGGTTTTATCGTTTGAAGAAAAAAACGGACTGTTTCCTGATGGTAAAGTAGATTTGTTAACCTTTGAAGCTTTATTGAAATAGCTTACTTGTACTCTTTAAGTTCCATGTTTTCGCCATCGAAAACGCCATAGGTGTAATACTGAATCCAATCGCCCAGGTTAATATATTTGGATGTAGCGTTAAGGTCGATATTTAAAGGTAAATGTCTGTGGCCAAACACAAAAAAATCTAGATGTTTATCTTCTAACTTTCGTTTGCAATACTGTACTAGCCATTCGTTTTCTTTTCCAAGAAATATAGCATCATCATCGCCAGAAATAAGTTTGTTTTTTACCGATAAGTATTGTGCCATACGCACACCTAAATCTGGATGTAACCAACGGAAAAGCCATTTAAAAAATGGATTTGTAAACACTTTTTTCATACGCTTATAGCCTTTGTCTCCTGGGCCTAAACCATCGCCATGACCTATTAAAAAGGTTTTGTTGTTAAAGGTAAATTCTTTTGGTTTATGGTAAACGGGTATGTTTAGTTCTTCTTCAAAATAGCCATTCATCCAAAGGTCGTGATTACCCACAAAATAGTAAATGGGAATTCCAGAATCGCTAATTTCGGCAAGTTTACCAAAGGTTCTTGTAAAGCCTTTTGGTATTACGGTTTTAAACTCCATCCAGAAATCGAATAAATCGCCTAAAAGAAAAATGGCAGCAGCATCGTGTTTTACCTCGTCTAACCAAGCTACAAACTTTTTTTCGCGAGGAAAAGAAGCCGCTTTGGTTGGTGCGCCTAAGTGATTATCTGAGGCGAAATATATTTTTTTTCCTTTTGGAATTTGCATGCGTAAATATACTAATTCCTGAGCATGCTAGATTATTTGATTTTAATATTTATTATTTTATAACTAGAGAATTTTAATGTTGGGTTGGGCATTTTTTGGAGAAAAACTATATATTCGTTAAGTATTGAAAACTAGGTGTTTATTTTTTGTTGTTAGTAAATTAGCAAGAAAACTAAACCAGAAAATCAAGAAATTATGGAGCTGTTAAAAAAACTAGGTAAATGGTTGTTAATTCTGCTGGGAGTTATTGTCGGAGCTATTTTAATTTTATTAGTAATTATTAGATTTAATAGTTCGGGAGTTGAAGAGCCTTTTTTGGATGAACACGGTGAGGTGTTGCCAAATAGTATTGCGATGCACGAAGATATGTTAATACGAGGTGTGTCTCAAAGAGTTACCATTAGAGGGGAAGATGTTAATAATCCTGTGCTTTTAATAGTTCATGGTGGTCCGGGTTCTCCTATTTATCCTGTTATTTATAGGCTTTTTGGCGTCGATTTGGAAGATCTATTTACCGTTTGTTACTGGGAGCAAAGAGGTTCGGGTCTCGCGTATAACGATAGTGTGCCAGATGCATCCATTACTTTAAATGAAATTGTAGATGATGGCTTGGAAGTTTCAAATTACTTAAAGAAAACTTTTAAAAAGGATAAAATTTATATTGAAGGTTTATCGTGGGGTACTGCGGTAGCTGCTTTTATGGTTCAGAAAAAACCGGAGTTGTACCATGCGTATATAGGTAGCGGTATTTGTGCTAAGCAAGCAGAGTCGGAAATATTATCTTATAATTTTGTTATGGCAGAAGCGCAAAAACGTAACGATACGGTATCTATTAATCAATTAAAAAAAACAGGAAGGCCGCCATATACCAATAAACCGGGTATGGAAATTAGTGATGCTATAGAAATTGAAAGAGCTATTGTGTTTAAGTACGCGCCCATAAAAATGGATACTGGTTTTAAATTACTTAAAGGTATGTTTATGGATAATGGTTTAACCTTTAAGGAAAAATTTACAGATATGATAAATAAGCCTGAATCGTATTATCCAGCTTCTAAATTAATGCAATCTACGGCACTTAATATAAATCTTTTGCGTGATGTACCAGAACTGAAAGTACCTGTTTATTTTATGCATGGAGATAACGACCACTTTACAGAAACCGAGATTGCTAAGGCTTATTTTGATTCGCTTGTTGCGCCATCAAAAAAATGGTTTTTGTTCGAAAATGGCACGCATGGCGTTCAAATTGAATATCCTGAAAAGTATCGTACTATTTATGTTAATGAGATTTTAAAAAAGTAGCTTTTCTGTAAACCAGACGGGTAAGCAAAGCATTTTTTATGGCTAAAAGTTTGTAAATATGCCCGCGTTAGGGGTTGCAACGGATAGCCCACAGCCCGACGTAGGAGGTGCGAGGACTTGCAGAGTAAAGCCCGACCCTTGTGGTAACGCCAAAAAAAAGCAAACCTATTTCTAGATTTGCTTATTTATTTTTAAGACTAAATGGAATTATTTAGCTTCTGCGTAACGTTTTTCTACTTCGTTCCAGTTAACTACATTAAAAAATGCGCTAATGTAATCTGGACGACGGTTTTGGTAGTTTAGGTAGTATGCGTGTTCCCAAACATCTAATCCTAAAATTGGAGTTCCTCCACAACCAATTCCTGGCATTAATGGATTGTCTTGGTTTGGTGTAGAGCAAATTTCTAATTTACCACCTTTATGTACACATAACCATGCCCATCCTGAACCAAAACGTGTTCCGGCAGCTTTAGAGAATGCAGCTATAAACTCTTCTTTAGAACCAAAAGTAGCATCGATAGCGTCTTTTAATTCGCCAGATAAGCGTCCTCTGTCTTCTGGATTTAAAACATCCCAGAATAAAGAGTGGTTGTAAAATCCACCACCGTTATTTCTAACTGCGCCGTTATCTAAATCTAAATTTGTAAGAATATCGTTAATTGATTTTCCTTCTAAATCTGTTCCTGCAATGGCGTTATTTAAATTGTTTGTGTATCCTTGGTGGTGCTTAGTGTGGTGTATTTCCATGGTTCTAGCATCAATATGAGGCTCTAAAGCATCATAAGCATATCCTAATTTCGGTAATTCGAAAGCCATAATTTTTTTGTTTTTAGTATTTATATTTATTTTAATTCAAATTTACGGATAAAACAGGTCAATAAAAAATAATTAATTGTTATCAACTCATCGATAGTTTTTATATTGTAACAAATCATTCTTTATGCAGGAAACACATCCTTTTAGTATTTATAATGCTTCTGCGGGTAGCGGGAAAACCTATACCTTGGTTAAAGAGTATTTAAAAATACTTTTTAAGTCTAACCATCCGGAGCCTTTTAAACGTATACTGGCCATTACGTTTACTAATAAAGCGGTTGCCGAAATGAAAGGACGTATAGTTGAAATGTTAAAGGCGTTTTCTAATCCTGCTGTTTTAAATGAGCCAACGCCAATGTTTAAGGATCTTTGTGAGGAATTGCAGATGGAGCCAAGTGTACTTCGAGAAAAATCTGATCATTTATTAAATACGATTTTACATAATTATGCAGCTTTTGATATTTCGACCATTGATGGTTTTACCCATAAAGTAATACGAACCTTTGCTCACGATTTAAGATTGCCATTAAATTTTGAAGTGGAGCTGGACCAGGATTCGCTTTTAAATGAAGCGGTTGATAGTTTGATAGCTAAGGCTGGAAGCGATGTTGAGCTTACAAAGGTGCTAGTTGATTTTGCTATTGAAAAAGCGGACGATGATAAGAGTTACGATGTGGCTTTCGATTTTAATAAAATTGCTAAACTTTTAGTTAAAGAAAACGATTTACCTTTTATTGATACGTTAAAAGATAAAACTTTAGCGGATTTTAAGGTTCTTAAAACTCAATTGAGAACTGAGATTGTAGATTTAGAAAAAACAATTGTTGAAACTGCGGAAGGTGTTCTTGGTTTAATAGATGAAACAGGAGTAGAACATTCTGATTTTACTGGCGGAAGTAGAGCATATTTACCAACTTATTTTTTAAAATTAAAAGCGCTTGTTTTAGATATTAATTTTTCAACTTCCTGGATTACCAAACTAGAAGAAAATCCATTATACCCTAAAACAAAGACACTAGAGGAAGTTAAAGTTATATTGGATGGAATTAAGCCTAATTTAATTATGGCTTTCAATCTAACAAAAGATGCGGTTTTTCATCTAAAGTTTTTAAAAGCTTTTTATAGAAACATAACACCGCTTTCCGTTTTAAGCGCCATTAATACTGAGCTAACTGCATTAAAAGGTGAACAGAATAAAATGCTAATCTCCGAGTTTAATGCCATTATTAGTAAAGAGATTACCGACCAGCCTACGCCGTTTATTTACGAGCGTTTAGGCGAAAAATTTAAGTATTATTTTATTGATGAGTTTCAGGACACCTCGGTGATGCAATGGGAAAATTTAAAACCCTTGTTAGATAACTCACTTTCTGGAATTAACGGCAGCACCATGTTGGTTGGCGATGCAAAACAAGCCATTTACCGCTGGCGTGGTGGTAAGGCAGAACAGTTTATGGATTTGTTTAATAAAAAGGATGTTCCGTTTCAAATAGAGCAAGTTGTAAAGCATTTAGAAGAAAATTATAGGAGTTTTAAAGCGGTAGTAAATTTTAATAATGGATTGTTTAAATTTTTGGCAAGCACCTTTTTTAATGATGCCGAACATCAAGGGCTTTACCAAAATTCTACACAGCATATTACCAGTGAAAATGAAGGGTTTGTTAAGTTATCTTTTTTGGACCTAGATAAAGAAGATAAAAGGGATGAGGAATTTCCGGAAGAAGTTTTAAAAACCATAAAGTCATGTTTAGAAAATGGTTTTAAACTTAAAGATATTTGTGTTTTAGTTAGAAAGAAAAAAGAAGGTGTTGCTATTGCCGATTATTTGAGTCAGGAAAAAATATCTATAATTTCTTCTGAAACTTTGTTGGTTAATAATTCGCCCGAAGTTGTTTTTATAAACCATGTTTTGGCCCTATTAGTTCAGCCAGAAAACAACGACATTAAAATTCAAGTTTTAAATTATTTAACCACACTTTTTAACATAGAAGAGAAACACGATTTTTTTACTGCACATATTAATATTCCCACCGATGAGTTGTTTAAAAGTTTCGAGACTTACAATGTATTTATAGATGCTAACATGTTATTACAACGTCCACTTTACGATTTAGCCGAAACTATTGTAAGAGCTTTTGGTTTGGTTAAAACATCCAATGCTTATATCCAGTTTTATTTAGACATTATTTTAGATTTTTCAATGAAAAAAGTTTCTGACGTTTCGGGGTTTTTGGATTATTTTGAAAAGAAAAAAGATAATTTAAGTATTATATCGCCCGAAGGTCAGGATGCTGTTCAGATTATGACCATTCATAAATCTAAAGGATTAGAGTTTCCGGTGGTCATTTTCCCTTATGCCGATTTAGATATTTTCAGAGAGGTAGAACCTAAAGAATGGTTTAGTTTGGATAAAGAAAAATATAATGGTTTTTCTAGTACGCTATTAAACTATAATAAAGATTTTGAGCATTATGCAGAAGAGGGCTTACGAATTTTTAACAAACATCAATCTGAACAGGAATTAGATAACATAAACCTATTATATGTGGCATTAACACGCCCTGTGGAACAGTTGCATATTATTTCAGCTAATGATATTTCTGCAAAAGGCGAGGTTAAAAATAATAGGTATTCGGGACTTTTAATTAGTTACCTGCAACATTTGGGTATGTGGCAAGATTCGGAATTAGAATATAGCTTTGGAAATCCTAAAAAGGTATCGGAACCTTTTGAAGATAAGAAAAAAACCTATCGTCAAGAGTCATTTATTTCAACAGCCAAAGAAGACCATAATATTAATGTCGTTACAAAATCTGGTTTATTATGGGACACCAATCAACAAGAAGCTATTGAAAAGGGGAATTTAATCCATAACATCATGGCTAAAATTGAAACTAGAGATGAGGTAGATGCTGTAATAGATGATTTTATAAAGAGTGCAATCATACAAAAAGAACAAATTACACCGCTTAAAGACACTGTTTTACAAATAATTAATCATCCAAAACTAAAAACATTTTATACAAAAAGTAATACCATATATAATGAACGCGATATTATTACTAAAGATGGAATTATTTTGAGACCGGACAGGGTTATTGTAAATTCTGAAAACGAAGCTGTAATTATAGATTATAAAACGGGTTCTGAAGATATAAAATATGCGCAGCAGCTACAATCCTATGAAGATGTTTTGGAAGAGATGGATATTAGCGTTAAAAAGAAAGTTCTTGTATATATAAATGACGATATATTAGTTAAGGATGTTTAGGTGTGTTGAATACGAAACGTACTATCGTTTGGTGAAAAATAAGTCTGTTTAAACTGTATTAGTATATAAGGAGTGTTCGAAATAGCACGGTAGTGGGCAAAATTTAAATGTTTTGATATTATAGACCAATATTTAGAAGTTTTGTGCCGTTAAACTGTGTCAATCTATTGTTAATATGCGTTTTATTTGGAGGAGCTTGGTTGTAGGATTCTTTTTTTAATCGTTCTTTTCATAAAGCTAGAAATCTATTGCATCTCGTGGCAGCCCACGTAAAATAAGACTTACATAAGATGTTGTAGGTATTAGTTAGTGTAGGGGAAGCGCTTAAAGTTATCTAAATTCATTATGAACTATCGACGAACTACTTGTTTATCCTATTTTTTTATATATTTGTCTTTGTTAATAACATTTAACAACTTACTTTTGCAGTAAATTTAACACTTAAAATTAAACTTTTGAATATGAAAAATCTTAGCAGATTATTGTTCGCTATGTTGCTTGTACTTGGTTATAGCAACGTTAATGCGCAAGACCAAAACAACCCATGGCAAATTTCTATCGGGGTAAACGCAGTTGATTTCTATCCTACAGGAGACGGAGCACTTTCTAAAGGCGGTTTCGCTAGTGAGTCTTTTGGAGAAGAATTTGCAAATGCGACAGACCACTGGAATGTTTTACCTTCTTTATCAACGATCTCTGTATCTAAATATTTAAGCGATGGTTTTTCTTTCGGAATTACTGGATCTTTAAATAAAATTGATAAATACGGTGATATCAGTGTAAATCCTGATGTAGCTAATGAAGTATCTGATTTATCATACTACGGTGTAGATGGTACAATTAAATACAACTTTCTTGAAGGTACAACTATCGATCCTTTCTTAGGTCTTGGTGGTGGTTACACTTGGGTAGATGAAATTGGTGCTGGTACTGTAAACGGAACTTTAGGTTTCAACGTATGGTTTAACGAAAACATTGGTTTAACTGTGCAAACAGCTTACAAACATGCTTTTGAAGATTACTTAGATACACACTTCCAACATACTGCTGGTATCTCTATCAAATTTGGTGGAACTGATACTGACGGTGACGGAATATATGACAAAGACGATGCTTGTCCAGATGTTGCTGGTTTAGAAGCTTTCAACGGTTGTCCTGATACTGATGGCGACGGAATCGAAGATAGTAAAGATGATTGTCCTAACGAAGCTGGTTTAGCTGAACTTAACGGTTGTCCTGATTCTGACGGTGATGGTATTGCTGATAACAAAGATAACTGTCCTACAGTTGCTGGTTTAAAAGCATTAAACGGTTGTCCTGATGCTGATGGTGACGGTGTAACTGATGCTGATGATAAATGTCCTAACGAAGCTGGTCCTTCTGCAAACAAAGGATGTCCTTGGGCTGATAAAGACGGTGACGGTGTATTAGATAAAGATGATAAGTGTCCAGAAGTTAAAGGTACTGTTGCAAACAACGGTTGCCCTGAAGTAACTCAAGCTGTTCAAGCAACACTTAACGCTTATGCTAAAACTATCTTATTTGATACTGGTAAAGCAACTATAAAAGCACAATCTGCTGCTGTATTATCTGATATAATTGGTATCCTTAAAGAATACCCAACAGCTAAATTTACAGTTGAAGGTCATACTGATAGTGTTGGTAGCGATCAATTAAACCAAAGATTATCTGATTCTAGAGCTAATTCAGTAAAAGAATATTTAGTTGAGAATGGTATTGATGCTTTCAGATTATCTGCACTTGGATACGGAGAGGCTAGACCAATCGATTCTAACAAAACTAGAGCTGGTAGAGCAAACAACAGACGTGTAGAAATTAACTTAGCTAAATAAGAAATAGCTAATTAAATTTTAAATAAATAAGTTTACAAAAAACGCTTCGGATATCCGAAGCGTTTTTTATTTTTATAAAATGACAACTTTCATTCACGATGTTTTAAATGATTTACAAAATGATAATCAGAATTTTTCTGAATTAACTTTTGTTCTACCTAGTAAAAGAGCAGGACTCTTCCTAAAGCATCAGCTTGCTGAGGTTGTAGAAAAAACTATTTTTGCTCCAGAAATACTAAGTATTGAAGAGTTTGTTGAAGATTTATCCCAGATAAAATCAACCTCTAATACCGAGCTTCTTTTCGAGTTTTATTCCATTTATATCCAATTAACAAAAAAAGAACAGGCAGATTCTTTTGAGTCTTTTTCAAATTGGGGACAAATTTTACTTCAGGATTTTAACGAAATAGACAGATATCTTATTCCTCAAGAAAAAATATTCGATTATTTAAGTAGTATCCAAGATTTAAATCATTGGTCGTTAGAGGAACCTCAAACCGATTTTGTTAAAAATTATTTAGCCTTTTGGAAAAAACTATATGGTTACTATAATGCGTTTTCAAAGCATTTACTAAGCAAAAATATAGGCTATCAAGGTTTAATTTATCGCGAGGCGGTTAATAATCTAGAAAACTATATTAAGAATAACGCCAAAAAGAATCACGTTTTTTTGGGTTTTAATGCGTTAAATACTTCCGAGGAAACCATAATTCAAGAGTTATTAAAAAATAAGCTAGCAAGTGCTTATTGGGATGTCGATCGTGCTTTTATGGAAAACAAAAAACACGATGCAGCCTTGTTTACAAGGCAACACAAAAATAATTGGCCGTTTTTTAAAGAGAATCCCTTTAATTGGATAGCCGATAATTATTCCAAAGACAAAAATATTTCTGTATTTGGTGTTCCTAAAAACATAGGGCAAGCTAAACACATTGGTAGTATTTTAGAATCTTTGCAAAAAAACAACGGTTCATTAAAAAATACGGCTGTAGTATTGGGCGACGAAAACTTGTTAATACCCGTACTTAATTCATTGCCATCAAGCATAGATGCTTTAAATGTTACTATGGGGTTTCCATTAAAGTCAATTCCTTTAACATCGTTATTTGAGGTTCTTTTTCAATCGCATAAAACCAATTCAAATTCATTTTATTTTAAAGATGTTGTTAAAATAATATCCCATCAATTTATCAGACCATTGTTTTTTATTGAAAACGTGGACTATGCTGCTTTAATAATTCAGACTATCGATAAAAATAATCTTGTTTACTTAAACAAGGAGCGCTTATCAAAAATGGCTACCGCATGCCATACAGTTATAGATTTATTATTCGCTAATTGGGATAATTCAATTCCATTTGCGCTAGAAAACATATCTAAATTAGTATTGGCTATGAAGGCTAATTTGGATAAGGATAAAGCATCCAACTTATTGCAGTTGGAATATGTTTTCCGTTTTAACGAATTATTTACCGAGCTTAAACGATTAAATGAAGAGCATCAACACATTAAAGATATTTCAACATTATTTAGTGTTTATAAAGAGTTATTAAGTACCGAAACTCTAGATTTTCAAGGTGAACCACTACAAGGTTTGCAAATTATGGGAATGCTAGAGTCTCGTGTTTTAGATTTTGAAACCGTAATTATAGCCTCGGTAAACGAAGGTATTCTGCCGGCAGGGAAAAGCAATAATTCCTTTATTCCTTTCGATGTTAAACTAGAAAATAAGTTACCTACATTTAAGGAAAAAGACGCTGTTTACACCTACCACTTTTATAAGCTTTTACAACGTGCTAAAAACATCTATATAACTTATAATACGGAGGCCGATGTATTAACTGCAGGAGAAAAAAGCAGGTTTATTACACAGCTAGAGCTAGAAGGTATTCATAAAATTAATAGTAAAATAATAACACCACAAGTTCCGCAAATTGAAAAGGAATTAAATGTGGTAAAAAAGAATAGTGATTTACAACAAAAATTAATAGAAGTCGCTAAAAGCGGATTTTCACCTTCATCATTAACCAATTATATTAGAAACCCTATCGATTTTTATTATCAGAAAGTTTTAAAAATTAGAGAACATAATGATGTTGAAGAAACTGTTGCAGCAAATACATTAGGAACTGTTGTTCATAATACTTTAGAGGATTTTTATAAACCTTTTGTTGGTGAATTTTTGACGACTGAAGTGGTTAAAAAGTTAAAACTCGACATAGAAAAAAGAGTCACTTATCATTTTAAAAATGAATATAAGGAAGGCGATATAACAAAAGGTAAAAATCTTATTATCTATGAGATTGCTAAGCGCTATGTAAATAACTTTTTAGATCTTGAATTAAAAGCAATAAAGGCTGGAGATCAAATAAAGATTATAGCTATTGAGGCAGATAATGATATTGAAATTAAAATCTCAGAAATTAATTATCCTGTAAGATTAAAAGGTAAGGTTGATAGGGTAGACGAGTGTAACGGCATTACGAGGATTATTGATTATAAAACGGGTAAAGTAGAATCAGGCCAGGTAGAAATTTCTAATTGGGAAGATCTTACAACAGATTATAAAAAGTACAGCAAGAGTTTTCAAGTGCTTACTTATGCTTATATGATGAATCAAACTGGAGTTATTAATTTACCTATAGAAGCTGGAATTATATCATTTAAAAATTTGAACAAAGGATTTTTAAAATTTGCAAAAAAGGAAAGTATATCTAGTAGAAGTAAAGATGCTTTAATTACGGCTGATACTTTAGCTAATTTTGAAACAGAGCTAAAAAACTTAATCATAGAAATATGTAATCCGAATATAGATTTTACCGAAAAAGAAGTATAAATATGAATATTACAAAAAACAGTGTCATTCCTGGAAAACACGACAAACCTATTGTTGCTGATGTTTTTTACACTAAAAACAAGACACAAAAACCATTGGTTATATTTTGTCATGGGTACAAAGGTTTTAAAGATTGGGGGCCTTGGGATTTAATGGCGGAAGCGTTTGCAAACGCAGGCTTCTTTTTTATAAAGTTTAATTTTTCATATAATGGTGGAACGGTAGAGCAACCTATAGATTTTCCTGATTTAGAAGCCTTCGGGAATAATAACTATACTAAAGAGTTAGATGATCTCGAATCGGTTATCGATTGGATAAGTAATCATACCAAATATCAACCAGAAATTAATATAGATTATATTAGTTTAATTGGACACAGTAGAGCTGGAGGTATTGTAACTATAAAGGCTGAAGAAGACAATCGAATTAAAAAGGTAATAAGTCTTGCTGGTGTTTGCGATTTTGGAAAAAGGACATCTACCATTGGAAATTTAGAAGAATGGAAAAGAGAGGGTGTTAAATACGTTTTAAATGGCCGTACCAAACAACAAATGCCTCACTTTTATCAGTTTTATGAAAATTTTGTAGCCAACGAACATCGATTAACTATTAAACGTGCGGTTTCAAATTTAAAAATACCGTATTTAATCATTCATGGCGATGCCGACACAAGTGTTTTAATTGATGAAGCTTATAATCTTAATAATTGGAATTCTAATAGCCTTCTAGAAATTATTGAAAGCGCTAATCATGTTTTTGGAGGGTCCCATCCTTGGCCAAAAGATAACTTACCAAAGGCGTTAAAAGAAGCGTTAATTATAAGTATTCAGTTTTTAAATAATTAAAACTAACGCTTTGTGGTGGAGAAGATCGGATTCGAACCGACGACCTCTTGACTGCCAGAGTTACGAACAGCAATTCAACCAGAATCAAAACACCTCATACTATATTGATAACCAGTAATTTAATTAATTTTAGCTCTATTTGATATCAAATAAAATCAATGGTTTGCGTGCAAATTGCGTGCAAATTTTTTTTTACCTTTGAGTATCATGAGCACTAATTTAAAACTTTCTTTAGATACCCGTAGAAGTAAAAAAGATAACTCCTTTCCTGTTATTTTAAGGTTAAGTCATTTTCGGAAAACCACTTCCATAAGTCTCGGTCATTCTGTAGAATTAAAATATTGGGACGAGCATAGTGAAAAAATTAAAAAATCATTTGGCAGTACTATTACGGTAAGAAAGTTAAATAATAAATTATTAAAAGCAAAAATTCGAGCTATAGATATCATTGACAAATTAAATGAAAAAGAAGAGCTTAATTATCTGTCTATTTTACAGTTAAAAAATAAAATAACTAAAAAAGTTACTTTTATTTCGTTTTTTGAGTACAGTAATAGCATCATTGAAGACCTTAAAAAGGTTGAACGTTATGGTAATGCAAACTCATACTATGCTGTAATCAAAATATTGGAAAAATTTAATAAGGGTAATGACTTAAAATTTAATGAAGTTAATTACGAGTTTCTTAAAAAATTTGAGGAATTCCATTATTCAAGAGGAAATTCCACCAACGGTCTAGCTGTTTATATGAAAACAATAAGAGCCATTTATAATAAAGCCATTAAAGCTGGAATTATCTCAAAAGATGCCTATCCATTTACAAATTATAGAATAAAAACAACACCAACCGAAAAAAGGGCTCTTGAAATCAACAGTATAAAATCAATAATGCTGTTACATTTAAAAGAAACCGACAGTCTATTTCATTACCGAAACTACTTTTTAACATCCTATATGCTTTATGGCATTTCATTTATTGATATGGCATTTCTGAAGCTTGAAAACATCTTGGATGAACGGGTAAAATTCTTCAGAAGAAAAACATCCAAACCCTATGATATAAAAATTACCCCTCAACTAAAAGAGATACTTACTGTTTACATTAAAAATAAGGATAAATCCGATTTTATATTTCCAATTATCAAAAGAGACACATACGAACTTCAATACAAAGATGTATTATGGGCTCGCAAAAGATATAATAGTGGGTTAAAGAAAATTGCCAAAAAATGTAATATTGACCAACGCCTAACATCTTATGTATCTCGCCATAGTTTTGCTACTCAAGCCATGTTACAAAATGTTCCGTTACAAGCCATTTCATCAATGCTTGGACATAATCGACTAACAACCACTCAAATTTATCTTAAATCTTTGCCTAGTGAGGTATTGGATGATTATAATAAAAAGTTGGTAGAGATATAGGGTTGACCAAACTAAATCATGTAGCTGTTTGCGTGTTCTTAATTTATATGAATGATATAATTTTTGAGAAAAAGTAAAATTATTTTAGTAAAAATTCGAGATTATTAGTAATAATTTCTAAATTGCTCGCAAAAATACTAAGATTGTATTTATCAGATTTCATAAAAGAACGCCTTTCTCTTGAGGAATACTCCTTTTCAAAGGATGAGCTCCACATGGTTAGTCAAAAGGACAAATCCAATTTAACCACCGACTTATCTTATCTAACCAAGAAGGGAGAAATAATTGCTTTAAGAAAAGGTTTTTATTTGATAATACCTCCAAGATATTCTAAACTTGGAAAACTGCCCATAGATCTCTATGTAGAGAAATTATTTAAATTTATTGATAGGCCATATTACCTAGGGTTATATTCAGCCGCAAGATTGCATGGAGCTGGTCATCAACAAATTCAGCGAGATTATATAATTATTTCTACCCCTACGCTATTAAATATAAAGAAAGGAGCTTTAGATTTAAAGTTTTTGACAACTTCCAACTGGCCAAAAAGGAATGTAATTAATAAAAAATCGGATGCTGGAAACTTTAAAATTTCAGATCCAGTACTAACGGCGGTAGACCTTATTCATTATCAAACAAAATTAGGAGGTTTAAACAGAATGTTAGCCGTTCTTGAAGAATTAATGGAAGAGATTAGCCTATCAGATTTAAAAGACCTATTAACATGGTACCCACATAAAAGTACGTTGCAGCGCTTAGGGTTTTTATTGGAAGAACTTCAGGCAGATGCTCAATTAAAAGAACTTCTATTAAAACATTTAAAATCAACCAACTATTTCCCAGTATTACTAAGTCCAAAATCAAAAGAAAAGCCTGGAGCAGTTAACAATATATGGAAAGTAGATATTAATATTAAATTAGAAAACGATATATGATTCCTAGACCAGATATAGCCAAATGGCAAGAACATGCACCTTGGAAACAGTTTGCTCAGGTAGAACAAGACTTGGTTATAAGGCGTACTTTAATAGCTATTTTTTCTGATGATTTTCTTAAAGAAAATCTGGCTTTCAGAGGAGGAACTGCTTTGCATAAATTATATTTAAATCCTGCTCCAAGGTATTCCGAAGATATTGATTTGGTTCAAACTAAACCAGGGCCTATAAAACCAATAATGAAACGCCTCCAAGAAGTCATTACTTTTTTAGAAGAACCTAGAAATACTAAAATTGGTGGTCATGGCGCAAAGGCTATGTATAGGTTCAATTCTTAATATGAAGACATACGGTTAAGGTTAAAATTAGAAATAAACTGCAAAGAACATTTTAATGTGCTCGATTGGGTAGATTTCCCTTTCAAGGTTGAAAGTGAATGGTTTTCAGGAAAAACAGAAATAAAAACATACAACATAAATGAACTCTTGGGAACTAAACTAAGAGCTCTTTATCAACGCAGTAAAGGTCGAGATTTATTTGATTTGGATTATTCCAGATTAAATATAGAGCTAGATTTAGATCAAATCATTCATTGCTTTAAAGAGTACATAACCTTTGCCACAGGAAACAGACCTCCAAGTAAAAAGGAATTTTTATTAAATATCGAAGAAAAAGAAAATGACCCAAATTTCACAGGCGATATGGAGGCTTTATTGAGGCCAGAAATAAAATATGACCAAAAAGCAGCTTTTGAGTGGATGAAAGCTGTATTGATTCAAAAAATGAAATAAAAATATTCAGTAGTATCTTTTCTCATTTATTATTCAATAATTATAATCTTTATTTAAAAATATAATATTGTGATATTATAGATTTGGGAACAATATTTACTAATTTCTTTTTTCTATCAATTAAATATTATGATGTATTTTGCGCATAATTTTCAATTCATCTTATGAAAATACTTTTTGATAAAATAAACGAATTAAAAAACGTAAAACCTTTAACCAAACATGAACGCTTAGTTAATGCTATTATAAATGTCATAGAAGCTAAAGAATTAAAAAAAGGAGATAGGTTGCCTTCTATAAATAAAATGGTTGCTAATGTTGGTTACGCACGTAAAACCATTGTAAGAGCCTATGAAGAATTAAAAGGAAGAGGTATTGTAGAATCCAAAAACTTTAAGGGCTACTATATTGCTGACGTGAATACTGGTACAAAGCTTAGAGTGGCACTTGTACTATATGCGTTCCATTCGTTTCAAGAAGAGTTTTATAATACGTTTAGGGAAGAATTAGGGAAAAAATATATTATAAATGTATTTTTCCATCATAACAATATTGATGTTTTTAAGGATATATTGACAAGAATTTCTGGTAGGTACGGCATGTATGTTATTGCTCCTATTCAAGTTCCCGAAATAAGTAACATTTTAAATACCATTCCAGCAGAAAAATTACTGATTATTGATAGGTATCTTTCTATGCCTTCTAATTATTCTTATATAACTCAGGAGTTCGAAAATTCAACTTACAATCAATTAAAGAATCTACTTCCAGCAATTAAAAAATATGATGAGTTTATTCTTTTTTATAGAAAAGATTCTGATTACCCAAAAGGCATTCTCAAAGCATTTAGCAAGTTTATTAAAGATTTTAAAATTAATGGACGAGTTAAAGAAAGTTACACTAAAAACAGCATAGAAGAAGGCACACTATACTTTTTTATTGATGACACCAACTTATGGGAAGTATTAAGAGATACTAAACGAAAAGGATATGAGGTGGGGGCCGATATTGGTGTTTTGGCGCACAACGATACTACTATAAAAGAAATTATTTTTGGTGGTATTACTACAATTTCTACAGATTTTAACAAAATGGCGAGAGAATCAGCTAAATATGTTAAAACTGGTGATCAAATTCACGAAATCATATCATCAGAGCTATTTCAAAGAAACTCATTATAGTAACAAAACAGTGCTTTTTCAAAGCATTTCATAAAAAAAATAGCATTTTTTTTTCATTTTCATTTTTTTATTGGACTTTTTATATATATTTGTAAAGTAGCATACAGTAGCACAATTATGTTAATTTATAAAAGTAGCACACTGTATCATACTAAATTAACAACTAAAATTAAGTAACATTAAACAATTATCTTATGAAAAAAAGTTTATTAAGATTGTTATTTTGCTTAGCATTAACCTTACAGGGGTTCACTGCTTATGCACAAACAATAACCGTTTCAGGAACGGTTTCGGATAGTGAATTTCCACTACCTGGAGTTAACATTATAGTAAAAGGTACATCAAAAGGCGCCACCACAGATTTTGATGGAAATTTTTCTATTTCGGATGTAAACTCCAACGATGTTCTTGTTATTAGCTATGTTGGCTATAAAACACAAGAGGTAGTCATAGGAGGAAAAACAACACTTAAAATAACTATGGTAGAAGATGCCGCTTCTTTAGATGAAGTCGTTATCGTAGGTTATGGTACAACAAATAAAAGAGAACTTACTGGCTCTATTGGTACTATAAAAGGAGATGCAATTGCTACAACGGTAGCGGGTAATCCAACTTCAGCATTACAAGGTAAACTTACAGGTATACAAGTAGAAAACCCAGGAGGACAACCAGGAGCTAAAGGAAACGTATTTATTCGTGGTGTAAATTCTTTAAGTAACGCAGATCCATTATATATTGTTGATGGTTTGTTTGTTGATGACATGAGTTATGTTAATCCATTAGATATTGAAAACATTTCGGTTCTAAAAGATGCTGCTGCAGCTGCAATTTATGGTTCTAGAGCAGCCAATGGGGTCGTTTTAATAAAAACAAATCACGGTAGAAAAAACAGAGATTTAGAAGTTACTTTTAATTCTAGAATAGGTTTTGATACACCAAGTAAAAAATTAGATTTTATAAACGGAGAACAATATACAAGTTACTTAAATCAACGTTTTGCAAATGATGGAAGTTCTACAACTGTATCTTCTAATGGTGTGAATACAGATTGGCAAGATGAAAACTTACAAAGTGGAATCATTGAAGATTACGGCTTTTCTATCTCTGGAGGTGGTGAGAAATCTTCTTACTTTTCTTCGATCAACTACTTTAATCAAGATGGTATATTAGTAGGTTCTGGGTTTAAAAGATTAAATGCTAGATTTAACAGCACGCACGAGTTTGGTAAATTCAAATTGACTCAATCTTTAGGATTGGCTGAAGGAAAATTACAAGAAAACAACTGGTATGGTTTTGATGGGACAACAGCACCAACTGTAGCTTTAAGAAACGCAACTAACGATGGTGGTTTTGAAGCTCCATCATCAGCTATTCAAGGGCCTGGTGGTGTAAATCAATTTGCATTAGCAACTTTAGAAGATAATTTAGAAACAACCCGCACACTTTTTGCTAGTCTTAAATTAGATTATGAGATTACTGAAGAATTATCTGCGGGTATTAATTTAGGTGTGGATTATACAACTCAAAAGCGTTTTCAATTTACACCAACATATTTTATGAGTACGGTTGATGCCGTAAGAAATGTGAATGATTTAAATGACCTTACTGAATTTAATCAAGAAGATGTTAACCTTTTATTCGAGCCAACGCTATCTTATAATAAAACGTTTAATGATGTTCATAAAGTATCAGTAGTTTTAGGACATACCCGTTTTATTGAAAATCAAAAAAGTAGTGGAATCTATGGCCAAGGAACGCCTGCAAATAGTATTCGAGTTGTTGGTGCTTTACCTTCAAACGACCAAACCATACTATTAGGTCAAGATAATGAAGCTGGTTTAATATCTTATTTTGGTAGATTAAATTATAACTATAATGATAAATATTTATTTTCAGGAACTTTAAGACGTGATGCATCTTCAAGATTTGCAAAAGCGAACCAAGTAGGTTACTTTCCTGCTGTTTCTGCAGCTTGGAATATTTCTAATGAAGATTTTTGGAAATCTGAAACTATAAATTTCTTTAAGTTAAGAGTGTCTTATGGTGAATTAGGATCTTATCCTGATGTATTTTATCCAACTCAAGCAGTATTCTTAGCAAACCAATCAAATACAAGTTTTGGTGGTGGAATCGCTAATGGATTAGCACAAACAACTTTAGCAGATGATAGTTTAGTTTGGGAAACCACAAAAACATTTGATATTGGTTTAGATATGTCATTATTAAACAGTGCTATTACACTTTCAGCAGATTATTATTCAAAAGATGTTGAAGATGCTCTTGTGCCAATTAGTATTCCCTCTACAGCAGGTGTTAGTTTACCTGTAACAAGAAATGCTGGAACATTGGTAAATAATGGATTTGAATTTGATGTTACTTACAGAAAATCTGAAGGTGATTTTACTTATAACGTAGGTACAAACTTCTCTTTCAATCTTAAAAATGAAGCAAAAGATATTCCTGCAACAATATTAGGTCCAGGAATTGATGAAGATTTACGTGTTGTTAATAGAACTGAAGCTAATGGTCCTGTCGGAGCGTTTTACGGTTACATTGTTGAAGATAAAGTTGATCCTGCAACAGGAGATTTTATACGAGTAGATACTGATGGTGTAGCTGGCATAACTTCCGACGATCAAACTATTATCGGTAATCCAACACCAGATTTTACATATGGTCTTAATTTTAATGGAAAATACAAAAATTTCGATATTGCTTTAAACTTTAATGGTGTTTCTGGTAACGAAATTTATAACTTAAGTAGATATTATAATATCTTATGGCAAGATGGTGGTAAGTTAACCGATGTGCTAAACTCTTGGACACCTACTAATACGGACACCAGTATTCCAAGAGCTTCTGTTGATGATCCTGCAGGAAATAAAGCACCTTCATCTTTCTTCGTAGAAAACGGGTCTTATTTCAGACTTAAAAACATGGAAGTTGGATACAATTTTGGTGAAAACGCACTTGGTGTAGACTGGATTAAAAGCGTAAGGTTATCATTAAACGTTCAAAATGTTTTTGTTATTACAGATTACTCTGGTTACGATCCAGATGTGGCATCAACAAATAGTGGTAGAGCCAATATCAACTCTGGTGTACCAGGTGTACGATCAAATGTAAATCCTTTACTTGGTAGAGGTTTAGATCAAAGAGCATATCCAAATGCAAGAACATTCATGTTAGGTTTACAAGCTAAGTTTTAAAAAATATAGATTATGAAAAATTTAATAAAAACAAAGTCCTCATTAGGCATAATAGCGGCAACGTTATTAATGACAATTGGTGTTGCTTGTTCTGATGATATATTAGAGCAAAATAATAACAATGCTACATCAACAGCAAATTTTGGTACTTCTGTAGAGCAAGTAGAAGCTGCAATAAATGGTGCATTTCATCCTATTACAGGAACCTTTTTCTGGGGTAGAATTGTTCATACGGGTGCTATGTTGCGTTCAGATGAGTTTAATGTATTTCCTTTTGGATCTAATACAGCTATGTCCACTTTACAAGGAAACCCTGGAGACCGTTGGGCAACAGAACCTTGGCAAGAACTTTACAAATCTATTGCTAGATGTAACAACATCATTATTAATGTTACAGAAGAAGGGATTTCAGACACAACAACTAGAGAGAACTTAGTTGGGCAAGCTTATTTTTTAAGAGCATTTAATTATTGGTATTTATTAAACTTATATGGGAATGTGCCTTTAATTACAGATTTACCAAATTTGGATAATCTTTTAGTAGAACAAGCGACTTCTGATGCTGTTTGGACTCAAATTATTTCAGATTTAGAAATGGCTGAAAGCATGTTACCTGATAGCTGGACTGGAGATAATTTAGGAAGACCTACATCTGGTGCTGCAACGGCCCTAAAAGGAAAAAGTTACTTATACATGAAACAATATGGACCTGCAGCAACTGCTTTAGGTACTTTAGTAGGGCAATATAGTTTATTGCCAGCTGCTCAATTTGGAGACAATTTCTCTACAACAAATGAAAATAATAGTGAATCTGTTTTTGAATTACAATATTTAGGACAAGACACATTTATTTGGGGTACAGATATTCCTGGTACTGGTAGTATGGGTAATTATCATATTGATTATGCGCCACCTGCAAAATCTCCAGATAAAGGGCACGTAGTAAATCCATGGTTAAAAAAGCTTTTTGAAGATAACGGTGATATAGCGCGTAGAGATGCAACTTTAGCATATGATTATGCTGGTTCTACGGGTTATGGCAATTTACCTTTTGCAATAGATTTTTCCACTAATAATGCAGATGACGAGAATGACATTCAAATCGCTACTGATGCAGGTGTTGAACCTATATTTTCAAGAAAATATTCTGGAATGGAATTAGGCTCTAGAGAAGATGTTGACTTTTTAGGAACAAATGTTGGAAATAACTGGAGAGTAATCCGATATGCTGATGTATTGTTAATGCTTGCAGAAGCTTTAAACGAAGACAATCAGACAGGTTTAGCGATACCTTATTTAAATGAAGTTAGACAAAGACCTGGATCTGGTTTAGCAGCTACTACAGCAACAAATCAAGCAGAAGTAAGACAAGCTATTATAGACGAGCGTGCTATGGAATTAGCAGGAGAAGGACACCGTTTCTTCGACTTAGTAAGATGGGGATTAGCTGATGATTACCTTGGTTCCACGTCTTTACACGTCACTAACGGGTCGCAAACATATCACCCAAAGTCATTAAGTGGTGGGACTTTCGAGAACGGAAAACATGAATTAATCTGGATTCCAAATTCTGAGAGGGATTCAAATCCTAACCTTAACCAAAACCCTGGTTATAATTAATAATAAAAAAAATTGATTTAGTTTAGTTTGATTTTTTGAATAAAGACCGAGTTTTAGTTTGACCCGGTTTTTACTCAAATCAATATTACAAACTATGTAATAAACATTTAATTAATCGCCAATTACAATTGATAAATGAAGCACATTGTCGACACTACATCTAAAAAAGACATCACCATTAAAAGTGGTTGTAACAATTTCAAAACTGAAATAACTACCATTTCTAAAGATTCAAATGTGTCTTTATATAATATTCAAATCACTTCTGATACTCCAAAAAAGCCTGAGCCAATAACGCTTAAATGGAAAATTCCAGCACATAATGTAAAAGGTGTTTGGAAACCAACTACCGATTTTGCTAAACGTATACAAGCAGATTGGGAAATGGCTGGAATGGAGTCTAGAATTTCTATTGATGCGCCAGTAATTAGTTTATTTGGTCATGATGATAGTAACAGGCATACCTTTGCTTGTTCTAACGCCATAAACAAATTAGAACTTAATGCAGAAATTAGAGAGGAAGATGATTGTTTCTACTGCCATGTTACACTCTTTTTAGAACAACAATCTAAAATAGACAATTACAGCATTCAGTTAAGAATTGATGAAGATGAAAAACACTTTTCTGAAGCTTTAAAGGGTGTGTCAAAATGGTGGGAGAGTTTTGAAAATTTAAAACCAACTTCTGTTCCAGATGTCGCATTGGTACCACTTTATTCTACTTGGTACAATTTTCATCAAACTTTAGAAGAAAATGTGCTTATTGAAGAATGCAAACTTGCTTATAATTTAGGTTATAAAGCTATAATTATTGATGATGGTTGGCAAACCAATGATGGTAATAGAGGCTATGATTTTACAGGCGATTGGGAACCTGAACGTCTATATAAAACTAAAGAATTTGTTGCATCTGTTCATGCTACAGGGATGAAAATTGGATTTTGGTATTCAGTACCCTTCTGTGGAAAAAAATCAAAAGCATACAAACGTTTTAAAGGTAAATTTTTAACTGAAAATCATCGCTGGGCACCAGTTTTTGACCCTCGCTACCCTGAAGTTAGAGCGTACCTTATCAATATTTATAAAAACGCATTAGTTGACTGGAATTTAGATGGTTTTAAACTAGATTTTATTGATGACTTCAGGTTGTATGTTGATACACCAAAAGTTAATGATGACATGGATTTTATTTCCATAAATGCGGCAGTAGATAAATTATTAACAGACGTTATTACCACTTTAAAAAAGATTAATCCTGAAGTTTTTATTGAGTTCAGACAAAAATATGTAGGTCCAGCAATGCGAAAATATGGCAACATGTTTCGTGCATTTGATTGTCCTGGAGATGCGACTATGAATCGCGTTAGAATTGCAGATATTAGAATGTTAGCAGGAAATACCGCTGTGCACTCAGATATGATTACATGGCATAATAATGAGCAATTAGAAGTAGCTGCTTTACAAATGGTAAATACCCTTTTTGGGGTTCCACAAATTTCAGTAATTCTTAAAGATATTCCTAAAGACCATCTAAAAATGGTAAAGTTTTATACTGAATATTGGAATGCAAACAAAAAATTAATCACTCAAGGTCATTTTACACCTTACAGACCTTTGGCTAATTATCCTATTCAAAAAGTAAGTAATAGTGAAAAACTTCTTGTTGGTTTGCATGACGACCATGTTGTTCAACTAGATGAATCATTTAACAGTATTGATATTTTAAATGCAAAATTATCAGAAAGTGTTATTATTAAAATTGATGCTGATTTTGGAAACTTTAATTGCCGTATTTTTAATTGCAAAGGAGATTTAGTAAATAAAAAAGACTTAAAACTAAACAAAGGTGTTATGGAAATTAATGTTCCAGCCTGTGGTTTAGTACAATTAACTTTAAAAAAATAAAAACCATGGATACGCTATCAATTGTTTCATTTCTTGGATTTACATTATTGGTGGCTTTTATTGCTTGGTATGCAACCCGTAAAACTGATGAAAATTCAGCGGATGGATATTACCTTGGAGGAAGAAGTTTGGGATACGTAACCATTGCAGGTTCTTTGCTTTTAACTAATCTATCTGCGGAACAAATTGTTGGGCTTAACGGACAATCGTTTGCTCAAGGAGTTTTAGTAATGGCATGGGAAACCTTGGCAGCCATTTCCATGATTGTTACAGCCATTTATTTATTACCAAAATACATGCGCTCAGGCATTACTACCATACCCGAATTTATTCAGGAACGTTTTGATGCACAAACAAAATCAATTCTATCTATATTATTTTTAGTAGCATTTGGTGTGGTATTGCTACCAACCATTTTATACTCTGGCTCTTTAGCATTTAGTACCATGTTCGCTTTACCTGAAACTTTAGGTATCTCACAGTCTGCAGTTATTTGGATTTGTGTGTTGTCTATTGGAATTATTGGTTCTATTTATGCTATTTTTGGTGGACTAAAAGCCGTAGCTGTATCAGATTTAGTAAATGCTATTGGCTTATTAATTGGAGGTCTTTTAATCCCAGTTTTTGGTTTAATGCTTATTGGAGATGGTAGTATTTCAGATGGATTAAGCGAATTATGGACTGAAAACCCAGATAAATTCAATGCCAAAGGAGAAATAGATTCTTTTATTCCTTTCAGTACAATTTTTACAGGAATGATGATTGCTCAAATGTATTATTGGGGTACGAATCAATCTATTTTACAACGTGTTTTCGGTGCTAAAAGTTTAGCAGACGGACAAAAAGGAATGATATTAGCAGGATTTGTAAAATTCTTAATACCGATTATTGTGGTATTGCCAGGTATTATTGCGTGGCATATTTTCGGAAACGATTTGGCTAATGCAGATCAAGCATATCCAGCTTTGGTTAGAAAAGTACTACCCGGAGCCTTTTTAGGGTTTTTCGCAGCTGTATTATTTGGGGCGGTTTTAAGCTCTTTCAATAGTTTATTAAATAGTAGTTCAACATTGTTTGGTGTAGATTTATACCGCCAATATTTTAATAAAGATGCTTCTGAACTTAAAATGGTAAAAGCAGGTAAAGCATTTGGCCTTTTATTAGCAATCATTTCAATGGCTATTGCACCATTTATAGCGAATGCTCCAGATGGTTTATTCTCATACATTCAAGAATCTTTAGGAAGTTTAAGTGTGCCAATTTTAGCGGTTGTTGCTGTTGGTATGGCTACCAAAAACGTACCAGCTTTGGGTGCAAAAATTGTATTAACTGTTGGCGTATTGATGTATCTAATAAGTCAGTTTGTATTGAGTCCGCATTTTGTTGATGCCGCTTTAGCTGAAGCTGCTGCAAACGGAATTACAGATGCAAAACAACTAGGTATTATAAAAGCAAAAGCATACCCACACTTCTTACATATTATGGGTATTCTGTTTGTTATCAATGTTGGTTTCATGTTGATAATGGGTAAACTATATCCAAATAAAAATGTTTATAAACCAAAGATTACAGAAGAAATCGACATTACACCATGGAAATATGCTAAAGTTGTAGGAATAGCTATCACTCTTTTAGTATTAAGCACTTATTTGATTTTTTAAATTGAAAAAGAAATGAACAATAAATATGTCATAGCATTCGATCAAGGTACAACAAGTACAAGAACCATTGTTTTTGATGAAAAAGGAACTATTGTATCAATTGCTCAAAAAGAATTAAAACAATACTATCCGCAATCTGGATGGGTAGAGCATGATCCTTTGGAAATATATAAAGACCAATTTGATACTTTCAATCAAGCGGTAACAGAATCAGGAATTAATCCAGAGGAAATTGCATCAATAGGTATTACAAATCAACGAGAAACTACGGTTGTTTGGGATAAAGAAACAGGAGAACCCATTCACAATGCTATTGTGTGGTTGGACAAACGAACCACAGGTATTTGTAAAGATTTAGAAAAAAAAGGGCTTTCAAATTACATCAAAAAAAATACAGGATTAGTTATAGATTCTTATTTCTCAGGTACCAAACTAAAATGGATTTTGGGTAATGTTGAAGGGGCTCAAGAAAAAGCTGAAGCTGGAAAATTAATGTTTGGAACTATTGACAGTTGGCTCATCTATAAATTCACAAATGGAAAAAAACATGTTACGGATCATACCAACGCATCCCGTACCATGATTTACAATATTAAAAAATTGGATTGGGACGAAAGATTACTGGACGAATTAAACATTCCAAAATCTTTATTACCAAAAGTACAAACATCATCTTCAGATTTTGGGACAATAGATTATAAAGGAATTCAAATTCCTATTTATGGAGTAGCAGGCGATCAACAAGCATCCTTATTTGGACAAGGAGGATTTGAAGCTGGTATTGCAAAAAGTACATATGGCACGGGCTGTTTCATTTTGTTGAATACAGGTGGAAAACAGGTAAAATCAAAAAAAGGATTACTTACTACATTAACTTGTAGTTTAGACTCCGAGCCTGTAAACTATGCTTTAGAAGGTAGTGTTTTTGCTGGAGGAGCTTCCATTCAATGGCTTAGAGATCGAATGAAAATTATAAAAAAAGCAAGCGATACCGAAGCAATTTGCACCAGTATTCCGCCATTAAAAAACATCTACGTAGTGCCTGCCTTTGCGGGTCTGGGTGCGCCACATTGGGATGGAAAAGCAAAAGGCAGTATATATGGCATGACCTTAGATACAGGAAGAGAAGAATTGATTAAAGCTACTGTTGAAGCCTTAGCGTATCAAACCAAAGATGTTATTGGCGCTATGGAAAAAGATAGCAAGAAAAAAATAGTAACTTTAAAGGTAGATGGTGGAGCTAGTGCGAATAACTACTTAATGCAATTTCAAGCAGACCTTTTAAACGTTGAAGTTGACAGGCCAAAAATGATAGAAGTTACTGCTTTTGGAGCTGCGCTCTTAGCCGGTATAAAAGCAGGCGTTTGGACAAAAAGTGATATTGCTCTAATTAGAGAAATTGATACTATTTTCAGTCCAAAAATGGAAGAAAAAATAAGAAAAAGAAAATACAAAGGCTGGAAAAAAGCGATAAAAAGAACAAAAAGAAAGTAAGTTGGAGGTGATGGAAAAAAACATAGAGTTATCAGTTTTAAATAGAGCAGAGCAAATCGAAAAGTTACAAACAACAAAATTTGATTTAGCTATAATTGGTGGTGGTGTTACAGGTGCAGGAATAGCTTTGGATGCCGCTTCACGTGGTTTAAAGGTATGTCTTGTAGAAAAGAATGATTTTGCATCAGGAACCAGTAATAAATCTACAAAACTAATTCATGGCGGGTTGCGGTACCTCAAACAATTTGAGATTGGTTTGGTAAGGGAATCTGGTTCTGAACGCGCGATCGTGCATAAATTAGCACCACATTTAGTTATTCCAGAAAAAATGTTATTGCCTTTAGTAGAAGGCGGAACTTATGGGAAAATGATGACTTCCATCGGCCTGAAAGTTTACGATTTTTTAGCTGATGTAAAAGGTGATGATAGACGACGAATGCTAAATAAGGAAGAAACATTAGCAAAAGAATCTTTACTTAATGAAGATGTTATTTTGGGAGGCGGACTTTATGCAGAATACAGAACAGATGATGCTCGTTTAACCATTGAAATATTAAAAAAAGCAGCTTCTTTTGGAGCAACCATAATTAATTATTGTGAAATGGAATCATTTAATTATGATGATGATTCTAAAATTAAAAGTCTAAATTGTAAAGACAACAATACGGGAAATACTTTCAAAATAAAAGCAAGAAATTATGTGTCTGCAGCAGGTCCATGGGTCGATAAATTACGAACCAAAGACCATTCTATGAACAACAAATACTTGCACTTAACCAAAGGGGTTCATATTGTATTTCCTTATGAAAATTTACCGGTAAAACAACCCCTTTATTTTGACGTGCCAGACGGTAGAATGATTTTTGCAATTCCAAGAGGACGTGCCACTTATGTTGGTACGACAGACACCAATTACTCAGGAAATTTAGAGCGTGTCGTAGCAACTAAAAAAGATGCAGAATATCTATTAAATGCCATAAATAAAACATTTCCTAACGTTAACCTTAATATTGATGACATTGAATCAAACTGGGCTGGCTTAAGACCATTGATTCATGAAGAGGATAAAGACCCTTCAGAATTGTCAAGAAAAGATGAGTTATTCATTTCAGAAAGCGGATTAATTTCGATAGCTGGAGGAAAACTTACGGGGTATCGAAGAATGGCAGAGCGTGTGATTGAAGCGGTTTTAAAAACCATGAAAAGTAAGCATAAGAAAAATTTAAAGAAGTCTGATACCGAAAAAATTTCTTTGGTTTCTCCCTCACTTGAAAGCTCCAATGAAGTAAAAATTTATCAAAAAGAGTTGGAAATAAAATTTTTAGAGCTGGGCATTTCTGACACTTATCATGCTTGGTATTTATGTACCACATATGGCAAACAGGCTGATGTTATCATTGAAAAATCCAAAGTTTTTGAAAATAAAGAGGCTTTAGAGCGTTTGATAAGAGCCGAACTTTGGTACTGTATGCATCATGAAATGACAAATAGCTTAACTGATTTCTTTGTGAGGCGCACAGGAAGGCTATATTTCGATATTCCAAGCGTGAAAAAGTATATGAAAATCATTTCCGATGACTGTGCAAATTATTTAAATTGGGACACAAAACGTATGGCTTCTGAAAAAGAAAAAATGGAATTACTTTTACAAGATGCGACAACATATTACAAGGAAGAATTTGAATAAAATATAGAATAATAGCATGAAAAATAGAGTATTAAAATTAGTAACTTGTTTAGCTTTATTGATGCTTTTTTTCAATTGTGAAAAAGAAGAAAAAACAACCGCTTCAAAAACAATTTTTGAAACTCTTGATGCTTCAATTTCTGGCATTGACTTTTCAAACACACTTATAGAAAACGATAGTTTAAACTATTTTACCTACTCCTATTTATATATGGGAGGAGGCGTAGCTGTTGGCGATATTAATAACGATGGTTTAAAGGACATCTTCTTTACCGGAAATCAAGTTTCTAATAAATTGTACCTAAACAAAGGCAATCTTAAATTTGAAGATGTTACTCAAAACGCTGGTGTTTCAGGAGATAACAGATGGTACACAGGTGTAACTATGGCCGATGTAAATGCCGATGGTTATTTGGATATTTATTGCTCTGTCGCTGGGAAATTCAACCCTAAAGAAAATCAGTTATTCATAAACAATCAGGACGGTACATTTACTGAAAAAGCCAAAGAATATGGTTTGGCAGACATTGGAAATAGCGTACAAGCTACTTTTTTTGATTATGATAAAGATGGCGATTTAGATGTGTATGTAGCCAACTATCCAATTACAAAATTTAACGCATCGGTGTACGTTTACGAACAAAAAATGAAAACTGTAAATCATACTGAAACCGATCATCTATATAGAAATGATGGCGATATATTCACTGATGTTACAGAAAAAGTAGGCGTAAAAAGTTTTGGCTTAACACTAAGTGCTACAGTGGGTGACTTGAATAACGACTCTTGGCCAGATATTTATATTTCAAACGACTTTGCTTCTCCTGATTATTTATACATGAATAATCAAGACGGTACATTTAGAGAAGTTGTAAAAGAAGTTACATCGCATACAGCATTTTATGGTATGGGTGTTGACATAGCCGATTTTAATAACGACGGGAACTTAGATGTTTTTCAAGTAGATATGGATGCCAAAACCAATAAGCGTAAAAAAGCGAATATGGCAGGGATGAATCCTGACTTATTTTGGGGGGTTGTAGATGCTGGTTTTCATTACCAATACATGCAAAATTGTTTACAAATGAATACAGGTATTTTTGAAAATGATAATCCGTTTTTTTCAAACGTATCTAGAATAACAGGCGTATCGTCTACTGACTGGAGTTGGGGGCCTCTTTTTGCTGATTTTGATAACGATGGTTTAAAAGATTTATTCGTATCAAACGGTACACGTCGAGAAGTTAACAACCGTGATTTCTTTAATCAGATTGATGATGCTTTTAGTATTGATAGTGACAAGACATTGGAGATGAGTTTAAAAATTCCTTCTGAAAGAATTGATAATTTCATCTATAAAAATAAGGGAAATTTAAAGTTTGAACAAGCTAATAAAGATTGGGGTATTGAGTTTAAAGGCTTTTCGAATGGAGTGGCTTATGCCGATTTAGATAATGATGGCGATTTAGAAATCATTACCAATAATATTGATGATTATGCATCGGTTTTTGAAAACAAAAGTTCTAATTCTAACAATTATTTAACCATTAAATTTGAAGGAACTCCAAAAAACAAATTCGGATTAGGGAATCGGGTTTTCGCAACAACTAATGGTAATACTCAAATGCAAGAACTCACTTTAACAAGAGGGTTTCAATCATCCGTAGCACCAGAATTACATTTTGGTTTCAATCAATCTAAAAAAATTGACCAATTAAAAGTTGTTTGGACAGATGGTAAAACTCAAATATTAAATAACGTTTCGACAAATCAAGAGTTGGTTCTAAAATATTTGGATGCACAATATCTTTCTAATGTAAATCCAAAAAAATCAAAACAACTATTTACTTCTGAAGTTAACACTATTTTTCCACCTCATAAGCATTCAGAAAACACTTTTGATGATTTTAAGTACCAAGTACTTCTTCCACATAAAATGTCGAGTTTTGGTCCTGCTCTAGCGGTTGGCGATTTAAATAATGATGGTTTAGACGATTATTTTGTTGGAGGTTCTTTCAACAGAACAGGAAGTTTGTTTTTTCAAACTGAAAATGGTTTTAAGAAGCAGGACGAACAATTTCTTGAACCTGATAAGTTAAGTGAAGATATAGGGGCTTTAATTTTTGATGCCGATAATGATGGGGATAACGATTTATATGTGGTAAGTGGTGGCTATGAGTTTTCACCACAATCTAAAATGCTTCAAGACAGATTGTATATTAATGATGGGAACGGTAATTTATCAAAAGCCAATCCTTCGGTTTTACCTGAAATGATTTCAAGTGGTTCTAAAGTTTACAATCTTGATTATAATAAAGACGGTAAACAAGATTTGTTGGTTTTAGGCAGACAAATTCCGGGAAATTATCCAGCACCAGCTAGTAGTTATTTACTTGAAAATAAATCTGAAAAGGGTATTTCAAAATTTGAAGATGTAACCCAGACACGCGCTAATCCTTTTAAAAACCTAGGTATGGCAACCAGCGCTGTAATTACCGATTTTAATAATGACACTTGGCAAGACATTATTATTGTTGGTGAATGGATGCCGATTCGAGTTTTTAAAAATACCAAAACTGGTTTTGAAGAGGTTTCTGAAGAATTAGATTTGACAAACGATACTACAGGTTGGTGGTGGAGCATTAATGAAGGTGATTTTGATAATGATGGCGATATGGATTACATAGTAGGAAATAATGGTTTAAACTACAAATACAAAGCTACAGAAGATGAAACCTTTGACATTTATATAAACGATTTCGATCACGACAATAAAAAAGACATTGTTTTAAGTTACTATAACGAAGGGAAGCAATACCCCGTAAGAGGACGTGAATGTTCGTCTCAACAAATTCCTCAAATAAAAGAGAAATTTAAAAATTATGAAACCTTTTCTAATGCCACATTGGTAGATGTTTACGAAGAAAAATCTCTGGAATCAGCTTTACATTATCAAGTAAAATCGTTTGCTAGTGTGTATTTAGAAAATAAGGATGGTAAATTCATCATTCATGAATTACCAGCAGAAGCACAACTATCAAGCATCAATAAAATTCTGGTTGATGATTATGACAATGATGGGGCCTTGGATGCAATTATCGTAGGGAATCTATTTGCTTCTGAAGTAGAAACTCCAAGAAACGATGCAGGTTACGGTTTGTTCCTAAAAGGAAAGAACAACGGCTCTTTTATAGCTAAGCAAGCTTCGGAAAGTGGTTTTTTTGCTCATGGAGACGTAAAAGACATGAATATAATTACAGTAGAAAATCAAGCTTACATCATCTTAGCAATAAATAATGATAACTTGAAATTTGTAAAAATTAAGAAATAGCAAATAACATCTAAGGACAGACTTACATATAATCATTTCTAAAATGCAAGAATCATTAATTCAGAACGTTAAAGTAAATTTTATCAATACATTCAAAACAGAACCTTTATTATTTTTTTCACCAGGAAGAATAAATATTATAGGCGAGCATACCGATTATAACGATGGTTTTGTGTTTCCTGCAGCCGTAGATAAAGGTATTGCAGCAGCCATTCAAAAAAATTGAGGCCAACTATTCTACTGCTTATGCTTTAGACATGGATAGTAAAATAGAGTTTCAGTTAGACAATTTAAAACCATCTTCTTTAGGAAGTTGGGAAAATTATGTGCTTGGTGTGGTCGCAGAAATTCAAAACAAAAATAAAGTTATTGCAAACTTTAATATCGTTTTTACTGGTAATATTCCAGGTGGAGCTGGTATGTCATCTTCTGCTGCATTAGAAAATAGTGTGGTTTTTGGGTTAAACGAAATATTTAACTTGGGTCTTACCAAGCTTGAGATGATTCTCATTTCGCAAAAGGCAGAGCATAATTATGTAGGTGTTAAGTGTGGTATTATGGATCAATTCGCAAGTATGTTTGGTGTAAAAAACAATGCTTTACTTTTGGATTGCAGAACGGTGGAATCTAAATCTTATGAAATAGATTTTAAAGATCATCAGCTCATGCTTATCAATACTAATGTAAAACATAGCTTGTCTGATAGTGCTTATAACGACAGACGATCGGCTTGTGAAAGTATTGCAGACTTATTAGGTATTAAAGCTTTAAGAGATGCCATAGAAAATGATTTAGAAGGTATTAAAGATGAAGTCACTCCCGAAAACTATCAAAAAGCCCTTTATGTTGTTCAAGAAAATCAGAGAGTCTTAAAAGCGGCCAAAGCTATTGAAGAAAACGACTTAGAAGCTTTAGGAGCATTAATCTACAAATCGCATAACGGGTTACAACATCAATATAAAGTAAGTTGTGAAGAGTTAGACTTTCTTGTAGATCAAGCAAAATTAAACACGCATGTATTGGGAGCCAGAATGATGGGTGGTGGTTTTGGCGGTTGCACTATTAATTTAGTAGGAAAAGATGAAGCTAAAACTTTTGCTGAAACAGCCTATAAAGCGTGTAAAAATAAATTCAATAAAGACTGTTCTGTCTATTTTATAGAACTTTCTGAAGGAACACACATAGTAAAATAATAGACGATTCCATTTAATAAGATGCATACAAATTTACAAGATTACTCTCATAAACGATATAATATTTTAACTGGTGAATGGGTTTTAGTTTCTCCACACAGAGCAAAACGCCCTTGGCAAGGACAAAACGAATCGGTATCAAATGAAGTAAGACCTTCACATGATAAATCCTGTTATTTATGTGCTGGTAATACTAGAATTAATGGTAAAATAAATCCGAACTATAAAGACGTTTTTGTTTTTACAAACGATTTTGCGGCCTTACAAAACGATTCTCCTACTTTTGAAGTTAGCGATGGTTTATTGAGGGCTCAAAGTGAATCAGGTATTTGTAAAGTGATTTGTTTTAGTCCAGACCATTCGAAAAGTTTAGCAGACATGGATGTTAAAGACATTCAAAAAGTGGTTTTTGCTTGGCAGAAAGAGTATAGTGAACTGGCTAAAAATCCAAGTATCAACTATGTTCAAACCTTTGAGAATAAAGGTGCTGTTATGGGTTGTAGTAATCCACATCCTCACGGGCAAATCTGGAGCCAGTCCACGCTTCCTAACGAAGTGGACAAAAAAAACACCCGCCAACTTGACTATTACACATAAAACAGATGTAGTATTTTAGGTGATTATTTAACCCAAGAATTAGAAAAACAAGAACGCATTATTTTTGAAAATGAATTGTTTGTAGTTTTAATTCCGTTTTGGGCAGTATGGCCATTTGAAGCAATGATTGTCCCTAAAAAACAGCAGGCCAACATTTCAGAATTAAATGAAAACGATGCTTTATTGTATGCTGAAAGCATTTCGGTATTAACAAAAGCCTATGATAAGTTATTTAGCATCTCCTTCCCTTATTCTAGTGGTATCCATCAAGCACCAACCGATGGAAATGATAACAGTCATTGGCACTGGCATATGAGTTTTTATCCGCCTTTATTAAGAAGTGCTACAGTAAAAAAATTCATGGTTGGTTATGAAATGTTTGGTTCGCCTCAAAGAGATATTTCTGCAGAAATTGCTGCTAAAATGTTAAGAGAGTTGGTTTAAAAATCTTTTTATAATGTGCTTATCTTATTAAACTCAAATTTTCATTATACTAAAATATATAATATAGAACTGATAGCTATCAGTAAAGCGATTATAAAAGCCGCAACCGCCCAAGTAGGATAAATTTTAGCTGCCTTTATTTTGTTTTCAAAACGACTTTCAAAGCGTTCAATGCTTTTTAAATGATCTGCTATTTTCTGTTGATGAGCTTCATTGATGGATTTGTATTCGGAAAAATCCATTTTGATTTTAGTATTCTTTAATTGTTCATTGATTTTTTCCAGTTTGTCAATGCCCTTATTAAAATCATTGATTTCATCCACTAATAAGGTTGTTAACTCTTCTAATTTTGTCATAGTACCTCTATTTAATATCCAATTCCTTTTTGGATTATTTTTTTAATAACAAATTTTGTGATTTTCAAAGCTAAACTTGGTGTCTAATCTATCATTTTACCAGCTAGTTTAACAGTTACATTGTTGTCTTTTAATATACTTGCTCCATTTATTCCTGATATTTGTTTTCCAATATTACCAACCGACATATTCCGATGCACTTCACTACCTTTTAAGTTATGCCCATCAAACTCAAACCGAAAACCCTGTAACTTCTTTTGGTTATTTATAGTCGGGATTACTTTTACGCTATTTACCTGCATCGCTTTTATATAATCATCAAAAGATTTGGGTTTAAATTGTTTCATCGTCAGGTCATGCCTGCGTTTAATTTCTGTTCTAATTTCCTTTAGATTAAATTCCTTTTCAAATTGCACTTGTTTTACGGTGGTTAAGCCCATGTGTTCCGCAACTTTTTCTGCTGCTAACTGACTACGCTTTCCAATAAAGCTATCATTATAGGCTACACCTTTAAAATCAATTCGATTAACATATAAATGAATGTGTTTATGGTCTTTATCTTGATGTATAAAAGCTATCGCTTGTCGTTCGCCCAATTTCATTTCATGGATAAAACGTTTTGTTATGGCTTGTAATTCCTTTTTATTTAATTTTTTACCATCTTTTATTGTTGGACTAATTACAAAAGACAACGTGTTTTTGGTACAATGGTAATTTTGGTCCTGGAGCATTTTAAATTCCTTAGTAATTTCTGCAGGAGAATCTCCATGTAAAAACTCCTTGAGTATAATTTCAGCATCTTTTTCCTGATTCCAACCATAAGACATCGAAGCTCTAGTATGCGATATACTTTTACCTTTACCTATCATTTCTGAAATTTTTTTAGATGTGCTTTAATTTCATTAGCTAAGTCATAAACTTCTTTAGTCAGTTTTGGATTTCGCTTTCTGTACATATTACCGATAGACTTAAATTATTGTGATATTTGATGAGCATTTTATAAATGTTAATATGTTCTTCTGTAAATCGTACTGTAATTCCCTTTTCAAATAAACTGCGTCTCATATATTCACTTAATGTTAATCCACAGCTAGTTGCTTTAATTTTGAGTAGCTTCTTTTCGTAAACAGAACATCTAAATTTAACGAGGTCACTTTTTCCCTTAAACACTCTTTTTTTTTCTTTGCGACCAAGGGGAGCAAACAAGAATGTGTCCACAGACACACATCTTGAATTCCTACCTAAGACCATTTTCGTTTCAATTGAAGTCTGCTGCAAATCCAATTCGATACTATCTAAATTATTTAGTACATCAGTAGGAATCTTTACAGACTGCACCTTTTCATCATTTGACTTAAAATCAAACTTCTTTTTTGTTTTCATAGCATAATAAATCGTTTAAATCTTTATGATTTTTATAAATATTACTTTGGTCGATAATGTTCTTATGAGTTTCTTTCAAATATTCAGTAGTGTTTTTTCCAGCTTTGTCGTTATCCAAATAGAGGTTTACTAAATCATACTTAGGAATATATTGTTCAATATCTTTTGCGAAAGCAATGGAGTTTAAAACTAAAATATCAGAGATATCTAATAGAGTTTCATTTCGAACTGCTAACGACAATAAATCGAACATCCCTTCCAAAATGGTTAATTGCTCTTTGTTGTTTTGGATATAAGTATAGCATTTAGGACTACTACTATTTTTAAAAATCTTGTTGCGTAATTCCCAACCACTTTTGTCATTCTCTAATCCAATCGCAAAAAATTGTTTGCCTTTATAGGCATACCAAATTTCTTTACAATATATTTTTGCGATTGAAAGCGAAACACATCTGAAATTTAGATATTGAATTAAAGCTGGATGGATTATATCATGAACTTTGACAATGTTGATTCCTATTTCTGATTTGCTAAAAAGTTGCTGCTGTTGAAAAGAAAAAAACAAAGTATCACTATTCAAAAATGATAACGCTTCATTAATAGAACATTTCAAAATCTTGCAAGTCAAATCAATTACATTTCCTCCAATACCAGCACCATGATCGTACCACCGATTTTTAGTTTTAGAAACTTTAAAAGAGGCTTGGGTTTCTGACCTGAAAGGACTTAGAAACCAAGCTTCTTTTTCCGTTGACTTTTTGGGAAAGTGTCCTAATTTTTCTAGCGCCTTCACGATAGAAAAGTTACGGGCAGTTTCACAGTTTATTTTTCTTTTCATAAGCCAATGTGTTTTTAGGTGTTTTTTTGATATTTTGATGATTTCACTTGTGAAGCCCTATAAAAACTACGATTTCTTAGTCATCAATTTTTCATCGTTTCATCATTCTTGATTTTTAAAAGCCTTATCCTGTCATCATTATATTTTTTGATGACAAAATGATGAATAAATGATGACAGGTTTAGCCCCAGTAAATACAGCGGTTTCTTCATTCTGTCATCGTATCATCAAAATTTTTGGTTAAAAATGATTTTTGTACGGTAAAATATCGCCCTTTGGCATCCAATAAATTGATATCGCCATCCGTCCAGATTACAAATTTCTGGTAGCTATTGGAGTTGTCCTGATTGCTTAATTTCCAATCTCTTTTCAGCAATCGTCTTAATTGTGTCAAATCTGTTTTTACTCTGGTCTTATTAAGCACCAATAAGGCATCCATGGGACATAAATGCACTTCTTCTAAATCAAATTTTTCAATGACACTCAACAGAATACTTGCCAGTTCCTTTTCTACTCGGTTACGATTGTTCTGAACAAGTTTCACTAGTGCCTTAGTTTTTATTTGTTGTGGAGTAAACCACATTCTTGTTAAGTGTTTTGATGCTATTTTCCTTTGATTCAAATAGTGCATAAAGGCAGGAATTTCTTTAATCAGATTTCTTAAGAATTGTATATTCTCCGTTTCTAAAACAGGTACTTTTATAACCCAAAATCGGGTTTCGTTAGCATCAATCTTAATAAAACTCTCTTCGTTATTGCTGCATAGAATAAATTTCCCAAAGAATTCGACTTCCCGTTTATCCTTGCCTTTAGCTTCCAGCTTATTAATATTAGTAGTACTTAAATATTTAATGCGCTCTGTAAGTTCTTCTTTATTGAACAATACTTCATCAATACAGATTAAAAGCTTGTTTGCCCAATCGGCATTAAACTGACTGCTAAAGCTGTCATTGGTTAAATAGGTCAGGTTGTTATCAAAGATCTCCTTGAGCCATTTTAAAAAGGTGCTTTTTCCTGTGGAGCGCTCTTTGGATACTAAACATAAAATAGGTAATACTTGGATGGGTTTTAGATATAATAATTGAAGATAGTCCAAGCCCAATTCATAGTGTTTTCCAAAAATGTGTTTTACAAATTCTAGAGATAATGATACATCCCCTGCTTTGGGTTGTTTTCCTAAAGGCGAATAGATATTATAAAAACCTAGATATTCTTGCTTAAAGTCCAAATGACTTGGCATACAAGTAAAGCCATCATATTTAGATATTTTACTTAAATGATCCTTTCCGTGGTCTTGTTTTATGGTTTCCATATTCCAATGCACCAAGATTTCATTAAAATGACCAGCTATAGTCGGAGCTTTGACTTGCTTATAATAGGACGTGCCTACACGTATATAAGGTATCTTTTTCATAAGAATTATTTTTAAATAAAGATTATCCTATTATACTTTACGACGCATGGTATATGCTAAAGCTTCTGCTTCTATATTGTGTTTTGACTTTCGTTTGTTTTGGAGTAACCATTCAACGAGTTTTGCTTTCTCAAAGAAGAGCATTTTTCCGTTGGGTTTAGAGTGTGGAATTCTTCCTGAAGCCGTTAGTTTATAGAGATAGCTTCTGGATATACCTGAATAATCACAGGCTTCGTCAAAGGTTAGTACTTCTTTATGGCCTACTAACAGTTTTTCTAAACGATCGAGTCGTTCAAGAATTAATAAATTGTCCATTTTTATTGTTTTAGATTTATAAAATGAACAAAAGCGCTTTTGTTTTCCCTTATGGGATTATGGATATAAAAGTAAAAAATGTGGCTTTTGAAAGAAGAAAAAAATTCAATTATTTATTCACAAGTATTTGACAAACAACAGATTAACCTATATTTAATCAAATTTCATGAAATTAATATAGCACAATTTTATTTGTCATTTTATGATAACAAATGACACTATTCAAAATTGAAAATTAATGATCGTTTTAAGACCTATTTTGAGTTATTAACAATAGAAAACAAGAGTTTATGAAAATATTAGAGATTGGAAACGCTAATTTCATAAATTTTGTTGGTTATAGACACATGATATATAGTCTAGGGGAAATTGATGTTTATTATCAAGAATTAACTGGAATTTATTGATTTTACTATTAAATAAGGTCTATTCATATCAAATAAAAATAAATTTATTTAAATTCATTTTTGCGTGCAAATTGCGTGCAAATTAAAAAGGCTTCAAAAGATAAAATCTTCTAAAGCCCTGTAATCATTGTGGAGAAGATCGGATTCGAACCGACGACCTCTTGACTGCCAGTCAAGCGCTCTAGCCAACTGAGCTACATCCCCTTGTCTTTATTTTAAGCCACTTAAAACTAAAACAGGCACTTTACTAAAAAAGTCCTTTTTTAGAATGGTGCTCTTTTCCCATTTTTTAACAAAGAAACCTCTTTTTCTTCTAACAACGCACAACATGTCTGGATTGTTAGATTGAAAATGCTCCAAAACACCTTGAAATGTAGTGGCGTTTCCGCTTTTAGTAACTTGATCAACAATAGTACTAAGTTCCTCTTTAACTTCAAAATCACCTTCATTATAAAAAGGCGTTTTTACAAGTAATAAATTTAAAGTAGCATCAAATTTCTTTTTAACGTCAAGTAACGGGTTTAAGGCATTTTCTTTTTTTATAATAGCCGATTTTACCGCCATTAAAATGGTTTTTACTGGCGAAAACTTATATCCCTCAGGAATAATTAGCGCCGGAACATCCATTTGTTTAACAATCTTACCCGATGTTTTTCCTAAATAGACTTCATCTTTAATGGAGTTGGTTCTCGGTTCAATTAAAACCAAATCAATATCAGCAGCTTTACAAGCTAACTCTAAAGTGTCAACTAATTTTCCTTTTAAGGTTTTAACAACAATTTCAACATTTTTTGGGTCAATTTTAGATACCAAATCATCTAAAAACATTTTACTTTCTCTTTGGATAATATCGTCCACACGTATCATAGTACCTGCTTTTGTGTACACATTATACACTTGTACAATAAAAAGTTTGGCGTTAAAGGCTTCTGCAAAATCTACAGCGTACTGTAAATGGCTTACTGCATTTTTCGACGATCCAACTGGGACTAAAATATTCTTCATACCTAAGAGTTTTAAAGCTAAATTTACAATAAATTTGATGCAAAAATAAACATTTTAATGATTAGAAAAGGAACCGGCACCGATATAAATAAGATTTTGGATATTACAAGAGCGTGTGCGGTTCATATGGTGGCAAATAATATTTATCAATGGAATGAAGGGTACCCCAATAAAATAGCTTTTCAAAAAGATGTTGATCGTAGTGAGTTATATGTTTTAGAAGTCGATAGTCTAATTATAGGAAGCATCACCATTTCTACTTTTATGGATACGGAGTGCCAGCCTATTTCATGGCTAACTGAAAATAATAACGTATATATCCATAGATTAGCCGTTAATCCAAATTATCAAGGTAAGGGTTACGCACAACAATTAATGGATTTTGCAGAGCATTACGCAAGGCAAAACAAGTATGCTTCTGTTAGGTTAGATACCTTTTCACAGAACAAAAGAAACTATAAATTCTATAAACTTAGAGGCTATCAAAAAATAGGAGATATTTACTTTCCCAAACAAAGCAGCTATCCATTTCATTGTTACGAATTAGTTTTATGAGCACAAACATAAGTTTAAAGCATATAAATAAATTGGCTATTCCCGCATTAATTGCGGGAGTATCAGAGCCTATTTTATCGTTAACCGATGCGGCCATTGTTGGAAATATTCCTGTAAATGCAACCCAGTCTTTAGCAGCTGTTGGTATTGTAACCACCTTTATGTCTATGCTTATATGGGTGTTGGGGCAAACTAGAAGTGCCATTTCCTCTATCGTATCGCAGTACGTTGGTGCTAATAGGTTAGAGAAAATTAAAAACCTGCCTGCTCAGGCTATTTTTATAATAACCTCACTTAGTGTACTTATAATTGTTAGCACCTATCCGTTTGCAAAATATATTTTTAAACTTTATAACGCTACAGATTTAGTTTTAGATTATGCCGTGGTATATTATAAAATCCGCGTACTAGGGTTTCCTTTTACCTTATTTACAATTGCTGTTTTTGGAGCTTTTAGAGGGTTGCAAAACACATACCATCCCATGATCATTGCTATTATAGGTGCCATATCAAATATTATTTTAGATATTATTTTGGTTTATGGAATAAGTGGTTTTATAAACCCAATGCATATAGAAGGAGCAGCGTATGCCAGTGTTATAGCTCAAATTTTAATGGCTTTGTTTTCAGCATATTTCCTGCTTAAAAAAACAGAGATTCCGCTAAAACCAAGTTTTCCTCTTAATCCAGAAATCAAACGATTTTTGTTAATGATTTTAAATCTCTTTATACGCACCATTGCTTTAAACGTAACGCTGTATTACGCAAGTTCTTTTGCAACCAGTTATGGCGCAGCATATATAGCGGCCTACACTATAGCCATAAACTTATGGTTTTTAGGAGCCTTTATTGTCGATGGTTATGCCAGTGCAGGTAATATTTTATCAGGCAGGCTATTTGGCGAAAAAGCATATGTAACACTCATTGCGCTAAGTAACAAACTTATTAAATATGGCGTAGTTATTGGGGTTATATTAGGAGTTTTAGGAGGTATATTCTATTATCCAATAGGTCGAATATTTACTAAAGAGCCCGAAGTTCTAGACGCGTTCTATAACGTCTTTTGGCTCGTGCTTGTTATGCAGCCGTTATGTACGTTGGCGTTTATTTTCGATGGTATTTTTAAAGGCTTAGGTAAAATGAAATATTTACGTAACGTACTGCTCTTTTCTACCTTTATTGTTTTTATACCCATATTGTTCTGGTTAGATAATTTCGACTATAAGTTGCATGCTATTTTTATAGCCATCACCTTTTGGATAATTGCACGAGGCATACCATTAATTATAAAATTCAGGCAACTATTTTTGCCACTAGCTCAAAACAATTAACTTTGCATCATAGCATAACAAACTAATATGAATCTATTCATTGCTTTACTTCAGCAAGTAGATATTGAAGAAAAAATTAATAATGCACCAGATAAAGGCTACGAAATAGGTGTTTTTATTGGTTCTATACTTCCATTTGCAGTGCTTATTACATTAGCCTATGTAGTTTACTATTATAATAAAAAAAGAAATAAATAAGCGTTATGGATATCACGAGCATCTTGTCCTTTTTAAGCGGAAGCGGATTATTCCTAATATTAGGAATCGTTTTAATAATCGTATACTTTGTAAATAAAAGAAAAAGAAGATAATGGCAAATAACATTCGTATTACAAAACAGTTCTCTTTCGAAACCGGTCATGCACTTTACGGCTACGACGGAAAATGTAAAAACGTACATGGACACAGCTATAAACTATCGGTAACCGTTATTGGTCAGCCAATTACAGATACTAATAACGTAAAATACGGTATGGTTATAGACTTTGGCGATCTTAAAAAAATCGTTAAGGAAGAAATTGTAAACGTATTCGACCACGCTACTGTATTCAACAAAAACACGCCACATGTCGAGTTAGCAAAAGAGTTGTCAGACCGCGGGCACAATGTATTGTTAGTAGACTACCAACCCACCAGCGAGATGATGGTTTTAGACTTTGCTAAAAAAATTAGCAAACGGTTACCAAGCCACATCAAACTACATTCATTAAAACTTCAAGAAACCGATACCTCGTTCGCCCAATGGTTTCAGTACGATAATATTTAGGGCGTTACCACAGGGGTCGGGCTTTATGCTATATCTTTTTTTGCCATTTGTGGCAGCAAAAAAAGGATGCCGCGGCAATCCCTAACGCGGGTATATTTGCGTAATTCAGTAATTAGTAAACAGGCAATTTTTTGTCCTACAAATTTGCTCTTTTTTATTTCTGGTTGTTAGAGAAGGAATTTGAGCTTTTTTATTTGCTATATACGTATGTTGGTAATAGTTTTTTTATTTAGTTTTATATTCTGTTCTGAATTCAGCGTATTTTTCAAATTTCGTATCGAGTAAACTTTCCTTGTATTTTAGACATTCCATCTCCAATTTAGTCAAAGAAACTGTTATTTTTCCGATTTGAAAGTTTTCAATCGGTTTCTAATGATATGCGCAAAAAAAATCCCCAAACCACTAATTTAATGAATTTTAGGTCCATTTTTTGTTTTCAATTCCGCGTTGTCCCAGCATTCCGATAAAGTTTTAAAATTTCCACTATGTGTTGAAACCATTGTTACGTCCGAAATATCAATTTCAGATGGCTAATATTTAATTGTCAGATTATAAATCTCCTTAAACGTCAATTTTTTAGGGTTGTGGTAAATTATACACAACTCGTTATATAAAACCTTTTATTAATCACATCTCGCAAACAAGTCGTGATATGCAAAGTTTTTTATTACTGTATTGTAATCCTATAAAGATAAAAAGTTTGAAAGAGATAGAATACAAAAAAATATTCCCGATAGTTATCGAGATTATATAAAATGAAAAAGGTGAACTTGCGTTCACCTTTTTGCCCCAAATCTACCATAAACTTAACCTACTTATGTTATGGTGATGCAAATATATAGTACGTTAACCCAACGCAGAAATAATTTAGTTAAACTACGCAATTATTGGCTTAAACGATATAATACTAGTTAATTAAGTTTAGCGTGTAAGATTATAAAGCGGTGTTGTAGCGCTCATTTTATGGCATAAAAAAAGGCGAACAGATGTTCACCTTTTTTTGCCCCAAATCTACCATGAACTTAACCTACTTATGTTATGGTGAGTCCAATTTATGTGTATTTTAAGTACTAAAATTATTTTTTAGATGAAAAGCATTTTTTTGGGTTAAAATGCATAATTTACGGTTTTACCACATCCAAATTATTAATTTAATAATTAATAAGCACGTTCTTTATTACCTTCATAAAAGTTAATAAATGCTCGGTTTACAACTCTATTTCCTCCTACTGTAGGATAATCTCCTGTAAAATACCAGTCACCTAAATGTTCAGGACAAGCTTTATGTAAGTTTTCTACCGATTGAAAAATAATTTTTACTTCGGCCTTAATCGATTCATGACTTAATAAATCTGCTATTTTATCCGATATTTCTTCATCTGTAAAAGGATCGTAAATTTCTTTAACAAAATTCTTAACCAATTTATCATCTAAATCGGTTTGTGTTAAGCACTTTTCATAAACCTCCTTAACAATATCGTATTTTCCAGCTTCTTTTAAAAGCTCTAAGGTTGCTCTAAAAGCAACAAGGCTCTCTAAGTTAGCCATATCTATTCCATAGCAATCTGGATACCTTATTTGCGGCGCAGAAGATACTACAATAATCTTTTTAGGATTTAAGCGATCTAGCATCTTTAAAATACTCATTTTTAAAGTGGTACCACGCACAATACTATCATCAATAATAACTAGGTTATCTGTAGGCTTAATTACGCCATAGGTAACATCATAAACGTGTGCAACTAAATCATCTCTACTACTATCTTCAGTAATAAAAGTTCTAAGTTTTACATCTTTTATAGCTATTTTTTCAATTCTAGCACGCTCAGATAAAATCTCGGTTACTTTTTCTGCCGATAAGGAACGCTGACCATTTAAAATAGCAGCCGTTTTTGTTTTATTTATAAAGGCATCTGCCGTTTCAATCATTCCAAAAAACGAGGTTTCAGCGGTGTTTGGAATATATGAAAATACCGTATTTTTTGTGTCGTTATTGATAGCCTCAAGTACTTTAGGCATAAGTAACTTTCCTAATGTTTTACGCTCTTGGTAAATTTCGGCATCACTTCCTCTAGAAAAGTAAACACGCTCAAACGAGCACGATTTTCTTTCCAAAGGTTCTAATATTTTTTTAATGGCAACTTTACCAGATTTTTTGGTAATAATAGCATGCCCAGGATCTAGTTCTTTCACATCGTTAAAATCAACGTTAAAAACAGTTTGAATTACAGGGCGCTCTGATGCAACTACTACAATTTCATCATCCTTATAGTAATATGCTGGACGAATTCCTGCAGGGTCTCTTAACACAAAAGCATCACCATGTCCAATTAAGCCAGCCATGGCATAACCACCATCCCAATTTTTTGCTGCACGACGCAATATTTTACCAACTTTTAAGCGCTCTGCAATTTGTGGCGAAGCGTTTTGCTTGTTATAGCCTTCTTTTTTTAAGTCTTTGTAAATTTTACTAACAGCATCATCTAAAAAATGACCAATTTTCTCCATAATAGTAATGGTGTCGGTATATTCTTTAGGGTGCTGTCCTAGTTCGATAAGGTTACCAAAAAGCTCCTTAACATTAGTCATGTTAAAGTTTCCTGCCATTATTAGGTTTCTGTGCATCCAATTATTTTGTCTTAAAAACGGATGTACACTTTCTACGCTATTTTTGCCAAAGGTTCCGTAACGTACGTGTCCTAATAATACTTCGCCAATATAAGGTATGTTTTTTTTCTGAGCTGCGACATCATCTTTATATTCCGGGTGCACCTCAAGCTCCTTATTAATACGGTCGTTAATTTGAGCAAAAATATCTTGAATAGGTTGTTGTTGTACCGAGCGTACTCTACTTATGTATCGTTCTCCCGGTTTTGTATCTAATTTTATACTAGCAAAACCCGCACCATCTTGTCCGCGATTGTGCTGTTTTTCCATCATTAAATACATTTTGTTTACACCGTAAAATGCACTGCCATATTTTTCTTTATAAAACTCTAATGGTTTTAAAAGTCTAATCATTGCAATTCCGCATTCGTGTTTTAAGGCATCACTCATAATTTGTAAATGTTTTCGCTTTACTAACTAATTATATTTCCTCGGTTAAAATCTTGATTATTTGATTTTTAAGAGGTAAACAGTATTTTAATCAAAAAACGCACTCTATTTTAGAGCGCGTCAGTTTATGTTAATTCTATTTCAAATTGTGTTAATTGCTTAAATTGCAGCAATCGTTTATGTACTTCTTGGTTTGAAAGGTTTTCCATGCGTTCTGTACCAAATTTTTCAACACAAAACGATGCTAAAGTCGATCCGTAAATAACCGCGTTCTTCATGTTTTCAAAAGAAGTGTCGCCTGTTTTAGCAATATAGCCTGCAAATCCACCTGCAAAAGTATCTCCTGCTCCTGTAGGATCAAAAACTTCGGCTAGCGGTAAAGCCGGTGCGTAAAACATTTGCTCGTTATGGAACAATAATGCACCATGTTCTCCTTTTTTAATAACCACATATTTTGGTCCCATTTCATGAATTTTTTGCGCAGCAACAACTAGCGAGTATTCGCCGGTTAATTGTCTTGCTTCTTCATCATTTATGGTAATCACATCAATACGTTTTATAACGTTTTTTAAATCTTGTAAGGCGATGTCCATCCAAAAATTCATAGTATCTAGAACTACTAATTTTGGTTTAGTCGTCATTTGATCTAATACACTAGCTTGGACGAGCGGATGTAAGTTTCCTAACATAACCACTTCGGCATCTTTATAATTTTCTGGTACAACAGGGTTGAAGTCTTCCAAAGTATTTAGCTCGGTAACTAAAGTATCGCGAGAATTCATATCATTATGATATTTTCCACTCCAAAAGAATGTTTTACCATCTTTTACAATTTCAATTCCCGAAACATCAATATTTTTATCGGATAATAAGTCTAAATATTTTTGCGGAAAATCGCCACCAACTATAGAAACAGCTGCGGCATCAATATTAAAGTGAGAGGCAGCAAGTCCTATATACGTTGCAGCACCACCAAGAATTTTATCGGTTTTACCGAAAGGCGTTTCAATAGCATCAAAAGCTACGGTACCTACTATTACTAATTTGCTCATAAATGAGGTGTGAATTTAAGCTGCAAATATAAGTCTTTTTATAGTTTACTGCGATTATATTTTTTTCAATAATAGAGATTGTAGTAATAACAGTGTTCTGTTGGAAGGCTTTACCTAGGCGCTATTTTTTAGTTAAATGCTATTATAAAAGTATTTATGCGGCTTGGTTTTTGTAAAAATTATTAAGGCTAAAAGGAATAATTTTAGAGGTGTTTGTTTATTTACGGCCAAAATCTGCTGGAATTTCTCCCCAAGCTTTGGTTTCCCATTTTACAATAACCGTTTTGTAAGTGTTGTTTTTAAGCCAATCTACAGCACGATCTACTAAATCGAAAACGGGTTTGTTTTTGGCATTGCGTTCTAGTTTGGTGTTGCAGTTTTTCTTTTTAACCCAACTCATTGCAGTTCTAGAGTCTGTATATAAAATGCGGTCGCTGTTATTCTTTTTTAAAATAGCCAAACCATGTACTAAAGCTAAAAACTCGCCAATATTATTTGTGCCTTGTTCAAAAGGACCTTGAATAAAAATTTGTTTTTTTGTTTTGGTGTCTACACCTCTGTATTCCATAATGCCAGGGTTTCCGCTAGATGCAGCATCAACCGAAATGGAATTGTAGTTAGGTTGCCCTATTTTTTTAAGTTGCTCGTGAGATAATTCACTTGTAAACTTTGATTTCTTTCCAATATAATCGAAATAATTACCATTAAGAGCTTCGTTGGCGGCTTCTAGTGTGGCAAACGATTTGTATTGTGCACCAGGATAATCTGTAATTTGCTTTTTACAGGCGTTCCAAGTTTCAAAAACACCAGTTTTATGTCCTTGCCAAACGGTATAATATTTCTTTTTTTTCTTACTCATTTTTGTCATTTCCGCGAAAGCGAAAATCCGTTTAATAATTGATAAATATTGGTTCTTGGAATTGGTGTTTTTACGGTTTTAAAAGATCATCAATAACCTTTGGAAAGTGTTCCATCTCCAATTCATGAATTTTTGCAGCAACATTTTCTGCCGAATCCTTAGGATTTACATCGCATTTTGCCTGAAAAATGATGGCGCCTTCATCATAATGTTCATTTACATAATGAATTGTTATGCCAGTTTCGGTTTCCTTATTATTAACTACGGCTTCATGAACGTTCATGCCATACATGCCTTTTCCTCCAAACTTTGGTAATAATGCAGGATGTACATTTATTACTTTATTAGGGAAAGCGTTCAATATATTTTCAGGAAACTTCCATAAAAAACCAGCTAATACAATTAAATCTGGCTTGGATGCTTTTAAAATATTAAGCACGTCTTCCGTTTGGGAAAGCGCTATTCTATTGAATGATAGGGCGCTAACTTTTAGTTTTTTAGCACGCTCTAAAACTTTGGCATGAGGATTGTTAGTTAGTACCTGAATAACAGACGCATTATCGCTGTTGTGAAAAAACTTAATTAGATTTTCAGCATTAGTACCACTCCCGGACGCAAAAATTACAATACGTTTCATTTTACAGACTATAATGTTAAAGATTATTCGAACAAAAAAAAGAATAATTATTAACAATTAGAAGGTAAAAACTAAATACTTAAAACTAATTTTAGTAAATTACCATCACATTTTTAAACTAAAGGTGATTTATAAAATAAAGTTTTTTATTTTTGCCAACTAATTAAAACATTTAAATTAAAAAATTATGTCAGACATTGCATCAAGAGTAAAAGCGATTATCGTGGACAAATTAGGAGTAGATGAAAACGAAGTTGTTACTGAAGCTAGCTTCACAAACGATTTAGGAGCAGACTCTTTAGACACTGTAGAATTAATTATGGAATTCGAAAAAGAATTCGATATTCAAATACCAGACGATCAAGCTGAAAACATCGCTACAGTAGGTCAAGCTATTTCTTATATTGAAGCAGCTAAATAAGTAAAAAACAATCAAAATACTTTATGGAATTAAAGCGAGTTGTAGTCACAGGTTTAGGCGCTTTAACACCAATTGGCAATACCAAAGACGAATATTGGGAAGGCTTAATTAGTGGTAAAAGTGGAGCTGCGCCTATAACATATTATGATACCGAGAAGTTTAAAACAAAATTCGCTTGCGAATTGAAAAACTTTAACGTTACCGACTTTATAGATAGAAAAGAGTCTCGAAGAATGGACAAGTTTGCACAATATGCTATGGTAGCAGCAGACGAAGCCATTGAAGATTCTAAATTAGATCTAGACAAGGTTAATAAGTTACGTGTTGGTGTTATTTGGGGAGCAGGTATTGGTGGATTAGAAACCTTTCAGAATGAAGTTTTAAACTTTGCAGCTGGAGATGGAACACCAAGATTTAACCCATTTTTTATTCCTAAAATGATTGCTGATATTGCACCAGGTAATATCTCTATAAAACATGGTTTTATGGGGCCTAATTACACAACGGTTTCTGCTTGCGCCTCGTCTGCAAACGCTATGTTCGATGCTCTAAACTCTATTCGTTTAGGTCATACAGATGTGGTTGTTACAGGAGGAAGTGAAGCAGCAGTTACTATAGCTGGTATGGGTGGTTTTAATGCTATGCATGCGTTATCAACTAGAAATGAAAGTCCAGAAACGGCATCCAGACCTTTTGACGCTACCAGAGATGGTTTTGTTTTAGGAGAAGGTGCAGGGGCATTAATTCTTGAAGAATACGAACATGCAAAAGCAAGAGGTGCTAAAATATATGCAGAATGTATTGGAGGAGGTTTATCTTCTGATGCTTACCATATGACGGCGCCGCATCCAGAAGGTATTGGTGTTATTGCAGTAATGAAAAATTGTTTAGAAAATGCAGGCCTAAAGCCGGAAGATGTAGACCATATTAATACACATGGTACATCTACACCTCTAGGTGATGTTGCAGAGCTTAAAGCAATTTCAGAAGTATTTGGAAGTCACGCTAAGAACATAAATATTAATTCAACAAAATCAATGACAGGTCACCTTTTAGGTGCAGCTGGCGCTATTGAAGCGATATCGGTTATTTTGGCTATGGAACACGGAATGGTGCCACCAACTATTAACCACACTACAGTAGATGAAAACATTGATCCAGAATTAAATTTAACTTTAAACAAGGCTCAAAAGCGAGACGTTAAAGTAGCAATGAGTAATACATTTGGATTTGGCGGTCACAACGCTTGTGTAATATTCAAAAAACTAGATTAAATCCCGAATGGAAAGCATTCGTAACATACTAAATTCCCGTTTTAAACGCAACGGGAATTTTTTTATGGAATTAACTAAAATTCTTGGGTTTAAACCTAAAAACATTAAATACTTTAAAAAAGCCTTTACGCATCGTTCTATGAATATTAAGGACACTAAAGGTAATCCGTTTAATTACGAGCGGTTAGAGTTTTTAGGAGATGCCATGTTAAGCTCCGTTATTGCTTCTCACTTATATCTTGAAGTGCCAAGTGGCGATGAAGGCTATTTAACAAAAATGCGATCTAAAGTAGTAAGTAGAGAGCATCTTAATGATTTAGGAAAAGACTTAAAACTAATAGATTTAGTTGAAAGTAAAATTCCACCAGGACAATTTGGCGATAATATTCATGGAAACTTATTTGAAGCCTTAGTAGGCGCCATATTTTTAGATAGAGGTTATAAATACTGCGAAAAGTTTATTTTTAAACGCATTATAATTCCTCATGTAGATATTGAAACGCTAGAAGGAAAAGTAATAAGCTACAAAAGTTTACTAATAGAGTGGTGCCAAAAAGAAAAGAAAACCTTTGGTTATAACGTTTACGAAGATACCGGTAATGACGATGTTAGGCATTTCTCGGTAAAACTATCTATCGATAATAAGGTTATTGCTAAAGCTAGAGCAACATCCAAGAAAAAGGCCGAAGAAAAAGCTTCAAAGCGTGCCTTTTTTGCCTTTCAAAACAAAATGTCGAAGATGCTTTAAGCATTAAACCGACTTTTTTAGCATTAAGTTTTTATCGAAGTTCACTACAACGTTTTAGTCGCATTTCTTCTTAAGATTAGCATAAACTTAATATAACCGAACGTTTTTAATATTATATTTACGAAAATTAAAATAAGTTATGGCGGTTCACAAACTTATTCTTGATGATGCTTTTGATGACGCATTATATACCTTAATCGCAATACATTGCAGGCTTGAAGACTATCGATTAGCTTATCTGCTAAATAAACATTTAGGTATTGTACTTGCTAGAAAAGCATCAGATTTAGATTTTAAAAACGGACAAGTTTCCTATTCAATTTTCGAATGGGAAAACCAAAAACAACTAACAGTTTGGAGTTTGGTGTCTAATATTTGTAAAACCACCGAGCTAAAACAATCAGATAATACGTCGTTATTCGACAACCAAGAAAAAATAACTAAAACATTTCAGTTATTACCAGAATATAAAACTGTAAACTATTTTTTAAAAATAGACAGCGAAATCAGTTTAAGTAAAGAAAAATATATATTAGATAGTATATTGAGTATTCCACAAATTGCAACCGCTTACAGTGTAGATTCTAGTGAATTGAAATCAAAAGAAAATCTAATTTTTAACTAATGTCAATAGATAAAAAAACTAAAATAGTAGCCACTCTAGGGCCTGCTACCAGTACCAAGGAAGTCTTAAAAGGAATGCTTGAAGAAGGAGCTAACGTATTTAGAATTAACTTTTCGCATGCCGATTATAATGATGTGAAAGAACGCGTACAAATGATACGTGAGTTAAATGAAGAATATGGATTTACGGCAGCTATACTTGCCGATTTACAAGGTCCTAAGCTTCGTGTTGGTGTCATGAAGGATGAAGTAATTGTAAACCCAGGAGACGAAATTATTTTCGCTACCGGAGAGCGTTTCGAAGGTACAAAAGATCGTGTTTACATGACTTACGATAGGTTTCCGCAAGATGCAAAACCAGGAGAACGTATTCTTTTAGATGATGGAAAATTATTGTTTACGGTTGTTTCTACAGATGGTAAATCTGAGGTAAAAGCTAAAGTAGTTCAAGGTGGACCTTTAAAATCTAAAAAAGGGGTAAACCTTCCTAATACAGATATATCGCAACCAGCTTTAACAGAAAAAGATATTGAAGATGCTATTTTCGCTATTAGTTTAGATGTAGATTGGATAGCACTTTCATTTGTACGTCATGCAGAAGATTTAATGCAACTGCGCGATTTAATAGCAAAACATGGTGATCATAAAATTCCAATTATTGCTAAAATAGAAAAGCCAGAAGCTGTAGAGAATATCGATAAAATCGTTGCACATTGCGATGGTTTAATGGTAGCTCGTGGCGATTTAGGTGTAGAAGTTCCTGCAGAAGAAGTACCACTTATCCAAAAGCAACTGGTATTACGTGCAAAAAGAGCAAGAATTCCTGTAATTATTGCAACGCAAATGATGGAGACTATGATAGATAGTTTAACGCCAACAAGAGCAGAGGTAAATGACGTTGCCAACTCGGTAATGGATGGAGCCGATGCTGTAATGTTATCTGGCGAAACATCAGTAGGTCAATACCCTGTGCAGGTTATTAAGAAAATGTCCGACATTTTAAAAAATGTTGAAAATTCAGAGTTAATTAAAGTGCCTCAATTACCTCCACATATTCGTACTAACCGTTACATAACAAAATCAATTTGTTATCACGCGGCTAATATGGCAAACGAAATTAATGCTAAAGCCATTTCTACGTTAACAAATAGTGGGTATACAGCATTTCAAATTTCCGCTTGGAGACCATCATGTCATATCTTAGTATTTACATCAAACCACCGTATTTTAACGCGTTTAAGCTTACTTTGGGGTGTTCGTGCATTCTATTACGATAAGTTTGTAAGTACCGATGAAACTATAGAAGATGTTAACGCTATAGCCTGTAAAAAAGGATACTTAAATGTTGGCGATATGGTTATTAGTTTAGCCGCAATGCCAATGAAAGAAAAAGGTATGGTAAACACGCTACGTGTTACAGAAATAGAAACTTGTAATTTATAGTATAATATATATTTGGGCGTTACCCGACAAGGGTCGCGCTTTGCATTATATCTTTTAAATAAAAAAAACTGCTTTTAAGGCAGTTTTTTTTATTTAAAAGGATGCCATTTCAATCGCTAACGCGGGTGTTGGCTAATTTATGGCTTAATTCCAAAAATTGTTTTCTTTTTGGAAGGGTTCGTTTAATGTTTCGCGGATATGAAATCGTTATCAATGTTTTATATCCGACGTTAAACGAAGTTAGAAAAATTTTCTGACAAAGTCAAGTATACTAATACCTTGTAACAAAAAAGGCGAGCTTTTAAAGCCCGCCTTTTTATAAAAACATGAATAATTGCTCGGTTAGAACGTTCCAATAAAGTGGCTACCTGTTACGTTTACTAACTCTGCACCTTTAGTTACATTACCAGTTTCGGTATCTACAACATAAATATTACCATTTTGCCCTACTGGAGCTTGAGTTAAGTAAATGTCGTTGCCTTGAACCACAAAACCTTGGTACTGGAATAAGTAGAAATCTGGACTGTAAGGAATAGCATCAATTTTTACTGCTGTTTTAGCGTTTAAATCTACTAAAGCAAAAAAGCCTTGCGCACCTGCTACACCTTCCGCTGAACCATTATGACGGTAAGCTAACACTGCTTTTCCGTTTGCTGCTGGTCTCCACGCAAGAATATAAGCACCTTCTACGCCTAAGGTAGCGTCTAAATTAAAATCGTAAGCATCATCATATTGGTTATTGGCATCAATCTTTAAAATATGAGACCCTTCAGGATCACTTTGGTTAGCTTGATACACGCTTCCGTTATATTCAAAAGCATTAATACTTCTGTAACCATTAGTGTTTCCATGTCCTACAGCAGAGGTTATTACTTGAGGGTTTAATAACGAAGGATAATCTAAGACAATGGTTTTAGAGCCTAAAATTTCGAAATCGGTATCGCTTTCTGCAGTAGCAGGATCCACTTTACTTAAACGTCCACCTATATAAAGTTTATCGCCAGCGGCATTTAAAGTTGGCATATCAATTCTAGAAAAGTAGTAACCTTCAGCTTCTTCTTCAGCGCTTAATGGTACAACATGCTCCTGGAAGTTGTTTATTGCAGAGTTTACTAAATCTAAAGTTACAACACCTATTGTGGCTTCGGTATGCGTATAGAAATCGTCTGTATCATCATCGGGAGTACCATTATCGTCAAATTGGTGTTCTGTGTTTACATAAACAGCAGCGCCTGTATTATCGCCATCAAATAGTTTTATCCATCTTGGAGCGGTACCAACGTATGGCGCAATACTAATTGCAGAACCAGTTTGTGTAAAGGTTTGCCCGCCTCCAACAGTGTATTTTGTATAGTTTCCACCAGTATCTCCAGCGTAGCTAATATTAAAAATAGTGCTTCCATCTTCAGAAGATTGTAATCTTGCAGTTCTATTTGATGGTGCTATAAAACCATTATTAAAAGCATCAATTGAAACAGTAGGATCTTTGGCATCTTCAGTACTTACCGAGTAAATCAATGTCCCTCCATTTCCATCTCCTGGATCGGTTCCCATTTTAGCTGCTGCAACAGTTATCCATCTAGAATCTGTTTGTTCTGGATTAGGATCTGGAGTTCCACCATTATCGTCGTTGCTAGTACAAGCTGTTAAAAGCCCAATTGATATGACTAAAAGCCCTAAGGTTTGGATATTAAAAAAATTACGTTTCATGTGTGATTTATTTATTTGGTTAAAATTTATGAATTGAATAATTAAGTTTAAAGTAAAAAGCACGTCCTGGTTTTTGTACAGATAGGTTATCGTATACAGGCTTATCGAATATATTTTTAATGTCGAAACTAACCACTAATTGCTTGTTTGGAAAGGCATAACTAAGTCCGAAATCTTGAGCTAACTGTTCTGGAACTTTAAAAAAATCGTCGCCAACCGTATTACTACCTTGTTTTGGTAAGTATGAGAAATCGTCTGTAAAATGAAATGAGTAAAATAAATTTAAACGCGATTTTTGCTGAATTAAATTTTTGAATGAATAGCGTAAATTACCATTCATGGTCATAAAAGGGGTGTTGGGTACATCTATTTCAATACCGCTATTTACAATGTTTAATTCGAATTTAGAAACATTAAAATTAAGCGTAAAGTTGCGGTTATACGTATAATTTAATTGGGCATCGATACCTTTAGAAGTTCCACTACCTTGATTTACATAGAGTATTAATTCGTCATCAATATTAAACGAGTTTTCAATAGGTAAGCCAATTCTATCCTTAATATTTCTAGTAAACAGGTTGGTTGAAACCGTTAAGCCATGTTTATTGAAATTAAATTTACCAAAACGAAATCCTAAGTTGTAGTTGTTACTTTGTTCTGGTTTAATACTTGGGTTGGCAACCACATTATCACCATCGTTACCAAAAACTTCGGTTTCGTTTGGTAGTCGAATTGCTTTTTCTGCCGAGGCCAATACGGTTAGTTTTGGAGTAATAGCATACGACGTTGCAAAACCATAACCATTAAATGTATTGTTACTGCTAACTATCTCGTCTACAATTGTACTATTCCCTTCCGCATCCGTTTCAATAGCAGGATCAATACTAGTTGTTTTTTGTTGGTAGTGTTTTCCGAATAGGCTGGCTTTAAACCTGTTTTCAAAGGCCGATAACTCGTAAGTTAAAGCGTAAATATTTTTATCGAAATCTCTAGTGCCTTTAAATGTGTTTTCTAAATACGATTGTAAAGCATCGCTATCTTCTCTATCAATACCGCTATACACATGGTTTAATAATACTTTGTGATGCTCATTAATCTCATAAGACACTCCGGTTCTAATAGAGGCTACATGACGTTTTATTTTAGCTAGCGTTGGGCCACCTTCTTGTTGCGAACCCCAAGTATATTCGTATTCGTCACCTCTAAAGTCAATGGCGCGCTCACCATTCCAGCTGTAAGCTGCGGCAACGGTATCGTTAACGGCACGGTTTCTTTTTCCATAAACACCGTTAATATTTACATCTAGCCCTTCGGTAAAAAGGTCTTTCTTTTGGTAGGTTAAATTTGCTAGTAAAGCATCAGATTCTAAAAAACGACCTTTATACGGCGTAATGGTCATGAAAGCACCGTGTTGTACTTCTTTATAATCTTCTGAAGCATTAAATCCAATTAAAAATTGATCTGCCCATTTTACATTGGTATACCCAATTTGTGCCATTCCGCCGGTAGAGCGATAGGTATCATTAAATCGTCTTGCTGTAATTGGAGTTTGTACACCACCTAATCCGGTAACAACTATGCTTCGCCCAGAAACTTTATAGTCGTTATCGGAATAATTGTTAAATAGAGAACCCTTTACGGTAAAGCCAGATTTATCAAACCGATATAAACCATTAACATGCGTTTGTACGGTGTTAAAAGAACCATAGGACACAGAGGCGTTTAAATGACTTCGAGTGCCTTTGTGCAGTACAATATTAATGGCGCCACCTAAGGCATCGTCTGCTAAATGTCCTGGAACTACACCTTTGTAAACCTCAATATCTTTAATCATTGAAGGCGGAATGCTGTTTAAATTATAGGAGTTTCCATAAATAGAAATAGGTATACCATCTATAAATATGCGCACCGCACTTCCCGATAAGCCATTTAAGCTGTAACTAACGCTAGAGCCTAAGCCACCATTCTGTCTAATTTTTATACCGGCAGTCGCGTTTAGCAATTCGTTAGTTTGCAAGTTTCTAAGACCAGCTTCTTTGGTTTTAATCACACTTACTGCAAAGCCTTGGGTTTCTTTTATTGTTTTATTAGATTTTCTAACAACTTGAACTTCGTCTAAATCTTGATAATCGGTTAATGTTAAGGTTGTGTTTATAGATTTTTTATTTGAATTTAAAACCACCTTAATTTTTTTGGGTTTAGCATCAATCGAATAAATTTCTAAATCATACTCACCATAAGGAATAGCACTAAATTTAAATTCGCCATCTATACCTGTTGCCGTTTCTTTTTTAAGTGTTTTGTTTTGGATAGTTACATAGGCTCCAAGAACGGGTTCGTTATTATTAAAAGTAACAAGTCCTTCTAGTGTGCAATTCTGACTAAAAGTAATACTGCTAAGTAGCAGTAAAATTAAAAATGGACTTTTATTAAGAAACATGGTTGTTTTTTTTACAAAAGTAGCTCTATTTAGATTTAGTCCAAATAAAGACAACACATTTTAATATATTTAATTTATAGTGTTAAAATTTTATTAATATCAAAACTTATAGAGGTTTGTATTGAATAGTAATTAAAAAAAATGACTATTTTTAACAATTCTAAATAGTGATAATTTGATTATAACGCTATTTTTAAGGTGATTTTCTATAAAAAAGAGAGATTTAAAAACGAAAAGAACTGTTTTTAAGTCTAAAACTCGAATTTTAACTGGACACTCACACTTGCAGTTGGTTGTGGCTTTTCTTTTTTTTCTGTGTTTAGGCTAGACATTGAAATACCTAGTAGCCTAACAGAATTATTTAAAGTTTCTTGATAGAGTAATTGTTGTGCTATTTCCAAAATAACATCCTTATCACTTATATAATATGGCAATGTTTTACTACGTGTTTGTAATGTGAAATCGCTGTATTTTATTTTTAAGGTTACAGTTTTACCAGCAACTTTACTTTTTAGTAACCTACGCGATACCTCGTCTGCAATATGTTTTAGCTTTTCTAGCATAAATATTTCCGACGATAAATTTTCGCTAAACGTACGTTCGGCCGCCAAACTTTTTCTAATTCTATCTGGTTTTACCTCGCTATTTTGAATACCTCTAACAATGTGATAATAATACCTTCCCGATTTTCCGAAGTTTTTATCCAGATATTCTAATGATTTATTTTTTAAATCTAAACCTGTAAAAATGCCTTTTTGGTACATTTTTTCGGCCGTTACCTTGCCTACGCCATAAAATTTTCGAATATCCAATTGTTCTAAAAACTCAAGAACTTCCTCTGGATTTACCGTTTTTTGTCCGTTTGGTTTATTGTAATCACTAGCTACTTTGGCAATAAATTTATTAATAGAAATACCAGCAGAAGCTGTTAAACCGACCTCTTCAAGAATTCTAGTTCTAATTTCTTCAGCAATTTTCGAGGCACTTGGGTTTCCTTTTTTGTTTACAGTAACATCTAAATAGGCTTCATCTAAAGATAACGGTTCTACCAAATCGGTATAATCATGAAAAATTTTTCTAATTTTTTTAGATATTTCGGTATACCGTTCAAAGTTTGTTTTTACAAAAATAAGATGCGGGCATAGTTTTATGGCCAAAGAGCCAGACATCGCACTTTTAACTCCAAATTTTCTAGCCTCGTAACTCGCAGCACTAATAACTCCGCGTTTTCCGCCGCCGCCTACAGCAATTGCTTTTCCTTTAAGTTCTGGATTATCCAATTGTTCTACAGACGCATAAAATGCATCCATATCAACATGAATAATTTTTCTTAATGGAAAATTGGTAGACATGCCGTAAATTTAGGCATTAAATGCCTGTTTATTAAAATAAGATTAGGATAAAAATGATAGAAATTGAACGTAAATTTTTGGTGACTTCAAATGCTTTTAAAACAGATGCTTTTAAATCTACACGGATTACACAAGGGTATTTAAATTCCAATAAGGACAGAGCTGTAAGAGTTCGTATTAAAGGTGAGCAAGGGTTTTTAACCATAAAAGGGGCATCATCAAAAAATGGGTTATCCCGTTTTGAATGGGAAAAAGAAATTCCCCTAAAAGAAGTTGAAGAATTATTAAATTTGTGCGAACCTGGTGTTATTGATAAAACGCGTTACGAGGTAAAAGTAGGACCTCATATTTTTGAAGTTGATACGTTTTATGGCGATAATGAAGGTTTAATTATAGCCGAAGTCGAACTGAAAAACGAAAATGAAACTTTTGAAAAACCAAATTGGTTAGGCGAAGAGGTTTCTGGCCAAATAAAATATTATAACTCGCAGTTAAGTAATACCCCTTTTAACACATGGGATACGTCCTGTGATAATTTATAACAAAATGAAATTGATGAAAAGAATTCTAGTAATATTTACGCTTAGTTTCATGCTATTTGCATGTAAAGACAATTCAGTAAAACCGGAAACAGAGGAGGTTATTAATGAGGTTACTAATGTTGTAAAAGATGTTGCTGAAATAGAACCAGAAGTACCAAAAACTATAAAGGAAATTAAGGAAGAACTTACGGCTAAAGGTTTTCAAATTTTCGATTATGTAGATGAAGCCACTCAAGATACTATCATAATGCAGCAGTATTTTATGGCGTTTTTAAAAAAAGGTGCTATTCGTATGCAAAACGAAGAGGAATCTGCAAAACTCCAAAAACAGCATTTAGCACATTTAAAAAAAATGTACCAGCTAGGTTATGCCGATATCTCTGGTCCCTTTGGTGATGATGGCGATATTCGCGGTATAACCATTTACAATGTACCAACTTTAAAAATGGCCGATAGTTTAGCAAATTCAGATCCAATGGTTAAGGCCGGAAGATTAGTTATTGAAGTACACCCATGGTGGGCCGCAAAAGGTTTTGAATTACGCTAATGCTAAAGTTTATTAGAGGGCTTTACCTCGTTTTAAATATGGCAATTATTGTTGCTTTATTAGCCATTCATTTTGTGGTTAAAGAAAGTAGCCATCAAAGCTCCTTGCTTTATTACATGTTGCCTTTACCTATTATAATTTTTACAGTTTTAATTTTAAGTGTTTTTTTATCTAAAAGATATAGAAGGTATAATCTCATATTAACCGGATTGTTATTGATAATTTGGTTAAGCCGAAGTTTTAAAATTAATATTCCGGAAGACACTCAAGAAAACGATTTAGAAGTTGTTTTATGGAACGCATCTCGAGAAAATAATTTTAAAGAAGCTTTTATAGAAAACGAAAATATCCCTGATGTTTTTGTTTTGGTTGAAGCTCGAAGAATGAATATTAAAAGGCTTCAGCTCGATTTCCCTGAGTATCATTTTTATTTTTCTGGTGAAGAAATTTCCATTTTTTCAAGAACACCTATCGAAAATATTGAAGTAAATCAGAACAAATTCAGAACCGTTATTGTAAGTTTTAAAGTGAAAGATATTCGTTTTTATGCTGTTGATGGCGTAGGAAGTTTAGATGTTCCTCGAGCTTGGGGTTTAGACTTTATTGATGCACAAATAGAAGAAAAAGAACGAGCTGTGTTGTTAGGTGATTTTAATGTGCCTTTTGAGTCGAAATTTTTTAGTGCCATTAAATCTAATTTTAATCATGCTTTTAATGAAAAAGGAAATGGATTTCGCGAAACTTGGTTTTGGAATATGCCGTTACTTTCTTTAGATCATATTTGGGTTTCAAAAGACTTAGAGGTTGTAGCTACAAAAAAAATAAACACGTTTAAAAGCGATCATTGTATGATTAGAACAACCATTAGACGCTAATTATTCAGATATTTCGAATTGTCGTTTTGCCTCGTTTCCAAATGCATCAACAACCGTAATAATATGTTGTCCTGATGTTGGTTTAACCGCTAACTCATGAATATCTTTTGTGCTTCCAATAAACCTTTCATCAACATACCAAAACACTGTGGTTTCTGGCTTGGAATGGGCAATTTTTAAAACAAGATCGTTGGTATGGCCATCAAAATCTTTAGGTAAAAAAATACTATTATTGGCTTTTGGGTAAATAAAATCTATAGACACGCTATTTTCGCCTAAACAATCACTTCTAAATTTTGGTAAGGCTTTATAAAAAGGGTTTTTAGTTTTGTAATAGTAAGCCATTAATGGTGGCAGCACAAACCAAGACTTATGGTTAATATTACTTAAATCCTCGCACGAAGAGTTGACTTGAAAAGTATCATTTTTATCCAAATGAATTAAAACATGATACGGACACGGTTTGGTTTTTAGTCCGCTAATTTGAATGTATTTTTCTTGGGTATCATCGCAATTTAGAGAGGCTCTGTGGCCGCTTTGTTTGCATATAATAACGTTTTGCATTTCATCAAAAGGTTTAGAAAACCAATCGGAATTTGGTAAAGCATCAAAAATATCGAATAAAATTGGGGCAGCGGTTTGCACGCCAACTAATCCTGGTCGGCCTTCGCCATCGGCATTTCCAACCCAAACACCAACCACATAATCTTTTGTGGTTCCAATGGCCCAAGCATCTCTAAAGCCGAAACTGGTACCGGTTTTCCAAGCTATTTGCTTCGAGCCATCAAAAAACTCCCAACTTTCATCACTTTCAGGTCGGTTTACTTCTTTTAAGCTTTCGTAGGTAAGATATATAGAGGCGGCATCAAAAAGCGTTTTATCCGTAGTTTTGTTTCCAAAATCAACAACTTCAGAAGCCAAAAACGTAGGTTCGCAAAATTCATTTGAAAAGTACTCGCTAGAATGTTCCGAGAAATGGTTTAAGGTTGAAGATAAAGCAGCATAGCTTTTACATAAATCCCAAAGATTACTTTCTGCACCACCTAAAACTAAGGATAAACCATAATGATTGGCATTATACTTTATATCCTTAAGATGGAGCTGTTTTAAATAATGGTAGAATCTATCTAAACCAAAATCTTGCAACATTCTAACGGCCGGCACATTTAAAGAGCGTGATAAAGCGCGACTTGCAGGTACAGCGCCATCATAGGTTTTATCGTAGTTTTCAGGATTGTAGCTTCCAAATTGTGTGGGTACATCGGCTACCAAGGTATTAGGAAGTAAATCGCCAGCATCTAGCATAGCAGCATATAAAAATGGTTTTAAAATACTTCCGGTACTTCTAGGTTTATCAATAATATCCACATCCTTTTGATGTGCTTTATCTGTTGGTGTATTACCAACATAAGCTAAAACTTGTCTGGTTTTTACATCTAAAACTAAAACTGCTGCGTTGTGAATTTCGTTTTGACTAAGTTGATTGTAATGTGTTTTTACAATACGGTTTACACGGTCTTGAAGTTTTACGTTTATGGTAGTATGAATGCGTTGTCCGTAATGCTCTTTAGTTACTTTTTGTAATAAATGAGGTGCTATTTGCGGCAGCGGATAAGGTTTTTGAGGTAAACCTTCGGCAATAGAAAGTTTATAGGTAAGTGAATCTAAAATCGTGTTATCTAAAAGCTTTTTCAGCAGGCGATTTCGTTTATTTAATAAGCGCTCTAGGTTTTTACCGGGGTAAATTAAACTAGGTGCGTTTGGTAAAACCGCTAAGGTGGCACTTTCTGCCCACGATAAATCGTTTGCATGTCTATTAAAATACCGCCACGAAGCCGCTTCAAGCCCTACCACATTTCCTCCGAAAGGGGCATTACTGGTATAAAACGCTAAAATATCATCTTTAGACTCTCGTAACTCCAAACGTGTGGCTAGAATAATTTCTTTTACTTTTTCAAAATATGTTCTAGGTTGTCCTTTTCTCGATAGCCTTATAACCTGTTGCGTTAGGGTGCTTCCGCCACGTTTAATACCTCCAGATTTTAAATTATCTCGTATGGCCTTAAAAATAGAAATAGGATTAAACCCAGGGTGTTTATAAAAATACTCGTCTTCAAATTGTAGAATACAAGTTTTGAATTTATCGGGAATAGAATCGTTATGCGGAAAACGCCATTGTCCATCTTTGGCAATTTGTGCACCTAAAAGTTCATTATTGGAACTTGTAATTACAGTAGCCGTAGGGTCTTTAAAAAGTTGTTTTGGTAAGCAAAACATATAAGCAACACATAGTACAGCAATAATTGCCGATTTAATTTTATGTTTCTTTATGGCGTTTATTAGGCCTGTCATTTACCCTTCCGTCCTTTGGACACCTTCCCTTCATGCAGGAAAGGAATTGTGCAGGAGTTTAGTTTTAATTTATTAATATTTTTTATTTAACGCTCATCCATTAAAAGCAGGAGCGGATTTAGTTTTGCTAAAAGAAACTAAAAAAGAGGTGGTGTTATTAAGACTCTTGGTTTCTTAGAAACTCATACTCGCGTTCTACTTTGCAAATTCTTACCTTATACCAACTGTACCAATCTTGTCTTCCTTTTTGTTGTGCCTGTAAATGCTCCGTTTGTTGTTTCCAGTTTTTAATGGCTTCAACAGTTTCCCAATAACTAACAGTAATTCCAATACCATCTCTTGCACTTTCCATACCTAGAAAACCTGGTTGCTGTTTGGCTAAATGTTCCATTTTATCTGCCATGTCTGCATAACCTTCAATAGTTTCATTTTGAGTTGATGTAAAGATTACCGCATAATAAGGTTTAAAGTCATTTGTCATTGCTCAAAAGGTATTTAATTACTAATTAGTGGCATTTTCTTCTTATCCCAAGTTAAAACTTGCACCCCGCTAGAGTAATGCATTCTATCTGGTTGGTTATTTATTAAATGGTTAAAACGCCCATAGTTTAATTTTAAACTACTAATATTTATGTTTTGCATGGGCCATTCCACATGGTGCACGTCGTATTCAATAATATGTTTTTTATAATCTTGAAAAACCGCATAACGTTCAGTAAGCCATAAATCGGTTTGATCTTTTTTAATAGGCGCTTCATTACGTTCATATTTAATATAAAACGTGTCATTAAATATATTATTTTCCGATGTAAAAGTAGATGCGTTTCTACTCATTTTAGAATGCCTATAAGGAAATTTAGAAAGTGTTTTTAAAACCTTACAAGATGTTTTTTTACTGCCTTCCATACTTAAAAAGTAAACACTAGGTTTACCATTATATACTACATAAATTCTAATATTTATTTCTTGAAAATCTGAAATATGAGGGATTTTTGGTAAGCTCCTAACACCAATATTATTCATATTAAAAGCCACTAAACTCACCCATGTTTTATCGTAAAGAGTATCTACTACTAGAGGTTTAGGAAGTAGCGGTTTAATTAATTCTGGGGTAACTTCCCAATGTAAAAAAACAGCCTTATTCCATTCTTGGTAAAACTTCCAAGAACGTTTTGGGTATGCAAAAGGTCTGTGCGATTTTTGTTTTAATATGTCCTTTGCTTTCATGTTGTTTTTTTTGAACGGGAAAGCATGCTATTCAATTATGCCCCGTTCAATTTAGCTATAGGTAAATTTAAAAAGAAATTCACAGAGGGTGTAGCCTTAAAACAATAAATTATTCGGTAGCATTTTCAAGACCTGTAGTTAAGCCGTCTAAGAACCCATAATATCCGGGTTTAGGGTCTAAATTTTCGTCAAAAATAGTTGGCCATTCTTTTAAATCGTAGAAAGGTTTAATCCATGTATCACGATCATTAAAATCCCAGAAAGTAATTCCAAATTGTTGTGCTTTTGGTACATGTTTTCGGTAAAGCATAACAACTTGTTTAAATTTTTCGGCCTGTACCATTTCCATGTCATGGGTTAAAGTGGTTATTTTTGGTTTGTCTTTTGCATTCTCATCGCGGGTATTAAAAATAATATCCAATTCAGAAATATGAACAAGTAATCCGGTAGAAGCCGCTAATTTTAATGCATTTGCAATGGCCTTTTCTGTAGTATCCATTTCTAAATGCATTTGCAACCCAATACCATGTATAGGAACATCGCGTTTTACAAGATCGTTAACCATGGCTACTATACCATTCAATTTTTCCGGATGTCTTTCATGCCCAAAATCATTATAAAATAACTTGGCATCAGGATCGGCATCATGCGCATAACGAAACGCTTTTTCAATATAATCTTTACCAAAAGTATTAAACCAAAACTCGCCTCTAAATTCACCAGATTTATCGGCGAAAGCTTCGTTTACAACATCCCAAGCAACCACATCATCTTTATATCGGGTTACAACAGTAGTAATATATTTTTTTAGGTAGGCGTCTGCCCATGCAGCACCTTTTTTGTTGGTCATGTTAGTAATCCATTCCGGCACATGATAATACCAAACTAAAGCATGACCAAACAAGCGCATATCATGTTTTCGTGTATAGGCCACCAAACTATCAACCCGAGTAAAATCGGGAATACTATCATGTTCTACTAACGCATACATTTTCATGTCGTTGGTAGCCGTAATACTATTAAAGTTGGTGTGGGTAATGGAATCAAGCTTGCTATCCTTTAATACTTTACTAATGTTTACAGCGCCACCAATAGGTAAACTAGACCAATCTTTAAGACCTTTGTTAGTCGATACTTTAATATCTTGGTTTAATACTTGATCTTGCGATGCTTGTTTGCAAGACGTAATAAGTAATACAGAAATCAGGCCGAAATAGAGTGTTTTTAGATACATTTTATATTAAGTGTAAAATTTACACCAAATATATCATTTATTTAAATAAAGCCCTACTAACAAGGCAATTATTTGGACGTTACCTCAAGGGTCGGGCTTTCGGCAGTCGCTTTTTTGTGTTGCATAAACGCAACAACACAAAAAGAGCTTCAACAAATGCCTCAATCCCTAACGCACCTGTTTACTAGCTTATGGAATTAAGTTTTAAGTTTAATTTGTTTTTAAGCGAGTTCGGTTTTTGTACCTTTCCGCGTTAATTTCATAGGGCATTAAAACCACCTTCCCTTTTTTAAGGGAAGGAGTTGATTGTGATGCAAATTACTTCTCAACCGTAACCCATTCTCCTTTAGTTCTAACCAAAAATTCATTATCGTACATGGCTTCGGCTTGTACACCAGGTAAGTAATAGGTGCCTAAATACGATGCATTCAACATTACATTAAACGTTTTGGTACTGTGTTTTCCTTTTTCTGGTAAATCAAAATAGAAATTTACGCGGTCGTCTCTAATATCGGTATGTCTTGCAGCGCTTGTTACTGTGCTTCCAAAGGCCGTAAAACGGGTGTTTACAATGTCCCAACCCGACGGGAAAATTTGTGTTAAAGCCACATCATTTACTGCCGCATTTTTTAAATTACTTACGCTAACGGTGGCCATAAAATCTTGACCTTGCATAAGCTTAGATATTTCAATTGGATTGCCTTTTAAATCTTTGTATTTAACAGATACGCTTAAACCACGTTGCTCGACCAATTCTTGACCTAGCGGTAATTTTCCAGAATTCAACACACGAACATAAACCACATTGTCTTTCGCATTTGTAAAAGCTAAATTATTAGCGCCATCAACCACGTTTATTTCACGTTGTGCAATGGCACTTTTGGTGTCTATGCTTTCCGTTTTTCCGTTTATGGTGTAATTTACGTTTAACGCTTTTCCGCCATTGGCATTAACCATTTTAGCCATAGCCAATAAACTATATGCCGAGGTTTGTGTACTCATCCATCGGTTGCTCGATAAATCTTTAGCAATAGTTTCGGCTAGTTCTCGCATTTTAGCGTTTTTGGTAAATACCATAGTCTCTAAAGCCATAGCACGGTTTCTATCTACAGATCCATAGGTGTAATAATTATAACGCTGAGGTTTGAAATTAATATTTGCCGACTGTGAAATCTTATCGCTAGCTTCTTGCTGTCCTGCTAAAGCATAGGCTGCTGCCAATCGCCATTTAGCTTCGTTAGAAATTTCGGAGAATTCTAGAAGCCTGTTCATGCTTCCTAATTCGGGACTTCCGGCCAATGCCAATGTATAAAGTCTGTAGGCCTGAGCCAAATCGGAATTATAGCTTCTATAACTAGGGCGCCAATTTCTAGCCGCTTGCTTTTGATATTTTAACCAATTCTTTTTAAAGGTTAGTGGCAATACATACCCTTTCTTTTCGGCTTCAAGCATAAAATGACCAGCGTAACTTGTTCCCCAATCATTCGCGCTTTGTTCTCCAATCCAATAACTTAGTCCGCCATGTGCTCGTTGAAAATGCCCTAAACGCTTAATGCCATTTTCCACATTGGTTTGAATTTGTTCCTTTTTATCGTAGGTCAAATCAAAAATATCGGCTAAAAATAATTGCGGAAATACACTCGATGTGGTTTGTTCTACACAGCCATGTGGATATTGAATTAAGTATTGCAACCTACGTGAAAAATCCATTGGAGGTAAGGTTGAAAACTCAATAGTTGCAGCATTTGTTCCTGCCACACCAAAGGTTGTAAAGTCTAAAGTTTCAGAAGCGTTTGCTGCCAAGGTTTTATCTAGAGCTTTGGATGTTATTGGGTTGGTGTTTAAAACATCTAACTCTACTTTGTAAGTCGATTTTTCACCATTTCCAATAGCAATCACTTCAACGGTATTAACGCCTTTAGCTTTACTAACATCTAATTCAAAATAAGCCATTTGTTCGTCGGGTTGTGCAAAACTCAAAGTTTTAGTGGTTTCTCCAACAATCGAAATGCCATCGCTCAGTTTTAAGCTAATGTTTACATTTTTCACTTTAGGTTCCATAGCAAAAACGGTAACTGGTAAAGTTACTTTTTCACCTGGGCTTAACTTCCGCGGAAGCGTTGCTAAAACCATAAGCGGTTTTTTAACTTCTACGGCTTTATCTGTGCTTCCGTAAGCTTCATTGCTGTTGTTTCCTGCAACCACCATGGTGCGTACCGAACCTATATAATTTGGTAGTTTTATTTGATGTGTTTTGGTTCGTCCTGCATCTAATTTAAAAGGACCTAAATAGGTAACCACAGGTTTAAAACGGTTTGCTTTTTTGTTTTTTCCGCCAGCAGCACTACCATCGCCACCAATAGCAAACACTTGGTCTATACTGCCAGAATAGGCACCAATTACATCATCGAAAATATCCCAAGTTTTTACACCTAAAGCTTCACGTTTATAAAATTCATCCCAAGCATTTGGGGTTTTAAATCGTGTTAAATCTAGCAAGCCTTCTTCAACCATAGCAATGGTATAGGTCATGGTATTTTTGTTTTTTTCAGATATTTTAATCTCAAAAGTTTGTTCTGGGCGTAACTTATCGGGCATTTGTAATTGAGGTTCCAATTTAGTGTTTGGATCTTCCACCATAATTGGAATTACCCCATACAAACGAATTGGTAAATCGTTAGCCGTAATAGCATGCGGTTGTAGTAATGAAATGTTTACAAACACATTTGGTGCCATGTCTTTACTAATTGGAATATCAACAACGGTTTCTCCTTTAGCTGTTTTTACCCATTTATAATCTAAAACTTCGGTACCATTTTCTATGCTAACCAAAGCACGTCCTTCGCTTCCTGATGCAAAGGTGATTTTAGCGGTTTCGCCAACATTATAGTTTTCTTTATCTGCAGAAAAGACTAGCATTTTAGCCGCTTCTTTATCGCTAGATGGTGCTTTTTGCCACCAGTTTTTATAAAAATAAGCTGTTCGTCCTGTGGCATGCCCACTTACAGGATCGGAAACTCTTATTAAATAGCGGCCTCTATCATTATCGGGAACCTTAATGTTGAAAGTGGCTTTGCCATTGGCATCTGTATTTACTTTTGTTGTGGTGTATGGCCTGTGGTAGTTGCTAGACACGTAGCTAGACAAATTATCGTAAGATGAGTTCCACCACCAACGCCATTCTACTTTGTAAATTTTAACTTCTAGATTGTTTCGTTTTATAGGCTTGCCATTTTTATCGACTACAACGACATCAAAAGTTTGATTTTCGTCTGTAAAAAACGAACCGTACGCATTGCCTTTTGGCGAACGCAACCCTACAAAAGACTCGTAAGGCGCGTATTGTTTAGTAAAGGCATCCATCGAGAAGTCGCCACCATTTTCGAAGGCACGCACTAAAAATTGAACGTTAAGCATACCAGAAGCATTTTTACCAACACTCAGTTTTTTATTTATTGTGGCCAATCCTTCGTTATTTACTTTGCCTTCAAAAACATTTATTTCTTCGGTTTGAAAGTTTCGTGTAGGGTCGTTAAATGTATAATCTTTATAATTTTTAAACGCCGTATAGGCTATACTAAATTTAGCTTTTACCTCGGCTTTTAAATTTTTTCCTGGAGCGCCATGAAGCCATTTTACATCTAAGTGCCCTTCTAGTGGTGTTTTGCTAGAAAGTATCTCGTTTTCAAAATCGACTTTAATTTTTAAGCGATTAGGTTTTACAGTTTCAATTTTTAAAGGTTTGTAAAATGTAGCACCTCCAACAGATACTTTGGCATTGTAATTTCCTGTTTTATCTTCGGTAGATGTTGTTACAGTAAACTTGTAAAAATTATCAATATTATTGGTGGTAACGTTTTTATGTACCAATTTTCCATTGGGGTCAGTAATTTCGAGTTTTACAGGATGGTTTTTTGGTAGCGGATTTGCTCTATCATTTAGCATAAAGGTTAAGTGCAACGTGTCTCCTGGTCGCCAAACTCCGCGTTCGCCATAAATATAACCTTTAAGTCCGCGTTGTAAACGATTTCCAGACACATCGAATTTGCTTAAGGATAATGAGTTACCATCATGAAGTTTTACATAGGTTTTGTTTTTTCCTTTTGAAACAATGGCGAATGCTGCATTTTTATCGGAATCAATTAAGGTTAAACCTTGTTCGTCGGTATTTCTACTGGCTAGTTCTTGCTGCTGGAAATTATAAATAGCCACCTTAGCACCAGCTTCAGGATTGGTGTTAAGTATATTGGAAACTGCAAAATAATACGAGTTGTTAGCGCCTTGTTTAGCAATAACACCCAAGTTTGAAGCCAATAAATTTTGAGACACTATTTTATTTTCGCCGTAATAGGCATCATGACAAGGGTTTTGTTCTTCGTGCCAATTGTATGTATAGTTTTTGTAGCGGTAAGCCTTGTTGTCCCAATATGCTTCTTCGCGTAATTCTTCATCTTCACTATCTGTTTCGGTGTAATCACCCTCGTCATAATCATCTTCATAATAATCATCGCTTTCAGAATTTGAAATTCCGGCATTAGATTCGCAATCGTATAACGAATAGTTCTTATTAAAACTTAATTCTATACGGTAAATGGCGCCAGCGTCTGCTTTAAAATATTGAGATAAATCTATACTATAGGCTTTCCATTTCCCAGAATTTTCGGCTGCGGTTTGTAATGTTATAGTTTGTTTTGCAATACGACGACCAACCTTTTTAATATCGTAAGTATTATTGCTGCTTAAATTATTGTCTTGAAGAAACTGAAGGATATTGTCTTCAAAAATCTTAATAACACGAACATCAACAGCACTTAAATTAACCGCCTCAAAATTGAATTTTAGTTGTTCGGAATTTGGTAAAATAGTACCATTGCTAATTAGTCGAACTTGTGGTTTTAAAGATTCGAAAGCAATGGTTTCAGAAAAAGGTTTTTTCAGCTTAAAACCATCGGTGTTTTTTATGCCTTGAAATACATCTACTTGAATGTTGCCAACTAATTTAGTGTCTGGATATACTTTTAATACATTGCCATCCACAATGTATTTTGGGTTTTTTACCTTTTGAATAGTGACTAAACCATTAAAATTTTGTTGTTTTTTTAACGGATCTGAGAAGTTTATAGATAAATATTGTTCGGGCGATTGAATGACGTCTACGTTTACAATGCTAAAATTATTTATACCTGGAATAGCCATGGTGTTTTCGCCCTCGTTTGATGCTTTTATGGCTTTTCCATTCCATTTAACAAGTATGTTATCGTCGTCTATTTTACGATTAATACTATCAATTTTAAACTCGAAATACTTTGAAGATGTATTGGCTTCATTAAAAACTATGGATAGGTTTTTACCATTTTGAGTCGCTTCAATTAAGGTTTTGGCATCTTTAAGAGAAATGATATCGGCAGATTTTATTACGCCTTCCAAATACTGCCAATTTTTGCTATACGATTGTAAATGATTGGTATCTATATTAAAACTTGGTGTAATAGTTTTAAACTGAAATGTGTAATCGCTAAAACCGTCGGGCATGTTTTTATAAATGTCGCGAAGTTTAACGGTAACTGTGTATTCGGTATCGGGATCTAATTTTTCGTCGGGTGTAAAAAGGAGCGTGTGTTTATTTCCGGCTGTTAATTTGCCTTCTACATGAGGTTGTATACTTATAATGTTATCTGTAATTTCTTGACCCATTTCCCAGCCTTCAACCTCATTAGCTAAATTAATTTGAATAGGATTTGCTACCGATGTTATGCCCGAAGTGGTGTAGCTTATATAGTCTCGAAATTTAAAAAGGTTATCGGTTTCTACAACTTTCTTTTTACAAGAAACAATAATTGAAAGTATAAAAATGAACGCAAAAAGCTTTTTTAGAGACATGGATAGACGGATTTATATGAACAAAATTAGGTAAAAAAGAAAGCGTAAGGTGTTTCTCGTTAATAAAATTACGTTCATTTTTTTAAGTTTAGACTTTTAGTAGTTGTTAAAGTACTCCCAAAAAATACAGTTAATAAGTTTGAAAATGTTTTTATAATTAATAGAAGTTGGGGTTAATGATTTTTTTTCCGTTGAAGATAACTATTCACAGAATGGATTGGCTGTTAGAGGTTTTAAGACCATAAATCTGTTTTAAATTGAATATAAAAAGTCCTCATTTAGTTTCTATTAAAGGTAGTTTTTCTATTGTTGATTAAAACTGAAATCAATCATTTTATCATTCGTAAATTTCAGTAAAAACGACTTTTAATTGGTATATTCGTAAATATATTCAGTATAACCCATAAATCAATAATTAATGAAGAATAAAGAAGTAGATTTTGGTATCGATAATGCACTTAAAATACTTGGTGTTACAGGTTTAAATGAAGGCTCGTCTATAGGATTAACTAGCTTTTCTTCTGGTGAGATTATCGAATCTTTTTCACCTGTTGATGGATTATTGGTGGGTAAAATAAAACAAACTACAAAGGCAGATTACGAAAAAGTTATGGAAGCTGCTACTTCGGCCTTTAAAACTTGGCGAACAATGCCTGCGCCACAACGAGGCGAAATTGTGCGCCAATTGGGTAATAAATTGCGAGAAAAAAAGGAAGCTTTAGGTAAACTAGTGTCCTATGAAATGGGTAAAAGTTATCAAGAAGGTTTGGGCGAAGTTCAAGAAATGATTGATATCTGCGATTTTGCAGTAGGATTATCGCGTCAGCTACACGGTTTAACCATGCACTCTGAGCGTCCAGGACACCGTATGTACGAGCAATACCATCCGCTAGGTGTGGTTGGTATTATTTCGGCTTTTAATTTTCCAGTAGCTGTTTGGGCGTGGAATACGGCTTTAGCTTGGGTTTGTGGCGATGTTTGTGTTTGGAAACCCTCTGAAAAAACACCTATGTGTGGTGTAGCTTGCCAAAATATTGCTGCCGAAGTTTTTGCCGAAAATAACTTGCCAGAAGGTATTTCATGTTTAATAAATGGCGATTATAAGGTTGGGGAATTTATGAGCAAGGACACACGCATTCCATTAATATCTGCAACAGGTTCTACTAGAATGGGAAAATTGGTAGCTCAAGAAGTTGCTGCGCGTTTAGGTAAAAGTTTATTAGAGTTAGGTGGCAATAACGCTATAATTGTTACGCCAGATGCCGATATAAAAATGACGGTTATAGGTGCTGTTTTTGGTGCCGTTGGTACTGCAGGACAACGTTGTACAAGTACACGCCGATTAATAATTCACGAATCGATTTACGATAAGGTAAAAACTGCTGTTGTGGATGCGTATAAACAATTGCGCATTGGAAACCCGCTAGATGAAAACAATCATGTTGGGCCGTTAATAGATAAAGATGCTGTTAAAATGTATCAAAATGCTTTAGAGAAAGTAGTTGAAGAAGGCGGAAACCTTGTAGTTGAAGGTGGCGAGCTTTCTGGAAAAGGTTACGAAAGCGGATGCTATGTAAAGCCGGCAATTGCAGAAGCTAAACCAAATTTTATGATTGTACAACACGAAACTTTTGCTCCTGTTTTATACTTGTTAAAATATTCTGGAACGGTTGAAAATGCTATAGACATTCAAAATGAAGTTGCGCAAGGGCTTAGTTCTGCTATTATGACGAATAATTTACGCGAGGCGGAACGTTTCTTGTCTGTTCAAGGATCAGATTGTGGCATTGCAAATGTAAATATTGGAACTTCAGGAGCTGAAATTGGAGGTGCTTTTGGAGGTGAGAAAGATACAGGTGGCGGACGCGAATCGGGTTCAGATGCTTGGAAGGTTTACATGCGACGTCAAACAAACACAATAAATTACACTGACGAATTACCTTTGGCCCAAGGAATTAAATTCGATTTATAATTTATCTTCGATTTACGCATTGAAAAGTCACATTTGTATTAATGTGACTTTTTTGGTTTTATTGGTTCCTATTTTACGAGCTTAAAGTGTTATCTTGTAGTTACTTATATTTTATTAACCAAAAACTAAAAATCTAATGAGTAAAAAATCATCCTATCTTTTAGGAATTATACTCACTATTATTCTCGGTACTATTTTGTATTACTTTCTCTGTTGTAGCGTATGCTGTGGCAAAGAATCTTGTAAAAATAAAGTGGACGAAACTAAAAGTGTTATAACCCCAGAAATAAAAGATGCCACTAAAAATGCATTTGTATTAAAAGATGCTAACGGCGACTTTAATCTTAACTTAAGTGAGAATTTCAATTTTAAATCGTCTAATTTTTCAATTTTACAACCCGTTTCTACTAATATTGAAAACGGCGTGGTAATGCTTAAAGACTATCTTTTAACAAATCATTTAAAAACGGTAGATATTACAGGTTTTTATAAAAGTGATGAAACTAATAATTCTGCCTATCCAAATCTTGGGATAGCAAGAGCAAATTCGGTTAAAAATTACTTGGTTTTACATGGCATCTCTTCTAAACAAATAGATACTTATGGCAAATTAAACGATGGTATTAATGCAGATGAAAGTAAAACATTGTTTGGGCCAGTGGAGTTTGGTGTTGCAACAGCAGATGCATCAGATACCTCGGCAATTGAAGCTTTAAAAACAGCTTGCGATGCCATTAGGGCAAACCCATTAGTGTTACATTTTAAAACTGGGCAAGCATCAATAAATTTAACTCCAGAACAACGCCAGAAAATTGCAGATATTTCTCATTGTGTAGATAAATTAGGGGTTAAAATACAGGTTGTAGGACATACCGATAATACAGGAGATGCCACAAACAATATTGTTTTAGGCCAACAGCGTGCAGATTTTGCTAAAGGTTATTTGGTTAAAAATGGAATATTGGAAGGCAATATAGAAACATCATCTAAAGGACCTAACCTGCCTATTGTAGACAATGCCACCGAAGCAGGACGAGCAGAAAACAGAAGAACAGAAATTACAATTAACTAAAATTAAAAAAAATATAAAATTATGAATTGGTGTATATTAATTCCATTAGTAGTCGGTGCAATTTGCGCTATATTAGGTTATTTATTAGGCAGACTCTTAGGTGGTGGAAACCATGATGAGTGCAACAATAAATTAGGAAGATTACAAACACAGCTAGATGCTTGTAAATTAAGCAAGGTTTCATTAGAGGGCGATTTAAAATCAACGAAGGCTTCTTTAGCGTCATCATTAGTTGCTCCTGCTCCTCCCGCGGCTTCTATTTCAAGTGCTGTTTTAATTCCTTTTGATGCAGCTGCGGCTAAAGCTGTGCTTGGTAAGAAAATAAAAGAAAACGATTTAACCGTTGTTGAGGGTATTGGACCAAAAATCCAGGAGTTATTTCATAATAATGGTGTAGAAACATGGAAAGCATTATCAGAATGTTCCATTGAAAAATGTAAAGAAATTTTAATTAGTGGAGGCGATAGGTTTAAAATGCACAAACCGGGTACATGGCCTAAACAAGCTAAGTTTGCCTACCAAGGTAAATGGGCCGAATTGCTTAAATGGCAAGATGAATTGGATGGCGGAAAATAAGTATCACTATTACTCTGAAAAAACCGTTTTCTGTAAAGAGACGGTTTTTTTGTATCTTCATATTTCAGATTAAACTATTTTAAAAAATTAAAGTCTAAATATGTATCACATTACTATTTAATTGGCTTTATTTCTTAATACCATCGCTCTATGAAAACAAAACATATACAACATTTATACAGACGTATTGGTTTTGGCATTTTACCCGCAACTTTAAATAAGTTGTCAAAAAAGAGCGAAAAAGCAATTATTAATGAGCTGTTTGAATCTTCAAAAAAATTCACGCCACTCGAAATTGATATTTCAGAATTAACAGCAATTTATAGTAGTATTATAAAGAAGGAATCTACACTAGATTCTGAAACTCGAAAAAAACTTCAGCAATTAGGTCGTAAAAAACAAATTGAATTTAATATTGCTTGGGTAGATAGACTTACCAATACTCCAGAGATATTAAGAGAAAAAATGACCCTGTTTTGGGCAAACCATTTTGTCTGTGAGGATAGTACTATTTCTTATATAAAAAACTTCAATAATACGCTAAGAAAGCATGCTTTGGGTGATTTTAGAGCTTTTGTTAACGCCGTTTCTAAGGAAGCATCCATGACAAAATATTTAAATACAAAGCAAAATAAAAAGCAAAAGCCAAACGAGAACTTTGCTCGAGAATTAATGGAGTTGTTTACACTTGGGGTTGGATATTATTCTGAAGAAGATATAAAAGAAAGTGCTAAAGCATTCACAGGTTATAGTCATAATTTAAAAGGAGACTTTGTATTTAGAAAGGCTAGACATGATGATGGCGAAAAAACCTTTTTTGGCAAAACTGGTAATTTTTCGGGTGAAGATATTATCGATATTATATTAGAGCAAAAACAATGTGCTAAATATATATGCGGAAAAATATACCGCTATTTTGTAAATGATTTGATTGATGAAAAGCATGTAAATGATATGGCCAATGTGTTTTACAAAGATTATAATATTGAAAACGTAATGCGATACATGCTCACATCTAACTGGTTTTATGATAAAAAAAATATAGGTTCAAAAATTAAATCGCCAATAGAATTTATAGTAGGTCTTGAATCCGTAGTGCCTATGGATTTTAAAAACCCTAAACAACTTTTATATATTCAAAAAGTGCTAGGTCAGATTCTATTAAATCCACCAAATGTTGCTGGTTGGAAAGGTGGTAGAAGCTGGATAGATAGCAATACCATTGTTCTACGTTTAAAATTACCATCTTTATTATTAAACAATGCCTATATATCTAAAGAAAAAACAGGAGAAGTTGATGCTAATGTGGAAGCTAAAAAGGAGGCGTTCAAGAAAAACTTTGGCAAACGTTTTAAAACCGATGCCAATTGGGAATATTTCAACACACAATTTAAAAATGTTAAGATAGGCGATTTTGAAAAGCATTTGTTGGCTTGTCAGGTTAGTGAAAGTGCAAAAGCGTATTTGCAATCCTTAGAAAAAGTCTCTAAAAAAGAATATTGTGTACAACTTATGTCGTTACCCGAATACCAAATGTGTTAATTATGGACAGAAGAAAATTTTTAAAACAGTCGTCTTTAGCTAGTAGCCTATTTTTTGTTCCTAGTTTTGTAAGAGCGTTCGAGGAAGTTGCAAGTAGTAAATTGGGGTATAAGCGCTTAGTAATTATACAGCTATCGGGAGGTAACGATGGGCTAAATACTGTAATTCCTTATAGAAACGATGTGTATTACAAAGAGCGTCCTACACTAGGAATTGCAAAAAAAGATATCATAAAATTAAATGATGAGGTAGGTTTAAATTCTAGTTTAGGGCCATTAAAACGATTGTACAATAAGGGCTATTTATCTATCATTAATAATGTAGGATATCCAAACCCAATACGATCTCATTTTAGGTCTATGGATATTTGGCAAACCGCTACCGACTCCGATAAATATTCGCAAAGCGGATGGGTGGGCCGCTATTTAGATCATTATGGCAAACAACCACACAGCGCTATCGAGGTGGACGAAAGTTTATCCTTAGCTATGAAAGGCGAACAATTTAACGCCATTGCAACACAAGATGCGAAAGCTTTATATAATTTGTCTAAAGACCCGTATTTTAAAAACATTCATAACCATCAAAACGATGCACATTTAAGCGAGCACAATTTGGGCTATTTATACAAATCCATGATTGCTGCCGAGTCTTCTGCAAAGTATATCTTCGAAACCAGTAAAACCGTTACTAGTAAAAAAGAATATCCAAATAATAAATTTGGAAAACAGATGAAAACTACAGCACAATTCATTAATTCGCACCTAGACACCAAAGTGTTTTATGCTTCTTTAGGAGGTTTTGATACACACGTAAATCAATTAGATACCCAAAAACGATTATTAGGTAATTATGCAGATAGTGTAGAAGCTTTTGTGGAAGATTTAAAAGATAATAACACCTTTAAAGACACCTTAATTTTAACCTTTTCGGAATTTGGGAGGCGTGTAAAACAAAATGCTAGTATTGGTACAGATCATGGTACAGCAAACAATGTATTTATAATTGGTGAAAACCTAAAGAAACAAGGGTTATATAATAATATGGCGAGTTTAAGTAATTTAGACGATAACGGCGATTTAAAATTCGAAATAGATTTCAGAACCATTTACGCCACCGTGTTAGATAAATGGCTAGAAGTAGATAATAAAAAAGTGCTCAATAAAACCTTCAGTCAGTTGGATTTTATTTAAAACTCATTTCAATTTTTAATGGCGTACCACAAGAGTCTGGCTTGAAGCCTGTCTTATGCATAGACGAAAGGTTCCAAGTCCTCGCTTTCCCGATTTCCATCGGAATCGCTGTGGGCTATCCACTACAATCCCTAACGCGGGCAAATCTGCAAAAGGCAGTTATTAAATAATTTATTGGAAATTTAAACACAACAATTTTCCTCCTAATAAAGACGTATTGAGTGCGGTGTATTCAATATCATCCTAAATAAACTATGGGTTTTCAAGGAAAGTTTAGGCGTAAAAAAAACCTTGAACCTATCTTAACGATTTGGAGCACAAGGTTTAATTAAATGATTAATAGCATGACAAATATATAAAAACCAACCGTATAATTGTTATTTTAATGTTAATAAAACGGAAAGCTATTTGAATTAAAAGCAGAATAGAAACTTTTAACTGTTGTTACTAAATTTAATAACGGTAAGGATTAGCTGTATTTAACTTTCCTTAAAATTCTTAAAGTTTCTTTATAAAGATTGTAATATTCCTTATTATAAGCTTTTAAGTAAGGCTTAGCTTCGTGGAGTTTATCAATAGCTTCATGAAATAAATTTAAGTAACAAATAAGATAAGTTGAAGGCAAGTTTTTTAAATCTAAATCTTCTCTTGTTGTTAGTTTTTGTCCTTTTTTTAACTTTTCTAATATTGCATTGTTTGTATTGTAAACATGATGCAAATCTTTTTTATTAAACTGCGGGGGTTCAAAAAGCAAATGGGTGTCAATAGAATAACTGGCATTATCTTCAAACTTAATAATAGTCTCTTCTAAGGGGTAGTATTTATCCGAATTTTGAAGTCCTAGATTTACGTATTCAATGATATTAAAACTATCATCCCTAATAGATATAGAAACTTGATCTAAAACAGAAAAAAACAAACGTACTTGTTCGTTTATTAATTCGATATCGACTCTAGAGTGGAAAATATTTTCTTTTACTTTTTTTTTATGTCCTGCCCAACATACTACAAAATACTCTTTAAATACTTTGTATTGAGCATTATAGTCTTTACGGCTATTCATAAAATGGAAAACACTATTTAAAGTGTGCTCTATATTGTTTTGCGCATGGTTTTCAATAGCTTCAACTATTTTAGAATTTACATCCTTAATTTCAATATCAAATACCTTAGGCATACTCATACTGCCATCTCTAAAAAATACCGAGCCACCATAGTATTTCCAAATATTTTTTCTCAGTGATGTTATTTTTCCGGTAGGTCTTATAGTAACTAAGCCAACTACTTTATCGTCTGGTAAGTGTGGAAACGGAATATTCTCATATTGTACAATCGGCGGATGACTTAAGTAAGCATTAATGAGGTTTTGTATTTTGCTATCATCAAAAAAATCGACACCAATAATTTTGTTATCCTCATCTTCAACACCAATAACTATAAACGAGTTGTTTTTAGGGTTACTGTTAGAAAGGGCACAGACATGCTTTAAAAACTTAGCTTTTCCTTCTTTATGGCTAATATCAACTTTTCGCTTTTTATCATAAAAGCTATTCTCGTCGTTATGAGCAAGTAAGTGTTTTATGAGTAGGCGTTTGTTAATCATTTAAAAATGGTCGGGTTTTCTTTTCCACGAAAGTGATGGTCTTTAATTATAGTAATTTTAGTTTTTTAAAAATTTATCTTTTTCGTGGCTACCATTGTTTTTGGGTTGTGCTTAAGCCTTGATATAAAACAACTTGATTAACTGAGTTAGGTAAGGTGTTAACATCACCCGGTCCTGTAGCCACATTTCGCTCTACAACATTTTTGTATTTAAGGCTGTTGTTAGAGTAAAGTCCTAAATAACCCACATCGGTTGTTGGTGTATTGCTTCCTTTTAAAACAAAATAATTATTAGTGTTAGCTTCGTTAGCTGGTAAATCACTGCCTAGATCTGTAAAACCATCTGAAACACTTGTGCTAGATAATTTTACTTTGTTTATTGTGCTAACGGCATGGTTGTTCGTTTTAAAAGCGAAAACATAACTGTTAGTAGGCATTGTTGAGCCATTATTGTTAGCGCAAGTAAATGATGTAGGTGCGTTTAGGTTAGAGGTTTGGTAAGCTATATAATCATCATCGGAAGTTGCTGCTTTAGTAACGGCATTTAATTTATTAGCTAGTGCATTATATTCTGCTTCTTCAATAATAATCCATGTGCCATCAGCAGCGGCTAAATAATCTGCTTGAGAGGTTGTTAAAAAAGATGCGATATCATCTAGGTTGTTAAGGTTAATTGTTGCGGTAGCGCTTGCTGTATCAATTGCATCAATAATAGAAATTGAGGCGCTTATTATTGGGTTGGTTTCAAAATCAAAGGCTATTGGGTCTGCTACCGATAACTCACCTGTAATTGGGTTAATTTTTAATGCTCCATCAGGTGTTTGAGAGCTTATAGTAAAACTTAAAGTTTTAGTACTTGTGGCTTGAATAGTTGCAATAACAGCATCTGTTATTGGGTTTTCATCAAAGTTAGTAACTAGGTTTTCAACGATTATTGTGTCATCAAGATCATTAATGTTAATTGTTACTATGGCAGTTGCTGAATCGTTTTTGTCGCTAATCGATATTACAGCATTTATTATCTGATTAGTTTCAAAATCAAAAACCGCAGTATCTGCTACTGATAACTCACCTGTACTAGAATTAATTTTTAATGCTCCAGCAGGTGTTTGAGAACTAATGCTAAAGCTTAATGTATAATTACTTGTTGCTTGAATTGTGCCTATACTAGCATTTATAGTTGGGTTTTCATCAAAGTTAGTAACTAGGTTTTCAACGATTATTTTATTGCTGGCACTAGAGTCATCGTCGCTGCCACAGGAATATGTAAATAATAAAATTATTAAAACAAAAAAGCTTGAAGGTTTTAGACTATTTTTCATAATTAAGAATTTATTGAGCACTATGTTTAGTATAATTAAATGTGTTTAATAACGAATACTTTAGTTTAAACTCTATATGTTAGAAAAGGAGCAAATATTTAGTTTTAATTTATAGGTTAAGGCATGGTAAAGTTATAATAATAAGTATAATATATCTAATGTTAGTTTATAGAATTAGATAGGTTTTTTATCTTTTAAAGGTTTAGACGCTTGATTAAAGTGTTTTTTTTACTGCTATTCCTTTTTTACCGTAGTAGAATTGGCCTGGGCTGTTGGAAACACCAATAAATCTGCAATATTAACATGTGGTGGTCTTGAAACAGCAAAATAAATAATCTCTGCAATGTCTTTTGCTTGTAAGGCTTTAAAACCTGTGTAAACATTATCTGCAACCGCATCGCCTTTAAAGCGTACTTTGGAAAATTCGGTTTCTACCAAGCCAGGATTAATGGCTCCTACTTTAATCCCAAACGGGTTTAAATCAATACGCATACCTTCAGTAATAGCTAAAACAGCGTGTTTACTAGCGCAGTACACATTACCTTTTGGGTATACTTCTTTACCAGCCGATGATCCAATATTTATAATTTGTCCGGATTTTCGCTCCGTCATTTGTGGAATTATAGCTTTGCTAACGTATAGCAAACCTTTAACATTAATATCCATCATGGCGTCCCAATCGTCTATACTTCCTGTTTGTATAGGGTCTAAACCATGAGCGTTACCCGCGTTGTTTATTAAAATATCAATAGTTTTAAAATCTTTCGGAAGGTTTTCAATAGCTTTAAAGGTTGCATCCTTATCACGAACATCAAAATTTATAATATGAACATCGGTTAATCGTGCTAATGCTTTCTGAATGGTTTTTAGGCGTTGTAAGCGTCTGCCACAAAGCACCAAGTTAATGCCTTGCTTTGCAAATTCATAAGCGGTGGCTTCTCCAATTCCGCTTGTAGCTCCAGTAATTAGTGCTGTTTTTTTCATGTAATGCGTTATTTATTTAAACCCTAAAAATACTTAAAAGCCATTATAAAATAGAAGCTTTTTAATATATATAAGTTAGGATGCTTTAACTATTTAAGATAAACTTATAATAATTAATTGTTAAATGGTGTAAACATTGGGTTTCCATAAAATTTTTAACCATTTTTTAACATGGTATCATCAAAAATTTTAACACTTTGCAAACCGAAAATAACTACTGTATTTTTGGATTTATAATAAAACAAAAAATGATGGAAGAAACCAGTACAATTGATATTAAGTCAATTAACGAGAAAATTGAAAAAGAAAGTGCTTTTGTTGATTTACTGATGCTAGAAATGAATAAAGTCATCGTAGGTCAAAAACACATGGTAGAACGTTTGTTAATTGGTTTACTGGGGCAAGGGCATATTTTGCTTGAAGGTGTTCCGGGTTTAGCAAAAACTTTAGCAATTAATACTTTGGCACAGGCTGTAGATGGTAGCTTTAGTAGAATACAGTTTACTCCAGATTTATTACCTGCAGATGTTACAGGAACATTAATCTACAACATGAAGGTTAATGACTTTTCAATTAAAAAAGGACCGATATTTGCAAATTTCGTATTAGCAGATGAGATAAATAGAGCGCCAGCAAAAGTGCAATCGGCACTTTTAGAAGCCATGCAAGAAAAGCAGGTAACTATTGGCGATGAAACTTTCAAACTGGATAAGCCATTTTTAGTAATGGCAACTATGAATCCGGTTGAGCAGGAAGGAACTTATCCTTTACCGGAAGCACAGGTGGATCGTTTTATGCTAAAAACAGTTATTGATTATCCAAAAATTGACGAAGAGCAATTAATTATGCGTGCCAATTTAAAAGGGGCTTGGGAGAAGGTAAACCCAGTAGTGTCTATAGCACAGATTCTTAGAGCGCAAGACGCTGTTCGAGAGGTTTATATGGATGAAAAAATAGAAAAATATATTTTAGATATTATTTTTGCTACACGTTATCCAGAAAAATTTAGACTTCCAGATTTAAAACCGTTAATTTCATTTGGTGCATCGCCTCGTGGTAGTATAAACTTAGCTACAGCGGCAAAATGTTACGCATTTATTAAGCGTCGTGGTTATGTAATTCCAGAAGATGTTCGTGCTGTAGTTTATGATGTGTTAAGACACAGAATTGGAATTACTTATGAAGCCGAGGCAGAAAATATTACTTCAATAGATATTATAAACAAAATAGTAAACGAAATAGAGGTACCATAAATGAGTTTCCAGTATTCAGTTTCAGTGAGCAGTTGCTCGCTCAACTGAATACTAAAAAAACTTAACGGTTTATTGATAACTGATTACTGCGACTGAAAACTGTTTACTGAAAGATGGATACTAAAGATTTACTAAAAAAAGTACGAAAAATTGAGATTAAGACACGCCGTTTGTCTGATCATATTTTTGGAGGAGAATACCATTCCACCTTCAAAGGTCGTGGTATGACTTTTAGTGAGGTGCGTCAGTATCAATTTGGCGATGATGTCAGAAATATAGACTGGAATGTTACCGCACGTTATAACGAACCTTACGTAAAAGTTTTTGAAGAAGAACGCGAACTTACCATGATGCTTATGGTAGATGTTTCGGGGTCTGAGCTGTTTGGTACAAACCAGCAATTTAAAAACGAGGTGGTTACCGAAATTGCTGCAACTTTAGCATTTTCGGCAACACAGAATAACGATAAAATAGGACTTATTTTATTTTCAGATAAAGTAGAGCTTTATATTCCGCCTAAAAAAGGACGATCGCATGTACTACGTATTATTCGGGAGCTTATAGAGTTTAAGCCAGAAAGTAAGCTTACAAATTTTGCCGAGGCTTTAAAGTTTTTGCAAAACGTCATGAAAAAGAAAGCCATTGTATTTGTGCTTTCAGATTTTATTGCAGACGATTATAAGCAAACCATGAAAATTGTTTCTGGAAAACACGATGTTACAGGTATTCGGGTTTATGATAAACGAGAAGAAGAAATTCCAAATTTAGGTATAGTACAAATGCAAGATGAGGAAACTGGCGAACTCATGCTAGTAAATACATCTTCAAAAAAAGTACGAATTAATTACGGGAAGTTCTACAACCAAAAAGTAACGTATTACAAGGATAGCTTTACAAAATCTGGTGCAGGCGCTATAGATTGTCGTGTAGACGAAAGTTATGTAAAAAAGCTTTTAGGCTATTTTAAAAGAAGAGGATAAAAAAGATTTACAATTTATGAATAACGATTTACGATATATGAATAGAAAACACACCGTCATCGGGCTTCCGTCTACGGTCTTTTTTTCTATATTCTTTATTCTGTTTTCTCTTATTTCATCAGGTCAAGTTTCATCAACCATCGATTCTACTTCAATCAAAATTGGTGAGCAAATTACGTATTACGTTCAAGTTGAAGCAGATTCTACCGCTTTAGTGGTTTTTCCAGAAGGGCAAACCTTTTCGCCTTTAGAGATGATTGAATCCTATGAAATTGATACGCTAAAGAAAAGCGATAAATACAACCTAATTAAAAAATACGGATTAACCCAATTTGATTCTGGGTCTTACACCATTCCAAGGCAAAAAATAATTATTGGCGATAAAACCTTTTTTACTGATTCGTTAAGGATTGAGGTTAATAATGTTTTGGTAGACACCACACAAGGTTTATACGACATTAAACCCATTATTGCTGTAGAAAAAAGCGGGAGCGATTGGTGGAAGTATCTATTGTTTATCTCGCTAATTATAGGTGCATTAGCGTTTCTGTTATATTGGTTTATTTGGCGAAAAAAGCCGTTAACGGAAGATGAAAAAATAGCATTATTACCACCTTATGATAGAGCAAAATTGGCAATTCGTAAGTTGGATGAAAGCACGTATTTAGAAAATCAAAATTTAAAGGATTATTACTCAGAGTTAACCTTTATTATTAGAAAATATCTTGACGAAAAAGTATACGACAAAGCTTTAGAAAGTACCACCGACGAGCTAGTTACAAGATTAAAAATACTAAAACAAGGCAATCAAGTCGATTTAAGTAAAGATGATATCAAGAATATAGAAGACATCTTAAAACGTGCCGATTTAGTAAAATTTGCAAAATCTGCTCCAGATATCGAATTGGCTAAAATTGATAGAGATACCATAGATGTAGAAATTGATCATGTAAAAGAAGCATTGCCAGAACCTACCGAGGAAGAAAAGCTATTAGACGAAAAATATAGAGAAGAGCAAGAACGCAAAAAGAAACGTAGAAAGATTTGGCTTACAGTAGGTATTAGTGTGTTTTTATTACTTGCAACCTTAACAGGGTTGTCTTTAAAATACGGATTCGATTTAGTAAAAGATACCATAATTGGTCATGATAGTAAGGAGCTTTTAGAGGGTGATTGGGTGCGCAGTGAGTACGGTTTTCCTCCAATTACCATCTCTACACCTAAGGTTTTAAAACGAAGCACGCCAGAATTGCCAGAAGAAATGGCGCAACAAATAGAATTAACCCAATTTAGCTACGGAAGCTTAATTGATAAATTTCAAATACAAGTTGCCACAACAAACATTAAAAATTTAGGCGAGAATAAAATTAATTTGGAGCAGGCTATGGAAGGCACCTTAAAAGTGTTTGAAAACGCTGGAGCACAAAATATAATTACTAAAAACGAAAAGTTTGTAACACCAAATGGTGCCGAAGGATTAAAGGTTTATGGCACTATGGATTCGCCTGTTTTAGGAACCGATAAACTTGAAAAAGGTAAATATGTTATTTTAGGATTTACCGCAGAAAGCGTGGTGCAACAAGTCATGCTTTTTTATAAAGAACAAGATGTTTATGCCGAACAAATGGTAGATCGTATTTTAAATTCAGTCGAACTTAAACCTGCGGAAGAATAATGTTAGAAGGTATTGAATTTGTAAATAAAGAATTTTTCTGGTTGCTGTTAGTAATTCCATTGGTTGTACTATGGTACATTTTAAAAAATAAAAAACAAACAGCCGAACTTAAAATATCAAGTTTAAAAGGTTTTAAAGTAACCAGTTCTTGGTTGCCAAAACTTAGGCATTTGTTGTTTGGATTACGTTTATTAGCATTAGCGCTTTTAATTATGGCACTAGCTAGACCACAATCGGTAGATGTGTCTACCAAAACAAAAACCACCAGAGGTATAGATATCGTTATGGCTATTGATGTTTCGGCAAGTATGCTGGCTAAAGATTTATCGCCAAATAGATTAGAAGCCTTAAAAAAAGTAGCTTCCGAGTTTATTAAAGGTAGACCAAATGATAGAATAGGTTTGGTTGAGTACGCTGGCGAGAGTTATACCAAAACACCAATTACTAGCGATAAGTCTATTGTATTACGTTCGCTTAAAAGCATTAAATACAATAATATTATTGAAGGCGGAACTGCCATAGGCATGGGTTTAGCTACTTCGGTAAATAGATTAAAGGATAGCAAAGCATCAAGTAAAGTTATTATTTTATTAACCGATGGAGTAAACAACTCTGGGTTTATAGATCCAAAAATTGCAAGTGAGTTGGCTGTCGAGTATGGTATTAAGACATACACCATAGGTTTAGGAACCAATGGAATGGCATTATCGCCAGTGGCTATTTTACCAAACGGTAATTTTCAATACGGTAGAATTCAAGTTGAAATTGATGAAGAATTACTTAAAGAAATCGCTGAGGTTACAGGTGGTAAATATTTTAGAGCTACCAATAATAAAAAGCTTGAAGAGATTTACGAAGAAATAAATAAGCTAGAAAAAACAGAAATCGAAGAGTTTAAATATTATAATTACGAAGAAAAATTTAGACCATTAGTAATTTTAGCAGGCTTGTTTTTGCTTATGGAATTACTATTACGTTACACCGTTTTTAGAAGTTTTGTCTAAACAATTAAACAAATAACGACTATACAGTTTATGTTTCAATTAGAAGAAAAAATATGGTTTTGGACATTAGGAGTTATTCCGGTAATAATCCTGCTCTTTTTGGTGCTTCAATTTTGGAGGTATAGAACACAGAAAAAGTTTGCTGATGCCGCATTACTTAAGCGATTAAGCCCGAATAGGTCTGTTTTTAAATCCGTTTTAAAAATCATCGTGTTAAGTTTAGCATTTTTATGTTTAACCATTGCTTTGGTAAACCCTAAAATTGGTACAAAACTAGAAACGGTTAAGCGAGAAGGTGTCGATATTGTGTTTGCAGTCGATGTTTCCAAAAGTATGTTGGCAGAAGATATTGCTCCAAACCGATTAGAAAAATCCAAACAATTAGTTACTCAAATTATAAATAATTTGGCAAGTGACCGTGTGGGTATTATTGCCTATGCTGGAAAAGCGTTTCCGCAACTACCAATTACAACAGATTATGCATCGGCTAAAATGTTTTTACAAAGCATGAATACCGATATGCTATCTTCGCAAGGTACCGCCATAAACGAAGCTATTAAATTGGCTAAAACTTATTTTGATAACGAGGAGCAAACCAATCGTGTACTTATAATAATTTCCGATGGCGAGGACCATAGCGAACAAGCAGCTGTGGTTGCAGAAGAAGCTAGCGAAGAAGGTATTAGAATTTTCACCATTGGTGTTGGCGATGTAAAAGGAGGACCAATTCCAGAAAAGAGAAACGGTGTTGTTTTAAGTTATAAAAAGGATAGTCAAGGCGAAACTGTAATTACAAAACTAAACGAAGAAACGTTAGAAAATATAGCATCAGAAGCTAACGGTGTTTACATTAATGGTAAAAACACAAACGATGTGGTTGAGAAGATTCGTGAGATATTAAACACCATGGATAAAACGGAGTTTGAAGCTAAAGAATTTGCGGATTTTAAAGATCAGTTTCAATGGTTTTTAGGTTTCGGAATTTTCTTTTTATTATTAGATGTTTTATTATTAGAAAGAAAAACAGGCTGGTTAAAGAAGTTGAATTTATTTAATGAAAATTTTTAATCTCCGCGAAAGCGTGAATCTTATTAATTGAAGCAGTACTATTTTTTATAATTTTTTTAACGCCAAAAACACCTAAGATTCTATAATTTAGAAATAAAAAATGAAGCATATAATTCTTATCTTAATAACATTAACTTCGATTTTTTCTTTTTCGCAAGAAGAAAATGAAGCCTTGCTATTGGCTGCAAAAAAGGCTAATAATTTTGTTTATGAAGGCAATGAGCTAATTGATAGTGAAGATTTTGTTTCGGCAGAAATGGCTTATCGTAAAGCAATTTCCGAACAACCAACAGGAGCTACAGGAGCTTATAATTTAGGCACATCTTATTTTAAAAGTGGTAATTTTAATGAAGCCTTATATCGATTGGAACAAGCTGTAAAAACAGCAGATACAAAGGTAGAGAAGCATAAAGCATTTCATAACATTGGTAACGTTTTAATGCAAAATGAAAAATGTAAGGAAGCTGTTGAGGCTTATAAAAATGCATTGAGAAACGACCCTACCGATAATGAAACCCGTTACAATTTAGGTGTTGCAAAAGTTTGTGCAGAACAGCAGCAGCAGCAGCAAGAGGACCAGAATAAGGACGATAAGGAAGATAAGGATAACAAAGACGAGAAGCAGGACGAGAATAAAGAGAACCAAGACCAAAAGGAAAACCAGGATAATAAAGATAAAGAGGGCGAAGATAAAGAGGATAAAAAGGACGAGGGCGACGACGACAAAAAAGAAGGTGAAGACGAGAAAGATGAAGATGGTAAGCCAAAGGATGAAAAGGAAGATAAAGGCAATGAAGGAGACAAGGAGAAGGAAGAAGATAAAAAACCACAACAGCAACCGGGACAATTATCGCCTCAGCAAATTAAAAGTTTGTTAGAAGCTATGAATAATCAAGAACAAAAAGTTCAAGAAAAAATGAATTCCGAAAAACAAAAAGGAGTTAAAATTAAAACCGATAAAGATTGGTAAGTTTGAGTTCGAAACTCGAACTTTTCAGAGAGGTTTTAAAGACTTGGTAGGTGTTAAAAGGAATAAATAAAAATCATTTTGTCATGCAAAAGGCATAGCCTAAGCATCTCAAATTAATACTAATGAAAATTATAAAACAATTATACATATTACTCATATTGGTTTCAACACTTGCTTCAGCACAAGTAAAGTTTGAAGCGAAGCCTAGTAAAACCAAATTAGGGATTAACGAGCGCTTGCGTATTGATTTTGAAATGAATCAAGATGGCGATAACTTTAATCCGCCAGATTTTAATGGATTTACCGTTGTAGGTGGCCCAAACCAATCGGTAAGTAATTCGTGGATAAATGGTAAAAGATCATTTAAAAAAACATACTCTTATTTTTTAGCGCCTAAAAAACGCGGAAATTTTACAATTTCTCAAGCTACTATAACTATTGAGGGTGAAACCTTTAAAACAACACCTTTAAAAATAGAGGTTACGGCCGCAGTAGATATCCCTAAGGATCCTAACGATCCTAATTATTTAGCTTCAGAAAACATACATTTAGTTGCCGAAATATCTAAAACAAACCCATACCTTAACGAGGCTATTACGGTAGTGTATAAACTTTATGTGTCGCCTAAAATAGCGGTTGATAATTGGAACGAAATCGATTCGCCTAGGTATAACGATTTTTGGAGTCAGAATATAAATACGCAAGGTCAAAAAGTTCAAAACGGAACGTATAAGGGCGAAGATTATCGCTATTTAGTGTTAAGAAAAACGGTTCTATATCCCCAAAAAACAGGAAAGTTAAATATAGAGCCTTTAACCTTAGATCTTTCTATGCGTGTGCCTTCAAACAGGCGCGATATTTTTGGTAGTTTATTAATGACTCGTGTTAACCGAACCGTTTCGGCTGGTAACCAAACCATTAATGTAAAAGGCTTGCCAGAAGAAGGTAAGCCGGCAGATTTTACAGGTGCTGTTGGCGATTTTAAACTTAATGTATCTTCTTCTAAAACAGAATTAGACGCTACAGAGTCCTTGCTGTTAAACGTAAAAGTGTCTGGTAACGGAAATTTAAAACTATTTAAGCTTCCTAAAATATCGTTACCGAGCTCGTTAGAAGTTTACGAGCCAGAGCATAAAGAGGATGTTACTACTAACTTATCGGGTATGCAAGGTAGTATTTCAGATAGTTATACGGTGGTGCCCCAGTTTAAAGGTAAATACCCTATACCAAGTATTTCATTTTCCTATTTCGATTTAAAATCCAAGAGTTATAAAAGGCTAACATCCAACGAAATTGTTATTAATGTCTTAAATGGTCCATCAAACAATGTTGTAGCATCTAATGCTAATCAGGCGGCCAATAGTAATAAACAGGCTGTAGTTTTAAATAACGATCAGTTTGCATTTATAAAAACAAAAACTAACTTTTCGGCTGTAAAGCCAAAACACTTTTTTAAGACTAGCACGTTTTGGAGCCTACTTCTTTTACCATTTTTAGCAATTCCGTTGGCTATATTAATTCGTAAAAAGAAGGCAACACGAGATGCCGATGTATCTGGTAATAAAATTAGAAAAGCCAATAAGCTTGCTCGTAAATATTTAAGCAATGCTAAAAAGGCTTTAGGTAAAAAAGAAGCATTTTATATTGCCTTAGAAAAAGCATTACATAATTATTTAAAAGCAAAGTTGCAGATTGAAACTAACGAACTTAGTAAGGATAAAATTAAGAGTTTATTGGCTGGAAAAGGTGTGGAAGAAACTGTTATTAAAGATTTTGAAGGGATTTTAGAAAGTTGTGAGTTAGCCCGATATACACCAATTGATATTGTGACTATGCAAGAAGATTATGATAAGGCAGCAAAAACTATTTCATTAATCGATAAACAAGCACGTTAATATGAAAAAGATATTATACATACTATCGTTTTTGTTGAGTTTTGGAATTTTTGCACAAAACCAGACACTATTCGAAAAGGCAAATAATTTATACAACCAAGGCAAATACGCCGAAGCTATAGATAATTATAGTATGATTTTAGACACCAAAAAGCATTCGGCAGAGGTGTACTTTAATTTGGCAAATGCGCATTATAAACTCAATAATATTGCGCCAAGTATATTTTATTTTGAAAAAGCATTACAATTAAAACCAAATGATGCAGATATAAAAAATAATATAGCTTTTGCTAGAAATATGACTATCGATGCTATTGATGTGGTTCCAGATGCAGGGTTTTCAAAATTGTTAAATACAACAACCAATAAAATGTCGTTTGATGCCTGGGCAAAAGCATCAGTGGTTTTAGTATTTTGTTTTGTAGTATTGTTTTTAGTCTATTATTTTGCGTATTCTACTCTAAATAAGCGTTTAGCATTTATTGGTAGTGTAGCGGCATTAATATTTGTTTTTATAACATTGGCTTTTGCTTTTCATAAGTTTAATTTAGAAAAAAGAGATAATCCTGCTATTATTTTTGCGCAAGAAAGTAAAGTAAAAAGTGATCCAAACCCAAGAAGTGAAGAGTCTTTTAGACTACACGAAGGAACTAAAGTTCAGGTTGTTGAAGCTTATAACGGCTGGAATAAAATAGAACTTTCTGATGGTAAAACAGGATGGGTAAACTCTGAAGATTTAAAGCTGTTAAAGGCGCCATAAGTTTAGTTTTAATGAAAATTTAACACTATTACGAGGTATATGTGTTATCTTTGCACTTTATTTTTTTTGATGAAAAAACAAATTACAGCAATATTCTTCTTGGTTTTATTTTTGGGTCTCATAGCAGCTCCAACTGTAATTGTTGTTTTAGACGATTCTGTTGATACATCAATATTTTATTCTTTAGCTGAAGAAGAAGAAAGTGGTAAGGCAAAAAATATGTTGTCTCCTTTTTCTCTTCAAAGCCATGATTTTTTAAGTAGTGTTGAGTTTAAAGATCTTCAGAAGTTTGGGTATTATTTTAAAAATTATCCTAAACCGCATCTCAATTTAATTTCTCCACCACCCGATTTTTACATAATATAATTTCGTTTACAGACCTGTATTTCTTAGGTCTTATAATTAAGTTTAATCGCTTTTGGTTTTAAAACATTTAACCAAAAGGAAAATTATTATGTATGTTTAAAAGTATTAAGAACGACTTGCCAGCGAGTATAGTTGTGTTTTTTGTTGCATTACCATTATGTTTAGGTATTGCATTGGCCAGTGGAGCGCCATTATTTTCGGGAGTAATTGCAGGTATTATTGGAGGTGTTGTTGTTGGAAGCTTAAGTGGTTCTAAATTAGGTGTTAGTGGTCCTGCTGCAGGTTTGGCAGCTATTGTGTTAACCGCTATTGTTAGCCTAGGTAGTTACGAGAATTTTTTAGTAGCTGTAGTTTTAGCGGGTATTATTCAAATAATTTTTGGTGTTTTAAAAGCAGGTGTTATTGGTTATTATTTCCCATCGTCTGTAATTAAAGGAATGTTAACCGGTATTGGGATTATTATAATCTTAAAGCAAATACCTCACTTTTTCGGGTATGATGCCGAGGCAGAAGGTGCCGATAGTTTTGTAGAAAGCACCGGTGAAAACACGTTTTCTGCCCTATTAAATATTTCCGATCATCTTATTTTAGGCTCACTTATTATAGGACTTATTGGTTTAGGTATTATTTTGTTTTGGGATAAAGTATTGTCGAAAAAAGCTAAGATCTTCCAAATTATCCAAGGGCCTTTTGTAGCTGTTGTAGTGGGTGTTGTTTATTTTTCGCTAACTCAAGATAGCGACACATTAAATATTGCATCATCTCACCTAGTAAGTGTTCCAATTCCAGAAGATTTCGATTCTTTTCTAGGGCAATTTAGTTTTCCAAATTTCGCATCTATAATTAATCCAGACGTTTGGATTGTAGCATTTACAATTGCTTTAGTAGCTAGTTTAGAGACTTTATTAAGTGTTGAGGCTACCGATAAGTTAGATCCGCATAAAAACGTTACACCAACCAACCGCGAGTTATTAGCACAAGGTACTGGTAATATCGTTTCTGGTTTAGTAGGAGGTTTACCAATTACACAGGTAATTGTTAGGAGTTCTGCTAATATTCAATCAGGAGGAGCTTCTAAAATGTCTACTATTATACACGGTTTCTTATTGTTAATATCAGTTGTGGTTATTCCTAAATTATTAAACATGATTCCGTTGTCTGTGCTGGCTGCAATTTTACTTGTAGTTGGTTATAAATTAGCGAAACCAGGTTTGTTTGTTAAAATGTATAAAATGGGATGGAAACAATTTGTTCCGTTTGTAGTAACTGTTTTAGGTATCGTGTTTATCGATTTACTTTGGGGTATTGGATTAGGTCTTGCTGTTGGTATTGTTGTAATACTTTTAAAAAGTTACCAAAACTCACACTTTCTTCATATAGAAGATAAAAGTAATGGTAAGCATAAAATAAAAATGACTTTAGCCGAAGAGGTAACTTTCTTTAATAAAGGTGCTATACTTAAAGAGTTGGATAGTTTACCAATAGATACATATTTAGAAATTGACTTAATTAAAACTAGATTTTTAGATAATGATATTATTGAAATTTTAGAAGATTTTCTTTTTAAAGCTGAAGAAAGAAACATTGATATAAAACTTGTTTCTAAACGTGGTGTTGTGGAAAACCCTTCAAGTTTTATTAGATTTTTTAATGAAAGACCAAAATCAAGTTTAAGCTTAAGTTAAGACATATGAAAGCAAAAAAATATAAAATATTGGTTCTTTCAGATTTAAAGAAGCATACCAATAGCACTATAAAAAGTGCTGTTGGTTTAGCAAAAATGATAGATGCAGAAGTTGACGTATTTCACGTAAAAAAACCAACCGATGTTGTGGCTAGCGATAGTCAATTGTCTGCCATTAGAACTATAAATCAGGAATTAAATCAATTTAAAAATAAAATTGAGAAGCTTATAAATCCATTTATTGAAAGTTATAACATAGCTATAACTTCTAATTATGGTTTAGGTAATATAAAGTCTGAAATTGAAGCTTATATTAGTGCTACTAAGCCAGATGTTATTGTATTGGGTAAACGAAATACTAAGATTTTAAAATTGGCAGGCGATCATGTTACAGATTTCGTTTTAAAAACACACAACGGACCAGTGTTAATAGTTTCTAATAAAAACGGGATAGCTCCAGAAACCGATTTGCATATTGGTTTACTTAATGGGCAATCTCAAGTTTTTAATCAACATTTTAATGGTAACTTGTTTGAAAATACAAAAGCACCTTTAAAATCTTTTAATATTGTAAATAGTGTAAATTCAGGATATAAATTAGGAGATAAGCCTAATGAAAATACTATCGATTTTGTGTTTGAAAAAAACGATAATACTATTAAAAATATAGATCAGTATTTAGATAAAAACAAGGTTAACTTATTATTAATAAACCGCTCTATTAAAAAAGGAACCACGGCCAATAATGAGTCTGAAATAAAACAAATAATCAATAATGTAAACGTGTCGTTGTTTATAACTAGCAATACTCAAAAACAAGCCGTTTAAAAATTAATAAAACAATATATTATGAAAGCACATACAAGAGAAACGCAGTCTACAATGACGCCAGCAAAAGCAATTCAATTCTTAAAAGAAGGGAACCAAAGATTTCAAAATAATTTAAAAGCAAATAGAAACCTTTTAGAGCAAGTTAACGATACTAGCGATGGGCAATTTCCTTTCGCAACTATTTTAAGTTGCATTGATTCTAGAGTTTCTGCCGAATTGGTTTTCGATCAAGGTTTAGGCGATGTTTTTAGTGTTCGTATTGCAGGAAACTTTGTAAACGAAGATATTTTAGGAAGCATGGAATTTGCATGTAAACTTGCAGGAACAAAAGTAATTGTAGTATTAGGTCATACAAGTTGTGGTGCTGTTAAAGGCGCTTGCGATGATGCTAAACTAGGAAATTTAACTGCTATGTTAAGTAAAATTAAGCCTGCGGTAACTGCTGTTTCAGAGCCTGCTGATGCTAGTTTAAGAAATTCTAAAAATTTAGATTTTGTTGATAGCGTTTCTAAAAAGAACGTAGAGTTAACAATTGATAGAATACATGCTGAAAGCTCTGTATTATCAGAAATGGAAAAGAATGGAGAGATAACAATTGTTGGTGCTATGTATGATATTAATACAGGAGCAGTAAACTTTTACTAAAAGCCTTTTATGATATTTAGGAGCTTAAAAAAAAATATAGTTTTGGTAGCATTTGCAGTATTGTTTGTGCTACCAAATTTTGTTGTTGCACAAGAAAGCGATTTTGGAAATTGGCTAATTTATATTGGTAACAAAAAGCTAGATTCTAAATGGAATATCCATAACGAAATACAATACAGAAACTATAATGCTGTTGGCGATTTAGAACAATTGCTTTTACGAACAGGTTTAGGATATACCTTTAACGAAAGTAAAAATAATATTTTGCTAGGCTACGGATATATTTTATCAGAAAATTATATTAATGATACTGATGAAAAAATTTCTGTTAATGAGCATAGAATTTTTCAGCAATTTACATCCAAACAAAGTGTAGGAAGAGTAAAATTAAATCACCGCTATCGTTTCGAGCAGCGTTTTGTGGAGGATGATTTTAAAATGAGATTCAGGTATTTTTTAGGTTTAAGCATTCCGTTAACGGTTCAGGCAGAAAACCTTACTAAGTTATATTTTTCTGCTTATAACGAGATATTTTTAAACACAAAGTCATCTGTTTTCGACAGAAACAGGGTTTATGGAGGTCTAGGCTATCATCTCAATAAAAACATACGGATTGAAGCTGGTTATATGAACCAGTTCTTTGAAACTTTGGGTAGAGATCAATTTAATATTATAACCTTTGTTAATTTTTAAAAGGGTAATTTTAAAAAAATCAATGCTTTAAGTATTGATTTTTTTTTTGAATAAAGAAGAGTTAACTTAGTTATCTAAACAACAAACTAGACATGAAAAATATTTTTTCTAACATAAAAGGAGATGCCTTTGGCGGAATAACCGCGGGTATTGTAGCATTGCCATTGGCATTAGCTTTTGGAGTTTCATCTGGCTTAGGTCCCACTGCAGGACTATACGGAGCCATTTTTATAAGTTTCTTTGCTGCACTTTTTGGAGGGACAAGTACTCAAATTTCTGGGCCTACTGCACCAATGACTGCTGTAAGTATGGTAGTTATTGCAGGTATTATTGCAACAAATGATGGCGATGTTAATAAAGCCCTACCAGTTATTCTAACAGTATTTTTAATTGCTGGTTTAATGCAAGTTGGTTTAGGAGTTTTAGGCTTAGGAAAATACATTAGGTATATTCCGTATCCAGTAGTTTCTGGATTCATGACAGCTATTGGTGTAATTATCCTATTAACTCAAATTTTACCTTCGTTGGGTTACTATCCAAAGGAAGATATTGAGTTTGTTAATACCTTTAAGCCACAAGCCGAAGAGGTTATTTTAGAAAATATTTTAAAAGAAGAAGCGGGCGAAGGTATTTTGGTTCTTGAGAATTTTAAAGAAACCATTAATCGTGCCAATGAAATTTCGCAAGAAGCCATTTTAAAAGAATCTCAAACCTTAGCAGCAAAAGAAGCTTCGGGAGCATTAGGAGCTGTAAAAGCAATACCTAAAGCGCTTCAAAACATTAACTGGCTAGAGTTAATTTTAGCCCTAGGAACCATATTTATAATTTATGGTTTTAAGCGCATCACAAAAGCGGTACCAAGTACCTTGGTGGCTTTAATAGTCATGTCGGGAATTGCCGTTGGTTTCGGTTTAAATTACAGGCCTATTGAAGAAATCCCTAGCGGATTACCTATTCCTAATTTAGAGATTTTTACAAATTTTAATTTAGCTAGTGTTACACCATATATCTTTACGGCTTTAACCTTAGCGCTTTTAGGTGCTATTGATTCCTTACTTACTAGTGTGGTTGCAGATAATATGACGAAAACCAAACACAAACCAAATAAAGAATTAGTTGGTCAAGGTATTGGTAATAGTATTGCAGCAGTGTTTGGAGGTCTTCCAGGAGCAGGTGCAACTATTAGAACTGTTGTTAATATTACCTCTGGCGGAAAAACAAAGTTATCGGGAATGATAGCGGGTGTTATGTTATTAATAATCCTTTTAGGATTAGGACCAATAGCATCTCAAATTCCAGCAGCTGTATTGGCAGGTATATTAATTACTGTAGGCATTGGGGTTATGGATTATAAAGGCTTAAAAGCCATTCCTGCTTTACCTAAGGATATGAAAATAGGGCCTTTTAAAATGAGTTCGGAAGTATTAATAATGCTTGTAGTTTTATTACTATCAACATTCTGGAATTTAGTTTATGCAGTAGGAATAGGATTAGTTATAGCATCTTTAATGTTCATGAAAAAGATTGGAGATTTAACCGCAGAACGTTCAGACGTTAAAGCCCTTAAAGAGGAAGCTTGGGATGATGAAATAGGATTTCCTGCAAATTTAAAAGAAGAAGTATTTGTTAAACACCTAAAAGGGCCATTGTTTTTTGGTTCTACAAGCGATTTTCAAGCGCTAACACAACAAATTCCAAACACAGCAAAAACCGTTGTTTTAAGGTTAGGGCGTATGCAGTATATGGACCAATCTGGACTATATGCTATGGAAGATATGCTTCAGGAGTTAAATAAAAATAAAGTACAAGTCTTGTTTGTTGGTTTATTAAAACAACCAAAGTATATGATGGAGCGTATCGATATTATTCCTGATATGGTTCCAAAAGAGCATATCTTCAGTAATTTTAAAGATTGTATGACTTGGATAAAGCAAAACGTTAAAGACGAAGTTTAAATATGGATCTAAATAAAGTTTTTAAAAACAACGAAGCTTGGATTAAAAAGCAATTGGAAACCTCCGAAAGCTATTTTGAAGATCTTGGCAAAGGTCAAACTCCAGAGTTATTATACATTGGTTGTAGTGATAGTCGTGTAACTGCCGAGGATTTAATGGGTTTAGGTCCAGGTGAAGCCTTTGTACATAGAAATATTGCAAATATGGTATCCGGAATAGACTTAAACGCCATGAGTGTGGTCGAATATGCGGTGTCTCATTTAAAAGTAAATCATGTGGTAGTTTGTGGTCATTACGGCTGTGGTGGTGTAAAAGCCGCGATGCAATCGGCAGATTTAGGCGTACTAAATGGCTGGTTACGTAATATTCGCGATGTATATAGAATTCATAAAGTAGAATTAAGTTCTATTACCGATGAAGAAAAAAAATATGAAAGACTCGTAGAGCTTAATGTAAAAGAACAATGCGTTAATCTAATTAAAACCGCAGCAGTGCAAAAAGCATACAGAGATAGAGATTTACAAGTACACGGTTGGGTTTTCGATATTCATACAGGAAAACTAATCGATTTAAAAATAGATTTCGAAAAGTATTTACATGATATTATGGAAATCTACCATCTAGATTAATTCAATACATTTAATAATAAAAAAAGCTACTTTAAAAGGTGGCTTTTTTTATGCCTCCTGCTCTAAAGTATCATCTTTCTCTAGGTCTTCTTTCGGCGTTAAAATATTTGGGAAAATCATCGGCACCAAGCCTTTTACCGGCTTGTAAAGTATGGTGCTATCAATGTTTTCTTCATCCACAAACGTTATGGTGCTATTCATTTTATCAAAAACGTTCAAAATAACACTTAAAATTAAAGCTATTTTTAAGGCTCCAAAAATCCCGCCAGCCAATTTGTTTATTATGCCTAATGCGGCAAAATCGGCTAGTTTAGTAAGTGCTTTTCCAGCTAGTCCAATAGCTAAAACAATAATTATAAAAGTTATGGCAAAGGCCACAATATTAATGGTTTTTTCTTCCCATGCTGTTTTAGTTTGTAAAAATTCGGCAGCAAAGTTGCTAAAGTGTATTGCGCCATAAACACCGGCAACTAATGCAATTAAAGAGGCTACTTCAACAAAAAGTCCCTTCATAAAACCACGAACAAGACCAAATAAAATTAATGCACCTAAAACAATATCAATAACACCCATATTTAAAGTAATTTAAAGCAAATATAAAATAATACTAACACTTAGGTTTATTAACTTTGCAGCTTTAAAATTAGTGAAACTAATATTTTCAAGCATGTATTGCTAAGCAAATATGTTTTAGTTGCACTAATCCCGATTAAATATTGGGATCTCATCTTAATTACAATAAGTTTAATGGCTAGAGACGAACAATTAAAAGAACGCTGGGAATTGGTAGTAAAAAAACTATCCAATCAATTTGCCGATGGCGACACGCTAGATCTTGATGCTATTATTTATTTAATAGGCGTGCAAGAACTTGGGCAATTAGATCGTGAGTTTAAAAAAGACCAAAAACTAGACCTCATGCATATTGCTATTTGCAAGTTGTTGGTACCTTATGGATATTACGAACTCGATTTTGTCGATAACGATGGTTGGCCACATTATAAAACGCTAGCAGAACTACCAAATTTAAAAGCCGGCGAGCAAAGTGTGTTAATGAAGGAAGCTGTTGTAAGCTACTTTATAGAAACAGAATATATCCATTAAAATGATGCGGGCGTTACCACAAGGGTCGGGCTTTCACTACTCGCTCTCTACGAGAAGCTCAAACAAACCGTTCAATCCCTAACGCAATTCACGTAAAAAATAGTAAATTTGCCATCATTTTGTAAAAGGTCATGATAGATAAGATAAAAGAACTCATAGCAGAAGCCGAAGCTTTTAAAGCCCAATCTAAAGAGGAAGTAGAAGCATTTCGTATTAAATATTTAGGTAAAAAAGGGTTATTAAACGACTTTTTTGCTGAGTTTAAAAATGTAGCAAACGATCAAAAAAAGGAATTTGGTCAAACCATAAACAAGCTTAAAAACACTGCCGAAGCTAAGGTTAATGCCCTTAAAGAAGAGCTAGAAAGTAAAGAAGAAGTAAAAGGTGTTTATGGCGATTTATCCCGCCCAGGCGAGCCTATTCAAATAGGAGCAAGACATCCTATTTCTATTGTAAAAAATCAAATAATCGATATTTTTTCGCGTATTGGTTTTAATGTAAGCGAAGGTCCAGAAATAGAAGACGATTGGCATAACTTTACGGCATTAAACTTGCCAGAATACCATCCAGCACGCGATATGCAGGATACGTTTTTTATTCAAACCAATCCAGATATCTTATTACGTACACACACCAGTTCGGTACAAGTACGTTATATGGAAAATAATCAACCGCCTATTCGTACAATATCTCCAGGTAGAGTATATAGAAACGAGGCCATATCAGCACGTTCACATTGTTTTTTCCACCAATTAGAAGGCTTGTATATAGATAAAGATGTAAGTTTTGCAGATTTAAAACAAACCTTACAACACTTTACAACCGAGCTTTTTGGTAAAGCTAAAATTCGTTTACGTCCGTCTTACTTTCCATTTACCGAGCCAAGTGCAGAGGTAGATGTGTATTGGGGATTAGAAACAGAAACCGATTATAAAATTACTAAAGGTACGGGCTGGTTAGAAATTGGAGGATGTGGTATGGTAGATCCAAACGTATTAAAAAACTGTGGTATAGACCCTGAGGAATATTCTGGGTTTGCCTTTGGTGTTGGTATAGATCGTATAGCCATGTTACTGCATCAAATAAGTGATATTCGTTTATTAAGCGAGAACGATGTGCGTTTCTTAGAGCAATTTAAATCAGCTTTATAAAGCAAAACGTTTTTAAAAATATATAGTAAAGCCAACTGTTAACAGTTGGCTTTTTTATTTAACAACATTTTAACTTCGCTTAGTTCGGTTTATTCCGAACCTGTTATATCTTTGTGTAGAATTTTACCGTCCATGAATAATATATTCAATACAACGGTATTAAAATAGTAAACATGAAAAAAGATATCTGCCAAAAAAAAATGAGTCTTGTTGAAAAACTAGGTGTTCATTTAGAAGGAAGGGAAAACCTAGCTCCTGTTGCTGCACGTATTTTGGCCTACATTATATTAACGGGTAAAAGAGGTGCCACTTTTGAAGACTTGGTAAGTGTACTTTGTGCTAGTAAAAGTACCATTTCAACGCATGTAAATCATTTACAAGATTTAAATAAAATTGAATATTTCACAAAAACTGGCGATCGTAAAAAGTACTTTATCATTAATAAAAATACCATTATTCAGCATGTGGATAGGATGATAAGTCATTGGGATGAAGAACGCGCTATTCATTTAGAAATCAAAGCGTATAAAGAAACCCAAAACGAAATAAAAATTGAAAATAGCGACGAGAAATTCGATTTAAGTTTTCACAATGACTATGTTAAGTTTGTAGACGAAGCAACAGCATCAGTTAAAGAATTAAGAGAAAAATTAATAAGCAACAAGTTCCATATTTAAAGTTTTACCAAAATGAAAAAGAATAAACTATATACCATACTAACACTAAGTTTTTTCTTAGTTATTGTAAGTTGTGGCAATTCAGACCAAAAACAAGGAGCAGCGGCACCTCCGCCTGCACCTTTTCCTGTGTCGCAATTAGAAACTAAAACCGTAACAGGTTATCAAGATTATCCAGCTACAATAGAAGGGATTGTAAATAGTGATGTAAGAGCAAAAACATCTGGTTATATCGAGAAAGTATTTGTAGACGAAGGTCAAAAAGTACGTAAAGGACAAGCTTTATTTAAGTTAGAAACTCAGTCTTTAAGTCAAGATGCAGGAGCTGCAAAAGCGCGTGTTAATGTGGCACAAGTTGAGGTAGATAAATTAATCCCTTTAGTAGAAAAAAACATTATTAGCCCAGTGCAATTGGAAACCGCTAAGGCAAATTTAGCACAAGCAAAAGCTAACTTAAGTGGTGTTTCTGCTAATATTGGTTATGCCACTATAAAAAGTCCAATTGATGGTTATGTTGGCGCTATAAATTTTAGAGAAGGGGCTTTAATTAGTCCAAACGATGCAACGCCTTTAACTACGGTTAGCGAAATAGACCAAGTATATGCCTTTTTTAGTTTTAACGAAGCGCAATATATTGATCATTTACAACGCTCTGAAGGTCAAAATAAAGCAGAACGTATTAAAAATTCGCCAGACTTAAGTTTAGTTCTTGCAAATGGAAAAATGTATTCTGAAAAAGGACGCATTCAAACTAGTACAGGCCAAATAAACCAAAGTACAGGAACCATTCAAATTAGAGCCGCTTTTAATAATCCTAACGAAATTTTAACCAATGGAAACAGCGGTAAAATTAGAATTCCTACCGAGTATAAAGATGCTGTAGTTGTACCACAATCTGCAACCTTCGAACAACAAGGAAATATTATGATTTACAAGTTAGTTGCAGACAATAAAGTAGCCACATCTATCTTAAAAGTAAAGGGAACCGTAGATAACTTATATGTTGTAGAATCTGGGGTAAAGGCTAACGATAAAATTGTAGTTTCAGGAGTAGGTAAACTAAGAAACGGCATGGTAATCTCACCGCAAAACACCTCTTTTGAAGACGCTATTAAACCCGTTGCAACTTTATTTAGAAATTAAATAACCACCAAACATAATTTATCATGTTAAAAACATTTATTGAAAGACCAGTGCTTTCAACAGTAATCTCTATTATCATAGTTATGCTAGGTGTTATTAGTATAACTAGCTTACCAATAGAAGAATATCCAGATATTGCGCCACCTACCATTAAGGTAACTGCAAATTATACAGGAGCAAACGCCGAAACTGTTTTAGAGAGTGTTATTATACCTATCGAAGAACAAATTAATGGTGTAGAAGGTATGACATACATAACTTCTACCGCGTCAAACACAGGTACAGCAGAAATTACAGTGTACTTCGATCAAGAAATTGATGCAGATATAGCAGCTGTAAACGTGCAAAATCGTGTATCTAGAGCAACACCGTTATTACCACAAGAGGTAATACAAACAGGGATAACTACACAAAAGCAAGAAACGAGTGCGTTGATGTTTATTTCTATGTATTCTGAAAGCGAAAATTACGATGCTACATTTATTCAGAATTACTTAAAAATTAACGTTATTCCAGCCATGCAACGTATTAGTGGTGTTGGCGATGTTAGTGTGTTTTCACAACAAGATTATGCAATGCGTATTTGGTTAAACCCAGAAAAATTAGCATCCTATAATTTAATTCCTTCAGATATTTCGGCAGTTTTAGCAGAACAAAACTTAGAAGCTGCTGCGGGATCTTTAGGTCAGAATAACGGAGAATCTTTTTCGTATACTTTAACCTATAGCGGTCGTTTTAAAGATGAAGCACAATACAGCGATATTGTAATTAAAGCTCTAGGAAACGGAGAGTTTTTGCGTTTAAAAGATGTGGCAACAATCGAGTTAGATGCACAATCTTATGCGTCTAACGCCATGAGTAAAGGGCATCCGGCAGTATTTATGGGAATCTTTCAAACCAAAGGTTCTAATGCACAAGAAATTATTGAAAACATAAAAGTAACTCTAGAGCAAGTAAAAGCAGATCTTCCAGAAGGATTAGATGTATTTGTACCTTACGATACGAGTTTGTTCTTAAACGCATCTATCGAAAAAGTAATTAGCACTTTATTAGAAGCCTTTTTATTAGTATTCTTAGTGGTATTTATCTTTTTACAAGATTTCCGTTCTACCTTAATTCCAGCAATTGCAGTGCCTGTTTCTATTATTGGTACGTTCTTTTTCTTGAATATTTTTGGGTATTCTATAAACCTATTAACTCTATTTGCGTTAGTGCTCGCCATTGGTATTGTGGTAGATGATGCCATTGTAGTTGTAGAGGCAGTGCATGCTAAATTAGATGAAGGCGAAAAGGATCCTAAAAAAGCCACACTTACAGCCATGAACGAGATTTCTGGTGCAATTATTTCTATTACTTTAGTAATGGCAGCGGTATTTATTCCGGTAACTTTTGTAACGGGTCCAACTGGAGTATTTTATGAGCAGTTTGGTGTAACGTTAATTATTGCTATTTTAATTTCGGCAGTAAACGCATTAACCTTGAGTCCTGCATTATGTGCTTTATTATTAAAAGGGCATAAGGATGATGAAGAGTTAAAAGGAAAAAGTCCGCTAAAACGTTTTTACACATTATTTAATCGTGGCTTTAACGCTACAGTAGATAGATATGGTAAATCGCTTCAGTTTTTATACAGAAGAAAATTTGTTTCTGTTTTATTATTAATCATTGCTGTTGTAGGTATATATTGGGCTGCAACAACAACACCAACAGGATTTGTACCTAATGAAGATAGAGGAATTATTTTCGCAAATATCGAATTACCTCCTGGAGCTTCACTGGATAGAACAGATGCAGTAGCAAGACAACTTTATGCTAAAGCCGAAGGAATAGAGGGTATTTCAGCAGTAAACTTTATTAAAGGTAGAAGTTTAATTAGTGGAGCTGGTAGTAACTTTGGTTTTGGTATTATTAAATTAGAAGATTGGTCAGACCGTACAAGTCCTGCACTTTCAGCACAAGCAATTACCGGAAAATTATTTGGTATAGCAGCTACCATTCCAGAGGCTAATATTATTTTCTTCTCGCCACCTAGTATTCGTGGTTTTGGTAACTCGTCTGGTTTCGAAATTAACTTATTGGATAAGTTTGGAGGCGAGTTTACAGATTTAGACAAAGCAAATAAAGAGTTCTCTATGGCTTTAATGAGTCATCCAGAAATTAAATATGCAACCTCTTCATTTAATACGAACTATCCGCAATATGAGATGGAAGTTAATGTGCCTTTAGCAAAAGAAAAAGGGGTGTCGGTTACTAGTATATTCTCTACGTTGCAAGGCTATATTGGTGGAATTTATGCTTCTGATTTCTCTAGATTTGGAAAACAGTTTAGAGTATATATTCAGGCCTTACCAGAAGATAGAGCAGACGAAAATGCTTTAAATACTATGTATGTTCGAACAGATTCTGGCGAAATGACACCAATTACGCAGTTTGTAACTTTAAAGCGTGTGTATGGACCACAATCGGTAACGCGTTTTAACTTGTTTAATTCAACTACAATTACAGGTGCAACAAACGAAGGTTTTAGTACCGGTGATGCTATTAAAGTGATTGAAGAAGAGGTAGCAAAATTACCAAGTAACTATACCGTTGCCTATTCTGGTTTAACACGTGAGGAGGTAAATGCAGGAAACCAAACAACGTTCATATTTATACTAAGTATATTGTTTGTGTATTTCTTATTAAGTGCACAATATGAAAGTTACTTATTGCCATTTGCAGTAGTATTTTCATTGCCATTTGGTGTATTTGGAGCCTATATAAGTACGAAGTTCTTAGGTTTAGAAAACAATATTTATTTCCAAATTGCTTTGATCATGCTTATCGGATTGCTAGCTAAAAACGCCATACTTATTGTAGAGTTTGCATTGGCAAGACGGAAAAATGGCGAGTCCATTGTAGATGCAGCAATTCACGGCGCAAAATCACGTTTACGTCCAATTTTAATGACCTCATTTGCTTTTATTTTAGGGTTAATGCCATTAGCATTAGCAAAAGGTGTTGGATCTGAAGGAAACAACTCTATTGGTTCTGGTGCTGCTGGTGGAATGCTTATAGGTACTCTTTTAGGAGTTTTTGTAATTCCTATCTTATTTATACTATTCCAGTGGTTACAAGAAAAAATTTCAGGGAAACCAGTAATACAAACTATTGAAGATTAGAACAATGAAATCAATTATAAAACATAGAAATTTTAGTAAAGGTGCTTTAGTATTAGTAGTTGCAGTTACGTTACAAAGTTGTTTTGTGGCTAAAGATTATGAACGACCAAACTTAGAAACTGAAACAGAAGCACTTTACCGCACAGATAATTTACCAACAGATAGTTTATCTATTGCAAATGTGTCTTGGAAAACGTTGTTTACAGACCAATACCTTCAGCAATACATAGCAGAAGGTTTGCAAAATAATATGGATGTGCGTAGGGCGATACAGCAAATTATTTCGGCCGAGGCTTATGCTAAACAAGGTAAAGCAGGGTACTTTCCAACCTTAAGTGTTGGTCCTAATTATACACATCAAGAATATTCGGCTAATAGCCAATTTGGATCCATTTTTAGTGGCGGTTTAGATACTTATGATGTGACAGCCAGTTTAGCGTGGGAAGCCGATATTTGGGGAAAAATTAGAAGTAATAAGCGCGCAACTCAAGCCGCTTATTTACAAAGTGTTGCAGGACATCAATTAGTGAAAACGCAGTTAGTTTCTAGCATTGCAAACACCTATTATAATTTGTTGGCTTTAGATGCTCAGTTAGAAATAACGAAGCAAACCATTGAAACCAGAGAAATTGGGGTCGAAACCATTAAAGCCTTAAAAGATGCTGGCCAAGTAACACAAGTGGCTGTAGATCAAAATATAGCACAATATAATAGCGCTAGAGCACTGCAAGTAGATTTAGAGGTTGCCATTTTTAAAGCTGAAAACACATTAAGTATTTTGTTAGGTAAAGCACCTCAAAATTTTGAAAGAAGCAGCTTAAATGTTCAAAAAATAGATACGGATATTACTGTTGGTGTACCTTCTACTTTATTGAGTAATAGACCAGATGTTATGGCTGCAGAGTTTGCATTAATTCAGAATTTTGAGTTAACCAATGTTGCTAATAGTAGTTTTTATCCGAGTTTAACGCTTACCGCTTCAGGAGGTTTACAAAGTTTAGAGTTGGATAATTTATTTAATACCAATTCACTTTTTGCTACAGTTGTTGGTGGGTTAACGCAACCGCTTTTTAATCAGCGTAAGCTTAAAACTCAAAAAGAAGTGGCTTTAGCAAATCAGGAAAGTGCACTTTTAAACTTTAAGAAAACATTATTGGTTGCAGGTAGCGAAGTATCTAATGCTTTATATAGCTATAACGCCGAAACTAGGAAATTTGAATTTAGAAAAAATGAAGTTGAAGCTTTACGTAAAGCCGAAGCAAACTCTGAGGAATTACTTAAAAACGGTTATGCCAATTACTTAGATTTATTAACAGCAAGACAAAGTGCTTTAAGTGCAGAGCTTAATGTTATAGGTAGTAAATTACAACAATTAGTATCTGTTGTAGATTTATATGAAGCACTTGGTGGCGGATGGAGATAAAATAAATAACTATGATTACTAAGGCAACTTTGCTAAAATGTTCTATTAAAAAGTTTACGCAATGCGGGAGCAAGCATGTAACTTTAGACGAGATAGCAAATACACTTGGCATATCAAAAAAGACAATTTATACTTTTTATAAAAACAAAGAAGCACTAGTTTCGGCGAGTATTGAAAGTTTATTAAACGAGTATAAAGAAGATATAAATGGGATTGTTAATAGCAATGGTAAAGATCCTGTTTTGTGTGTTATAATAATTTACCAGAGAGGGTTTGAGTATTTAAAATACTTTAAGCCCTCTTTTCTTTTTGGTCTAGAAAAGTATTACCCTAAAGCAAATGCTTTATTTGAAGATTTTGTTGAAGAGTTATCTAACACGATAGTTTATAAATTGCTTAAACAAGCACAAGAATCTGGAGATATTAAAGCGGAAGTTAACTTAAAACTAATAGTTAGTATTTATTTTTTACGTATTGATAAACTGGTTTTTAAGAAGAATAACTTATTCGATTTATACCCAAAAGAGGAACTTTTTAATCATTTGGTAGTTTATAATTTAAAAGGAATAATTACACCTAATTATTCTAATTCTTATTTTGAATAGTTTACTATTTTTGCACCATGAAAAAAGATATTGAAATTCCTGTTGTAAAAGACGTTTATGTTGCTGTTGTAAACGAGTATAACGATATTTATAAAACTCAAGACTGGAACGCTTATATAATTAACAATAAAGATGTTGATTTAGAAATGGTTATTATTGTTACCGATGGCTATTCTGAAACTAAAACAACATCGAAATTTAGAAAAAAAATTGATGTGCTTCCTAAAAAGAGTTATGCTAAAATAGAGCTTATACAAGAGGAGTTATTTGCTTTAAATAACCAGTTTAAAGTGTCTTTTTTTGAGGGTAACCAAATGTTTGATAAAACCTATTTGTTTAGAAAAAACACTATTAATCTTAAGACTTTACAACCTGTACCTTTAATGGATGTTACAGGAGTTTTGGTGAAATAGCATATTCCTGCTGAGGTAGGAATCTCTTAACAAATAAGCTATAGCGATAAGTTTAAGCTATGTTTTGGCAAATAAATTGCGTTAGGGATTGCAGCGGCATCCTTTTTTTGCTTCCATAAAAGGCAAAAAAAGATATAGCGTAGAGCCCGACCCTTTTCGGGTAACGCCCAAATAACTGTTATAGAATTGATAATATGAGGTACTTGCTTTCGCAGGAATTGTTTAATCCAGTTTATCCGTAAGTTTTTTAAATACTTTTTTTGGGTTTTTATTGTCGTATAAAATCTCGTAAACAGCGTTTATAATAGGAATTTGAGTTTTTTTAACGTTTTTTTCGTTAAGCGTATGGGCGCTTTTTGTAGCGTAATATCCTTCGGCAACCATGCTCATTTCCATTTGTGCAGATTTTACGGTGTAGCCTTTACCAATCATATTTCCAAACATACGGTTTCGCGAAAATACCGAATAACCGGTTACTAATAAATCGCCTAAGTAAGCCGAATTATTAATGTTACGTTTCATTTTATGGCGCTTTTTAATAAAGCGTTTCATTTCGCGTATGGCATTGCTCATTAATACACTCTGGAAGTTATCGCCATAGCCCAAACCGTGTGCTATTCCGGCTGCAATGGCATAAATGTTTTTAAGCATTACGGCGTATTCAATACCAATTATATCGTCGCTGGTTTTTGTTTTGATATAATCGCTAGATAGGTTGTTGGCAATAGCCTCGGCTTTTGCAGTATTAGAACATGAAATGGTTAGGTAGGATAAACGCTCTAAAGCTACTTCTTCGGCATGACAAGGACCTGCAATTACCGCAATATTATCGTAAGGTATTTTATAGGTTTTATGAAAATGCTCGCCTACCAACAGTCCTGTTTCGGGCATTATGCCTTTTACGGCAGATACTATGGTTTTGTTAGAAATATCGACAGTTAGTTTTTCTAATTCGCTATGGATAAAGGCCGATGGGATTACGAAAATTAAAACATCTGCATATTCGGCAATTTCATTAATATCGTTGCTAAGTTTTAATTGCTCTAAATGAAACTCTACCGAACTTAAATAATTAGGATTGTGTTGTTCTCTTAATAAATGCTCTTTAGTGTATACGCTGCGCATGTACCAACCAATTTCATTTAAGTTTTCGCTAAGCATTTTTACAATTGCTGTTGCCCAACTTCCTGCTCCAAAAACCGCATATTTTAAAGGTTTATCCATAGGTCTTATATCATTTTCTAAATCAAAAATACATAAATATTTTTCATTTTAAAGGGCTGTTGTAAAAGAATCTGGAAATGAAGGTAAAGCGCCGTAATTAAAGCATTTTTATAATGATTAAAGGCTTTTGATAGTGGTTTGAAAAGTGGGGTTTAAAATGTTTGGCACGCGTTTTGAAACTACTTAAACAGAAACCCTAAAATGTTATATTATGAAAACGATAAAATTACTTTCTAGTTTTGCTTTAATAGCAACTCTTTTTACATCTTGTTATACAGAGGTTATAGTCGATGATTTTAATGAGGTGCCACCATTAACAGCAAACCAGTTATTAAACTCTTACGAGTTGTGGTATGTAGATATTAATAGCACTGTTGGTTATGGCGAATCGCCGTTTTTACAAAAAGCGTTTACAGTATCGTTTATTAATGGCGTATTATACGCTAATAATAATATTGCCGGTTTAGGTAGCAATGGTAATGGATATGGAATTGATGTTGCTAATTACGATGCTTATAACATGATTTTAGATGTGCAACATGATATTGATGGTTTTTCAACTTTTGATGTTTACGAAGTAGATTATAATACTATTGAGTTATACAATCCAAACAATGATACCTCGTATTTTTTAGATGGTTATCAACGTAATAATTTCGATTATGATTTTGTGTTTTATGATAATATCCATTATTTTTTACAAGAATACGATGCTTGGGAAAAAACATATACTAGTGAATATGGTGCTATAAACGAGTTTGATAATGAAAATTATTTACAGTTTTTAGCCGGAGGAAATGATTCTGAATTTAGAAGCTCGCAAGACACTAACATTAATAACACAAATAACTTGTACTGGGATTACACAGGTGTTTACGGTGTAGGAGATGTAAGTGGCAATGAAACTTTAAAAACTTTAACATTAGATTATTATTACTTAGGCAATGAATATTTTGAGTTGAGCGTTATAAATGACAGCAAGATTGAGTTGTTTCATCCTGCTTCTGAAACGGTTTATGAATTTGAAGGACGAGGATATATACAGTATTTAAAATCTGATAGTAAAAAACAAAACGAAGTTAAAGAAGATAAAATGCGTAAGCATAGAAAAGATAAAGTAGCAAACCCTAGAGAAAACACAAGGGTTTAAAAAAATAAAGATAGAATAAGCATTCTTATTAGGATACGTTAATTAAAAATTTTGGTTGGTTATTTAGTTTAGAAACCGCTTAAAGCACTCTGCTTTAAGCGGTTTCTTTTTATTTTGTTAGTTTATAATGTGACTTATTAATAGTTATTGCGTCTTAATAATGTTAACCTTAAAAACAAAATAGATAATGGGATTATTTTCATTTATTAAAAACGCAGGAGCCAAAGTATTTGGAATTGGAAAAACAGAAGAGGAAGAGGCTAAAGAAGTCGCTATGGAAGCTGCTGTAAAGCAACTAAAATTAGAAGAAGCTGCCGCAAGAAAGCTTGAAGAAACAATAGTAGATTTACAATTACAAGTTGAAGGTTTAAAAGTTTTTATTGACGGCGATACAGCCACAATTTCTGGATTAGCTTACAATCAAGCAACAAGAGAAAAAGTTGTATTAGTAGTTGGAAACTCTAACGGTATTGCTACTGTAGACGACCAAATGACTGTTGAACATGAAGAACCTATAGCAAAATTTCATACGGTAGCTAGTGGAGATACCTTAGGAAAAATTGCAAAAACATATTATGGTAACGCTATGAAATACCCAGTTATTTTTGAAGCGAATAAACCAATGCTTACAGACCCAGACAAAATATATCCGGGACAAGTATTACGAATCCCAACTTTAGATTAGAACATGAGCACTTAATTAATAGCTAATTACATTATTATGTTCGAAGGCCAACTTGCAAAAGTTGGTCTTTATTTTTTATATAAAGTTGTATGTAGTAAAATTTTGATTGCCTTAGCTTTTAGTCATAATTTTAAACGTTTTTTAATTTACATAGGTATTAAAAAACTCTGTGGAATCATGAATTTCTTTTTCTAAAACATAAGAATAGCCATTTTTAGATTCCGAATTATAAGAGGTATGCAAGCTGTAAAGTCTTTTTAGAACTTTAAATTTAGCTGGCTTAAATTTCGTATTCGTTGTTGAATGAATAGGTGTTACTATCCTTTTTTAATAGGCCTACACCGATTTTATGAAACCAATCGCCTATTTCTGTTTCCTCAAATCCTAGGGCATTTTCAATACCAAACTCATTGTATAACCCTTTTTCCATAAAGGTATTCATCTTTATGCGTTATACTTTCAATAGTTGATACCAAGATGGATTTAAATTTTACTTCTGTAATTTTTCCAGTCCAGTCGAATCTTGAAAAATTATAATTTTCATTTGGAAGATCTATTTTAACTTAAAGGTATTTGTTTTTAAGTATATGTGGCAATAATACTTCGTTTTTTAGATTAATCTATTTTGATAAATTTAGTCTATTGATTTAAACTTTTTAGGCAATATTAGTTTGTTTATTCAATGTTTTGAAATTAAATTAAATTGAATGTTTCGAATGTAAAACATCCAAATAATAACGATAACAGAATAAATAGCCCATTTAAGTAAGTAACGGTGTGCAAGATCAAAATAGGTCTGATGATGTAAATTAATATAAGCCAAACCTGCACATCTAAAAATATTAAGTATATGTATTATTAAAAGTCCAGAAATTAAATATAAAATTTTACGCCAAAATTTAGAAGGAAAACAAAAAATCAATCCCATATATAGCATAAGTACAAACAGACCGTTACATCCGTCGGCTATATAAACTACCTTAATATCATTAAAATATATTTGAGGTAATTCAGTGTAATATTTTTTTGCGTATTCTCTTTTTACGCTAAAATTTGAAGACTTTGTAAAAGTATTTAAAACTTTTGTAGAATAGGTTCCAATATTTTCGGATAAGTGGTAATTAACGGCTCTTAAATCCAATGAAAAAAGAAATTTACATAAAACATAAAACAGTAAGGCTTTAATAAAAATAAGCCTTACTGTAAATGGAAAATAATTATCTAATAGTGTCTTTAGATTCACTATTATTTAATGTCTCTATATCTTTTAATCCCTAACGCTGCAGCTCCTATAACGAGTATTGCTAACCCGCCATCTAAAGGTACGCCAGAATTATCGTTATCAATAGTATTATCTAATCCTGGAGGAGGACCTTGTTGAGCGTTTACATTAGTTGTACAAACTAATGTAAAAATAACAATAAAAGAACTCAACGTCTTTAAAAAGGTGTTTCTTGTTTTTTTCATGGTTTACAATGTATTAATTAATATTTAATTTTTTAGTTATAGTGCTACCTTTCGAACTCAATTTTACAAAATACATGCCTTGGCTTAAAATAGAACTGGTATCAATGCTAGCTTTAGTGCCACCGTTAAATCCAGATTTGCTAAATAATTTAGCGCCTAAGGCGTTGTATAAGGTAACTTCTAAATCGTCCATACCTAAAGGGATATTTAAGTAAAATTTACCAATGTTTGTTGGGTTAGGATATAATTGAATCCCCTGAATATCAAAAGTTGAAGTTGATAAGGTACTTGAAGCAAATTTTAATTTAAATCGATCTGGGGCCATTGAAGCGTCATCACCAGAATTTACAGTGTATGCATAATTAACCGATCCCGTTTGAGGTATTTCAGTAGAAATTCCCGTATAAGCATCAAATAAATAGGTTGCACCGTTTTGTAAAGAGTTTGCATGTGCTACAATGGTATAATCGGTATTTCTATAAGTGTTTATTTCTAATTGAATTTCTTCATTATTAGAAGGCACAGATCTACTTTCTATACTTAGCAGTTGGCCATCATTGTTAGTTGCAAAATTCTCATCCGAGTTAATTAATTTAGGCGCATCGAAGTCATCAATTGCGTTGTTGCCTGCTGTGTCAAAAATAATTAGTAAACCATCAGTAGCTGTATTATTTGCAGCTAATGCGCTGCTTTCAAATAGAGACAAGTATAATTGTCCTGCAGTTTCTGTTTTACCCGAAGTTTTAAAAACTAGAGTTTCAGTTTCAGCAGTAGCTTTACTATCTTGAGTAAAACTTATTGATGAATTTCCAATTCCACTCTCAGTAGTATTAACCCATGCAGCTTGCCCCGCTTGCAGATATTGGTTTACATTTGAACTAGGTGATGATGCAATACCTAAAGAAGCAACTACTGCAACATAAGCACCTCTAGTTCCTAAAGTAGGATCCCAAACCCAGTAAAAGGTTGGGTTTATATTGGTTGCGTTAGTTGTTAATACGGTTTGCATATTAATAGGAGCTTGGTACGGATTGCCAAAAGCAATAAAGCGTTGTTCAGACACATTTACAGTTATAGTGGTAGCGCTTTGGTTTTCAGCAGTAAGTTCTCCTGTTGCACGTAATGTAGTTACCGTTGGTGTTGGCTCATTTAGTGTTAAATCGATAGTTCTGTCACCTCTTATTAAGGTATGGTACATGTTGCCAGAAATTAAATTTGTAGCGTTTGTATTAGGCATAGCCATATAACTATATGCTTCATTATCAAAAAGGAACATAGAAGGATTACCTGTATTTGTGGCATCAAAACCATCAGTATTGCCTGCCGGTCCTGTTATATGAGTCCCTAATTGCCAGTTTTCTGAGATTGGTGAACTCGTATTAACTGGAGACGCTAATTGGCGATAGGCTCTTTTTGCAGGAATATAACGTTCAATAGTAGCATCACCAACAAAAGTACCAGAACCGGCACCAATATATGCCGACCCAGTGGCATCAGATTCAAACGTTAGTGTTCCATTATTAGTAACAATACCATCATTACTAACCGTTGTATTAGGATTTACAATTAAAGAGGCACCATTTTCAATAGTTATATTAGAACAGTCACTTATATATAAATCTTGTCCCGAAGTTAAAACAGGATAGTTTGTTAGTCCTGTTGGGATGGTTATAGAACCAGAGACCGATAAACTAGGAGCATTACTATTTTCCCAGTTATCAGCAATAGTCCAATCTGAATTGGTATTACCTTCCCAAGCAAAACTATTGATATAGCAAGCACAAGATGCGTCAAAAATTTGACTTACACCAATTTCTTGACCAGCAGCTCCAGCTATAACAGGAACTCCATTTGAATCAACATCTCCTATTAGCATACCATCAATTGTTTGACTTATATCAAAACCACCATTCCCTTCAAGAGCATCTGGACATCCATCGTTATCAGAATCCAAGTCAAATTGGTTATCTATTTCATCAAAATCGGCATCACAATTGCCTGCGGCAGAGCCAACAGAGAAACCTATAATGGCTGCAGCTAAGGCATCTTCATTATCAGCAGGGTCAAAAGTTGGTCCTGGTGAAACATTTCTAAAAATGCCTTCATCACCAGTAAAAATAATAGTTCCATTACCTAATTCTCTAAGAATTATGGTTGGTAAATTAGTACTCACATCTCGAGCAATTACAATATCTGTTGCCAGTACGCCAGATACAAATCCAGAATAAGTTCCTGCAGCAATTACTATCTTATTTCGAAGGTCGACACCAAGACCGTTGTTACCGTTTATAAGGGGATGATCTATATTTTGAATTTGCCAGCTTGTAGACACATTGAGATTTGGTCCTGCAATAAGACCAAAATGGGAAGAAACAGGATCATAACTATCAAAATCATTTGTTGACATTAATACACCGCCATCACGAACAAATTGTTCTATACCGGCAAGCTCACCCGCTGAATAAAGAGGATCTGAAGTAAAACCATCAAACAATAATGTACCTCCTTCCAGATAGGCTGCGTTAACAATATCTGTTTGCGAACCAATAGTCACAGGAACTTGAATTACAGTACCTCCAGGGCCAAAATTAGCGCTGTTGTTTAATTTTGAGTTGAAATTTAAAAAAGTAGTACTATTTATGGTATAAGAATTGGTTTTACCAGGCAAAACATTGACAATTTCCAAATTTGATGTTTCTTCGCATTCTTCGGTATCTAATATACCATCGTTGTCATCATCTAAATCACAAATATCACCATAGCCATCATTATCAAAATCAGCTTGGTCAGGATTGGCTGTGTCTGGGCAGTTATCTTCATAGTCTGCAACACCATCTCCATCGGTATCTACTATCTCTACAACATCCGTTACATGAGCTGTTATATTTTGAAACGCCTGTTCTCCTTCTGAATCTGTAATTAAAACTCTAATATTATAACCATTATTTCCGCCAAAATCTTGAGGGTTTTCAAAATCTGGAGCAACTTTAAACGAAACTACGCCTGTGTTAGAAACTATTTCAAAAAAGTTACGGTCAATACCGTCTGTACTTGATATTGAATACGTTAAAGCAACACCTGCTGCGTCGTCCTCTAAGTCGGTTGCATCTACATCATAAACAAAGGTTTGGTTTTCTTCAATGGATACAGTAACATTATTTTCTGCTACTGTAGGTGGTGTGTTAGCGGCTAAATTAACATTTGTAAAAGCCACTACAGAAAGTGGTTGATTTGGCATGCTATGTATCCAATTAGATACGTCTTCAATATCTGCGCGTGCAGCACCATCTCTTAAACTGGCAGGGTCAAATTTGTATTCAACTCTATCTAATCCTGAAAAATTGTCTCCATCGTCAGGAAAACCATCAATAACTATCGCGTTTGGAAAGTCTGATGTTGGATTTTCTGGGGCAGGTATAGTTCCTCCATTTTGAGTAGGTGGTACGCCTGAACCTGTATACAGTACCGAGTAAACTTCGGTAACACCATTAACAGCATTTTCATCGTTATCTGAATAGGCGTATAGCCCATCACCATTTGTTGAAATGCTAAAATTACCATTCCCTGTTGCTGTTGAAACTATGGCCGAACCACAATTACCGGATGAACAAGTTGTTGAAAGGGTATTAGAACTAACTTCATCAACAAATACAACAACACCCATGCCTAGTCCACCAGATCCTACGGTGTATTTCACAACGGCTTCTCCCGAAGGGAAACCATTGAAGGTAAAAGCATTGCTTCCAGAATTATATGCGTTGTCGGTAAAATATATAATTTCACCTGCGGGAATGTTTTCGGATGCAGTAAATGAGAAACCATCGGTAGATGTATGATTCATTCCTACAAGGGTTACTTTTTGCGAAAAGCATAATGTCGCTACTAATAGAGCAATAATAAATAACGTATTTTTTTTCATAATTTAAATCGATTTTTTAATTTCTAGAAGGAAAAAGTCCCTGTACACAGATAATATAATTAATTGCCAAGCTTGGTTGGGTATTGGTATGCGCTTGGTTTCCACCACTATTATTTACGGCATTATTAACGCTAAAGCCAGCCAACATTTTTTGTTCGGTAGGCGTAGTGTTAAAGGCATTTAACTGACTACTTATATATTGACCGTTCCCTACACCTTCTTCGCCGGCTGAAGTACTTACTGCAATCTCAGATGAAGACGAGGTTACCGAGTGTGTATGATTAGGTAATTGTAAAACGTTTAAAGTTTCTGTTTCAGCACCTATTTTTTGGCCTAGTGGTCGAGAAGTTAATCCTGGACCTTGTCCTTGCCCAATAGCTACGCGTCCTCTTAAATCTGGTAATGCGAAAGTGGTTCTACCATCGCCACCATAAGTGGTCCCTAATAGAGAAAACAATGCTTGATATTGGTTTATGGGTAATATCTGTCCGTGGCAAAGCATCCAACCTCTGGGAGCAAAATTCCCTGCAAACACGGTAATACCACCTAAATATTCATTACCGTCTTGAGCTTGTGTTTTATTAGTGCCTAAAAACGACACTAGTATTATGCATATAATTGTTATTTGTTTTTTCATCATCTTGTTTTTTAATTTCTAGAAGGGTAAATGCCATATAGTGCAATTATGTAATGTACACCTAAACTAGGTTGTATGTTGTTATGTGATAGATTGCCTCCAACAGTACCTAAGGTAGTAGTTGTATTTGCTCCGGCTAAATTCGCTCCCGCTGTAGATCCTGAGTTATAAGCATTGGTATGATTAGCCAAAACGTTAGCATCTGCGTTTAATTCTGTTCCCGTAACGGTACTTACAGCAATTTGTGCTGTTGTATTGGTTGCGTGGTTATGAGCGGGCATTTCATTTTGTGTTAATGTAACCTGCTCTACACCAAATCTAATTCCCAGTCTAAGGTCGGAAAGTCCTGGCCCTTGACCTTGGCTAACGGGCACGCGTCCTCTCAAATCTGGTAGGCCAAATGTGGTTCTGCCATCGCCGCCATAAGTGGTTCCTAATAAAGAAAATAATGCGTCATTTTGACTAATGGCTAAGAGTTGTCCGTCGCAAAATGCCCAACCTCGAGGTGCAAAATTACCTGCAAACATTTTAATTTGACCTGTATAAGGGGTCTGTGCTTGAATTGTATTTGTGCCTAAAAAGGTTAGGACTATAATACATGAAAGTATAATTTGTTTTTTCATAATATTTATTTTTTAGCTCCTTGAAGGATAAGTACCTGTTAATGCGATTATATAATTAATAGATAAAGAAGGTTGCATATTATTATGTGCTTGACCTCCGCCTGTGGGGGTTACTGTTGTAGATGATGTTACACCTCCCAATTTGGCGTTAGGTGTAGGGTCTTCATTATAACCACCAAGATGATTTGCTAGGTGTTGGCCATCACTAGAATCGCTAGTCCCCATATCATTACTTACATTAAGTTGTGCTGTTACGTTGACACTATGTGTATGGTTTGGCATTTGATTTGGCGTAATTGTTACAGTTTCTGTTCCAACTCTTTCGCCTAGGCTTCTTGATGTAAGACCTGGTCCTCTGCCAGGATGCATTGCGGCTCTACCTCTTAAATCGGGTAGTCCAAATGTGGTTCTGCCATCGCCTCCATATGTTGTACCTAATATGGAAAAGAGTGCTGTGTTTTGTGCAATTGGTAATAATTGCCCTTGGCAAAATGCCCAGCCTCTTGGTGCAAAATTACCTGCAAAAATGGCTACTTCGCCCATAATTGGGTTTGCGCTTTGTGCTTGGGTTTGTTGGTTTGTACTAAAAAAGGAGATTAGTATCAAACATAAAACTGTGCTGTGTTTTTTCATGTTGGTTGGTTTTAATTAATAGCAATTGTTAAATCATTTACTTATTGTTAAAAACAAGTGAATGCGCTATTAAATAAATCAACCAGGGAGAGAGATTCTTAAAGAGAGGTCTAATATTCAGGTTTAATTTAGGGGAGCAAAAAAAATCCGATAATCGGTAATTAAATCATTATGAATGGATTGCTGAATTAAAATTTTTGGTTGGTTATTTAGTTTAGAAACTGCTTAAAGTACTCAGCTTTAAGCGGTTTATTTTTATTTTGTTAGTTTATAATGTCACTTATTAATAGTTATTGCGTCTTAATAATGTTAACCTTAAAAACAAAATAGACAATGGGATTATTTTCATTTATTAAAAACGCAGGAGCCAACGTATTTGGAATTGGAAAAACAGAAGAAGAAGAGGCTAAAGAAGTCGCTATGGAAGCTGCTGTAAAACAATTAAAATTAGAGGAAGCTGCCGCAAAAAAAGCTTGAAGAAACTCTAACGGTATTGCTACTGTTGACGACCAAATGACTGTTGAACACGAAGAACCTATAGCAAAATTTCATACGGTAGCTAGTGGAGATACCTTAAGGGAAATTGCAAAAACATATTATGGTAACGCTATGAAATACCCAGTTATTTTTGAAGCGAATAAACCAATGCTTACAAACCCAGACAAAATTTATCCGGGACAAGTATTACGAATCCCAACTTTAGATTAGAACATGAGCACTTAATTAATAGCTAATTACATCATTATGTTCGAAGGCCAACTTGCAAAAGTTGGTCTTTATTTTTTTTATAAGCCATTTATTTTGTAATCCATTTATTTAAAACTTTAAATAATTCGTCTTTAATAACGGGTTTAGACAGAAAATCGACACAGCCTTTATTAAAGCATTTTTCTTTTTCTTCTGGCATGGTATAAGCCGTTTGCATAATTACCTTAGCCTTTGGGTTTATTTCTAGAATGGCGCTTAAAGCATCTATACCATTCATTTCTGGCATTCTAATATCCAGTAAAACAACATCAATCTCTGGAGTAGTTTGGTAGGTGTTTACGGCTTGGATACCTGTTTTTGCAAATAGTAAATTGGCACCTGTGTTTTTTAAGACTACTTTAAAAAGCAATTGGATTAAGGCGTCGTCTTCGGCTATTAAAATAGTTTTATCTTGTAAAAACGACGTGCTTTTTGTTGGCTGCTCTTTGGTCTTAGATTTTTTAAGTTTTGTTAGTTTTAATGGTATGGTAAATTCGAACGTGGTGCCAGCATTAAACTTAGAACTAACATTTATGTAGCCTCCTAATAGCGTAACAATACCTTTGCAAATGGCAAGACCTAAGCCCGTGCCTCCATATTTAGCATTGTTTTGGTAATTAATTTGTTTAAAGCGTTCAAATATTTCAATCTGTTTTTCTTTTTTAATTCCTATACCTTGGTCTTTAACAAAGAATTTTATGTTATCCTGCTCGACTTCAAAACCAAAAGATATTTCGCCCTTATCAGAAAACTTTAAGGCATTATTTAATAAATTTAGAAGCACTTGTTGCAACCTATGGCTATCTGTAATAATTACTAAATCTTTATAGGTATCTGGAATAACCGTTTTAAAAGTAATATCTTTTTTATATTCATCGGTGTTTAGTTGATTATAGGTGATTTCTAAATTATCGATAAGATTTGGAACGTGGCACTCTTTATTCACCAACTTAATCTCATTGGATTCCATTTTAGCAACATCAATTATATCATCAATTAGGTTTAAAAGTTGTTTGGAATTTCCATCTATAATCTCAAGATATTTAAGGCGTTCTTTTTTTGTTAAACTATCGTTTTTAAGTAATTCCGAGAACCCTAAAACGCTATTCATTGGCGTTCTAATTTCATGACTCATATTGGCCAAAAAGTAGTTTTTATGCAGGTTTGCTATTTCGGCTTCTTTTTTAGCTTTTATAAGTTCTTCTTCGTACAGTTTTTGCTGGGTAATATCTTGTACAGCTCCTTTTAAGGCTATAATGGTATTATTTTCGTCCTTTACAGCTTCGCCCATAATACAAAGCCAACCGGGTGTTCCGCCCTGTCTTATAATTTCTAATTCGAGATTATATGGTATACCTTGGTTTTGGCAGTCGTTTATAGCTTTGGATATTGTTTTCCAGCTAGATTTGGTAAAAAGTTTACTACTCGATTTTAAATTTGGAGGCGGTAAATTAGGATCGAACCCATAAATTTTATAAAGCTCTCTTGTCCAGCGTACACTGCCGGTTTCTAAATCTAAATACCAACTGCCTACGTGTGTGATTTCTTGAGCGCGATATAGCTCTTCTTGACTTTTAGCAAGTTCTTCCTTTTTATTTTTAAGTTCGGTAATGTTGGCAAAGGTTGCAGCAAACTCTCCTTTAACGGGGCAAAATAAATGTACTTGGTAATGCTTGCCATCTTTGGTCGAGTATTCTTTTATATAGTGTTCTTTATTAGATAAGGCTGTCTCTCCAAAGGTTTTTATCCAAGCTGTTGGGTCGTCTTGTATGTAAGGCGCTATTTTTTTTAGTCTTTTTCCTAAAAATTCATGTCGTTCCAAACCTATTATCTTTTCAAAAGTAGGATTGGCATCTAAATATATCCAATCTATAGGTTGGCCCTCGTTATTGGTTATAATTTCGCCGTGTAAAAAGCCTTCATTTAAATTTTGAAAGAGGTTTTTATACCTTAGTTCGACTGTTTTTAGGTCTTTTTCGGTTTCTTTAAGTTTATTAATATTATTTAATGTAATTACAATGCCATTTATTTTTTTGGCTGATGTAATAAAAGGACTCGCTCTAAATAAATAGTAGTTTTTATTTTTATCGCTTAATTGTTTTTCGATAGTTATAAGTTTCTCTAATACTAAACTCGAGTCTTTAATAATTCCCGCCCTAGTATCTTCTAAAAAATTGGATGTAAAGCTTGAAAGTGGTCTGCCATAATCGGACTCGTGTAAATTAAAAATTTCCTTAAGTGCCGGTGTAAATTTTCTAATGCGTAACTCGGTATCTAGAAACAGCGTAGCAATTTCGGTGTTATCTAGTAGGTTTGTTACATCGTTACTTAAGTTTGTAAGCTCCTTGTTTTTTTCCTGCATTTCAGAATTTACAGTATACAATTCTTCGTTTACAGATTGTAATTCCTCGTTAGTGCTTTGAAGTTCTTCGTTGGATGCCATGAGTTCTTCATTAGACGATTGTAGCTCCTCATTACTAGTTTCTAGTTCTTCAATAGCATTTTGTAATTCTGTTTTTACAGCTTTAAGTTCATTTTCTAAATCCTCCAAACGTTGGTTAGATACCTCTTCTACATCTATATTTTTAAGTACTACAGGTGCTTCCTTATCTAAAACTTTATCATTTGTAAATTCTATTAAATAACAACCATTTAGCGCATCATCTATATGTGGTTTATGGAATTTTAAATCAAAAGAAAAATTTTGGGTTTTAGTTTTATTAATAACGCCTTTTATAATAACATCTTGGTTTTCACTTTCTAGTCTGCGAATACCACTTCTTATAAGTCCTGCAATGTCGGTATTTACTATTTTTAATAAATTATTTTGAAAAAGACCTTCGTTATGGGATAAACGTTTTCCGGCATCGCCTTTAATAAAAAGGATATTAAAACTTTTATCTATAAAAATGGATGCAGGACTAAACTTTTTACTTAAATACTTATGGAATACTAATTCTGGGTTTTCTTTAACTCTAAAATTAGGTGATTGAATGTTAGTTGTAGGTGTTTTATATGAAATGGTTGAAACCCGCTCTAAACTGTTGCTCTGCGAAGGATATTGTCTTGTGCTCGAAATATTCTGAAATATTTTCCACTTTACATCGATAGTTTTAAAATGCTTTGATACCGTTCCTAACGACTCGCTATTACCCAAAAATAAGTAAGCATATCGATTTAAGGCAAACTGAAAATTACGCATCACTTTCTTTTGAATTTTAGTGTCAAAGTAAATGAGTAAATTTCGGCAGGAAATTAAATCCATTCTTATAAATGGTGGGTCTTTTATTAAGTTATGATTAGAGAAAACTATTTTCTCTCTAAGGCTTTTAATAATTTGTATTTTATCGCCAATTTTTATAAAATAACGATCTAAGTATTTTTTATCAATTTCGTTAGCAATATTAATATTGTACATACCAAGCCCCGCAAATGTTAAAGCTCTTGGATCTATATCTGTACCAAATATTTTAAAATCAATGTTAAGATTGTTACTTTTAATATAATCGTCCATTAAAATGGCTATCGAGTAAACTTCTTCACCAGTAGAGCAGCCGGCAATCCAGATACGAACCGTTTCATCTACTTGTTTGGATTCGCATAATTTTGGAATAACCTTGGTTTTTAAACTACTAAAGGCTTCGGTATCTCTAAAAAAGCGAGTTACCCCTATTAGAAAATCTTCTTTAAGCGCTTGTTTTTCTTCTACATTGCTAGATAAAAAGGTAACATAATCGAATAGATGATCAATGTTATTAATGCTCATTCGTTTTTCTAACCTACGGATAAGCGTGTTTTTTTTATACTCTCTAAAATCGATTCCAGAAAATTTAAAAACGATAGTTAATATATTATTTACTAAGTTATCGCTAGATGTTGGCGTGTTTAAGTTTTTTGTCAATAAGGAATTATTTATAGGTGTTCTGTGTATTAATTCTGCAATTTTTTCGGGTGGCGCGATAAAATCGGCTAAATTAGTTGCTATTGCAGAGTTTGGCATACCATCAAATTGCGCAGTGATGGGGTCCTGAACGATTATTGTACCTCCTTGTTCCTTAATAGTATGTATGCCTCGTGAGCCATCTGAACCGGTACCAGATAATATAACACCCATTGATTTGGTGTTATATTCCTCACCTAAAGTATGAAAGAAGATATCTATTGGTAAGTTTAAATTGTTTTTTGGCCCTTTGTCCAGCAAATATAATTGGTTACCCTTAATATGAAGGTTTTTGTTTCTTTGATTTAAATAAATGCAATTTGGCTTTATAACTTGCTTATCTTCTGCCGTGTAAATTGGCATAGACGTGTGCTTACTAAGTAACTCTGGCATTAAACTTTTAAAATCTGGCGAAAGATGTTGTACAATTATAAACGCCATACCTGTAGTACTAGGTACGTGATCAAAGAGTGTTTGTATAGTATCTAAACCTCCGGCTGAAGCACCAATGCCAACAACATAAAAATCTGATTTAATAGTCTTCATAAGTAAAGTTTGGTTAGCTAAAATATTAAATTAGCTAGACAAAACCTACTTTAAACTGAGGAAAATTCTTTCGTATTGAGCTACCTGTAAAAATTCATCTCATCCAAATACTCCCAAACATTTTTAGGTAACATGGGTTTGATGTTTTTACCGTCTTTTATAGCTTTACGAATAAATGTTGAAGAGAGTTGCATAATAGGCGCATCGACATGATGTATTTTTTTATGCCCATTAAATTGGTTGTCTACCGTAGTGTTTGATATTCGAGGGTAAACATAAATGTGATGATTTTCTAGAATAACTTCATAGTTTTTCCATTTATGAAAACTATTTAGGTTGTCTTCGCCCATAATTAAAGAAAAATCATGATCTGGATATTTTTCTTGTAAATGAGCAAGGGTGTTAACGGTGTAGTTTGGTTGCGGTAAGCTAAACTCAATATCGCTGGCTTTTAACTTATCGTAATCCTTAGTGGCTTCATAAACCATTTCTAAACGTTGGTAATTATCAAGTAAACTACTTTTCTTTTTAAACGGATTATGGGGTGTAATTACAAACCAAACCTGGTCTAAATCGCTATATTCTGCCATGTGGTTTGCAATAACCAAATGCCCAATATGAATAGGGTTAAAAGAGCCAAAATATAAACCAATTTTCATTTTATTGTGCTAGGAGTTTAAGAAGTCTTCAACCTTTTTTTCAGCCTCTAGGAGTGCTTTTTCTAAATCGTCATTAATAATTATAGTATCAAATAAAGGAGCGGTGGCTAATTCGGCCGATGCTTTTGCAACACGCATATTTATTTTATCTGCACTTTCAGTTTTACGCTTTTTTAAACGTATTTTTAATTCATCTATACTTGGTGGTTTTACAAAAATAGCCAAAGTTTCTTCCGGAAATTTTCTTTTAATTCGTAATCCTCCAGAAACATCAATATCAAAAATAACATTTTTACCTAGTGCCCAAATACGTTCAACTTCAGTTTTTAAAGTCCCATAAAAGTTATCGCGATATACTTCTTCCCATTCTAAAAAGTTATCGTCTTTAATATTGTTCTTAAATTCTTTGGCCGATAGAAAATAATAATCCTTTCCATGCTCTTCCGTACCTCGTTTTTCTCTAGAGGTTGCCGATATTGAAAACTCTAAATTTAGGTTTTCTTTACCTAATAAATGCCTAACAATGGTAGTTTTACCAGAGCCTGAAGGCGCCGAAAATACGATGAGTTTGCCTTGTTTTTTTGTTTCTTTTTCTGCCACTTGTATGCTAATATTTTACAAATTACTGCCGACTAAAGACTGACTACTGCCAGCTTTTTTAAAGTACGTTCAATAACTGTTCCTTAATTTTTTCTAATTCGTCTTTCATTTGCACCACCAATTGTTGCATTGGTGCATAATTACTTTTAGAGCCAATAGTATTTATTTCTCTACCCATTTCTTGACTAATAAAACCTAATTTTTTCCCGTTAGAATCTTTAGTATTAATAGACTCCGTAAAATATTTTAAATGGTTTTTTAAGCGTACTTTTTCTTCTGTAATATCAAATTTTTCAATGTAATATACCAGTTCTTGCTCAAACCTGTTTTCATCGTATTTTTCTTTTAATTCTTGAACACCTTTTAATAAACGCTCACGAACACCTTCAACACGTTCTGGGTCCATAGCTATTATTTGCTCAAGTATATTTCCTATTGAAACCACACGATTGTTAAAATCTTGCTCTAATACTTTACCTTCATTTAGCCTGTGTTGGTTTAAGGCGTCTATAGCATTATGAATTTCAACTTCAATAGTTTTCCATTCATTCTCATCTATTTCTTCGCGCACAGTATTAAGAGCGTCAGGAAAACGAACAGCCATTTTAAGCAATTCCAAGTCGTTTCCATTTGCAACCTGCTTTAATTGCTCCATATATTGCTTAACAACAGGCGTGTTTATTTGGGTTGATGTGTCTTCGGCAGTAGCTTCAACATAAATTGAAAAATCAACCTTTCCACGTTCAAGTTTATCGGCAAGAATTTTTCTAATAGATAATTCTTTTTCCCTGTATATAGATGGCATTCTAGCATTTAAATCTAAATTTTTACTATTTAAAGATTTAAGTTCTATAGTTATCTTTTTTGTTGGCAATTGCAAAACAGATTTACCATAACCTGTCATTGAATATATCATAAATGCTCGTATTTAAGTTGTGCAAAGGTAATTAAAACTAAAAGACTGAAAAGGTAATTACTTAATGTTAAAAAAAATACTTTAAATGTATTATTTTGGGTTATAAGCCATTAAATAAATACATTTACCAATATTAATTGATAATTACAATAATGAATAAGAATAGGGGTTTAGCTGTAGTTGTGGTTTGCTTACTAGTTATGTTTTCGTGCAAAAACAAGCAAACTGAAAAGGAAGTTGACGTTGTTGATGCAGCTAAAAATGTTACCAACAAAATAACTAACGAGGTAAAACAAAAGTTAATTTCTAATGCGCCTAATGGTATGGTTTGGATTCCTGGAGGTTCTTTTTTACAGGGTGCTGTAGATCAAGATGAAATGGCTATGAGTCATGAAAAACCGCAACACGCCGTATCGGTAGATGGGTTTTTTATGGATATTACAGAAGTTACCAATGCCGAATTTACAAAATTTGTTAACGAAACAAATTATATAACAGTGGCAGAACGTGAGATTGATTGGGAAGAGATGAAAAAACAACTTCCTGAGGGCACACCAAAACCACATGATAGTATTTTACAACCCGGCTCGTTAATGTTTAAAAAAACAAAAACATCGGTTCCTAATTTATATGATTTCTCACAATGGTGGCGCTGGGTAATTGGTGTAAACTGGAGACACCCTAGTGGTCCAGATAGTAATATTGAAGGTAAAGAAAATCATCCAGTAGTTCATATTAGTTTTGAAGATGCGCAAGCGTATTGTAAATGGGCAGGCAGACGATTACCAACCGAGGCCGAATGGGAATATGCCGCAAGAGGTAAAAAAACAAGCACTATTTATTTTTGGGGAGATGATAGATCTGAGCTTTCAAAAATGGTAAATAGTTGGGAAGGCGAATTTCCGGTAAATAACACCTTGCAAGATGGTTTTGAAAGAACTGCACCTGTAAAATCATATCCACCAAACGATTTTGGATTATACGATATGGCAGGAAATGTTTGGGAGTTTACCACCGATTGGTATAACATTAATTACTACCAAGAGCTAAAATCTAGCAATAAAGATATTTTTAATCCGCAAGGTGCCGATAAGGCTTATAACCCTAATATGCCATATACACCAGAGAAAGTTATAAAAGGCGGTTCTTTTTTATGTAGCGATTCCTATTGTGCAAGCTACCGTGTGTCTTCTAGAATGGGTACAAGTTTAGACTCGTCTGCAGAACACATAGGGTTTAGAACGGTTGCTACTCCTGATATGTTGGTTAAATAAAATTTGTTTATAGCTTTTTTTGAACAACATCTCGTATTAATCTACAACGGTAAATGATGCTTTTAAGTTAGTTGTGGAGTCTCCACCTACCCATACATTAAAATCGCCCAGTTCTACCTCCCACTTTTTATTTATGGTGTAAAACTGTAGTGTTTCTGCGTTAATGGTAAAATGAATTGTTTTGGTTTCGCCAGATTTAATCATAGTTTTTTCAAAACCTTTTAGCTCCTTTATTGGGCGAGTTATACTCCCAATTAGGTCTCTAATGTAAAGTTGAATAACCTCTTCGCCATCTCTATTTCCTGTATTGGTTACATCTACTGATACTTTTATTTCTCCATTTGTGGGTATTTCTGTTTTATCAAGCATAAGGTTTTTATACTCAAAAGTTGTATAACTTAAACCAAACCCAAAAGGGTATAAAGCTGTTTTAGGAGCATCTTGATAGCCCGAATATGTAACATGTTTTGGGCTTGATGGCCGTCCCGTCATTTTCTGGTTATAGTATAAGGGTTCTTGACCAACGTTATGAGGGAAAGAAACAGGTAATTTTCCTGATGGGTTGTAATCTCCAAATATTACATCGGCAATGGCATTGCCAGATTCCGAGCCTAAAAACCAGCATTCTAGAATGGAAGGCACGTGTTTTGCAGCCCAAGAAATATCCATTGGTCTTCCGTTCATTAAAACAATAACTACGTTTTTATTCACTTTGTAAACCGCTTTTAATAACTCATTTTGAAGTCCTAATAACCCAATATTAGACTGACTTCTACCTTCACCAGTTTGATAGGCATTTTCACCAATAGCTAATAATACAACGTCTGCTTTTTTTGCAGCGTCAACAGCGGCAGCAATTCCGGAGTTATCCGTATTGTTAAATTCTAGTGGATGTAAAAATTGGTTACTGCCTGGTTTTATGTTGGGTACTGTTAAATCAATCCCTTTTTCATAATGTATTTCAGTGTTGTTTCCTATAGCGTTTTTAATGCCTTCTAAAAGAGAAACAGCCGAATTGTTTTCTCCTTTTCCTCTCCAGTTTCCTAGGGGCGTATCCTTATCATTTGCTAAGGGGCCAATAACAGCAATGCTTTTTATGTTTTTTGATAAGGGTAATATATTGGTTTCATTTTTTAATAATACTATCGACTTTTTTGCGCCATCACGAGCAATTGCTAAATGGGCTTCGGTAAATACGTTATTTTTTTCTCGCTCTTCATTACAGTATTTATATGGATCTTTAAATAAGCCTAATTTGAATTTTACTCGTAGTACTCTTTTTACGGCATCATCTAACTGGGCTAAAGTTATTTTCTTTTCTTCTAGTAACCTTTCTAAATTGGCTTCATAGGCATACGATTCCATATCCATGTCGCTACCAGCATTCATTGCAATTTCAGAGGCATGTTTCTTGTCTTTGGCATATCCATGATTTCTCATTTCCCCAATAGAACCCCAATCTGAAACTATAAATCCGTTCCAATTCCAGTCTCTTTTTAAAATATCGCGTTGTAGCACTTTGTGTCCGGTTGCAGGAATACCATCAATCTCGTTAAATGAGTTCATGAAAGTTGCAACACCAGCTTCGGCAGCTGCTTTAAAGGGTGGTAAAATGGTATTGTGTAATTCAAATTCGCCAACGTTAACGGTGTTATAGTCTCGTCCAGCTTCGGCAAAACCGTAACCTGCAAAATGCTTAGCACAGGCTGCTATGGTGTTTGTATCAGTTAGGTTGGTTCCTTGAAATCCATTAATACGTGCTACTCCAACAACTTTGTTTAGGTAAACATCTTCTCCTGCACCTTCCATGATTCTTCCCCAGCGGGCATCTCTTGAAACATCAATCATAGGAGCAAAGGTCCAGTGTATACCAGATGCGGCTGTTTCTTTAGCTGCAATTGCTGCCGTGTTTTTTATAATATTTAAATCCCAACTAGCTGTTTCACCTAAGGGAATAGGGAAAATGGTTTTGTATCCATGAATTACATCATACCCAAAAATTAATGGAATTTTAAGTCGTGAATTATCCATAACAATTTTTTGAGTTTCACGAGTAGTAGCTACAGAAGCAATATTTAACATGGATCCAACTTCCCCATTTTTTAGTTTTTCGAGTTTAAATTGGTCTGTTTTTGAAGATGATGGTCCAGTGGCATTCCATTTTCCGCTATACTGCACTAATTGACCAATTTTTTCATTTAAATGCATTAAGGCTAAAACCGAATCTACTTTTTGTTCTATAACCTTATCGCTGTTTGAAGTTGTTAAAGTATCGTTTGTACTAGATTTTTTAAGACTAGTTAGAAATATAACAAGTAATATTATGGGGATATATGATAAGATTTTTTTCATTTGAAATGTGTTAAATAGGTCTTTTAAAGCGTGTTTTAATGGTTGGTTTAGCAGAAATTATTCTAAGCTTAGCTGAACAAATACTGGGAAATGATCTGAAGGGTATTTTAAATTAATATTACTCGATAAAACACCATGCTTTTCAACTTGAATTCTAGTAGTTTTTGAAGTCATTATATAATCAATTCTTCGTGTTACAGGTTCTTCAAATTTAAACCCATTAAATGTTCCATTAGAACCAAAAGTTAGTTTGGCTATATTTTTGGAATCATTCATAGTTTGTTTTAAATCTTTAATTAGATCACTATTAGGTTCTACATTAAAATCACCCATAATTATAACAGGATAATTTTTAGAATTAAGTTCTTCTATTTTATTAAGAATTAATTGCATACCCTGTTTTTGAGCTTCTGCTCCTTTATGATCTAAATGTGTATTAAACACCCATATTTTTTGGTTGTTACTGAGTGTGGTAAACAGGCCGTAAGTGCAAATTCTAGGGTAGGCGGCATCCCAACCTTTAGACACTTTATTTGGTGTTTCAGATAACCAAAAGGTATTTTGCTGCTCTACTTTAATTTTTTTAGGGTTGTAGAAAATAGCTGAAAACTCTCCTTTTTCTCCACCGTCCCGACCTATTCCGAAGGCTTTATAATCTATAAGAGCAGATTTTAAATCTGCCATTTGGTTAGGGCGCGCTTCTTGAACCCCTAAAATATCTGGGCTATAAAATAATATTTGCGAACTTAAAAATTGGCTTCTGTTTTTCCATGCATTTTCACCATCTGAGGCGACATCTAGCCGTATGTTATAGGTCATTACACTAAGGTTTTGACTTTTAATTGCTGTTTTACAACCAGAAATGGCTAAGGCAATTACACACAATACTTTTAAATAATTTTTCATTTTACTATATTTTTTGTTGAAAAACCCTAACGTAGTCAATTAGCATTTGTTGGGGGAAAACACTATCATCAATGCCTTTTCTTCCTCCTAACATACCGCCTACTGAAACATTTAAAATTAAATAAAACTCTTGATCAAAAGGCCACTCTGCAGTTGTTTTGTGTTCGTTTTCAATATGATTATACACAACACCATCTAATATAAAATTCATTTTTTCGGGAGTCCATTCTATTGCAAATACATGGAATGTATCGTAAGGTTTATTTATAAAAATTTTTTTACCACGTTGGGTGCCTCTTAAATGATTGAAAGCCTTGGTGTGTATCGTTCCAAATATAGAATCTGGGTTAAAACCAACATGTTCCATAATGTCTATTTCTCCGCATTCTGGCCAGCCCACTTCTTTCCTGTTATTACCTAACATCCATATAGCGGGCCATAAGCCAACGCCTTTTGGTAGTTTAGCTTTAACTTCTATTCTGCCGTATTTCCATGAGGCTAAGCCTGTGGTGTTTAATCGTGCTGAGGTGTATTGTGCAGTATCAATTTCTGTTATATATTTTATCCAGCTTTTCTTTTTAATTTCGGGGTTGTTAAAATCTTTATTTGCTATTTTTTCTTTATGTGCTTCAATAATTAAATGCCCTTTATCAACTCTAACATTTTTTAAGCTGTCTGTATAGTATTGTTTTTCTCTATTGCTTAAAAAACCATAATCATATGCCCATTTTGTGCTATCTGGTTTGCCATTATAATTAAACTCGTCGCTCCAAACTAATTTGTAACCTTTAGTGGTTGGGCTTTGCTTTATTTTTTTAAAAGAAAGTTCTGGTTCGTCTGTGGTGATATAATCAAAATTGTTAGCTAAAAGCCAATCAATATCATCAACTTTATTGGCTACCCACGCATTTAATTCTAAATTGTTTTCTTTAGCACTAGATATCCATTCTGGATGTATTTTGTATTTGTAAACTAGGTAGTCTAATCCTGAAATTCCTTCTTCTTTTAATTGGTTAGGCGATTTTGAGCCGTCTAAATACTGGGTTTTAGCATTAGGGTCTAATTCCTTTATTTTTTTTAATATACTATAACTAAAGCTTATGTAGGATAAAATGTGGCTTTCGGCCTTAAGTTCTTTTACTAGTTTTATAGTCTGTTCTGCTATAAGCAGATTTTTTTCTTTGGTTTTTGCTGGTTTTAATTCGCAGACCAAACCGGTGGAGTCGTTATTTTTTAGACCAGCAGCTATATATTCTTTTAGCGTTGGTAAAGTTTCTCCGTTTGAAAGTTTAAATTTTGAGAGTTCGGCATATGTAGATTCTTCAATAACTAAAGAATTGTAATCTTTATCGTGAGTTACAACAAGTACACTGTCTTCTGTTATCCGAACATCAAACTCTGAACCTGTACAGCCTAATTTTATGGCTTGTTTTAATGATGCAATGGAGTTTTGTGGTAAATGGTTTGTTTTCCACGCACCCCGGTGTGCAATAACAACATTGTTTGCAAACGTGATTTTGTTTTTTGAACTTGATGTACAAGCTATAACGCTTGTAAAAATAAAAGTTGAAATAAAAATAGTTTTGCAAACGCTCATTAAGGAGTACATAATTTGTAAATTTTTAAAAAGATATGGATTTTTAGTAAATAAATTTAATACCTAAGAGCAAATACAATTGCTCTTAGGTATTATTTAAAGTATGTTCTTAACAGGTCTTAGTAACCATCATTTTGTGGAAAATCTGGACCTAATAAATCTAAATCTATTTGAGCAATTGGCCAATTAATATAGTGTGGTTGCCAATTTGTTCTTGGGTCTTTAGAGCCTAAATTAGCAGGGAAATATTCTCCGTCGCCTGCGTAATTTGTTATTTGAAAATCTATAACATCTTGTCCCATACGTTTTAGGGTAAACCAACGCTGACCTTCAAAAGCCAATTCTCTTGCTCTTTCATCTAAAATAGTTTGCTGGTTTACAGATGTAACTGCTTTGGCACCAGCACGCGTTCTTACTGCGTTAATGTAAGGTAAAGGGTCTCCTGTAGATCTCATAATAGCTTCGGCTGCAATTAAGTACGTTTCTGCTAACCTATAAACTGTAATATTACTTCTGTTTAGGTAAGAGTCTGGATTATCGTCTTCCTGGGCAAATTTTATGCATGATGGGTGCATTCTTTGGTAATAGGTTGTGTAATTTGTGCTAGGATTAGCTAAGTCGGTTATTGGAGCATATGTATCTAGCTCTTCACCAATTCTATCCCCAGAAGTGTAATAATATTTAAGTCTAAAATAAGTATCATCATCTCTAGTGTCATTAGGGTCTTCAGCTAAAAGATTTAATAAATAAAGGTTAGGTAATATACGAGAAAACCCTCTTCCACCTTGCTCTATATTGGCTTCGATACCAGATATTTGAAAATATTGTGTTACATAATTTGCATTGATCATAGTCGTGTTACCACCGCCTAATAAATCATCTTCGGCTTGAATAACAAATAATGACTCTGAGTTGTTTCTATCGCCATCAAAAACAGCTGCTGTGCTGGAAACTAAGCTATGAGGCGAATCTGGACCCTCAATAACATCTAAGGCTTGGTTTTTAGCTTCAGTCCAATCGCCTTGCCACATAGCAACTTTAGCTTTTACATGTTTAGCAGTGCCTTTAGTAATGCGTCCAAAAGTATTTGTCCACTCTAAATGTTCTACTGCAAAATCTAAGTCGCTATTAATAAGGGCAAATATGTTTTCTTCAGAAGATTTGTCATTTACAACATCAAATGCGTTTTCAACAGTTACTGTTTCAGTTGTAACGTAAATGTTATTAAACATTCTATATAAATAAAAATAAGAGTGTGCTCTAAAAAATTTAGCTTCTGCTAGAACTTGGTTCTTAACATCTTCATCGATTCCTTTAGCAACTTCAGCCGCATTTATAATGGCAGTAGCTTTATTAGTCATATTATAAAAGTGTTTCCAAAACAATGAAGAAACAAAGTTAGCACCTTGGTCTACTGGTGAAACACCTCTTTCGTATCTACCCATTAAACCTGTATAACCTGTTCTGCTAAAGGCTAAATCACTTCTAGAAGACATTAGTACGGCACCCATAAAATCTTCTGTGCTTGTTTGGTAACGATCTCTTTCAAATTTGTATAGACTTACAACTCCAGATTTTAATCCTTCTTCTGTAGTATAAATATAATCTGCATCAATTGATGTGCTTGGGTTTTCTTCTAAGAAATCTTCGCAGGAAACTGCAAAAAATAATAATATAAGAAGCAATCCGGATCCTTTTAATTTTTTATAAAAACTTTCTGTATTCATCATTTCTTTTTTTAAAATTTAACTCTTACACCAAAGGTGAAACTTGTTGCATCTGGATATCCCGTATCTGCGCTTGAAAATGTAGATCTTATATTTACTTCTGGACTATAGCCTATGTAATCTGTATTTGTAAATAAGTTGGTTCCTGTTACATAGAACCTTATCATTTCTAAATCTAACTTGTCTGTGACTATTTCTGGTAACGTATACCCTAAACTTAGGGTTCTTAATCTTACATAAGAAGCATCTTTAACTGCTAAAGAATTTAAGTATAAGGGGGTAGAATCGAAATTTGCTCTTGGGTATGAATTAGATGGATTCTCTGGTGTGTAATAATCTACTTTAACACCATTAAGTTTACCAGATATTGTTCCTCCGTTATTGAAATCGGATAAAAACGGGTTTACTTTTGTTGCGCCTTCTACAACATAAAAATCGACTAATAAATCGAAACCTTTATATTCGAAAGTTGTAGAGAATGAGCCAAACCAATCTGGGTTTTGATCGATAAATACACGATCTTCTGGAGTAATTTTTCCGTCAGGGCCAGATATTATATTACCTTCATCATCAACACCGTTAACATCTTTAATTTTAATGTCTCCAGGGCTTAAGTTGTCCTGGGTAAGTGATGACTCTGGGTTGGCTTGAGCTGCGTTTTCAAAATCGTCGCCTTCTTGCCAAATACCATCAAAAGCATATTGATAAATAACACCTACTGGCTGTCCTACGTAGTAGTTATATGTGTCATCTCGGGTTATTTCATCGCCATTACCATCTGTATATAGCTCAATAAGTTTATTTTTATTATTAGACCAGTTTGTTGAAACAGACCATTTAAAATCTTCTTTATTAATTATATTAGCTGTAAGACCTAGTTCAATACCTGTGTTTTGTAATTCGCCAGCATTAAAATATGTAAAGGTGTAACCCGTTGTAGAAGGTACTGCTCTTTTTAATAAAAGATTTTTTGTTCTTGCATCATACCAGTTAATGTTTCCAGTTAACACTCTTTGGAAGAGAGAAAAGTCTAAACCAACATTTGCTGTTGTAATTCTTTCAAATTCTAAATCTGGATTTGGTAAAATTGTTGAAGGTGAAAAACCTGATGCCGATTCGCTATCAAAAATATAAGGTTCTGGATCTGCTGTAAAAAGCGATGTATAAGGAATTCCTAAATCGTTTACTAGAGAACCGTAACTTAATCTTAGTTTTAATTCTTGTATAGCATCTACATTTTCTAAAAAGCTTTCATTGTGCATTTTCCAAGCAAAAGAACCTGCAGGGTTGTAACTCCATTCTTTTCCTACTCCGTTTAATGATGAGCCATCTGCTCTCATTGTTCCTGTAAATAAATATTTATCCATTAAAGTATAACGTGCTCTTGCCATATAGGATAGATAATTAATTTTATCGGAATCGCGTTCTACGCTAAGGTTGCCAATGGCACTTGCAATACCGTTATAACCGTTATCTTCGTTTGTAAACCCTTGACCTTCGGTAAAGGTTCTTTTTACATCATCCTCTTGTGCAGATTGTACCAGAGTAACATTAAACTTATTGTTTTCATTTATCGCTTTATCATAAGTTAAAATGTTTTCTATTAAGAATGATTCTCTTAAACGGCTATCTATACGTGCAATTCCACCAACATCATCACCAGCAGAACTTAAAGACGATTGGTACTGTCCTCTTTCGGAAGTTCGTCTAGTCATGTTTGCTTTTAATTGATAGGTTAAGTTGTCTGTGATTTTCCAGATTGGAGTAATGTTCATAACAAAGTCATTTCCTGTTTCTTCGTTATTTTGCTCACGCAAATTCCATAATGGATTTACTGCAGATAACTCTTCACCACTTGGAAAACGAGATATGCTACCATCAGGATTATAGGCACTTCCTAATGGGGATGTTGTAATAACATTTACGTTTGCTGCTCTGTCTGTATTATCATTTAAAAGGTTTAAATCGAAATTAACAGAGAATTTGTCGTTTATGTTTTGATCTACATTTAAACGCAATGTTTTTCGAGTGTAACTTGAGGATGGAATCAATCCATCTTCTTTAAAGTAATTAATACTACCAAAAACCTTAGTTAATTCTGTGCCGCCGCTAACACTTATAGCTTGACTATTAACGAAGCCGTTTCGCATTAATTCATCTTCCCAATCAACAAAATTACCATTGGCTATGTTTTCTAATTCTATTTCAGAAAAAATATCTTCATCATTTGGGTAAGAGTCATCAGCTCTGTTTGTTCTTACAGCTTCGCGTCTTAATTGTGTGAATTCTTCTCCACTATATACATCAAAATTACGCTCTATGGTTTTAGTGGTTACAAACCCATGGTAACTAACACTTACTTTGCCTGCTTTACCACGTTTAGTAGTTATTAAAACCACACCGTTAGCACCTCTTGATCCATAAATGGCTTGCGCCGATGCATCTTTTAAGAATTCTATAGATTCAATATCGTCTGAGTCTATATCCTCTATGCCATCATCTCTAATAATGCCATCAACTACATAAATAGCACTAACATTACCTTCAATAGAACCTTGTCCTCTAAAAATAATATCAGATGTTCCACCTGGTCTTAATGTACCACCGCCTACATTTACTTGAAGACCGGCAATTCTACCTCTCAACATTTCATTAACATCGGATGTTGGCGATAATGTAGCTTTTGATAAATCGGTTATAGCTACAGCATTTACAATATCGCTTTTCTTTTGTGTACCGTAGCCTACCACTACAACTTCGTCTAGTATGTTTTCATCTTGTTCTAACAGAATAGTTATTTGGTTGGAAGTAGTTTGGGTTTCCTTTGTTTTATAACCAACATAAGAAACAACCAATATAGTTGCGTTGTTGTTAACTGTTAATGAAAATTTCCCGTCAAAATCGGTGGATACTCCATTATTGGTTCCTTTTACAAGTACTGTTGCTCCTGGTAAAGGCATGTTATCTGATGCCGACAGCACAGTTCCTGTAATTGTTTGTTCTGATTGTGCTATTGCTCCTAATGAAACAGATAAACACAATATAAAGAACAGTACTTTAATTTTTTGATAACAAATTTTAAATTTCATAAAATGGTTGTTTTAGTTTAGTGTCAAAATTATAGTTTGATTAAATTTTTAGTCGGTATTCAAAATTAACTGTTTGTTAAAATTACCGGTAGAGACTGATAATTCAATAATTTTTAAGCCGATAAAAAACGAACATTGTATTTAAAACGTGCAATAATTGTAAAATAATTAGCCAAAAACCTTGTGAATACTATAATGTTTAAAAAACCATTAAATTTAGTTTAAGCCTATAAAAATAGAGGGTTTTAAGAGCTTGTAGTGGTAATGTCGTGGTAAATAGAGTATCTGTAGTGTTACTAGAACTTTAAGATATAGTTAACAAGGCCACTGTCGTGCTCTAAATCAAGTTTTTTCCTTAATCGGTAACGCTTTGTTTCAACACTTTTAACCGAAATATTTAGTAAAGGGGCCATTTCTTTTGAAGACAAATTAAGACGTAGGTAGGCGCAAAAACGTAAATCGTTTGGTGTTAAGTCTGGATGAACTTGTTTAATTTTTTCTAGAAAGTCTTTATCTGCATTGTTAAATGCCTGTTCAAAGAAAGACCAGTCTTTTGTGTCGTTTAAATTACTTTCTACAAGTTTTATGGCTTCAGCATTATTGGCATCCTTACTCTTTTTTAATTCTTTTTTAATTTTATTTAATACCCTATTCTTTTTAATAATACTCATAGTTGATATTGCCAATTCTCTATTTTTATTCTCAATATCTTGATTTAGTTTTTCATTTTTAATTTGCATTACAATTTGCTTGTTTTCTAACTCCTTGTTTTTAAGCATTTTGTTATAGTAGTTTTTATAAATACTATTTGTTAATAAAGCAATGGTTATTAATGCCAAAAGGTATAAGAACCATGCCAAATTAGATATATACCAAGGTTTGTTTATAGTGAAGTTATAGGACGCTATATTGTTTGATACCTTGCTTCCTACTTTGGCTTTTACTTCAAAATGATAATCTCCATATGGAAGGTTTTCGAAACTGCTTTCTGCTTTGTTAGACCATTCACTCCATTTATCAATATTTCCATTCAATTTAAATTGATACTTAACATCTAAAAATTTTTCATATTCTGGTACCGAGTAATTGAATGTTAAGATTCCATATTTATAATTGAAATCACCAGAATCTTTAAGCGAGATTTTTGTTGTAGTATCTTGATTTATATCGGTATTAGAAATTGAATTTAAATGGACTGAATAATCTTCATTATAGGTAATGTTATCTAGGTTAAGTTTTAAATATCCATTTGCTGTTCCTAAAATATAAAGATCCTGCGCTATAGTCTCAATATTTTCAAAACCTAAAGCACCTCTTCTAAAGTAAGAGGGTATAGGAATACTAGCTATTTTAACTTTATTGGTAAGATTGTCATTATCAATAAAACTAATACTCTCTTTAGAAAACACCCATAGTTTTTTGTTTAAATCGACCACCATTTTTCCAGAAATGTACTGGTTTCCCATGGCTACCTTACTTAGTGATGAGTCTTTTTTAAAAGCTCTTAAACTATCGTAATATTTAAAAACGCCATTGTTGGACATATATAAAATATCACCTCTATAAGTTGTTAAGCTAGAGTTTTTTCCTTTTGGTAATTTTTTTTCTTTAACAACCTTAACCACTTTAGTTAAACTGTCGTTTAATTCGAGTTCAAATACGCCTTTATATTCATGATTTACCCAAATTTGATTAGAGTCGTTAATTTCAAAATATCTAGAAGAGTTATTAAAGCCCTTTATTTTGTTTCTTAATTTCCAGTTATTATCAACTTTTTCAAGGACATAAATGCCATCATAATTCCCTTGTAATAATACATTTTCTTGGTTTGGGACGTTTTTGAAATTCCATACTCCAAAATGGTCGCTTATTTGTTTGGCCTTATCTTTATTTACCAAAAAGGTTCCTAAATGATGCCCACATAGCAAATCTTCATCATTATAATTATATAAACTCCAAACCTGACCAGCAGTACCTTCTATAAATTTAAAACTATCATTTACAGATCCTAGTTTACGGTAAAACAATCCTTGATTTGTACCCAAATACAAATGGTCATTAAATACTTTTGTGGCATAAACGGTTCCTAAAACACCATCATAATCTATAAAAGTTCTAATTGGCGATGTTACATTTATACAGTCTAAACCATTGTCTAAACCTGCCCAGACATTATTGTTGCTATCTTCAAATAGAGATAAAACAGTATTGTTGCTAAGTCCTTTTTTTTGATTTATAATATAATCGATTTCTCCATCTTTAGTTAGATGCAATATTCCTTTGGAAATAGTACCAAGCACAAAACTTTTATCGCTTAATTGAATTGCGCTAAACACACTTACGTTTTTCAATGTATCTATAGCTGGTATATGCCAAGGAGTTAATTTATTGGCTTCAATGATATAAAAACCAGACTTTCTAGTTAAAAGTAGTATGTTTTTATTGCTCTCAAAAATATTAATAACTCTGTCTTTTAACGCAATAGGGTCATTTACCAGTAGTTTTGGTTTGCCATCTTTAACTGTATATAACCCTTCGTTATCCACATGGTAATAAATGTGATTATCGATTTTGAAAATTTTATAAATTAAATTTTTAGAGGTTATTATTTTAAACTCTTTAGTAATTGTATTGTAAAAATAGATGTGTTTTCTAGCTTGAAAAACTACCCATTCATTATATTCAATAATATCCCAAATTTGTTCGTCAATCAATAAATTGCTATCCAGATTTGATGCCAACGATTGGTATTCTAATACTCCAAAATCATTTTTAAGCCAAAAGCCAAAATCTGAATAACAACCAGTATAGATCTTATCCTTAATAGCATTAACCGATCTAACTATAGTGTTGTTAGGGGATGGGTACACACTCCAACTGTGGCCGTTATATTCAAGAAGGCCTTTGTTATTAGCTGCGTAAATAAAATTGTCCGATCCTTGAGAAACCATCCAATTTTGGCTATCTGCATTATAGTCTATTGGCGAAAATTTTTGAATAGGAGGTAATTCCTGTGCAATTAACGTATTAGTGTAGACTAGTAGAAAAATGAAAAAAGTAAAGGCTATTTTTAAATTATTTTTCATATAAATGGTACTCAAAAACACATATTAGATTTTTTCCTTTAATACAATTTAAGAAGTTTTAAATTGAAACTTGTATAAACCTTATAAATTATGAATCTTAAAGATGTTTTTCTTTTTTAAAATTTTGTTTTATTTATAACATAAACAGCTATAAAGTAATAAAAAAAAGGCTATAACATTAATGTTATTGCTCTTTGGACTCAAGGCGGGACTATCCATTAATTTTTAAGTGATTTTATATCAGTAAAATAGAGGCTTATTCAGTTTAGTACTCACCGAATTACTCACTTTTTATATTTTAGTTATTCAATTCTCAAGCTCATAACCCGAAGGTTATTAGTTCGAGTCAAGTTCCCGCTACTAGTGAAATCAAGCCTATCATAAAATTTGGAGGCTTATTTATTTGCCATAGTATAGAACCTTTATTATATATTAATCTTTAAATATTATAATTTTAGGATGGTTTAAAGTCACCTAGTATTTGTTGATCTTTTGTTAACTAAAGAAAAAGATTTTATAATTGTCTTAAAACGGAAGAATCTAAGTAAACATTTACAAATTTGATATCATAGTTTTTATCAGATATCTATCAAATAGAAAAATTAAAATCGAGAACCAGTCTTTTGGTTTTTCTCTCACCTCTTTTTTAAGCTTATTCTTAATTTTTATGAAAGCTAATTCTTGTTTTTTTTCTATGATAAATGTGTTTTATCGGTTTTTAATTAATTTTTATCGAAAAAATATTTTTAATTTAGTATTTTATTAACAAATACCTTGTTTTTTTTATTTTCGATTATTACGGGTCAAATCTGCTACAGGTGGCTAACTCAAAAATTAACATGTCCTTTTAAAGTGTTTACATAAAATTTATTACATGAAGAATATCTACATTCCAAAAAAAATAATTAATTTAAATTGTATAAAGTTTTTCTTTATTACTATTTTTTTATTTCAGAGTTTTTCTGCTACAGCTCAAGACTGTTCGCCTAATGCTGGTCCAGATCAAGTAATTTGTTCAGATAGTAGCCTTACGTTAACTGGTTCAGTTTCAAGTCCAGGCAGTAGTCCATTTACAGGTTCTCAATGGGTGCAAATTAGTGGGCCTTCGGTAATTATTGAAAATCCAAATAACTTGGTGACAAATGTTATTGGTTATGTTGGAGGTGAGACTTATGGCTTTCGATTAATTGGAAACTGTGGTGATGGTATAAATAACCTAGATGAGATGGAGGTAGTAGTTCAACCTATTACTGATGCTGTTATTAGTAATGGAGATATTGCTTCGTGCCCAGCAAATGGAACTATAGTTTTAAATGGTAGTGCTCCTTTATACGGAGAAACTGTAGAGTGGATTGTGGTAGGTGCAAATGCGGCTGGCGTATCTTTTAGTGTAGACGACCAAAGTACAACCTCAATCACTTTACCAGAAGGAAGTTGTGGTGTTTCAACTATTCGTTATTCTATAATAAATGAAGATGCTATAGGTCCAAATTTAGATTGTATATCTGAAGCAGAAATAACAGTAACTAATTATGGAGGTGTTCAAAATGTAGAAGCAGGGGCAGATCAAAATTTAAATCAATGTTATACAGCAACACAATCTGCTAATCTTTCAGGGAGTTTTGGTGGTTGTGGATTAAATGGTCAAGAAGGAACTTGGTCTTTTGTTAGTGGGCCAACAACGCCTTCAATTTCTTCTGTAAACACGGCAAATACTGCGGTGTCTTCCTTAGAGGCTGGTACATACCAATTTAGATGGAGTGTAAGCGGACCATGTGTAAATGGTAGTGATACTGTTAGTATTACTGTGCCAGAACCTACACAAGATATAACAACTTCAACAATAGCTAATAATGATATTGTGTTTTGTGATACCACAATAAGCCAAACAACTTTAGTTGGTATTGAACCTACATATTCAGGCGAAGAAGTATTATGGGAATATAATGGGTCTGATGCTAACATTGTTATAGATGATCCTACAAACCCAACAACTTTAGTTTCTGGTTTAGATAGCGCAAATGATCCTTACACGTTTAACTATACAATTACTAATCCTGATACCGTATCCGGTAGTATGGACGCGTGTAATTCTGTTGGAACAGTTACGGTTAGGTATTCGGATCCTGAACCAACAATAACGCTTAATGCGGCAAACGGAGGAGATGATATTATTGGTGAGTGTAATGTTTTTGAAGTGCCAATTCCTGTTCAAACCACAGGAGGAACAACTACGGTTTACAGTATAATTAGTGGGCCAGTAGATAATTTAAATGCACCTGCAGCAGTCACTTATCCTACGGGATACCAAGGGTATCCAGCTGGAAGTTTTTCTAGTGGTGTATTTACGCTAGATTTTTTAGATCAATTTGGTTTAGCAAGCATAGCAGAACTTCCTACTGGAACTTACACCGTTGCATTTAGGCAAGAAACAACAGGTGATTTGTTGACGTCTTGTTCTGATGGTACAAGTACAATTAATATTACTATAACTAGAAGTGCAACATCACCATCTGCAGGAGGAGATGTGGTTCTAGATTGTAATTATGATGATACTACAGGAGCAAATTTATCGGGTAATACAATAACAGTTGGAACCGCAATTTGGTCGCAAATTGGTGGTCCAGCAACAACTACCATTGATGATCCATATAGCGAAAGTATAAATATTACTGGTATAACTACGCCAGGTGTATATACATATAGATATAACGTAACAGGAGGACCATCGGCTGGTTGTCAAGTGGCTCCAGATGATGTTACAGTTACACTTAACTCAACTACTATTCCTACTCCAGCAGTATTTACAGTTTCATCTCCAAATGTTTGTTTTGGGACAAATTTTGATGTAAATGCAGAAGATCCACCGGTTGGAACAATCGGGGAATGGTCTATTAGTCCAGCTGGTCCTACTTTTTTGGATGTTAACGATCCAAATACACAAATTATTGATTTAGCCGCTAATGAAACATACACCATTACTTGGACGGTTTCTTTAATAAATTCCGTAGGTCCAACTTGTCCAACCCCAGAAAGTACAGATGTGGTTATTTCTACTAATAATTCTCAAGGACCACAAAATGTGTCTGCTGGCGCTGATGCTTGTCAAGATGCTTCTAGTTTGTCCTATGTGTTATCGGGTAGCGAACCTGATACTTTATCGGGTGAAACAGGAATGTGGACTGACGATGGAAGTGGAGTAACTTTTGCTTCAGCTTCCGATTATAATGCTACAGCAACTTTTCCATCTCCAGGGTCATACATTCTTACTTGGACAGTAACTAGTGCTGGGTGTCAACCAGTAACAGATACGGTTGAGATAACAATTGCAGATGCTCCAATTTCCGATGCTGGACCAGATCAAACGGGTTGTCAAACTACCTTTACTATGGATGCCTTAGATCCACTTGCAGATGGCACAACAGGTCAATGGGTTTTAGATCAAGGTCCAGGAGGGTTTACTTTTGTTGATGATACAGACCCAAATAGTGATGTTATATTTACGTATTCAGGAACTTATGTTTTTGATTGGGTGGTAACTCGTGGTAGTGGAAATTGCCCTAGCGGTATTGCTACAAGTAGCGTAACATTAAATGTTGGTATACCGCCAACTGTACCAAGTGTTGTTGAAGACGACATAAATGTTTGTAACGCTACTAGCGTTGTTCTAGAAGGAAACCCTGTTGGTAATCCTGCAGAGGAGATTGGGTATTGGAGTTTAGATTCTGGGGCGCCTAATAATCCAACATTTTCTAATGTTAACTCACCTACAGTAACTGTTTCAAACTTAGTTACAGGTACATATAATTTTAAATGGAATATTGTAGGTAGTGCACTTTGTACTCCGCCATTATCTGATGAAATAGAGGTTGAGGTTTCTGCTCCTGCATCTGCTGGTGATGATCAACAGTTATGTGCCGCAACTAGTGTCTTGTTAGTAGGAACAACAGGTTCTACAGGAACTTGGACACAAGTATCTACCACTGGAACAAATTCAACAATTACAACTACTGGACCAAACACTGCCAATGCAACAATTACTCCCGGTACAGAATATGAATTTCAGTACGAACCAGACGACGTTACCTTTAATACTAATACAGGTACGGGTCCAGCAACTTGTGATCCGGGTACAGATACAGTAACCGTTAGTACAATAGAGCAACCTACAGAGCCTGATGCAGGACCAGACCAAATGAAATGCCTTGATGATCCTGTGGTTAATGAAGTTACTTTAGCTGGGTCTAACCCTTTATTAGTTGTTGGGCTTCCAACTGTAACTGGTAAATGGGAAGTTGTATTTCCTGTTGGAGGTGGTGGAGTTACTTTTGCAGATGACGCTCAGTATGATACGACAATGAATATACCAGCTTCTGGATTATATATTCTAGAATGGACATATACAAGAGGTGCGTGTATAAAATTAGCCGATGTGGTTAGAATAGAGGCTTTCGATCCTCCTAGTGATGCTATTGCTGGTCCAAATCAGCCTAACGCATGTCAGTTTGATGCGCAATTAGGTGCTACGCCACCAGCCATTGGTACAGGAACTTGGTCTTTCTTTGATTCAGATGATAATTCAGGAAACGGTATTGATGGAGATCCATCAAATGGCGTGGTTGTTATAGATAGTCCAAACTCTCCTACTACAACACTTTCTAACATTCCAGACAATGTTAATACCCCATATACGTTAATATGGACGGTGTCAAATGGAGGTCCTTTTCCTGCGAGTCCAAGTTCACTATGTGATCCTAAAACGGATACTGTTGAAATTACTTTTCCAGCGGCAAGACCTTCAGCAGCCGAGGCAGGGTCAGATCAAAATATATGTGCAAGTCAAACAACTATGAATGCTACAACATTAGCTGTGGGAACAGGTACATGGAGTCAAACTTCTGGTCCTAGTGCATCAACTATTTTATCGCCTAATTTTGAAAGCACAACCATAACAAATTTAGTTATGGGTACATATATCTATGAATGGTCGGTAACTAGTGGAGGATGTACTTTAACCGATACAGTTCAAGTTATTGTAAACGAGCAAATAATTAATGCCGATGCTGGCCCAGATCAAACGGTAGCCATATCAAGTGCGGTAAGTTTAAATGCTGTAGCTGCTGGAGCCGGAGTAACAGGAACGTGGAATCAAGTTTCTGGACCATCTACAGCTAATTTTGTGAGTCCAAATTCTGAAAACTCTCAAGTTACAGGATTAGCTTTAGGAACTTATGAATTTGAATGGGTGCTTTCTAATGGCATGTGTACTGATGTTTCAGATCGAATGATTTTAGAAGTTGTTGGTATTTCAGATTTAGAAATTAGTAAAACAGTATCACCAGCTTCTGTAAATGTAGGTGATACAGTAACTTTTCAAATAGATGTATTCAACAATGATGCCGATGCATTAAATATGGATGCAACTGGGGTTTCAGTAGAAGATGTATTGCCACTTGGTTATAGCCTTGTTTCTGGAACGGTTTCTAATTCAGGCAGTTTTGATGCAGGAAGTCAAACAATAACGTGGTCGAATTTAAATATCGCTAATGGAGCAACATTATCTTTAACATTTAATGCTACAGTAAACGCTACGGGGTCTTATGTGAATGCCGTACAGATTACAGATAGTGATAATATAGACCCTGATAGTGATCCAACTACAGATGAAACGGTAGATGAAGATGGTGATGCAGATGGCGATGATGATGATGAAGATACAGCAACAATAACTATTGAATCTGCTGATTTATCATTACAAAAAACAGTTTCACCAACTAACGTTAGTATTGGGGAAACCGTTGTATTTACAATAACCGTTTCTAATGCAGGAGCTAACACGGCAACAAATGTTGAGGTGGTAGATCAGTTACCTAGTGGATATACGTACCAAAGTGATGATGCTGGAGGAAATTACAATTCTTCTACAGGAGTTTGGACTACAGGTTCGGTTACAACAGCAACAGACCAAGTACTAAATATAACGGCAATAGTTAATGCGCCAACAGGTGCTTCAAATGAATATTTAAATATAGCTGAAGTTACTAATAGCGATCAAGAAGATCCAAATAGTTCGCCAAATAATGATGATGGTAATCAAAGTGAAGATGATGAGGACAATGCAGAAATAACTTTAGAACTTGCAGATTTACAGATTACAAAATCTGTATTGCCAGTTTCTGGTTCAGTAGGTGATACGGTTACGTTCTCAATTTTCTTGGAGAATTTTGGTCCTGGTGATGCCACAGGTGTTGCTATTGAAGATCTTTTACCTTCTGGTTTAGATTTAGTTCCAGGTACAATCTCTGATTCGGGAGTTTATGTGGTTGGAAATAAATCTATTGTTTGGAGTGATTTAGCACTCGGAAATGGTTTGTCAAGAACTTTAACTTATGATGCTACTGTAAATGACTCGGGTGACTATACAAATAGTGTTCAAATAACAGCAAGTGATTTAGATGACCCAGATAGTGATTCAAATACAGATGAAACTATAGATGAAGATAATGCTGACGCAGATAATGATCCAACAACTGGTGGAGATGATGATGATGAAGATACGGCAACATTTGTAATTGAAGAAGCTGATTTAAATTTGGTAAAAACCGTAACACCCTCTAACGCAACCGTTGGAGATACTGTAACGTTCACCATAATTATTGATAACGCTGGCAGTAACGACGCCACTAATGTCGAAGTTATAGATCAATTACCTTCAGGCTTTACTTATGTAAGTGATGATGCTTCTGGTGATTATGATTCAGCCACAGGTTTATGGACTATCGCTTCTATTACAAATGGTAGTTCTGCAACACTAAACATTATATCTACAGTTAATGCGCCTACTGGAGCGGTTGGAGAATATAATAATTTAGCAGAAATTACAGCTAGTGATCAATCTGATCCTGATAGTATACCAGACAATGATGATGGAGACCAGAGTGAAGATGATGAGGACAATGCAGAACTTACATTAGATACTTCAGATTTAAGTATTAATAAAGCGGTAAGCAACCCAACACCAAATGTAGGAGACACAGTTACGTTTACTATCGCATTAAGCAATGCCGGAACAGTAGGAGCAACAGGCGTATCGGTACAAGATGTTGTACCCGTAGGTTATACTGTATTACCATTAACAGTAAGTAATTCAGGCGTAGCTACAGGTAATCAAGTAGACTGGACAGGCTTAAATGTACCGTTAGGAACAGACACGGTAACCTTAACATTTGATGCTACGGTAGAAGCCCCAACGGGAGCAACAGACGAGTACATTAATGGTGTAGAAATTATAGCAGCTGATCAGTTTGATCCAGATAGTGATCCAACAAGTGATGCGGATACGGACGATAATGGAGATGGTATTGCAGACGATGATGAAGCGACTGTAGGAGTAGTTATCCAACAATCCGATTTAAGCATTGCAAAAACAATAGATAATAGCGCACCAAACGTAGGAGATACGGTAGTGTTTACTTTAACGGTAACCAACGCAGGACCAGATGCTGCAACAGGTGTAGCTATAGAAGATATATTACCAAATGGATACACCTTAGTTACAGTAAACAATGGCGGAGTTGCAACAGGCAACACAGCAACATGGACTGGTTTAAGTGTAGCCTCTAACAATGGCACAGTAGTGTTAACATACGAGGCAACAGTAAACGCCCCAGGAACAGGAGTAAGCTATACAAACAGCACGCAGATTACAGCAAGCGATCAATTTGATCCAGACAGTGATCCAACAACGGATAATACAGTCGATGAAGACGGCGATGGAAATGGCGATGATGATGATGAAGATGAGTTAACGATTGCACCAGCAGAGGCCGATTTAAGTATTGTTAAAGGTTTAGCCTCAGGAACAGCAACCCCAAATGTAGGCGATGTATTAGTGTTCGAATTAGTCATTACTAATGAAGGGCCAGATGTAGCCACCGGTGTATCCGTAGAAGATATTTTACCAACAGGTTATACCTTAGGAGCTGTAAACAATGCCGGAACAGCTACAGGTAATACAGCTATATGGGATGGTTTAAGTGTTCCATCAAATGGCGCTATCACTTTAACTTATGAAGCTACGGTTAATGCACCAACAGGCGCAGCAGACGAGTATTTAAATAGTGTACAAATCACAGGTAGCGATCAATTTGATCCAGATAGTGATCCAAATACGGATAATGCGGTCGATGAAGATGGGGATAGTGATGGCGATGACGATGATGAAGACACGTTTATAATCGTACCACAAACATCAGATTTATCGATAGATAAAACGGTTGTAGATACCAATGGCGCCCCAGTAAATGTAGGTGATGTATTAACATTCAGTATCGCATTAAGCAATGGCGGAACAGTAGCAGCAACAGGCGTAAGCATCGATGATATGTTACCAATAGGATACAGTTTAGTATCCGGTAGTATCGATAACGGTGGTGTATTCAATACAGGTAATACAACCATTACTTGGGATGGCTTAAACGTACCATTAACAGGTATGACAGTGACTTACCAAGTAACAGTAAACGCACCAACAGGAGCAGCAGATGAATACAGAAACGTTGCAGAAGTAACAGCAAGTGATCAGTTTGATCCAGATAGTACGCCAGATAATGATGTACCAACAGAAGATGATCAAGATGATGAAATTGTAGTACCAGCCCAAGCCGATTTAGAATTAACAAAAGGTATAAGTGCAACAAGTAGTTCGACACCAAATGTAGGCGATACAGTAACTTTCGAAGTTGTAATTACCAACAACGGACCAGATGCAGCCACAGGCGTAAGTGCAAGCGATATTGTACCAGTAGGTTACAGTGCAATCTCTAATATAGACAATGGCGGAGTAGCTACAGGCAATCAAATCGATTGGACAAGCTTAAACATTGCATCAACCGCAAGTATCACCTTAAGTTACGAGGTTACAGTTAATGCCCCAACAGGAGCCACTGGTGAGTACACCAATACGGCGGAAGTAACAGGCAGCGATCAATTTGATCCAAACAGTACACCAGGGAATGATGATGGTGATCAGAGTGAGAATGATGAAGATGCGTTTACTATTACGCCACAAACTTCAGATTTAAGTATTAATAAAGCGGTAAGCAACCCAACACCAAATGTAGGAGACACAGTTACGTTTACTATCACATTAAGTAATGCCGGAACAGTAGGAGCAACAGGTGTATCGGTACAAGATGTTGTACCCGTAGGTTATACTGTATTACCATTAACAGTAAGTAATTCAGGCGTAGCTACAGGTAATCAAGTAGACTGGACAGGATTAAATGTACCGTTAGGAACAGACACGGTAACCTTAACATTTGATGCTACGGTAGAAGCCCCAACAGGCGCAGCGGATGAGTACATTAATGGTGTAGAAATTATAGCAAGTGATCAGTTTGATCCAGATAGTGATCCAACAAGTGGAGCAGATACAGATGATAATGGCGATGGTATTGCAGACGATGATGAAGCGACTGTAGGAGTAGTTATCCAACAATCCGATTTAAGCATTGCAAAAACAATAGATAATAGCGCACCAAACGTAGGAGATACGGTAGTGTTTACTTTAACGGTAACCAACGCAGGACCAGATGCTGCAACAGGTGTAGCTATAGAAGATATATTACCAAATGGATACACCTTAGTTACAGTAAACAATGGCGGAGTTGCAACAGGCAACACAGCAACATGGACTGGTTTAAGTGTAGCCTCTAACAATGGCACAGTAGTGTTAACATACGAGGCAACAGTAAACGCCCCAGGAACAGGAGTAAGCTATACAAACAGCACGCAGATTACAGCAAGCGATCAATTTGATCCAGACAGTGATCCAACAACGGATAATACAGTCGATGAAGACGGCGATGGAAATGGCGATGATGATGATGAAGATGAGTTAACGATTGCACCAGCAGAGGCCGATTTAAGTATTGTTAAAGGTTTAGCCTCAGGAACAGCAACCCCAAATGTAGGCGATGTATTAGTGTTCGAATTAGTCATTACTAATGAAGGGCCAGATGTAGCCACCGGTGTATCCGTAGAAGATATTTTACCAACAGGTTATACCTTAGGAGCTGTAAACAATGCCGGAACAGCTACAGGTAATACAGCTATATGGGATGGTTTAAGTGTTCCATCAAATGGCGCTATCACTTTAACTTATGAAGCTACGGTTAATGCACCAACAGGCGCAGCAGACGAGTATTTAAATAGTGTACAAATCACAGGTAGCGATCAATTTGATCCAGATAGTGATCCAAATACGGATAATGCGGTCGATGAAGATGGGGATAGTGATGGCGATGACGATGATGAAGACACGTTTATAATCGTACCACAAACATCAGATTTATCGATAGATAAAACGGTTGTAGATACCAATGGCGCCCCAGTAAATGTAGGTGATGTATTAACATTCAGTATCGCATTAAGCAATGGCGGAACAGTAGCAGCAACAGGCGTAAGCATCGATGATATGTTACCAATAGGATACAGTTTAGTATCCGGTAGTATCGATAACGGTGGTGTATTCAATACAGGTAATACAACCATTACTTGGGATGGCTTAAACGTACCATTAACAGGTATGACAGTGACTTACCAAGTAACAGTAAACGCACCAACAGGAGCAGCAGATGAATACAGAAACGTTGCAGAAGTAACAGCAAGTGATCAGTTTGATCCAGATAGTACGCCAGATAATGATGTACCAACAGAAGATGATCAAGATGATGAAATTGTAGTACCAGCCCAAGCCGATTTAGAATTAACAAAAGGTATAAGTGCAACAAGTAGTTCGACACCAAATGTAGGCGATACAGTAACTTTCGAAGTTGTAATTACCAACAACGGACCAGATGCAGCCACAGGCGTAAGTGCAAGCGATATTGTACCAGTAGGTTACAGTGCAATCTCTAATATAGACAATGGCGGAGTAGCTACAGGCAATCAAATCGATTGGACAAGCTTAAACATTGCATCAACCGCAAGTATCACCTTAAGTTACGAGGTTACAGTTAATGCCCCAACAGGAGCCACTGGTGAGTACACCAATACGGCGGAAGTAACAGGCAGCGATCAATTTGATCCAAACAGTACACCAGGGAATGATGATGGTGATCAGAGTGAGAATGATGAAGATGCGTTTACTATTACGCCACAAACTTCAGATTTAAGTATTAATAAAGCGGTAAGCAACCCAACACCAAATGTAGGAGACACAGTTACGTTTACTATCACATTAAGTAATGCCGGCACAATAGCAGCCACAGGTGTATCGGTACAAGATATCGTACCAGTAGGATACAGTGTTGTATCAAATATTAGTGGAACCGGCACAGAAACAGCAACGAACCAAATCGATTGGACGGGACTCAGTGTACCAGTAGGCACGGATACATTGACTTTAACCTTTGATGCTACAGTAAACGCACCAACGGGAGCAACAGACGAGTACATTAATGGTGTAGAAATCACAGCAGCGGATCAGTATGATCCAGACAGTGATCCAACTGCAGATGCAGCAACAGATGATAATGGCGATGGTATTGCAGACGATGATGAAGCGACTGTAGGAGTAGTTATCCAACAATCCGATTTAAGCATTGCAAAAACAATAGATAATAGCGCACCAAACGTAGGAGATACGGTAGTGTTTACTTTAACGGTAACCAACGCAGGACCAGATGCTGCAACAGGTGTAGCTATAGAAGATATATTACCAAATGGATACACCTTAGTTACAGTAAACAATGGCGGAGTTGCAACAGGCAACACAGCAACATGGACTGGTTTAAGTGTAGCCTCTAACAATGGCACAGTAGTGTTAACATACGAGGCAACAGTAAACGCCCCAGGAACAGGAGTAAGCTATACAAACAGCACGCAGATTACAGCAAGCGATCAATTTGATCCAGACAGTGATCCAACAACGGATAATACAGTCGATGAAGACGGCGATGGAAATGGCGATGATGATGATGAAGATGAGTTAACGATTGCACCAGCAGAGGCCGATTTAAGTATTGTTAAAGGTTTAGCCTCAGGAACAGCAACCCCAAATGTAGGCGATGTATTAGTGTTCGAATTAGTCATTACTAATGAAGGGCCAGATGTAGCCACCGGTGTATCCGTAGAAGATATTTTACCAACAGGTTATACCTTAGGAGCTGTAAACAATGCCGGAACAGCTACAGGTAATACAGCTATATGGGATGGTTTAAGTGTTCCATCAAATGGCGCTATCACTTTAACTTATGAAGCTACGGTTAATGCACCAACAGGCGCAGCAGACGAGTATTTAAATAGTGTACAAATCACAGGTAGCGATCAATTTGATCCAGATAGTGATCCAAATACGGATAATGCGGTCGATGAAGATGGGGATAGTGATGGCGATGACGATGATGAAGACACGTTTATAATCGTACCACAAACATCAGATTTATCGATAGATAAAACGGTTGTAGATACCAATGGCGCCCCAGTAAATGTAGGTGATGTATTAACATTCAGTATCGCATTAAGCAATGGCGGAACAGTAGCAGCAACAGGCGTAAGCATCGATGATATGTTACCAATAGGATACAGTTTAGTATCCGGTAGTATCGATAACGGTGGTGTATTCAATACAGGTAATACAACCATTACTTGGGATGGCTTAAACGTACCATTAACAGGTATGACAGTGACTTACCAAGTAACAGTAAACGCACCAACAGGAGCAGCAGATGAATACAGAAACGTTGCAGAAGTAACAGCAAGTGATCAGTTTGATCCAGATAGTACGCCAGATAATGATGTACCAACAGAAGATGATCAAGATGATGAAATTGTAGTACCAGCCCAAGCCGATTTAGAATTAACAAAAGGTATAAGTGCAACAAGTAGTTCGACACCAAATGTAGGCGATACAGTAACTTTCGAAGTTGTAATTACCAACAACGGACCAGATGCAGCCACAGGCGTAAGTGCAAGCGATATTGTACCAGTAGGTTACAGTGCAATCTCTAATATAGACAATGGCGGAGTAGCTACAGGCAATCAAATCGATTGGACAAGCTTAAACATTGCATCAACCGCAAGTATCACCTTAAGTTACGAGGTTACAGTTAATGCCCCAACAGGAGCCACTGGTGAGTACACCAATACGGCGGAAGTAACAGGCAGCGATCAATTTGATCCAAACAGTACACCAGGGAATGATGATGGTGATCAGAGTGAGAATGATGAAGATGCGTTTACTATTACGCCACAAACTTCAGATTTAAGTATTAATAAAGCGGTAAGCAACCCAACACCAAATGTAGGAGACACAGTTACGTTTACTATCACATTAAGTAATGCCGGAACAGTAGGAGCAACAGGTGTATCGGTACAAGATGTTGTACCCGTAGGTTATACTGTATTACCATTAACAGTAAGTAATTCAGGCGTAGCTACAGGTAATCAAGTAGACTGGACAGGCTTAAATGTACCGTTAGGAACAGACACGGTAACCTTAACATTTGATGCTACGGTAGAAGCCCCAACGGGAGCAACAGACGAGTACATTAATGGTGTAGAAATTATAGCAGCTGATCAGTTTGATCCAGATAGTGATCCAACAAGTGGAGCAGATACAGATGATAATGGTGATGGTATAGCGGATGATGATGAAGCTACCGTAGGCGTAGTGATTCAACAATCAGATTTAAGTATAACAAAAGCCATAAGCAACCCAAGTCCAAATGTAGGCGACACAGTAGTGTTCACATTAACGTTAACCAATGCAGGACCAGATGTAGCCACGGGCGTAGCGATAGAAGATATCCTACCAAACGGTTACACCTTAGGCACAGTAAACAATGGCGGAACAGCCACAGTAAACACAGCCACCTGGACAGCTTTAAGCGTGCCATCAAACAATGGAACAACGGTAGTGACTTATGAAGCCACAGTAAACGCGCCAGGAACAGGAGTAAGCTATACAAATTCAACACAGATTACAGCATCAGATCAATACGATCCAGATAGTGATCCAACGACAGATAGTACTGTAGATGAAGATGGCGATGGTAATGGCGATGATGATGATGAAGATGCATTAACCATCGTACCAGCAACGGCCGATTTAAGTATAACAAAAGGTTTAGCCTCAGGAACAGCCACACCAAATGTAGGTGATACTTTAGTGTTTGAATTAGTGATTACTAATGACGGGCCTGATGTAGCGACTGGTGTCTCTGTAGAAGATGTCTTACCAATCGGTTATACTTTAGGTACGGTAAACAATGCCGGAACAGCCACAGGCAACACCGCGACATGGGTTGGATTAAGTGTTCCATCAAATGGTAGTATTACTGTTACTTACGAAGCATTAGTCAATGCCCCAACAGGAGCAGCCGATGAGTATTTAAACAGTACACAAATCACAGCAAGTGATCAATTTGATCCAGATAGTGATCCAACAACAGATGCCACAGTCGATGAAGATGGAGATGCTGATGGCGATGACGATGATGAAGACACGTTTGTAGTTGTCCCACAAACCTCAGATTTATCATTAGATAAAACAGTTGTAGATGTTAATGGGTCACCAGTGAATGTAGGTGATGTATTAACCTTTAGTGTAGCATTAAGCAATGGTGGCACCGTAGCCGCAACAGGCGTAAGTATCGATGATATTTTACCAATAGGATACAGTTTAGTATCCGGTAGTATCGATAACGGTGGTGTATTCAACACAGGTAATACAACCATTACTTGGGATGGATTAAACGTACCATTAACAGGTATGACAGTCACTTACCAAGTAACCGTTAATGCACCAACAGGCTCAACAGATGAATACAGAAACGTAGCAGAAGTTACCGGCAGTGATCAGTTTGACCCAGACAGTACACCAGATAATGATGTATTAACAGAAGATGATCAAGATGATGAGATTGTAGTACCAGCGCAAGCGGATTTAGAATTAACTAAAGGTATAGCGGCAGCAAGTAGTGCCACACCAAATGTAGGTGATACAGTAACTTTCGAAGTTGTAATCACCAACAACGGACCAGATGCAGCCACAGGTATAAGTGCCAGTGATATTGTACCAGTAGGTTACAGTGCAATCTCTAATATAGACAATGGCGGAGTAGCTACGGGCAATCAAATCGATTGGACAGGATTAAGTTTAGCAAGTACCTCAAGTATCACCTTAACTTACGAAGTCACTGTCAATGCCCCAACCGGCGCAGCAGGCGAATACACGAATGTAGCAGAGATTACCAGTAGCGATCAATTTGATCCCAACAGTAGTCCATCTAATGATGATGGCAATCAGAGTGAGAATGACGAAGATGCGTTTACTATTACGCCACAAACATCAGATTTAAGTATCGCAAAAGCCGTAAGTGATCCAACACCAAATGTAGGTGATGTGGTAACGTTTACGATTACCTTAAGTAATGCGGGCACAGTAGCAGCCACAGGTGTATCGGTACAAGATATCGTACCAGTAGGATACAGTGTTGTATCAAATATTAGTGGCACAGGTACAGAAACAGCAACGAACCAAATCGATTGGACGGGACTCAGTGTACCAGTAGGCACAGATACATTGACTTTAACCTTTGACGCTACGGTAGATGCGCCAACAGGAGCGGCTAATGAGTATATCAATGGCGTAGAGATTACGGCTTCCGATCAGTATGATCCAGACAGTGATCCAACTGCAGATGCAGCAACAGATGATAATGGTGATGGTATAGCGGATGATGATGAAGCTACCGTAGGCGTAGTGATTCAACAATCAGATTTAAGTATAACAAAAGCCATAAGCAACCCAAGTCCAAATGTAGGCGACACAGTAGTGTTCACATTAACGTTAACCAATGCAGGACCAGATGTAGCCACGGGCGTAGCGATAGAAGATATCCTACCAAACGGTTACACCTTAGGCACAGTAAACAATGGCGGAACAGCCACAGTAAACACAGCCACCTGGACAGCTTTAAGCGTGCCATCAAACAATGGAACAACGGTAGTGACTTATGAAGCCACAGTAAACGCGCCAGGAACAGGAGTAAGCTATACAAACAGCACGCAGATTACAGCAAGCGATCAATTTGATCCAGACAGTGATCCAACAACGGATAATACAGTCGATGAAGACGGCGATGGAAATGGCGATGATGATGATGAAGATGAGTTAACGATTGCACCAGCAGAGGCCGATTTAAGTATTGTTAAAGGTTTAGCCTCAGGAACAGCAACCCCAAATGTAGGCGATGTATTAGTGTTCGAATTAGTCATTACTAATGAAGGGCCAGATGTAGCCACCGGTGTATCCGTAGAAGATATTTTACCAACAGGTTATACCTTAGGAGCTGTAAACAATGCCGGAACAGCTACAGGTAATACAGCTATATGGGATGGTTTAAGTGTTCCATCAAATGGCGCTATCACTTTAACTTATGAAGCTACGGTTAATGCACCAACAGGCGCAGCAGACGAGTATTTAAATAGTGTACAAATCACAGGTAGCGATCAATTTGATCCAGATAGTGATCCAAATACGGATAATGCGGTCGATGAAGATGGGGATAGTGATGGCGATGACGATGATGAAGACACGTTTATAATCGTACCACAAACATCAGATTTATCGATAGATAAAACGGTTGTAGATACCAATGGCGCCCCAGTAAATGTAGGTGATGTATTAACATTCAGTATCGCATTAAGCAATGGCGGAACAGTAGCAGCAACAGGCGTAAGCATCGATGATATGTTACCAATAGGATACAGTTTAGTATCCGGTAGTATCGATAACGGTGGTGTATTCAATACAGGTAATACAACCATTACTTGGGATGGCTTAAACGTACCATTAACAGGTATGACAGTGACTTACCAAGTAACAGTAAACGCACCAACAGGAGCAGCAGATGAATACAGAAACGTTGCAGAAGTAACAGCAAGTGATCAGTTTGATCCAGATAGTACGCCAGATAATGATGTACCAACAGAAGATGATCAAGATGATGAAATTGTAGTACCAGCCCAAGCCGATTTAGAATTAACAAAAGGTATAAGTGCAACAAGTAGTTCGACACCAAATGTAGGCGATACAGTAACTTTCGAAGTTGTAATTACCAACAACGGACCAGATGCAGCCACAGGCGTAAGTGCAAGCGATATTGTACCAGTAGGTTACAGTGCAATCTCTAATATAGACAATGGCGGAGTAGCTACAGGCAATCAAATCGATTGGACAAGCTTAAACATTGCATCAACCGCAAGTATCACCTTAAGTTACGAGGTTACAGTTAATGCCCCAACAGGAGCCACTGGTGAGTACACCAATACGGCGGAAGTAACAGGCAGCGATCAATTTGATCCAAACAGTACACCAGGGAATGATGATGGTGATCAGAGTGAGAATGATGAAGATGCGTTTACTATTACGCCACAAACTTCAGATTTAAGTATTAATAAAGCGGTAAGCAACCCAACACCAAATGTAGGAGACACAGTTACGTTTACTATCGCATTAAGCAATGCCGGAACAGTAGGAGCAACAGGCGTATCGGTACAAGATGTTGTACCCGTAGGTTATACTGTATTACCATTAACAGTAAGTAATTCAGGCGTAGCTACAGGTAATCAAGTAGACTGGACAGGATTAAATGTACCGTTAGGAACAGACACGGTAACCTTAACATTTGATGCTACGGTAGAAGCCCCAACAGGCGCAGCGGATGAGTACATTAATGGTGTAGAAATTATAGCAAGTGATCAGTTTGATCCAGATAGTGATCCAACAAGTGGAGCAGATACAGATGATAATGGCGATGGTATTGCAGACGATGATGAAGCGACTGTAGGAGTAGTTATCCAACAATCCGATTTAAGCATTGCAAAAACAATAGATAATAGCGCACCAAACGTAGGAGATACGGTAGTGTTTACTTTAACGGTAACCAACGCAGGACCAGATGCTGCAACAGGTGTAGCTATAGAAGATATATTACCAAATGGATACACCTTAGTTACAGTAAACAATGGCGGAGTTGCAACAGGCAACACAGCAACATGGACTGGTTTAAGTGTAGCCTCTAACAATGGCACAGTAGTGTTAACATACGAGGCAACAGTAAACGCCCCAGGAACAGGAGTAAGCTATACAAACAGCACGCAGATTACAGCAAGCGATCAATTTGATCCAGACAGTGATCCAACAACGGATAATACAGTTGATGAAGACGGCGATGGAAATGGCGATGATGATGATGAAGATGAGTTAACGATTGCACCAGCCCAAGCCGATTTATCTTTAACTAAAATAGTTGTTGATGGAGATGTAACACCATTAATAGGTTCTGAAATAACATTCGAAATACGAGTGTTTAATGATGGCCCTCAAGATGCAACGGGAGTAGAAGTGATGGATTTATTACCATCTGGATATGACTTTGTTTTGTATAGTTCTACATCAGGAACATATAATGAATCAACAGGGTTATGGTCATTAGGTACTGTGTTATCTGGTGAGTCTGAAAGTTTATTAATTGATGTTTTAGTAAATGCAACAGGAGATTATTTAAATATTACAGAAGTTGTTTCTTCAGATGTGTTTGATGCAGATTCTGTTCCAAATAACGATGATGGTGATCAAAGTGAAGATGATGAGGCTAGTGCCATTGTAACACCAATAGAATCTGTTTCAGACCTTTCATTAGTAAAAACAGTAGTAGACGGAGATGTAACACCTTTAGTAGGTTCAGAAATTACATTCCAAATTACAGTAACTAATGATGGTCCAGAAGATGCAACGGGCGTTGAAGTAACCGATTTATTACCATCAGGGTATGATTTCGTGTTATTCAGTTCAACATCTGGTGCTTATGATGAAGTAACAGGATTATGGAATATTGGAGGAATTGCTAATGGCGAATCAGAAACATTATTGATAGATGTTCTTGTAAATGCTTCAGGAGATTACCTAAATATTGCACAAGTAATAGGATCTGATATAGTAGACGCAGATTCAACACCAAATAATGATGATGGTGACCAAAGTGAAGATGATGAGGATAACGCTATTGTTACACCAGTAATATCAGCTGCAGATTTATCTTTAACTAAAGATGTTGTTGATGGAGATACTTCTCCTCTAGTAGGATCGGAAATTACATTTGTAATAACCGTAACTAACGATGGTCCTCAGGAAGCAGCGGGAGTTGAAGTAACCGATTTATTACCATCAGGATTTGATTTTGTATTGTTTAGTTCTACATCAGGAACTTATAATGAAACAACAGGAATCTGGAATGTTGGTACTATAGCAAACGGAGGTACTGAAACATTATTAGTCGATGCATTGGTGAATGGTTCAGGAGATTACTTAAACATTGCTCAAATTACTGGGTCGGATGTTGTAGATGGTGACTCAACACCAAATAACGATGACGGCGATCAAAGTGAAGATGATGAAGATAATGTGTTAGTCACTCCTGTAGATGCTGCAGCAGATTTATCTATAAGTAAAACAGTGGTAGATAATGAAATCATGCCAAATGTTGGAGATGAAATCACATTCCAAATAACAGTGGCTAATGCAGGACCAGATGCAGCAACGGGTGTCGAGTTGATTGATTTATTACCTGTAGGATTTGATTTTGTTAGATTTAGTGCAACATCAGGAATTTATGATGAAGTAACAGGATTATGGACAGTAGGAACAGTTCTTAACGGAAGTTCTCAAAGCTTGTTTATCGATGTTATAATAAATGAACCAACAGGAACTGCTGGAGAGTATTACAACGCTGCAGAAATTAGTGCAAGTGATGTTATGGATCCTAACAGTACACCAGGTAATGATGATGGTGATCAAAGCGAAGATGATGAAGACGGTATTTTAGTTATGACTGAAACAGCAGATTTAAGTTTAACTAAATCTGTAAGTGATATGAATGCTAATGTTGGCGATGTTGTAACATTCACACTTCAAATAGATAATGCAGGAGTAGATGCAGCAACAGGTGTTTCGTTAGAAGATGTTTTACCAATAGGTTACAGTAATATTATTAATATAAGTGATGGCGGTGAGCTTCTAGGTAATATAATTACTTGGTCTGGTTTAAATGTGCCTCTTACGGGATTAACTATTACTTATGATGCTACTGTAAATATGCCAACCTTACAAGGTGGTGAGTATTTAAACATTGCTCAAATTACGGGTAGCGATCAATTCGATCCTAATAGTACGACAGATAATGATGATGGCGACCAAAGTGAAGACGATGAGGATTCAGCATTCATTAACACACCAATTGTTGATATAGCAGTAACAAAATCTGTTGATAATACAAACCCATCAATTGGAGAAACAGTAGTCTTTACTATTGGAGCAAATAATTTAGGAGGTATTGATGCAACAACTGTAGAAATTATAGATCTGTTACCTACCGGTTATGAGTTTGTGTCTTATGTAGCTTCGGCTGGACTATATAACGAGGAATCTGGTTTATGGAGTGTGCCATTAGTATCTGCAGGCGTAACTGAAACATTAGAAGTTACTGTTACAGTTTTAGATATTAACGATTATGTAAATACGGCTTCGCTAGAGTTTACAGATCAAATAGATTCAAATGAAAGCAATGATATTGCTGATGCAACCATTACTCCAGAATGTTTGAAAATTTATAATGAATTCTCTCCTAACGGAAATGGTAAAAACGAATTCTTCTATATTGATTGTATAAACAATTACCCAGATAATAAATTAGAAATCTATAATAGATGGGGTAATGTAGTTTATGTTAAAGAAGGATATGATAATACTTTTGATGGCGTATCTAACGGAAGAGCAGTAGTTAATAAAAACGAAAAATTACCTGTAGGAACCTATTATTATATCTTAGACCTAGGTGATGGATCAGAGCCAAGAGCTGGATGGTTATACATAGTGAGATAAAATAAATATAAAAACAGGATATACCTAAAATATAAAAATTTAGAGATGAATTTAAAATTAAAAATAGTAGTAGGTCTGGTATTAGTCTTGGCATTTCATTGCAGCTATGCCCAGCAAGACCCGCAGTATACAGATTATATGTTTAACACGCTTACGGTTAACTCTGCTTATGCAGGTTCCCGAGGGCATTTAACAGCAACTGGTCTGCATAGAACGCAATGGGTTGGTTTAGATGGTGCTCCAAAAACACAATCTTTTAGTGTAGAATCGCCAGTAGGTAAAAATGTAGGTCTAGGGGTCGTTTTAGTTAACGACCGCCTAGGTCCTTCAGATGAATTTTATATTGATGCCAATTTCTCATATACTTTAAATTTAAATAATGATAGTCGACTTTCATTTGGTATAAAAGGAGGAGGGAGAATGTTGAGTCTTGATTTCACTAAAGGTAATTTCCAAGAGCCAGAAGGTGTATTTGAAAACATAAATAACAAATTTTTGCCAACCGTAGGAGCAGGGGTTTATTGGCATAGCGATAATAGTTATGTTGGTTTATCTGTTCCAAATTTTTTAACAGACGAGCATTATGATGGTGTGCAAAATGCCATAGCTGCTGAACGTTTACATTATTTTTTAATAGCTGGTAAAGTGTTTGATTTAAGTCCAAGAGTTCAGTTTAAACCAGCTTTTTTAGGAAAATTTGTTGTTGGAGCTCCTATTATAGTAGACTTGTCTGCAAACTTTATGTTTGATGATGTTTTAAGATTAGGAGTTGCATACCGATGGGACGATTCTGTTAGTGGTTTAATAGGTTTGCAATTGGGGCCTAAATTAATGGTTGGTTATGCGTACGATGCAACAACAACTAGATTACAAAATTTCAACTCTGGATCTCACGAAATTATGCTGCGTTTCGAGTTAAGATCTAGAGAAAAACAATTAAAATCTCCACGTTTCTTTTAAAAAATGAACTACATGAAAAATACAATTACACTTTTATTATTATTTACTATTAGTATCTCTTTTTCTCAAAGTTCAAATAAAAGAGCAGATAAGCTTTTTGATAGAATGTGGTACAAAGAAGCTTCGGTTTTGTATGAACTTGAGCTTAATAAGTTTGAAAGAAAAAATAAAGAATCAAATACGGTAAATGATTCAACTTATGTTAATCTTTTAAAGCGTGCTGGTGATTCATATTTCTTTAATACAGATATGAAAAATGCTTATGTATGGTATGATAAATTAATATCTGATTTTTACTCTGATGTAGATACGGAATATATTTTTAGATATGCACATGCTTTAGAAGGTATTGGAGAATATAAAGAAGCTAAACGGTGGATGAAAGAATTTGCTAAAAGAACAGAAAATAAGGATGGTAGATCTGAGTTGTTAGATCAAAACGATTTAACAGTGGAAGATGTTTTAGATATTGAGCCAGGTTTTGTATTAAAAAATGTAGCAGTTAATACTAAGTATTCTGATTTTGGACCCATGTATTATAAAGATAAATTAGTGTATTCTTCTGCTATAGATTCATCAAATTATCACACAAGAATTTACCATTGGAATGAGCAACCTTTTTTAAATATGTATCTCGGAGAGCTAAATAAAATAGGATCTGATGTTAAATTGATTAAAGACTTTTCAAAGAAATTAAACACGCGTTATCACGAAGCTACGTTAGCTTTTTCTCCAGATGAAACTAAAATATACTTTACTAGAAATAATTATAATGGTGATTTAGGACGAGATAATAAAGGAACAAATCATTTAAAACTTTATAGTGCTGAGCTGGGAAAAGATTCTGATAGTTTACTAACATGGAAAAATATTAAAGAGCTACCTTTTAATAGTGAAAATTATTCTGTAGGGCATCCAACAGTAAGTAAAGATGGAAAGCTATTGTATTTTGTTTCGGATATGCCTGGTTCAATAGGAGGAACAGATGTATTTGTTGTAGATATTTTAGATGATGAAACAAACAGTCAAATTCAAGACAGTACATATACAGGGTATTCTAAACCACGAAACTTAGGCGAAAAAGTAAATACAGCAGGACGAGAAATGTTTCCTTACATAACAGATAGTGCATTGTATTTTGCATCTGATGGACATTTAGGTCTTGGAGGGTTAGATGTTTACGAAAGTAGAATTATTGATACTACCTTTCAAAAGCCAGTTAATCTAGGGGCACCTTTAAATAGTGAGTTAGACGACTTCGGTTTTATTGTAAATGAAGAAAAGAATAAAGGTTTTGTATGTTCTAACAGGTTAACAGGAAAAGGAGATGATGATATTTATTCTTTTGTTCGTTTACCAAAAGAAGATGTTTTATGTAAGCAATTAATTAGAGGTTATGTTTCAAATACAATTACTGGAGAACGTATAGCTAATGTAAAAATGACTTTGTTTTCAGAAACAGGTAAAGAACTAGAATCGACAACAACTAGTATAGCTGGTGCATACACATTTAATACAACATTAAACTGTGCTACGAAATTTAAAGTTGTAGCTGCAAAAACAGGATATGAAGTTAAAGAAAAACCTGTCTTAACATTAAATGAAAATGGAGAAACTGTTGTTGCCTTAGGTCTTGAAACTCTTAATGAGTTAATAGTAGAAGAAAAGGGGGTGCTTAAAATAAAAATAGGTATTATTTATTTTGATCTAGATAAATCATTCATTAGAAATGATGCTTCTATTGAATTGAATAAAATTGTTTTACTGATGGCTCAATATCCTAAGATGGTTATAAAAATAGAGTCTCATACAGATGCTAGAAATAGTGATGCGTATAACTTAAGCTTATCAGATAGAAGGGCTAAATCTACTAGAGATTATATAATTAGTCAAGGAATTCAATCAAATAGAATTGAAAGCGCACAAGGATTTGGAGAATCGCAATTAATAAATAATTGCACCAATGGAGTAAAATGTACTGAAGCTCAACACCAACTAAACAGAAGGTCTGAGTTTATTATTATAAGGATGTGATAAAAGACTAAACAGATATGTTATTAGTAGTTTGGAAGCGGGTAATTAGCTCGCTTCTTTTTATTTTAAGTTCTTAAAAGTGTTAGTTCATAGTACAAAAAACGGTTAAATTGTATCACTGAAAACGGAATTTTTCAAATAAGCAACGACCAAAGTAATTATTTACACACTTTGTTACCACACGTTTTTTAGTTAGTAACGAAAATTAAAGCTGTTTTATAATCTCTTTTATCCCCACTAGAAAACACCATTCTATCTTCTTGTAATTCGATTAATTTTAATGTAAAAAACGTACTACTGACAATATCATCTGTTATTTCTCCCCGAGTCATAGTCAACCAAACTCCCCCTTCTTCTTCATAAAAAGTATAGCTTGTTTCGGCTATTTCTGAATCACCATAATAACAGTTTTCATTTCCACTAATCACTTCTACTTCATTATCTGTTTTAAAAATGTAGATATCATCAATTAAACAATCATTTTTATCACTTATCCAATTATCATAATTCTGATAGTAAGCTTCTAATTCCCATGTTTTAGAGCTATTATTGTGTAGCAATTTTAAATCTTCAATTGTGTAAATTTCATATGAAGTATCAGCATCATCCTTACTGCATGCTGTAAAAATAATTAATAAAAAAGTAAATGCTATTGGTAATTTTAACTTGTTCATAAATAAGGTTTTTTTTATTAAGTCAATTATTATGCCATTTTCTTGTTTTTTTCATGTGTGGTAACAGTGTGGCTATGAACAGTACGGGAGCAAACTAGCGTTTGCTTTCCGCCACGCACAAAGCGAAATCTTTTAGTTTTATTTTTTCTTTTTTTTGTTAAAGCGAAATCTTAAAGATTTCGCGACCTTTTAAAAATACGTAAACCATTTGTTTAAGCCCGAAGCTCGTATTGTTTATAGGTTTTGTTGGCAATTGGCTTTTGCGTTCTGTTTTACCATTAACACTTCCATTTCCAACTACGGTCATATTTTCCAATTTCGAAAATATTGACTCCTAATATTTTAGATTTTAATAATTCTTTTGATAAATCATTACTAATGAAGATGATATTATCTAAAATCCGATTATCATTTTCTTTGTGAGGAAATTGTCCCAAAAAAAATAACGGTAGATTATTGGGTATTTTTTTTTCATCAATTTTCAAAGATGTAATTTTAGAAATGTTATATAGTTTACTCCAATTATCATACTCTCTGTGATAAGTGGAGTTTTTGTAATCCAAACAATCTAACCCAATTAATGGATTAAACAAATAATAATCTTCATGAAAAGCGATACCATTTATTTTTGCCCGAGTCTCAAAGTATTCCCCACTTACTCTATGCCTTTCAAAGATATTTTTAATGCTTTTGGAAATAAATAGTTTTCCTCCTACAGTTAAAACAGGTGTTTTATTAATGTTTAAAATATTATCGGGAATATTTTTTTGACTTTGGATATTGAGTAAATCATCAAAATCATAATTCGTCTTTTTTCCATTAAGTATCAAAGCATCAAATACCGATTGACGAGTTTTCTCATCTGCAAATTCGTATAGCGAATTGGAATCAACTAATATCTTATAATTCATTTATAAAAAGGACTGGTTTATATGCTAATTATCTTATCGTTACTATTCGACTACAAACTTTATAGGTTTTTGCTAACGTTTTTGTATATGATACGTTGCGTGGTTTAGCACGTAATTTAGCAAATAAAAACCTAATAGAAAATCCGCGAGGATTTTCGTAAGTAGGCGAGTACTAGCAATGGATTATATACGTCTTAAGTTTACAATTCATTAAATTTAGGTTATAATCAGAAAAGACAAAAGAGAGGATTAAGGTTATTATATACGCAGAAGCTTGAGACTTCGTCAACATTGAAAATCCCCTCTCTTTACTACACAGATTTCGTACAGTTCTATGAGGCTTTAAGACCTCGATTTTAAGTCGTTGAAACTCGCGTAGCTTGTCCTTTCAAAAAACATTTTCTTATGAATAAAGATATTAAATATTTTGGAATAGACATCAGTCATTTAGTTTTCGATGTCACGGATTCAGATGGCAATTACTATCAGTTTAAAAATAGTATTTTAGGTTTTAAAAAGTTTGTAAAACTTATAGAAAATAATAGTCATTGTGTCATGGAAGCTACAGGATATTATCACTACCAGCTTGCCTATTATTTACTTGAATCAGGTATCAAAGTGTCAGTAGAAAACCCATTATCAGTAAAGCGTTTTATCCAGATGAAGTTGTCTAAGGTAAAGACAGATAAGAGTGATTCAAAACTTATCTGTGAGTATGCAAAACAGGTAGAAGTGAAACTTTGGCAAGGCAACTCTAAGCATCAAACAGAATGCCTTCAGATGACCAGACTCCTTTCAGTATATACAAAACAAAGCACCATGTTAAAAAACAAATTACATGGCGAAGCTGTTTTAGGTAATCCAAGTAAAGATGTTTTACGTTCCTTAAAACGCAGTTTGAAACAGGTTCAAAAAGAAATAAAAGCCATGGAAGAGAAACTAACGATGTTAGTAAAACAAGTGCATCAAGATGTTATAACACGTTTAAAAAGTATCCCAGGCATTGGAAAAAAAACAGCACTAATGTTGGTTGTTTTGACAGATGGTTTCGGGCGTTTTACAAGCGGAAGTGAATTGTGTAGTTATGCAGGTCTAACTCCTGTAATTAGAAAAAGTGGAAGTAGCGTAAATGGACGGAGCAGAATTAGTAAAATAGGTAATCAAAAGCTTCGGAATTTATTATTTATGTGCAGTTTTAATGCTTGTAAATACAACAAAGCTTGCAGAGAAATTTATGAGCGATTAGTAGCTAAAGGAAAGAGTAAAAAATTAGCATTAATAGCAGTTTGTAATAAGTTATTAAAACAAGCATTTGCTATTGCAAAATCAGGATTGGTTTACGATCAAACTTATCGAAGTGTTTTTGTGATAAATTAATGAGTTTTTACTTGTTTTTTACCACAGTACTTTGTTGTGCGTTCGTTTTTTATCAGTCTTTAATTATCATACATTTATTTTCCTTGATATCTTTTTCTACATATTTATACTTAATATCCTTTTTTACTGGACCATTATTATGGTACATAACAGTTACTTTATCATTTCTACCATATTTTTTAATTACGCCTTTTGTTTTATCAGTTTTCTTAAGAATGCTTTGAGTTTTTAGATATTCATTGAATTCTTTTTGTCCCATAGGCTTTTCAAATCTAACCTGTTTTCCACCTGATAATTGAAGTTTTCTAAAAAAATCGAACCTGTCGTAAAAATCTTTTGGATAAATTAGTTTCCTTTTGTCAAAGTCAAATTCCTTTATACTAATTGAAGCAATTAAATCGTCTATTGGTCTGTCAGATGTTGTTGGGTCGATATTGTCATATTCCTCAATAATAAAACGAGTTGTAACTTCTACTAAATCATATTTTTTTAATATAATATCGTTTTTTAGAGCAAAATTATGTCCGTTCATTTTTCGTTGAACACTTGGATATACCATTGCTTCTATATTATGTTCTGAATCTATTGGATAAAACAACTGTTCAGATGATATGGTTGAGCTGAAGAAATATTTTTTCGGATTGTCACGTTCAACTGGCATTGTAAAAACTTCTACAAAAAAGTCATTAATTATATAATATACTTCTTCTAGTCGATTACTGATTTTTTTCGGTGCTTTCATTTTTGGGTCAATAACCGCACAGTTAAGAGTCGCATTTTCCTTTGCCTTAAATAAGCTGATGGATATTACATCTCCTTTTTTTGGTTTAGTTTCCCAATAAGCTGTCGTTTCATCAGTTGCACAATGAATAACTTCTTCTCCAGGTAAATTGCAACGGTTGAATTTACTTAAATGACTTGGTGGTGAAAGAAGATGGTCTATATCTGTTATAAAATTTAGGTCTTTACCTAAAATATTAGTGTTACTCGAAATTCGGACTAAATATTCAGGTACTTGTTTTGAAAAAACTACAGGTTTTATATTGAAAAAAGTTCCAACATCTTTCTTTAATTCTGCAATTTCTTTATCAGAAAACTCGTGAAGTTTTGGTATTAGAGAACGATAATAATCAAGCTTTTCAATAATTTTTTCAGTAGGTTCAAGATTCATTGGTTCTTGATTCGTTTCGTTATTCGCTACTTTTTTAATCATTAATTTTCAATATTTTACTGGTTTTTCGAGTTTGAGTGGAAATGACGCACAACAATTGGATATAGACAATTGTCTATATCCACCTTATACATTCAAATTTAGTAATAAAAATGTAAATAAATTCTTTATTAATTTAAATATTTATTTGGATTGTAAGTTAAGTTAGATCTTTTATATTAATACCTGTTAATTGTATTTAATCTCTTTAATAAGATGTGTTTATTAAATTCCCTCAATATATTCGACAATATTTCGGCAAAATATGAAATAAAAAAAACCGTAATATATTGATTTCAATATATTACGGTTTATATGAGTACTCAAGGCGGGAATCGAACCCGCACTCCGAAGAATCGGATTTTGAATCCGACGTGTCTACCAATTCCACCACTTGAGCAGTAATAGGACAGCAAAAATATAGTTTTTTTCGATATTATGCGCAAAAATACTAGTCATTATACATTTTAGATTAAAATAAATGCATAAATTTGCACCTCGTTAAAAAACAGCTAGTGTTTCCGCACTCAAAAACAACAAGTTAACTATGCCAATTGTAATTACAGAAGCCAAAATTTTTGCATGTACACAAAGTAAAGTTCTAGGCGAAAAAATAGCCAAAGCATTTGGAGCAGAATTGGGTAATGTTATTACATCTACCTATAGCGATGGTGAGTTTCAGCCTTCTTACGAAGAATCTATTAGAGGAACTCGTATTTTCATTATAGGATCTACCAATCCTGGACCAGAAAATTTAATGGAAATGTTGTTAATGATTGATGCAGCAAAACGAGCATCAGCAAGACACGTAACAGCTGTATTGCCTTACTTTGGGTGGGCAAGACAAGACAGAAAAGATAAGCCTCGAGTACCAATTGCAGCAAAATTAGTAGCAAAAATGCTAGAAGCAGCAGGCGCAACACGTATTATTACTATGGATTTACATGCAGATCAAATCCAAGGGTTTTTCGAAAAACCTGTAGATCATTTATTTGCATCAACAATCTTTTTACCATACTTACAAAGCCTAAATCTAGATAATTTAACCATTGCGTCACCAGATATGGGAGGTTCCAAAAGAGCCTATGCCTATTCTAAAGCCTTAAAAAGCGATGTTGTAATATGTTATAAACAACGAGCAAAAGCCAATATCATTTCGCACATGGAGCTTATTGGTAATGTAGAAGGTAAAAATGTAGTGTTAGTGGACGATATGGTTGATACAGCCGGAACATTAACAAAAGCAGCAGATTTAATGATGGAGCGTGGTGCACTTAGCGTAAGAGCCATTTGTACACACCCTATTTTATCTGGTAAAGCTTACGAAAACATAAACAATTCAAAATTAGAAGAACTTATAGTAACAGACTCTATACCAGTAAAACCTTTAAGCGATAAAATAAAGGTATTAAGTTGTGCAGATTTATTTGCGCAGGTTATGGAGAAAGTACATAACAACCAATCTATCAGTTCAAAATTTGTAATGTAAAAAAGCGCTAAATCAATTATTTAAGCGCAACAAACATGAGTATTAATTATTAATTTTAAATAAACAAAATGAAATCAATTACAATCAACGGATCTCAAAGAGAAAGCGTGGGCAAAAAAGCAACAAAAGCCTTACGTAATGCTGGTCAGGTTCCTTGCGTATTATACGGAGGAGACAAGCCAGTGCATTTCGCTGCACCAGAATTAGCCTTCTCTAAACTTGTATACACGCCAAATGCGCATACAGTTGTGATTAATTTAGAAGGTGGCGAAGTATTAAAAGCAGTACTTCAAGACATCCAATTTCACCCAACAACAGACAGAATTTTACACGTAGATTTCTATCAGTTATTCGATGATAAGGAAATAGCATTAGATATCCCTGTACAACTTGTAGGTAACTCTAAAGGTGTTAAAAACGGTGGTGTTTTAAGAAGAAACAACCGTAAACTTCGTATAAAAGCTTTACCAGCAAACTTACCAGATTTTATAGAGATCGATATTACACCTCTTAAAATTGGAGATAAAGTTGCAGTAGGCGATTTACCAAGTGGAGATTACACATTCTTACACTCAGATAACACAGTAGTATGTCAAGTAAGAACATCTAGAACAGCAGTAGTAGATGCTGATGACGATGAAGATGAAGCAGGAGATGTACCAGCTACAGAAACTGATGATACAGCTGCAGTACAAGAATAAACTAGTATTGCACATTAATATAAAAGCATTCCAATATTTTGGGATGCTTTTTTGTTTTTACAACATTCTAATTAAGGCGTTACCACAAGGGTCGGGCTTTACACTATATCTTTTTAAAGTGTCATTGCTAGGAGTGGGTTACGTTACAATCTATTACATTATAGTTTAAACACAAGTTTTTATTTTGCGAACCTTTAAAAAGGATGCCGTTTCAATCCCTAACGCGGGTTAGCCTGCTAAGAGTAGTCAATAATAATAAACTATTTAACAGCACAAATTACACAGCACTCAGTTTTAAAAAAAACCTTTATTTTTGGCATGTTTAATGTATTTTAGCTTTTAAAAATATGTGGCAATCTTTCTTGAATTTATTTAAAAAGAGAAATTATATAGAAGAACAAAATCCTATGAAAAAATTTTTAATCGTTGGTTTAGGTAATATTGGCGAAAAGTACGAAAACACACGGCACAATATCGGGTTTAAAGTGTTAGACCACTTTGCAAATCAAGAAAACCTAACCTTCGAAACCCAAAAATTAGGCGATGTAACTACTTATAAACTAAAAGGAAGAACCTTTTTGCTTTTAAAACCAAGTACTTACATGAATTTAAGCGGAAAATCCATTCAATATTGGTTAACAAAAGAAAAAATTCCTGTAGAAAATCTATTAGTAATCACCGACGATTTAAACCTACCCTTTGGTAGCATACGTGTAAAAACAAAAGGAAGCGATGGCGGTCATAACGGTTTAAAAGACACGCAAAACACTTTAAATACCAATAAATATAACCGTTTTAGGTTTGGTATAAGCGATGCCTTTAGTAAAGGCAGGCAAGTAGATTATGTATTAGGAGAATGGACACCCGAAGAAACAGCAAAGCTTAAAGAGCGCTTAGATAAAGCATCAGAAATAATAAAATCTTTTGGATTAGCAGGTATAAATAACACCATGAATGCTTTTAATGGTAAATAAAAAAGGAAGGTTTTTTAAAACCTTCCTTTTTTATTTACTAACACCTTTTAGGTTGCCCTAAAGGGCGTGTATTACTCAATAATTATTTTTTTAGTTGCTTGCTTTATACCGTCACTAATATTTAAAATATACATACCAGATTGTACGTTGTTTAATTTTAAAGTTTCTTCAAAGTTACTGCTATTGGTATATGTGTTGTTATAAATAACGCGTCCTCTTAAATCTACAATGTTAACACTAATATTATTCGATGCTGCGCTATCAAGTTTAATGGTAAACTCACCTTTGTTTGGGTTTGGGTAAACCACCAAATCGTTAAACTCAAAGCTAGTAGTATGTAATGGAAGTAATTCTAACGAGCATACCTCTATAGACCAGCTGTTTAAAGCACCAATATCATCCACTCCAGAGTCGCCAAGACCTAGTAACCAATTACCATTGGCAGCTTCACCATTCCAACCACTAAGCGATGCCGATGGCGATTTCATGGTTAAACCATCGCCAGTTGTGGTACAGTTAAATTCGGTGCCATTATCATCAAAAGTAACTACTAAATTACTGTCTTCACCTTGGCAAGGCGTATACGATTCTAAAAGGGTTATTAAATTACCTTCAGGACTTTGTAATCCTAATAAAATATCACCAGGCCAATTATGCGATATGTTTACAGTAAGTGTAACACCCGAAACAGTTCCTGTTGCCGGTACGTTTACAAATGATACTTCGGTAAAATCACTTTCATTATCTGATATGGTTAAAGGTAAATTAGGATCTGTAGAGTTGTATGACGTACATGTTTCTACAATGGTGTAACCAATAGTGAAATCTTCGGTATTTATTGCGAAAAATATATTGCCTTCCGCTTCAACCATAACTCTACAAAAGGCCGATAATTCACTCGGCACAACTATGTCGTGCGATCCATCATTAGGTACATTACTCGCTAAAACAGTATCATAATTTAAGCCACCATCGGTAGATAGTAATATGTTTACATTAGCCGTATTAACGCCGTTTCCTGTTGTACCAGCTACATCCCAAGTTATAGTTTCGGTTGTGCCTTCAGACCAGCTAATACCAGTTGTATTTTGCGAAGTCACTAAAAACGGGCCAGCGTTTGCGGTAGTAGTAACAGTCATACCATCGGTTGCAGTTTGTCCGCCATCTTCATTATTGTCTCTTACCGTTAACTGGAAATTAATAGCTCTATCAACCGAGGCTAATTTCTCCCAAGTTGTAGATCCAGCACTAGTTTTTAAGTCTTTTAAATTAGGTATATATCGCGTTGTATTAGTTGTTCCTTCAAAAGAACGCACTAAAGGACCAGTGGTATTAGTTTCTTGTGGTAAACCTGCAGCTCCTAAATCGTATTGTTCCCAAGTGTAGGTGTGTGATGCTGTGCCATCGGCATCTGTTGATGCTCCTGTTAGTTTATAAGGTGTAGAAATAGGAATGGTATAATTTGCGCCGGCATTAGCCGTTGGTGCGCTGTTTGTTAAAGTGCTTTCGGTACTACAAGTACTAGCACCTGTGGTTATATTATCCCAAATCATTTGAATACTTTTTTGATGAAAGTAAACATCACTTTGAGATTGTATATTTTGTGGCGAACATAAACCTGCGTAAGCCATTATCGTACTACCACTTCCAGGTTCGTATGCATTGCTTGACTCTCTGTTGCCGGCACAATTGCTAGTACTTCCATTAAATGTGTGTGGTGCTCCAAATTGGTGTCCCATTTCATGAGCTACAAAATCTATATCGTAGGCATCTCCAACAGGTAGTGACGATCCTGTAATACCCATCGCTTTTCTAGCGGTAACACATGGTGAGTTTAAAGAGGCTAAACCACCACCACCAGTGCTAAATGTATGACCTATATCGTAATCTGCAGAAAGAATAGCGTTATCTATTTCAACTTGACTTTCATCTATTAAAAGATCTGCATCGTCATTGGTAAAATTATCCGAGTCAATAAAAATAAGATCTGTATTATCTACCATAACCATTTTTAAGGCTAAATCTTTTTGAAAAAGACCGTTAACACGAGTCATGGTAGTAACCATGGCTTGTAAAACAGCATTTTTTTTAGCGGCTTCAGAATCGGCAATTGTTAATCCAGCGGCTTTCCAATGGTATTCAGAATATTCAACCGTAGAAGCTAGCACTAATCTAAAGGTTCTTAATTTACTATCGTTTGCATTAAGTAATTTTGCACTGTTACTTGTTTCTTTTTCAAGCGTAAAATCATCCGGTACGTAACACTCAAACCCTTCTTTTAAAGCTGGTAAATCTCTTTTACTATAAGCTATATAAGTGTTGTTTTTAGTATACGGATCTAGAAATTGAGTGCCATTACCTGTAGATAGTGCCATAGCGTGCAAACCTTGCGGTGTTACACTAAAGTTTATTGTCGATGCTGGGTTTTTAATATTTTTACCCACATAAGTTCTAATTTCTGGATGTTTTTCTTGAAATGCTGGTTCTAAAATGGAAGACTCCTTAATGCTATATTTATCAAATCCACCTTCACTGTTTGGAAATTCTACTATTTGATTTTTTGTAATTTTTCCAGAAGCGTTTTTTGATGCAAGACTTAACTTGTTTTTAAGTTGGTTTACATCTAAAGTATAAAATATCGATTTTTTAGGTTCGGTTTTTCTATTTATTTTTTTTCCAGTTAAAGCTTCTTTCGCCGAAACCTGAGACCAAATAGTACTTGTGTTTTGTGCAAAAACAGACGTCGATAAAAAGATAAAAAGTAGTAGGTAAAAACAATTTTTAAGGTAAAAATGTTTCATAATAGTTTAAATTAGATTTTTTACGGGATGCTAAAAATAGGCTGTAAAAGTATCATTTGCAAAAATTTAACTCTCATTTTAAAATAACATATATTTGTTTATGAATTATTTATATGTGTTTTGTGTATTATTTAGCTTGGTATCGTGTAAAGCTAAAAGTAGTCTTAATACAGCTATAGCAAGCAAAGTAGAACGTGCTATTTGCCCCGAAAATGGTGCTTGTGCTTACGAAATTATTGAAAATAAAGCACTTAAGGTTGAAACAGATAATCTTGGTAGTCCGTACCTGGAAATGGTGGATAGTGATAGTTTTGTAGTAAAATTCGAATACAAGAAGAACGGAAATAGCAAATATCAAGATAGCGGATACCGTGAAGAAGTATTTATTGAACTTGATAAAAACAATCTGGACTTTGAAACTAGTAATTTAAAATTTAAAAAGCTTTTTTTCGCCCGTTGGTGCTATTGCAAAGGTCAAACAGGATATTATAAAATTAATCAAGGTAAGTTAAGTGTAACTAAGATTGATAAAACCAACTTTAAACTACATTTAGCTTTTACTGTTCCCGAAGTTCCTCAAATTATAAATGAAATAAATCACACCTTTAGTTTACAATAGCTACTTATAAATTTGATTTGAGTGTCATTATAACTAGTTTTGTAGAAAAGAAAAAGCTTGAAAACAAGGCGTAATTTAAATTCCTTACCAGATAAATCAACGGTTGTAACTATTGGCACCTTTGATGGTGTGCATATTGGGCATCAAAAAATAATAAAACGTTTAATAAAAACTGGAGAGGCAGAAGGCTTACAATCTGTTATTCTTACCTTTTTTCCGCATCCGCGCATGGTATTGCAAAAGGACTCCAATATTAAATTAATTAATACTATTAATGAACGCCATGATATTTTAGAGGATTCTGGACTAGATTTCTTAGTAATAAAAACCTTTACTAAAGAGTTTTCAAGACTCTCTGCCGAAGATTTTGTCAAGCAAATTTTGGTTGAAAAATTAAATGCTAAAAAAGTAATTATAGGTTACGATCATAGGTTTGGTAGAAACAGAAATGCCGATATTAATAATTTAAAAGTTTTTGGGGAAACCTATGGCTTTGGTGTCGAAGAAATTTCGGCACAAGATATTGATGATGTTTCAGTAAGCTCTACCAAAATACGAACGGCGCTAATGGAAGGCGATGTAGAACGTGCCAACAACTATTTAGGTTACCCATTTATGCTTACAGGTATTGTAACAAAAGGTAAAGGATTAGGTAAACAATTAGGATTCCCAACGGCTAATATTCATATTGAAGAAGATTACAAACTGATACCTAAACAAGGGTCTTATATTGTTAGTTCTACTATTAATGGTATTGATGTTTATGGTATGATGAATATTGGTATGAACCCAACAGTAAGCGGTAGTATGCAAACTATTGAAGTCCACTTTTTTGATTTTGAAGCTGATATATACGATCAAACTATCAAAATAAATTTGCTAAATAGAATTCGTGATGAACAAAAATTTAATTCAGTTGAAGCCTTAAAAGATCAATTAGCAAACGATAAAATTACCGCATTAGCATACTTTACAGAAAAAAATGCTGAATAATTGGCTATTTAAACATATAGATAATTCTGCTTTAATAGTATTCAGGATTATTTTTGGCCTACTTTGTTTTTTAGAGTCTGTGGGTGCAATTTTTACCGGTTGGATAAAACGTACTTTAGTTGATCCTAGTTTTACATTTAATTTTATAGGTTTCGAGTTTTTACAGCCATTACCAGGTAATGGTATGTACTATTACTATGCCGTTATGGGTGTTTTTGGCTTACTTGTTATGGTTGGCTATAAATATAGGCTTAGTATATTGGCATTTACATTGATGTGGTCGGCGACGTATTTAATGCAAAAATCGTCTTATAACAACCATTATTATTTATTAATGCTATTAAGTAGTATTATGGTGTTTTTACCAGCCAATACATATGCCTCGGTAGATGCTAAATTAAACCCAGATATTACAAGTTATTCCATGCCGCAGTGGTGTCGTTGGGTTATTATATTGCAGCTTTTTATCGTGTATACTTATGCGTCAATAGCAAAATTATATCCCGATTGGTTAGACACTACCTTTATCGAATTATTGATGAGAGGCAAAAAAGACTATTGGTTAGTTGGCGAGTTTCTGCAGCAAAAATGGTTACATCATGTATTGGCTTACGGTGGTATTTTGTTTGATGGTTTAATTATTCCATTGTTATTATTTAAACCAACACGAAAGTATGCTTTTGTGGTATCTATTTTCTTTCACCTGTTTAATTCAATAATATTTCAAATAGGTATTTTTCCATATTTATCACTTTCATTTTCATTATTCTTTTTTTCATCTGAAAAAATTCAAAAACTATTTCTTAAAAAGAAACCCTTTTATAATAGTGAAACTATAATAATTCCAAAGTTAAAAACACCTTTGTTAATCGTGTTTATAGTCTATTTTATTATTCAAATTGGGTTGCCGTTAAGACATCATTTTATTGAGGATAATGTGTTGTGGACAGAAGAAGGTCATCGATTATCATGGCGTATGATGCTGAGGTCCAAAAGTGGAAAAACAAAATATTGGGTTGAAAATAAAGAAACAGGGCAACGTCATGTGGTTAATTTAAGTGGTTATTTGTCTAAAAAACAAATAAGAACCGCAAGTACAAAACCAGATGTTATATGGCAGTTTGCTAAACACTTAAAGCAAAAGTTTAAGACCGATGGTGTAGATGTGGCGGTGTATGTAGAGAGCAAAGTTAGCATTAACGGAAAACCCTATAAAACCTTTATAAATCCTGCTATTGATATTGCAAATGAGGAGTGGGATGTTTTTAAACATAGCGATTGGATTTTACCATTAAAGTAGAGTGGTTTTAAACTTATTACCGTTTTATTTCAAAATAATATAACATAAAAAAAGAAGCGACTGCCCTTTTATTGGACAGCCGCTTCAACCTTAAAAAAAACTAATTTATTATTGCTTTACTACTTTGTTTATTACGGTGCCTTCGTTTGAAAGAACTTTAAACAAATAGATTCCAGTTGGGTATTTTGTAATATCGATACGATTTGTAACGCTTTTTAAAACTTGGTTTTTTAAAACTTTACCAGTAATATCAAATATTTGTAATTTGGCAAGAGTTAAATCCGCAATATCAATAGTAATAACGTTGGTTGCTGGGTTTGGATACATTTTTAATTTTGCGCTTATGTCAAAAGGGTTTGTATTAAGGGTATTTGAGTTTACGTTTACTACAATTTCTGTTCTTTCACTTTCACAACCGTTATCGTTGGTACTCGATACCCAATATGATGTTGAACCTGCGTTTGAAGTATCTGGTGTTGGTGCTGTTGTTATTCCTGTTCCATTAGTTTCAGTAGTGTACCAAAATAAACCCGTGCCGTTTGCACCTGTTGTAGCTGTTAATGGTGACGCAGTATCACCTTGGTTATAAGTCACTGGTGTAGTAACTGTAGTCTCAGAAGGAATTATTGAACCTGTTGTTATTGGAGAACCGGCTAACCAATTTGAAGTTGTGCCTGTTAAATCAAAATTTGTTAATGTTCCATTATTTGTACCTGTTAGATCTATAGCTGTAGTCTCTGAAGTATTAGTTGATGAGTCGGCGCCTTGATTAAAATTATAGTAGGCTACTAATCCTGTTTCAGTACCTTGTAATTCACAATTTTTACTTCCGTTAATTTGTTCTGCTGTTCTGGCAATATTCCAAATACGAACTTCGTCTAATGCTGCGTCTAATCCTCTATTTGTATCTTGAGGATCTCTCCCTAGGTTTACATTAAAATTAGAGTTACCAATATTACCCATTGCAATATTAGTTGAAGCAATCTCAATACCATCAATGTAAATTTTTGATGTCGTACCATTATACACCCCTGCAATATGAAACCAAGTATCTAGAGTAATTGTATTATCTGGAGTAGTTAATTCATGCCACCCAGAATTTGCTACAACAAAATTAACGGCACCATTACCACCAGCTCTTAGCATATAACCACTAGAAGTTGGTGCTGCTTTATTAATAATATTACCTAACCAATGTTCTGAACCAAAAGTATTGAATTTCACATAAGCCTCTAAGGTAATTGTATTTCCGGTAATTTGTAAGCTTGGGTCGTTACCGCAATCTACATAGTCATTCAAACCACCAAAATTAAGATGTGTTGCAGGTAATGCTACTGTAACTACAATTTCTGCTCTTTCACTTTCACAACCATTTGCATTAACGCTAGAAACCCAATACGAGGTAGAACTAACTGTCGTGGTATCTGGTGTAGGTGCTGTTGTTGTTCCGGTACCCCCCGTTTCAGTAGTGTACCAAAATAAATCTGTACCATTTGTACCTGTTGTAGCTGTTAATGGTGATGCCGTTTCACCTTGGCTATATGTTACTGGTGTAGTAACTGTTGCTTCAGAAGGTATTATTGAACCTGTAGTTACTGGAGAGTTAGCTAACCAGTTTGAAGTTGTGCTTGTTAAATCAAAATTTGTTAATGTTCCATTATTTGCACCTGTTGCATCTATAGCTGTAGTCTCTGAAGTGTTATTTGCTGAATTGGCACCTTGATTAAAATTGTAGTAGGCTATTAAACCTGTTTCAGTACCTTGTAATTCGCAATTTTTACTTCCGTTAATTTGTTCTGCTGTTCTGGCAATATTCCAAATACGAACTTCGTCTAAATTCCCTGTATAATACCTCCCAGGCATTTCTAAATTTTCTCCAATGGCTACTGCAATCGTATTATTAATATTGATATCTCCGCTTCCTGCAATACTTCCGCTAGGAGAGCCATCTATATATATTGTTGCTTCTATACCATTGTAAGTAGCTGCAACATGATGCCACGCGTTATCTATTACGCTTACGGTTGAGGAAACATCTCCGAAACCACCGCTTCCTGCAAAATTTAAAGTTCCATTAGTATTTAAAGCTATTCGCCAACTATAGTCACCTTTTGCTATTAGGGTATCCCATTGCTCAGGTGTAACTCCAGATTTCATCCAGAATTCTATAGTCATATTATTTGTTAAATCAAAGGTAGACACTATTGGTAATGTGATATAATCATCCACACCATCAAAATTTAAATGTGTTGCAGGTAATGCTACTGTAACTACAATTTCTGCTCTTTCACTTTCACAACCATTTGCATTAACGCTAGAAACATAGTAAGTAGTATTTCCAAGCGTTGTAGTTGAAGGTGTTGGCGCATTTACTGAACCAGTTCCTCCCGTTGCATCTGTATACCATAATAAACTTATACCATTTGTACCTGGTGTTGCAGTTAATGCTGTTGCTGTGTCATCTTGTGCATATGCTATTGGTGAAACAACATCTGGCGGAGAAGAAAGTGAAGTTATTGGAGAACCAGCCAACCAATTTGAAGATGTTCCAGTTAAAGCGAAATTAGTTAATGGCCCATTATGCCCATTTCCCGTTACATCAGTTAAAGTAGTTGCATTAGTATTTTCGCCTGCATCAATACCTTTATTGAATTGATAATAGGCAACTAAACCCGACTCATTACATTGTATTTCACCGTCTTTTGCACTATTAATTTCTGCAGCAGTTCTTATTACATCCCAAATACGAAGTTCATCTATAGAGCCAGTAAAATATGGAGTAAAATGGTTTCCAATTCCTAAACCCCCAATTGAAATTGAAAAAGTACCGAATGAACCTGAATTATCTAAAACACCATCAATGTATAAGTTACATAAACCATTAGTAGCTGGCGAGCTCATTGTTACTGCAACATGATGCCAACTATTATCATCTATATTTTGATTAGATGTAAGATTAAAACCTCCATAACCATGTCTATTTGCTGAGTATTGTAACTTTCCATTACTTACTGCAAAAGAGCTATTATCATAGGTGGAAGTATTATATACAATCGTTCCGTTGGTTTCCGTTTTTATCCAAGTTTCAATAGTATAATCGGTCATAGAATTAAATGAATTAGCTAATCCGATAATATCGTTTTGACCATCAAAATTTAAATATTCGGCTTGACTTTGTGCATTACTAAAAGAAATGCTTAAAAAGAGTAGTGTTAAAAAATAAAATTTTTTCATAAAATTTGGTTTAAAGTTATTTTTAAGGGTTTTTAAAGCCGCAAATTTATATTATGAAATATATTTTGAGTAGCCCATTCGGACAAAAGAGTAGCCCGTTCGGACAAATAAACGGATTTTTAAGTATTTTGTCGATTATTTTGAAATTTGTTGACTAAGCTATATGTGGTTTTATTGACCACTTGGAGTAGGGAATAGTAGTGTTTTTATAATATTATTCAGGCTTTTGGTCTAACATACTATCCGAACGCAATTCTGAAGGGAGTTTTCCGTGTTTTTTTTTAAAGGTTGCACTAAATTTACTGGAACTATCATAACCCACTTCTTTTGCTATATGCTTAATTTGCATAGTGGTATTAAGGACGAGCTGCATAGCAAGTTCCATTTTTTTATCAATATTATATTGAAGTATTGATGTGCCGTAAACCGATTTAAAATCCGCTTTTAGTTTAGAAGAAGACATATTGAATGCTTTGGCAAGTGCGTCAATCCCAATAAAAGGGGTGGATAATTTTGTAGAAATCATCGATTCGCACTTTGCAATAGTTTTGTAATCTACAGAGCTTTTTTCTTGGTAATTATCAGTTCTAGTATCTGCAAAAACATTTTTAAAAAAGGTAGATATTATACTTAATGTTTGTGCTTTTAGTATGGTGGTGTTAAAAGCATCCTTATTAAATGTTTTGAAGGTATGTAATATTTCATGCGACAAATTTTCAGCATTAGGTACAATATCTTGATAAGAAATAAACCCTTTGCTTGAATCTAAAAATTTTTTAAAAGGAATTTTACGGTCCAATATGTCTAGTGGTACATGTTTTTCTAACCAGCTAGGACTTATGTAATAGATGTAAAATTGGCATTTTGATCCTTTATAAAAACAAGCACCTACATCGGTTCCTGGTTTTTTAAAACTCCAGAATTTGTTTTGAAAAGGGACTTTGTCTATAAATACATTTTGAAGTTTAACCTCGCTTTCAAATACAGTAAAAGTTATTGAATAGTGATCGCTAGGAATTCCATTGGCATAATTAGATTTAATAACGGTATCGTACTTAAACTTTAAATTAGTGATAGTGAGCCATAAACCCTCTTCAATTTGTCTATAATGCATTTCTCCATTAATAAATGGATTGTTTCTGTAAACCGCCTGTTCATCCTTAATATGTTTGCTTCCTGGTGTTTTTATTGTAGACTCTATGAATAATTCTGGCGTGTTTGCTAAATATGGAAACTCAAAAAAACCATCTTTATAAAACCGGAAATTAGGCTTAATAAGTTGATACCATTTTGATAGGTTCATATTTTTAATTAAATGTTTATTAAGTTTAAAAACATCTCACTCTTTTATAATGCACTGTAACAATAAAGACAATTTATTCAACTTCACAATTAAAAATAGTTTCGCCCATTTATTAAAGTTATGTGTATCTTATCAACAAATATAACTGTTTAACTCAATTAATAACAGGGATAAAAAGTAAAAACAGCATTTTTAAAAAATAAATAACTAGAATTTAAAAATTAAAACACTAAATAATAGTTGTTTATAAGTTTAATTGTTTCAAGGCTTTTTGGTTTATTAAAGTTAATACGGTTTAAACTAATTTTTGTCATGTACTAAAATTCATTTTATTAAATTTGTCGCTTAAATTTTCATGTCATGTTACAAGTTACTTTTATTAGAGAAAATAAAGAATTAGTTGTTGAAGCCTTAGCAAAACGAAATATTAATGCGGTTGAAATGATTAATAATGTCCTTACGTTTGATGACGATAGAAAACGTCTTCAAACAGAACTAGATAATACTTTGGCAGAATCAAATAGTCTTTCAAAAGAAATAGGAAACTTGTACAAATCTGGAGAAGCTCAAAAAGCCAATGTTTTAAAAGAAAAAACAAGCATTTTAAAAGAGACTTCAAAAGACCTTTCAGACTTGCTTAACGCTAAGGTAGAAGCTTTAAACCAATTGCTTTATAAAATACCAAACGTACCACATACGTCTGTTCCAAAAGGAAACTCTGAAGACGATAACGAAGAGATTTATAAAGAAGGCGATATACCAACTTTGCACGATGGTGCTTTGCCTCATTGGGAATTAGCCAAAAAATACGATATTATAGATTTCGAGCTTGGTAATAAAATTACCGGAGCAGGATTCCCTGTATATAAAGGGAAAGGCGCACGGTTACAACGTGCATTAATTGCCTATTTTTTAGATAAAAATACGGCTGCAGGCTATACAGAATATCAATTACCACTTATGGTAAACGAAGCTTCTGCTCTTGGTACAGGACAATTGCCAGATAAAGAAGGCCAAATGTACCATGTTACCGAAGATAATTTATACCTAATACCAACAGCTGAGGTGCCTGGGACCAATATTTTTAGAGATGTTGTTTTAAGCGAAAGCGAACTTCCGGTTGGTGTTACTGGGTATACACCATGTTTCCGTCGCGAAGCGGGAAGTTACGGTGCACATGTAAGAGGTTTAAATAGATTACATCAATTTGATAAAGTTGAAATTATACGCGTAGAGCACCCAAGTAATTCTTATAAAGCTTTCGATGGTATGATTGACCATGTAAAAGATATTTTAAAAGAATTAAAATTACCATACAGAATTTTACGTTTATGTGGTGGCGATACCTCTTTTGCTGCAGCCTTAACTTTCGATTTCGAAGTGTTTTCTACGGCACAAGATAGATGGTTAGAAATTTCTTCTGTTTCAAATTTCGAGACTTTTCAAGCTAATCGTTTAAAACTACGATTTAAAAATAGCGAAGGTAAAAACGAATTGGCGCATACCTTAAATGGAAGCTCTTTAGCATTACCTAGAGTGTTAGCCGGAATTCTTGAAAATTACCAATCCGAAGAAGGTATTGTTATACCAGAAGTACTTCAGCCATATACAGGTTTTAAAATCATAAATTAAAGTAAAAGACTACATTAAATAGTATTTTTATTTGTTTTTACCGACGAAATGCATGTTATTCATGTTGTTCAACGATTTTAGCATGCTTTATTTTATTTTTTGAAAAATATTTTGCAAGTTCGCTTAACCTAATCTTATTAACCTACTGATTATGAAGAATTTTAAGCGTATTATCCTATTAATTACTTTAATATTTGTTGCATCACAGGTGTTGTCTTCAGATTTCGAATTGTTTGAATCAGAAAGTACTTCAACTGTAATTGCTAGTAAATAGAATTTTTAGTTTAAAGTAATATTTTTAAAAAACAGGCGTTCTAAGTAAATCCAATAGCTAGCCGTTAAGCTAGTTTTATTTGGTGTGTTATTAAGAATTTAATACTGTCCCCAATCCAAGTATTTAGTTAACTAGTAGTTAATATAAAATTATTTTTGATTGGTAAGTGCTCGATTTATCGGGCACTTTTTTGTTTGTACACTAAGCAGTGATGTTTGTCGTGCCAAAATATATGTATTGGTGGACTTAATCTGGATGTCTAGCGGCATCTAATTAATTACTCGACTTTAGTACAATTTCAAAACATTACTTTTATTATATTTACCGTATGCGATATATTCTAATTTTATGCTTCTTTATTTCGGGTGTTTTGTATTCGCAAAACGCTACGATAGCTAAAAGTTATTTTGAAAAAGGAGAATATGAAAAAGCTTTAATTGAGTACAAAAAGCTATACGCAAAATCGTCTTCCAATATTTCTTATATCACTCAAATTATAGGCACGTTTCAGCAATTAGAACAATATGATGATGCCGAAAAATTTATTCTAGATTTAATGGAGCACGTTAAATATCCTGCTTTTATTGTAGAATTAGGGTATAATTACCAATTAAAGAATAATTTAGAAAAAGCTAATGAGTATTATAAAATAGCAATTTCAAAAATAGATGAAAGAGCAACAAATGTGTATGCCGTAGCTAGAAGTTTTCAAAACCATTCGCTTTTAAACGAAGCTGTAATAGCCTACGAAAAAGCAGTTGTTTTAAATCCAGATCTTAATTTTAATGTGCAGCTAGCTCAAATTTATGGTGAGCAAGGTAACATTGAAAAAATGTTTAATAGTTACTTGAATTTTGCCGAATCGAACCCGCTAGTTTTAAGGGATGTTAAACGTGCCATAAACGATTTTATTAGTGAGGATAGTTCCAGTGAGAATAACGTGTTGTTACGCAAATTGCTACTAAAAAAAATGCAGCAACAACCCAACACACTTTGGAATGAGTTGCTAAGTTGGTTATTTATTCAACAAAAAGATTTAAAAAAGGCTTTTGCTCAAGAAAAGGCTATTTATAAAAGGCAACCAGAAAGTTTAAGTCGTATTGAAGAGTTGGCATTAATTGCTGTAAACGATAATGAAAACGAAGTTGCTCAAGATGTTTTAAACTATATTATTGAAACGGCTCCAGATGCCGAAACCAAGTTAAGAGCCCATCAAAACTTAATAAAAATAGATTTAAAATCTAATGCAAACTACGGTGCTATAAAAAGCAAGTATCTAGAGTTATTAAAAACCTATGGCGAGCAACCAGAAACATTAGAGTTGCAAATTGCTTACGGCCACTTTTTGGCATTCTATTTAAACGAAACTAAAGCGGCTACTAACTTTTTGGAGTCTACCTTAAAGCAGCCTTTATCAACCCTAGAAAAAGCACAAGTAAAGTTAGAGTTAGGCGATATTTTAATTCTTCAAGAAAAATTTAATAAAGCCTTAATTTACTATACTCAAATTCAGCGAAACCTTAAAAACAGTACCATTTCCCAACAAGCTCGTTTTAAAGTAGCTAAAGCAAGTTATTATAAAGGCGATTTTAAATGGGCAGAATCGCAACTTAAAATATTAAAAGCATCAACATCGCAACTTATTGCAAATGATGCGTTGGACTTAAAACTTTTAATTTCTGATAATAAATATGAAGATTCCCTTCAAACCGCATTAAAGCTTTATGCTAAGGCGGATTTGTTAGCGTTTCAAAATAGAAATGACGAAGCTATAACATTGCTAGATACTATTTTGGAAGCACATAAAACCGAACCAATTATCGCTCAAGCCTTATACAAACAAGCGCAATTATTCGAATTAAAATCGCAGTACGACAAGGCTGTCGTAAATTATCAGGCTATGATAGATAATTATAAAGACGGTATTTTAATTGACGATGCGCTTTTTCATTTAGCAGAAATATATCAAAAGCAATTAAACCTTCCTGAAAAAGCAAAGGGACTCTACGAGCAAATTATTTTTAATCATGCCGATAGTATTTACTTTGTAGATGCGAGAAAACGGTACCGAACCTTGCGTGGCGATGCTATAAATTAATATGATAGTTGCAGAAACCAATAGGCTTCTTATTTTAAAATTCACATTAAAAGACGCGGCTTTTTTTTTAGAACTTGTAAACTCGCCCAATTGGATAAAATATATTGGCGATCGCAATATTAAAACAGTTAAAGCAGCTGAAGAAAGAATTCAAGAAGGGCATCTTAAAAGCTATCAATCCACAGGATTTGGGTTTTATAAACTATTGCTTAAAGCAGAAAATAACAAGTCAATTGGTACTTGTGGACTTATAAAACGAGACACTTTAGACGATGTTGATATTGGTTTTGCAATGCTTCCAGATTATGAGGGCATTGGTATAGGTTACGAGGCCTCAAAAGAGGTTATAAAGCTGGCTAAACAACAATTCAAACTAAAAAGGCTGGTAGCTATTGTTAATCCCAACAATAAAAAATCTATTAAATTAGTTGAAAAATTAGTCTTTACCTTCGAAAAACACGTAAAACCTTTTGCAGATGATGAAGAACTCCTGTTATTTGCAAAAACATTATAAACTAAATCGCATATCAATTACTTAATAATAAAAACTAAACGGCTAATACCTTTCGCGATTTAGTTTTTGAGATTTGAAATTTTTTAAGCTATGATTATATATAACGAAACATTAAATATCGACGAATCTATTCACAGCGAATGGCTTATTTGGATAAAAGAACACATTCCAAAAGTTTTAGGAACTGGAAAATTTGAAAAAGCAACCTTAACTCAAGTTTTAGTAGAAGAAGATATGGGAGGTCTTACCTATTCGGTACAATACCGCTCGTATTCTCGCGAGGCTTTAGATTCTTTTTATAGAGAAGATGCCGATAGATTACAACAAGAAGGATTAAAAAAATTCGCAGATAAAATGTTGGCGTTTAGAACAGAGCTTGAAATTGTAGACGAATACACGGTAAATTTTAAATAGCCTTTAGCAATGATTTATAGAAAAGCTACTCTAGATGATTTACCAGAGATTATTGGTATTTATGCCGATGACAAACTTGGTAAAACCAGAGAAAAATTTCAAACACCATTGCCAAAGGAGTATCTAGATGCTTTTAAAAACATAAGTGAAGATAAAAACCAAGAGCTTATAGTTGTTGTTAATGAGGTTAACGAGATTGTTGGCACCTTACAACTTACCTTTTTACAATATTTAAACCGTTTAGGGAGCTTAAGGGCGCAAATAGAATCGGTTCATATAAAGAAGGAGCAGCAAGGAAAAGGTTTAGGTAAAGCTATGTTTACGTGGGCTATAAATAGAGCCAAAGAAAAAAATGCGGTACTTATTCAGTTGACTTCCGATAAAAAACGTCCCGAAGCTATTAAATTTTACGAAAACTTAGGTTTTATAGCATCTCACGAGGGTTTTAAATTACAGTTTTAAAAGTTTTTGTCAGCTTAAGCCTAGTCGAAAAGGTCTTTTGTATCTTTGTAAGCTAAAAGGAAAATTCTGTGGCATACAAACCAAACAATCATCAAGTAAAAGCAAAAAAGCATTTAGGCCAACATTTTTTAAATGATGAGACTGTAGCCGAAAGAATTGCAGACACACTCCTTTTAAAAGATTATAAAAATGTTCTGGAAATTGGTCCAGGAATGGGCGTGCTTACCAAGTACTTGTTAAAAAAAGACTGCACGACTTATGTTATTGAAATTGATACCGAATCGGTGGAGTATTTGCAAGCCAATTATTTAAACCTGGCACCACGCATAATAGAAAAAGATTTTTTAAAATACGATTTAAACGAGGTTTTCAATCAGGAGCCATTCGCTATAATTGGTAATTTCCCTTATAATATTTCAACACAAATTGTGTTTAAAACATTAGAAATGCGCGATCAAATTCCCGAATTTTCAGGTATGTTTCAAAAGGAAGTTGCACAACGTATTTGCTCAAAAGAAGGCAGTAAAGTTTATGGTATCTTATCGGTATTAGCACAAGCCTTTTACGATGCCGAATATTTATTTACAGTACCGCCAAATGTTTTCAATCCGCCACCCAAGGTAGATTCTGGCGTTTTAAGACTTACCAGAAAAGCAGATTATAGTTTACCATGCGATGAAAAATTCTTTTTTAAGGTGGTTAAAGCAGCATTTCAGCAACGTAGAAAAACACTTCGTAACAGTTTAAAAACATTCAATTTATCCGATAATTTAAAAGCAAATAGTATATTTGGCAAACGTCCGGAACAATTAAGTGTTCAAGCCTTTATTGAGCTAACACAATTACTTGAAAACGACGCGTAAATTTTTTAAATCCTTCCATTTGTCAGAAGAAAACGAAAACATACAATTTCAATTAACTGATGATCTTATTGAGCAAGTCGAGCTTTTTATCGAACAAGAAAACGATAAGGAACTCAAAAAGTTCTTAGACGAGTTTCATTACGCTGATATTGCCGAAATTCTAGATGAGTTAAATCTAGAACAAGCTATGTATGTTATAAAGCTTCTAGATTCTGAAACCACTTCCGATATCTTAATGGAGTTGGATGAGGATAACAGGGAGAAAGTCTTAAAAAATCTTTCAGCAAAAGAAATTGCCGAAGAAGTTGAAGAGCTTGATACCGATGATGCTGCCGATATTATTGCAGAGTTATCAGAATCGCGTCAAAAAGACGTTATCGCTCAAATTATAGACGACGAACACCGAGCAGAAATTACCGAGCTTTTAGCTTACGATGAGGATACTGCAGGTGGACTTATGGCAAAAGAGCTTGTTAAAGTTTACGAAACCTGGACTGTTGCTGGCTGTATGCGCAGAATTCGCGGACAAGCTAAAGAGGTAACCCGCGTGCATTCCATTTACGTAGTAAATAAGGAAGAAAAACTTATTGGTCGCCTGTCTTTAAAAGATCTAATAGTAGCCAAAAGCGATCAAAAAATCTCCGAAATAGTAAAAGTAAACGTCGACTATGTAAACGTTAACGAAAAGGTCGAGGAAGTGGGACGAATCATGGCAAAGTATGATTTAGAAGCCATTCCCGTAATTCAAAGCGACGATAATAAAATCCTGTTAGGACGTATCACAATCGACGATATTGTAGATGTTTTAAAAGAAGAAGCCGAAAAAGATTACCAAATGGCAGCGGGTATTACCGGCGATGTCGAGGCCGATGATAGTATTCTCGAACTTACCAGAGCACGCTTACCATGGCTGTTTTTAGGATTATTAGGTGGTATAGGCGCCTTTTTAATCATGGAAGGTTTCGAAGGCCTTTTCACAGGCGAAGCCGTTGTATTATTCTTTTTCACGCCACTAATCGCGGCCATGGCAGGTAACGTAGGCGTTCAATCAAGCGCCATAATCGTGCAAGGTCTTGCCAACGACGATGTTCGTGGCAGTGTAAACAGCCGTTTAATAAAAGAAATGCTACTTGCCGCTCTAAACGGTACCATTTTAGCCATATTTTTATTCCTATTTGTTTGGGCAGTAAAAGGCGAAATGCTAGTCGCTTTCGCTATTTCAGTATCACTAGTCGCCGTCATAGTTATTGCAGGCTTAATTGGCACATTTGTACCGTTATTTTTAAATAAACGTGGCATCGATCCAGCCATTGCAACGGGACCATTTATTACAACAAGCAACGATATTTTAGGTATTTTACTCTATTTCTTAATAGCTAAATCCATTTTAGGTATATAATTTTTGGGCGCCTGCCTGCCGGAAGGCAGGTTACCATAAAAGGGTCGGGCTTGGAGCCTGTCTTGAGCGAAGTCGAAAGGTTTCAAGTCCTCGCACTTCCTTCGTGAGGCTATGGGCTTTCCACTGCAATCCCTAACGCGGGTTAATCCGTAAACTAAGGTATTCAATAACAAAATTAGTGCTTATTTACAACCATCTTTTCATATTTTTACACAAATTAAAACGCCGTAATTTTACAACATGAAAATACTCCACCTCGATAGCAATCACGATTTATTAATCCATCAATTAAATGACTTAGGATTCACTAATCATGAAGATTTTACCTCTTCAAAAGCACTAGTTGAAGCCTCAATACATGAGTATGATGGTATCGTAATAAGAAGCCGCTTCACCATAGATAAGCAATTCTTAGATGCCGCAAAAAACCTAAAATTTATAGGTCGTGTAGGAGCCGGTCTAGAGAATATAGATTGCGATTACGCCGAACAAAAAGGTGTGTATTTAATTTCTGCTCCCGAAGGTAACAGGAATGCCGTAGGCGAGCACACTTTAGGTATGTTACTGTCGCTTTTTAATAAATTAAATAAAGCCGATGCCCAGGTTAGATCTGGCAAATGGTTGCGCGAAGATAACCGTGGTATCGAACTAGATGGCAGAACCGTAGGGCTTATTGGCTACGGAAACATGGGGAAAGCATTTGCTAAAAAACTTCGTGGTTTCGATGTTGAGGTACTTTGCTACGATATAAAAAGCAATGTTGGCGATGCCAATGCAAAACAAGTATCGCTAACCGAATTTCAAGACAAAGTAGAGGTGTTAAGCATGCACACACCGCAAACGCCACTAACCTTAAACATGATTAATACAGAGTTTATAAACCAATTTAAAAATCCGTTGTGGTTTTTAAATACAGCACGAGGTAAAAGTGTGGTTACAACCCATTTGGTTTCAGCCATAAAATCTGGTAAAATTTTGGGTGCAGGGTTAGATGTTTTGGAGTACGAAAAAGCATCTTTCGAAAGTTTGTTTTCATCTCAAATGCCAGAGGCTTTTCAATATTTAATTAATTCAGAAAAGGTGCTGCTAACGCCACATGTTGCCGGTTGGACTGTTGAAAGTAAAGAGAAATTAGCGCAAACCATTGTAGATAAAATTAAAGCAAAATTTTGTTAAATTTAATGCATGAAGAAAACCATCTTAGTTTTTTCAGGATTAATAATAGCATTGTTACTACTGTTTCAAATAAGTACCTATTCTATTATTTCTGGAAATTTAAAAATGGAATTTGCAATTACTATAATTGCCGTTATATTTTTAATAGTTGGCATTTATATAAATAAAAAGAGTCTTCAAAAACCAGCAAACTCTTCACAAGCCATAAATTATCAAAAAATAAAAGATTTAGAAATTACAACGCGGGAGTACGAGGTTCTTCAAGCTATTTCAGAGGGTTTATCAAATAAAGAAATAGCAAATAAATTGTTTCTTTCAGAAAGTACTATAAAAACACACGTATCCAATCTTCTAGTAAAACTAAATGCAAAACGCAGAACGCAGGCATTACAAATAGCACAAAAGCTTCAAATTATTTAAAATTTAATACATTTATACAAAAGTACTAGGCATTTGGTACTTTAGTATGACCTCATTTTCTACCGGTATTCTAGCTTTGTAACAAATCTAAAACTATACAGATGAAAAATACAGTTATTAAATACGGCCTTTATGGTTTGTTAACGGGTGTTGTAATTTTTTTAGCATCCATTGTACTTGGTAAAGGTTTAAGTTACTCCACGCAAGAACTTCTGGGTTATGCTTCCATGATAGCATGCTTGTCCTTTGTGTTTTTCGGGATTAAGCATTTTCGCGACCATGAGAATAATGGCATCTTGTCATTAGGAAAAGCAATAATTATTGGTGGTTTAATATCGGTTTTAGTTGGCATAGGCGTTGGTATTGCAGATTATATTTATACTACCGTTGTAAACCCAGATTTTGCTACAGAGTATTTAGAAACCACCTTAAAAACTATGGAAAGCACCCTTTCGCCCGAAGCGTATCAAACCCAAAAAGCAGAACTCGTTAAACAAATGGAAGACTATGGAGGCTCTGGTTTTATGGCGTTACTAATGTGCTTTACCGTTGTGCTTATTGGATTTGTTATATCTTTAATATCCGGATTAATTCTTCAACGTAAATAAATTTAAAATGCAATCGAAAGCCACAACCGTAAAACAATATCTGGATGAATTGCCAGAAGATAGAAAAGAACCTATTACTAAACTAAGACAGCAAATTTTAGATAATCTTCCAAAAGGCGTAGAAGAGACCATGAGTTACGGTATGTTGGGTTACGTAATTCCACATTCGGTATATCCACAGGGTTACCATTGTAACACAAAACTACCATTACCTTTCATGAATTTGGCTTCTCAAAAAAATTTTATTGCGGTTTACAGTATGGTCATTTATTCTAAACAAGAAGTTATGGATTGGTTTACTGCAGAGTATGCAAAACGTTGTAAGTATAAATTGGATATGGGTAAAAGTTGTATGCGTTTTAAAAAAATGGACGATATTCCTTTCGATTTAATTGGCGAACTAACAGCAAAAGTAAGCGCTGAAGAATGGATTAATATTTATGAAACTACAATAAAAAAGTAAGGCTAATTTCGGCCTTAGCGGGAACAAAAAAATAAAAAGTATTATGAAAAAACGTGTAACAGGCATTGGTGGCTTATTTTTTAAAACTAAAGACCCTAAGGCGGCAAAAGATTGGTATAAAAAACATTTAGGTTTTAATACCGACGATTATGGATGCACGTTTTGGTGGAACGATGAGAACGGTAAAAAATGTTCTACGCAATGGAGTCCTTTTCCTGAGGATACAAAATATTATGAGCCTTCCAAAAAGGACTTTATGTTTAATTATAGGGTAGAAAACTTAAAAGAATTACTTAAAGTTTTAAAAGAAGAGGGTGTTACCATTGTAGGCGAAATAGAAGAGTATGAATACGGTAAGTTTGGTTGGATTTTAGATAACGACGGAAATAAAATTGAACTTTGGGAGCCCGTAGATTCTGCTTTTTTGTAAATTCGTTTTTCTAAAAACAAAAGGTGTCTTATATAGAAATTCTTCAATCTTACAACTTAACAACATTACAGTGGGCAGCTATTGGGTTTGCCGTTTTTTTATTAGGCTTATCTAAATCTGGTATAAAAGGTATTGGTATTATAATCGTGGTTATTCTGGCCTTTGTTTTTGGCGAAAAAGCATCAACAGGAGTTTTACTACCAATGCTAATTTGCGCCGATGTTTTTGCGGTTATTTATTATAACAGACATGCGCAATGGGGTATTATTAAAAAACTAATCCCGTGGATGATTGTTGGTGTTTTAGTTGGTGTTTGGGTAGGTAACGATATTTCGGCATTGCTTTTTAAAAAGCTTATGGCTATTATAATTATAGGTTCGGTGGCGTTAATGTTTTATAATGAAAACAAAAAGTCTGATAGCGTACCAACCAATAAAATTTTTGGTATTTCCTTAGGTTTTTTAGCAGGTTTTACAACCATGATTGGTAATTTGGCGGGTCCTGTTTCTAATATTTATTTTATGGTAATGCGCTTTCCTAAAAACGAGTTTATAGGTACAGCGGCATGGTTGTTTTTTATTATAAATGTGTTTAAGTTGCCATTTCACATTTTTGTTTGGAAAACCGTTACTGTAGAGACTTTGGTTTTAAATTCTGTTTTAATTCCGGCCGTAATAATAGGGTTTTTTGTAGGAGCGCAAATTGTTAAGCTAATTTCTAATGTAAATTACAGACGTTTTATTTTAATTGTAACCGCTCTTGGTGGTGTAATTATGTTATTTAAATAAAATAACTAATAGACTATGTAACATTAGGTTAAGTAATGTTACATATAGATAAATAACAATTTAATTTTTACTAATTTTACAGTCTAACCAAAATAAAAAATATAAAAATGTCTGATGAAAAAAATTTAAGCGACGATCTAAATGATATGTTAGGAGACGCAAAAGACGGAGCAAAAAAAGCAGCAGATAAAGCTGAAGAAATAGCTGGAGAAGCTAAAGAAAAAGCTAAAGAATTTGCTAATGATGCAAAAGAAACGGCTTCTGAATTTGCTGAAGATGCCAAGGAAGCATTAAGCAATGAGAAAAATATAGCTATTATTGCTCATATTACCTTAATAGGATGGATTATTGCTTTGGTAATGAATAATAGTAACAAGTCTGAATTTGCTTCATTTTATATTAGACAAATGTTAGGGCTTATGATTGTATCATTAATTTTAAGTTTTATACCTGTTATTGGGTGGATTTTAAATATAGTAATGCTTGTTTTTTGGATAATGAGTTTAGTAGGTGCTTTAGGTGGCGAAAAGAAACTAACACCAGTATTGGGAGAGCATTTCCAAAATTGGTTTAAATCATTATAGAATAAAGCTAATATTTAGCATTTATAAATAATTAAAAAGAAGTCTTATAAGGCTTCTTTTTTTGTTTTATAAAGTTACCTGCACTACTGCTAAACAGGAGCTTAGTGGTAGTAGTGGCGAGGTTGGGAACCTTTAATTTTTAGTCGGTTTTGTTTTCTAGCTTACGTTCTAGTTCTGCCTGAAACTCTTCCATAACTGGTTTTACGGTGCTTTCTGGTAGATCTGCAATACGAATATACATTAGGCCATCGACCGAGTTGTTAAACAAAGGATCGACGTTAAAAGCGACTAAACGAGCGTTTTGTTTAATGTATTTTTTTAGTAAAACTGGCAAGCGCAATGCACCTGGTTCTATTTCGTCTATAAACTTATCGAATTTGTTTAAATCGGCTTCGGCTTCGTCAAAAACAAAGTCTTTGTCGGCATCTTTAAGTTTTACTTTAAATTCCTTTTTAGGATGCACGTATTGTGCAATATATGGGTCGTAGTAATGCGATTTCATAAACTCGACCATTAAGGATTTTGAGAAGTTTGAAAACTGATTGCTTATACTTACACCACCAATTAGGTATTTGTGTTCTGGGTAGCGTAATGTGGTGTGTACAATGCCTTTCCAGAGTAAAAATAAAGGCATTGGTTTTTGCTGATATTCTTTTATTATGAAGGCGCGCCCCATTTCAATGGACTCGCTCATCATTTTATGTAGTTCGGGTTCAAATCGAAATAAATCTTGCAGGTAAAACCCATTGATACCAAATTGTTTGTAAATATTGGATCCTAGGCCCATTCTGTAGGCTCCGGCTAGTACTTTGCTGTCGTTATCCCATAAAAACATGTGGTGGTAATACTCATCGAAGGTGTCTAAATCAATAGCTTCATTGGTGCCTTCGCCAACTTCTCTAAAGGTAATTTCTCTTAATCTACCAATTTCGCGCAACATGTTTGGCATGTCTTTAGCTTGAGCCAAAAACACTTCGTAATTTTTACTTTGTAAAAGTCTGGCATCGTTTTCTCTAAGTGCATCGACTTCAGCTATTATTAACGCATTATCAACAGGAGTAACAATGTTTTTGGGCGCTTTAGGTGTTTTTAAGGTTGATGATATATTGTCTAATATTTTAGATTTATTCTCAAAAGCATTGGCCAACATATATGTTTTTCGGCGTAAAAACTCAGAGAATTCTTTAAGCGAACCGTGTTCTTTTTGATCGTTTACTGAAATGGGCTTGCCTATTCTAACCTTTATAACCCGTCTTTTTTGTGTTAAAACTTCCGATGGTAATTTGGCTGTTCTAAAGGTGTCGCTAATTTTAGAAAGCTTATAAAATAATTTACTGTTTTTAGCATGAAAATAAATAGGAACAACTGGTACTTCTGCCTTTTGCACTAGTTTCATAGCAGATTCTTCCCAAGGTCTATCAACCACCAATTTTCCATCGCGATACGTGGAAACTTCTCCTGCAGGAAATACACCTAATGGGTGTCCAGCTCTTAAATGTAGTATGGAGTTTTTAAAGCCTGCAATGCTCGATTTTACATCTTTTCTGTTTTCAAAAGGATTAACAGGCATTATGTAAGGCACCAAAGGTTCTATTCTTTGTAATAAAAAATTAGCGATTATTTTAAAATCCTTGCGCTGTTCTAGCATTAATTTTAAAAGTAATATGCCGTCTATTCCACCAAGTGGATGGTTAGAAACTGTTATATAAGCACCATCTTTAGGTAAGCGTTTTAAGTCTTCCTCTGGTATTTCAAATTTAATTTGAAACTCATCCAAAATGCTGTCTATAAAATCTATGTCTTTTAGGTGCTTATTGCGTTTATAAAACTTGTTTATAGTAGATATTTTAAGAACCTTCATTAAAACCCAACCCACAAAAGTACCCATAAAGCCATATTTATCTAGCTGTATGGCTTTTGCAACTTCTTTAGGGGTTACTAATCCTGTGTCTTGCGCTTTGGTCATGGGTGTAAATGTACTAAAATGTTTATTTAGTTACTACTTGAATGGTCTCTTGAGTTATTTGTTTTAATAAAATAGTTTTACCTGTTTCTATTTGTTGTACTGCAGATTGGGTGTAATGCCGTATGGTATAAAGTGATACGTTTGTATGATTTGTTATTTTAAATTTAGATTTTAAATGATGCAAAAGGGCATCAAGATTGTTGTAAATATCATCCACGCAAACTGAAAAGCTTATTGCTGAATTTTGAATAACATCTACCTTCATCTTATATTGATGTAAAAGACTGAAAATTTCGCTAATGTTTTCTTCAACTATATATGAAAAATCTAAAGAAGAAAGTGAAATTAATACTTGGTTTTTTTTCACTATAAAGCAAGGCATCATAGGTTCTAACGTTTCGTTTTTACCTATTTGAGTACCCATAGCTTCTGGGTTTAAAAAAGACTTTACAAATAAATGAATTTCTTTACCTTGAAGTGGTTGCAATGTTTTAGGATGAATCACAGAAGCACCATAAAACGCCAATTCTATGGCCTCGCGATACGATATTTTATTTAAAAGCTGTGCGTGTTCAAAATAACGTGGGTCTGCGTTTAAAACACCAGGAACATCTTTCCAAATGGTTACGCTACTAGCATTTAAACAATAGGCATAAATGGCGGCGGTATAATCGCTACCTTCTCGACCTAATGTGGTTGTAAAATTGTTGTTATCGCTTCCTAAAAAACCTTGAGTTATGTTTAAAATTGATGTGTTAAAACTAGAGGTTATAAGTTTTTGGGTGGCTTTCCAATTTACATTGGCGCGCCTGTAATAGTTATCTGTTTTAATTTGGCTTCTTACATCTATCCAATTGTTTTTTATATTAATTGTATTTAAGTATTCGCTAATTATAGTGGTAGATAAAAGCTCACCATAACCAATAATTTGGTCGTAAACATAATTGTAATCTGGCGATTTGTTACTTTTTAAAAAGCTATTAAGTTCATCAAATAAATCGTTTATTTTTTTAAAAACAAAATGATTTACATTGTCAAACAGGTCTAATAAAATGGCATTATGATAGTTTTTAACATCTTGAAGCGAACTTTGTAATTCGGTTTTATTATCAAAGTAATTTTTAATGACAAGCTCTAATGCATTGGTGGTTTTTCCCATAGCAGAAACAACTACAAGTGTGTTTTTATAGCCTACTTTTTTTAGCACTATAGCTAAGTTTTTTACGCCATTAGCGTCTTTTACCGAAGCGCCACCAAATTTAAATACTTGCATGTTATAAGTTTGCTATATAATTTTTAATTCCTGCTTCACTTAATTGAACAACATCCCAATCTCGCAAAACTGTTGCGCCCTTTTTCTCATAAAAATCAATGGCAGGTTCGTTCCAATCTATAACCTCCCAATTAATGCGTTTTACGCCTAAATCGTGACCATATTTAACAACCGTATCTAAAAGTGCGGTGCCTAAACCAGATCCTCGCATAGCTTTGCTAACAATCAAATCTTCTAGGTGAATAATTTTACCTTTCCAGGTAGAGTAGCGGTTATATATTAAAGCTATACCTTCAATTTTAGAGTTAACCTCGGCTACAAAGCAATGAAATGCTGGTTTATCGCCAAAACCATCCTTTTGTAAGTCTTCAATGGTTACTTCTACGGCATCTGGTTCTTTTTCAAAAATGGCTAATTCCGTAATTAATTGATGTACCTGTGGCATGTCGCCTGCCTTTGCGTTTCTAATTTTAAATTCCATGATGTATTGTTAATGTGTCAAATATAGTTTAAAGTTGCTCATTTAAAAGTATATATCTGTAGCGAAAACGTTGTAGTTTATTAAAATTTTTAGATATTTGTTTAAACTAAAAAACAACTTCATGTCGCACAAAAAACAAACCTTAGGAGAATTTATAATAGAAAATCAGTCGTCTTTTAAATATTCTTCAGGTGAATTATCAAGTCTTTTAAACTCAATTCGATTAGCCGCTAAAGTTGTAAACCATGAAGTTAATAAGGCAGGTTTAGTTGATATTATTGGTGCAGCGGGCGATACTAATATTCAAGGTGAAGACCAGCAAAAACTGGATGTTTATGCTAACGAAAAGTTTATACAAACTTTAACTAAAAGAAATATTGTTTGTGGTATTGCAAGTGAAGAGGAAGACGATTTTATTTCTATTAATAGTCAGGATGAAAATCATCAAAACAAATATATAGTGCTAATTGATCCTTTAGATGGATCTTCTAATATTGATGTTAATGTTTCGGTTGGGACGATTTTTTCTATTTATAGACGTGTTACTCCTGTTGGAACAGAAGTAACCTTAGATGATTTTCTGCAAAAAGGAAGCCGACAAGTAGCAGCTGGTTATGTGGTTTATGGAACATCTACCATGATTGTTTATACTACAGGAGATGGCGTTAATGGGTTTACATTAAACCCTGCAATTGGTTCCTTTTATTTATCGCACCCAAACATGGAGTTTCCGGAAGATGGCACTATTTATTCGGTTAATGAAGGAAACTATATTCATTTTCCTCAAGGTATAAAAAATTATATAAAGTATTGCCAACAAGAAGAGGATGACCGACCTTATACATCAAGATATATTGGGTCTTTGGTAAGTGATTTTCACCGAAATATGATTAAAGGTGGTATTTATTTGTACCCACAAAGTTCTAAAAACCCCCAAGGGAAGTTACGTTTACTTTACGAATGTAACCCTATGGCGTTTTTAGCAGAACAAGCTAATGGGAAATCTAGTGATGGGTTTACAAGAACTATGGATGTTGAACCAACTGAATTACACCAACGTGTTCCTTTTATTTGCGGTAGTAAAAATATGGTTGAAAAAGCTGAAGAGTTTATGCGTAATGCTGAAAAAAGATAATACATCAATTTACTTTTAGGATTAAGATTACAACAGATACAGTGAATAAAAAAAATGCGAACCATAAGGTTCGCATTTTTTGTTATTAGAGTTGAGTAATGAGGTAGCTAATGATTTATAATTAAGCGTTTGGTTACTTTGACATTCTCACCTTCAAAACGCAATACATAAACGCCGTTGCTTATTTTGGAAGTATCAAATCTTGTGGTATTGTTTTTATGATTAAAGCTTTTAATTAGTCTGCCATTTAAATCGGTTATAGATACCACCCCAGAAGTTTTAGACTTAATATTTAGTTCGTTTTTAGTTGGATTGGGGTAAATTTTAAGTTCTGATTTGGCTGTATCTTTAATAGATAGCGACGAGCAACTCGGGTAAGTGCGTCTATCTCTGCTGGCACTTAACCACGAACCAAAAAACCAAGTTTGGTTAGTCATCTCGGTAGGGAAACCATCGCTATTGTTAGTTTGCAAAACCCGGTTGTCATTTTCAAAAGTACTGCCGTTCCATTTTGTTTTTAAGGTTTCAATTAAGAAGTCGTTACTATCGTAGGTGAAATGTCTTATTCTATCATTCTCCCAGGTAGAGGAGTTCCAATGATCCGCTTTTTTAGAGGTCAATAAATTTCCGGTGTACGTATAAGTTTCTCTTGTATCCCTTACCCAATTGCTATTATGGTCATATATGGTTACAACATTAAAAGTATCGTTTGGGTTATAGGTGTATTCGGTTTTTGTATTATTCATCCAAACCATATTTGTTTCATCCCAAGTTTGAGTTATATTTTCTGTAAGTAAATTTGAAGTATTATAGGTGTTTAGTTCTCTATTGGATTGCTCCCAGGTATTATTAAGCCAATCGTAATTTATATATTGTGTTAGGTTAGTTCCTGTGTAAATAAACTCTGTTTTTAACTGATCTTCCCAAGTACTTGTATCTTCATTCCAAAGCTGGTTTATAGATTCTACAGGTAAATCGTTAGCGTTGTAAGTTAATGTAAGGTAAGAAGCGTTTTCAAGCATTCCAGAGCCTCCGTAATCAATAAATTCAGATAAGCCTTCGGTTGCTAAGCACGAACCATTAAAAGTGAATGTAGTTCGAGAAGCTAAAACCCATTTAGTGCCATCCCAAATATCATTCTCCCAAACTTCGGGTACATGTATTAAGTTTGTTTCTGTTTGCGAGTAACTTTTAGTAATTATCAATGCTAGTAATAAAAGGAAAGTATGCTTCATTTGGTTGGGTTTAAAAGGTTATGCTTTATTTTAGGATGTCAATCTAGTTTAAAAAGGCCACGTAAATTTTTGGTAGAATCTTTAGTTTTAGTAGTAGTTTGTTGTTTTGTGCTTATTTTAGGAGTAGTTTTATTTGGCACTGTATTAGTGTCTGTTCTTGAACCTCTTGCTACTGTTCTTCTTCGTTGCGTTACATCAATAGGTGCTTTTTCAGTTTTTTCGGCTGCCACTTCGGGTTGCTCAGATTTTTCTAGTATGGCATTCGATTTGAAAGCATATCCCTTACTTTTTCTGTAAACTATGGCTTTTAATAATTCTACAGAAGGGTTAATAGCTTTAGAATTTATAGCATTGTAAATAGCGATAGCTTCGCTGTATTTTTTCTGCTCTTCATAAATTAGCGCAAGTAATAGGCTTTCATGGGTTGTTAGTGTGCCTTCATTATTTAAAGGGTTTTCTTCAATACTTTTTTTAACATCGCGTTCGGCATTGTTTAAATCGCCGATGTAATAGAAATACTGACCCCGATTAAAGTAGCTGCTGTAATGTGGCACCATGGCAACTGTTTCATTAAGTTTGTCAATTTTAGAAGAGTCAATTTCTCTTGCTCGAAAATTTTGTAAAACCTTTTGTTTTTTGCTTTCAATAATATCAATGTAAGCATCACAAACATAAACAAGATCATATTTGAATTTTTGGTTTAAATCACGTCTTACTTGTTGCCCCGCTATAAATTTTTTTGTTTTGTCTTCTTCTTTAATTTGTGCATCTATAATAGCTGCATAGGTAGTCATGTGTTTAGTAAAACAAGCATTATAAATTTTATCGGGTAGTTGTTGGGTGTTTTCTTGCGCTTCAATACATGCACAGATATCCGCTTTATAGTTGCTTTCGTAATTTTGAGAATAACTATTTAAGCCCCAAAGGAGCATCACTAAAAATATAAACTGTTTCATACCGCTGCATTTTATTATTCCTCTTCTTTAGTTCCAACTACCATCTGCTTTACATAAAGTGCACAGTATTTTAATGCTTTTTTTGATTTGTTTAAATTTAAGGTAGCACGTCCTTTATTTACAAACGAGGCTCCACTATTACCAATGTCGTCTATAACATCTGGTAAAACTTGGAACAATTCATCGATGTCGTTTTGGGCACTCTCCAAGAGTTGCGCTTCCAAATCGGAAGGAATTTCAATGCCAACTTGTGTTAAGCTATCGTGCACATAGACTTTGTGATATAAATTATAGGTTAGATCTACAAATTTATCTGCACTTTCTATTTTAGAAGGTCGCTTAGGTTTTAACTGTCTTTTGTTTTGAGAAAAACTTTGTAATGGCATAGTAAAAACTAGGCACAACAAAACAAGCAAAAATGTACTGTTGAGGGATTTCATGATTGTAAGTAATTAATTAATAGCATTATAAAGATACATTTTAAAGCTGAAAAAGACTAGGTTAAATTATTATTTGTAGGTTTTTTGTTATTAATCGTTGAGGATTATAAAAATTTAATGAAGATTATTCTTTCTCTTATTCGTATTTTTAAATCTTAAACCAACCTAACAAAATTCTATGCACTTAATTCATGCGCTACTCAAGAAGAGTTTCTGTTGTTTTGTTTTTATGATGAGTGCCGTTTTATTCTCTCAAGAGCAAAAAGAACTAGATTCTCTTATAATTCAATTAGAAAAACAAACGGAAAAAGATTCTATACGAGCACAACTACTAGTTACAACATCAAATAAATTTGTTCGTAAAGATCTTGCGAAGTCCTATGAGTTAGTTGAAGAAGCGTTTAATATTTCTAAGGCAATAAAATGGAATAAAGGTTTGGTATTGGCTTTAAGACAAATGGGAGTTGTTTATTATAGGCAAGGGAATATTGTAAAAGCAACAGAGCAATGGTATAAGGCTTTAGAAATTTTAAAAACCATTGAAAATAGTGAGCTTTTAGAATCTAGTATTTATAATAATTTGGCTAATATTTATTCTGATTCTGGAGAGTTTGAAAAGGCCTTAACGTATTACAATAAGCTGTTGTTTTTTTCTGAAAAACTGAATAATAAATCCTCGCAAATTATAGCATTAACCAATATAGGCACGCTTTTAACTGAAAGAGAAACATCAATAAATAATGGAATTGTTAGCTTAGAAAAAGCCTTAGCATTAGCCAGAGAAGTAGGTAATGACAGGTATGAGTTGAGTATTCTGTTAAATATTGGGTTAGCCTATAAAAGAAAAAAAGATTACCAAAAGGCTGAGTTTTATTATCTGAAAGTTCAAGAATTAGCGCAGGAAAGTAACGATACGTATGTACAGGTTTTGGTGTTTAATAACTTGAGCAATATTAGCATTTTAAAACCTGATTATGCTCAAGGAGAAATTTATGCTAATAAAACATTAAACCTAGCAAAGGAAATTGGGGCTGTGGAGTGGGAAGCTTACGCTTGGGAAAATCTTTCTAATATTTATGAATCTAGAAACCAAAACAAAAAGGCTTTAACCTATTATAAAAACCACATTAAGCTTATTGATAGTTTTAACGCCATGCAAAATAAAGAAGAATTGGCTAGTTTAGAAGCAAAACACAAGTATAATTTAGAAAAGCAACTTTTAAATACTGCACACGAAAAAAAACAACTTTTAGCCGAAGAAGAGATTAACAGACAAAAACTTATTAAAAACACAACAATACTAGTAGGATTCATTGTTTTAATAGCTTCAATTATTGGGGTAACGTTATTTAGAAGAAAGCAATTAGCGGTTGCTAAAGCAAAAGAAATTGAACTTAAAAATAAGGTGACAGATACCGAACTAAAGGTGTTAAGAGCACAAATGAATCCGCATTTTATATTTAACTCTCTAAACTCTATTAACAGTTATATTGTAAAGAATGATACAGAATCTGCAACTAACTACCTCACTAAATTTTCTAAATTGGTTAGAAAAACCTTAGAAAGCTCAACCGAAAAAGAAGTTTTATTAAAGGATGATATTGAAATTTTAAAAAACTATCTTGATATTGAGAATAAACGCCTTAATAATAGTTTTACCTATTCTATAAAGGTTGATGATGCTATTGATGCTGGGAATACGCTAATACCACCATTAATTTTTCAGCCTTTTTTAGAGAATAGCATTTGGCATGGTATTGCACAAATGGAACGATCTGGACATATTAGTGTTGAGTTTAAAAAAGAAAATAATGTACTATTTTGTATTGTAGATGATAATGGTGTGGGTAGAAAACAAGCTATTAAAGTAGCTAAGGAAAACACCTCTTTAGGTATAAATTTAACCAAAAATAGAATAGATATTATTAACGCACAGAATAAAACTAAAGGAAGCCTTCGTATTATTGATAAAGCGCAAGGTGTAAGAGTTGAAGTTAAACTGCCTTTAAAACTTGCTTTTTAATTATGATAAAAACCATAATAATTGATGACGAGCAACATTGTACAGATGCTGTTTTAAAACTAACCTCAAGTTATCCCGATGTTTTTAATGTTTTGGGTACGTTTAATACCGTTGAAGCAGGAATAGAAGGTACTACATCTTTACAACCAGAATTAGTGTTCTTGGATGTTATGATTGGCAATCAAACCGGGTTCGATTATTTAAAACAAATTGAGTATATAAATTTTAATATCGTTTTTACAACGGCTTTTGAAACATATGCAGTGGAAGCGTTTCGTTTTAGTGCCTTAGATTATTTGTTAAAACCTATTGATAAAGATGATTTTCATGCCACGGTTTTAAAACTTAAAAAAGTGGAGGAAACATCGCATTTAAAGAACAAAATTGAAGTGCTTTTTCATAATTTGAAAGTAAAAAACGCTTTAAAAAGAATTAGTATAGCAACACCAGATGGCTATGTGTTTGTTGAGGTTTCAGATATTTTGTACTGTAATGCCGATATTAATTACACCCATATTTACACCAAACAAGGCGATAAAATAACAACTTCAAAAACTTTAAAAACTTTTGATAAACTACTAAGTAATAATCATTTTTTTAGGGTGCATAACTCGTATTTAGTGAACTTAAATTATGTTACTAAATACACCAAAGGTAAAGGTGGCTATGTTACTATGAAGGATAATAAAAATATAGACGTTTCAATACGTCGTAAAGAGGAATTTATACAACGGTTTATAAAAATATCATGACAAAAAAAATGCGAACTGAAAAGTTCGCATTTTTTAATTAAAATATTATGGATATTACATAGCAATTAAATCGCCAGTAACATCTTTAGAAGGTAAATTAGATTTACCCATTAAATATAAATCTACTTGTCTAGCAGCTTCTCTACCTTCAGAAATAGCCCAAACAATTAATGATTGTCCGCGACGCATATCGCCAGCAGCAAATATATTTGGAATGTTTGTTTGGTACTTTCCGTATTCTGCTTTATAGTTAGAGCGCGCATCTTTATTAATGCCTAATTTATCAGCAAGCGTGCTTTCAGGACCTGTAAAACCAAGTGCTAGTAAAGCTAAATCACATGGCCAAGTTTTTTCAGTACCTTCAATTTCTATTAATTGAGGACGTTGACCCGGAACCATTTTCCATTCTACGTTAACCGTTTTTAAAGCTGTTAGTTTTCCGCTTTCATCTTTAACGAATTCTTTAGTGTTTATTAGCCAGTTACGCTCAACACCCTCTTTGTGAGACGATGATGTTTTTAACTGTAAAGGCCAAAAAGGCCAAGGTGTAGTTGGCGAGCGGTGTCCTGGTGGCTTTGGCATAATTTCGAAATTAACTACCGATTTTGCACCATGACGGTTTGATGTTCCTATGCAATCTGATCCCGTATCACCACCACCAATAACAATTACGTTTTTATCTGTTGCTAATACTTGATCTTTAACTTCTTTTCCAAATACAACTTTAGTTTGTTGTGTTAAGAAATCCATAGCTTGTACAACACCATCAGCATCAATACCAGGTGTTGGTAAACTTCTTCTTTCTGTTGCACCACCACAAAGTACTATCGAATCGAATGCTTTTAAATCTTTAACATCGTAATTAACACCAACATTTACATTGGTTTTAAAAGTAATGCCTTCAGCTTCTAAAATTTTTATACGACGATCGATAATTCCTTTTTCTAATTTAAAGTTAGGAATACCGTAACGTAATAAACCTCCAACTTCATCATCACGCTCAAAAATAGTTACGGTGTGGCCAGCTCTATTTAATTGTTGTGCAGCAGCTAAACCAGCGGGTCCAGAACCTACAACAGCAATGGTTTTACCAGTTCTTGTTTTTGGAGGCTGAGGTTTAATCCAACCTTCTTTAAAGGCGCGTTCAACAATATTTTTTTCAATATTTTCAATAGATACAGGGTCTTCAATAATACCTAATACACATGATTGCTCACATGGCGCAGGGCATAAACGACCTGTAAATTCAGGAAAGTTGTTTGTTGAGTGTAGTAGCCATGACGCTTTTTGCCATTCTCCTTGATGAACCATGTGGTTAAAATCAGGGATTAAGTTTCCTAATGGACAACCACTATGGCAAAACGGAATACCGCAATCCATACAACGCGATCCTTGTTTTGTTATTTCTACTTCAGAAAGAGGTTGGGTAAATTCTTTATAATCCTTTACACGATCTTCTACAGGCTTGTAGCTCTCATCTTGTCTTTCAAATTCTTTAAATCCAGTTACTTTTCCCATGACACTATGCTGTTGTTAATTCTTCTACCATTGGTTCTTCTGTCTCTAAACGTTTTAATGCACGTTTGTATTCTATTGGCATCACTTTTACAAAATTACCAAGACTAGTATCCCAGTCTGCTAATAATGTTTTAGCAAGATTACTATCCGTATAAAGTGCGTGTTTTTCAATAGTTTGTTTTAATTCGTTTGCATCTTCACTTGTAATATCTTCAAACTCTATAGTTTCAGTATTACATAATCCGTTTACAAATTTATTATTAGGGTCGTATACATAAGCAATACCACCACTCATACCTGCCGCAAAGTTTCTTCCTGTTTTACCAAGAACAATTACTTTACCACCTGTCATATACTCACAACAATGGTCTCCTACACCTTCAACAACTGTTGTTGCTCCAGAGTTTCTTACTGCAAAACGTTCGCCTGCAATACCATTTATGTAAGCCTCTCCAGCCACGGCACCAAATAAACATACATTACCAACAATGATGTTGTTTTCGGCTATAAAATCTGCTTTTGCAGGCTTTTTAACAATTAGTTTAGCTCCAGATAATCCTTTACCTAAATAATCGTTTGTGTTACCTTCTAATGTGAATGATAAACCGTGTGCTCCAAATGCTCCGAAACTTTGTCCTGCAGATCCTGTAAAGTTAATATTCAAGGTGTCTTCAGGTAAGCCTAAGTGTCCGTATATTTTAGAAATTTCGTTACTTACAATAGCACCAACCGTACGATTTATGTTATTTATAGGATATTCTAGGGTCATTTTCTCCTTACGGTATAAAGCTCTATGAGAATCCTTAAGTATTGTAAAGTCTAATACGCTTTCTAGGTTATGATCTTGTCCTTCTGTATTTCTTACAGGAAGGTCGTTGTAAGCTGATGGTCTGTGAAGTATACTAGATAAGTCTAAACCTTTTGCTTTATAATGCTTAATAGCTTTATTCGCGTTAATTTTATTGGTTTGACCAACCATTTCTGCTAACGTTCTAAACCCTAGTTGAGCCATAATACCTCTTAATTCTTCAGCAATGTAGTAGAAGAAGTTAATAACGTGTTCTGGTGTTCCTTTAAAGTTTTTACGTAACTCTTTATCTTGAGTTGCAATACCTACAGGGCAAGTATTTAAATGACACTTACGCATCATAATACATCCTGAAGCTACTAAAGGTGCAGTTGCAAAACCAAATTCTTCAGCTCCTAATAATGCTGCAATGGCAACATCGCGACCTGTTTTTAATTGGCCATCACATTCTACAACAATTCTACTTCTTAAGTTGTTTAATACTAAAGTCTGTTGTGCTTCAGATAAACCGAGTTCCCAAGGTAAACCTGCATGTTTTAATGATGTTAAAGGAGATGCTCCTGTTCCGCCATCATAACCAGAAATTAATACCACATCGGCTTTAGCTTTTGCTACACCGGCTGCGATTGTACCTACACCAACTTCCGATACTAATTTTACATTAATTCTAGCTTCGCGATTTGCATTTTTTAAATCGTAAATTAATTGTGCTAAATCTTCAATAGAATAAATATCATGATGTGGTGGTGGCGAAATTAACCCTACAAAAGGTGTTGAGTTACGTGCCGAGGCAATCCAAGGTAAAACCTTTTCTCCAGGTAGTTGCCCGCCTTCACCAGGTTTAGCTCCTTGAGCCATTTTAATTTGAATTTCTTTGGCGCTAGATAGGTAATGTGATGTTACCCCAAAACGACCTGATGCTACTTGTTTAATAGCAGAGTTACGGCTATCGCCATTTATATCTTTTTGAAAACGTTTTCTGTCTTCTCCACCTTCACCAGAATTAGATTTTCCTCCAATTCTATTCATAGCTATGGCTAAATTCTCATGTGCTTCACGAGAAATAGATCCATAAGACATGGCTCCGGTTTTAAACTTCTTAACAATTTCTGTCCATGGCTCTACTTCTTCTAAAGGAATAGGGTCTAGGTTATCAAACTCAAATAAACCACGAATGGTCATTAAGTTTTCAGATTGTTCGTTTATAGCTTTTGCATAAACATCATAACTTGCTTGATCACTTAATCTAACAGCTTGTTGAAGTTTTGCTACAGTTGTTGGGTTAAATAAGTGGCGCTCACCATTACGTCTCCATCTGTAATCGCCACCAATATTTAAACCTAGGTTTTTATCGATAGCATTATCTGGATACGCTTGTTTATAGCGTTGGTCAATTTCTTTTTCAATTTCATATAAACCAATTCCTTCTATTCTAGAAGCTGTGTAAGGGAAATATTTTTCAACGAATTGAGAATTGAATCCAACAATTTCGAAAATTTGAGAACCTCTATACGAGTGTAGTGTAGAGATACCAATTTTGTTCATTACTTTTAAAATACCTTTTCCAATAGCTTTATTGAAATTATCAACCGCTTTTTGCTCGTCCATACCAGTAATGAAGCCTTCTTTAACTTGCATTCTGATAATTTCGTTAACCATATAAGGGTTTATCGCACTAGCGCCATAACCAAATAAAGTTGCAAAATGATGTGGCTCACGTGGTTCTGCAGATTCAATAATAATATCGAAATAAGAACGCTTACGTAAACGATTCAGTTGGTGATTTACAAATGAACACGCCAATAGAGCAGGAATAGGTGCTAATTCTTGATTTACACCTCTATCTGAAAGAATAATAATATTTGTTTTTCTCTCTAAAGCTTTTTCAATTTGAATGATTACATCATCAAGCGCATTTTCTAAACCATTCATACCCTCAATTTTTGGGTATAGCATTTGAATAGTTTCGGTTTGGAAACCATCAATATCAATAGTTCTTATTTTTTCTAAATCGCCGTTTGAAATAACTGGATTCTGAATTCTTAGTTTACGACATTGTCTTTCAGTAATACTAAAAATGTTTCTGTCTTTACCTAGATTTAAGCTAATATCTGTAACAATTTCTTCACGAATACCATCTAAAGGTGGGTTTGTAACCTGCGCGAATAATTGTTTAAAGTAGTTTGAAATTAATTGTGGTCTGTCTGAAAGTACCGCTAATGGCGTATCAATTCCCATTGATCCTAAAGCTTCTTTTCCAACAATTGCCATTGGCGTAATTACCTCTTGAATATCTTCAAAAGTATAATTGAATAAACGCTGGCGTGTTTTAATATCAATAGTTTCAATTGGACAAGTTTCGCTAGTATAAGGCACGTCTTTTAAATGTAAACGTGTTTTATCTAACCACTCTTTATATGGTCTTTCTGAAACTATTTTGCTTTTTATTTCTTCATCTTCAATAATACGACCATCGTTCATGTCCACTAAGAACATTTTTCCTGGCTCTAATCTACCATGTTCTTTAACATCTTCTGGAGCAACTTCTACAACTCCAATTTCTGATGACATGATTAGTTTTCCGCTTTTAGTAACGGTATATCTTGAAGGTCTTAAACCGTTACGGTCTAATAAAGCACCTATGTAATCGCCATCTGTAAATGGTACCGATGCTGGTCCATCCCAGGGCTCCATAATACAAGCATTGTACTCGTAAAATGCTTTACGCTCTGCAGACATTGTAGCGTGTTTTTCCCAAGCTTCAGGAATCATCATCATCATAATTTCTGGTAATGATCGTCCTGTGTGGGTTAATAATTCTACCACCATATCCATAGAAGCAGAATCTGATTTTCCTGGTAAAATTATTGGGAATAATTTATCTATTTGCGGTCCAAAAACATCACTTTTCATGATTTCTTCACGAACACGCATTCTACTTACGTTACCACGAAGGGTGTTAATCTCTCCATTTTGACACATGTGACGAAATGGTTGAGCCAATTCCCAGGTAGGCATTGTATTTGTAGAGAAACGTTGGTGTACTAAGGCCAAACGTGTAACTAAATCTATTTGTTGTAAATCGGTATAATATGGCCCAATATCCTCAGGCATTATAATACCTTTATATATTATTGTTGTTGTTGATAAACTAGGCACATAAAAGTAACCACTTTCAGAAGTTTTAGAGTTTCTAATAGTGTGTTCAGTTATTTTTCTAGCAGCGTATAATTTAGCTTTAAAAGTGGCCTCATCAATAGCATCAGTTTTACCAATAAATAGTTGTTCTATATTAGGCTCCGATGCTAATGCAATTGGTCCTAATTGTGTAGAATCTACAGGTACTTTACGCCATCCTAAAATGGAAAGTCCTTGCGCTTCAACTTCCTTCTCAAAAGTCGTTTTACAATAAACATATTGGTTGTCTACCTTGGGTAAAAACACCATACCAACGGCATACTCTCTTTGCGCTGGAATTTCGAAATCACAAACGCGTTTAAAATAGTCGTGTGGGATATCAATTAGCAGTCCAGCACCATCACCAGTTTTCCCATCTGCACTTACACCACCACGGTGCTCTAATTTTACAAGAATTTCTAAGGCGTCATGAATGATTTGATTTGTTCTCTCTCCTTTTAGATTACAAATAAAACCTGCGCCACAGTTTTCGTGTTCAAATTCTGGTAAATAAAGTCCTTGCTTCTTAATCATAGTCAACAATAAATTAATTTAAAAACTTGAGTTGAGAAGCTAAGATACGTTCTACAATTTGAAATACAATAGAGACCATTTATTATTTCGATTTTAGAAGCCATTGGGAGATAAAAATAATTATATAACAATATTACTCCGCTTTTTTAATGAATATTCAAACTGCGAAATATTGTCATTATATACGTATATCTGAATTTTTGATAATGATTCTTTTAATAAATGGAAATTACACTATGATTTTCATGAAAATACTGACAATAATTCAATTAATCCTGTTGTAGATAATTCAATATTTTAATTATTTAATCGCACACCCCTAAAAAAAAGGGGTAAAAAATAGAATATTAATAAAAGTAACTCAAATACCCCTATTTTTTATGGGGGTTAAAATATTTTCACATAGTTTAGCCTCGTTCTTAAGGGAAATTAGGTCTATAAAACTTTAATAACTCAAACTAATCAAGAATTAGATCTAAGAAATTAAATAACTTAAAAATAAAACAATGATGAAAAAAATTATTACACTTTCAATGCTTTTCGCAGCAACAGCATTATTCGCACAAGAAGAGAAGTCAAAATTATCAATTAGTGGTAGTGTTGATGCTTATTACCAAACTTATTTAACTGCTCCTGATAATGTTGGTGCTGGTTTCGGAACTGCATTTGCAGGACAATCAGGATTTGCTTTAGGTATGGGTAACATTATTGCAAGCTATGAAGGCGAAAAAGCTGGTGCAGTATTAGATTTAGTTACTGGACCTAGAGGTGCAGGTGCGACTTTTAATAGTGATATTGTTGATGGTATTGTTAATCAAGCATATGTATACTGGAATGTTTCAGAAGGAACTACATTAACTTTTGGTCGTTTTAATACATTTTTAGGATATGAAGTAATTTCTCCTGCAGCAAACTTTAACTACAGTACATCTTACTTATTTTCTAGCGGACCATTTTCTCATATGGGTATAAAAGCAGATTTTGCTTTATCTGAAGATTTTAGCTTAATGTTAGCAGTTACTAATCCATGGGATGTTAATGATACTTCAATGACTGGAGAATATGCATTAGGTGCTCAGTTAGGATATAAAGGACAATTTTTAAACTTATACTACGATAGTGGATCTAATGATGGTTTAGGTTTTGAAGTAGATTATACTGGTGGATTCGATCTTTCTGATACTTTCTTTATGGGAATCAATGCGGCTTATAATGATAATGATGGTGCTGGTTTTTACGGAGCTGCTCTTTATCCTCAAGTAGCAACTTCTGATAGCTTTTCTATAGGATTAAGAGGTGAGTACTTTGGATACCATGCAGAAGATGTAGATGATTTACCAAGTGTATTTGCTACAACTTTAACAGGTAGCTATACTGTAGATAACTTAATTATTAAGCCAGAAATTAGATTAGATGCTTGGAGTAATAATGAACCATTCGTAGATAACGATGGAGCAGCTTCAGATAGCTTAGCAGCTTTCACATTAGCAGCTATTTACTCTTTCTAAGAGAAAAACACAACAAAGAGAATATTATTGCAAGTTCTCTATGAAAGTAGAGAACTTGTTTTTTTCAATTAACTAACCCAAAAAATTATATTATGTCTATATTAAATATGCCTTTAATAATTCAAGATACTGCCGCTGTAGAAGGCGACATGGGAATGATGTGGATGCTTATATCAGGTATCTTAGTATTCTTTATGCAAGCAGGTTTCTTTTTAGTGGAGTCAGGAATGACGGATTCTAAAAATGCTGTAAACATTGCCATGAAAAACTTCCTAGATATCGCCGTTGGTTCTTTAGCCTTCTGGTTTATAGGATATTCTTTAATGTACGGTGCCGATATGGGCGGAGGTTTCTTCCACTGGGGAGGGTTTACGTTTTCTCAAGGTGCTGCAGATTTATTCTTTCAAACTGTATTTGCTGCAACAGCAGCAACTATTGTTTCTGGTGCTGTAGCCGGAAGAACAAAATATACAACTTACGCTATTTTTAGTATTGTTTTAACTGCTTTTATTTACCCTATCGCTGGTGGTTGGGAATGGAATGGTGGTTGGTTAAACAATACCGATGGTATTATGCCTGCCGAATTTATTGATTTTGCTGGATCATCTATTGTTCACTCTGTAGGTGGATGGGCTGCACTTGTAGCTGCTTGGATGGTAGGTCCTAGAATCGGGAAATTCTTAGATGGTAAACCTGTTGAAATGCACGGTCACAACCAAATGTACGCTACTTTAGGTGTATTTATTCTTTGGTTAGGATGGTTCGGTTTTAATGGTGGTTCTCAATTAGCTTGGGGTGGCGATGATGCTGTTGCTGCGTCTCAAGTTGTTTTAGTAACAAACTTAGCAGCTTCTGCTGGTGCTTTAGGTGCTTTACTTTTAACTTGGTTTAAAAACGGAAAACCAAATTTAGGTATGACTTTAAATGGATCGCTTGCTGGTTTAGTAAGTATTACTGCTGGTTGTGGAAACATGAGCGAAGGTGGTGCTGTATTAGCGGGTCTTATTGGTGGTATACTTGTAGTATTTGCTATTGGATTTGTTGAAAAGAATTTAAAAATTGATGATGCTGTTGGTGCCATTTCTGTACACGGAATATGCGGTGCTTGGGGAACTTTAGTAATAGGTCTTTGGGGTATTGATGGTGATGCTGGAATTGGAATCTTTAATGGAGGTGGTGCTGCACAATTAGGTGCACAAGCTATTGGAGTTCTTGCTTATGCAGCTTGGGCTATCGGTTTATCTTTTATTTTCTTATTTATAATGAAGAAAACTATTGGATTAAGAGTTACCGAAGCAGAAGAAATTGCTGGTCTTGACTGGACAGAGCATGGTTCTATCGCTTACCCTGGTAAGAGACAAAGAGAAATTGAAGAGTAATCTTTAAATAATAAAATAAAAACCTAAAAGATGCCTTAGTAATAAGGTGTCTTTTGGTCTTTAATATAAACACGTAATATAATAGTGTTTTAGAGTTAATTATATTAAAAAAATATTTTCCTATTTTAACAAACTAAACCATATATAAGTAAATGAATTATGAAAAAAATTGAAGCAATTATTAGAAAATCAAAATATCGTGTAGTTAAGGAAGCTTTGCACGAAGTTGGTGTTAACTTTTTTTCTTATTGGGATGTAACCGGTCTTGGTAATGAAAAAGAAGGCCATGTTTATAGAGGTGTATCATATAGTACTAGTGATATTCAACGTAGACATTTATCAATCGTAGTAAATGATGATTTTGAAGAAATAACAATTAAAACACTGCTAGAATCTGCAAGTACAGGCGAGGTAGGAGATGGTAAAATATTCGTCTCAGATGTAAAAGATTGTTATAGAATAAGGACAGGAGAAAAAGGTGTGGACACCTTAAAATAAAAAATCATTAAAAATTAATACAATGGAAGGATTACTTACAACTAATAATGTATGGATGATGATCTGTACAGCACTCGTTTTCTTTATGCATACCGGATTTGCATTTTTAGAAATTGGGCTAACTAGACAAAAAAATACAATAAACATATTATTTAAAAACATATTTATTATTACCGTTGGGTTATTACTATACTATATAGTAGGGTTTAACCTAATGTATCCAGGCTTTGCCGAAGATTCTTCAGGAATTTTAGGCTTTGCAGGATTTGGGTTCGATGCCCCTTTAACTGCCGAAGGCGCTTTAGATTTAACCTATAACGAAGGTTACACCTACTGGACAGATTTCTTATTTCAAGGTATGTTTGCTGCTACAGCTGCAACCATTGTATCTGGTGCTGTTGCCGAACGTATGAAAATTGGAGCATTCATGATTTTCACAGTAATTTACGTAGGCATTATATACCCAATTGCAGGATCTTGGAAATGGGGTGGCGGATTTTTAGACCAAATGGGATTCTATGACTTTGCAGGTTCTACTTTAGTACACTCTGTTGGTGGATGGGCAGCCTTAGTTGCAGTTTACTTACTAGGTTCTCGTATCGGGAAATTCGATAAAGAAGGAAAGCCACAAGCAATCCCTGGACATAACATACCATTAGCAACTGCAGGAGTTTTAATCCTTTGGTTAGGTTGGTTTGGGTTTAATGGAGGTTCTGTACTTTCTGCCGATCCAGAATTAACATCATTAACCCTAGTTACAACATGTTTAGCAGCAGCTTCTGGTGGTGTAATTGCAGCGTTTGTTAACTTTTTAAAATACAAAAACCTAGATTTAACCATGTTCTTAAATGGTATTTTAGGAGGATTAGTTGGTATTACCGCTGGTGCCGATGTTATGACACCAGAAAGCGCCATAATTATTGGTGGTATTGCAGGAGCATTAATTGTATTTGCTGTTGCTTTTGTTGATGCTATTAAATTAGATGATCCTGTTGGAGCCATAGCAGTACACTTAATTTGTGGTATCTGGGGAACTTTAGCTGTTGGAATCTTTTCAACAAACGAAGAGCATACATTTTTAATTCAATTATTAGGCGTTGCTTGTTATGCAGGAATCTGTGTAGTATCGTCATTCATAATATTCTTTGTTTTAAAGAAAACAATGGGAATACGAGTATCAGAAAAAGAAGAATTAGAAGGTTTAGATGCCCACGAACACGGAATGGATGCTTATCCAGATTTCAGGTTAAACGAGCACTAATCTTTAATATTTAAGTTTAGTTTGATTGAAAAGGATGTTTTGCGTAATGCAAAGCGTCCTTTTTTTTGTTTTTGGACGCTACCACAAGGGTCGGGCTTTACTGTTGGTTTATATTTTAAATAATAGTAATCATGAATATAAATATTTCACAAGTCGCTCTCTGCGAGGAGCTCCAACAATTGCTTAATCCCTAAGGTAGGTGTTTCCTAGCTTCTTGTTTTAGTATTAAGGATTGTGTGTTTTGAGAGAGGTTCGTTTAACCTGTTTGTGTATGATTTCGTTGCGTGTTTCAGCAACTAATTTAGCAAATACAAACCGAATAGAAAATCCGAGAGGATTTTTGTAAGTAGGGGAGGATTAGCCATTAATTACAAACGTTGTTGGAAAATTGTTATTTTTTAGTAATTTTCAAAGGTGTAAACTCTTCTATTTTTAAAAAGTACATTCCTTTATTTAGAATACTTAAATCAATTTTTTCATTTTCAGAAACGATTCCAGTTAAAATCATTTTCCCTAAAATATCATAAAGTTTGAAATTAGAACGTTGAACTAAACTTGTCACGGTAATAAAGTCTAGAGTTGGATTAGGAAATACAGAAAGGTTATTTTGATTAAATTCATTTAAATCTAGATTTGTTGAGAATTTCTTTATATGCGAATTACTAATTATTACTGGGTTATAAATAATATATGGAATATTATTATTATCAAAATTCATTTCAAAATAAGAAGCAAAATGGCTTCCATTATCAACCATTTCTAATGTTTCAAAAGTGCCGTTGGAATATTTAATAAAAATTATACCATATGGATCATCAGCTAATCTATTCGAAATTGCAAAATAGATATTTCCATTATTGTCACTTTCTGAATTTAACATTGGTGCGTCCGATGAAGCTATCGCAGTTGGGGTCCAGTTATCATTTTCAAAAATATAGGCATAAGATTGTGAAAATCCTGCGCCATTTAGATATTCTGTTGTACATGCTAATAATTCACCATTAGAACTAAACGAGATATCAATTTTTCCAACACTACCTATAATTTGACCACCACCTGAATCAAAATTTTCGTAAAAAATATCGTTACCCACTTGATTCCATAGCATTCCGTCAAATTTATAGACATATGCTTTTTGATTATTACTATATATTATATAAGGTTCTTTTGTTAATGGGTTAATATCTAATTTAAGATGATAAATATCTGTCGCAGTAAAGCCCTCAACACCAACAGTAATAATATTGTTATTTATGAAGTCGCATTTTTTAACTGTAGCCTTATCTCCATTGAAACTGTCTTTATAAGCAATATAAATATTGTCATTACTGTCTTTGTCCAATTCAAGTTCTCTAGCTTTGTCATCTGCTATGTTTTGCGCAACGTAACTCCATGATAAGCCATCAAATTTAATAATATTTAAATTTTGAAAATCAACATCAGTAAAAGCAATAAATATATTGTCATCAGAAGTTACTTCAATTTCAACCTGACCTACGCTTAATGAAAGAAAAGATAAGTCGCCTACCATATTCCAACTTGTTCCATCAAATTTTAAAACAATTAGTTGCATATCACTTTCTCTTGAATATGCAACAATTGGTTCGTTACTAACACTAAATGCAAAGTCGATTGTGTTATTATAAGTACTAGTCCAATTACTTGGAAAAACATCTCCGTGATTTATAGTAAAATCTACTTCGTTTTGCCAAGATTGAGAGTAGAATTTAAGTGAAAAAATAATTAGTAGACTTGTAAGTATATATTTTATTTTCATAGATATAATGTTTGCCAATGTTTCGCGTATATAAAATTGTTTTATATCCGACGTTAAACAAATTTACCATCCTTTTTTAAGAAAGTCAAGTGCATGTATTCTTTTTGATTCAACTATTATTTGTAAAAAAAACAGCTCTAGTATTAACTAGAACTGTTTATGCATTTTTATTGGGTGTTTTCTATGTGTTGGCTTCCAGTTGCCTTGCTAGGGCTTCGGCTTTTTCTTTATATTTCTGCATAGCCTTTTTTAGCTGCCCTATTTTTTTTACCAATTCGTCATCTTGTATGGCTTGGTAAGTTGTTTTGCCGTTGGTTTCTTTAATTTTCGATTTGCTGCCACAGGTTGGGCAGCTAGCAACGTTACTCATATTAATTACACATTAAAAATTAAACTTTCCGTTATTGTTTTTTCTATCTTGCTCTGGTAAAATGGTTTCAATTGTATCCCAATGTTCTGCAATTTTCCCGTTTTCTATTCTAAATAAATCGTAGAACGAGGTTGGGTTTCCTGCAAATGTGCCTTCGCTAACCGATAATACAAAATTACCTTCTCCTAAAACAATGTGGTTTTTTGTAAACACCATAGTAATACCTTGTTTTGCCATGTCTTCTAGAGCTTTTGCTAAACCAGAAACGCCATCGGCAATCATGGTATTGTGTTGTATGTACGCGTCGCCATCAAAATAGTTTGGCATTTTATCGAACTCGCCATTAATTAAAACGGTTTTAACAAAATCTTTTACCAAGGCTTTGTTTTGTTCGGTTTTATCTAAATCTGTAATTGTTACAACGCCATCTGTTTGGGTTCTTCTGCTTGGGTTTGCACTTACCAAGTCAGAAAAGTTATCCCAATGTTCTATAATTTGACCATTTTCAAATTTAAAAATATCGAATCCAGCCTTTGGACCAAAAAAGTCATATTCGGTATGTGTAATAGCGTAATCGCCATCTTGATACGAACGTACTACATTGGCCTTAAAACCTCCTTCGGGTGCGTGTTGTAATACTTCGCCAAAACCTTCTAGTCCGTCTGCTACGGCAAGATTATGTTGTGTATAATTAGTTGGGTTAATGTATGCAATAGCAGTTTGGTCTCCGGTTTCTAAACTAGAAATTAACGCTACGGCTTTGTCTTTATTTGATAATACTGTTGTTTTTTCCATGTTATCTAAATCATTATTGTTTTGTGAGTCGCAAGTGGTCATTATAAGAGCGAGTGCAACGGTTGTAATTATTGGTTTCATTGTCTTTGTTTTTAATTATGGTACAAAGATGAAGCAACTACAAGCTTTAGAAAAGATGAAAACGAGAGTTAAAATGGTTAAAGTGGAACCATTAATCTTCTTGAAGTGATTTTACAAAGGTTTTTGGGGTTAAACCTGTATTTTTTTTAAAATATTTAGTGAAATTTGTTGGATCTTCAAAGCCCAAACTATAGGCTAATTGAGCACTGGTTATTTTAGCGTTTATTAAACTGCGTTTGGCTTGCAGTATTACAAAATCGTCAATAACGTTTTTGGCAGTTTTGTTAACCAACTCTTTACAGATTTTATTTAGGTGTTTGTAGGTTATGGCTAATTCATTAGCATAATACCTTGCGCTTCTGCTTTTGGTTAGGTTTTTTGCGATTAGCGAAATAAAATTTTGATAAATAGCCACTTTTGAGGTGTCTGATATATGAAAGGTTTGCTTTTGTTTTAAGTTTTCGGCTTTAGATATTAATATTGTTAAAAGCGAATTGACAATATTTTTATGATTAAAGGTGCTAGAATTTTTATACTCTGTACATAACAGGTTAAAATAGGTTGTAAACTCTGAGTTTTGAGGAATTTGAAGAATTGGCGAAAACAGCTCTGGATTAAAAAGCCTAAACACAAAATCGTCTGCTAAATTGGTAAAGCTATTTACAAAATAGGCTTCGGTAAAAATGATGCAATAGCCTTTTAAATGGTCCGAAAACTCGAAAGCATTAACTTGGTCTTTGGTTAAATAAACCAAGCTATTTTGTTGTACCGGAAACCAGTTAAAATCTATAAAGTGTCTCCCGGAACCTTCGGTAAAAAAAATAAGGTTATAAAATTTTAGCTGATGCGGTAATTCTGGATTGTGTTTGTGTTCGTTTTTACTTTTAGCAATGTCTTGAATGGAAACAATTTCGAAACCAAAAATATTGGTTGTTGCAGGGTTAAAGGTTATTTGTGGAATATCTTTTGTCATGTTACCTACAATATGCTACGTTTAAAAAGGCATTAATACCAATGCGAGTTCTGCTTTGTTGCTGTTTTTGCTAAGCGTGGCACGAAGTTATCTTTTATTTGGGTAAAAATCAAGTGCGTTAATACATCTATTTTAAACTTAATGCTTAAGCCTTATTATGCAGCCCACGTTAGAGATTGAACGGCGTGTTTGAGGTCCCCGACCTTAGGAGGGAGCGAGTAGTGAATTTTTTTTTACTATTAAAACCTTTCTATTTTTGGGCAACATCGCTTAATATAATCGGGTCGATATTAGTTCCGTTTGAGCTATGTAGAACTGAAATATCGCCTGTGCTCTCAAATATTACAGCTTGGACTTCTGAAAGCTGATGAACATTGGCTTCTCTTAATTTTGCCATTAAATCACTTATGTCCACATTGCAATTTTTTAGGTTTTCATAATATATTTCTCCATCCTTCATGAGCATTTGCGGTTTGTTTGTAAATAGATTTTTAAACAAATCTATTTTTCTTACTAAAAAGGCAAAGAGTGTTTGAAACCCAATGATACATACTAATGCCAGTGCTCCTTTAAGTATACTCTGGTCTTTGTTTATTATAATTGATGCTAAAATAGAACCTACGGCTATAGTTGATGCAAAATCGAAGCTCGACATTTTTGCAAATGTTCTTAAACCAAAAATTCTTGTTATAATTATGGTTATTGAAAAAATTGCAAAAACTGAAATAATCACTAATAAAGCCGTGTCTAATTGCATAGGGTTTAGGTTGTAAAGTTCATATAAATGTAGCCAATAATATTTGGAATAGCTATGAAGTATTCGGTTTTAATCTATTTAGGTACTTATGAAGCCCTGTGTTTTTAAGTTAGTCCGCTTTTAATGCTTGGAATTTAGGATTTAAAAAAAGCCTCCGTTTTTAAAACGAAGGCTTTTTAACTATAATGTAAAGCTTTTTTAAGCTGAATTTCTACTGGCGTTAATATTACCAAATAATGATCGTGTTACGATTTTCTCGTAAATTAATTTGTCTGGATCATCGGCAGCTACACCGGCTTTTTCTAACTCTTGAAGCTTTTTAAGTGCAAACTGTTGTATGGTAAGTAATGGTAATACAATAGATTCTCTAACTTGTATTGAGGCTCTTCCCGAAGGTTCGTTTTCCATTAACTCGCTATAACCTGTAAGTTTTAATAATAGGCGTTTGGTAGTTAAATATTCTTCATGAATAATGTTCCAGAAGCCTCCAAACTCTTCGTCTTTAGACATGTATTTTGTTAAATCGAAGAATGACTTAGTTAAAGACATCATACTGTTTTCTAACAATGTTCTGAAGAATTTAGAGTTGTGATATAGTTGTTCTACTTTATCGAAATCTCCATTTTCTTCATATTTTTTAAGTGCCGTACCAACACCGTAAAATCCTGGAACGTTTTGTTTTAATTGACTCCAAGACCCTACGAAAGGAATGGCTCTTAAATCTGAAAACACCAACTTATCTGATGTGCCACGTTTTGATGGTCTACTACCAATGTTTGTTTTAGCATAGAATTTTAGAGTACTCATGCGCTCTAAATACGGTATAAACATTGGGTGACCTTTAAAGTCTTTATATGTTGTATAACTTGTTTCTGCTAAATCTGTCATAACCACTCTGTCGGCATCGGACATTTTATTTTTAGCGCCATCAATTCTGTTTTTAATACCAGAACTTATAAGTTGCTCTAAGTTAAATTGAGCAGAATCTAAGGTTCCGAAATTAGAACTAATAGTTTGTCCTTGAATGGTAAGTTGTACTTCTTTATCTTCAATTGTTGGTCCTAAAGATGAGTAGAACTGATGTGTTTTTCCACCACCACGAGCAGGAGGTCCACCACGACCATCGAAAAATATGGCAGTAACATCGTATTTTCTAGACATTTCGGTTAGCAACTCTTTGGCTTTGTAAATACCCCAGTTAGCCATTAAATAGCCACCATCTTTTGTACCATCAGAGAAACCTAACATAATGTGTTGTTTGCTACCTCTGGCTCTAAGATGTGCCATGTATTCTGGGTTAGTATATAATTGCTCCATAACTCCAGGTGCATTTTCTAAATCTGGAATAGTTTCAAAAAGTGGAGCAACATCTACTGTTAATTCATCTTTAAAAGCAACCATTCTTAGCATAGCAAATAATTGCATAACGTTAAGTGCTGTTTGGTTGTTACTAATAATGTATCGGTTTGCACCGCGCTCGCCATTACTTTTTTGAATGTCTTTAATTATGGCAATGGTTTTTAGTGTATTGCAAACCATTTCATCTTCAAAGGCATCTAAGCTCGAAACATCGTCGGTAGCTTTCGATAGGATTTCAATTTGTTCGCTTTCCGATAAATCATGGTAATTAGCCGGGAAAGAAGATGTTCCTGTTGCAATTAAACTATCAATAACGGTAGTGAATACATTATGGTGAATTCTACTATCTTGTCTAATATCTAAGGATGCAAAACTGTATCCAAAAAGATGAACTCTATTAATTAGGTTGTTAAGATCGCTAACATATAATGATTGGTGTTCTTGCGTAATAACGTCTCTAATACTTAGTAGTTCTTTTATGAAATCTTTTGAAGACATGATATCTTCATTGTCTCCATTTTGGTTAGTACTGTAGTTGTAAAATAAAGTTTCTAAACTTATAATACGCTCTTCGACACCTCTAAAAGTTAGTTTCTTTCTTAAGTCTCTTAAGTCTTCATAATATTTTTTATGAATAGACTGTTTCAGTTTTTTAGCAACTTTTAATGTTGTATCTGGTTTTACAAATGGGTTGCCATCTCTATCTCCACCTGGCCAGAAGCCAATGTTTACAATTTCGTTATGGCGTTTACCATCATCGTAAATACTAGTTTGAATGTAGTTGTAAATCGATCCAAAGGTCTTGTAAAACACGTTTTCTAAATACCAAATTAAACTTTTAGCCTCATCGTAAGGTGTTGGTTTTTGGTGTTTAAAAAATGGTGTTTTTCCTAATTGTCCAAATAAGTTATTTATTTCGGACAAATCATTTTCTTTTATGGCTTTAGTTAAGTTTGTAATAATACCTAAAACCGATCCTGGGTAAAATTGAGTAGGGTGGGCAGTTAATACGATTCTTACTTTAAACTCTTCTAGATATTTTTGTAACTCCTCAAGATTACCTTCGGCAGCTGCAGTGCCTTTCAAGTTTCTTAAAGTACCCACACCTTCCATGTTATTTACAATAGGGAAAGCAGCATCTTCAATAGCATCAAATAAAACGACTTGGCGCTCTATGTATTGAATAAACCTGAATAATAAGTTTATTTGACTTTCTTTATTTCTACGTGCCTGGTATTTTTCAAAAAAAGTTTCAACAATTGTGGTTGGATTATCACCTTGTTTAAATCCATTTTCGCAAGTTTCATGAAACAAAGGAAGTAAAACCCCTGTTTTAGTAACTGCATCAAAAGGCAAGGTCATGAATATACTATTGTATATCTGATATTTTGATAAAACACTTTGGTTGAATCTAGTTAATTTTGGCTCTACGGACATATTTCTTCTTTAGTAATTTTCGCTATAAAAATACTAAAGGTTTGGTGAACCACCCAGATGATTCTAAGTTTTGTCAATTATTCCCGATTCGCGATTTCTAATTATGAATAATTAAATAAAATAAGGGATTAGTCCGAATTTTTTTAATTCGTACAGCTTAGTTTAGGACAAAAGAGCGATCTTAAAATTAAATTGTATGTAATTGATGTGGTTTAAAGCATGACATAAGTCATATTCCTAGATGAGTCGCTTCTATACCTTTGTTGATTAATTATAAAGTAATTATGAAAAAAACACATTCATTTCATATTCCTGTAATGGGCATTGGGTTTACAATAGATACACCATTAAAAGTAGCACAATACGGGATGGATTCTGTAATTTCTTTGGTAGATGATATTTTACTAGAGAAATTAAGAAAAATGTACAGTGATAAATTTGAGGTTTCTTATCATGAGATTACAGATAAAATTGAAGATTTTAGAGCAAAGCGAATTACAGCTTACCTTAATTTAATTAGTGATTTGGCTGAGCAAAAATTTGAATCGCTAAAAACCATGGCATCAGATAAAAGCGATGCATTACTAGCTTACGTAAATATGCTCCCAGATACCTCTAAAGCAAAGCAAGAATTTAAGAAACTAACCTCAAATGGTTTTAATGCTTCTGAAATTAAAAAATGGGCGAGCAAAAAATTACAAATGGGTAGTATTGATGTAAATATAATGACCAAAGTGGATAAGGATAATTACATTAAAAATGAAAAGCTTGAGGTTAAGTATAACGATGCGCATGCGGCTTTACGAGGTTTTGCTAATAGTAAATTAAGATCTTCGGTAGTTCTATCGGCAGGAATGAATCCTAGATTATTTGCTTATATGGCTCAGTTTAATGATTTTTTTCCGGATAAAAAAGGACAATTTAAAAAACGCATTATTTTAAAGGTAAGTGATTATAGGTCGGCATTAATACAAGGTAAATTTTTAGCCAAAAAAGGCTTGTGGGTTTCGGAGTATAGAATTGAATCTGGCTTAAATTGTGGCGGACACGCCTTTGCAACCGATGGGCATTTGTTAGGTCCTGTTTTATCTGAATTTAAAGTAAAACGTAAGGAATTACAAGACACTATTGAAGCCGTATGGCATCAAGAATTATTAAATACTAACCGCACAATTCCCGAAAAACGAGCAACCTTTAAGGTTACTGCGCAAGGTGGCGTGGGAACAGATGAAGAACATACTTTTTTACTTAACCATTACAATTTAGATTCTATAGGTTGGGGAAGTCCGTTTTTACTAGTTCCAGAAGCTACGACTGTAGATAGTGAAACATTAAATAAATTAGCTAAAGCGAAAGAGGAAGACTTATATTTAAGCGATATTTCGCCGCTTGGTGTTCCTTTTAATAATTTAAAAAACAACACTAAAGATTTAGAAAAGCAAGCTTTGATAAACAAAGGCAGACCAGGAAGTTCTTGTCCTAAAAAGTTTGTGGCTTTGAATAACGAGTTTAAGGATAAAGGTATGTGTACAGCCTCTAGAGAATATCAATTTAATAAAATTAAAGATTTAGAAAAGCAAAATTTACCACAGGCAGATCACTTAAAACAATACAACAAAATTATCGAGAAATCTTGTACATGTGTAGGTTTAGGAACTTCTGCTTTGCTAGCATATAATTTAGATACTAAGGTGGAAGGTAACGGTGTCTCTGTATGCCCAGGGCCTAATATGGCGTATTATGATAGAACCATGAGCCTTGAAAATATTACCGATCATATATATGGCAGAGCGAATATGGTTTCGCGTAGCGACAGGCCTAATTTGTTTATTAAAGAACTGGATATTTATATTGATTATTTAAAGAATAAGATGGAAGATGCTAAAACATCAATGAGTAAAAAGGAAGAGAAGTATTTAAAAACTTTTTCTGAGAATTTGAAAGCAGGTGTATTATACTATCAAGATTTATTTAAAAACGTAAAACATAGTTTTGAAGATATTAGACTAACGGTTTTGAAAAACTTAGAAAATAGCGAGCTAATTCTTAACAATATGTGCTTTGAGATAACGGAACTGCAAGTAAAATAAGTAGTGTTGTTAGGGCGTTTTGCGCTTAGGCAATTTGTAAATTCATGGACTTGTCGTCGTCATCGTTCTTATCATTCTGCTTATTAAAATTGCAAGCATTTATGTTTTCGAAAAGTAGCGTTTTATTTATAGGCTTGGTCATGTAAGCATTCATGCCTAAATCTAAAACACGTTTTTTGGTTGCTTCCATAGCATCGGCAGTTACTGCAATAATAGGTGTGGTGTGTATGGTATTTCCTAATTCGCCACTTCTTATAATTTGAGTTGCTTCATAGCCATCCATTATTGGCATTTGTAAATCCATTAAAATAATGTCGTAAACATCCTTTTTTAAGGCTTCAATAGCTTCTTTGCCGTTATTAGCAATGGCAAAAGTTATTTGAGAATTGGTGCTCAAAATCTTTTTCATTACCAGTTGGTTAAGCTTGTTATCTTCAACCACCAAAATGTGTAAAGGTGTTTCGTTTTGTTTCCTCGTTGCTGGAGTTGTTTTTTGTTCGATGCTATATTTTAAATTTAAATCTATAAAGACATCGGTACCTTTATCTGGTTCGCTTTCAATTGTAATGCTGCCGTTAAATAATTCAACAATATGTTTTACAATTGTTAGGCCCAAACCAATACCGCCAAATTCCCTTTTGTGGTTTAGTTTCATTTGGTTAAAGCTATCAAACACTTCGTTTTTATTTGTTTTGTCAATACCAATTCCGGTATCCGTTATTTGAAATGAAAAACGGCATATATCGTTAGGTTGTTTTAAACATTTAAGTTTAAAAAACACATCGCCTTTATCAGTAAATTTTATAGCATTGGAAAGTACATTGTTTATTATTTGTACAAATCGATCTGGGTCTGCATTAATATTAGCAGGTATTTCCGAATCCATCTCAAAAGTGTAATTTAAACCTTTCTTAAAAGCTTCGGCTTTCCAGTTGCTACTAATTTGATTTAGTTTTATGGATGGATTAAACGTTTGAAAGTTTAGTGTTAACGCTTTGTTTTCAATTTTTTCAAAATCTATAATATCATTAACGTTACTTAATAAGCTAAGTGACGCATTTTTAATTATTTGATACGGTTCTCTATTTTTTTTGTCCGTTTGAAATTCTAACTCGTTTTCCGCAACGCCCATAATAGCATTAATAGGAGTTCGTAGTTCGTGACTCATGTTAGACATAAAATACGTTTTTAAAGCACTTATTTCTTGAGATTTTTGTAAAGCTTCTTCTCTCGATTTATCTTTTTCTAAACGTAGTTTTTTAATTAAGTTGGTCATGGATAACGACAAGAAAATAACCTCGAATCCTGAGCCAAATTTCGCACTATTTAAAGTAAAAAAGTTATTAGGTAACAAACTTAAATTGTTCATTACAAAACCTAACATACCTACTACAAGGAAAATAATTCCGATGGAAAAAAATGGATCTACTTTAAAACCTTTTACGCGCATGGTTGTTATAGTAGTTAATATAACAATTAAGGTAATTAAGGCCGATAAGTTGGTTAAAGGATATGCAAGTTCTGTAGTGTTTTTATTAATAAATAGGAATAAAAATATTAGGGCTATTAATCCGTAAAGCACATTAAAAGTGGTTATGAAACCTTTAAAAGTGTTTTTAATTCTTAAAAAGTGTTCGCAATATTTTAGAAAAAATAAATTTGAAAGCAAACCGGCTATTAATACAGAATTACTGTTTAAAAAACCAGCATCTTGTAATATATATTGGTGTATTAAACCATCTAATGAGGCTTGCATTAAAGCAATGGAAAATACATATAGGCCATAATAGAAAAAAGCCAATTCTTTTAAACTGGTGTAAAAAAACAAATAGATTATTCCTGCTAAAAACAATAAGCCATAAAACAATCCAAGGAATAATTGTTGATTGTAATTTACCATCCAAAACGAAGATTCATCATTTAAAATGAGCGGTAAATTTATAGTTTCGCCATCACTTTTATAATTAATGTAAATGTGTTGTATGTCGTTTGGTGGTAACGTTAATTTGAATATGGTAGATCTGTGTTGTACTTGTTTTTTGCTAAAATCAATATTATCACCATTTAAAAAATGCTGTGTATTACCTTGGCTAATTTGGTATAAATTAACATGATCTGTAATAGGTCTTGCAGTTTTTAGATAATAGGTGTTGGCTGTTGTGGAGCTGTTTTTAAGTTTAAAACGTACCCAGTAATTATCTGAAGTAAAACCAATACTATGATTGTCCGTTTCAAGTTTGCTGTATTGTAAATCTGAGTTTTCTAATACTTCAGAAATACTAAAATCTATTTTTTCTGTATTTGCAAACTCGGCATATTCATATAATTCCCCTGTACTTTGTTGAATATCATAAACATCGTTTTGTGCCAATAGACCAAAACTAAAAATGTAGATAACTATAAGTAGGCGTTTCATATTAGGGGAAATATGAATCAAACATAGTTAATACAAAGCTAAATTTCAACGTTTTGGCTGTTTATGTGTGTTTTTTATCCATAAAATATGTATTTCATCGGGATTTTTATGTATAAGGGCCGCTTTTACGCAGCCCTTTTTGTTTAATTACTTCCCTAGCATTAGTAATTCGTTACATACAATTTCTGTGATGTAGCGTTTATTACCATCTTTATCATCATACGTTCTAGAGGTTAATTTGCCTTCAATAGCAACTTCTTTACCCTTAGTAATATACTTTTCAATAATTTGTGCAGTCTTTCCCCAGGCAACAATATTATGCCACTGTGTGTCTGTTATTTTTTCACCTTTATTGTTGGTGTAGCTTTCATTTGTAGCAATATTAAATTTAGCTAATGTTTTTCCTGATTCTAGATTGATGATTTCAGGATCGTTTCCTAAGTTACCAATCAACTGTACTTTGTTTCTAAGTGTGCTCATAATTTTAAATTTACGTGTTAAACAGTTAATACTATCGAGTTCTTATGTTTCGACACTGCAAAGATGATTCGGTTTTAAACTTTTAATCGGTTAGTAAATGTTTGTGTTCGTTTGTAAACGTTTGTAGTCGTTTAAATTGTTTTATTAACCAGCTATAATTGAGGAGTTTGTAAATTAAAATTTTAATTTAAAATGCATATATTTATATAAATTAATTATTATGACTAAAGTTTGTTTAGAATGTAGTGAGAAATTAGTGGGCAGAAGCGATAAAAAATTCTGTAGCGATTATTGCAGAAATGCCTATAACAATACTATTAATAAGGACTCTAAAAATTTAATTAGAAATATAAATAACCGATTGCGAAAAAATTGGAGAATTTTAGAAACCTTAAACCCTAAACAGAAAACCAAAACGACTGGGACAAAATTAATTCAAAACGGATTCGATTTTAATTACTTTACCAGTATTTACACAACCAAAGCAGGCACTATTTATTACTTTGTTTACGATCAAGGGTATTTACCCTTGGATGGCGATTTCTATGCCCTTGTAAAACGAGAGTAAGTTCATGTAACATTCTTAATTAAAGTATTACTAATAAGTGTTATATTAAATCTTTTAAATTTAAAATATGAGTACACCTTATATTGTTATTATAGCTGTTATGCTTTTTAGCATAATTGCTTATTTAATATATTACTATAGTCCTAAAACCATAATTTTAAGACGTTTAAAAAACTTGCCTAACCAACGTATAGGCAGTTTAAAAACCAAAACATACTCTAAAATTGAAGGCAAAGCATTGCAAATAGATACGCCATTAACAGCACCACTAAGTAAGCGAAAATGCGTTTTTTATAAAATGGTAATACAAAAAAAAGTGCGTTCTGGTAAAAACTCTAGATGGAAAACAATTATTAACGAAGAAAAAATTCAGGATTTTTTTATCGAAAAAACCGGAGAACGTTTGGTGGTGTTGCCAACTACAAACCCTAAAAATTATTACGATTATTTAGTAACCGATAAAACAGCAAGTTCTGGTTTGTTTAAAGAACTTACACCAGAGTTTGAGGCGGTATTGCAATCTTACAATATTAAAAGCGATACGCTATTTGGTTTTAAAAGGCAATTGCGCTACAAAGAATCTATAGTTGAGGTAGGCGAGCGCATTGTAGTTGCGGGTTATGTAACCTGGGAAAAATTAGATAATCCTGTAAAAGACTATAATTACTCCAACATAGCAGCGATAAGAGCCAACGGGAAGGATAAAATTCTAATTACCGATAGTCCTGCTGCACAAAAACCTAAACATGGCAGGCTATAAAAATGGGCTTGGTTTACTAGAATTAAGAAACAAAAAAATCGCCCCAAAAGGCGATTTTAATTTTATATAAAATGTTTTAAAACATGTTATTTCCAGTTTTGTCCTTTTAACTGCATAGCAGCTTTAAGTACATCTTTTTGGCTAATTTGCCCTACTAATTTACCGTTTTCTACAATTGGAAAACGACGTCTATGTGTTTGCACAAACTTGCTTGCAGCATCAAATATATTCATGTTTCCATCAATAGTATCTACATCTTTGGTTACGTATTTTTCAATGGTTGCATCCTGCATAGGCATGTTGTAATAACGACTTTCACTAATTTGTTTAATACAATCTGTTTCAGAAATTATTCCAATCAATTCATGTTTATCGTTAATTACAGGTCCACCAGAAATCCTATTAGTAATTAAAGATTGCATAACACTCTCCACGGTTTGGTCTGGAGTAAATGTTATTAAATCTTTAGTCATATAATCACTCACCGAAAAAGGAATATCATCGGTCGTATTGTTTTGTTGTCTTCTAGCCCCTTGAAAACTCTTTATTGCCATAGTTATAGATTTTAGTAACTCTAAATATAGATATTATTTTTTAGAAATCCTAAAATTGCACCACTAGAGTTTCCATTAAAACCGTTAAAATAGAATGGCTAAACTTTTAGTTTTAAGTAAAATAGCAGTATTTAGATAGGTGTTTTTTATAAAGAGGTTTATCACTAACGCTTAAATAAGAGAGTATAAGCTAACTTAAATTAAACTAAGGTTTTTCAATAACACGCGAGTCAAATTCCACCTTTTTATTCATTTGAAAGTTTAAATTAGAAAACGCTATTAAAAATTCTTTAATACCAGCAATAAGTTCCTCTTTGCTAGTAGTACCAAGGCTATAAAGACTTTCAAGTTTAAGCAATTGGGTTTCCATAACTAAAATTCTAGAGTTTATAGATTCAGCTTTTAAAGCGTCTGGAAGATTTTGTTTTAATTCTCTTAAAAGCAGTAAAATCACTTTTTTATCTTCGGTAAAATAAGTTAAATCGGCTTTTTTTATGTTTATAACAAGCTCTTCTACTTGTTTATACTCTTGCCAATCTTTAATGGCATCTTCAGTTTTAGAGTCTAAAATATAATCAATGTACTTTATTTTCTTTACGTCTTGCTCTGTTATGTCGTGCGTTTTGTTTTGTTCAACGTGTTCGTTTACAGTTTCCTCTGGAGTTTTTTTACAACCAGAAAATGACAACAAAAAACATAAAAGGGCAAGAATTTTAATACGCATTAGGCTTTATTTAAGTATTCTACAAATATAAATTAATAAACAAAATAGAAAGTAAAACACTTAAGTAAACCTGTATTTAATTTTTGGCATTCACTTTTCTTTATTTGTATATTTGAAAACACTAAGTTAACCTTAAAATAAAGTTTAATTACCTACCGCATTCCAAAAGTAATAAAGTAGCTGTAAGTACTGTTTTAAAGTTATACTTAGTGTTCACCCTAAATCCTAATTATTATGTTTCAAAATTTTTGGTTTAATGTAGAGTACGGTATAAACCATGTACTAGATATAAATGCCTACGATCACGTTTTATTTCTTATCGTTTTAACAGTGCCGTATATGTTTAAGGACTGGAAGCGTGTATTTTTACTTGTTTCCATGTTTACACTTGGCCACACGTTGTCGCTTGTATTATCGGCTTATAATGTAGTAAGAGTAAATGCTAGCGTAGTAGAGTTTCTTATACCCATAACTATTATGGTTGTTGCGCTGTTTAACGTATTTACATCCGGTAAAGGTGCGCAACGCGAAAAAGTAGGCGTGCTATTTTTATCAACTCTATTTTTTGGATTAATACACGGTTTAGGCTTTGCACGAGAATTTCAAATGCTGTTAGGCGATAGCGATAGTAAGCTTATTTTACTTCTAGAATTTGCTTTAGGTATAGAGATAGCACAAATAATAATTGTATTTCTAGTGCTCTTTTTAGGCTATATTGTGCAAACTATATTTAGGTTTTCAAAACGCGATTGGATTATGGTAATATCTGCCATTGTGGTAGGATTAGTAATCCCAATGATTTTAAATAGCGATTTTTTAAAGTAACCCGTTGTTATTTGATTCTTTTAATTATATAATTTTTTTTTGGGCGTTACCGCAAGGGTCGGGCTTTCACTACTCGCTCCCTCCTAAGGTCGGGGAACTCAAACATGCCGTTCAATCCCTAACGCGAGTTGGTTTGTGTAATTTTGGTTTAAACTCAAATGAAGTTGATCTTTATAAAAGTTTATTTAAATTTTACCATAAAAAAAGGTTGAGCAAAATATAGCCAACCACAGAATGTTAGATTTTAATTCTTCAACTGTCATTTGTTATTAAATTAACCAAAACAGTTGTGTTTCGGGTTTAAGCTCTTAATTTAACAAATAAAAATTGAATAATAATTCCTCAAGAATTTTTAAAACAGGTGTTTTCTAGTTAATAACCGCGCGGCACATTATGCACCTTTTTTTATATCTTTGTTAATCGTTTTAGACCTTAAAAAACCTATAAATATGGCCTTTTACAATAAAATAAAGTGGATACTCGGAATTTTAATGATTTTTGTTTTAATCATTACTACCAATTTAATTGACAAGAATAATTTTGTTCGCGTTCGAGATGCTGTTGTTACCATTTATGAAGATAGGTTAATTGCTAACGATATAATTTTTGAAATGGCAAAGTCGGTTCACCAAAAGGAGTTAGCGGTGTTGGTAATAGATTCTACTTTTTTTAAAAGTAATAATGCGAAGGTTAACACTAACTTAAAAGCTTTAGTTTCTAGATTCGAGGACACTAAATTAACCTTAAAAGAGGCCAACGTATTTAAAGGTTTAAAAAGTAATATTGAGGGGTTAGTAGCTGCCGAAAATCAATTTTTAAATTCTAATTTTAGTGATAAAACACCAGTTATTGGACATATTGAAAATTTAAAAGCTAACCTAGACGATTTATCTAAAATCCAGCTTAATGAAGGCAGCAGGCAAATGTCTATTAGTAAACGCGCGCTAGACACCGTAGAATTATTTACCCAAATTGAGATTTATATACTAGTGTTTTTGGCTATTTTAATTCAGATTATAGTAATGTATAAACCAAAAGAAAAGGCTTAGGTTGATGCTTGTTTGGTTTTTGTTACGGGTATGTATAACGATTTTTGCTTTTGGTTAAGCGCGCTGAGGTCAGCAACAACAAGTTCTTCATTATCTTCTTAATACTAAAATTTTCAGAACTGCGTGAGACTCAAAAGCGCAAGCTTTACGTTATTTTTCAGTAACCAATATACTAAATAATAAACTTTCGTAAAACTTTAACGCTATGGCATTGTAAATAAAATACATACTAACTATATTCGTTATACATACTGCGTTAAGGATAGAAGCGGCATCCTTTTTTATGTTAGTTCGAGTATTTCGAATTTTTTTTTTTTGAAATCGAAATATAAAGAGAGCGATAAAAAAGATATAGCGGATAGCCTGACCTTTTACTAACCTAAAAAGTTTAATTTAACGGCGTTTTATAAAAGTAAAAGGTAACGCCTAAATAATTAAAATTAATGCCAAATAATAAACAACTTAAGTACGATAAGGCTTATTTAAGAATTGCACAAGAGTGGGGCAAATTATCGTATTGCAAGCGTAGGCAAGTTGGTGCCATAATAGTTAAAGATAGAATGATAATTTCTGATGGTTACAACGGTACACCATCGGGTTTCGAGAATTTTTGTGAAGACGATGAGGGTTACACAAAATGGTACGTTTTACATGCCGAGGCTAATGCTATTTTAAAGGTTGCGGCATCCACACAATCGGCCAAAGGAGCTACGCTTTATATAACCATGTCGCCGTGTAAGGAGTGCAGTAAATTAATCCATCAGGCTGGTGTGGTAAAAGTAGTGTATCATGAGGCTTATAAGGACGATTCTGGATTGCAGTTTTTAGCAAAAGCAGGTATAGAATTAGAGCAAATAGAAGATTTAAAAGCATAATGTCGAATCAAAAAAAATATTTACCATTAATTATTGGTGTTGCTATTGCGGCAGGTATTTTTATTGGCGGAAAGTTAGATTTTAACGACTCGTCCGATAGGTTGTTTTCTACAAATAGCAAAAAAGACAAGCTAAATAGGCTTATTGATTATATTGAATACGACTATGTAGATGATATTAATACGGATAGCATTGTAGATGTTACGGTTAATGGGATTCTAGAAAATTTAGATCCGCACTCGGTATATATTCCCAAGGAAGATATGGCTCGGGTTGCCGAAGAAATGAAAGGCGATTTTGTGGGTATTGGAGTGAGTTTTTATACTTACAAGGATACCATTGCTGTTATTCGTGCTATTGAAAACGGACCAAGCGCTAAAGCGGGTATTTTAGGTGGCGACAGAATTGTTATGGCCGATGGCGACTCTCTATACGGTAAAAATATTGCCGATGGCGAAATTATTAAGAAATTAAAAGGCGCAAAAAACTCTAAGGTTAAACTTAAAGTGTACAGACGTGGCGAGCCAGAATTATTGGAGTTTACCATTAAAAGAGGCGAAATACCTATTAAAAGTGTTGATGCCGCTTATATGCTAACCGAAAAATTAGGGTATATAAAAATTAACCGTTTTGCAGAGTCTACGTATAAAGAATTTAAAGCGGGTATCGAGAAATTAGAAGCGCTTGGTGCCACCGAAATTGCTTTAGATTTACGCGATAATCCTGGTGGTTTTCTGGGTATTGCCGAAAAAATTGTTGATGAATTTCTAGAAGATGAAAAGCTTATTCTATTCACTAAAAATAAGCGAGGAGATATTGAGGAGAGTTTTGCAACGAGTAAAGGCGATTTTGAAGATGGTAAGGTATACGTACTAATTGACGAAAACTCAGCATCTGCCAGCGAGATTGTTGCAGGTGCACTGCAAGATAATGATAAAGGCACTATTGTTGGACGACGCTCTTACGGTAAAGGTTTAGTGCAGCGCGAAATGGATTTAGGCGATGGTAGTGCAGTGCGTTTAACAGTGTCTCGTTATTACACACCAACGGGTAGATCTATACAAAGACCTTACGACCATGGTAATAAAGATTATTACGATGAGTATTTTGAGCGGTTGAATAGTGGCGAGCTTCTTGAAGCCGAAAATATTAAGGTAGACGATTCGTTAAAATTTACTACGCCAAAAGGAAAGATTGTTTACGGTGGTGGAGGTATTATTCCAGATGTTTTTGTGCCTATTGATAAAAGCATGCAAAACGAAACCTTATCGTTTCTACAACGCCGTGGGTTTTTTGGGAATTTTGTTTTTGAAGAGTTAGAAAAAGACAGACACCTTTATGATAATGTGTTGAGGCAAGATTTTATTGATTCGTTTGAAATTGGAGACGATTTAGTATTCGCTTTTCAAGATTACTTAAACCTACGTACCGATTCTAAAATTACCTTTGTAGCTTACCACGATGAGGTTAAACAATATATTAAAGCTACACTTGCCGACCAACTTTTTGGGTCTGGCGCCTTCGAGGAGGTATATAACCAACGCGATATTATGATTGATGAGGTTATAAAGTTAAGTGACGAGAATGAATAAATTCCTGCGCCGGCAGGAATCTCTCAAATTATATCTTAAACCTTATCATGCACCTTAGCATGTTTGCCACCATTCCAAAGTGTTAAAATATCGGTTGCCACATGCGCACCACTTCCAGATGCTATGGCAAATTGGCTACGCCATCCAGCTAAAGTACCCGCAACATATAAATTAGGTTCAATTAAATGGTCTGTGTTTTTTAACCATATACGGTCTTTTTCAATAGCTGCTCTTGGGTGTGGTTCAATGTACTGTTCTAAACCTTCTATATTTATTAAGCTAGTATAACCAACAGTAATAACTATAATTTTAGATGTATAGGTGCTTTTGTTAGTAGTTACCTCAAAACCATCATTTCGTTTTAATATTTTTAAAACCTTTTCGTTATCAATTTGCTCAATATGCGGATACAAATCCGAAAGCTGTTTTTTACCACTTTCTAGAATAGAAGCGCCAGTGGTTCCGGGAGTTAATCCTAAAACATTATTAAACAATGCGGTTTGTAAATGCGATGTTTTTTGGTGTGTAATAATGCCAATAGTTTTTCCTGAGGCATAAGCTCTTGATTGTGCAGAGCCAATAACTAAGGCACAAGATAAACCTGCTGCTCCACCACCAACTATTAAAGCATCGTACATATTACTTACCGGTTTTTACTTTTTGTTCAATACGTTTAGAAATCCTTAAAATAGCCATCATAACAATAACACATAAAGAGGCTACAATAGTTATTAAAGCAACTATACTTTCATCTTTAAAAGGTGCGTTAAAATCAATTTGAGTTACATTAAAAATAATTAAACCCATGGCAATTATACTAAGTATTATGGTGAAAATTTTCATCTATTTAAATTTTAATATCGTTTTTATAATCTGGTGTTTTTTTTAAACAATGTCAAATAAAGCTTTAATGTTGTGTGCAAATAATTTTACTGCAATAGCTAATAAAACAACGCCAAAAACTTTTCTAATAATATTAATACCATTGGCTCCTAAAAAACGCTCAATTTTTGCCGATGTTTTAAGTACAATATAAATAATTACAACATTTAATAAAACAGCAACAATAATATTCTCTATGTAATACTCGGCTCTTAAAGATAATAAGGTAGTTAAACTACCAGGTCCGGCAATTAACGGGAATGCTAAAGGAAAAACCGCTGTTGTCATGGATGCGTTTTCATCCTGTTTGTATAGTGTAATACCAAGAATCATTTCTAGGGCAATAAAAAATAATATAAATGCCCCTGCAACTGCAAACGAGTTAACATCAATACCAATTAGGTTTAATATGCTTTTTCCTAAAAACAGAAAAATGATTAAAATGGCTCCGGCTATTAAGGAGGCTTTTTCACTTTGTATATGTCCGGCTTTTTTTCTTAAATCAATTACAATAGGAACATTCCCAATAATATCTATTACGGCAAATAGTACCATAAAAACTGTAAATATTTCTTTAAAATTAAATTGCATGACGTGTTAATTTAAATTTTTAAAAGTTTCGCAGATCTTTGCGTTTTTAAATTTCTTCAAAAGTAGATTAATATCTTAATTAAATAAACCCAAAGTTTAACTATTTTTGTCATCTACAAGATAAAAACATTTATGTTTCAATTAGGCAAAACTATTGTTTCTGAGGATATTATAGAAAAAGACTTTGTATGTAATATATCGGCATGTAAAGGCGCGTGTTGTATTGATGGCGATGCTGGTGCACCTCTTGAAGCAGACGAAGCGAAGATACTAGACGATATTTATCCAAAGGTAAAACCGTTTTTAAGACAAGAAGGTATTGATGCTATTGAGGCGCAAGGTACTTATGTTACTACCGAGGATGGCGAACTAGAAACACCTTTAATTAATGGTGCAGATTGTGCATACGTTATTTTTGATGAAAAAAAGGTAGCGCTTTGTGCTATAGAGGAAGCTTATAACCAAGGTGAAGTTACTTGGAAAAAACCAGTTTCATGTCATTTGTACCCAATACGCGTTCAAGAATATAGTGAGTTTTCTGCAGTTAATTATCATAAATGGCAAATTTGCGACGTAGCCTGTACACTAGGTGAAGAATTACAAGTTCCTATCTATAAATTTGTAAAAGAAGCCCTCATAAGAAAGTTTGGTGAGGATTGGTATATGGAACTAGAAAAAGTTGCAAAAAACTATTAAAAACCTTGCTTAACAAGTGTAATAATAGGCCTTGAAGCACTTGTAAATCTTTTAATTCGTTTTCTTCTGAAAGCCCAGTGAATGGGTTGTAAGTCGTTAATTATCAATTGTTTGTATTTTTTGTTTTGGGACAACATTTTTTTTTAGTTTGTTTTTAATTGTTAAAAACTTGTTGAAAAGGTTTCAAAGATTTAGTTAAAACATGTTAATGAATTTACAATCTTTGTTGTGGGTAAAAAACAAAATATTTTTCAATTCTAAAGGAAAATAAGTTTTGACACTTTACCCTTTTTTTTGAGGGGAAATAATAGCACATTTTATAGAAATTGCACAAGAGCGTTGGGTAAAGATGCCCAATATTCTAATGGCTGTTTAATATTTTAAATTAAATTTTTTATGGAAATCACACAGATTATAAAAAGGGATTACGAAACCAGTCCTTTTGTTTTAAATAAAATTTCGAACGCCATTGAAAAAGCAATGCTTTCTGTAGGGAATGGTAGTAAAGAAGATGCAAACACAATTTCTGTTAAAGTTTTACAAATCTTATTAGAAAGAAAAGCAAAAGACCATAATTATTTGCCCACTGTAGAGGAGGTGCAAGATCTTGTTGAAGAAACATTAATGACAAGTTCTTTTCCTGGTGTTGCAAAAGCCTATATCTTATATAGAGATGAGCAAGCTAGAAATAGAAAAACAAATATTTTTGAAAAACGTATAAACTTAAAACCATACGAGTATCCAGAATTAAACGAGTATGTAGATGCTATTAGACACTCGTATTGGATACATTCTGAGTTTAACTTTACAAGTGATATTCAGGATTTTAAAACGAGACTTACTGTTGTAGAGCAAAATGCTATCAAAAACACTATGCTTGCTATTTCGCAAATTGAAGTTGCAGTAAAATCTTTTTGGGGCGAGATTTACAACAAAATGCCAAAACCAGAAATAGGATCGGTAGGTGCAACATTTGCTGAAAGTGAAGTACGTCACCACGATGCTTATTCGCATTTATTAGAAATTTTAGGTCTTAATAACGAGTTTAAAAACTTAAAGAAAAAGCCTGTAATAATGAGACGTGTTCATTATTTAGAAACAGCTTTAAAAAACGCAAAAAGTGAAGATAATAAAGAGTATGCAGAGTCTATTTTACTGTTCTCTCTGTTTATCGAGCATGTGTCGTTATTCTCTCAGTTTTTAATTATTATGGCTTTTAATAAGCATAAAAACATGCTTAAAGGGGTTTCAAATGTTGTTGAGGCAACTTCTAAAGAAGAGCAAATACACGGCGATTTTGGAATTGATGTTATTAGAATTATTAAAGCTGAAAACCCAACATGGTTTGATGAGGAACATAACGCTTTAGTAAAGGAACTATGTGAAGAAGCTTTTAAATCTGAAAGTAAACTTGTGGATTGGATTTTTGAAGCCGGAGAATTAGATTTCTTACCTAAAAACGTAATAAACGAATTTATAAAGAACAGATTCAATAACTCGTTAGAGAGTATTGGTATCGATAAAGTATTCGAAATAGACGAAGCTTTAGTAGCACAAACCGAATGGTTTGATGACGAAATTATAGGAACTAAACACGGAGATTTCTTCGTAAAACGTTCTATCAATTATAGTAAAAGAACAAAAAGTATAACCAGCGACGACTTATTTTAAACCATGAACGAACACCTTAATCCAGATCTCGAACAAAAAGTGAATACAGAAACAGTAAAAACGTCTAACCACGACGAATTATTAAAAGCTAGAAAAGAAGCTATTAAAGAAGGCAAAGCAGAACCAGAAATAAAATGGTTAACAGAGCATAGTCGTCAATTTTTAGCATCTGGTTATCTTACTGATAATACGACTCCAGAACAACGTATTAGAGAAATTGCTGATAATGCTGAAAAAATCTTGAAAATAGATGGTTTTGCAGATAAGTTTTATGGCTATATGGCAGAGGGTTATTACTCTTTAGCATCGCCAGTTTGGTCTAACTTTGGAAAAAGACGTGGCTTACCAATTAGTTGTTTTGGTTCACATATCTCTGATGATATGGGAGATATCCTTTATACGCAATCTGAGGTTGGGATGATGTCTAAATTAGGAGGTGGTACTTCTGGTTACTTTGGAAAACTTCGTCATAGAGGTGCGCCAGTTAAAAATAATGGTGAATCGTCTGGAGCAGTACACATCATGCAATTGTTCGAGAAAATGGTGGATGTTGTTAGTCAAGGTTCTGTAAGAAGAGGTCGTTTTTCTCCTTATTTACCAATCGATCATAAAGATATTCATGAGTTTTTAGAAATAGGAACAGAAGGTAACCCAATACAAGAATTAACTCATGGCGTAACAGTTGGAAACGATTGGATGCAGTCTATGATTGATGGTGATGCCGATAAAAGAGCAATTTGGGCTAAAGTGTTACAACGTAGAGGAGAAATAGGATATCCTTATATTTTCTTTAAGGATAACGCTAATAATGCAGCACCAGATTGTTATAAAGATAACGCACATGAAATTTACGCAAGTAACTTATGTTCAGAAATCATGTTGCCAACAAACGAAAGATGGTCTTTTGTATGTGTATTATCTTCAATAAATGTATTGCATTATGATAAGTGGAAAGATACCGATGCTGTTGAAACTATGGTATATTTCTTAGATGCTGTTTTAGAAGAGTTTATTACAAAGCTAGAAGCATACAGAGATTCTGATGATCGTGATGATAGACAAACTTTCATGTTTATGGAGAAAGCATATAACTTCTCTAAAGAAAACAGAGCATTAGGAATGGGAGCATTAGGATGGCACTCATTACTACAATCTAAAATGGTAGGTTTTGATAGTCAAGAAGCATTTAATTTAAATAGCGAAATCTTTAAAACGATTCAAGATAAATCGGTTAAAGCTTCAGAGGAATTAGCAAAATTATTTGGAGAGCCAGAAGTATTAAAAGGATATGGCAGACGTAACGCAACATTAAACGCTGTGGCACCTACAACATCTTCAGCATTTATTTTAGGACAAGTTTCTCAAGGTATCGAGCCAATTTGGTCTAATAGTTATGTAAAAGATATTGCGAAAATAAAAACAACTATTAAAAACCCGTATTTATTAGCACTTTTAGAAGAAAAAGGTATGAATACTGTTGATGTTTGGAAGAGTATCCGCGATTATGACGGTTCTGTGCAACACCTAGAAGGGCTTACAGATCATGAAAAAGATGTGTTTAAAACCTATTCTGAAATTGACCAAATGACTATTATTTATCAGGCGGCAAACAGACAAAACCACATTGACCAAGGACAATCTTTAAACATTATGGTGCATCCAGATATGCCTGTTAAAGATATTAATAAGCTATATGTTAACGCATGGAAACTTGGTGTAAAGTCTTTATACTACCAACACAGTATGAATGCAGCACAAAAATTTAAGCAAAAGAAAGAATGTACTAGCTGCGAAGGGTAAAACCTAGTGTTAATATAGATATAGAAAAAAGCACCTCAATAGAGGTGCTTTTTTTGTTTAAAACTATATATTTAAGATTCAAAAATAATTATGAATGACAGATAATAGCTTTTATGTAACCGAAGATCTTTTAGCTACCAAGAACATGCGTTTTGTAAATCATCTTATAGATTTAATACCGCAATACGTTGTAATGTATGCTTTATCCTATTCCTTTTTTTATTATGGAGAATTCACCGGTGATTATGCTTTAAATAACTATTGGGCAGAAATGTCTAAAATTGAAGATTATTTATATTCATACACACTACTGTTTATTTATTATTTTATGATGGAGTCTCTTACAGATAGGACTTTAGGTAAATATGTAACTAAAACTATGGTTGTTATGGTAAATGGAGAAAAACCAACCAACCAAGCTATTGTTAAAAGAAGCCTTAGTAGAATGATTCCGTTTGATGCATTATCCTTTTTGGGAACTAATGGCAAAGGTTGGCATGATTCTATAGCTAATACTTATGTAGTAGATGTTGCCAAATTTGAAGCTAGAAAAAGATCACAAAGTGAGCTAAATCAGATAGGAATTACTCAAGACATATAAAAGAATATTAAGCAAAAAAATGCACCTCATTCGAGGTGCACTTTTTATATATAAATAGCCTAAGCTGAATTAATCTAAAATATTATTTTCTGCTAAACCTTCGTTGTTATCAGACATTAAAGCAAAAAACTTGTCAATGTTTGGAAGAATGATAATACGTGTTCTTCTGTTTTTTGATCTGTTTTCAGACGAATCATTAGCGGCAACAGGTTGGTAACTACTTCTACCAGCTGCAATTAATTTTTCGGGAGCTACGTTATATTTCTCTTGTAGTTTACGAACCACAGACGTCGATCTTAAAACACTTAAATCCCAGTTATCGGCAATGTGTCCTGTTTTTATAGTTCTAGCGTCTGTGTGGCCTTCAACCATAACATCTAAACTAGGTTCAGAGTTTATAACATCGGCTAATTTTTGCAACACCGTATCGGCTTTAGAGCTTAATCTGTAACTTCCAGAGTTAAATAACATATTATCTGCAATAGAAATCATAACTACAGTTTCATTAATATTTACTGCAAAGTCTTCATCTTCATTCATGTTACTTTCGTTAATAGTTTTTTGAAGATTATGTGCTACAGCCAAATTCATTGAATCTTTAAGTGTTTTGGCCTGACTTAGTTTATTAGCATCAACATGTTTAAGTGTTTCCCGCATTTTAGACTTAGTAGCATTGGACATTACAACATTACCAACAACATCTAGTTTGGTGTCGTTTTCTTGCTTTAAAGTGGCTAATTTGGTATTGTAAGCATCAACACGAGATTGAATTTTATCAAACTTAGCTTCTAAGTCTTCCTTAGCTACAATAGTTTTAAGTAATTCACTTTTTATTTCGCCATTTTCTTGCTCTAGGGCTAAGTATTTCTTTTTTGAAACACAAGAAAAAGTGAGGGCAATTAATAATACAATTGAAATTTTCTTCATAATAATAAACTTTTAAGTTACTCTATTTACGTTGAAGAGTTGTTTTTAGACGTTAACGTGTAGTTTGTTTTTTTATTTGTTTGAATAGCGTAGTTGTAAGTGGTTTATAGCTAGTGTTATAGGTGGCAAAACAAAAAAAGCACACTTATTAAGTGTGCTTTAAACTATGTATTTAAATTGTTTTGGGCCTATTTATATTGGCATAAGTAAGCGGTTTGGCTTGCTACCTTTACTTGAAATTTCTGGTTAGCTTCAATTTGATATGAGCTACCTGCTTTGTATGTAGACCAATCTGTTTCGCCTGGTAATTTAACCATCATTTCACCTTCTACAACAATCATTGTCTCGTGTGTTGAGGTTCCAAATTCATACTCACCAGGTTCCATAACGCCTACTGTGGAATTTCCAGTTTCAGATTTGTAACCTAAAGATTTTACTTGGCCGTCAAAATATTCGTTTGCAGAAATCATATGCTTAATTTAATTTGATTATAAAATAATTGGAATGCTAATTTAATAGAAAAGCACCTTATTATAAAGGTGCTTTTATACTAAAATTATGAAATTATTTTATTCTTCTTCAGGACTAGCAATAGTTGCCGGTTTAATAGAAGCATCATGCGAATTATGATATTCTTCTAAAAGGTTCATAGTCGCTGTTAGTAAATCTTTAGTTTCTAAAAGTACACCAAAGTATAATGTTGTATTTTTTGGACTAGATTCTTCAGTACGCGTACGCTCTACTTGTTTTTGGATTTTTTCAGATAGTATATTTAATACCTCTTCTTTTCTATCTAAAATGCCTGCTATTTCAGCAAAAGCATTAGAATCGAACACCGCTTTGGTATCATTAAATAAACTTTCTAGGGCCGCATCAACTTCTTTTAATTCTTTAATTTGATTAAATTTAAGTTTCTTGTGGTTATTGTTCACGTGTTTATAACTCACCTTAGAGATGTACTCTAAAGATTGTGTCATATCCTGTAAATACCCTAAAATATTAATGTAGAAATTACTAGCACCAACACTAGATTCGTCTAGGTTTTTGATAAAGTAGAAAATGTTATCTCTTAATTCATCAACTTCTAAAGAAAGTTTATCAATTTGTTTTTTATTCTTTTTAAGCGATAATAAATCTTGCTTAGCAAGACCGTTTATAGCGTTAGTATAAATCTTATTACCACGTTTAACAACGTTAGCAACATTATTAGCACTTTCATATATTACACCTTGTACAGAACTACTTTCTGCTTTAATTAAGCTGTCTTCTGCTCTAACTTCTTTAGATTTTTTAGTGTGCAGCATAGAACTTCTAATTAGTAATATAAGTGCAGCTACAAGTAGCACTGGAAACATTACTGTTAAGTTTAAATTTAACAAGTAAGCCACTAAAGCCGCTGCTGTAAATGCGCTAAATGCAGTAAAAAACCAACCACCAATAACGTTTATAACACCTGCAACTCTATATACAGCACTTTCTGCACCCCAAGCACGATCGGCTAATGATGAACCCATGGCTACCATAAATGTAACATAAGTTGTAGATAAAGGTAGTTTGTATGATGTAGCAATAGAAATTAAAACAGCAGCAACCATTAGGTTTACAGCGGCTCTAACTAAATCGAAAGCAGGTAATTCATACGCTCTATCCTTTGGCATTTTTATAACAGGTTTTTCAAATTGTTTATCAATTTTTTCCTGAACAGATTGTGGTAATAAATATGATGATACTTGAGACATTACCATCGCTGTTCTTACAAAACCACGAGATAAAAAGTTAGGTTGAAAACGTTCTTTAGTTTCGCCTTGACTAGATAAATCTAAAGATGTTTTTACAACTCCTTTTGCTTTAGTAGAAAACCAAAGGGTTAAAACCATAATCATACCAGCCATAAATAATAACCAGTTGTTTGTTGGAACTTTTTCTGCTAAAACATCCATTGGGAATTCATGTGCAGGAATTCCAGAAGCAGACCATTCTAAAAATGCATTATAAGCTGCAACAGGTACTCCAATAAAATTCACTAAATCGTTACCTGCAAAGGCTAATGCTAAAGCAAACGTTCCTACTATAATAATAAGTTTATATATATTAGTTTTTGCAAAGGCTATTAAACTATATGATAATAAAGACCAGAACGTAAAACTAACAAGTACAATAGGTAAAACGTTTGTTTCAAGAAAATGAGACATGGTGTTTCCTCCAAGAATATCGTAAGATTCTTTTGCATAAGAAGTTCCTTTTAAACCCTTCATGAAAATAAAATACGTAATGGCTGTTAAAGCAAACCCACCAAATAAAGCGCCAACCCAATGTGCTTTCTTTTCGAAGTTGTATGATAATAAAACCCTAGAAAACCATTGTACTAATGCTCCAATGGAGAATGCGACGACCACCGAGAGCAGTATACCGAATATAATTTGTGAAGCTTTTGATGTGTTTATGTAATTGATAACATCGCCAAAACTACCACCATCATGACCTATTTTAATTAACGCTATGGCAACGGCAGCACCTAACAATTCGAAAACAATAGACACTGTTGTAGATGTTGGCATACCTACCGAGTTGAAAAAATCGAGTAGGAGGATATCCGTTATCATAACCGCCATGAAAATAATCATGATCTCATCGAACATAAATTCGCTCGGGTTAAAAATACCTTTTCGAGCTACTTCCATCATACCGCTAGAAAACACAGCACCAACTGCAACACCGGCACTTGCCACTATCATTACAGTTTTAAAAGAAATAGCTTTAGAACCGATGGCGGAATTTAAAAAGTTTACCGCATCGTTACTAACACCAACAACCAAATCAGCTATTGCTAAAATGGCTAAGGCAATAATCATATATAAATAAATATTATCCATAGGGTTTATTTGTAAAATGTGTGCAAATATCATCGTTTTAAATAATTGTTATGTTACGTGAATGTTATCAATTAGAAGTGGATATCCATTTGAAGCCTGAACATTAGCTCGTTATCGCTACCATGAATATTGGTGTAACTTATATCGCTTTGTACTTTAAGTTTGTGCCCCGCTAAATATTTTGAGAGGCCTAAAGTATACATGTCATCAGAATTGCTATTTGAAACAGCATCCATATTAATGTCCGTAAATCGGCCTGTAATTTCCCAGTTTGAAGGGAATAGATAGCCCGTTACTAAGTTTAAACCGTTTCCAACTTGCACAGCATCTCCGGTCTCAGTACCATCTGTGTTTTTTGCAATGGGATTGTCTGCAGTTCTATCTACATATTCAAACATAAAGGAATAGCCTTTGTATTTAAACATACCGTCAACAAAAACGGTGTTCACATTAGTTTTATGAAAATCAGTTCCGCCATCAATAAACATATAAGACCCTCTATTACTTCGCGTTCTAACAGCGTCATTATTGATTTCGTAACTTGCACCTACCGATAATTTAGGTTTTTGTTCTCGTTTTAAATCTGAACCTCGGTAATCGCCTTTACTACTAAAATTCCCGAAAGGTAAAAACTCTAATCTTCCAACATATTGGTAACCACCTAAGTTAATTCCGGTAACGTTTCTGCCTTCACCTTGAGACACTGAAAGTGTTTCGTTAATAAGGAATTTATCTGTAACATTAAAATGATGTTTTAGCATGGCTCCAATATCTCTATCAATATTAAAGCGGCTATTTAATCGAGATCTATCAACAAGTTGTAAATCTCCAGAAGATATAACACGTTCTCTGTTACCAGGAAGTTTGCCTTGACCTACCCATAATTCGAAATTTTGGTGAAAATTCCACATGATACGAGCATCCATAATATATCTAGGAGAATTGCTAGTAAAAGCTGAAGCGCCAGACATATCTCTATTCGATAAACCAAGTTCAAATTTATATTTTAATTTAGGAGAGAATGCAAAACCGTCAAATTTTAGTCTAGATCGTCTAACCAAAAAGTTTGATTCATTAGGTCCATTTTCATTCCAGGTAGAAGTACCAAGTAATTGGAACCTAAAACCTACTTTCATGGTCCAAGAGCTATCTTGACCTACAAGATTAAAAAGGCCTTTTCCGAATTTGCCTGAATTAACTTCTTGCGCATTTAAAGAAGTTAATGCAAACAGAAATACCCAAATAAGGGTAATTTTAGTTTTCATTTAGTATTAGTTTTTGTCGCTGCAAATAACTAAAACTAATGTTAACTTAATGTTTCCTAATGATTAACTTTAGAACAAAAAAAAGACTGCCTCGGCCAAAGACAGTCCATTAGAAATCATAATAATGTAGTCGACAAAAACTAATAGATTATATGAAAAACTAATTTTTTTGTCTTAAGACAATACAAATATCTAGGTTTAACATCACCTTAAGGTAACCTGTATATTAAGGAATTATTAATTTCCAATGTTAAATCTTTAATAATTGTTAATTGTTAAAGTACTGTAAATGAGCTATTTGTGAGTTTAATGTTAATTTAAGGTTAACAAGGTGTTGTGTAAATGTTAACTATTGTTTATCTTTGAGGTATAATGTTAAAACCCCCATAATTATGAAGAAGTTATTATTTGTTTTTGCCTTTTTAATTACTGTGGTATCTTTTGGACAACAAAAGAGAGACTTAAAACTTAATAAAGACACAAACTTAATTGATGTTGTTTATTATCATGACAATGGTGTTGTAAGCCAAACGGGTTCTTACACAGCAGATGGTAAATTACAAGGTGTTTGGTTAAGCTTTAACGAAGAAGGCAAAAAAACAGTTTCTGCAAATTATGATAATGGAACAAAAGTCGGCAAATGGATTTATTGGATTGACGGATCTAAAAAGGTAGTCAATTATGAAAATAATGTCGCTTCGCTATAGGTTATATAGTAAAGTATAAAACAAAAAAAGCATCCTAATTAGGATGCTTTTTTATTATATGTTGTTTACCTTTTATAGGCTAGCATTTTTCCAAGTCCAAGTAGAGATGTCTACTTGAGTTCCTGTGTTGTATGCGTCTGTTGTTGTTGCAGCAGCACCTTCGATAATTACGTTAGCTAATGGACCATCATCTTTCATGTCGATGTTAGTATCATATCCGCTTAAGTAAAGGTCTGTAATAGTTGCTCCAGAAGTCTTTTTAAATTGTAAAGCAGTTCCTCCAACTGTAGATATAGCAGTAACATTTACAAATTTAGGGTTTCCGTTATCTTTATCACCTTCAAAAGCAGTAGAGAATCCAGCAACAGTATGAGAAATGTATGTGTTTGTTATTGTTCCATTCCATCCTTCAGTCCAATCCACAGCATCATCACTATTGTTTTCTAAATAAATGTTAGTTACAGAAGCAGTACCACCAAAGAACTCAATGCCATCATCATCACCATTAATTACAGAAATGTTTTCTAGAGTTGTTCCAGAACCTACGGCGTATAATGAAATACCATTGTATTGAGACTCCGAGTTAATTTGAGCACCAGTTCCTTTAAGGACTAAGTAAGTTACAGAACCAGAGTTATCAGCATCATTAGTTCCACCGTAAATAAACCCACCAACTTCGGCAGTTGCATCAACACCAGCAGTAGTTGTTGCATTACCACAAATTGTTAAACCTCCCCAATCTCCAGGGCTTGCAGATGCAGAAGAAATAACAACAGGGTTAGTAGCAGTACCTTGAATATCTATTTCGCCACCTTGTAATACAGCAATGTAAACTCCTGTTCCGCCATCTCTAGCAGTAATTTTTGTTCCAGCAGGAATTGTTAACTTTCCACCATCTTGAACGATGTAAGATGAATTAAGAACGTAAGAAATTGAAGCGTCTAAAGTTACGTTTCCAGTAACAGCTCCTTGAAGTAAACTACTTTCAAATGAGATATCTGAACTTACCCATGGAAAATCTTCTGCAGTTGTATTAGCAACAACTGTAGTATTAAGTGCATAGAAATACTCGCCTGTAGCTAATTGATCTTCATCTGAAGCAAATGCTACAGGTGTATAACCGTCTATAAAAGTAACGTTTGAAACTGCTCCACCATCTTTCATATCTAAATCAACATCATAACCAACTAAAGAAAGGCCATCAATTGTACCTCCTGAAGTTTTCTTGAATTGTAATGCAGTACCACCAACAGTTGATACAGCTGTAATATTATTAAATTCTGGGTTACCATTATCTTTATCGCCTTCAAAAACAGTTGAGAAGCCAGCAACAGTATTAGAAATGTAAGCATTAGTTATGCTACCGTTCCAACCTTCAGTCCAATCTATAGCATCATCACTATTGTTTTCTAAGTATAAGTTAGTTACTTCAACAGTACCGCCAAAAAACTCAACACCATCATCATCACCATTAATTACAGCTATGTTATCTACTAATGTACCAGAACCAACAGCGTAAAAAGAAACACCATTGTATTGAGACTCCGAATTAATTTGAGCGCCAGTACCAGAAATTTGTAAATATCTAATTATACCTGAACTATCAGAGTCATCGGTACCACCATAAATAAAACCACCAACTTCGGCAGTTGCATCAACACCTGCAGTAGTTGTTGCTTTACCACATAAAGTTAATCCACCCCAATCGCCAGGGTTACCATCTGCAGAAGACATAATAACTGGGTTTCCAGCAGATCCGTTAATGTTTATTTTACCACCTATTAAGGTAGCAATGTAAACATCTGTTCCGCCATTATCTGCAAGAATTTTTGTTCCAGCAGGAATATTTAATGTTGCACCATCATCAATAATAAATTGACCTGTTAGGCTATAAGTTGTAGTAGCAGAAAGACTAAAGTCTTCAGTTAATGTACCATTTAAAATACCTGCTTCTAAGTTCTCCATAACTTCTGTTGTACCGCCAGTTATTGGGTCTGGGTCTTCAGAATCACAACTCGTTAAAGTAATAGCTCCCAAAGCCATTGAGATACTAAGTAGTTTTACAAATAAGTTTTTCATTTCTATTTTTAATTTTGGTTTATTATGTATGTTTATTCTGCAAATTAAGCGGATTTATGTTGCTTACTGTTTAATTAAATATTAAGCATAAGTTACCTTTGGTACCTTAAATAAGCCTTCATGTTAAGCGAGTGTTAATAGTTAATTATCACTTAAGATTAATGCATAAATGAACAAACCTCAATACATTGTATTGAGGTTTGTTTTGGAATTTTAAACCTTTTAAGCGGTTTAAATATATTCTTGATTATAATTAAAAATCGTATTTTAAACTTAAGTTTAATTGCGCTCCTTTTTTGTAAGAAAGAACAACCTCGTCAGTCTCAACACCTGTATTTATATTTCTAACCAATTGTGTTTGTTGAATGTCTGGGTTTAATAAGTTTCTACCAACTAATTTAATTTGTAATTTTTCAGTTAGCATTTTACTTACAACGAAATCTAGAGTAAAAAATCCTTTCTCAATAATTTCATCATTATAAAGTACAGCACTATTACTAAAATCTTCTGGCGACCCTAAAGCGAATACCTTATCTGAAGAGTAGTTTCCTGTTAACGTAGCATTAAACTCTTTTTCAGTTTTACTATTATAGCTTAATGAGCTGTTTAAGATTAAATCTGATGCACCTTGTAAATCTGATTCTGTGATACCTTTGTATTGAAAACCTTCTAATAAATCTTGATTAAACCACATTTTAGTAATGTTGGTATTAAAATCTAAAATACTTTCATCGTCTTCATTTTTGAGAATTTCTAATCTTGCTTCAAACTCAATACCAAAAACATTAGCATTATCACCAGTATTTGCATATTCAAATATTCCAGAAGATCCTCTAGTTTGTGCTAAGTTTATTGGGTTTTTAATGTCTTTGTAAAACGTTGTTGCAGAAAGTAATTGACCTTTAGAAGGGAAAAATTCGTACTTTAAATCGACATTAAATACATCTGATTTTTCTAAATTTGGATCACCTCTAGTAACACGTCCTGTTGGCGATACATATTCAAAAGGTGCTAATTCTTTAAACTCTGGTAAAGTTTGTGTTAAACTAGAAGCAAAACGAACGGCATGCTTATCGTTTAATTCGTATTTTAAGTTTAAACTAGGGTATAATTCAGTGTATTCTTTTTTAATAGAACCAATACGACCAACAAAGTTAGCAACATCCCAAAGCACATTAATTTCATCGCGCTCAAAACGTACTCCAGCATTACCAGAAAGTTTTTCTCCTAAATGGAAATCTAAATTGGCATAACCTGCAATAGCATTTAAATCGGCATCGTATCTATCGGCTTCTCTTTCTCTTAAAACTAAGCCGTTTTCGAAATTTTCTGTAGTAAATGTTTCAGAAAATTGATCGACAGATGGTACTTGAAAATCTCTCGCTCTAACTCCAATAAACAAAGAGCTAAACACTCTATCTTTTTGACGGAAGTTTGCTCCGAAGTTTAATTTAAATGGGTGGTTATCATCTTCATCTAACGTTCCAAAAGAAATGGCGTCGTTAATATAGGCGTTGTATTCTGTATCCTCAATTTTCTGGTTAGACTTTCTTTGTTGAAAATCTCCAACGTGAGCATATTGCACGGTGTTTTCATCTAAAATATTAGCTTCATTTCTAACTCTGTTAGGTTCTTGCGCTAATACATAGTTATACCCAGCAGCCCAAGTTAGTTTGTTGTTTACTTTAATTTGGTGAGAACCTTCAATTTGGTTTACTAATAAAATAGTTTGTTTAAAGTTTTGGTCTCTAACAAAAGCACCATCTTCTTGTGGATCCTGATCAAAAACATAGCCTTCACCATTTCTACCTTGCTCGTAAACATTATCGTTACTTGTGTTAACAGATAAGCTGCTAATTTTAAGTCTATGGTTATCACTTAATTTTAATCCTAAATTAACATAACCTGTTGTGTTTGTTTTAGTAGTAAAAGATTCGGTATCTGTAAACTCGTTATCTAAGATATTCGATCTGTAACTTCTAAAAAGACCTTCTTGGTATTCTGAAGATTTAGAGTGCGAACCAGCAACAAATACTTTAAGCTCTTTCCCAAATACATCAAATTTTTGAGCACCAGAAAGCGATATTCCGTAATTTCCAGTACTTTTTTGTTTAAGCGGATCCCAACTTTGTCTTGTTATTAAATCTACAAGGGCATATTCTTTTTTATGGAAACCTAAAGTGGCATCTTCTGTTGCAACACTTCTTTTAAAACCGCCATCTATACCTAATACATTAGTATTGTAACCAGAGCTTAAACTAACAGATGCTCCTTTTTTAGAATAGCCTTTTGAAGTAATATCTACATTACCCGAAGTTTGATCGGCATAGCTAGATGTCGCGTATGTTTTGCTAATTCCAACATTTTCAATAATGTTAGTTGAAAACAAATTAAGGTTAATGTTTTTGTTGTTTACATCATCAGAAGGTATTGGTAAACCGTTCATGGTTGTAGATAAGTATCTATCACCTAAACCTCTAATATAAATATCTCCAGAACCTTCACTTTTAGAAACTCCTGCAATTTTAGTAGTTGCAACAGCAGCATCAGAAACACCAATTTTAGATAAACGTTCTGCTCCAATACTTTCTTTAATTACAACCGCTTTTTTCTGCTCAAATAAAAGGGCAGACTCACTTTCTCTTCGTGTTGTAGTGGTAATAACAACCTCGTCTAAAGAGGCAGCACTTGCACTCATTACCACATTAAGTTCTAATTCTTTTCCAGCAACTACAGCAACAGGTATTTCTTGAGTTTGATACCCAACAAAACTTACTATTAGTATATAGTCTTTGGCTTCTAAATTGTTTAAGGTGTAAAATCCATCAAAGTCCGATGTTGTACCTGTAGTGGTTCCTTTTACAATAACATTAGCAAATGCTAACGGTTCATTGTTGTATTCTTTATCTGTTAATTTACCTTTAATAGAGCCTGTTTGGGCATAAGAAAATACAGTTGTTAACAGCGTAAGTACTAGTAATAGTTTTTTCATTGTAATAATCTATTTTTGTCGCTGCAAAGAAACCAACGTTTTAAAAACTTAACGTTACCTACGGATTAAATAACTGTAATAAAAGTGTTAGTTAAATGTTAATTGAAACCCTATATTTCTTTTAATAGTTTACAATGAGTTAACATAAAAAAGCGTGTTTGGAAAGTAATAAACAATTTTAGTCTATTTTAAAACATTTAATTGAGGTATATATAAAGCAGCTTTCATGTAAATGAAAGCTGCTTTATATATAATGTCTTTATTAACTAAGTAATACTAATTAGTTGTTGCTGGCCGATGCACTGTTATCTGCGCTTGCCATGGTAGCCATTAAATCTTCTAAAGATAATGTGCTAGGTTCTAGTATTACCTTCACTAGCGCAGCATTTGATGCTATCGTGATTTTTGTTTCTTTAGTGTTATAACCAACAAAGCTACTTACTAAGGTGTATTCACCATTGTCTACATTGTCGAACTTAAAAAAGCCTTTGTCATTAGTTAAAACTTGAGCTCCAGTTTCCTTTAAAACCACTTTAGCAAGTATTAAAGGCTCGTTATTAGATTCAAAATCTAATAAGTTACCATGTATAGCACCTGTATCTTGACCAAAAGATAGTGCCGAAATAAAAAATAAAGTGATGTAAATTATGTGTTTCATAATGGTTAGAATATCCACTGCAAAAATACACCCCTTTACAAGTTTAGTATGTTACCAAATCATTAAACATAAATGATTAAAAGGTTACCCTAATGTTAAGTAATTTACCAACTTATTAAGTCAACAATTTATTATCTTGCCACAAGTTAATTGAACAAAAAATTATGAACTGGGAGCAACTTTTATCCTTAAAACGCTTTGGCGACACTAGTAAACGTATACGTAAAGAACAAGACGAAACCCGTTTGGGCTTCGAGGTAGATTACGACCGTGTTATTTTCTCATCAGAGTTTAGGAGTTTACAAGATAAAACGCAAGTTATCCCATTATCCGAAACCGATTTTGTACACACACGTTTAACGCACAGTTTAGAGGTTAGCGTAGTGGGCCGATCGTTAGGGAGACGCGTAGGGCAAAAGTTATTAGAAAAGCATCCGCATTTACAAAGTTCGCTCGGGTATCAAGCCAACGATTTTGGAGCTATAGTAGCAGCAGCAGCATTGGCTCACGATATTGGAAATCCACCTTTTGGACATTCTGGAGAAAAGGCTATTGGCGAGTTTTTTAAAACAGGCGAGGGTAAAACATTCAAATCTAAATTAACCGATAAGGAATATCAAGATTTATGCGATTTTGAAGGTAATGCTAACGGCTTTAAAATTTTAACCGAAGATAGAGCAGGGCGTTTTGGAGGACTCCGTTTAAGCTACGCCACACTTGGGGCGTTTATGAAATACCCAAAAGAGTCGTTACCAAAAAAGCCAACAAAACATATAGCGGATAAAAAATATGGCTTTTTCCAAAGTGAAAAAGAAGCCTTTCTAGATGTTGTAAAGGAACTCGGGTTAACTAAACGAAATGAAACCGATTTAAGCTACGCCAGACATCCATTAACCTATTTGGTAGAAGCTGCAGATGATATTTGCTACACCATTATCGATTTTGAAGATGGTATTAACCTAGGCCTCATTCAAGAAGAATTTGCCTTAGAATACCTTTCTAAAATAATTAGACACACCATTAGGCCCGAAAACTATTATGCGCTTTCCACCAAGGAAGACCGCGTTGGTTATTTGCGAGCCCTTGCCATAGGTTCGCTTATTAACGAGGCTGTCGATATTTTTATGGCCCACGAAGATGCCATTTTAAACGGAAATTTCGATTGCGCATTGCTTGATAAAAGTAAATACGATGCACAAATAAAAGATATCATTAAAATAAGTGTCGATAATATCTATCAATCTACCGAGGTTGTCGATAAAGAAATTGCAGGTTATGGCGTAATAAACACACTATTAAAAACCTATACCAAGGCCGTAAACAACTGTTTTAATAACTCTGGTTCCAATTACGATAAGCTTATTTTAAAAGGCTTGCCAAAAAACATAAAAGTTGAGGATCCTAGTTTATACAATCGTTTATCAAGCGTATGCTATTACGTGTCTTTACTATCCGATAGTAAAGCTATTTTAGATTACAAGAAGATAAAGGGGATTAGTTTTTAGAATTATAAAGCCTTAGGGTGATTTCTAGTTTTTAATCATAATTACTAAACATATTTATGTCTAGTAATTATGATTAAACGTAAAGAATTAGCCTTGATATTACGCAATATAAACCATTGTTTTATGTTTCACTAATTCTATTTTTATTAAAATAATCAATTATATCGGGTATTTCAAAAAACGTTAAGTTTAGTTAAAATAATCCTTATATTTACACAGTAATAAATAAATTATCTCCCTATAGTTTATTAATTTTTGAATAGCATAGTACTAATCTTTAATAAATAAACCTATATGAACATTTCTACTTTTAAACCTATTCACGGTATTTCTTCCCAAATTAGGTGTTACGCTAAGGCCCTATTTTTATTTCTATTTGTTTTTTCAAGTGCCAATATTGCAACCGCTCAAACACACACTTTTACTAGTTTTAATGTAGGTACGGTTACCAGCGGAACAACAGGTACATCCGTCGCATTACCGACAGCAGGAGTTACTGGAAATTATTTAATTTACGAGATATCTGCCGACTTTGCAGGAACAGGCTCAGGAACTACTGCGTGGTCAGAAGAAATTCAAATGGAATTGAATGATGGTGGTACTGTTATATTTTCAGAAGTTTCCAAATCAACATCAGGATTTATGGGTAACGATAGCCCAACAACTTTATATTGGACCGGAATATTAAACAAGGCATATGTAGGCGGCGATAATTTAACAATACGCTTTTTCAGTTCGTTTAATGATGCGTTGGGGCCATACACCTCTAATATAACCAATGTAAATGTTAATATTACAGAAGCAAACCCTTATGCTATTGCAAGTTTCGATGTAGGGACTGTAACTAGTGGAACAACAGGTAAGTCTGTTCCGGTAACTACAACAGGAATTACAGGTAACTATTTAATTTACCAAATATCTGCCGATTTTGCAGGAACAGGCTCAGGAACTACGGCTTGGTCAGAAGAAATTCAAATGGAATTAAATGATGGTAACAATATCATATTTTCAGAAGTTGCCAAATCAACATCGGGGTCAATGGGTAACGATAGCCCAACAACTTTGTACTGGACAGGAATATTAAATAAGGAATATGTAGGCGGCGATAATTTAACAATACGCTTCTTTAGCTCATATGATGTAGATGGTCCATACACATCCAATATAAGTAATGTAAACATAAATATTGCGGAGGCAAACCCTTACGTTTTTTCAAGTTTCGATGTAGGTACAGTAACAAGCGGAACAACAGGCACGTCTGTGGCAGTAGCTACAACAGGAGTTACGGGCGATTATTTATTGTATCAAATATCAGCCGATTTTGCAGGAACGGGATCGGGAACTACTGCTTGGTCAGAAGAAATTCAAATGGAATTGAATGATGGCGGTACTGTTATATTTAAAGAAGTTGCCAAATCAACATCAGGCTCAATGGGTAGCGATAGCCCTACAACCTTATACTGGACTGGATTTTTAAATAAAGAGTATTTAGGAGGCGACAATTTAACAATACGCTTTTTTAGTTCGTATAATGTTGATGGTCCATACACGTCTAATATATCCAATGTAAATATCGTTTTAGCGAATTTTGATAATTCGACTTTAAGTGTTAATTCTTTGGATAACAACAGTAAATTTAGTGTATATCCCGTACCGTTTGAAAACGAGTTGTTTATCGATTATTCCTTCGATTATCAAACCGATGTTGCAATTCAAGTATACGATCTTAAGGGTGCATTAGTAAAAAGTGTAGTAAACAAAAACTATACAAGTCAATCTCAAGCTAAAACCAAATTAGATTTAACAGCATTTAGAAACCAGATATTTTTTGTAAAACTAATTACCAACAAAGGTGTTAGCGTAAAAAAAATTATGTCTAAATAAATTATTTTAAATATAGGTGTTTGGGCGTTACCACAAGGGGCGGGCTTTCACTACTCAATCCCGCCTTAGGGCGGGGATTTCAAACATGCCGTTCAATCCCTAACGCACATATCTGCCAATATCTTGTTTGTATTACAGTTATTATGTTATACTAAAGGTTAATTAGCTTTTTACTTCCGGAAGACTAACAATAAACGCTGTTCCTTCACCTAATTTACTAACTATGCTAATAGAGCCTTCAAGGTTTTCAACCAGTGTTTTTACAATAGCCAAACCTAAACCATGAGAACTCTCGCCCTCGGTTGGTCGTGCCGATAGTTTTTGAAACATTTTAAATGCCTTGTTTTTATCGGTATCAGACATACCAGGACCATAATCCTTAAAAGTAATAACTATAAAACCATTACTAGACTTTGCCGATAAATCAATATGGCTTCCTCGTTTCGAAAACTTAATAGCATTGGTCATTAAATTATCAAAAATACGACCCACCAATTTTTTATCTGCATGAATTTTAAGAGGTGCTTTAGCAATATACTTTCTTAGCTTTTGCTCTTTTTTCTGTAGTCTGGTTATATAACTTTTTTCCCATTCTTCAATATATTCAGAAAGGTCAAAATCTTCAGAATCCACTCTTTTCTCTGGGAGATTTACGTTACTCATAATAAGTAAATCTGTAATTAAGCTATTTCCGCTTTCTACAGATTCATTAATGTAACCAATATATGTTTTTTGTTCTTCGTCTAAATTTTCGTTGTCTTCTAATAAATGGCTAAGGCCATAAATATTGTTTAAAGGCCCTCGCAAGTCATGGGCTATAATTCCAATAATTCCATCCTTTTCTCTATGTAGCTCCTCTAATTCTTTATTGTTTTCTAGCAGCTCTTTGGTTTGTTTCGATACTTCCTTTTGCAGGAAAGCTTCTCTTCTCTTTAATGCTGTTACGCGTAAATAAAAAATTGAAAAAATAGACCCAAAAAGCACTAATACACTAAGTATTTTAAACCAAAGTGTTCCCCACCAAGGCGGTTTTATGTTAATAATTAGCGTTGTTGGTTCTTCATTCCATACACCTTCATTGTTAGAGCCTTTTATTTTTAATACGTATTTTTTGGGATCCAAATTTGTAAAGGTAAGATCGTGTTTATTACCATATTCTATCCATTCATCATTAAATCCTTCTAATTTATATTTGTATGTGTTGAGTTGAGAATTTGTAAATTCTAAAGCTGCAAATTCAAATGTTAAATTGTTTTGATCAAACAGCAAATCTATAGTGGTCAATTCAGGGGAATTTTTATCAAAAACTATAGTTTTATTATTAACCTTAATATCTGTAAAAACAACTTCTGGTATGTACGGATTAGTTTTTAAATCATTAGGGTTAAAAATTGTAAATCCCGTTGTTCCTCCTACCAATAAATTGCCATCCAACCCTTGTGCATGACCTCCCATATCTAGAATGTTATTTTCAGGAACTGTTATGTTTTTAAATTCCATATTACTTGGGTTTACTCTAGATAGCCCATTGGTGGTTGTTAGCCAAATATTACCATCAATACCCCGTAAAATGCCATAGATAACATCACTTGGTAGACCTTCATTTATGCCGTAGTTTTCAAAATTTTCAGAAACCGGATTAAATATTGATAAGCCACTCCTGGTTCCAATCCATATTTTATTACTACTATCGCGGTATAAAGAACGAATTTTATTGCCAACAATGCAGTTTTTGCAACCTTCAGTATAATCCCATAATTTATAGGTATGGGTTTTGGTGTTTAGTAAAATCAATCCTCTGTTACTACCAATCCATACTTCTGTTTCAGAGTGTGTTAATACACAATTTACATATAGATTAAGTAAAGGTTTTTCTGCGTTATTTTTTGGATATATAGTTTTAAACTCGTTAGTTACTGTGTTATAGGAAAGTATGCCGGTTCCTATAGTGCCAAGCCATAATATACCATCTTCTGGCTCATAAATAATCTCAATGTGACGTATTTTAGTTGCTAACGGATTATTGGCAAAATCCTTTGCCAATATAAATCGGTCTTGTTTTTGGTGATATTTATAGAGTGCGCCGCCTTGTGTAGCTACCCACAAATCTTTGTTTTTAGAACGGTAAATAGCTCGTATTTTTGGTTTTTTGGCATCGGCTTTATAATTAAAGTCTTTTATGTAATTTTTGAATAAATTAGATGTAAGGTTAAATCGACTTAGGCCATTGCTAGTTCCAATCCATACGGTACCGTTGGCATCTTGATGCATAGCTCTAACATCATTATTTATTAACGAATTGCTATTTTTGCTGTCGTATTCCCAATGTTTAAAAATGAGGTTTTTTAAATTGAATTTATTCAATCCGTTTCCTCGTGTAGCTATCCAAATGTTTTTAGATTTGTCAACAAGTACATCTTGTACTAAATTATTGCCAATTTTATAATCGGAGTTTCCATCGGCTTTGTAAATAGAAACATGGTTTGTACCTATTTTGTAGTGTATTAAACCATTACCATTTGTACAAAGCCAAATCCCTCCATTATTATCATTATAAAGACTCCATATATAAACGTTTTCTACTAAATTTTTATCATTAATATCTTCTATAGGAATGCTTTCATAGGTTCCGGTTAGCGTATTTAATAATGCAATGCCATTATCTGTGGCTACATAAAGGGTGTCTTCATGGAAATCTAAATCATGTATAAAATCTGATGGTAATCGATGATCTCCAGTGTAGTTTAAATGAGGTTTGGTAAATTCTCCGCTCTCAGGGTTAAAGTAATATAGGCCGTAAAATTCATCGCCTATCCAAAGGTTTCCCTTATGATCCTCTACGATACCTTTAATAGAATATTTACATGTTTCGCACGTATTAGGTTGTAACCAAGTTTTAAAAGTCATGGTTATAGGGTCCAATAAATTTAAACCGTTTTTTGTGGCCACCCAAAGTCTAGACTTGCTGTCTTGGTATATTTGATTTACAATGTTACTGCTTATGGACGTTGCATCGTTTGTGTTATGTTCCAGACGTGTTATAACATCTGTAGTTGTATTGTAAAGGTTTAACCCGCCACCACTGGTTCCAATCCATATATTTCCATTAGAGTCTTCTAATAAATTAGTTATCAAATTATCAGAAATGGTATTGGTGTTGTTAGCATCGTACTTGAATATTTTAAACTCATATCCGTCGTATCTATTTAATCCATTGTTGGTGCCTATCCAAATAAAGCCTTTTGAGTCTTGAATAATATTATTAGGATAATTGGATGAAAGCCCTTTCTCAATACCAATTTGCTCTAAAAATTTATTATTAGACTGAGCATTAAGGCTAGTAATTATTAGTGCGTAGAATATTATAGTAAAAAATATTCTACTTAAAAAATGTGCCATTTTATCAATCTATTTATATTAAAAATAGTAAAATATTAATCAATACTATTAGTAAACACCCTTTTTTAAAGTGGTATTGTAGCTTTTAAGATTAATCTGGATATTTTATGTTATTGGTCGATTAAATAAATGTCTTAATTTTAAAATATTTCAGATTTGCCATGAGTTAGCAATCCCGTATATGAGTTTTTTATATTAAACTTAGTTATTAAGTGCTACAGGAAATTAAATAATTTAAATAAAATTGTTTGGAAGCATTTGTTAAGAAAGTTTACTAAAAATCGACTTCAAGCTTGCAACATCCAAACCTACAAATTCTTGAAGTTCGGCTAAAGAACCTTGTTCCACGAAAGCATCAGGAATACCTAAAACTTTAAGCGTGTTTTTATAATCGTTTTTAGAAGCAAATTCTAAAATAACAGATCCAAACCCACCATTTATAACGTGGTCCTCAACGGTAACGATAGTCTTATGAGTTTTAAAAATGGTATGAAGTAAGTTTTCATCTAAAGGTTTTACAAAACGCATATCGTAATGCGAAACATTTAAATCTTTTATGGCTTCGGAAACATTTTTAGCAATAGTGCCAATGCTTAAAATAGCAAGTTTGTTTCCTTTATTAAGGGTAACTCCTTTACCAATCTCAATTTTAGAAAATGGTTGTTTCCAATCTATAGTAACACCGCGTCCTCTTGGGTAACGAATCGCAATAGGTTGCTCTAAACCTAATTGCGCAGTGTACATTATGTTACGTAACTCTATCTCGTTTCTTGGCGCAAATATGATGAGGTTCGGGATGCAACGTAAATAACTTAAATCGAAAACGCCGTGGTGTGTCGCACCATCTTCACCAACCAAACCAGCACGATCTAAACAAAAAATAACGGGTAGTTTTTGTATGGCTACATCGTGTATTATTTGATCGTAGGCACGTTGTAAAAAGGTAGAGTAAATATTGCAAAACGGAATTAAACCTTGTGTCGCCATGCCTGCGGCTAGGGTTACGGCATGTTGTTCGGCAATGCCAACATCAAAAGCGCGATCTGGAATTTGCTCCATCATGTATTTTAAGGAACTTCCTGTGGGCATTGCAGGTGTAATACCTACAATATTTTTATTTTGTTTTGCTAATTCTACAATGGTATGTCCAAAAACATCTTGGTATTTTGGTGCTTGAATTTGGGTAGATTTAATAGGTAAATCGCCAGTTTTAGCATCAAATTTTCCCGGAGCGTGGTACTTTACCTGGTCGGCTTCAGCTTGTTTTAAACCTTTACCTTTTGTAGTGATAATGTGCAAAAACTTGGGGCCTTTTACGGTTTTTAAACGTTCTAACTCTTTAATGACTTCATCTAAATTGTGGCCATCAATAGGTCCGGAATAGTTAAAATTTAGGGCTTCAAAAATATTATCTTGTTTTTGGGTGCCTTTTTTTACGTTTGTTAAATACATTTTTAATGCGCCAACACTTGGGTCTATGCCAATGGCGTTATCATTTAAAATAACTAACAAGTTAGCATTTGTAACGCCTGCATGATTTAAACCTTCAAAGGCCATTCCGCTAGCAATGGAAGCATCTCCAATTACCGCAATATGGTGTTTGTTATCGCCTTTTAATTGTGAGGCAATTGCCATTCCTAAGGCTGCAGATATTGAGGTAGAAGAATGCCCGACACCAAAAGCATCATATATGCTTTCTTCTCGTTTCGGGAATCCGCTTATGCCACCAAGTTGGCGGTTGGTATGGAAATTGTCTCTTCGACCGGTTAAAATTTTATGTCCGTAGGCTTGGTGGCCAACATCCCAAATAAGCTGGTCTGTTGGTGTGTTAAAAACATAATGCAAGGCTATGGTAAGCTCTACAACGCCTAAACTGGCTCCTAAATGGCCTTCTTTTGTAGCTACAATATTAATGATGAATTCGCGTAACTCTTTGGCAAGTTGAGGTAGGTCTTTATGGTTTAAAAGACGAAGTTCTTTAGGGGTGTTAATTTGTTTTAATAGACTTTTTTGCACAAAGCAAAAGTACAAGAATGAATTTGTATTTTTGCTATCATGATAGAACCTTTTGATGATACTTATTTTATGAAGAAAGCGCTACAGGAAGCTGAAGCTGCTTTTGAACAAGGTGAGATTCCTGTTGGTGCTGTAATTGTTATTGATAACAGAGTAATTGCTCGCGGACATAATTTAACCGAAACATTAACGGATATTACGGCTCATGCCGAAATGCAAGCCATAACTGCGGCATCTAATTTTTTGGGTGGTAAATATCTTCAAAAATGTACCTTGTATGTAACGTTAGAGCCTTGCCAAATGTGTGCGGGCGCGTTGTATTGGAGTCAGATTTCTAAAATAGTTTATGGTGCTAGAGATGAAGCTCGTGGGTGCATTAATTTAAATACCAAGTTGCATCCTAAAACTGAAATTTCTGGGGGTGTTCTGGCTGAGGAAGCTTCGGTACTTATGAAACGGTTTTTTGTTGAGAAACGGAATTTGAATTAGAGTATAAATTTACACCTCCCTTAATCCCTCCTTTTTAGGAGGGAAACTGTTGTCTAAAAAAACTAATACTTAGAATAATATTTAGCGTATGAGTTTCCCCTCTAGTAAGAGGGGATTAAGGGGTGTGTTGTTTTAGGATGCTAAATACATGTTAATTGTGTACTGTCTTTTGCTGACTAACCCGCGTTAGGGATTGAACGGTTTGTTTGAAATCCTTTTTGCTTTTCGCAAAAATATTGAGTAGTGAAAGCCCAACCCTTTTTGGGGAACGCCCAAATTTTAATACTTTTTACGCTTTTGTGTTTCGCGCATTTTATCGAGGTTTTCTTTGGTGAGCATGTAATCTTTCATGTTTTTATCTTTCCAGCTGTAATAGGTGTACAATGGAAATACCACTAAAAATAAACCGGTTACGCCGAAACCTATTAGTTTTTCGGAATATTCGACATCTAGGGAGAACCCTAAAATGATACTTGTAAATGCGGCAATGGCTAGAATATATATTATGTATTTCATGCTGAATGCTATTGGGTGAAGTTGATTAATTGTTGCCTGTACGCGGTTAGGAGTTTGGAGCGGGATATGTAGCCGTAATATTTGCCATTTTTTACAACTGGCAAGTTCCATGCGCCGCTGGACTTGAATTTATCCATGATGACGTTCATGTTATCGCTTTCGTAATTTATAATGCCAGCATCGGCGTGTAAGAGGCTTGCAGCGTCTACTTTGTTGTATAGTTCGGTATCGAACATCATGTGGCGGATATCGTCCAAACGGATTACACCTAAAAATTCGTGATTGTCATTAACGACAGGGAAATGGTTTCTAGAAGATTTGGCTACAGCGTTTTTTAGTATGTCGCCCAACTTCATTTCTGGTTTTAGGATGATAAAATTGGTTTCTACAACCTTATCGATATCTAAAACCATAAGTACGTTTTTGTCTTTATCGTGAGTCATAAGCTCGCCACGTTGTGCTAATTTTAAGGTATATATGGAGTGTGAAACGTAGTATTTTGTAATGGCAAATGAAATTGCAGACACAATCATTAATGGTACAAAAAGCTCGTATCCTCCAGTAATTTCGGCAATAAGGAAAATAGCGGTTAGTGGCGCGTGAAGTACTCCTGCCATTAAACCCGTCATACCAATTAATGTGAAATTGGACTCGGATACGTGAAAGTCTAACCCCATATTATTAATGATTTTTGCGAATGCGTTTCCTAAAACATTTCCCATTACTAAGGTTGGGATAAAAACACCACCTACACCGCCGGCACCAAAAGTGGTGGTCATGGCAATAGCTTTAAATATACCGATGCCTAGTAGTAATGCTATAACGATCCAGATATTGGTTAAATCTAAATCGAAAGGTGTGGTGCCAATGGCTGCTAAGTGATCGCCTTTTAAAAGGTTGTTCATAATACCATAACCCTCACCATAAAGTGGTGGCACAAAATAAAGCATGGTGCCAATGGCTAAACCACCAATTATTAGTCGCACGGCTCTACTTTCAAATTGCTTAAAGAAGTTGGTTATGCCAAAAAATACTTTTGAAAAATATACCGATGCAAGACCGGTTACAACTGCTAATAGTACGTAAAATGCAATGTCGTTTATTTCAAATTTATCGGTTAATTGGAAGCGTAGTAATACATCGGTTCCTAAAAACATATAAGAAGTTACCACTGCTGAAACAGATGCTAAAAGTAAAGGTACTAGGGATGCAAATGCAATATCGAGACTGAAAATTTCTATGGCGAAAATAATGGCTGCAATGGGCGCTTTAAACATGGATGCCATAGCACCTGCGGCGGCACAACCAATAAGTAGCATGCGTGTTTTGGTGTTCATTCTAAACAAGCGTGCAGCATTAGAGCCTAACGCGGAACCTACACTTACTGCGGGACCTTGTAAACCTACCGATCCACCAAAACCAGCGGTTAACGGTGCTGTTATTAATGCGGCGTAAATATTATAGCGTGGAATGATGCCATTAAGTTTTGAAATAGCGTATAGTGTTGATGATATACCATGACCAATATGTTTTTTTAACCAAATTTGTTTTATAACATACACCAGGAACAGCCCTATCATTGGGAAAATGAAGTACAACGAGTTTTGATAATTATTAAAAAACTCTAACTTAAAAAGTAAGCGTATATAGTGCGTTAAGTTTTTAAGTGTTACTGTGCCTAACCCTGCTAAGAAGCCTACTAGGATACTTAGCGCATAAATAAATTGTCGCTCTGAAATATATTTATATTTCCAGAGTAGAAATTTACGTAGTGGTTTTTTTGTTAGTGATGGCATGATATAAAACTAATAAAAAATCCTGCAAAGCGCAGGATTTAATTTTTTATGATTTTAAATTAAGTTTTAAGCTTAATTCGGTTAACTGCTCATCATCAATTGGAGCAGGAGCGTCTATCATGACATCGCGACCCGAATTGTTTTTTGGGAAAGCAATAAAATCTCTAATAGTTTCTTGTCCGCCTAAAATAGCAACCAATCTATCTAAACCGAAAGCTAAACCACCGTGTGGTGGCGCGCCATACTCGAAAGCATCCATTAAAAAGCCAAATTGCGCTTTAGCGTCTTCGTCAGAGAAGCCTAAATGTTTTAGCATTATGGCTTGTGTTTGTTTATCGTGAATTCTTATAGATCCGCCACCAATTTCGTTTCCGTTTAAAACTAAATCGTAAGCATTAGCTTTTACTTCTCCAGGGTTAGTTTCTAATAATTCTAATTGGCCTGGTTTAGGCGAAGTAAATGGATGGTGCATAGCGTGGTAATGACCAGTTTCTTCATCTAACTCTAATAAAGGGAAATCTATAACCCATAATGGTGCGAATACTTTTGGATCTCTTAAGCCTAAGCGCTCTGCTAATTCCATACGTAATGCACTTAATTGTGCACGCACTTTATTAGTCTCTCCAGAAAGTACACAAACTAAATCGCCTTTCTTGGCTCCGGTAATTTCTGCCCATTTGGCTAAATCGTCTTGGTCGTAAAATTTATCGACTGAAGATTTAAAAGAACCATCGTCGTTACAACGCGAGTAAATCATGCCTAAAGCTCCAACTTGCGGACGCTTTACCCAATCAATTAATTTATCTATTTCTTTTCTGGTATAACTGTTTCCTCCAGGAACCGCAATACCAACTACTAATTCAGCATTATTAAAAACACCAAATTCTTTATGTTGCGTTACTTCGTTTAGCTCGCCAAATTCCATCCCAAAACGAATGTCTGGTTTATCGTTTCCGTATAAACGCATAGCATCGTCGTATAATAGTCTTGGGAATTTTTCAACATCAACACCATTTACTTCTTTCAGTAAATGTCTTGTTAAGCCTTCAAAAGCATTTAATATATCTTCTTGCTCGATAAACGCCATTTCACAATCAATTTGTGTAAATTCTGGCTGCCTGTCGGCACGTAAATCTTCGTCTCTAAAACATTTTACAATCTGGAAGTACTTATCCATGCCACCAACCATAAGCAATTGTTTGAATGTTTGTGGCGATTGCGGAAGGGCGTAAAATTGTCCTTCGTTCATTCTAGAAGGAACCACGAAATCGCGTGCACCTTCTGGTGTAGATTTAATTAAATATGGCGTTTCAACTTCTATAAAGCCTTCTTTAGATAAGTAGTTTCTAACCTCTTGAGTTACTTTATGTCTAAATATTAAGCTGTTTTTTACAGGGTTACGACGAATATCTAAATAACGATATTTCATTCTAATATCCTCACCACCATCGGTTTTATCTTCAATAGTAAAAGGTGGTAACAAAGATTTGTTTAAAATTATTAACTCTGAGACTAAAATTTCGATATCGCCAGTTGGGATATTTGGATTTTTAGAAGCACGCTCAATAACCTCTCCTTTAACTTGAATTACAAATTCGCGACCTAAGTTTTGAGCTTGTTCAATTAGCGTTTTCGAGGTACGTTCCTCGTCGAAAACAAGTTGTGTAATACCGTAACGATCGCGTAAATCGACCCAAACAATAAAACCTTTATCTCTAGACTTTTGTACCCAACCAGACAGGGTAACTTCTGTATTTATATTTGCTGCTGTTAATTCGCCGCAATTATGACTTCTGTACATAGTAAAATTTTGATGTGCAAATTTAATGAAATAGAGTAGAGTATTAATTTTTATATATGTTTTTTTAAGTAAATGAGGTTTTTGGAATATAAGTGTGCTATTTTTTAGATTGTGATAGATGTATTTTTCTAAGGTCTTGATATTTTTTAGATTAATTAAAATAATTATTGATCGGTAATAAAACGTTAAATGTACGTTTTAATTTTATTTAGTGTGATTTATAGTCTTTTTTTTAGGTATCTGAATGTCATGTGTTTATGTGTTTTTTTTGAATTTTTATTTACAATAAAGTTGAGGCGATTAAGTTTTTTTTATTTAGAAGTTTTTACTCAGTTAAGTCTATTTTGTAAATAATGTTTTGCGTGTAAGTATGTAATTTACAATATAATATGCATATATTAGCTAGAACTAATTCAAAATAAATAATAACTATGAGTAAAATTTTACATTTAAAATGTCTGATGTTTCTATTTTTTATAGGTCTATCAGGAACGGCAATGGCCCAAGAAGTTTCAGGAACTGTTAAAGATGATTCTGGTGGTTTACCAGGTGTGTCTGTTATTGTGAAAGGTACCACAACTGGTACAACAACAGACTTTGACGGAAAATACAATGTTAATGCAAAAACGGGAGATGTTTTAGTGTTTTCGTATGTAGGTTATGAAACGCAAGAAAAAAGCGTTTCAGGTACGGTTATTAATGTGACAATGCAATCTGGAGTTGCTTTAAATGAAGTGGTTTTAATTGGATCTAGAAATCCAAGCAGGACATCTGTTGATACAGCAGTTCCTGTAGATGTTATTGATATGGCCGATTTAGTAACAGCTGGTCCGCAAGTTTCGGTAACACAAATATTAAATTATGTGGCGCCTTCATTTTCATCTAATACACAAACAGTTGCCGATGGAACAGATCATATTGATCCTGCTCAACTAAGAGGTCTTGGACCAGATCAAGTATTGGTTTTAGTAAATGGAAAAAGAAGACATACCTCATCTTTAGTAAATGTTAATGGTACGCCAGGGCGAGGTTCTGTTGGTACAGATTTAAATGCTATTCCTGCTGCATCAATTAAACGAATTGAAGTTTTACGTGATGGTGCTGCTGCGCAATATGGATCTGATGCTATTGCGGGGGTTATTAATATTGTATTAAAAGACAATGTTAACGAGCTAACGGCTGCCATTACCACAGGTGCTAATATGTCTAAAAATGGAAATGACCATGAAGGTGGAACCGATGGAGAGAAAACTCAAATCGATTTAAACTACGGTATTCCATTAGGTGAAAATGGCGGGTTTATTAATATGACGGGTTCTTTAACAACACGAGAAAGAACGTCTCGTGCTCGTGCGAATAGTGGTGCGATTTTCCATGCTTATAATTCTATAGAATGGCAAGCTAATCAAGCTGGTTTTAATCTATCAGATTTACGAACTGATTTAGATGCTATTAAAGATTTTGCAGCCCAAGTAGATCATTTTGATGCCGGATTGCAAGGGCAAATTGCAGGAGCTTCAAGTATTGAAGAATTGTCAGGATACAATACAATTACTGGAGATCAGACTGCTGGAATTTTATCTGGCTTGGATGTTACGGACGCAGAATTAGCTGCAAGAGGACAAACAAGAAGTGATTATAATATGAGTGTAGGGCAATCTGCTTTAGATCAAGGTCAATTTATGGGGAACCTAGAAATCCCTTTAGGAGATGCTGAAAGTGAAGCCAAATTATATGCTTTTGGTGGTTTATCTTATCGTCATGGTGATGCTTCTGGGTTTTATAGAACGCCTGGGCATTCATCTGGTAGAGGAAATACTTTATCTTATATTAATGGATTCTTACCAGATATCGAGTCTGATATCATTGATAAATCTTTAGGTTTTGGTATTCAAGGTAAAATTAATGATTGGAATATCGATTTATCTCATACTTGGGGTTTAAATACTTTTGCATACAATATTACCAATACTACTAACTTTTACTTACAAGCTTCATCTCCAACGGAGTTTGATGCTGGATTAAACGGTTTTCAACAAAACACGGTTAATTTTGATATGTCTAAGTTTTATGATGATATAATGTCCGGGTTAAATATTGCTTTTGGTGCAGAATATCGTGTTGAAAATTACTTTATTGAAGCTGGTGAAGAGTCGTCTTATGCTAAGTATGATGTAAATGGAGAAGTGGAAACAGCAGCTGCGGCTGAAGACCCAACGTTACAAGTTACTGACTTTTTTGGTAATCAGGCAAGTGCTGGAGCTCAAGTGTTTTCAGGGTTTACACCAGAAAATGCTATTGATGCTAGAAGAAATAGTATGGCTTTGTATGTTGATGTTGAAGCAGATATTACTGAGGAGTTTTTGATGAGTGGTGCTGTGCGTTTTGAAGACTTTAGTGATTTTGGAAGTACATTGAATGGTAAATTAGCAATGCGTTATAAACTTAGTGATAATACAAACATTAGAGGTGCTTTAAGTACTGGTTTTAGAGCGCCTTCTTTACATCAGCAATTTTATAGCAAATCGAATACATTATTTAATGACCAAGGAATTGCACAAGAGGTTGGAACGTTTACTAATAGTTCTAGAGCGGCTAAACTAGTTGGAATTCCTAAATTAAAGGAGGAAACTTCATTTAATGCTAGTTTAGGATTTACTACTAAAATACCAGATGCTAATTTAACAGTAACTATAGATGGATATTTTATAGCTATAGATGACAGAATTACATATACAGGAAATTTCGGTAATCCTAATGATGGAACACCATTATCAGATATTTTTACGAACCTTGGAATTGGTCAAGCAGCATTTTTTGCCAACGCCATAGATACTGAAACAAATGGTTTAGATGTGGTTGTTTCTCATAAAGCAAATGTGGGTGAAGGAAGATTAACTAATAATTTAGCTGCCACGTACTCAAAAACTAAAAAAGTAGGCGCTACAAAAGGTAGTGATCTTTTAACTGATGCAGGTTTATTAGATAACTATTTTGATGAAGGTTCTAGAGTATATTTAGAACTTGCCGTACCTCGAGTTAAAGCGAACTTATCTCATAACTTAGAAATGGGCGATTGGAGTATCTTCTTAAGAAATGCATTTTTTGGTAGTGTTTTCGATACAGGAAACTTAACAGATGGTGGTCACCCAGAAATAGGATCTAATGTGGTTACCGATTTAACTATAGGTTATAACTTTAGTGATGAGTTAAGACTAACAGTTGGTGCAAATAACTTATTAGATGTTTATCCAGATGAATTACCAGGATATTTAACTTCCAGTAATCAATTTGTTTACTCACGTCGTGTGTCGCAGTTTGGTAACAACGGTCGTTATGTATTTGGTAGGTTAACATTCGTATTAAAATAATTAAATTTTATATTAATAAGAAAAGGCATGTTAGTTTTTAATTAACATGTCTTTTTTTTATTACACCTTGAAATGAGTCTTTTTGGGTTATTAATAATTTTTTTATAATTCAATGTTTTTTTTATTAATTTCATATTAATAGTTCTTTAAAACATGTAAAATGATATTATTTCGTTGTTATTTTTATTAAATAACGGTATATATACTTGTTGTTTTTTGAGTCTTTTGTCAAAAAAGTATATATTCGTATTAACTAATTCTAAACTAAAAATTATAATATGAGAAAATTATTTCATTTTAAACCGCTGGTTTTTTTAATGTTTCTAGGTATGTCTAATTTAATGTTAGGACAGAATGTTTCGGGTGTTGTTAAAGATGATACAACGCAACCCGTACCTGGGGTTTCAGTCGTTGTTAAAGGAACCACAATTGGAACCACAACCGATTTTGATGGCAATTATGCAATAAAGGCAAATAATGGAGATACACTAGTTTTTTCTTATGTAGGTTACGAAACTCAAGAAATTAAAGTGTCATCTAATATTTTAAATGTGACTTTACAATCTGGGGTAGCCCTAGATGCTGTAGTTTTAACCGGAAATAGATCAAAACCAAGAACAATATTGGATTCTGCAGTGCCTATTGATAATATAGGTCTAGAGGAAATGCGCAATACAGGCCAGCCAACAATAGATAAAATGTTGACTTACAAGGTGCCTTCTTTTAATTCTTCAACTCAAACGATATCTGATGCAACAGCGCATTTTGATCCAGCAGATTTACGTGGTTTAGGTCCAAGTAGAACCTTGGTTTTAGTAAACGGAAAACGAAAAAACCAAAGTGCTTTAGTTTATATTAATGATACACCAGGAAAAGGTGAAGTTGGTGTTGATTTAAAAAGTATTCCTGCAGCGGCTATTGAACGTATTGAGGTATTACGTGATGGTGCTTCGGCACAGTACGGATCTGATGCGATTGCTGGTGTGATTAATATGGTATTAAAAAAGAACGTAGAATATACAACGGTAAATGTAAAATCCGGAGTTACTACGGAAGGTGATGGTTTTAATTTTGGAGTGGATTTAAATACAGGATTATCAGGTGATAATGGAGGGTATTTAAATATAACCGCAGGGTATTATGAGCAAGAAAAAACAAATAGACCTGGAACTCCAGGAACAGATGTTTTAATTGGTGTTGAGGCAGGCGACCCAACTTGGGGATCTTGGTTAGCAGATAATCCAGATTTAGGAATGACTGTTGGTCAGCCTGAATTAAAAAAACTTGATTTGTTTTTTAATGCCGGAATTCCGTTTAAAAACGATTCGGGTGAGTTTTATACGTTTGGTGGAGTAACAACTAGACAAGGTAAAAGTTTTGCTTTATACAGAGCGCCATATTGGGTAGGTGACCCTCATAACTTATTACACGAAGCAGGTACCGACTATAACGGTTTTCAACCTACTTTTGAAACTGATGTTTTGGATAATAACTTAACAGCGGGTGTTAAATGGAACATGTTTAATTTCGATGTTGATTTTAGTGGGACATACGGAAGGAATAGAATTGATTATGATGTAAATAACACTTTAAATATAGACTTAGGAGCAAACAGTCCAACCGAATTTGGAGTTGGAGGTTACACATTTAGTAACTCGTTAGCAAATTTAGATTTTTCAAGAAGTTTAGGTCAAGTTAATGTTGCTTTTGGAGCAGAAATTAAGCAAGAAAATTTTTCTGCTAGAGCAGGAGATGCCGCTTCTTATTACAATCCTACAGGAAATGGGGGAGCACAATCTTTTCCTGGTTTACAGCCTTCAAACGCTGTTCGTGCAGATAGACATAACTACGGTGTTTATGGAGATTTGGAGTGGGAGCCAACTGATGCTTTGTTAATTGGTGGAGCAGTACGATATGAAGATTTTAGCGATTTTGGAGATAATGTATCATGGAAAGTTAGTGGGCGTTATTCTTTGGGAGATAAAGGAGCTTTAAGAGCATCCTATAGCACAGGGTTTAGAGCGCCATCTTTACATCAAATATACTTAAGTAATGTGCAGACTTTAGTGTCTGGAGGGAGTATTTCAAATCAAGGAACATTTAATAATGTAGATCCTATTATTAGAGAAGATTTAGGTGTGCCTCAACTTACGGCAGAAACATCAAAAAATATTTCGGCAGGTATTACTTATAAAATTAAATCTAATTTGTCCGTTTCAGCAGATTTCTATAATGTAAAAGTGGACGATCGTGTTTTATTTACAGGAGAAATTGGTTTTGATGGAGACGACGCCTCTACTAATCCAGTGGAAACTATATTAATAGCTAATTCTATTACAAGTTTAAAATTTTTCGTAAATGCTGTAAATACAAATACTACTGGTTTAGATTTAGTGGTTAACTATACTAATATCGATATAGGTGAAGGTAGGTTAAACGCTACTTTGGCTGCCAATTTTAACGAAACTACTATTGAAGGAGAAATTGATACACCTGCATTGTTAGAAGCAAATGGTTACAATATTTTTAATAGAAAGGAACAATCTAGAATAACTTCATCTAGACCTAAATCTAAAATTTTATTAGGTTTGGATTACAATATAAATAAATGGAATTTTATATTGAATAATACTTATTTTGGAGAGGTTAGCTGGCAACATGCTAATAATGGTTTAAATGGAGCGGATCTAGGAAATGGTCCATTGCCTTTAGATGATGCTGCTTACGATCAAACTTTTGCTGGTAAAGTAATTACAGATTTAATTGTTGGTTATGAGTTTAGCGAAAAAATTTCAGCTAATATTTCGGTTAATAATTTACTTAATGTTTATCCAGATGAAATTGATACTAAAGGTGATTTTGTTACCGATCTTGGAGGGCGTTTTAAATACCCGTGGGAAGTAAATCAATTTGGTTTTAATGGAACCGTTTTAAATGCAAGTGTAGCCTTTAAATTTTAAGGTAGTGACTATTAATATAATATAATGGCGAAATGCCAATAATCAAAAAGCCCCAACATAAGTTGGGGCTTTTCTTGCTATTAACTAATCCTGATGATCAAAGAACAAAAGGATTCTTTTAAAACAACCTATTGGAAAGTTGTTTTAAACTGTATTGCCAATTCCACTATAAAGCGAACGACAATTTCAAAATTAAAGTCTCGACATATGTCAAGAACTTACAATATGTTTAAATTAATCTAAACGTTTGTCTAAATTAAAGTTTTCTTGTTCAATTAACTCGGTTTCATTTGAAACACGATCTTTAAATAACCACATTTTAAATTGGGTTACAAGATAAAATAAAATTGGCACAACTATTAAAGTTAAAAACGTAGCTATAAATAATCCGTAAATAACGGTCCAAGCTAGTGGTCCCCAGAAAATTACGTTATCACCACCCATATAAATATTAGCATCAAACTTACTAAATAAAGTAAAAAAGTTGATGTTTAAACCCGTTGCCAACGGAATTAATCCTAAAATCGTGGTAATTGCTGTAAGTAAAACAGGTCTTAAACGTGCTTTTCCTCCTTTAACAATTGCTTCCATTAAATCAGTTTTTCCTAAATATTGGTCGGCTTCTAAATGGTAACTTACTTTCTTTCTATCAATTAAAAGTTGCGTGTAATCTAGCAGTACCACACCGTTATTTACCACAATACCGGCTAATGAGATAATTCCCATCATGGTCATCATTATAACGAAAGAGCTTCCTGTAGCTACAATACCTCCAAATACACCTATTAAACTTAAGAATATAGCTATCATAATAATTCCAGGCTTCGAAACCGAATTAAATTGGAATATTAGTATAAAGAAAATTAACCCTAAGCCTGTAAAAAAGGCACCCATTAAAAAGGCCATTTGCTTATTTTGCTCTTCTATTTGCCCCGTATAATCGATATTCACATTATCTGGTTTTTGAGTAAACCCTTGCATTGCACTTTGAATTTTAGCCACAATAGCCGCAGCATCTGTATATCCAGGTGCTAATGCAGAATATAACGTAACCACTCGCTTAACGTCCTTATGCTTAATAGCACTAAAACCAGAATTATTGGTTTGTTTTGCAACCGTAGATACAGGAACTTCCTTTATTTGTCCAGAAGCCATATCTCTAAACGTTATTTTCTGGTTAAAAATAGCACTTGTATTGTATCTATTCTCTTCATTAAAACGAACATAAATATCGTAATCTTCTCCATCTTCTTTATAAACACCTGCTTTGGCACCAAAAATAGAATTACGAAGTTGCTGCCCCACTTGTCCGGCGCTAACACCCAACTCACCTGCTTTTTTTCTATCAACCAAAACCTGCATTGATGGTTTAGATTTATTAACATCGATTTTTAGCTCATCAATACCTTGAATGTTTTTAGTATTAATAAAATCGCGCATGTTTTCGGCTGTAGCAATTAATTCGGTATAATCGTCACCTTCTAATTCTACGTTAATTGGATATCCTGCCGGAGGTCCTGCAGCATCTTTTTCAACCGAAATAGCAACTCCAGGATAAATGTCTTTTAAGTCTTCTTGAACCTTTTTAAGAAGTTCTTGACTATCTGCACCTTTCCTAAATTTGTATTCGCGCATGGTAGCTGTAATTTTTCCACGATGCGGCATTTCGGCAGCAGAACCACCATCGGTTTGCGGGTTACCGGCGCCTTCACCAACTTGCGATACCGCACTCTCGGTTAAGAAATTAAAATCACCGTCCATATAAGCTTCATCATTAATGATTTTATATACACGTTGTTCTATATCTTTTGTAATGGCATTAGTTTTTTTAATATCTGTACCTTCAGGATATTCTATATAAACTATAATTTGATTTGGTGTGTTATCTGGAAAGAATTCTACTTTTGTACGTTGGCTTCCCACCGATGCGCCAAAGCCCATAAAGGCTACTATAAGCAGTGCAAAAGTGCTAATGGTAATTGCAATAGGTTTTCTTCCGCTTAAAGCAAATCGTAATGATTTCTCGTAAATACGCTCCCATGTTGGTAATATTTTATTTTGAAACCCGTTGGACCAACTTCTTAAAAATAAGCGGTAAATCCAAAGTAAAATTACTGTTACAATCATTAAAGTTCCTAAACCACGATAAGCGCCTCCAGTAATTAAAATTAATAACCCAAGACCTCCAACAATAGCCGAAATTTTTATAATGTTTTTTAAAGGCATGTCTTTATCCTCAATAGTCATAAATTGAGATACCATAACCGAGTTAAAGAAAATAGCAACAAATAATGAAGACCCTAAAACTACTGATAAGGTTATGGGAAAATACTTCATAAACTGCCCCATTACACCGGGCCATAAACCAAGCGGTACAAAAGCTGCAACAGTTGTTAAAGTTGAAATAATAATAGGGTATGCAATTTCTCCAATACCTTTTTTGGCGGCTTCAATTCTGCTCATGCCTTCTTCGCTCATTAAACGATACACGTTTTCTACCACAACAATACCATTATCTACTAGCATACCAAGCCCCATAATTAATCCAAAAAGAATCATGGTGTTCATGGTGTAGCCTAAAAGGTCTAATATCATTAAGGACATAAACATAGACATAGGAATGGCAAACCCAACAAATAAGGCATTTTTAAATCCTAAAAAGAACATTAAAACGGTTACAACCAATATAATACCGAATATGATATTGTTTACTAAATCGTCTACCTGACCAATGGTTTTTGAAGATTGATCGTTGGCAATTGTAACGGTTAAATCTGGAGGAAAGGTGTTTGCAATAGCGTCTTTAACTATGGCTTGAATTTGTTCGGCGGCAGCAACCATGTTTTTTCCAGCTCGTTTTTTAACATCCAGCATTACTACTGGATGACCAAATTCGCGGGCGTAGGTAGTTTTGTCTTCATCCTTAAAACTAACAACAGCGACATCTTTTAAATAAATAGGGTTGTTGTTTTCTGCCTTTACCACAAAGTTTTCAAGTTCTTTGGGCTCGTCAATTTCCCCTATAATTCTTATAGTTCGGCGTTGTCCGCTAGTAATTAAATTACCCGCAGACATGGTAACATTTTCTCTACTTATAGTGTTTATAATATCGTCGAAACTTACTTGAGCTGCCATCATTTTGTAAATGTCCACGGCAACTTCTACTTCTTTTTCTTGTGCACCACGAATATCTACTTGTTTAATTTCTTGCAGACTTTCAATTTCATCTTCAAGAAATTCGCCATATTCTTTCAGCTTATCAATAGGGTAATCTCCAGAAATATTAATGTTAAGAATTGGAATTTCTTCAGACATACTTAAATCGAACACATTAGGTTCAACTTTAGCGCCATTAAATGTTGGCCAATCTTCGCCAGCAGTTTCAGAGTCTACTTCGTCTTTAATTTTCTGTTTTGCAGCGTCAACCGATATGTTTTCGTCAAATTCTACAATTACAATCGAGTAATCCTCTTGCGATGTTGAGGTAATTTCAACAACATTACTTACCGTTTTAAGTTTGTCCTCAATAGGATCTGTAATTAGTTTTTCGATATCCTCGGCTGTGTTACCAGGATAAATGGAGCTTATATAAATTTTGGTTTCCTTAATTTCTGGGAAATTCTCTCTAGGCATGCTAAAATAAGAACCTGCGCCAAGGAACAATATTAGTGCAATTAAAACATACATGGTTGTTTTGTTATTAATTGCCCAAGAAGAAAAACCAAATTCTTTATCTACTTGCTTGTTTTTTTTATTTTTAGTCATTGATTTTGGTCTTTAATTTTAGTTTTCCTCTTCAATATCAAGAACTTTTACATCTTGACCATCTTTTACACTTCTAGCACCTTCAACAATAAGTTCTTCATTGTTCTCTATACCAGATAATACCTCAATATAATCACCTTGAGTTCTTCCGGTTTCAATAAACTCACGTTTTACTTTGGCTTTATTTTCAACTTTATTGGTAATGGTGTACACGTATTGCTGACCTTCTGCATTTTCTGATATAATACTTTGCGGTATTAGTATGGCCTTTTGATTGGTGTAATCGTTAATTTTAAGCTTTGCTGTTAGGTTTGGTTTAATGTCTTTATCTTTATTAGAAATAGCAACTTCTACCTTAAACGTGCGGTTAGAAGGGTTTATAAAGTTTCCTGCTTGACGAACTTTAGCATCTATGCTTTTTCCAAGTACAGGAAACTCTACTTTAACTTCTTTACCATTTACAATATCTGAAACATAGCGCTCTGGCACTTCTGTTTCAATGTACATATCGTCTAGGTTTACAATTCTAAATAACATAGTTTGACCCGGACCTACAACACTACCTTGATCTGTAATAACATCGTCGATAGTACCCGAAAATGGAGCACGAACAACGGTTTTTGCGACTTGTTGTTCTAGTTGTTTTGTAGCTTCTAGCTGTCCCTCATAAGATGCTTTGGCTTGTAAAAATTGTATTTCACTACCTATATTTTGCTTCCATAAACGTTCTTGACGCTCATAAGTTGTTTTAGCTAATTCGGTTTGAATTTTTAATTGTGCTAATTGTTGGCCTAATCCGCCATCATCGATTTTAGCTAAAATTTGTCCTTTCTTAACGTTTTGTCCTTCTTTAACATAAACTTGAGTTAATACACCTGAGAATTCCGGATAGATTAGTAAGTTTTGCTTTGTGTTTACGTTACCTTGTAATTCTACAAAGTGATTAAAAACAGCCTCTTTAGCATGAAAGGTTGTTATTAAAGGAATCTTTTCTTGAGGATCTAAACTTTTAATAGATTGTTCTAATTGTTTTAGTTTTTCTGAAATTTCTTGAGCCGAAACTTCAAGTTCGCTTTTTTTAGTTCTAATAAGTTCTAAATCATTTGTAGCTATAATGTCTTCAACAGATTTTTTTCCTTCACCTCCACAAGAGATTAGAATAAAAGCACTTAAAAATGTTAGATATATATATTTCATGGTTGTTAGGTTTATTAAATTCACTTATTTATTGTTGCGTTTATAGCTCTTGGTTTGTAATGGTTTCTAGCGCCACTTTGTTGTTTATAACATTTAGCATGGCTTGTAAAAATTCTTGTTGTGCGGTGTAGAGTTGCGTTTGTGCTTGTCTTAGCTCGAAGCTAGATGCAATACCTTCAAAAAATTTAGTTTGATTTTTTTTCTCGATACGTTCGGCCAGATTTAAATTCTCTTTCTTAATGCTATATTCTTCAATAGCAAATTGATAATCACTTTTTGCCGATGCTATTTGTAATTTTAATTGTTGTTCGGTTTCCGTTAGGTCGTCTTCGGCTTTTTCTAAATTAATTTTAGCACGTTGTATTTTAGAATTGGATGCTCCAGAGGTAAAAATTGGAATACTTAATTTGGCTCCAAAAATACCAAAGCCATAATATTTTTGGTCGCTATCTAGAAAGGTAAACTCTGGGCTATAAGAGGCATATCCTCCTGATAAAAAAGCGCTAAGTGTTGGTAAGTTTTTGTATTTCTCTAATTTTAGCAATAGCTCCTTAGAGGTTTTATCGTTTTCGGCAATTTTATAATCTATTGTGTTTTCTATTGAAAACGGATTATTTGTAAATGCTAAATCGATGTTTTGGGCTGTTAATGTTTCTAGATTATCTGTTAGTACCGTTTCGTTTTCAATATCTAGGCCTAATGTAATATTAAGCATCTGGTAGGCTACTTTTTTTAACCTAATACTGTTGTTTAAGGTGCTGTTAATGGTAGATAATGTTATTTTTAGCTGTTCTACACTTTCTTCTTCCTCTAAACCGTTTTCATAAATTTTAGTGGTTTCGTCAAGATTTTTTTGCAAAGCCAATTTGTTGCGCTCTAAAATAGTTACGCTTTCATCGGTTAGTAAAACATTACCATAAGCGTTAACTACAGCTTTTCTAACTTCTAAATCTGTTTTGGTTTTGGCGTTTTTAGATATTTCTAAATATACTTTTGCAGATTGTAAGCCTACTATATAAGAACCATCAAAAAGTAATTGGCTTAAAGTTGCAGAACCTATTAAGCTTTGTTCTAGTCCTAAAGCTATTGCCGTATATTCACCTTCTGGACCGCCAAAAGCAGAAGCCTCAACAACTTGTAGTTGCTGTTTTATGCTGTTTTGGTAATCTACTGCGGCATTAAGTTGAGGTAAACCAGCAGCTGTTGTTTCCCATTTTTGTTGCTTTGCAGCTTCAATATCTCTGCTAGCGTTTTTTGCTGTTCTATTATTTTCTAAGGCAAAAGAAATAGCTTCTTCTAACGAAAAACGCTGTTTGGTTTCTTGTGCGATAGCGGTTATAGAAACTAATAAGCTAAAAATTAATATTAGTTTGTTCTTCATTTTATGATTGATTTGATGTTATAAATTTATTTAAAGTTTTGAAGCCTTTTTCGGTAACAATGGCTCTTAAGTGGTATTCCAAATAACTTTCCATTAAGTAATCCATAGAGAACAACTCTGGTGGAAAAATAGTGCCATCTTTAATACCTGTCATGCCATTAAAATACATTCTAGATATAAACGCTATGTCGATATTAGCACGAAATAAACCCGTATCCACACCTCTTTGTAGGCTTTCGCTAACAGAGTCGTGCATTTTTTCAAATTGTTTTAAATGAAGTGTTGCATATATTTGTGGATAATATTTTTTTAATTGAAATTGGGGCGACGATTTTTCGCTTTCTAAATGATGCATTACAAACATCTTTATATCGTATAATTCCTCTATTGGATTTGCGGAGTTGCAACATATATTATCAATACCGTTACAAATTAAATCGAAAACAGAAAATGAAACAGCTTCAACTAATTTTGTTTTATTAGCAAAATGGACATAAATCGTTTTTTTAGATATACCCATTTCATGAGCAATATCATCCATCGTGACACTTTTAAACCCTAGGTTTAAAAACAAGTCGGTTGCTTTTTTTACTATTTTTTCTCTCATAATTAGGTGCAAATGTACAACAGGAAACTTTAAAAACAAATAAAGTTTCCTGGGTTTTAATGATTTTTTAACATATCCTTTTGTGTTGAAGTTTTTAATTATGATGATTTACCCTATTTTTGTTTGATGCTTTCAATAGAAAAATACCAAGAAGAGTTTATCACATATTTAGAAAACTTTTCCACCTTCAAAGAGCCTAAAAACCTTTACGATCCTATAAATTATATTTTGGGTTTAGGAGGAAAGAGGCTTCGTCCTGTTTTAACTTTAATGACTGCCGATATTTTTACTGGTAATTATAAAAGTGCCTTAAATGCTGCTTTAAGTATAGAGGTGTTTCATAATTTTTCGTTAGTTCATGATGATATTATGGATGATGCGCCTTTGCGCAGAGGCCAGAGTACGGTGCATGAAAAATGGGATATAAACACTGGGATTCTTTCTGGTGATGCTATGTTAATTATGGCATATCAATTATTTGAAAATTACGAACCTATTATTTTTCAGGCATTAGCAAAGTTGTTTAGTAAAACGGCTTTGGAAGTATGTGAAGGTCAGCAATACGATGTCGATTTTGAAATTAGAAATGATGTTACTATTCCTGAATATTTAAAAATGATAGAGTATAAAACAGCAGTTTTAGTTGGAGCAGCCATGAAAATGGGAGCTATTGTGGCCAAAGCATCTGTTGAAGATCAAAATAATATATATGAATTTGGACGTTTTCTAGGTATTGCGTTTCAATTGCAAGACGATTATTTAGATGCTTTTGGCGATCCTAAAACTTTTGGAAAGCAAGTTGGAGGTGATATTATTGAAAATAAAAAGACGTATTTGTATTTAAAAGCTTCAGAATTTTCTAATGAAAGTGATCGTAAAGAGTTAAGCCAGTTATTTGCATCTAATCCAGAGGATGTTAATACTAAAATTGAAGTTGCAAAACAGTTTTTTGTTTCAACAGGGTCTGCCGAAGCTACAAAAAACGCAATACAAGAGTACACAAAAAAGGCATTTACGGTTTTAGAATCTTTAAATATTACTGAAGATAAAAAGCAGTTACTTAAATCCTTTGGAAATAATTTAATGAACAGAACCGTTTAATAATCAAATTTTGTTTCCTGTTAATTAGGAATCTTGTTTATGAAATTACCAGATACTTTCGAAAATTTAATTGAACAAGCCAATCAGTTAGAGTTATATAAAAAATTAATTCTGCAGTTAAATAAAGACTTCCTTTTAGCTAATATAGATTTGGATTTTCATGAAGAAATTTTACCATCAAGTTTAAAATTGATGCTTCACGAAACGGTTTATAAACTAATTCAAGAAAAATTTACCGACTACTTAAGCTTGCTTTACATTATAGATGTTTCAGAAAAACAGGTAAAAGCACTAAATGGCGATGATATTTTAAAACTCTCTGAAGAGGTCTCGTTTTTAATATTAAAACGCGAATGGCAGAAAGTTTGGTTTAGAAATAATTATTAATTAAGATAATTTTGTCCTAATTGATTTTTGGTTTATATTTGTAGTAAAATATTATTATTAGCCTTATGTTTTCAAAAGCTTGCGAATACGGAATAAAAGCTGCAATTTTTATAGCTACAAAGTCTTACGAAGGTATACGCGTTAGCCCAAAAGAAATAGCTATGGAGATAAATTCTCCTCAAGCCTTTACTGCAAAAATTTTACAGGCATTGGTAAAACATGATGTTGTTAAATCTGTAAAAGGCGCTTACGGCGGTTTCGAGATTAACAAAGGTGATATAAGTACTATTAAATTATCGCAAATTGTAAAAGCTATTGATGGAGATACCATTTATAGTGCCTGTGGATTAGGTTTAGAAAAATGTGATGAAAACCATCCATGTCCTGTACACGATAAATTTAAAGGCGTTCGCGACGAGCTTAAGTTTATGCTTGAAAATACAAATTTGGAAGAATTGGCTCTTAATATAAAATCGGGTGCTTCATTTTTAAAAGTATAGCGAGAATAAGGGCTTAAAGGACTAAAAAAATTTAAATATAAATAGGATAAATTTATCCGAAATAAAATAATGCTATGGAAACATTAAATAAAGATGCACAAAAAGAAATAGGGCAATTTGTTGCCGATGATTTTAGAACAGCAGCAGTTTTTTCAAAATATAAAATTGACTTTTGTTGTAATGGGAATAAAACAGTAGAAGTGGCTTGCGATAAAAAAGGGATTGATAGCAAAATGCTAGTAGATGAACTTAATGAGGTTTTAAAATCTGGTACAAATGAAAGTATTGATTATAAATCTTGGCCATTGGATTTGTTGGCTGAGTATATAGAAAAGAAGCATCATAGATATGTGGAAGAGAAGATTCCTGTTTTACGTCAGTTTTTAGATAAATTATGTCGTGTACATGGTGAGCGTCATCCAGAATTGTTTAAAATAAATGAACTGTTTACGGCCTCGGCAGCCGAATTAGCTTCACATATGAAGAAGGAAGAATTGATACTTTTTCCATTTGTTAAAAGAATGGTAAATGCTACTATTAAAAATGAAGCGATTCAATCACCTCAATTTGGGACTGTTGAAAACCCAATTGCTATGATGAAGCACGAACATGATACGGAAGGCGAACGCTTTAGAGAAATAGCAGAATTGACAAATAATTACAACCCACCGGCAGACGCATGTAATACTTATAAAGTAACTTACGCCATGTTAGACGAGTTTGAAAAAGATTTGCATTTACATATTCATTTAGAGAATAACATATTGTTCCCTAAAGCCGTAAAATTAGAACAACAGTTTGTGTAGTTAAGCTTTTTTACGTTTAAAACCCTAGGGTCTTATTGTTAAGACTGTCTGGGGTTTTTTCTTCAAAAAATTAAAGTTTAAAATATTCAAAGTAAGTGGCTGTTAAACTTTTTAAATGATTGATTTTTTGCTCAAGTTTTAATCTGTTATGTTCATCTTTAATATTTGTAATTTCTTCTAATATTGGAATAAGCACCACATGAAGTTGGTCGTGTGCTTCACCTTCCATATCACAGCTTTTAATGATATAACTTGTTTGTTTTGAAAGTATATCGCCTAATACAATTCCGTTTGTTGCCGTATTATTCGTTAAAATAGAATCAATACGTTTCATGCCAATATGGGTTTCTTTATTGGCAATCCACTTTTTGTTATTGCTAAGTTTTAAACCTTCTAGCCTAATGGCTTTAGGTTCGGTGTTATTGCTTTTACATGAATGAAAACTTAATATAATCATTATAAGTAGGACCGAATTTGATAGTAATCGTTTCATAATTAAAAATCTTTTTTCTTTGATTTAAATACAATGCGTAAAACAGGCATAACAACCCAAATGGTAAGCATAACAAAAGATACAATTAACCCGAAGCTTGTTCCGAAAAATTGTTTAAAAACAGCACCTGTATAGCCTAATAACGCAGAAATATCTAATTTTAAAAGGATGAGTGTTCTCGATAAATCTATTGGGTTTAACATGGTGCCAATTAATGAGACCTTATCTAATGGATAATCTTCAAACAAAATAAGGGTCATTAAAAACAAGCCATCGTAGATTACAGCAAGAAATAGCCAAAGTAAAATAGCATAACCAAAACCTTTAATTTTATTCTCGTTGGATAGTGCAATATTAAAGGCTAAAGCAGTAAAAATTAAGGTTAAAAATGTACCTGTAATTAGTAACAGTGAAAAGTCCCAAATGGCACTACTTTCAAACAAACCATAAAACACAAATGGAATACCTAACCCTAAAATTAAACTCATAGATAAGGATAAGGCAACACCTAAATATTGTCCTAAAAATATAGAGGATCGTTTTAAAGGTTGTGCCAATAGTAGCTCTGTAAATTCTTTGGAATTGTAATAATACATGACACCAAAAATGGTTCCTATAAGCGGCACTAAAACAATAATAACGTTCATTAGGGTAATTACTGCTTTTGATAAATCGTTATTTAAAAATAACAAGACAATGCCTAGCAATAAATAGAAGGCAAAATACACGTAACTCCAGCGACTGCGCATAAGGTCGTAAAAACTATATTTTAATATCTTAAGCATGGTTTTCGGTTAATATAGACGCAATCGCATGTTCAAAATCTGGCTGATTGGTCTTGGTTTTTAATTTTTGAATGGTGCCTTTAAAGTAAATTTTGCCTTCGAGGATAAATACAATTTCATCTGATATTTCCTCAACAAAACTCATAATATGCGATGTTATAAGTATAGTTTTTCCTTTGGCTTTTTCGGCTTTAATTAAATCTTTTAATCTAATTAGTGATATTGGATCTAAACCTGTTGTTGGTTCGTCTAGAATAATTAACGGACTATCAAACATAAAGGTTAATACAAGATTTACTTTTTGTTTGGTACCTCCAGAAAGATTACCTAATTTTTTGTCTAAAAACGGTTCTAATTTAAATAGCTCAATTAAACGTTGGTCCTCATTGGTTGGTTTGCGTAAATCCTTAATCATTTTAACTAATTCTTTAACACGAAGGTTACTAGGAAAGTTGGCTATTTGTGGTAAATAGTCAATTTTATGTCTGTATTCGGAATTTTTTTTAATGTTTTCATTCAGTACAGTAATGTTTCCTTTATCTGGAATTACCATACCTAAAACCGATTTTATTAAAGTGGTTTTACCAGAGCCATTAGGACCCAATACAGCAAAAATTCCGCCTTCGCTTATCTCCAAATCAACACCACTTAGTACTTGATTCTTTCCGAATTTTTTATGTAGATTTTCAATGGTTACCATGTTAGTTTTTTTATTTGTGGGTTGTTGTCCAATAAATCATCTGGAGTAAAAACAGGTGATACTTTTTCAGAAAAATCAATAATATCTATAAACATACTGCGTAATAGAATAATAGTTTCTGGTGTACGGTTTACGATATAAGAAAATAGTTTTACGGGTCTATATGGCACATCTCCAATACCGTTTTTATCGAGGTCGTAGCCTGTGTAACTGCTCCAATAATTTTTGTTAAATTCATTGTCGTTAACCTTGCTATTATAGGCAATATCAAAGGAGTTAAACAAAAAGTTATTCTCTGTAAATATGTTAGTATAACAAGCTCCTTTTACTTTAATGGCCCAACCATTGTTTTTAAATGTATTGTGTTTGTAATTAATACGGTTGGTGCCTTCTACATTAATGCCAATGGTGTTGTCTTCAAATATGTTGCCTTCAATTTCAGCATCGTTAATTTCTTTTAGTAATAAACCATAGGAGGCTGTTCCCCAATTTTCTTTAAAAATATTGTTAAACATTTTTATGCGTTTGGAGAACATTACAGCAACACCAGCACCATTGTTCTCGAAGGTGTTGTCTTGGTAAACATCGTCGTTTGAGAACATAAAGTGTAACCCGTAACGCACGTTTAATGCACTTACATTATTTTTTATTACACAAGCATTAGAGAATTCTAAATAAATGCCATCTCTAACATGTTGCACAAAATTATGTTCAATTTCAATGTTTTTACTGTACCAAAGTTGAATGCCGTTTCCTGAATTATATTCCTCTACAGCTTCTCCAATTATTTTGTTATGGTATACTTTGCCGTCGCTTGATTTTTCAATGTAAATTCCAAAAAATAGCTTTTCTAAAACTAAATTCTGAATCAAGAAATTTTTACTGTTTTTAACACGAATTGCAGCAAAATCTTCAGTATAGCTATTACCAACGTTTATCATGAAAAGACCATCTACAGTAACATGATCTGAAATTATAGTTATAATTTCTCCTTTTAATTCACCATCAATAACAGGGTATTTTTCACCTATTATAGTTAAAGGTTTATCGACAATAACATTATGTTCTTTGTATGTGCCTTTTTTTACTACAATAGTATCAAAATCTTTTGCCTGTGCAATACCATCCGTTAATGTGAAAATAGGACATGTTTTACAAACTGTAACCATTTGGGCATTAGATGGTTTGGTTATTAAAATGACTACTAATAGTGTTAGCAAATGCTTCATATTACTAGTCTTTTAATTTTGCTAGTAAGGTTTCCCAGGAGTATAGTTCGCCTCCTTTATCGGCTTGCACATTTTTAGCATCGTTTTCGCTTTTAAAAGCGGAAAGAAAAGCACCCATAGGACTTGGAATATTTTTGCTAATTAAAAAGGTCGCTTTGGTGGCATCAATTAATGCTTCGGGTGTTGTGTAGTTGTTTGATAAATACAGTTGAATTTCAGAGGTATCAAAATCTTTAAGGAAATTAATCATACATTCTGTAGCATCAAATTTATATACTTTACCTTTTTTAGTTACAATTTCGGCAGCATGAATCTTATCTACAATAGTCATTTTGCAGAATTGACATCCGTCGCTTCCATAGTTTATAGGTTCTGGTGATACATTACAACTTAAAATTAAGAGTAGTAATGCAAAAATTGAATAGTGTTTTAGTCTTTGCATGTTTTTAGTGTTTTAGTGTTTTGAAGATGGCCGCGTTACTTACTGTGTTGTCTTTTTCAGGCTTGTTTTTCGTCCTAACCCAAAAGCAACTAGAGTTAAAGACATACCAACAAACATTAAATAACCGCCTATGTGTGGTAACGACGTTACGTCGAAATTTAGTAGTTTTTGAAAACCTAATAATGGTGGTTTGTAAGACATTGGTGTGCCATCAGGATTGGTTACTTTTATAATAGCATGCGGGTCTAAGTTACTTCCGTAATCAATAAGCCAATTATTAAAATCGTACATACCCAATATACCCAATACAGACATAAGCAAGAACCAGCCTAAAAAGTACTTGTAACTTACTTTTTTAAGATAGCCTAATAGTCCTATAACAACGCCTAAAATTACCATAGCTATAATTACTTTAGGGAAAACTGAGAACTCCCACATATCTTCTGCTTTCGGAATGGTTTTCATTCCTATGTAGTGGTTTAAGCCGTCTATGTTTTGTAAATCGAACTCTTGTACGCCTTTAATACCTTCAATGTAGATATTCATTCCTAAGGGTTCAGGATATTGTGGAGCACCTAACATAATGTTCCATAAAGGGAATTTAAAAAGCCCTAGTAATAATAAGGATCCTAATATCATTATAATTCCAGCCTTTTTCATAATCTTTTAGTATTAGATAATTAGTCATCTAGTGATACCAAATTGGTAATCAAGTATTTTGAAGTTTATTTGGTGTTTTTAGTGATTTAAAAAGAAAGGCGAGAGCGACATGTCAACTCTCGCCTTATGTTAGGGAAATAAACACTAAAACAAAATTTCCCTAAGTTTTATTAGTGCTTAACTATTCTCCTAAAGACCAAGCCAATTCAATGTTTGAACTAGCAGGAGACACACGAACATAACCTTGCATTTCTTGGTGTAATGCAGAACAGAAATCTGTACAGTAGAATGGCCATACACCAACTCTTTCTGGTTTCCATGTTAATGTTTTTGTTTGTCCAGGTGCAATTAATAACTCGGCATTTCTAGCGCCAATCATTGCGAAACCATGAGGGACATCAAAATCTTGCTCTAGGTTAGTAATATGAAAGAATACGTTGTCTCCAACTTTTATGCCTTCTATATTATCTGGTGAAAAGTGACTGCGAATCATAGTCATATATACATGAACGTTTTTACCATCTCTAACTACTTTAGTGTCGGCATCGCTTAACGCTTTGTGAGGATGTTGATTTTCCGATAACTTAAAGATTTTACGAGAGTTATTTTTAATAATTTCTGCTGGAATAGCTGCTGCATAATGAGGTTCTCCGTGTGTTGGAAAATCTAAAAGTAGTTCCATTTTATCACCCGAAATATCATATAATTGAGCAGAATGTTCCATTTCTGGACCTGTTGGTAAATAACGGTCTTTTGTTATTTTGTTCATAGCAAACATATATTTTCCAAAAGGTTCGGCAGAGTTTCCTCCAGGTATTGTTAAGTGGCCTACAGAGTAATATGTTGGTTTTCTGTCAATAACTTCCCAAGTTCCTAATTTCCATTTTACAACTTCAGATGAAATGAAGAATGTAGTATATGCGTTTCCTTTACCATCAAATTCAGTATGTAAAGGTCCTAATCCTGGTTGTTCAACCGAGCCCGCTAAAACATCTTCGAAATTTAATACTGGAATTCCATAAGCTTCTCCTGCAAATTTTTCGTTTTTAATAGCGTCTAGCATTTTTGTAAATGAATGCACTGTTAAATTAGCAGACAGTTTACCGTTACCAACAATGTACTCTCCAGAAGGATCCACATCACATCCATGAGGTGATTTTGGCGTTGGGATTAAGTACACAGCTCCTGGAACATCGGATGGATTTACCACACGTACTTCTTTTTTTAATGTGGAGGTTGCTGAATGGGTATCATCGTTATATATGTTATGTGCGTAACTTGCTGGCATCATTTTACCACCACCATTATTTACATATTCTTCAATTTTTTTCCAGTTTATAGCTGCAATAAAATCTTTGTCATTTTGAGATGCATTCACTTCTAATAGAGAGTTTGCTTCTTCAGTATTATATGTTGTAAAGAAGAACCAACCATGAGATTTTCCACGTCCAGGGTGCGATAAATCGTAGTTAAAACCTGGCATTAACACTTGAAATTTAATATCCATATGCCCATGTTCAGGATCTACAGAAATAAAGGATAAAGCGCCTTTAAAGTTGCCTTTATAGTCTTTAATAGACATATCTGATTGAGGAATAGGTACCGAAAAACGAGTTCCTGCAACTACATACTCTGTGTTTTCCGTTATAAACGAAGAACTGTGGTTACCAGCGCTATTTGGAACTTCAATAATTTCTTCAGTTTCAAAAGTGGTTAAACTAATTCTGGCAATACGCGGGGTGTTGTTACCATTAATAAATACCCAACGACCATCTAATTTTCCTTTAGTTTGAGAAATGTCTGGATGATGCGAATCGTCCCAAGGCACAAAGCCAAAAGAAGTTTCTAACATAGGTTTTGTTTCTTCAGAATATCCATATCCATTTGTAGGAAATTGAGAAAACACAGGTATTTCCTTAAACATTCTTCCAGATGGTAATCCGTAAACCGTAAGGTTACCACTATAGCCACCAGAGATAAATGCGTAATGCGAATCGTGTTCTCCTGGTGCTATATATACTTTTTCTGCGTTGTTGCTAGATAGGGCTCCAGAATTACTAGATTTACCCGAATTATTGCAACTTGTAAGTGCGGCAAAAAGGGCTACAATTACAAATGTTGATTTTAGTATTTTTTTCATTGTGTAATAGTTTAATTAGTGTTTATATTATGCAGTTGGAGGTAATAAAACTTTATCTATAACGTGAACAATTCCGTTACCGGCCTTAATACTTGCTAGTATTTTTGCTCCGCCAATAATAGGTTCTCCGTCTACTACTTCTACTTTTACATAACCGTTATTAGCTTGTCCAAGTTTTTTAAATTTCTTTAAAAAGTCTTTAGAGTAGTTGCCAGGAGTTACATGATACTTTAAAATATTAGCTAAATCATCTTTGTTTTCTGGTTTCAATAAGTTCTCAATCGTACCTTCTGGCAAAGCAGAAAAAGCTTTGTTAGTTGGAGCAAAAACCATTAATGGTCCCGCATTTACTAAAGCATTTTCTAATTGAGCAGCTTGTACAGCTGCCACTAGTGTGGTGTGATCTTTAGAGCCCATGGCAATACTTAAAACGGTTGTTCCTAAATCACCTTCAATGAAAGCTTGACCAGTGCGTTCTATAGACTGTGTTTCAACTTGTGCTTCTGAAGCTGTGGCTGAAACCTCTTTATTAGCCTCTTTACACGAGCAGAAAAGCACTGCAACTGCAAAGACCAAAAGCAGGTGTTTAGTTAGTTTCATGATTTTTATTTTAAGGTTCTAAAATATTCTAAAACAGCTCTTGCTTCTTCTTTAGTAAGATGTTGGTTTGCCATAGGAGCACCATTAAATTCCATTAATAAATCTTTCGCTAATGGATCTTCTTTTACCATCTGTTCTGGGTTTAGTATCATGTTCATTACCCATTCTGGAGATCTTCTTTCTAAAATACCTGTTGGTGCAGGACCAATAAACTTCTTGTCGGCTCTGTGGCATGCGGTACACATTTTTTTGTAAACATCGGCACCGTGTGTTACCATAGCTTGATCAATTTCGGCAGGTAATTCTAAAGAGGTTATTGGCCCAACGCCTTTATTACTTAAATCTACCCTTTTTGAGGGAGGCGTTTTTTCTGCTTTAGGGGCAGCTTTAGTTTCTGTGGTTTCTTTCTTGTCATAAGAAAAACCAGCTTTCTTTTTTTCTTCTTTTCCGCCACAGCTAATAAGAAGTACTATTAATAAGGTTGTTAAAATTTTTAGTGTTGTTTTCATTTTATTTTCATTTTAGTAGTCAAATGTATTGTGTTAAAACAACTAATTTTATGATATAAATCATATTTAGGATAAAATTGTCTTTTTTAAAAATTCAGTATAGAAAGTGTGTTCAAATACCTTTAAAAATGTAGTGTTTTAGTCGTTTGATTGCTTGTGGAGTAGAAGGAAATAGCCAATAAAATTAATCTGCTTATAGGTTAATTTATTGTTTGTTTTAGGGAGAAGTGTTTGGTTAAAAGAAGTTACTGTGCGTGTTTTAATAAAGCTCTTTTGTAAAAGCTCTAATTAAGTACATTTAACAATAGATTGTATTTTGAGGTACTGGTTTTTTTACTTAAAAATAGAACCTAACAAAAGGTGCCCAAGGGTCTGCATAAATACTTTTTTCGGTGTCGTATAAAACATCGTACCTTATACCTAATGTAACATTGCCACTTCTATAACCGGCTCCCAAATATAACGCCGGAATCCAATAGTTATCTGCAGGAAGGTCAATATTAGTATTGTAACGGCGGTTAACATTAAGTTGCTCAAATTCTGCAGAAAGTTGTACTTCTCTTATTACATTATATAGCGCTACTAAACTTCCTCCTAAAATAGTAGATTTATAAGCGTTTTTTTGATTGTTGAACGTAGCATTTAATCCTAATCCTAACGAAAAATTATTATCAAATTCATAAATAGCACTCGGGGCTACTGTAGCGCTAAAAAAGCCATCGCCAAAATTTAAACCTAAACCTCCGCCAAATCTCACGTGGTCCCAGAAATCCGATGGTGTATCTTGGGCATTAACATTTAGGGAGCAAAATAAAAGTATGGTGAAAAGAAGGACGATTTTTTTATTTATCAAAAGAATTGAATTCATAGCGGCGTGAAATCTTTAAAAAATTAACAAAATTTTAGGCATATTCGTTAATTGAATATTATTTGCCATAAATATAGTTAAAGAATCATCTAATTTTAGTAAAAGTTGTATTTTTGGTGAATATTTTGATTAAACTATACGTGATTACAAATAACAATGGATAAATTTTCATTTTTAAACGCAGCACATACAGCATATTTCGCTGATTTATACGAACAGTATCAACAAAGTCCAGATTCAGTCGAGCCAAGTTGGAGAGCCTTTTTCCAAGGGTACGATTTTGGTAGTGATAATTACGGATTAGAAGGTGAAATTGTTGAAGGTGTATCTACTCAAATACCAGAACAAGTTCAAAAAGAATTTCAAGTTGTAAGATTAATTGATGGTTACAGAATGCGTGGACATTTGTTTACAAAAACAAATCCGGTTCGTGCAAGACGTACTTATCAACCAACTTTAGAAATCGAAAATTTCGGACTTAGCGCAAACGATTTAGATACCGTTTTTAATGCCGGAGATATTTTAGGGATTGGTGTTAAAACCCTTCGTGAAATTATTATTCATTTAGAAAAAATATATTGTAGTTCCATAGGAATTGAGTATATGTACTTGCGTAATCCAGAAGTAATTGCATGGTGGCAAGAACAACTTAATAAAAATGATAATCAGCCAAATTTTTCAGCTGAAACAAAAAAATATATTCTTTCAAAATTAAACCAAGCCGTTACTTTCGAAAACTTTTTGCAAACTAAATATGTAGGCCAAAAACGTTTCTCATTGGAAGGTGGCGAATCCTTAATTCCAGCTATTAGTAACGTGCTTTTTTATGCCGTTGAAAAACATGGTGTTAAGGAGTGTGTACTTGGTATGGCACACCGTGGGCGTTTAAGTACGCTAATTAATATTTTTAGAAAACCTGTTAACGAGCTTTTTAGTGAGTTTGATGGTAAAGATTTTGAAGATGCAGATATTGATGGTGATGTAAAATACCATTTAGGTTTAACACTCGATAAAACGTACCAAAACGGTAAAAATATTAAGATGAATTTGGTGCCTAATCCATCGCATTTAGAAACCGTTGCTCCTGTTGCCGAAGGTATTACTAGAGCAAAGATTGATAGCGATTATAATGGCGACGATTCTAAAATACTTCCAATAATTGTGCATGGAGATGCTGCAATTGCAGGGCAAGGTATTGCTTACGAAGTTGCTCAAATGAGTCAATTGGCTGGTTATAAAACAGGAGGAACTGTACATATAGTAGTAAATAACCAAATTGGGTTTACAACTAACTATTTAGATGCACGTTCTAGTACCTATTGTACAGATGTTGCAAAGGTTACTTTATCTCCAGTTTTACATGTAAATGCTGATGATGCCGAAGCGGTAGTTCATGCTGTTGAATTAGCGTTAGAATACAGAATGCGTTATAAAAAAGATGTGTATATCGATTTATTAGGCTACAGGAAATATGGTCATAATGAAGGTGATGAGCCTCGTTTTACACAACCAAAATTATATAAGGAAATTGCTAAACACGCAAACCCTTTTAAAATTTATGCCGATAAATTAATAGCAGAAAATACTATCGATCAGGGGTATGTAGATAATATAATTTCAGATTTTAAAGACACTCTAGAAAGTGAGTACACGAAGTCTAAAAAGGCAAAATCTTCTAAGGTTCGCGAATTTATGCAGGAACGTTGGACGGATTTTGAGAGACAAGGTGTAGATGCCATGCTTAAACCGGAAGATACTTCGTATTCAAAAGAAAAATTAGAAAGTATCTCAAAAGTAGTTTCAACAGTACCTGAAGGTGTTAAGTTTTTACGAAAAGCAGAACGTATTCTTGCTGGTCGTGAAAAAATGGTTTTTGAAAGTGATACTTTAGATTGGGGAATGGCCGAAACTTTAGCATACGGAAGTTTACTTGAAGAGGGTTTCGATGTTCGTATATCGGGTCAAGATGTGGAACGTGGTACTTTTAGCCACCGTCATGCTATTTTGCGCGATGAAATTTCAGAAGAACGTATTAATCTATTAAATACAAATCCAGAGAGTAAAGGGGAAATGTATATCTATAATTCCTTTTTATCAGAATACGGTGTGTTAGGTTTCGATTATGGATATGCCATGGCAAACCCAAATACCTTAACCATTTGGGAAGCACAGTTTGGTGATTTTAGTAATGGTGCTCAAATTATATTCGATCAATATCTATCGGCTGCCGAAGATAAGTGGAAAGCTCAAAACGGTATTGTGGTTCTTTTACCTCACGGTTATGAAGGTCAAGGATCTGAGCACTCATCTGCAAGAATAGAACGTTACCTGCAATTATGTGGTGATGATAATATGATTGTAGCAGATTGTACAACACCTGCAAACATGTTCCATTTACTGCGTCGTCAAATGAAACGCAGTTACAGAAAACCATTAATTGTTTTTACTCCTAAAAGTTTATTACGTCATCCAAAAGCTGTTTCTAGTATAAAAGAATTGGCTTCTGGTAAGTTTGAAGAAGTTATAGACGATACTATTAACCCTAAAAACGTTAAAAAATTAGTGTTCTGTACAGGTAAATTCTACTACGATTTATTAGCTGAAAGAGAAGAATTAAATAGAGAGGATGTTGCACTTGTTAGAATAGAACAATTATTCCCGCTGCATTTAGAGAAAATCCAAAGCGTTATTGATAAATATCCTAGTGTAGAAAATTATGTGTGGGCACAAGAAGAACCTAAAAACATGGGGGCATGGAGCCATATGTTACAACGTATGGATTTGGTTAAGCTAGAAGTAGCCTCTAGACCCTACAGTTCTGTACCAGCGCCAGGTTCCAGCACCAGAGATAAACGTAGACAACGTCGTGTAATTGATGCGGTTTTTGGAAACTTAGATAAAAAATAAAATTCAGATACAATTAAAATTATAAAAAATGATTTTAGAAATGAAAGTGCCTTCTCCAGGCGAATCTATTACAGAAGTAGAAATAGCAACTTGGTTAGTAGAAGATGGTGATTATGTTGAAAAGGATCAAGCTATTGCTGAAGTAGATAGCGACAAAGCAACACTTGAATTACCAGCTGAAGCTAGCGGAATTATTACGCTTAAAGCGGAAGAAGGTGATGCTGTTGAGGTTGGAGCTGTAGTTTGTTTAATTGATACAAGTGCAGAAAAACCAGCAGGAGGTGAGGCTCCAAAAGCTGAAGCTAAAGTTGAAGCTCCAAAAGCTGAGGCGCCTAAAGCAGCCGAAACTAAAACTTATGCTACAGGTACTGCAAGTCCTGCTGCTAAAAAGGTTTTAGCAGAAAAAGGAATAGATGCTACAACAATTACTGGAACAGGTAAAGCGGGACGCGTAACTAAAGAAGATGCTGTAAATGCAGTACCTTCAATGGGAACTCCAACAGGAGGTAGTCGTGGTACGTCTAGAAGTAAAATGTCTATGTTACGTCGTAAAGTAGCAGAGCGTTTAGTAGAAGTTAAAAATACAACGGCTATGTTAACTACGTTTAACGAAGTTGATATGTCGCCTATTTTTGCTTTACGTAAAGAATATAAAGAAACCTTTAAATCTAAACATGGAGTTGGATTAGGGTTTATGAGTTTCTTTACTCTAGCTGTAGTTAGAGCATTAGAAATGTATCCAGCAGTTAATTCAATGATGGATGGTAAAGAAATGTTATCATATGATTTTTGCGATATTAGTATTGCTGTTTCAGGTCCAAAAGGATTAATGGTGCCCGTAATTCGTAATGCCGAAAACTTAAGCTTTAGAGGCGTTGAGTCTGAAGTAAAACGTTTAGCGCTTAGAGCAAGAGATGGTCAAATTACTGTTGATGAAATGACAGGTGGTACATTTACTATTACAAATGGTGGTGTATTTGGAAGTATGTTATCTACACCAATTATTAACCCTCCACAAAGTGGAATTTTAGGAATGCACAATATTGTTGAGCGCCCTGTTGCTATTGATGGTCAGGTTGTAATTCGTCCAATTATGTACGTTGCTCTATCTTACGATCATAGAATTATTGATGGTAAAGAAAGTGTAGGCTTTTTAGTTGCAGTTAAAGAGGCACTAGAAAACCCAATAGAATTATTAATGAATAACGATGTTAAAAAAGCATTAGAGTTATAGTATTAAATAAACTAAATAAAAAAAGGTGTTACAATACTATTGTAACACCTTTTTTTTTGGTCGAATGTTTTGGGACAAATTTGACGACACTAACTAAAACAGACAATAAGATTTATTGCGACTACAATAACGGCTAAAATGCTTAACCCTATTATAATACATTTGTTTAGTGTGTTGTTTTCTTTTTCCATCTGGGAATCGAACATGTTCTTTAGGTTTTAAATTTATTTTAAAACTCTGCACCACTACAGTGCAGAGTATCTAAAAAATTCTCTCTCAAAAGAATTAATTAATAGCTCTGTAAAAGTAAAAGGAATGGCGGTGAAAAAAAATACGCACTTATACGTATTTTAAAATGAGTAGTTTAAAAAAAGTCTATAAAATGCAAAAGCTCTAGACCATTACAATCTAGAGCTTTCTTTAATTCTCCCTAAGAACTAATTAATAGCACTGTAAAGATAAGGGATATAAGTCTTACAAAAAATACGCACTTCTACGTATATTATAAAAAATCTTTATTTAAGGTTGCCCAAATGGATAATGATGTGGGCCTGTTATCTAATTTTAGTTTATGTACAACATTGCTTCGGTGTTTATCCACAGTTCTAATAGAAATAGATAGCTCGTCGGCAATATCTTGGCTTGTTTTATTTTCAGAAATAAGTTTCACTATTCTTAATTCAGATTTTGTAAGTAAGTCTAAAGTTTCAGGTTTGTTTTCTAAGGTGCTAGCATTTAAATAGGAGGCTATTTCTTCGCTAAAATAAGGCTTGCCTATAACAACTTGACTAATACAAGTTTCAATTTCTTCAATAGCAAACTCTTTTAAAATATAACCGTAAACACCACATTCTATGGCTTTATCATAAACTTCTTCCTCCTTATCAAAAGTTATTAGAATGACTTTGGTATCTAATTCATTTCTTTTGCAATCTTCAGCAATTTCTAAACCCGTTTTATATGGCATTCTAATATCTAGAATAGCAATAGTTGGTTTTAGTTTAACTATAAGGTTGTATGCCGCTTTCCCATCTTCTGCACTACCAATTATATTAAACCCTTTAGAGGTTAAAAAATCGGTTAAGCCTCTAAGCATTAACGGGTGATCATCAGCTATAACAATTGTAGTGTTCATTTAGTTTAGAGAGAGAATTGGATTGCTATTAATTTATAACTTTAAATATAGATATTTCTTTTCGTAATCTATGACTGCTTTGCCTTTTTTTAAAATATCGGCACCTATAATGCCATCTACAGGTTTCGAGTTGTGGTTTGTAAGTGCCATATTAACATGACTAAGGTTAAATAAAACTAAAACAACCTTGTTGTTATTCCACTTACCAATTTTAAGCTTGTTTTTTTTAGATGTTTTGGTTTCCATATCTATGGCGCCAGCACCAGCAGCTTTAATTAAAGAGTTTTCTGCCTTAAGTTTAAAGGTTTCTATACCTTCAAACCCTACACAAGAATTTGAGGCACCCGTATCTAAAATGAATAAACCTTTCTTACCGTTTATTGTGGCTTTAATTTCAAAATGATTGGTTTTAGTAAAGTGTAATTTCACTTTAGTATACCCTTTTTTCTCAAGAAATTCCTTCAACAATTCCATTTTATTAATTTTAAACAAATATAATCCTATAAAAACGATTATTTTTACGTAATAAAAAAAATTGACTTTGATAATTACAGATACGCACACACATTTATATAGTGAAGCTTTTGATGAGGATAGAAATGAGATGATAAACCGTGCTATTGAGCTAGGTGTTTCTCGTTTTTTTATTCCGGCAATAGATTCAGCTTTCACAGAATCTATGTTTCAATTAGAAAAAGATTTTCCAGATTATGTTTTTTTAATGATGGGTTTACACCCAACACATGTAAAGGATAATTATATTGAGGAGTTAAAACATGTTGAAGATAATCTTGCTAATCGACATTTTTATGCCGTTGGCGAAATTGGTATTGATTTGTATTGGGATAAGTCGACCTTAGAAATTCAAAAAGAGGCGTTTAAATATCAAATTCAACTCGCAAAAAAACACAAACTCCCTATTGTAATTCATTGTAGAGAGGCTTTTAATGAAATTTTTGAAGTTTTAGAAAGTGAAAAAGGAGACGATTTATTCGGGATATTCCATTGTTTTACAGGCACATTAGAACAAGCACACCAAGCCATATCATATAATATGAAGTTAGGTGTTGGCGGAGTAGCTACATTTAAAAATGGGAAAATAGATCAGTTTTTAAATGAAATTCCCCTAGAACATATAGTGTTAGAAACGGATTCACCTTATTTATCACCAGTGCCTTATAGAGGAAAACGTAACGAAAGCGGATATATAGTAAAGGTTTTAGAGAAGCTATCGGATATATATAACGTATCTTTAGATGAGATAGCTCAAGTTACAACCGAAAACTCTAAAGATATTTTTAAAATTTAAGAATGATAAAATCTAAGGCAAAAATACTTCTTATATATACAGGAGGTACAATAGGTATGGTTAAGGATTTTAAAACAGGATCTTTAAAAGCTTTCAATTTTAAAAATCTATTAGATAGAATTCCCGAATTACAATTGTTAGATTGCGATATTGATACAGTGTCTTTTAAAACACCCATTGATTCAAGCGATATGCAACCTAAATATTGGGTTCAAATAGCAGAAATTATAGAAACAAATTATCAAAATTTTGATGGATTTGTTATTCTTCACGGAAGTGATACCATGAGTTATTCGGCTTCAGCATTAAGTTTTATGCTCGAAAACTTAGCGAAACCAGTTGTGTTTACTGGGTCTCAGTTGCCAATAGGGGATTTAAGAACCGATGCTAAAGAGAATTTAATAACGTCTATCCAGGTGGCTTCATTACAAAGCGAAGGAAAGCCCATAGTTAAAGAGGTGTGTTTATATTTTGAGTATAAACTATATAGAGGTAATAGAACTACAAAATTAAATGCTGAACATTTTCAGGCATTTGTATCTTCAAATTATCCCGATTTAGCTGAATCTGGTGTGCATTTAAAAATTAATAAAGAGCATTTATTAAAACCAAATGAAGCAAAACAACTTAAGGTTAATAAAAAATTAGATGAAAATATTGCAGTTGTAAGGCTTTATCCCGGTATATCAAAAGTCGTTTTAGAAACTATTTTTAATGTTTCCGGCTTAAAAGCAGTTATTATTGAAACTTTTGGGGCAGGTAATTGTACCACAGAATCATGGTTTATTAATTTGTTAAACGACGCCATATTAAAAGGGATATATATTGTAAATGTAACACAATGTGCGGGCGGAAGTGTGCTTATGGGGCATTATGAAACAAGTAGTGCATTAAAAAAAATAGGAGTGATATCCGGAAAAGACATGACCACAGAGGCGGCCATAGCTAAATTGATGTATTTATTGAGTAAAAATTTTTCGGCTAACACATTCAAAACCAAATATGAAACAGCATTACGTGGTGAGATGAGTTAAAAATAACAGTAAATATTTTATCCTTTAAAGTTTTTTTTGTTATTTGAGCCCCGTAATTAAAGATTGATTATAGAGAGGTGGCCGAGTGGCTTAAGGCGCACGCTTGGAAAGCGTGTATGCGTTAATAGCGTATCGAGGGTTCGAATCCCTTCCTCTCTGCTCATATTTTTTATTTTTAATTGCTTTTTTTTTATATCTTTAACACTTTAACTAATAAAATTAAGATCGTACAACATGAAAAGATTATTTTCTATCCTAGCCATAACTTTAATGGTGGCATTCGGAACTGCTAATGCAACTACAATTGCAAACACTAGTACAGCTGTAACTACGGTTACAACAATGACACAAGATGACGCGCCAGCTGCAGAGCTTTCGTTCCATCAAAATTTAAAGAAGCGTTTTATTGAAGGAGGTGCCGGATTTATGGGTATTGTACTTTTATGTTTAATTCTAGGTTTGGCAATTGCTATTGAAAGAATTATCTTTTTAAACCTTTCTACAACAAATACAAAAAAATTAGCTCAATCTGTTGAAGATGCTTTAGCTTCTGGAGGTATTGAAGCAGCAAAGGAGGTTTGTAGAAATACAAAAGGACCTATTGCTTCTATTTACTATCAAGGTTTAGACAGAACTGATGAAGGTATTGAAGCTGCTGAAAAAGCTGTTGTAGCTTACGGTGGAGTTCAAATGGGACAATTAGAGAAAAACGTATCTTGGATTTCTTTATTTATCGCTTTAGCACCAATGCTTGGTTTCATGGGAACGGTTATTGGTATGATTCAAGCATTCGATAAAATTGAAGCTGCAGGAGATATGCAACCATCACTTGTTGCAGGTGGTATTAAAGTAGCACTTTTAACAACTGTATTTGGTTTAGTAGTAGCTATTATACTTCAAATTTTTTACAATTATATTATTGCTAAAATTGATAGTATTGTTAACGATATGGAAGATGCTTCTATTACGTTAATGGATCTATTAATCAGACACAAAAAGTAATAATTTAAAAAAACAAAAAATGGGTTTACATAAAATTTTAAAAATAGTGGCTTTCGCCTTAGCTATTATTGGAGCAATTATTGTTCTTTTAATAATAGCTGGAGATGAGGAATCTGCTTTAGGTATGAGTGGAAACTTACTCTACGTTGCTTATGCAGTACTAGGAATAGTATTAGCATTGGTAGTAATATTTGTTATTAAAGGTTTGTTTGCTGGCGATATTAAAAAGACATTAATTACTGTTGGTGCATTTGCCGCAGTTATATTTGTGTCTTACGCAATATCTTCTGGTACAGATTTAGATTTAAAACCTTTTACAGATAAAGGTTTAGATGTAGATGAAGGAACTTCTAAAACAGTAGGAGCTGGATTGTATGCATTTTATGCATTAGCTGTTGTAGCTATCGGATCTATGTTACTAGGTGGAGTAAAAAAAATCTTAAATAAATAAGTTATGGCAAAAAGAGCAGCACCAGAAGTAAATGCAGGCTCAATGGCCGACATTGCTTTCTTATTACTTATATTTTTCTTGGTAACAACAACAATTGAAACGGATTCGGGTATTAACCGTAAACTTCCTCCAATGGAAGAGTCTGAAGAAGATGTTGTCATCAAACAAAAAAACATTTTTACCGTGTTATTAAATGGTAAAGATCAGTTACTTGTTGAAGATGAAATCATGGAACTTAAAGATTTAAGATTAGCAGCTAAAGAATTTTTAGATAATGGAGGAGATAAGTCTTGTTCTTATTGTAAAGGGGCTAAAGATCCCGCATCATCTGATAATCCTGATAAAGCCATTATTTCCTTAGCAAATAATAGAGAAACAACTTATAAAACTTACATATCTGTTCAAAACGAATTGGTTGCGGCTTATAATGAGTTGAGAGATGCAAGAGCCCAGGCTTTATATAATATGCCGTTTACACAAATGGAAGCGGATTATAAAGATGTAAATTGGCCTGGAAATAAAGAGAAGCTTAAACAAAAGATAGATAAGATTAAAGCTGACTATCCTCAAAAGCTTTCAGAAGTACAAGAATAATTTAACATTTATAAAACATGTCTAAATTTAATAAGAAAAAAAGTGGCGAGATGCCGGCGGTTAATACAGCATCACTTCCTGATATTGTATTTATGTTATTATTCTTCTTTATGGTGGCCACAGTTATGAGGCAAAACACTTTAATGATTGAAAATAATTTACCGTTTGCCGATCAAGTTGAAAAGCTAGATAAAAAAGATTTGGTAATGTATATTTATGCAGGTAAACCAAGTGAAAACTATAAGCAATACGGAAGTTCGGCAAAAATTCAATTAAATGATAAATTTGCTGATGTTAAAGAGATTGCATCGTTTATTGCTGCCGAACGCGCTTCGAAACGTGAAGAATTAGTACCATATTTAACTACAGCTTTAAAAGTTGATAGTGATGCTAATATGGGATTAATTGGCGATATTAAACAAGAGTTACGTAAAGTTAATGCACTTAAAATAAACTATACCACTAAAAAGGGTAGTGTATTAGGTAACAATTAAATTTACATTCTTAATTTTATAAAAAAGGCGTTTTGATATATCAAAACGCCTTTTTATTTTCATTACTTTTACTACTAAATTAATAAACGTTAATGAAGTATTTTGTTGCTACTTTGCTTTTTATATGCACTGTCACCTTTAGTTTTGCCCAAGAGAGTACCGAAAAGGAGGTAGATTCGCTTTATAAAGAGGACCAGTTTTACGCCGGAGTTACTTATAACTTATTAGGCCAAATACCAGATGGTCTTAGTCAAAGTGGATTTTCGTTAGGTTTCCATTTAGGTTTTATTAAAGATATGCCTATTAATGCTAAAAGAAATGTAGCTATTGGAATAGGTTTAGGATATTCTGCGAACTCCTTTAATCAAAACTTATTAATCGGCGATGATGGTTTGGGTGGTTTTGAATACAGCGTATTAGAGGATAGTGATACTTACACTAAAAACAAATTCTCTACACATTTAATAGAAATGCCTATAGAGTTTAGGTGGCGCACATCTACACCAATCGAATATAACTTCTGGCGTATTTACACAGGTTTTAAGGTGGGTTATGTGTTTAGTAATACCACCAAGCATTTAGGTGATACGGAAGATTTTAAATATAACAATATTGATGATTTTAATGCCTTACAATATGGGTTTACTTTGAGTGCTGGATATAGCACTTGGAATTTTTATTTGTATTATGCTTTAAACCCTATTTTTACCAATGATGCTAAAATTGGTGGAGAGGCTATAGATACCAATGCAGTTAAAATTGGTTTAATGTTTTATATTCTTTAAATAAAAACAGGCTTATGAAAAATCTGATTTTTATTGGTTTACTTATAATTTCATTACTAACAAGCTGTCAAAACAAAACTAAAGCAAAAGAAGAAGTATCAGTTTCTGCTTCTGAGGAGCAAGTTGATTATGTTGAAAATCTATCTGATAGAATCCTTAAAGCTCAAAAAGATGGTGGTTTTTATAAGTTGACTGAAAGCGAAGCAAGTATAAAAATGGTTACAGGGTTAAATGAAACACTACAAAAATCTACTTATGCTAAAATTAAAGGACTTTTAGGAGATTATAAGGAATTAGAGTTTTATTCTTTAGAGGAAATTAAAAAGGATCAAGTTTACCAAATATATAGGTTTAGAGGTTATTTTGAATTGGGTTCTGATGTTGAAATACGTTCGGTTTTGGATTCTGAAGGTAAATTAGCAGGCTTTTTTGTTAAACCTTGGAAAGATAAACTGTAAACCTAATTATAACCAATACGTAACTAAAATTAACTGCGGAATAACGCCAATAAAGGTTCCAATTATTAATTCTATATAAGAATGTGCTTTTAGATGAAGTCGAGAAGTAGCAACTGCACCTGTACTTACAGCCATAAAAATTAACGTATCGTTTAAATTAATGCTAAAATGAATGCTAAGGGCTATAAAAAACATAAATACTCCAGTAATAGCAATCATATGAATACTTGCCTTAAACTTCATTACAGCAAGTAATAAACAGGCTATATTAGATATAAGTATACCCACAAAGAAAAAGTAGAGTTCTGGAGATTGTGAAGGTGTGAGTATTTTTTTTAATACGATTATAACAACAACACTATTTAGTAGTAATGGGTATATACGTTCCTTGGTAGTTTCAAGGTTAACGGTATTTACTATACCTATTAATTTAAGTATTAAATACAGTAAAAGGGGCAATATTATTGTAAGTATAAAAAGCGCTACTAATTTTGCTTGTATAATTTCTTCAGGAAAATATCTTGGAGAGATTGAAAAATAATAAACTACCCCGAATAGCGGCATTACTAAAGGATGAAAAATATATGATATACTCTTTAGTAGTCTATCCATTATATTTTTTTACGTAAACGCGCTACAGGTATATCTAGTTGTTCTCTATATTTTGCAACCGTTCTTCTAGCAATTGGATAGCCTTTATCTTTTAAAATACCAGCTAAATTCTCATCGGTTAAAGGCTTTTTCTTGTTTTCTTCTTCAACAACGGTTTCAAGGATTTTCTTTATTTCTCTTGTAGAAACGTCTTCACCCTGATCGTTTTTCATAGATTCAGAAAAGAACTCTTTTATTAATTTTGTGCCATAAGGTGTATCAACATATTTACTATTTGCTACTCTTGATACGGTAGATACATCCATATGAATTTCATCTGCAATATCTTTAAGTATCATGGGTTTTAAGTTACGTTCATCGCCAGTAAGAAAGTACTCTTTTTGGTAGTGCATAATAGCACTCATAGTAACAAATAAAGTCTGTTGGCGTTGTTTTATAGCTTCAATAAACCACTTGGCAGCATCTAACTTTTGTTTAATGAATATAACCGCATCTTTTTGAGATTTAGACTTGTCCTTAGCATCTTTATAGCCTTTAAGCATGTTGTTGTACTCTCTTGATACATGAAGCTCTGGAGCATTACGTCCGTTCAGTGTTAACTCTAATTCGCCATCCACAATTTTAATAGCAAAATCTGGAACAACGTGTTCTACAATTCTATTGTTTCCAGCGTAAGATCCTCCTGGTTTTGGATTTAAATGCTCAATTTCATTAATGGCATCTTTTAACTGAGTTTCGGTAATATTGAATTTATTAAGTAACTTTTTGTAATGCTTTTTTGTAAACTGATCGAAAGCATTATCGATAATATTAATAGCTAATTCGGTATCTGCCGTTTTTTCTTTTCTATGTAATTGAATACTTAAGCATTCTTGTAAGTTTCTAGCGCCAACACCAGCCGGATCTAATTGATGCACAATTTTTAACACTTTCGCCACTTGCTCTTCTGTGGTGTAAACACTTTGTGTAAATGCTAAATCATCTACAATATCACTTATTTCTCGTCTTATGTATCCGCTTTCGCCAACACTTCCTACTAAGAATTCGGCAATATCACGCTCTTCGTCAGATAGTCTATAGGTATTTAATTGGCTAACTAAATGTTGAGTAAATGATGTTCCCGCGGCATACGGCATTGTTTTTTCTTCATCGTCGCTACTGTAGTTGTTTACTTGAGTTCTGTAATCTGGAATTTCATCGTCACTCAAATATTCGTCAACATTAATGTCCTCTGCATTTATAGAGTCATTGTCCTCGTAATCGTCTGTTGTGTTATCAAAATCAGAATCTAGTTCGTCCTTACTTTCCTCTTTCCCGCCTTCTAAAGCAGGATTTTCTTCTAATTCTTGCTTTAAACGTTGCTCAAAAGCTTGCGTTGGTAGCTGTATCAATTTCATTAACTGAATTTGCTGTGGCGACAGTTTTTGAGATAATTTAAATTGTAAAAATTGTTTAAGCATATTCTGATTTAAGGTTGTTACTCAAATATATAAAAAGGGATTAGTATACCCAAAGTATTATAAGTTTGACTTTTACAAAGATACTTTTTAAAATTCGGCATTTTGCGGGGTTCTAGGGAAAGGAATAACATCTCTAATGTTACTCATGCCTGTTGCAAACATTACCAAACGCTCAAAACCTAGCCCGAATCCAGAATGTACTGCCGTACCAAATTTACGTAAATCGAGGTACCACCAAAGTTCTTCTTCAGGAATGTTTATAGCTGCCATACGTTCTTTTAAAACATCCAAACGTTCTTCACGTTGCGCTCCTCCAACTATTTCTCCAATTCCAGGGAAAAGGATGTCCATAGCACGAACCGTTTTTCCATCGTCATTTAAACGCATGTAAAACGCTTTTATGTTTGCTGGGTAATCAAACAAAATAACAGGACATTTAAAGTGTTTTTCAACTAAAAAACGTTCATGCTCACTTTGTAAATCTGTTCCCCATTCATCAATAAGATATTTAAATTTCTTTTTCTTATTTGGTTTCGAATTTCTAAGTATATCAATAGCTTCAGTGTAGCTAACGCGTTTAAAATTGTTATCGGTAACGAAATTTAATTTTTCAATTAAAGACATTTCGCTACGTTCGGCTTGTGGTTTTGTTTTTTCTTCATCTTGAAGACGTTTATCTAAAAACTCTAAATCTTCACGATTGTTATCTAAAACATAAGTTATAACCGATTTCATAAAGTCTTCAGCTAAATCCATATTGCCTGCAAGGTCCATAAAGGCAACTTCTGGTTCAATCATCCAGAATTCTGCTAAATGGCGTGATGTATTGGAGTTTTCAGCTCTAAATGTAGGTCCAAAAGTATAGACCTTACCTAAAGACATGGCGTAAGTTTCAGCCTCTAATTGACCAGAAACCGTTAAGTTGGTTTCTTTACCAAAAAAATCTTTGGAGTAATCGATGTTACCTTCATCATTAAAAGGTGGGTTTTTGGCATCTAGGTTTGTAACTTTAAACATTTCGCCGGCACCTTCAGCATCACTTCCAGTTATAATAGGGGCGTGCATATAGTAAAATCCGTTGTCATTAAAATATTTATGAATAGCAAATGATAAGGCAGAACGTAAACGCATTACCGCACTAAAAGTATTTGTTCTGGTACGTAAATGTGCGTTTTCGCGTAAAAACTCGAACGAGTGTTTTTTAGGTTGAATAGGGTAGGTTTCCGGATCGGAATCACCTAAAACGGTTAAAGCACTAACTTTTATTTCAACATTTTGGCCTTTACCTTGGCTTTCAACCAATTCACCTTTTACATGAATGGCTGCGCCAGTTGTTACTCTATTTAAAAGGGCTTCATCAAAATTTTCGAAATCAACTACACATTGTATATTGTTAATAGTGGATCCATCGTTTAAAGCTATAAAGCGATTGGCTCTAAAGGTTCTTACCCAACCTTTAATTTCTACTTCTGGGATTATTATATCTTGTGTTAGTAATTCTGAAATAGTTCTTAATTGCATATTGAAAAATTTATAATGTAAATATAAAATTTTCAAATATTATTACTGTTAGCTATTAGGCTAAATTGTAAAATATTACTGTTAAAATTTTATGCTTCAGATTCGTCCTCTTCAGGAATAATATTTATTGTAGGTTCCCTAAGCACCTCCTTATTAGCTATACTGCGCTCTAGCGACAATAACAGAGAAGGTAGTAGTAGTAAATTTGATAACATAGCAAATAGCAATGTTGCAGAAACTAAAGCACCTAGAGCTACCGTACCACCAAAACTAGAAATGGTAAATACCGAGAATCCAAAAAACAATACTATGGAAGTATAAAACATACTTACACCGGTTTCGCGTAAAGCGCCATAAACAGAAACTTTAATTTTCCAGTTATTGGCTTGAAGCTCTTGTCTGTATTTAGCCAAAAAGTGAATGGTATCATCTACCGAAATACCAAAAGCAATACTAAATACAAGTATGGTTGAAGGTTTTATTGGAACGCCTAAATAGCCCATTAAACCGGCCGTTATTATTAGCGGTAATAAATTAGGTATTAACGACACAATAATCATCCTACCAGAGCGGAACATATAAGCCATAAATATGGCAATTAATACAATAGCTAGGGTTAACGATATTACTAAGTTTTTTACCAAGTATTTTGTGCCTTTTTGGAATAATAATGCTTTTCCAGTCATGATAACATCATAACGTTCTTTTGGGAAAACTTTATCTATTTTAGTTTGAAGGTTTTCTTCAATACGTTCCATTTTATCGGTACCAATATCTTTCATAAAGGTTGTAATACGGCCATATTGCCCAGTACTATCTACAAAGTTTTTAAGTAAATCGACATTGGATGTTGAGTTTTTAGCATACGATAAAATAAAACTGTTTTCTTGAGAAGTTGGGAGTTGATAGTATTTTGTGTTGCCATTATAATAGGCTTGCTTAGAATATTTTACTAAACCAACTACCGAGATTGGTTTTGATAACTCTGGAGTTTCATAAATTAATTCTTCAAGTTCCTCCATGCGTTTTAAGGTAGATAGTTTCATAACGCCCTTTTTACGCTTGGTATCTATCATGATTTCCAATGGCATAATACCATTAAATTCATTCTCAAAAAACCTGATGTCATTTACAAACTCCGACTCCTGTGGCATATCTTCAATTAAACTCCCAGATGTTTTAATTTGGTAAATACCAATAATACTCACCACTAGTAATACAACAGATGTTATATAAATAGCAATTCGTTTTTTTCTTACCATGAGCTCCATCCAGTCTACAAAACCACCAATCCAACGTTTATTAAGATGCTCTAAGTGGCGATCTTTTGGATAAGGTAAAAAGCTATATATAATTGGGATTATTAGTAAACACAGAATAAAAATAGCTAATATGCTTAACGAAGCAACAACACCAAACTCCTTTAAAAGTTTACTCTCGGTTAATATAAAGGTTGCAAAACCAGATGCTGTAGTAACATTGGTCATTAACGTAGCATTACCAATTTTGGTAATAACACGCTGTAACGATTTTATTTTATTACCATGCAGCTTTACTTCATGCTGGTATTTATTAATTAAGAAAATACAATTAGGAATACCTATTACAATAATTAACGGCGGAATTAAGGCTGTTAAAACCGATACTTCGTAATTTAAAAAGCCAATAATTCCTAAAGTCCACATAACACCAATGCAAACCACAATCATAGAAATTAATGTAGCCCTAAACGATCTAAAAAAGAAAAAGAAAATTAATGAAGTCACTAATAAAGCAGCTAAAATGAAAGTGCTAATTTCATCTACTATATTTTGAGAGTTTAGTGTTCTGATATACGGCATACCAGACATTCTAACATCTACGTTATATTTGGCTTCAAAACTTTTAATTTTAGGTATTAAAACATCTACTATAAAATCTTTTCTTGCAGAGGTATTTACAATAGCTTTATCCATGTAAATAGCTGTACGTATGGTTTTAGTGTCTTTATTAAATAAAAAATTATCGTAAAAAGGATATTTTTCAAACAGCTCGGTTTGTAAGGTCTCAATTTGAGCTATGCTGGTTATAGAATCTTTAATAAAAGGCTCTAATAGGAATTTTTCATTTTCAGTATCCTTTATTAGTTTTTGAAGATCTTTTATAGAAATGACAGTTTCTACAGCTTCACTTTTCTTAAAATATTCCGAAAGGTTATTCCAAGCATTTAGCTTTTCAACAGTAAAAAGAGTGGTGTCTTTTACCCCAAGTACAATAAGATTACCCTCTTCACCAAAAGTTTCAAGAAACTTATTGTAAGTAATGTTTACCTCATGGTGGTCTGGTAACATATTAGCTTCGCTATAAGCTAAACGCATGTTGTCCCATTTCTGAGCTAACAATACCGTAGTGATAACAATACCTATTAAAATACCAATTTTGTTACGTAAAATTAAATTTGCCGTAACGTCCCAAAAATTCTTTGTAAAAAGTTTAAACATGCCTTAGTAAAAAAGATTCGCAAAGGTAGAAAAAACAAGGGTAATACCTGTTAACAATTAAAATAAACCTATTAATTTGATACAGTTATGTCTGTATTCAAAATTAAATAGTTGCTTAGCTATTGCTATGCTTTTAATTGCCATGTATTGGGCTTATTTATAAAGAAATGTTAAATGTAAATTTAAACGCAACATTATCGTCAATACTTGGTAAATGATAAGCGCCATATCTATAAGTAAAGCTTAAACCAAAGCCAAAAAGTATTTTATTAAGCTCAAAACCAGATTCGGTATAGCCTTTTTCTAACGAATCGAAAGTTATATTTTCATGTCTTTCTGGAAATTTCATGTCGCCAATTGCATAGCGTGTTATCAATACCAATTGCGGTTGGTAACTTTTAGAAATATTAAAAGGTTTCAAGAAATGTTTAAATTGAAAGGTAGTAAATCTGTCAGAAAAGAACTCGTTAAAAAACATAGTTTCAAAACTGTTTAATCCAGCTACCGAGAAGCGTTGGAGAATTTTCTCTTTTGTAATGTTGTTAGGGTAGGCGTGGTAAAGGTGTGTTAGTGGAATTTCTCCAAAGGCTAATCCAGATACGATTGTTAATTCGGAAAAAGCATTCTTTTTATCGCCAATATAACATAGGGTTCTAAAATCTAGTTTAGAAAAATTAAAATCGCCTCCCAAAACATTTTTTAAACTTTTGGTGTATTGAAAAGAGAATTTTGGATAGCCTTCGTGGGTAATCTGTTTTTTATTTTCTGAAGTTTTTAAGGTGTTAAAAGGGCTCCATTGTAATGCTATTTTAGCTGAAGTAACATCGAAATTTTCATAAGAATTGCCGTTAACATTGAAACCATAGGCGTAAGTAGGATCTATTTTACTTGTAGTTAACTCTGTTTCTGCAAGCCATTTATGACTTATTTCGTGCTCTAGGGCTATAGATTTTGTAATATGTTTATGGAATAGACTGATGTTTAAAAGGCGAGGTTCGAAAAATTGAAAAAAGCGTTTGTCCGTTAAAAACTTTGTGCTTCCTGTTTCCTGTAAGTCGTCTGTGTAGGCTAAATTTAGCCAGGTATTTGTTTGTTCGGCAAGTCTAATGCCACCACCTAAGCTATATTTAAAACGATGGTCTCTAAAACCATAAACCACATAAGAGTTTAATCTGTATCTTTCAGAAAATGCATTGTTCGTAACAACACCTAACCCCGTTCTTACGCCTTCGTATTGGTTGTATTTTATTAAATATCTTAAATCGGCATCAAAGTATTTTGATGGTAAATAACCGTTACCAAGGCTTTTTAATAACTTTCTCTTTTTAATAGAATCTTGTTTTGGCTCTGCGGTTTCTTCTATAAAAGATTGCGCTTGCACTAAGGTTGTGCCTATCAAGAATAAGAAAATAGAAAAATACTTAAACATTGGTTATAACGCTAAAAGCTAAATAATTTATAAAAAAAAAGCGACCTAATGCCGCCTTTAAAATTGAAATGAAGTTTTTTATTAAACAGTCATTATTTCTTTTTCCTTAACATCGAAAAGCTCATCGACTTTTTTAACGTGGATATCTGTTATTTGTTGTATATCTATTTCTGCGTTCTTTTTTAAATCTTCCGATACGTCATCATTTTTCTTAACATCATTCATAGCATCTTTTCTAGCAGTTCTAATACTTACTTTAGCATCTTCAGCTTCAGATTTTGCTTGTTTAGCTAGGTCTCTACGACGCTCTTCAGTTAATGGTGGTACATTAATAATAATGGTTTCGCCATTGTTCATTGGGTTAAAACCAAGGTTTGCATAAGCAATACCACGCTCAATTTCTTGAAGCATATTTTTTTCCCAAGGTTGTACAGTTATCGTTCTACCATCTGGTGTGTTTACATTGGCAACTTGACTAAGAGGTGTTTGAGAACCATAATAATCAACCATAACACTTCCTAACATGGCAGGACTTGCTTTACCTGCTCTAATGTTTAAAAACTGTTTTTTTAGATGCGCTAAGGCATTATCCATAGACTCCTTAGTACTGTCTAATATAAATTGTATTTCTTCGTTCATTGTATTAAACTTTTTTCAAATTATATAAAATGGTTCAAAAATTACGCCAAAAACTATACGTTTACAACTGTACCTATATTTTCTCCAGAAACTACTTTAAGTAAATTTCCTTTTTTATTCATATCAAAAACAATAATAGGCAATTTGTTTTCTTGACTTAGTGTAAATGCTGTGGTATCCATAACCTTTAAACCTTTTCTTAAGACATCATCAAAAGAAATAGAGTTGAATTTTACGGCGGTATTATCCTTTTCAGGATCTGCATTATAAATACCATCTACACGCGTACCTTTTAAAATAACGTCGGCTTCAATTTCTATGGCTCTTAAAACGGCTGCAGAATCTGTAGTAAAATAAGGATTTCCTGTTCCACCTCCAAAAATAACTACACGACCTTTTTCTAGGTGGCGCATGGCTTTTCTTCTAATAAATGGTTCGGCAACTTCGTTAATTTTAATAGCCGTTTGCAACCTTGTAGGTATATCGGCATCTTCCAACGCGCCTTGTAATGCTAATCCATTAATAACGGTAGCTAGCATGCCCATATGGTCGCCTTGTACACGATCCATACCTTTACTTGCTCCAGCAACACCTCTAAAAATATTACCACCTCCAATAACTATGGCAACTTCAATGCCTTTATCGGTAATGGTTTTTATGTCTTGAGCATATTCTGCCAAACGATCTGGGTCTATACCGTATTGGCGCTCTCCCATTAAAGCTTCGCCAGATAATTTTAGAAGTATTCTGTTATATTTCATCGGTTATTTATATTTCGATTTAGAACTTTGGCAAAGCTACACATTTTTTTTATTTTTTGAATTTATATAAAACGCGTTTTTTTGGAATAAAAAAACCACTACTCTTATTAAAGAATAGTGGTTTTGATTTTTATAATATTGCGTTTTCGCGGAATAGTTTATCCTACAGAAGCACGTTTGAAACCTGAAATTTCAACATCTCCATAAGAAGATACGTAATCTCCAACAGTTTTCTTTTCATCTTTAATAAACTTTTGATCTAAAAGACATTGCTCTTGATCTAAAGTAGTATTATCAGAAATAAAACGCTCCATTTTTCCTGGTAAAATTCTATCCCAGATTTGTTCTGGTTTACCTTCAGCTTTTAATTCTGCTTTTGCAGCTTCTTCAGCTTCAGCAATAACTTCGGGAGTTAATTGAGCCATAGAAATATAAGAAGGTACATTTTTAAGTGTTTTACCTAAACGTCCTAATTCAATATTATCTTTTTCAATAACTGCAATTCTAGCTTCAGTTTCCGATGCTACGAATGCAGGATCAAAATCTTTATAAGATAATGAAGATGCACCCATTGAAGCAACTTGCATTGCTACATCTTTAACTAAAACCTCAGCGTTATCAACTTTAGCAGTTAATCCAACTAAAGCAGCAATTTTGTTAATGTGAACGTAAGTACCAACATAGGCAGCTTCTAATTTCTCAAAAGCATTGATTTCTAATTTTTCACCAACAACACCAGTTTGTTCAACTAGTTTTTCTGCAACAGTCATACCTCCAAAATCGGCAGCTAAAAACTCCTCTTTAGAGCTTGTGTTTAAAGCAATATCAGCTAATTGGTTTGCTAGGGCTAAAAAGTTTTCGTTTTTACCAACAAAATCAGTTTCACATCCTAAAACAATAGCAACACCTTCAGTTTGGTCTGCATTAATTTTAGAAACAGCTGCACCTTCAGATGAATCTCTATCGGCTCTTTTTTCAGCTACTTTTTGTCCTTTTTTACGAAGCACTTCAATGGCTTTATCAAAATTACCTTCAGCTTCTACTAAAGCTTTTTTGCAATCCATCATACCTGCACCAGTTGCTTGTCTTAATTTATTAACCTCTTGGGCTGTAACTTTTACTGTAGTACTCATAGTAGTTATAATTTAAAAAAGTCGTTCAATATAATTTTCTATAAAGAAAAGAATTAAACGACTTAATTATTGTTGTATTAATGTTATTTATTCTTCTTCTTCAGCTACTGCTTTTTTAGCTGGAGCTGCTTTAGCTTTAGGAGCTTCTTTGGCTGATGCCGAAGCGTCTTTTTCTGCTTTGCGTTCTGCTAATCCACCAGATACTGCAGATGCTACATGCGTTAAGATTTTATCAATCGATTTAGAAGCATCGTCATTTGCAGGAATTACATAATCAACTTGACGTGGGTCAGAGTTGGTATCAACCATTGCAAAAATAGGAATGTTTAATTTTTGAGCTTCTTTAATCGCGATATGCTCACGCTTAATATCTACAACAAATAAAGCACCTGGTAAACGCGTCATATCTGTAATAGAACCTAAGTTTTTCTCTAACTTAGCTCTTAAACGATCAACTTGTAAACGCTCTTTTTTAGATAATGTCATGAATGTACCGTCTTTCTTCATTCTATCAATAGAAGCCATTTTTTTAACCGCTTTTCTAATAGTAACAAAGTTAGTTAACATTCCACCTGGCCATCTTTCTGTGATGTAAGGCATGTTAATTTCGCCAGCTTTTTCAGCAACAATATCTTTTGCTTGTTTTTTTGTTGCAACGAATAAAATTTTACGTCCTGAAGCTGCGATTTTTGCAAGTGCTGCTCCAGCTTCTTCAATTTTAGCCGCTGTTTTGTAAAGGTTTATAATATGGATACCGTTACGCTCCATATAAACGTAAGGTGCCATATTAGGATCCCACTTACGTGTAAGGTGTCCAAAGTGTACACCTGCTTCAAGTAATTCTTTTACTTCTACTGCCATTTTGTAATAGTTTACGTTCTGTTGAATAGCAATGATTAAGTGGTCATTTATAATTCGCCTTAACCATTTAGATGCTAAACTAAATCCTGCCTTTTCAGACTCGGACAACAATAACTGTTTTAATTTATTTTTATAGTTTGAAAATGATAAAGAAATCTGTAATACAGATCCTGAACCAAGTCCAGGATATTAACGTTTTGAGAATTGAAACTTCTTACGAGCTTTCTTCTGACCGAATTTCTTACGTTCAACCATTCTTGGATCTCTTGTTAATAAACCTTCTGGCTTAAGTGTTAATCTGTTTTCAGCATCAACTTCGCACATTGCACGAGAAATTGCTAAACGAACAGCTTCAGCTTGTCCAGTAATACCACCTCCATATACATTTACTGTAATATCAAAGTTGGCGTCATTGTTAGTCAAAACTAAAGGTTGTTTTACTTTGTACTGTAAAGTAGCAGTAGTAAAATAATTAGCTAAGTCTTTTTTATTGATTGTAATGTTACCTTTTCCTGGGGCAACATAAGCGCGCGCAACAGCCGTTTTTCTACGGCCAATTTTGTGAATTACTTCCATGTTATTTAAATTCTTCTAGATTTATTGCTTTTGGCTTTTGAGCTGCATGTGCATGCTCTGTTCCAACAACAACTGTTAAATTGCGAAATAAAGCTGCTCCTAATTTGTTTTTAGGTAACATACCTTTAACCGCTTTTTCTACTACTCTTGCAGGATCTTTTCCGTACAATTCTGTAGCAGTTAAACTTTTTTGACCTCCTGGGTATCCGGTGTGACGAATGTATGACTTGTCAGTCCATTTGTTTCCAGATAATGTGATTTTGTCTGCGTTAATAACAATTACGTTATCTCCACAATCAACATGAGGTGTGAAATTTGGCTTGTGTTTTCCTCTAATTAGTTTTGCAACTTTAGAAGCTAAACGACCAAGCGCTTGACCTTCAGCATCAACTAAAACCCACTCTTTATTAACAGTAGCTTTGTTTGCTGAAATCGTTTTGTAGCTTAATGTGTCCACACTATTGATTTTTTAATTATTAAACATTCCTCTTTCAAAAAGAGTTTGCAAATTTACGATTAAATATTTGATTACCAAATAGTGTGCTGTATTCTTTTTGGAAAATTAAAAGTATTGATATTTAAGGTTTTAGCAGGCTTTTATAAACATGAATAAAAAAACCGGAGTAAATTTATTTATCTCGGCATTTTTATTATGCATTTTTAGTTCCCTTTAAAGTTGTAAAATGAAAAATTATAGCTTCTATTGTTTAGTGTTTTATAGTGGTAGGCTTTTATATATTTAAGATGGAGTGCTATGTTTACAAAGGCCTACTAATGCATTATATATTTTTTGAAATTATTATGTTTTCTAATGATTCTGTTTTGTTAGTTTTGCGCTTTCTTATACATATAATATGATTTCAGTAGATAATTTAGCAGTAGAGTTTAGTGGGCACACCTTGTTTAGCGATGTGTCGTTTACTATTAATGAAAATGATAAAATAGCCCTCATGGGGAAAAATGGAGCTGGAAAATCTACCATGATGAAAATTATTGCAGGTGTGCAAAATGCAACTCGTGGTAATGTTAGGTGCCCTAAAGATGCCGTAATTGCTTATTTACCACAGCATTTATTAACAGAAGATGATACCACTGTTTTTGATGAAGCTTCAAAGGCTTTTAGTCATGTGTTTACTTTGCGCGACGAAATGGAAGATTTGAATAAGCAGTTAGAAACACGAACTGATTATGAGTCTGATGAATACATGAAAATTATTGAGCGTGTTTCAGATTTAGGAGAAAAATATTATGCACTTGAAGATGTAAACTACGATGCCGAAGTAGAAAAGGCGTTAAAAGGCTTAGGGTTTAAGCAAGAAGATTTTATTAGACAAACTAACGAGTTTAGTGGTGGTTGGCGTATGCGTATCGAGTTGGTTAAAATTTTGCTTCAAAAGCCAGATTTAATATTATTAGATGAGCCTACAAACCATATAGATATAGAATCGGTTATTTGGTTAGAAGATTTTTTACTTAATAAAGCGAATGCTGTAGTGGTTATTTCGCATGATAGAGCGTTTATTGATAATATTACTAATAGGACTATCGAGGTTACTATGGGTAAGATTTATGATTACAAGGCAAATTATTCGCATTACTTACAATTGCGAGAAGAGCGTCGCGCACATCAAATTAAGGCTTTCGAAGAACAAAAGAAGTTTATTGCCGACAATCAAGCCTTTATAGATCGCTTTAAAGGAACCTTTTCTAAAACCAACCAAGTAAACTCACGAGAGCGTATGCTCGAAAAATTGGAAATTATTGAAATTGATGATATAGATACGTCTGCTTTAAAATTACGATTCCCTAAAACGCAACGTTCTGGCGATTACCCAATTATTGTAAAGGAAATATCTAAGTCTTACGATAATAATGTGGTATTTAAAGATGCTAGTATGTCTATTTCTAGAGGTGAAAAAGTTTGTTTTGTTGGAAGAAATGGCGAAGGGAAATCTACGATGATTAAAGCTATTTTAAACGAAATAGAAGTAGAAGGCGAATGTGCTTTAGGGCATAATGTTAAGGTTGGTTATTTTGCACAAAACCAAGCCGCGTTATTGGATGAAAGTTTAACTGTTTTTCAAACGGTTGATGAAATTGCGCAAGGTGATGTTAGAAAACAATTAAAAAACATTTTAGGTCGCTTTATGTTTAAAGGCGATGCTATCGATAAAAAAGTAAGTGTACTTTCGGGAGGAGAAAAAACCAGATTAGCAATGGTGAAGTTATTACTAGAACCCGTTAACTTACTTATTTTAGATGAGCCTACTAACCATTTAGATTTAAAATCTAAAGATGTATTAAAAGAAGCCTTAACAGATTTTGATGGCACCTTGGTTTTGGTATCTCACGATCGAGATTTTCTACAAGGCCTATCCAATAAAGTATTTGAATTTAAAGACCAACGTGTAATTGAGCATTTCGAAACTATTGATGCTTTTCTTGAAAGAAATAGGATAGAAAGTATAAAAGCTATGGATCTTTAGGTCTTTTAATCTTGAATAATAGCCTTTTATCTAAAAATAAATTTTAAACACACTTGGCATTTTCTTCTAAAACGGATAATATTTATATTTGAGGTATATTTATTACAAGTAAGCGCATCTAATTCTGATGTTTTTGTTGTGATAGATTAAATATAGTTTTTATCGTGTGTTACCCCAATTTTAAAATAACTAACAAAACAACATGATTTTTAGTTAATTATAGCTTTAAAACGAAGTTCTAATTATAAAAACTGTTTCATTAAAAGCGAACCTACGGCATTCTCATTAAAGGCCTTAACGTTAAAAAGAATTTTATCTTAAATTTTTATGTTATGAAAAAGGTATTAATTGTTATTCTTCTTAGCACTTTAACCATAAAAGGGCAAAGTAAATTGTTTCCTAATATTGGAAGTGATTTTCATTTGGAGCAAGCCGTTGTGAATAATAATTTAAACATTTCGCACCCAAAGCATATTATAACTAAAGTGTTTCTTTATAATAAAGCGACTTTCGAGCGCACAACATTCGAGAATCATTCCAATGCCATTTCAGTCGATTTAAATCAAGTAGAACCAGGAATGTATACAACTATGGTATATACAAATGGCGACATAATAGTGTTAAAGTTAAAAGTAGTTAACGATTATTTAAAAAGAAGTATTGAGCCTACTGAAGCTGTGGCAGAAGTTGAAGAAAAAACGCTTAAGTTTTACCGCGTTGTAGCCTCTATAAATGGTACTAGTGTAACGCGATATAATGTGTTTACTGAAGAAAGAAAAAATGAATTAATAAAAAAGAATATTTTCGATATTACTACTTATACTGGTCGCAGGAACACGCTTGTACTTTCTGCGTTATATACCGATGGTAGCGAAGAGGTTGTTTATGAAACCGAAGCTCCAAACAGTTCTAATTTGTTTAAAAAAGACAAAGATTTTGCTAAATATAGCGATATTTGAAAAATAGATTTCGGTTTTATATTTTATTTTAATGTTGTAAAGCGCTAGACTTTAAGTGTGTATTGTCCGGTTTCAGACAAAAAGCTTATCTTTATAATCAGCGTTTCTCCCCAAAAATTGATTGATTGTTTTCTAATTTAAAGCAATTAAAATGGAATATTACAGAATTAAATATTTTAAAAAAAAGGAATACATTCCACGTTGTGTCTTACTTTTAAAAGAGCTGCGTCGGGGTTTAGACTCTAAAATTCCCGAACGCCGATTAAACGAAACCTTAATTTTTGGCTCTTGGAATATTAGAGAGTTCGATTGTAATAGCAAAAAATTCGGGCCTAGAAAGGAAGATGATTTTGTTTATATAGCCGAAATTATATCCAGGTTTGATGTATTGGCAATTCAAGAAATTAATGATGATTTGGCGCCATTACAAAAAGTTATGGGTATGCTTGGTGATGAGTATGAATATATTCTTACCGATGTTGCGGCTTGGAAAAGTGGAGGAAACAACGAGAGGCTAGGATTTATTTATGATAAACGTACCGTTAAATTTAATGGTGTAGCAGGCGAATTGGTACTGCCGCAAAATATGTTAATTAGAAATAATGATGGCGTTATTGAGCGGCAATTTGCTAGAACGCCGTTTAAATGTTCTTTTCAGGCGGGTTGGTTTAAGTTTAAGGTGACTACAGTACATATTTATTATGGTAAGGACAGCGAGAAATCAAATCATTTTAAAAGACGCGTTGAGGAAATTGATAAAGTAGCTAAGTTAATTAGTGAAAATGCCGAAAAAGAAGGCACTAAAAAAGATCCTAGTACAAAATGGTTTAATCCTTATAACTACTTTATTGTTGGCGATTTTAATATTGTAAACGAAAATAATGTAACCTATGATGCGCTTGCTAAGTATGGTTTCGAGACTATAAAAAACAGAAAAGGCTCAAATAAGGATCGTACCAAATTTTACGATCAAATTTCATACTACAAAACATCTAATTTAGATTTTGATTGGAAAGATTCAAACCGATCAACAGGAAAAGATCATAATAATACCGATAGAATATTTAATTTCTTTAATTATATCTATACCGAAGATCAGTTTCCGTTGTTTAAAACAGATATTGTAAATTATATTACACGAAATAAAGCCGCTTTTAAAGACGATATTGAAAAGTTGAAAATTAAAATTGAAGGTATTGAGGCGGAGTTGGCCTTGGACACTATCTCTAAAACACGACGTAAAACAATAGAACGTCAATTAGAAAAGGCTAAAGAGACACAAACCTATACCAAAAACTTAGTGGCTTTAAAAACCGAAGAGCTTACAGATTTTTATTTGAATTCCCCTTGGAACACCTTTCAAGTAAGCGACCATTTGCCTTTGTGGGCAGAAATTAATATTGATAAAAGCGACGAATATTTAGATAATTCCTTTTAAAATAAAAAACCCTTACTTTAACAGTAAGGGTTTTAAATTAATGTTGGCCTACTAGGGCTCGAACCTAGACTCTTTGGTACCAAAAACCAACGTGTTGCCAGTTACACCATAGGCCATTCGTGTAATGAGGGTGCAAATTTAATATAAAAAAATCTTTGCACAAGTTTTTTCTTAAAAATATTTATCAAAATTTAATTTTTTTTTAAAAGCTTTGAGTATCGGGCTTATATGTTAAGACAAACTAAATAGTTAGCGCTCATTTCATATTTATTGTTAAATTCGCCAAAGCAAATAAAAACACATACAAATGGCAGATGCAAACTATAAAAAATGGAATACCATTTTAGGTTGGGTTTCTTTTTTAATAGCGCTTATAACTTACAGTTTAACCGTTGAACCTACTGTAAGTTTTTGGGATGCTGGCGAATATATATTAACCTCGGCAAAATTACAGGTTGGTCATCCACCTGGAGCACCGTTATTTCAAATGCTTGGAGCGTTTTTCTCTATGTTTGCTTTAGAGCCTTCGCAAGTTGGTTTTATGATGAATATGATGAGCGCCATTGCTAGTGCTTTTACTATTCTTTTTATGTTTTGGACTATTACCTTGCTGCTTAAACATTTGGTTGCGGGTAAAAATGAAATGTCTCAAGGTAAATCTATGGCTATTTTAGGTAGCGGATTGGTAGGTAGTTTAGCTTTTGCTTTTACAGATTCGTTTTGGTTTAATGCTGCCGAAACCGAAGTTTATGCCATGGCCACATTAATTATGTCGGTTTTATTCTGGTTAGGTTTGCGTTGGGAGCAAGACATGGATAAACCTCGTGGTAACCGCTGGCTTATTTTAATTGCCTTTGTTATCGGACTTTCTTTCGGGGTGCACTTTATGGGATTATTAACTATTCCAGCAATTGGACTTATCTATTACTTTAAAAATTATAAAACCATAACCATTCAGAATTTTATAATTGCAAACGTCGCTTCGGTGGGTGTTTTACTGTTTGTATTTAAATTATTAGCGCCTAATATTCTTAGGATATTTAGTGCCATGGAAGTGTTTTTTGTAAACACCATTGGTTTGCCTTTTAATTCGGGCTCTATTATTGCCGGAATTGCTTTGGTGGCTATTATTTTTTATGCTTTAAAATATACACGTCAAAAAAATTATGTGCACTTAAATACAGGAGTGCTTTGTTTAACCTTTGTTATTATTGGGTTTTCTACGTGGTTAATGTTGCCTATTCGTGCTAATGCTAATGTGGTAATTAACGAGAACAATCCATCTAGTGCCAGAGAGTTGTTAGCCTATTATAATTTAGAGCAGTATCCAGAAACACACCTGTTTTATGGACCTCAGTTTACCGATCAATATGCTTATTTAGATGAAAACAATCCGTATGTGGATGATAAACCTAAATATGAAAAAGACGAAGAAAAAGGAAAATACGTTGTTGTAAATAATTGGAAAAACGCAAAGCAGAATTACAACTCCAAACATGCCTCTATTTTACCACGTATGTGGAGTTCTGAGCATGCCGAAAATTACATGATGTTTTCTGGGTTTTTAGATTTTAATTTAAAGCCAGAATACCAAATGGAAAACGAGCTGCGTTCGGCTGTTGCAAAATTTAGAAATGATGTAGCCCAAGGTGCTATTGATTATGAAGATTATAATAATTTTTTAAAGCAGTTTAAAGAATATATTGATATTGAAAAACCATCGTTAGCGAGTAATATTGCTTACCTTTTTGAATATCAATTGGGTTATATGTACTGGCGTTATTTTATGTGGAATTTCTCTGGAAGACAAGATGATATTCAAGGGCGCTACGATAACCACGGAAACTGGATTTCGGGCATAAAACCTATTGACGAATGGCATTTAGGCATGTCTCAAGATAATTTACCTAGCGATGTTAAAAATAATAAAGCTAGAAATACCTATTACTTATTGCCTTTAATTTTAGGGCTTATTGGGTTCTTCTTTTTATTTAATAGAGACAAAAAAATATTTTGGGTTATGCTTGTGTTTTTCCTGTTTACCGGAATTGCTATTCAGGTATATACCAACGTGCGACCTTTTGAACCTAGAGAGCGTGACTACTCGGTAGTAGGATCGTTTTATGTATTTGCACTTTGGATAGGTTTTGGGGTTTACGCAATTTATGAAAGTCTTAAAAAATATGTGCCTAAAAAACTAGCAGCGCCAATAATTACAGTGGTTTGTTTAATACTTGTTCCTGGAATATTAGCAGCAAATAACTGGGACGACCATGACAGATCTGATAAATACACTGCAAGAGCTATGGCTAAAATGTATTTAGATTCTTGTGAAGAGAACGGAATACTATTTACCATTGGAGATAACGATACTTTCGCACTGTGGTATGCTCAAGAAATTGAAGGTTATAGAACCGATGTGCGTGTGGTTAATACCAGTTTATTTCAAACCGACTGGTACATAGACCAAATGAAGCGTAAGGCTTACGAGAGCGACCCTATACCTTCTCAGCTAACCCATGATTTATATAAGTACGGTACTAATGATTATATCATTATTCAGCAAGTTATTAATGATACCTTAAATGTTAAGCAGTTTTTAGATTTTGTTGGTAGCGATAACCCAAAAACTAAATACAAGTATGTATTACAGCAGCGTGGTGTCGATTTAGCGAATGTAAGAGAGCAAGATGCCAACGCTACATATTTACCAACGCCTTATTTGCGTATTCCTGTAAATAAAGAAAACGCTTTAAAGTCTGGAATAGTAAAACCCGAAGATGCCGATAAAATTGTATCTGAAATTAATATTAAAGTTTCTGGTGGTGCACTTTATAAAAACCGTTTGTTAATGCTAGATATTGTTGCTAATAACGATTGGAAACGCCCTATTTATTTTACTGGTGGTAGTTTTGGAGACGACGATTATATTTGGATGAAAGATTACTTACAACTAGATGGTATGTGCTACAAGTTAGTACCTATAAAAACGCCTGTAGATAGAGCAAACCCGTTTGATATGGGTCGTGTAGATAGCGATTTAATGTACGAGAAAGTTAAGAATTGGGATTGGGGTAATAGCGGTAGTCCAGATATTTATCACGATGTTGAAACGCGTAAAAACTCTATTACTTATAGAGGGAACTTAGCCCGTTTATCAGAACAATTAATTAACGAGAAAAAATTAGATAAAGCTGAAGAAATAGCAGATATAGCCATGGAAAACATGCCTGTAGAATACTTTGGTTATTACACGCTTTTAGAACCTTTTATTGGAGCGTATTATGAAGTTGGTAATAAAGAAAAGGCACAACGTTTGTTTAAAGAAGTGGCTAATAAATACCAAGAAAACTTATCGTATTACAGCAGTTTGAAAGTGGATAAACAGGAACGTTTATTTGAGGAAATTTATACCGATATACAGCGTTATAAAGGCTTGGTTGATGTGTTAATTAGATATGATATTGAATTTGCTGAAACCGAAGGCGATGTTTTTAATAATTATTTAAGGTCTTTTAATCATTTTTATGGCGAAGAAGAACCTGAAGATAGCATTAGGACTGATGTTGATATTCCTTTGGAGGGCGTTTTACCAGTAGAAAGCGATAGCTTAAATTAATTAACTTTATTTAAGCGTGGGCTTAACACCAGTAAAAACACCTGTTGTAGTTAAAAAGCTATTCTCGAAGTATATTTGGGAAGTGCCTACTAACCAAAAGGTTATTTATTTAACTTTTGATGATGGACCAACGCCAGAGATTACTAATTGGACCTTAAAGGTTTTAAAGCAATACAACGCTAAGGCTACCTTTTTTTGTATTGGTAACAACGTTGCAAAGCATCCTGATATTTTTAAAAATATTCTGATTGATGGGCACGCTATTGGCAACCATACGCACAGCCATGTTAAAGGTTGGAAAACAAAATCTATAGACTATTTAGATAATGTATATAAAGCGCAGGAAGCTATTAACTCTCAGATTTTAGAAGCCAATACCGTTAACCTTTTTAGACCGCCCTACGGACAAATAACACCCAAACAGGGTAAAAAACTCATGGCTTTAGGGTATAGTATAATTATGTGGGATGTGTTGTCTTTTGATTGGGATAAGACCATTGCTCCAGAAGCTTGTTTACAGAATGTGCTTAGTAAAACCACTGCGGGTAGCGTTATTGTTTTTCATGATAGTGTAAAGGCTAGTAAAAATATGCAATACGCTTTACCTAAAGTATTGGCTTGCTTTAGCGAAAAAGGATATCGTTTCGAGACTTTGAATACCTCTATCTTTTAAGTTGTCTTTTTTACAGAGCGTACAGACGTGTGTGCTTATTATTTTGTTACCGACTTATTTGTGTTCTGGATTTGCGTTAGGGATTGCAGCGGCATCCTTTTTTTGCTGCCGTAAATGGCAAAAAAAGATATAGCAGAAAGCCCTACCCTTTATGGGTAACGCCCAAAATATGCGGATACTACTTTTTTAAGTGTTATTTAAAATCTTGAAGTAAATTTATAAGCGTATTGGCATCTTGATCGCCACTTTGGCGCCATTTCATTTGGCCGTCTTTATAAATTATAAGTGTGGGTGAAGACTTGACACGTAAGGCTTCGGCAAGTTCTTGATTTTTATCGACATCAATTTTTATAACTTTAGCTTTATCGCCAAGTGCAGCTGCAACATCTCTTAGTACGAGATGCATAGCCTCTGTTTGTTCGTTATTTTCTGTATAGAAATCTAGTAATACTGGAATTTCGACATCTATAAGTTCCCCAAATTTTGACATACTATGTTTTTTATTAATCGAGTGTGCTTAATACAAACCTACGTAATTTTTTAGTATTACCTATTTAAGCGGTGTGATATTGCTTATTTAGCTTTGTTTAATTATAAAAATAAGCAATTTCTTTATAAATACAAGCCTTTGTATTATGAATTTGCTGTGCCTTTTTTAAGTTCTATTACCGTTACTTCTGGCCATATACCAACGCGCCCTGGATATCCTAAATAGCCAAAGCCTCGGTTTACATTAATGTATTGCCCCATTTCTTTATAAATGCCTGCCCAATATTTGTAACGCCATTTTACAGGGCTCCACTTAATCCAGCCTGGTATTTCTATGCCAAATTGCATACCGTGTGTGTGTCCGCTTAGGGTTAAATGGTAGTGGTAATCGTCTTTTATAACTTCTTCTTCCCAGTGTGATGGGTCATGGCTTAGTAGTACTTTAAAATCGTTGGCATGAATGTTTTGGGCTGCCTTTTTTAAATCTCCGGCTTTTTTAAAGCCGCCTTTACCCCAATTTTCTACACCAACAATGGCAATACGTTGTCCGTTTTTTTCAATAAATCGGCTTTCGTTTAAAAGTAAATTAAAGCCCATTTCCTTTTGGATTTGCTTTAAATCGTTAAGGTTTTTGTTTTTGGCTTCGGTTGTTGGCCAATCTACATAATCGCCATAATCATGATTTCCTAATACTGAAAACACACCATCGTTTGCCTTTAGGGTGCCGAAAAGGGATTTCCAATTATGCATTTCGGAGGCTTTATTATTTACCATATCGCCGGTAAAAAAGATAATGTCTGATTGTTGCTCGTTAATAAGGTTTACGCCGTATTCTATTTTTTCTTTATTATCGAAACTGCCGGAGTGGATATCGCTAATTTGCGTTATTTTATAACCATCGAAAGCGTCTGGTAAGTCTTCAAAATGTAAGGTGTAATTTAAAACTCTAAAGCGGTATTTGCCACGATACATACCGTAAAGTAACGATGTAAATGGTATGGCAGCTAGACCAAGCGCTACTTGACTTATAAATTTTCGGCGTGATGGGAGATAGAAGTTTTCGTTTTTAGTAACTATTTTATCATAAATACCTAAAATACCTCTAATAATATCTTCGCCCAATAAAATAGGAACCAAAACTAAGTTAAAGGATATAAATGCCAGTAGAAAACCAAAGGCATAACTTTTGGCAGGGTTTAATACACGACCCTCTGAGTAAATGGTAAACTGGATTATAAAATTGGCCGCAACAAGTAATGTTAAAGCAATATATAAATAATGAATGTAGGTGTTTTTAGTGACTGTTTTTATGGCTTGAAAACCGTAAAAAGCCAAAATAACATATATAAGAATGAATATTATCCAACGTGTCATAGCGAAAATTTAAACAAAACTATCAAGTACTTAGCTGTTAAACCAATATTTAAGGTAAGATTAACATAGCGCTAAATTATGGCTTTATGCGTAATTCGATTTTGTAATTGAAAATTATCACTATTTTTAAAGAAAAAATGAGTCAAATACCTGATATTTAGACAAATCAATTTAATGAAATATAAATTATTTTTCTTTTTTCTTTTTTTTGTCTGTTCTAGCCACAGTCAGCATAGAACGTTTTATCATTATGGACTAAAAGATGGTCTTTCTCAACAATCAATAATAAGTATTATTAATGACTCAAATGGCTTTTTATGGATTGGTACTCAAGATGGTTTAAACAGGTTTGATGGCAACACGTTTAAAATTTATAAACATCGTTTAAATGATTCTTTATCCATTTCTGGGAATTTCATTAACAAATTAATTGAAAACATAGATGGAACCATTTGGATTGCTACAGCCAACAATGGTGTTTGTTATTATAATCCTAAAACGGATTCTTTTGTAAATACAAAATTCAATTCTGGGAATTTTACTGCACTAGCTCATGATAAGGACGGCAATATTTATGCGACTTTATCAAATCAAGGATTTATTAAATTCAAGAAAAAAAATGACATCTATTTTGCCGATAAGGTTAGTTTAAGTAATTACGATATTACTAACGTTACTATTCAAGATTCCAAAATGTATTTGGGCACCAAAGTAGGTGAGCTTTATACGAGTAAAGTGTTGGATACATTAGTTGTAGAGAAACTTAATGTTTCTATTCCTAAAAGTAGTATTGAGGAAATTGCAATTTTTAAAAACAACATTTTTTTAGGAACATCTTTGGGGTTATTTGTTTATAACGTTCAAACAAGAAAAACAAACGCTGTTAATCTTCAGGGGAATAACAATCTGTTTAACAAAGAATTGTTTATTGAATCGATAAAAATACATGACAATGTTTTCTATATTGGTACAGATAATGGCCTCTTTATCTGTGAGAGTTTTGATGAATCTTCATTTACATTCAATAACATAAACAGTTTTAAAGGAGATAGAGAGTATGATAATAGTATAACGTCTAATAGAGTTTACGATATTCTGCTATATAAAGATTTACTTTGGGTTGGCACTAATAATTTAGATGTTCTGTCTTTAAAACCAGAAGTTTTTAAAACCGTTAACACTAAATCTGCATTGGCTTTAAATAACAACTATGTATTTTCTATTCTTAAAACCAATAATTACACATTTATTGGAACTAGAAATGGATTGCATTGTATTGATAAGCATGAAAACATATTCTTAATTACTAAAGAAAACACCAATGAGAAATTAGCTTACAATGTTATACGCGGCATGACCGTTGATGGAGAAAATAATTTATGGTTAGCTACAACCAAAGGGGTTTCGGTTTTAAATTTAGATGATTTTAATCCAGATAAACCTGAAATAATATCGATGTATTTTAATGAAAATGATCCTTTTTCCTTAAGTAATAATAAAACTAGAAGTGTTTTTAAAGACCATAATAATACTATGTGGGTTACAACTTATGGCGGAGGGTTAAATCGTTTTACAGGCAATCTAAAGGAAAAAAAATACAGTTTTGAATTGTACAAACATGATAATAGCGAAAACTCAATTAGCTCTTATAATGTGTTTAGTATTGAGCAAGATAAGGAACGTAATTATTGGATTACCTCTGAGGATGGACTTAATAAACTATCCTTTACAGATGATGATTACCAACACCCAGTTTTTAAGGTTTATAGGCACGAAAAAAACAATCCTAACGGTTTAAAAAACAATACCACTTTACATACGCATATTGATAAGCAAGGTGTTATTTGGGTGGCAACACAAGGTGGTTTGCATAGGTTTGATAAGGCTAATGAAGTCTTTAAACACTATGGAGCAGCAGAAGGTTTAAGTAATGATTATGTATACAGTATCTTAGAAGATGCCGATAATTATTTGTGGTTAGCAACCAATGAAGGCTTATTTAAATTTGATAAAGCCACCGAAAAATTTGAGCATTTTACTACCAAAGATGGTTTGCAAAGCTCAGAATTTAATCTTGGTGCGCATTTTAATGATAAGGCAAATAACCTTCTGTATTTTGGTGGGGTTAACGGGTTTAACGAATTTAACCCTAAACAGGTTTCGCAACTAGATAGGTCTGGCACCTTATCTTTTACTTCATTAAAAATTAAAGATGCAGAGGTCTATCCATTAACAAACCCAAAAGTCCTGCAACAAAGTTTTAGTAAAACCGAAAAAATAACATTGAATTTTAATGATTTCCCGTGTTATATTGCGTTTTCAGATCTAGATTTACGCCCTACAAACAGTAATCAGTTTTTGTATTCTTTAAATGATGGCGCATGGAATAATTTGGGGGATTTAAGAGAAATACAAATTCTAGATTTACCAAAAGGTAATCACAATTTAAAAATTCAAGGTCAATCTCGAAATAAAATTTGGACAGGAGCACCTTTACAGCTAAATATAAAAGTTACACCACCTTGGTACAAAAGCAATGTTGCTTATTTTGTTTATTTAACGGGGTTTTTATCCTTGATATTTTTCGTTTACAAGCTAAATTTAAAGCACCAATTAGCAGGGCAGGAAGCCAAACGATTAAAAGAATTAGATGCTTTAAAATCGCAGTTCATTACTAATATTACCCACGAATTTAGAACACCATTAACCATTATTTTAGGTTATGTAAGTAGCTTAAAAGAGAAATTTATAAATGATAGTACAGTAAGCAAACCTATTAAATCTATAGAGCGAAGTAGTAACAATTTGCTGCATTTAGTTAACGAAATGCTGGATTTAGCTAAATTAGAACAAGGCAAACTTAAACTTAATAATAGCAGTACGAATTTAGTAGCCTTTACAAGCTATATTATTACCAGTTTTTCAAGTTTAGCAGAGTCAAATCAGGTTGCTTTAAATTTTTTCTCATCTAAAGATTCTATTATAATGGATTTTGATGTTGAAAAAATGCGTCAAATAATAAGTAATCTAATAACTAATGCTATTAAGTTTTCCAAACCAAATACTACGGTTACTGTTATGTTAGATGCTATTGACGAGCATGCTATTATAAAGATAACAGACCAAGGTATTGGAATACCAAAAGATGAAATTTTATTTGTTTTCGACCGTTTTTATAGGTCATCTAAAATAACTGGTAAAATTTCTGGTACTGGAATTGGACTAGCGTTAACAAAAGAATTAGTAAACCTTATGAATGGGAGCATTTCCGTAAATTCAGAGGAAAGTATTAGTACAACCTTTACTATTCGTATTCCAATAATTCATGAAGCTTTAGTAACGACTGCCGAGTTTAATTCAGGTGCTATTAATCCAGAAAGAGTATATCAGAATAACATACAAACTAAACATTTATCTCGCGATTTTAATAGTATACTTATTGTGGAAGATAACCCGGAAATAGCCAATTATATAGCATCTATTTTGGAAAGTAAATACAGCTTACTATTTGCTATTAATGGTTATGAAGGATTTAAATTGGCAGAAAAAAACATTCCAGATATTGTAATTACAGATGTAATGATGCCCAAAATGAACGGTTATGAGTTAACCGAGCAATTGCAAACCATAAAAACAACCAATCATATTCCAGTTATAATGCTTACAGCAAAAGCGTTACAAGAAGATAAGCTTACAGGAATAAAAAGTGGAGCCGATGTTTATCTTACAAAACCGTTTCAAAAAGAAGAATTATTACTACGTATTGAAATGCTCATTACTAAGCGAAAACAGCTGCAAGATGCATATGCGATAAAAAAGATAATTGCTTTTGATAAACCTCAATTAAAGAAAGACAAAAATATTGAATTTTTAGAAGGGGTTGTGTATCATATTTATAACCATATTGAAGATTCAGATTATAATGCTGCTAAGCTTTCGGAAGCATTAAACATGAGTGAATCGCAACTTTACAGAAAACTTAAAGCTATAACCAATAAAAGTACAGCTATTTTTATCCGTTCTGTACGATTAGAAAAGGCCATGGAACTTTTAGAATCTACAAATTTAACGGTTTCAGAAATTGCATATGCTACAGGATTCAGTAATCCTAATTGGTTTGGAAAAGCCTTTAAGGAAGAATTCAGGAAAAGTCCATCGGAAATGAGAAATTAATGGTCTTCCATTTCTTTTTAGGGTATGTGACTAAATAGTGCCAATGTTTGCAAAAATATGGAACATGCGTGAAATACTACCTGATTACGACAAAATAACACCTATTACATTCGTTTCTTTTATTTAGTTTTGGATTGCTATTAATCAATTATTGTTGGGATTAAAGTGGTTCTAAACGTGAATTAGGTTTAGAATCACTTTTAACCAATTCACTTCAAAAAATTAGTCCAATGAAAACTTCAACATTAATCCTCACCCTTCTGTTTTTTAACTCAAGCTTAATTCTTGCTCAATTTATGTCTTGGCTTTTTATATATATTAATCCATTTGCTATGGTTGGTGGAGAATTATTTTTATTTTTAAGTTACCATGTCTTTAAAATAATTAAAGAGGTAAGAGATGTGTTTAATGTAGATTTTAAACTTTAAAATTATTTATTATGAAAAAAACTATACTTTTTCTTATTGTCGTATTAATGACTCAAATAACATTTGCTCAACCTGCAAATGAAGATTGCGCTAACGCCGAATTAATAACCGTTTCTAATACCATTTCCAATTTTACTTTCGATATTAATAATGCTGTTATAAATAATGAAACCATTTGCACCGTTACAGATGATTATGCCGATGTGTGGTATCAATTTACAATGCCAGTTGATGGAAACGTGTTTGTTGATGGGGGTTTAGGTTGGAATTATTTTGCGCTTTACACATCTTGTGGTACTGCGGCCATTAATTGCGAAAACGGAAAAGGGCTATTTACCGCGTTGTCATCCGGAAATACTTATTTTCTGCGTATTTACCGAAAATCTGCAACTGCGGCAAATACGGGTTATCAAAGTTTTGGTATACGCGCAATTGCTGCGGCTACAAACGACGATTGTAATACTTCGGAGAATATTTCTATTTCAACAACTACATCTACAGTAAATTTTGAAATTGCTGGATCAAGTATAACAAATAGCATAGGGTGTAATGGCACTGCAGCAGAAGATTATGTAGACGTTTGGTATGATTTTACAATGCCGTTTAGCGGAAATATTTTTGTAGATGCCAAAATAATTTGGAACAATGTAGCACTTTATGATGCCTGTGGTGGCGTGCAAATTGCGTGCGGAAGTTCTAGTAATTTTTTTACTGGATTATCCGCAGGTTCAAATTATAAATTACGGGTTTTTAGGGCCGTTTCAGAGGCCAATAATAGCTATTTAAATTTTACCATAAAGGCTTTTGAAAATGCTTTAAATGATAGTTGTAGTGCTTCTCAAAACATTACGGTTTCCGAAGCGGTTTCAACGGTAGATTTTGAAATCAGCGGATCGACAATAATAAATAATGTTGGGTGCGATGGAACTTCGGCAGCAGATTACGTAGATATTTGGTACGATTTTAATATGCCATTTAACGGTAATGTTTTTGTAGATGCCAAAATAGGCTGGAACGATATTGCGCTTTACGATGCTTGCGGTGGAGGACAAATTGAATGCGGAAGCGGTAGTAAGTTTTTTACTGAATTATCGGGAGGTACTAATTATAAATTACGAATTTTTAGACCAGTTTCAGATGTAAATAATAGTTATTTAGATTTTACTATAAAAGCATTTGAGGAGGCGATAAATGATGAATGCAATACCTCTAAAAACATTGCTGTATCCACTGACGAAACGGAGGTTGAGTTTATTATTGGTGGAGCATCAATTAATACTGAAGAGGGTTGCGAGGGAACAGCCTTAGTAGATTATGTAGATCTTTGGTACGATTTTACCATGCCTGTAAATGGTAATATTTTTGTAGATGCTGCAATAGGCTGGAACAACATTGCATTGTATGATGCTTGTGGTGGTCAACAATTGCAATGCGGTAGTGCAAACGAACTTATTTCGGGTTTAACCACAGGCACAGATTATAAATTAAGAATTTACAGAACATTATCTAATGTGAATAATGCTTATACAGGCTTTTCTATTCGAGCCTACGAAATAATTAATAATGATGATTGTGCATCTGCAGAAAGCATTACAATTACAGATACAGCCACAACAGTGCACTTTGGTATTACTGGTGCCGATAGAAATAACGAAGTAGGTTGCTCCGGAACTACCATGGAAGATTATGCCGATGTTTGGTACGAATTTACCATGCCTAGTGATGGAGATATTACTATAGATGGTGGTATAGCTTGGAATAATTTTGCGGTTTATAGTACCTGCGATGGAGTAGAGTTGGGGTGTTTTGAAGGTCAAGGAGGTGTTAGCAATTTAACTAGCGGAACAACTTACAAGCTTAGAGTATTTAGAACTTCGGCGCTTGCCAATAACGATGGGTATAAAAGCTTCACTATCCAAAGGACTTCTGTTCCATTACATGTAAAAGAATTAGAGCTTGAAAAATCAATTTCTATATATCCCAATCCAACATCTAGTATGCTATTGTTGTCGAGTACATATGCAATTAAAAATATTAAGATGTTTAACCTTTTAGGAAAGCAAGTTTTAGATAATAAAAAAGACACCCAAATTAATTTATCGACGTTTAATTCAGGTATGTATCTGTTAAAAATTAAAACAGATAAAGGAGAAATTACTAAAAAAGTAATTAAAATATAAAGGTAACTTTCCATTATGGTTTAGGTTACCAAATAAGAGATAACCAACTATTAAACTCTCTTATTTGGTTACCTAAATCTTTGTGAGAAAGGAATAGAGTCTTCTATAATTTAAAACATGCTATTTTTTTTATGAAGTTTAACACCCTCTGTCATGTATATAAATGTTACGCTATTCTAGTAAAATTTAATTCTGAGAGAACCTTCTTAATAAACTTGTAGTAAGTTATTATTACACTTAGGGTAACTCACTTTAATCTCTTAAATTTAGTGGTTAGAATCAAACTGATGTTTTTTTTGAGTTAAAAGTATTTATTCTAATATTATTATCAATACTTCCAAAACTCTTTCGTAATTTGCGTTTAAAGTGTTTGTTTTTAGTGTTTTAAATGAGTTGTTAGTTATCTTTAATGTGGATAGCTTTTTTTCTTTTAAATTATAATGCACAACGGTTTCTTAATCTTTATTTCAATATCTTCATTAGTACAATTGGTACATCATTTATGAAAAAAAGCGCCATCTTATTAATTATTGTTTCTTTAATAATTCAACTTGGATATAGCCAAAATATTCGAAAAAATGACAGTTTAAAAGAATTGTTGGTTACTATTAACCCAGATTCAGTTGTTTTAAAATCAAAAGTTTATGGTAATCTTATTTGGAATTATGCTAGCACAAGAATAAAGTTAGATTCTGCGCGTATTTATAATGATGCTTATCATGAATATGCCAAAGGAGCTAATTTTGAAAAAGGTATTGCATTAACTCATTTTTATTATGGAGTCATTAATAGATTTGAAGGACATCATAAAGAAGGTTTAGGGTATTTGGAGAAATTTGTTGACTATGCTAGAAAAAATAAAGATAGCAGTAATATTTGTAATGGTCTGTTTCAGATCTCAGCCATCCAAAGTAATATGGGTAATTATTCGGAGAGTTTAGCTACTAATTATCAATTGCTCAAAATATATCAATCAAAAAAAGATAAATCTAGCGTAGCAGGGCATTTACAAATGATCGGAAACTTGTTAAGAAAGGTAGGGAAAACTAATGAAGCAATTGAAGTTTATAATGAAGCCATTGAGATAGAAAAAGAATTGGATGATAAAATAGGACTTGCCTTGAATTATTCAAGTCTCGGAAACACATATGGAGAACGCAAAGAATATGATAAATCAGAAAAATATTATTCCAAAGCCTTAGACGTTGCAAAAGAGAGTAATAATTTAAGTGGTATCACTTATATTACTGAAAATTTAGGAAATTTATTTTTTGAAAAAGGAGAATTTAAAAAGGCTTTACCCTATTATTTAGAAGTTTTGAATGTTAGAGAGAGCAGGCCTTCCAAACGTGAGTTGGCGATAAGCTTATATACCGTTGGAAAAACCAATGTAAGTTTAGGGCAGTATGAAAAAGCAGAAGAGTATCTCGTAAAGAGCCTTGCGATTGCCAAGGAAATTGACTCGAAACCCATTCTACTAGGAGTTTATGACCACTTGGTGAAATTAAATCAAAAAAGAAACAACTTTAAAGAAGCTTTTAACTATCAAAGTGCTCATATAGTTATCATAGATTCTATTAAGGGGAAAGATAGAGTTAATAAGATGTTAGAGTTAAATACCAAATACGAAACCGAAAAAAAAGATTCCGAATTAAAATTATTAAAAATTGAAGGTGAAAAAATAGCACAGCGAAATCAGCTATATCTTCTATTAGCTCTATCGGGTTTAATTATTGCTGGATTGGTAGGTTTTTTTGGATATAAAAATCGCCAACAAACGATAAAACTAGCCAAACAAAAAAAGATTCTTGAACTAACCTTAGATGATAAAAATACGTTGTTAAAGGAAGTACATCATCGTGTAAAAAATAGTTTTCAGATTGTATCTTCTTTACTTTATTTGCAGTCTGAAAATATGGTAGATAAAGAGGCTAAAATAGCTATTAAAGAAGCAGAAAACAGAGTGAGATCTATGGTACTTGTGCATCAAAAACTTTATAATAAAGAAGAAATAGTAGGTATAGACACCAAAGAATATATTACCGATTTAGTTAAAGATATTTTTGATAGCCATCAAATTCAAAATAAATCCATTTCTTACGAATTAGATATTGAGCCTCTAATTTTAGATGTAGAAACAACCACACCTATGGGACTTATTTTAAACGAGCTTATTATAAATATTTTAAAGCACGCTTTTAAAGAAGTTACGGATGCAAGTACACTTAATATTCATTTTTCTAAAGTAAAAGACGAACTTATTTTAAAAGTTATGGATAATGGAAAAGGGTTTGAAGGCGAAATAAAAAATACTTCTTTCGGTATTACATTAATGAAGGCGCTATCAAAAAAATTAAAAGCAACTTTAAGTTATACTTCTAATTACGGCCAAGGCACCGTGGTTATTTTAAATATTAAAAAATTTCATTTAATGTCTTAATTTTTAGTGTGATTAAGCTAGACGCTAAAAAAAGCTGCTTTTTCGCTTAAGTTTTAAAAGATATTGAATAGATTTAGAGATGAATCCATCCATCTAATAGACGCATTTTGAAATTTATAAATATATATATAGTTGAAGATGAGCCGTTAATTGCAGCTACTATTGAAACTGCCTTATTAAAGCAAGGCTATACGGTTGTGGGTGACGCAGAGGATGTAATTACCGCACTTAAAGATATTGCAATACTTCAGCCCGATTTAGTGCTTATTGATATACAATTGGATGGTGAAAAAGATGGGGTAGATTTAGCGATTGAGCTTGATAAGCAACAAATTCCGTATTTATATCTTACTTCACAAACCGATCTTGGAACTATCCAGCGGGTTAAGGCTACCCAACCTTTGGGTTATATTGTAAAACCATTTACTGAAAATGGTTTACGAACCAATATTGATCTAGCATGGCATAACTACGAAATTCAAAATGCCGGTTTTCTTATTCTAAAATCCGACGGTCGTACGCATAAAATTAATCAAAATAGTATTTTGTATTTAAAGGCGTTTGATAATTATTGTTATGTATATACAGCCACAAGATCTTATTTGGTGCCACACACTTTAAAATATATGTCAGAACAATTAAATGATGCTATATTTGTTCAAACCCATCGCTCATATTGGGTTAATATTAATCATATTGATAGTATAGAGAGCAATAAGCTTTTTTTAAAAACAGAACCTATTCCTATAAGTGCTTCGCAAAAGCATTTGGTTATGAGCAAGCTAAAAGGCTCGTAATTCTGTTTAATCGCATTCACTAAAAAAAACAAGCCGTTTACTAAAAATAATCTTCAAAGCTTCAAGTTGGGGCTAACTTTATCATGCTATTAATTAGGGGTGTTTTCAATCTTGTTAAAACATTCTACAAAAATTTTAATCATGAAAACAAAATTATTTTTTTTAGTATATCTATGTATAAGCAGCGTCTGTTTCGCTCAAACCACTTTAATTCCAGATCCTAATTTCGAACAAGCCTTAATAGATTTAGGCTATGATGAATCACCTATTAATGGATCTGTGCCAACCGAGTACATCGATTTTATTAGCTCCTTAGATTTAACTGATAAAAATATCACGAATCTAACAGGTATCGAAGATTTCAATTCGCTTACAAGTTTAGAGTGTAGTGGTAATCAAATAATGGACTTAGACCTTAGTAATAACAACATACTTTCAGCATTAAATTGCGCAGGGAACAATCTATCTTACCTTAATGTGAAAAATGGCAATAATGCGAATTTTACCAATTTTAAGACTTTTAATAACACCAATTTAACTTGTATTGAAGTTGATAATGTGGCATACAGCACAGCTAATTGGGGTTCTGGAATTAATTCTCAAATGAGTTTTAGTGAAGATTGTGGTACCTATGTGCCAGACGATAATTTTGAGCAGGCATTAATAGATGCCGGTTATGATTCTGGACCTTTGGATGATTATGTACTTACCGAAAATATTAAAAACAGAACCCATTTGAATGTAAGCGAGAAGAACATTGCAGACTTAACAGGTATTGAAGATTTTACAGCTTTAACAAGTTTAACTTGTTCTCAAAACCAACTTACAAGTCTAGATTTAAGTCACAATAAAGCCTTAACGCGTTTATATTGTTCTTCTAATATGATTCGCAGTTTAAATATCATCCAAAATAAGGACTTAACCCATATTCGGGCTCATGACAATCAATTAACAAGCATCGATGTAAGTAATAATATCGATTTAATTGAATTTTATTGTGGTATAAACCAACTTACAAGTTTGGATGTAAGTCAGAATACAGCTTTAACTTCACTTGTTGTTTACGAAAATCAGCTTTCGAGCTTGGATGTTTCTTTTAATACAGCTTTATCCGAATTGGCGTGTTATAACAACCAATTAACGGCCTTAGATGTTAAAAATGGGAACAATACAAATTTTGTATTTTTTTATGCCACAGATAATCTAAACCTAAGCTGCATTGAGGTAGACGATGCCACATATAGCACCACCAATTGGACAGATATAGATCCACAAGCCAGTTTTAGTGAAGATTGTAGTGAGTTGTCATTAACCTACGTTCCAGACGATAATTTTGAACAAGCTCTTATACGTTTAGGCTTCGATTCTGGTTCTCTAGATGATTATGTACCAACAGAAAATATCAATACCGTTACTACATTAGACGTTTCTGTAAAAAATATTACTGATTTAACCGGGATAGAAGATTTTGTTGGTTTAAAGGTACTCATTTGTGCATACAACGAACTAACAACTTTAGACCTAAGCAAGAATGCAGCGTTAACTGATTTATATGCGCACAATAATCTATTAACAGAATTGGATGTTAGCCAAAATAAACTATTAACTTTTTTCTATGTTAATATTAATCAATTATCAAGTTTAAATATCAAAAATGATAATAATGCCATTATAACGGAATTTGTGGCCACCGATAATCCTAATCTAACCTGCATTAATGTTGATGATAGTGCATACAGCGGAACTAATTGGACTAGTATTGACCCACAAACTAGTTTTAGTGAAGATTGTAGCGCGATACAATTAACCTACATTCCAGACGATAATTTTGAACAAGCCCTTATAAACTTAGGTTATGATTCTGGTGCTTTAGATGATTATGTGCCTACTGCTAATATTAATACAGTTACAACTTTAAGTGTCCATAATAAAAACATAAGTGATCTAACCGGTATTGAAGGTTTTGTGGCTTTAGAAGAATTCAATTGTCGAAATAACCTATTAACAAGTATAGATTTAAGTAATAATTCGGCATTAACTGAGTTGACTGCTCACAACAATCTATTAACAACTATAGACCTAACTCAAAATATAGCCTTAACTAGTATAAATATCTATAGTAATCAGTTAATAAGTTTAGATTTAAGTAATAATTTACCTTTAACTACTTTAAATACACGTAATAACAACTTAGAAAGTTTAGATGTAACTCAAAATACTGCTCTAAAAAGCTTGAATGCCTCAAATAATTTGTTACCATCAATAGATTTAAGCAATAATATAGAATTACTAGACCTCATTCTAAGTGTCAATCTATTAACAACATTAGATATAAGCCAGAATCTAGCATTAATGGATTTAGAGGTAGATAATAATTTATTGACAGCAATAGAATTTGGTCAAAATATAGTTTTGCATAGGTTGATTATTGATTACAATAAATTAACCAATTTAGATTTAAGCAATCAAACAGCTTTAGCTACTTTAAATGCTAATTATAATCTGCTTAACACTCTAGATCTGAGTTTAAATACAAACTTAATACAATTGGCATGTGGCTATAACCCACTTGTAAGTCTTAACGTAAAAAATGGTAACAACACCAATTTTACTTTATTTTTTGCTCCGTTTAATATTAATCTCACCTGTATTGAAGTAGACGACGCTAATTACAGCACAAACAATTGGTCAACTATTGATGAGCATACTAGTTTTAGCGAAACGTGTACAGCAGATCCACAAACTTATATTCCAGACGATAATTTTGAACAAGCCCTTATAGACTTAGGATATGATTCTGGTGCTTTAGATGATTATGTGCCAACGAATAACATAAATACAGTAACCACTCTGGATGTTTCAAATAAAAATATTGCAGACTTAACAGGTATTGAAGATTTTGTGGTTCTCGAAGAATTATACTGTAATAACAACCAAATTACAAGTATTAATATTGAAAACAATAGCGTATTAAACATTTTAAATATAAGCTTCAATACAATAAGTAATTTAGATGTATCAAATAATTTATCGTTAACCTCATTGAACTTCAGTTATAATGAAATTGCAAATGTCAATTTAACTAATAATACATTATTAATAGACTTGTATGCCGCTGGTAATAATCTTATAAGCCTAGATTTATCTGATAATCCTTCGTTAAAAAAGCTGTATTGTCCAGTAAATGAAATATCAGACTTAGATGTGTCTATAAATAGTGATTTAACCCATCTTAATGTACATTTCAACAACCTAATAAGCTTAAACGTAAAAAATAATAATAATTTAAATTTTATAGAATTTTTGGCTACCTCTAATCAAAATTTAACCTGTATTGAAGTAGATGATGAGGCATACAGCACAAACAACTGGATAGGTATAGATGCGCAAACCCGTTTTAGCGAAGATTGCTCAGCAATTCCATTAACCTACATTCCAGACGATAATTTTGAACAAGCTCTTATAGGTTTAGGCCTCGATTCTGGTCCTTTAGATGATTATGTACCAACAGAAAATATCGAGGTCATAACCACACTATCAATTTCCTATAAAGACATCAGCGATTTAACAGGTATAGAAGATTTTAAGGCACTATCTGTTCTACAATGTTATAGTAATCAGTTATCCAGCTTAAATTTAACTAATAACACCAATCTAACCCATGTAAATATAGGAGGGAATAATTTATTATATCTTAATGTTAAAAATGGTGCAAATACTAATATCACTACCTTCATCACTTTAGAAAATGTAAATTTATTATGTATAGAAGTAGATGATGAAACATTTAGCACATTACATTGGAGTGAAACAATCGACTCGCAAACTAGTTTTAGCGAAAGCTGCCAATATTTAAGCACCAACAATTTTGAAGCCATAGATTTTAAAATATATCCTAATCCAGCCAGCAATTTCATTAATATAGAATCTGGAAATAGGATTGAAAAAGTTAGTATTTATAATCTATTAGGGCAAGACGTTTTACATCGTCAAGAAACCAATCATATTAACATTTCTACATTGCATTCTGGTACGTATTTTGTGAAAATAAAAACCAATAAAGGCGAACAAGTAAAAAAGATAATTAAAATATAAAACGCGCTATTAATCAATTTCCTAAAAGGAGACACACCAAATTTTGGTGCTGTTTCCTTTTTTATTTTAATGGTTTTAAAGACTATACTATTCCCTTTTAAAGCATAAATCCAGTATCAAAAAACGAATGTATATCATTTATTTTTATGATTAACTATCAATTATTTGAATATAAGACTTGATTTTTGATTGTATAGGCGAAATATTCTTGGTGCTTTTATGATACAACAATGGATTGCTTCCAAATTTTAACAATAACTTTTCGTAGTTTTGAAATTCCATCAAAACATACAAAATGTCCGATAACAAACGTGTATTTTTAGTTGATGCCTTTGCATTAATTTTCCGTGGCTATTATGCCTTTATAAAAAACCCAAGAATAAACTCTAAAGGTTTAGATACCTCGGCTATTATGGGGTTTATGAATTCGCTTTTAGATGTTATAAAACGTGAGCGCCCAGACCATTTAGCCGTTTGTTTTGATAAAGGCGGAAGTTCGGATAGGGTAGAAATGTTCGAAGCATACAAGGCAAACAGAGATGAAACTCCCGAGGCTATAAAAATTGCAGTGCCTATTATACAGGATATTTTAAAGGCTATGCATATTCCGATTATGGTTAAAGAAGGTTTCGAAGCCGACGATGTTATTGGAACCCTTGCTAAACAGGCCGAAAAAGAAGGCTACCAAACTTTTATGGTAACGCCAGATAAGGATTTTGCACAATTAGTAAGCGAAAATATTTTTATGTACCGCCCAATGTTTGGTGGTGGTTACGAAACTTGGGGCATACCAGAAGTACAGAAAAAGTTTGAAGTTATAGATCCTTTACAGGTAATTGACTTTTTAGGGATGATGGGCGATGCCAGTGATAATATACCTGGTTTACCAGGTGTTGGCGAAAAAACAGCTAAAAAATTCTTAGCGGCTTATGGCAGTATGGAAAATCTTTTTGCTAATAGCCACGAGCTTAAAGGTAAAATGAAGGAGAAGGTAGAGGCCAACCAAGAATTAGGTTTGCTATCAAAAAAACTAGCAACTATTATGCTAGATGTTCCGGTAACATTTAATGCTAAAGATTTTGAATTAGACCAACCCGATATCCCGAAGGTAGTCGAGATTTTTCAAGAATTAGAATTTAGACGATTAATAGATAATTTTACCAAAACATTTTCAGTTGAAGGGCAAGCAGCTACAGCAACCGATACAGCTTCAGAAAAAGCAGCCCCAAAAGTAACACCAAAAGAAGCAGAAAGTGCTGGAGCAGGCCAATTTAGTTTGTTTGGAGGCGACCCAAATTCCGCGGAAGCGCCAACCGAAACAGACACGTATACCAGAAAAACAGCCGAAACCGTATCGCATTTTTACCAAAGTGTAGCACCAGGAATGGCCACTAAGTTGTTTGTTAAAAATTTAATGAACCAAACGGCGGTGTGTTTTGATACCGAAACCACGGGCTTAAACCCGCTAACGGCAGAGTTGGTTGGTATTGCATTTTCATGGGAAGTAGGCAAGGGGTTTTATGTACCGTTTCCGGAAGATAAAACCGAAGCACAAGCCATTATTGAGGAGTTAAGAGGCTTTTTTGAAGCTGAAAATATTCAGAAGATTGGTCAGAATTTAAAATACGATATTAAAGTATTAGCCAAGTATAATGTTGAGGTTAAAGGGCCATTGTTCGATACCATGTTAGCGCATTATTTGATTAATCCGGATATGCGACACAATATGGATGTGTTGGCAGAAACCTACCTAAACTACACGCCAATTTCTATTACCGAGTTAATTGGTAAAAAGGGAAAGAATCAATTATCCATGCGCGATGTACCCTTAGAAAAGCAAACAGAATACGCTGTTGAAGATGCCGATATAACCCTGCAACTTAAAGAGCATTTTGAAAAAGAATTAGGCGAAGCCAATACCCAGAAATTATTTGATGATATTGAAGTGCCGCTATTACGCGTGCTTGCTGCCATGGAATTAGAAGGTGTTAATTTAGATGTAACGTTTTTAAATTCGTTGTCCGAAGCCTTAAATAACGATATAAACACCCTAGAAAGTAAAATTTACGAGGTTGCTGGCGAAGAATTTAATATTGCCTCGCCAAAGCAATTGGGTATTATTTTATTTGAAAAGCTAAAACTTGTAGATAAGCCTAAAAAAACCAAAACAGGGCAGTATAAAACAGGCGAAGATATTTTATCGTATTTAGCCAAAGACCATGAGATTATTCAGAACATATTGGATTACCGTGGGCTAGCAAAACTAAAAAGCACCTATGTTGATGCCTTACCATTACAGGTAGAAGCCGCTACGGGGCGTGTACATACAGATTATATGCAAACCGTTGCCGCAACAGGTCGTTTAAGTAGTAATAACCCTAATTTACAGAATATTCCAATACGTACAGAACGTGGTCGCCAAGTGCGAAAAGCGTTTATACCAAGAAGTGAAGAGTACACTTTATTGGCTGCCGATTATAGCCAAATAGAACTGCGTATTATTGCCGCTTTAAGTAAAGAGGAAACCATGATTGAAGCCTTTAAAAACGGCGAAGATATTCATGCCTCTACCGCATCGAAAGTATTTGGAGTGCCTATTGGTGAGGTAACACGCGAGCAACGTAGCAACGCTAAAACCGTAAACTTTGGTATTATTTATGGCGTGTCTGCTTTTGGGTTAAGTAACCAAACCGATTTATCTAGAGGCGAAGCCAAAGAGCTTATCGATACCTATTACGAAACCTACCCAAAACTTAAAAAATACATGAGCGAGCAAGTCGATTTTGCACGCGACAATGGCTATGTAAAAACGGTGTTAGATAGAAGGCGTTACCTAAAAGATATAAATTCTAGAAATGCTGTGGTGCGTAGTGCGGCCGAACGTAATGCCGTAAATGCGCCTATACAGGGTAGTGCAGCCGATATTATTAAAATTGCCATGATAAATATTTATAATAAGCTCCAAGCTGGTAATTATAAAACTAAAATGCTTCTGCAAGTGCATGATGAATTGGTTTTTGATGTTTACAAACAAGAATTGGAGGAGATGAAAACCTTAATTAAAACCGAAATGGAACAGGCCTTTAAAATGGATGTGCCGCTTGATGTTGAGGTGGATACGGGACTGAATTGGTTGGAGGCGCATTAATTTAATAGTTTGGGCGTTACCCGAAAAAGGGTCAGGCTATTCGTTGCAAGTCCTCGTTCGTGCCTCACTGTGGGCTTTCCACTACTATCCTTAACGCAAATGAAGAAGTATGAATAATTTTAAAACAATAAATACTGAGTATTTAAGAGCATCTCGAACAATAGAAACTGTAATAGTTTCAAATGAAAATTCAAGCACACTTTTCTTTATTTATAATTATGAAGGAGTTTCATTTAGAGTGTTTAAAACTCATATTGATTTGATACATTTTTTTCTAAATAAATCAGAAAGTATTATTCATTTTGATAGTGAGAATGCAGTTGATGATTTTCTAGCTCAAGTAAAATTAGCAGCATAGAAGATGAAAACAATACTTGTAACTTGCGCAATCATTCAATTTGGAGACAAAACTTTAGCTGTCCAAAGAAGTACTAAAATGAAACTTCCATTGAAATGGGAAATTGATATTGGTTTGAATTGAATGGAAACTCATTAAAATTATAAATTTGATTAACAAATAAAAACAACTATATTTGGACAAAAATTGTCTAAAACTAATTTGTCTAATGAAAACTTTAGGAGAAACACTCAAAGAAGCAAGAGATAGAATTAATTTAATTCTACGAAAAGTATCAGCAGAAGTTGATATTGATCAATCGCTTATAAGCAAGTTTGAGAAAAACGAACGAAAACCTACAAAAGAGCAATTGATAAGACTTGCTGATTTTTACAATCTTTCTCATAAAGATTTAATTATAAGTTGGTATTCAGATAAAATAGCGGAAGATTTGAAATATACAGAATCAACTACAGAAATTTTAAAAGTGGCAGAAGAAAAAATTAACTATTACAAAACTCAAGATAATGGCAATTAAGAAAATAAGAGTAGCAGAATTATTTGCTGGAGTTGGTGGATTTAGACTTGGACTTGAGAAAAGTGATTTTGAAATTGTGTGGAGCAACCAATGGGAACCTTCAACTAAAAAGCAACATGCTTCAGAGGTTTATGAAGCACGTTTTGGAAAAGAAAACCATTCAAACGAAGATATAAACCAAGTTGTAACAAGAGATGTTGAAGAAATACCTGATCATGATTTATTGGTTGGAGGATTCCCTTGTCAAGATTATTCTGTTGCAACAACGTTACATAATTCTAAAGGATTAAAAGGAAAAAAAGGAGTCCTTTGGTGGTCAATTCATAGCATTTTAGAGAATAAAAAGAATAAACCAAAATATCTGTTTTTAGAAAATGTTGATAGACTTTTAAAATCTCCCGCAAATCAAAGAGGACGTGATTTTGCTGTAATGCTTCAAAGTTTAAATGATTTAGGCTATGCTGTAGAGTGGCGAGTTATTAATGCAGCTGAATACGGAATGCCACAAAGACGAAGAAGGGTATTCTTTATTGGTTATCATAAGTCGACAGATATATACAAAAGACTTATAAAGTCTAGTAAAACAGATTGGTTAACAGAGGAAGGAACTATAGCGAAAGCTTTTCCTATAGCAAAAAATATTAAAATTCAAGAAGTTGTACTAAAAGGAAATTTAGTTGAAATAACTAATGAGTTTAATAAAAATGGAAAATTATCTCCTTTTCTCAATACAGGAATGTTAGTTAAAGGAAAGGTCTACACTGCTAAAAGTGAACCAGACTACAAAGGCAAAAAAACTAAACTACGCGATTTAATCCAAAATGGAGAAGTAACTGATGAGTTTTTTATAGAGAACAAAAAATTAAAAACTCCAAAAACTATTACAAATAGAGATGGTTCTAAACGAACCATAACTACAGAAATAGAAATGTGGGAATATTTAAAAGGATCTAAAAAAGAGAAAAGAATCACTCTAGATGGATTTGAATATAATTATGGAGAAGGTGCAATGATTTACCCAGATTCTCTTGATAATGCATCAAGAACCATAATTACTGGAGAAGGTGGAAAATCTCCTTCACGATTTAAACATGTAGTTGAATCTGATAGAGGATTAAGAAGACTTACACCTATCGAATTAGAAAGACTAAATATGTTTCCTGATAACCACACACAACTTGAAGGCATCACTGATACAAAAAGAGCATTCTTTATGGGTAATGCTTTAGTTGTTGGAGTAATTGAAAAAATTGGAAAAGAACTTTATAATCAAATAAAGTAACTCTTTTATGTTTGATGTAAATTCAGCTGATTCAATCATTAATTTTGCTAAAAAATTAAAAAATCAAACTCTAAGAGAAGCTTGTGGTTCTGAAATTGAAAAACACGGATACAAAGGAAAAGGTAATTTTGGTCAGATTTTAGAGAAATTTTATTTTGGTTACGAACCAAACTCTGATGCAGAACCAGATTTTTTAGAAGCTGGACTTGAGCTAAAATCTACACCTTTAAAAACTTTAAAAAACGGAGAATTTCGTTCGAAAGAAAGACTTGTTTTAAACATTATAGACTACTTAGAAGTCCATAAAGAAGACTTCGAAACAAGTTCTTTTATAAAGAAGAATGTACATTTACTTCTTGTTTTTTATTTACACGATAGGGATTTAAATTTACTGGATTATATTATTAAATTAGTTGATGGTTGGCAATATCCAAATGAAGATTTAAAAATCATCAAACGCGATTGGGAATTTATAAATCAAAAAATTAAAGAAGGTAAAGCACACGAACTTTCTGAAGGTGATACATTTTACCTTGGAGCTTGTACAAAAGGCTCTACTGCTGCTAAATCATTCAGAGATCAACCGTTTAATAAGAAACAAGCTAAACAAAGGGCATATTCTTTAAAACAAGGTTATGTAAATCATATCATTGCCAATATTGCTCAAGAAGAAACCGCTGTTTATGGAAAAATACTAAAACAACCTGAAATTCTAGATAAAGTCCAGACACTTGAGGAAATAGTAATCTTAAAATTCCATCCTTTTTATGCTAAATCTTCGGAACAAATTGAAAAAGAATTAGGTTTAAAATTAAATAAAAAAGCAAAAAGTTATTTTGCGAACCTAACAAATACAATTCTTGGTCTTGAACTTGGTCAAAAAATAGAAGAATTTGAAAAAGCTGACATACAAGTAAAAACAATCAGGCTTAAAGAGAATAATTTACCTAAAGAAGATGTTTCATTTCCAACATTTAAATATGAAGAATTAATTGAAATAGATTGGGAAGATTCAGACTTCAAAAACATCTTAGAAAGTAAATTTTTCTTTGTTTTTTATCAATATGAAAATGATAAATTAATTTTAAGAAAAGTCAAATTTTGGAACATGACGCATTCTGATATTCTTGAAGCAAAAACAGTTTGGAAAAAAATGGTAATAACAGTTTCGAATGGAGAAATTGTAAAAGAAATAACTAATAAAGGAATAAGAAAAACATATTTCCCAAAGAAAACTGAGAACAGGATAAGTCATGTAAGACCTCATGCTCAAAATCGAGATGACACTTATCCATTACCAATTCCTGATAAATTAACAGGATTGACAGTTTACACAAAACATTGTTTTTGGTTTAATGCTAGTTATATTAGAGATGAAATATATCTAATATAATCTATGTTTCCCATGTTTAAGATAATAATCCAGCTCTAAAGTTTGCCCTTCATCAACCTCTAAATCTTCAACTAGCATAATACTAGTTGATGGAAATGACAATCCAGTATTTAAAGCTTGGATTTTTGCTCTAGATCTATTGCCATCTTCAATATACTCAAGAACAATATAAAGTTGCTCCGGATCTTCATCATGAGTCGGTGTGTGAAATTTTACTATTTGTCCTCTTCTATATGGTTTCATAATATAAATATTTTTACCAAAAATAGATACTAAACGGACCATAGTCAACAGACAATTAGTAGCATCTTTATTGATTCTCTAAAATTTGCCTACTCATAATTTCAATAGATTGTTCTATTCCTAAAGTATTCCTTAATTCAACAAAAAAACTTCCAATCCAGTCAAAATAAATATTTATCAAGTCAACCATCCATAAGGTTTATTCATAATTTGTCCTTAAAAATATAAATTATGATAATCACAAAAATTTTAGGACTTACAAGTACATTAACAAGAAGTAAAAAAGCTAAAATTGCAATTTTACTTATAGAAGTTGCAGTGTTGGCACATGCGGTAGCAACAAGAAAAGGGGACACTCAGAAAAATAATAAAAAACTAGATGCTTAGGCTTTAGTTTTTCTAGCATCAAGAAACTGCTTGCATTTAATAGCCGGATTTGTTTTTCGGTTAATAAACGCATGTGTGGAGCTGCTTAAAATTAAAATAGTAGCAGCAACAAGCGCAGTATAAGCCACAGCATTATTGCCATCGCTATTATCTACATAAATAGCAATTAAAGCCCATGCACCAACAAGGGCAAATTCGCGCATGTTTCGTTTCCAGGTTACCATTAAGTTTATTGTGGTCGCAATACCTATTAAAACCATGGTCCAAACCGTTGGCGATAACCCAAAACCATCCCAATTGTATTTTACTAACACCGCCGATACGTTGGCAATACTAGCCACGGTTATCCAACCGCTATAAATTACAAAGGGCCACCATAAAAACATAATTACAGAAATTGGTGCATCGAACAATTCCATTTTATTTTTAAGTACAATTTGTAGTAGCGAAAAAAGAATGATAAAGATAAATATAGAGGATATTAAGGTGTAACCATAAATCCAAGTGACAATCCAAGCACAATTGGCAACACAAGAGATTAGAAACCACCAACCGGTTGTTAAAATAAAATCGTCGTTTCTAATTTTTACAAATAAGCTACGCCCTTGGTAAATAATAAACCCTAACAAGAGTAGGTAGATAATTCCCCAAATGGAAAACGCATAACCTGCGGGAGTAAACAAGGTGTTATAATCTTTAGAAACTTCTCCAATAGTGGTGTTATTTAATAAACCTGTGTTAGATAAATAGTTCATTACAATAACACATACAAAAGCAACACCGTTAATGATTTGTAATTGTTTTTTCATTGTAATAATATAATGAAATTTAAACGATATGAAAATACTGCAGGCAAAAATTCTACTTATTAATTGGACTGTAATTTGCCGTCGCTTTTTCTCAAGCTTAGCCTTGTTATTGCGCTTATTAAAAGGAACTGTATCATCAAAAGTATTTTTAGTTTCTCCGCTTGGTTTTCTTTAATTCACTCCTCCACTTTTGCAAACAGCCGTGGTGCAGCAAAAAAACATTCCATAAAAAGATATGATTTTATATGTGGAAGTAGATACTAGTTTGAATTGTTTGGAAGGCCTTTAAACTGGGATATTAAAAGTTAATTTAATTCATTGTATTCTGAAAAATTGACTATTGCTGTAAATAAAAAACAAAAATAAACCGCAAGTTTTTCAAAATAAAAGCATCTTAACTACAAACACTAAAACTAAATATTATGAAAAATTTGAGATTGCCCCTTTATTTATTAGTCTTAGCCATGGTATTTACATCATGCAGTAATAGCGATGATACTTCTGCGGATGAGGAAGAAGAAATGGAAGATGACACTTTAGTAGTAAATGTATCAAGTAACAACTTTACTGGTGTTACTATAACTACGGTGCCGTGTACACTATCTGACGGTACAACAACAGATTGTTACCAGATAGTAACTACGAGTGTAGCAACAGACCATGAAATGGGGCCTTGGTGTCCAGATAATATTTCAGATGATGCTTCAGCTGGAGGCATTTGGTTAGAAGGTGGAGAAGTTTATGATGTAGATGGCGCTTTTGTTGAAAATATGGCTACGTTTTACAGTGATAACAAATGGTTAATGTACGACTCTAATGGTGATATTTATATTACTGAAACAGAGGAAGATTGTACTAATGCCGCAAACCCAAATGTAGGTGAAGCATATGAAAACTACTGTGTAGAATGTATTCCATCTTACATCACCGACTTAACAACAACTTGGGAGATTCCTATTACTCCAGTTTTACTAACAAGTACGTATACGTTTGCAACGGGCCCGGGAGGTCCTGGTTCAGTTTCTGGTCCTTCAACAAGAGGAGTGGCACTTAATGGTATCGAGTTTTCTGCCCCAGCACCAGTTAGTAACATTCTTGGAGCATACACGCTGGCACCTTTTGATGATGCTGGAGGTCATATTAACGTAAATCAAGGGTATCATTATCATGCGGCTACTCAAGATATTTCAGATCGTCATACCATTTCACAAACCGACAACCATTCTGCATTAATTGGTTATGCCTTAGACGGACATGGAATTTACGAAAGATTAGATGCTAATGGTGATGAACCAACCGATTTAGATGAGTGTAGAGGACATTCTGATGATACTCGTGGTTACCATTATCACGCCGATAATCCAGGGAATAATAATTTTATTGACTGTTTAAAAGGAGCTTATGCAATTTAAATCGGCCATACAAGTTTTTCTAATGGTATTGCTTTTAGCTGTAAATACTACAGATGTGTTTGGGCATAATCCATCGCATTCCGGTACAACATTACACCAAACAGAAGATGATAAATGGGTGCTACAAGTAAGTGCTTCTTTAACCTCTTTTGAAACCGAAGTGCATAATAAATTTGGAGAAAATAGTTATACAACACCAGAGGAGTTTAATGCTTTAGTTGTTAAACTTCTATTGGAAAACATTAATGTATCGTTTAATGGATTAGATAATATACAATTAACAGAACCCAAGGTAATACTGGGTCACGAAACCAAAGTTGCTTTTTTAATAGATAAAACGCCAACGACTATTAATTTGTTGGTTATTAAAAATAGTTGCTTCGGAAATATATATAAAAATCAAGGGTTGTTGATTGTTGCTAGTAAAGATGGTGGAAATCAAAAATTCACCTTAACAAACGATAATAATCATACCGTTAAATTAAAGACAGTCGACTCTAAATTCGAAATTGTGGAGACACCACAAAAGGCACAAGCCAATAGTTCGTTAATTTGGATTGTAGGAAGCCTTTTTGTAGTAGGTTTTATTCTTTTTGGTTTTAAGAAGTATCAAAATTCTAATATTTAAAATTATGATTGATTTAAAATTCTATAAGATATTCTTGCTTATCACTGGAATACTTGTTTTTCAAGCCTGTTCTAGCGATGATAGTACAACTTCAGATGACGCTGATGACGATGATGAAGAAACAACATATTTAATTTCTGAGACGTTATTTAATAGCAGTTCGTTAGTATCCTTTGAAACCATAACCTCTACTTTAGAAGATGGTACTTCGGCTGAATGTTTTCAACTTACATTTACTAGTAATCCATTGGAAAACGTTGGCCCGTTTTGTCCTACCACTATAAATGACACGGCAGGACTTGGGTTTTATGACGGTGCCACAAATCCTGGTTTAAGGGTTTGGTCTGCAGATTTATTAAATGATATTGAAGCTGATGGTTACGATATGGTTAATGACGACGGAACCGTAAATGTTGATTATTTCAACTCTGCTACAGATTCTAATCTGTCTTATTGCCTAGAAGCGTCTGCAAACGACGATTTACAAATGGTGTTTGTTATTCCTGCAACGCCTAAATTAGCAAGTAGTAATAATGTTATTGGAGAGGTAGAAATTGTTGGTGTATCGCTAGATGGTATTCCTACAAATGGTGAGCCGCCATCGGCAATAAACGGTCCGGTACAGTTTACATCAAACAGCGATCAAATAAATTTCCCGTCTTTAGATCCTTGTGGCGGGCATCACGACCCATCAGGATATTACCATTGGCATTTGGTGCCTCAGGTTGCAAATCAAGTGTTAACCGCAAACGGTATTACAGAAGTGTCATGTACAAACGTGACCCAAACAAACGATTTGGAGTTATTTGGTTTTGCAAAAGACGGATTTCCAATTTATGCTTACGCTACCGAACCAAACGATTTAGATGATTGTGGAGGTAGAACCGCTGCAACAACCGAATTTCCTGATGGAACATACCATTATGTAGCAAGTACAATTACGGCTCCAAACATACCAGCTTGTTTAAAAGGAGTGTCGGCAAGAAATTCATTTCAATTTAGATAAAAACACATGAATAAATTTTTAATAGGGATTATCTTTTTGGTAATCCCTTTTATGTCTTTCGGCCACAACCCGCTTTCGGCGAGGTATTATTTAGAAGCTACGCCTTCTGGAAATGTGCTTACTGTAAATTTAAGTCAGTCTGGAATTAATCACTTAATGACACAAAAATTTAGCGAAGCTTATTTTGAAAATATAGACGAAAAAGCTTGGAAAGAACTTATAGTGAGCTACATAAAAGAGAATTTCAATTTAAACGTTGATGGTATTGAAATAGCTTTGACTAAAGGAGGTATCAGATTAGGGAGTCATCAAACAGATTTAAAATTTGTATTGCCACCATTTTCACAAGCGCCCAAACATTTTTTTATAGAAATACCAGCGTTTAAAGAAAACGGAAAGCATCAAACCATTTTTGCGTATAATATTAATGGAAAAGCAGATAAAGTCATTTTAAGTGAGCAAAACAACTTTAAAGCCAATATAAACTTAACAGGAGAAATTACAAAAATTGTAAACACTGCGAATTCTAGATGGTTAATTATTATAATTGGCGCCATCATACTATTAGCCTTAATAAAAGTATTTAAAACTATTTTTTAGTAATTTTGAATCTTTAACGTTGTTCGATTTCATTTTAAATAGTATTAAAATGGAATTAGAGAGACAGCATTAAAAGTTGCGCTATGAAATATTTAAAATGGATTTTTGTGCTTTCACTATTGGTAAGTTGTTCTAAAGATATTTATCAGGTTTCTAAAAAGGCATACAAAAAACAGGCTAAAACCCTAGGTAAGAGCTTGCAATATATTCAGCCCGATACTATAGGCAATAGAACGGTTAATGTTATAGAGTCTCAGAATTTTAGTATGCGCAAACCTAATTTTATTATCATCCATCATACCGATCAAGAAAGTTGCGAGCAAACCTATAAAACATTTGCGCTAAAACGCACCCAAGTAAGTTCGCACTATGTAATTTGCGACGATGGTACCATAACCCAAATGCTAAACGATTTACTACGTGGTTGGCACGCCGGAAATTCAACTTGGGGTAAGGTTAGCGATATAAATAGTGTGTCTATTGGTATTGAGTTGGATAATGATGGCGAAGAACCATTCTCTTACGCCCAAATAAACAGTTTAATAGCCTTATTGGATGATTTAACCGAAAAATATAAAATTCCTAAACATAATATTATAGGACATGCAGATATTGCACCAGGCAGAAAAGTAGATCCTAGTGCGTTGTTTCCTTGGAAAACCTTAGCCAATAGTGGCTTTGGTATGTGGTATGATGAAACCCAACTTCATCATGTAGTTATAGACGATCATTTTGATGCCCATAAAGCGCTTAAATTTATTGGCTACAATACCACTAATCTTGAAAGTGCTATTTATTCGTTTAAGCTTCATTTTAATGCCGATGTGGTTTCGAAACAATTAACCGAATTGGATAAAAAGATTTTATATCTGTTGGAACAGGAGGTTTTTAAAGATTAGTACATAAAGTTTAATTAGTATTATTCCTATATGCATTTTTTTTGTGTTAACAGAATGTCAGGCTATCCGTTACAAGTTCTCGGTCTTACCTTCCTTTGCGCTTTTTCTCATGGTTTTATGTTTTATATAAATGAATTCGTGAACATAATGTTTCACGACTATCCTTAACGCATAGCGCACGTAGAATACAAAAACTATTAAAATTCACAATAAAAACCTCGCCAAATTAATATTGACGAGGCATAAAATTTAAAGTTATTTCTAAATAATCAAAAAGGTAAGTCCTGCACTAAGCTGTGTACTGTTTAAAATAAAATTGATGCTTTTAGACGTATACAGCGCTTCATCATCCTCATTAATATTATTTTTTCCCTTAGAATTAGTATAACCAACGGAGCCTAAATTCGCTTTTAACAGTAGTTTTTTTCTTTATTAAAAAATTACTTTTCCGTTGTTGAGAAAATGATAGAGTGCAAATGAACACAGTTAAAAATAGTATGATGTTTTTCATAATGTTTGTTTAAATGATTATTTAAAAAAAACATGATGTATCAATATCTATTCCTGTACTGTCTATTTTGTATTTCTTAGTGATTAATTAACGTTAACTTAATGTGAGTAAATTGGCTTATTAAACTAACTTTCTAGTTTTGAAATGAATAGAGGTTTTTGCTTTAAAAACTAATAATAATCAACGTTTTTTCTTTCCTCTAAACTTAGCCTTATTCTTCCTTTGGTTAAAAGGCACCGCATCATTAAAAGTATCTTTAGCATCACCTTTAGGCTTATTTTTACGCCAATTTTCTTCTTTTTTAGGAAGTAATACGTCTAATAAATCTTGTCGGCCTAATTTGTTTAAGGTCTTTTTTATCCAGGCTTTGTTTTCGTCTTTATACCAAAAGAAAAAACGGTGTTGTTCGTCTTTCTCTTTTCTAGTAATAGGCGTGTTTACTTTTTTAAGCGTGTATGGATGGTAACCGCTATAATAAATTACCGTAGCCACCGTCATAGGTGTTGGTGTAAACCCTTGTACTTGCTCTAACTGGAAACCCATATCTTTAGTTTCGGCAGCTAGGTTAGCCATATCTTCAACTTCGCAAGCCGGATGATTCGATATAAAATAAGGGATTAACTGAAGTTTTAAACCTTTCGCAATATTAATTTTATCGAATCGCTCTTTAAATTTATGGAAGTAACTAAACGATGGTTTACGCATCAATTTTAAAACCGGATCACTAGTATGTTCAGGTGCTACTTTAAGTCGTCCAGAAACGTGCTTGGTCATCACTTCTTCGGTGTAATCATCAAGTTCTTTTGGATCAGCATTTTTATTAAATTCTGGCACTAGCATATCATGGCGAATACCAGAACCTATAAATGATTTTTTTACTTTAGGGTGACTATCAACCGCTTGATACAATTCGGTTAAAGGCTTGTGAGACGTATCTAAATTGCTACAAATAACAGGCGAAATACAAGAAGGCGCCACACATTTATCGCAAATAGACTGCACTTTCCCTTTCATTTGATACATGTTGGCACTTGGCCCACCAATATCACTTAAATAACCTTTAAAATCTGGCATATTAGCCACCGTATCTACTTCTTTTAAAATAGATTCTTGACTACGGGAGGCAATAAATTTGCCTTGGTGTGCCGATATGGTACAGAAACTACAGCCTCCAAAACACCCACGGTGAATGTTAATGGAAAACTTTATCATTTCGAAAGCCGGAATAGGCCCACGTTTATTATATTTTGGGTGAGGTAATCGTGTATAAGGATAATCGAAAGAAGCATCAATCTCGCTTTCCGTCATGGTAGGATATGGCGGATTAATCATTAAAGTTTTATCTCCAATTTTCTGAAAAATACGTCTTGCAGCCAATTTGTTCGACTCTTGCTCTATCACTTTAAAGTTAGAGGCGTATTTTTTCTTATCCTTTAAACACACTTCATGCGAAGCTATTTCAACATCTTCCCAATTACTGTTTTTTGGTATTTTTTCACCTTCCTTTAGAAGTACTGCCGTTTGTAAAACGGTATTTATACTGCTAAAAGGGACACCTCGCTCTAACAAACGTACAACTTCTTTCAAGGGTTGTTCGCCCATTCCGTAAACCAACATATCGGCTTTAGAGGTTTCCAAAATAGAGGGTAATAACTTATCACTCCAATAATCGTAATGTGTAACACGACGCAAAGAGGCTTCAATACCGCCAATTAAAACAGGTGTATCTGGCCATTTTTCTTTTAAAATCTTAGAATAAACTGTTGTTGCGTAATCCGGACGGAAACCAATATCGCCATTTGGTGTATAGGCATCTTTATCGCGACGTTTTTTGTTAGCGTTGTAATTACTAATCATGGGGTCCATGCAACCACCAGTAACACCAAAAAATAATTTTGGAGCACCAAGTTTAACAAAATCCTGAAGATTATCGTTTACATTGGGCTGAGGTACAATAGCCACACGTAAACCAAAACTTTCTAGCATACGCCCAATAACTGCGGGTCCAAAGGTTGGATGATCCACATAGGCATCGCCGCTAAATAGGATAACATCTAGTGCTTCCCATCCGCGTATTTTCACCTCTTTATTTGTGGTAGGTAACCAATCAGAAAGTTGTAACTCTTGCATAGGCTGCAAAAATAAACAAAAATAGCCGCTTAAACATGATAACTCAATTATTTTGGGAGCTGCGCTTACCGTATAACCTTAAATAGCAATATTTAGCAATGTACTTAGTTCGCTATTTATAGCAATTAAATTTTAAAAGTAACCACAGGGCGTTTGGCATGATTTACTAAATCTTCACTAATACTGCCATTAAAAAAATGCGAAATACCTTGTCTGCCATGGGTGCTCATGCCAATTAAATCGGCACCTATAGATTCAGAAAAATTCATAATACCCTTTTCAATAGTAACATCGTTGTACGTGTTAAGGGTATAATTTTCGAAATCGGAAGACGCTACAAAAGACTTCATTCGCTCATTAGTAGTTTCCGTAGGCATAAATTTATTCGGCGTATTTACGGTTAGCAAATGTAGTTTAGCATCAAATTTTTTGGCAAATGTTATTGCTTTTTTATAAGTTTCTTTGCTTTCGTCTTTAAAATCGGAAGCAAAAACAAAGTTAGAGACGTTAAACGTTTCGTGTTCTTTTTTAACTACAAGTACGGGTATTTCAGAGGTTCTTACCACCTTTTCGGTATTACTTCCAATGAGCATTTCCCTTAATCCGCTTACACCATTAGAGCCCATAACAATTAAATCGATGTCGTACTTTTTGCAATTATGAAAAATACCCTTAAAAATCTCATTAAAATCTACCGTTTCGTGTACTATTACATCGTTTAGGTATCTTTTTCTTAAAATAGATTCAAACCTTTTGTGTGCCAATTTCATAAAAAACATAGCCTCTGGCAGTTCGCTTTGCAAGCTCGTGGTATCAACGTCATGCATAGGCATTTCAATAAGATGAAGTAAATAAATTTCGGCATTATGAGTTTTTGCTAATTGAGCAGCTACTTTTAAAGCGTTTTCAGCTTGATCAGAAAAATCGGTAGGAACAAGTATTTTTTTCATATTTAAGAAGTTGTGGTGTATCTAAATTTATGAAATATTCCTTTAAAAATCAATAAAATATTATATATTTGCATCGTTGAAAGGCGGAATTAAAGATATGAGGGGACGGAAAGTCCCCTCTTTTTATACTTAAAATGTTTAAAAATACAGTTACAGAATTACTTGAGGCGGCGTTATTAGAACGTCCAGATTTGTTTTTAATAGATTTTTCTTTAAACTCAGAAAATCATATTAAGATAATAGTAGACGGCGATAATGGGCTTTTAGTTGAAGACTGTATGTTTATTAGCAGAGCCATAGAAAATAATATTGATAGAGAAGAAAATGATTTTTCTTTAGAGGTTATGTCGGCCGGTGCAGCATCACCATTAACACACAAACGCCAGTATAAAAAAAATCTTAAAAGAACGCTTAGTGTAAGAACTAGTTCTGAAGAAATTGAAGGAACACTTACCGAGGCAACCGAAGATAATATCAAATTAGAGTGGAAAGTTAGAGAACCTAAGCCAGTAGGTAAGGGTAAAGTAACTGTTAAAAAGGAAATTAATATTCCTTATGAAAATATTGTAGAAGCAAAAGTTATGATTAAATTTTAATTTAAAGAGTTATGGAAAATATCGCATTAATTGAATCTTTTTCAGAATTCAAAGATGATAAGCTAATTGACAGAGTAACGTTAATGGCAATTTTAGAGGATGTATTTAGAAGTGCCTTAAAAAAGAAATTTGGGGATGATGATAATTTTGATATTATTGTAAATCCAGATAAAGGCGATTTAGAAATATGGAGAAATAGAGTTGTTGTTGCCGATGGAGAAGTTGAGGAGCCTAATCAAGAAATTACAATAACTGAAGCTCGTAAAATTGAGCCTGATTTTGAGGTTGGTGAAGATGTATCTGAAGAAGTTAAGCTTATCGATTTAGGTAGACGTGCTATTTTAGCATTACGTCAAAACCTAATTTCTAAAATTCATGAGCACGATAATACTATAATTTACAAGCAATTTAAAGATTTAGTAGGAGAAATTTATACAGCAGAAGTACACCATATTCGTCATAGAGCAGTAATTTTGTTAGATGATGAAGGCAACGAAATAGTACTTCCAAAGGATAGACAAATACCTTCAGATTTCTTCAGAAAAGGAGATAATGTAAGAGGTGTAATTGATAGTGTAGAGCTTAAAGGCGCTAAACCAACAATTATTATGTCTAGAAGTTCACCTAAATTTTTAGAAAAATTATTTGAACAAGAAATACCAGAAGTTTTTGATGGTTTAATTACAATCAAACATGTGGTAAGAATACCAGGAGAAAAAGCAAAAGTAGCTGTCGATTCTTATGATGATAGAATAGATCCTGTTGGAGCTTGTGTTGGTATGAAAGGTTCAAGAATTCACGGTATTGTTCGTGAGTTAGGTAACGAAAATATTGATGTTATTAACTACACCAATAACTTACCATTATTTATAACTAGAGCGTTAAGTCCGGCACGTGTAACTTCTATTAAATTAAATGAAGAAACAAAACGCGCAGAGGTTATCTTAAAGCCAGAAGAAGTAAGTAAAGCTATTGGTAGAGGTGGTCATAACATCCGTTTAGCTGGTCAATTAACGGGTTACGAAATCGACGTATTTAGAGAAGGAGCAGAGGAAGATGTTGAGTTACGTGAGTTTACAGATGAAATTGAAGGCTGGATTATTGAAGAGTTTAGTAAAGCAGGGTTAGATACTGCGAAAAGCATATTAGAACAAGATGTTAAAGATCTTGTTAAGAGAACCGACTTGGAGGAAGAAACCATCCAAGATGTTATCAGAATTCTTAAAGAAGAATTTGAAGATTAGTAAATAAAAAGTGCAGATTTGCATTTTCATTATGTCCGAAAGGGTATAATACATATATTTGAGTATTTTAAAGGCGATTTATGGCTGACACAATTAGATTAAATAAAGTATTACGCGAGCTTAACATCTCTCTAGATCGCGCTGTGGAATTTTTGGATTCTAAAGGCGTGGAAATAGAGAAGCGTCCAACTACAAAAATTTCTCAGGAGACTTATAACCTCCTTTCGGGTGAATTTGAAACAGATGCTAATAAAAAAGTTAAGTCTCAAGCAGTAAGCGAAGCAAAGCTAAAGGAAAAGGAAGATTTACGTATTAAACGTGAAAGAGAATTAGAAGCTAAGCAAAAAGCACAAGAAGCCAGAGAAAAAGCTAGAAAAGAGGAAGTTGTTAAAGCATCTGCTGAACTTTCAGGACCTAAAACTGTTGGCAAAATAGATTTGGACCCTAAAAAGAAAGCTGCTGAAAAACCTGCTGAACCTAAAAAAGAGGTTGTTGAAGAGGTTAAAGAGGCTCCTAAAGCAGAGCCTAAAGTGGAAGCAAAAAAGGAAGAACCTGTTAAAAAGGAAACGCCTAAAGCTGAAACTAAGCCTGAATCTAATACGGAAACAAAACCTGAAGCTAAGGAAGAAACTCCAGCAAAACCACAACTTAAACAAGTTGTAGTTGATGGCGAGTTGGTAACTCCAGAAGAAAAGGTGGAAACGCAATATAAAAAACTTACTGGGCCTAAAATAGCAGGAGATAAAATTGATTTATCCCAGTTTAATAAGCCTAAAAAGAAGAAAGAAGAAAAGAAACCTGTTGCTAAAGCCGGAGACGCCAATAAAAGAAAACGTCGCCGTATTAGTAAAGCTGGAGCACCACAAGATAATCGTGGAGGCGCTAGACCTGGTGGAGGAGATAGTCGATTTAGAGGAAAACCTGGCACAGGAGTAGGACGCCGTAATGTTGTAAAAGAAGAACCTTCAGAAGAAGATGTTAAAAAGCAAGTGCGCGAAACACTTGAGAAACTTCAAGGTAAATCTAACAGAGGGCGTGGTGCTAAAAACAGAAGAGATAAAAGAGATAAGCATAGAGAGCAAACTGAAATCGATCAACAAATCGAAGCAGCTGAAAGCAAAATCATAAAAGTAACAGAATTTGTTACGGCTAGTGAAATGGCAACTATGATGGATGTTAGCGTTACGCAAATTATTTCAGCTTGTATGTCACTTGGTATGATGGTAACTATGAATCAGCGTTTAGATGCTGAAACATTATCTATCGTAGCCGATGAGTTTGGTTATCAGGTAGAGTTTGTAACTGCAGATATCGAGGAATCTATTGAAGAGTTTGTTGATAAACCAGAAGATTTAAAACCACGTGCACCAATTGTTACGGTAATGGGTCACGTCGATCATGGTAAAACATCACTTTTAGATTACATACGTGAAGAAAATGTAATTGCAGGAGAGTCTGGTGGAATTACACAGCATATTGGTGCTTATGGTGTAGAACTAGAAAACGGACAAAAAATAGCATTCTTAGATACACCGGGTCACGAGGCCTTTACAGCAATGCGTGCTCGTGGTGCTCAGGTAACAGATATTGCTATTGTTGTTGCTGCTGCCGATGATGATATTATGCCACAAACTAAAGAGGCTATTTCGCATGCACAAGCGGCAGGCGTACCTATAGTTTTTGCTATTAATAAAATAGATTTACCAGCTGCCAATCCAGAGAAAATTAAGGAAGGTTTAGCACAAATGAATTTATTAGTTGAAGACTGGGGTGGTAAAGTACAATCTCACGATATTTCAGCTAAGATTGGGACAGGAGTAAAAGAATTATTAGAAAAAGTATTGCTTGAGGCTGAGTTATTAGAACTTAAAGCAAACCCAAATAAACCAGCTATTGGTACTGTAGTAGAAGCATTCTTAGATAAAGGTCGTGGATATGTTTCAACTATATTAGTACAAGCGGGAACATTAAAAGTTGGAGATTACGTGTTAGCGGGTCAGCATAGCGGTAAAATTAAAGCCATGCATGACGAAAGAGGACATGATGTTGTTGAGGCTGGACCTTCAACTCCAGTTTCTATTTTAGGTTTAGATGGTGCACCACAAGCGGGTGATAAGTTTAATGTATTTGCAGACGAGCGTGAAGCAAAACAAATTGCTTCTAAACGTGCACAATTACAACGTGAGCAATCTGTTAGAACACAACGTCATATCACACTAGATGAAATTGGACGTCGTATTGCATTAGGTGATTTCCAAGAGCTGAATATTATCCTTAAAGGTGATGTTGATGGTTCGGTTGAAGCCTTAACAGATTCATTCCAAAAATTATCTACTGAAGAGATTCAAGTTAATATTTTACATAAAGGAGTTGGAGCCATTACAGAAAGTGATGTGTTATTAGCTTCGGCTTCAGATGCTATTATCGTAGGATTTAATGTGAGACCAGTAGGAAACGCAAGAATGATTGCCGATAAAGAAGAAATTGATATCCGTACATATTCTATTATCTACGATGCTATTAACGATCTTAAAGATGCCATGGAAGGTATGTTATCTCCAGAGTTGAAAGAAGAAATACTTGGTACTGCAGAAATTAGAGAAATATTTAAAGTATCTAAAATTGGTACTATTGCAGGTTGTATGGTAACCAATGGTAAAATAACGCGTAATGCAGGTATTCGTTTAATACGTGATGGTGTAGTTGTTTATACAGGAGAGTTAACATCATTAAAACGATTTAAAGATGATGCTAAAGAAGTAGCTAAAGGTTACGACTGTGGTATGCAAATTAAAAATTACAACGATATTAAAGAAGGCGATGTAATTGAAGCTTTCCACGAAGTAGAGGTTAAAAAGAAGTTAAAGTAATTCACTTAGTTTAACTAACTTGATTATAAAAAAAAGAGCGACCATTTGGTCGCTCTTTTTTAGTTATAATAACTTGGTTTTTATTTCTTAGGCTTAAAAATAAAAGCATGAGGAAACTTCACTTTAATTTTCTTTAAAGCGCGATCTGCTTCCAATCGTGTTCTAAAGTTTCCTGCCCAAATTTTAAAGTTTGGTGTTTCGTATTGCATAGATGGATGCCAACTACCAAAAGCGCTTGTAAACTCCTCTTGTGCGCTGTATGCACCTGCTCTGTTACCGGAATAAACTTGAATTTTGTAACGTTCAGAACTGGTTTCATCTTTATTTAATTCTTTCTTTAAATCTAATAAAACAGTGATATGTTTGTCTTGATTTATGGCAACATTACCTTGTTGAGAAAAACTATATGTTGATATTAAAACAAAACATATAAGGCTTAAAAAACTTTTTTTTAGGTTCAATGGATTCATGTGTGTATTAACTTTTTTGTGTAACTTCTTTAAAATCATCTACTAATAGAGGGTGTTGTGTTGTAATTTTGGTAGTGCTTAATTATATTTTATACAAATGTATACGATATAAACTTAATTGCGGCTCTTTTTATTATTTAGAATCCCTCTAAATTACCAATTAACACTATGCTAACATTTCTAAAATCGACTTTTAATATTACTTTTGCGAGAGATTTTTTTAACTGCATTTTTCCATTTATAGTAATGAAAAAATCATACCAAAGTTTAGAAGTTAATTTGACCAACAATATGAGAAAGGTGATTCACCGTAAATTAAGCACAAACTTTCTTAGTTTAAGCTTAGTTTTTTTACTAGCATTTACAACGGCTCTTTCTGCTCAGGAAGGAGACCCAGCAAAAGGAAAATCATTATTTAATGCTAATTGCGCAGCATGTCATCAATTAGATAAAAAGATGACAGGACCAGCTTTACGTAACGTAGAGGAACGTTTAAGTGACGAGCAAGGTTTAGATCGTACTTGGATTCATGCTTGGATTCGTAACAGTGCAGGTGTTATAAAATCTGGCGACTCTTATGCTAAAAAAGTATACGATGAGTATGGTGGTGCGGCAATGACTGCTTTTCCACAATTATCAGATGATGATATAAATAACATTCTTGCTTATACAGCTGAAGAAAAGAAAGCGCCTGCTCAAGCAGCTACTCCAGTTGGAGGTGCAGAAGCTGGTGGTGGAAATTCTGGTGGTATTTCAAACGAACTTATTTTAGGGGCGTTAGCTATCTTGTTTATTCTTTTAGCTGCTGGATTATATCTAGTGAATAAAACATTACGTCGTTTTGCAGGAGCGCAGGGTATCGATTTACCTGAGGCTTCTCAAAGAACGCCATTATGGAAAGCATTTGTTCAAAATCAGTTTTTAATGATTGTTGTAGCAATATTCTTTTTATTATCTAGTGCATACTTTGTTTACGGCTATTTATCTCAAATTGGGGTAGATCAAGGATATCAACCTGTACAACCAATACATTTTTCACATAAAATACATGCTGGCGATAACGGAATCGATTGTAAATACTGTCACTCTTCTGCAAGAGTTAGTAAAACATCTGGTATTCCTTCGTTAAACGTTTGTATGAACTGTCATAAATCAGTTTATGAGTATAATGGCGAAACATCTCCAGAATATTCTAAAGAATTTTATGATGGTGAGATCAAAAAATTATATGCCGCTGCAGGATGGGATGATGCTGAGCAAAAATATACAGGAGATTCTCAACCAGTAAAATGGGTTCGTATTCATAACTTACCAGACTTTGCATATTTTAATCACTCACAACACGTAACTGTTGCGGGTGTGGAATGTCAAACTTGTCATGGCCCTGTTGAAGAGATGGAAATCATGTATCAACATGCGCCATTAACTATGGGATGGTGTATTAACTGTCACAGAGAAACTAATATTGATGTAAAAGATAATGCTTACTATACTAAAATACATGATGAGTTATCTAAAAAGTATGGTGTCGATGAGTTAACTGCTGCTCAAATGGGTGGTCTAGAATGTGGTAAGTGTCACTACTAAATAAGTAGTTTTTCTTTCCGCGAAAGCGGAAAACATTAAATAAAAATTAAGAAGTAATTCAATTATATAATATGTCATCAAACAAGAAATACTGGAAAAGTGTTGAAGAGCTAAACGAAAATAGCTCTATTGTTGAGACGCTAAAACAAAACGAGTTTGTAGCAGAAATTCCTACTGATGAATTTTTAGGTGATAAAGAAACCTTAGAGGAAACATCTACAACGCGTCGCGATTTCTTAAAATATGTAGGATTTAGTACAGCTGCAGCTTCATTGGCTGCTTGTGAGGGTCCTGTAAAAAAATCTATTCCATATATAGTGCAACCAACAGAAATTATTCCTGGTGTTGCTAACTATTATGCAACTACAATTGCAAATGGTTTTGATTTTGCTAGTGTTTTAGTAAAAACGCGTGAAGGTCGTCCAATTAAAATTGAAAACAATACGATGGCAGCTACCAATGGTAGTGCTAATGCTAGAGTGAATGCTTCGGTTTTAGGATTGTATGATAGTTTAAGAGTTCAAGGCCCTAAGAAAGGAGATTCTGCTATTTCTTGGAGCGATTTCGATTCTGAAACTACCGAGAAATTAACCAACATTGCTGCGGCTAACAAAAACATTGTGTTATTAACACAAACATTTGCGAGTCCATCTACAAGTAAATTAATTTCTGAATTCAAAGAAAAGTATGGTAATGTAAGTCACGTAGTTTACGATTCTATTTCAGAGTCTGCTGCGTTAGATGCTTATCAAGCTAAATATGGAGAACGCGCATTAGCAAATTACGATTTCGCTAAGGCCATGACAATTGTTTCTGTTGGTGCAGATTTCTTAGGAGATTGGCAAGGTGGTGGTTTTGATTCAGGGTATTCTAAGAACAAAGCGCCAAACCACGGTAAAATGTCAAGACATATTCAGTTTGAATCTAATATGTCTCTTACTGGTGCCAATGCCGATAAACGTGTTCCATTAACGCCTACAGAGCAAAAATTAGCTTTAGCTAAATTATATAGCTATGTGGTTGGAGGATCTGTTTCTGGAACGTTACCAGAAAAAGTAGAAGATGCAGTTAAAAAAGCAGCTTCTCAACTTAAAAAGGCTGGAAGCAATGGTGTTGTAGTAACCGGAATTCAGGATGTTAATGCACAAACAGTTGTTTTAGAAATAAATGAAGCTTTAGGAAGTAAGGCTTTCGATAAATCGACTCCAATTAAAACTAGACAGGGTAGCGATGCTGCTGTGGCTAAATTAGTTGGCGATATGAAAGCTGGTCGTGTAGGAGCGATTATAATGAGTGGTGTAAATCCAATTTATACCTTACCAAATGCTTCAGACTTTGCTGAAGGATTAAAGAAAGTAGAATTATCTGTTGCGTTTTCTATGAAAGTAGATGAGACCTCTTCAGAAGCACAATATATAGGAGCAGCGCCACATTATTTAGAATCTTGGGGTGATGTTGAAATCAAAAAAGGACATTATGCATTAATGCAACCAACAATTCGTCCTTTATTTGATACAAGACAATTTCAAGAATCTTTATTAAAATGGACAGGAAACAGTGTTTCTTATCATGATTATATTAAGGATACTTGGGGTACTGGTATTTTAGGTGGTGGTTCATTTAACAAAGCATTACACGATGGTGTTTTTGTTGGAACTATTGCTACTCAAACTGAAGAGACATCAAATGCAGAAGCTTCTGCTGAGGCGCCTTCAGGAAATGCAGCTAGAGCATTAGCATCTTCTGCAAAATCAAACGGTGGTTTAGAGTTAACATTGTATACCAAAGTTGGTATGGGTGATGGACAACAAGCCAACAACCCATGGTTACAAGAGTTTCCAGATCCTTTAACAAGAGCGTCTTGGGATAACTATCTAACCGTGTCTAAAGCTGATGCTGATGCATTAGGTTTAATGAATAAACACGTTGCTAACGGTGCATTAAATGGTAGTTATGCCAATGTTACTGTAAACGGAGCGTCTTTAAAAGTACCAGTAATGATTCAACCAGGACAAGCTAAAGGTACTGTTGGATTAGCATTTGGTTACGGTAAAACATTAGGTTTAAAAGAAGAAATGCAAACAGGGGTTAACGCCTATGCATTATATCATAACTTTAATAGCGTACAAAACGTAACAGTGGAATTCGCTGCAGGAGAGCATGAATTTGCTTCTGTGCAGTTACACAACACTTTAATGGGACGTGGTGATATTATTAAAGAAACAACTTTAGAGATATTTAATACGTCTGATAGAGATGTGTGGAATAAAGTTCCTACGGTTTCATTAAATCATAAGGAAACTCCGGTAACCTCTCCAGAGGTTGATTTATGGGATGAATTTGATCGTTCAATTGGGCATCACTTTAACTTATCAATCGATTTAAATTCTTGTACAGGATGTGGGGCTTGTGTTATTGCTTGTCATGCAGAAAACAATGTACCTGTAGTTGGTAAAAGTGAAGTACGTCGTAGCCGTGATATGCACTGGTTACGTATTGATAGATATTATTCATCTGATGCGACATTTGAAGAAGATGATGCTAAAAAAGATGGATTCTCTGGTTTATTTGGAGATAATGGCTCTTTAGGAGGATTTGGAGAAATGGAACAAGCAGCTGAGAATCCTCAGGTGGCTTTCCAACCGGTAATGTGTCAGCATTGTAACCATGCACCTTGTGAAACAGTTTGTCCTGTGGCAGCTACTTCTCACGGTCGTCAAGGTCAAAACCATATGGCATATAACCGTTGCGTTGGTACTAGATATTGTGCAAACAACTGTCCTTACAAAGTACGTCGTTTCAACTGGTTCTTATACAATGGAAATGATGAGTTTGATTATCATATGAACGATGATTTAGGTCGTATGGTATTAAATCCAGATGTTGTTGTACGTTCTCGTGGTGTAATGGAAAAATGTTCTATGTGTATTCAAATGACACAGAAAACTATTCTTGACGCAAAACGTGACGGAAGAGAAATTAAAGATGGTGAATTCCAAACAGCGTGTTCTGCAGCTTGTAGTAGTGGAGCGATGGTTTTTGGAGATATCAACGATAAAACTTCTAAAGTTGCAAAACTCAAAGAAGATGACCGTATGTATCACTTATTAGAAAGTGTTGGTACTAAGCCTAACGTGCAGTATCATACTAAAGTGAGAAATACAACTGAAGCATAAATTTAATTAAAGAATCAATTATATAATTATGGCGTCTCATTACGAAGCACCTATTAGAAGACCTTTAGTTACAGGCGAAAAATCATACCACGACGTTACTGTGGATGTGGCCAAACCTGTTGAAGGAAAAGCAAATAAGCAATGGTGGATAGTTTTTAGTATCTCATTAGTAGCTTTCTTGTGGGGAATTGGATGTATTTTATACACAGTATCTACAGGTATTGGAACTTGGGGTTTAAACAAGACCGTTGGTTGGGCTTGGGATATTACTAACTTCGTTTGGTGGGTTGGTATTGGTCACGCAGGAACACTTATTTCTGCAGTACTTTTATTGTTCCGTCAAAAATGGAGAATGGCAATTAACCGTTCTGCAGAAGCAATGACAATCTTCTCTGTGGTACAAGCAGGTTTGTTTCCAATTATTCACATGGGTCGTCCATGGTTAGGATATTGGGTATTACCTATTCCAAACCAATTTGGTTCATTATGGGTAAACTTTAACTCGCCATTACTTTGGGATGTATTTGCAATTTCTACTTATTTATCTGTATCATTAGTATTCTGGTGGACAGGTTTATTACCAGATTTTGCTATGCTAAGAGATAGAGCTATTAGACCGTTTCAAAAGAAAATTTATGCTTTATTAAGTTTTGGTTGGTCTGGTCGTGCAAAAGATTGGCAACGTTTTGAAGAAGTATCATTGGTACTTGCAGGTTTAGCAACTCCATTAGTACTTTCTGTACACACTATTGTATCTTTTGACTTCGCAACATCGGTTATTCCTGGTTGGCATACAACAATATTCCCTCCATACTTTGTAGCTGGTGCGGTATTCTCAGGATTTGCAATGGTAAATACACTTCTTATTATTATGAGAAAAGTGTGTAACCTTGAAGATTATATTACAGTGCAACACATCGAATTAATGAACATAGTAATTATGATTACTGGTTCTATAGTAGGTGTAGCATATATTACAGAGCTATTTATAGCTTGGTATTCTGGTGTTGAATACGAACAATACGCTTTTTTAAACAGAGCAACTGGTCCTTATGCTTGGGCTTACTGGATGATGATGTCTTGTAACGTGTTCTCTCCACAGTTTATGTGGTTCAAGAAATTAAGAACTAGTATTATGTTCTCTTTCTTTATCTCTATCGTAGTAAACGTTGGTATGTGGTTTGAGCGTTTTGTAATTATTGTAACGTCGTTACATAGAGATTACTTACCATCTTCATGGACAATGTTCTCACCTACATTTGTAGATATTGGAATTTTTATTGGAACTATAGGATTCTTCTTTGTATTATTCTTATTATATTCTAGAACATTCCCTGTTATTGCGCAAGCAGAGGTTAAAACAATTTTAAAATCGTCTGGAGAGCGTTATAAAAACATTAGAGAAAGAGGCGATAGCTTAGCAGGAACAGGAGCAGATGCTAGAACATCGGGTAACGCTTTTGTTAAACCTGTGGCTGAAGTGAAAGATACTATACCTTCTACTGATGATAATTCAGAAAAAGTAAGTAACCTTTTAGGAAGTATTGGTGCTTTTGATCCGGCTACTCAAACTGCTGATGATTTAAAGAAAGTAAATGGCATTGGTCCTAAAATGGAAGAAGTATTAAATAGCATTGGTATTTATACATTCCTTCAGGTTAGTAAAATGACAAAAAATGAATATGATTTGTTAGACAGCATTACAGGTTCTTTCCCAGGAAGAGCTGAGCGTGATGATTGGTCTGGACAAGCTAAAAAATTAATCAACTAAACATAGTCAATGGAAGCTTCAAAAGTTATTCACGCTATTTATACCGATGATGATATCTTAATGTCAGCTGTTAAAAAAGTTAAGGCACAAAGATTTCACATTGAGGAAATATATACACCTTTCCCGGTACACGGGTTAGACAAAGCTATGGGATTAGCACCAACTCGTATTGCTATTACAGCATTTATATACGGACTAATTGGTTTAACTGTAGCCGTTTTAATGATGAATTTTATTATGATTGAAGATTGGCCACAAAATATTGGTGGTAAACCAAGTTTCAGTTATATTGAAAATATGCCAGCTTTTGTACCAATTATGTTTGAGCTTACTGTGTTTTTTGCAGCTCACTTAATGGTAATTACATTTTACTTACGTAGTAGAATGTGGCCTTTTAAAAATGCTGAGAATCCAGATCCAAGAACAACAGACGACCATTTTTTAATGGAAATTGCAGTAGATGGAAATGAAAAAGAACTTGAAAGTTTATTAGCAGAAACTGGAGCAGTAGAAATTAATTTAGTTGATAAAGCCCATTAATAATAGATATGAAAAGCTTAATTAAAATATTAGTATTAGCAGTAGTTTTTGTAGCTACATCTTGTAACAAGAGTACGGCACCTAACTATCAATTCATGCCAAACATGTATGAATCTGCAGGATATGAAACCTATGGTGAAGCGGCATTTCCAAATGGAATTGAAGCGCAATTACCTGTTCAAGGTTCTATTCCTAGAGGTTATGTTCCTTTTGATATAGAGAATTCAACTGCTGGTTACGATTTAGCAAAGGCGACTTTGAATAGCCCATTAGATTCTACTCAAGTAGATTTAAATAGAGGTAAAGAGTTATACGATATTTACTGTGGAATTTGTCATGGTAATAAAGGAAACGGGCAAGGTAACTTGGTTAAACGTGAAAAAATTCTTGGTATTCCAAGTTATGATGATGGAGGAAGAGCTATCAATGCAGGAAGTATTTACCACACTATTTATTATGGTAAAAATGCAATGGGTTCTTATGCTAACCAATTGAATGAAGAAGAGCGTTGGCAAGTAGTGTCGTACGTTTTAAAGTTGAAAGCAGATTTAGAAAAGTAAGATTGATAAGATTATTATAGATATGTATACATTTTCAAATAAATTAAAGACATTTTCTTTCGTTCTAATGCTTTTAGGGGCAATAGGAGTTGGTTATGGTTTTATGACATCTCATTTATCTTTTGAAGAAGTGGAGCACTTACTTGCAGAAGAATCACACCACGGAGGTGGACATGGTGAAGAAGCAACTCATGCGGCGCCAACTCATGATGCACATGCAGGAGCAGATTCACATGATAATCACGGTGACACAGCACATGCTGAAGTGGATGAGCACAAAGAACATGTAGAACATGTGCAACACCAAATAGCAAATAGACCTTGGTCTGCATTATACGTAGCGGCATTTTTCTTTATGATGATTGCTTTAGGGGTATTAGCATTTTATGCTATTCAAATTGCATCTCAAGCGGGATGGTCTCCAGTTTTATTTAGAGTAATGGAAGGTATTACGGCTTATATGTTACCTGGTGCATTAATTGTATTGGCCATAGCAGTTGCTTCTGGTACAATCGGGCATTACAATATATTCATTTGGATGGATCCTGAAGTTGTAGCTCATGATAAGCTTATTGCAGGTAAAACAGGTTGGTTAAACATAGGTGGTTTTGTAATTAGAGGTCTTATCTTTATTGGTGGTTGGTATGCTTACCGTCACTTTTCTAGAAAATTCTCTATCGCTCAAGATACTGCTGAAGATAAAAGTAACTTTAAGAAGTCTTTCCGTATTTCTGCTGCATTTTTAGTATTCTTTATTTATACAGAATCTATGATGTCTTGGGATTGGATTATGAGTGTTGATCCACACTGGTTCTCAACATTATTCGGTTGGTACGTATTTGCAAGTATGTTTGTAAGTGGTATTACTGTCATAGCTTTAATCACTATCTATTTGAAATCTAGAAACTATTTAGAGTTTGTAAATGAAAACCATTTACATGATGTTGCTAAATTTATGTTTGCATTTAGTATTTTCTGGACATACTTATGGTTCTCTCAATTTATGTTAATCTGGTATTCAAATATTCCAGAGGAGGTAACATACTTTGTAACACGTTTCCAAGATTACAAATTACCTTTCTTAGGTATGGTAGTTATGAATTTTGTATTCCCAATACTTATGTTAATGAATGCAGATTATAAACGTATGCCTTGGTTTGTAGTTATGGCAGGTTTAGTAATCTTATTTGGTCATTATATTGATATTTTCAATATGATTATGCCGGCTACAGTTGGCGACAGATGGTTTATTGGAATACCGGAAATAAGTTCAATTTTACTTTTCGCAGGGTTATTTATATTTGTTGTATTTAGCGCCTTATCAAAAGCACCATTACTTGTAAAAGGATATCCTTTTAGAAAAGAAAGTGAAGAATTTCATTATTAATTAGATATAAATAAAGACGAACGATACCAATGACTGCTTTATTAACAATTATAGTTTTAGTATTTATTTTAGTTGCCATTTGGCAAATGGTAAAGATTTTTGATTTAGCTCAGGCTAAAAACGAAAGTACAATTGCCGGAGTTGCAACCGATAAGGATAATACATTGAATGGGTATTTAATGATGGGCTTTTTAGCGTTCATTTATATTATTACCATTGTATGTTTTGTTAAATGGGGTGATTTACCTTTAATGTCGAATTCTGCTTCGGAACATGGACCAACTATCGATAATTTGATGGTTATTTCTATGACACTTATTTTTGTGGTGCAGACTTTAACTCAATTCTTATTACACTATTTCGCATTTAAATATAAAGGTGAAAAGGGTAAAAAAGCTTTGTTTTTTGCCGATAATAATAAATTAGAGGCTATTTGGACTATAATTCCTGTAATTGTTTTAGCAGGTTTAATTATATATGGTTTAAGCACATGGATAAATATTATGGGTGTAGACGAAAGTGATGACCCATTAGTGGTTGAACTTTATGCACAACAATTTAACTGGAAAGCTAGATATGCTGGTGCCGATAATACCTTAGGTAAAGCGAATGTTCGTTTAATTGATATTGATCGTGCTAATATTTTAGGTTTAGATGAATCTGATCCTAATGCTCAAGATGATATTATTACTACAGAGTTACATTTACCTGTAGGCCGACCAGTGTTATTTAAAATGCGTTCTCAAGATGTTTTACATTCAGCGTATATGCCTCACTTTAGAGCGCAAATGAACTGTGTACCTGGTATGATTACTCAATTTGGATTTACGCCAACAGTAACTACGGCAGATATGCGTCAAACACCGCAAATGGTTGAAAAAGTTCAAAATATTAACAACATTAGAGTTGAAAATAGTAAAGAGCTTGTAGCTAAAGGTGAAGATGCTTTAGAGCGTTATGAGTTTGATTACTTATTACTTTGTAACAAAATTTGTGGTAAATCTCACTACAATATGCAAATGAAGATAATAGTTGAAACTCAAGAAGAATATGACGCTTGGATTGCAGAACAAAAGGAATTCAAGAACTCTCTAGTTAATTAATTAAAAAAGATAAACACGATATAAGATTATGTCAGCACACGCAGATAACCACGCTCACGACGACGATCACGGACATCATCATAAAGAAACGTTTGTAACTAAATATATATTTAGTCAAGACCATAAAATGATTGCTAAGCAGTACCTAGTTACAGGTACTATTATGGGGGTTATTGGGGTTTTAATGTCTATGATGTTTCGTATGCAAATTGCATGGCCAGAAGAGCCAAACGTATTGTTTGAAGCATTATTAGGTAAATGGGCTCCCGATGGAGTTATGGATGCCGATATTTATTTAGCATTGGTTACTATACATGGTACCATCATGGTATTTTTCGTATTAACAGCAGGATTAAGTGGTACTTTTAGTAACCTATTAATTCCATTGCAAATTGGTGCTCGAGATATGGCGTCTGGTTTTTTAAACATGGTATCTTATTGGTTATTCTTTTTATCATGTATTATAATGGTATCTTCATTATTTGTTGAAGCAGGACCAGCAGCAGCAGGTTGGACTATTTATCCGCCATTAAGTGCTTTACCAATGGCCCAAGGTGGTTCTGGTATGGGTATGACTTTATGGTTAGTATCTATGGCTATATTTATTGCTTCTTCTTTATTAGGATCATTAAACTATGTAGTTACTGTGATAAACTTGCGTACAAAAGGAATGTCTATGACAAGATTACCTTTAACAATATGGGCATTTTTTGTAACTGCTATTATTGGTATAGTTTCGTTTCCAGTTTTATTATCAGCAGCTTTATTGTTAATAATGGATAGAAGTTTTGGAACATCATTTTTCCTATCGGATATATTTATTCAAGGTGAAGTTTTACATTATCAAGGTGGATCGCCAGTTTTATTCGAACACTTATTTTGGTTCTTAGGTCACCCTGAGGTATATATTGTAATCTTACCTGCAATGGGTCTGGTTTCAGAAATTATGGCGTCTAACTCACGTAAACCTATTTTTGGTTACCGTGCTATGATTGCTTCAATATTAGCTATTGCTTTCCTTTCAACTATTGTTTGGGGTCACCATATGTTTATTTCGGGTATGAATCCTTTCTTAGGTTCTGTATTTACATTTACAACATTATTAATTGCCATTCCTTCTGCTGTAAAAGCATTTAACTGGATAACGACACTATGGAAAGGTAATTTGCAAATGAATCCTGCCATGTTATTCTCAATTGGTTTTGTATCGACATTTATAACAGGTGGTTTAACAGGTATTATTTTAGGAGATAGTGCATTAGATATTAATGTGCATGATACATATTTTGTAGTGGCTCACTTCCACTTAGTAATGGGTATATCTGCTTTATACGGTATGTTTGCTGGTATTTATCACTGGTATCCTAAAATGTATGGTCGTATGCTAAATAAAAATTTAGGATACATTCACTTTTGGATTACTGCAGTATGTGCTTATGGCGTATTTTTCCCAATGCACTTTATAGGTATGGCAGGTTTACCACGTCGTTATTATACAAATAGTAACTTCCCTTTATTCGATGATTTAGCTAACGTAAATGTTATCATAACAATCTTTGCATTAGTTGGTGGAGTTGTTCAAATCATATACTTGTATAACTTCTTTATCAGCATGTACTACGGTAAAAAAGCAGTACAGAATCCATGGAAATCTACTACTTTAGAGTGGACAACACCTGTAGAGCATATTCATGGTAACTGGCCAGGAGATATTCCTCATGTATATCGTTGGGCTTACGATTATAGTAAACCAGGACATGATGTAGACTTTGTTCCTCAAAATATTCCTTTAAAGGATGGTGAGGAAGAATTGCAGCACTAAGACAATAAAACATAGTTTATTATATAAAAACCCACCTTTTTAAGGTGGGTTTTCTTTTGAATTGACTTTTTTTTACAGAAAAGTAAAATTTATTGTAAAAATTCGACGAAATACAAAAAAATCTGTTAAATTGCACGATATTGTAGATGTGACATTAATCTGTTTCTTACAGTGATGTTAATATATTTATAACGATTGTATTGTTTATTCGATTTTAAATTTCAAACTATGAAAACCAAACCTACTCCAAAAATTACGCTTTCTTATGCGTTATTTTTCTTGTTGTTATTTGGGATGTCTTATTCAGGATTTTCTCAATGCCCGACAGTTACTAACCCCTCACCACCTCCTATTTGTGATGCCGCTGGTTATTCTTTCGGTGATTTAAATGCTAACGCCTCCGATGGTGGTGATGGTATTGTATGGTACGATTCACCTACCGGTGGAAATGCCTTTAATGTTAACGAACTAGTAGATGAAGGAATTTACTATGCCGATAACCTCTCTGGTGATTGTGCTAGCAGATTACCAATAACTATAGATTTTGTTGTTAATGCTTCAGGGCAAAACTTAGATCGTGTTTATTGTAGTAACGAGAGCGCAAGCTATCAAGTGTATGTTGACGATGTTTTAAGTGCTAGTATTCCTGCTGGTGGATCTGTAGAGATTTATTCGGATTTTGCTTTAACCAATAGTGTTAATTTTAGTGATGCGATACCAAGTAGTATGGTAAACCATTATATATTATTTGTTGATGGTAGCGGTTGTAAAAGTCAAATAGAAAGTGCTAGAATAGTTGTTAGTGGTTCTCCTAGTGAAGCTACTCCACCTACTAGCCAACCTTTCTGTTCTGATGCAAATGCTACTATTGCCGATTTAGACGCGGGAACGACAGGTAACTTCTACTGGTATAAAAATTTAGATGGTTCTGGAGATCCTATTGCACCTTCGTTATCTTCAACTGAGGTTTTGGAAAACGGAACTTATTACATACAAGTTGATAATTTTATTTGTGTTAGCGATCCTGTAGCTGTGACTGTGGCTATTGATGATCAAGTTAATCCTGGAATATCTAGTAGTTTAGCATATTGTAATGATAGCTTACCGGTAGCAGATTTTAATTTATTTGATGAATTGGGTGGGGCTAAGGACACGACAGGTTCATGGTCTGGACCACAAGCAACATCTAATGGACATTTAGGAACCATTAATATTTCTGGCTTAACTACACCTGGCGATTATATATTCATTTATACAGTACCAAGTAATGGTGTTTGTCCTGATGGCGTATCGGAAGTGACCATTTCGGTTTACGAATCTTTAAGTTCTGGTAATGCTTCAACAGCAAACCCAGCTTCATTTTGTATAGCAGATTTACCTTCAGAATTCGATTTGTTTTCATTAGTAGAAAATCATGATTTAGGTGGGCAATGGACGGTAGGAACTGCAAGTACAGACCCTGTAGTAACCTCTCTAGTAGATTTATCTGAGTTAACAGCAGGAACATATAATTATACATATACTCAAAATGTATCTCCAAACCCGTGTCCAGAAAATTCTACAACTGTACAAATTGTTGTATTAGAGGATCCGAATGCAGGAGTTGCTTTAAACGCTGTGTTTTGTGAAAATGATTTAACGACAAATTCACCATATAATTTATTTGATGCTTTAGATGGTTCGCAAGATAATAATAGTGGTACTTGGGCGGATTCTAATAGTAATACAATTTCAAACAGTTTAGATATTACTTCTTTAACTGTAGAAGGAAGTCCTTATTCTTTTAATTATACTATAGATAATGGTACATGTTCTGATACTGAAATTATTACAATTACTATCGAACCTGCTCCAGAATCTGGAACGGTAAATCCAGCAGCAATGTTTTGTGAAGGTACCGGTTCTACAAATTTCGATTTATTTACTTTATTAGAAGGTGAAGATCAAACAGGAACATGGAGTGATGATGATGGAACAGGAGTTGTAATAGGTAATGAGGTAGATTTATCTGGATTAACCCCAGCAACCTATAACTTTACCTTCGATGTTGATGCCATAGGAAGTTGTGATGATGAGTTGGTAACAGTTCAAATAACCATCAACGCATTACCAGAAACAGGAACACCAATGCCAGCTACATTTTGTGAAAATGATTTAGTAGCAAATTCACCTTTAGATTTATTCGGACAATTAACCGGAGAAGATGCAGGTGGAACATGGACAGACGATAATGCTTCTGGCGCTTTAGCTGCAAGTAATGTAGATTTAACAGCATTGGCAATTGGTAGTTATAACTTTACTTATACTATAACAGATGGAAACAGCTGTGAAAACAGTTCAACGGTAACAGTAATTGTAACTGATGCTCCAGAATCTGGAACCGTAAATCCAGCAGCAATGTTTTGTGAAGGTACCGGTTCTACAAATTTCGATTTATTTACTTTATTAGAAGGTGAAGATCAAACAGGAACATGGAGTGATGATGATGGAACAGGAGTTGTAATAGGTAATGAGGTAGATTTATCTGGATTAACCCCAGCAACCTATAACTTTACCTTCGATGTTGATGCCATAGGAAGTTGTGATGATGAGTTGGTAACAGTTCAAATAACCATCAACGCATTACCAGAAACAGGAACACCAATGCCAGCTACATTTTGTGAAAATGATTTAGTAGCAAATTCACCTTTAGATTTATTCGGACAATTAACCGGAGAAGATGCAGGTGGAACATGGACAGACGATAATGCTTCTGGCGCTTTAAAATCAAGCAATGTAGATTTAACAGCATTGGCAATTGGTAGTTATAACTTTACTTATACTATAACAGATGCAAATAGCTGTGAAAACAGTTCAACGGTAACAGTAATTGTAACCGATGCTCCAGAATCAGGAACGGTAAACCCAGCAGCAGCGTTTTGTGAAGGTACAGGATCTTCAAGTTTCGATTTATTTACCTTATTAGAAGGAGAAGACCAAACAGGAACATGGAGTGATGATGATGCAACAGGAGTTGTAACAGGAAATATAGTTGACTTATCAGGATTAACACCAGCAACCTATAACTTTACATTCGATGTAGATGCTATAGGAAGTTGTGATGATGAGTTGGTAACAGTTCAAATAACAATCAACCCATTACCAGAAACAGGAACACCAATGCCAGCTACATTTTGTGAAAATGATTTAGTAGCAAATTCACCTTTAGATTTATTCGGACAATTAACCGGAGAAGATGCAGGCGGAACATGGACAGACGATAATGCTTCTGGCGCTTTAACTTCAAGCAATGCAGATTTAACAGCATTAGCTATTGGTAGTTATAACTTTACTTATACTATAACAGATGCAAACAACTGTGAAAACAGTTCAACGGTAACAGTAATTGTAACCGATGCTCCGGAATCTGGAACCGTAAATACACCAGTAGAATTTTGTATTTCAGAAATTACTTCAGGGCAAACCTATAATTTATTTGACTTATTAGAAGGCGAAGATCAAACAGGGACATGGGCAGATGATAGTGCTTCGGGCGCTTTAAGCGGAAACGAAGTAACATTAGATGGACTTGCTGCTGGTACCTATAAATTTACTTTTGATGTTGATGCAATTGGAAGTTGTGATGATGAGTTAGTTACTGTAAGTATTATTATTAATACTATTGAAGCTCCTACGGCAGATGCTATTCAAGAATTTTGTGATAGCGCTACAGTAGCTAGTCTAGTGGCTACGGGTACAAACATTAAATGGTATGATGCAGCTACAGCGGGTAACCTTTTAGCTAATGATACTGCTTTAATAGACGGACAAATGTACTATGCGAGTCAAACCGATGCTACAACAGGATGTGAGTCTACAATTAGAACAGCAGTAACAGCAACCATCTATCAGTCACCAAACGCAGGCGCTGCAAATGCAACGGCAATTATATCTTGTAACGATAATACAAGTATTGATTTATTTACAGGATTAGATGGCACTCAAGATACTACAGGGACTTGGCAAAATGATGATAGTGCTGGTACTATAACTGGTAATACCTTAGATGTTACAGGTGTTTCTGCAGGTACATACAATTATACGTATTTAGTAAGCGCTTCTTCTCCTTGTGTAGATGATAGTGTAACAATAACTATTACTATTGAAAAGCCTTTAAATGCGGGTTCAAACACAAACATTCAGCAGGTTATGTGTAGTAATGAAGGAACAGTCGATTTATTTACGCTTTTAGGTGGTGCCGATACAGGCGGAACATGGTCTCCAGCATTAACAAGCGGAACAGGTGTTTTTGATCCTTTAGTTGATGTAGATGGCACTTTTATTTACACCCTTACTAACAGTTGTGGTACGTTTACAAATCAAGTTGAAGTAGAAGTAACCTTAGCTCCAAATGCAGGAGAAAACAATACTCTAGATATCTGTACTAGTTCTGATTCTATCGATTTATTTACTTTATTAGGAACAGGTGCACAAAGCGGCGGTGTATGGTCACCAGAACTAACAAGTACTACAGGTATTTTTGATCCTGCTGTAGATACTTCTGGCACATATATTTATACTGTAACAGCGGTTATACCATGTTCTCCAGATGCTACAGCAGAAATAGTAGTAACAGTTACTGATACGCCGGCAGTTAATGTTCTAGATCCAAATCCAGAATTCTGTTTGGAAGACAATCCAACAGTTGCAGATTTATTTGCTAGTATTAGCACAACAGGAACGGCTAATTGGTATGATGATATGGCACTTACGATTCCATTACAAGATACAGATAGCTTAGTCGATGGCGAAGATTATTATGTAACACAAACAAGCAATGATTGTGAGTCTTTAGGTGTCGAGCAAATTAATGTAACCATTAACGACGCACCTACACCAACTTTAAAGGATTCAACTTTAGAATATTGTATAAATGATAATCCTACTATTAATACACTATCGGATAATATTACAGAGTATGACAATACAGATGATAATCTAAGATGGTATGATGCCGCAACAGGCGGATCAGCAATTTCAAATAACTCATCCTTAACTAATACTACATATTATGTTGCGTTAGTAGATGCTGCAACCGGATGTGAAAGTAGTGTGCGTTTACAGGTAACACCAGATTTAACGGCTTGTGGTAAACTTCAAATTCCAGATGGGTTCTCTCCTAATGGGGATGGCACTAACGATACTTTCGATATCGATAACTTAGCTATTCTATATCCTAATTTCGAAATAGAAATTTTTAACCGAAACGGAAACGTGGTTTATAAAGGAAACGCTAATTCACCAAGATTCGACGGTACGTCTAATCAAGGTAGAGTCGTATCAAAAGGTGATTTACCAGTAGGTGTGTATTTCTACATTTTCAATTATAACGATGGTGAAAATAAACCAGAACAAGGACGTTTATACTTAAGCAGATAATTTATACAAAAAGCAAAATTTAAGAACATGAAACATTTAAATATATATCATAGAATAGCTGCTTTGTTAAGTATAATTATACTGTCTTTTCAAGGTAACGCACAACAAGATCCTCAGTTTACACATTACATGTATAACATGAGTGTTATTAATCCTGCCTATGCTACAGCAGAAGAAGGGATTTTAAATTTAGGAGGATTGTACCGAACACAATGGGTAGGACTAGAAGGCGCTCCAAAAACAGGAAGCTTTTTTGCCCACACACCTATAAACGATAAAATAGAGATGGGAATCTCTTTCACCAACGATAATATTGGCGATGTCGTAAACGAAAATAACATTTATGCAGATGTAGCGTATGTGTTACCGGTAGGATTAGAAAGTAAATTATCATTTGGTGTAAAAGCCGGTGTAACGCTTTTTGATACGAATTTTAACGGCTTTCAATTACAGTCTGGAGGATCAAGTTCCGATGAGGCATTCGATGAAAACATTAGTAAAGCCTTTCCCAATCTAGGTATTGGAGCTTTCTTTTTTACCGATTCTTATTATTTAGGTTTATCGGCACCAAATATGCTTTCAACAAAACACTTAGAAAATGAAAATGGTATTGCAGCTACAGGTGTTCAAAATGTACACTACTTTTTAACCGGTGGATATGTTTTCGATCTTAATAAAGATTTAAAACTAAAACCAGCATTTATGGCTAGAGGCGTAAAAGGCGCTCCAATGGCTATTGATGTTACGGCTAATGTGTTAATTAACGAAAAATTAGAGGCTGGTTTAGGATATCGTTTAGGCGATGCTATGAGTGCTCTAGTAAATTTCAGAATTACACCAGAGCTTAAAGTAGGGTATGCTTACGATTATACAACGTCTAATCTAGGAGACTTTAATTCTGGATCTCACGAAATATTCATTTTGTTTGATGTTGATTTATTCGGATTTAAAAGCGGATACGATCGTTCACCAAGATTCTTCTAACATTTAATACTAGGAAAACATGAAAAAATATACATACATACTTGCAGGCCTTTTATTAGTTAGTGGACTGGCTCATGCGCAAAAGAAAAATTTAAAGCGCGTTAATAAGCTTTTTGAAATGAGAGCTTACAAAGACGCTGCCGAAATTTATGAAACCAAAGAGCGTAATCAAACAGTACTTCAAAATTTAGCAGATAGTTATTATTACAATACAAGTTTGCAAAAGGCTGTTAAAACATACAGAGAATTATTTGTTGAATATGGCGATTCTATTGATATTGATTATCATTTTAGATTTGCACAAGCCTTAAAAGGTGTTAAGGAATACAAAGAAGCAGATAAGCACTTAAAAATGTATTATAATAAGCCTATTAATACCTTAGCCCTTATTGAGCAAACCGATAAAACAACACCGCATAACTTCAAATTGAAGCAAATTGAAAATAAAAATTCAAGTAGCGATTTTGGATTATCTTTTTACGGCGATAATAAAGTAGCATTTGCTTCTGGCCGTAACTCAGAAAACCCGAATTATACATGGAATAATATACCTTATTTAGATATTTATAGTGCTACGTTAACGAATCAGAATGTTTTAGAAGATATTCAACCATTTTCGGAAGCTATTAATACAAGTTCGCACGAAAGTAGCCCTGTTTTTACTAAAGATGGTAAAACGATGTATTTTAATAGAACCAATACTACACGTAAAAAAACGGATGAAGAGCGTATTGCACACATTAAAATTTATAGAGCAGAATTAGTAAATGGAGAATGGACTAATGTTACTCCATTACCATTTACATCAAACTCATATAGTACAGAGCATCCTGCTTTAAGTAAAGATGAAAAAACACTTTATTTTGCTAGTGATATGCCAGGTACTTACGGTAGTTTCGATATTTATAAAGTAGCCATTAATGATGATGGAACTTACGGAGAACCAGAAAATTTAGGAGATACTATAAATACGAAACACAGAGAACAGTTTCCTTTTATTAGCGAGTTTAATGTGCTGTATTTTTCTTCTATTGGTCATTTAGGTTTTGGTGGTCTAGATGTGTTTAGAAGTAACTTAGTTAATGATACATTCGATAAACCAGTAAACTTAGGGAGTTCTATAAATAGTAATTTAGACGACTTTGCTTATGTTATTAGAGAAAAAGATAACAAAGGTTATGTGTCTTCAAATAAATCAGGATACGATAGAGTATTTGGCTTTTCAAGAGTAGAAAACCCATTAACTAAATATCAAGTTGAAGGTGTTGTGCAAGATTTAAACAGCAAAGCATTACTTAAAGGTGCATTGGTAACTTTATTTGATGAATCTGATACGGTTATTCAAGATGCTATTGTTGGAGATGATGCTTATTATATCTTTAAAATAGAACCAAATAAAAAGTATAAAGTGCGCGGTACGCAAAAAGCCTATATTCCTCAGGATGTTGAGTTCTCAACAGATAGTAAAGGTAAAGTACAACACGATATTTACTTAACGTTAGAGTCTTTTGCCGATGCTGAAGAACGTGTTAAGGAAAATAATAAAGGCGATGTTCAAGTTAATTTAGATAAGATTTTCTTCGATTTTGATGCGGCTATAATTCGTGAGGATGCAGCAAATACTTTACAAGTATTAGTAGATTTAATGAAGAAATATCCAAGTATGGAAGTAGAGGTTTCTGCGCATACTGATGCTCGTGGACCAGATGAGTACAATTTAAACTTATCTAAAAAACGTGCAGCTTCAACGCTAGAATATTTAGTAAGCCAAGGTATTGAAAGAAGCCGTTTAAAAAGTATTGGTTATGGTGAAATGCAACCACTTAATGAGTGTGTTAAAGAAGGCATTTGCGACGATAGAGAATATGATATTAACAGGCGTTGTGAATTTACAATTTTGAAATAATTAAAATACTAACCTAAATCCTTAAAAGCCTTTCTTTCTAACATACTTAGAACTGAAAGGCTTTTCTTTATTTATACGCTAAATTATCGTTGAAATAATATTTAATTACGATAACGTGTTGTTTTGTTATGAAATAACACATATATTTGATAATAATAAGCCTACATGTTAATCAAAGACTACCCAACAATGAAAAAAATTACATTTTTATTACTACTAATAGTATTTCCTTTTTTAATAAATGCACAAAATTACACTGAACTAACAGCAGGAGGAACTTCTCCTTTAAGTTCGGTAGACACTAATTTTGAGATAGGAGATACTAGAACTAGTTTCTCTATAGATTATGATGCTGATGGAGATGACGATATTATATCAATTAATGCTTCTAATAATGCTTGGCATTTATTACGGAATGATGGAACTGGAAGTTTTGCAGTTGAAACGGGTACAACAATAGGTTTATCCATAGCGAATCCCGTGAATTTTATTGTAATGGATTACGATAATGATGGCGATCAAGATATCATTGACCCAGTAAAAGGAGCAGATACACAAGCAGCAATATTTAGGAACGATGGAGGTACATTTGTTGAACTAACAGCAGGAGGAACTTCTCCTTTAAGTTCATTAGATACTAATTTTGAAGTAGGAGGTATTAGTACAAGTTTCTCTATTGACTATGATGTTGATGGAGATGAGGACATTATATCGATTAATTCAGCTATTAGTGCTTGGCATTTATTAAGAAATGATGGAACTGGTAGCTTTATTGTTGAAACAGGTACAACAATAGGGTTATCAATAGCTAATACTGCTAATTTTTTCGTGATGGATTACGATAATGATGGCGACCAAGATATCATTGATCCAGTAAAAGGCACAAATACACAAGCAGCAATATTTAGAAACGATGGTGGTACATTCGTTGAATTAACGGCAGGAGGAACTTCTCCTTTAAGTTCAGTAGATACTAATTTTGAGATAGGGGATACGAGAACAAGTTTCTCTATTGATTATGATGTTGATGGAGATGAGGATATTATATCGATTAACTCTGCAAATACTGCATGGCATTTATTAAGAAATGATGGAAGTGGAAGTTTTGCAGTTGAAACTGGAACAACAATAGGTTTGTCAATAATTAACCCCGAAAACTTTTTTATAATAGACTATGATAATGATGATGATCAAGATATTGTAGATACTCCAAAAGGTATAGATACCGATGCAGCTATATTTAGTAATAATAATGCGCCTCCAACGATTATGTCTAGTATGCCTGTTGATGATTCAACAGGATTTGATTCCTCAGAAAACATTGAAATTATTTTTAATGAAAGTATTAACAAAGGAACTGGAAATATAGAAATAAGAAGAGTAAATGATAATAGTGTGGTAGAAACCATAGACGTAGTTATTACCAATGTTTCTGGGTCTGTGCTTACCATAAACCCAACTAGTAATTTAATTACCGGTGTAGATTTATATATTCATATAGCTCCTGGCGCCATAACTGATGCAGATGGAGAAATACCTGTTTCATTAAATAATAACTCTCAAACTTTAAATTTTACAGCCGAAAATACTCTAAGAGTTGATGATTCGTTATTAAAAAATTCAATAAATATATATCCAAATCCTGTTAATAATAAGTTATTTGTAAACTCAACAAACTTACAAATTCAAGAAGCAGTAATCTATGACGTTTTAGGGAAAGCGATAAGAAATATAGAAGTAAAAGGTATTAATATGATTGATTTTTCTAGTATTAATATTGGATTGTATCTGTTGAAATTGAAAACTAACCAAGGAACATTTACAAAAAGAATTATTAAGGAATAGATTGAAGAATTTAAATAAACAAAAAAAGGCCTTTCCTGTTTTGGAAAGGCCTTTTTTTGTTTAAAAAAAACTGTATATAATAATTTTTAAGATTATTTTGTGATGCGTAAGTTTCCGAGTAAGTCATTTGTTTTGCTTATTTTTATCATGTTAAATTGATAAGGGTATGGTGTATTATATTGCTGCATTAGTTTTGTTTGTGTTAGTTGGTTACATTATCCATAAAATAGCCTTCAATCGGTTTAAAAAATTAAAAGGTAGAAAACCAAATAGAAGAGAGCTTTGGAGTATCTATCACTGGGAGGGTGTTCTAGGTTTAAGTGCTGTATTTGTTCTTGTCCTTGTATATATTTTAAAAGCCTCCAATGTTTTACCCCTTTAAATGTTTTAAAAATCCGATCGATTAATCGGATTATGTCACACTAAAAAAATGAATGAAAACCTAGATCCAACAGACGAAAATTTTTCGCCAGAAGAATTTGATGTAGAAAAAAAATTAAGACCCTTATCCTTTGATGATTTTACGGGTCAGGATCAAGTATTGGAAAATCTTCAAATATTTGTTCAAGCCGCTAATTTAAGAACAGAAGCCTTGGATCATACGTTGTTCCACGGTCCTCCAGGTTTAGGGAAAACAACATTAGCACATATATTAGCTAACGAGCTAGAAGTTGGTATTAAAGTAACTTCTGGTCCAGTTCTGGATAAACCAGGAGATTTAGCAGGGTTACTTACTAATCTCGAAGAACGCGATGTTTTATTTATCGATGAAATCCATAGATTAAGCCCTATAGTTGAAGAATACCTGTATTCGGCCATGGAGGATTATAAAATCGATATCATGATTGAAACAGGCCCAAATGCAAGAACGGTTCAAATAAATTTAAATCCCTTTACTTTAATAGGAGCTACAACTCGATCAGGGCTATTAACTGCGCCCATGCGCGCACGTTTTGGCATTCAAAGCAGATTACAATATTATAAAACCGATTTATTAACCACCATTGTACAACGAAGTGCTACTATTTTAGACGTACCAATTTCAATGGAGGCGGCTATAGAAATTGCAGGGCGTAGTCGTGGTACTCCTCGTATTGCAAATGCATTATTACGTCGTGTTCGCGATTTCGCTCAAATAAAAGGTAATGGAAGTATCGATATTAAAATAGCAAAATATGCTTTAGAGGCATTAAATGTCGACGCCCATGGTTTAGATGAAATGGATAATAAAATATTAACCACTATTATCGAAAAGTTTAAAGGCGGTCCGGTTGGTATTTCTACTATTGCAACTGCAGTAAGCGAAAGTTCAGAAACTATAGAGGAAGTTTACGAGCCGTTTTTAATACAACAAGGTTTCATTATGCGCACACCTAGAGGCAGAGAAGTAACAGAACAAGCATATAAACACCTTGGGAAAATAAAAGGACCCACTCAAGGCGGTTTGTTTTAACTATTAGTGCTGTAAAATGCTTGAAACCTAGATGAAAAGGAGGTTTTTTATAGATGAAATTTGCGTTTTAACGAAATTTTAACAATACAACTATTTTATAGGTTTTTCAGCTAATTTTTGTAAGGTTTTATAGGTTAAGGATATACATTTACCTCGTAAATTGTAACCTCACTTTTTAATTATGAAAAATTTAAAGCTCTATAGTCTCATAGCAATAGTTACCTGTTTTTTAAACTCTTGTGCAACGGACCATGATGATTATATAGAAAGACCTTCTCAGTCTATTCTAGAAGAACGCCTAGATGAATTATTTGGATCTAAAGAATCTTTAATACTTCCAGCTTCAAACGATTATTCAGGTATTCCTAGCGATGCAAAAAACAGTATTACAGAAGCAAAAGTAGCTTTGGGTAAATTTCTTTTTCATGAAACCATGTTAGGAGAAAACCCTACTAAACCAGAAGGTAAGGATACATATTCTTGTGCTAGTTGTCATCATGCAGCAGCCGGATTCCAAAGCGGAATATTGCAAGGTATAGGAGAAGGTGGTTTTGGTTTTGGTGCACATGGTGAAGGACGTATAAAAGCGTCAAACTATGTTGAAACAGAAATAGATGTGCAACCTATACGAAGCCCATCAGTAATAAATAGCGCATACCAAGATGTTATGTTATGGAACGGTCAATTTGGTGGTGTAGGAACTAATGCAGGAACCGAAGCAAATTGGACAGCAGGTACTCCAAAAGAAGTTAATAATTTAGGTTTTGAGGGCGTTGAAACTCAAGCTATAGCTGGTTTAGATGTTCACCGAATGGTAATTAAATCAGACTTTGTAGTTAATACTAAATATAAAGAATTATTTATTGCAGCCTTTCCTGATGTTCCTCAAGAAGAATGTTTTAGTAAGCTATACGCAGGTTTAGCTATTGCTGCTTACGAAAGAACAGTATTATCTAACGAGGCACCCTTCCAAAAATGGTTAAATGGTGATGAATCGGCTATGAGTACTGATGAATTAAAAGGAGCGTTGCTGTTTTTTGACAAAGGACAATGTTATAGCTGCCATTCAGGACCTGGACTTAACGGGATGGAATTTCATGCATTAGGTATGAATGATTTGGCAGGCGAAAATGTTTTGACCGTAATTGATGAGGCTACTAAAAAAGGACGTGGTGGCTTTACGGGTAATAGTAATGATAATTATAAGTTTAAAACACCTCAATTATATAATTTGTTGGATGTTGGATTTTTTGGACATGGTGGTAGTTTAAAATCGGTACGCGATGTAATAAACTATAAAAACAATGCCGTAGCAGAAAATAATGAGGTGCCATTAAGTAATTTATCAGAGCAGTTTGTGCCTTTAAATTTAACAGAAGATGAAATTGATTTACTTACTTTATTTGTTGAAAACTCACTTTACGATCCAAATTTAAAACGTTATCAACCAGAAAGTTTACCTAGTGGAAATTGTGTTATTAATGCAGATTCTCAATCATCTATTGATATGGGCTGTATGTAATTTATATATACCATTATTCTTGTAAAACAAAAACCGAAGCTTATATGCTTCGGTTTTTTTGTTTTTTAGTGGTACATAAAAGCCGTATTTTTAAAGTAAAGAACTACTTTAGGTTTTTTAAGTGAGGTTATAGATGTCAAAATATACATATCCAAATAAAGTGCCTTTTTATAAGTTTTTGTTAAACGCAAATTCTATGGCCCAAAACCCTATTGTTTTTCATAACAAATGGTTTAATGAGGTTGGAGAAACATTTGCTATAAAATCACCATTTTATGGATATGTGGTTTTAACACGCGATGTAAATTTTACAAAACATGTCCTTCAAAAACAGCATAGATCTTATCGTAAATCAAAAATTCAAATCACTTATTTATCTAAATATGTAGGCTATGGCTTGTTAACCTCAAGTGGCGATTATTGGTTAAAACAGCGCCGGTTAATTCAACCAGCATTCCATAAAGAGAAAATTAACGATTTGGTTTCAATCATTAACAATACGATTGAAAAACAAGTCGATAAAATAGAACCAAACAGCTTAGTAGATTTATATCCCATAATGAATGAGCTAGCTTTTAAGGTTGTGGCCAAGTCATTATTTAATTTCTCAGCAGAAAAAGAGGTTTTAGAAAGATTACAATTTATAATTGAAAAACTTCAACTGTTTATTGTGAAAGAATTACGCATGCCTTATAAAAAGCTTTGGTATTATTTAAAGGGAGATATTAGTTATCACATGAAGTTGGTAAAAGAAAGTAGGCGTATTATAAATTCAATAATAGTAGATAGGCGCAAATCAAACGTATCACACAACGATTTATTAGATATGCTTCTGCATGTGCAGTATGAAGATGGCACCACCATGAGTAATCAACAATTAATAGATGAAATTCTAATTTTGTTTGTTGCGGGGCATGAAACTACGGCAAATGCATTAACATTTACTTTAAAATTACTAGCAGAAAACAAGGAGGTGTTGCGTAAAGTGGAAGATGAAATTAATAAAACAAGTCTTAGTAGTTTATCGCCATTGGAAACCATTTCTCAGTTAAATTATACTAAATGTGCTATTGAAGAAAGTTTACGATTGTATCCACCAGCGTGGATAACAGATAGGGTAAATATTGAAGATGATAGTATAGAAGATTATCACTTAAAAAAAGGAACCATGATAGGTATTTCAATCTACGAACTGCATCGTAATAAAAAATACTGGAATAATCCTGAAACTTATATTCCTGAACGTTTTTTAGAGGAAAACAGGAAAGAAATTTTACCCTATTATATGCCATTTGGAGCAGGACCTAGGTTGTGTATTGGCAATGGTTTTGCAATGTATGAAATGATTTTAGCGGTTAAAACCATTGTGAAAAAATTCAATATAACTTCAAATAAGGATAGCATAAAAATAAATCCGTTAATTACATTAAAGCCGGTAGATGTTAAATTAAAATTTAATTTAAAATAAAGGTGATTGATAATAAATCTAAATACACGCAACTTATAAAATCTGAAGCTAAACGTCTTGGGTTTTTGTCTTGCGGTATTAGTAAAGCAGGGTTTTTAGAGGCAGAGGCTCCTAGGTTAGAAAAGTGGTTAAATAACAACATGAATGGGCAAATGCAATACATGGAAAACCATTTTGATAAACGCTTAGACCCAACAAAATTGGTTGAAGATTCTAAAAGTGTAGTGTCTTTGTTATTAAATTATTACCCCTCTGAAAATCAATCGGAAAAGGCATTTAAAATATCAAAATACGCATACGGTACCGATTATCATTTTGTTATAAAAGATAAGTTGAAATCGTTATTACATTTTATTCAAGATGAAATAGGAGATATTCATGGTCGTGCTTTTGTAGATTCTGCACCAGTTTTAGACAAAGCTTGGGCTGCAAAATCTGGGTTGGGATGGATAGGGAAACATAGTAATTTACTATCGCAACAAGTAGGCTCATTTTATTTTATAGCAGAATTAATTATTGATCTGGATTTAGAATATGATTCGGTTACCACAGACCATTGTGGAACCTGCACAGCCTGTATTGATGCTTGTCCTACAGAGGCCATAACAGAACCTTACGTGGTAGATGGTGGTAAGTGTATCTCATATTTTACTATAGAATTAAGAGAAAACATACCAACGGAATTTAAAGGAAAAATGGACGATTGGATGTTTGGTTGTGATGTGTGCCAAGATGTATGCCCATGGAACCGATTTTCAAAATCCCACAGCGAACCCTTGTTCAATCCGCATCCCGAATTATTATCCATGACAAAAAAAGATTGGGAAGAGATTACTGAAGACACTTTCAAAAAAGTATTCAAAAATTCTCCTGTTAAACGCACTAAATTTTCAGGACTAAAAAGAAACATCAATTTCCTGAAAGATTAGTAATTTCCATATTAGGATTATTATCTTTGTTCGTTTAGTTAATTAACCATATTATGAGCGAAGAAAGCAAACGTAGAGAAGCCCTTATATACCACGCAAAACCAACTCCTGGTAAAATTGCAGTGGTGCCAACCAAAAAATACGCAAGTCAAAGAGATCTATCTTTAGCGTATTCACCTGGTGTTGCAGAACCTTGTTTAGAAATTGAAAAAGATAAAGAAAATGCATACCGCTATACATCTAAAGGGAATTTAGTTGCCGTAATTTCTAACGGTACTGCCGTTTTAGGTTTAGGGAACATTGGTGCTTTGGCAGGGAAACCTGTTATGGAGGGAAAAGGATTGCTTTTCAAAATTTTTGCGGATATTGATGTGTTTGATATTGAAGTTGATACTGAAAATGTAGAAGAATTCATTCAAACCGTAAAAAATATTGCGCCAACTTTTGGTGGTATTAATCTTGAAGATATTAAAGCGCCGGAAGCTTTCGAAATTGAAAGACGTTTAAAGGAAGAGCTGGATATTCCGGTAATGCATGACGACCAACATGGTACTGCAATTATTTCGGCCGCAGCCTTATTAAATGCTGTAGAATTATCAGAGAAAAAAATTGAAGATGTAAAAATAGTAATTAGTGGTGCCGGTGCTGCAGCTATTTCATGTTCTCGCTTATACCAAGCTTTTGGTGCAAAGGGAGAAAATATGGTAATGCTGGATAGTAAAGGTGTTATTAGAAAAGATAGAGGGGACTTATCTTCGCAAAAAGCCGAATTCGCCACCGATAGAAAAATAGATACACTAGATGAAGCTATGAAAGATGCCGATGTTTTTATCGGACTTTCTATGGCAGATATTGTTACTCCAGAGATGTTACTAAGCATGGCTAAAAACCCTATCGTTTTTGCTATGGCTAATCCAAATCCTGAAATTAAATACGATTTAGCAATTGCTACTCGTAAGGATATTATAATGGCAACAGGAAGAAGTGATCATCCTAATCAAGTAAATAATGTTTTAGGTTTCCCGTTTATTTTTAGAGGAGCCCTAGATGTTCGCGCTACTGGTATTAACGAAGCCATGAAAATGGCAGCAGTAAAAGCTCTTGTTAAGTTAGCTAAAGAGCCTGTGCCAGAGCAAGTAAATATTGCCTATGGTGAAACGCGATTAACTTTCGGTAAAAATTATATTATTCCAAAACCGTTCGATCCGCGTTTAATTGCCGAAATCCCACCAGCGGTTGCAAAAGCAGCTATGGATAGTGGTATTGCAAAATACCCAATTACCGATTGGGCAAAATATGAAGATACTTTAAGAGAACGTTTAGGTTCCGATAATAAGTTAATTAGATTATTATTAAATCGTGCGAAACTAAACCCTAAGCGTGTTGTTTTTGCCGAAGCAGACCAATTAGATGTTTTAAAAGCAGCACAAATAGTGCATGAAGATGGTGTTGCAATGCCAATTCTTTTAGGCAGAAAGGAAACTATTGAAGCCTTAATGAAAGAAATTGAATTTGACGCAGATATTCCTATTATAGATCCTAAAACAGAAGAAGAAAACGAACGTAAAAATAAATATGCTAAAGTTTATTGGGAGCAACGTAAACGCAGAGGTGTAACCTACTATTCGGCGCAACGATTAATGCGTGAGCGTAATTATTTTGCAGCTATGATGGTTAATGAAGGGGATGCAGATGCTGTTGTTTCCGGGTATTCTCGTAATTACCCAACGGTTCTTAAACCTATGTTAGAGCTTATTGGTCTTATGCCAGGAGTGAGTAGAGCGGCAACTACCAATTTAATGATGACAAAAAGAGGGCCTTTATTTTTAAGTGATACCTCAATTAATATAGATCCAGATGCTAAGACATTAGCTAAAATTACTCAAATGACCGATAGAGTAATTAAAATGTTTGGCTTAAATCCAGTATTAGCTATGGTATCTTATTCTAACTTTGGGTCGTCCATTAGTGAAAAAGCATCCAAAGTAAGAGAGGCTGTTTCTATGTTGCATAGAAATTATCCAGAGATGATTGTAGATGGTGAATTACAGGCAGATTTTGCCTTAAACGATGAGATGCTTCAGGAACGTTTTCCATTTTCAAAATTGGCTGGTAAAAAAGTAAATGCACTTATTTTTCCAAATCTAGATTCAGCAAATATTACTTATAAGTTACTTAAAGAATTGTACGAAGCAGATTCAATAGGTCCAATTATGATGGGTATGCGCAAGCCCGTACATATCCTTCAATTAGGAGCAAGTGTTGATGAAATTGTAAATATGGCTGCCATTGCAGTTATTGATGCTCAGAACAAGGAAAAATGGGAAAAAGAAAACCCGGGGTTGTAGGACTAATAAGTAATTACATTTAAAGCTAAATAGAAAATCAGCTAATTTATTGCTGGAATGTCGATTAGTAAATAGTATATAAATTAAATGTTAATAATTTTATTACATTTGGGGGTTAACGATTAACATTTTATGATAACACATATTCAAGGAAAGCTTACCGAAAAAAATCCAACACATGTTGTTGTTGATTGTAATGGCGTAGGGTATATGCTAAACATATCATTGCACACTTATTCTCAACTTCCAGATGGCGAGCTTTTAAAATTATATACACATTTACAGGTTAAAGAGGACTCTCATACATTATATGGGTTTTCTTCTATTGGTGAACGCGAGATTTTTAGATTACTAATTTCTGTAAGTGGTATTGGTTCTAGTATTGCCCGTACTATGTTATCATCATTAACTCCAAAACAAGTTCGAGAAGGTATAGCTAGTGGAGATGTAGCATTAATTCAATCTGTAAAAGGTATTGGAGCTAAAACCGCGCAACGTGTTATTTTAGATTTAAAAGATAAAATATTAAAGATTTACGATATTGACGATGTTTCTATGCCTCAAGGCAATACCAACAAAGATGAAGCGTTATCTGCTTTAGAAGTGCTTGGTTTTGTTAAAAAACAAGCAGAACGTGTTGTGGATAAAATTATGATAGGACACCCAGATGCCGATGTAGAAACTATTATAAAGCAGGCCTTAAAAAATTTATAATATATTTTGAACCAAACTAACTATAAACTTACTAAACAAACATTCCTATTAGCATTTCTGCTTTGTTATTCTTTTGTTGCTTGGTCTCAGCAACCAGCACAAGACTCTGTACAAACTGGATTTAGTTTAGGGAAAATAAAAGTACCTAATCCTAATAGTGTGGAGTCTAAATATTCTTACGATCCCATAACGGATAGGTATATTTATACCGAAAAAATAGGTAGTTTTAATATTAACTATCCGGTTATACTTACGCCAAAAGAGTACTACGCGTTAGTTGCCAAAGAAAATTTACGAAGCTACTACAAAGAGAAAATTGACGCTTTTGAAGGTAAAAAGGAAGGTTCAGAAGAAACTCAGAAAAACTTACTTCCCGAATTCTATGTAAAATCAGATTTTTTCACCAGTATTTTTGGAAGTGACGTTATCGAAGTTATTCCTCAAGGATCGGTAGAAATGGATTTAGGTGTTCTTTTTTCAAAACAAGATAATCCATCGTTTTCACCACGAAATAGAAGTAATTTTACTTTCGATTTCGACCAGCGTATCAGTTTAAGTTTATTAGGTAAAGTCGGTACAAGGCTTCAGGTTAATGCTAATTACGACACACAATCTACATTTGATTTTCAGCAACTTATAAAATTAGAATATACACCAACTGAAGATGATATTCTTCAAAAAATTGAAGTTGGTAATGTAAGTATGCCTTTAAATAGCTCTTTAATTACAGGAGCACAAAGTTTATTTGGTGTAAAGGCACAATTACAATTCGGAAAAACAACCGTAACAGGTGTGTTTTCCGAACAAAAATCGCAAGCCAATACCGTGGTAGCTCAAGGTGGAGGGACGCTAGAAGATTTTGAGTTTTTTATTAGAGAATACGATGAAAACAGGCACTTCTTCCTAGCACAATACTTTAGAGATACATACGATACGGCTTTGGCAAACTACCCTTTTGTAAACAATAAAGGTTTACAAATTACAAGATTGGAAGTTTGGGTGACTAATAGAAGTAACAGAACAGAAAATGTTAGAAATATTGTAGCGCTTCAAGATATTGGAGAGAGCGATAAAACCTATTCTACATCGGTACCTATATCTGCTGCTCCAGGGGCTTTTCCAGATAATGGTAATAATGGATTTAATCCATTAACAATTACAACTGGTGGTTCAGTTTTAACCCAACAAATACGAGATATATCCACAGCAGATCAAGGTTTTGGGACTTTAAATAATGAAGTTGATGAAGGAGCTGATTATGCTAAACTTGAAAATGCAAGAAAATTAATTAGCGGTCAAGAATATACATTAAATACAGAGCTAGGTTACATTTCATTAAGTCAAAGACTTAGTAATGATGAGGTTTTAGCGGTGGCATATCAATACACCGTTGGTGGTAAGGTATATCAAGTTGGTGAGTTTGCTAACGATGGTTTGGAGGCCACAGAAGTTGAAACCAACGCCAATAACGAGGTGACTTCGGTAGTAAATACTGCCCTTGTTTTAAAAATGTTAAAGAGTAGTATTACCAATGTGAAGCAGCCTATTTGGGATTTAATGATGAAAAATATCTATGATACGGGTGCTTACAACTTGAGTCAAGATGACTTTACATTAAACATTTTTTATAACGAAGCTTCTCCGCTTAACTTTATTACGCCTGTTGGTGCTAGTTTCGAATTGGATATTAACGGAAACTCTGTGACTTCAAATACACCAAGTGACGATCTTATTGAAAACTCACCATTACTAAGGGTTTTTAATTTAGATAAATTAAACTTTAATAACGATCCGCAATCTCGAGGCGATGGTTTTTTCGATTTTGTATCGGGCATTACCGTTATTCCACAAAACGGAAAAATTGTGTTTACAAGTGCTGAGCCTTTTGGAGAGTATTTATATAATGTATTAGGTGGTGGTAACAATTACGACGACGAGGATAACGCACTCTTCAATGAAGATCAGAAAAAGTACGTTTACGATGTGCTTTATAAAAGCACAAAAACAGCCGCTTTAGAGGAGGCTGAAAAAAATAAATTCAAATTAAAAGGACGCTATAAATCTTCTGGAGGAGGCGATGGTATTCCTATAGGAGCATTTAATGTTCCAAGAGGATCTGTGCGTGTAACTGCTGGTGGGCGTGTATTGGTTGAAGGTATCGACTATACCGTAAATTATCAACTAGGTAGGGTTCAAATTTTAGATGCATCTTTAGAAGCATCAAATACACCAATTCAAGTATCAACCGAAAATAATGCCGTATTCGGGCAACAAACTAAACGTTTTACCGGAATAAATGTAGAACATAAATTCAACGAAAATTTTCTTTTAGGAGCTACATTATTAAACCTAAACGAACGACCAATAACACAGAAAGCCAATTACGGTTCAGAATCAATAAACAACACCATTTTTGGTTTAAATGGAAACTTTTCTACCAAAGTACCTTTTTTAACTCGTTTGGCTAATAAATTACCAAATATCGATACCGATGTGGAGTCTAACTTATCCCTTCGTGGCGAGTTTGCATATTTAGCTCCGGGAGCACCAAAAGGAACAGATTTAGAAGGCGAAGCCACATCGTATATCGACGATTTTGAGGGTTCGCAAAACAGCATCGATTTAACCTCGCAACAATCTTGGTTTTTATCTAGTAGACCGCTAGATATTGATGGCGATGGCGACGACAGTGAGCTTGAAGATCAAGCAGGTATTCAGAATGGTTATAACAGAGCCTTGTTAAACTGGTATACTATCGATCCTATATTTTATAGCTCGCAAAGACCAGATGAAATTTCAGATGAAGATGTATCTAGCTTATATACAAGTCGTGTATTTATAAATGAATTATTCCCTAATCAAGACTTAGTTCAAGGGCAAAACTCAGTAATTTATACTTTAGATTTAGCTTACTATCCAGAAGAGCGTGGACCTTATAACTTCCAGACCACCAATATTAATAATGAAGAGCTTACTACTCCTCAAGATTCATGGGCAGGTATTACAAGGCAATTAACCTCTACCGATTTTGAGCAACAAAATGTAGAATATATCGATTTCTGGTTACAAGATCCGTTTCAAGATAACCCATCAAATCCGGGAGGTAAATTAGTATTTAACCTAGGTAATATTTCAGAAGATATTATTAAGGATGGAAAAAAACTATATGAAAACGGCTTACCAAAAGATGGCGATATTAGTTTGTTAAACGAAACATCTTGGGGTACTGTTGTTCCTCAAAACCAATCGTTACTTTATACCTTTGATAGTACCGGCGATGAACGAACTAATCAAGATGTTGGATACGATGGTTATGATGATGCGGATGAGATAGCAAAATTTGGATCGCAATTTGGAGATGATCCTGCAAAGGATAATTACTCGTATTTTTTAAATACTAGTGGAGATATTTTTGAGCGTTATAAAAGGTATAATGGTGTAGAAGGTAATACGCCTGATACGTTTTCAGATACCGATAGAGCAGCCAATACACAACCAGATGTAGAGGATATAAATCGTGATAACACCATGAACACGATTGATAGTTATTACGAATATGAATTAGATCTTAATAGAACTAATTTACCTCAGAGTCAAGCCGATTTCGATAATATTCCTAATGGAAATCCTTTAAAGGAATTTTTAAGAGATTTTAAAGATCAACCACGTACGCTTGCCAATGGCGAATCTGTTAACGTAAGATGGTATCAATTTAGAATTCCTGTAGAAGGTAGTCATGTTAAGGCTATAGGTGGAATAAGTGATTTACGTTCGGTAAGGTTTGCTAGAATTTACCTTAAAGAATTTCAACAAGCAACGGTATTTCGTTTTGGTACTTTAGATTTGGTTAGAAGTGATTGGAGACGTTACACACAGGCTTTAGATTTAAATGATGCAACGCCAGAGGATGAGCAAACAGATTTTTCTGTAAGTGTTATTGGAACTATAGAAAATGAAGGAAGTTACCAACGCCCTCCAGGAATTGAGCCAGAAGAGCTGTATAATAACAACACAGTGGTTAGCCAAAACGAGCAATCTTTAGTAGTTAAGGTTTGTAATTTAGAAGCAGAAGATTCTAAAGCGGTATACAAAAATATTAATCTGGATATGCGTCAATATAAACGTATGCGTATGTTTATGCATGCTGAAGATGGCGAATCTGGAATAGGAGATTTATCAGACAACGAATTAGTTGGGTTTATACGAATGGGTAATGATTTAACCGAAAATTATTATCAAATAGAAGTACCTCTAGAAGTATCCTCATCTACAACTAGAGATGGTTTATGGCCAACAAACAACGAAATTAATTTACCAATAGATATTTTAGGGAAAGTTAAAGCGGAATCTTTTGTAGATGCTACACCAACAAATGGTGAGGCTAGATTTTACGATGTTATTGATAATGAAATTTCTAGAGTTGCCGAAGGTGGTACGTATATGGGATATGTTCCTGGTCAACATCGCGTGGCTATTAAAGGTAATCCTAACTTTGGAGATATTAGAACACTTATGGTCGGTGTTAAAAATGCAACATCAAGTGATGATGTTTGTGCTGAGGTTTGGTTTAATGAGTTACGTTTATCCGATTTAGATAACGAAGGTGGTTGGGCGGCCGTAGTAAGTATGGATACTAATATTGCCGATTTTGCGAGTATAAGTGCCACAGGTAGTCAAAGTACATCTGGTTTTGGTTCGTTAGAACAAGGTCCGAGTCAGCGTAGTTTAGAAGATGTTAAACAATACGACGTAGTTACCAATGTTAATGTTGGTCAGTTATTACCAAAAAAATGGGGTATTCAAGTGCCTTTTAACTACTCGCAAAGCGAAGAATTAATTACACCAAAATACGATCAGTTTTATGAAGATATCACTTTAGAGTCTCGAATAGATGCTGCTGATAGCGAACAAGAAAAAGAAACTATAAGGCAACAATCTGAAGATTATACAAAACGTCAAAGTATTAACTTTATTGGAGTAAGAAAAACGAGAACTACAGATAAGAAACCGCGTTTTTACGATGTAGAAAATGTTACGCTAAACTATTCTTATAACAAAGTACAACACCGAGATTTCGAAATTGAAAATGCAGTTAGTAAAACTTTACGTGTAGGTGCTAATTATGCACATAACTTTAATCCTATTACTATAGAGCCTTTCAAGAAAAACGATTCGCTTTTTACTGGTAAATACTGGAAAATATTAAAGGAGTTTAATTTTAATTTATTACCAACAAGCTTTACTATTAATACGGATATTAATAGACAGTTTAATCGTCAAAAGTTTAGAGAAATAGATTTAACTGCGGATAGTGGTAATATTGGTATTGAAGAATTATTTAGAAGAAATTATACCTTCGATTTTCAATACGCTATTAATTACAATTTAACCAAATCGTTACAATTCAATTTTACTGCGGCTAATAATAATATTGTTAGAAATTATTTTAAAGACAATGATTTAATTGCAGGTGAACAGGACGATGAATTAGATGTTTGGGATGGGTTAATGGATATTGGAGACCCTAACAGACAAACACAAAATTTAGGGGTTACTTACCAACTACCACTTAATAAATTACCAATGTTTAGCTTTATTGATGCCACGTATCAATATACAGGAAGTTTTCAATGGCAAAAAGGCTCAGATTTATATGGTAGTTTAGAGGTTGATGGTGTGACTTACGATTTAGGAAACACGGTACAAAACTCGAACGTTCAAAATATCAACACCTCGTTGGATATGAATCGTTTTTACAAGTATATAGGTTTGGTTAAAAAACCAATTAGACGTGTAAGAACTAGAACAACTCCAGGCGGAGCACCTCCGGGAGGCGATGCTAAAGACACTAAAAAGAAGACGTCTAGAGTTAAAAACCAAAGCATGACCAAATTGTTAAATGCTGGTGTAGATATTTTAACAAGTGTAAAAAGAATTCAAGTTAACTACTCCGAGAATAATGGTATGTATTTACCAGGATATTTAAACACTCCAGGATTTGTAGGGACGTTAAAACCAACAGTTGGTTTTACATTTGGTAGCCAAAGCGATGTTAGGTATTTAGCTGCAAGACGTGGTTGGCTAACAACCTTCGATGAGTTTAACCAACAATTTACATCTACAAACACAAAACAATTAGATATTTCGGCAAGTTTACAGCCTGTTAAAGATTTAAAAATTGATATTGTAGGGAATAGAGCGTATTACGAAAATTTTACAGAGAACTACAGAGTTGATAATGGTATATACAACCCATTAACACCAAATACCTTTGGTAATTTTAATATATCGACGGTTTTAATTAAAACAGCCTTTAGCCAAAGTGATGAATTACGATCGGATGCTTTTGATGATTTTAGAGCAAACAGATTAAAAGTAGCAGAACGACTAGCCGAAGAGTTTTATGGCACAACCACTTATGATAGAGATCCAGAAACTAACTTTCCTTTAGGTTTTGGTAAAAACAACCAGAAAGTATTGTTACCAGCCTTTTTAGCAGCTTATTCTGGTCAAGATGCTAATAAAGTACAAACAGGAGCTTTTAGAGATATTCCAATTCCTAACTGGGATTTAAAATATACGGGATTCATGAAGTTTGGTTGGTTTAAAAAGCGTTTTAAACGTTTTTCTTTAACGCATGGTTACCGTTCGGCTTACACTATAAATCAGTTTAGCACCAATTTAAATATAGATCCAAACGGGGTGGGTAATGAAGCGCCACCAACGCCAGGTATTGCTTATGCAGATCAATCGGATGCATCAAAAGATCAATCTGGTAATTTTAAAAACGAAAGACTGTTTAGTAATATTAACTTAACAGAATTGTTTAGTCCGTTGGTTAGAATTGATATGGAAATGAATAATTCGGTTAGGGTGCAAGCTGAAATTAAAAAAGATAGAATGTTGTCTTTAAGTTTTGATAACAACCTGTTAACCGAGGTACAAGGCAACGAGTACATTTTTGGTTTAGGGTATAGAATTAAAGATTTACGTATTAGATCGAAATTAGCAGGACCAAAAAAGCGTATTGTTAGCGATTTAAATATGAAGGCAGATATTTCGGTTAGAGATAATAAAACTATAATTAGATATTTAGATTTAGAAAATAACCAAATTACATCTGGTCAAACTATTTGGGGATTAAAATACTCGGCAGATTATGCTTTTAGTAAAAACCTAACAGGTATTTTCTATTTTGATTATACGTTTTCTGATTACGCTATTTCTACTGCATTCCCGCAAACTACTATTCGATCTGGGTTTACAGTACGTTATAACTTCGGGAATTAATTATAGATTGATATTTACTTGATAGTCTTTTTACTTAGTATTAGGTACTATATTTAAGGTTTTCCCCGCGTTAGGGATAGTAAAGGAAAGCCCACAGCCCGACGAAGGAGGTGCGAGGACTTGTATTGGATAGCCCGACCCTAGTGGTAACGCCCAAAAAATTAAGCTTGTTAATTACCGTTTTGAGGTTTGAAAAGTGATTGCGAATAAATACATTTGTTAAATAAATATATTAAAATTATAAAATGAATATTCCTGCTGAATTAAAATACACGAAAGACCACGAATGGGTTAAGTTAGATGGCGACGTTGCTACCATTGGAATTACCGATTTTGCACAAAGTGAATTAGGTGATATTGTTTATGTTGAGGTTGAAACTGTTGATGAAACTTTAGAAGCCGATGAGGTTTTTGGAACTGTTGAAGCGGTTAAAACGGTATCTGATTTATTTTTACCATTAACTGGTGAGATTACTGAGTTTAATGAAGGTTTAGAGGATGAACCAGAAGTGGTAAACTCGGATCCTTATGGAGCGGGTTGGATGATAAAATTAAAATGTTCGGATTTATCGCAAGCAGAAGGATTATTATCTGCCGATGATTATAAAGCCTTAATTGGTGCTTAAAAAAGCAACTTTTATTGTAGCCTTAGTATATGCCATTGCATTAGCAGTAGTAAGCTTAATTAATTTAGATGGTCGCCTTCCTGATTTAGAAATATCTTTTGGCGATAAAATATTTCATTTTTTAGCTTACAGTCTTTTTGCTGTATTATGGTATTTTGCCTTGTATTTTACCTTTAATTTTAAAAAAAGGAAAGCTTTAATTTATGCTTTTATTTTCGCTGTTTTATTTGGCATAGTTATTGAGATTTTACAAGGAACAATGACAGCTTCAAGAGCCTTAGATGTTTACGATGCCTTAGCTAATACTTTAGGAGCCTTAATTGCGGCAACCGTATTGTGGTTTAAAAACCAATTACATATTAAAAACTCTTAAAGGCTTGCTTTTTTGATAAATAAATAGTTATTTTAGCAATCTTGATAAACGATTTAAATTATGGAACCTAAAAAAAATCCCCAAGCAAATGTTGGACGTAACAGTTCACTTTACTTCGCAATTGGATTAGCGTTAATGTTGTTCTTAACAAATTACGCAATCAATTACAAAACTTATGATAAAGTTGAAATAGATATAGGACAATTAGATCTTGAAGAAATTGAGGATGAAGAAATCCCAATTACTGAACAATTACAAACACCTCCACCACCTCCACCACCACCTGCAGCGCCAGAAGTGATCGAGATTGTTGAAGATGAAGTAGAAATTGAAGAAACAGTAATCGAATCTACAGAGGTTGATCAAGAAACAGAAATTGTTGAGGTTGAAGAAGTAGAGGTTGCAGAGATAGAGGAAGATATTGATGTACCATTTTCAGTTATTGAAAACGTACCAGTTTTTCCAGGATGTGAAAAAGGAAGCAATACTCAAAAGAGAGATTGTATGTCTAAAAAAATATCTCAGTTTGTAAATAAAAAGTTTAATACTGAGTTAGCTAGCGACTTAGGTTTATCTGGAAGACAACGTATAAACGTTATTTTTAAAATTGATAAAACAGGTACAGTTACAGGTATTCGTGCAAGAGCACCACACCCAGGTTTAGAGAAGGAAGCAAAAAGAGTAATTGGATTGCTACCACAAATGAAACCAGGAAAACAACGTGGTAAGCCGGTAAACGTTCCATATTCGTTACCAATTATTTTCCAAGTACAAGATTAAGAAAACATAAGTTTTACTTATATATTAAAAACCTCGAAGTTAGCTTCGAGGTTTTTTTGTTTTTAGAGTTATTGAAAACAGTGGGTTCTAATAACTCAATTTTATTTTAATATAAAATCCCGTTACAAAACTGTAACGGGATTTCTTTTTGGTATGCTTATTGTGACTTTAGCATAATATTAACATTTTAAATTCTAATTATTATGAGTAATCAAAAGAAAACTCACGATCTCATTCGGCAAAATGAGAAAATCGTGGAAAAATCACAAAAGCATGATGCAAATTTACAAAAAAACTCAACCCTTTATTTTCAAATTGGGTTAATTGTATGTTTACTAATTTCCTTTGGGTTGTTGGAAATGAAATTCGAGACTACTATACCTCGAGTGGCAGATGTTCTGCCTCCAGATATTCCTGAGGAAATTTCAATTAACAATATTAAAGTTGAAGAATTGCTAAAACCCGAGGTAAAACCACAGCCTAAAAAGGAAGTTGTTTTTATTAATAAAATTAAAAAAGTTGAAGATGATGTTACTTTAGAAGAAGCACTAGAACTTGTTACCGAAGAACAGAAACCTATAACGCCTGTAGTAGATCCTGGAGCGGTTGTGGTTGACGACAACCCAGAAAATGAGGAGCCTGTTTCTATTGTTTTTGTACAGAAAGTACCAATCTATCCGGGTTGCGAAAAATCTAAGAACAATACCGAACGTAAAAAGTGTATGTCCGATAAAATTGGAAAGCTAATTCAACGAAAATTTGATGGAGGCGATATCGCTGTGCAATACGGCTTGGAAGGAAAACAAAAAATAGATGTGCAGTTTACCATCGATAAAACCGGTAAAGTTACCAATGTTAAAACTCGAGCAGATCATGATAAATTAAAAGAGGAAGCTGCAAGGGTCATTAATTTTATACCAGAAATGATTCCTGGTAAACAGAATAATAAAAATATAGGGGTTATTTACACACTACCTATAATATTCTATGCACAATAAGTAATACCAAATTATAATTTCATGCTTTAAAAACCGTTGTTACTTATGTAATAGCGGTTTTGTTTTAATACTAATTTGTGCCTAATAGTTCTTGCATAACTCCTATTTTTAGAAGTACTTATCGAGGTATAAATGAGACTAGAATCTAAAAATATAGTATCTTTCGGCAGTAATACGTTTTAATTAACCCATAATTCTTAAACATGAAGCAATTCATTGTACTAGCCCTACTTTTAGTTCAATATAATTTTTATGCTCAAGATTCTTTTTCTCTTGAAAAGCCACCAGTATTCCCTAATTGCGAAGAGGTAGCTGTTTCCGACTTACAAAGCTGTTTTAATACCCAAGTATATAACGAAATTTACAACAATTTTAAGGTGCCCACAAACCTTACCGAAGCCGGTTTTAAAGGCGAAGTCGTTGTTGTTTTTGAGGTTGATACCACAGGGCAGTTTAAAATTGTATATACAGATGCTATTTACAGTGAGTTAAAGGACGAGGCAAAACGTGTTTTTTCAGAATTTCCAAAAGTACAACCTGCAACCTATAATGGTAATAGTACCTTTAAGCAATATTCCTTACCTATAAAAATACCTATAGTAAATCAGGCTGAAGGGGTAAATAATGCTACTAGCGCTAATGCCAATGCTACCAAAGCAATTAGCCCATTAGAGTTGGCTGCTAAAAAAGAATATGATAATGTAAATAAAGAATTAAAAGATTTTGAAAACCAAGCGTTTAAAAGTCAATTAAATATTCAATTTACACATAGTGACTATGCTCGTTTTGATAGACAAATGAATATGGTTGGTACAAATAGTCATACCGCATCAAAACCATTTTTGTATGAAGAAGTATCGAAATATTTCGATTTTGAAGCCGAACAAAAAGAACTATATAAGGACACCGAAACCTGGTTGGGTAAAAAGTTTTGGAACGAACATTTAGTCGAATTACAGAGTGACGATTATTGGTTTACAGTCGATCCTATTTTAGATTTACAAGTAGGTGCAGACTCTAATCTAGACGCCGGAACTACATATAATAATACGAGAGGTTTTTTAATTCAAGGTGGGTTAGGTAAAACATTAAACTTCTATGCTTCGGTGTTTGAAAGTCAAGGACGTTTTGCCGATTATGTAAATAGATCTGCCGAAAGTTTAAAAGCCTTTGGTCCAGATCCAGCTATAATTCCTGGGCGTGGTATTGCTAAACGTTTTAAAACCGATTCTTACGATTATCCGGTGGCCGAAGCGTATTTGTCTTATGCGCCAGCTAAGTTTATAAATGTGCAATTTGGGCATGGTAAAAACTTTATTGGCGATGGTTACAGATCGTTATTACTAAGTGATGTGGCTAGTCCACATCCTTTTTTAAAATTAAATACCAAGTTTTGGAAAATTAAATACACCAATACTTGGATGTGGTTAAAAGATGTTAGAGACGCTGTTGAAGTGGACAATGCATTTTTAACCAAATACATTGCTAACCATTATTTAAGTTGGAATGCTAGTGAGCGTTTAAATATAGGATTGTTTGAGTCGGTTTTATGGACAAACTCTAACGACCGTGGTTTTGATGTTAATTACCTAAATCCTATTATATTTTACAGAGCTATAGAGTTTGAAACTGGTCAAGGTGCCGGAAATGCGCTAATGGGCGCAACTGCAAAATATAAATGGAACGATGATGTAAATATATATAGTCAGTTTATTTTAGATGAATTCTCTTTAGGCGATGTAAAAGCAGGCGAGAAAAGCTGGAAAAACAAGTTTGGTTACCAACTAGGTGTTAAATATTATAACGCGTTTAAGGTTGATAATTTATTGCTGCAGTTTGAGTATAACCGCGTGCGTCCTTATACCTATTCGCATAATACCGTAGTGTTAAACTATGCACACAATAACCAATCTATGGCGCATTTATGGGGCGCAAACTTTAGTGAGGCCGTAATAATTGGTCGATATCGTTACAAACGTTGGTTTGGCGATGCTAAATTTATTATTGGAACACGCGGATTAGATTTTAATGATGGTACCGATGATTTTAGTTACGGTGGCGATATCTATAGAAATTACAACGAACGCCCTTTCGACACCGGTGTTGAAGTTGGTCAAGGTATAAAAACAACAACCTTTAACGGCAATATACAAGCAGGATACGTATTAAACCCGGCAACAAACCTAAAATTGTTTACCGATATAACTGTTAGAAATTTTAACCCAGAAGCCACCACTGCTACTACCTTCAAAAATAATACCGTATGGTTTAATTTTGGCCTTAGAACCGATTTGTTTAATTGGTATTTCGATAACTAACACATTCCTGCATAGGTGTGAATCTCATAACTACTATAAGTTGCAAATAAAATTAAAAACCCCAATGGAAACTATTGGGTTTTTTTTGTGAAAATTTATTTATATTTATAGAATAACAGTTTTAAAAAACTAATTGTAACCTGAGTTGTTGGAGGGATATGAAATGTAAAAGTGATTTTATAACGGGTTTGGCACAATTTAAATATCTTAAACGAAACGTTTAAACAAGTCTAATAATCATGAATTCCAAAATAAACTCACAATGAAACTAAATCCATTATTTCTTTTCTTTTTACTTATAAGTGTAAGCTCAAAGGCACAAACCATTGAAGTTGGCACATTGGCAGATCAAATTTATTTTAATGGAGAGATTTATACCATGGACGATAACTGGCCAATGGTGGAAGCTGTAGCCGTAAAAGCCGATTCAATTCTGTCTGTGGGAAGTAAGGAACTTATTATGAAGTTAAAAGGGGATAAAACCCAACTTTTTGATTTAAAGGGCAAGACCATGGTTCCTGGTTTAATAGAGGGGCATGCCCATTTGTTTGGTATTGGAAATGATTTATTGGAAGTTGACTTGGGTGGAACTAAGAGTTATGAGGAGGCCATTAAAAAAGTTGCAGAAAAAGCAAAAAGCACGCCAAAAGGAGAGTGGGTTATAGCTACTGGTTGGCATCATGATAAGTGGGATACGCAACCTACATTAGTTAATGGGTATCCTACAAATAAGTTGCTATCTGCTGCTGTGCCAGATCATCCTGTTATTCTTGTACATGCTTCTGGACATATCATAATTATAAACCATAAAGCGATGGATATTGCAGGTGTCAATTCAAAGACGCCTCAACCAGATGGCGGCGAAATAGTTTTAGATTCAAATGGTGAACCAACCGGAATTCTTAATGAAACTGCAGGAGATTTAGTGTTCAAGTTTTTACCTGAACCTACAAAGGAAGATGTAAAAGAGACATTAATTTTAGCTTTAGAAGAGTGCTATAAAAATGGTATCACCGGATTTCATGATGCAGGTTCAGGTGGCTACATGGTAAACCTTTATGAAGAAATGGCCTCACAAAACCTAATTAAATTAAGGCTGTATGTTATGCTTAGTGGAACACAACCTGAACTTCTAGAATATTGTTTTAAGAAAGGTATTCAAGAGAACTTATACGACAATCAACTAACCATCCGTTCTATTAAACTAATGGCAGATGGGGCTTTAGGTTCAAGAGGTGCCTGGTTATTGGAAGAATATACGGATGCCCCTGGAGAGCATGGTCATAATGTTACACCGTTAGAGGATATTAATAAAATTGTCAATAACGCCTACAAAAATGGTTTTCAAGTGGGTATACATGCCATAGGAGACAGGGCAACTCGTGAGGTTTTGGATATTTATGAGAGCACATTTAAGACTGAATCTACAAATAGTTCAAAAGACGCAAGATTTAGAATAGAACATGCCCAACATTTTGACCCAGCGGACATTCTTAGGGTTGCTGAATTGGATGTTATTCTAGCAATGCAGGCTATTCATATGTCATCAGATAGACCTTGGGCCATTGATCGTCTAGGAGAGAAACGTATTACGGAAGGTGCTTATATATGGCAGACCTTATTAAAATCTGGAGCAAAAATTGTAAACGGAACCGATGCACCTGTAGAACCCCTCAATCCTATGGCTGGCTTTTATGCGTCGGTATCGAGAAAAACTCTAAAAGGTATGCCAGATGGTGGTTACGAACCTCTGCAGAAAATGACAAGAAATCAAGCACTCAAATCTTATACATTGGATGCGGCCTATGCAGCATTTCAAGAAAATGAAAAAGGAAGTATAGAAGTTGGAAAATGGGCAGACTTCACCATACTTGACAGAAATATTATGACAATTCCAGAAGATCAAATATTAGAAACTAAGGTCGCTATGACGATTATAGGAGGAGAAATAGTTTTTGATGATAAAAAAACTGATTAAATATTTTTTAATAGATATTTTGAAATTATACAGTATGAAAACCTAATTAAACATTTCTCTCTGCTATCGCGAGCGTCCCGCTCGTGACCTCATGAGTGAGTAAATTACAGGTGTTCTTGTATAAAAACAAAGCTGAGTTTTATTAATAGCACAAACAAGATACTTGCACTAACACCATAAGATAAATGTAATATAACCAAAACTACTCTTTCAACCCCTTATAAAACGTACGTCTAATTTTTTCGGAAGAAATAAAACAACAGCCATAATTAAGGTTGTCGTAGGTTTTGGTAAGCGCGTTATTTGCCGCCACTTCATCTTCGGTTTTCCCTTGGCTAATTTCGGTTTCAATGGTGCTTTTTAAAGTTTCCATCATATTTAAAAAGGTGCTGTATTCGGCTTTGTTAGATAAGTTACCATGCCCAGGAATAATTTTAGTCTCGTCGTCAATTAAAATAAGAGCACTTTTTACAGCGTTGATATAGCCATTTACAGATCCGCCAGAATTTAAATCGATGTAAGGATAACGTCCGTTAAAAAAAGTATCGCCTGTATGTAGTACGTTGCTTTTCGTAAAATATAGCATAGCGTCGCCATCGGTATGCGCGTTATCCACATGAAAAATAAGTACCTGCTCGCCGTTTATATATAAACTTAGTTTATCGTTAAAGCTTATTACAGGCAACGATGCATCGTTATGTTTCGGGTTATCTTTAATGCGTTTATACACATTGTCGTGCGCAATAATGGGTGTTTGTAGTTTGGCAATGTTTTCGTTTCCGCCGGTATGGTCGCCATGGTGGTGTGTGTTAGCTAAATAGGCAATAGGTTTATCGCTTAGTGTTTTTATGGCCGCTAAAATTTTGGGTGTTAAGGGAGCAAATTGGCTATCGATCATTAAAACACCATCGTCGCCAATAGAAATTCCAATATTTCCACCTTGGCCTTCAAGCATATAAATGTTGTTGGTAAGTTGGTGTGTGGTAATTGTAACCTCTTTTTTTTGTGCAGAACCTACAAAGGCAATACCAAATAAGGCGATGCTAATAATTGATTTTATAAATCTCATTTCTAAGCGTTTTTTTTTAGATTACTAAAAATACAACTTTTTGGGTGAGAATTGAATGTTTTAATTTACCATTAAAAACCATTGGTGAAATTGCTTTTATAGAGTATCTTTGCACTCGCAATATTAAAGCCGTCAAGGATATAGACCATTGAGCAAGTCGAAAACTACAATAGCAAAGCCTTCTGTACTATCAGATTTTAAAGAAATCACAAAAATGCGATTAGCATTAAGTGTGGTGTTTTCGTCGCTTGCTGGGTATTTACTTGGTGTAGAAACGGTCGATTTTAAAACCTTAACCCTACTAGCTTTTGGTGGGTATTTTATGGTTGGTGCATCAAACGCATTTAATCAAATTATTGAAAAAGATTTAGATGCTTTAATGGATAGGACCAAAAATAGACCTATTCCTGCAGGCCGCATGTCGGTAAACACCGCGTTTATAATTGCCACGCTTTTTACAATTTTAGGTATAGGTGTTTTGTACACCATAAATAAGCAAACTGCTATGTTTGGTGCTATATCTATTTTTATTTATACCTGTATGTACACGCCTTTAAAAACAAAAACACCTATTGCTGTATTTGTTGGTGCTATACCAGGCGCTATCCCGTTTATGTTAGGTTGGGTAGCAGCAACCGACGATTTTGGTATTGAACCAGGAACCTTATTTGCTTTACAGTTTTTTTGGCAGTTTCCTCATTTTTGGGCTATTGGTTGGTTTTTGTACGATGATTATAAAAAAGGAGGCTTTTTTATGCTTCCAACAGGAAAACAAGATAAAGGAACCGCTGTGCAATGTATTATGTACACCATATGGACCATATTGGTGTCTATCGTGCCAGTGTTTGGGTTTACGGGTAGGTTACAACTATCTGTTGTAGCCATGGTATTGGTTTTACTAGCAGGTTTATGGATGCTGTATTATGCTATTGGCTTATTTAAAAAAATGACAGAAAAAGCTGCTAAACAATTAATGCTAGTAAGTGTATCTTATATTACACTAGTGCAAATTATTTATGTGGTAGATAAATTTATTAGATAAATTATGGATTTAACTCAAGGAACACGCGAAGAGAAAAATAGCAGAGCCAAAAAAATGATGCTTTGGTTTGGTATTGTGTCGCTAATTATGTCGTTTGCTGGCTGGACAAGTGCTTTTGTAGTGAGTAGTTCTAGACCAGATTGGTTAAAAGATTTTGTTTTACCCAATGCATTTTTAATTAGTACAGTTGTAATAATAATAAGTAGCATAACTTTTATTTTAGCTAAACGCGCTTTAAAGAGTGGTAACCATAAAGCAACTATGCTATGGTTGGTAGCAACTTTAATTTTAGGCTGTGTATTTATTTTTAATCAGTTTTCTGGTTTTAGACAAATTATCGATTTAGGCTATAATTTTACCGGACCAACCAGTAATGTAACCATGTCTTACATTTATTTAATTGCTATTGTGCATATTTTGCACGTGGTTGTAGGATTAATTTGTTTAGTGGTTGTAATTTATAATCATTTTAAACAAAAGTATACTAAAGATAAAATGTTGGGACTAGAATTAGCCGGTACGTTTTGGCATTTTATAGATATTTTGTGGGTTTACCTATTTTTATTTTTATACTTTGTAAGATAATTGAGTTAAGGGTACACCTTTAATTAGTTGTGTTTTAAAGGTTTTAACGGATAGTTGCGTTAGGGATTGAGGCTTTGTTGAAGCTCGCCGACGTAGGAGGAAGCGACTGCCGAAAGCCCGACTTTTTGTGTTCTTAATAGTTTTTTTAAACCGTAAAGCTGTTAACAAAAAGGAACGCCCAAAGTATTTTTAGTAACGATTACTTTTAAGTGATTAATTTTTAAAGCATGATGTTTTATTAGATGAATAAAATGATTATTTTTGTCCAACTTTATAAATAACAACCATTATATATGAGTACAGCAGTAGCAGAAGGCAAAACTTGGGAAGGCGGAAACGCGCCACTTAAAGTAAGTTACGGTAAAATGATGATGTGGTTTTTCATCGTATCGGATGCCTTAACATTCTCTGGGTTTTTAGCAGCCTACGGATTTTCAAGATTTAAATTTATTGATGCATGGCCAATTGCAGATGAGGTGTTTACTCACTTCCCGTTTTTTCACGGTGTAGATGCGCCAATGTATTACGTGGCTTTTATGACGTTTATATTAATTATATCGTCTGTAACTATGGTGCTAGCGGTTGATGCTGGACACCATTTAAACAAAAGCAAAGTAACTATTTACATGTTTTTAACCATTATTTTTGGTTTAATATTCGTAGGATCTCAAGCTTGGGAATGGAACACTTTTATTAATGGCGATTATGGTGCTGTACAAACTAAAGGTGGTAACATTTTACAGTTTGGACATTATGTAGATAAAGATGGTGAGCAAGTTTTTAAACGTGTAGCTGTTAGAGATTTTGCTGTAACTGCAGCACACCAAGATAGAACACAACACGAAAACAGAAATGGTATTTGGTTTGCTAGCGAAGGTGCTTTGCCTGCTTATACTATGGACGAGGTTATACACGGTTTACAAGCCAATAAAGATGTTTTAGTACGTACTCAAATTATTAACGAGCACGGTGAAAAAACAGTATTATCTAGAGAAGAGTCTATAAATCAAGTCATGAAAAACGGTAAGTTATACGTTGAGGGTGCTAACCTTCATGTAAACGAATATGGATCGCCGCTTTTTGCAGATTTCTTTTTCTTTATTACAGGATTTCACGGGTTTCACGTATTCTCAGGTGTGTTAATTAACATTATTATTTTCTTTAATGTTGTGTTAGGAACATACGAAAGACGCGGAAGCTACGAAATGGTAGAGAAAGTCGGTCTTTACTGGCACTTTGTAGATTTAGTTTGGGTATTTGTATTTACATTCTTCTACCTAGTATAATAAATAATTTTTTTCATTTCCTTTAAGAAGGAAATCTTTTAAATCAAAGAAAAATGGCACAAGAACATAAATTAGAAATATTTAGAGGACTTTGGAAATTTAAGTCTAACACTCAAAAAATTTGGGGTGTATTATTATTCCTTTCAATAGTAACAACAGTAGAGGTTGCTTTAGGTATCATTAAGCCAGATTGGTCAATGGGACACGTATTAGGAATGAAAATATTAAACTGGATATTCATTATACTAACCATCGTAAAAGCCTATTACATTACTTGGGATTTTATGCACATGCGCGACGAAACTAGCGGATTAAGACGTGCCGTGGTTTGGACAGCAATATTTTTAATCCTATACCTAATCTTCATCTTATTACAAGAAGGTGGTTACGTATTCGAGGTTTATGACAACGGATATATTAAGCGCGATTTTTAAGCGTAACAACACATAAAAACGAATCCTGCCAATTGGCGGGATTTTTTTTGCAATAAAAAGTTTTTGGGCGTTACCACAAGGGGCGGGCTTTGCGCTGTATCTTTTTAAAAGGTTAATGTTAAAAGCGAGAAACATAGCAATTGGTTAGCTTTTTTTTAGTAGCAGCTTTTGTTTTATAAAGTTTTAAAAAGGATGCCGCTGCAATCCCTAGCGCACACATCTGCCAAGGTTGTTGTAATACTAAGTTAAATAATAGAATATGAGCGGTTATTACCTGCGCTTTTTTTATTTTTGCAACTCAAATAAAAACAATATAAATTTAGGTTTTTAATGGATTACAAAAAGGTAAGTCGGTATGTAGTTTTAGGAATATTATTCTTTCTTCCTGTAACGTTTTTACTGTTTTTATATCCAGCTACACATAACTACACGCCATTAGATATTGTAAACGAATCGGTTTTAGATATCGAAGCCTTTACTGCAGATACCGACGACCCAATTCTATTAAAAGATCATATAACCGTTCTCGGTTTTTTTGGCGATAATCCAGAACAAAGTAGCACCATAGCTTTAAATTTAAAGGAATTGGTTTACGATAAATTTAAAGGCTTTAAACGTTTTCAAGTGGTTGTGCTTATGCCAAAAGGTAGCGAGGAAGCCGTAAAAGTTTTAAAAGCCGAAATTAGTTCGTATCAAGATTTAAGATTTTGGCACTTTGTGTATGGCGAACCTGCCGATATTAAACGAATATATTTTAGTTTAAAAACCAAAGAAAATTTATCTAACAATTTAACAAGCAACCAAGTTTTTGTAGTCGATAAAGATTTAAACCAACGCGGACGATTGGATGATAGAACAGATAGCGAATTAGAAAAAGACAAAGCCGTTTACGGTCTTTATGGATACAATTGTATTGAAGTAAGCGAAATTAAAAATAAAATGAGCGACGATTTGCGTATTCTATTTACCGAGTACAGGCAAAAACGAAAAGGCGATTTCGATCCTAGTTCTTCAAGAACTGAGGATATAAGTGTGGAAAATAAAAAATAAGATTCTCTTCTTAAGAGAATGATATATAGTTAAAAATGAAAAAAACGAATTATTCATACATAGGTATTGCGTTTACCATTCTTATTTTCGGAATAATTTTTATTCCTAGAATAGTCGATAGAATTTCTAAAGGCGATATTTCAAGGCAAGAAAGCAGAAGCGATCAATCTAAAGAGATAGCCAAAAAAAAGTCGGATTTACTGTTTATACAAAACAATGGTGTAAACCGTAAGGTGCCCGATTTTTCGTTTACAAATCAGAATGGAAAAACCATTACCAATAAGGATTTTGAAGGTAAAGTGTATGTTATAGAATTCTTTTTTACAACATGCCCAACCATTTGCCCTAGGATGAATAGTAACTTGGTTCAAATTCAAAATGAATTTGAAGGTTTTGAAGATTTTGGAGTGGCTTCTTTTTCTATTAATCCAGAACATGATACGCCCGAAGTATTAAAAACCTATGCCGAAAAGTATGGTATTAAAAACCCTAATTGGCATTTAATGACGGGAAGTAAAGAGGCTATTTACGAGTTAGCAAACAAAGGGTTTTATATTTACACTGCCGAAAACCCAGATGTTCAAGGTGGTTTTGAGCACTCTGGAAATTTTGCTTTAATCGATAAAAACGGATTTGTACGTAGCAGAGAAATGCAAGGAAATCCAATAATTTATTATAATGGTATTACCTCAGAATCTGAAAAAACAGACGAAGATGGTAAGCTAGAAGAAATAAGTGCCTTAAAAGAAGATATTAAAAAGTTGCTAAATGAGTAATACAGAAAACACCTTAGACGATAAAAAGTATAATAAACTAATTTTAATACTTTCGGTGGTTATACCCGTTGCGGTAGCTGCGCTTTTTGGTATTAAAATAGATGTAGAACTGCCTGTTTTTTTACCACCAATTTACGCAAGTACTAATGCGCTAACGGCTTTTGTTTTGGTATTAGCATTTATTGCCATCCAAAAGAAAAAAATAAAGCTGCACGAAAGGTTAATAAAGGTAGCTATAGGCTTATCGGTTTTGTTTTTACTCATGTATATCGCTTACCATATGACTAGCGATTCTACACCGTTTGGTGGAGAAGGTGGTGCTAAATATTTTTATTATTTTATATTATTAACGCATATTGTACTATCCATTATTGTTATTCCGTTTGTATTAATAACGTATGTAAGAGCAATTACAAATAACATAGAGAAACATAAAAAAATAGCTAAAATAACTTTTCCATTATGGCTTTATGTGGCTATAACTGGTGTGGTAGTTTTTATAATGATTTGTCCTTATTATGCTTAAAAAATGAAACGAAAAATTATATTTTTTCTTTTTTCACTTTTGTTTGTTATTAAAACAAATGGACAATGCGCTATGTGTCGTGCCGTATTAGAAAGTGAAGCAGGACAAACAACAGCCGAGGGAATAAACGATGGAATAGTGTATTTAATGGCTGTGCCTTATATACTTGTTGCAGGACTTGGTTACTTTATTTACAGGAAATATAATTCCAAAAAAAGTATTTAAAACTTTTTTAAGTTTTGGTGTAACATTTCTTATGGTGGGTAGTCTTATTTAATATGCGCTATTTGATAGTGTACTCAATCAATCCAAATATGTTAAAAATCCATCAGCTTCATAAATCTTATCCTATTGGAGATTCTAGTCTACATGTTTTAAAAGGCATAGATCTTAATGTTGAAGAGGGTGAAATGGTTGCCATTATGGGCTCTTCGGGTTCGGGTAAGTCTACTTTACTTAATATTATAGGTATGCTAGACGAAGCAGATTCTGGCGAATATATTTTAGATGGTCTTCCAATAAAAAATCTTACCGAAAAAAAAGCAGCTGTTTATAGAAATAAGTTTCTGGGCTTTATTTTTCAGTCTTTCAATTTAATAAATTATAAGAATGCTGTCGAAAACGTTGCCCTTCCATTATATTATCAAGGTGTAAAACGTAAGGAGCGTCAAGAACAAGCTATGTTTCATTTAGGTAAAGTAGGTTTAACCGATTGGGCTAAACATTTACCAAAGGAGCTTTCTGGTGGACAAAAACAGCGTGTTGCTATTGCTAGAGCCTTAGCTGCAAATCCTAAATTATTATTAGCCGATGAGCCAACGGGTGCCTTAGATACCAAAACATCCTACGATATTATGGCGTTTATTCAGCAATTAAACGACGAAGGCAAAACTATTTTAATGGTAACTCACGAAGAGGATATTGCTAATATGTGTAAACGTATTGTCCGCCTTAAAGATGGTGTTATTATGGAAGATGTTAAGGTAACTCAAGATAGAGCCGAAAATTATGTTTGATTTAGACCTTTGGCGCGAAATATTTCAGAGTATTAATATGAACAGGACCAGGAGTCTTCTCTCTGGTTTTACTGTGGCGTTTGCTATCTTATTATTTACTATACTTTTCGGTATTGCTAATGGACTTGAAAATACTTTTAAAGAAGCCTTTGGTACCGATGCTAATAATTCTATTGTTATTTATCCAGGAAAAACAACAAAAGGATATAAAGGTCTTCAAGCTGGTAGGCAAATACAGTTTAAAAATGAAGATCATGAATATGTACTTGACAAATTTGGTGATAAAGTTCAATACATCACATCCAAAGTAAATAGAAACGTTATTGCTTCTTTTAAAAATGAAAAAAATAGTTATCAGCTAAGAGCAGTTCATCCAGAATATATGTTTATTGAAAACAATAAGATAAGTGAAGGGCGTTATATTAATCAAAATGATTTAAAGAATAAAACTAAAGTTGCTATTATAGGCAGAATTGTTAACGATCAATTGTTTACAAAGGAAAGTGCTATTGGTAAATACGTTAACCTAAGTGGAATTCCTTATAAAGTTGTTGGTGTTTTTACTGATGATGAAGGAGATAATGAAGAGCGTGTTATTTATATTCCCATTACAACGGCGCAGCTTGTATATGGAAACAATGACTTTATAGACTTTATGCATTTAACTTATAATCCCGAAATGAATAGTGATCAAGCACTATCTTTTGGCACATTAATTACTAAAAGCTTAAAGGAGCGATTTTCGGTTGCGCGAAGCGACCAAAGAGCTATACGTGTACGTAACATGGCACAAAGTACAAAGCAAGTTGATATGTTAACTTCGGGCTTAACTGTTATTATATTAGTAATTGGCTTTGGAACTCTAATAGCTGGTATTGTTGGTATTAGTAATATTATGATTTTTATTGTTAAGGAGCGTACCAAAGAAATTGGTATTAGAAAAGCCTTGGGAGCATCTCCAAAATCTATAATATCTATTATACTTATCGAGTCTATAATAATAACCACTATTGCCGGATATGTAGGTTTATTAATTGGTGTTGGAGTCTTAGAATGGATCGGGCCTAGTTTAGAAAAATACTTTATAACAAGCCCTGGTGTTAGCGATAGCCTTGTTATTGGTGCAACCATTACTTTAATTTTAGCGGGAGCTATAGCAGGTTATTTACCCGCAAAAAAAGCGTCAGAAATTAAACCTATTGTTGCCTTAAGAAACGATTAATTATGTTTAGATTTTTATTCGATAGAGATACATGGCAAGAAGTAATAGATAGTTTTAGCAAAAACAAGCTAAGGTCTATTTTAACTATGGTTGGTGTATGGTGGGGAATCTTACTACTTATCGGGTTATTAGGTTCAGCAAGAGGTTTAGAAAATTCGTTTAATCGTTTATTTGGGGATTTTGCAACAAACAGTGTATTCTTTATGGGAAACACTACTGGTATGCCATTTAAGGGGTTTCAAGAAGGAAGACGTATTCAGTTAACCATACCTCATATTAAAAAAGTAGAAGATAATATTGAAGGCATTGAATTTGTAGTACCCAGAAATATGAATCCTGTACTTGTTACTAAAAATTTTTTATCTGGAACCTTTAATATTTTTGGTGATTACCCTTTGTTAGATAAAGTTCAAAAAAAGAAACTAATTCATGGTCGGTTCATAAACCAAAATGATATTGATAACACTAAAAAAGTTGCGGTAATCTCAGAAAGTATCTACAAGCAATTATTCGAGAAAGATGAAATAGCCGTTGGTACATACATTCAAATAAATAAAATCAATTACACAGTTATTGGTGTTTACGACCCTGGTAATGTTAATTTTGGACCAATTGAAGATATTCATATTCCATTTACAACATTTCAAAAGGTATACAATAAAGGTGATAAAATTGGATTTATGATGATTACAGGAAAGCCAGAATACGATATTGTCCAAATTCAAAGAGATGCCGAATTAATGCTTAAAAATCTCAATAATGTGCATCCAAAAGATAACCGTGCTTTTCGCAGTTTTAATTTAGGAAAAGAATTCGCAAAATTTACTGGATTTTTATCAGGTATGCAGTTTTTAACTTGGTTTGTAGGTATTGCTACCTTAATTGCAGGTGTTTTTGCTATTGGAAATATTTTATTAATTACTGTTAAAGAACGAACCAAAGAAATAGGAGTTAGACGCGCATTAGGCGCCACCCCTTTTGAAATAAAAAGACAAATAGTTGTAGAGGCGGTATTTTTAACCTTAATGGCTGGTTTATTTGGAATTATATCGGGTGGATGGGTTTTAATAGCTTTAAATTATAAGTTTGGACAAGGAGACGAGGCTACTTTGGTAAATCCATCTGTATCGATTGGCGTAGTCTTTATATCCTTAATAATATTAATTGTATTAGGAACTTTAATAGGTTTAATTCCCGCCTTTAAAGCAACCAGCATCAAACCAATAGAAGCATTAAGAGAAGAATAAAGAATCAAAAAAAAGTGAACCTTCTATAGCGTTAAAATGATTTTCTATAGTAAATAAGATATAGAATAGCAGGTAACAAAATAGAAACAAGACCAACAATCAAATGAATAAAACAGTAAAAATAATTTTAATATTAGTTGCCATTATTGCACTAGTTTGGGTGTTAAAGTATTTTAAAGATGCCAATTCTAAAGACGTGGTAGATTATAAAGTAGAAGAACCTTTTTACAGTTCTATTAATACCAAGGCTGTAGCAACAGGTAAATTAAACCCAGAGGAAGAAATTGAATTAAAACCTCAAATTTCGGGTATTGTTGATAAGGTTCTTGTTGAAGAAGGCGATGTCGTTAAAAAAGGAGACCTTATTGCAACGATTAGAGTGGTGCCAAACGAGCAAAATTTAGTAAGCGCAAAAAGTAGAATTTCAACAGCTAAACTATCGTACGATAATGCAAAAGTGCTTCTTGAAAGAAATAAAACTTTATTTGAAAAGGGCGTAATTGCTAAGCAAGATTTTGAAAATAGCGAGCTGTCGTTCAACCAAGCTAAAGAGTCATTAAACCAAACGCAAAACGATTATCAAATTATTAAGCGTGGTTCTATTTCTGGAGGAAATTCGGCAAACACAAATATTATTGCTCAAATTCCAGGTACAATTTTAGAAATACCTGTTAGAGAAGGCGACCAAGTTATTGAAAGTAATAATTTTAACGCAGGTACAACTATTGCTACCATTGCCGATATGAGTCTTATGATTTTTGAAGGTAAGCTAGATGAATCTGAAGTTGGAAAAGTGCAAGAAGGCAAAGAAATAAAAGTGATTCTTGGCGCTATTCGAAATAAGGAATTCCCCGCGAAACTAACTTTTGTTGCCCCTAAAGGTATCGAGGAAAATGGTGCTGTACAATTTACTATTAAAGCGGATGTTACTATCGATTCAACCACAAATATTAGAGCAGGTTATAGCGCTAATGCGGAAATAGATATCGAAGCTAGAGATAGTGTTTTAGTAATTAGAGAAGCTTTATTACAATACAACCGACTTACCGAAAAACCTTTTGTGGAGATCTTAAATGGAGATAATAAGTTTGATAAAAAAGATGTGGAATTAGGGCTTTCTGATGGTATTAACGTCGAAATTGTTGAAGGTGTTATAGAAGGTGATAAAATTAAAGTTTGGAATAAAGCATCAAAAGATAACGAAGATGAAGAAGAATAATATAAAACAAACCGTTATAGTTTTTGCGTTATTATGTACTGTCTTTACTTTTGCTCAACAAAAAAAATGGACCTTACAGGAGTGTGTTAATCATGCATTAGAAAATAATATTACTATACGACAAAGTAAAAATAGATTGCTTGATAACCAGCAGGACATTATTGCGTCTAAAGGTGCTTTTTTGCCATCTGTAAACGCAAATATGAATCACACCTTATCTATTGGTAGCAGAGAATTATTCCCAGGGCAGTTTGTAGATAGAACAGATAATGGAACTGGTATTGGAATAGCTGTAAATCAAACTATTTTTGATGGATTTAGGTTAACTAATTTATACAAACAATCTCAACTAAGATTAGAAACAAATCAATTAGAGCTTGAAAGAATTAAAGATGACATTTCATTAAATGTAGTTAACTCCTACTTAAATGTGCTTTTTAATAAAGAACGTTTTGAAACCGCCGAAGCTCAATATCAATTTAGTGAAAAGCAACTAGAACAAGTGCAAGAGTTGGTAGATGCTGGCGTACAACCTAAAGTAAATATTTATGATGCTGAGGCAACCTTAAGTAGAGATGCTCAACAAGTTACATTGGCAGAGAATAATTACAATTTAGCCTTATTAACCTTATCACAATTATTACAAATTTCTTATGATGGATTTAATGTGCAAATTATCGATATAAATACGCCTTCTGAAGCGTTACTTTATCAAAATATTCGTCCAATACTAAAGTTTGCTTTTGAAAACAGAAACGAAATTAAAGTAGCAGAAAAGAATGTAGAAAATGCGGTATTAGGTACGGAAATTTCTAAAAGTGCTTTTTACCCAACACTTTCAGCGAGTTATGGTTATGGTTCAAATGTGTTTTTTACAAATTTATATGATACTGAAGAGGATTTCTTTACACAGTTAAACCAGCAAAAAGGTCACCGATTTAGTTTAAGCTTAGACATCCCAATTTTTTCTAGATTTCAAAATAAAACAACGGTTGCAAAATCTAAAATTCAAGAAGAAAATAGTAAACTTAATTTAGAGCAAGCTAAGTTAGATTTAGAGTCTAATATCCAACGTGCTTATACCGATGCTCAGGCTGCTCTTAAGGCTTTTGTGGCTGCAAAAAAAACGTTAGAATCTCAAAGTTTATCTTTTAATAACTCTAAAGAACGTTTTGATATTGGTGTAATGACTGCTTTCGATTTAGAGCAAGCTAGAGTACAATTAATAAATGCAGAATCTTCATTAATTAATGCTAAGTACGATTTTGTTTTTAAAACTAAAGTTTTAGATTTTTATATGGGAAAATCGTTAACTGAATAATTCATTTTTAATACTTTTAACAAATGAAAAAGTTTGGGGTTATATTAATGATTTTTTTTTGTATGACGGTTTGTGCACAAGAAAAACAACTTTGGGCAAAATCATTTTTAAATAAAAAAGCACCAACTTTTAGTGTTGAAAAATGGCTTTCTGATAAACCAGATTTAAAAGGTAAATTTGTATTAGTAGACTTTTGGGCAACATGGTGCGGACCATGTATAAAAGCGATACCAGAACTTAATCGATATCATTATGAATTTAAAGACGATTTAATAGTTATTGGTATTTCAGACGAATCAAAAACTATAGTTAACAAGATGAAATCTCCGGTTATGGAATACTATAGTGCTATTGATACTAAAGAACGACTAAAAAGCAGCTATGAAGTTAAAGGGATTCCTCATTGCGTACTGATTGATCCAAATGGCATTGTACGTTGGGAAGGCTATCCTGGTCTTCAAGGTTTCGAATTGGATTCTTTTGTTATTGGAGATATCATTGAAAAATATAAATAATTTTGAGTTTAATTTTAAACCTAGAAACCGCAACAACAAACTGTTCGGTTTCTTTATCAAAAGATGGTAAAACCATTGTTTTAAAAGAAGATAATGATAAAAACTATTCGCATGCCGAAAGGTTGCATATCTATATCGACGCTGTTTTAAAGGAGGCTAATATCACGTCAAACGATTTAGATGCCATAGCTGTAAGTAAAGGTCCAGGATCTTATACAGGTTTACGTATTGGAGTTTCGGCAGCTAAAGGGCTCTGTTTCGCATTAAGTAAGCCTTTAATAGCGGTTCCAACTTTAAATGCATTAGCACACCAAGTTATAATGGAAAGTGGTGTGGTTGTGTCTATGTTAGATGCGAGACGCATGGAGGTGTATTCTGCCATATATGATTTAGATTGTAAGGAAATTCGAGAAACACAAGCTGAAATACTTAATGAGACCTCCTTTAAAAACTACTTAGAGGAAGGAAAGGTTTATTTTATTGGCAATGGTGTAGAAAAAACAAAAACGTTAATTAATCATCCTAACGCTATTTTTGTAGATAATAAACTTCCTTCTGCTAACGACATGAGCGCTTTAGCTTTCAAAAAATATAAAGAAAATAGCTTTGAAGATGTCGCTTATTTCGAACCGTATTACCTAAAAGATTTTGTGGCTTTAAAACCGAAAGCCAAATAATATAAAAAAGACCCTTCAAATATTAAATCTGAAGGGTCTTATAGTTTATAAAATAAGGTGTTTTATCCTTTCTTTTGTATTTCAACTTGATGTGGGTAAGGAATTTCAATTCCGGCTGCATCAAGCGCTTCTTTTACATCCTCAGTAATACCAAAGTAAACTGCCCAATAATCATCAGTTGTACTCCAAGGTCTTACTGCAAAGTTAATAGAGCTATCTGCCAACTCAGAAACATTAACTGTTGGTGCAGGTTCTTTTAAAACTTTAGGGTGCGATGTTAATACGTTCATTAGCACTTCTTTTGTCTTTTTAATATCAGAATCATAACCAACTCCAAAAGTTAAATCCACACGACGTGTGCCTTCTGTAGTATAATTAATAATATTTCCGTTCGATAATGAACCGTTAGGAATTATAATTTCTCTGTTAGAAAGTCCAGTTAATTTAGTAGTAAAGATTTCAATTTCTTTTACAACACCAATTTCACCTTGCGCTTCAATTAAATCACCAATTTTAAATGGTTTGAAAATCATTATTAAAACGCCACCAGCAAAGTTGCCCAAAGAACCTTGTAAAGCTAAACCAATAGCTAAACCTGCAGCAGCTAAAATAGCGGCAAACGATGTGGTTTCTACGCCAACAGTACCAAGTACAACAACGATTAGTATAATTTTAAAAATCCAACCTAAAAGGTTTAATAAAAACTTTTGAAGGCTTTCATCGTAGTTTTGTTTGGACATTAAATTTTTAGATGTTTTTAATATCTTTTTAATAACCCAAGATCCAATAATCCAAATGACTATAGCCCCAAGAATTTTTAAGCCATAATCTAATCCTAATTGTAGCCACTTTTCTGTGTCAATGTTTTCTAAATTCATAATTTTTTAAAAGTTTAAGTAAGTGTAAAAGTAAAAACTAAATCTTAGTTTTTACGGGTAAAAATGTTTAATTAATGTTAAACAAAGCAAAAAATTAGCGCAATAATAGCCGGAACCGATTGTACATAAAACAACTTTATTTGCTTTGTTGAATAAGACCCATAAATGCCTGCTATAGTCACACAAATAAGCAAGAAAACAGCAAGTTTTATATCTTGGTTAATAATAGAAAACACCAATGTAGCGGCCAAAATACCATTGTATAGACCTTGGTTTGCGGCTAATACTTTGGTGTCTTGTGCAAATTGTTTCGATTTTAACCCAAAAGCTTTTATGGTTTTAGGCGTGGTCCACATAAACATTTCTAAAACTAAAAAGTAGAAATGTAAAACGGCTATAAAAGCTATAAGTATGGTTGATATAAGTGTCATAGTTTAAATGAGTTTTGCTCAATCAAAGTTAGCGATTATAAGCCATAAAAAAAGCGTTCAGATTATGAACGCTTTATATATTATTTTCAATCGGGATTTATTCGACTTCAAAAGTGATTTTTAAGTTCACTCTAAAATCTGAAACTTCACCGTCTTTTACACTAGCACTTTGATCTTGAACATATACAGAACGTATGTTTTTAAGACTTTTTGATGCGTGTTTTACTGCTTTTTTTGTAGCGTCTTCCCAACTTTTTTCAGAATTTGCTAAAATTTCAATTACTTTTAATACTGCCATGATTTTATGTTTTAAGTTGTTATTAACAATTACTTCTTGTAATGTAGTGATTTTTTGACACTTAAAATATAAAAAAGTCACATGGGCTTATCCATTTATGGCTTCGACAGTTTCAATTTTCCCTGGTAACATTTCTTTAAGCATATTCTCAATACCGCTTTTTAAGGTGTAAGTTGAAGACGGACATCCACTACAAGCTCCTTGAAGCATTACACTTACGTTTTTACTTGCTGAATCGTAAGAAATAAATTGAATATTACCACCATCACTAGCAACTGCTGGTTTAACATATTCTTCTAGAATGTTTACAATTTCTTTTGAAACATCATCTAAAGATTCAAAATAGCTATCAACTTGTTTAGTGGATTTTTTTAATTTTTCTACAGCTTCTGGTAATACAACGTCTTTTCCTTTTTCGATATAATCCTTAATGAATTCACGAAGCTGGACTGTAATATCCTGCCATTCTGTAATATCATATTTTGTTATAGAAACATAATTTTCATCAAGAAATACGCTCTTTACAAACGGAAAATGAAATAACTCTGTAGCCAAAGGCGATAGTTTAGCTTCTTCGATAGATGTAAACTCAAAAAGAGCCGCAACCATTTTTTTGTTGGCAACAAATTTCATTACAGATGGGTTAGGTGTACTCTCTGCATAAACCGTTACCGCTACTTTTTTAGCGGTTGCAGATTCTTCAACCACAACGCCACCATCGTTTAGGTAGGTTTCAATTTGTTCGCTAACTTCATCTTGTACATCATTCCATTGTACGATATCATAACGTTCAACAGCAATAAAATTTCCAGATATATATACTTTTTTTACAAAAGGCAAGTAGAATAATTGTTGTGCTAATGGTGCATTTTTAGCCTCGTCAATATTATTAAATTCAAAACTTTGATGTTTTGTAATAAATTGATTGACCTCGAATTTTACTATAGCATTATTGGATGTTTCTTGCACAGAAACCTTGAAAGTGTTCATTTTAGCTAATTTTTTACAAAAATACTAAAAGAAAACTTTAGTTATCCATATATTTGAGTTTTGTTGCCTGCAATAATAAGGCTAGAAAGGTAAAGCTTGATTTTGTCTTTTTTATGTGTAATTTTTTAAGAATCAAGGCGTTTGTATTAAACTAAACTTACTTCCTAATAGGGTTTATGAATTTTAGAACTATCATTTTAGTGGCAATAACAGCTGTGTTTTCAAACATAGCAACGGCTCAAGAGGGTTTGCCAATTTATACGGATTATTTAACGGATAATTATTATTTAATTCATCCATCTATGGCTGGTATTGCTAATTGCTCTAAGGTTAGATTAACAGGAAGGCAACAATGGTTTGGTCATGATGATGCACCTAAACTTACTACACTTAGTATTAATGGCAGAATAGGGGAATCTCAATCTGCTATTGGAGGTATTGTATATGCAGATAATAACGGGTATCATTCGCAAAAAGGTGCCTATTTAACCTATGCACATCACCTTATGTTTTCTAGAAGTGAAGCCGATTTAAATATGTTGTCGTTTGGTTTAAGTGCTGGTTTTATTCAATACCAATTAGACGAAACAACGTTTTTAGACGGTACGCCTATTCCAGATCCAATAATTGATGGTGTTGTGCAAAATGAAACTAATTTTAATGTGGATTTAGGATTCTCTTACCACTACCTAGACTTTTATGCACATGGTACGGTAAAGAATTTATTAAATAATTCTGGGGTTAATAGCGATTTAGAAATTACAAGCAACCTAAGACGTTATTTGCTTTCGGTTGGAAATGTATTTAGTAGGTTTGGTAGCGATTGGAGTTACGAGCCGTCGGTATTATTTCAATACAGAGATTTAACTAAAGAGTCTAGCCTCGATTTTAATGGTAAGGTTTATAAAGAGATGGAGTTTGGTAAATTATGGGGAGGTGCTTCGTACAGACAAAGTTTAGATGGTGCCGAATATTTAGACGGTAGCAGTGTAAATAGCCAAAAATTAAACCAAGTAACAGGAATTATTGGTGCAAACTATAACAATTATATGTTTGCTTACACGTATACATATCAAACCAATCCTATAGTATTTACAAGTGGTGGTTTTCATCAGATTACATTAGGATATAACTTTGGTTGTCGCCGCAAGAAATATGCGTGTAACTGTCCAGCAGTTAACTAATACGTTGTTTTAAATGATATATAAATAAAAAATCCCGCTTAGTAGCGGGATTTTTTATTTTGAACTTATTTTTAAGTGTTTATTTCCAAGTATACTTTTTTCGTTTTGCTTGTTCTTTTATTGCATTAGTCATAGCGTTTTCTAAGTTGTTGGTTTGTTCACTTTTTTGTTTAGATATATGTACTACACGTTTAGCGTTTAAATCAGCAATTTCATTTTGAATGCGTTCTCGGTCTTTACTTTTGGTATCTACATAGGCTTTAATTTCAGATTTCGACTTGCCTTTTAATTCTGTAGGTAACTCATCGTCATTAATAGTTTCAATAACAACTTCTTCCTGCTCTACAGCATCCACTAAATCCCAACTTTTATTTTTATATAAATGCGAACTTTTACTTACTGTTCGCTTTACAGCATTGGCTTTACTGTAGCCACTTGCATTCATGTCTTGTTCTGCTTGCAGCGCCATTTTTCGGCTACCTTTAGCTCCGTAGGCGACATACGTTTTGTTTAATTTTTTATTTAAAATTAAAATAGCGTCATCGTAAGGCGATGCTATATGTACGGTTGCTTTGTCTTGATTTATAGCCATATAATCACCATTTGTTAATTGCGCACCATCTTTCCATTGGCTAGAAACACCTTGGTTGTAATTGCCACAAAAAATAGTGTTTACGGTAACATCCTTTTCATTTGCATTTGCTGCTGCATCTTTATAATTTACTTTTCCTTGTGTAAAAGGCTCATTTCCTGCAATAAAAATCAGTTTTAAATCGTCTGCGTTTTTACCCCAATTTAGTTGGTTTAATGAGGTTTGAATTACTTGTCCGCAATATTCCTCGCCACCATTTGTGGTTAACGAAAAAAGCTCTTTTGAAATATCATCTAAATCGTCGCTAAAGGCTAAAACCTGACGAATATAGCCTTCGTTTCCGTTAAGTCTATCATTGCCATATTCATATAAAGCAATTTCTAAATTGGGTTTGCTAGTGCCACATTTGGCATAAGATAGTTCGTTTACAATATCCCAAAGTTGAGCTTTTGCTTGGTCTATTAAACCATCCATACTATTGCTAGTGTCTAATAATAAAGCCACCTTAATAAATTGTTTGTTTGGTTCTGGGTTATTGGTTTTGGTTTCGTTTAAGGCAATAGGTTCTTTTTTGTTTTCTGCTTTGCAAGAAGTAGTGAATGCCGCTAAAGTTGCGCAAAGTAAAGCAGTTTTAAAATACGTTTTCATGGTTTTTCGTTTTAAGATTAATGAGTATTATTAATCGCCCTATTTTGGACGTATTGATCTACAACGTAAAACTATGCCCAACATAATTCTTATAAAATGAAGAATGAGTAAAAGGGCTTTTTTAATGCGTAAACAAACCCACTAAATTCGTAAAGCCTAATTTTTAGTTATGTAAATACACGGTTTTGTTAAACACACATTTTCTTTTACCAAGTAAAGTGCGTAAGTTTAGCTACTTAAAATAAAGTATGCAGTCGGTTATTAAATATATATGTATAACATGTTTTGTGTTGTGTGGCCTGTTTTTGCAGGCTCAAAACACGCGCGACGGATTAAACCAAGGGCCTAAGTTTACAGTGCGCGGTTTGGTGGTGGAGAGTGATACCCAAAAACCCATTCCCGATGTTAATATTGAAGTTAATGGTGGTGGCTATTCGGCTACCGATATTCATGGCGAATTTAGAATTGAAGCTAGAGAAGGCGACGAGTTAACTATAAAACATAAAGATTTTGAAACCGTATTTTATGTTATTAAAAGTAATGAGCGCATAAAGGTGGAGGTTGAACCAAATTATGAAGAAGAATCTAAACTCTCTAAACTTAAATCTCTTTCCAGATATCAAAAAGAATTATTTACGCCTTTAATAGATTCGGCGGAAGTATATTTAAAAAAAGACGCCAAAAAAAGTATTCAATTTATTGCTGATGCTCTTTCTGAAGCCAATTCAACAAAACAGAATAGTGAAGCCTATGAGGTTTTAGGCGATATTTATATGTATTGGAAACAATACGATTTAGCAGTTTCTAATTATAGAATTAGTTTACAAAATACAAGTTCAAATGAGGTTTCGTTAAAGCTAGCTAAGGCGTATAAGCTCAATAAAAACTATCAAGAAAGTTTACAGGTTTACAAAGCTATAAATAAAAGTAGTTTAACAAATTGGCAGTTAACCGATTTGTATGAAGGCTTAGGTGATGTGTATCTATTAACCAAGTCTTACAACTTATCTGTTGGTTCTTACCAAGATGGATTACAAGTAGCGAAAAAGCATTTGATAACGCCTAAAATAACCGATTTAAACTCTAAGTTAGGTCAGGCTTACAACGCCCAAGGTGAAACACAAAAAGCACAGGGCTTTTTTAATACATCTTTAAAGTTAGCCAATAGCGAAAACAAGAAACGAGCCGTCGAGGAACAAATCAAAGTAGCCGATTTTCAAAATGAAACTAATAATTATTCAGACGAAATTCAGCTAAGAAAGGAAGCTCTTAATACCATTAGCGAAATTGAAAGTGAAGCCGACGATATTGATAACGAAAGCCCATTAACACCGCAAAAGCAAAACTATAAAATTGGTAACGCCTATGCTTCTCAAAAAGATTATAATAGCGCCATTCCGTATTTAGAACGCAGTATTGAAGAGGCTGGTAGTAAAGCCGATTTAGTGGTTCAAAAAGATGCTACTAGAAAACTTTCAGAAGTTTATAGAGATGCCGGACAGTTTAATAAAGCTTTGTTAGCGTATCAAGATTATGTAGAACTGGTTGATAAATTATATTCCAAGAAAGAGCAAGAAATATCGCAAGCAGCAAGGTTTAGTAAAGATATTGTAAGTAAACAAAACCGCATTTCTAGTCTGGAAAGCGACAGGCAATTATCCGAAAGTAAATATCAATTATCCATAGAGCAGGCCAAACGCCAAAAACTTATTATTTACTCCTTAATTGGTGGTTTAATCCTCTTATTAATAGGAGCCTTTTTAATGTTTAAATACATTAAGCAACAACGATTAGCAAATAATTTATTGGCGCTTAAAAGTTTAAGAAGTCAAATGAATCCGCATTTTATATTCAATGCCTTAAACTCTGTTAATAGCTTTATAGCATCAAACGATGAGCGTACAGCAAATAAATATTTAACCGATTTTTCTTTATTAATGCGAGCCGTTTTAGAAAACAGTGAAGAAGATTTTATCCCATTAGAAAAAGAGCTAAAACTCATTGAACTTTATACCAAACTAGAACATTTTAGGTTTAAAGATAAATTTGATTATACCATAAATGTAGATAAAAATATTATAGTAAAAGACTTTGTAATACCGCCAATGTTACTTCAGCCGTACATAGAAAATGCCGTTTGGCACGGTTTAAGGTATAAAAAAACCAAGGGAATGCTTATTATTAGTATTGCTCAAACCAAGCCCGACGAAATTAAAATTGCCATTACAGATAACGGTATTGGACGCGAAAAATCTAAGGCTTTAAAAACCGAAAACCAGCAGAAACAAAACTCAAAAGGCATGGGTAATATTAAAAAGCGAGTGTCTATTTTAAACGAAATGTATAAGGATAAGGTAGATGTTTTAATTGACGATTTTCAAGCTGAAGAAGACACAGGAACCAAAGTTATTGTAACGTTAAAAAAAGATTAAAAAGAGCTATAAGTTAGGAGAGCGAAGCACGAATTTTGCTTCTCATTTCCAACTTCTGGCTTTAAACATATAAATATGAAATTAACCTCAATAATAGTCGAAGACGAAGAAACCAGTAGAGAAATCCTAAAAAATTACCTTAAAAAATACTGTCCAAATGTTACTGTTTTAGGTGAAGCAGCAAATGTAGACGAAGCACTGGTTTTAATTCGTAATCATGATTTAGATCTAGTGTTTCTAGATGTTGAAATGCCGTATGGTAACGCCTTCGATTTGTTAGATAAGGTGGGCGATACCAATTTCGAAACTATTTTTGTAACCGCCTATAACCATTATGCTATCCATGCGCTAAACGCCCATGCTAGTTACTATTTAATGAAACCCATTTCTATAGACGAGCTTATAAAAGCCGTAGATTATGTTACCGAAATAAAAACAAAAGAAGACGCACTGCAAGATCAAATTCTTGTGCCTAAAACTAATATGGTGGCAGGTAAAATTACCATTCCGCAATTAGATGGTTTCGAGGTTTTAAACACATCAGACATTCTTTATTGTAAAGCCGACGATAATTATACCGAGATTTACCTTAACAACAATAAAAAGAAAATAGTTAGCAAAACGCTTAAGCATTTTGAAGAAGCTTTAGGCAACTCAAGCTTTTCCAGAGTTCATAAATCCTATTTAGTAAACGTAAACGAGGTTGTTAAATACGTTAAAGGAAAAGGAGGAAGCGTAGTGCTTAGCAACGGAAAACAAGTTATGGTTTCGGCATCTAAGAAATCAGACTTATTGTCTTATTTTAAATAAATTCCCGTAAAAACGGGAATCTCATAAATTGAATCGAATTCTTTAATTTTACAATTAGCAAAACGAATTTCGAGCGTAGCAAGAAAAACAACATGCAAACAAACTAAAAGGAACTCAAAATTATAAGACTCCTTTTTTTAAAGACATTATCTATGCCAGTAATAAAAACAGTAAGAGGCCATTCGCCTGTAATACCAGACAATTGTTTTATAGCCGAAAATGCTACCATAGTGGGCGAGGTAACTATGGGGAGCCAATGTAGCGTGTGGTTTAGCGCCGTAGTTCGTGGCGATGTAAACTTTATAAAAATGGGTAATAAGGTAAATATCCAAGACGGTGCCGTTATACATGGTACCTATCAAAAAGCGGGTACAACCATTGGTAATAACGTGTCTGTAGGGCATAATGCTTTGGTGCATGGGTGTACCATTCACGACAATGTTTTAGTAGGTATGGGCAGTATTATTATGGATGGCTGCGTTATAGAAAGCAATAGTATAGTAGCAGCAGGCGCGGTAATTACGCAAAACACGGTTGTAGAGTCGGGGAGTATTTATGCGGGTGTACCTGCAAAAAAAGTTAAAAACGTAAGCGAAGCACATGTATTGGGCGAAATTAACCGAATTGCCGACGCTTATATAAAATACTCCAGTTGGTTTAAAGAGTGATTAGTCATCCTCACCTGTTTCAGAATCTTCACAATAATAATGCATATGGGTGTTACCAAAAGGGTGGGGCTTTTATTCATGCCTTTTTAATTCATATTAAAATATACATGAACATACATGTTTCTTTGCAATCCCTAACGCAAAACAAAATGTTATTAATCAACCATATCCTCTTCAAAATACCACCATAAACTAGAGTCTATCGATTTTTTCATCTTACTAATATCCGCATCATCTTTTAAAAAAACGGTAATATTTTCTCCAACACGATTTTGCCCAATACTTTCTGTAAGTTCAATTTCTTCTATTTCATTAAAGTGCTCTAAATGTTTTTTAATTTTAGCATCTAAAGATTCATCACTTAAATAAATCTTTATAGTTGACCTACTAGGCGAGTTTCTAATTTCAGATCTAAATGGTAGCATAATTATAGAATTAAAAATTAAACAATAGATAAATTGCGAATGCAATACTTTAAAGTTAAGGATTTTATTAATACTTTTAAAATAATTTTCTTATGGCAGATAAATCGATAAATAAATTAACAGCGCAGTTAGCAAAAATAGAAGGACTTATTCCTAAAAAGGACGTAAAAAATCCTTCGGTTTCCAAAGCTGGTATTGGTTGGCAACTAGACCATACTCTAAAAGTATTTAATGCGGTTAGCGAATGGATAGGAAACTCGAATCCTAACGAGTATCAATATAAATTTAACCTTATGCGTACTGTATTATTTCCGTTAGGTTATTTTCCTCGAGGTAAGGTTAAGGCGCCAAAAGCCGTTTTACCACCAGAACATATTAATGCTGAAGATTTAACAAGCCAAATACAAATTGCAAAATCTCATATTGAAAAACTGCAAGCATTGCCTAAAAACGCCTTTTACAAACATTTTATTTTTGGAAAGTTGCCTAAAACAAAAACCCTTCGTTTTTTATATGTGCATACCAACCATCATTTAAAAATTGTAAACGATATTTTAAATAAATAAAGGTTTCAATACTTCATGCTTTAGTTATGGCTATAATTAAAAAAGCTCTTTCTGTAAATAGAAAGAGCTTCAACAACAATTAACTTCAAAAAAATTAATCTAGTTCTAGTAGTGCTAAATCATGAAAAAAGAAATTCTTTTCATCGTTCATAGAAACAAATAAACCGTTAGGGAACTTATTACCTAAAGCTGCAGTTGTAACATCGCAACCATCAGTTTCAATAGTGCCTAAATTAAGTTCTTTTATAAATGCATTGGTTTTTAAATCGAAAATATTAAAACTGTCGGCTTGTTGGTTAGATACTATTAAAAAGCCTTTGTCTTTATATTTTGCTATAGCAATACCTTCAATATCATCTGTGAAATATTCGCTACCAAAACAGCTTAACTCTTCGTTGCCCATACTTGGTTCGGCATAATATTTTCGAATGCAATGGCCTTCATCAGAATAATACACAATGCCATTTTCGTTATCGACGGCTATGGCTTCAATTTCTTTTTTACCACTAAAGTTCCCAAACTTTCTTACCAAATTGGCGTGCACACCTAAGCTATCTGAAACCAATTCATATTGATATAAATATCCTGTCTTTGGTCCCGATTTTCTACCAACAATGGCATACACAGTTTCGGTTTTGGCCGATTTATATAGCGCAATGCCCATGGGTGCATTGTGCTCTAGTTCTGTTGCATCGGTAAAAACTTTAAAACCACCGCCATCTAAAGGTTTCATGTCTGGTACAGAAAACACACGAATTTGCTGCAGTTCTCGTTCGGTAAACGCAATAATATCGGTTTGTGTAGAATCGTTTAGTTTAAAACCGTATTCTAAGTCGACATTATTTGGGCGTTGAATGTTTTTTATACTTTTTTCATGGATAATTTTCCCATCTAAATTAAAAGCATAAACCCCACCGTTAGTTTTTTTATCGGTACCAAAAACAATACTTTTTGAGGCATCTTTAGGGTTTACCCAAATTGCTGGATCGTCTGTGTCGTTTGGTGTTTTTTCTGTAATAACCGTTGGTTTAATAACTGGTAACTGTTTTTTACAAGACCCCAAAAGGGCTATTAAACTAAACGTATATAATAATTTTTTCATATTTTATTTTTTAAATAAATCGTATTTTAAACCTATAGTAAAACGTTGACCATAGTACTCGCTTTGCATGGTACGGCTACTTACACCTTGGTAAAAACGTAATGGTTGGTTGGTAATATTGTTTAAACTTGTATAAGCGCTTAACCCGTTACCAAAGGTATAGTTAGCATTAAAGTCTAGGAAAAATTGTTTGTCGTAGTAACGATCTTCAAAGGCATTACCTCCAATTTCATCAATATAAGAGTCCGAGAAGTTACTTGAAAGGCGTACGCTAAGCTTTTTATTTGCATATGCTAATGATGCATTAAACATATTTGGTGCTGTGTTTGGTAAGCCTAAATCGTCGCGTTCGTCGCCATCTTCGTTTCTAATACCATTAGCGTTAGAAGTAAGGTGTGTGTAGTTTAAATAAATACTTAAATCTTTAGCAAAACCTGGTAAGAAGTCTAGTTTTCTTTGGAAAGCAAATTCGAAGCCTAAAACCGAAGCATCATCACCGTTTAAAGGCTGGTAAACTTCGTAACCGGTAGTGTCATCGCCATAAGTGTTATCGGTTGTTTCGGTTTGGTAGGTATATATAAAGTCGTTTATTTTTTTATAGAAAATACCTCCAGATAAGATACCTACAGATTTAAAATAGTGTTCTGCCATAACATCAAAATTCATAGATGTTGTTGGGTTTAAATCTGGGTTTCCAAGTACAATTTCGCTGTCTTCATTAATTATTTCTGCTCTAGGAATTAGGTCTGCGTAGTTTGGTCGTGCTAAAGTGTTGGTCCAAGCAAAACGTAAAACCGTATTATCGTTTAAATTATATTTAAAATGTAAGCCCGGTAAAATATTAATGTAAGAGTTTGTTTCTTTTACAGCCTCAACAATAATGGCTTCATCAATGCCTGCATCTTCATCTTCTTCAATAAAGGTTAATCTGTAGCCTTCAGAATCTAAATTGGTACTTTCAATTCTAACACCAGCTAAAACACTCAATTTATCTGTTAATTGCTGACTAGTCATTACATAACCGGCATAAACATTTTCGTTAACATCAAAATTACTGCTTTGGTACTCATCTACTAAATCTTCACCTTCATATAGTGTGGTATCGGTAAAATTTAAACTTCCAAGAAATTCTGGAGTAGCAAAAGAGCCTACTGCATATTGTTGTCCTGCTAAAAAATCTGAGTCTGTATAATTTCTAGTAGGAAGAGTTCCTAGTAAATCGAAGACTGCATCTTCTGGAGAATATTCGGTAAAATCATTATCTCTGTTTTTGTTTTTAAAACGCCCACGAACACCAAATTTTAAAAAGCCATCGTTGCTATTAAATAAGTTTAATGGTAATTTAAAGTTTACAAATACATTTACATCGTTTTCTTCGGTGTATTGGTTTTCTTCGGTTAGTTCGTCAAACTCAAAATTGTTATATGCGGCATCATCCGCATTAACTGGAGTGTATAGCGGGTATTTTGAGTTGTTGTTATAATTTATGCTATACTCGCTTTCGTGAACTAAATAACGCTCGTTTAAACGCTCCTCCGAGGCTTTTGCATACGAGGTCATCCAATCTACTTGTAAGTTTTGAATTAAATGGTTTCCGCCTAAACTAAAGTTTAGCATACGTTGGTCTTCTAAACGTGTATTTTTGTTTCGGTTATTATCTATTCCAGCTTTTGTTTCGCGTTTTGCTTCAACTGGAAACATGGTTAAGTTTCCGTTTCCATCAACTGTAAAATCGCCTGCTTGAATATCTTCACCATCTAAAATTTCGTGTTCTAGAACAAAACGGTTTTCACGATCGTCTCTCCAATTGTAAATAGATTTAAAATAGATGCTGTTGTTGTCGTTAAATTTATAATCGAAATTAGCTGAAAAACTTCTACGAATTCGTTGTACTAAATATTGTCTTATTTCGAAAACGTTTGTATAAGGATTAACATCAACTTCCTCCAAGTTGTCTTCGTCTCCATTGTTATACTCGAACTCGTCGGTCCATTCGGCTTCAAAATTATCGCTTCCAAAATCGTTATCGTTTATGGATGTAGATACTAGCCATCCAAATTTTCCGTTGTCGCTTCTATCTCCTAATAAAAACGATCCGTTTAAAATACGTTTTCCTGTAATAGAATTTATCCCAGAACCTGCGGTTGCAGATAACCTGAATCCTTGAGGCGATGTGCGAGTAATTAAATTTACAGAACCACCAAGCGCATCGGCATCCATATCTGGAGTAACGGCCTTGTTAACTTCTACGGTTTGAATCATATCCGATGGAATTAAGTCCATTTGTACTTCTCTATTATCGCCTTCGGCAGAAGGAATTCGGCTTCCGTTTAAGGTAACCGAGTTTAGTTGAGGTGCTAAACCTCTAATAATAATGTTTCTTGCTTCACCTTGGTCTACTTTCATGGTAATGCCTGGTATACGCTTAACGGCATCTCCAATATTCGCATCTGGGAATTTGCCTATTTGATCGGTAGAAACAATGTTTGTAATGTTGGTTTTGTTTTTTTGAGTATTTAATGCTCTGGCTTGACTGCCAATAGAATAGGCTGTAAGCTCAACAACGTCTAATTCTGTGTTTTCAGAAGCTAAGTGAATATTTACCGATGCCGTTTTACCTGCGGTAATTGTAATATTTTCATTATAATCTGCATAGCCTATATACTCAATTAATAACGTATAGTTGCCTTCTGGGATATCAACTAATGTAAATTTGCCATCGAAATTAGACACTGCGCCTTTTTTTAATTGTGAGATGACCACGGTTGCTCCTGGTACAGTAATACCATTATTGTCTGTTATAACACCTTGCACATTTCCGTTTTGCGAAAACACATAAGAGGTTATTAACATGGTTAATAATGTTATAAAATGAAATTTTCTCATGTTGTTGTTAATTAATTTTGGTTTGATGCAAAACTATATTCACAACATGGCTTTAAGCTAAAATTGATGTTAATAAACGGTAATTAGGAAGTGAATTTTACCTATAAATGATAGCAACATTAACCTTGGGATAATATTGACTTGATAGTTTTTTAACTTAAGTTAAAGGTTTAAAATATAGGCTTGTAAGTCATTTTTTGAAGTTATTGGTAGCTTCTTACGCATTCTATAACGGGCTATACGAACGCTATCTGGAGTAATGTTTAAAATTGAAGCAATAGCTTTTGAAGATAAGTTTAACCTAAGCAACATGCATAAGCGCATTTCGGAGGATGTTAACTCTTCATTAACTTGTTGTTTTAAGGTTATGAAAAAATTAGGGCTTATTTGACTGAAATAGGCCATAAGTTCCGTCCATTCATTTTCTTTTGATAAATCGGAATTAATATCTTTTATAATATTGGGGAGTTTGGTTTTTACAAAGTCTCCATTTCTTGTTTTTAAATTATTAAGTGCTCTAGAAACATCGGCTAGCAATTTATTTTTATGTGCTAAGTTTAAACTATAGTTTGTTAAGGCCGAAATTTTAATATCGATTTCTCTTTTTAACGATGCTTCTTGGGCTGTTTTAATGTTTAGATCTGCCTGCAGTAATTTCTGTTTGTATTTTAGCAGTTTCTGCTCTTGCTTTTTACGTTTTTTTAAATGTATTAACCAAACAACAAAAACTATAATTATAGCTATACTTATTAGTGCTATGGCTATTTGTCTTGTTTCACTAATTTTATTTTGCTTGTTAAGTATAGATACCTGAGCTTCTTTTTCCTTTACGTTATAAAGTACTTCCATGGCACTTACCAATTGCATGTTTTGGTTTTTTAACGCTTGCTCGTTGACAAGTTTTTGTTGATTTAAGTAGGTGTATGCTTTTTTAAAATCTTGCAACTCTGCGTATGTTCTAGCTAAATCTTTAAGCGCACTTTCCTCTTGTTGTTTATTATGTTCCTTTCTTGCTAAACGTAGAGCTCGTCGGGTTAATTCTAGAGCTTGCTTATATTTTTTCTGCTTTCTATTAACATCGGATAGATTGTTAATGATATTAATTTTTAAATTGGAAGTGCTGTCAATTTCAAAATTATAAGCATTATTAAAGTAATTATTTGCTAAATCAAACTGTTCTAAATCTTCATAAATACTACCAATATTTTCGTTGGTTAGCGCTATGCCAGTGCTATCTTTAAGTGTTTCAAAAATTATTAAACTTTGTTTTTGATAGTTTAATGCTTCATCGTAATTGCCTTGCTTTTCATAAACACTTCCTATTATCGCCCGGGCACTTGCTGCCCCTTTTTGATATGATATTAAATTTCCAATGGAAATGCTTTTTTTTGAATACTCGAAAGCATCAGAATACTGTTTTAAATGAAGATGAATGGAAGCAATTTGATTATTAGCATATACGTACAGTGTGTCTTTTTTTAAGTAAACATCTTGCGCTTGGTGATAGTTTTTTATGGCTTCACTATCTAAGCTTAGGTGTTTATAAAAATTAGCTAATAGAATATAGTTTTTAGCAATATTTAGGGTGTCATTTTTAAGTTTGGCAAGATTGAGATTTGTATTAATGACCTTTATTTTTGCAATTACTTGGTTATAATCTATGTTCTCTTGCGCATACGAAAGTTTATAACTAGAAATACATAAAAGTAAAAGAGCGAGTTGTTTTAAAAATCTCATATTTAGTATAAGTGTAAATTTTCAAAGTAAGAACTCACACTTTACGTTAACATGGTTTTAATATTAATTTTTTATTACTATTAAAACAAAAGCCCTTTCTGTAAAACAGAAAGGGCTTTTAAAAATTTAAAAGAAAATTATTTCTTAAGCATCAAAAGGCTCAATAGAAACATAAGATTTGTTATCTTTTTTCTTTGTAAACTTTACAACACCATCAACATATGCGTGTAAAGTATGATCTTTTCCTTGGTATACATTTTCACCTGGGTGATGTGTATTACCACGTTGTCTTAATATAATGTTTCCAGCAATGGCAGCTTGTCCACCAAAAATCTTAACGCCTAAACGTTTTGATTCTGATTCTCTACCATTCTTAGAACTACCTACTCCTTTTTTGTGAGCCATTGTCTTAAGTTTTTATATTGTTATACTTAAGTGGTTGCTTTTAAGCTTTACCACCATCTAATTCGTCTTGCCATTTTTTAAGCTCATCCCACTTACCATCGGCAGCTAATTGAGCTTGTGCTGGCCATGTGTCTGTAACGTGATTGCCACGTACACCTGCAATAATCTCTGAAATTTTAGCAGCATCAGTTTTTGCTAATTCAGCAAAAGTTGAAATTCCTGCTTCAATCAAAGTTGTTGCAATTTTTGGACCAATACCTTCAACCTTCTTCAAATCGTCAGCTTTCCCTGTTGCTTTTTTAGCAGCTTTAGGAGCAGCAGCTTTCGCTTCTACTTTTGGTTCAGCTTTTTTAGTTTCTTTTTTTGGAGCTGCTTTTTTAGCACCAGAAGAAACTATTGATTCAATTACGATTTCAGTTAAAGATTGTCTGTGTCCGTTTTTTACACGGTAACCTTTACGTCTTTTCTTCTTGAATACTATTACTTTATCACCTTTAAGGTGCTTTAAGACTTTTGCACTAACTTGTGCTCCATCTATAGCTGGGGCGCCTACAGTTATATTGTCACCATCGCCTAAAAGAAGTACATTGTCGAAAGACACTGCTTTCCCTTCTTCTGTTGCTAAACGGTTAACAAAAACTCTTTGGTCTTTTTCAACTTTAAATTGATGCCCTGCTATCTCTACAATTGCGTACATAGCGTAACGTTTTTATTAATTAATTTTGTTCAAAAATGAGTGCAAATATACTTCTAATTAATTAATCTACAAACGTTATCGTTAAATTTAAGACATATTTCTGCTTTTTTTAAAAAGTTGCATGACTGTAAGTGAAGCAACTACCGTAGTAGCTAGCCCCATAACGGCTACAACAAAGGTTATCATGCCCATATCGAGATTAAAATTACCGTTAAAATTTTTAATCAATTTTGATAAAAACGTAGGGTCAACCTCTGTGGTGTAGAATAAAAAGAATATTGTGAACGCCAGAGTAGCAACAAAACCTGTTATAATACCCGTTTTAAAGCCTTCGCCATACGAGAATTTTTCTGGGCTTTCCAATTTAGAAAAACGTATAGATTCGTAAATACCAAAGCCGGTTATTATGGCGTTAACAAAACTAAAGGCAGGGTTTGTGTGTTTTTCAACGAGTGCTAATACCAAGAAATAAGCTATTAATACTGCACTTGTAACTAAACCGAAACGAATGGGAAGCGATAAATTTTTCATATTTTGTGAGGGTTGAATCTCTTAAATTTCGTGAAAATTTTTGAAATATTATAATTATTAGCCTCTTTTCTAAATAATTAGCGGGCATAGAAGTGTTATTTGTATCATAAATACTTGAATTTATAAAGGGCTTAAAGTCAATATTTAGTAAATTTGCAGGAGTAACAATAAAATATAAAACCCAAATGAAATCAATAAAATTAATTTTAACACTTGCACTAGTTGCTATTTTTGCTGTTAGCTGTAAAAACGATAAAAGTCCTGAAGTAAAAACTGTTGAGGTTGAAAACGCTGTGGCTAAAAAATTGGATCCTAATGCCAAGTATGCAAAAGCGGAATTTACTATAGATGGTATGACGTGCCAAATAGGGTGTGCTGCGACTATTCAAAAGAAAATTTCTAAGATGGATGGAGTAAAGTCTGCAACGGTTTCTTTTGATAAAAAATTGGCCATGGTAGAATATGATGAAGCCAAGGTAACTCCAAAATCTTTGGAAGACGCTGTAGTTAATGTTGCCGATGTTTATAAGGTAAGCAACATGAAAACGGTAAATGATTTCTCGAAGGAAAAAGCCTGTGCTGTCGATTGTAAAAAAGCTTGTTGTGCAGATAAAGACAAAAAAGCTTGTGAACCAGGTTGCGAGAAATCGTGTTGTAAGGCTGGTTTAAAAGAAGGCGAAAAAATGGCTTGTAAGCCAGATTGTAAAGAAGCATGTTGTATTAAAAAAGAAGCATAACTGATACTTTACATAAACATATTAATAATAAGGCTTCCACGTAGGAAGCCTTTTTTATTTCCATGTAATAGTTTCCATAATGTGTTTAATGTCTTTTTGCAAATAGTTTGCTGCTGGTAAAATGGAATCGTAGTTGGGTTTAGCGTAAAAGTATAAAGACCCTGTAAGGAAATGGTTTATACTGTCTGTTACATAAAACTGCGCTGGCGATGCCACATTGCCTTTAACTTCAGATAGCATACCGTATACCTTTCTTTGTTTATTTTCAAATGGATAGGCCGGAATTTCGTCTGCTTTTTTAGTATGCTCTAAGGTGAATTTTTGAGCGTCTCTTAAAAAGGCTTTAAAATTGTTTTGGTCGCTGTTAATGGCCTTGTAGGTTAAAAAAATGGTACCTTTTAATGCTGGATATTCTAAATTAATCCCGTAGCTCTCGGTAAGTGATTTTAACGCTTTAGATTCCACTTTAGTTGCTAGTAAATTTTTTTCAAAAGCAAAAGGCAAATTTAAATTAGCATCCACATAATTGGCTGTTGGATAGTCTAACCTTAGTTCTGCTTTTGGTTTAGGTACATGGTCTTCACCACATGCTGTTAGTGCCAAAACAAAAGTTAAGAATAGACTTTTAAGTACGCAGTAAGTTTTTGTTTTTACAATCATGAAGTTTTCAGTCTCAGTATTCAGTAATTATAGCATGGTAAATTTAACAAGTTTAATACGTTTTTTGTCCATAGCCTCAATAGTAAAAACGTAATTTTCGAAATTTATTTTACTATTTAGTTTTGGGAAACTCTTTGATATTTCTAAAACAAAGCCAGCAACGGTTTCTGCTTCACCTTTATTGGCATCAAAAACAGTCTCATCTTCAAGTCTAATAATTCGGTAAAAATCTTTTAAAGCCGTTTTGCCTTCAAATACATAATTGTTGTCGTCTAATTTAGAATACATTAAGTCTTCATCATCAAACTCATCACTTATATCGCCTACAATTTCTTCAATAATATCTTCTAAAGAAATTAATCCAGAAGTGCCTCCGTATTCATCTACGACAACAGCTAAATGTACCTTTTTCTCTTGAAATTCAGCCATTAAATCGTCTAGTTTTTTGTTTTCTGGCACAAAAAAAGGTTCTCTTAAAAGGGTGGTCCAATCAAACTGTTTTCTATCTAAATAAGGTAATAAATCTTTTACATAAAGTATGCCTTCTATGGTGTCTATATTCTCTCGATACACAGGGATTCTAGAATAGCCATTTTCAATAATATCTGGCATAATATCTAGGTATTTGTTCTCGATATTTAAGGCGAAAATATCAATTCTAGGGCGCATAACTTGCTTAGTGTCTGTATTACCAAAGGAAACAATGCCTTGTAGAATTTTTTGTTCCTCTTTTGTGGTGTCTTCTTCGCTAGTAAGCTCTAAGGCTTGGGATAGTTGGTCGACACTTAAATTAGATTTCTGCTTACCTAATTTATTATGAATGCCAAGTGTAACACTGCGCATAGGCAAACTAATAGGCGACAAAACCACATCTAATACTTTAAGCGGGTAGGCCATAAATGTGGCGAACTTTATATTATTTCTGCTAGCGTAAATTTTAGGTAATATTTCGCCAAAAAGTAAGATTAAAAAGGTAATAACTACAACCTCTACTATAAATTTAATGGTAGGGTTAGTAATATTTCCAAACATAAAATCGCCTAAAAAGGCAAACAAAATAACAATGGCAATATTAATAAAGTTGTTTGCTACTAAAATGGTTGCTAGTAGTTTTTTAGGGCGTTCTAAAAGTTGCGATAGTATTTCAATACGTTTAGATTTTTGTTCTAAACCGCTCTCAATATCACTTCTGTTTAAAGAAAAAAGGGCAACTTCTGCTCCAGAAATAAGGGCAGAACAAAGTAAAAGCAGCACTAATAATGCAAATCCAAAAACAATCGAAACATCAATTGCCATAATTAGTAGTATAAAACTCGCGGGGTCAGGATCCAATTACAACTGGTTTAGTTAAACAAAGGGTTCTCGATAAGTTATCGAGAAAATTATTAAAATGGAAGGTCGTCATTATCTTCTTCTACAGGTTGGCTACTTGGTTTAGGAGCTGCCAGTGCAGCAGATTTTTGTTCTGCAGGCCCACTTGCATTGTTTTCACTATCCTTTTTTGTGGAAAGAAAGGTGAAATCATTACATTGAATCTCGGTAGAATATCGGTCGTTTCCTTTTTCGTCCGTCCATTTTCTTGTTTTCAATCTACCTTCAATATAAACTTTATCGCCTTTACTTAAGTACTTTTCGCAAATTTCGGCACCTTTATTTCTAACCACTATATTATGCCACTCGGTATTTGTAATACGCTCATTAGTTTGTTTGCTTACATAAGTTTCGCTAGTAGCAATAGGGAAGCGCCCAATACAACCACCACCTTCGAAATAATGCATTTTTACATCATCTCCTAAATTTCCAATAAGCATAACTTTATTTAATGAACCCGCCATAATTAATAGTTTAAGTAGATGCAAAATTACTGAATTGCTTTGCATTTATTTAAAATTAATAAAAAAATATGATTGTTAAGGCAAAACATCTAAAAATTAAAGCTTTCAATAAAATTACCTATTAATATAGGTACAGCAAATTCTCTTACTTTTGAGGTTGATATGCCTTTAATAGGAAGCTTTTCAGTATTAATAATCCAGAATTTTGTGTGCAAATGTTGGTGCGATAATTTATGTATTAATGACTCCTTATTATATAAGGACATTTTAAAGGCCGTATCTTTTAGTAAATCATGATTTAAAACTAGGTTTTTAAATGCTTTTTCAGTTAATTCATTTTCAGTTTCAACTAAAGGAAATTGGTATAAGTTTTGCCAGATGCCTTTGCCTTTACGTTTTTCTATAATGGTTTTTTCGTCTTCAGAGATAAAAACTAGAAAATTAAAATACTTTTTTTTCGCTTTCGCGGATTTTATTTTTACCGGTAAATCGGCTATTTTATTTCTCTTTAATGCTAAACAGCTGGTGTTAAAAGGGCAGGTGGTACAATTTGGATTCTTAGGTTTACATTGTGTGGCGCCAAATTCCATGATGGCTTGGTTAAAGTTGGCAGGTTGTTTTGCATCAATTAGCTCTTGAGCTAAAGTTTTAAATTCTTTTGCACCTTTTGATGAATTTATAGGTGTTTCTATATCAAAATAACGAGATAGCACGCGGTATACGTTACCATCAACAACTGCAGCAGCTTCGTTAAAGCAAATAGAAGCAATGGCGCTAGCCGTATAATCGCCTACACCTTTTAATTTTAATAGGTCTTTATAGTTATTAGGGAACACACCTTCTAGTTCATTTGCCACATATTTTGCCGATGCATGTAAATTTCGAGCTCTAGAATAATAACCTAACCCTTGCCAAAGTTTTAAAACGTCACTTTCATTTGCATTTGCTAAATCAAAAACAGACGGAAATTTGCTTACAAAAGCTTCATAATAAGGTAAACCTTGCTTAACTTGTGTTTGTTGTAAAATAATTTCTGATAGCCAAATGTAATAAGGGTTGTTGGTTTCTCTCCAAGGTAGATTGCGTTTGTGTATTGAGTACCAATGTATTAGCGTTTTTGAAAATATCATAAAATCATTTAATCGAGGAAACAAAAATAAACGTTTATAATATTAAATTTTAGTGAATTAGGTTTGAAATATTGAATATTAAATGCATATATTTGCATCCCTTTTAGAATTATTAGTAACAAAAAAATAATATATTAAAATGACGAAGGCTGATTTAGTAGCAAAAATTTCTGAGAAGTTAGGAATTGAAAAAGGAGATGTTCAAGCAACGGTTGAAACATTTATGGAAGAAGTAAAAACTTCTTTAGAAGGTGGAGACAATGTTTATTTGAGAGGTTTTGGTAGCTTTATTATTAAAACTAGAGCTGAAAAAACGGGTAGAAACATTTCTAAAAATACAACTATAAAAATACCTGCTCATAATATCCCTGCATTTAAGCCTGCAAAAGTTTTTGTTGAAGGCGTTAAAACAAATGTAGACGTTAAATAAAGTAACTAAGTGCTGAAGATGTTCAGTAATAAAACGAATTATTAATTTAAAAATACACTATTTATGCCAAGTGGTAAAAAACGTAAAAGACATAAGGTAGCGACGCACAAACGTAAGAAACGTAGACGCGCTAACCGTCACAAGAAGAAAAAATAAATCAAAAAAGTAGTTAGATTAGCTACTTTTTTTGGTTTTAAAAAACAAACAAGTTCATTGAAATGAGTTCAATAATTTTTTAACACCCTTTTTGGGTGTTGTTTGAACTCCACGGATTAAAATCCTGTGAAAAAATAATGTTTAATCCATCCCGATTTATCGGGACAAAAATTAACTAAATGGATAAAGAATTGATCATTCGATCTAGTTCTGACGATGTTGATTTTGCCTTATTAAAAGATGGAAAACTTATTGAATTACAGAAAGATGAAGATAGTAACGACTTTGCTGTTGGTGATGTGTTTATAGCCAAAATCAGAAAAGCCGTTCCTGGACTAAATGCTGCATTTGTTAATGTAGGTTATGAGAAAGATGCGTTTTTGCATTATCATGATTTAGGGCCAAAACTACCTTCGCTTTTAAAATTCACAAAACGTGTAAGCACAGGTAAGCTAAAGGAATTTTCTTTAAAAAATTTCCCATTTGAAAAAGATATTGATAAAGACGGAAAAATTTCCGACGCATTAAAATCTAATCAATCGCTATTAGTACAAATTGTAAAAGAACCTATATCAACAAAAGGCCCTAGAATAAGCTCAGAGCTATCTATTGCTGGTCGATATATTGTTTTAGTACCTTTTTCTACACGCATATCTATTTCTCAAAAAATAGAAGATCGCGAAGAGAAAGATCGTTTAAAACGCTTGGTAAAGAGTATTACTCCCCAAGGTTTTGGCGTTATTGTACGTACGGTAGCACAAGGCAAAAAAGTAGCAGAGCTAGATAAAGATTTACAAAATTTGCTTAGTCGTTGGACGGCAATGTGTAAAAAGCTACACAAAGCGCATCACCCTACAAAAGTATTAGGAGAAATGAATAAAGCCTCGTCAATTTTACGAGATATATTCAATGACACCTTTACAGGAATAACTGTAGATGATGAAACGCTGTATTATCAAATTAAAGATTACGTGCAGGAAATTGCACCAGAGAAAGAATCAATAGTTAAATTGTATCAGTCAAACAACCCAATTTTCGAGAAATTCGGAATAGAAAGACAAATTAAAACCTCGTTTGGAAAAACCGTTTCCATGGCAAAAGGTGCCTATTTGGTAATAGAACATACCGAAGCCCTTCATGTTATTGATGTAAACAGCGGAAATAGATCTAACAAAGCAAACAATCAAGAGGATACCGCATTAGAGGTTAACTTAATAGCTGCTACCGAAATGGCTCGTCAATTACGCTTGCGTGATATGGGCGGAATCATTGTAGTAGATTTTATAGACATGACCAGTGCAGAAAACAGGCAAAAACTCTTCAACCATCTTCGTGACGAAATGAAGGACGATAGAGCAAAACACAAAATATTGCCGCCAAGTAAATTTGGTTTGATACAAATTACAAGACAGCGTGTTCGCCCAGAAATGAACATTAAAACTCGCGAGGAAAACCCCGATGAGATTATTAATGGATCTGAGGTTGAAGCACCAATTGGTTTGATTGAAAAAATCAATCAAGATCTTGAAAGACTAACTAAAAAAGACTACAAAAGGTTGACTTTAAACACACATCCTTTTATAGCAGCCTTTTTAACAAAAGGTATTCCATCTGTGCGAACTAAATGGTTTTTAGAGCACAAAAAATGGGTTAAAATTTTACCAAGAGATGCTTACACATATTTAGAATACCACTTTTTCGATAAAGATGGTAATCAAATTAAATAATTTAAAAGCCTTACTATTTGTTTAGTAAGGCTTTTTTTATATACCGTTTTTAGCACTTCATATTTTGATAATCTCTTTGCCTAAACATTTTAAATACATTATTTGAACCTCTGTCTGCCGGCAGACAGGGTGCTACTAGGGTTGTGCTTTTCTCTGCAATCCCTAAAGCGGTTTTAATACTTGCTTCAGGTTTTTGTTTTTAAAATAGTTTATTACCATTAAATAAGAGCTTAGAGTGCAGTATTAGAGGCTATTTCGCTCATTTACTTAAATTATGCGATTAATCAATTTTATTGTCAGATTCCCCTCTAAAACAGGAAATTAACGATTTTAAGTGCCATTTAATCAAATAAATTTAATATTCTTTTAGTTCCATATTACATTTAGAGGAATTAATCCTAAACCCTCTCAAAATGAAAACTAAACTTTGTTTTTTCATTGTCCTAGCATGCAATTTTATAATTGCTCAAGGCCCTAACAATGCTATCGCTTTTAATAACTCGCCATACAATTCTACAAACACATTGCCTACATATACTGTGGTTAAACCAGTTGCAATAAGCGCTAACGGTTTTAATTTCGATTTATTAGATGCTGGTGTTAGTACGCGATATGCCGAAATTGGTTCAGGTTTCTTTAAAAATAAACTCATTATGGTATCCTCTAAAAAAATTGGAGGACTGGCTAAAATCGATCCTAATACGCATGAGGCGTTTAAAGAATTATTTTGTTTGGATATCGATAAAAACGGTTCTTTAAGTTCGCCATTATTATTCAGTAGAATTATAAACACCAATGACAGCGAAGACCAATTAACCTTTTCTCCTGACGAAAATACAGTTTATTATACTCGAAGTAGTAAAGACAATTCGCTTGAGTTTAAACTATACAAAGCTGAATTAGAAGAAGACTCTCATGGTAATTGGATTAATAACCAAGTTTTAAGTGTTAACGATACTAATGTTTCTATTGAAACGCCTTTTGTAAATAACACAGGCGATAAATTATATTTTTCGGCTAATTACCCAGACGCTATTGGTGGGTTCGATTTATATGTGTCAACTATTAACACAGATGGAACTTTAGGGTCACCTAAAAATTTAGGACATACCATTAATACTGCGGCCGATGAAAAATACCCTTCGCTATCACCAGATAATAAGTACTTATACTTTTCATCTAAAGGACACGAAAACATTGGAGGTTACGATCTTTTTGTGAGTAAGAACTCTAAAAATGAATTTCAGGCGCCAAGAAATATGGGGAATACCATAAATACGGTGTACGATGAAATAGCCTATTTTTTAGCGGCTAGAAATAAAGCATATGTATCTTCAAACAGACCAAACGGTAAAGGAGGTTACGATATTTATACGGCAACCAATAATGAAGTTGTTCAATCTATTAAAGGGGAAATTTTAGATTTAGAAACGCAAATTAAATTACCAAATACAATAGTAATATTGAAGGATGATGAAGGTAACGAAATTGACAAAACAATAACTGCAAAGGATGCTACGTTTAGCTTTAATGTATCACCATTTGAAACCTATAGCATATCAACTGAAAAGGATGGATTTAAAGATGCTACTGTTGCCTTTTTTGCCAATAGCGGTAGAGAAACCACTTATAAAAAGGACATTGAACTACATACAACCGAACCAGTAATTGCTAAAGTAGAAAATGAAATGCGTATTGTATTAGAAAATATCTATTTTAATTTTAATAAATGGAATGTAAAGGAAGAGTCGTTTATATCATTAAATAAAGTGATAAAAGTATTAAAGGCCAACCCAGACATGAAATTAGCAGTTAACGCGCATACCGATAATAAAGGTAGAGAATCTTATAACTTAAACTTGTCCAACAAGCGTGCGGTATCTGCAGTTAGCTATTTAATTGAAAACGGTATTTCTAAAGATCGTTTAGTATCTAAAGGTTATGGAGAAACTAAACCACTTATTGATTGTAAAACGAGCTGCTCTGATGGTGATTTACAAGCCAACAGGCGTGTGGAGTTTGTAATTGTTGAATAAAAAATTAAGAACATAGATATAAGAATAAAGACTTGATTTCAACTAACTGACAGACAGCTGAAATTCTTATTTCTATATTCATGTAAATCTAATGTAGCATAATAGCTTTGCTCTAATTCAAATACATTTAGTCGTACAATCATGGTTTTTATTTAAAACATATTAAACCGATTAAATACATCAAAATCGATAACGTGTTGCTCAAAAAGTTTTTAGTCGAGAATTTCATCTTATAGTCTAAAAGACAAGAAACTGACATTGCTCCGCCCTTTATTAGATATATATTTACAAAAGTTTTGAATAAGACATAAACAATTTTATATAGATATCCATTATTAATTAATTATCCTAACTAAAAAACCACGCAATTTGCGTGGTTTTTTATGTTGCAAAACTCCTCATTTACGGTTTTCCTGCAATAAAAAAATGTTAAATATTGAGTTATTTGATAAAACAAGCACTTCTACTTATTAACTGCGCTGTTTTTTTTTCTTACTTTTATTTTAGATAAAAATAAACCCCCATGAAAAAATTAATTTTAATTGTTATACCTCTAATAACTTTAAACACTACTGGTTGTTAAAACGATGATGATGTTTCAAAAGATCCAATAAACCAATTACCCCCTAAAACTCAAACTGGGGAGAATACATTTGGATGTTTGGTTAATGGAAAAGCATTTGTTATACCTAATACTAATAATTTAGTTGCAATATATCAAGGTGGAATCTTGCAGATAAATGGAAGTATCAGTATAAATGATAATGATGAAAGCATACTTCTCAGTTTGTCAGACCCCTTAAAAGCAAATAAGACTTATAAATTTGAAAATAACATCTATAAAGCTGGCTACACCAAGAGAGATGAAAACACAACCTGTATATATGATTCAAATAAGACATATGTAGGATCAATTAATTTAACAAAAATTGATCGCATAAATTATATAGTTTCGGGCAGATTCGAATTCTCGACCATTACAGATGATTGTGAAGAAGTCAAAATTACTAATGGTCGCTTTGACATGAACTATACTAACTAATATAAAAAAACCACAAACTATAACTTAAAAACAAAACTAAAACAGAAAGACCATTCCGTTAGAGGGAACAGTCTTTCAAAAAAAAATCAAATTAAACAACCGTTCAACTTTGTCTAATTCAACTTTCAAAATTATAAAATTGAAACTTAACAATAAGATAATGCCAATTACGGGTTCCCTATACCTAAAACTTAAAACTATTATCTAATTTTAAATAAAAAATCTATTATGAAAAATCTACTTTTATTATTTAGTTTATTACTAGTCCTTAACAGTTGTTCTAATGACGATGACGGCGCTTCTTTACCAGCCGAAACACAAATAGGTGCTAACACCGTAGGTTGTTTGGTTAACGGGGAAGTGTTTTTACCACATGCAGAAGGTATTAATCCTCCAGTAAATTGTTTTTATCAATTTGTTGATGGAGAATTCTTTTTTACCATGAATTTTGCTGATTTAAGAGGAGTTACAAATGAAAGGGTTGTTATACAAACTGGTAGAATAGATTTGCAAAAAGGGCAAACCTATATATTGAATAAAAACACAATAGATGATGGAGACTTTTCGGGGGGCGGAGGAGTCTATTCTCTCTCTTTATCTAATAGGTTTAATACTAATACTATCCTAACTGGAGAACTAAAAATGTCGAGAATCGATTTACAAAACTCTATTATTTCGGGTACATTTTGGTTTGATGCCATAAATGATTCTGGAGAAGTGGTAGAAATAAGACAGGGACGTTTTGATTGGAATTATTAAAAAAACAGTTATATGAATAAATAAAGAAGAAATAAAAAGAAAGACTACCTACAAGGTAAGCAGCCTTTCAGAAAATAAATTAAATAATATCTCACAATCATTTAATCTAAAACAAAATTATGAATAATTATTTTTACAAACTTTTATTGGCCTGTTTATTTACAAGCTTTATTTATGCACAACAAGTTACCAATACAGAATTTAAAACCAAAACACTCCAAGTTTATCAAAACCTAGATAAAAACAGAGTACCGCATGGTATTTTACTAGATTTTGGTATGGAATTTACCAATTTAAAAGCGTTTGATGGGACACTAGCCGATTCTACTTATACAAATTCTCAGACTATATCAGATATCTATAAAACCTTGATAATGTGTCGTGTCAGACAAGTAAATACAGGGTTTATAACACCAGAAGAATATGCTACCCGTTGGTTTACGCAACGTGAAAAAGACGTTATGACTCTAAGCGGGCTCTATTTTAAATATAGTCATTTTAACGATAATGCGCACCCTACAAAAATTAATTACAGTAACAATCAATTTTCAGACAAATATATTAATGGCGTATGGCAAAACCCTTATGCCGAAAAAGATGTATTTGCCATAGCACCAGCAGTAGGGGTTCATAAAGGTTTAGATTTTAATGTTAAATTACCTGCTAATTTATTTTTATCTAACACCCCATCAAACATTCAAAGCATTCAAATAAATTTTGGAGATGGTTTGGGGTACAGAACAGTAACTTATGGGCAATTATTAAATGTAAGTTACACACAAGCTAATACTTATACTTGGACGTATAAAATAAATCTAACTAACGGGCAACATATATTAAGTCATTCTAAAATACAAGTTGAAGAGGGGCTTAATGCCTTTCCATTAGGTGGTAGCCCACAATTAAGAGGAACTGCTTCTAGAGGTCTCAATGGTTTAGACGATTACTTTAAAACCAGCATAACCGCAACAGTCCCTTATGCTAATCATTATGGAAGTGCCACAGTATATATTAGGTATGCCAATGGTGGTAGCACTATTAGAAAACCATTAATAGTAGCTGAAGGTTTTGACACAGGTGTTCTTTTAAACCCTGAACAGGAAGCTGGGGATAATAATATTGATGATTTTTTAGAAAATGCAGCTTTTTCAAACTCTGCTTTAGTAGCTGAAATGGATACCTACGACGTCATTTATGTCGATTGGAACAATGGTGTTGATTTTTTACAACGTAATGCTTATGTTTTAGAAGAAGTCATTAAATGGGTTAATGATAATAAAATTACTACTACTCAAAATGTAGTTTTAGGGCAAAGTATGGGCGGCTTAATAGCACGTTATGCACTTAGGGATATTGAAGTAAACAGAAGTTTTAACCACGATACGCGTTTGTATGTAAGTCATGATGCTCCACACTTAGGAGCAAACACTCCAATAAGCGTTCAGTTGGCAGGCAGACATTTACGTAACCAATATATTACGGCACCAATACCTCTTATTGCCGGAGAGGTATTACTCCCTATTGCTTATAATTTAGCCGAAGGCTTTTCAGATATTATTAATGTTTTTGGAGCAGACACAAGTGTACCTCCTGTTATTACACCATTACGCGCCTTTTCGATTGCCGATGTTGCTGCTGCAAGACAAATGCAATATTCTTGGATAGCTAATAACTATACAATAGACAATTCTATACACAATGCTTGGATAAATGAATATAGCCAAATGGGCTATCCGCAAGGTTATAGTGGACAATCCATCCGTAATATAGCTATTGCTAATGGTAGTGAATGCGGTATTGAACAAGTTGTTAACACAAATATAATCAGCTATATAAAAACGGCAGGTAAAAGTACAGTTTTAAGTGGTTTTATAGACTTATTAGGTGCAGCTATTGGTGGTGTTTTTTTGAGATCAGATATTATAGGAACAGCCTTAATTCCTGGAAAATCCAAATGGGAAATAAATTTTCAATGTAGATACATGGAGCATTTAAATGAAAATAAAACCATATATCGTGGTAGTATAAAATATAAGAAGGAAGTCCTATATTTTATTCCAGTATCCATTACTTTATTTAGTAAAAATATTCCTCAACCAACGAGTGTCTTACCTTATGATGTTTATGGAGGAGGCTCTCAATTAGCAGCTGTAACTCAAGTTCCTTTGTCTGGAATTGTTTCAAATAGTTTCGGTATTATTCCAACGGCAAGCTCTTTAGACATAGGTTCTTCAGCAGTTACCTTAAATGATACTGATTTCAGAAAATCTTATGTTGGAGCAACACCTCCTGCTGCACCTAAAAATACAACATTTGATAATTTCGTAACACATTTTGATCTATTTAATGCTAATAATAACAATTCAGCTCATATAAGCTTTAATAGGAGAAATGGAAATTGGTTGGAAGCTGAATTAGTAGGAACAAATATTGAATTTTCAGATTGTAGTTTTAGATGTAATAATGCAGAAATATCTGGTTTAGATACACTATGTACCTATAGGACGTATTCTGTGACTAGCGGGTTAACATTTTATAATTGGTCTATAACAGAAGGTAATAGTTTAGTAACTATGACAGGTAATGGTACACCAAACATCACTTTAACTAAAAATGGCTCTAGTTCTGGTTTTGTAACTATGGAAGTATCTTTGGGAGATGGAGGAGATGTATGTGGTGATGCTGTATTAACAAAAAGAATTTTTGTAGGAACCCCATCAGTAAACATTGTAAGAACTTATGAGTATTGTGAGGGTAAATATCATTATATTACCTTTGAAGCGAACTCAAATGACCCAGATGCTTCAATTAATTGGAGCTATTTCCCAATTGCAGGCGCAAATTTTTATCCAAATGGTAACACGCTAAATGTAGAATTACCAAAATTTTATCAATCTAATTCTTTCGAACTATTTGTTACCATAACCAATAGTTGCGGTTCTAAAGGAAGTTTTTATGATGAGCCTATTAAAAAATGTGGAACATTTACTAACCAACCACCATATAGTGCTAGAATTTCTCCTAATCCTGCAAGTTCAGAGATAAATATTCTTACTACCATAGTTTCTGAAGATGAATCGAGTAAAAAATCTAAAGATGAAATAAATTTAAATTATGAAATCTATGATGTTTATGGATATAAACTATATTCAAAACAACATAAAGGCAAATCTGTAAACATTGGAACAGAAAACCTTAAAGAAGGTTTTTATATATTAATGTTATCTGATGGAGAGGAGAAAGTCACAAAGAGTTTTATTATTAAACATTAAGCTGTTTTAAGTTACAAATCGCTTTTTTTGCGTTAGGGATTGAAACGGCATCCTTTTAAATAGAAAAAACTGCCCAAAAGCAGTTTTTTCTATTTAAAAGATATAGTGGAAAGCGCGACCTATATCCTGAACTAAATTCAGGATATAGGTAACGCCCCAATTATTAATATGTTATGATACTGCCTTCAGTTTCTTTAAAGTTGTTTTTGTTAACTTTTCTTCGGCATAAGCCTTAGTGACATTTAATTTCTTTTCGTTGCTACTTGGTAACTCAAACATAGCATCAGTTAAAATTTCTTCGCATAAAGAACGTAAACCTCTAGCTCCTAATTTATATTCGATAGCTTTACCAACTATAAACCCTAAGGCTCCATCAGAAATAGAGAATTCTATTTCATCCATTTCAAACAACTTTTTGTATTGTTTTATAATGGCATTTTTAGGCTCTGTTAAAATGGCTCTTAATGTATCGGCATCCAAAGGATCCATATATGTTAAAACCGGTAGACGACCAATAATTTCTGGAATTAACCCGAAATCTTTTAGATCTTTTGGTATAATGTATTGCAGTAAATGTTCTTGATCTACAACATCATCTGACATGGAAGCACTGTAACCAACCGCTTGCATGTTTAATCGTTTAGAGATAACACGATCAATACCATCGAAAGCACCACCAGCAATAAATAAAATATTTTCTGTATTTACTTCTATAAATTTTTGATCTGGATGTTTACGTCCTCCTTTTGGCGGCACATTTACAACAGTTCCTTCTAAAAGTTTTAATAAGGCTTGTTGTACACCTTCACCAGATACATCGCGCGTAATTGATGGGTTATCACTTTTACGTGCAATTTTATCGATCTCGTCAATAAATACAATACCTTTCTCGGCTTTTTCTAAGTTGTAATCTGCGGCTTGTAATAAGCGTGTTAATATACTTTCTACATCTTCACCAACATAACCAGCTTCTGTTAAAACGGTGGCATCAACAATAGCTAATGGCACGTTTAACATTTTAGCAATGGTTTTTGCCATTAAGGTTTTTCCGGTACCTGTTTGACCAACCATAATGATATTACTTTTTTGTATTTCAATATCATCCTTTGAAGGTGGTTGCAGTAAACGTTTGTAATGATTATATACGGCAACAGACATTACTTTTTTAGTAGCGCCTTGGCCAATAATATACTCATCAAGGAAATTTTTAATTTGTTGAGGCTTGCGTAATTTTAATTCTGCAGATAAATCGCTACTATCACTTTGTTTAGACTCTTCTATTACAATACCATGTGCTTGCTCAATACATCTATCGCAGATGTGAGCATCTAAGCCTGCTATTAACAAGTTAGTTTCGGGTTTTTTACGACCGCAAAACGAACATTCTAATTCTTCCTTTGCCATTAATCTTATTATTTTTTGGAGCGAAAGGTTCTAAATACCTCTCTAACAATTCTTTAAAATTACAAATAATTTATTTGCGAGCCAAAATTTCGTCAATCATACCGTATTCTTTGGCCTTATCAGACTTCATCCAGTAGTCTCTATCACTATCTGCATATACTTTGTCGTAATCCTGCCCCGAATGCTTACTTATAATTTTATATAGTTCTTCTTTAAGAATTAAAATCTCGCGAGCGGTAATCTCAATATCACTAGCTTGCCCTTGCGCACCACCTAATGGTTGGTGAATCATTACTCTAGAGTGTGTTAAACCACTGCGTTTACCCTTGGCGCCTGCACATAATAAAACGGCTCCCATTGAAGCTGCCATTCCTGTACAAATAGTGGCTACATCTGGCTTAATAAATTGCATCGTATCATAAATACCTAAACCTGCATAAACGCTACCTCCTGGAGAGTTGATGTAGATTTGAATATCCTTGTTAGCATCTGTACTTTCTAAAAATAAAAGTTGAGCTTGTACAATATTGGCTACTTGATCATTAATTCCGGTACCAAGAAAAATAATTCTATCCATCATTAAACGCGAAAACACATCAAAAACGGCAATATTCATTTGGCGTTCTTCTATAATGTTTGGTGTTAAGTTGGTAGGGTACATGCTACTAATAATCTTATTGTAATACGTACTGCTTATCCCTTGATCTTTTATCGCGAATTTTTCAAATTCTTTAGCGTAATCCATAATCTTTTCTATATTTTATGTGCTAAACTCTTGACTTACATGGAAGTGAGCTTATGAAAATTAAATTAAAACTTCTTTTTGAATAAAAAAGCGCTTAAACCCGCAGATTTAAGCGCTTAAATATAAGCAATTTTAATTTATTTATTTGTCGCCGTACACTTCTTTAACAAAGTTTTCGTAACTTAATTCTTTAACCTTAAGATTTGCTTTTTCTTTATAAACATTTAATAATTTTTGACTTACTAACTGCTCTGAGATACGACGTGCTTCATCTTGATTACCTAATACACGTGCAGCAATATCATCTAATTCTTTATCAGAAGGATTCATTTGACCAAATTGAGCCATTTGACCTTTAATCATTTCTCTAGCATGACCTTTAATGTCTTCCATGGTTACTTGCACATTGTTAGCCTCGATTAATTTACCTTCAATTAACTGGTAACGTAAGCTTTTTTCAGACTTTTCGTATTCTTCTTTAGCTTGTTCTGCATCAATTTCTTTTTCGCCAGCAGTTTGCATCCACTTCGTTAAAAATTCTGCAGGTAAATCGAATTTTGTGTTTTCTACTAAATACTCAGTAACGTCGTTTAGTAATTTTTGATCGGCTTGTTGCACAAATTGCTTTTCGGCATCTTCTTTAATTTTTGCTTTAAGCTCAGTAACCGATGTTACTACATCTTTACCAAAAAGTTTGTCGAATAACTCTTGATCTAAATCTGCTAACTCACGTTTGTTAATTTCAGTAATTGTATAGTTTACTTCAATATCTAAACCGTGAACATCATCATGACCTAGTTTTAATGCGTGCATTAAATCGTGATCATCTTCAAAAAGACCTTTAGTTTTTAATGTAATAACATCGCCAGCTTTAGCACCAATAAATTGTTTTGCAGTTGATTTGCCCTTAAATTTATCTAATGTTAGTGTTACAGTGTTGTTTATTTCTTTTTCTTCGTTTGTGTAAGCACCAGTGATTTCGCTATCTGCTTCAACAACATCTTGAGATACAAGTTTTCCGTATTGTTTTTGAATACGTTCAATTTGCTCATCAATCATTTTATCATCAGCAACAATGTTGTATTGTGTGATTGCTTTTTTGCCTTTTAATTCAACTTCAAATTCTGGTGCAAGACCTAATTCAAATTCAAATGAAAATTTATCAGCATTCCAATCAATCTCATCTTGAGTTTTTGGTAATGGTTGTCCAAGAACATCTAATTTTTCTTCAGTTAAATACTTGTTTAAAGCATCTTGTAATAGTTTGTTAACTTCGTCAACTAAAACAGCTTTACCGTATTGTTTTTTTACCATACCCATTGGTACATGTCCTTTTCTAAATCCAGGAATGTTTGCTGTTTTACGGTAATCCACCAATATTTTTTCAACCTTATCGCTATAATCTTCTTTAGCGATATCTACTTTTACTACAGCATTTAATGCATCAACGTTTTCTCTTGTAATATTCATTTTAAATGATATAAAGCCTTAAATCAGGCATTTAACAATAAAGGTTTGTTTTAAAACCTGCAATTTTTGTTACCAAAATTGGGATGCAAAAATAGTATATTTTTACATCCCAACAAAGTTTTTAATTACTTGATTTACAATAGTTGTTTAACTACTTTTTATCGGTTTGAAGTAAAGACTGTAAAATTGATTGAAGTATAGATAGTAAGATGCTAAACAGGATGGCCCACCATATGCTATCTACAGAAAATCCATCAATAAATTGATCTGCTAAAAGTATCATTACCCCATTAATAACTAATAGAAATAATCCTAAAGTTAGTATGGTTGCAGGTAAGGTTAAAAGGACCAATAGTGGTTTTACTAAAAGGTTTAAGATGGATAGTACGACTGCTACAATAATTGCAGTTACATACCCATCTACTTGCACACCAGATAATAAGTTAGCCAAAGCAAATACAGCTACGGCATTTAGTAATAGTCTTAAAATTAAATTCATAATTGAAATTTTAATTTGAATTTACAAAATTAATTACAGCTTTCGAAAAATCTTTAGGGTTTTCGGCGTGTAACCAATGTCCAGCGTTGGAGATGGTAGTAATATACGCCTTTGGGAAATGATTTTTAATAATAGCTTCATCGCCAACACCAATATATTCAGATCGATCTCCGCGTAAAAACAACGTGTCTTTTTCAAACCTGGCGTAACTTGGTAGGGATTCGCCAACTTCGCCAACTTCCTGTTTTAAAACTTCTAAATTAATGCGTAGAGCCAATTTTCCTTTTTCAATCCAGTATAGGTTTTTTAGTAAAAACATACGTGTTCCAACATCGGAAACGTAACGACTTAAAGCCTTGTCTGCTTCCGTTCTAGATTTAATAGTATCGAAATTTAAAGCGCTTAACCCTTCTAGAATAGCATCATGATGTACTGGGTAGAATCTAGGAGAAATATCGGCAACTATTAGTTTTGAAACTAGTTCTGGGTATAATGTAGAAAATAACATGGCTGTTTTGCCTCCCATAGAATGACCTAGTAAAACAATATCAGATAAATTATGTGCATCACAATAATGTTTTAAATCTTCGGCTAAAACCTCATAATTAAAAGCATCATCATGGAAACTACGTCCATGGTTACGTTGGTCTACTAAATGCACTTGGTAACCAAGTTCGCTAAATTGAGTTCCTAGGGTTTTCCAGTTATCGCTCATACCTAAAAAGCCATGAAGAATAATAAATGGTTTTCCTTCTCCTAATATGTTTGAGTGTAAAAGCATTATTTTAATTTATGTAAATACATTTGTATAACGTTCTCGATACCTAAATATAAACTTTCAGCAATTAAAGCGTGTCCTATAGATACTTCTAATAAACCAGGAATATTTTCTTTAAAAAACTGGATGTTGTCTAAAGATAAATCATGACCTGCATTAATACCTAAACCTAAGCTGTTAGCTAATTTAGAGCTTTCAATGTAGGGCGCAATAGCATCTTTATTTCCTAAACTGTATTGGTGTGCAAAGGCTTCGGTGTATAATTCAATTCTATCGGTTCCGGTGGCTTTAGCGCCTTCAATTTGCTCTAAAATAGGATCTACAAAAATAGAAGTTCTTATGCCGTTGTTTTGGAATTCCTTAATAACATCAACCAAGAAATCTTTATGTTTAATGGTGTCCCATCCAGCGTTACTAGTTATAGCATCAACCGCATCTGGCACTAAAGTAACCTGTGTTGGTTTAACCTCTAGAACTAAATTCATAAAAGATTCAATTGGGTTGCCTTCAATATTATATTCTGTGTAAACCTCTGGTTTTAAATCGCGTGCATCTTGGTAACGAATATGTCTTTCGTCTGGTCTTGGGTGTATGGTAACACCTTCGGCGCCAAAACGCTGTACATCTTTTGCAAATTCAACAACATTAGGCACATCGCCACCTCTAGAATTTCTTAAAGTCGCAATTTTATTAATATTAACACTTAACTTAGTCATCTAACAAATTTTAAAATAGAATGTATTTGAAATTTTTTAATTTAAGAAAACCTCAAATTAATTGTACAAAAATACAAAGTAGAACAGCCATAGATACTATTTTTTTGATTAATTTGCAGTTCTATAAAGGATTGCAATAAAATACGCTTTTCAATAAATTACAGTTAGAATTTATCAGTGTAAATCAAATACATTTTATAGTATTAATAAAATAGGAGTTACAAAATGAAACTTTCAGAGCTTATTATAAACGACATAACGCCATTAAGCAACCAGAGTGAAACAAGCGATTTAAAACAATTGTTTAATCAGCTTACATACTCGCATATTCCGGTTAAAAACGAAAACGGTGCCTATTTGGGCTGTTTTTCAGATACTGATGCGCATTGTTTTGATAGCGAAAAAGCTATTGAAACCTATTTGTATGCTTTAGAAGATTTTTATGTTAGAAGTAATACTCTTTGGTTAGATGTTTTAGAAGCCTTTGCGGTAAATTCGGCCAATATTATGCCGGTTTTAAATGAGCAAAACGAGTATTTAGGCTATTATGAACTTAACGACGTAATTAGTTTATTTAGCGAATCTCCTTTTTTCTCTGAAGCAGGAGGTATTCTAGTGGTCGAAAAAGGTGTTAACGATTATTCGTTTAGCGAAATTAGCCAGATTGTAGAGTCTAACGATGGTAAACTATTAGGAGCCTTTGTTTCTAAAATGAATACCGACCTAGTTCAAGTCACTTTAAAAATAGGAAACACTGGGCTAAACGAAATTATTCAAACCTTTCGTAGGTACAGCTATAATATAGTGTCGGGCCACGAAGAAGATGGTTATATTGAAACCTTAAAGGAGCGATCAGATTATTTAAACAAATATTTAAACATGTAATTTTAATTTATGAAGGTTGCCATTTTCGGAAGATATTATAATACCACAACACCAAAATCTGTTGAAACCCTATTTAATTATCTTGAAAACCAAGGTATCGAAGCTTATATCGAAACTGAATTTCATAAATTAATAGATAAGGAGTCTCATGCTATTGAGGATTATCACAAATATAAAACCTTTACAGAACTCGATCCAAGTTTCGATCTTCTGGTAAGTATAGGTGGCGATGGAACCATCTTAAGAGCGACCATGTTTGTAAAAGATATGGGTATTCCAATTATTGGAATAAATACAGGTCGTTTAGGTTTTTTGGCAACCATTCAAGTAGATGCAATCGAAAAAGCCATTCAAAATATAATCGATGGTAAATATCGCATATCCGAACGCAGTTTATTAACCGTCGAAACATCTTCGGGCAATAAAGATATCGAGGCCATGAGTTTTGCACTAAACGAAATATCGGTAAGTCGTAAAAACACCACGGCAATGATAACTATCGATACTTATTTAGACGACGAATTTTTAAATTCCTATTGGAGCGATGGTTTAATTGTATCCACACCAACAGGTTCAACAGGGTACTCGTTAAGTTGCGGCGGACCTGTAATAACACCAGGTTCAAGTAGTTTTGTGTTAACTCCAATAGCACCACATAATTTAAGTGCGCGCCCGCTTGTTATCCCAGATTCAACCGAGGTACATTTAAGAGTTCATGGTCGCGAAAAACAACATTTAATATCTCTAGACTCTAGAATTGCAACTTTAGATAATGGAACGCTTATTAAAATTAAGAAAGCCGATTTTAAAATTAAAATGATCGATTTATTAGACGAAAGCTTTCTAGACACCCTCCGCAAAAAGCTCCTTTGGGGCGAAGATAAACGTAATAAATAAGTTTTGGGCGCCTGCCTGCCGGCAGGCAGGTTACCACACCCTTCGACTCCGCTCAGGACCAGCGGTCGGGCTTTTCCTTACAAGTCCTCGCGCCTCCTGCGTCGGGCTGTGGGCTTTTCAGTGCAATCCCTAACGCAAACCTGTACGCTAATTTTGGGAGTTAAACCATAAGTCAGTTTCTATTTGTAAATTAAACAACACGTTGTTTTAAAATCTAATACCAATAATCTATCAGAAAGTACTTATAGTCTTCAATATTCGTTTCAATAAAAAGCAATAATTTAAGAGATTTTCTGTTTTAAACCCATACAAATAGGCTCAAATTATAATGGGCTAATGTTATTTAATTATATTTGCAAACTTTTGAATATTTATGAGGCATTTAACCATATTGATATTAAGCATATTATGCATCCAACTAAGCAGCGCACAAATTAACGAAATTGGTGTTTTTTTAGGAGGAAGTAATTTTATTGGAGACGTTGGTGCTACCGATTATATATCGCCAAACCAATTAGCCATTGGTGGTATGTATAGATGGAACAGAAGTAAAAGGCACTCGTATCGCGCCTCAATAATTTTTAGCGAATTAGAAGGTATAGATACTAACTCAAACGATCCTAGACGTATTCAGCGTGGTTACGAGTTTTCAACTAAAATTACAGAGTTGTCTTTAGGTATGGAGCTTACCTTTATAGATTTTAATTTACATTCAGGTAAAAAATTAGGAACGCCGTATTTGTTTTCGGGAATTACAATGGCCTATCATGATAATTCTTTTTTTAGAAGCGGAATTCAAACTTCCGAAGATACCTCAAGCTGGGCATTTGGTATTCCAATGGCATTAGGTTTTAAAACCAATGTATTGGAAAACTTTATCTTGGGTCTGGAAGTAGGAGCACGATATACATTTTCAGACGAGTTGGATGGTAGTATGCCAGATTCGGGATCCTTAGAACAATTCCGTTTTGGAAATATAAATAATAATGATTGGTATATGTTTACAGGAATTACACTTACCTATACATTTGGAGAAAACCCTTGCTATTGCATAGATTAAAATGGATTTAAAAAACAACGTACTAAAAGGAGCATTACCAAAACACATTGCCATAATTATGGATGGTAACGGGCGTTGGGCCAAACAAAAAGGTATGTTACGTGCTTTTGGACACGAAAACGGTACAAAATCAGTAAGACAAACCGTAGAGGCTTGTGCAGAGTTAGGTGTAGAAAACTTAACCCTCTATGCCTTTTCTACCGAAAATTGGAACAGACCAAAGCTAGAAGTACAAACTTTAATGAAGCTTTTGGTATCCTCGCTTAAAAAAGAAATTAAAACACTTCAAGATAATAATATTAAACTTACCGCAATTGGATCTCTAGAGACGTTGCCTAAAAAAGTGTTTAAAGAATTAACTGAAGTTATTGAAAGTACAAAGCAGAATACTCGAATGACTTTAACTCTTGCGCTTAGCTATGGCTCTAGAGCCGAAATCATAAACAGTGTTAAAGAAATTAGTATTAAAGTTAAAAATAATATAATTTCGGCCGAAAATATTGATGAATCAATTATAAATGAGCATCTTTACACGCGAAATTTACCAGACGTAGATTTGCTTATTAGAACAAGCGGAGAGCAACGTATAAGCAATTTTTTACTATGGCAAATCGCTTATGCCGAATTATACTTTACAAGTGTCTTATGGCCAGATTTTACGAAGCAACATTTGTATGAAGCTATTATTGAATATCAAAAAAGAGAACGACGATTTGGGAAAACAAGTGAACAACTTAGCTAAAAAATTACCTACGCATACCTATTTAAAACACTGCTTATCAATATTATTTTTTATCAGTTGCTTAAATATTTATGCCCAAAATTCAAATTTCAACGAGGGTACTAAATACACCTTAGCAGAAATAACAGTAGCAGGTAATACAACCTTTAGCGAACAAACCATTATCACGTATTCTGGTTTAAGAAAAGGTAAAGTAATAACTATACCCGGAGAGGATATTGGTAATGCCATTAAAAAACTTTGGAACTCTAAATTATTTAGCGACATTGAAGTTTATGTTACTAAAATTGAAGGCGATGTAGCATATTTACAAATAAAACTATCCGATTTACCACAACTTAACGAGCTTAAAATTAACGGCGTTAAAAAGGGAAAGCACGAAGGTATTATTAAAGATAACAAATTAAGAAAGGGAACTAAGGTTACCGAAAACTTAATTACCACTACCAAAAATTTCCTTACTAAAAAGTATAAAAAAGACGGTTTTCTTAATACTAAGGTGCATATAAATACTATTGAAGTTCAAGATTCTATTGAAACAGCAAGAGTAAATATGGTGCTTAATATTGATAAAGGAGAAAAAGTAAAAATTAAAAAGATTACGTTTAATGGTAACGATGTTCTAAGCGATAAGCAGCTTAGAAAAAGCATGAAAGGGACCAAACAAATTAAACGTATAAGACTTTTAAAACGTTCAAAATTTATTGATTCATCGTATCAAGCAGATTTAGGTCATGTTATAGATACATACAAAGAGAATGGTTACAGAGATGCTAGAATATTAGCAGATAGTATTATTTATAATGATGATAAAACCATATCATTAGTTATCGATGTAAATGAAGGTGAGCCATATACCTTTGGTAAAATTAAATTTATTGGTAACACGGTTTATACTAACGATCAATTAAGTAGATTGTTACGTATTAGAGAAGGCGATACTTATAACGGAATTTTATTGCAAGAACGTATTGCAGATAACTCTAAACCAGATGCGCAGGATATTACAAACCAATACCAAAACAACGGTTATTTATTTTCAAGTATAAACCCAGTTGAGGTAAGTGCAGTTGATAATATTATTGATATTGAGGTGAGAATATCTGAAGGTAAACCAGCATATTTTAACACGGTAAGTGTTGTTGGTAACGATAAAACTAACGATCACGTTATTTATAGAGAACTACGTACACGTCCAGGACAACTATATAGTAAAGCAAATGTGGTACGTACAGTTAGAGAGCTTGGACAATTAGGTTTCTTTGATGCTCAAGAAATTTCACCGAATTTTAATAACCCTAACCCTGTTGAAGGTACTATCGATATGGAATATTCGGTTAAAGAAACCGGATCTAGCCAAATTGAGCTACAAGGTGGTTATGGTGGTGGTGGTTTTATAGGTACACTTGGTTTATCCTTTAATAACTTCTCTATTAAAGATATGTTTAAAAAGGAAGCGTATAAGCCAATCCCTATGGGAGATGGTCAAAAACTAGCGTTGCGGTTACAAGCCAGTCGTTTTTATCAAACCTATAGCTTTTCATTTTCTGAGCCTTGGTTAGGAGGTAAACGACCTGTTCAGTTTTCTACATCATTATCGCATACTAAGCAGTTTTTATACGATTACACAACTGGTAATGCAGATAAAAGTAAAAGTTTTAATATTACAGGTATTACGTTTGGTTTAGCAAAACGTTTGCAAGTGCCGGATGACTATTTTACGTTATCGCAAGCTATTAGTTACCAACGTTACGATTTAAATAACTACAACACTGGGTTATTTACATTTGGTGATGGTTTCTCAAATAACTTATCATATACGTTTGGCTTAAGTAGAAACAATACAAGTGTAGATCCTATTTTCCCAACAGGTGGTTCGAACTTCTCGTTCTCAACAAAATTCTCATTTCCGTATTCATTATTTAATGGTGTAGATTATGAGCAATTATCAGAAGATTATGATGAAGCCTTAGAGCGTCGATCTAATGCAACAAGTACAACCGATCCTAATTATATTGCAGCTAACAACGATATTACAGAAATAGATCAAAAGCGTTATAACTGGTTAGAATTTTATAAAGTTAAATTTTCTGGAGAGTGGTATACTCAAATCACCAAAAATTTAGTTTTAAGACCAAAAATAGAATTTGGTTTCTTGGGCGCTTATAATCAAGATAGAGGTGTTATACCATTCGAGCGTTTTTATTTAGGTGGTGATGGACTAGCAAATTACTCTTTAGATGGTAGAGAAGTTATTCAATTACGTGGATATCCAAACCAATCGTTAACACATTTAGATGAAAGTACTGGTCAAGCATCGCAAGATGGTTCTAGTATTTACAATAAATTTTCATTAGAACTACGTTATCCAATTACTTTAAAAGCATCTGCTAAAATTTATGCCTTAGGATTTTTAGAAGGAGGAGCATCTTCTGATTCTTTTCGAGATTTTAATCCGTTTAACATCAATAGATCTGCCGGTTTAGGTATACGTATATTTATGCCAGCCTTTGGATTATTAGGTATTGATTTTGGTCACGGTTTCGACCCATTACCAGGGCAAACTGTTAAAAATGGATGGGAAACACATTTCATAATTGGACAACAGTTTTAGGTAAAAAAATACTTTGGCACGATATTTTCTAATAACACATTGATGATTTACAACAGAATTGAAATTTTTAACGTTAAAATTCGTTAATTTTGAAGATGCAATTCCAAAAGACAGAAAGATCATCTGTCATTTTAGAATTTATAACCAAAAAATTATAAAATATTAACAGATGAAAAATAACGTTCTTTATTTACTGACATTAGTTTTTATGCTAAGCTTTTATGCTAACGCCCAACGTGGTGTAAGAATAGCTTATATAGATACCGAGTATATTTTAGAGAATGTTCCTGAGTATCAAGAAGCAACTGCACAATTAGATGATAAAGCTCAAAAATGGAAAAATGAGATTCAATCTAAATTAACAACAGTTGAGCAAAAGCGAAAAGACTTAAGCAATGAAAAAGCACTTTTAACAAAAGAGCTTGTTGATGAACGGGAAGAGGATATCACTTTTGAAGAAAATGAAATTTTAGATTATCAACAAAAACGTTTTGGTCCAAATGGCGATTTATTTATTCAGAAAAGGCAATTAATGCAGCCTATTCAAGATCAAATATTTGCAGCCGTTCAAGATATGGCAGAAGGCAGAAAGTATGATTTTATTTTCGATAAATCTTCAGATGCTGTTATGTTGTTCTCTGCAAAACAATTTGATGTTAGCGAGCAAGTTTTAAGAAGTATAACGCGAACTTCTAAACGTAAGCAAGCAACAACCAAAGCAGAACGTAAAGCGGCAGAAGAGGAAGAGTTAATTCCGGAAATTAACGAAGAGCTTGAAGCTAGAGAAAAAGCATTAGAAGAAAAGAAAGCCGAAAGAGAAAGTGCTGTTGAAAAACGCAGAAAAGAAATTTTAGCAGCTCGAGAAGCTAAAAAACTAGAAGCAGAAGCAAGACGCCAAAAAGTATTGGATGATAGAGAAAAGACTAAACAAGCTAAGTTAGATGCTAGAAGCACTGGATCTGAAGTAACAGAAGCTGCAAGTACGGAAGCTAAAGAAGCAACTAGTAAAACAGAAGCTACAGTCACTAAAACTAAAGCAGAACTAATTGAAGAAAATAGACAAAAAAAATTAGCAGAAAGGGAAGCTAGAAAAAAAGCCCTTGAAGAAAGAAAAAAACAAATATTAGAAGAACGCCAAAAGGCAAAAGACAGTATAAACAACAATAATTAATTTATAACACACTTAATACTATTTAAAAATGAAACAATTTAAAACTCTTTTATTAGCAATCACACTATGTTTTGCAACAGTTAGTTTTACGCAAGCACAAAGTAAAGTTGCGCATATAAACACACAAGAATTGATTGCAGCAATGCCAGCAGCTAAAACTGCACAAGCTGAAATTGAAGCTTTAGGTAAAACGTACCAAACAGATATTCAAGCTTCAATTACAGAATACCAAAACACGGTAAAACAATACGAAGCTGAAGCAGCTACAAAGACAGACGAAGAAAACCAAAAAAGAGGTTTAGAACTTCAAGAAAAGCAACAACGTATTCAACAATTTAGAGCAGATGCTCAAAAAGATTTAGCAACTAAAGAAGCTGAGTTATTTAAGCCTATTCAAGAAGCTGCTATGAACGCTATTAACGAAGTAGCAAAAGCTAAAGGATACGAATATGTAATTGATAGAGCAACATTAATTGTGGCTAACGGAACAGATATTCTTGCAGATGTAAAGAAGCAATTAGGTATCTAATATAAAATTACTATAAAATAATTTTTAAAGCTGTCTTTTATAAAGGCAGCTTTTTTATTTTTGTTAAACTTATGAGTAAGCAAGCTATTGGTATTTTTGATTCTGGAGTTGGAGGAACTTCCATTTGGAAAGAAATACACGTGCTTTTACCTCATGAGCATACTATTTATCTTGCCGATAGTATTAATGCGCCTTATGGACCAAAAGGTAAAGAGGCTATTTTAGCCTTAAGTATAAAAAATACCGAGTATCTACTTAGTAAAGATTGTAAGCTAATTGTAGTAGCTTGTAATACGGCCACAACAAATGCTATTACGTATTTAAGAGCGCAATATAATGTGCCCATTATTGGTATTGAGCCAGCAATAAAACCAGCAGCTTTACAAACCCAAACGCATGCGGTTGGCATCCTAGCAACTAAAGGGACATTAAGTAGTGCCTTATTTTCTAAAACGGCTACACTATTTGCTAAAGATGTTACTATTGTAGAGCAAATAGGCGATGGTATTGTAGAGCTAATTGAAGCTGGTAAACTGCATACCGAAGCCATGAAATTGCTTTTAAAGGACTATTTAGAGCCTATGATTAAAGCTAATATTGACTACTTGGTTTTGGGTTGCACACATTATCCTTACTTAATGCCTATTCTTTTAGAATTATTACCAAAGCATGTTAAAATTATTGACTCTGGCGAAGCTGTAGCACGACAAACCAAGGCTGTGTTAAAAGAACATAATCAATTAAATAATGCAATGGCTGAGCCTAAATCGCAATTTTTTACAAACGGAAATCCCGAAGTTATGAAAACGCTTTTAGGTAACGGGTTTAATGTGTCTTTTCTAGATTTTTAATTGTACCCATATTACACTTTTAAACTTATAATGTGGTTTTAAGTACTGCACTCGCGTTAGGGATAGTAGTGGAAAGCCCACAGCCCGACATAGGAGGTGCGAGGACTTGTAGCGGATAGCCCGACTTTTTGCGATCCTGCAAGGTTTACAAAAAAAACCTTGTAGGTATGAGTAAAAAGTAACGCCCAACTTCTAGCTTCAATTAATCTTATTTTAGGACTAATTAAAGCAAAAAAAATCCCAAACACGAATGATTGGGATTTGGAATTTTATAATTGGAATTTTTAGTACCTGTAATGTTCTGGCTTATATGGACCATCTACAGTTACACCAATATAACTCGCTTGCTCTTCGCGAAGCTCGGTAAGCTCAACGCCTATTTTTGCTAGGTGTAATTTTGCTACTTTTTCGTCTAAATGTTTTGGTAACATATATACGTCGTTTCCGTAAGCATCGGCATTTTTCCAAAGTTCGATTTGCGCTAAAGTTTGGTTTGTAAATGAGTTACTCATTACAAAACTTGGGTGTCCTGTTGCACAACCTAAGTTTACTAAACGTCCTTCGGCAAGTATAATAATGTCTTTTCCAGCAATATTATATTTATCTACTTGTGGTTTAATGGTATCTTTAGTGTTACCGTGGTTTTTGTTTAACCAAGCCATATCGATTTCGTTATCGAAGTGGCCAATGTTACATACAATAACCTTATCCTTCATGGCTTCGAAATGACGCCCTTGGATAATATCTTTATTTCCTGTAGTTGTAATAATAATATCTGAATTTGCAACAACAGTTTCTAGTTTTTTAACTTCAAAACCGTCCATTGCAGCTTGTAACGCACAAATTGGATCGATTTCGGTTACTGTTACTATAGACCCAGCACCTTTAAATGAAGCAGCTGTACCTTTACCAACATCGCCATAACCACAAACAGTTACACGTTTACCAGCTAGCATAATATCGGTTGCACGACGAATTGCATCTACTGCAGATTCTTTACATCCGTATTTATTATCGAACTTAGATTTTGTTACAGAATCGTTTACGTTAATAGCAGGCATTGGTAATGTTCCGTTTTTTACACGCTCGTAAAGACGGTGAACACCTGTTGTAGTTTCTTCTGAAAGTCCGTTAATTCCTGCTGCTAATTCTGGGTATTTATCTAAAACCATGTTAGTTAAATCGCCACCATCATCAAGAATCATGTTTAATGGTTTTCTATCTTCTCCAAAGAAAAGTGTTTGCTCGATACACCAATCAAATTCTTCTTCGGTCATATCTTTCCATGCGTAAACTGATGTTCCTGCTGCTGCAATTGCTGCTGCTGCTTGATCTTGAGTTGAGAAAATGTTACAAGAACTCCAAGTAACTTCTGCTCCTAAAGCTTGTAAGGTTTCAATTAAAACAGCTGTTTGAATAGTCATGTGTAAGCAACCAGCAATTCGTGCTCCTTTTAATGGTTGTTCGTTTTTATACTCTTCACGAAGACTCATTAATCCTGGCATTTCAGCTTCTGCCAAATTTATTTCTTTGCGACCCCAATCTGCAAGAGATGCGTCTTTTACTTTACTAGCTACGTAAGGAATTGTTTTTGTACTCATAGTAATTTTCTTTTGTTTTTTAATGCTAAGCTTCATTGTGATTAGAACTTAAAATACTTAAATTCGCTTTTGAAAAACACATTATTAACTTAGAGTTTGCAAAGATAACTATTAACTTTTAGAATATTAAATGCCTTTATACAAAACCATTACCCCAAATTCACAAACTACTGTTAAAATCTGGAAGATTACTGAGTCTTACACAGATTTAATGGCAGCTGTTAATTTGAAAGAAATGGCGTTAAATCGTGTTTTAGGCATGAAAAGTGAGTTGCACCAACGTGGATTTTTAAGTGTACGTTGCTTATTACAAGAATTTGGATACGCTGATGCCGATTTGTTTTATGATGAAAATGGCAAACCCCATTTAAAGGCTGGTAAACAAATTTCTATTACACACTCGTTTACTTTCTCAGCGGTTATTATAAGCGATTTAATTGTTGGTATTGATATTGAGAAGCAACGTGACAAAATTGGCGTAATTGCCCATAAGTTTATTGATTACGAAAATGATTATTTAAACGATAAGGCAGAAGATTACGTAAAGAAATTAACTGCTATTTGGTGTGTTAAGGAATCTTTATATAAGCTTTTTTGTACGCCAGGACTTAGTTTTAAACAGCATTGTTTGGTGATTCCGTTTTCTGAAGGCGATCATGAAACCATTGCCTGGATTGATTATAAGAACAAAAAACAACGGTATAATATTCACTTTTTAGAGTTTGAAGGTTTTACCTGTGCTTATGCTATACAGTAGAAACAAGAAAAGAGAAATTAGAGCATAGCACAAATAAAATTATTAGTGAATTCGTGGTAAAAAGACAAGATATATATCAAGATATAATAAAATCGGTTTCTGCAAAAGAAAAACTATTAGCCGTTTTAATTGATCCAGATAAGTTTTTAGTTGAAAACACAAGAGCTTTTATAAAGAAGGTAAACGCATCCATAGCCACTCACGTTTTTGTTGGCGGTAGTACTGTTGATGATTTTATAACCGATAAGTTGGTTGCCGAAATTAAAAAACACACAGGTTTGCCTATAGTTTTATTTCCTGGTGATATTACTCAAATTACAGGAAAAGCTGATGCTATTTTGTTTTTGTCTTTACTTTCAGGTAGAAATCCTGATTATTTAATAGGAAAACATGTTAAAGCTATTTCAAAACTAGATAAAACTGAATTACAGGTTATTTCTACAGGTTATATTTTAATTGAAAGTGGCAAGAAAACCGCTGTACAACGTGTTACCAAAACCAATCCTATACCCAGAAATGAAGTTCAGAAAATCATAAATACAGCCAAAGCAGGTCAATTATTAGGAATGAAACTTATATATTTGGAAGCTGGTAGTGGTGCCGAAAATGCACTTTCTGGAGAGATAATCAAATCCGTTAAGAATGAATTAAACATTCCATTAATAGTTGGAGGTGGTATTCGAAGCAAGGCACAATTGGAAGAAGCTTACAAGGCGGGAGCAGATTTAGTTGTTATTGGTACCGCTTTTGAAGATGATGATTTATTTTTTGAAGACCTGAAAATGATTAATTAATACCACTCTATAAATAAAAAGTAAAACTTTAAATGTTAATGATGAATGCCTTTTTTGAGTTTTTCTTTGGACAGTATTCCGATTACCAGACAACAGATGTGGTTCTTGAAATTGTAGCCGTAATTTTTGGTTTTCTATCCGTTTGGTATTCAAAACAGAATAATATTTTAGTGTTTCCAACGGGTATGGTAAGTACCGTTATTTTTGTGTATTTACTATGTAAATGGCAGTTGTTAGGTGATATGATGATTAACGGCTATTATTTTATAATGAGTATCTATGGCTGGTACATTTGGACAAGGACGAAAAATAATACGCAGGTATCACCCATTTCAAAAATGTCCCTTAGCGAAAAAAAAATAAGTGTATTTATATTTTTAGCAACCTTATTGTTTGTTTACTTAGTTTATCAAGCCTTTGGTAAATGGACAAGTTGGGTAGCTTATGTTGATACCTTTACAACAGCTATATTTTTTGTTGGAATGTGGTTAATGGCAAGACATAAATTAGAGAATTGGATTTTTTGGATTATTGGAGATCTTATTTCTATTCCTTTATATTTTTATAAGGGGTTTACATTTACTAGTTTTCAATATTTAGGATTCACAATTATTGCAATTTTTGGTTATTTAGCATGGAAGAAAAGTATAAACAGCAACCCGCTAACTGCATAAAAGTAGTTTTGTTTGGACCAGAATCTACGGGAAAAACGACACTATCTCGTCAGTTAGCACGGTATTATAGTTCCGTTTGGGTTCCAGAATATGCGCGTGAGTATCTTCAAAAAAAATGGAACGACCATAGGAAAACCTGTGAGTTAGAAGATTTATTGCCTATTGCCGAAGGACAAATAAGACTTGAAAATGAATTGGCTCAAAAAACAGAATCTGTTTTAATTTGCGATACCGATTTGTTGGAGACCAAAGTGTATTCCGAAGCTTTTTATTCTGAAAGTTGTGATGCTATGCTAGAGAAATATGCAGTGCAAAATTCGTACAATTTGTATTTTTTAACTTATATTGATACGCCTTGGGAAGCAGATGATTTAAGAGATAGACCTGAGGAACGCGAAGCCATGTTTAATGCTTTTCAAGATGCATTAGATAAATATAACAAACCATACGTGCTATTAAAAGGTGATATAAAAACACGTTTAGAAACAGCTATTAAACATATAGATAAACTATTAAATTCTAAAGTATAATGTTTACAGACCAAGATATTAAACAACTAAAAAGTAAAGGTATTACTGTAAAAGGTGTCGAGGCACAAATATCTCGATTAAAAAACGGAATGACTTTTTCTAATTTGGTAGCCGCGGCTAACATTGGTAAGGGTATTGAAAGTTACGACGATAATGAGGTGCAAGAGTATATCAATCTGTACGAAGCAAAATTAAGCAAGTTATCTATTGTTAAGTTTGTGCCAGCTTCGGGTGCGGCTACTAGAATGTTTAAATTTTTATTTCAATTTTTGAATAATTTTGAGGCTTCAAAATTAAGTATTAAAAAGTATGCAGAAAGAAATAACGATTCGCTAATAGTAAAATTTGTCGAAAACATAGATTGTTTTCCGTTCTATAACGAAGTTATTTCGAAAATCAAACAAACACAACCTAACTTCGAATCGTTGTCAGATGATGAACAAAAGGTCACGTTCGTAAAAACCATGTTGGACGCTAAAGGGCTTAATTATAGTTTTTTGCCAAAAGGCTTGTTGCCATTTCATAGGTATGAAGATCAAGTAAAAACAGCTTTTGAAGAGCATTTGTTTGAATCGACTTTATATGCGGCATCCAACGGAGTGGCTAACCTTCATTTTACCGTTTCTAAAAACCATCAATTATATTTTTCTAATACATTAAATAAAATTAGAGAGCATTTAGAAGCGCACACTAAAACGACATTTAACGTGTCCTTTTCTTATCAAAATGAAGCTACAGAAACCGTTGCGCTTACAAATGAAAACGAAGTTTTTAGAAAAGAAGATGGTTCTATATTGTTTAGACCAGCAGGACACGGAGCACTTCTTGAAAATTTAAACACTCTAAATAACGACATTGTTTTTATTAAAAATATAGATAATATTGTTGTTGCCGATAGAAATATAGCGGTATCTAATTATAAAAAATTATTAGCAGGAGTTTTAGTTGAGGCCCAAGAAAAGGTGTTTGAATATTTACACAAATTAGATGCTGGCGATTTAATTGATACAGATTTTAAAGTGATCGCTTTATTTTTACGATATAGATTGAACGTGCCTATTGCAGCCAATTTTGAAGATTATTCCTCTCAAGAAAAAATAGAATATTTAAAAGAAAAACTAAACCGTCCAATTCGTGTTTGTGGGATGGTTAGAAATCAAGGCGAACCAGGAGGAGGACCATTTTGGGTTAAGGATGCCAAAGGGAATACGTCGTTACAAATTGTCGAGTTTGCGCAAATTAATTTTAGTAAAAGAAACCAACAAGGAATTGTGTATAAAGCCACACATTTTAACCCAACCGATTTAGTTTGTGGCATCAAAAATTATAAAGGTGAAAAGTTTGATTTATTAAAATTTGTAGATACCGAGGCTGCTTTTATAACCACCAAAACGCAGAATGGAGTAGATATTGATGCCTTAGAACTTCCAGGATTATGGAATGGTAGTATGGCGTATTGGAATTCTATTTTTGTTGAAGTACCTCTTGAAACATTTAATCCGGTTAAAACAGTAAACGACTTACTTAAGCCTGTACATCAAGGAATTTAGTGTTTAGTGAAGAAGCCATATTAAATGAAGTAACTTTTAAAGCTATTAGAAGTTCGGGTAGTGGCGGGCAACACGTAAATAAAGTGTCTTCAAAAGTGGAGCTAACTTTTAATCTAATTAATTCCATTGTGTTAAATGAAACGCAACAGGAACGCTTAAAAGTAAAGCTAAAAAATAGATTAACTAAAGACGGTGTTTTAATTTTACAATGCGATGAAAGTAGAAGTCAGCATAAAAATAAACAACTAGTTATTAAGCGATTTTTAGAGTTGATAAAAACCTCTTTAATAATACCTAAAAAACGAAAGCCTACGAAGGTGCCAAAGTCGGTTATTAAAAAACGACTTAAAAGTAAAAGACAACTCTCGGAAAAAAAGGCGAATAGGCAAAAACCCAATTTAGATTAAAAAAATAAGAATTGTTAGTGGTCAATTAATAATTGCTTACTACATTTGCAGCGTTCTCAAAAAAGGGGTGCCTATTATCGGCTGAGATCATACCCATTGAACCTAGAACAGGTAATGCTGTTTAGGAATCGAGCGTTAAAAAAATGACCATTGGACATTTTTAGAGAGTGCTAAAGAATTATAAAATTTAGAGGCGCTCACGATTAGCTCAAGGAAAAGAAGCAAATAGCTTCAAAACTAATTATTAATTAATAAAGAATAATTACCTCTTTTTATTCGGTTATAAGGATAATCGTAATGAAAAATGTATTCAACAATTTGTCATTCCTAGAAAAGCAGGAATCTCGTCAAAGAAAGATTTTCATATTTTTAATACTCTTACTTTCAATAGGAGTAAATGCACAACAAAATCAAGTTGAAAACGATTCAACTACAACAGAGAACCTAGAAGAAGTATTAGTTAAAGCAGTACGTGTAGATGCCGATTCGCCAATTACACACTCTAATCTTACTAAAGCAGAACTTGCAAAGCGAAATTTAGGGCAAGACATTCCAACGTTATTAAATTTTTTACCATCGGTGGTTACAACTAGTGATGCCGGAGCCGGAATTGGCTACTCAGGAATTAGAGTTCGTGGTACCGATGGTACCCGAGTAAATGTAACCATTAATGGAATTCCTTATAACGACCCAGAAAGTCAAGGAACCTTTTGGGTAAATTTAGGTGATTTTGCATCGTCTACAGAAAGTTTACAATTACAACGTGGTGTAGGAACTTCAACTAATGGTTCTGGAGCATTTGGTGCTAGTTTAAATTTGTTAACCGATGCTACCTCTCAAGAAGCTTCAGGGCTAATAGCTAATAGTTTTGGGAGTTACGGTACAAGAAAGCATACCGTAAAATTGAGTACAGGTTTGTTAAATGATCATATTGAAATTTCAGGACGTTTTTCAAAAATAGATTCAGATGGTTATGTAGATCGTGCCTTTACCGATTTAAAATCGTATTTCTTACAAGGTATGTATAAGGACGGTGGTACTATAATTAAAGCCTTAACTTTTGGTAATGTTGAGCGTACATATCAAGCCTGGTATGGTTTAACGGAAGATGAATTAAAGGAAGACCGTCGCCAAAACCCATATACTTATGATAATGAAACCGATAACTACTGGCAAGACCATTACCAATTGCATTGGAATGAACGTTTTGATAATAATTGGTCTACTAATTTAGGTTTAAATTACACCAAAGGAAAAGGATATTTTGAGCAATTTGAAGGTGGTACTGATGAAATTGACCTTTATAATGGTATTGTTCTACCTACCGATATTCGTATTGATGAAGATGAAAATGGCGACCCTGTAGATGTACCTATTACGGATGTGATTAGAAGACGTTGGTTAGATAATAACTTTTATGTGGTAAATGCTAATGTTACGTATAAGAAAAATGCACTAGAACTTATCTCCGGAATATCCTATAGTTCTTATGATGGCGATCATTTTGGTGAAGTTATTTGGGCTAAGTCGTTTTCAGAAAACTCTAGTATTAGAGATCATTATTACGACGGCGATGCTACTAAAAATGATTTTAGTGTGTTCTCGAAAGCCACATTTAAACTTGCCGATAAAATTACAGGTTTTATAGATTTACAAGGGCGTTTTGTAAGCTATAAAACGAATGGATTAAATTCTGATAGAGTAGAATTTACTACCGATGCTAATTTTAGTTTCTTTAATCCAAAATTAGGATTTACCTATAAACCATCGCAGTTTAATAATTATTACATCTCTTACGCGCGTGCAAATAGAGAGCCAAATCGCGATGATTTTGAAAACGGCGTAACCGAAAACGAAACACTTAATGATATTGAGTTAGGATGGCGTTATAACAAAGGAAAAGCAAGCGTAAACACAAACTTGTATTATATGTTTTACCAAAACCAATTGGTGTTAACGGGCGAGTTGGATGATGTTGGGAGCCCACTTAGAGCCACCAGCGGAAAAAGTTTTAGGTTAGGTCTTGAGGTCGATGCTAATATTCAATTTAGTAAACAGTTTAGCACATCAATAAATATTGGTTTAAGTAGTAATAAAAACAAAGATTTCTCATCCGAAATTAATGGAGAATTAGTCGATTTAGGAAATACAAATATTTCATTTTCACCAGATTTAGTTATAGGTAATACTTTAAACTTCTATCCTGTAGAGCGTTTACAGTTGTCATTACTTAGTAAATATGTTGGCGAACAATACATGGGGAATATCGATGAGGCATCATCAAAGTTGGATAGCTATTTTGTTAACGACTTTAATGTTAACTATCAAATTAAGCCTAATAAATTATTTAAATCTATCGTATTATCAGCTTTGGTTAATAATATCTTTAATAAAGAATATGTTTCAAACGGATATTTTGGGTTGTATACTTACGAAGATGCAGGTATGCCATCAGGAATAGCTACAGGTTATTATGCTGGGTATTACCCTCAAGCAACTAGAAACTTTTTAGTAGGTTTAACATTAGGGTTTTAAAATTATAAAATGAGTGAACATTAGTTCATAAACACATAGTAAACTTTAGGAGTGGCTAGTTTTATACTAGTTTGAGACATATCCTTTGAACCTGATTTGGCTAATACCAACGTAGGGAAAAGTTGTTTTCGAAATATTAGATTCAGCCGTCGTGCTTTATCTTATTCTTCTTAGAGTTTACTTTATTTAACTACAACACCATGTATATTAAAGTAAACAATACCGCTTACCAAATACCAGAACAAACTACGGTACAACAGCTTGTGGAGCAATTAAAAATGTCCACAAACGGCATTGCTGTGGCCATAAATCAACACGTTGTAAAAAACACCAATTGGCCTTCAACCATCATTAAAAACCAGGATGATATCCTTATTATAAAGTCTACACAAGGCGGTTAATTAAATAGTTACATCACGTATAAGTCTAACAACATAAGGTAAAAACATGAAGAAAAAAGATACTGCACCACAACAAAACGGCGTTACTAGAAACCCATTTCCTAACTCTAAAAAAATATATGTTTCAGGAACATTACATCCACAAATAAAAGTAGCCATGCGCGAAATTTATTTAAGTGATACCAAAGATTCTATAACAGGAAAATTAACCCATAACCAACCGGTAACCGTTTACGATACTTCGGGGCCTTATACAGATTCAGAAAAGGAAATAAATATCCATAATGGTTTAGAGCGCATTCGTGAGGCATGGATTAAAGATCGTGGCGATGTGGAAACCTTAAATGCGTTTACCTCAAAATATTGTAACCAACGTTTAAACGATGTTAGTTTAGACCATTTGCGTTTTAATTTAAAACACAAACCAAAAAGAGCGGTAAAAGGCAAAAACGTAACCCAATTACACTATGCAAAACAAGGTATAATCACTCCCGAAATGGAATACATTGCAATTCGAGAAAACCAACGCATAGACCAAATGACTGAAATTGCAAAACAACATAAAGGCGAAAGTTTTGGAGCTTCAATTCCCAATAAAATTTCACCAGAATTTGTAAGAAGCGAAGTGGCTCGTGGTCGTGCGGTAATACCAAATAACATTAATCACCCAGAAAGCGAACCAATGATTTTGGGTCGAAATTTCTTAGTAAAAGTAAATGCTAATATTGGTAATTCTGCCACCACATCTTCCATAGAAGAAGAAGTGGAAAAGTCGGTTTGGGCATGCCGTTGGGGTGCCGATACCATTATGGATTTATCAACCGGTAAAAACATACACGAAACTAGGGAGTGGATTATACGTAACTCGCCCGTTCCAATTGGTACAGTGCCTATCTATCAAGCCTTAGAAAAAGTAAATGGTGTAGCTGAGGATTTAACCTGGGAAATTTTTAGAGATACCTTAATTGAGCAAGCAGAACAAGGTGTCGATTATTTTACCATACACGCAGGTGTATTATTGCGTTATGTACCCATGACGGCAAAACGTGTAACAGGTATTGTGTCTCGCGGCGGCTCCATTATGGCAAAATGGTGTTTAGCGCATCATAAAGAAAGCTTTTTATACACGCATTTCGAAGATATTTGCGAAATTTTAAAACAATACGATGTAGCCTTTTCATTAGGCGATGGGTTACGCCCAGGCTCCATTGCCGATGCCAACGACGAAGCCCAATTTGCAGAGCTAGAAACACTAGGCGAACTCACCAAAATTGCACGTAAGCACGATGTACAATGTTTTATCGAGGGTCCTGGACACGTACCAATGCACATGATTAAAGAAAACATGGACAAACAACTAGAGCATTGCGACGAAGCTCCGTTTTACACCTTAGGCCCACTAACCACAGATATTGCCCCGGGTTACGATCATATAACCTCCGGTATTGGTGCTGCAATGATTGCCTGGTATGGTTGTGCTGTTTTGTGTTACGTTACCCCAAAAGAGCACTTAGGGCTACCCAATAAAAACGATGTTAGAGAAGGTGTTATTACCTATAAATTGGCCGCCCATGCAGCCGATTTAGCAAAAGGACATCCAGGAGCCCAACATCGCGATAATGCACTAAGTAAGGCGCGTTTCGAGTTCCGTTGGGAAGACCAATTTAACCTTGGTTTAGACCCCGAAAAGGCACGCGAATTTCACGACGAAACCCTGCCTGCCGAAGGCGCCAAAATAGCCCATTTCTGTTCCATGTGCGGACCAAAATTTTGTTCCATGAAAATCTCTCAAGAAGTTAGAGATTTTGCCGCAGAAAACGATATTGTCGATAACGAGGTTATTGCAAAAGGTTTCAAAGAAAAATCAAAAGAATTCAAAGAAAAAGGATCGCAAGTGTATCTTTAACAAAATAATAAGGGAGTTCCCGTGCTTTTACTAAAAAGCACGGGCGTGCTTTCCGTTGCAAGTCCTCGCGCCTCCTACGTCGGGCTGTGGGCTTTACACTGCAATCCCTAACTCAGCGATACAGCATAGCACAACGCATAACAAAAAATCAAGAAAATGATAGTCTTAATTTCACCAGAGCACGATATTCCAAACGAAATTGAAATACTTAATCAGTTATTTCAAAATGGTTTACAATACTATCATCTTAGAAAACCCGAAAAAAATTACGAGCAGCATTGTACATATTTAAACCAAATAGATGCCAAATATCACAACCGGGTTGTGGTTCATTATTTTCATGAGCTTGTTAATACATATTCGTTAAAAGGTATTCATTTTCAAGAACAAAAGCGAATAGACAATATTGATAATCCCGGGCAATATTTTAAAAACCTAAGTATGTATGGTAAAACCATAAGCTCGTCGTTTCATGAAATTCAAGACCTTATCGACTGCCATTTCGAATTCGATTACCATTTGTTAAGTCCGGTGTTTTCATCCATTTCTAAAGCAGGTTACGAAGGTCGAGGTTTCGACGTCAACCATATCGATAAATTTATTGTTGGCATGGGAGGTATAAATACTAATACCATTTTGAAAACCTTCAAACTCGGTTTTAAAGGCGTTGGAGTTTTAGGTGGTGTTTGGAATGCCGAAAACCCTGTAAAAAGTTTTATTGAATTACAAACAGCACATAGCAACATTAAACTTTGAAAAACAGACCAAATATATTAACCATTGCAGGTTTCGATCCCACCAACGGTGCCGGATTAACCGCCGATGTAAAAACATTCGAGGCCTTAAAATGTTATGGTTTATCAGTTTGTACAGCAAATACAGTACAAGATGATAAGGAATTTATTTCTAGCCATTGGATACCGATTTCAATTATTATAAATCAAATAGAGGTTCTTTTTAAACGATTTCAAATCAATTTCGTTAAAATTGGCATTGTAGAAAACTGGGATGTTTTAGAAATTATTATCAAAAAATTACTTAGCCTAAACCCTGATGTAAAAATCATATTAGATCCTATTTTAAAATCGAGTTCAAATTTTAATTTTCATAGCAATCCTTCAGAAAAACTAGATGTTATTTTATCTAAAATCTATCTGCTTACACCTAACTACAACGAAATTCAACAATTATACCCAGACAAATCCATCAGCGAAACTATTGCATATATTCAATCTAAAACCAATCTGTTTTTAAAAGGTGGGCATCACCCCGAAAAATTAGGGCAAGACACACTTCATCTAAAAAACAAAAAACATGTTGTGTTTAATGCTAAGTCTAAAAATTGTACCGAAAAACATGGAAGCGGTTGCGTGTTATCATCTGCTATAACAAGCTATTTAGCCTTAGAGTTTCCAATATTTAAAGCCTGTTTAAAAGGAAAACAATACACCGAAAATTTTTTAAGTTCTAATACCTCATTATTAGGCTTTCATTCTAAAAAATAACATGAAAACAACATTACACTACATATCGCAAGGCGCTACGCCACAAGATCATTTAAATAATATTCATAGTGCCTGTGCAGCGGGAGCGGAGTTGGTTCAGTTACGATTAAAAAAATGCGACCCCAAAACCATTTTAGAAACAGCAAAAAAGGCAAGAGAAATTACCAGTCATTTCCAAACGCGTTTAATTATTAACGACCACTACAAAGTGGCCGCAGAAGTTAAAGCCGATGGTGTACATTTAGGCAAAAAGGATACTTGCCTAACGGTAGCCAGAAAAGCATTAGCCTCTTGGCAAATTATTGGTGGTACCGCAAATACGCTTCAAGATTGCCAAACGCTTATCGATAAGGGTGTGGATTATATTGGCTTAGGGCCTTTTCGTTTTACCGAAACAAAAGATAATTTAAGTCCTGTTTTAGGAGAAAAAGGGTATGCCGAAATTATTTCAGCTTTAAACACCAATACACCAATTATTGCTATTGGCGGTATTACCTTAAATGATGTGTTGGACCTGATGATTACCGGGGTTTTTGGTATTGCCGTTTCAGGTGATATTACTCGCGATTTTAATAAAATAACAAAGTTTAAAGAACTAATTAACGGCGGTACAGCACCAGAACAACGCTGGAAACCCGAATAAACTAAAAATTAAAAAAAACTAAACCTTTTAATAAAAGTTGCTTTTATTATGAATGATAAATTACAAATAGCAGATAAAACATTTTCCTCTAGATTATTTACTGGTACTGGAAAATTTAGCTCCTCGGCATTAATGAAATCCGCTTTGTTAGCCTCCGAAAGTGAGTTAATAACCGTGGCTTTAAAACGTGTAGATGTTCAAGATAAAGACGATGATATTTTACTGCATTTAAACCACTCCCGAATTAATTTATTACCGAATACATCGGGTGTAAGAGATGCCAAAGAAGCTGTTTTTGCAGCCGAATTATCACGCGAAGCTTTAGAAACTAACTGGGTAAAATTAGAAATTCATCCAGACCCAAGATATTTATTACCAGACCCCATTGAAACGTTAAAAGCAGCCGAAGCTTTAGTTAAAAAAGGCTTTGTTGTAATGCCATACATACATGCAGATCCTGTACTATGCAAACGGTTAGAAGAAGTAGGCGTGCAATGTGTTATGCCGCTTGGTGCACCAATTGGAAGTAATAAGGGCTTAAAAACACAAGATTTTTTAGAAATTATTATAGAACAGTCAAACGTACCGGTAATAGTAGATGCTGGTATTGGGGCGCCTTCGCATGCGGCACATGCCATGGAAATTGGTGCCGATGCTGTTTTAGTAAACACAGCCATTGCAGTTTCTCAAAATCCTGTGGAAATGGCAGAGGCCTTTAAAATGGCGGTTCAAGCTGGACGAATGGCATACCAAGCAAAACTAGCACCAGTTAAAAAACAAGCCGAAGCTAGTAGTCCGTTAACCTCATTTTTGAATTAAACTTAGGCTATGGCAGCATTTGAAACATACTTTAATACTTGTAATTGGAACGATACACTTGCTAGTATTAACAACAAAACAAAAGCCGATGTAGAAGTGGCTTTGGCTAGTAACAAACGAAGTTTAGAAGATTTTAAAGCCTTAATTTCTCCTGCGGCGAAGCCGTTTTTAGAGCAAATGGCACAAATGAGTCGCCAGCTTACTAAAAAGCGCTTTGGTAACACCATTCAAATGTATGCGCCTTTATACTTAAGTAACGAATGTCAAAACATATGTACCTATTGCGGTTTTAGTTTTACTAATAAAATACCCAGAAGAACCTTAACAGATAGTGAAATTTTAAAAGAGGTTCAATTCTTGAAAAATAAAGGTTTCGATCATGTGTTGCTGGTAACAGGAGAAGCTAATAAGACGGTGGGTGTCGATTATTTAAATAATGCCATAAAATTAGTAAAACCGCATTTTTCTAATATCAGTATTGAAGTTCAGCCATTAGAGCAAAATGAGTATGAATTGCTAATTGAAAATGGATTATTTGCCGTTCTAGTTTACCAGGAAACCTATCATAAAAATGAGTACAAAAAGCATCACCCAAAAGGCAAAAAATCTAATTTTGAATATCGCCTAGATACTCCAGATCGTTTGGGTAAAGCGGGTATTCATAAAATAGGTTTAGGAGCTTTATTTGGCTTAGAAGATTGGCGAGCCGATAGTTTTTTTACAGCACTCCATTTAAAATATTTACAAAAACAGTATTGGAAAACAAAGTACTCTATTTCTTTTCCAAGGCTGCGTCCACACTCAGGAGGTTTAGAGCCTAAGGTTGAAATGACCGATGCCGATTTGGTACAGCTTATTTGTGCTTATAGATTATTGGATGAAGATTTAGAGCTTTCCATGTCTACGCGAGAAAGTGAAACCTTTAGAGACAATATTGTGCAATTAGGTATAACGTCTATTAGTTCAGAATCTAAAACAAATCCTGGCGGGTATGTCGTAGAACCGCAATCGCTAGAACAGTTTGAAATTTCAGATGAAAGAAGTACCGAAGCATTCACCAAAATGCTTAAAAACCAGGGTTTAGAAGTTGTTTGGAAGGATTGGCAGCATTTCAATTAGACCCATCATAAAAAGATAAATACAATGTTAAGCAAAGAAGAGCAGGTGCAATATAGTCGCCATATACTTTTAAATGAAATTGGTGTTAAAGGGCAATTAAAACTTAAAGAAGCTAAAGTTTTGGTTATTGGTGCTGGCGGATTGGGTTGCCCTATATTGCAATATTTAACGGCTGCCGGTGTGGGAACGCTAGGAATAATAGATGACGATGTGGTAGAGCAAACCAACTTACAACGTCAAATTTTATACACACTAGATGATGTTGGTAAGCCAAAAGTTGAGGTTGCTGTAAAGCGATTAGCTAGGTTAAATCCTTTTGTTCAATTTCAGATTTTTAAGGATAAGCTTACCATAAAAAATGCCCTAGCACTTTTTAAAGTGTTCGATATTATTGTGGATGGAAGCGATAATTTTCAAACGCGTTATTTGTGCAATGATGCTGCTATAATTACAAAGAAATCGTTGGTTTACGGCTCCATATTTAAGTTTGAAGGGCAAGTAAGTGTGTTTAATTTTAATGGCAGCGGAACGTATCGATGTTTATACCCAACACCTCCAAAACCAGACACATCGCCAAATTGTTCCGATATTGGTGTAATGGGAGTTTTACCGGGAATAATAGGGAGTTTACAAGCCAATGAGGTTATTAAAATAATTTGTGGTTTAAAAGGCGTACTAGCTAATAAATTATTGGTTTTTGATGTATTATCTATGCGTCCAATGATTTTAAGTTTCTCTAAAACCGATGAATCAAATATCCTAATATTAGAGGAAGATTATAATTTTTTCTGTGGGATGGAATCAGTAGATCAAGATATTTCAATAGACGAATTACTTAAAAATACATCCGATTATAATCTGCTAGATGTTCGTGAAACTTCGGAACGCGAACAGTATCATATAGGTGGTTTACATATACCTTTAAGTCAGCTTCCAGAACGTTACCATGAAATAAGTACAAACAAACCTCTTGTGGTGTATTGTAAATCTGGTATGCGCAGTAAAAAGGCTATTTTGTTTTTGCGAGATGTATTGTTAAACACGATTCTAATAAATTTAAGAAACGGTTTACCTGCTAAATTTTTAATTAAAAATTAAAAGCGAATTACCATTTACTTGAACACGGTAGTTTTTTAGCGGACAGTTCAATCCGTTATTTCCAGCCAGGGTTCCGGTAACAAAATTATAGGTGTTCTCATCACCACAACCGCAGGTGCCGTTTAATCCAGAAGGTATAATTACAGAACAATCGGATAGCGCATGGTTAGGGTCTGCGGCATCCCAAGCATAAAAATCTACTCCTGTACTGGCTACTATAATTCCTGCATTGCCTTGGTTTTCAAGGTAAACCGAATTTCCAGCAAAGGTTAATTGGCTGTATTGTGGTAAAGTTAAATCTATGGAAACGTTAACTCCAATATCTAGCAAAAAATTACAGTTTCTGTCGTCCACAGAATTGCTACTGCAAGCGGTTAATGTTAAAAATAATAAGGAGCAAATAAATAGTTTCATAATTAAAGGAATAGGATTGCAATTTACAATAAATTGTATTTCTACTTGTTAGTTTAACGTTTTTCCTTAGTAGGTTTTAATTGTTTTTCAAACAAAATCTAAGGTAAAGTATATTAATGTTTACGATACATAATTAACTAAAATTTTGTACTTTTGTTTTACAATCTCGTGTAAGCGGGATTTTTTTATTTGCTGAATACTTCAAAGCATAATTTTTGAAGTTTATCAGCATCTTTTATTAAGTTAAACGATGAAGAAATGAGTAAAGTATCATACTATACACCAGAAGGGTTAAAAAAGTTAAGAGCCGAGTTAAGACAACTTAAAGATGTTGAGCGCGTAAAAGCTTCAAGAGCAATTGCAGAAGCTAGAGATAAAGGTGATTTAAGTGAAAATGCAGAATACGATGCGGCTAAAGAGGCGCAAGGTATGTTAGAAATGCGTATCTCTAAATTAGAAGATGCATTAGCAGGAGCACGTGTAATTGATGAGTCGCAATTAGATAACTCAAAAGTATTGGTGTTATCGAAAGTTAAAATAAAAAATCAAACCAACGGTATGGAAATGAATTATACCTTGGTTGCAGATGGTGAAGCAGATTTAGCTACAGGTAAAATATCTGTAAACTCACCAATAGGTAAAGGCTTGTTAGGTAAATCGGTTGGAGATGTTGCAGAAATTCAAGTGCCTAATGGCGTTATTAAATTTAATATCGTAGAAATTACTAGATAAATAATTATGGCATCTATATTCACAAAAATTATTAATGGTGAGATACCATGTTATAAAGTAGCAGAAACGGAAGACTTTTTAGCATTTTTAGATGTAAATCCTAATGCAAAAGGGCATACGCTATGTATTCCTAAAAAAGAAGTTGATAAAATTTTTGATTTAGATGAAGCCGATTATAACGGATTAATGTCTTTTTCTAGAACCGTGGCATTAGCGCTTAAAAAAGCCGTGCCTTGTAAACGTATAGGTGTTTCTGTAATTGGGCTAGAGGTGCCTCATGCACATGTACATTTAATTCCTTTGCAGTCTATGGAAGATGCGCGCTTTATTCAAAAGATTAAATTATCTACTGAAGAATTTAATGCTTTGGCTGAAGCTATTAATGCTGAATTATAGATTTAAATAGAACACCAAAGCTAGTATTAAAGCTATTAGTACAACGCTTGAAATAATAATAATCCACAACGCTTTTTTTATGTAAGTTGATGCCTTTTTTGGTGTAAAGGCCTTCTTTTGATAATCAAAAACACGTTCAATATCATCAGTCCATTGTACAGGGTAAATAACAGAATTACAGGTGGTACAGTTTAGTTCATGACTAATATCTGTAGTTATTGATTTATAAAAATTAGTTTCTTTAATTTTTTGTTTGAAAGTTAAACGCAAGCCTTCTTTACTAAAACACTCCGGACAGTTGTTTGGTAGTGCTACTTGTTTAATATCAATGAGTTTTTCTGGCATATGTTTAACTATTGGCTAGCGCGTTTTAAACTTATTTGTAAGGTGCTCCCTTTATCTTTTTCAGATTGAAGTACCCTAATTTTTCCATCATGGAAATCTTCAATAATACGTTTGGCTAAAGATAAGCCTAATCCCCAACCACGTTTTTTTGTGGTAAAGCCAGGTTCGAAAATGCTATTAAAGTTCTTTTTTGAAATACCTTTTCCAGTATCAGTAACACTTACCATTACATTGTTTTCTAATTGAGAAATTTCTACAATAAGTTTTCCTCTGCCTTTCATGGCATCAATAGCGTTTTTAATTAAGTTTTCAATAGTCCAACTGTACAGTTGCTTGTTTAAATTTACGTAAATTTCGCCTTCAGGGACTATAATGTCGAAATCTACAAGTTTTGAAGATCTTGTTTTTAAGTAATCATAAGAGTCTAACGTTTCTTTAATAAGATCTGCCTTTTCTAAAACAGGTAAAGAGCCAATTTTGCTAAAGCGCTCGGTAATGGTTTTTAACCGGTCTACATCTTTTTCCATTTCAACAATGTAATCCGGATTTATATTTTCGGTTTTAAGGATTTCGGTCCAACCTATTAAAGAAGATAAAGGGGTGCCAATTTGGTGCGCCGTTTCTTTAGCCATACCAGACCATAATTTGTTTTGCGTTGCGTTTTTGTTACTGCTGTAAAAAAAGAAAATAAGTGCTACAAACAGGACTATGATTAGTAGTAACGCCAATGGGTAGTATTTTAATTTATTAAGCAAAGGCGAATTGCCATAGTAAATGGTGCTAGAAATACTATCTCCAATTTTTACAGGAATGGGCTCATTTTCTTCCTTAAAAGTTTCAATAAGTTTTTTTACATATTTAGAATCGGTCAGTTTAGTTTCATCAATGTTGTTGGAGCTATATAGCGAGCCATCTTCATTAATAACCAACATAGGTGTTGTTTTGTTACTGTTTAATATTTGTAACGTAAGTTCTAAACTTGTATTTATATCCGAGTTTATAATCTCATTTTGGGCAAACGACCAGTTTTCCATCTTGGTGCGTTCCTCATCTTTAAAATGCTGAAAAAATTCGTAAGTTTTCCATAGTATAAGGGAAACAACAATAAAGGATGCTATAACAATAGCCCAACGGAATGCATTGCTATGTTTGGTGAAAATCATTTACAATAGATATTTTATGGTAATATAATGCAAATCTGCTAATATTATTGTTCAAGTTGTTAGTAACTCTATTTTAAGATGTTTTATTGCTTACAGATGAAGCTTAAAATGCTAAATAAAGTTAGATTGTTGACAGAGACCAAAGGAATGTTGAAAACTAGATTAAATTTTCACCTTTATTTTGATTAGTTTTGTAAAAATAAAATTAACTAATGCCGTCAATAGATCCAAAAAGCTTATCAACCAGTAAATTACATGGTTATTTGTTAAGTGCTATTGCTCCAAGACCTATTGCTTTTGCGAGTACAATGGATGCCGAGGGAAACCCAAATTTGTCGCCATTTAGTTTTTTTAATGTATTTAGTGCAAACCCACCAATTTTAATTTTTTCGCCAGCAAGACGCGTAAAAAATAATACAACAAAGCATACGTTACAGAATGCTGAAATAACAAAAGAAGTTGTTATTAACGTTGTAAATTATAACATGGTGCACCAAATGTCATTAAGTAGTACAGAATACCCTGAAGGTGTTAATGAGTTTGAAAAAGCGGGTTTAACCATGCTTAAATCAGACCTTGTAAAACCGTTTAGAGTAGCCGAAGCACCAGTACAATTTGAGTGTAAGGTAAATGAAATAGTGAAATTAGGTAGCCAAGGTGGCGCAGGTAATTTGATAATATGCGAAGTTGTAAAACTTCATATTGATGATGCTGTACTAGATGATAATGGTTCTATAGACCAAAACAAGTTAGATTTGGTTGCCAGAGCAGGCGGTAGTTATTATAGCAGAGCTAAAGATGGTTTTTTTGAAATACCAAAGCCCATAGCCACATTAGGTATTGGTGTTGATGCTTTGCCAGAACTTGTTAAAAATAGTACGGTTTTAACAGGAAACGATTTAGGAATGTTAGGGAATATTGAGGCGTTACCACCCCATGAAAGTATAACAACTTTTATTGAAGATGTAGCAGAACGATATCCTAATATAGCATCGGCAACAGCTATCGAGAAACATAAGTTAGCTAAAAACTATCTTAGTTTTGGTGATGTAGAAAGCGCAATTAAAGTACTTTTGTCTTAAATAATAAGGCAGATTATAAAGAATATTAATAAAGATTAAATTATAGATTAAATGGAAGTTCAAGGTAGAATAAAAATGGTAGGAGAAACTCAAACTTTTGGTAGTAATGGGTTTAGAAAAAGAGAAATTGTTGTAACAACTGAAGAGCAATATCCACAACATATTATGGTGGAATTTGTTCAAGATAAAACAGATTTGTTAAACAGCTATAAAGAAGGACAACAAGTTAAAATAAGCATTAATCTTCGTGGTAGAGAGTGGGTGAACCCTCAAGGTGAAACTAAATACTTTAACTCTATTCAAGGATGGAGAATTGAAGCTGCACAAGCTGAAGGTGCATCAGGAAATGTACCACCAGTACCACCAGCAGATGCTTTTGAGCCTGCAGGAGATTTAAAAGAAGAAGATCATGACGATTTACCGTTCTAAATTTTTAATTCCTTAAAGAATTAAAAGACGGAAGGATCATAAAAACACTAACCTCAATATTTATCTAAATGTTGAGGTTTTTTTATATTTACTACTATGCAATATCTAACCGAAAAAATATGGTTTCCAGATGTGGATAATGCATCGCCCGAAGGGATTATAGCTGTTGGAGGCGACTTATCTACCGAAAGATTACTACTCGCCTATAAAACCGGCATTTTTCCTTGGTTTGATGATAGTAACCCTATTTTGTGGTGGTCTCCAGATCCGCGTTTTGTGTTATATCCACAAAATCTTAAGGTATCAAAAAGTATGAGGCAGGTGCTAAGAAACTCAGATTTTAAAATTACCGTAAACCAAGATTTTAGAGCCGTAATTACCGAATGTGCTTTGGTAAAGCGAAACGGGCAAGATGGCACTTGGGTGACTAACGATATGATTGAGGCTTATGTAAAACTTCATGAATTTGGATTTGCCAAATCAGTTGAGGTGTGGCAAAATAACAAGTTAGTTGGTGGACTTTACGGAGTCGATTTAAATAATGGCGTATTTTGTGGCGAAAGCATGTTTGCTAAAGTAAGTAACGCTAGCAAAGTGGGAATTATATCGTTTATACAGAACACTAATTATAAACTTATAGACTGCCAAGTTTATACGAATCATCTAGAAAGCTTGGGTGCGGAGGAGATTTCTAGAAATACTTTTTTGGAGTTTTTGAAGGAATGAAAAGGTTATTTTTTCTAAATCCTCAAAATCGCCATAATAAATATACCAATGAAAAATAATAGTATAAAACTAATAACCTTTTTATTACTAATGGTACTATTTGCTAGTTGCTCTAATAATAGTGAAGAAGAAATGGATACAACTGCCCCGACAGTTCTTATTCAAAGTCCTGATGTAAATCAATCTTATGTGGGATATTGGGGTGGAGCATGGCCAGAAACAGACAGGGTAAATTTAAAAGCCCTAGGAACTGATGAAACAGAAATCGCATCAATAAAATTGATAGTTATAAATAGTAGCGGAGCTTTGGTGTTTGAAAAAACAGTTAATAGCGCAACTAGTAATCAAACGGAGCTTATTATTTCTGAAAGTTTCACACCACCAGAAGTTGATACTTATAGTGTTGTGTTTGTTGTTAATGATGTAAATGGGAATATTGAAACTTCAGAATCTCGAACGTTTGTAGTTGAATAATCTTGATTTTAGAATAAATAAAGATTATATGAAAACCTTTAGTAAAACAGAGTTTAGGGCTTTTTTTCTAAATCCTCAAAACCGCAGAAGTCAACACAAATAAATTATGTTTAGCCTTTAAATTAAAAGCTTCATAGCGGTGTTCTAATCCGGTTTGAAGTTTTAACGCCTCTGTAATAAGCCATCCAATTTGGCTTGAAATCCTTATATCCGTTTCGGGTTTATAGGCTTTACTTAAACTTAAAAGGCCTTCAATAGCATTTGTTAAATACGCAGATCCTATTTCTAATGTATTACCTTTTAGAGGGCTGTTTAAAGAAAATCGGTATCGTTGTCTGTAAATAGTTTTGTTGTCTAAAACACGTTGTTCGGTTCTAAATCGGTGCCCGTAACTTTTACCTACTTTCTTTTTATTGTAATTGTATTGTTGCGTAAAACGTAACTCGTCGGGTCCAGATTCAAACCAATCTCGATTTCTGTAATAAACCCCAAGGCTAAGTTTAGTATTTGTATTTAATTTAAAATGCAAAAAATGAAAGACATCAACCTGTTGCTGTTGGTAGGTGAAATTATTGGTTTGGTTTAAAAAATAGCGGCTTCTAAAGGTGAAGTTATAACTGTATGTTTCTGTTGACTTATGATTTAAAGCTACTAACGACTCTCCCAAAACGCTAAAATTATTTTGAGAAAAGCCATTAAAACAGTTTAAAAGGAGTAACGGTATAATGCTATTTAAAAATGTTTTCAACATAAAAAAAACTAAACTTCTTGGTATCTAAAACAATCCACTTCGTGGTCATTTACCATTCCTATAGCTTGCATATGTGCATAAACTACTGTAGAACCAACAAATTTGAATCCACGTTTTTTTAAATCTTTACTAATGGTGTCGCTTAATGGCGTATTTCCTGGCGCCTCTTTGTAATGATTTACACTATTTTTAATAGGTTTAGCATCAACAAAAGCCCAAATATACTTACTAAAACTTCCAAATTCTTCTTGAACCTTTATAAAGGCGTTAGCGTTACTAACGGTAGCATTAACTTTTAGTTTGTTTCTTATAATTCCGGTATCTTTAAGTAAAGCATCAATTTTAGTTTGTTGGTAATTGGCTATCTTTTTGTAGTCAAAATTATCAAAAGCGGCTCTGAAGTTTTCACGTTTACGCAACACGGTTATCCAACTTAAACCCGCTTGAAACGTTTCTAAAATTAAAAATTCAAATAAGGTGTCATCATCATAAACAGGAACGCCCCATTCATTATCATGGTAAGCTTCATATAAAGCATCGCCTTCGCACCAACCGCATCTGTGTTTTTTCATCTTGATACCACTATAATTCAATCTTCTTGAAAAGACTGTAAGGTTTAAAGTAAAAGTATGACAAAAATCACCTTATATAAAATCTGAAGACTTTAATTTTGTTCAAGGATTTTTTTAAAACGCGTATTATGAATCAAATTATAAAAGAAAGTTTAGCTAAAAGTATTACTTATCAAGAATATAGAGCTTTCGTAAAGCAATTAGCAGAAGAAAATTCTAATACAGGATTAGAAAAAACGGAAGCTTTAGCAAATTATACAAAGCTTAACGATAGACGCATGAAACGTTGGGATAAAACCATTAAGGTAACCCAAGATGCTAAGGAAAAAATAGAAGCCTTTAATAGAAAAACAACGTGGTTAATTATTACCGAAAGTTGGTGTGGTGATGCCGCACATGTGGTGCCTGCTCTAAATAAAATAGCCGAATTAAATCCTAATATTGATGTTAAAATCGTGCTTCGCGATGAGAATTTAGAGCTTATGGATATGTTTTTAACCAACGGAGGAAGAGCAATAGCTAAAGTTATTATGATTGATAATGAAACAGGCGAAGTTTTAAATACTTATGGTCCTAGACCAAGTGAAGCTACAAGTTATGTAAATAGATTTAAGGCTAAACATGGTACGCTTACACCAGAGTTTAAAGAAGATTTACAACATTGGTATAACAAAGATAAAGGGCAAAATATAATTAGTGATGTGGTTGAAATACTTACTGCTGTAACACCTATTTACCAATAAAAAAGAAGGTGATTGTACCTATTTGGCTCTCCTTTGCTGCATCGGGAGTAAAGCGTGAACGTTTGGCATAATCGATAGCATGTTCCATTAAACAGGCGTTGTTTGATGTTGACGAATTGTTTACATACGCGTCAACAACCTTTCCGTTGGCATTAACAGTAATGTTAACTACAATTTTACCATCTACCTCGCATAAGTAAACAGGTATTGGTATGTGTACTTTTTTTCTGTTTAATAAAGAATAGCGAATAGAACTTTTTGAGTTGTTCCCGTCCGATTGTTGCTTTTTTAGTAAATCGTTTACCTTACTAAATTTAGATAGTTCCTCGCTGTTTAAACTAGAGACTTCTGGTATTTCATATGTTTTTCTAGCAGAAGCAGATTCGTTAGATGAGGTGTTCGTTTTAGGAACATAATCTTCCGGTGGCGCTATAGTTTTGTAAGCTTGAGCAAAATGTTTTGCTTTTTGAGTTTCGTTAAAAGCATCGTTAGTTTCGGCTTTGGCGTTGTTACGATTTTCTAAAGCTTCAAGAGCTTTAATCTCTTCCTGTGTAATTTCCTTTTCTGGCTCTAAAAGGTAGTAACTTTCAGAGGCATATTTATCTTGTTGTTTTAAGCTTAAATTGAAAACAGAGAGTACTACAGTTCCAGAAATTAGAAGCGTAATAAGTAGGGCTTTATGTTGATTATTAAGGTGCAATACGTTGTTATCAATTAGGGAGTCGTATTATTATATACGGCAAAATACGGTAAAAAGTTTTAAAAAGCACAACTTAAGTAGCTTGGATACTGTTAAATTTAAACGTTTTAGGATTCTTTTTTGCGCCTAAGGAAGTGGGTTTTAAGAAATGTTTATTGCTTGTTTGTTGTTAAACTGGCAATAAAATCTTCAATGGAATGAGCCTTTGCAACATCAAAATCTCCAATTTTTGTGCGTCTTAATACCGATAAATGACCTCCAGAGTTTAAGGCTTTTCCAAAATCGTTTGCCAAGGAGCGTATGTATGTGCCCTTGCTGCAAACTACTCTAAAATTAACGTGTATAGAATCTGAGTTAGACGAATCAATTTTAGTGATTTCGAATTCTAAAATGTTTACAGTTCTCGATGGAATATCTACATGCTCGCCAGCTCTAGCAAATTCGTATAAGCGTTTGCCATCTTTTTTTAATGCCGAAAATACAGGTGGAAATTGTTGCGTTTCTCCAATAAATTGCTGGGTAGTTTTGTAGATTAAATCTTCAGAAATATGATCTATTGGAAAAGTTTCGTTTATCTCGCTTTCCAAATCGTATGATGGTGTGGTACTTCCTAAAACAATAGTTCCTGTGTATTCTTTTACCTGACCTTGAAACGTATCTATTTGTTTAGTCATTTTTCCGGTACAAATCACTAGTAAACCTGTAGCTAAAGGGTCTAAAGTGCCCGCGTGTCCTACTTTTATCTTTTTTATTTTGAAAGCCTGACGGATTTCCCAACGTAGTTTATTAACCACTTGAAAGGACGTCCAGTTTAAAGGTTTGTCTATAAGTAAAACTTCTCCAGAAAGATAATCGTCAAGCGTTTTCAAGTGTGTTAGGTTTTAGTTTAATAGTGAATAAACAATGGCAATAATACCAACCACCACGCAGTAAATAGCGAAATAGGAAAGTTTGCTTTTCTTTACTAAAGATATCATCCAAGTACAAGCAAATAGGCCAGCAACAAAAGCAGCTACAAATCCAATAGAAAGAGCGGTAAAGTTTCCAGAGTCATATGTTAAATCGCCACTTAGAACATCTTTAGCAATTTTTCCAAAAATTAAAGGTACGACCATTAAAAATGAAAAACGAGCAGCTTTAGTTTTATCGTTTCCTAATAAAACCGATGTAGAAATTGTTGCTCCAGAACGCGAAATACCTGGTAACATAGCAATAGCTTGCGAGATACCAATAACAAATGCATTTTGAAAGCTTACCTTTTTTTCTGTGTTTTTAGCTTTATCTGCTAAAAATAAAAGAACAGCAGTAACGATTAACATGCAGCCAACTAACAAAATGTTTCCGCCAAAAAGCGATTCTAATTGTTCTTCAAAAAATAAACCAACAATAACAGCTGGAATCATGGAAATAGCAATTTTAGAAATGAATTGTAAATCGTCATTCCATTCAAACTTTAAAGCGCCTTTAATAAGATCTAAAATGTCCTTTCTAAAAATAACTATGGTACTTAATGCCGTGGCAAAGTGAAGCACAACTGTAAATAATAAACTTTCTTCTGGCACCGAATTATCGCCAAGAATGGCTTTTCCTAATTCTAAATGTCCGCTAGATGATACAGGTAAAAACTCCGTAAGGCCTTGAATAATACCTAAAATGATTGCGTCTATAATTTCCATGACGCAAAAGTATTAAAATTGATGTTGTAAATTCAAATTGAACTAAAAATATTAAACTTTAAAAGTAGAATCTCTAATTATAAGGTTTCCTTTTATTTCAATCATTTTATTTGTAAGAATATCGGTAGTGCTTTCAATTTCTTCAATTAAATATTTAACAGCATTTTTACCAATTTTTTCTCCCGGTTGGTCTACGGTTGTAAGTTTAGGTTCTATTATTATAGAGTGTGAAGAATTACTAAAACCTACAACAGCAATATCTTCAGGAATATTAATGTTGAATTTTTTTAAGGTTTGTATCACGCCTATTGCTGCACTATCCGTAATTGCAAAAATTGCGTCGGGCCTGTTTTTAATACTCAATAAATGATTTGCCATACGTTTACCTTGTATTAAGGAAATATCGTCTACACTAATAATTAGTTTTTCATCAATTTCAATATCATGATCTTTTAAAGCCTTTAAATATCCGGAAAATCGTTTTTCTGAGGTATATGAGAACTCACGCTCTTTAATAATGGCAATGCGCTTTTTTCCTATATTTATCAAGTGTTCAATAGCATTATATGCTGCTTCTTCATCGTTAATGGTAATTTGAGTACATGGTATTTTATTGGATACTTTATCAAATAGAATTAAAGGGACTTTATTTAATATGGGTAGTATATTATCTATATCTCTTGTCATTTTAGTTAACGAGGCTAGTATGCCATCAACACCAAATTGCATCATGGTGTTTAGCATTTCGGTTTGTTTTAATACATCGTTATTCGATTCAGATATAATAACACGATAGCCTTTTATGGCAGCTTCTTCTAAAATACCTCTTACCATAGTGGTTGTAAAATAATGGGTAATATTAGGTACAATAACGCCAATTATGTTAGAACGATGTTTTCTAAACCCCTTCGCAAAAATATTAGGTACATAGTTCAGGGATTGGGCAAGTTGTTTTACCTTTTTAGTAGTAGCCTCACTAATATCTGGATGATCATTTAGCGCTCTAGAAACTGTAGAGGTCGATAAATCAAGTGTTTGTGCTATTTTTTTTAAAGTAACTATCTCTTTTTTCATGTTTTTTATTCTTTTTTTTGTTAAAAAAACAAAATGCAAACGTTCCCGCAACCGTTTGCGTGACAATATCATAAATAATTAGTACTTATATTGTTAAAGTGATTATAAATTTGTCTTTAAATTAACTAATTCTAAATAAAATGAAAAAATTTATTTTTACACTATTATGTATGTTTAGCATTGCTGCAACGTTTTCGCAAACGGATGTTTCAGGAACTGTTAAAGACAATTTAGGTGTACCAGTAACTGGAGCTAATGTTCTTATTATTGGTAGCACATCTGGAGCCACATCAGATTTTGATGGAAATTTTAGTTTTTCAACAAATTTAACTGGAGCTCAAAAAATTAAAATATCCTATTTAGGGTATGAGGCTCAAGAGCAAACTGTAATCCTTAACGGAACACCAATTACATTGCAAATTGTATTGGTTGAAGGTGGTAACTCTTTAGATGAAGTAGTACTTACTGCTTCGGCAACTTTTAGGTCGCAAAAGGACACGCCAATGTCTATTAGCTCGCTAAAGCAGAATGAAATAACCAAGCTTTCTGCAAATAGTCAAGCTGATATTTTAAGAAGTATTCCTGGTATTACCGCCGAAGGTGGTGGTGGAGAAACAGCTTCAAATGTTTTTGTAAGAGGTTTACCTTCTGGAGGGCAGTATGTATTCAATCCGCTTCAATATGATGGGATGCCATTAATGAGTACGTTTGGTTTAAACTCTTCAGCGCATGATGTTTACGCAAGACCAGATATAGGTTTTAAAGGTGTTGAGTTTGTTCGTGGTGGTGCCGCTGTATTATATGGAGCAGGTTCTGTAGCTGGTATTATTAACTATACAAGTAAAACAGGAGATTCAAACGAGGAAAACATAATTAACTTAGAATGGGCAGATAAAGGCCGTTTAAAAACTGACTTTTATACTGGTGGTAAATTAGGAGGTGAAGATTCTAATACATATTACGCATTTACTGGCTTTGTTAGAAAAGATGATGGGCCAATTGAAACTGGAATGCCAACAAAAGGGGTACAGTTTAGAGCTAATATTAAAAAGAAGTTTGAAAATGGATCTTTTACAGTGCATGGACAATTTATAAATGATAATGCACAATTTATTATGCCATTACCATTAGATGGAAACAGAAAAAGAATAAACGGTAATGATGGTGAGGCTGTGGAGCAGCTACTATCTGGCGAGTTAGCAAACACGTCGTTTTTAACTGCTGGTGGTGCTTACGAAAGTCCTATTGAAGATGGTGTTTCTACGCAAGGTGGTTATTTAATGGCCGATTTTAAGTATGATTTTGCTGATGATTTAAAATTTAAATCGAAAGTAAAATATGCAAATTACAAGCACAATTTTGCATTGTATGTTGGAGGTAATGGTGCTAACAACAACCCAATTACTTTAAATGAATATGTAGAAAATGTGGCTCCAGGAAACCTAGGGTTTACAGCACAATATCAAGGTACTAGTGCGGCTATTAATGGGTCGGATTTAGTTGTAGATAATTTGCATGTGGATAGATTACGTCCTATGACAGATTATTCTGGAGAAGCGTCGTTAACTAAAACTATAGAGGTAACTAACGGAACACACAACATTACTGGAGGTGTTTATTTGGCAAGAACAGAAGCTGAAGATGTTAATTACCAATACAGAGTGTTATCTGAGTTTAATAACAATCCTAAATTGGTAAACTTAAACTATGTTGATGCAGGCGGAAATGATGTTACCTTTTCTACAGGTGGATTGTATAACAGAATTGGTATGACTTCAAATAATTTTTTATCTCAAAATAAAACAGCAGTTTATTTAACAGATGAGATGGTTTTAGATAAATGGCGTTTTGATGTTGGTTTAAGAATTGAAAATACTCTAGGTACTTTTAGTAAAGGTAACATTGTAGAAAGTCAAGTTTATGATGATGCTACATTAACTCCAGAATTAGCAAACGTTAATTTTGCCGATGGTAGTTTTACAAGAGCAGATGTTAGCGCTACGGATTGGGCACTTTCTGCTGCCGGTTTATATAAATTAAACGATAAAGTTAATTTATATGCCAACTTTTCAAGAGGGTTCTTTTTTCCACAAATTAGAGGTTTTGCTCCTATAGCAACAGGCGTTACAGGAAGCAAGTACGATTCAGAAAAAATTATTCAATTTGAAGTTGGAGCAAAATTAGGAACAGAAAAATTAAAAGGATCTGTAGCAGCTTATTACGTAGGTTTAAGCGACAGGATTAAAATCGATCAAGGTTTTGTTAGCGGATCTTTAGTCGATTTAACACGATCTGAGCAAAGTACTAAAACTATAGGTCTGGAGGCCACTTTTGATTATAGTTTAGCCGATAACCTTAGTTTAAGAGGAACGGCTACTTACCAAGATCATGAGATTTCTAAAAACGTATCTACAGATTTAATTACAAATACATCTTCTACAACAAACGAAGGGAATGAATTAGCAAGACAACCTAACTTTTTAGGAAGTTTAGGAGCTTATTATGATGATGGTGCGTTCGATGCTTTATTTTCTTTTAACCACACAGGAAGTAAGTTCGCGGCAGATAATAATACAGTAGAGTTGGATGCCATTACAATTGCTAGAATTGGTGCTGGTTATGAATTTGCAATGGGAGATAACGATAGTGATGATACGTTAAGATTAGGGTTTTCTGTTTTCAACTTATTCAATGATGAAGGTGTTACAGAGGGCGATCCTAGAAATGTAAATCAAGCAGGAGACGCAGAGTTCTTCTTCGGAAGACCTATTTTACCTCGTAGATTTTTCTTAACAGCAACATTTAACTTTTAAGTGATATTGATTAGTTTAGTTTGATTTGTTAACTCATCACTTATGCAGCTAAGTGTAGGTGGTGAGTTTTTTTAAAAAATAGATATAATGGAAGAATTAAAAAATAAGGCAATTGAAGTATTAAAAGGAAACTGGAAAGATGAGGTTGGTTTTAGTATACCTTGTGCAAACCTATATCCATTTCAATGGTTTTGGGATTCTGGTTTAATAGCTATTGGTTTTTCGCATTTTGATATGCCTAAGGCAGAAGCAGAAATTGAGACTTTACTAGATGCTCAATGGGGTAATGGTTTTATACCACATATTATTTTTCATACCGAAAGTGATACGTATTTTCCAGGACCAGATTTTCATCGTTCTGATTTACACCCGCTGTCTTCAAAAAAATATAAATCTACCGGAATGACGCAGCCGCCAGTTACAGGTTTTGTGTTAGAGGAATTATATAGAATTAGTACCGATAAAAAGGCAACTTTAAAGTTTCTAGAAACCGTGATTGATAAGGTGTATTTCAATCATGAATATTTTTATAAAAATAGAGATCCTCAAAATGAAGGGTTAGTTTATATCTATCATAATTGGGAGTCAGGAACCGATAATTCACCTATTTGGGATGATATTTGGGAAACCATGAATCCTCCAGAATATACTTTTGAAAGGCGAGATACTACGCATGTTGATGCTGCCGAAAGACCATCAAAAAGAGAGTACGATCATTATTTATACATTATTGATATCGCTAAAGAACATAACTATAGCGATGAAAAAATAGCAGAATTATCGCCGTTTTTAGTTCAAGATCCATTGTTTAATGCTATGCTTATTAAATCGAATGAGAGTTTAATAAAACTGTATGAACTTATTGGGAATAATGCCGATAAAATAGCACAGCTTAAAAAGTGGCAAGAAAAGAGTATTCAATCATTTAATAATAAGTTATTTGACGATGAAATTGGGGCTTATATTCATTACGATTTAAGAAACGAAAAACCATTAAGATACTTGTCTTCATCTTCATTTTCGCCATTGTTTGCTAATATTCCAAGTAAGGAAAGGGCAGCGTCTATGGTAAACGTTATGATGGATAAGTTTGGAGGCGAGCACCAATATTTATGTGCGTCTTTCGATCCTACAAGCGAACGTTTTAATCCAAAAAAGTACTGGAGAGGTCCCGTTTGGATAAACCTTAATTGGATGCTGTATAATGGTTTAAAACAATACGGTTTTTTAGATATTGCCAATAGGGTAAAACAGGATTCTATTGAGATTATAGAGAAAAATGGGTTTTATGAGTATTTTGATTCGCGAAAAGACATGCATAACCATGGAAAAGCAGGTTATGGCGGGAATAATTTTTCTTGGAGTGCAGCTTTAATTGTTGATTTATTAAATGAATAAAAATAACGTGAATAATGAGCGAGTTGGACTTTTCAAAAGATTACATTTTAGAAAATGATCTTGTAAGATTAAGTCCTCTTAAAATGGAACATGTTGAATCTTTGCTAGATATTTCAGCAGAAACCAATTTGTGGACCTATTTTCTTGAAAAAGGAAATGGTTTAGAAAATTTGACAAACTATATATCGTCAACTGTTCATAACAGAAAGCATAAAAAAGAATATCCTTTTATCGTTTTCGATAAAATTAAAAACAGATATGCTGGTACAACTCGATTTTATGAATACTCCAAAGAATTAAAAAATATTAAATTAGGCCATACTTGGTATGGTAAATCATTTAGAGGTACTGGTTTAAATAAACATACTAAGTATTTATTATTCGAATTTGCCTTTGAAAAACTAAAGGTTGAGCGTGTTGGCTTTGGAGCACATGCTGAAAATAAAGTAAGTATAGCGGCAATGAAAGGTATTGGATGTAAGGAGGAAGATGTTTTAAGAAACTTTATGCCTTCACTAAACAATACAGGAAGAGCTAACATTATTTTATTAAGCGTTTTAAAAGAAGAATGGGATAATACAATTCAATTTAAATTGAAAAACAAACTAACTAACACAGACTAAAACTTAAAGATTATGAATTGGCTAGACTATAGTATCGTCATATTTTATATTATATTTTTCTTAGGAATGGGATTCTTTTTTAAGGATAATAAAGATTCTAAAGATTATTTTTTAGGAGGAAAAAGTATGGGTTGGTTCCCTTTAAGTTTGTCTACAATGGCAACCCAATTATCGGCAATTAGTTTTATTTCGGCCCCAGCCTTTGTCGGTTTAAAAATAGGCGGTGGCATGAAATGGCTAACCTTCGAGTTTGCTGTTCCGTTGGCCATGATTTTTATAATGATTGTGATAATACCGCCTTTATTTAGATCTGGAGTAGTAAGTATTTATGAGTTTGTAGAGAAACGCTTTAGTACATCAACACGTTTAATTTTAAGTATTGTATTTCAAATTAGTCGTGCATTAGGTACAGGCGTTATGGTGTATACCATCGCTATTATTTTACAAGCTGTTTTAAATATAGATTTTGTTTACACCATTTTAATAATAAGTGTTATTACTATTATCTATTCTTGGCAAGGCGGTATGAAAGCGGTTGTTTGGGGTGATGCTATACAGATGATTATATTGTTCGCTGGCTTAATTATTTGCCTGTATTTTGGATGGAATCTTTTACAAGAACATGGTGGGTTAGCCGCTGGTTTTGATGCTGAAAGATTACAGGTTATCGATCATAATTTAGGTATAGGAGAAGGCAATGAATATGGCTTACTGCCCATGATTATTGGAGGCTTTTTTCTTTATGCTTCGTATTATGGCTGCGACCAAACGCAAGCACAACGTTTGCTTTCTGCAAAAGACGAAAAAACCATTAGAACCCTTTTAATGGCAAATGGACTTTTAAGATTCCCCGTGGTTTTAATATACTGCATCATGGGATTAGTAATAGGTGGTTTAATAACATTAGCACCCGATTTCCTAGAAGATATAGCCATGACTACTCAAAAATATTTCCCTGATGAGTATGCGGCTCATGGTGTAAAAGCAGATTTAATGGTGCCTGTTTTTATACTTAAATATTTACCACATGGCTTAATAGGTATTTTAATGGTTGGTATTCTTTCTGCGGCCATGTCTTCGCTAAGTTCAACAGTTAATTCACTATCGGCCGTAACCGTCGAGGATTTTTTTAACCGAGGAAAAATAAAGTTAAGTACTAAAAAATACATGCTAATTTCTAAAGGTTCGGTAGTATTTTGGGGTGTGGTTTGTATTGCAGCGGCCTTCCTTTTTGGAGGAAGTAAAAGTGCTGTTATCGAAATTATAAACGCTATTGGATCTGTGTTTTATGGTCCAGTATTAGTAACATTCTTTTTAGCATTCTTTTCAAAAAAAGTGAACCATATTGGTATGAATGCGGCAATTATTTCGGCAGTTCTTATTAACTTAATATTTTCAAAAACGATACAAGAGTTATTTCATATCGATTTAGGATTTAATATTTTTTGGATTTGGCTTAATTTTACTGGTGTAATTATAGCTTTAGTAGTAGCTTATACTGTTAGTGCGCTAACTCGTAAAACTGAAGTTAAAAGCATTTCAAACTTTAATGTTGCCATTAAAAAGGAAGATTTCATGATTAAAGAGGTTTATATTCTCTTGGCGTTTTTTGTATTCATTTTAGTGTTTAGTTATTTTCTACCTTCATTTTTAAGTTAAATTCTCAGTACATGAAAATTGTTTTAGCACCAGATAAGTTTAAAAATTCGTTAACAGGATTAGAGTTTTGTAATGCTGTTGAAGATGCTATAAAAGTTTTAAATTTAGATATTGAAATTTTAAAGCTCCCACTAGCAGATGGAGGCGATGGCACTATCGAGGTGGTTAATTATTACCTAAAAGGATTTGCTGTAAAAGTAGGGGTAAACAATCCGTTTTTTAAACCCGTAATGGCTACTTATTTGTATTCCGAAAGGTCTAAAACGGCATTCATTGAAATGGCTGAAGCTTCTGGCGTTAAACTTTTAAAACAAGAACAATTTGATTGTAAAAACGCTACCACATTAGGTGCTGGCGAAATGATTCTCGATGCTATTAATAAAGGTGCAACAAACATAATTTTAGGTATTGGTGGAAGCGCTACTAATGATTGTGGTATTGGAATGGCAACTGCATTAGGCTATCGCTTTTTAGATAAAAATAATAAAGAAGTAGTGCCTATAGGTGCAAATTTATCTCAAATTTCAGATATAGATATAAGCCATGTTAATCCTAAATTATTTGATGTAAATTTTAGTATTGCTTGCGATGTAACCAACCCTTTACACGGCAAAAATGGTGCAGCATATATTTATGGCGCGCAAAAAGGAGCTTCAAGTAAAGATATTGAAATGCTTGATAAAGGCTTAAAATCTTTTGCTAAACTTATTAAGGCGGTTTTTAATGTAGATGCTCAATCTGTAAAAGGAGCAGGTGCTGCTGGTGGTATGGGAATAGCATCAAAAGTATTTTTAAATGGCGTTTTAGAACCGGGTATAAAACTCATAAAAGACTTAGCTGATTTTGATAGTCAAATTTCAGGTGCCGACTGGATAATTACTGGGGAAGGAAAGTTAGATACACAAACCATGTCTGGTAAGACTATTCAAGGCGTATTGTCTTCCGCGAAAGCGAAAAAAATAAAAGTGGCTGCCTTTTGTGGCGCAATAGATTTAGAGGGTAATAGTCCAGGCGAATTCGGAATTCATTATGCCGATGCAGTTATGAATTATGCTGAAAACCTAGATGATGCTATGAAAAACGGGTATTCTTACCTAAAAGAAATAGCTAATGTGTTTTCGGGAAAATGTTTAAAAGAATAAATTAGAGATATACGTATCGTAATTAATTTATTTTTTATCAGGATTTAAAAGTATCGCATAAATTTGAATGCCAAAACCAATAAGAATTAATGTGGGAGCCAATCGAATACGTCTCCAGCTAAAAATTTCAGGATTAAAAACGTTTGGATCATCACTTCCACCGCCAGACATTAAAATAAACCCAAGTGCAATAATAGCTAAACCAATAAACATGAATTGGTAGTTTTTCTTTCCAAATACAAAAATTGGTTTTGCTTCTTCTTTACGTTTTTTTTCTCCCATGATTAAATTCCGCAGAATAATTTAGTGCAAAGTAAAAGATTTATTTAGAAAAATGCTGTTAATGATTTTCTAAATTATCGTTTTTTACTTTTTGCGTTTAATAATACAACTCGTCTGTTCTTAAATTTAAGAAACGTTGGGTTGCAAAGTGTGTGCTTATCCAAGTGATTATAATACCTAAAGCAAAAACAAAAACAAATAAGGCTGCAACTAAAATAGGGTTGCTAAGCAGTTCGAGTTCTGCAAAGGTTTTGTCTAAATAATACAAAACAATGGCCATACCAATTAAAGCTAAAAAAGCGCCAATCATGCCTAAACGCACACTTTTCCATACAAACGGACGTCTAATAAAACGTTTTGTTGCTCCAACCATTTGCATGGTTTTAATGGTAAAACGTTTAGAGTAAACCGCTAATCTTATGGAGCTATTAATTAATAAAACAGCAATTAGAGTAAAAATGCCACTTATAACCAATACCCAAAAACTGATTTTCTTTACGTTATCGTTCATGAGGTTAACCAAGTCATTATCATAAGTTACTTCATCAACAAAGTTTTTGTTTGTGGCTTCCGCTGAAATTTTTTCAAGATGCTCCGACGTCACAAAATCGGCTTTTAAATGCACGTCAATGGAGTTTTGCAGTGGGTTGTAACCTACAAAGTCCATGAAATCTTCACCGTTTTCCGCTTTCATAAATTCGGCAGCTTGCTCTTTTGAAACATATTCGGTAGATTTTACATAATCTGCCATAGCCAAACTTTTTTCAAGTTGCTTGGTTTCCACTTCCTTGGCGGTGTCTTTTAAATAAATTGTAACTACAACTTGTTCCTTAAAATGGTCTGAAACTTTTTTGGCATTTAAAATAAGCATGCCTAGTAATCCTAATAAAAATAAAACCAAAGCAATACTTAATACTACAGAAAAGTAGGAAGAAATAAGTCTGCGTTTTTGGTGTTTCTCAAATGATGAACTCATAAATGGATAGGATTAAAGCTGTAAAAATAATAAAGAATAAGCAATCTTCATTTATATAAACAGAAACATATTGAAATTGTTATTTATTACTCAAAAATTATTTTAAATAATGCAAGTAACAACCTGGTCCATTTTTAACGCTATGCTAGTTCTTTAGGCCGTTTACTAATAATGTAAACGCCTACAACAACCAAAAAGCAACTTAGTATTTTAACTAGGTTAATGTCTTGTGCATATTCATCTTGCATTAAAATAAAAGCATAAATACTTACCATAGCAAAACTAATTACGGGTTGTAAATAAATATAGCTACTGGTAACCGATGGCATCACGTGGTTTAGCGCATACAGGTTAAGTAAGTAAGTGGAGAAAGTGGTAAACAGTACCACATAACCAATTACTAAATACGTGTTGGTTGTAAAGCCCGCAAAATCGGTATCGATTATGGGTTGAATGGAAAACGGAGTAACAAATAGTAACCCAAATAAAAACATCCAACAAATAACAGTTAGAGCATGGTATTTTCGCATTAAAGTTTTTGCAAGAACTAAGTAAAGTCCATAACAAGCAGCATTGCAAAACACTAGGAAATTGCCTAATAGTGAGCTTGTGCCTTCAGCTTTATTACCATAAGCAATAAGAAAAATAGCCGCAATACCCGCAATTACGGTTCCTATAAATTTATTCTTCGTCATGCGTTCTTTAAGAATGAAAAAACTAAAAATAAAAACCAAAACAGGCGTAACCGTCATAATAATAGAGGCGTCTACTGGAGAGGTTTTATTAATACCATGAAAGAAAAACAGCATATTGGCCGCTGCACCAAGTAAACCACAAAGCGCCAAACGTCTTAAGTCTTTACGTTCTACTTTTTCTTTTACAAACATAAATTTTACCGTCCAAAACAGCACCACACAGCAAGCTAAACGGACAAATACAAAAGCCGTAGGGCTAATTTTATGTGGCATAATGCCTTTGGCAATAATATAATTGAGCCCGTAAATAACATTTGCAACAAAAAGTGCAAAATGGGCCTTGTAGATGTTTGCGTTCAAGGAGTCTTGTTTTAAGCGTGCAAAAGTAAAAGTATCTCATTAAAACAGCATGTTTTTTTAAGGTTTTAACTTATGAAAATAAAAGATTTTTAAGTTGATTTATAAAACGTAAATTTGCAACTTCTTAAAACGGATGAAGATGAATTACAATTTCAATGAAATTGAAGCCAAATGGCAAAAATATTGGGCAAAAAACCAAACTTTTAAAGCGGTAAATGGTAGCGAAAAACCAAAATATTATGTTTTGGATATGTTTCCTTACCCTAGCGGTGCAGGATTGCACGTTGGGCATCCGTTAGGTTATATTGCTTCCGATATTTATGCACGCTATAAACGTCACCAAGGGTTTAATGTTTTACATCCTCAAGGGTATGATAGTTTTGGCTTGCCTGCAGAGCAATACGCTATTCAAACAGGGCAACATCCGGCTATTACAACCAAAGAGAATATTGCAACATACCGCCGCCAGTTAGATCAAATTGGATTTTCTTTCGATTGGTCTCGCGAGGTGCGCACATCCGATCCTAGTTATTACAAATGGACACAATGGATTTTTATCCAATTATTTAATTCTTGGTATTGTAAGCATACTCAAAAAGCATTCGAGATTAAGGAGCTTATAACGTACTTTGAAGAAACAGGAAACGGAAATATTGATGCCGTTTGCGATGATAATGTTGAGGTTTTTACAGCAGAGGAGTGGAATGCGTACTCTTGGGAAAAGCAACAAGATATTTTATTAAAATACAGATTAACTTATTTAGCTGAAACTGAAGTTAACTGGTGTCCGGCATTAGGAACTGTTTTAGCTAATGATGAAATTGTAAATGGTGTTTCAGAGCGTGGTGGACATGCTGTTATTCGTAAAAAAATGACACAGTGGAGTATGCGAATTTCTGCCTATGCAGAACGTTTACTTCAAGGTTTAGATACTATTGATTGGACTGATTCTTTAAAGGAAAGTCAACGTAACTGGATAGGGAAATCGGTTGGTGCTCAAGTAAAATTTAAGGTAGTTTCAAACGAGGTTAAAGAAGCTCCAGAATTAGTAGTTTTTACAACTAGACCCGATACTATATTTGGTGTAAGTTTTATGACACTTGCTCCAGAGCACGAATTAGTGCAACAAATTACAACACCAGAACAAAAGGAAGCTGTTAATGCATACATTTTAGCAACTGCTAAACGTAGCGAGCGCGATAGAATGGCCGATGTTAAAACCATTTCAGGTGTTTTTACAGGGGCTTATGCTATACATCCATTTACTCAAAAACTGATTCCTATTTGGATTGGCGATTACGTGTTAGCGGGTTATGGTACAGGCGCTGTAATGTCTGTTCCTTGTGGCGATGAGCGCGATTATGCCTTTGCAAAACACTTTAATATTCCAATAATTAATATTTTTGAAGGTGTTGATATCTCGGAAGAACCATTTACAGATAAACAAAAAACCGTAATAGGAAATAGTGATTTCTTAAACGGAATGAATTATAAAAAAGCAACCAAACGTGCTATTTACGAGTTGGAGCAAATTGAACAAGGCGAAGGTAAGACGAATTACCGTTTGCGCGATGCGGTGTTTAGTCGTCAGCGTTATTGGGGAGAGCCTTTTCCTGTGTATTATGTTAAGGGAATGCCACAAATGATTGATGCTGCGCACTTACCTATAAAATTACCAGAAGTTGAAAAATATTTACCAACCGAAACCGGCGAGCCACCTTTAGGAAATGCTACTGTTTGGGCTTGGGATACCAATAAAAACGAAGTGGTTTCAAATGATTTGATTGATAATGAAACCATACATCCATTAGAATTGAACACCATGCCAGGGTGGGCAGGAAGTTCGTTTTATTTTAACCGTTATATGGACCCGACTAACGATAACGAAATGGCATCGAAAGAAGCGATGGAGTATTGGCAAGATGTCGATTTATACATTGGCGGAAGCGAGCATGCTACAGGACACTTATTATATGCGCGTTTTTGGCAAAAATTCTTGTTTGATAAAGGTGTTGTGCCTGTCGATGAGTTTGCTAAAAAACTGATTAACCAAGGCATGATTTTGGGGACTAGTGCTTTTGTAATTGAACTAGATTCATTAATAGGTTACAAGGATGAAGAGATGTTAAATCCTAAGTTTATAGCTCTGCCTAATAAAGCTAAAAATCTTTGCTTTATTAGTTATGATTTTATTGAAAGTATTAAAGAAATCCATAGTAATGGTAATCAAGAATTTTTTCATCATGAAGAACTAGAAAAAAAATTCACTAAAGAATTTAGAGACAGGTTTAGGGGTAAAGTTTTTGATGATGAATATGAAAAGCACGAATACCAGAAGTACGTCGATAATATTGATAACTGTTTCGTTTCTGCATTGTATATTAGACCCATTCATATAGATGTATCATTTGTAAATTCTTCTAACGAAATTGATATTAAATCACTTAGAAATTGGCGCCCAGAAGAATTGTTTGATGCTGTTTTCCTTGATAAGAATGGAGATGTTATTGAAAGTGATGAGCAAAAGTATATTGTAAAACGCGAAGTCGAAAAAATGTCCAAATCAAAATACAACGTAGTCAATCCAGACCAAATTGTAGATGATTATGGTGCAGACAGTTTACGTTTATACGAAATGTTTCTAGGCCCATTAGAGCAATATAAACCTTGGAATACCGCAGGTATTACAGGTGTACATTCATTCCTGAAAAAACTTTGGAAATTGTATGTAGATGATAACGGACTTAAAGTTACCAATGCTCCACCAACAAAAGACAACTTAAAAACATTACATAAAACGATTAAAAAGGTTCAGGAAGATATTGAGAATTTCTCTTTTAATACATCGGTATCAACCTTTATGATTGCTGCTAATGAATTGACTGCTCAAAAATGTACAAGTAAAGCTATTTTAGAACCTTTACTAGTTTTAATTTCGCCTTATGCACCACATATAGCCGAACATTTATATGCTTGTTTGCAGTTCAATAAGATTATTGAAGTAGAAGATTTACCAAAAAATTTTAAAGGAATTTCAACAGCGCCTTTTCCAGAATTTGATGCCAGTCATTTAGTAGAAAGCAGCAAGAATTATCCAATTTCTTTTAACGGTAAAACGCGTTTTACCATGGAATTACCTCTAGATATGAGTAAGGATGATATTGAAGCTGCTGTTTTAGCAAACGAAAAAACACAAGAACAATTAGCAGGACGCACACCCAAAAAGGTCATTGTGGTTCCTGGTAAAATTGTGAATATTGTAGGTTAAGGTAAATACTAACTGCTGCTCTATTCCATGTTTTTAGCTGTCGTGAAAAGGACTAAAACAGGTTAGTTTTAATTTAAAATAAGTACTACCATTAACAAATAAACCCGCATTAGGGATTGAGGTTTTGTTGAAGCTCTTTTTGTGTTGTTGCACTTATGCAACACAAAAAAGCGACTACCGAAAGCCCGACCCTTGGGTAATGCCCTAATAATTTTATTAAAAATAAGAATGAATTATACTGAAACTATTGGATTTGTAGCAGCCATTTTAACTACTGCTGCTTTTCTTCCGCAGGTATTTAAAACTTGGAAAACTAAAGATGTTACCGGTTTGTCTTTACCTATGTTATTAATGTTTTTTGCTGGTATTGTGGCTTGGTTAATTTATGGTGTTTTAAAAGATAGCCCATCTATGATTTTTGCCAACAGTATTACAGTGGTATCTGCTTTTTTATTGATGTTTTTTAAAATAAAATACTCTAAAAAATAGCTGTTTAGGTACACAATTGTAATTCCTACCAATTTGATATAAATTATATAAAAATAAGAAATAATTGTTTTTGCGTGAAAATAATTTAACGAAAAGCGTATTTTACAGATAATATTAAAAATTATTGTTTTAATTTTGCTCTAGTTTTCACACCTAAATAACTTAATTATGAAAATTGGAGTTCCTATAGAAATTAAAAATAATGAAAATAGAGTAGGCATGACACCTTCTGGTGTTTTTGAACTTACTAAGCGAAACCATAACGTTTATATTCAAAAAAACGCAGGGTTTAATAGTGGTTTTTTAGACGAAGATTATATTGAAGCCGGAGCTACAATTCTTGACACTATCGAGGAGGTATATAGTGTTGCCGATATGATTGTAAAGGTTAAGGAACCTATTGAGCCAGAATACAAGTTAATTAAAGCAGACCAGATTGTGTTTACGTATTTTCATTTTGCGAGTAGCGAGGTGTTAACTCACGCGATGATTGAAAGTAAATCTGTTTGTATTGCTTATGAAACGGTTGAGGATGCCGATGGATCGTTACCATTACTAATACCAATGTCTGAGGTAGCAGGTAGAATGTCTGTGCAACAAGGTGCCAAATATCTTGAAAAACCAATTATGGGTCGTGGTGTTTTATTAGGTGGAATTCCTGGTGTGCCTCCTGCAAAAGTATTGATTTTGGGTGCTGGTGTTGTTGGTTTACAAGCGGCGCGTATGGCTTCTGGATTAGGAGCTAGTGTACATATTTTAGATATTAATATGAAAGCGTTACGCCATGTAAGTGATGTGATGCCAAATAACGTTATAAGTGAGTTTTCTAGTGAGTATAATATTAGAAAGCATATTATAGATTCCGATTTAATTATTGGTGGTGTTTTAATTAAAGGGGCTAAGGCACCTAAATTAATCACTAGAGATATGCTTAAAGAAATGCGCCCAGGAACCGTTATGGTTGACGTAGCTGTAGATCAAGGTGGTTGTTTTGAAACTACAAAACCTACTACACACCAAGATCCTACTTATATTATCGATGAGGTTGTGCATTATAGTGTGGCTAATATGCCTGGAGCTGTACCTTACACATCTACAATGGGGTTAACTAACGTAACATTACCTTATGTTATTAAGTTAGCTAATGATGGTTGGGAAAAAGCATGCGATAATAGTGCGGCTTTAGCTAAAGGATTAAACATTGTAAAAGGCGAGATTGTATATAAAGAGATTGCCGAAGCTTTTGATATGGAAATGGCTTAAGCCGTTTTTTACTATATTTTAAAACGTCTAAATACTTATTAGTTAAGGTTTAGGCGTTTTTTTGGTTTTAATATCTAATGTTTTATTTAACTGACATTTATTCAGTTTAAAAATTTGGCGTTATTTTTGTTATCTTTAATTATAATTTTAAAATAAAAACAATGATTGGATATTATATATTAATTGGTGCCATTTCTTTAATGAGTTGGTTAGTAAGTAGTCAATTAAAAAGGAAGTTTAAAAAATACTCGCAAGTGCATTTGCGAAACGGAATGAGTGGTGCGGAAATTGCCGAAAAAATGTTGGCCGATCATGGTATTAGAGATGTTGAGGTTATATCTACAGCAGGACAATTAACAGATCATTACAACCCTACTAATAAAACGGTTAATTTAAGTGAGTCGGTTTATAACCAACGTAATGCTGCAGCTGCGGCAGTTTCTGCTCACGAATGCGGACATGCAGTGCAACATGCTACGGCATATAGTTATTTAACTATGAGGTCTAAATTAGTACCTGTGGTACAAATTACATCTAGTATGTCGCAATGGGTTGTGTTTGGTGGTGTTGCTTTAATGGCTTCAGAGAAGATGGGTGCCATGGGGCAATGGGTAGCTATTGCTGGATTGGTAATGATGAGTTTTGCAACATTATTTAGTGTTATTACTTTACCTGTAGAGTACGATGCTAGTAATAGAGCATTAGCATGGTTAAAAAATAAAAACATAGTAACTCCAGAAGAATATAAAGGGTCTGAAGATGCCTTAAAATGGGCCGCTAGAACATACTTGGTTGCCGCCATTGGCGCCATTGCCTCACTAATGTATTGGGCACTTCAAGTTTTTGGAGGGCGCGATTAAAACCATATAAAAATTACTTATTAAAAGCTCTGAATATTTTCAGGGCTTTTTTGCTTATTTATTGCATAATAACAAGTCATGAAAAATCCATTAGAATATTATAAAACCCATTTACAGGTTTATAAAGCGCAAGTACAACGCTTAACTAATACAATGACACTTTTTAGTTTATATCGATTAGCGGTGTTTGTGGGTATTGGTTTTGGTGTGTATTTCTTTTTTAGCCAATGGCAAATTGCAGCGGCAATAGCTGTTTTTGGGGTTGTTTTGTTCATTTATTTATTATCAAGGCATACCGATATTAAAAGGCAACGCGATTTTAATAAAGCCTTAGTGCAGATTAATGAAGATGAAATTAAAATTGCCTCGGGCGAATTTCACGACCGAAATGATGGTTTACAATATCAAGACCCAACACATTATTATAGTTTAGATATAGATTTGTTTGGTCGTGGTTCGTTTTTTCAATTTATAAACAGAACCACTATACAAGAAGGTACAGCGCAATTAGCAAATGCACTTAAAGCTAATAATGTAGATGGTATTAAGGCTAGACAAGAAGCTATTAATGAGCTAAATAATAAACCTAAATGGCGCCAGCATTATACAGCAACATCGAGTTTAGTTCATGTTGAAACTCCAGCAAAACAGATTACTGGGTGGTTACAAAGTCATAAATCATTTTTACCAAAAATAATGTCTTGGTTGCCACTAGTATTTAGTTTAGGAACGCTTGTTTTATTAGCGCTTACGGTATTAAACGTTATTGAAAATAAGGCAATAATTGGCTATTGGTTATTTATTGGGTTAGCTATTACAGGGCGTTACTTTAAAAAAATAAATGTATTAGCGTCCAATACCGATAAGATTAAAGATACCTTTAGGCAGTATGCCAGTTTGTTAGATTTAATTGAAAACGAATCCTTTACTTCGGAATTGTTACAGCAAAAGCAGAAGCAAATTCAGTCTGATAATAAGAAAGCTTCCGAAATTTTTAAAGTGTTTTCAAAGTCGTTAGATGCTTTAGATAACAGAAACAACCTAATAGGTGCCATTTTTGGTAACGGTTATTTTTTAACCGATGTTAGAAATAGTTATAAAATAGAACAATGGATAGCGCAGTATGGGAATAAGGTTTCCGATTGGTTTGATGCGGTGTCGTTTTTCGATGCTTATAATTCTTTTGGTAATTATGCTTATAACCATCCGGAATTTGTATTTCCAGAGATTTTAGAACAAGGAGCGGTTATAAAAGCTAAAGGTTTAGGACATCCCTTATTAAATAAAAACAAGCGCGTGGATAGCGATTTAACCATAGAGAACGAAGCGTTTTTTATAGTTACTGGAGCAAATATGGCTGGTAAAAGTACTTTTTTAAGAACCGTATCACTACATATTGTAATGGCTAACGTTGGGTTACCAATTTGTGCACAATCAACTCAATATTCGCCGGTAAAACTAATTACGAGCATGCGTACAACAGATTCTTTAGCCGATGATAGTTCGTATTTTTTTTCGGAATTAACACGACTTAAATACATCGTGGATGCCATTCAAAAAGAACCTTATTTTATAATCTTAGACGAAATTTTAAAAGGTACCAATAGTACCGATAAGGCTATAGGCTCTAGAAAGTTTGTTGAAAAGTTAGTGGCATCGAACGCTACAGGAATTATAGCAACCCACGATTTAAGTCTTTGTGAAATCGAGAAAGAATTAGATGCTGTTAAAAATTATTATTTTGATGCCGAAATTATTAACGATGAACTTCATTTTGATTATACTTTAAAAACAGGTGTTTGCCAAAATATGAATGCGTCATTCTTATTAAAAAAGATGGAGATTGTTTAGCTGTCTTAACTAACAAAAAAAATAAAAATAACATGAAAATTACAAAAATATTACCCGTAGTATTAATAGGAATCTTGCTGTCTTGTAGTAGCGGAGAGCGTGTTATCATGCAAGATGGTACCGTGTATAGTGTTAAATCCGGAAGTTTTTACAATAAAGGTAAAGATGTTACCGAACAATTATCCTCAAAGGAAAAACAGGATATAAATACAGCCCTAAATAATCGTTTAGAAGCCGAACGAATAGCTGAAGAGAAAAAAGAAAAGTTAAATAAAGAGCAAGATAAAATAGAAAAATCTATTGAGAAGGCCGAAAAAAAACAAGAGGCTCTGGAAGAAAGTCAAGAAAAATTAGAAGAAAAGTTAGAAGCCAAAGAAGATGCTAGGGAAGACTTGTTAAAGGCTAAAGAAAAATTACAGAACAAGAAAGAAAAGTACAATAAGCTAAAAGAAAAAGGTAAATTATCTCCTCTCGATGAGGAAAAATGGAAAAAGCGATTTGAAGGAATGGAAGAGGAAATAAATGAATATAATACAATATTTAAAAACTTAAAATAAAAATAGCGAGATGATTTTTGCTTATCTAGTGTTGTTTTTGTTGCGGTTTTTTTCAAATACATTAGCAAAAATATTTAGGTTTCTTATCAAATAAAACTAAAGTTCCATTATTTAAAAGGAAGGTTTAAATAATTAATTGCCTCATAATTTTAGCTGTTTTTATTGTTGGTATCTACAAAACTGCCTTTTGTACATAATGTTTGATAGTTTAGTCATTTCTATTTACATTTAATAAATGACGATTACTAAAAAACACACATCGCAGGCCTTAGTCCATATTTTATTTTGGATGCTCTTTGTGTTTGTGTCCTTATTTCTATTTTCAGATTTTTACTGGAAAGAAAATCCGTTTTTACAATACGTCATACTTTTAGTGGCTATTGTTTATGTAAACCACTTTTTTTTACTGCCCTTTTTTGTAAAAAAGAAGTGGTATCTGTTATACGTTTTGGTATTTTCAGGTATTTCTTTATTTGCTACACAATTATATTGTTATGTCTTTGCACAATGTGGGTGCAGCATACCTAAATGTTTAAGCGATTATTTATGGCAAACCCTAGTACCACTAATATTCTTCTCCTTTATTTGGATTCTTTATCGGTTTATGGATGAGCAGGAAGAAGTAGAAAAAATTAAAAAAGAACATGCCGAAATGGAGCTTAAGTTTTTAAAATCGCAAATAAATCCACATGTGTTATTTAATAATTTGAATACCATTTATTCATATTCCATTGAAAAACCTAACGAAACACCCGAGCTTATTTTAATGCTTTCAGATAACCTAAAGCATGTGTTGTATGAAAGCAACGAGAAAACCATTACTTTAGAAAAAGAAATCCATTTTATCGATAATTATATTAAATTTCAAACCATAAGAACCGAAGGTGTAAAGCGTATTAGTTACAATAAATATATAGATGCTTTAAACCATCAAATAGCACCTTTGCTATTAATTACTATAATTGAAAATGCTTTTAAACACAGTACTTTAAATAGCGAAATTGTAGTAGATATTAAAGTAGAGCAAGGCATTTTATATTTTACTTGCCAAAACAATTTTGATAAAAACAAGCTAAGTACAACCGATTTAAAAATAGGTTTACAGAATCTTGAAAAGCGTTTAGAGCTTATTTATAAAAGTAATTACCAGTTTAAAATTAGTAAAGACGACGTGTTTAAGGTTGTTTTAAAACTTAATTTAAATTAAATGTCAGTTCGAGTGATTTCGATTTTTATCGAAATTGTATCAAGAACCAATCAATTACAAGACTATGAAGTGTGTTATTATTGAAGACGAAATACCAGCCCAAAACATCTTAAAGAATTTTATAGCTAAAATACCTAGTTTAGAGTTGGTGGCGACTTTTAAAGCTGCTATTGAGGCAAACACCTATTTAAACACACAAAGCGTCGATGTTGTTTTTCTAGATATTAATTTGCCAGATATGTCTGGACTCGATTTTATAAAAACTATTAAAAACCCACCAGCAATAATCATGACAACGGCGTATTCAGAATATGCTGTTACTAGTTTTGAGTTAGACACCATTGTAGATTATTTAGTTAAACCCTTTTCGTTCGATAGATTTTTAAAAGCTGTTAATAAAGCAAAAGATAGATTAGAGGTCGCCCAAGTAACCACCGAAGTAAATGAAGAGACCATCTTTTTAAATGTCGATAAAACGCTGCATAAAATTGTAATAAGTAAAATTCTATATATTGAATCTCAGCGAAATTATATTACTGTAGTTACGGATACTCAACGGCTGTCTTATATTGATGCCTTAAAAAATTGGAACACTAAATTGCCTGAAAACGATTTTATTCAAGTTCATAAATCGTTTATTATTAATAGTAAGTTTATCGATAAAATTTCAGGAAACACGCTTTATGTTAGCGCGAATAAAATACCAATTGGAAGAACGTACAAGCAAGAGTTGCTAATTAAATTAGGTGTTTAAGCTCTAGTATTTTTCTTAAACAGCAAAGCTTTAGTGTATTACGTTTTAGTAAAGTTGCCTAAACGGTACACGGCTTAAAAACCTTGAATTTATTAACGTTATTTTAAGTAACTTTTGTAAAAGTATTGGGTCTAATTAGTACATTTAATATAAAAAAAGAAGACATAATGAAATATTTATTGATAGTGCTATTTTTAGGTTTAGGGTTTGTTGTTAATGCCCAAGATGTTAATTTTAATGGGGAACCATACGAAATTAAAAAAGATAAAATTTTTAAAGCTGGGGTTGATGTTACTGAAACCTTATCAGAAGAGGATAAAGCAGGAGTTTTAGCAGCATTTAATAGTAAAATGGCTCAAATTAAAAATGCCGAAGAAACTAAAAAACGTGTAGAAAAAGCGGAAAAAGAGCAGGAGAAGGCAGAAAAAGAACAAAAACAAGCTGAAAAGAAGCAAAAAAAGGCAGAAAAGGAATTAAAGAAAAGCCAAAAAGCACAATCTAAATACGACAAAGCGGCTAAAAAGCATAAGGACGCACTTTCTAAATACGAAAAGCTAAAAAGCAAAGGAAAATTGTCGCCAGTGGATGAAGAAAAATGGTTAGACAAAATCGAAAAGTATAAAGAAGCTTCAGCAAAAGCAAAGAAAAAATTATAAGGTACTAAATAGAAATAATATATTTCTGTTTTTAAATAGAATTAAAAAACGTTATTTTAAGGTTTAGTATATACATCTATGCAAAAAGACCTTAAAATAGCGTTAATTCAAACGGATTTAGTTTGGGAAAACCCTGAGCAAAACCGTGCAAACTTCACAAAGAAAATTAAAAATATTTCAGAGGATGTCGATATTATCGTACTTCCCGAAATGTTTACTTCTGGTTTTACTATGAATGCTTCGGCTGTGGCCGAAACTATGGATGGCAGAACGGTATCTTGGTTAAAAGAATTAGCCTTACAAGTAGATGCTGCCATTGTTGGTAGTATGATTATTTCGGAAGCGAACACCTTTTATAATCGCGTGCTTTTTGTAGCGCCTTCTGGCCACGTAACGCATTATGATAAACGCCACTCGTTTACCTTAGTTGGCGAAGAAAAAGTATATACTTCGGGAACTGAAAAAGTGATTGTAGATTATAAAGGTTGGAAAATTTGCCCTTTAATTTGTTACGATTTGCGTTTTCCTGTTTGGGCGCGAAATACCGAAGATTATGATGTGCTCCTTTACGTTGCCAACTGGCCAAAACCTAGAATTTCTGCTTGGGATACTTTATTAAAGGCGCGTGCCATAGAAAATATGAGTTATTGTGTTGGTGTGAACAGGGTTGGAGTTGATGGTGTAAACGCTTTGTATTCTGGTCATTCGGCTGTATATGATGTGTTAGGGCAGCAGTTAGTAACGTGTGCTCCAAATGAAGACACTATAAAAATCGCTACACTCGAAAAACGACATGTGGAAGCCTACAGAAACAAGTTTAAGTTTTTAAACGATAAAGATCAATTTGAAATTACTTAAACGTAAGTGTTTCTTGTATACCCCAATCCGATCTAATTTCAATCTCTTGAAAATGACTTATTTTTTCTGGTTGAATCTGTTTTAGGTAGTTTCCAGTATCGTACATGCCATTGCCATTTGCATCATGCACAACGCGTATAGAATACATGCCTGCTGATAAATTTAAAAAATCTATTGGGCCTGCTTCTGTGGCATAACGTTCTTCTTTAACTTCTCCTTTTTTATCTGTTAATTGAATAATAAGTGGGTAAGTAGCATTTACAATGGTAAATCTCACATAACCAAAGTCGGAAGCTTTTTTAGTTCTTAAACTTAAATTTAAAGTATCCTTGTTTTTGTCACCATAAAAATCTTCAAAGGCTTCAGGAAGAATTTTAATTTTATAATTGTTGTCTTCAGTTTTATCAAACTTAAACAAATAGGCATTGTTTAGCGTATCAAAATCTGTTTTAAAGCTTACAGCTGTAGAGTCTTTATCTATCATGCTAATCTTCGAAACATCCATTTTTGTAAGTGGCGTGGTACCTGCTATTTTAAAATCTTCGTCGTAAGCAATATTACCAGAAGGCGAAGCTCCAATAACTAAAGTGTCTTTGTCTTTCTTACTCAGTCTAACAGTAAACTCTTTTTCGTAATCGGTATTGGTTACTTTAAAAAGTAAAGAATCGGTTTCAAATAAAGGTTTGTACCAATAGTTTAATGAATCTTTTGCGGGATCTTTAGTGATGCGGTATTCAAAATCCGAAGGCGCATCAGAAAGTAGGTCTATTTGCATACCATTATAATCACCCTCAAAGCCAAAAGCAATTTTTTCGCCAGCAATTAAACGCGGTCTAGTTGGCTTAAAATCTAACTTTTCATTAAAAAGGCGCAAGGTGTACGATGTATCTGTTGGTACTTCAATAAAATTTTTGTGAAACGCTATTTGATCTGTTTTTTGTTGAAACTTATTATCACCATTCCCATCCTTTAATGCCATTAATAAATACTTGCCAGGTTTTAAATTATCTATAGAAAAGGTAGTAATACTATCTAAGGTATTTGTAATGTACTTTGGGGCAGCTTTATAAACCACAGAGTCTCTAAACGTAGAATCTACTTCGTATAATGCAACATTTACAAAGGTTTCTGGTTTCTTTTTTAAAGCATCAACAATGTTTCCTTTTACAGATAGCGAATCAATATAATCCCCGGTAGATAGGACATAACGGTAATATGGATATGGGTTACCTTCGTTGTTATCTGTTATACTATTTCCAAAATTAAAGGCGTAAGTGGTATTAGGTTGTAGGGTGTCGTAAATTTTTATAGTAATATATTTACTTCCGCCACTTAAAGGTGAAACGTCAGGTGGTGTATTCATTGGTGGCGAAATAATAAGCTGTTTTTTAATGTCTTTTATTTTAATGTACTCATCAAAATATACCTTGATTTCATCGCCCTTAAAGTTGGTTGAATAATTTTCTGGTTCAGATTTTAAAATCCTAGGAGGTGTATCATCTTTTGGACCACCTTGTGGTGTTCCACGATTAGCACAACTCATAATAACTAAGCCAATAATTAAGGCGAAAATAAAATTTGAAAGGGTCTTATTCATCAACAACTTAAATTTTTAGCAAAAGTACATGAATTCGGTTAAAAAATATAACGATAATATATTTATGCTATTGCCATAACAGTAATACTTATTTTTATGTTTTTAGCTTCTTTTAAAACCAAAATACAAGCTTCTAGTGTAGCACCTGTGGTTATAAGGTCGTCCACAATTAAAATATGCTTGTTTTCAATTTTTAGTGGGTTTTCAAGTGTAAAAAGCTGATTGTCGTTGGTCCAACGCGCAAAACGCTTTTTCGTGACTTGCGATTTGGTATTGGTTACTTTTAATAGCACATCATCAACATACTGGGCATTTAATGCTTCTGCTATTTGTTGTCCAAATTTTGCAACTTGATTAAAACCTCTATTTTTTAGTTTCTTTTTATGTAACGGTACCGGAATAACGATATCAATATCCTTGTAAGCGTCTAGTGTCTGTAATTCGCCACCCAACCAATTTCCTAAAACGAAACCAATATGTTCATGCTTTCTGTATTTTAGGTTATGGATAAGCCGTTGTACGTGGCTTTTTTTTTCAAATCGAAACAAAGCAGTCCCGTTTTCCACCTCGGCACGACCATAAAGTACTTTTTTTACGCTATCATTATTATCAAAATGAAAATTGGTAATTGGCAAGTCGTGTCGGCAGTCTAAACAGATGGTTTCCTCGTTATCACCTAGTAAATTATGGCATGCGTAGCATACTTTAGGGAAAAATAAATTTACTATAGATTTAAGCATGATAAAAAATGTAGTCTTGTAAACTTAATTATTTTTAACAAAATGACGTTTGTTTTAAGCGGTTTTTTATTTTTGCACCTATGGCAAATCAAGATGATCAATTTAAGAAGGTAGTTTCGCATGCAAAGGAATACGGATATGTGTTTCAAAGTAGCGAGATTTATGACGGTTTAAGTGCAGTATACGATTACGCACAAAACGGCGCAGAACTAAAGAAAAATATACGCGACTACTGGTGGAAAGCCATGGTGCAAATGAATGAAAATATTGTAGGTATTGATGCTGCGATATTTATGCATCCAACCACATGGAAAGCTTCTGGCCACGTCGATGCGTTTAACGATCCATTAATAGACAATAAAGATTCTAAAAAACGTTACAGAGCAGATGTTTTAATTGAAGATTATTGCGCTAAAATTGAAACAAAAATTGAAAAGGAAGTTAAAAAGGCCGAAAAGCGTTTTGGTGATGCCTTTAATAAAGAAGAATTTGTTTCAACTAACGGACGTGTAGTTGGTTACCAAGAAAAGATAAATTCAATTCTTTCTAGAATGGCAAAATCTTTAGAAAACGAAGATTTAGCCGATGTAAAATTACTTATTGAAGAGTTAGAAATTGCCGATCCTTTAACAGGAAGTAAAAACTGGACAGACGTAAAGCAGTTTAACTTAATGTTTGGAACAAAACTTGGTGCTTCTGCAGAATCTGCGATGGATTTATACTTACGTCCAGAAACGGCACAAGGTATTTTTGTTAACTTTTTAAATGTACAGAAAACAAGCCGACTAAAAATTCCGTTTGGGATTGCGCAAACAGGGAAAGCCTTTAGAAATGAAATTGTTGCAAGACAATTTATTTTTAGAATGCGTGAGTTTGAGCAAATGGAAATGCAGTTTTTTATAAAACCAGGAACTCAAAAAGAATGGTATGATTACTGGAAAGAGCACAGAATGAAATGGCATTTATCTCTAGGAATGGGTGCTGATAATTATCGTTTTCACGACCATGAGAAATTAGCACATTATGCTGATGCTGCTGCGGATATAGAGTTTAAATTCCCGTTTGGTTTTAAAGAATTAGAAGGGATTCACTCTAGAACCGATTTCGATTTAAAAGCACACGAAGAGCATTCTGGAAAGAAATTACAATATTTCGATCATGAAGATAATGCAAGCTATACACCTTATGTTTTAGAAACATCTATTGGTTTGGATCGTATGTTTTTAGCTGTTTTTTCAAACTCTTTACAAGAAGAAGAACTAGAAAACGGAACAACTAGAACCGTTTTAAAATTACCAAGTGTTTTAGCGCCAGTAAAAGCAGCTATTTTGCCGTTGGTTAAAAAAGATGGTTTACCAGAAATAGCAAAACAAATTGTTGAAGAGCTAAAGTGGGATTTTAATGTGATTTATGATGAAAAGGATGCCGTAGGACGTCGTTACAGAAGGCAAGATGCCAACGGAACCCCTTTTTGTATTACAGTAGATCATGACTCGAAAGAAGATGGTACAGTAACCATTCGTCATAGAGATTCTATGGAGCAAGAGCGTGTTAAAATTGAAGATTTACCTACTATTATTAAGCAAGAAGTAGATGTGCGTACTTGGTTAATGAAAATGTAACAAAAGAATTTTGTCATACCGAATTTGATTCAATATCCAAAATAAAAAAAAATCCCAAGCCATGCTTGGGATTTTTTTTGTTATAAAAATTGAGCTTTTTTTAGAACCTGTAACCAAGCGCAATTCCGCCACGGCCAACAACTTCTATATCGCTTTGATCTAGCATATCTCTACCAAGGCCTAGATATATTTCGGCAATAAACCCACGCTTTGTTATGAATTTAGCTCCTGTTGAAATACCAATGGCTAAATCGGTGTATTTTTCATTTCTATAGCGACCCGTTAAATCAACTTCATCGTATTCGTAATACTCATCTTCGCCAGAATGTAACATAGCAAATCCTTCAATAAAAAAGCCTTGTGCATATTTTTTAGAAAAAAAGTGTCTGTAGTATGGCGTTATAGAAAATGTTCTGTATTCATCTAGTCCATCACCGTCATCTCTATCTGAACCAATTTTGGTAAGTAAACCAACACCAAATGAAGATTCTTCATTTATGGTGCGCTCGTAACCTAAATCTAGCCATTTAAAAGCTATGAGGTTGGTCATGTTAATTTTAAGTTCATTAAAATTTTCTGAAGTGTTATTAGCGTTTTCTGAGTTTTGAGAAAATACATTTGTTGAAAACAAAATCAGTGTAAGTAGGATGAGGTAATACTTTTTCATAAAGATTTTTAGTTTGCTTAATATAGTTTTGAGTAACTATACCATTATTAGGATGCAATAATAGTAAAAGGTTGCCTAAAGTAGCACAATTAAATTCAAGTAATTATATATGCACTTGCCTATCAATTTGTTGATCTAAAGATATTAGGGATTCTGTACGTTGTACTCCCGTTATGGTTTGAATTTTTTCGTGTAATAAACGCATTAAGTGGGCATTGTCTTTACTTAAAAGTTTAATAAATAAACTGTAATTACCAGTGGTGTAGTGGCACTCTAAAACTTCGGGTATGCGTTTTAAAGCTCTAACCACATCGTCTGTATTTGCGGCTTTATCCAGATAAATACCAACAAAGGCTAAGGTTGTAAAGCCTAAAGCCTCTGGGTTTATTATAAATTTTGAACCAGAAATTAGTTTAGATTTTTCTAATTTACGTAAACGTTGATGGATGGCTGCCCCAGATATGCCAACGTTTCTAGCAATTTCTAAAATAGGTGTTCTGGCATCTGTAGTTAAGGCTCGAAGTATTTTTTTATCGATACCATCTATAGTAATTACTTTGTTTTTTTGTTTCATAAAAAGACTTATTTTTTAATTCCCTTGAAGGAGGGAATTTTATTTATTTGCTGTAGTTAGGTCGTCGTTAGTATTTAAAATGCCGTCTTTTCCTTTCGAAATTAAAGCGAACGTGTTTGCGTCTGCTAGTACGATATAATGGAATTCGTTTCCCCATGCGTCTAGAGTGATTTTCTTTCGTAATGGATTGTTTCGAATAATATCTTCTAGTTTTTTAGGGTAATATCCATCCACTTCTTTATTTTCAATAATTAGGGCTTCAACTTTAATTAGTTTTTTAATGGTGTTATTCGCATTAGAAAAATAGTGTTGGTAAAGTGAAAATAAAATTCCTAATAGGATTGTTATTACAATGGAATAAAATACAGCTTTGGCGTATGGATGAATCATTAATTTTTTAGGTAGATTTTGCTCCTTCTCGAATTGTCTTCTTTTCTTTTTGTCTCTCCAGAATTGGATATCAACAAAAATCTCTAAGAAAAATCCAATAAATTCTAGTATTTGTGTCATTAAGATTTCAATCTAAAACATAAAAGTAGGTATTTGATTTTAAATTGAAATTATAATTTGTATTAATGGTTCTGTAATTAAACATCGCATGTTAAACGAACCTTCTAAAAACTCATCGGTTAAAAACAAAGCCAGCAAACTAGCCCGACCCTAGGGTAACGCCCAAATACTAAATATTTAACGGATTGTAACCTAAATAAGGTACTTCTTTTTCTTGAAACCTAATACTGTAGTTTTCGAGTTCTTTTAAAATGGGGTTATAGACTTCTTTGGTGATAGGAATTTGAACACCTGGAGTTTTTATTTTGCCATTTAAAATGGCAAGTGTGGCAATGGCAACGGGTAAGCCCACCGTTTTTGCCATAGCGGTATAGGTTTGGTCTTCGCCAAGTACAACCATGTTGGCGTCTATTTGATGTTGTTTTCCGTGGAGCTCGTAACCGAATTTATGATACATAACTATCATGTCTTTGTCGGTTTTTGATAGGGTCCAGCTGTCCATTAATATTTTTTGAAGTATTTGTGCCGGAGTTGCTTTTTTGAGTTCTACGGGTTTATTAGGGTTGAAAATATCGAGTTCTATAAGTTTATCCCAAACCATATCATCTTGATCGATTTTTAGTTGGTGGCGTAGTTTTAACTCGACCGAATCTGTAGGGCTGTATGGCAGAAAGGCGTTTACGAAATCGCGATAACTCATGTTTTTGCTATCGTCTATGGTGTAGCTATCGTCGGTCATTCCAAGCGTAGCAAAAATATGCCATGCACGACTAAAACCTACACGACGCATGGTGCCACGGTATAGGGTTTTAATATGGTCTAAGCCGTAAACGCTTTGGTATTTTAGGGAATCGCGGTTGGCGTATACTTCAAAGCGTCCAAAATTGGGGATTTCTAAAAATTCTGTGCGTCTAAATAACCGGTTATACGGGATGTATTTGTAAGCGCCTTCTTGAAGGAATTTGGCGGCGCCACCTTGACCTGCAACCACAACATTTCTAGGGTTCCAAGTAAATTTGTAGTTCCATAGGTTGTTATCGCTTTCGGGAGCTACTAAACCACCAGTAAAGGACTCGAACAAAATAATTTTGCCACCTTTATCCCTAATGCGGTCTAGAACTTGCATAGCGCTCATGTGGTCTATTCCGGGGTCGACTCCAATTTCGTTCATTAAAACCAGATTGTTCGCCTTCGCATCGTGGTCTAGATGTTGCATTTCTGGACTTACGTAACTAGCCGTAACCATGTGCTTTTTGTAAGTGATGCAATCTTTAGCAACTTCAATATGAAAGCGGGCCGGAAGCATGGATATTACAATATCTGCATCTTTAATAGCATGTGTTCTTGATGGGCTATTAAACACATCTAAGAGGATAGCTTTGGCGTTTTTATGGCTGCCAATTAAGGATTTTGCGTGGTTTAAATTTAAATCGCCTACGGTAATAAATAAATTTTCGGAAGCCGATTTATCTAGCAGATATTTTAATAAGTAAGCTGTTGATTTTCCTGAACCAATGACTAAAATCTTTCGCATATTAAGTAAATTTGTTGTGATTATAGATATGCTGTTTTGGCATTTTATTGTACCAATTTACTAATTATTAAGTGTAATTTTAAAGAATAATTAAAGGAAGATGAATAAAACAATATTGGTTACCGGTGCTATTTTAGGTGTTTTAAGTATTATTTTGGGGGCTTTTGGTGCACACGCTTTAAAGGAATTAATATCCGAAACAGCCCAACAAACTTTTGAAACCGGCGTGCGTTACCAAATGTATCATGCATTGTTTTTGTTATTTATAGGTCATAGCCCTTTAATTAAGGAAAAAACAAAGCGCATTATTTTCTTATTGGTGGTTATAGGAGTTTTGTTTTTTTCGGGTTCTATTTATGGATTGGCAACAAATTCTTTATCTGGTTTTAATTTTAAATCTATTGGTTTTATAACGCCAATAGGTGGTTTGTTATTAATTATGGCGTGGTGTTTTGCGTTAGGGTCTTTTTTGAATTTTTCTTCGAAAAAAGTAGATTAATTTAAGGATACTTGAAAAAAATGTCTTTATTTTGTGTTTTAGTATAATTTATAACCAAATTATGGGAAACAACAGTGAAGTTACGAAAACGATTGCGTTAGAAAAATACGGTATTAAAAACGCTAATGTAAACTATCAATTAACGCCCGAAGAATTGCATGATATTACGGTATCAAAAGGATTGGGTGTAGAAGCAGCTTCTGGTGCTTTGGCAGTTAATACAGGTGAATTTACGGGGCGTTCTCCAAAAGATCGATTTATAGTTAAAGATGATGTAACTAAAGATAAGATTTGGTGGGGCGATGTCAATATTCCGTTTGAACCTCATGCTTTCGATAAATTATATAATAAGGTTGTCGATTATTTATCTGAAAAGGAACTTTTTGTTCGCGATTGTTATGCTTGTGCAGACGAAAATTATAAGTTAAAAATTCGTGTTATAAATGAATATCCTTGGAGTAATCAGTTTGCGTACAATATGTTTTTACGTCCAACAGAGGCGGAGCTAGAAAATTTTAATCCGGAATGGACAATTGTTAATGCGCCTAGTTTTATGGCTGTAGCCGAAGAGGACGGAACACGACAACATAATTTTGCTATTTTAAATTTCACAAAAAAAATAGCCTTAATTGGTGGTACTGGTTATACGGGTGAAATTAAAAAAGGTATTTTTTCTGCATTAAATTTTATACTACCTGTCTTTAAGAACACTATGCCTATGCATTGTAGTGCTAATGTGGGTAAGGATGGTGATACGGCTATATTTTTTGGCTTATCGGGTACGGGAAAAACAACGTTATCAACAGATCCAAATAGAAGTTTAATTGGCGATGATGAACACGGTTGGACAAACGAAAACACCGTATTTAATTTTGAAGGTGGTTGTTATGCTAAGGTTATTAATTTATCTAGAGATAACGAACCTGAAATATACGACGCCATTAAAAAAGGTGCTATTCTAGAAAATGTTATTTTAAATGATAAGGGTGATGTAGACTTTGCTGATACCTCTATAACTCAAAATACACGAGTAAGTTACCCTATTCATCATATTGAAAATATACAGGCGCCTTCTATAGGTAAAAACCCAAAAAATATATTCTTTTTAACGGCTGATGCTTTTGGTGTTATTCCTCCAATTTCTAAGTTAACGCCTAGTCAAGCGGCTTACCATTTTATATCTGGTTATACCGCTAAAGTAGCAGGAACAGAAGCCGGAGTTAAAGAACCTGTGCCATCGTTTTCGGCATGTTTTGGAGCACCTTTTATGCCTTTGCACCCTGCTAAGTACGCCGAAATGTTAAGTGATAAAATGATAAAGGCTGGTGTTAATGTTTGGTTAGTAAACACGGGTTGGACTGGTGGTCCTTACGGTGTTGGCACACGAATGAAATTAAAGTATACTCGCGCAATGATTAATGCCGTTCTAAATGGCGATTTAGGACTTTATAATTATGATGATTACCACATTCATTCTGTGTTTGGTGTAGCGCAACCAAGAAGTTGTCCAGGTGTACCAACAAGTGTATTAAGTCCGAGATCTACGTGGAATGATGATGAAGCATATTATACAACAGCTTTTAAGTTAACCAATGCCTTTAGAGAAAACTTTAAAAAGTTTGAAGCGCATTGTACTGAAGAAATAAGACGTGGTGGCCCACAGCGCTATGCGTTTTAAAATAAAAAGCCGATTTAATTAAATCGGCTTTTTATTTTAATTATTTTAAAGAATAATAATTAAAAGTAGAATTATAATAATTGCTCCACTCGAAATGTAAATTCCATTACCTGAGGCTTTTACGCTTTTTTTAATTGCCCTAACTTCTTTTCTTAATTCCTTTTTTTCCAAACGACTTAAAGAAGACTTTTCAATATTTTTTATTTCATTTAAACGGTCTAACATTATTTTAATCTCCTCCGGAATGTCTTCAGCCTTTGCACTATTACTTAGGGGTGGTGTTTCAGAAGCAAAAACAGTACTAGGAACTACGCACAATGATAAAACTATTACCACCAAACAAATAATTTTTTTTCTCATAATTTATGTTATTCAATTAGTTATTTACTAAATATACAATTTAATAAATTAAGGACGAATTGAATTGATAGACCTTATTTTGAAGTAAAATGTAAAAGGTGGGTTTAAAAATCATTCCTTTTTTAGACTTGATATCTTGTAAAGATGAAGTTTTTAGCGTTTTAAACTCATATGACCTTGCAGGGTAGAACCATCGGTGTAAACGATTTGGTACCAATAATCGTCTGTTGGTAATATGTTGCCATTAGTTGTGCCATCCCAACCTTTTTCAATTTCAATTATTTTTTTTAAAAGTGTGCCATAGCGATTATAAATATTAACATGAGCTATTCGGTTTACAGGGTTAGGTGTAATCCAAAAATCATTTATTCCATCGTTATTTGGCGTGAAATATTTTGGAGGAGCATGAATGCCTGCTTTTCCAGTTGTAAAAATTTCTCTGCTACAACTAATTGCTTCGCCTGCTAAATTGTATGGCTCTATTATAACATAGATTCTTCTGTTTTCTGGTAGATCTGCAGGAATGTTGTAGCTGGTAATATTGCCAACATCAAAACGATTATAAATATCAATATTGTCCGTAAATGTTTCTAAAGTTAATATATAGCCTGTGGCGTCTGTAACAGGATCCCATATTAAATCGGTGCCAACAGGAACATTAATTGCCCCTGCTAATGGTAAAATAAGATTAGTGCATTGGGGAGGTGGAAAAACGGCTCCAGTTGTAAAACTTTCTTCCATACAATTATTGGCATTTCCTTGGTCATTATATGGTGTTATGGCTATATAAATCTTTGTATTTCCCGGAAAATCTATTGTTGGGTTGTAGCTAATAGTGTTTCCAACATCAAAATTGTTTAAAATATCTGTACCTCCAGAAGTTGTGCTAATGTTTATTTTGTATCCTTTGGCCGAGGTTACTGGAAGCCAAGTTATATCAGTATTAAAGGTAACGTTTTTGTCACCGTCTTTTGGAACAGTAAGATTGGTACAGCTTGGGGCTATAATTGAATCTCCGGTAATAAAATATTCAAGAGAACAGGAGGCGGCATCACCTGTGGAATCATAAGGAATTATGGATACGTAAATGTTTGTGTTTGCAGGAAAGTTTCCAAGTAGATTGTAAGTTGTGGTATTTCCAACGTCAAAATTATTTAAAAGTTCTGTTCCTCCAGGGGTTATTCCAATAGTTAATTTATATCCAGTGGCATTAGGAACTTTAAACCAATTTAAATTGGTTTCAACAGATACATTTACTGCATTGGTTAAAGGTTGTATAAGTTGGGTGCATGTAAGCCCCATTTCAGATGCTCCAGTTATAAAATATTCATCAAAACAAGAGGTGGCATCACCATTAGAATTATAAGGCGTTATGTTAACATAAATATTGGAGTTCCCCGGTAAATTAACGGGTAGGTTGTAGGAGGTGGAGTTGCCAACATCAAAGTTGTTTAAAATATCGTTAGCTCCAAAGGATGTTCCAATATTAAGTTTATATCCCGTCGCATTGGGTATAAAATCCCAAGTTAAATTAGTTCCTACTGGTGCATTAGTTTCACCATTTAATGGTTGAATTAGTTTTGTGCAACTTGGGGGGCGTAATGTTGTTTTAGTTAACCCTATTTTTTCATTATTAATTAGAACGTTGTTTATTAAAACCGTTCCATACATTTTACTAGTTAAGCTAAAAAATAAGACTAAAAAATAAATAAGGTATGTATTTAAACAATGTTTTATCATAATACTTTATTTAGATAGAAAATGTTGATTTTTTAAGTTAACCGAAACATACTTTTTGTTAATTTAAAAACCTTATCAATAATACAAAATAGTTAAGGGATTGATTATAAATTAAAATTCAATTGTTATAAATTATCGTTTAGTTTCCTTGTGATAGTCTTATTTTCGATAGTTTATTGGTTTTGGTTAAGGCTAAGTTTAGAGCAAAAAAAAGAGGGTGATTTTTTAAAAAATCACCCTCTTTATATAATGTTATAATAAAGTCTTATTTCCCTTTATTAGCTTTTTCAATATATTTTTGAAGCGCCATAGTCATTGAAGGAGTTTCAGGAGTTGGAGCAGAAATATCTACACGCAATCCTTTTTCTTCAACAGCTTTAATAGTGGTGTTTCCAAAAACAGCTATTCTAGTTTCGTTCTGTTTGAAATCTGGAAAGTTTTGAAATAGAGATTCAATTCCAGAAGGACTGAAAAACACCAACACATCATACGATACGTTAGCTAAATCAGATAGGTCACTAACTACAGTTTTGTAAAAAGTAGCTTGTTTCCAGTTAACTCCTAAAGAGTCAAGTGTTTCAGGAACAGCAGGTTTTACCTTGTCTGTATTAGGTAGTAAGAATTTTTCGTCTTTGTATTTTTTAATTAAAGGCGATAATTCAGCAAAAGTACGTTTCCCAACATAAATTTTACGTTTTCTGTATACTACATATTTTTGAAGGTAGTAAGCAACAGCTTCAGACTGACAAAAGTATTTCATTGAGTCAGGAACTTTAAAACGCATTTCTTCAGCAATTCTAAAAAAATGATCTACCGCATTTCTACTTGTTAAAATAATTGCGGTGTAATCGCTTAAATCAATCTTTTGATGCCTAATTTCTTTGGCAGACACACCTTCAACATGAATAAATGGTCTAAAATCAATTTTCACACGTTGCTTTTCTTGTAAGTCAAAGTAGGGCGAGTTCTCTATTTTAGGTTCTGGTTGAGATACTAAAATGGTTTTCACTTTCATAAGCGCTAGCGTTTTTTATCTTTTAATTTGAAATAAATACCTTATACAAAATGATATAGGGTGCGATTTCGAGAGCGCAAAGATACAAAATAAAATAAAACAAGTTGTTTTTAATTAAACTTTGATGTGTTTTAAATGAACTAATTAAGCCAATAATATTAACAATTAGCATTAAGGAAACAATTACGTAAATTACTGTTAATGTTGGCGTAAAGGTGTATAATAATAAGGCGTTGATTGGGAGTAATAAAAGGCCTAAATAATTTTTAAAACTTATTTTTTGAAAAATATATTGGTCAATAAGTTTATCAATTTCTAACAAACTGCCAATTAATCGCTCTAAAAGTACTTTGATAAGGATAAAAATACCAATGCTAAAAGTGAGTTTAAACATGGTGTTGGCAGAAATGGTTTGGGTGTCGGTAAGTTGCTTGTAACTAATAAAACAGAATACTGAAACCGTAATAATTAAGTTGGTAAAGAGTAAAGCATCAAATTTGTCGAAAAATTTCTGATCTCTTGAGTAAATCTTTAAATACTTATCATTTCCTAGTACTAAAATAAAATCGTCAAAACGTTTAGGTGCTGTTAATTTTGCTATAGCCACAATTATTAAGCCTATAACTAACAGGACCGTGAATATTTCGTTTGAAACGAGGTATCGAAGCATGCCATAAAATTATCATAATTTTTAATATTACTGGATATTATTAAGGAATATTTAAAATAAATAAAAATCGATTAATGTACATTTGCCAAAATAAAAAAGATTGACCAAACAAAGTATATGTCGAAAACGGTTGTAATTATTCCAACATACAATGAGATTGAAAATATAGAAGCCATTATTAGGGCGGTGTTTTCGCAATCGCCTATGTTACACATTCTTATTGTTGATGATAATTCTCCAGATTTAACGGCTTTAAAGGTTAGGGAACTTCAAAAAGAATTTAATGATAAATTGTTTTTAGAAGTTAGAAAAGAAAAATCTGGGTTAGGAACAGCTTACATTCATGGTTTTAAATGGAGTTTAGCAGAAGGTTATGATTATATTTTTGAGATGGATGCTGATTTTTCGCATGATCCAAAAGATATTTTAAAACTTTATCATGCTTGTAATAATGAAGGTGCAGATTTAGCCATTGGGTCGCGTTATAAAACCGGTGTAAATGTGGTTAATTGGCCAATGAATAGAGTACTAATGTCTTACGGCGCATCAAAATATGTTCGACTTATTACAGGCATGAAAATACATGATACCACAGCAGGATTTGTCTGTTATAAGAAGGAAGTGTTAGAAACCATAGATTTAAATGCTGTAAAGTTTATAGGTTATGCCTTTCAAATAGAAATGAAATTTAAGGCCTACTTAAAAGGGTTTAAAATAGTAGAAGTACCAGTAATATTTACTGATAGAACATTAGGTGAATCAAAATTACATTCAGGAATTATTTCTGAAGCTATTTTTGGGGTTATCTCAATGAAGTTGAAAAGTTTATTTAAGAAATGAGAAACGTATGCAAATGAAAATTAAACTAATTAAGAACGCTAAAATAGTTAACGAAGGCACTATTTTTAATGGCGATGTATTAATTGAAGGCGACTATATTAAGCAAATTGGGGAGTTTATTAGTCCTAAATCTGCCGATGTTCAAGTTTATGATGCCGAAGGAAAATATCTTTTACCTGGGGTTATAGACGATCAGGTTCATTTTAGAGAACCAGGTTTAACTCATAAGGGTAATATTGAAACCGAATCTAGAGCTGCAATTGCAGGAGGTATTACATCTTTTATTGAAATGCCAAATACAAACCCGCAATCTACAACTATTGAAAAGTTAGAGGAGAAATTTGATATTGCAGCAAAAACATCGTCTGCAAACTATTCCTTTATGTTTGGTGGTACTAACGATAATTTAGACGAGATTTTAAAAGTAGACAAAACTAAAGTAGCTGGTTTAAAGCTGTTTTTAGGATCGTCAACAGGAAATATGTTGGTGGATAATCCAGAAGTTTTAGAGAAAATATTCGAAAGTACCGATATGGTTATTTCTGTGCACTGCGAAGATGAGGGCACCATAAAAAGCAATTTAAAGGATCATTTAGATAAGTTTGGAGACGACATTCCTGTTAAATACCATCCCATAATTAGAAGCGAGGAGGCTTGTTATATATCCTCATCTAAAGCTATTGAATTAGCGAAAAAAACAGGAGCGAGGTTACATGTGTTCCATTTATCTACTGGAAAAGAAACAAGTTTATTTACAAATAAAATTCCTTTAGCCGAAAAGAAAATTACGGCAGAGGTTTGTATCCATCACTTATGGTTTTCTGATGAAGATTACGATAAAAAAGGAACCTTAATTAAGTGGAATCCTGCGGTAAAAACTAAAAAAGATAGAGACCAGTTGTGGGAAGCGCTTTTAGATGACAGAATTGATGTTATTGCTACAGATCATGCGCCACATACTAAGGAAGAGAAAAATAACGTTTATACTAGTGCGCCTTCAGGTGGGCCGTTAGTGCAGCATGCTTTACCAGCCATGTTAGAAATGTTTCATAAAGAAAAAATATCTTTAGAAAAAATTGTAGAGAAAATGTGCCATAACCCTTCTATTTTATTTCAAGTGGAAAAAAGAGGGTATATTAAGGAAGGTTATTTTGCCGATTTAGTATTAGTAGATTTAAATAATCCATGGACGGTAACACAAGATAATATTTTATATAAATGTGGATGGTCTCCTTTTGAAGGTGCGACTTTTAAATCTAGAATTACACATACATTTTTAAATGGTACCTTGGTATATCATAATGCAAAGTTTAATGATGTTAAAGCAGCAAAACGCTTAACTTTTAATAGATGATTTTAAAACGACTTTTACTTCTAATTGGAATACTTTTTATGGCATTAGCTTGCACTAATTTAAAAGGTCCGGAAAAGCCAGAAAACTTAATTTCTAAGGAGAAAATGGTGGACATTTTAATTGACGCGAGACTCATTACTTCTGCCAATTCTAAAAACAAGTTGATCATGAGAAATAGTGGTCTGGATATGAATAATTATGTATTTGAAAAACATAATATTGATAGTTTGCAATTTGCCTTAAGTAATAGTTATTACTCTTATTATGTTGAAGAGTACGAGGATATTTATACCAAATTAACCGATAGCTTAAAAGTATTAAAAGAAGCTTTAAAGGATCAGGAGGCTAAAGAGTGGAAAGAAGAAACTAAAAAAGAAGCAGATTCTTTGCAAGCTGTTTTAAAAGAAAAAAAGAGTATTAGCGATTCTTTAGATCTGAAGAAAATTGATAAAAAGCTTTCTCAAATGCAAGAAGGCGAAGCTTTAAAGAAACAAATTCGCGAAATAGACGAAGAAAAATTATTAGAGGAAAGTATTCAGGAAATAGAAGGTTTAGTAGAACCTATTTCAGATAAAGATTTCCAATAACGGTAATAGTTTTATCAACAGCTTTAAATTTATAATTTAAAGCTGTTTTTATTTTAGCACTACTATAATGCGTCTCTGTGGTTAGCGATTTGGCTAGATGTTTAGTTATAAGTCGTCGTTTACCTGTTAATTTATGTTTTAGCCAATCCATTCTCCAAGCTATATTTAAAAGGCTTTTGCTAGCTTGTTTTGTAGGAGGTTTTGTGTTTACAGCGTTTGCTAAGGCGTTTAAAAAGGTTTTATAAGTCCAGTTTTCTGCAACCAAAATAAAGCGTTCGTTTTTAATTTCGCTATCCATTAAAGCAATCATTATATCTACGACATCATCTACGGCTACCAATCCAACAGTTCCAGAAGTATAGTATTTAAAACCTTTTTTAGCTTTTTTAAATAAATTCCCTGTACCATAACGCCAAATGCCAGCGCCTAAAATAACACCAGGGTTCACAATTACAGCATCAAGACCTTCTTGTGTGCCTCTCCAAACTTCCATTTCGGCACCATATTTTGTAATGGCGTAAACGTTATTGTCGTCTTCAGGGTTCCAAATGGTATCTTCTGTAATCTCCGTATTATTTAGAGTATTGCCTAAAGTAGCTATAGAACTTACATAACAAAGTTTTTCAATATTGCCAGAAATACAAAGGTTTACAATATTTGCAGTGCCTTCAATATTTGTTTTTCGTAAAAGTTGGTATTTATCGGGCTCAAACGATACAAATGCAGCGCAATGATACACTTTAGTAACTCCTGCAAAAGCATCCATTAACGCAGGAACATCCAAAAGGTCGGCTTCAACCCATTCTATGGTGTTAAATAAGGTATCGCTATATCCAGAATAGCAAGAAAATACATTTTTAGTGTTAGAAATTTTTTGCTTATTTCTGTAAATAGCTCTTACTTTCTTATTATCGGAAGCAAGTTTATATAGTAAATGCGCTCCAACTAGTCCTGTTCCTCCTGTTACTAAAATCATGCAACTAATTTAAAGAATTATTCATAATCCATAAGGAATTATACTTGTATTTTTATCTTTGCATAGTTTTGTAAAAATTTAAGAATAATGATAAAGAATTTTGTTGAAGAATTAACTTGGAGAGGCATGATACAAGATAGCATGCCAGGTACCGAGGAGCATCTATTAGAATCTATGCGTTTGGCTTATGTTGGTATTGATCCAACAGCCGATTCATTGCATATAGGTCATTTGGTAGGTGTTATGGGATTAAGACATTTTCAATTATCAGGACATAAGCCTGTTGCGCTTGTTGGTGGAGCTACGGGAATGATTGGAGATCCTTCAGGGAAATCTGCCGAGCGTAATTTGCTAGATGAAAAAACATTAGAGCATAACCAAAATGCTATTAAAGAGCAATTGTCTCGATTTTTAGATTTTGATAGCGATGCCGATAATGCAGCCATCATAGTTAATAATTATGATTGGATGAAAAAGTTTTCATTTCTTGAGTTTATTAGAGATGTAGGCAAGCATATTACCGTAAATTACATGATGGCCAAAGACTCTGTTAGAAAACGGTTGTCTTCTGAGTCTTCGGTAGGTATGAGTTTTACCGAGTTTACCTACCAATTAGTACAAGGATATGATTTCTTGCATTTATACCGAAACAAGCAATGTACTTTACAAATGGGAGGAAGTGACCAATGGGGAAACATTACCACTGGTACAGAATTGATACGACGTGTAGATGCTGGAAAAGGTTACGCTTTAACATGGCCTTTAATTACTAAGGCAGATGGTACTAAATTTGGTAAGACCGAAGGTGGAAATATTTGGTTAGATACCAAAAGAACATCACCTTATAAATTCTACCAATATTGGTTAAATACTAGTGATATCGATGCTGAAAAGTACATTAAGATATTTACGTTTCTTGAAAAAGAAGAAATATCAGCCTTAATTGAAGAGCATAAACAAGCACCACATTTAAGAGTGTTGCAAAAGCGTTTAGCTGAAGAAATTACTGTAATGGTGCACTCGCAAGAAGATTTAGATAATGCTATTAAAGCCAGTAGTATTTTATTTGGAAAATCGACTAGTGAAGATTTAAAGCAATTAAACGAACAAACGTTTTTAGATGTTTTTGATGGTGTGCCACAAACGCAAATTGAGAAATCTGAAATAGAAAACGGATTAGATATTATTGCAGCTTTAGCTGAAAAAGGAGGGTTTTTAAAATCGAATGGCGAAGCAAGAAGAGCACTAAAAGAAAACTCTATTTCTGTAAATAAAGAAAAAGTAAAAGACGATTATAGCATTACTGCAAAAGACTTAATCAATAATAAGTTTGTATTGCTGCAGCGTGGTAAAAAGAATTACTTCGTATTACAAATTGTATAAAATCAATAAAGCCTGAGTGAAAACTCAGGCTTTATAATTAACCAACTAACTAAAAAGCTAATTTTTCTTTTTCTTAGCTTTTACTTTTGTCGTAATTCTTTTTAAGAACTTACGCCGTTTAAAAATTATTTTTTAAATTTTATATTTTGCCAGTTTTTATCGGCTTTTTCTTTTAATATAGTTTCGTTTTCCTTTTTCCATAACTCTAGAGTATTTGTGCCCCAAGCATTGTAAAACAAATAAAGTTTATTGTCTTTAATTTGAAATGTTTTTGGGTTTATAGAGACTTTATCATTTTTTGCACCAATTGCATAGGCGCAGTAACCTCCGTACGCGGGGATATACTTTTCAGGATGTTTTTTAAATGTGTTTAAATTTTCTGCGCTTGAAAACTTATATTTAGCACCATCAAACGATGTGGTAAAGTTTTTATCACCTTCAATAGCCTCATTATTAAAATAAGCCACCACATCGTAACCATTGGCTATAAATCCTTTTTTTAAGTTGTAATCTATAGATTGTGCCGTTGCGGTAGTAATGCTTAATATAAGTAGAGCAATTAAACTTTTCATAAAACATGTTTTATAATTAGTCTAAAAATTATCAATACCTTACATATTACAGCACCATAAGGTTGCAACCACGAATATCAGAATTATCGAAACGTCCAATAACCTCAAAGGAATTATCGCTATTTACGCGTCCTAAATCTTGAGTAGCAATAAAGGAACACGAGTTAATATTGGCTAAATCTATTATGTTTAAACCACCAGCTTTTCCAGAATCTTGAATAGTAAGTGCATCTTCGGTATCGCGAGTTAAAACGCGCATCCAAGGCGGACAATTAAATACTCCGTTTCCTTTGGAGTAGGCCTGACTTAAAAGTTCGGTCATGCCATATTCGCTGTGAATGTGGTTTACACCCAAACCTTTTTTTAACGTTTCATGAAGTTCGGTTCTAATGAGTTCCTTTCTACGACCTTTCATGCCACCAGTTTCCATGATAATGGTGTTTTTTAAATTAAATTGATAGGTTTCAATTAAATCTAGTAAGGCAAATGAAACACCAATAAGAATAATTTTTTTACCAGCTGCATCCAATGTAATTAAAGTGTCTTTTAATTCTGAAAGGTTATTTAAGTAAAAGCCACTTTCGGGATGTTTAGAGGTTTTTATCATGGCATCTACCATGTATATTAACGACGATCCTTGGCGTTCTAAATACGATGGTAAAAGCCCTAAAACTACAAAGTCTTCGATGGGGCCATAAAAGTCTTGAAAGCCTTCTGTAAAGCTTTGCTGGTAAACATCTAAATTGGTAACATGGTGCTTACTGGTTTCACTTCCGGTAGTGCCCGAGCTCGTAAATGTGGTTTGTGTTGGTGCAGAATCGCTTAAAATGTCTCGCGTTTTAAAAAACTGAATGGGCAAAAAAGGGATGTCTTTAAGTGTTTTTACATCGCTAGGGTGTATGTACAATAAATCGCAAAACGATCTGTAAACTTTATTGTTATCAAACTGAAACTTGAAGATTTTAAGTGCTACATCTTCAAAGTCTGTTTGGGTTTTAATATTAAATATGGATTGTATATCTATCATGCTTTAACAAAGAAACAAAAGTACGTAATACAATTTATTAATAGGGTATTCTAATGTAAGTAGAACTGTTGAAATTTAGTTGGAATTTGCGTTAGGGATTGCAAAGGAAAGCCCACAGCCTGACGAAGGAAGTGCGAGGACTTGTATTGTAAAGCCCGACCCTTTAGGGTAACGCCCAAAAAAGAACAAAAAAAAGCGCTGTTATAAACAACGCCTTGGTAATATTTTAAATTAAAGCATTACCGAATTACAAGTTTTCTGGATTCGCTAACGTTATTTTCGCTAATTTTTAAAATGTAAACGCCTTTTTGTAGGTTAATAACGTTTAACTCTTTTCCTGCCAAAATTGTGGCAAAAATCTTTTTTCCTAACACATCAAAAATTTCTATATTTTTAATTAGGCTACGTTTAGAGCTAATGTTTATGTACGGTTTTGATGCACTTACCGGGTTAGGGTAAATATTTAAACCTTCAATTTTTGAAGGCGAAGCTGTGTTTTGAGCATACTCTTGAGCCCCGACATGTTGCGAGGTAAAACACGCTAAGCTTAAAAATAAAATTAAAAAGTAAACTTTTTTCATATAATACGATTTGGTGTTATAAAAGTAATAAATTACTACAAAAGTGATGCCAAAATTGTGTTAAAGATTAACGTAATTGGTCGAAATGTTAACCCCAAGTAAGTCTATTGTTACGTAATTGTTATTTATTTTAATATTTTTATAAACTTATATTATTAGCTTTATCTTTACTTCAAGAAACAATTATTTTTATAATGAAAAACAAGGATATTAAGATTTTATTGGTTGATGATGAGCCGGATATTTTAGAAATAGTTGGTTATAATTTATCCAATGAAGGATATCAAGTTACTACTGCAGAGAATGGATTAGATGGAGTTAAGAAGGCTAAAAGTGAGCTTCCGCATTTAATTATTCTAGATGTTATGATGCCAGAAATGGATGGTATTGAGGCTTGCGAAAATATTAGGAAAATTCCGGAGCTAAAAAATTCTATAATTACGTTTTTAACGGCTAGAGGCGAAGATTACTCTCAAGTAGCTGGGTTTGATGCTGGCGCCGACGATTATATTACTAAACCCATTAAGCCAAAGGTTTTAATAAGTAAAGTTAAAGCGCTTTTAAGACGCTTTAAAGAGGTTGAGGTTGCCGATACTTTAAAGGTTGGTAGCTTGGTTATTAATAGAGATGAGTATAAAATTATATCGAAAGGTAAAGAGCTTGTTTTGCCTAGAAAAGAATTTGAATTATTATCTTTACTTGCATCCAAACCAGGAAAAGTATTTAAAAGAGATGAAATTCTTGATGCTGTTTGGGGTAACGAGGTTGTTGTAGGTGGCAGAACTATTGATGTTCATATTAGAAAACTTCGCGAAAAATTAGGCGATAAAAGCTTTAAAACAATTAAAGGCGTAGGCTATAAGTTTGTAGAATAATAATGCAGGCAAAATTTAAAAAATCATATCGCTTTGCTGCTCGTACGGCAATGTTTATAACATTATACACAACACTCTTAATGAGTGTTTTTTTGTATTTCTACTTCCAATTGCTATGGTATTTTCCAATCTTGTTTGCCCTAGCCGTGTTTTTGTTTTCTTTTTTAATTATTCAATATAGCGTAGAGCGCTTTATATATAGGCGTGTAAAAAAAATATACGACGACTTAACTCTTTTAGAATCGGCAAGCTTGTCTAAAGGCGCGATTACTACCGATATGCATACGCTTACCCAAGAAATAGATCGTTTTGCAAGAGATAAAAAGTTTGAAATTGAAGCCTTAAAAGTTAGAGAGGCTTACCGAAAAGATTTTTTAGGAAATGTATCGCATGAGTTAAAAACGCCATTGTTTACAGTACAAGGTTATATTTTAACCTTGCTTGATGGTGCCATGGACGATAAAAATATTAGAGAAAAATACCTAGAACGTGCCAGTAAAGGTATTGAGAGATTGGGCTATATTATTAAAGATTTAGACATGATTACCAAACTAGAAGTTGGCGATTTAAGTTTAAATATGGAGGTTTTTGATATTGTTGAGCTTGTAGATAACGTATTTGATATGTTAGAAATGAAGGCTCACAAGAAAAGAATAACACTAATTTTCGATAGAGATTACCCAAATCCTATTATGGTAAATGCCGATAGAGAGCGTGTACAACAAGTATTAGCTAATTTAATTGTAAACTCTATAAAATATGGCGCCGATAAAGGAACCACAGAAATTAGTATAGAAAACCTTATTAAAAACAAAGTTATTGTTCGTGTAACAGATAATGGCGAAGGTATAGCGAAAGAGCATATACCAAGATTGTTTGAGCGTTTTTACCGTGTAGATAAAAGTGGCTCTCGTAAAGAAGGCGGTTCTGGTTTAGGGCTTTCTATAGTAAAGCATATTATCGAGGCGCATCACGAAAAAATATATGTGGAGAGCGAGTTTGGTGTGGGTAGCGAGTTCTCGTTTACTTTAGAAAAAGCATAGGTTTCTTAAACGTTTAAATTAGCTATTAAATAGCGAAAACAAGTCCTCGTAATCCGTATTAAAATCAAAAGCCGTTAAGCCCATATATTTCCTGTTGTTATTCAATTTATCTAACGTAAAGTCATCTTGAGAGCACGTTGGTACCAAATGCATCTCGCTAAGTCTGTTTGCTAAATAAACCTGCTCAAACTGCCCTGGCGTAGGTATAAAAAAAGCCTTTTTATTCAGTTTAGCTAAATCCATTACCGTAGTGTAACCCGATCTAGATACCACCAAAGCACTTTCATTTATGGTCTTTTCTAATAATTTAGAGGTCATAAAATTATAAATAGTCAAGTTACCCAAAAGCTGTATGCTTTGTTCTGGCTCCATCACACCTTTTACAAAAACCACTTTGCCGTTAAAGTTTTCAAATTCAGTAAGTAATTTTTCTTCAAGCAAAGTGCGTTGTGGTTCTGGGCCCGATAATAAAACCAAAATATCATTTTTAATTTCTGGGTCCGTTTTTGTAAATCTACTCAGCGGTCCCAAATATTTTATAGGCACATCAAACGCATCAACATGCCCTAATTTACCACTCAAATTTAAAGTGCCTGCAGCATCCGGCACCCAACAAACATCAAACTTTTTTATTATTTTCTGGTGCATTTTTGTGCTTAACCACGTCGTATTACCGCTCAATACATTCAGTTGGTGTGTAATAAAAACCGACGGCACATTTTTATGTCTAACCCCTAATCTATTATCCGAAATTATCCCGCAAATATCATTGTTTTCAACAATAGCCTTAATCGCTTTTTTTTCAGCATTAATCGCCTTTAAAAGTTTGGGCGAATCCTTAAGTAATTTTAGCTTAAAAAGTTTTCCGTTTTTAGAGTACGTTACATTGTACGATGGTAACTCTATAGTAGGAATAATCGGAAATTCCTTCCGCAACAGCGTTAAAGCCACACCATCGCTAGCAATTATAGGAGCAAAACCCGCACTAATTAAGGCGTTAATTATGGGGATGCAACGTGTGGCATGCCCAAGCCCCCAATTTAAAGGCGCAACTAAAATGCGTTTTTTCATAACTAATTATTTGGGCGTGCCCCAAGGGTCGGGCTTTACGCTAAATCTTTTTTTGCCATTTATGGCAGCAAAAAAAGGATACCGCTTCAATCCCTCACGCACTTATTTGCTAAGCTCAAAGATAAAGATATAATGGTTCGGGTATATTTCTATAATATTAAGAAATTCCCTTAGTATCAACCTTAGCCTTTTCAATAAAATTAACAAGGCGGTAAATTGTAATATATTAACCAAACAATAATACAGGAATTTAAAGTAGCCGTTTTTGTTCCAATAAATTCTCTACTTTTGCCAAAAATTATATACTAACAAGAAATCGTTAATACACTTTGGGAAGTAAAAATAAACTTAGAAGATTTAAAGAAAACGAAACGTTTTCAAATGTCGTTCAACCCACAAGAGAAGATTTGGTAAACTCAAATTTTAAGTACAAGGGAAACTGGAGAGCAGAAGTTTTTAAAAACGATAACCCTTTGGTTTTAGAGTTAGGTTGTGGTAAAGGCGAGTATTCTGTGGCTTTAGCAAAAAAATATCCTAATAAAAACTTTATAGGTATCGATATAAAAGGCGCTCGTTTTTGGCGAGGTGCCAAAACAGCCATTCAAGAAAACATACCTAACGTAGCTTTTTTACGTACACAAATTGAGATAATAGACCATGCCTTTGCCGAAAACGAGGTAGACGAAATTTGGATAACCTTCCCAGATCCGCAAATAAAATATAAGCGTACCAAACACCGTATGACAAATGCCGTTTTTTTGGAGCGTTATAAACAAATTTTAAAACCCGAAGGCGAGGTTAACCTAAAAACCGATAGCGAATTTATGCACGGTTACACCCTTGGTTTATTGCATGGTGCAGGACACGAGGTGCTTTATGCTAACCACAATGTGTATAAGCAAGAAGGTAGTCCAGAGGAAGTTACAAGCATTCAAACCTTTTACGAGTCGCAATATTTAGAAAAAAATAAAGCCATTACCTACATTAAATTCAAAATAAAATAAGCGTGAATATCACCTTTATATTCTTTTTAGGTTTGTTTTTTGCAATGATTGGCGTTATACCGCCAGGGTTGTTAAACATGACGGCAGCCAAAATAAGTCTAAAAGAAGGCCATGTTAGAGGTATTGTGTTTTCCGCAGGCGTATGTGTTATCGTTTTAATACAAACGTATTTAGCAAGTATTTTTGCTCGCTATTTAAGCAAGCATCACGAAGTTATAGGCATTTTACGAGCCGTTGCTTTGGTTATTTTTATATTAATAACCATTTACTTTTTATTTATAGCCAAATCGGAACCCAAGCAGCAAAAGGAACCAAAAAGGCGCAGTAAACATAGTCGGTTTTTTCAAGGTATGTTTTTATCTGGTATTAATGTGTTTCCTATACCATATCAAGCCTATATGACTATTACATTAGCTTCTTTTGGTTGGATGACTTTCGAGCAAACTAGTATTATGGCCTATGTAGTTGGAGCTGCTACAGGTACATTTGTAACCCTTTATATGTATATTTTCTTTTTCGATAAAATAAAAGGAAAAACCTTTACGTCTCAAAAAAACATGAACCGTATTATTGGCGGAATTACAGGGGTTATTTCTATTGTAACCATTATTAACATGATACAAGATTTTTAAGCCATGAAGTTAGAAACCCTTAATTTTTTCGATAAAGTTTATGAGGTGGCTAAGTTAATTCCTTACGGTCGTGTTACAAGTTATGGCGCTATAGCTAAGTATTTAGGTGCAGCCCGAAGTGCGAGAATGGTAGGGTATGCCATGAATGGTTCTCACGGTAAAGATGTTCCGGCACATCGTGTTGTAAATAGAAAAGGCTTACTTACAGGTAAGCATCATTTTGATGGTACAAACCTCATGCAACAACTACTAGAAAGTGAAGGTATTTCCGTAATCGAAAATCAAATACAAAACCTAGAAACCGTGTATTGGGATCCTTCTAAGGAATTATAGCGGTTTATTTCATCCTTTTTTTTAAGATTAATTTCTTTCTATAGTTCATTTGATAATAGTAGGAAGCCAATTAAATCAAGCTTCTAACGATTTGGAGTTGGCTATAATTTATCATATTTTTATAAGCAGAAGGTTTTATCGGGATATTTTCGAAGGTAAATTGTACCATTAAATTCGTGTTTATCTCAATTATAAACTTTTTAAAATGTTTAAGAACCCTTTTAAAAGTTTTAAAATTCAACTGATTCCATTTTTTGTTTTATCTTATCATTGTCCTTTAGGAAAAAAAGTGAAGCTTAATTAAGCTTTTCTGTAAGTATATCTGTTTTTCGGAGACATAATTATGGTAAAAATTATGACTTTAACCTTCATAAAACAATACAAATTTCACGTTAATAATATTTATGAATATAAACGAACGCTATAAAAGTGTTAGACAACAAACTATTGATTTTTGTAGTTATTTGCAACCAGAAGATTATGCTATTCAAGTAGTTCAATTTGCGAGTCCTGCAAAATGGCATTTGGCGCATACCACTTGGTTTTTCGAAACTTTTATCTTAAAAACAGAATTGGATGGTTATGCCGAATATGATTCAAATTTCAATTTTTTATTTAATAGTTATTATAATAATGTTGGTAGCAGAGTTCTCCAGTCTAATAGAGGTAATATGTCTCGCCCAAGTACCGATGCTATTTTTGCTTACAGAGATTATGTAGATAAACATATGTTGAATTTCTTTGAAACTAAGCTAGAGCAGAACGTATTAGAATTAGTGATTTTAGGTCTAAATCACGAACAGCAACATCAAGAATTACTAATTACCGATGTAAAGTATATGCTTGGTAATAACGCGCTGTTTCCTGTTTTTAATAGCGATTTCAATTTAATAAAAGATGAAAACACAGCTGCCGATACTGTAAAAATATCAGCAGGTGTTTACAAGATAGGACATCAGGATAATGGGTTCTGCTATGATAATGAATTAGGTGTGCATAAGGTTTATGTACCCGATTTTGAAATTAATAACTTTTTAGTAACCAATGGAGATTACATGGCTTTTATGGAAGCCGGCGGTTACTCCGATTTTAATCTTTGGTTAGATGAAGGTTGGACTTGGGTAAATAAGGAGCAAACTAAAGCTCCCATGTATTGGCACCAAATAGATGGAGAATGGCATGTTTATACCCTTGCCGGAATACAAAAAGTAGATAAAAATGCTGTTTTAAGCCACATTAACTTTTACGAAGCCAATGCGTATGCCGAATGGAAAGGTATGCGATTACCAACCGAGTTTGAGTGGGAAGTTGCTGCTCAAAAGTTAGATTGGGGCAAACGTTGGGAATGGACCAGTAGTGCTTATTTGCCTTATCCAAATTTTGTGAAAGAAAACGGAGCTGTTGGAGAGTACAACGGGAAGTTTATGAGTAATAAAATGGTGTTAAGAGGCGCTTCGGTGGCAACATCTCAAAACCATAGTCGAAAGACGTATCGCAATTTTTTTCACCCTTCGGAACGTTGGCAGTTTACCGGAATAAGATTAGTAAAGTAATATGACAGAAGTTTTTAAAAATGAAGTTGATAAAGGATTACAAGAGGATAACAAAACATTACCATCAAAGTATTTTTATGATAAGATAGGTGATGCGCTTTTTGTAGAAATTATGAATCTACCGGAATATTATCTAACCCGATGTGAGTTAGATATTTTTCAGAATAAAACCCAGGAGCTTATTGAATCCTTTAGCGTTTCAACAGATTCTTATTTTGAGTTGATAGAATTAGGAGCTGGAGATGGTACAAAAACAAAAGAACTACTTAGGTCTTTAGATGCTCAAAATTATAATTTCGATTATTTTCCTATCGATATTTCTTCCAATGCATTGAGTTTATTGGAAAAAGATTTAAAAAGCGAGCTTCCAAATTTGTCTGTACAAATTCAAGAAGGCGATTATTTTAAGGTTTTAGCGTCCTTAAAGGAGAGTAAGAAACCTAAAATAGTACTGTTTTTAGGGTCTAACATAGGGAATATGTCCGATGATATGGCGGCCGAATTTATTTATAATTTAGGATCTAACCTGCAAGCAGGAGATAAACTCTTATTGGGTGTAGATTTAATAAAGGCGAGACATGTTGTGCTTCCGGCTTATAATGATAGTCGGGGAATAACAGAAAAATTCAATCTTAATTTATTAGATAGAATTAATAACGAATTAGGTGGGAATTTTAATCTAAACCAGTTTAAACATCAGCCTGAATATGATGAGCGCGAAGGTGTTGCCAAAAGCTTTATTGTGAGCACAGTTAATCAGTCAGTTGAGATTAATGCCACCGGAAAAACTTATAATTTTACTGAAGGAGAAAAAATTCATACTGAAATATCTAGAAAATATAATGATGCGTTAATTGAGAAAATAATCGAGAAAACCGATTTTAATCTTGAAACTAAAATACTAGATAGTAAGGCTTATTTTGCAGATTATATTCTTAGAAGAGATTAAAATATGATGTTTTGAATAATAGAATTTAATAATAAAACCGATAGCTATGAGCGAGAAAATATTTAAAGACCTGAAAGCAATTTATGTAAATTGTACACTGAAGAAATCTCCAATGGAGAGTCATACATCTAAACTCATAGAGGTTTCAAAATCTATTATGAAGAGCGAAGGTGTTTCTTTAGAAGATATTCGATTTATTGATCATGATGTTGCTACTGGTGTTTATCCAGATATGAAGGAACATGGATGGGAAAAAGATGAATGGCCAGAGCTTTTTAAAAAAATTTTTGATGCCGATATTCTTATTGTTGGTACACCTATTTGGCTTGGAGAAAAATCGTCTATTGCTCAGAAATTAATTGAAAGATTGTATGGTATGAGCGGGCAAACAAACGATAAAGGACAATATAGTTTTTATGGTAAAGTTGGTGGATGCATGGTAACTGGTAATGAAGATGGTGTAAAACATTGTGCTATGGGTATATTGTATTCGCTTCAGCATGTTGGGTATTCTATACCGCCACAAGCCGATTGCGGATGGATTGGAGAAGTAGGACCCGGACCAAGTTATGGCGATACAGAGTGGAAGGGCGAAAAACTAGAGAAACCAATGGGTTTTGGCTCCGATTTCACTAATCGTAATACAACATTTATGACCTATAATTTACTACATTTATCCTCTATGTTAAAAAAGCAAGGTGGATACCCAAGTTATGGAAACTCAAGAGAAGATTGGGATGATGGTAGAAGGTGGAATTTTGAAAACCCAGAATACCGCTAAAAATAAGGTATTGAAAGCCTGTGCTTTAGAAGACAACTAATGTTAATCCCTTTTAAATATACTTAATATGGATAGCGTAAAACTTGCTGTTTTAGGTCTCGGAAGTCAAACGACCACGTTTTACATTAGTGAGTTAAACAGATTATATAATGATAAATATGGAGGTTATAGTACATGTCCGTTTATTATGTGGAATGCAAATTTTGATGCTATAAATTCACTTTTACCAAATATATCAGAGAAACTAAATACGCTAACTCAAGGTTGTATTAACGAAATAGAAAAATTAGATATATCACATATTTTGGTTCCTAATATCACTTTGCACGAAAGTATAGGTCAAATTGAGGTACGGAAAACTATTTTGCATCCTGTTTATATAACGGTTGCAAAAATTAAAACCTTAAAACTCTCAAAAGTAGTTTTAATGGCTTCGGAATACACTATGAATTCCGCATATATACGTTCCGTTTTCAACGCAAATAAAATAGAAATAGAGATTCCTTCGGAAGAAGATCGACTTCAAATTGATACCTTTCGAAAACAAGTTTATGCTAAGAAAGAGACCGAAGAAGGTATAGTAAATTTTCATAAAATTATTGAAAAATACACAGTTAAAAATACAGTGTTGTTGGCTTGTACAGAGTTGTCTGTTTTTAAGCCTAAAAATAATAAGCACCTTTTAGATATGGTGGAAATTCAAATAATGGAAGCGATAAACGTTTTATAAAATATTTTAATCCAATGAAAATAGCAGTTACTTCGGCAAATGGAAAATTAGGGTCAACCATTGTGAAAAATTTAATTGAAAGTATCGGAAAAGATCATGTAATAGGTATTGCCCGATCACCAGAAAAAGCAAAACACCTTGGCATTGAAATACGAAAAGGCGATTATAATAGTCGTGAAGAATTTGATATCGCATTGCAAGGTATAGATGTTGTTATGTTGCTTTCAGGAATGGATGAACCGGATAAAAGAATTCAACAACACCGCAATGTTATAGATGCTGCCGTTAGTAATAGTGTTAAAAAAATAGTATATACTAGTATTGTTGGCGATGAAAAAAACACCGCTTTTAGCCCCGTTGTACAAAGTAATCGTAAAACAGAACAGGACGTCCAAAACTCGGGTCTTGAATACGCTATTGGTAGAAACGGTATTTATATTGAGCCCGATTTGGAATATTTAGATACTTACATTAAAGAAGGAGAGATTAGAAACTGTGCAGGCGATGGCAAATGTGCCTACACAAGTAGAGCAGAGTTGGGGTATGCCTATACTAAAATGTTGGTAGAAGATAAGCATAACGGTAAAACTTATAATTTAGTGGGCGATGCTATTTCGCAAAGTGAATTGGCAAACTATATAAATCAAGTTTTTAAAACTCAACTTAGTTATAAATCGGTTACGGTACAGGATTATTTGTCTGAAAGAAAAGCGGCGTTGGGCGATTTTCTGGGCACTGTAATAGCTGGAATTTATGAAGGCATTAAAAATGGAGCTAATAATGTGCCTTCAGATTTTGAAAAAGGTGCTGGTCGACCGCATAAATCTATCTTGGAGGTTATTAGGGCTTATAAAAATGCTATTTAAAATCAAAGTAGTTTTATTGTAGGAGTAACATTAAGGGTGTAATTGATTAAGTAAAGAGCGGTGTTAGGTTCTAACACGTATTGTTTGTTATTTTAAATTTATGATTAGAACTCCAATCAAAGTGAAATGCCAACACCTAAACTCACATTACTAAAACCAACATTTCCAATTTTTAAGTGTTCGTAGCCTCCAATAAACTTATATTGTTTTCTGTGGTAATTTAAAAGGCCATTAAATTTATTAACGGTATTATCATTAACCAATACTTGATTAAAATTACATTCCAAACTAAATGGTTTTCCAAAAAACCATTCGGCACCTAAGCCGTATGTAAATCCTAATGCATCCACATCGCCATCAATATAAGCAGCGCCTAAACCCCAATACCCATTAAAGCGTTCGGTACGTACCCGATTATATTTGGCTAAAGCTGTGTAAATCGCTAAAGCGTTTTTGCCAAAGTTTGGGCTGTTTTCCCAAAGCTGTAAATAATCTAACTCTAAACCCATGCGTTTAAAAAATCGCATATCGGCATTTAAATGATTGCCATATAATCTATTGGTTTCAAAAATATATCTAGTGGAAATAGAGGTGGTAAAAATTTCCGAGTCTTCATCCCAATTATAAGAGAAGTTGCCTTTATCAGTGTTTTTGTAAGGATATTTAGTTAAATACGCATTACTTGCTTGGTGTGTGGTTTCAAAAGGACTTTCAATGGCAATACCATAAGCGGTGTAAGCAAATAGTTGTACAAATAACCCACCAACAACATCAGTTAAAAAGTTGCCATCCGAGGTGCTATTGTTGTTTGCGTAAGTAGTTTGAGTTTGGCTGTTACTACTTGTGTTTTTAGATTTTTTTAAGCTCTCTTCAGCCTCTTTAATTTTACCTTGGCTGTAACTTGATACGCTAAAAATAATAGTAATTAAAAAAAGAGTAATGTGCTTCATAATTTAAGTTCGAAAATTCAGAATTAAAATTTCACATAAATTATGCCGTTTTTGATTTTAGTGAGCGATTAGAAAAATAAAAAAACCGCCTAAAGTTTATTTTGGCGGTTTTTTAACTAGTTAGTAAATTATATTCTAGTAAATTCTAATCTTAAATTTACATCAATATCTATATTAAAACCAGATTCACTAACTTGTTCTGATACACCTGTTGTGAGTACTAAAGTGTTTTCGGTAAGCTCTTTAATAATATATTCTGGGTTAGCAGAAATCTCATCGTCTATAACAGGAGCGCTAGTGTTAAACGATCCAAAATCTCCAGAAAATGTTAAAATATTACCATCTCTACTCCAATCCGACTCAGAAGTTATATTGTCTATTGTGCTAGTTTCTGTTGAGCTTGTTCCATTAGCAGAAGAGGTTATTTCAAAATCAAGACTACTATTCTCTGTAAATGCTTTATTTGGGTTTTCAGTAAATGTAAGTATGTAGTCAATATTTATAGCTTTTCCAGTAAACGTAGTTCTTAATGGGTTTCCTTGAAAATTGGTGGATGTGCTGCCATCATTTGTGTAGCTAATTAATTCCCAATTACCTAGCAACTCTCCAGAAGTATCTAATGTGTCGTCACTACTCTCGCAACTAAAAATTGTGGTAGAAAACAAAAATAATAGTACTACGCGTTTAAGTGTTTTGCTTAACATTTTAAAAAGTTTAATTAATTATTTAATTTGTTATATGCTATTTAATGTAAATAACAAACAGTAAAGATAAAATGTTTTAGTAGTATTGAAAGGTGTTCCTTGATTATTGTAAATAATGCATTACACATCTTGATTTTTTTAGATAACGTTAAAAAAATTGGTAATTTTTCAAGTAAATTTTAATAAGCTCTTCCTATTACTCAAAGATATATCATAACTAAAGTTAATAATCCTATCAATAAATCTTCTAACATTGGGTTCAACTCTTCGGGCTTTATTAACTATCTTTGCACTTAGAATTATTCTGAATAAAAGAAATGAAACTAGATAAAAAAGACATACTTAAAGCACTCGAAAACATTACCGTACCTGGTGAAGGACAAAATATGGTAGAGAGCGGTGCTGTAAAAAACGTCATCACTTTTGGCGATGAGGTCATTGTTGATATTACAATACAAAACCCAAGCCTACAAGCTAAAAAGCGTACCGAGGTTGATATTCTTAAAACCATTCACGAAAAGGTTTATGAGAAAGCTAAAATTACGGTAAACGTAAAAGTAGAGACGCCAGCCGAAAAACCAAAAGCAAATGTTATTAAAGGAAAACCAATTCCTGGAATTCAAAATATAGTTGCCGTGGCATCTGGTAAAGGTGGTGTAGGGAAATCTACAGTTACAGCAAATTTAGCTGTTACTTTAGCTAAAATGGGCTTTAAAGTAGGTGTTTTAGATGCCGATATTTACGGGCCATCTATTCCAATAATGTTTGACGTTGCTAACGAGAAACCATTAGCTGTTACTATTGAAGGAAAATCAAAAATGAAGCCTGTCGAAAACTATGGAGTAAAAGTATTATCCATAGGGTTTTTTACAAAACCAGATCAAGCGGTAGTATGGCGTGGGCCAATGGCTGCTAAGGCATTAAATCAAATGATTTTTGATGCACATTGGGGCGAATTAGATTTCTTACTTCTAGACTTACCACCAGGAACAGGCGATATTCATTTAAGTATCATGCAATCTTTACCAATTACAGGAGCAGTTGTAGTTAGTACACCGCAAAATGTAGCTTTAGCCGATGCTAAAAAAGGTGTAGCTATGTTCCAACAAGAAAGTATAAATGTGCCAGTATTAGGAATTATAGAAAATATGGCATACTTTACACCTGCTGAATTACCTGATAATAAATATTTTCTATTTGGTAAAGAAGGTGCTAAACATTTAGCCGAAGACTTAAACGTACCGTTTTTAGGTGAGTTGCCATTAGTTCAAAGCATAAGAGAAGCTGGCGATGTTGGTCGTCCGGCGGCATTACAAACAGCAACGCCATTAGAGCAAGCATTCGAGAAATTAACGCAAAATGTTGTGCAGGAAGTTGTAAGACGAAATGACGATTTACCACCAACCGAAGCTATTAAAATTACAACTATGGCAGGTTGTGCAGCTGTAAAAAAATAAATTATGACCTCAGAAGAACTAAAAGAAAAAGTAGAATTCGCCTTAGAAGAAATTCGTCCGTTCCTGCAAAGTGATGGTGGCGATATCTCATTATTGTCTATTGAAGACGATAAATTAGTAAAAGTACAGTTAAAAGGGGCATGTGTAGGTTGCAGCGTAAACCAAATGACGCTAAAATCAGGCGTAGAAATGACTATTAAAAAATACGCTCCACAAATAGAACAAGTTATTAATATTGAAGCTTAGTGTAAATTACTACTAAACTTTCAATTAAAACATAATTTTAAATAAAAAAGGAATCTTAAAATTGCAAAATTTTGACGATTCCTTATTTTTTACCCCACAATTTAAATTAGCTAAAAAATCATTAAAAAATAAATTTGCAAGTCTTAAATTTGTGGCACGAATTATGAAATGCATTTAGCATAAGTACAAAATAAAGCAATGGAAGACGTAAATATAAAAATCACAGATAGAGACGGAGTAACTCACGATATAGTTGCCCCAACCGATATGGCCATGAATCTTATGGAGGTTGTAAGGTCTTACGAGCTTGCGCCCGAGGGCACCATTGGTGTATGCGGCGGTATGGCTATGTGTGCGTCTTGCCAATGTTACGTGTTAAGCAAAACCAAATTACCAGAAATGGGAGACGATGAAGAGGCAATGTTATCAGAAGCCTTCGATGTTAAAGATAACAGTCGTTTAGGTTGCCAAATCCAAATAACTCCAGAAATGGAAGGATTAGAAGTAGAGTTGGCACCAGAAAGCTAAAATTTCTGCGCAAATAGGAATCTTTTAAAATAAATCTCAAAAGTTAACATTATTTTTAATGGGGCGTTACCAAATCCTTCGTCTCCTATCAGGACAGGCGGTTGGGCTTTTCACTATATCTTTTTTTTGCTGTATATGGCATCAAAAAAAAATTAAGTTTTCAATATATATAATTGGTTTTAAATAAAATATCGATCATTATCAATTAATTTTCGGTAGGATATTAATAATGTAGCTCATTACTTTATATGTAATGTTAAATTCAGTATTTTTTATATATTTGCCGGCTCTATGATGTTTATTAATAGCATATTAATAATTATGTTTACTTCTAGATATTACATAGTTGCTAACCACAGTCAAAACCAAATTAAATGAAACTATTTTCTAATATATTCAGAAAATTATTACTTTATGTTAAAAATAATAAGTTTTTAAAAAACCTTATTTACGATGTTATTAATGAAGATGAGTTTACCGATTATTATTCTCACGAGCGCATGCTATTCGATTCTAAACGAGTCAATAGTTATAATGACGGTTTAGGTAAATATGTAAAACAAGGAGATGTTGTTGTCGATTTAGGAACTGGTACAGGTATATTATCTTTTTTGGCTGCTAAGCAAAAACCAAAAAAGATTTATGCTATCGATCAATCTAATTTTATTCATATAGCTAAAGATATTGCAGATTATAATAAAATTGAAAATATAGAATTTGTCCATAAAAATAGTAGAGAGTTTAAAGTTCAGGATAAAGTAGATGTAATTATTCAAGAGCAAATGGGAACCTTGCTTTTTGAAGAAAATATGATTACCAATATTCTAGATCTTAAAAATAGAGTTTTAAAAGAAAACGGTTTAATTCTACCAGGAAAATTCAGCTTTTTTGTTGAACCTGCATTTTTATTAGGAATTAATACACCGCCTTTAATTTGGGAACAAAAAACACATGGTATCGACTTTAGTTTTTTAAAAGAGAATTATGATTCTAGTAAATTTAAAAAACAAAAAAATGGTATGTTATATCAAACTACTTCGGCATTTAAATATTTTCTATGTAGCCCAAAGCCTATCGTTAATTTCGATTTAAACATAATGCAAAGTCAAGAAGACCTTCAAACATCATTTAATAATATCACAAAAGAAGTTGTAAAAGAAGGAGAATGTAATGCTTTTATTGTTTATTTTCATGCCATTTTTGATGAAGAAAATATACTTTCAACAGCACCAGATTTAAGTGAAACCAGTTGGGACAGAATGCTTTTTAGAACTGAAAAACGACATTATAAGGTAGGAGATAAAATTAATTTTGATTTTAATATGGATAACCTTGTAGATAGAGCAACTTGGTCTTTAAAGGTGAAAAATTAAGTGTTAAAACCCAATAATTACCACCAAACCAAAAACATTTTTTTTAATTCGCCAGTATTAAACTTTACCCAACATAAGGCTGAAAATTTTTGCTCAAAATAATCGTTAGTTTTTGCAATAAAAGAATCAAAATTTAACCAATTCACATGTGTGTGTGGTAACAATAACCAATCTTTTTTGTAAGGAATATAAAATTTACAACCTTCAAATTGATGTAAATCATTTTGGTTAATATAAAACCCTGCAATACAATCCGTATTAAGTGTTTTTAGTTTAATATCCAGGTTGCTAAAAGGGATAAATAATTGCGCTTTAAAATAAACCTGTTGGCTCATATTTTCAGACTCTAATTCAAGTGTCTCTAAATAAGGTTTACAAGCATTAGAATAGAGTAGAGGCAGTTGTTTTTCTTTTAATTTATTAAGTTTTTCAATTAAAGAGTCCTTTCTGTTCGGGCCAATAAAATGTTTAATTTCCGTATCGCCAACAGACGCGTCATACAAATAGAACTTGTAAATAATCTCCAAATGGATAGGCTTTCCATTTCTTTTAAGTAAACAATCAATTTCACCTAAAGTGGTTTTACCATCTTGTATTTGTATGTTTTCAGCTAAAACAGAAAGATTTGGCTGTTGCTCAATTTCAAACGACACAAAGCGCTCAACATATTTTCCGAGACGTAAATTGTCGTCAATTTCAACATCAAATTTATCAACTTTAGAATTTACTTCAAATTGTTGTAAATTATAAACAGCTTCATCTAGCCATAAACATGGTGTTTTTAAAAAGCCTTCATATCTTTTTTGGAGCATTTAATTTTTTGCCGTTTTATAATCCGCCAATTTCCTTGGGCCTTCAAGCAAAACTCTAACAATTTGCAGGACGCCATCATCGTTAGTATCTATTTGCCATTTAATAAGTGATATTTTGCCTTTTTCAATTTCAATACCCGTAATGCTTCTTGGGTGTACACAACTCCCATCATTAAAAAACGCAATATCTCCAGGCTCCGGAAAGCGAGGTCTGTGTGTATGCCCAACAATAGTCATTACATTATTGTTTTCGGTAATCCATCTTTTAGTTCTACGTTCTACCTTTATAAGTTCGGTGTAGTTTTTTGCAGGACTTGTTGGGTCTGCAATACCCATTACATTTAGTGGTTTCCAAAGTACTCGAACCATAAAACGGCTCCATTTCCAAAACAAGAAATTCCACCAATCGGCTTGGTGGCCGTGGGTTAAAAATAATTCTTGCCCAGTCATGCAATGTTTTAATATAATGCCTTCGTGGTACTTTATATCTTTAAAGAGCTCTACATCTTCGCCTACTTTTGGGTCAAAATAGGTAGAAAGGTATTTTTCAACGTATTTAGGATCTCTATACACCATATCATGGTTGCCCCATATCATGTGTAAACGCTCCTTTTTATGAAATTCTTTCATAAGCATATACACGTTTTTATGCGCATTAAGTATAGATTTAAACGACAGGTTTTCCCAAAGCTCATCGCCATCTCCAATTTCGCAATATTGAAACCCTTCGGTATAATAATGCTTTAAAGCATGAAAGTAAATGTTTCGGTTGTTGGCAAAATCGTCGGCAAAACTATTATCACCTCGGTGGCAATCGCTAAATAGAATAAACTTACTGTCATCATCAAAATCGATGATTTTAGCATTTTTATAAGCATTGTCTAATCTTTTCTTGGATGAAAACATGAAGTAAATGTAAACAAAATGCTTTTCTATTGAAACTGTTTTATATAGATTATTCCAATTTTAATTTCTCAATAGCCACAGGAAGTAATCGCTCTACAAACATGGAATAAGCGAGTTCCGATGGGTGTAAACCATCGTTAGCTACTAAATTTGGATTTTCCAACCCTTGTCTAGTAATATCTGTAATGTTAACATAGGTAATGTTGTTGCTGTCGCAATAATTTTTAGCAAATGTATTATATCTGTCTAAGTCGGCAGATATGTTGGTGTTGCCTCTTCCAAAAGGTGTATAAGCATAATCTGGAATTGAAACCACGATTACGTGCTCTTTATTGCTTTTAGCTTTTGCAATAGCGGTATTAACAAGCTTTGGGAATTCAGATTGATAAACGTTAAATACTATATTTTGATATTGATTGTTTACACCAATTAAAAGGGTTACTAAATCGAAATCTGAACTAGGGTTTTCGTTTGTTATGGCGTTTATTAAATCGGTGGTTGTCCAACCTGTTGTTGCAATTACGGATAGATCTAAGTTATAAACAGAATCTAGGTTTTTTAGAATATCACGTTTTAAAATCTCTGGATACCTGCACGTTTCGCAAACACTTTGGCCTATGGTATAACTATCGCCTAAAGCTAAATATTTTATAGTTTCTGGTCCTACGGGATTGTCTGTTTCTTCAATTTCTGAGACTTCTATAGGCGGTAAAACTTTTGGGGGTGTTTGTTCTTGCGAATTTATAGGTTCGCTAGAGCAGCTTAAACAAGTGGTAATTAAAAAAGTTAGAAAATATACTTGAAGTTTCATAGTCGCTTTTTTACTAAATATACGAAACTATGTTTTACTCGGTTTTATTAAAGGTCTCCTACAAATGTATTTTTAATTTCTATTTAAAAGCATTTAATCCAGTTATATCCAGCCCAGTAATTAGCAAATGAATATCGTGTGTACCCTCGTAAGTTACTACGCTTTCTAGATTCATCATATGTCGCATAATAGAATATTCGCCGCTAATACCCATGCCTCCAAGCATTTGTCTGGCATCGCGAGCAATTTTTAACGCCATATCTACATTGTTGCGTTTCGCCATCGATATTTGAGCTGAGGTTGCTGTACCATTTTCGCGCATTACACCAAGTCTCCAGGCTAAGAGTTGAGCTTTGGTAATTTCGGTAATCATTTCGGCTAGCTTTTTTTGTTGTAATTGAAATTGACCAATAGGTTTACCAAACTGCATACGCTCTTTGCTGTACCGCAAAGCGGTGTCATAGCAATCCATAGCCGCACCAATGGCGCCCCAAGCAATACCAAATCGTGCGGAATCTAAACAACCAAGCGGCGCGCCTAAACCAGATTTGTTAGGTAATAAATTTTCTTTAGGTACTTTTACATTATCAAAAATAAGCTCGCCAGTAGACGATGCTCGCAACGACCATTTATTGTGTGTTTCTGGCGTTGTAAAACCTTCCATTCCACGTTCTACAATAAGACCATAAATGCGTCCGCTTTCATCTTTAGCCCATACCACAGCAACTTGTGCAAATGGCGCATTGCTAATCCACATTTTGGCACCATTAAGCAAATAGTGATCGCCTTTATCTTTAAAATGGGTAACCATACCTCCAGGGTTGCTTCCGTGATCTGGTTCGGTTAAACCAAAACAACCCATCCATTCGCCACTAGCTAATTTTGGTAAATATTTGGTGCGTTGTGCTTCGTTACCATATTTCCAAATAGGATACATAACTAACGATGATTGTACCGATGCTGTAGAGCGAACCCCAGAATCGCCACGCTCAATTTCTTGCATAATTAAACCGTAACTAATTTGGTCTAACCCAGCACCACCATATTCCATTGGTATATAAGGCCCAAAAGCACCAATATTAGCTAAACCTTCTATAATTTGCTTTGGGAACTCTGCCTTTTGGGCATAGTCTTCAATAATGGGCGAAACATCGCGTTTTACCCATTCGCGGGCTGCGTCTCTAACCAACTTGTGTTCTTCGGTTAATAATTCATCTAAATTATAATAATCAGGAGCTTCGAATAAGTCTGGTTTCATTATGCTTAAGTGTTTAAATGAGAATTATTAGTAAATGGGTTTTATTTTTATTAATAAATCAATATAATAACTCAAATTTAAAGAATCTTTCTAGATGTTGTTACATTTTTAGGTAGAAATCTTTAGTTAAATTGATATAAGCTTCGGTGTATTGGTGTCGCTCGGTTTCAATAATTAAGGACTCAATGGTGGTTTCGCTTTCGCGGAAAGAAAATTCTATTAAAGCACGTTTAATTTCAGAGATAGGGTTTCCTTTTACGTGTAAAGTTCTATTTGGAAATAAATTGAATTCTGAAGCTAATTGAATAAAAGTTGATGATTCTTTAAAAGGAATTACAACTGAAAACACACCAATTTCTGATAGTAATTTTGAAGCGCTTTCCAGTAAGTGATTAAACGGCATAGCATCTTGAAACCTCGCTAAATCTCTTTGGTTATTATCGGTTTTGTAATCTTCAGAATAGAAAGGCGGGTTGCATATAATAATATCGTACCGGTCTTCTTCGGTTTCTAGTTCTTCGGTAAAGTCGGCTAATGAGGCATGATAACAAAATAAGCGGTCGCCCCAAGGTGATTGCTCAAAATTGTCAACGCATTGTTCAAAGGCACTATCGTCAATTTCAATAGCATCAATAATTTTGGCATCACTACGTTGGGCAAGCATTAAAGCTAATACGCCAGTTCCGGCTCCAATATCTAAAATTGAAAACGGACGGTTGTTAAGCGAAGTCCACGCACCTAATAAAACGCCATCGGTACCAATTTTCATGGCGCATTGGTCATGATTTATTTGAAATTCCTTGAAAACAAAAGGCTTTTTAGACATAATAGGTTTAAAAAATTTAGGCAATAGTATGAAATAATGTGTTAAAGTGTTATAAATTTTATTAAACTATGTTAAAGAAAATACGATTAACGGTCTATTTAGAGTTAGAAATATAAACCCTTATTTAGAACTAAATTATAATATTATGAAATACTCTGAAAAATTGTTAAAAGGATTAAACGATTTGTTGACCTTAAATTACGAGGTTGAAAAAATTTATATAGAAGCATTAAACGCAGTTACAGATACCGAATTAAAAACTTTTTTTAAAGAACGTGGGCTTGAGCGTAATGAATTTGGTAAAGATTTAATGGTAGAAATTGAAAACCTTAATACCGAAATGGAGCTTAAATTTGATGGGAAATTAGAAAACGGATTCTATGTAACATGGATGAATTTTAGACGTTTATTTCTATTTGAAGATAAAGTTAATTTGTATTTAGAGATTTGCAAATTAAAAGAGTTGACCATAAGTAAGTATGATGATTTGTTAAATCAAAAGGAATTACCGCATTCTACTATTACAGTATTGGAGCGTCAAAAAGCACAAATTCAAAAAGCTTTAAATGCAATTATTATAGAAAAAAATCTTGTTGCATAGTATTAAGTTTCTATATAATTGATAAAAAAAAGCAACCCATTGGGTTGCTTTTTTTGTGTGTTGTAATGTTGTTATAAATATAGGTCTATGAGTCCCTCTGGAGTTTCAACAAGGATTGTTTTGTTATCTCTATCTACTTTAATTATAAACTCATCGTTCATAGGTATTAAAATTTCTATACCATCTCTGTCAATTTCAAAAAGTGATTGCGCTGTAGAGTCGTTAATAGTTTTAATGATACCAACATCTCCAAAGTTTTTATCTGAAATAGTGAAACCAATAACCTCATGGAAGTAAAATTTATTACCCTCAAGTTTGGGTAGTAAATCTAATGGTAAGTATAAGCCGCTTTTCATAATAGAATCGGCATCAGCTTCGGTATCTACATCTTCAAATTTTATACGTAGTAATTCCGATTTATGTAATTGAGAACTTTCAATAAAAAATGGAACAAGATTATTTCTTAACTCCAAAAATATAGCGTCTAGATTTTCATAAATATCAGGTTGGTCGGTATCTAGTTTGGCTAATACTTCACCTTTAAAACTGTACTTTTTTACAATTTTACCTAAGTAAAAACAATCTTCTTTTTTCATAGAAAGTGATTTTTTCATTTCCGCGAAGGCGGAAATTTTAATAAGATAATTTTAAAGTTAATTAGATTCCCTAAACGACGGGAATTATTTAATCAAATTTAATAGGAGTTTTAGAAAATAAAAAACTCCGATATTGCTATCGGAGTTTAAAAGTATAAAAAAATATTTTTTATTCTTCTTCGTTTGAAGCTTCTGCTTCAGTAGCGGGAGCATCTTCAGTTGCTTCTTCCTCAACAGGAGCAGGAGCAGCTGCAGCAATTCTTGCTTCGTTAACAGCTTTCTCAGCGGCAAGAGCATCAGCTTTCGCTTTAGCTTCTACATCAGATAAACCATCAGCTTTCGCTTGAATCTTAGCTTCTTTTGCTTCTACCCAAGCAGTAAATTTAGCTTCTGCTTGCTCTTCAGTTAAAGCACCTTTTCTAACACCACCAGCTAGGTGATTTTTAAGCATTGCACCTTTGTAAGACAATAAAGTCTTAGCAGTATCAGTTGGTTGTGCACCATTCTGTAACCATGTTACAGCGCCATCAACGTTTAATTCAACAGTTGCTGGGTTTGTGTTTGGATTGTAGATACCTAATTTCTCTAAGTATTTACCGTCTCTTTTTGAACGTGCATCAGCTGCTACGATCCAGTAAAAAGGTTTCCCTTTTTTACCATGTCTTTGTAATCTAATTTTTACTGGCATAATAATTAATTATTTGAGGTTCTCGACCTCTGTTATTAATGAGGGCGCAAAGATAATATAAATATTTAATTACCAGCGGTTTATTTTCGATGAATTTTAAAACAATAAACAAACTGGTTCTGGAGCTTTAAAGTCCTGATAAAATGATAGTTTACCTGTTGCAGAGTCAATATTAAAAATAGCAATATTGTTACTTTTTTTATTGGCTACAAGTAGAAATTTCCCCGTAGGATCTATCGTGAAATTACGAGGCCAATCGCCATGTACACTAATATTTTGAATTTTATTAATAGTTCCGGTGTTAACATCGCGTTTAAAAACGGCTATCGAGTTTTCGCCACGATTAGAGCCATATAAAAAACGTTCGTCTTTTGATAAATGAATATCGGCACATTTGTTTGGGCCTTTATAATTTTCGTCAAGAGTAGAATCGTGGTCTATCTGCTCGAAACCAGAGTCTGTTTTTTTAACCGAAGTTATAGAACCGCCATACTCGTTAATAATGTACATGAAGTTCCCGTCTTTGGTTATAGAAAAATGCCTCGGTCCTGGATTGCCTTCAATTTTAACTATAGATTCAGACTCTAATTTATAGATGTCGTTATTAAGTTTGTAGTGATACAGTCTATTTCTGCCTAAATCGGAAACGAATAAATCATCATTTCTAAATTGTGCCGAATGTGCATGAGCTGGTTTTTCGCCCGCTTCATTATGATTGAAAACTTGAGGTGCTTTTTCAATACTACCACTATCACTTAAAGAATGTATAGAAATAGTGCCGCCACCATAATTTGAAACCACAGCTTTATTACCCAACTCATTAACGTTTACATGGCATGGACCTTTTCCTTGGCTACTTTCAGAATTTATAAATGATAAACTGCCATCCGTATTACGTTTAAAAGCTGTAACAGCGCTAGATTGTCCTTCGCCAACAGCATATATAACTTTTTTGTTGGGCGAATAGGTAATAAATGATGGGTTTTCTGTGGCAACTGCTAAATGTCTATTGGAAAGCTCTCCTGTTTCCTTATTAAAATCAAACTTATAAATCCCTTCGCTATCACCCGATGTATAGGTGCCAACGTAAAGTGGTATGTTTTCTTCTTTACAGTTTAATAAAATTAGTGGTAGTATCAGTATAACCAAATGTTTAGGGTTCATAACGTTAAAATTTAAGCTTCTAAATTATAATAAATTATGTTAAATCTAGTACTTTAATGTTAATGATTCTTAAATCCATCACAAAGCTTGTTAAATCGCTTGACAAAAGGCTTGTTGAGATGTATATTTGAGTAAACGATGTCATTAATATGCATCTTAAAACAAAAGATTAAAATGGCTAATGAAATTATTTATTTGTGTTTAATAATTTTATTAATCACCAAAGGATTTAAGAGTTCTTTAATAACAAATGAAACACATGAAATTTAAAAATGAAAATGATATTATGAAGTACACAGAAGAAATTTCAAATAAATTAAATGAATTATTAGTAAAAAATTATGATGCCGAAAAAGGGTATCTTAATGCTGCTGAAAACGTAGAAAGTCCAACTTTAAAAATATTTTTTAAACGTAGGGCTACTGAGCGCAGTGAATTTGCCAAAAACTTAAGGACAGAAATTTTAAGATATGGACAAATTCCGGAAGATTCAGGAAGTTTTAAAGGTGCTATGCACAGAAACTGGATGAGTTTAAAATCGCTATTTTCTTCAAATGATGAAGAAGCTATTTTGCAGGAAGCTATAAGAGGCGAGAAAGCAAGTCTTGAGGAATACGATGAGATTTTAAAAGATAAAACCTTACCACCAACCATCGATTCGATGTTATTTAAACAACGAAACGAAATTCAGGCAGCAATTAATTTAGAAAAAGTACATGAAGAGTTAGCGTCATAAAAGTTAGTTAGTTTGGTTAGTAAAGAGTGGAATCCATGGGGTTCCGCTTTTTTTTGTTTACAACTCTTTAAAAATTCACTTTATGGTAGTGTAAATTCTATGTATTTTTATACACTTCGTTTTTCGCTCTAAACGAATACACACATCAATAAATAAACATGTTTTTATGTATTTAATTTTCGATACCGAAACTACCGGATTACCAAAACGTTGGGATGCACCAATTACAGATACAGATAATTGGCCAAGGTGTATTCAAATTGCATGGCAACTGCATGATGGTATGGGTAACTGTATTGAAAGTCAGGACTATTTGGTTAAACCAGAAGGTTTCAATATCCCCTATGATGCAGAGAAAATTCATGGTATTTCTACTGAGTTAGCACAAGAGCAAGGTGTGCCTTTAACAGAGGTTTTAGAAAAATTTAATACCGTTTTAGCAAAAACAAAATTTGTAGTAGGGCAAAACGTTAAGTTCGATTTAAATATTATGGGTGCCGAATTTGTTCGTGGTGCCGTTGATAATCCTTTACAGGAATTACCTGTTTTGGATACCTGTACCGAACATACAGCAAATTTATGTGAGATTCCTGGTGGGCGTTACGGAAAATTTAAACTCCCTACATTAACAGAGTTACACGAGTTTTTATTTCAAGTACCTTTTTCTGAAGCGCACAACGCGACTGCAGACGTGGAAGCTACAACACGTTGTTTTTTAGAGTTAATTCGTTTAGGCGAATACACCAAAGAACAGCTAGATGTGGAACCTGAATATTTTGAGGATTTCAAAAAGGAAAATCCCAATACCATTCAGCTTATTGGTTTAAAGCACATCAATCTTAAAAAGGAAAGTGCAAAAATTAATGCACGTTTAAAAAAGGCGCAAGAGGTTGATATTTCCTCGGAGGAAATTAATAAAAATGTTTCCGATTTAGCTGGTGTTGATTTTGTACACTTACATAATCATTCGCAATTTTCGGTATTACAATCTACTATGGGTGTTGCCGATATTGTTGCGGCGGCAGCCAAATACAACATGCCATCTGTGGCATTAACCGATCATGCTAACATGATGGGGGCTTTTCACTTTATAAATGCTGTAAATAAGCATAATAAAGCGGCCGAAGCTAAAATTGCTGAAGCAGAAGAAAATGGCGAATCTACCGATGTAAAAACTATAAAACCAATTATTGGTTGCGAGTTTTTTGTTTGCGAAAATCACTTAGATAAATCCAGAAAAGATAACGGCTATCAAATTGTATTGTTAGCTAAAAATAAAAATGGGTACCATAACCTAGCCAAATTATCATCGCATGCCTTTGTTAACGGGTTTTACTATTTGCCAAGAATTGATAAAAAGTTAATACAGGAGTATAAAGAAGATATTATTGTACTAACGGGAAACCTTTATGGTGAGGTGCCTAGTAAGGTTTTAAATGTTGGTGAAAACCAAGCGGAAGAGGCGCTTATTTGGTGGAAAGAGGAATTTGGCGATGATTTATACATGGAGCTTATGCGCCATAATCAAGATGATGAAGATCGTGTAAACCCAACCTTAATAAAACTTGCTAAAAAACATGATGTTAAACTTATAGCATCCAATAATACCTACTACCAAAACCAAGAAGATGCTAATGCGCATGATATTTTATTATGTGTAAAAGATGGTGAAAAACAGGCGACGCCAATTGGACGCGGACGTGGTTACCGCTATGGTTTGCCAAATCAGGAGTATTATTTTAAATCGCCTGATGCTATGAAGGAATTGTTTAAGGATATTCCTGAAGCGATTAGTAATGTGCAAGAGGTAGTCGATAAAATTGAAGCCTACCAGTTAGCGCGTGATGTATTATTGCCAGCCTTCGATATTCCTGCTGAATTTAGACATGAAGATGATGCTGTTGATGGTGGAAAACGTGGAGAGAATGCTTTTTTAAGACATTTGGTTTATCAAGGTGCCAAAAAACGATACGGTGAAGAACTATCAGAAGAAGTTGTTGAGCGTTTAGATTTTGAGTTAAGCGTTATTGAAAACACTGGTTATCCGGGTTATTTCTTAATTGTTGAAGATTTTATTCGCGAAGCTAGAAAAATGGATGTTTCGGTGGGGCCAGGGCGTGGTTCGGCGGCAGGATCGGTGGCGGCTTATTGTTTGTGGATTACCAATATAGATCCTTTAAAGTACGATTTACTTTTTGAGCGTTTCTTGAATCCGGATCGTGTAAGTATGCCCGATATTGATATTGATTTTGATGATGAAGGTCGAAGTCGTGTTATGGATTACGTTATTGATAAATACGGTAGTAATCAGGTAGCACAAATTATTACCTATGGTACCATGGCTGCAAAATCGTCTATTCGTGATACCGCACGTGTGTTAGATTTACCTTTGTTTGATGCAGATAGGATTGCAAAATTAATCCCGAATATGTCTAAACTAGGGAAGATTTTTGGTCTTTCTGAAAAGGAACTTGGAAAAAAATTTAGAGCCGAAGATTTAGAAAAAATCAACGAACTTCTAAATATTGCCGACGGAAGCGATTTACAAGCTGAAACTTTAAACCTTGCAAGAACACTAGAAGGTTCGGTAAGAAATACGGGAATTCATGCCTGTGGTGTTATTATTACACCCGATGATATTACTAAATTCGTACCGGTTTCTTTAGCAAAAGATTCCGATTTGTATGTTACCCAGTTTGATAACTCGGTAGTGGAAGATGCGGGATTATTGAAAATGGATTTCTTAGGGTTAAAAACGCTAACCTTAATTAAAGATACCGTTAAAATTGTAAAAGCTAAACACGATATTTTACTCGATCCGGAAACATTTCCGTTGGACGATGAAAAAACTTATGAGCTGTTCCAAAGAGGAGAAACTGTTGGGGTGTTCCAGTATGAATCTCCTGGGATGCAGAAACACCTTCGCGATTTAAAGCCTACGGTTTTTGAAGATTTAATTGCCATGAATGCCTTGTATAGACCAGGGCCAATGGAGTATATTCCAAGTTTTGTTAGAAGAAAACATGGCGATGAAGATATAGAATACGATTTACCAGCCATGGAGGAGTACCTAAAGGAGACTTATGGTATTACGGTATATCAAGAGCAGGTAATGTTACTGTCGCAAAGTTTAGCAGATTTTACAAAAGGTGAAGCCGATGTACTGCGTAAGGCGATGGGTAAAAAGCAAATTGCCGTACTTGATAAAATGAAACCTAAATTTATCGAGCAGGCTAGTGCCAAAGGGCATGATGCTAAAATTCTGGAGAAAGTTTGGAAAGATTGGGAAGCCTTTGCTAGTTACGCCTTTAACAAATCGCACTCCACATGTTATGCGTGGATTGCTTACCAAACGGCTTATTTAAAAGCGCATTATCCAGCGGAATATATGGCTGCGGTATTATCGAATAACATGAACGATATTAAGCAGGTTACATTTTTTATGGAAGAGTGTAAACGTATGAAACTGGATGTTTTAGGGCCAGATGTAAACGAATCGTTTTACAAGTTTTCGGTAAATAAAGATTATGCCGTTCGTTTTGGTATGGGCGCCATAAAAGGTGTTGGACATGGTGCGGTAATGACGATTGTTGAAAACAGAGAAGAAGACGGTCCTTATAAATCAATATTTGATTTTGCGAAACGAATAGATTTAAGGGCAGCCAATAAAAGAGCTTTTGAAAACCTTGCTTTGGCAGGTGGTTTTGATGGTTTAAGTGATGTGCATCGTGCGCAGTATTTTCATGATGATGGCGATGGTATTACCTTTTTAGAAAAGGCTATAAAATTTGCCCAAAAGTATAAAGAGAACGAAAATTCTGCACAGATAGATATGTTTGGTGAGCAAAGTAATGTACAATTTGCAGAACCCGAAGTGCCACCTTGCGAGGAATGGGGAACCATGGAGAAACTTAGTAAAGAGCGCGAGGTTGTTGGGGTTTATATTTCTGGACATCCGTTGGACGATTTTAAAACGGAAATGAAAACCTTTTGTAATGGTACCGTAGGTATGTTTAATACTTTGGAGCCTTACGTAAATAGAGAGTTGGTTTTTGGTGGTGTAGTTACCGATGTGCAACATCGTGTAAGCAAGCAGGGAAAAGGATGGGCTATGTTTACTATTGAAGATTATACCGATAGTTTTGAGTTTAGAATTTTTGGCGAGGAGTATTTAAAATTTAGACATTTTTTATTACAGAATAGTTTTGTGTTTGTTAAATCCTTTATTCGCGAAGGTTGGGTAAATAAGGATACGGGTAAGAGAAGTGATCCTAGATTGCAATTTAATAGTTTCCAGTTGCTGCATGACGTGATGGAAAATTATGCTAAAAAGTTATCTATACAGTTGAATATTAAAGAGCTTGATGAGCAAAAAATAACGGCCTTAAAAGAATTAATAAACATGCACCCTGGAAATCAAGCGTTAAACTTTTTGGTGTACGATATGAGAGAAAAAATAAAGCTAAATATGTCTAGCAGACGACAAAAAGTGAAAGTTTGTCAGGAGTTGATTAGTGAATTAGAGGCTCAAGATGTGAAGTTTAAGTTGAATTAACGGTTTTTATTAATGCTTTAAATGATCTATTTTTTTTTGATACTAAGTTAAAATTGTAATTTGAATTTTTGCACCTGCGCAAGGGATTGAACGGCATGTTTGAGCGCCCGACGTAGGAGGTGCGAGTAGTGAAAGCCCGACCCTTGGGATGCGCCCAATAAAATTAAATAAAGCTAGCCAATAGCGTTATAGGTAAAACAAATTGTAGGTTTGTAAGCTTTCGTTTATTTTTTGACTAAATTTGTGTTATTAAAACGAATTAAAAACATATTAAAATATAAATATTATGGCATTAGAAATAACAGATGCGACATTTGAAGAAGAAGTATTAAAGAGTGACAAGCCAGTTTTGGTTGATTTTTGGGCTGCATGGTGTGGGCCTTGTAGAATGGTTGGACCTATTATTGAGCAAATTAGCGAAGAATATGAAGGTAAAGCTGTTGTTGGTAAGGTAGATGTTGATGCTAACCAAGAGTTTGCTGCTAAATATGGTGTGCGTAACATACCTACAGTTTTAGTGTTTCAAAACGGTGAGGTTGTTGGTCGTCAAGTTGGTGTTGCTCCTAAAAAAGCATATACAGATGCCATTGAAGGTCTTTTGTAGTAGATAAATAAAAAGAAACTTAAAAAGGTTTGCCGTAATGGTGAACCTTTTTTTTATTTTAGATGCAAATTAAAAAAGAATTATGAGTAAAACTATAAAAGTACAAGATGCTATTGATAGCAAATTGATTGAGGAGCGCAAAGTGTTTTTGTGGGGTCAGGTGGACGATAAATCTGCTAAACATGTAATTGACAGATTGCTTTATTTGGATGCCTTAGAGACTAAGGATATCCAGTTGTACATTAATAGCCCAGGTGGATATGTAACTTCTGGTTTTGCTATGTACGATTGTATAAAATCTTTAAATAGCGATGTGTCTACAATTTGTACTGGGTTGGCAGCTTCTATGGGATCTATTTTATTGTCGGTTGGTACCAAAGGAAAACGTTTTATACAACCTCATGCGCGTGTAATGATTCATCAACCTAGTGGAGGCGCTCGCGGACAAGCTAGTGATATTGAAATTACGGCCCAAGAAATTATAAAAACCAAAGAATTAAGTGCTAAGATTTTAGCCGATAATTGCGGACAAGATTACGATAAGGTAATTAAAGATTTTAACCGCGACCATTGGATGGGTGCAGAGGAGTCTGTGGCTTATGGTATTGTTGATGGAATTATCTAATTTTTTAGAAAATAAAATATAGAAAAGAGAATAGGGATACATTTTATATGTATTCTTTTTTCTTGATTCTACAAACGAAAAGGTTTTACGTTTTACAAAATGAACTTACAAAACGAACTTAATAAAGCAGAAGGTTTTAGAAATCTTGAGCTACTTGCAAAACAGGTGGTTGAAGGTTTTATTTCTGGTATGCATAAAAGTCCGTTTCATGGATTTTCGGCGGAGTTTGCAGAGCATAAAATTTATAATCAAGGTGAAAGTACGCGCCATATAGATTGGAAGTTATTTGCTAAAACAGATAAGCTGTATACTAAGCGTTATGATGATGAAACTAATTTGCGTTGTCATATTATTTTAGATAATAGTAGCTCGATGCATTACCCTAAGCTGGATACGTTTTCTATAAATAGTTTAAATAAAATTAGTTTTTCGGCTTTGGCGGCGGCTTCTTTAATGCAAATTTTAAAAAAGCAACGCGATGCTGTTGGTTTAAGTATTTATAGCGATAACTATGATTATTATGCGCCAGAAAAGGGTAGTGAACGCCACCATCAAATGCTTTTAAGCCATTTAAGTGAGGCAGTAGTGTCTAAGCCGTTAAATAAACAAACCGAAACGTATAAGTATTTGCATGAAATTGCAGAAAAGATTCATAGACGCTCCATGGTTTTTTTATTTACAGACATGTTTCAAACCACGGAAGACGACGTGCGATTATTCGAAGCTTTAAGGCACTTAAAGTATAATAAGCATGAAGTAGTGCTTTTTCATGTGTTTGATAAGCAAAACGAGCTTAATTTCGATTTTGATAATAAACCTAAGCGTTTTATAGATGTTGAAACCGGAGCGTATATAAATTTGTATGCCGATTCTATAAAAGAAAGTTATACTAAAGCAGTTAGTGCTTATTTTGAAGCTTTAAAATTAAAATGCGCACAATACAAAATAAAGTATGTTGAGGCCGATATTAATGAGAATTTTAATAACATCCTCACAACGTACCTGGTAGAGCGCCAAAAATTTCGATAACCCATATTTTTAAAAAGGAGAAAAGATTTTTTTTAAAATTTTTTTAAAAAAAGTTTAAAAAAGGTTTGGGGAATTGAAAAAGGCGGTTATCTTTGCACTCGCAATAATGCAACGGTCTGGTAGTTCAGTTGGTTAGAATGTCGCCCTGTCACGGCGAAGGTCGCGGGTTCGAGTCCCGTCCAGACCGCAAAAATTGCAAAAAGAAAGCTCTGAGAAATTAGGGCTTTTTTTGGTAATTATAACGACGTTGTGTTGATCACGCCAAAAGCGTGATGTAGTTATACCGAAGCAATTTGGTATTCCAATGGAAAGCTTTCCTTTTTTCTGTGAAGAAGATGGGGATGCTTTTTTGTTTTTGGGGTACTCAGTTTTACGATAATGTTTATAAGCTTTTAAAGTAAAAAGCATACAATTTGGCTAAAACTTTGAATGTTGTAAAAATATATACTATTTTAATTTCTATATTGTTGGAAATTTGAATTTAACTATAATTAAATTTCCCTTGAGATTCTTCTTTTGTTTATTTATTCTTTTGAGTTTTAACCTCTATGGGCAAGTAAAATTAAGTCATAATACAGATGATAAATTAAGAAATCCATATGTAGGTTCTTGCAATGAGCCTGAGTATTGGGCTAGAGCATTTACACTGTCTGATTTTGGAATTACTTTAGAAGATGAATTTGTAGTTAACACCGGAAACATAGGAGTTTGGTGGTCTGTAGGTGGGGAGAGAGCTATTATGCAGTTTAACATTTATAGTATAGGTTCAAATTTCCCAAATACTTTTTTAGAGTCTAATTTGATTGGAAGTAGCCAACAAGAATATTTTCCTTATGTTCCATCTTTTTACCCAGAAATAGTAACTGTTAATTTTGTAAACCCTTTAGTAATTCCTGCGGGAGTTGAACGCATTTTAGTTGAAGTAAAGAAAGTTGATGGCCCAAACATAGGCTATAATGCTATTCAAATTGCGGGAACAGATACGGGTAATGATTTTTCTTGGTATAAAGGGTGTTTGTATGATAATCCTTATAAAAAATCAATTGATTTTGGTTCAGGAGGAAGGAGGCCGGCGCATTTTTATATTAATGTGGAAGGAGAAATTAGACCAATAAAGGATTTTCCTTTTGATTTAGAAAACACCTGTTTTGCAGATTTTACAGAATTTAAATTAAGGGATGCTGTAGATTCAATAGTCTGGGATTTTGATGACCCCGCATCAGGAAAAGATAATACTTCAACAAGTTTTGAACCTTCCCATGTGTTTACAAGTCCTGGAACATATAAAGTTAGTGTTACCGCAACACGTGGTACATATACTAATACAGAAACTACACAAATAGAAATTTATGCAGACCTTACAGTTTTTCCAATTAAAAACATAGAAGTTTGCGAAGACTTTTATTCTACAGGAGTCTCATCAAATATTGATACATCAAAAATTGAATCTCAAGTTTTAGGAGGTCAAACAGGAATGATTGTAAGTTATTTTGATAGCGAGGGAAATAAGTTGCCTAGTCCATTACCTAATCCTATGGCTAATTCTACCGCAAATTTAGAGACAATTACTGTTAGAGTTGCAAATGGTAACAATTTAGAATGTTACGCAGAAACATCTTTTAATCTTATTGTAAATCAATTACCAGAAATTAACCCTATTGGAGATATTTACTCTTGTGATAATGATTATGATGGCTTTACTAAATTTGATATTGGCCATGTTGAAACCAATTTGGTAGGGTCTCAACCTGGTTTGTTAGTAGAATATTTTTATGAAGATGGTCAACAAGTGCCTAGTCTGTTAAAAACCATTTCCAATAGGATTCAAAATAAAGAAACTATTACTGCTAGAATAACCAATCTAACTACGAATTGCTTTATAGAAACCACATTTAATTTAATTATTAATCCCCTTCCAATAGCTAATACATTGGATGAAATCATTGGTTGCGATGATAATGGCGATGGAATCTCAGAGTATTTCGATATTTTAAATGTAGAAAGTATAATTTTAGGAGGTCAAACAGGATTGGAAGTTGGTTACTATGATAGTAAGGGGCGTTTTTTATCAAACTCATTGTCAAATCCGTATTCAAATAGTATTGCTAATGAAGAAATAATAACGGTTAGAGTCACTAATCCAATGACTTCATGTTATGCGGAAACTCCATTGGTTTTAAAAACATCAATTAAACCACAAATAAATATACCGCGGGACATTTTTTCTTGTGATGAAGGTAATGGAATCTCAACTTTTGATTTAAGCTTTTTAGAAAATGAAATAATAGGAAGTCAAACAGGTTTAAATGTGTATTATTTTGATACTGCAGGGAATGAAATAACAAATTATATTAATTCTAGTTTTCAAAATACAGATTCTTGGTTACAAACCATTCATGTTAAAGTTGAAAATGCGACAAATGTTCTTTGTGTTTCAGAAACTAGTTTTAATCTTATAATTGACGAATTACCTCAAGTTGATATTCAAGATACTTACTTTTTATGCAATTTAGAGCCTAATTTACCATTATTGATAAATGCGAGTTTTGATGCTTGGGAATGGACGTTCGAAGATGGAAGTTTAATTTCTAACAGTAATGAAGCTATATTGACAAAAGACGGAGATTATGAGCTTACAGTAACCGAGTATAAGAATGGAAAAACTTGTGAAAACAGTTTTAAGTTTGAATTAGTACGTTCGGTTTTACCAACAATTGTAAATGTTGATTATCAAGAATTAACGGATGATAATTATATAAAAATTAATGCGTCAGGAGATGGGGATTTTGAATATTCTATTGATGGCGTTAATTTTCAAAACAGTAATTATTTTGATGGTTTACTGGGTGGTGTATATAACGTTTCTGTTAGAGATACATCGGGATGTGGAGAAGATGAAAAACAAGTTACGATAATAGATTATCCAAATTATTTTACACCTAATGGCGATGGAGTAAATGACTATTGGCAAATTAAAGGAATTACTAATTATTTAGAATCTGAAATTTATATTTATAATCGTTATGGTAAACTGCTAAAAGAATTATCAGCATCTTCTAAAGGGTGGGATGGGGTTTTTAAAGGAGTCATGCTGGCTAATGGGGATTATTGGTTTAGTGTTAGACTAAATGATGGTAGAATATTTAAAGGACATTTTACTTTAAAAAGGTGAGGTTCAGATGGTTTTTAGAAAATTAGGTTAACCTTAACAAAAACTATAAGTTATTTCAATTAAAAACTTTTCCTTTTTTCTGTGAAGAAGATGGGGATGCTTTTTTGTTTTGGGGGGTTAAAAAGGGACGGTATTATTAAATAAGGCTATTCAGAGGTTCAGAAAGGTCTTTAGACATGCTGTTTCTGAAGATTATTTAGATAAAGACCCACTCATGATGTATAAAGCTAAAGAGATTAAGGATATGTATTTAACCATATGCTAGAAAGACATTTGCAAGTACAGTGTTGTTGTTCAATAATGTACCAATGGAAGTTGTTGGTAGCTTGTTTTTCTAATTCAGTTCTTTGTTAGCGAATGTTATTTAGTTATTTTATTCTTTAATAAATTTAAGTGTATTTCCGTTGTTGAATTTTAAAAAGTAAAATCCGTTTGGAAAGTTTTTGATTTCAATTTTCTCATTATCGCTAATTATTCCTTTTATCATTTCAATACCTAAAGTATTATATATTATATAGTTTTCTTCGTTTTCAATTCCAGAAATCAAAATAAATTGAGAGGTTGGGTTAGGGTAGAGTTTTATATTTTTATTAAAATTCGAAATATTTTCTAATGATAGTGTTGATGATTCTACTGGAAATTGATAAAAGCAAATTAACTCCAAACCATTCGCATTAGTAATAAAATTTCCAGATAAACCTTGACCTTGTGCTAAATATGAAATTTTCAGATCATCTAATCCAGGATAATTAGAAAGGGATAATATGATTTTGTTGTCAAGAACATTTATGTTAGTTATTGTCGTCGGAATATTTGCAGAGAACTCAAAGTTTTCTGCTATGGTTGCAATCTCTAAATCAGTTGTAGAATTTGTTTCAAGCATTAATGTAGTTTCATTGCTCAAGCTAGCCTTCGTAATCATTGGTGAATCTATATCTAAAGAAGTAGCTACTCCATATAAATCTCGATTAATTAGCGGGTATATTCTATCACTAAACATTTCATAACCGTTTACAAGAGGGAAATGACAATTATCTGAATGATGCGTCATTGCCGCTGTAGGAATAATTGTTATATTAGAATTTTCATCAGCCAATTGTCTTTGCGTTTCTTTAATTATCATTAAACCTTCTATAGGCATATCACATGAATTCTTCGTCTGAAAGATATAAATTTGCTCTACGTTGGGATAGTCCGTTAACCATGAATTTTTTAGCTGAAGGAATTTATCTTTATATAAGGAAGCAGTGCCAGAAGAGACGGCATCGCTCTCTCCCTGAGACCATAATATGGCTCTTACATTATTTTTTAAACCTGAGTGATTAAGTCTGTAATATAGCCTGCCGTAATTCGAATTTACTGATTTCATATAGTCATTTGGTGCTAAGAAAAAACTAAGTGATATCCCATTATTAGCTCCATTGAAAATAGCAACTGGTATGTTTGTAGAGTTTACAATAGAATTGGCCAATTTTAGACCCCATTGTCCAACATTACCTGCTGTATAACCAGTTCCATTGCCTTGTCCTAGATACCATTCTAAAGGTGTCGAAGAATCAAAAAAACCTCCTCCGTAAACACGGATAAAATTATTTTGATATATGTCCGCGTTTCCATTAAATTGTCTCGCTTCTGCATTTGATTGACCTTGTATAATGTAAACATCACCCGAGACAATATCAACAATCTCTTTTTCAAGAGTCTTTACATCGTTATTTTTACCATAAATTCTTATAGAATAATTAGCTAATTCTGCAGTAATAGAAAAATTGAAGTTAAAACTCGCAATATCGGAAACATAGGTTAAGTTATTTGATATAGTATTGATAAGAACATTATCTCTAAGGATTTCAACTTCAATACTTTGGTAATTTGATCCATTGTTATTTACGCTACCTTCAATAGTTATTTCACCTGTGTTAGTGGCGAGGTCCCTACTTATTAACTGCATGTTTAATGGTGTCTTGGTAAAAGTAATTTGCCCATAAGATGATGTCATGAATAAAATCGATAGAAAGGGGATTAAAAAATTTTTCATTTTTTGCTTTAATATTATACCATGCAAGTAAAGCAAATTAGTCGACATAAGATTAATTTGGTCGATGAAATACATAAATATTAAAGTGTTATGACGTTTTTTATCTGATTTGTTTGTCTCATATTAACCTGTCTTAGAGCTTTTTAAGGTGTCTCGTTTTTAGATTTTTTTTAGGAATCAGATTTCCCCCCTTTCAAATCTAAAACTACCTATTCCGACTATCTTTATTATAAACACACTATAGGGATTTTATCTTTATAAAAGGAAAGAAAACATGTTAACACAACATTGGAAGTGATGAGTTTTGCAGTTCCTGCCTTTTTTCTGTGAAGAAAATGGGGTGCTTTTTTGTTTTAAGGAGGTTTTTAAATTAAAAGATGCTTGTGTTAGGCTTGACAGTTTACGTAAACGGTTTTAATTAGCTCTTCCTTTTTAAAGGGTTTAGTAATAAAATCATCGAATCCATGTGCCTTAAGTTTAATAATTAATTCTTCACTAGGCATGTTAGCTGTGAAAGCAATAATAGTTAATTCTGGATTTAGTAATTTTAATTTGCCAATGGCTTCTAAGCCGTTTAGTTCGGGCATTTCTAAATCTAAAAGAACAATATCTAGGTTGTTATGCTTTTTTGCTTGTGCTATGGCTTCAAGACCGTTGTTAGCTAAAAAGGTGTTTGCTCTATAAGTTTTTAGTAAGGTATTTGCGTATAGTAGGGTAACTTTATTATCGTCTGCTATTAAAATATTTTTTTGCAGTAAACAGTTTTTGTCGCTTAATATTAATTCGATGTTTTGTGCTGTGTTTTCTTCAGAGATTTTATTGAAGTTTATTTGAAACGAAAAAATACTACCTTGATCTCCATTGTTTTCAATTTTGATGAAGGATTGCATTTTTCTTAAAATAGTTTTGGTTAAGGATAAGCCCAAACCTGTACCGCCATAAATATCGGTTGTTTCACTTTTTATTTGTTGAAAGCTTTCAAATATTTTCGAATAATTTTCTTTTAAAACACCAATTCCGGTGTCTTCAACTTTAAACAAAATAGAGGCTTCTGTTTCTGTTTCGTTGGTAATATGTGCTCTTAATTTAACGGTTCCTTTCTCTGTATATTTAATTGCATTACTTAGTAGGTTTTTTAATATTTGAGCAAGTCTTAATTCATCGAAAATTAAATTAATATTGACAATATTATTGTCTATTTCCTTTTTAAAAGTAATCCCTTTCTTTTCAGCTAATGGCTTAAATTGATTAGATATATTGTTTAAAATAAGGTTTAGGTTTTCGGGTTTTTCTAGAAGTTCGAATTTGCCAGATTCAATTTTATGGATATCTAAAACATCGTTAACCAAATTAAGCATCTGCTCGTTACAGGTATTTAAGATGGTAGCGTATTGATCGATTAATTCCTTATTAGGTTTGGCTTCGTTTTTTTGTTCGGTTATAAGCTGTGTAATACCATTAATACTAGTTATTTGAGTTCTTAATTCGTGTCCTAAACTTGTTAGTGCAACTATACGTTTGTCTTTTTCCCTTTCGGCAATTTTTTTATCTATTAAAAACGAAGTGAAATAATTTCGACCTACATAAACTGAAAACACCATAAACATTGCTGCAGTTACTACACTAATTATAGAGTTCATAATCATTTTGGTGTAGATACCATCTGGTCCTAAATTTTGGTATATTGGATATGTTGGTGTCATTAATATAGTAATGCCAGCAATTGTGGTTACTAGTATAAATAAAATATAATTGTGCTTTGTGAAGTTTTTATTCCGTTTTATTAAAAATGGTACCGAGAGTATAATGGCAAAATAATATAGAAAATTAAAAGACAAACGGCCTTCAAAATACAAAGCAGCAGAAATGCCAAGGGCTAATCCTAAAATTGAAATATAAGCGCCTAGTGCGTATTTTTTATATTTAAAGTAGATGACTATGGATAAAGTAACGCATATTATTATGAAGGTATCAAAAAATATAGAAGCTGTAAGCTCCAGGTAGTAGTTGAACACCAAGTTAACTAAAGCCAAAACTATGGCTAAAATGTGGATAGCAAACGTAAAAACATCTATATATTTTTCCTCTTTATTATGCGAGTTATTGGTATGTTTTAAAATTATTTTCATTTAGAGAGATGCTCATGTAAAATTAAAAACATGTCTTCGTTTTTAAATGGTTTTGCTAGTATACCATCAAAATTTAGGGCATTGATTTTTTCTATTAAGTTGTCGTCTGGAATATTTGCCGTAAACGCAATGATTTTAAATTTTTCATCCAATTTTTTAATATGTTTTACGGCTGTAAACCCATTCATTCCTGGCATTTCTAAATCCATAAGTATAATGGATAAGTCAGGGTGCTCTTTAGCAATCTGCACAGCTTCTATTCCATTGTACGCTTTAAGAACTTTAGCTCCATTATTTTCTAATAACTTAGAGGCATAGAGCATGCTAATTTTATTGTCTTCAGCAATAAGTATTTTTTTTCCTTTAAGAATAGAAGTTGTTATTTGGGTATTGCTAATTTGATTTTCAGTTTCATTTAAAGCCAGGACTTTATTCAGTTTTAAAACAAAATAAAAATCACTGCCTTCTTTTGGTGAACTAATAACGTTTATTTGAGAATTCATTTTCTCAATTATTGTTTTCGAAATGGCCAAACCTAAGCCTGTGCCACCAATATTTAAAGAGTTTTTATCTCGAATTTGATGAAAACTATGGAATACCTTTCTAAGATTTTCTTTAGCTATGCCAATACCAGAATCTTTAACAGAAAATTGTACGGCAGCAAAATCTATGGTTTGCAACTCTATTTTTGCAGAGAATTTCACGTAACCTTTATCGGTGTATTTAATGGCATTAGAAATTAGGTTTTGAAGTACTTGGGTAAGCCTTGATGCATCTGTATTCACATAAAAGTTTTTTAATACAGGATCGATTGAAAATTCGAAAACTAATTTTTTTTCTAAGGCTTTATTTTTAAATGGGGTTACAACTTTATTAAGTAGATTATTTAAATTTTCAGGTTTGCTATTTAGCGTGAAGTTTCCAGACTCAATTTTATGAATGTCTAAAATATCATTTACCAAGAAAAGCATTTGTTTACTGCTAAGCTCTAGGGTTTCGGTATGTTCTGAAAACGTATCAGCGTCCAGCTCGTTTTTTTTATTTTGATCTAGTATTAATTGTGTTATACCATGAACGCTACTTAACTGGGTTCGTAATTCATGGCCTAAATTAGATAGGACACGAGTTTTTTTATCCATTTGAATTTCTGCATTTTTTTTAGCCTTAATTAAAGCTAAAATGACATTGGAAGACACTACTACCAAAATAAATGAAAAAATTATAAATAGAGTAAAGCTTAAAATAGAGTTTGTAAAAAGTTTATTATTAGCATGTTCTACGGCTAAATTTTCGGTGTTGTATTGTGGTGAAAAAACAATAATTAAAATAGTAAATAATAAAACGATTAAGGCTAGTATAATACTGTTTTGTAAGTAGTTTTTATTTCTTTTATTTAAAAATGGGATGGCGCATAGTAACACATAACTATACATAAAATAGGATGTTGTTAGTCCTACATTATAACACAAGTAGAGGGTTGTGGCGCTTGCACAGGTAATAAATATAACGCTTGATAAAAATTGCTTTTTAAAATTGAAGTATAATTGAGCGGCTATAAAGAATAAGCCAACCACAAATATAGCAACACTTTTAGGCGTTTCGTAGTGCAGGATAGCATTCAATATGTAAATTAAAAGACCTGTTAAAAGGCCAATGCTGTAAGTTATAAAAGTAAGTTGGTCTGCTTTACTGAGTTCCTTGTATGGTGTTCTAGTTAAAAGTAAATTAATGTTTAATGATTTGAATTTCATTTAAAATACGTGCTTCATAATGCTTCTTGTTGCTTGTGTCGTAAGAATTGTAGTTGCTTAACATGCAATTAAGTGTTTTTTAGCGATATATTCAAACATTTTAGCGGTGTTTTAAGTGAATTGTTTAACTATTTAATTTTCAAGTCAAAACTTTATCTTTTTTTTAAATTAAAAGTCGCTCAATATATTTTTTTTCATGCTGGGTTATGTTGAAATTAAAATAAGTCTTTATGGCTTAATCTGAATCTCTATCTATTTTATTTGAAGCGTTATGGTTTGATAATGCGTGTGTTATTTGTAGCTAAGAATAATGCTGGTCTTTGTTTTTTAAAACTTAAAACCATGAATAATTATTACTACGATCGAGCATCTAACATTAAATGTCAATTTAATAAAAAAAAAGTGTGACTTTCTAAAAACAGTAGTGTCTAATAAATGCTATTAATCAATAAAAGAGGGCTAACAAGAAATTGTGGCTCTTTTTTGCTTTATAATAGTATGTATTCTTTAAAATTCGCGCTTACCAAATTCACTATCTATAAATTTAGATTTATTTTTTACCGTATTAAATGTGTAAGATAGGTTTAAAGTAACCATATCGACTTCGTAAACATAATTGGTAGTTGTGTAAAATTGATTAGGCCTAGAGGTGGTTATACGTTGTTCGTTAGTGTTAAGTATTCCCATGTCTATATTCTGCCATTGTAAGGTCGCCGATAAACGGTTGTCCATAAATGTTTTTTTGAACGTTAGATTTGGTGAGTAAAATCTTGAATCTTCGCCCATAGCGGTATTTCTATCAGATAGATAATTGAAGGTAAACTGTACTGAGGCATTATCCCAAAAGGAATAGGTAGAGTTTAAATTTAAAGAGTAAATAGTCGATTTGCTATCTATATTGTAAGTTCGCTCAACGCCATCTCTGTGGTTAAAATTTAGTACACCATCAATAGCATAATTATAAATGTTTACGCCAATATTATTAGTCCAGTTTTTTGTTGGTTTAAGTGTTGCTCCAAACTCTAATCCAATAGCGTTACTTTTCCCTACGTTAGAGTATACACGGTTTATTATGCTATCAATAACTTCTCCTGAATCTTCATATGCTAAAGTGTTTACACGATTAATTACGTTATCTACATGTCTAAAATAAGCTGTAGCATAAATGGAATTACCTCCTTCTATTTTTTTTGTAATGCCAACTTCGGCTAAATCTATAAATTCTGGTAATAAGGTTTTATCGCCTTGTTCAAATACTTCAGAATGTTCACGCTCCGCAAAGCTATTCATCTTTAAAGTGGTTGTGCGTTCTACTCTTTTACTGTAAGCGGCTTTAATTTTTGTTTTATTGTTTACCGTGTATTGTAAAGAGGCAGAAGGGAATAATTTTACAAAGTCGTATTTGTAAACATTGGGTGTTGTTTCGCTTTTTAAGGCTTCGGTATAAGTTCTATCCATAGACTCTAAACGTACACCAGCAGCATAATCCCAACTGTCTTTTTTAGCGGTTAATTGCGCATAACCCGAATGTATTTTACGTTTTAATTCTATATCGCTAGAAAACTCTGTTACTAAATTGCCGTCGCGCTCATAAACAAACTCACCTGTATGGTCTATATCTCTGTATTGATAGCCTGTTTCAAGAGTTCCAAAAGAAAAAGGTTTCCATTGGTAATCAAGATTAAAACGTGTACCATATAACGGATTATCGTTTGTGTTGTATTCTTGTTGGTATATAATGCTATTATCAGGATGTCCTAAGTTATCATTTTCTGTTGGTCCTCCCAAAAAGGTGTATTCATATAAAAAAGACGTTGATAATTTAGAGTCGTTGCTAAATTTGTGTGCATAGTCTAAACTACCTAAAGCAAAATCACCTTTTCTAACTCTTAAGTTATGGTTGTAATACTTAAAAGTATATAATCTATTATCGCTTCCAATAGGTGAAACTGCATGATTGTCGTAATACACAATATCTGCAAGACGCTCTTTTGTATGTTTACCGGCAAATAGGCCAAATGAAAATTCATTGTTTTCGTTGGGTGTGAAATCTAAGTTTAAGCGCCCGTTATAGCTAATATCATCAAAGCTACGTTCGCCATCCGATGGCAAAAAAGTAGTTTTATTTTCCGGTTGGTTAACAATAAACATTTCGCCTTCGCGACGTCCGGTTTTATCGTTTCGTTGGTAGCTAGCACCTAAAGAGAAGTTCCATTTATCGCTACGTTTATTTATAGTAGCATCTATTCCATAACGTTGTGCAGGAACTTTTGTATTGTATGGTTCTATTGAAGGTAATCCACCTCGCAGGTTTACTTGGGCAAAAGTACCATTAATGGCTCCTTTTTTTGTTTTAATATTTAAAATACCTCCTTTACCTTCTGGATCATATTTTGCTGATGGTGCTGTAATAAGTTCTATAGTTTCTAAAGCATTTGCTGGTAATTGTGCTAAAATCGCACTAGCATCGCCTTGTGTTGGTTTTCCGTTAACCAATACTGTAAACCCTTTACTGCCACGAACACTTATTTCGCCTTGGCCATCAACGGTTACCGATGGTAAATTTTTTATAACATCAACAGCATTACCGCCTTCGCTATTTTGATAGGTTTTAGCATCGAAAACTTGACGGTCAATTTTATGCACCACGGCAGATCGTTCGGCCTTTATAAGAACTTCGTTTAATTGGCTCCCTAGAGTTAGTTTTAGAGTCCCTAGATTTATGACTTGTCCTTTTTTGTTAACCTTTATAGTATCCGTTTTTAAGGAGGTGTATCCCATAAAAGAGGCATCAATAATGTAGCGTCCAGTTTTTATGTTTTCTAAGTTAAAAACCCCATCAATATTTGTTATTACACCAGTAATTAGGTTGCCATCAAGGTTATATAGGGCAGCTGTTGCATATTCTAGAGGTTCGTTGCTTTCGGCATCGATAATTTTTCCTGTAATTTGACTATGTATTAATTGGGTTGTAAAAAAGAAAAGGATTAAAAGCGTCAAAATTCTTGTTTGCATGTGTTTATTGTAATTAATTTAGTGAAATATAGTCCGTTTTTTACTTGTAATATTTTGGCAAAACTAAGCTAATAATTAGAATTTTAATACGGATATTTAAAAATGTATAGCGTATTATGTGGGTTGTATTTTAAAAATGAATATATTTAAAACTTATTTTTACTTGAACGGTTTACAAGTACTAATTTTGTAAATTGCTATTTTATCTTAATAAATTATATGGTTACACTAAAACAGCTGGCAAAAGAATTAAATGTATCTATATCAACAGTTTCTAAGGCTTTAAATAATAGCGAGGAAATTGGTGAAGAAACAGTAAGACGCGTTAAAGAACTAGCCAACTTGTATAACTATAGACCTAATAAGGTTGCTTTAAGTTTAAAAAATAATAAAACTAAAACCATTGGTGTTATTATTCCAAATATCCTTAATCGATTTTTGGCTAAAGTGCTTTTTGGTATTGAAAGAGAAGCTTCCAAACATGGTTATAATATTATAACATGCATATCCAACGAATCGTTAGCAAAAGAAAAAGAGAGTTTACAATTTTTGGCTAATGGAAGTGTTGATGGCTTTATATTATCTGTGTCTCAAGAGTCGCAAATGAATAATGAGGTAGACCATTTTAAGAATACTATTAAACAAGGCTTGCCAATTGTAATGTTTGATAGGGTTGCACACGATGTAATGTGCGATAAAGTTATAGTTGATGATTTTGATGCCACTTATAATGCTACGAAAAGCTTAATAGAAGAAGGCAGAAAGAAAATTGTTTTTATAAGTAATATTAATGATATAAGTGTTGGTAAGTTAAGAGAACGCGGTTATAATAAGGCTATTTTAGAGACTGGGAAGTTGGAAGCCTTGGTTTTAAAAATCAAGAAGAAAGACGATACGGCTAAAAAAATCAAATCCTTTTACAAGAAAAATAAGAATATTGAAGGTGTAATAGCTGCCGATAGTTCTTCTGGAATCATTGCACTTAATACGGCTGTTAATTTAGGATTGAGGGTTCCAAAAGATATTTCTGTAATCGCTTTTGCGAGTAAATCGGACTCAAATCATACAATTCCTCGATTAACGACCATCAGGCAGCATGCAAAAGTAATAGGTACACATGCAGCCGAATTACTCATAAATCGTATGCAAAATACAGGAGTAGAAAAGGATATGAAGACAAAAATCATAAAAACAAGCTTGATTAAAAACAATTCTACGTTGTAGCTGAATACCTATATGACGGATTTTTATGTATTTCATCGATAAAAAATCGTGCATTTCATCGAATATTTCACTTTTTTTCAAAAAAACTAGGCAAAAATATTTGTCTTAATATATTTTCGCATCCCTTAGTTGAGCGATCCGTATTTCCCTAAGTTCAATTAAGAAGAATTAATCCATGTTGACTTTTTAAGTCATTTCCCTCAGTAAATTAATTTACAGAATCGTTTTGCATTGTATGTATTCGATTTAATTTTAACAAAAATTTTTAAGAAATTTTTGTTGGAAATGCTATTTTTTTAAATAGATATAACCTTGTAACCTTAAAATTTGAATATATGAAAACCCTAAAAATTACATTAATTACAGCACTTTTTTTTACATTTTTATCTTCTTGTACCAAACAAGATTTAACAGAAGATGATTTACAAGTATTACCTGATACAGAACAACCTGTTCCTCATACTGGAGGTCAAGGTCAAGATTAAGTAATAATCTTAATATAAAATAAGTCCCATATAATTTATTTTGTATGGGATTTTTTTATACCATAAATCTAATTGGGAAAAATCGAAAAATTATAAATACATTTGGAAATAGACTAAATGTACCCATTTTTAATTGAAAAATTTAATACGATATTCTCTTTTACTATGTTGTTTTCTAGGAATGCAAGCTCAAAACGAGTTGACTTCTAAAAAAATTGATTCCTTAAAATTAACGCTATTAGAGAGTAAGGGAAGGGATTCTATTTTTACAGCAAAACAGAATTACAAAATAGGTGAGCTTTACAGGAGGTATATATTAAGTGATAGTGCATACTTATATTTCTATAAGGCCGAAAAAATATTCAGAAAATATAATTATAAATTTGAAACAGCTGCTACCCTTTTTGGTATTGCCGTTTGCCAAACTTACGATAAGGATTATACTGGTAGTGAATCTACATCTATTGAAGCACTAACCTTATTAGAAGGTTTAAGTGAAACTAACGACGTAAAAAAATACAAAGCCTATATTAATAATAATTTAGGTATTGTTTTTAATGAACTCGGTCTTTATGAAGAATCTATAAAATATCATAAAAGAGCCTTAGAGTTAAAACAGGATTTAGAAGGCAATTTTGAAAGAAGTATAGGGCTGTCTAAAAACAATATTGCATTTACCTATAAAAACGCTAAGCAATATGAATTAGCACTTAAAGGCTATCGGAAAATTTTATCGAATACTAAATTAATAAACAATTATTCAGATGTTCATATTTTAGCCTTAGGGAATTATGCCAATACACTCTATCTTTCTAAAAATTTAAAGGAGCTTCCAGGGCTATATCTAAAAGCTCTAAAAATTTGCGATAGTGTTGATGATTCGTATAACTCCATCATTATTCTTCAGCATTTAGCGGAGTATTATAACGATTTTAATCAAAAAGATTCAGCTAAATATTATGCTTATAAAGCAAAAGGTATTTCTGAGGCTTACAATAATGATGATTTATTAAAGTCCCTTTTATTAATTTCAGAAATTGAAACAGGTGCTTTGTCTAATAAATTCTTAAAAGATTATATAACGCTAAGTGACAGTTTGGAACGTAGTGAAAGGTTAAATCGCGATAAATTTGCCAGAATTAGGTACGAAACTAATAAAATTGAGCAACAAAATATTCAAATTGCTAAAGAGCGCATGTGGCTTTTTATCATATCAATTATCATTGTTTTAGCATCGTTTTTACTGTATCTTGTTATTGCTCAAAGAAATAAGAATGTAGAATTGCAGTTTAAACAAAAACAACAAGAAGCCAATGAAGAAATTTATAACCTCATGTTATCTCAAAATGAAGGTGTAGAGGAAGCAAGAGATTTAGAAAAGAAACGAATTTCTCAAGAGCTACATGATGGTGTTTTAGGGCGATTGTTTGGTACTAGGTTAAGCTTAGATAGCTTAAATATGAGTAGTAGTGAAGAAGCCATAAAAACAAGAGAACAGTATATTGATGAGCTTAAAATAATTGAGGATGATATTAGAAAAGTGTCTCATGAATTAAACACCGATTTTGTTTCCGGCTCTGGTTTTTCAGACATTATTAAAACCTTAATTGAAACGCAAACCCTGAACTATAATCTCGACTATAAATTAACTCATGATGATGATATTACATGGGACTTGGTGGGTAACAAAATGAAAATTCATATATATAGAATTATTCAAGAAACACTTCATAATATTTATAAGCATGCTAAAGCAAGTGAGGTAGAAATTAGCTTTAAATTAAAAAATAATGTAATTTGCTTAACGATCAAGGATAATGGATCTGGTTTTGATATTAACCGAGCAAAATCAGGTATTGGTTTAAAAAACATGAACTCTAGGATTAAAGAATTAAATGGAACCATAAACATTACGTCTAAAAAAAATATAGGAACCCAAGTAACCATTGAGGCGCCAATACTCCAAACCTAACTATGACCGAAAAAATTAAAATTTTAATGATTGACGATCACCCAATGATTATTGAAGGGTATCAAAACACGTTACAATTCACCAAAAAAGATAATCAAGAATTATCCATCGATATTGCTAATAATTGTGATGAAGCCGTTAAGTTTATGGATAAATCTCTTGAGGCAGAACGCCCATATGATGTTTTGTTTGTAGATATTAGTTTGCCGCCTTCTATCGATGGCTCAATGAGTTCTGGTGAAGATTTAGCCGAATATGCAAGAAAGGTATTGCCAAATGCCAAAATTATTGTTTTAACTATGTTTAATGAATCGTTTAGAATTCATAATATTATTAAAACCATAGATCCAGAAGGCTTTTTAATTAAAAGTGATTTAACATCAAGAGAATTGGCTAGCGCTTTTCAAGCCGTTTTATATAATCCACCATTTTATAGTGGCACGGTAAATAGCCATATTCGAAAAACAATTGCTACAGATATTGTTATAGATGATAAGAATCGAAAAATTCTACATTTGCTCTCACAAGGCATAAAAACTAAAAATTTAGCAACACATTTAGATATTTCGTTAAGTGCTATAGAAAAAAGAAAAAAGCAGCTTAGAGAAATTTTTGAAGTTCGCGACGGTCAAGATGAAACTCTGCTAGATGAAGCCAGAAAAAAGGGTTTTATTTAAGAAATATACCACTGAGAAGATAAAAATCAATTTTTTTTTAATAAAAGTTGATTTTTTTTTACTCTCGAAACTGTTGATATTACTAGGTTTTACCCGTTGCCCGTAAAACAATTACGGGAAACCCGTAATCCAAACACGATAGTTCTGAGTATATTTGTATATCAACACTTCAGAAAAATTAAAGAATACCCTCAATTTTTTGTTGATAATAGCAATTTACATAAACCCTGTGGAGGTGAGAGACCCACAGGGTTTCTTCTGTTTAAGCCTGAAATAAGGCATATCGGTAATCCCAAAGAATCCCAATAAATAACCCGAGGTAAATTATAGCGACTACAAACTTTATAAAGGTTGAGGTTAAAAAGCCTATAAACGATCCAAAGGCCGCTTTTGTCGCTGTTTTTCCATCACTTTTATTAATAAGCTCGCCTATTAGTGCGCCTAAAAAAGGACCAATTATAATTCCTCCAGGAATAGGAGCTATTAAACCAACAATTAAACCAATTGTGGTGCCTATCATGCCATATTTGGTGCCACCAAAGCGTTTTGTGCCAATAGCAGGTATAATATAATCTAAAATCCAAATAAATACAGCTATAGCAAAGGTTATAATTAAAAAGGTTTTATCCACAGGAATAGCCTCGGTAAAGTAAAGTACCAAAAGTCCAATCCAACTAGTTAATGGTCCTGGTAAAATAGGTAAAAAGCTTCCAATAATACCTAAAAACATAAGTAATGCAGCAATAATAAGTAAAAAAATATCCATAAAAATGTTTAAGTTATATAGTAATTAGACTAAAAATCGTGCCAAATGTTACACTTATTCAACTAAAAAATTAGTTTGAACTAAGTTTTTAGTTATGTTTGTTAAACTAAGAACTTAGTTGAATATAAATATTGTTATTAATTATGAAACAACTTACCAAGGCAGAAGAGGATATTATGCAAATACTTTGGCAACTAAAAAAAGCCAATGTAAAAGCCATTATAGAAGAGTTTGAAGAACCTAAACCAGCCTACAATACAGTATCTACTATTGTTAGGATCCTTGAGAGTAAAGGTTTTGTCGATTATGAAAAAGAAGGAAAGGGGCATGTGTATTTTCCATTGTTAGAAAAGCAAGACTATAGTAATCAATCCATAAACAAATTGGTTGATAATTATTTTCAAGGCTCATTTAAAAGTATGGTGTCGTTTTTTGTTAAGAAAAATGATATGAATATTAAGGACCTAGAGTCTGTGTTAAAAGAAATTAATAAAAAAGATTCGTAGTATGTTACACTATATTATTCAAACCATAGCTTTTCAGTTATTCTTTTTAATCATTTACGATGTGTTTTTAAAAGAGGAAACTTTTTTTAACTGGAACAGAACATATTTATTATTAACGGCATTACTATCATTAGTAATTCCTTTTATAAAAGTGAGTGGTTTCAAGCATATTATTTCGCAGGATTATGTTATGAATTTACCCGAAGTTTTTATTGGAAACGCAAATCAAGACGCTATATACCCTATATTATTACCCGGAATTACTTTAGAAAATAAGCCGTTTTGGTCTTGGGAACTTATTTTTTATTTAGGAGCAGGAATCGCTACACTTTTATTTGCGTTTAAATTAGTAAAGTTACTCTTGTTACTTTTTAAAAACCCTAAAGAGAAGTTAGGCTATGTATATATTGTTAGTTTATCAAAAAGCAGTATGGCGTTTTCCTTTTTTAATTATATTTTTTTAGGAGAACAAATTAAAATAAATGATCGAGATGCCATTTTAAAACACGAAATGGTACACGTAAAGCAAAAACACACATTGGATTTATTGTTTTTTGACCTCTTACGCGTTGTTTTTTGGTTTAATCCACTAATCTATATGTACCAAAACAGAATCATGTCGTTGCACGAATATATTGCCGATGCACAAGTAGTTAAGAATCAAAAAACGAATCATTATGTTACAAAAATCGAAATCAAAACAGGTCAAGTTATTTAAGTATGCCTTGTTAATACCTATGCTAGTAGCTATGTTAGTTTATACGTCGTGTATGGAAACTAATCCCGCTACCACAATAAGTGATAACAGTAATGAGGTGATACAGCAGAAAACACCATTAATTACTAAAGTAAAAGCCTTAAAGCATCAAATTGAAATACAAGGAGATGTAAACGAAGTAGAAGAAAGAGGACTTAAACTGCTTCTAGATGTAGTTAAAGGCGAAGGCTTTAATCAAGCTTTGGTAAATGACATTCAAGATTACACCTCTAAAGGCTCGCAAACCGAATTAACTAAAAAAATAGTAGAGGTTTTTGAGGAAATTCAAGTACAAGGTAATATCAATGAAAACGAAGACATAGAAATAAAAAAGTTACTTGTTTTTACAAGTGATAACGGATTTGAAGATCCATTTTTTGCCGATATTATAAAACATTTAGATGTTCCTTTTGGTATTATAGACCAAGTTCCTGTTTTTCCAGGTTGCGAAGATTTAACAGTAGAGGAGCAAAAAAAATGTATGTCGAAAAACATTGCTATGCATATTAATAAAAACTTCAATACTAAGCTAGCCGATAGCCTTAATTTAAAAGGAAAACAACGTATTAATGTTATTTTTAAAATAAGTATTGATGGAGATGTTGTTGGTGTGCGTTCTAGATCGGCACATCCCGAACTAGAAAAAGAAGCTATACGCGTTGTTAAAACGCTACCTAGATTTAAACCAGGAGAACATAAAGGGAAGCAGGTTAATGTACCTTATTCTTTACCTATTATATTTGCTATAGCCGAATAGTAAAAGCTTAGTACTTAAAGAAAAACCGAAGTTAAGGCTTCGGTTTTTCTTTTTTAGATTATAAAAAACCTAAAAAAATTGTATTTTTCGGTTTCAGATAAAATACATGAGGAAATTATTGGTTTTAATAGTCATTTTATCGCTCACATCGTGCGAGTATTTTAATGTGAAGAAAACATCTTCTGAAGCTATTCTTAAAGAGGAGTTGGAAACTTTTAATTGGAAAGATGTTGATGAGTACCCAAGTTTTTCGGTATGCGATTCGTCTAGCTCTAAGGCAGATAGAACCTTGTGTTTTCAAACAACAATTACACAGCATATTACTAACTACTTGCAAGAAGAGCGTATTGTAGTGACCCAGGATATTAATGATACGCTAATGTTGAATTTTCAGGTGTCTAATACTGGTAATTTAAGCTTGTTAGAGGCTAAGATTGATTCGCTTACCTATTATGAAATTCCGAATATAAAAAAACTATTAAACCAAAGTCTTGATGTTTTGCCTAAAATATTTCCGGCTATTAAGCGCGGACAACAGGTTACTACAGAGTTTAAATTGCCTATAGTTATGCATGTAAATTAGTTTTTGCAACGGCTTTTTTGATTATCACTAAATTTTTGTTTTAGAATGGCCTTGGCGGATTGCTGCGTTAGGGATTGAAATGGATAGCCCACAGCCTGACGGAGGAAGTGTGAGGACTTGTAATGAAAAGCCCGACCCTTGTGGTAACGCCCAAATTAAAACTTAATGGCTAGTTTTCGCATGAGTCTTAATACTTCCATATACAGCCAAACTAAGGTTACAAGTAGGCCCCATGTGGCTAGCCACTCTTTGTGTTTTGGCGATTTGTTTTTGTGGCGCTCTATATAATCGAAATCGAGTAGGAGCGAAAGAGACGCGAAAACGGCTGCTAGAATATTGAAAATTATGGCTGGCCAAGAAATGCCCCAAATAAATACTTTAATACCAAAAAAGCCTAGTATCCAAGATATTAAATAAATTATAAAAATGCTGGTTACGGCTGTAATAATAACGCTTCGTAATTTTTTTGTTACTACAATAATGCGGGTTTGATAAAGCAGTAGCATAACGATAAATGCTACCACGGTTATGCCTATGGCTTGGTATGGTAAATTTGGAAATTGTGCATGTGCGTATACCGTTGCGGCACCTAAAAAAAAGCCTTTGGCTATGGCGTAAAGGGGAACTAAAACGTGTGCCCAATGTTGGCGCACCGAAATAATAATACTTATTACAATGGCTGCGAGCATGCCGCCTATGGAGTACCACTTAATGGATTGACCGTTGCTGTGAAGTTTCCACATGCCAATGGAAATAATAACAATAATTGCGATGGATAGCATGGATTTAATAAAAATACCACTAACCGACATGGTTTTGCCAGATGTGTTTTTGGCACCAAAAAAGTAATTGGTAAATGCCGGATTGGAGGTTTTATTAAAGATGTTCATAGAAATTAAAGCTACTAAATTTATTTTTTAAACTGTCTGTCTTTCCAAGTATAGCGAGAAAACATGGAGATACAAGCCACATAAACGCTAAATAAGGGATAGACTAAAAACCCTAATATATAACTTTTTAAAATAGCTTTTTGCCTGAAAAACGACGCGGTTATATACAGTAAATAAAAATCGATATTAAACTTTATAAACCCCATGTAAAACAAACTTTTAAAGTTAATTACACCAATAATGGCGAGTATTAAGCCAATAAGTATTAAGGCATTTGTTAGTAAAACAACTAAGCCCGTTAGTTTTCCAAATACATTACTATAGGCACTTGTTTTTGCAGCCCAACGAATACGTTGTGCTATTAAAAGTGTCCAGTTGGGTTGTGCATGCGTTTTTACAATTGCCTTTTCGCATTTTATGTAATGTACTTGGTTGGGCTGTGCTTTTGCTATTTTTTCTAGCAGGAAAATATCGTCGCCACTGGCTATTTTAGTATTGCCATTAAAGCCATTTACGGCATTGAAAGTTGCTTTTTTATAAGCAAAATTAGCGCCATTACACATAAACCGTTTTTTTAAGCCAAAACCACCAATGGTAGCACCTTGTAAACTTAAAATATCTAGCGTTTGGAAGTTGCTTAAAAAGGTGCTAGTAATTGTATATGTTACAGGTGCAGCAATACAAACCGCGTTATGTTTTTGGATATACTCATCGAAACTATCTAGCCAAAATTTAGGCAGTTGGCAGTCGGCATCGGTAGTAATAATCCAAGGGTGTTTGGCTATTTTTATGGCTGAAGTAATGGCTGTTTTTTTAGGGGAATTCGATTTTTTAGTGTTGGAAATGAGTTGAAAGTGAATCTTAGAGTTTATAGGTGTTTGTGCAGAATTTAGGGTGTTTTGGATGATGGTAACCGAATTGTCGTTAGAGTCGTCATCAACAAAAATAATTTCGAAAAGATGTTTTGGGTAGTTTAATGCGAGTACAGATTGTAATAATTCGGGTAAATGTTTTGCCTCATTTCTAAACGGAATAACTATTGAGAATTTGGTTTTAGCACGCAAGTCTTCTAAAATAAACGTAGATACTTTATTAAACCCAATAATAAAACTACCTATTAAAATCAGGTAAATCAGGGTTACAAAAAGTAGTGTTAAAATCATGATTACACGTTATTTTTAGGAAGGCTAAAACTAAGCACATAGTAACTGCCAAACAAACTTGGTATTACAAAATTTAGCAACCACATGATGGTAACTATGCATAAAACTATCAATTCGTTAACGCCAGCTAACGAAAACAAATAAACTGCAATACTGCCCTTTACTACCACATCGAATATAAATATAACTGGAATGCTAGAAGCTAATAAGTACATTGAACTAATAATAATCATAGCATTTAAATAGCTGAGTTCTGTTTTAAAAATATGTAACAAGAAATAGAATTGGAACGAAAAAATAGCATAACGTAGTAGTGATAAAAGTAGGCCTACAGCTAATTTGCTTTTAGGAAATTCTAAAATAAACTGCTTTAGTTTTTTTACTGAAAAGCCTTTAATATTAAACCTACTTTTGGAAATCCCAAAACCTAATATAATAAAGCTAGACAGTACAATGATTATAAATTTACTCAGTTTAACATAGTTTATATCCGGATTGTATTGTAAAATAAACAGGCTAAATCCAATAGAACCTATTAGGGTGGTTGCACACATTTGAAACACATTACTAAAAAGGTTAACCATCATAACACGTTTTCTAAAATGTGCGCTGTAATACATGGCTTTTGCGCCATATTCTCCAATTCTGTTTGGTGTAAGTAAAGATGCTGTTAAAGATCCTAAACTTTGTTTTAGTGCTGTTTTAAAACTGATTTTTTTTATAAAAGTTACTAATGTTTGCCATTTTAAAATTTCGAAAAACCAGTTAAATATGCTTAAAAGAAGTGAAAAAATGATGTTTTTTAATGAAAACACCTCGTTTTTTGTTGAAAATTCGATAAATTCTGAAAAACTTAATGCTGTATTATGGGTTAGTTTATTGTAAATAAAATAAAAAGCACCAACTACAATGCTTATTTTAATAAGCACAAAAAAGAATTGTTTAGTTTTGTATGGTAACGTACGGATCATTAGCGATGCAAATTAAATTAATATTACCACATGACCTCAAGTTTTAAATTGAATACTAATTTTTGGTTGGCTATAGCATTTTTAATCTACAGCTTTTCTGGGTTTTCACAAAGCGATACAAGTACTTTTAAAGCGCAATTTGCTTTGGGTGTAAATAGTCCGTCTTCGAGTGGGTTTGTAGAGGATTTTGAAAGTAATTCTATAAATTTCCCAACCATTAATTTAGGGCTACAATACATGTTTAAGCAACGTTTAGGCGTTAAATTAGATTTGGGCTATAATCGCTTTGCAAATGCCGATAATACTCCAGAATTTAAAATAAACTATACCAGAATTAATGCGCAAGCGGTATACGACGCCTCGGTAATTACCAGTTTTGTAGATAATTTAGGCGCTTTTGTTCATGCCGGACCTGGGTTTACCATGATAAAACCTTTAGGCGATTATGGAAATAATAAAACATCGTATTTAAATGCTATGGCAGGAATCGAGTTGCATTATGGTGTTTCCGATAAGCTGTCAATTTATGTGGATGCCTCATATGCTAAAGGTTTTTCAAAGGATTTTAGTCCCGTTACTACCGGATTCGGGTCGTTTAATGGCGATATTTTAACCCTAACTTTTGGCGCGTCTATTTCGCTAAGTGGTTGTTATTACTGTGGAGATTAATGAAAGAAAGAATAATTTTGGGTATAGACCCTGGTACAACCATTATGGGTTTTGGCATTATAAAGGTAGTGGGTAAAACCATGCATTTTGTTCAGTTAAATGAATTGGATTTAAAAAAATATAGCGATCATTATTTAAAATTAAAACTCATTTTTGAGCGTACTATGGAACTTATTGATACGCATAATCCAGACGAAATAGCTATTGAAGCCCCCTTTTTTGGTAAAAACGTACAGAGTATGTTAAAATTAGGTAGAGCGCAAGGTGTTGCTATGGCAGCTGGTTTAAGTAGAGAAATTCCTATTACAGAATACTTACCTAAAAAAATTAAAATGGCTATTACCGGAAACGGAAATGCTAGTAAAGAACAAGTTGCCAAAATGCTTCAAAGTATGTTAGGGTTAAAAACCTTACCCAAAAATTTAGATTCAACTGATGGATTAGCGGCAGCCGTTTGTCACTTTTATAACTCTGGACGAATTGAGTTAGGTAAGAGTTATACGGGTTGGGACGCTTTTGTTAAACAGAATGCAGGTAGAATTAAGAAGTAATGGCAGGCATATATATACACATACCATTTTGCAAGCAAGCTTGTCACTACTGCGATTTTCATTTTTCCACCTCTTTAAAAAAGAAAGAAGAATTAATTCGGTGTTTGGTACAAGAATTAAAGCTTAGAAAAAACGAGCTAGAAAGCCAAAACATAGAAACCATTTACTTTGGAGGCGGAACACCAAGTTTATTGTCTTGCAATGAATTGGATTTTATAATAGATGCCGCTTACAAACATTACAACATTGTTGAGCATCCAGAAATCACTTTGGAAGCCAACCCAGACGATTTATCTGAAAGCGTAATACAAGAATTGGCTAAAAGTCGGATAAATCGATTAAGCATTGGTATTCAGTCGTTTTACGAAAGCGATTTAAAACTCATGAACCGCGCGCACAACGCTAAAGAAGCGCTTAAATGTTTGGAAGAAGCCACGAAACATTTCGATAATATTTCTGTCGATTTAATTTATGGTATTCCAGGATTAACCAACGCAGCCTGGATTAAAAATATAGAAACTGTATTAGCCTTTAATGTGCCACACATTTCTTGTTATGCCTTAACTGTAGAACCTAAAACAGCCCTAGAAACCTTTATTAAAAAAGGTGTTATTGCTAATGTAGACGATGATTTAGCACAAGAGCAATTTAATATTCTTGTAGATACTTTGGAGGCCTTAGGCTTTGTGAATTACGAGTTGTCTAACTTTGGTAAGCCCGAGTATTTTAGTAAAAATAATTCGGCCTATTGGCTTGGTAAACCCTATTTGGGTATTGGCCCTTCGGCGCATTCCTTTAATGGTGACCAACGTAGTTGGAATGTGTCTAACAATACAAAGTATATAAAATCTATTCAAAACAATACATTACCTAACGAAATAGAAACCCTATCTAAAACCGATAAATTCAATGAGTATATCATGACGGGTTTAAGAACTGTTTGGGGCGTTTCATTAGAAAAAATTGAGAATAATTTTGGCGAAACTTATAAAAACTATTTATTAAAACAATCAGAAATTTATATTCAAGAACATTTATTGTATATTGATGGTAATAAATTATTAACCACAAAAAAAGGTAAATTTCTTAGCGATGGTATCGCCGCAAACCTTTTTAAAATAAACTTATCTTGATTGCAACTATTCAATACAACTCTAGAAAACTTCAAATCGATTTTTCAAAACCTTTGGATATTTCTATACCACTTATTTCATCAGAAAAAAATGTGAATGCATGGTATGTTGATGCACCAAAAATTGAACCTGTAAAAGATGGAGAGTGGACAGCAGCTGTAAGTGAAGGTGCCGATATTAATTTCAATAATATTCAGTTTAATCCGCATGCACATGGCACACATACCGAGTGTGCTGGACATATTACAGAAAAAGTGCACTCTATAAATCAAAATTTAAAAACCTTCTTTTTTCTTGCTGAAGTTGTTACGGTAGCACCCGAAAACGATGGGGAAGATAAAATTATATCAAAAAAGCAATTGCAGTTTGCTCTAGGAAATAAAAAAAGAGATGCTATTGTTATACGAACCATACCAAATACGCGCGAGAAACACTCTAGGCAATACTCCAATACAAATTGGCCGTATCTTGAAGCAGATGCTGTAAAGTTTCTTGTAGAAAAGGGTATAAAGCACTTGCTAATAGATTTACCCAGTATTGATAAAGAAAAAGACGGTGGCGAACTTTTAGGACACCGAGAATTTTGGAATACTAAAGGGAAATTAAGATTAGATGCTACCATTACCGAGTTTATTTATGTGTCCAACAAAATAGAAGACGGTGAGTATTTTTTAAATTTGCAAATAGCGCCGTTCGAGAATGACGCTACTCCAAGTAAACCCGTATTATACAAAGTTATTAGTTAAATGGAAATTTTTTTAGCCGTTATTATTGCAGTTTTGGTAACACTAGGCGTAGTTACCGTTTTAAAATCTATTAAGAAAAAACAGCTTGTTAATTCGCAATCTACTATCCTTTTAGATAAGATAAAAAAGGTATGTAAGTTTATTACCGTTGAAGGCGATTTTGCAGAAATTTACCATTATGAAGATGTTAAAGAGCGCTTTTTAAAACTCATTACAAGTCGTAAAAAAGCGTTAGTGGTTATTAACGCTAAAGCCCATATTGGTTACGATTTATCAAAAATAGATTTGCAGGCCGATACCGATAAAAAGAAAATAATACTAAAACATTTTCCGCAGCCAGAAATTCTATCCATAGAAACTAATTTAAATTATTATGATAAGTCCGATGGCTATTTTAATAGGTTTGAAGCAAACGATTTAACCGGATTGCACAACGAGGCCAAACTTCATATAAAAGATAAAATTCCAGAAAGCGGACTCATTCAGGCGGCACAAAAAGAAGCCTTAGAAACCATTTTACTTATAGAAACCATTGTTGAAACTATTGGCTGGAAGTTAGATTATTCTGCCCTAGAAATTGGAACAGACGAGACTAAAAAGCTTAAATAAATGAATATCGAACAAATTCGAGATTATTGTTTAGCTAAAAAAGGAACCACCGAAGATTTTCCTTTTGATGAGGACACACTCGTATTTAAGGTGTTAGGAAAAATGTTTGCTTTAGTAAGTTTAAAAAAATGGGAGGCCGGCGAAACCACCATAAATTTAAAGGCAGATCCAGAATATTCGGAAGAATTACGCGCCGATTATAATAGTATTCGCCCAGGGTTTCACATGAGTAAAAAACATTGGAACACCCTGTATCTTCACGAAGGCGAATTGCAACCTAAACTCATTTTAGAGTTAATAGACCATTCCTATGCCATGGTTATAAAAGGCATGACCAAAAAAATGCGCGAAACTTTGCTTGGTTAAATTATTGATAATCAATAGTTTTTTGCATATATTTATCATCTCTCAATTACATAAGTATTTATTTTTAGCATAATCGCACTCCCAAGAATATTAAAGCGTATTTAATTTCAACAAATTATTAACTTTAATTATTACAGATTATGAAAAAAGCCAATCCATTATTTTCAACATTAATTGTTCTTACATTGTTACTCGGTCAACTTGTAGTTTCCGCGCAAGACGATACGGAAAAAGAACAAGAGTACATGACGGTAACAATGAACCATTGGAACCCCGATAAAAAAGATTTTAAATTATCCGAATGGAAAGCCTTAGAAAAAGAGTATTTTGAAAAGGTAATCATGAAAAATGAATATATCATGGGGCATTCTGTGTATATGCATAACATGAGCGAAGATAACACCGAGTTATTGGTGGTAAATAATTTTGCGTCATGGAACGATATAGGAAAGTTTGCGAAACGAAGTGCCGAGTTAGAAAAAGAAGCATGGCCAGATGAAGCCGAAAGAAAAGCATATTTCAAAAAAATAAGCACTTATTATACTAACGAGCACTCCGATGAAATTTACGCGCCAATTTCGGGAGCCAAACACATGACTGAAAAACCAACTAAAGATATGCTGTGTTATGTTAGAAAAAGCCATTTTGCTTTTCCTGAAGATGGCTCCATGGAAGAGTTTGAAAAGTTAAGAAAAGAAGGCCATGAAAAACTTACCTTAAAAAACGAATACATAAAAGCCTATTATCCTAATGTGCATGCTTGGGGCTCAGACAAAACCGAGTTTATGGAAGCCTATTTTCTAGATTCTTTAGCCGATTTGGATAAAATGTTTGATAGAGACGATGAGCTTATGAAGGCTGCATTTCCGGATAACGAAGAAAATAAAGCAAAAATAAAAGCATGGCAAAGTTATTTTACTGGCGTTCATGGCGATTATTTATACACCTGGATACACGATATGTCAAAATAATAACTAGTACAGTTTATAAGCAAAAAAAAAAGGACGCGTTAAGTGTCCTTTTTGTATTAAATAAGCGGTCGTTTTTATCTAATTATAGAGAGAATCATTATGTAGTAATCTCAAATTTGTACAAGCTGCTATTAAGCTGTATTATTGCACTACAAAATTTAAATTATGAGTTTAGAAAGAGAATTCTATAAAAGAGCAGATAATAAATGCGAATTGTGCGGAAACGTAGAGCATTTACAAATTCATACATTATTACCACAAAAGGACGAGGCACTAAATAAGTCTTTAGTAGCCTGTAAAACCTGTGTCGATCAAATTGAAAATCCAGACACTACCGATGCTAACCACTGGCGTTGTTTAAACGATAGTATGTGGAGCGAGCACGAAGCTGTTAAAGTAGCCGCTTGGAGAATGTTATCGCGTTTAAGAAAAGAAGGTTGGCCGCAAGACCTACTAGATATGATGTATTTAGAAGACGATGTTTTAGAGTTTGCAAAGGCAACTGGCGAGGGCGCTCCAGATCCCGAACAACTTATTCATAGAGATGTAAACGGTGTAGTATTACAACACGGCGACTCGGTAGTACTTATAAAAGATTTAAAAGTTAAAGGCTCTAGCTTGGTGGCAAAACAAGGCACCGCAGTACGAAATATTCGTCTAGATCGCGAAAACGAAAAATATATAGAAGGTAAAGTAGGACCAACACTTACCGTAATAATTACAGATTTTGTAAAGAAATTGTAATATTTAGGCGTTACCTAAAGGTCGGGCTTTCCACTATATCTTTTTAAAGTGCCATAGCAAGTAATAAGCCATGGCAACCTTTTAAATTATGGATAGCCTCACCTTTTTGTTTTAAAGCTTTAAAAAGGATGCCGTTGCAATCCCTAACGCACCTATCTGCAAAGGGTCTGCCTTTAATTAGTATAGAACATTTTTACTTTAGGCGTTAACTATTACGTTGAGGTATCTGCAATAATTTTCCATTCGCCATTAATCTTTTTAAAGACTAGCATAAAAATACCATCTGCATTTCCCATGTCTCGTTTAATGTGGTATTCGCCTAAAACGTAATAAGCACCTTCGCTTATTTTGGAAATGTCGTTAATTTTAAAACTAAGTTTTCCTGTATGCTCTTTTGTTGGATAAGCTTTTTCATAACGGTCAAAAGTGTTTTCCCAACCATAGGTAATACCATTTTTACTATAAAATTTTAATAACTCGCTGTCCCAATAGCCCGCCATGTAACCTTCAAAATCGTGGTTAGACCATGCTATTCTTTGTTTTTTTAAAACTTTGTTTATTGCCTTAACATCATCTTCATCATTTGTTTGCGAGTAACTATTGCTGAAACAAATTATACATAGGAATACAATAAGTTTTTTCATGGGTTTAAATTTTATTTACAATTAGCGTTTATGTATTAAGTCCACTTCAATAAATATACCAATATTTTAAAGCATTGGTAAATGTAATAAAATCTTTATTCTTGTTTTAGTTTTTTTATTGAGGTGAAAATCAAGTTATTCACCGATAAAATTTACAGAAAGCTTTTTTTCATCTAAAGTAAAAAAGAGTTGGTCGAAAAAATTGTGTGAATACCCTACCTATTATGTACTTTTAAAATGTAATAAAAAATAATACTCTCCCTCAAGTTTATTTTAACCTTTAAAAATCAACAAATTATGGATTTTAGAATTTCAAATTGCAACAATTTCTTTAAAGTAAAAGGTGTGTTAAACAAACAAAGTTTAAATGTGTTTAATGCAGAGTTTAAAAACATTTTTGAAAAGACAAATCATATTACTATCAGTATTCAAGATGTTGAAAGTATGGATAGATATGGTGTAAATGCTATTTCAAAATTGCACGAAGAAGCATTGGCTAAAAACAAACGACTATCTATAGTTGGTTTTGGCTGTAAAGAGCTTTACGATCACTTTAAATCTGAAATAGCCGCATAATCACAATATATTTTTCTGTTTTTTATAGAAGGAATCTGCCTGCAATTGCATTAGTTCTCTCAATTTGTTACGCTTGTAGGTGTAGAGTTCCTCTTCGTTTTCAAGGTCGCTATAAATACGATCGTTAATGGCGTAATCCGTTTTTAACAAAGCATCGCGTTGGTTTTTATTTTGCAACACATTTGTTTTTAACGCGGATTCTTGGTCCTCTAGTTTTAGATCGTATGCGCCCTTAGGAGACAATAGTTTTGCTATTATTGGCGATGTTTCTATGGCTAAAAAAAGTAAGAATATAAAAAACGATGGAAGCCAGGGCAACTTGCCTAGGGTTTCAACACGTGCCATTAACCCATCAAAATTATTAATAATAGGTTGGGTATTTGCTACTTGTGATTCATACAGTTTTTTTTGATTTGTAATTTCGTTTTCAATCGCTATTATTTTAGCTTTATTTTCTGCTTTTAATAGTTGTAATTCGGCTAATAAGGCGTCGTGTTTTTCGCGTTTTTCTTTATAAACAGGGCCTTTTCCTAAAAGGTTAGTGCCTGCTGTTCCTTCGGCTTCGGCAATATAGGTGTTGTAAAGCGCGTTAACTTCTGCTTCTTTGGTATTTACAGTGTTATTTAAATTTGCTATGTCGTTTTGTAGTGTTGTAATTGTGGGCGAGAATTGCTCAGCTAGTTGAGTTTTGTTTGCTAAAGTCATTTGGTTTTTCTGTTCTAGTAAAACCTGATTTATTTCTTTTTCGAAAATTTTAAGCTCTAAGGGTTTTGAAATAACAATGGCTATAATTACAGCGAGTACTATTCTAGGCGATGCCTGAATAATTTCCTTAAAAAAAGAATCTGTTTTTTTTATAGTTGAAACAATATAGCGGTCTAAATTAAAAATGAGTAATCCCCAAATAAGTCCAAAAAATATGGAGGTATACGGATTGTCGAAAACGGTGTAAAGGGCATAACTACCGGCAATAAAAGCCATAATTGCAGTAAAGAAAACGGTGGCGCCAATGCCTGCGTATTTATTTTGCTCGCCAACCGAACAGGTTTGTAGAATATCGGTATCTGCCCCAGAGCAGATAATAAAAAATTGCTTTAACATGATGTGATTGATTTTTGATTGATGATTGTCTATTAGAACGCTAAAGCAGTCAATTTGTTACAAAATTCCATATAAAAAAGATTTTTAAGTGTTATTTTCTAGATCTAACACTCTCAATTACAACGGTACCAATAATTAAAGCGCCTCCAATAAAGGTGTTTAGTGTTGGTATTTCGTTTAGAAATAAAAAGGCTATTATAATACCAAAAATAGGTTGGGAGCTACCAATAATACTAGCTGTACTTATGGAGAAATGCTTAAAACAACTAATTAATAACGAGTGGCCTATTGCTGTGGTTACTAAAGCTAATAAAATAACATAAGGGTATTGTGTTGTTATATTGGAGTTGTCTTTTATAAAAAGTACAGGGAGTAAAATTAAGGTTAAAAATAAGGTTTGGTACATCATTAAAGACATGCCGTTGTATTTTGACGCGGGCTTTTTAAGCATTAAATTTCTTATGGCGTAAAATAATGCCGATAGCAAACCACAAAGAATCCCTTTTATTTGTGTGCTTTCAAAATTGAAATCGGGCGCCAATATATAAATACCTAGCAATACCATTAAGGCTAAAAGGATGTGAATAGGATTTAGCTTTGTTTTAGTAAAAATGGGTTCTATTAAAGCGGTTATAACTGGAAATGTAAATAGCGATAACATGCCTAAAGCTACATTAGAGAGTTTTAGGGCGTAGAAATAGGTAATCCAATGGGCGCCTAAAAAGATGGCACTAATGAGTACAGTTGTAAAATCTTTGTTAGACTGAATTTTAAGATCTACTTTTTTGATTTTACAAAATATAAACAGAAACACGGCGCCTAAAGCACTGCGCCACCAAATAATTATTTCGGTTGGCATGCTTATAAAACGCCCCAAGGCTCCAGAGGTACTAATTAGTAAAGTGGCTAAGGTTAGTAATAGTAGGTTCTGGTTATGTTGGTTTTTCATGCTGTGTTGCTAACTGCGTTAGCGATTGTAATGGCATCCTTTTTTTGCCGCCATATATGGCAAAAAAAGATATAATGGAAAGCGCGACCCTTGTGGTAACGCCCAAATTACTTTGATAACTCGGTAAAATATTTGTAAAACAAAGGTATGGTTTCTATGCCTTTTAGGTAGTTCCAGACTCCAAAATGTTCGTTTGGGGAATGGATGGCGTCGCTGTCTAGACCAAAGCCCATTAAAATGGTTTTACTTTTTAACTCTTGCTCGAAAAGGGCAACAATGGGTATGCTGCCGCCGCTACGTTGTGGTATTGGGGTTTTTCCGAATGTGTCTTGGTAGGCTTTACTTGCAGCTTTGTAGCCCACACTATCGATAGGTGTTACGTAGCCTTGTCCGCCGTGGTGCGGGGTTACTTTTACGGTTACGCCTTGTGGGGCGATGTTTTCGAAATGTTTTTTAAATAATTTTGTAATGTTTAGCCAGTCTTGATTTGGGACCAAACGCATAGAAATTTTTGCGTAAGCTTTACTTGCAATTACGGTTTTGGCACCTTCGCCGGTGTAACCACCCCAAATGCCGTTAACGTCTAGTGTTGGGCGTATGGAATTGCGCTCGTTGGTTGTGTATCCGACCTCGCCGTAAACAGCGTTAATATCTAAAGCTTTTTTATAAGTATCTAAATTGAATGGTGCTTTAGCCATTTCTGCACGTTCTTTTTGTGATAATTCTTCAACGTTATCGTAAAACCCAGGAATGGTTATATGATTGTTTTCGTCGTGAAGCGATGCAATCATTTTGGTTAAAATATTTATTGGATTTGCTACTGCGCCGCCATAAAGACCCGAGTGCAAATCGCGATTTGGTCCTGTAACTTCTACCTCGACATAGCTTAAGCCGCGTAAACCAGTGGTTATGGAAGGGACGTGGTTTGCAATCATTCCGGTGTCGGAAATTAATATAACGTCGTTTTTAAGTTTTTCGGTGTTGTTTTTTACAAAGGTTGCTAGGTTGGCGCTTCCTACTTCTTCTTCGCCTTCAATCATAAATTTAACGTTGCAAGGCAGCTGGTTGGTAGCCGTCATGAACTCCATAGCTTTTACATGCATGTACATTTGTCCTTTGTCATCGCAGGCACCACGGGCAAAAATAGCTCCGTCGGGATGTTTATCTGTTTTTTTAATTATGGGCTCGAAAGGTGGCGAGTCCCATAAATTTATAGGATCTGGCGGTTGCACATCATAATGTCCATAAACTAAAATGGTTGGTAGGTTTTTATCAATTATTTTTTGGGCATATACAATAGGGTAGCCGTCTGTTTTGCAAATTTGGACAGTATCGCAGCCTACTTTTTCTAGGCTATCCTTAATAGCATCGGCCGTTTTTAAAACATCTTTTTTATAAGCTTTATCTGCACTTATTGATGGAATTTTTAATAGATCGATTAATTCTGTTAAGAATCTTTCTTTGTGTTCTGCTATGTAAGATTTGATTTGATTCATTGAAAATTTTATGTGGATATAATCAAAAGTATAAAAAAGAAAGTTTTTTGGCCCTATAAAGTTTGCAATTTAAAAATGTTGTTTATATTTGCAGTCCTTTTGCGGGCGTGGTGGAATTGGTAGACACGCTAGACTTAGGAATTAGGCAAGAAAAAGTTATTAAAATATTAAAATGCGGGAGTGGTGGAATTGGTAGACACGCCAGACTTAGGATCTGGTGCCGCGAGGTGTGAGAGTTCGAGTCTCTTCTCCCGCACATTTTAAACTGCGTTATCGTAGACAAAAGCTTCTCAATTTTGAGGAGCTTTTTTTGTTCAGGTACAACATAGGTACAACATTTTCATTTTTTATTAGATTCATTTAATTTGAAATGAATTAGTGGTTTTTGACTGTAATTACTATTACAGAATACTTAAACTCTTGTTAATTAATTACTATCATTTCAAAATTTCGTAACTTTGCAATCAGTATGAAACAAGTATTCCATAAAATAATGTCTTTGTCAATGGCTTTTGTAGTGTTATTCTCTACAATGTCATTTACCCTTAGTATGCATTATTGTGGAGATACTTTGGTAGAAACTGCTATGTTCCATAAAGCTGAAGGATGCGGAATGGAAATGGATAATCCTTCAACTAAAGGTTGTTCTATTACAAAAAAGAATTGTTGTAATGATGAACAATTGGTAGTTGATGGGCAAGACGAACTACAACTGCAAGTTGACAAAATTTCTTTAGAGCAACAGGTATTCATCGCTTCATTTGTTTACACTTATATTAACCTTTTTGAAGGTTTAGACAACAATGTATCTTCTTTTGAAGAATACGAACCACCACTCGTCATAAAGGAAATCTTCAAGATTGACGAGACTTATTTAATTTGATTTTTAAACAATAGACTGTTTTATCCTATGACTGTATGATGTCATAAGGATAATTTGCTGTATTCGGTGTTTTCTTAACGCCAATGTCTAACTGTTTAATAATCAAAGCTAATGCTAAATAAAAGCATCAAATTTTTAATAGAAAACAAACTCGTAGCAGTTTTGCTACTCGTCCTTTTCGTTGGATGGGGAACTGTAAACGCACCTTTTAATTGGGACACAGGATTTTTACCAAGCAACCCTGTAGCGGTAGATGCCATTCCAGATATTGGAGAAAATCAACAAATTGTATTTACAAAGTGGGATGGTCGTTCGCCACAAGATATAGAAGACCAAATTACTTATCCTTTAACGACTTCTTTACTCGGTATTCCAGGAGTAAAAACCATTCGTAGTTCTTCTATGTTTGGGTTTTCAAGCATCTATATCATTTTTGAAGAAGATATAGAATTCTATTGGAGTCGCAGTCGAATTCTAGAAAAACTCAATTCATTACCAAGTGGATTATTACCAGAAGGTGTTAATCCTGCATTAGGACCAGATGCCACAGGTTTAGGACAAATATTTTGGTACACTCTTGAAGGTCGAGATGAAAACGGAAATGTTACTGGTGGTTGGGATTTACACGAACTGCGTAGCATTCAAGATTACTATGTAAAATATGCTTTATCTACTGCAAGTGGGGTTTCTGAAGTAGCTTCCATTGGTGGTTATGTTCAGGAGTATCAAGTTGATGTCAATCCAGAGTTGATGCGTCAATATAACATTGGTTTAAACCAAGTTGTAAAAGCGGTTAAAAGTAGCAATCAAGATATTGGTGCGCAGACTTTAGAAATCAATCAAGCTGAATATTTAGTGCGTGGTTTGGGTTATGTGAAATCTGTTGAAGATATTGAAAATGCTGTAGTTACTTCCGAAGATTTTACTTCAATTAAGATTAAAGACATAGCTAAAGTATCATTAGGTCCAGCAACACGAAGAGGCATATTGGATAAAGAAGGAGCAGAGGTTGTTGGTGGTGTTGTAGTGGCGCGATATGGTGCTAATCCGATGGAAGTCATTAACAATGTAAAAGCGCAAATTGAAGAACTAAAAGGAGGATTACCAACAAAAGTATTGGCAGATGGACGAACATCTCAATTAACAGTAGTTCCTTTCTATGATCGTACCGAACTTATTCAAGAAACATTAGACACACTAAACGAAGCATTAACACTAGAAATATTAATTACCATTTTGGTTATTATTGTTATGGTTTTCAATTTAAGAGCTTCTGTTTTAATTTCTGGATTGTTACCTGTTGCAGTATTAATGGTATTTGTTACCATGAAACTGTTTAACGTAGATGCCAATATTGTAGCACTTTCTGGTATTGCTATTGCTATTGGAACTATGGTAGATGTAGGTGTCATTCTCGCAGAGAATATGATTCGCCATCTCGATGACGAAAAATTAAGACTACGAGAAGATGGTACAGAGTTAACAACAAATGAAGTAGTTTATAATGCGACTGCCGAAGTTTCTGGAGCAATTTTAACTGCGGTATTGACTACAATTATCAGCTTTGTTCCTGTATTTACAATGATTGGTGCAGAAGGAAAATTGTTTAGACCTTTAGCATTTACCAAAACGATGGCATTATCAGCATCTTTGGTTATTGCTTTGTTTTTAATTCCGCCATTTGCAGCTTATTTATTCAGAAAAACATCACTTAAAAGTTCATTTAAATACATTATAAATGGTGCTTTAATAATTGCTGGAATCGCAATTATGGTTACTGGATATTGGCTAGGGATTATTTTAATTGCTTTTGGTATTACAGGTTTACTTGGAGTTTTGGGTAAACTAAATAAGAAAAATAGCAATCTTGTAAATATTATTATTTCATGTACTGCCATTATATTTTTACTTGCCGAATATTGGAGACCATTAGGCTTTGACAGAAGTATTCTAGTAAACTTAATTTTTGTGGCTATTATTTGCTTCGGAATTTTAGGAATATTTTCCATTTTTAGAAGGTACTATGGTCAAATTTTAAATTGGGCTTTAGCAAACAAGTTATTGTTTTTAATTATTCCAGCAACTGTGCTTGTTTCTGGAGGGTGGATAATGAATAATACAGGAAAAGAATTTATGCCATCTCTAAACGAAGGCTCTTTTCTATTAATGCCAACCTCATTACCACATTCCGGTGTTGAGGAAAATAAACGCGTGCTTCAGCAATTAGATATGGCTGTAGCCACCATTCCAGAAATTGAAACCGTAGTAGGAAAATCTGGTAGAACAGAATCTGCATTAGACCCTGCACCTTTATCTATGTACGAAAACATGATTCAGTATAAATCTGAATACATGCGTAATTCAAAAGGAAAAAGACAACGTTACAAAGTAAACGACGATGGTGCTTTTGAGTTGAAAGATGGAACATTCATCGCCAACCCTAATAATTCAGAAAATACTGTTTTTACAAAAGTTGGACATGCTCAACTTATCGAAGATAATGATGGCGAATTCTATCGTAATTGGCGACCAGAGATTAATAGTCCTGATGATATTTGGAATGAAATAGTTAGAGTTACCAAATTACCTGGTGTTACTTCTGCACCAAAATTACAACCGATAGAAACCAGATTGGTAATGCTTCAAACTGGTATGCGTGCACCTATGGGAATAAAAGTAAAAGGACAAGATTTAAAACAAATTGAAGCGTTTGGATTGCAACTAGAAACCATTCTTAAACAAGCAGAAGGTGTAAAAGAGCAAGCTGTCTTTGCAGATAGAATTGTAGGGAAACCTTATTTACTTATTGATATTGATAGAGAAAAAATAGCACGTTATGGTGTGTCTATAGAAGATGTACAAAGTGTGTTGAAAGTAGCAATTGGTGGTATGGCTATAACGCAAACTGTTGAAGGAAGAGAGCGCTATGCTGTTCGAGTTAGATATCCTAGAGAGCTGCGTGGAAATCCAGAAGATATTAAAGGAATTTATATTCCTGTTGAAAAAGGAAGTCCAGTTCCATTAAGTGAATTAGCAACTATTAGATATGAACAAGGTCCGCAAGTCATTAAAAGTGAAGACACCTTTTTAGTCGGCTATGTGTTGTTTGATAAATTAGATGGATTTGCAGAAGTGGATGTTGTTGAAAATGCACAAGCATTGTTTCAACAGAAAATAGATTCAGGAGAATTAACTGTTCCTAAAGGCATCAGCTATAAATTTACTGGAACTTACGAAAATCAGTTACGAGCAGAAAAAACGCTTTCAGTCGTCGTTCCATTAGCACTTGCTATTATTTTCTTGATTTTGTATTTCCAGTTCAAATCTGTTACTACTTCACTAATGGTTTTTACAGGAATAACGGTTGCATTTGCAGGTGGTTTTATAATGATATGGCTGTACGGTCAAGATTGGTTTTTCAATTTCAGTTTGTTTGGAGAGAATATGCGGGATCTTTTCAATATGAAAACCATCAATTTAAGTGTCGCTGTTTGGGTAGGTTTTATAGCATTATTTGGTATTGCCACCGATGATGGTGTTGTAATGGCAACCTATCTCACGCAAACTTTTGAGCGTGAAAAACCTTCTGATAGAAAGAGCATTAGAACTTGCGCTTTACAGGCAGCCGAAAAACGTATTCGTCCTTGTTTAATGACTACTGTAACTACCATTTTGGCGCTGTTGCCAGTATTGACATCCACAGGAAAAGGAAGTGATATTATGATACCTATGGCAATTCCAATATTTGGAGGAATGGTTATAGACATTACCTCTTACTTTATTGTGCCAGTATTATATAGCTGGAGAGAAGAGTTTAAATTAAAAAGAGCAAACAAATGAATAGAATAATTTATACACTCATAGGTTTATTAGCTTTTAGTGTTTCTAATGCACAAGAATTAGAAACACTTATTGATGAAGCATTAAATAACAATCCTGAAATTCAAAAGTTTGAATTACAGTATAGTATTGCCTCAGAAAAAGTGAATGAAGTAAATACATTGCCTAATACCGAATTTGGTGTGGGTTACTTCGTAAGCGAACCAGAAACCCGAACAGGGGCGCAACGCTTTAAAGTATCAGCTAAACAAATGTTGCCTTGGTTTGGGAATATAACTGCAAGAGAAAACTATGTGAGCGCTTTGGCAGATGCTAAATACGAAGATATTGTTATTGCCAAAAGAAAACTTATGGCATCGGTATCACAATCCTATTACAATCTTTACGCTAATAAAGGAAAACAAGACGTTTTAAGCGAGAATATTAAACTACTTAAAACTTACGAAACATTGGCTTTAACATCGGTTGAAGTAGGCAAAGCTTCAGCTGTAGATGTTTTACGATTACAAATGCGTCAAAATGAAATGCAACAATTATTAGATGTTTTGAGTCAACAGTTTTTAGCGGAGCAAACTACTTTTAATAAGCTTTTAAATCGTGATAAGGATGTACAAGTTTCAGTAGTTATTGAGTTAATGATTCCTTCAGAAGATTTTGAAATCAATTCTGAGAATTTAGCCCTTCATCCTGAATTACTGAAATTCGATAAACTCTATCAGTCGGTAGAGCAATCTGAATTATTAAACCAAAAAGAAAGTAGTCCAATGATTGGTTTCGGTTTAGATTATATCAATGTTGATAAACGTCCTAACATGGATTTTAGTGACAATGGAAAAGATATAATCATGCCAATGGTATCAGTATCTATTCCTCTATTCAATAATAAGTACAAATCTCAAACCAAACAAAATGAGTTGCAACAGCAAGAGATTTTGGCACAAAAACAAGAGCGCACAAATACTTTAGAAACACTATTAGATAAAGCAGTAAACGATAAGGTTTCAGCAAGAATAAGTTATGCAACCCAAACGAAGAACTTAAAGCAAGCTAAAGATGCTGAAGAGATTCTTATTAAAAATTACGAAACAGGAACGATTGATTTTAATGACGTTTTGGACATACAAGAATTGCAATTGAAGTTTCAAATGAATCAAATTGAGTCAGTTAAAACCTACTATGTGCAAACCACAATTATTAATTATTTAATTCAGTAAACAATGAAAACAGTTAACATAATTATATTCTTATTCTTAACGTCAACTGTATTTGCCCAAGTCGGGACAAATGGAAATGACAGAAAAGAAGAAGGAAGAAACATAAAAGAATATAACCTCACTATAGAAGAAAATGAATTAACGCTCGCAGGAGTTACAGCCAATGGTATGACAATAAACGGGAGTGTGCCTGGTCCTACATTAGAATTTAATGAAGGCGACCTTGCCATAATTAATGTTACCAATAAAATGGATGAAGAAACCTCTGTGCATTGGCACGGGTTAATACTTCCTAATTTTTATGATGGTGTACCATATTTAACCACGCCACCAATAAAACCAAATACAACATTTCAATATAGAATTCCTATCAACCAATCTGGTACGTATTGGTATCACTCACATACTATGTTACAAGAGCAGAAAGGAGTTTACGGTTCAATAGTTATTCAGCCTAAAGAGAAAACATTTGAATATGACACAGATTTAGTCGTAGTACTTTCTGATTGGACAAATGAAAAACCAATGAACGTATTGCGTAACCTTAAAAGAGGAAACGAGTGGTATCAAGTTAAAAAAGGTACAGCAGTTCCATTAAGCAGAGTTATAAAAGAAGGTGCATTAGGTGCGCAATTTAAGTTTTGGCGCGATAGAATGGAAGGCGCAGATATTGCAGATATTTATTACCCTGCATTTCTTTCTAATGGTAAAAAACTTGCAGAATATCCAAAGTTTAAACATGGAGAAAAAGTAAGACTTCGGTTTATCAACGCCTCTGCCTCAACTTATTATTGGATGGATTTTGGAGCAGGTAATGCTACAGTCGTTTCAAGTGATGGTGTCGATGTCACACCAGTCAATAAAAGTAGGTTTCTCTTTGGTATAGCAGAAACCTATGATGTCATAGTTACGATACCAAACGGTACATTAGAAGTAACTGCAACCGCACAAGATGGGTCGGGCTACACATCAATTCGTTTGGGTACTGGAAAACTTTTTCCTGCAACTGTAATAGATAGACCAGACAAAGTAGCAATGATGAAGCAAATGGCAAAAATGGATATGAAAATGGGAGCACCTGCAATGGCAGGTAATCAAAAGAAAAATACACCTAAAGCTTTAATGGAAAAGTATGGAATGAAGATGGATATGAAAGACGGCAGCATGAAAATGGAGATGAACAATATGATGTCGATGAAAGATGGTAAGATGAATGACCAAATGGATATGAAGATGAATGAAAAGGATAAGATGGAAATGAAAAAAGACTCAATACCTATGAAACATGACATGTTTATGATGCAAAAAGATAGGACTTCGTTTGATTATGATGCACGTAAAACATATTTCAACTATGACTTTTTAGAGGCAAAAGAAAATACTACTTATAAGTCCGACATACCTATAAATGATATTTTACTTAATCTAACTGGTAATATGCAACGCTATGTATGGAGTATGAATGGTGTGCCATTATCCGAAACCGATAAAATTAAAATAAAAAGTGGAGAGGTTACAAGAATAACCTTAAATAACTTAACAATGATGCACCACCCAATGCATCTTCACGGTCACTATTTCAGGGTTATTAATGAAAACGGAGAACGCTCGCCATTAAAACATACGGTTAATGTGCCACCAATGCAAAAAGTAGTTATTGAATTTTATAACGAAGAATATGGCGATTGGTTTTTTCATTGTCACGTATTATATCATATGATGGGTGGTATGGCAAGAGTATTTAGTTATGACACACCACGAGATGAAAGGATGGAAGCATATCCAGTTCAAAAACTCATCAATGAAACTGATCATTATTATTCTTGGGGAAGTGCTCGTGCAGGTTCAAATTTCACAGAATTAAACCTTATGTCCAGTAATATTAGAAATGAATTTAGTTTAAGAACCGAATTGGATTATAATAAAAATCTTGAAGCAGAAGTAAATTATAACCGATACTTAAATGATTGGGTACGTGTTTATGCAGGTTTAAACACCGAAACATCAACACCAGATTCTTATGACACGTTTAATACCGTAGGATTAGTTGGCGTTAAATATTTCACACCATATAGATTTAATGTAGATGTGAGTATGGACCATCAACTGCGTCCTAGAATTCGCTTAGATAGAGAGCTTCTACTTTTTCCAAGATTTTTTATAGAAGGCGAATATGAATATAGAGCTGACTTTGGTTGGGTCAATAATTTGGAGAATAATAATTCATACGAAGGCGAAACCCAATGGTTGGTTGGAGCCTCTTATATTTTATCACGAAATTTTTCAATTCAAGGAAACTATAACAACCGATATGGTTGGGGTGGCGGACTTTTGGTAAGATTTTAATTATAAAAGTAAACAATGAAACATACATATCACATACACGGAATGACTTGCAACGGTTGTCGAAGTCACGTAGAAGAAATACTTTCAAAAGTGAAGGGTGTTTCTAAGGCTTCTGTTGATTTAGAAAAAGCAGAAGCAACAATAGAAATGGAATCTCATATTCCAATAGAAAGGTTTCAAGAAGCTTTAAAGAAGGATGGCGGAAAATATAGTATTCATAAATTAGGGGAGCATCATCACACCAAAGTAGAAAAGGAACAGCAGCCAAAAGGAAAAGGCACAGGTACTTTTTATTGTCCTATGCATTGCGAAGGCGATAAGACCTATGATAAATCAGGCGATTGTCCTGTATGCGGAATGGATTTGGTCGAAGAACAAAATCTATCCACAACTTTATCAGAGCAATGGACGTGTCCCATGCATCCAGAAATAATAAAAGATGAAGCAGGTACTTGTCCTAAATGCGGAATGGATTTAGTACCAATGGAAGCAGATAGTTCAGCAGAAGAGAAAACCTATAAAAAGTTATTAAAGAAGTTTAAGATTGCAGTAATATTCACATTGCCAATTTTCTTAATGGCAATGAGCGAAATGTTAACCAATAATCCATTGTATGACATCATGGAACAAAAATATTGGAATTGGATTCAGTTTGTATTATCCATTCCAGTTGTATTTTATGCCACTTGGATGTTCTTTGAACGTGCCTATAAAAGTATAAAAACGTGGAATCTTAATATGTTTACACTTATTGGAATAGGTGCTGGTGTTGCTTGGTTATTTAGTGTTTTTGGTATGTTTTTTCCAGACATTTTTCCAAGTCAGTTCAAAACGGAATCTGGAGCAGTACACGTTTATTTTGAAGCAGCAACCGTTATCCTAACATTAGTGCTTTTAGGTCAACTTTTAGAAGCTCGTGCGCATAGTAAAACCAATTCAGCAGTAAAAGAATTGTTAAAGCTAGCACCCAATAAAGCTATAAAAGTTGTAGATGGCGAAGATGTTGAAGTTACCATCGATGCTATTGAATTAAATGATATTCTAAAAGTAAAACCAGGCGATAAAATTCCTGTGGATGGTTCGATAACAGAAGGAGATACAACTATTGATGAGTCAATGATTACTGGAGAGCCAATTCCCGTTAATAAAACAGTAAATGATAAAGTAAGTAGCGGAACAATAAACGGCAACCAGTCTTTTTTAATGAAAGCTGAAAAAGTGGGGAGTGATACGTTACTCTCTCAAATCATCCACATGGTTAACAATGCCAGTAGGAGTCGTGCGCCAATTCAAAATTTAGCCGATAAAGTGTCAGGTTATTTCGTGCCTGTTGTGGTCATTATCTCTTTACTAACTTTTGCGGTTTGGGCGATTTGGGGACCAGAACCAGTTTATGTTTATGCCTTTGTAAATGCTATTGCTGTTTTAATAATAGCTTGTCCTTGTGCGTTGGGGTTAGCAACACCTATGTCTGTAATGGTTGGTGTTGGTAAAGGTGCTCAAAATGGTGTATTAATTAAAAATGCTGAAGCACTTGAAAAAATGGATAAGGTTACTACACTAATTGTAGACAAAACAGGAACTATTACTGAAGGAAAACCAACCGTTGAAACAGTAGGTTCTTTTGATGCTGATTTTAGCGAAAGTGACATTCTGGAATATATTGTTTCATTGAACAAAAACAGCGAACATCCATTGGCAGAAGCTACCGTTAAATATGGAAAACAAGAAAACGCAGAAATTTTAAAATCCGAAGATTTTAGTGCCGTTACAGGTAAAGGTGTAGAAGCTACTGTTAATAATAAAAAGGTGGCATTAGGAAATCCTAAGATGATGGATTATGCCAATGCTGAGATAACCTCGCAAATGGAGGAAGAAGCTAAAGTTTATCAAAAACAAGGGAAAACAGTTTCTTATTTATCAATAGATAAAAAGGTTACTGGTTATGTAGTAATAGGCGATAAAATTAAGGAAACTAGCGCCAAAGCCATTAAAGAACTTCAAGACAAAGGTATTGAAGTCATCATGTTAACAGGCGATAATCACGACACAGCACAAGCAGTAGCAACAGAATTAAATCTTACAGATTTTAAAGCAAGTATGTTGCCTGAGGATAAACTTAAAGAAGTAGAGAAACTACAAGAAAAAGGAAAGGTTGTTGCTATGGCAGGCGATGGTATTAATGACGCACCAGCACTTGCTAAAAGTGATGTAGGTGTCGCAATGGGTACAGGAACAGATGTAGCTATAGAAAGTGCCATGATAACCTTGGTAAAAGGCGATTTGCACGGTATTGTCAAAGCTAAAAATTTAAGCGATGCTGTAATGAAAAACATTAAACAGAATCTATTTTTTGCACTTATCTATAACACATTAGGTGTGCCGATTGCAGCAGGTGTTTTGTTCCCGTTTTTTGGAATTTTATTATCGCCAATGATTGCAGCATTAGCAATGAGTTTTAGTTCGGTTTCAGTTATAGCCAACGCATTAAGATTAAGAACAATTAAAGTTTAACTATAAAATCAAAATAATTATGGAAAATTCAAATCAACACTCAAATAAAGGAAACTATAAAACATTTTTTTTAATGTTAGGATTGTCATTTATAGCAATGTATATAACCATGTACTTAAATACCTATGCCATAGACCATGTATATTTCAGCTTGACTCGCTTTTATATGGTGTGTTTAGGGATTTCAACAATGGCAGTTATTATGTTACTATTCATGCTGAAAATGTATAAAAACAAAAAGAAGAATATTGCAATACTTATAGGAAGCTTAGTGCTTTTTATAAGTGCATTAGGATTAGTTAGAGCGCAAGCGCCAATTGTAGGAGACGTACTTTGGTTAAAAGGGATGATTCCACATCATTCCATTGCTATACTAACAAGTGAACGTGCAGATATTCAAGACCCAGAAGTTAGAAAGCTGGCAGATGATATTATTGAAGCGCAACGTAAGGAAATAGAAGAAATGAAAGCAATGATAAAACGATTACAAAATGAAAAATAATAAAATAGTCATTTACATAGGAATATTAGCAGTAGGACTTTTGTTAGGATGGTTTCTTTTTGGTAATTCATCTACTAAAGAAACTGAACACAATCACAAAGCAACTACAGAAACCAACCAAATGTGGACGTGCTCAATGCATCCACAGATTATGCAACCAGAGGCTGGAGATTGCCCAATTTGCGGTATGGATTTAATTCCTGCTGAAAGTAGTTCTGAAGGATTATTAGCAGACCAATTCAAACTTACAGAAAACGCTATTGCATTGGCAAACATTCAAACGTCAATTGTTGGTAATGGCAAAACAGGAGATAATACAGTTAAATTATCAGGGAAAATTGTAGAGAATGAAGAAGCTAATGCTGTACAAGTCAGTTATTTTTCTGGAAGAATAGAGCGCCTAAATGTGAGTTTTACAGGCGAAGAAGTGAGAAAAGGACAGTTGTTAGCAACTATTTATTCGCCAGAATTGTATGCAGCGCAACAAGAGCTCATTACAGCAGCTTCATTAAAAGAATCACAACCTGCATTATATAAAGCTGTGCGCAACAAATTAAAATTATGGAAGCTTTCTGAAAATCAAATAAATCAAATTGAAACTTCTGGTAAGGTTAAAGAAAACTTTCCTGTGTATGCAACGGTTTCAGGAACAGTTTCTGAAAAGTTAGTAGAACAAGGCGATTATATCAAACAAGGTCAGCCTTTACTCAAAATAGCAAATCTAAGTACAGTTTGGGCAAATTTTGATGTGTATGAAAATCAAATCGATTTATTTAAAAAAGGACAAGAGATTTCAATCACTACCAATGTTTATGCTAATAAAGAATTTAAAGCTAAAGTAGATTTTATAGACCCTGTTTTAGATACGAAAACAAGAACTGTGAAATTAAGAGCGGTACTCAATAATAAACAGGACGTTTTTAAGCCAGGAATGTTTGTTGAAGGGAAAATTAAAGGAAAGACTTCAAGTAACGAACAAGTATTGACTATTCCATCTACAGCTGTTTTATGGACAGGAGAGCGTTCTGTTGTCTATATAAAAACAGACCCTACTTAGCCTGTTTTTGAAATGCGCATTATTACATTAGGTAATCAAATTGGCGATAATTATGAGGTGTTAGAGGGTTTGAAAATTGACGATGAGATAGTAACAAATGGAACATTTACCGTTGATGCAGCAGCCCAATTACAAGGCAAAAAATCAATGATGAATAAAGAAGGTGGTAAAGTTATGACTGGTCATGAAGGACATCTTGGAATGGAAAAGGATCCTTCAGCAAATAATGAGAATCATTCTAATATGAATGGGAGGATAAAAGTTTCTAAGAACTTTCAAAATCAATTGAAAGTAGTTTTTAATGATTATATCAAATTAAAAGACGTTTTGGTTAAAGATGATACTAATAACGTAATGACAGAATCAAAAAGACTATTGGGCAATTTATCTAAGGTTGATATGAAGCTATTAAAAGATAAAGAGGCTCATGGTCATTGGATGTCATTAGAAAAAGAAATAAAAGCATCGGCAACATTAATTTCAAACACATCAAATATTGAATCACAACGAAATCATTTTAAGCACCTCTCATCACATTTAATTAGTACAATTCAAACTTTTGGTATCAATGAAAAAGTCTTTGTTGAGTTTTGTCCGATGGTAGACGATAACAATGGTGCATACTGGTTGAGCAAGGAAGAAAAAGTAATCAACCCATATTTTGGTGGTGCAATGCTAACCTGTGGAGAAGTAAAACAAGTAATAGAATAATAAAAATCAAATAATAACAATTAAATTTTAAACAATGAAAAAAGTAATTTTAAGTGTAGCTGTAGTAATGGCTATAGGTTTAACAAGTTGTAAAAACGAAACCAAGCAAGAAACAACAGAAACAAAAACGGAAGTATCTAAAGATATTGCTATGGCAGACATATCTTTTGGTGTTAGAGGTAATTGTGGAATGTGTAAAAAAACCATTGAAAAAGCTGCAAACAAAGTTGATGGTGTTGTAAGTGCAAATTGGGATGTAGATAAAAAGAAAATTGACGTGTCTTTTGACGATACTAAAACAGATGCAATGGCAATCCATAACGCAATTGCAGCATCAGGTTATGATACTGAAAAAGTAGCAGGAAGCGAAGAAGCATATAGTAATCTGCCAGGATGTTGTAAATATGAACATGATATGGTAATGAATCAATCAGGAGATAAAAATGAAGAGGATCATTCAGACCATGACCATTAATAATAATTATAGAAGAGCCTTGTTAATTAAGGCTCTTCTATAATAAAAGTTACATGCATACGTTATTTGCAACACCATTGCATTAAATAATTTATATCTTTGCTACGATGAAATTTTTAGCCTTCATATTATCAATTTATATTTTCGCGCTTAATTTAGCACCTTGCGAAGATAATGCTACGCTTGATAATGAGGTTCAAACAGAAATTTCACAAGGAATGGACAATGACCATCAACATCAAGATTCAGATTTATGTTCGCCTTTTTGTATTTGTCAATGCTGCCATGTAAGTGCTGTGCATTTTGATATTCCAGATTTAAAATTAGACATATCTTTTATTTCCACAAAAGATGTTTTATACCTAAACGGTTCAGAAAAAGACTTCACAAATTCCGTTTTACAACCACCACAAGTATAATGAATACCTGCAAACGCAGGTATATTATAAATCTATGCTACCATCGATACCAGTTGGTAACTATTCTTTATTTATAAATTCATTATAACTATAATTCTATGATTAATAAAATCATTGATTTTTCAATCAATAACAAATTCATCATTGGTTTGCTAACACTTACCATTGTTGGAGCAGGTATTTGGAGTATGACCCAAGTACCAATCGATGCTGTTCCAGATATTACCAACAACCAAGTACAAGTCATTACACAAGCACCAAATTTAGGAACAGAGGATATTGAGCAAATTATTACTTATCCAGTAGAGGTGGCAATGAGTAATCTGCCTAATGTTCAAGAAATTCGTTCAATTTCTCGTTTTGGCTTATCAGTTGTTACCATAGTTTTTGACGATGATATGGGAACATATCTGCCGCGTCAATTAGTCGCTGAAAAACTCAACGACATTAAAGGACAAATTCCCGAGGGATTCGGAGAACCTTCAATGGGGCCTATTTCATCTGGTCTTGGAGAAATATATCAATACACACTTAAAGTCAAAGCAGAATATAAGGACAAATATTCGGTTACTGATTTGCGCACCATGCAAGATTGGATAGTACAACGTCAAATGGCAATGGTTGAGGGTGTTGTTGAAGTTAATGCTATTGGTGGAAAAATTAAGCAATATGAAGTCGCTGTCGACCCAAATGAGTTGCGAGCAATCGGATTAACAATTACCGATGTCTTTGAAGCGTTGGAAAACAACAATCAAAATACAGGTGGTGCATATATCGAAAAGAACCATCAAGCCAATTTTATTCGTGGCGAAGGCTTAGTGCGTAGTTTGGATGATATTAAAAAAATTACAGTAAAAAATATAAATAATATTCCTATAACTATTGGAGACATTGCCAAAGTGCAATTTGGCTCTGCTATACGTTACGGCGCATTAACACAAGATGGCGAAGGCGAAGTTGTAGGTGGTTTGGTAATGATGCTTAAAGGGGCTAATTCAAACGATGTTATCGAGAATGTAAAAGAGCGCATGGCTCAAATAGAAAAGTCATTACCCGAAGGTGTAATTATTGAACCTTTATTAGACCGAAGTAAATTAATAGCAGAAACTACATCAACTGTAGCAACAAACCTTATTGAAGGCGCATTAATTGTAATATTTGTACTCATTTTTTTATTAGGAAACTGGCGAGGTGGTTTAATAGTAGCATCCACTATCCCATTATCGTTGTTGTTTGCCTTTATATTGATGAATGTATTTGATGTGTGGGCAAACCTAATGAGCTTGGGTGCGATTGATTTTGGAATCATTGTAGATGGAGCAGTAATAATAGTTGAAAGTACTGTATTTCTCATTACATCCCGAGTACTTAAAAAGAAGAGCCTTACAGCAAAAGAAAGAGATAAGGTAGCTTCAAATGCTTCAAAAAAAATGATGAATGCTGCGTTTTTCGGTCAGCTTATTATCCTTATTGTTTTTCTTCCAATTCTGGCTTTACAAGGTATTGAAGGGAAAATGTTTAAACCAATGGCATTGACATTCATTTTCGCAATGATTGGCGCCATGGTGCTTTGTTTGACCTATGTGCCAATGATGTCTGCCTTGATTTTAAGAGCACCAAAAAACGACAAAAAATCATATGGCGATAAATTTGTGCATTGGGTAGAACGTAAATATCAACCGTTGTTAGAAAAAGCCTTAAAGAAAGGTAAACTAATAATTGGTGTTTCTGTTGTTTTATTTGGTATTGCAGTCTTTATGTTTACGAGAATGGGAGGCGAATTTATACCACAACTTGATGAAGGAGATATTGCGTTTCACGCCATTTTAAAACCAGGTAGTTCCCTTAAAGAAACTATTGAAACGACTACAAAAATTGAACAAATTGTAAAGGCAAAGTTTCCAGAAGTTGAAAAAATTGTAAGTCGAATTGGTGTTGCTGAAATTCCAACAGACCCAATGCCAATGGATTTGGCTGATGTTTTTGTAATTCTGAAGCCAAAAAGCGAATGGACAACAGCCATTACAAAAGATGAATTGATAGAGAAGATGAAAGAAGCGGTTGAAATCGTTCCAGGTGTTAACTATGAATTTACACAACCTATCGAAATGCGCTTCAACGAATTACTAGAAGGTGTTAGAGAGGACATTGCCATAAAACTTTATGGAGAAGATATAAATGTACTGTCTCAAAAAGCAGAAGAAATATCTCAAATTATTGCAGGTACAGAAGGTATTGGAGATATGAAGGCCGAAGCCACAACAGGCTTACCACAAATGACCATTACCTACAATAGAAATAAATTAGCACAATACGGACTGCAAATAAATACTTTAAATCAAATCGTTCAATCGGCTTTTGCAGGTGGAACAGCAGGAATTATTTTTGAAGGCGAAAAGCGATTCGATTTAGTGGTAAGGTTAAATTCTCAAAACAGAAAGGATATTTCAGATGTTCAAAATTTATATATTAATTTACCGTCTGGTACTCAAATTCCACTTCGTGAAGTTGCAGATATAAGCTACAAAGCAGGCCCAATGCAAATAAGCAGGGATAATACAAACAGAAGGACCTATGTTGGTATTAATGTAAGAGGGCGTGATGTAAAATCTTTAGTAACCGAGATTAAATCAAAGTTAGACGCTAAACTTGAATTACCAACTGGCTATTTTATTAGGTATGGTGGTGCATTTGAAAACTTAGAACGTGCAAGTAACAGATTACAAACTGTAGTTCCAATTGCGTTATTGCTCATTTTTGTACTTATTTATTTTGCTTTGAAATCGTTGCCACAAACTTTAATGATTTATATCGCAATTCCTATGGCAACCATTGGTGGTGTAGTAGCATTGTGGTTAAGGGATATGCCCTTTAGTATTTCGGCAGGTGTAGGTTTTATTGTTTTGTTTGGCGTCGCTGTTCTTAACGGTCTGGTAATGATAAGCGGACTGAATGAGTTGAAAGAAGAAGGTGTTACCAATCTTAAAGATAGAATTATAGAAGGTACAAAACGAAGAATTAGGCCAATTATGCTGACGGCTTTTACAGATGTTTTAGGGTTTTTACCTATGGCAATTTCAGCATCAGCTGGTGCAGAAGTACAAAGACCTTTAGCGACGGTTGTAATTGGTGGTTTACTAACCTCTACATTATTAACATTGTTCGTGTTGCCGATATTATATCATTGGGTAGAAAGCAAATCATTCAAGTTTAGAGCAAATAAAAAAGTAATTATCGTTACTGTAATGGTAGCTTTTATGTTTTTGTTGCCAATAACAGGAAACGCCCAAGAAGTTAATGATACGTTACCAATTATTTCAATGAATGAAGCGGTTAAATTATCAAAAGAAAATTTTCCGCTTTTAAAACAAAAGCAATTAGAAATTAGCAAACAAGAACAGTTAAAAAGTACAGCTTACGATTTTGGTACATCTCAAATTTTTACTGGAGGCGAGGAAATTAATAACGGAAATGGTATTTATACGACTATTGGAATTGGTCAAAGTAACATTGATGTGTTCGGTATTTCTGCAAAAAAGCGATTGCAAGAACAACGCATTCAATTAGCTCAAAAGGCGTTTCAGCTTTCAGAATTAGATTTAGAATTGGAAGTGAAAAAGGCGTGGGCAAATGCCTTGCAGAGTAAAAGGAATTATAATTTATACAAAGAGTTAGATTCTATATATACCAATTTTGAAAAAGCTGTAGCATTGAATTTTGAAGTAGAAGCTATTTCAAGGTTAGAATATTCAGCAGCTAAAAATCAAGCCTTACAGATTCAAAATAGATTTATGCAATCAAAAAGTGACTATGCTATTGCATTACAACAGTTAAATCTATGGCTGGTTTCTGATACATTCTATACGGTTCCTAATGATTTTGAAATTACTAGCGACATTGATGTTAATACGTTTAACCTAGAAGAACATCCCTTAAATAGCATAGCACAATTACAGGTAACAGAAGCAGAAGCAACATATAAGGCTGCCAAAGCAGATAATTTACCCAAGTTAAATCTTCAAGGTGGATTACAAAACGTAAATGGAAATTCAGGGTTTTACACCTATCAAGCAGGTATTTCAATTCCTTTTTTGTCAGGTACTAATAAAGCGAAAGTTAAAACCGCAAAAATCGATAAGGAAATTGCAGAAATGAACATTCAGTTCAAAAAACAAGACCTACAATCCAAGTTTCTACAATCAAAAGAGAATTATCAAAAATGGAAAACGTCTTGGCTTTTCTATAAAAATGAGGTGTTACCACTTGTGAAAGAACAAAAAGTGGGTGCTTTATTTGCCTATAAAGAAGGAGAGGTAGATTATACAGGGTTTACACAACTCATAAAAGAAGCTATTCAATCTGAATTACAAGCTCAAGAAGCATTAATAAATTATTTAGGAAGTACATTTCAACTACAATATTTTAATAAATAAGAAAATGAAAAACACACGATATATAATCTTAGCACTACTAACAGTTTTAGTTGTTGCTTGTGGAAATAAAGAAAGCCACAAAGAAGGCGATGGTCATGCTCACAATGAAGATGCAAAGCCAGAAGCTGAAGAAGCTCATAGTGATGAAGAAGAAGTGATGCTATCACAGAAACAGTTTGATGCCTTAAAAATGAAAACAGACACCTTAGCATTGCGTAATATGAGCGGTTATGTAGAAGCTAATGGCACATTGGAAGTACCACCACAAAACGAAGCGGCTATTACGTCTGTTGTTGGTGCAAATGTGGTATCTATAAAAGTAATTGAAGGCGATAAAGTTAATAAAGGTCAAGTAGTTGCCTATCTATCACATCCTAATATTATAAAAATGCAGACTGATTATTTGAATGCTTTTAGCAACAGTAATTTTTTAAAGAAGAACTATGAACGTCAACAAAAATTATATGATGCAGGAGTTGGCTCTGGTGCAAATTTTCAAAAAGCAGAAGCGGAATATGATGCCTCTAAAGCGATGGTAAATGGATTGGAAGCGCAATTAAGACTATTAAACATAAACACGTCATCAGTACGAAATGGGACAATTGCTCAAAGCATATCATTAAGAAGTCCAATAGAAGGTTTTGTACAAAAAGTTGAAGTTAAAATAGGACAATATGTAGAACCACAAACTGAACTTTTTGAAATTGTAAACACGCATCACGTTCACGCAGATTTAATGGTGTTCGAAAAAGACGTTTATAAAGTAAAGAAAGGTCAAAAAGTGATATTCAATTTACAATCTAATACAGACGAAGAGCTCACGGCAGAAATCTATTCGGTAAGTAAAACTTTTGAAGATAATCCCAAAGCCCTTCACGTACACGCTGAAATTGAAAACAAAAAAGGTAATTTAATTCCAGGAATGTATATACAAGGTAAAATTCAAGCTGAGAATGCAGAAACAAATGCACTACCAGAAAGTGCTATTATAAAAGAAGGCGATAGATTTTATGTTTTTTCCGTAGAAAGAGAAAATGAAGATTGGAGTTTTAAGCCCGTTGAAGTGCTTTTAGGAGCAAAAGATGAAGATTGGATTGCTGTTCAATTTACTGAAGAGCAAGATAAAACCACGAAATTTGCTTATAATAATGCATATTATTTAATTGCTGAAATGAAAAAAGGAGAAGCAGAACACGAACATTAAATTATGAAAACAATAGAACAATTTTTAGAGTCAAAAAACATACGAGTAACGGCAATGCGTTTATTAATTTATAAGTTCCTTGCAGAAAAACAAGTTGCAGTTACATTGAGCGATATAGAAAATGCCTTTGAGAAAGCAGATAGAACAACGTTGTACAGAACCATTAAAACATTTGAAGAAAAAGCTATCGTTCATCAAATAGACGATGGCACAGGAATTAATAAATATGCTTTGTGTGAAAAGGGTTGTAATTGCGAGATTGAAACCGATTTGCATTTGCATTTTCATTGTAATAACTGTAATGAAACCATTTGTTTAACAGAACATAAAATCCCTCAAATTAAAGTGCCTGACGGTTTTGTTTCAGAAAATGTAAACTTGGTAGTAAAAGGGATTTGTGATAAGTGTAGTGGTCAATAAATGCACTTCCATTGCATAGATATTTAAAGCATTTTTGTTGTAAATAATCAAAATAAAAAATCGATGTTGCTATTTAGTTTTCAAGTCGTTTACTTTTTGCTCGTATTTGTCGTAAGGTCATTGTTGTTAAAAAGTAAAACAGGCATTAATCCATTGACCTTTAATAAAGCTGATGATGCTCATGGTTTTAATGGAAAGGTATTTACTGCTATAACGTTTATTGAGTTGATTATTGTTGGTATTTACGCTTTTAAGATTGAGTGGTATAAATACTTACTTCCTTTTTGGTATATAGAAAATGAAATTTTATCTATAATTGGTTGGGGATTTTTAATTATTTCTCTAATCGTAGTTTGGATTGCTCAATCACATATGGCTAATTCGTGGAGAATTGGAATTGATGAAAAAAATAAGACAAAACTTGTAACTAAAGGATTATTTTCAATTTCCAGAAACCCAATCTTTCTAGGAATTATGATTGCGAATATGGGATTGTTTTTGGTCATTCCAAATGCTTTTACACTATTGATAATTTCATTATCAACTATAAGTATAAATACACAAATTAGGTTAGAAGAAGAATTTTTGAAAAGAGAGTTTGGAAAGGATTATTTTGAGTATGCAAAAAAAGTGAGAAGGTGGATATAAACAATTTTAAATTTGAAGTATTAAATTAATGATGAAAAAAAAGAAACTTAACTTAAAAGATATCAAACCAAATTCTGAAAAAGAACACAGTCACGATGATGGTCACGACCATAGTGGTCAAACCAATAATTTTAAAGCGTATATACCTGCTATAATTAGTTTTACAATGCTAATTATTGGCATTGCTTTAGATTATTTTAATGTTGCATTTTTTAATGATTGGTTACGAATTGGATGGTATGGTATAGCATATTTACCAGTAGGATTCCCTGTTGTAAAAGAAGGCTGGGAAAGTATCAAAAAAGGCGACGTTTTCACAGAGTTTTTCTTGATGTCAATAGCCACAATTGGTGCATTTATTATTGGCGAATATCCTGAAGGCGTTGCAGTAATGTTGTTTTATGCAGTTGGCGAATTATTTCAAAACGCAGCAGTCAACAGAGCGAAATCTAACATTAAGGCATTGCTCGACGTAAGACCAAATGAGGCTTTAGTTTATCGCAATGATGATTACACTTCTGTAAGTCCAGAAATGGTTGAAATTGGAGAAAAAGTTCAAGTGCGCGTGGGAGAAAAAGTTCCCTTGGATGGTATTCTACTTTCCGAAAAAGGTTCATTTAACACAGCGGCTTTGACTGGAGAAAGCAAACCTGATACGATTGCAAAAGGCGAAAAAGTATTTGCAGGCAGTATTAATATGGATGGTGTTATAGAAATTGAAACCACAAAAGAATTTAAGGATAGTTCAATTGCTCGAATTCTCGATATGGTACAGAATGCCACAGCGAGAAAATCTAAAACCGAATTGTTCATTAGAAAATTTGCACGAGTTTATACACCTATCGTGGTGTTTTTGGCTATTGCTGTTACATTTTTACCATACTTTTTTGTAGATGATTATGTGTTTAGAGATTGGTTGTATCGTGCCTTAATATTTTTGGTTATATCCTGTCCTTGTGCTTTGGTAATATCCATTCCGTTGGGTTACTTCGGCGGATTAGGAGCAGCTTCAAAAAATGGAATTTTGTTCAAAGGAGCTTCGTTTTTAGATGCAATGACCAAAATTAACACGTTGGTAATGGATAAAACTGGAACTGTTACCAAAGGCGTTTTTAAAATCAAAGAAGTAAAGGCTATTGGTTGGAAAGAATCTGATTTTATGAAGTACTTAATGGCTATAGAAGAACAATCCACACATCCTATCGCAAAGGCCATAATGGAGTATAAGGAAGACGGAGAAGATTTTGAAGCTAAAGACGTTTCTGAAATCGCAGGTAAAGGTTTAAAAGGGATTGTAAATGGTAAAACAATTTTAGTTGGAAACAAAGCCTTAATGCTTGCCAATAATATAGATGTTCCAACTGAAACTGATTCTATTGTAGAATCCATAGTATTAGTAGCAATAGATAATAAGTTCGCTGGTTATGTTGTGATAGCAGACGAATTAAAAGAGGATGCAAAAGAAACAATTACAGCATTGCACAAAGTAGGTATTAAAAACATTATGATGCTCTCAGGCGATAAAGATTCTATTACCCAACAAGTAGCAAGAGAGTTAGGAATTGAAAATGCCAAAGGAGGTTTGCTACCAGAAGATAAATTAAATGAAGTTGAAATTTTAAAACAGAACACTAATAATAAGATTGCTTTTATTGGAGATGGGATTAATGACGCACCAGTTTTAGCAGCAAGCGATGTAGGAATCGCAATGGGCGGATTAGGTAGTGATGTAGCGATTGAAACAGCAGATGTTATTATTCAAACTGACCAACCTTCAAAAGTGGTCAGAGCAATTAAAATAGGTCGTTCCACCCGAAAAATAGTTTGGCAAAACATTGGTTTAGCATTTGGAGTAAAAGTAATAGTTCTGATTTTGGGAGCAGGTGGTTTGGCTACAATGTGGGAAGCGGTATTTGCTGATGTAGGTGTAGCTTTATTAGCCATTTTGAATGCTGTGAGGTTGCAGAAGATGCAATGGAAATAATAAAATTAATAAATTAGAATATATTTTTATATGTTTAATTCTAACCCCTGCTTTTGCAGGGGTTATTTAGTTTGAATAATACTGAAATAAGCTCACTCAGCACATTTCCTTTAATTCCGTTGCTCTACATTACAGGAAAAGAGCTTCACTAAAAAACTCTTGGACACAATTCCAAAGTTTTAGATTTCCACTTCGCTAGATCCTGTCTAATCCCGAAACTTCGGGAGCAGGAAAACTACATTCCCAATATAAAACCTTGAAATAGCGTCCGCTTAAAAGAGGGAGAGATATCTATATCAATATTGGTACAAAGATAAACTCGCAAAATATTATCATCAAAAGACTACGGCATAAAGCCAACGCTTCGCCCACAACTCATTTATTCCGTTTCCTTTTGAGCAGAAATTTTGTCTTCCGTTTGGGTTCTGCAAAAATATTGTTTAATCTAAAATTTAAGTATTATGACAACAACAGCAAGTATTACAAGTAAAAACGGAAAGGCAAAAACCATCGTTAAAAATGAGGTCAAAAAGAAATTGACACAAAGCGCCATTGGACTTCAAGTTCAAGAGCTCAGTATTGGAAGGATTATCCCAGACCCAATGCAACCAAGAAAAACCTTTAACGAAGAAGCTCTCAGGCAACTGTCTGAAAGCATCCAAGAACACGGTGTCCTACAACCAATTACAGTCCGGAAATCTGGAAAAGATTACATCATTGTAATGGGAGAGCGTAGGTTTCGCGCAAGCAAATTGGCGAAAAAGAAAACAATTCCGAGTATCATAAGAGAATACAATAATAATGATGTTCTGGAAATTCAAATTATCGAAAATCTACAAAGACAAGATGTCGAGCCTACTGAAGAAGCTGAAGCGATTGCATACCTAAGCAAAAAATATGCGCCAACTGAGATTTCAAAACGGTTGGGAAGAACAGAAAACTTTGTTAGGCAACGTTTAAAATTGGCAGGTCTAATTGAAGGATTTAAAGTATTTGTCCGTAATGGCGAAATGACTATTTCATTAGGAGTAGGTGTGGCACTTTTCGAGCCAGAGGAACAGCAAATGATGCTGGAAACAATGGGAGAGGATTTTAATGCACATCAAATTAATCAGATGATTAAAAACCAGACTTACGATTTGGAAAAAGCACCTTTTGATGTAAATGATGAAAAATTAATTACCAAAGTTGGTGCATGTACAACATGTCCATTCAACGCAGCAAATCAAGGCAATTTGTTTGGCGATGGTAAAATGGTGTGTACAAAATCAGCTTGTTATGAAACGAAGAAAAGTAAGTCGTTTTTAAACCTGATTGAGAAATCGAAAAAAGAGAATGTGTTGTTGATTCCTGAAATTCGCAAATACTGGGCAAATGACGAAAGTAACCAATTCATTATATCGCAATTGGAACAAAACGGATTGAAAGTTTACCTTCTGGATGATGTTGAAATAATCGAAGAGCCAATTGAGCCTACAATAGAAGCAATTAAGACAGAATACCAACATTACGACTATTCTGAAGCCGAACTGAAAGCTGAACTTGAAGAAGCGGTTGATAATTACAAGGAAGAATTGGAAACACACAATTCCGCAAAAGAAAATGGGTTTGTTGATGGCATCATGTTTCATCCAAAAACGTATGTTCATAAAGACGTTTTTGTGAAGGTAATAGAAGATTCAAAAACTGAAAATTCTACATATTCAGAACCGTTGGCAAATAGAAAAATGGCAGAGTGTTCGCCAGAAGAGCAAATCGTTAAAATCAACGAAAGAGAAACTCGTAAGAGGCATATCGAGCATAATAAGCAATTTGAGGACATGGTTCAGATGATTCGTCAAACCGATTATATTGAAAAGAAGAAAGCGCTTTCGGTAGATGAGATGGTGGCTTTCTCATTAACGGTATTTGAAAATAATTTGGACTATGTAGGTCGACAAAAACACTTTTCAAAATTATTAGGCAACACATCCAAGATGACTGATGTGGAAACTGTCGAGAATTTCAAAAAGAATTTCAAAAAGGAAACCTTTTATAAGTTGATTCGGTACATTCTTACCAAGCAAGTACATTTTGGCGAAAGCAATCACGTTAATAACCTGACAAACATTTCATTCTACAATGCGATGCAAGGGAATTATAAAACCAAAATTGCCAATATTGAAAAGGAATATGTAGAAGAGAGAAACAAGCGTGAAACACGTTTGAAAGAGCGAATAGGAAATCTTGAAAAGAAAATTCAGGAATTAAACGATTAGCTTTTGTTGTTGGAAGTAAGGGTCAGCATTCGTGCTGGCTCTTATTTTTTTATATAGCACTTCATAGAAAAGGGTTATAAATTAAGTAGAAAGTATTCAATCAATATCAGCGCAAAGGTAAACTCGTAAAATACACCCATCAAAAGACTACGGCATAAAGCCTGCGCATCATCCAACGCTTATTTATTCCGTTTCCTTTTGAGCTGTGATTTTAGCTTCCGTTTAGGTACTGCTCAAATATTGTTTAATCAAAAAATCTTAGAATTATGAAACAAGTGTCCGAAAAACCCGACATGACATTACAAGAAGCAGAAGAACATTATCAATTAAGTAGTGAAAATTACGATGTCGATAGTGGAGAAAGTCATTTAGCTTATTACAGAGAAAAGCATCCTGTGAATTATCAAGTATTATTAGATAGCGTTTAATTTAAAATCTTACATCATGGAAAATTTAAAAGTAGTTCAGTTCGATTTCGGTTTTGAATGTAAGCCGATATCAGCAAAAGAAAAAGTAGTAAAACCAACTAAAAAGGATAAGAGTGATTTCGTTTTCGATTTTATGGATTGTCTTGCAAGTCCAATTATTGTTTTTAAATCCGCATGGCAAGACACCATACCAAAAGACATACTTGGAAGGATAAAATTATCAAGAATCATTTGCTCAATGACACATGAAAAAATGGCATCACTTACAGAGGCTTTAGCTTACATAATGCCAAGAACTTATGAAGCACCTATGCAAACAGAATGGGTAAATATTTATACATGGCTAGGGCTTCAATATGCAATGCAGTCTAGAAACAATGGACAATTAGAAGCTATGACTGAAATAGCACCAAAAGAACTGTCTGATTATGAAATGGGTATGTTGAATAATCTTAGAAAATGGATTTACGATAAACGACGAAAAGCTCTAAAAGACATTTTGAAAAAGAATAAAGTGTCAAAAGAAGATGGTATTCTAGATATTCAAGAGAAACTATTTTAAAAATAAATATTCAATTTACGAGGGGAATTTATTTTACTATCCCATTCAGCACATTTCCTTCCATTCCGTAAAAACTACATTCCAGAAAAAGAGCTTCATTATCAAAGTCTTGGACATAATCCACACTTTTGACTTTCCATTCCGTTAATCCTTTCCGCTTCTCTGGAAAGGAACACTTCATTCCTAGTAAAAAGCGTGAATCAAGTCCGCCAATTAAGGAAAAATGTATTTGCATTTTGTTCCACTTCCTATGATATTGTATTTCACAGCGACTTTAGAATCACTTCCGTAATCCAACACCGTCATACCTTTTTTTGACAGCAAAATAACAACATTCAGCTTTGAACGACAGCATAACCAGGCTCGTGCCTCGCACTTTTTATATGTCTAAACAAAGCTGAATATCGAAAGCACTAAGCAACAAAAAGAAGGTAACAGCGTCGGCTCTATGGGAAGTAAATCTAAAATGAATCTTATGAAATCTTACAAAATCAATAAAAAGGAAGCGGAACAAAAGTTAAAAAAACAAAAAAAGGAAAACGCTCTGGATATAATAAGTAAATCAATAACAAAGCCTTTCTGAATGGTTCAGATTGGTAAATATTAATCTTTAAATTTTTTAATTATGAGTACTCTAAGAAACAAAGTACAGTTAATTGGCAACGTAGGAAACGAGCCAGAAATCACAAACCTTGAAAGCGGAAAGAAAGTTGCAAAATTTTCAATCGCAACCAATGAATCGTATAAGGATTCTAATGGAGAAAAAGTGACAAACACCCAATGGCACAATATTGTAGCATGGGGAAAAATTGCCGAAATCGTAGAAAAGTATGTAGGCAAGGGAAAAGAAGTAGCACTAGAGGGAAAATTGACTTCACGCTCTTATGAAACTAAAGAGGGAGAAAAAAGATACGTTACCGAAGTGGTCGTAGATGAAATTCTTCTTTTAGGAATTAAAGGCGAGGATAACGCTACGGAATAATTGAAAATTAAAAGAGAGCGTTCCTATCCAAAAGATGCGCTCTCTTTTTCATTATTAATCTTATTAAATAGAATTACAATGAATGATAAAGTTAACAAAATAAAAGCCGATTTGCAACATTTTTGTGGTACAGAAATGTTCTTTAAAATTCCATTAATTGGAACTCGTTTTACAGATGGATTAAAATATTTAGCCAACGAAGCGGAATGCTTTTGGTTGATTACAGATGCATCCGTAATTGCAAAAAGTTTATCGAACAGAAGTGAATTTATTACCATCGATTTTAAACGACTTTCTGAAAAGGAACAGTTTGAAAAGCAATGCGAAGCCATCATTAATTATAGCGATGGAAATGATAAAATTTTTGAAACGCACCGATATAATGTAACCGATTTTCCTTTGGATGAATTGCGATTATTTTTTGTAAATAATACGCTGATGCTTCCAAGTGAATATTGAATTTTTGAGATATGATTTATATTAAATTTCAAGATTTGAGTTCGGAAAAGCAAGAGGAACTTTTAAAAGTTTCAAGAGAACACGTTACATATCTTTATGGAGATTCCATTAAAAAGTATGTTGACGAAACTGGCGCAGATTATGATAGCCTGATAGACGAAGAAATGATTAAAAATTTATACACTTATAGTTATGTTTTTAACATTTAGAAGATTTATAATTGAATTATTAACCCTGGACCTCTAATTATTTAGAGGTCTTTTTTTGTCATGTTATTTTATATTCTGCAACAAAAAGAGCTATTCCTTAAAGATACATTTAAACTTCAAGAATAACACTCTTAAAAAATCGAATTACAATTAGCAATCGTTAAAAAGCCATTACATTTTTGGATGAAATGGTATTTTTTTTGTCCAGCGAGCTGGACGAAAAGGAATAGCAAGAGGGTAACACGCTAGCGCGATGTTATATATATTGATTTGATATTCAATTCATTGAATATCAGTTGTTTATTGTGATTTTGAACACTTATTTGGATAGCTCTATTCCAAAAGTTTATTGAAAACCATGCGAAATGCACCAGAAACATTGAAAAAGTTTATTGAAAAATGAAAGTTAAGAACAAATATGAATACGATTATGCGGCAATCAATTTAAAGCGTAATGTGGTAAAACGCTTTCGTAAACTATCGCGAAAGTTTGCCAAACAACAATCGGAAACTTTGGATGCAATGGTCGATTTTTTTGAATGGCACGGGTTCTCGCCATTTGATAAAAAAGAACCAAGTCTTTTAATTGAATTATTAAAGAATCGTAAACGTACTGAAGCAGTAATTGCCATTATAAAAGACATTGAAAAGAACCATGATAAACCGACAACTGCAATGTTGCAATCTTTATTTATGGAGTTTGAACCAAAGAAAGAAAAATTGATTTTAGAGAAAGAGGTCAAAGAGAAGGAAGTACTATTTGTAGAAAAAAATGATTCAAATAATCAATTATAATATTATGTATATCACAATTACAGCTCAAAAATTAGGAGGAGATTATTCACAAAGTTCTGCGGATTTTGCTGAGTATCTGGAGAAGGAAAATCAAGGTTTGGAGCAAGAAGATGTGGAGCATTTTTTTAATCAATATGGAGATGAAATTGATGCCAAAGACGTGGTCAAAGAAATCGATGGCAATACTGCAAAACTCAAAAAGAAAGAACCTAAATTTTATTCAATTACAGTTAGTCCTAGTAAATATGAATTGAGAAAATTACAGAATAATTCTGAAGATTTAAAGAAATATACCAGAGCCATAATGAACGATTATGCAACGTCCTTCAATCGAGAAATTAATGGTAAACCGATAACCGTTGACGACATAAAATATTATGCGAAAATTGAGCATCAAAGAACATTCAAAGGCACAGATAAACAGGTTAAAGAAAACCAACCTTTTGCTACTAAAATACTGCAACTAAAAACTGATATTCGAAAAATAGAGAATCATCAATTAGATGGAAATATTAAAAAAATGAAATCCCAAATAATTAAACTTGAAGCCGAAGCACCACACCAACAAAATGGAAAACGAATTGTTCAAGGGATGAAAAAAGCGGGTAATCAAAGTCATATTCATATTATCGTGAGTCGAAAGGATGCATCAAATTCTGTGAGTTTATCGCCAGGATCTAAATACAAAGCTTCAGAAGTTACGATGAATGGAAAATTAGTAAAACGTGGATTCGACAGAGATGCATTTTTTACAAAAGCAGAAAGCACGTTTGATAAAACTTTTGGCTATAAACGCAACTATGCAGAATCCTATAAATCGAAGAAAGATTTTATTAAAAATCCAAAGCTGTACTTCACAACATTGTTAGGATTGCCTGCAAGTGAAAAAGCAGTTGCTTTTAAAATGCTTGCTAAATCTGGAGTACCCATTGCAAGTATTCCAACAAATCAAGTCCAAATAGCGCTTAAAACCATAAGGTATTTAAAACGTGGTGTGGACATAGCAATTAAATCAGGTTCAATAGGTATATAAAATGGAAATACAAGGAATCACATTTACGATTGGGTTATTATTTGGAATGAGCTTAGTGTTCTCTAGTCTTTTCAAAATGACCCGATATGCTTTTTTTATAAATCTTATTTTAACTGTAATTTGCTTAGGACTACTTTTTAAATTAAGTCCTTATTTAATGCATTGGGTTATCCAGCTTCTATATATTGGTTGTCCGCTTTTGCTTATCAATACGGTGTTATATGTTTTTCTTCACAAGGAAAATGAAATTTTGGATTCCAATGATAAACACCAAGTTCATTTTAAAGTAAAGCGTGGAAATTTCAAAATAAACAACATCAAACGAGGCGCTTCAATCATTGGTTCTGCAGGAAGCGGAAAAACAGAAAGCGTCGTTTTTAATTTTCTTCAGCATTTCAGCAAGCATAAATTTTCTGGTGTGATTCACGATTACAAGAATTTTGAAATCACAGAAATGGCATTTCCCTTATTTGAAAAAAACGAGATTGATTTCAAAGTGATTTCATTCGATAATATTCATAATCGAGTGAATCCAATTGCACCAAGATATATGACCAATGAAGAAAGCGTAAATGAGGTTGCAAGAGTACTTATAGAAAACTTATTAGAACAAAGAGAGTCCGGAAGTATAGGAACAACAAAATTTTTCAATGATGCAGCAGAAGGCTTAATTGGAGGATTGATTTGGAAGTTAAGAACCTCACATCCGCAATATTGTACATTGCCACACTTAATAGCTGTTTACCAATATCTCAATACTTCAAGTCTAATTGCATTTTTGAGTAAGAATACAACATCGAGAGCGATGGCTGATGCTTTTATTAGTGGTAAGGATTCGGACAGACAAACGGCTGGTGTAAAAAGCACTTTGGCCAATGCGCTCAAAAAAATAAGTACTCAACGTATTTTTATGACCTTATCCGCAGATGATGTTCCATTAGATATAAATAGTCAGGAACAACCTTTAGTAATTTCAGTAGTCAATAATCCGAAATACGAGACTGCCTATTCGCCAATTATAGCAACTATTATTCACACGATTACAAAGCAAATGAGTGTGAGAAATTCTAATGCTTCGTTTTTATTGATGGAAGAAGCACCAACGATTAGATTGTTGAATATGCATAGAATTCCTGCCACATTACGTAGTTATGATATCGCCACGATTTACGTGATGCAAGACAAAATCCAAAACGATATGATGTACGGAGATAAAGCGAGTAAAGCAATTTTAAGTAATTTATCGTATCAATTCTTCGGAAAGGTAAACGATCCAGACACCGCAAAATATTACGAACGCTTTTTTGAAATCGTAAAGAAAGAAACCACAAGTGTTAATCGTGGTTATAATCTTAATTTTGATACGCGAGTTACTACAGGAGAGCGTGAAGTTGCTAAAATTAGAGCAGACGTATTTTTCAGATTAAAAGAAGGCGAGTTTATTACATTTGCTGATGGTAAGGATAGAAAAGTACAATTTAAACTTCCTAAAATAGAAAAGCGATTACCAACCAAAATCCATGAGTATTCTGATGCCGATTTACAGGCTAATTTTGATAGGGTTTATAAAGAAGTTAAGTCGATATTTAAATAAAGTGTTTCAATACATTTTGAAAATTACATTTATTATCTTTAGAGTTTAATTAAGTTGAAATGAAGTTTATTATATGTTAGAACAACCGTTAAAGGTCATGTTATCCTCAACAGTACATCACTTTAAACCCGAAATTGAACAAATTTTTGGGACATTAAAAGGTTATGGGTATAACGTTATTTGCTCTCATATGGGTACTGTTTATAATATACCTGGAAAATCGCCAACAGAATCTTGCTTAAAAGCAGTTGAAGAATGCGATTTCTTTTTCGGCATTATACTTCCACATTATGGTTCTGGAATAACGCATTTAGAATTTCAAAGAGCCATAGAATTAGATAAACCGCGAGGGTTTCTTGCACATAGTTCAGTTACCTTTGCGCGTCAACTATTAAAACAATTTATGTATGATGAAGATGGAAAACGAAATGATTTCAAATTAGAGAAGAAAACGCCAGTAATGGATGATTTAAGGGTTATTGATATGTATAATGAGGCAATTGGAGATGGAGAATCTATGGAAAAACGATTGTGGGCGCACGAGTTTCATAAATACGCAAGGGATGGCGCATCATTTGTAGCGAGTCAATTTGAGAATAGACCCAGACTTATTAACGATTTAAATGCTTTGAAGAATGACAAGAAATAAGGAAATAAAAGACATTCTTAAAGAAGGCGAAACTAATGCCATAGAATTTAAGATTAACGCCAATAAAAAATCTATTGGTAATTCAATATGTGCGCTTTTGAATTCTGAAGGTGGTCGCATTTTAGTTGGTATTTCAGACGAAGCAAAAATCAAAGGTGTTGAAAATCCTGAACAAGTTAGTGAGGATTTAAAAAAGCATCTTATTGAGGAAATAGTTCCGGACACACCAATAGATATTTCAATTGAATATATTGACGATAAAGCTGTTATTGTTCTAAAAGTTTCCGAAGGAAGTAAACAACCTTACATTTATGATGGGAATATCTATTATCGTCGAGGTTCTAATACGGTCAAAGCAACATCAAAAGAAATTTCAAAATTAATCCATCAAAGAGAAGTTGATGAACAACATTGGGAACGACAAGTTTTTTTGGGCTTTACTTGGAATGATTTAGACCATAAATTGATTGAGAATACTTTAATAGAATCAAAAGAAAATTATAGAAGTAGTTATCAAGGCACAAATTTACAAGAGTTTTTAAACCATTATGGATTAATGACTAATGGCTCATTCACTAATGCCTGTGTCATTCTATTTTCAAAAAACACTTCTAAATATCTTCCTCAATCAAGAGTGAGAATAACAGAATATGCAAATAGTAAAACAGATAATAGTTTAATAAGAGATGAGGTTTTAGAAGGCAATTTATTTGTTTTAAGAAATAAGCTCGAAAACTATATAGAAAATTTAGGTACAAAAAGTCATTTTGATGATAAACAATGGAAACGAATAGACTTCAGATATCCTGTCAAAGCGCTACAAGAAGGCATAATTAATGCTTTAATGCATAGAGATTATAGTAGTTACAATAGTCAATTAACTATTAGTATTTATCCAGATAAACTTGTAATTGCCAATAGTGGTAAATTACCTGAAGAATTAGCTGTGAGAGATTTAAAGAAGAATCATCGCTCTTTTCCTATTAATCCAGATATTGCTCATATTGTTTTTTTAAGAGGTTTAATTGATAAACTTGGTAGAGGAACTGTCAAGATAAATGAAGAATGTAAACTTGCTGGACTTAAATCACCAACTTGGAAACAAAGTAAAGGAGAAGTTATATTAACTTTCAATGGACCTTTAACTACATCTACCTCTAAAAGACATAAAGATTTAAAAGCTAATAATATTGATGCGACAAATGATGCAATAAGTGATGCAATAAATGATGCAATAAATGATGCGGTAAATGATGCAATAGATGATGCAACAAATGATGCAGTAAAAAGAAGACTTAAAGAAGAACTTAAATTGCTATATATAGAAGAAAGCCTTAGTTTAAGAAGCCTTCAAGATACTTTTGATGTTGGTAGAGCAACTATGCAAAGAGATATGGTTTTAATGAATGAAAATAAACTTATTGATTTTATAGGTGCAAATAAAACAAGAAAGTATATTATTAATGAAAAATTAATGAAGAAGTTGAAATCTCTTTAAACTTTTCAAAATCAAATTTTTATATTTTAATAAGTTAAAATTAATTTAGGTGGTCTAATAGGTGGTCTAATAGGTGGTCTAATAGGTGGTGTAATAGGTGGTCTAATAGGTGGTGTAATAAGTGTGAAATTTATTAGTAATATATTTCAAAACATAAATAAATGAGAAAATTTACAATCATAACAATATTGATTTTTACAACCATATTTTTGAGCTGTAATTCTGATAAATCAAAAATAAAAGCTGTAGAACAAAATAGCAATCAAACCGAAAAGGAAACAGATACACTAACAAAACATCTAAAGCCATTTAAAGCAGAATTACCAACAATCGGACTTTTGATGTACAACGGAGTTTTGCAAAGTGAAGTAATCGCAACTTCAGATGTTTTTGCGAAACCTACCGAAGATGGAAAACAAACCTTTAATGTTATCACGATAGCAGAAACTGAAAAACCAATTACAACTGAAGAAGGAATGCATTTTATTCCAGATTATACATTTGAAAATTGTCCAAAACTAACAGCGCTTTTTGTGCCAAGTGCCTACGATATGTATGCACAAGTTCACAATGATCAAATTGTAAACTTTATAAAAGAGAAAAATAAAGAAACCAAATATACCGTGAGTAATTGTGCTGGAGCGCAATTAATTGGAGAATCTGGAATTGCAGACGGACATAAAATTGTAACGTGGATTGGTGGTGGCGAACAATTACAAAAGGACTATCCCAATTTAAAAGTGCAAAACGACAGATTGGTAACTTTTGTAGAAGATGGAAAATTCAGTTCTTCAAATGGAAATTTAGCAAGTTATATATCCGCATTGAACTTGGTTGAAAAAATGACCAGTCCAGAACACAGAAAGTTTGTTGAAAGTTATCTGTATCTGGACAGGCTTCAGAATTGGAATAAATAGTGTAGTCTTATAGTTTTAAATAAATTAAAAAGGCGATTTATCCTTTGAGCCTCTGGCATCTGCCAGCCACTTACCATTTTGTTTAACCAGTTTAAAAAGCCCTGGTGTCTTATCGTAGGCGGTGGTATATTTTACCCAAGCTAAGTCGCCCATAATCGTATCCTGCAAAACAGTAAAGTTGGAATCATCCTTTACCGTAGCGTTGAACATATTTATAGTATTCATATAGTTGGAATATGCCTGTGGTGTCGAGTTGGCTTTCAAAGCTTTCTCATTCTTTTCATAAAAGCTTTCGATAACAATTTTAGCTGTGTCACTTGGTCCTGAAATCTTAGTTTCGGCACAAGAAAAGAACAGCAATACGAGTAAGCAAATGACGATTTTTTTCATAATATTATTAATTTGGGTTATTGATATATTTATGTGATATTTTCATTTGAATATTTCTTTCGCCATCTTTTTCGTTCAATTCTAAAATTACTCTGCGGTCATTGGATAATGAAAATTTTGGCATAATATAAATAAATCTTACCGTTTCATCTACCACAATTTTTGAAGGCAGGTTATGTTTGAAAATAGGCTCTAGATACAAACGTTGTAGCGATTTTCTTTTTCCTTTTTGTCGCGTTTCGATGGAAAGGTTCAAGAAATTCAAATCATAATCCAAAGTAGAATTATTTCTAATTTGAATAACGAAGTAAAGTTCGTCTTTATTAAAAACTATATTTTCAACTCTTAAGATAACACCACTATTACGTCTTGTATATCTTCCAAGATATTGTCTTCTATCAAGAAGATAAGAGCAAAATTTCTGGTAATAATACGTGTCATTATCAATACTTTTTTCAGCAATTTCGGTCTGAATTGAATCTGCTACTTTTGGTTTTTCATTCCCAATACTGTTAGATAATGGGATGAAATAATTGAGTTTTGAAAGCTGCTCTTTATACCTTACAATATACGAAAAAATTGAACCATTTCGGTTGATTACCAATAGATTACTTTCTTTTCCTGGTTGCGCTTGCAGTAAGCCGAAATATTGTTCTTTTTCACGATTATAAGTAAATACAAAATGTTCAGAACCTGTTATGCCTTGACGGATAGGTTCAGGAAAAAATAATGCGACGTTCTTACTGTCGTTTGCATAAATAGTGTCAAGTATTTCTGTTGTTTGTGCTTCAGCCAAAGCTGAAATCAACACAATTAATGTAAATAATATCGGTTTCATAATTTTGGTTTTAGAATAAGTTTATAATTGTTCAAAACAGTAACCTTTACATTTCGATTACTACGTCTGAGTACTTTTGTAATGCCACCAACTTGCGGAACTGTTGGTATATTAATATCGCCAATAACATCGTCCAGAACTTCATTGGTAGCTTCTGCTCTAAAGTTGTTTTGAACATAAATACCTTCACTACCATCTTGCAAATCAAAAGCTTTAAGCTTTGTTGGATGATGCTTTATATTTTCAATTTCAATCAAAGCACGATTAGGTTGAAAGCTGATAAAACCAAAAATAGGTGTGTTCTTTTGCATGAGTTTACCATTTATAGTTGCAGCTTTAGTTAGTCGCATTCTCAACCTGGTATTCGCCTTTACAATTTGGTCGCCATCTACAACCACATGAATAGTTGCATCTGTGTTGTCAATAATGGAAAGTTCATTAGGTTTGGGTGCAGCAGCAAAAAAAAGTTGATGTTCCAAGCCCATTTCTTGAGCTTGAGTTTTTATTTCTCTAAGAATTTCTGATGAATCAATTTCTATAGGTTTCTTCTTTTCGATTTTCTTTTGTCCGAAGTTTTGATATTTTTTATCGGAATATTTAATTTTTCCTGCATCGTAAATACTATCCACAATGCGTTTCTTTTCACGTTCCGGCAGATCTGGATCGTAGTAACCCAAAGAATCAATTAATTTTTCGTCATAGATGCTAGGTGCATTATTTTCGCGCACTTCTTTTAAATCATTAATAGCTTCGAGTTTAGAATCGTATTCCTTTTGGTTTTCTTCCAAATCAGGTATCAAAGTATGTTCAAGATTGTCGTTTTCATTGTCATCATCGCCCATTATAATTACTGAATAGGAAATAATGAATAAGAAAACAATAGCTATTACTGAAGCAAATACTATTTTGTTCTTTTGTATTTTCATGAGATTAATATTTTAGTGCCGATTATCGACTTAGTTTTCAATGTTTACTTTTTTTAGAGTGCTTTCAAAATAATTGGTAATCAAAAGCCCGTGTGGATTGTTGGGAAAGTTTCGGTCAACCATAATTAAGTTTCCGGTGGAAACTAATTCGTAGGTGTCTATTATTGTACCTCTATTTATTTCAAAAATGGTAGTTGTTGTAAAACTGAAAGTACCATTGCTTTCATTTATTTTAGAATCGCTGCCGAGGACTTTTTGAACTAAGGAAAATTGTAATAATCTATTATAAACACCATCTGCTTTTTTCTGGCGATAGAGATTATCCACAGAGCTATTACCCAACCAAAGTGCCTTTTTTAAGTTCTTTTCATAATTGCTTGCATCGATGTTGTAGAAATAATTGTGAAACAAATCTAAATGTGCTAATGCTTCAACCCTAAAATTTTCTTTTTGGCTCACGAGCTTCAGCGGAATAATGCTACCATCTGTATTAATGGCAAAAGCGCTATTCATCGCATTTTTATTCGTAGTAAATGCCATCCATACAGAAAAGCTACTGGATAGCAATGCACAAACGACAACTGCCAAAACGATAAATCGATTCAGTTTTAGGACGTTGTATATATTTTTATATGGTGTTTTCATATTTTTATTTTTAATCTGTCTTAGGCAGTAAATAATCTGAGTGTAAAAGATGTGGCTCGTTTATAAAGCTTGAATTTTAGGAACACGATAAATGCAACAGAACCTAATTGAACAACAGGCGCAAAAAAGCCTTGACCTGTGTCGGTTCCGAATAGGTTAACCCAAAAATTGGTGTTGATTTCCGTATAAATTGCGTTCACAAATACATTGACCAGAAAGAAAGCAGGTACAAGCATATACACAGCTGCATACAGCTTGAAAAATGTATAAGCAAGCGAACGAAACTTTTCAAAAACCGCCAAACTAATGACCAATGGGAAGAATGCTTGCATTATTCCTAAAAGGAAAAAGCGTTCGGCTAAGAATAGCGGATAGATAAACAAATCCAATATCCATAGTATCGTACTCAGGATAAACGCCAATATCTTGAAACCATATAATGGCGTTACCAATGCTTCATACAAAAGCGTCATTGCTGAACTTGCGGCATCAAAAAGACTTACATCTTCCTCTAAAGGTATGTCTTGCATTTGCAATGGTAATAACGCAGGTGCAGTCCCTCTATATTGTCCTTCAATGGCTACTAAAATACCATCGAAAAACCCTAACACTTGCGTTGAAAAAATGACCAAAAGCACAACTGCGAAATTCTTTGCAAGTTCACCAGGACTCAATCCCCAAGAATAACCATCCTTATCTGCAATGCCTTCATTATATTTTTTTAGGATATTGACTAGAAAAAACAAGACAGCGAGCGTTTTCATTCCTGCAATGGTGTATTGCGAGAAACTGCTGTTTTGTATGGTTTGGAAAACCGTGTCGATATATTCTAACCCAATTCCTAAAAAAATGGTTGCGGTCATTTTTAATAATTTGTTTCGCGATTATTGACTTTATCCTGCATTTTTCTGAAGGAAATAATATCCTTGTAGCGTTTCGTTTTTGTCTTGATATTGGAAACCATTTCCTTTGATTCCAATTCTTTTTCTTTTAGGATTTCTGCACGTTCGGCATCACTCATTTTTAGATTATCGCTGGATAAGATTTCGCCCATAAATTCAACGGTGTCCAATGAGTTTTGGACTATGATATCGAATGATTCTACAACCTTAGTAACTTCATCTGGTTTTATATAAGGCGAGTTCAAGATGTCTTGCAAATCATTTTGCATAACCTGAATAAGACGTTGATTGTTTTGTGCAATTTCCTCAACCGCTCTAAGCTGTTGCACTACACTCGAAACTTTTTCTATTGCTTCTTTTGCATCCTTTAAAAATTTCACAGACTTAATCATTTGAGCGGTCTGTTTACCAGATTCCACAAGTTGTTTTACCAAACTGATAAAATTGGTGTTGTCATAAGTTGGCATTCCTTGGCTTGTTGCCTTTGATGGAATTAATAGCATTAATGCTACTGCCATTACTAAAATTCTGATTTTGTTTTTCATAATATTACGTTTTAGATGTGAATTGAATTATTGCTTTTTGCATGTCATGATGCTCTTCATAGAACTTCATTATTTCTTCGTTTTCTTGTCCATCGGTTAAATAGGCTGCGTAAACTTCTTTAGGCACTTCAAGCCTAAAAATGTTGCTTTCCTTTCCGATTTTGATAAACATTTCGGTATACTTCCGTGGACCAGAAAGATTGTTTTTAATGGATTTTAATTGGTTTAAGTCGTGTCTAGATAGATTGAGTCTTTTAACCAGTTCTTCATAGCCTTTTTCATTATTGAGACTGTAAATGACTTGGGTATTCTCTAGAATGCTGGCAGATGTTGAATTATTCGGAAGTTGATTAATGGATTGCAGTATAATTCCAATAGCGCCATTTTGTTTACGAATAGCTTGATAATAGAATTCTACACTTTCCAGTACATTTTCAAACTTCAGTTGTTTAGCAAACTCATCGAAAAGGATGATGCCCTTTTCTGCTCTGTTTTTCCAAATAGTTCGTTGGATGGCAGACTTAATGAGCTTCAACATTACGGACAAAATTTCCTTATTGTCTTTTACTTCGTCTAGTTCAAAAACAATCAATCGTTTGTCTTCTATTTTATAGGTCTGGTCTTCGCTAACCTCAAATAGAAAACTATATAGACCATCGCCAACGTACTCAGACATCACATGCAAGAAGCTGGTAACATTAAAGTAGTCGGGATGGATTTTAAGGGTAGTCAGAAGATCTTTCTGATGCCTTCCTATAAAGTTGTAATAACCTTCCAAAGAATGATTTTCTGAAGTGCTATTGTAATAATGACGTAATATTTTCTTAACGGAAACCGATTGCGCTTTTGTTACTTTTAAATCTGAAGCAAACAATTCAAAAAGAAATACTGATAAATCCTCTAACCGTTCAGGTGTCAAATCTTTTACGTCACTAATGTAAAAAGGATTGATACCTAGGTTCTTTCCGCTTTCATATCGTAATACGGTATATTTTTCAGGATAGAGTTTGGCGAATTTGGTATAAGAACCACCTAAATCTATGATGACCAATCTTACACCACTTTCAAAATATTGGCGTAAAATGTTATTTGCCAAAAACGATTTGCCTTCGCCTGTTGGTGCGAAAATGGCAAAATTTCTAGCTTTGATGCGTTTCTTTTTTTCATCCCAAACATCCTTCAATACCGGAATGTTATGTTCTCTATCATTAAAGATGATTCCTGTTTTATCTGATTTATAGTTGGTATTATTAATGAATAAACAAAGCGCATGCTTTAAATCAGTTACGTATAAATCATTATTCGAGAAATTAGAAGAGAAACAACAGTAACTATTCAGTATATAATTTTTGCGTTCTTCGCCTCTTGGATAATAAGGAATGATATCTAATTCCTTGAATTCCGTTTTAATTTTGGAAGTTATTTTATCTAACTCTTTAACATCCTTAGACCAATACACAATATTAAGATGACCACGAATAATTCGTGAATTGTCATCTGCATTAATTTGGTCTAAAATGTGCTGAATTTTACCAAGAACCACCTTATTCTGTGAACCAAAATTGGAACTTTTATTAAGTTCTTCTATTTTCTTATCCAATAGCTTGCGCCATTTCTGTTTGTCATCCAAATAAAGAATCTGGTTAACAATATGGTTTTCATTAAGTGTAAGTCCTAGACCATCAATAAACCCTTGATGAAACACAAAATCGTCCGAAGTGAATTTCTCATTGGTTTTGCTACTTTGTGCGTTTTCGCCAAAGCATAATTCGCTGTTGATGGCAAGCGCATCAAAATGGTTTTCGCCAACATTGACGCTTTTCTTTTCTAGTAAAATATCGGTATCAAATCCTTCATTGAAACCATTGAAATAACTACTAGTTAATTGCTGAATATCTTCTGCGTTTAACGGAAGAAATTCTATTTTTCTACTGTTATTTATAAAGGAAACCGAATCATTTACAGAGTTAGCAAAGCTCTTAATGTTATCATCTAATTCTTGTACAATTCCCTTTGAAATTTTTCTGAACGGATTGACATATTTCGGATTGTTAAGTGCTTTGTTCTTGGTTAAGATGAAGAATAGATAACACTTATGCTCTATATGTCCACGACCTTTAAAATGCTCGTGTGTGGCTTTTTCCAAAAAAGTAGTGTTTGGAAGTTTTTCCGAAGAATAAGATTTTTTAAGGTAGATGTCTTGTTTGTGAACTACAGTACCAATTGGTAATGATTTCAAAGCTTGAAACCATGCACCATGCATATCCTCAAAATCCTTTTCGGACAAGGAATAGATTTCTGGAAGATTCCCTTCATAGCATAAGACCACATTGCCATTGTTGGCAAATACGATATGGTCTTGAATATCTACAATGGGTTGATATGCTGAAATATTAATCTTCTTCATAATCGAAACCTGAATTTCTTTTGTTACTAATGATTTGCGGAAAAGCTTTTGCCATCTGAAAAAGTTGTGGATCATTGGTTATGCGTGTCAAGGCAACATATAAAGCTGCATTGAAAATCAGAATGCTAATTATCATCACAAAGCTGAAAGAGAAAATGATGATTAATAATGATGCAAGAATTGAAACCATCATTAAGGCAAACAGGGAAATAGGCAATCCAAAAATGACTGCCCGTTTCCTAATGTTTTTATATACTTCGTATTTCTTCATATAGCTGCTCTAATAAAGCCCTCGATGAGGCTCATTATACTACGATAGTTATTAAGTAAGTGAAGATGCCTACCACAGCACCAGCAATTAGAACAAATACTAAAACACGAGTAATACCTTTTTTAAGGTCTGCGTTCTCGCCAAAGAAATGACCAGCATTAAATAGGAATCCAACAAGAAAGATGACACCTAGAATGATTGGGAAAATGGTTCTAATGGTATCTGAAACATCGTTTACAGAATCTTCAATACCACCAATTTGTGCAAAGCTTGACGCTGATGTCATCAAGAATGTGAATAAGATAAAAATTGATTTTTTCATAATTATTTGGTTTAGCCTTTCGAGGCAGTTTCTAATTTTATTTTGTGAAATCTATTACGAAATGAAGATGAAGGAAGAAAATCTCTAAATTTTAACGCTAATTGGTGTTAAACTTTTGAAGATTATTAAGGAAGTGATTGATTTCTTGAATATTGTGTAATCTAAAACGATTATTATGAGCACATTAAATCAAATTATAGTCTTACTATTCTGCCTAGTTTTTCTAAATCTATCTTATGCGCAGAATGGTAAAGACCAAGCAAGAAATCCTATTGTAATAATAGACCCTGGTCATGGCGGAACAGATGCTGGAGCAACAACCAGAAATGGTATAAAAGAAAAAGATATTGTTTTGGGTATTGCTTCTAAAATAGTGGTACTAAATAACAAGCTAGTTGAAAATCCTTTAATGTTATTTCTAACTAGATATACAGACACATTAATATCTCTAGGCGATAGAACGGAACTAACCAAAAGACTAAAAGCTGATATATTTATTTCAATTCATTGCAACCAAGCTATAAACAGAACAGCATCAGGAACAGAAGTTTTTATTCATCCGAAAAGCGAAGTGCAAGCGTCAGCGTCTGCGTATTTAGGTTTTACCATACAAAAAGGATTAGCCGATATACTTGGTATTAAAAACCGAGGTATAAAATATGGCAATTTTCAGGTGTTGCGGGATAATAACGATAGTAGCGCAACTGTTCTTTTAGAACTAGGTTTCTTATCTCAAACCGATGAGGCGATATATCTATCTAAAGAAGAGTCTCAAAGGGCTGTTGCATTGGTTATACTTCAATCGATTATTAAATTTTTGGGGTTATGAGTGAGTTATATTTGGAAGTAGTAAATGTTATAACAGAAATTTTAGTTGAATTATTAAAAAATTTAAAAAAGCTATTATAAATTAGATTTTGACTTCAATTTTATTTTTCCCAAATTAGACTAATAATGGTTTTATATTGCTTTGTAGGTATGCAATATTCATAAAACTCCACATCATCCTCTTTTTCATTCAATCTGAACCAAGTTGATTTGTCAATGACCTGTGCTTTTTCATCCCCAGAATAAAGATATTCGTAATTTGCATCTAGATATTCTTTAGCTACTGAATCTTCAGGAGGTGGTAATTTGGTAATGTCAGGTGCCCAAACAATCAAATCCTCTGATTTACGCCAATAATGAACGACACCATTTGATATAAAAACTACAAAAACAGGAGCTATGTCTAGTGTTAATAACCTGAAAATAACAGAAGTCATGCTAGTTTTAAAACGTATTGCAATATCCTTGATTAGTTTTGGTCCAAAAGGTTTAGCCTTAATAAATGACCTAAATGCTGTTTCGGGCATTAGTAGTTCACTCGCAAAATCATTGGCTTCATATTCTTGCTGACTCCTTTTGGCTTTTTTTTCTAAGTTAAACCAGTTCAATGTGTTCGAATTGTCGTTGTGTAATTCTAATTTCTCATGTAGAAAGTGATGACCTAATTCGTGAGCAGCAACAAATCGCTTCCGTTCACTACTAATAATTGTACTATTAATTTTTATAAGTGTTCTTGATTTACCTCTTACAATTTTGCCATCAGAGTTATTCAATTCCTCTTCTTTATAAATAATGTCAAAACCAGACATTAAGTCTTCCATCGATAAATCGCTAATGTCATCAAAACCGATTATATCAAGAATTTGCTTAGCTTTATTTCTTCCCTTTTGATTCGTTTTCAATCATTTCAATTATTTCGATCAAGTTTTGATCTTTAATTATATCTTTTATTTCTTCTTCATTAAGTTCTTGCAACTTACTAAACTGAAAGTAAACTCTATCTTCTCTAATTAAATTATTTAAGTAGGCTACAGGTCTATCTAAACCTTTAGTAAGTGCTTCTTTAAATCGCTTACTAGCGGTTAATAATAGAGCTTCTTGCTTTTCTCGGTTGGCTTTGATACTAAGCTTAAATTTTAATTGCTTAATAAATTTGTCCTGACCAGTTTTTCTCGTTTTGAAATCAACTCCAGCTTCAGCAAGAGATTCTCTTACAGTCTCAATCGGATAAGATTGCTCAAAACTTTCAATGCTATCCTTTATTGTTTTTTTAAGCTTATCCACTTTGTATTTAGTTTAATTTTTTTTCTTCTTAACCTTTTGTAAATATTATTGATTTCCATTACTGTTTTACCACAATAATCTGCAACCTCTTTTGGTGTTTTTATTCCAGCAGTCCAACATTCAAAAATTTCTATTTCTGATTCGTCAGCTCCTTGTTCTTTCAAAGATGATATCCATTGGTCAATTATAGTTAAGTCATCAATACGATCATAATTCATATCATTAGTTCCAATTTCAATGTTTTCTTTGTGTGAGATATCCGTAATATAACTTTCCTGTTGGTTTTCATCATGAAAATCGTCAAAATTATCATCTGGTTGGACTCTGCCTTTTTTGAAAAAGTATGATAAATCACTACTTAATGTTCCTAATACGAAATTTTCAAATGAGCATTTGTCCATATTCCATTTTCTCGTGCCATCACAAGCCTTTCTTAAAGCCTCTTGACAAAAATCTTCAAATTGTAAGCCGTTTTTATTTTGATCAGTCTTATCATAAAACCTGTTTCGCACATAATCTTCCATTCTATCTAGAAGAGCCGAAAGGTCTATGGAGTCTAGTGTTTCGAGAATTTGTGCTGTTGTTGCTATTGCCATTCATATTAAATATGCTTAAAGAAAAGAAAAAATTGCCAAATGGTGGCAAAAAAAATAAAAAGCTAAGCATATAATATTAGAAACATTAAAATTTTAAACAAATGGCAAAAAATAAACCAATCGGAGACAATGCTCGAAAGGGAGCAGTAAAACAGAGATCACAAGTGCTTAACCCCAAAACCAATTTATATGTTAAGCGTAATGCTGAAACAGGACAGTTTATGGATGTAAAAACATCTGGTGGTAAATTTAAAGGAGTACGTAAAGAAAAATGATATTATGATAAACACATTTGTAAATTTATCAACATTATCTCTTGGGGATGTAATAATTGCTAAAAAGCGTAAAGGCTTAGGTAGAATTCTTAATCATTATTTAGTGTTTGTTGGGAATAATAGATTTATTGGTAATCTAAAAGATGGAGTGAAAGAAATCCATTATGATGAATTAATGAATCTGCTTAATGAATATGAACCTACTGGTGTTAGAAAACTGAATGGTACTTTTTTACACCAACAGCAAGCTATTAATAGAGCGTATTCAAAATTAGGATATCGATATAGCTTATTAAATTTCAATTGTGAGCATTTTGCGAATTGGGTTCAGTTTGGTAGAGTTGAAAGTAGTCAAGTGACTACTGGTTTTGCTATTCTCGCAGGAGTTCTTTTTTTAAAATTAGTGAGTAGAGATGAGTAAGAAAAAAGAAAGAGAGAGAAATCGACTAGAGTTAACAATGTCTCGAATTGATCACTATTATGATAGTGTTAATAATAAATCAGCTGTGTATTTGGTAATTAATACATTTTTGACAGGAGGATTAATTGTTTTAATGACTCAAACGCAATCATTAAAAGGTATTGGGTTGCTAGAGCATTTAAGTTTGGGGCTATGCATGCTATTAGGGTTGGTAAGTTTGGTAATTATAGCTATTACAAGCATACCATTCTTTTCAACAGAACCAAACTCTCTATATTACTTTGGGACTATAGGTTCTAAAACTAATAGTCAGTTTTTAGAAGAATCTAAAAATTATACAAAAAAAGAAGATTTAAAGGATTTAAGATGTCAAGTGCATCTTTTGTCAAAGGGCTTAACGGATAAGTTTAAAAAACTCAAGTTCGTTGGGTATTTCTTAGTGGCACAATTTATAGTGCTAATTCCAATAATGTTTTATTTAATAAAAAATATAAGTTAATGAGTGTTTTTAATCCCTATTTAAGTGTTATAAAAAAAGCTGTTCAGCAAGACCCAAAACTTAAACAAAGATTGTTTAGTTCTGAACTAGAAGATAGTGCTTTTGATACCAGTTATATCAAAGCTCTTAGAAATGAATTACCCAATTCAAAAAGTATTAATGAATCTGTAAGTCTAATTAAAGGTATGGGAGTTCCAGTTGTTGGTAATTTACCTGAATTAGGCAATCATCCTGATTTTAAGTATTTAAGAAATACAGATGAGACTGAGGATCATTGGATTATTTCAGGTTTTATAGATGTTAAGGATAGTACCAAATTATTTAATCGTTTCACAAAGGCGACTGTTGCCTTAATAACTGAGGGTATTGTTCAAGCCTCAATTTTCGCAGTTAACTTATGTGATGGTTATGTACATAGAATTCAGGGAGACGGGTTGATGGTTTATTTTGGTGGTAAGGATAAAGATAAAGCTGAGTCGGTAAAAAATGCTTTAAAAGCATTTGCAATGATCTCTTATTTTGTTAAAAATGATTTGAAAGATTTCTTTGCAGCAAATTCAGTTACCGAGATATTTACCAGAGCAGGCTTAGATTTAGGGCATAATAATCAAGTAAGATGGCTGTATTCAGGAAGTGGTAACGCTGGAGAGGTAACTACCTGTAGTTTACATACTAGCCTTGCTCCTAAAATGCAAAGTAACGCTGTAAGTAACGGTGTTGTTGTAGGGCAGAATATAGTAAATCAAATGACCGATAAAAAATATTTTACGGAAAAAAGAAACCCCATTTGGGAGTATGGAGATGGAAGGGTTTACAACCAATTTGATTTTAATTGGGATAAGTATATAACAGATAATGGCTTAGGTGTTCAAGATAGGTTTGGAAATATTGTACTAACAATAGGGGATACAGACCAGATAAAACCTCTTGATAGAACTTATTTAGCACCTATTGCAGAACTGAATAAACCATATTTTGTCATTTAACAATGACGATATTGGATAAACATATCAAGCAGTTTTTAGAACGGTATCATAATTTTAGTTTGATTGATTCCAAGAAGAAGCATGGGGCTTCCTTAAGAGGTATTATTACTGTGGTTGATGAAAATGATCAGGTTTGGGCTGATTATGACGTGCGTATCGAGATTGACTCTACTTATCCTTACACTATTCCTTCGGTTTATGAAGTGAGTAAATTAATTGAAAGGAATTGGGATTTTCATATTTCAAAAAGTGGAAAATGTTGTTTGGATATCCACCATTCCCTTTTGTTAAAAATGAGAGCTGGAATTGACTTAACTGATTTCTATCAAAATGTGATATACCCCTTTTTTGCAAATCATCAGTATAGAATTGATGATGGTAATTATGCTAATGGAGAATATAAGCATTTCGAAAAGGGGATAATTCAATACTACAAAGAAGAACTAGATCTATCCGAAACAGATTACATATTAAAACTATTAGAGTCAGCTATTTTAGATAGTAAACATGAAAGAAATATTGTTTGTAATATTTGTGGTAGTTCTAAATTTAAAAGGTGTTGTTTGTCCAAAATAAATAAACTAAAACTATTTGGTAAAGATCAACTCAAAGTTGATTACGAAATATTTAAAAAGCAATCTTCCCCCAAACCAAAGGATGCTCACTAGCAGCAACATTTCTATTAGAAACAGATTTATAGATAGACCATTGTGGTTGTTTCTCTGGCCACATCGCTTTGCGATTTAAGCCACTATCTTTCATTTTATTAAATAGAGCAGGCGAGAAGAGCATGTAATCTTTTTGTTTAATATTTACACCCATTCTGTAAGCACTTAATCTAAAATAAGTGCCATCATTTCCCTTATCAATATCCACTTCAAACGAGAGGTGTTTTGTAATGTCTTTAAGGTCTGTATCTTGTATTAAAGGCGATAGAGAATTACAATAAGATGGCGCGTTGAATGTACCTGCAATTACGATATTATTTTTGCCTTCAGCAATCAACTTTTTGTAAACTTCAGCAATCTTATAAACTTGCTTTTTTCTAATTTTATCAGACCGTTTTCTATCTTTTGTAGGCTTTCTTAAATAAGCATTTAGTAACCAAATAGTTTCTTTTGATGGTGTGCTAATTTCATATTCAATCAAATTTTTACCATCATCGTTAGTTGCTGCATTGATATTATGTGTTCTAACAGCTTCTAGATTATAGCCTTGTCGCAATGCTATTCCCATTTCTAAACTATTCATATCATTGCCTTGAATCACAAAAGAGTGGTTAAAAGGTTTGCAGTCAAATTCTGGTAGAATGAGCTGGTTAAAGTCCTCAAATGAAGCTCTATCCTCAATTTCTTGTAGCAGTATAATATCTGGATTTACAGTTGCGATAACTTGTGCTTTATGTTGTGTTGATTTAGGATGAATAGGAACGGTTTGTAGTTTTATCCATCCATTCCAATCTGTGAGATTACCAGCTTTATTGTCAATGGAATAGCTTAAACCTTTCATAAACAGAAAACCTGCTTTTCGTCTCAAAACAGCATAAGGACGAGGACTTGATTTTTCAAAACCAATTAAAAATGATAATTCTCTAATCCGATCTTGCTGGTTCAATGATTTAGAGGGTTCAAGCATGAGTTTGTCAAGCTCAATTGTCCAATCGGCAGTTAAATTTTCGGTTAGTTTTTCTAAAAGACTTCTGTCTCTGTGAAATAAGTTTTGAACATTAAAAGTTGCTATTTTCATGATTTCTTAGTTTTTTATTTTCTTTTATCGCAAGAGTCTTCATCGAATGCTACCAGATTAAATAATTCTCGCATTCTGCTTCTTACTCTATTGCCATACAAATCTTCCAGTTCTTCAGCATTTAGGTTTGTAGTTCCGTGTGTTTTTATGTGATGGTTTATAAAAAGTTCATGACGTGAGAGTAAGATTTCGCCCATGACGTTACAGTCCTTTCCGTAGTGTCTTCCAATAGGTTCTACACCTAAATCATCAAAACAGAAAAACTGCCTACAACCATAATCTTCAATCGTTTTGTAGCCAATGTGATTGAAACCAAATACGATATTTCTGGAAGGAATCAGGATGTATGGTTTTTGCAACGGAACGATGTTTTTAAGCAAAATCATTAAGCTTGTTTTGCCACAGCCTACAGGTCCGGAAAGTAAAATGCCTTTATCTGGATCTATCTCGTTTTTTTCGCAGTTTGCTTTGTCTTTTATGAAATAATGACAGAGTTTTAAAATGATTGGATGGTCTTCTTCGTAGATTTTAAAACCGTTACCAAAGAGCATTTTTCCTTTAACTTCGAGGTAGATTAAGATTTTTTCAAAATCGTACGTCACTTCTTTGCCATCAAACGTGCCAATGTCATACGTTTTGTGTTCTTCGACTATTTTACAAGGGTTGACCATAATCTTTGTTTTTACTGGTTCTCAGGTTGTCCTTTTTTTGAGGAACTGCATCTGCCGTTTCAAATTCATTGGCTTTAAGCATCCAATTACTTGCAGTAGCATGCCAATCTTCTATTTTTATTTTGCCACCAATTTTCCAACCAATGCCTTGATAGTGGTTGTAGAATTTCTTGGCTTCATTATCTGGCCATTTTTTCTTTTTAAAAAAATCAATGACTTCAAATTCATTTTTTGGTAGCTTAGTTTTATTTATGTTTTCTATTTGTTTATTAATGTTTGTATTACGTATCAATGCTTGTTCAGTACTTGTTTCAAACTCATTCACAACTTGTTCAGAGGTTGTACCGAAATTGAACAACTTGATTTTACTGCCTTTATATGGATTGTGTGAAGGGAAATATTTTAGATAATTCCATGAATCCATCTGTTTTAAACAGCGATGATAAGTTGCTGTCGAACCAATTTTTGAAAGTTCCATAACTTCTTGTCTGTCTATGTAAAATTCTTCTCGAAATCGGTTTAAATTCCAAAACTGAAACAAAGCCATATATAGGCTGACATGCGTTGTATTTAACCTTTTGTCTGCATAGACTTTTTGAAATACAGCATTGAGATGTTTTATATAATTCATACATATTTATTCCGTTTTATGATGGACTCGATTATTATCCATAACCTTCTGAATTTCTTCGGAATCATAAAAAATGATGCCACCAACCTTTGTGTAGGGTAGTGTACCTTTAATTCGAAGATTCTGTAGAGTGCCAGGACTAATTTGAAGTAAGTCCATGAGTTCTGAAGATTTTAGATATTTCTTCAGCTTACCTTGCGCTTGTTTGCTTAAAAGTTTTTTGATGTCATCAAGTAGTTCAAGTTTGAAATCCATTAGATCATCTGTAGTAATAATTGTTGCTGGCATAGTAGAACTGTTTTTAGAAAAGAACTACCATTTTGCTTTTAACTAAAATGATAGCCCTTGACCTGATTTGACTTTCGTTCTACAAATTTGAATAGTATTGTTGGCATTTAATCAGTAGTTAAACCGTAGTAGGGTCAAAATTTAACATCTTGATAAATGGTGTTATTTGATGTGTTTTGGTACGGAAATTATTTATTTTAATATGAAGTAATTCCTTTTTTGGGAGAGAAATTTAAAAGCGTAAGGTAAACCGAGTACTGTGTTTTTTGAAGTGTTATTCTTCTGAGTTCTCTATATGAGAAAGTAAGCTTGCAGAAAGGTCATCCAAGAACTTGGTGCGACTAATTTTTCGAGATTTTATATCAGCAAAGGTTTTATAGTAGTCGCCCAGTTTAAAATGAAATACGCTTTCTAGTGTAGATGCAATTTCTTTAATATCAGATTTTCCGTTATTAATGACTCTACTATGGTATAGAGCATATACCAATTCTGTGAGAGCTGTTTTTGAAGATGTCCATTCTAGCTCTGTAAGATTGTTCAATTCTAATTCATTCTTATATCTTGATTTTTTAGCATCCAATAATCTGTTTTGTAAATAATTGATAAAACGCTTTGATGCTTTTAATTTACCTAGGAGTAAATCATAAGGTGTACAAAAATCTGGGTCTTGAAAATAAAATTTTGAAGATGTTATTGGAACATTATCAAAATAATCTCTAGTGAAGAATTGCTTGTCTAGATGTGTCTGTTTGGATTCAATATATTGTACAAAGTCCATGTTGTATAAAAAGAACCGATTTAGTTTGCCCAATTTCTTTTTAACATATTTTCTTTGTTGGCTGCTGCCCACTTTAGGGAATTGAATTTCAAAAGAGCGGATTTCTGAATAATAAATAAGTTGAGTAAATGGTGTTTGCTTTATTTTTTTAAAGAATTCTATTTCTTCTTCAGTAGATTTAAAACCATCTATCACTACTGATTTTCTATATGTATTTAGAAGGTTTCGACATGCAATTATGGATTTATTTGAACGCTCAATAATTCCATTGGAACTATATTTTATCTCATCCAAATCGAAAAGTAGATTCTTGTTTTTCTTTTTAAAATCCATTCTTTAATTTTAATAAAGAAATAGTTATTTCTAAGAAGAATGTAAAATTTAAAAGGATGATATGAAAGAAGTAAATGAGAGAAACTAGTAATAATCGATCATATTAATGCTTCTATTAATTTAGATTTTTTAGGGCTTACTATTTCAATTTAATTCTAAGTTGTTTAAAATAATAATAGAATCAAAATTATACCTGTGTAGTTTTTGCGTATTTCGTATGTGAATTTTTGTTCACATGTATTTTAGTAGTTTATGTTTAACCTTTGAACTTTTTTACAAAGTCCTCTTTGTTAGAAACATTAGATTTTATAAAAATATTAGAAGCATGTTTCCTTACTGTTCCATATGAAATAAACATGTTTTTGGATATTTTTTTATAACTATCTCCTTTAATAATTTGAATAGCAATTTCATTTTCTCTATTTGTGAAACTATATTCTTTTCCAATATTACGTTTTAATATGTAAGTGTTTTTTAACCTGTATGAATAGCTATTAATTTCCATTACGGTAACTAAAAAGAATGCCATAGTTACTAAAGGTTGGGTAATCGGTTGAAAATCTCCAAAATATGTTAGTAGAGGCAAAAGAATTACAGATAATATAGAAGTAAGACCTAAGTAAGTTTGAATTTTAAAGTAGCGTTGTCTTTTGACTTCTTTTCTTATGGTCATAAAGAAATATATCAAAAATGTTATGGACATAAATATAGGTAATACCAAAAATAGACTTCTAGAAAAACTAAGCGAGTTTGTATAATAATATGGTATAATGAATAAAAACAGAAAGCATAGAGTTAGTATTATTGTTAGATTTTTGATTTTGAAAAAAGGGTTTGGTGTGATAATATTAAACTCAATATATAAATACCAAATAAGGTAAATACACATAATAATGGAAATACTGTATGTTGCTATGTACTGCAAGAACAAAGGACCAGGTAGAGATGTATTAGGTAATAGGCCATTAAGTATATTATATAATAGAAAAAGAATAGCTAAAATCAAATATCTGTAGGAAGCTTTGATTGTTTTTTGTTTGCTAAATATTATTTTTAAGAGTTGAAGAACAATGATTATACTGATTACAATACATATAAATAATACTATCCAATGCATTGAAGATGAATAAATGTATTCAGGTATGAAATGATATTTTTGCTCTTGGGGTAGCATATAAGTATTTGAATAACAAAATATTATATTTAATTTTCATTACTGTTAAAGATACTATATATTAGTGTTAATCAAAAATCAGCTTATAATGTTATCTAAAAAATACAGTTTAGGTTTTTTTCCAACACCACTTGAGCGATTAGATAATCTATCTAAAAAACATCCTGATTTTAATTTATTTATTAAACGAGATGATAATTCTGGACTAGCATCAGGAGGAAACAAAGTTAGGAAGTTACAATACTTTATTTATGATGCTCTAGAAAAAGGATGTGATACCACAATTACTGCAGGAGCTCAACAGTCTAATCATTGCCGACAAACAGCTGCTGCTTGTGCTAAAGCTGGATTGGAATGCCATTTGTTGTTAGGAGGTATAGAACCTCAAAATTACAATGGTAATTTGTTGCTTTCCCATCTATTAGGAGCTAAAATTCACTTTACTGGAGATAATAGAAAAGGAGAAGATATAGTTAAATTAAAACAAGATTTAGAAGCGCAGAAAAGGAATGTTTATGAAATTCCTTATGGTGGTTCAAACTTACTAGGGGCTTATGGTTTTGTCGATGCAGTTAAAGAATTAAAGAAGCAACTTTCAGAAAAGAAATTAAAAATTGATTACATTTTCTTTGCGTCGAGCTCTGGAGGAACACAAGGAGGGCTTAGGCTTGGGTTGGATTTATTTGGTCTTGATATTAAGTTAATGCCAATTAGTATAGATAAAATTGGTTTAGAAGATGGAACTCTTGACGAAGCAGTACTAAAAATATTGCGCAATGGTCAAAAAGAATTGAATATTCAAAAAACGTACTCAATTAAAGATGCAACACTTATTAGAGGTTACGACAAACCTGGTTATGGAGTAATTACTCAAAATGAAAAGATGGCCATAAAACAATTGGCTCAAAGTGAAGGTATATTATTAGATCCTGTTTATTCTGGTAGAGCTTTTTACGGAATGATAGATCATCTGAAAAGTAATAAGATAGAAAAAAACTCTAATGTGCTCTTTTGGCACACAGGCGGATTGCCAGCAAATTTTTATTATTCTGAAGAACTTTTAAAACAACTTAAAAGTTAATAACACTTTCCAAAGCATCATCAGCCTCTGTATGAATGAAATTAGCTTGATAATTAATTGTTGTTTTTAAGTCGCTATGACGATATAATTTTTGAAGCATTAATGGATGAATTTTGTCTCCAGCGATATTCCCAAAACTGTGTCGAGCAATATGCATGGTAACCTTCTTTTTAATTCCAGCTTTTATAGTAATCGATTTAAGACAGTCATTTAATTTTTTGTTAGCAGTTTTTAGTTTATTAAAAACATCTTTAGGGTTATTCAAATCAGCTTTTTTTAGTTCAGGAAAAATGAAATCATCATCACTTTTTTTATCCATTTTGTAACTTTCTAAGACAACTGATATTTTATCTGGAATTTTTAATGATAACAATTTAGAATTTTTACCCATTCTGTAGTGAAATCTTTGGTCATAAATATCAGACCAACGAGTTCTTAAAATATCTGAGACTCTCATGCCTGCAAAATTAAAACTAAAAAGCCATATGTTCCGTGCATGGATTTCTCTAAAAGTCAAATTCTCTAACGATTGTAGCTTTTTTATCTCTGAAATAGTAAGCCCAACTTTTGTTGTCTCTGGAAATTTGATTCGTATTTTATCTGAGCCAAAAGGATAGAGTTCTTTACTAATAATTTTTTGTTTTATTGCTCGATTATATAGTAAACGCAAAAGAACAAGTATATTCATAATCGATGTGTCAGATAAAGAATGTATTGACTTTAAAGTAATCATTAGCTTCTTCAAGAAACGTTCATCAATTTCCTGAAAAGTAAGTTGTTTTGATTTATGGAATTTTAATATGAAGCCTACCCAAGCTTTATCACATGATAAACGATTTAGTTTATTCGATAATTTTAAATCATCTAAATGTTCATTTGCAAGTTCAAAAAATGTAGAGTTTTTACCTAAATTGTATAATTCGTTCTTAATTTGATTTGCTGAAGCATCTTTATTTTTTACTTGTAAAGCAATTAAAGATTTGTTTACTTCTGAAATTTCTTGAGATAATAAACTATTTAAACTGACAGAATTAGGATGAGATTTTTTTACACGTATATTCTTTTTATCCCAATCTTCAATATCTATGTAATGACCTATATATTGATAAGTTGAGCGACGATTTTTGGTAATTCGAATAGCAAGAGGATATAGACCTTTCCTATTCGGTTTTTTACGAAGTACTATTTTTGCGTTTGATGACATAATTGACCTGTTTTAGCACGAAAGTCAAATCAGGTACAACATTTGGTTTTAAAACCTATGCAAAGATACACTTTTATTAGTTTCTCTAGGTACAACATAGGTACAACAAATACTGAAATTAATTGATATTAGATGATATCAAATAAAATTACAAACACCCTAAGTAATTGTAAATGAATGACTTTGTTCTTATTTGGTCAAATATACGCTAGACTTAGGATCTAGTGCAGCAATGTGTGGGAGTTCGAGTCTCCCCGCCCGCACAAAAGTCGAAGATTTATCTTCGACTTTTTTCATTTATAATAGTTGGTGATTTTTTAAGACGGGAGGTTTTTTCTCTAGCTTAATTTTACATCTGTCTAACTAAAGTATTTCTGCAGAATGTCAGCTGTTCACAACAAATGTTTTATGGTAGATTTACAATCAAAAACGGGTTAATGTTTTGATTACTTGTTGTTTATAAGATGTATTAGTCGATGCTGTTTAAGGCTCTAAAGGTGCTATATTAGTTTATTTTCCTTTTGTTAGTTGTATGTTCTTTATAAAGTCCCATATAAATTACTTGATTTTGGTGATTTTTTTCTTTTCTATATTAGTCTGTTTTTTACATTTAAAACACTGATAATAATAAGGTTGTGTTCTTTTTGTGGCTTAAGACTGAAGTTTTTTTAATGTAAAGGGTTAACTGTGAATTTTTTAAAAAATTAATATCCAAAAAACATGGAAAAGCATTGTAAGAAACTATAACTTTTCTTATTTTAGTTAAATATAGAATTACTTAGGTTGTGTGGTTGTAATTTAATTAAAAAAACGACCATTGTAAAAAAATAAAATGGGGCTATAAAAATCATTTAATTAAAAAAGCTTACTTGTTATTTCTATACATTTGTAGCCTTTAATTTATATACTAGGTTTTCTTAAAATTTATAATTGATCAAAAAAAAGATAGTTGTAAATATTTGAGACCATTTACTTTAGTAAATAGCTTACACAAGCTATTATTACGTAAATAATAGCATTGTATATAAGTTACCCATTATTTCTATTAATAATAATGGCTTTTTAGTAGAATTTCTTACCCAAATGAAATTGTATGAATATTTATGCTACAATACTTGTAGAGTTTTTGCTAATAGCCTCAAGTATTCTTTTATTATTTAAACTTAGAGCCAAAATTGGTTTAGCACCTCTTTATCTTCTTTTGGGGGCTGTTCAATATTTGCAAGCCAACGCGGTAACTTCGTTTAGCATAACCATTTTTGATGGCTATGTAATGTATCCTGGGTCTATAATCTTATTTAGTGTATTGTTATTTGCGGTTTTATTAATCTATATAAAGGAAGGGGTTGCTAGCACTCGGGCTCTAATTATTGGAATTATTATTTCTAATATTATAATGGCTCTTGTATTTCAAATTACTTATGTACAGCAATACCTGGTGAGTCAAATTAATAATGCATCCATAAACTCTAGTTCTATTTTAGTTATAAATTTTAAGTATTTTTCTAAGGGCACAGCTATTATGTCTGTTGATTTTTTATTACTTATAATCCTATATCAATATTTAATTTCTAGACTGAAAAAGCTGCCTTTTTTTCTAGTTCTGTTTAGTTCATTGTTTTTAATTCTGATGTTTGATGCTATTGTGTATAACATAGCAATGCATTATGGTACCCCTTTATTTAAATCGTCATTAATATGTCATTTAATAGGTAAAGCTATTTCATCTGTAGTATTTTCACTATTGCTTTATGTGTATTTAAAATATTTTGATTATGAGAGTGGGGGAGCATCCTTTATAGCTAATCGGGAACGCGATATTTTTTCAATAATTGATTACAGAAAAAAATATAAAGATCTTGTAGTTGCAAAACAGAAAGTTGAACAAGAGTTGTCGTCTCAAATCGAAGTAACGTTAAATAATATTTCCGACGGATTTATCTCTTTAGATAAGAAATGGTGTTATACATATGTAAACAAAAAAGCAGGAGAAATTTTGGGCAGAACACCTAGTAATTTATTAGGTAAACATATTTGGACAGAATTCCCAGAAGGTAAAGGTCTTCCATTTTACGATGCTTATTATAAAGCAGAGGAAACCCAGCAAGCACAAATATTTCAAGGTTATTATAAACCATTGGATAAGTGGTTTGAGAATAAAATTTATCCAACTTCGGAAGGCTTAACTATTTACTTTACAGACATTACAGAGCGTAAAAAATCTGAAGAATTACTAAAAGAAAGTGAGCGTAACCTTGATAATATCATTAATAATATTGGAGATCCATTATTTGTAAAAGATGAGCAAAGCCGTATGCTTATTGTTAACGATGCTTTTTGCAAAATGTTTAATGTGCCTAGTGACGCTGTGATTGGTAAAACAATGACTGAAGATTTGCCACCTCAAGAAAGTGAAAGCTTTTTAAGTATTGATAAAAAAGTTTTAGAATCTGGAATTGAAAATATAACAGAAGAATGTTTTACCGTAAGCGGAAGAGAAAAGCAAACTATATCTACTAAGAAAACCAGATATACTGATGGTAATGGTAATAAATTTTTAATAGGTACCATAAGGGACATTACAGAAAACAAAAAAGCAGAAGAAAATAATAAAATGTTACTTTCTTTAATAGAAACTAGCGACGATTTTATTGGATTAGCATCCTTAGAAGGTAAGCCTATTTATTTAAATAAAAAGGGTAGACAATTAGTCGAATTAGGGGCTAAACAAGAGTTGCCAAACCATATAACAGATTTTTATCCTAAACGCTTACACGATGTTATAGTACACGATCAAATTACTAGTGTTTTTAAAACAGAAAAATGGAGAGGTGAGTCTGAATTTAAAACATTTAAGGCAGGTAGTTTAATACCTGTTGAGATGTCTGGGTTTTTAATTAAAGATAGCAACTCTAGGCCAATGGCTTTGGGTATTGTAGCATCAAATATTACGGTTCGTAAAAAAGCAGAAGCAGAGTTAAATGCTCACAAAAATAATTTAGAAGAATTAGTAACCTCAAGAACTTCAGAGTTAGAAAAAGAAAAAGTTAAAGCGCAATCTGCAGATTTAATGAAATCTGCATTTTTAGCAACCATGTCTCATGAGTTACGCACGCCAATGAACTCAATTATAGGCTTTACGGGTATTTTATTAAAAGAAATTGCAGGACCACTAAACCGCGAACAAATTAAGCAGTTGCAAATGGTTAAAAATAGTGGAGAGCATTTACTTGGTTTAATTAATGATGTTCTAGATATTTCTAAAATAGAAGCAGGTAAGTTACAAGTTACTTTCGCTCCTTTCGATTACTTAAAATCCTTGGAAAGTACTATCGATTTTGTATCGCCCCAAGCTTCTGCTAAGGCACTTAATTTGAAGACCGAAATTAGCGAAATGGAAATAACGCTTGTAAGCGACCAAGGACGCGTAGAGCAAGTATTACTTAATTTACTTTCCAATGCTGTTAAGTTTTCAGAACAAGGCACTATACTTATTAAAGCAGATGTGATAGACGATCATCTTATAACGCAGGTTATAGATCAAGGAATAGGTATAAACGAAAAGGATATTTCAAAATTATTTATGCCTTTTGCGCAACTTAAAGATGGATTGAATAGAAACCATGAAGGTACAGGCCTAGGATTGTCCATTTGTAAAAACTTAATTGAAAAATTAGGAGGAAGTATTAATGTGCAAAGCAAAATAGGTAAAGGCAGTAATTTTAGTTTTAAATTGCCTTTAGATGTTATAAATAAAAAATAATAAGATTTAAGCATATTGTAAATTATGGTTACCGTTTTAATAATAGAGGATAATATGCAAAACATGTATATGCTGGCCTATTTGTTAGAAAATAGTAGATGTAAAATAATTAAAGCTTATAATGGTGAAGAAGGTTTAAAGTTGGCGAATGAAAACCACCCAGATATTATTTTAATGGATATTCAGTTACCAGATATGGATGGTTACGAAATTTGTATTAACCTAAGAAAGAGTGGTTTGCCCAAAAAACACAACAATAATAGCTGTTTCATCTTATGTTTTGGATGCAGATAAAGAAAAAGCTATAGAGGTAGGCATGGATGCGTATATCGAAAAACCTATTAATCCAGATACTTTTATAGAAGAGATGAAGGATATTTATAAAGCAAAAAAACAAAATTAATTGGTATGAAAACTATATTAATAGTAGATGATATTTATGAGAACCTTTACTTGTTAAGAGTAATACTGGAAGAGGCAGGGTATCATGTTGTTGAAGCCAAAGATGGTAAAGAAGCGTTAGAGAAGCTACCTCAAAATAATGTACATCTTATTATTTCGGATATTTTTATGCCGGTTATGGATGGCTATATGTTCTGTCAAGCATGTAAAAAAGATGAATTATATAAAGATATCCCTTTTGTTTTTTACACCTCCACCTATACTAAAAAACCTGACGAAGATTTTGCCTTAAAACTAGGGGCCGATTATTTTTTAAGAAAACCTACAGATTCAGATAAATTACTTCAATTAGTTCATGATATTCTTTCAAAAGATACCAGTCAAGAACAACCTGTTGAAAAAGAGCAGTATACAGATCAGGAAGTTTTAAAGCAGTATAGTAAACGCTTAATTAGTAAGTTAGAACAAAAAAATTCAGTTTTAGAAAAAGAAATACTCCAGCGCGAAAAAATTGAACAAAAGTTAATTAATGAAAATGCAATACTAGATTTAATAGCAAGTAACACGCCTATTAAAGAAGTCTTTAATCATATAATAAAGAACTACCAATTAATACGTCCAGAGTTTTCTCTAGCTATTAGTATGTTAGATGAAGATGGCATTCATTTAGATCTTATTTCGGCACCAACTATACCTAAAGCATATAATTTAGCTATCAAGCGAGTAGTTATTGGTAATAATGTAGGATCTTGTGGGACAGCTGCATTTACAAAAAAGCCGGTAATCGTTGCAGATATAAGTGCAAATAAGTTGTGGGAAAATTATAGAGATTTAGCTTTACAGAATAATTTAAAATCGTGTTGGTCCATTCCCATACTTTCTGAAAACAAAACAGTATTAGGAACATTTGCAATTTATAGTGGCACAGTTAAAACACCGTCTTTAGAAGATATTCGAGAATTAAACTCTGCCGTTAATTTGGCGAAAATAGCTATTGTGAAATTCAACATCATAGAAGAGGTTAAAAAAAGAGATGCGTCTTATAAATCTTTAATTAACCAAGCAAATGATGCGATACTTACATTTTCATTTGATGGTGTTATATATGATTTTAATAAGGCAACACATAATATTTTAGGATATAGTAAAAATGAATTTTCAAAATTAACGCTTCAAGATATTGTCGCAGGTGATATAATTGAAAATCCCAATACTTATCAGCAAATATTAAATGGCGAACCTGTAACAATTGAAAAACAATTCATAGCTAAAAATAGAGATTTTATAGATGCCGAAATTTCTACAAAATTGCAAAATGATGGCAAAATACTTGCGGTAGCTCGTGATATTACCGAGCGTAAAAAAGCCGAAATAAAACTTCAAGAAAGCGAATACAATTTAAGGCAGTCGCAAATAGTTGCAAACATAGGTTCTTACTCTTTAGATATTAATTCGGGTATTTGGTATAGCTCAGCGGTTTTAGATAATATTTTTGGTATAAAAAAATCATTTCTAAAAAATGTAGAAAATTGGTTAGGCTTAATTCACCCAGATGATAGAGCCGGTATGTTAAACCATTTAGAGGTTGACGTAATAAAAAACCATAAAAAATTTAATAGAGAATATAGGCTTATAAAAAACAATACTAAGGAGGAAGTTTGGGTTCATGGATTTGGAGAGTTAGTTTTTGATGATGATGGTGCACCAATGAAAATGATTGGAACCATACAGGATATTACCGAGCGTAAAGAGGCAGAAATAATGCTTTTAGAAAGTGAGTATAATTTGAGGCGCTCACAGATAGTAGGTAATATAGGAACATTTGCAGTAGACTTGATAGACAAAACTTGGAAAAGCTCTGTTGTATTAGATAAAATGTTAGGTATGAAAAAATCGTTTGTTAAAACGATTGATACATGGAGTGCTCTTATTCATCCAGATGAAAGAGAAGATGTTTTAGCTTATTTTGAAGACTGCATAAAAAACAACAAAAAATTTAACAGAGAATATCGAGTTTGTAAATTAAACAATAAAAAAGAAATTTGGACACATGGTGTAGGTGAGGTCATATTTGATAGCGATGGAAATCCTATTAAAATGATTGGTACAATGCAGGATATTACCAAACGAAAAGAGACGGAATTAAAAATACAGGAAAGTGAAAAATCACTATTAGAAGCACAAAAAACGGCTAAAATTGGTAGTTTTAATCTCGACTTAAAAACAGAAATTACAGAAACCTCAATAGTTTTTAAAGAAATAATAGGGGTTAGCCAAAAAAGCCAAATAACCTTGGAATTTTGGAATACTAAGATATTACATCCTGAAGATAGGCTTGCATTTATTGAAGAGATGAACAAGAGTATTAAAACAGGTGAGAAGCTTGATTTCGAATATCGAATAATTACTTACAACAAAAAAAGAACAAGATGGTTTCATATACTAGGTGATGCCATTTATAATGATGGCAAGCCAACAAGCTTTTTTGGAACTATACAGGATATTAATGAGCGCAAAGAAGCAGAAATAAAAATAAAAGAAAGTAAAAAATCGCTATTAGAGGCTCAAGAAATCGCTAAAATTGGTAGCTTTAATTTAAACCTAATAGAGCTCGTTGCCGAAACTTCAGTAACTTTTAATGAAATTTTAGAGATAAGTGTTGATAAGGATATTAGCTTTAATCTATGGAAAACAATAGTACATCCCGATGATAGGCAGTTAGTTAAGCAAACGGTTTTAGAGTCCCAAAAACGTGGTGAGAAATTCGATTTGGAGTATAGAGTGTTTACTGCCAAAAACAAGGTGTTAAGATGGATTCACGGTTTAGGTGAATTTGTTTTTGTTGATGGAATTTGCACAAATTTTTATGGTACCATTCAAGATATAACAGAGCGAAAAGGGGCGGAAATAAAAATAAAAGAAAGTGAAAAATCGTTATTAGAAGCTCAAAAAATCGCAAAAATAGGTAGTTTTACCTTAGATATAAAAAAGGGAATAGCTGAAACTTCCATAATTTTAAAAGAGATAGCAGAGTTAAATATAAATACTAAAATAGCATTAGATGATTGGAGAGCAATAACCCATACTGAAGATGTTGATATATGCGATAAGGAAATTGAAAGATGTATAGAAACTGGACAGAAGTTTGATTTAGAGTATAGAATATTCACGAAAAAAAGTAAAGAATTAAAGTGGATTCATGGATTGGGTGAAGTCGTCTTTGAAAATGGCGAAGCATCATTTTTTTATGGAACCATTCAAGATATAACGGCTCGTAAAAAAGCAGAGTTAGAATTACAAGCGGCCAAAGCATTTTCAGATAAGCTTATTATGTCTATGCAAGAAGGTTTATTAATTGTAAATCTCGAAGGCCAAATCATATTGGTTAACGATGCGTTATGTAAGATCTTAGGATATACTGAAGAAGAGCTTGTTGGTTTAAATTTACCATATCCATTTGCTAAAGCTGAAGATTTACAATTAATGTTAGCAACCAAAGACGACGTTGCAAAAGGTAAGGCTAAGTCTTTCCATCTTGAGTTTGTTAGAAAAAACGGCGAAAAATATTTAGCCTCGTTTTTATCGGGTAATATTAAAAATGATGAAGGCGAGGTTATCGCTTTATTTGCAACTTTAAAAGACGTTTCAGAGGAAGAAAAAGCGAAAAGAATACTAGAGGATATTGCTAGAAAATCTACTCAGAAGAAAAAAATAATAATGGAGTTAACCGCACTTGTGGGGTCCGATTATTATAACTCTCTAAAAAAAATAATATCTCTATCGGCAGCGGCTTTAAACGTGGCTCGTGTGGGTGTATGGAAATTTAACGAGGATAAAACATTAATTATTTGCGAAAAATTATACCATTTAGAAACAGGAGAGTTTGAAGAAGGATTAAACTTAACAAATAAGGATAATCCAGATTATTTTGATGCCTTAAATGGTAACAGTTTATTAAGTATTGAGGATGCTGTTAATAATGAGATTACTAAAGGGTTTGCAACAAGTTATTTAAATCCTTTAGGGATTTCTTCAATTTTAGATGTTTTTATCCAAGGCAACCAAGGCATGTATGGTGTTATTTGTTTTGAACATATTGGAGAAAAAAGAAAATGGACTGCAGAAGATGAGGAGTTTGCAACCTCTATAGCAAGTATTGTATCCTTAATGGTTGAAAGTTCCGAGCGTAAAATAGCCGAAAAAAACTTGGTTGTTGCAAATGCCGAACTCTCTACCGCTAACAAAGAGTTAAATCATTTACGAGAACAGTTAGAGCAAGAAAACGTATACCTAAGAAACGAGTTAGCCTTAGTTTTTAACTATGAAGAAATGGTTTACGGCAGTGAGGTGTTTAGTAAAGTGTTAACCGAAGTAGAAAAGGTAGCGCCAACTAATGCATCGGTGTTGTTGTTGGGAGAATCGGGTACAGGTAAAGAGTTACTAGCTCGAGCAATTCATAATATTAGTTTACGTAATAAAAAGCCTTTAATTAAAATAAATTGTTCTGCAATTCCTAGAGAACTTATTGAGAGTGAGTTATTTGGGCATAAAAAAGGGTCGTTTACAGGTGCCTTTAGTGATAAAACAGGGAAATTTGAATTGGCAGATGGTGGTACTTTATTTTTAGATGAAATAGGAGAGCTACCTTTAGATATGCAACCAAAAATTTTAAGATTTTTACAAGAAGGAGAAATTGAAGTTGTTGGAGGTACGGGCTCAAAAAAATTAGATGTTAGAGTAATAGCTGCAACAAATAGAGATCTAAAAGAAGAAATTGAAAAGAAACAGTTTAGAGAAGATTTATTTTTTAGGCTTAATGTGTTCCCTATTAATGTACCGCCTTTAAAAGATCGATTAGAAGATATACCATTGTTAGTGGAGCATTTTGTAGATAAATTTAATAAAGCTTACGAAAAACATATTAAATATATACCTAGTGATGCTATGGACGATCTTATGTCTCATAAATGGCCAGGTAATATAAGAGAGTTAGAAAATTTAGTAGAACGAGCGGTAATCTTATCAGACTCAGAAACCTTAATGCTATCGCCTGTTAATGAAACTACAGTATTAAAAGAGTTAACTAAAAACTACACAAGTCTTACTCTTGATGAAGTTCAGCGCAATCATATTTTAAAAACATTAGAAAAGTGCGATTGGAAAATTCATGGAGACGATGGCGCATCAAAACTTCTAGATATTAAACCTAGTACCTTGAGAGATAGAATGAAAAAACTAGGTATAACAAAACCTTATAAAAAATAACGGATTACCGTGGTTCTTAATTTAGCGGTGTTTGAATAACGGTATACCGTGGTTTTTGTTTCATGTGTAATTTTCAAAGCGATGCACTTAATTAACTGTAAGTCAAGGTGTTGTGGTTTTTTAATTACTCTTTTTATTGTTTTGGCATACCAATTGTTCTTCAGTTTTCAATAGAATGACTGCTAATGGAAAATGTAAGAAAATGTAATAAGGCTAAGTTTTGGCTCGACGAGGGAATTCTCTTTTGCAAATTTGAAAGAGGAGAATGCACTAAGGAGTTTAGTGAAGAGTTTTTAGAAGAATATGTAAATACAATTACATCAATTTCCGGCGGCAGTTATTTTCCTTTATTAGTCGATCTTAGAATACTTAAAGAAAAAGAAGCTTTTACTGTAATTCAAGTAATAGCAAATAATCTTGAGTTAAAATCAGCTATACTATCAAAGGCCTTTGTGGTCAATTCCTATTTTATTCAATTAGCACTCGTTGCTTTAAGAAAAATATACGACCCTATAATTCCAAACAAAATTTTTAAAAATTATAATAATGCGATTTCTTATTCGCTAGAAACTAATCATTTTTTTAATGCTCTCTCATAATGAACCCTATTAAAAAAGAAATTAAACTTAATAAAGCACGATTTTGGACAGATTCTCAAGGAATTCTCTTTTGCGAATTCAGTAACACAGAAACCTATTTAACACTAGAGCAAAATACTTTAGAAGAGTATGAAGTTGCTGTTTTAGAGTTGTTGGAAGGCAGATCTGCTCCATTTATAATTGATGTTAGAGATAATCAAGGTAATCTAAGTACATCTGCCGCTAAATTTTTCGCAAGTAGTTTGGTTTTTAAAAAGGCAAGAATTTATGAAGCATTTATTGTCAATTCATTAAATACAAAATTATTAATAAACTCATATAAGAGAATTTATGAGCCCAACACGCCATATAAAATCTTTAAAGATTTTGATGAAGCCTTGGCTCATTCTATAAACGTTAAACAAATATTCGATGCAAGCAATTAAACATTACATGTGGCGCACAAATCCAGAGATTGCAATTTCTGAATTTATAAAAAGCAATGTAGCCGTTTCCGTTTCAGATAAATTGGGAAGAATAGTATACGCGAACGATCGTTTTTGTACCATAACCGAAAGTAAAGAAAGTGAGCTTTTAGGCGTGGTAAATAGATTGTTTGTTTCCGATATTCGAAAAGATCCTTTTTATAAAGAGTTATGGAAAACTATAGAAAACGGACAGGTATGGAAAGGGATTTTGTCTAGTAAAACAAAAACAGGGAAGCAGTTTGAGTTAGAATCTACAATTGTGCCAACAAAAGACAACGACGGCAATATTGAAAGTTTTGTGTCTATGTACTTAGATGTTTCTAATAAAGTGGAATGTCAATAATAAAAGATAATCAACACATTTAAAATAATTCATTTAAAAAAAAATAATTATTAAAAAAAGGTAAATTTTAAGCTTGTTTGACTTTTGGCAATGTGCCGCAAATCTAATTTTCAACAATATTATTATAGTCTTTGATTAATATTTTAAATCAAGAACAAACATGTTATGAAACTAATGAAACAAGAAGTTTGGAGAGATAATCCAGATAGTATGTTAGAAGCATTTTTAGATAATCACACAAGTATTTCTATTATAGATATTATAGGTAGAATAGTTTATGCCAATCATAAATTTTCAGAGTTAATTGAAATTCCTCATCATAAAATTGTAGGGGAATTAAATACAATTTTAAAATCTGGAAGACATGCTAATCCTATTTATAAGGATATATGGTCGGAGATTAAGAATGGTGGAATCTGGAAAGGAATAATAACAGATTATACAAGTTCGGGTAAATTGTATAGGTTAGATACCATGATAGTACCCGGAAGAAATGAGTCAGGAAGCATCGATAAGTTTGTTGCTTTCCATTTTAACGATCAAGCAAATCATGACGCTAAATTAAAAGTTATAAGCACTGAAACGCCTAATAAAACGTATTATAATTGTATTTCAAACTCAGTGCTTTCAATAAATGCCTTTGCCGAAATTATAAATTCTAACCAGGGCTTTGGGAAATTATGTGAGAAAGAAGTTTTAGGGTGTAATTTATATGGTTTTATAAACCCAATTTTTCACAATAAGGTTAAGCAAATTATTAGAAATGTTTTTGATAACGCTAAGCCAGATCAATTTCAAACTTATGGTGTTAATTCTGAAGGTGAGGATGTTGTTTTTATTTCACAAATTGGTCCTGTAATAAATACTAGAGGTATTGTGGTTTCGGCTACCATATCTACGCAAGAGTTAAAAGATTTTAGTAAACTTAGTAAAGACATTAGTTTAAACATAAATTAAAAAACTAAAATAGCTTGAAACCATTAAGAAACATAGTGCTAGTAGATGATAGTGAAGTAGATTTATTTATAATTAAGCAAGTTGTTGAACAGTTTGATGAAACAATTAGGGTTGTAGATTTTAGTAGCCCGGTAACAGCCCTTGAGTATTTAAAAATCTCTTTACATCCAAATAATCTTAATCATTTAACACGACCAGATATGTTGATTTTAGATTATGATATGCCACAATGTAGTGGTTTTGAGTTTCTTGATAGACTAAGAGAATTGGATTTTTTAGATGTCAAGGATTTAAAAATATATATGCTTACTTCCGCAATTAATTTGATAGATGTAAATAAGGTAAAAGCAAACTTTTATTGCTTAGATTATTTAAGTAAACCATTAACGGTTGAGGATCTTCATAATATTTCAATTGACTATCGCCCATTTCTTAAAGAGTATGACTATCAGGAAAAAGACATCAATTTAGATGTATATAGAAGAGAGGCGTAATCACGTTTTTAATTTTTTTAAATAAATTATTCATTAGTTTTTTTAATAGCAGGAGGGTTAACAAGAAATTGTGGCTCTCTTTTTTTATTTAAAAACACCTCTTGTAACTTAAATTATATCATTAGAATCGGTACCTTTTTATATCAATTAGTTTGCGTTTATGGTGCGTGATTTAAATATTAGTTCCTAACAAAGTTGCCATGTTTTTTATGTAAATTCACTTTTTAAAAAAAGACGAAAAAGTACTGTTATATGAATGATTTAAATAAAAAACTATTTATGCAAGAGGCTGTAAATGCAGCGATTTCTGGAATGAATAATAATGAAGGCGGTCCTTTTGGCTGTGTCATAGTAAAAGATGGCAAAATAGTTGGTCGAGGTAATAATAAAGTAACATCAACAAACGACCCTACGGCACATGCCGAGGTTACCGCAATACGAGATGCTTGTAAAAACTTAAATTCATTTCAATTAGAAGGCTGTGAGATTTATACATCATGTGAGCCATGTCCTATGTGTTTAGGTGCGATTTATTGGGCAAGACCAGATAAAGTATATTATGGCAGTAACCAGATAGATGCCGCAAATATAGGTTTTGATGATGCCTTTATTTATAAAGAAATTCCTTTGCCTTACGAAAATAGAAGTATTCCTTTTAAACAACTAGGAAGAGATATTGCTATTGAAGCATTTAAGAAATGGGAAATTAAAATGGATAAAACAGAGTATTAAAAATACAGGCTGTGATTCGATTTTTAAAAGCGTTAATAATTAAAAATATTCAATTTGTTTAGTAGAGAAACTTTAGTAAATCAATTAAAAGAAAATACAGATTGGGATGTAATTGTTATTGGTGGCGGAGGTACAGGTTTAGGTGTTGCGTTAGATAGTGCTTCGCGTGGTTTTAAAACTTTACTTCTAGAACAAGTAGATTTTGCTAAAGGAACCTCTAGCCGAAGTACAAAATTAGTGCATGGTGGTGTGCGCTATTTAGCACAAGGAAATATCGATTTGGTTAAAGAAGCACTATACGAACGCGGATTAATGTTGAAAAATGCACCGCATTTGGTAGGCGATCAATCATTCATTATTCCTAATTATAGTTGGTGGGATAATTTCTTTTATACCATTGGCCTTAAAGTGTACGATTTTTTATCTGGAAAATTGAGTTTTGGAAGATCCTCTAGAATTTCAAAAGATGAAACTAAATCACGTTTAAAAACGCTAAAAAAGGGTCAGTTAAAAGGCGGTGTTGTTTATCACGACGGACAGTTTGATGATTCTAGGCTTGCTATAAATTTGGCACAAACTTGTATTGAGCATGGAGCAACGGTACTTAATCATTTTAAAGTAACCCATTTACTTAAAAATAATACTGGCAAAATTTGTGGGGTTCAAACAGTAGATTCTGAAACTGAAGCCACTTATACCTTAAATAGTCGAGCAGTAATAAATGCTACAGGTGTTTTTACAGACGATGTTTTAAAAATGGACAATGCCCAGGCTAAAAATAAAATTCGCCCTAGCCAAGGTGTGCATGTGGTTCTCGATAAATCGTTTTTACCAGGAAACGATGCTATTATGATTCCTAAAACTAAAGATGGTAGAGTGTTGTTTTTAGTGCCATGGCACAATAGAGTTGTTGTAGGAACTACAGATACGCTTATGGAAAGCCACAGCTTGGAACCAAAAGCACTTAGTCAAGAAATCGATTTTATTCTAGAAACAGCCAATGCGTATTTAACTAAACCTGTTGGCAAACAAGATGTGCTAAGTGTATTTGCTGGTTTACGCCCTTTGGCTGCACCAAAAGATAATTCAGAAAAAACCAAAGAAATTTCAAGAAGTCATAAAATTATTAAATCTAAATCTGGCTTAATTACAATAACAGGAGGTAAATGGACAACCTACCGCCGTATGGCACAGGATACCATAAATAGAGTAATTAAACTAGGTAAATTACCAAACGTAAAGTGTATAACTAAAACCTTATTAATTCATGGAGCTGATGGTGCGGTCCATAAATCGAACCATTTGTATGTCTACGGAAGTGATAAAAAACATATTATCGCCCTTATTGAAAAATCTCCTGAGTTAGGCGAGAAATTACATGAACGATTAGAGTTTACAAAGGTAGAAGTAGTTTGGGCTATCAGAAATGAAATGGCAAGAACTGTAGACGATGTTTTGGCAAGACGTGTAAGAGTATTGTTTTTAGACGCCAAAGCAGCGGTAGAAATAGCACCACTTGTAGCTTCTATTTTAGCTAAGGAGTTGGGAAGGAACAAGGGTTGGGAAAAAGAGCAAATTGCTAGTTTTACAAAAATAGCAAGTCATTATATCTTATGAGTTGATTTTTTAATAAATACGTTAATATCATAAACAAGTAACTGCTTTCTATCAGCTATTTTTCATTATTCGTATAATCAACGTGGTATTTTAGAGATGTTAACACTTGTTATTAAAAAATTTTACTATTTATTTACCCCTAACGATTTAAAGATTATATATTTGCAAAAACCGTGTGTTTTGATAGCTATTTAGTTACACAATCACCCTGTTTTTTTAAGCAATTAAATATTAATCATAATTAAAAAAATGAACAAAGACATTAATTTACAGGCAGCAGATAATATAAGAGCATTATGTGTAGCTATGGTAGAAAAGGCAAATTCAGGTCATCCAGGTGGCCCAATGGGAGGGGCAGATTTTATGCATATCCTTTATTCAGAATTTTTTAATTATGATCCATCAGATATGACATGGCCATTTAGAGATCGTTTCTTTATGGATGCAGGTCATTTATCTACATTAATGTATGCACAGTACTATTTACTAGGAAATTATGCTAAAGACGATGTTGCAAACTTCCGTCAATGGGGTTCAATTACTCCAGGGCATCCAGAAGTAGATGTGGCACGAGGTATAGAAAATACATCTGGTCCATTAGGGCAAGGTCATACTATGGGCGTGGGAGCTGCTATTGCTGCTAAATTTTTAGAAGCACGTTTTGGAGATTGGTTAAACCATAAAATTTATGGATTTATTTCTGATGGAGGTATTCAAGAAGAAATATCTCAAGGTGCTGGTAGAATTGCAGGTCATTTGGGATTAAGCAACTTTATTATGTTTTTCGATTCTAATGATATTCAATTATCAACATCTACAGACGAGGTAACTAGTGAAGATACCGCTGCTAAATATGAAGCTTGGGGTTGGAAAGTAGTTACTATCGATGCTCATAACCACGATGAAATTAGAAAGGCATTAACCGATGCAAATAACGAAACCGAAAAACCAACCTTAATTATTGGAAAAACAATAATGGGTAAAGGTTGTGTAGCTGCCGATGGTACTATGTTTGAAGGACACTGTGAATTACACGGTCAGCCAATTGGAGCAACGGGTGCAGATTACGAAAAAACCTTATTAAATTTAGGGGCTAGTGTTGAAAATCCTTTCGATATAAATGAAAACGTAAGTGCCTTATATAAAAAGGTAATTGCAGAAAAAACAGCACAAGCAGCTAAAAAGAAAGCTGTTATAAACGCTTGGAGAAAAGATAATGAAGCTTTAGCTAATAAATTAGATTTCTTCTTATCAGGAAAACTTCCAGAATTAGATTTCGAATCTATCGAGCATAAGGCAGGTTTAGCTTCTAGAGTTGCCTCTTCAAATGTGTTAGCATATTTAGCTGAAAACGTAGAAAACATGATTGTGTCTTCTGCCGATTTATCTAACAGTGATAAAACTGATGGATTCTTAAAAAAATCATCAGCATTACAAAAAGGCGATTTTAGCGGATCGTTTTTACAAGCGGGTGTTGCCGAATTAACTATGGCTTGTATTGCAAACGGTATTGCTTTACACGGCGGAATTATTCCTGTAGTAGCAACATTCTTTGTGTTTTCAGATTATATGAAACCAGCTATCCGTTTAAGTGGAATTCAAGAATTAGGTGTAAAATATGTTTGGACACACGATGCTTTTAGAGTAGGTGAAGATGGGCCAACACACCAACCAGTAGAGCAAGAAGCTCAAATACGTTTATTAGAGAAGCTTAAAAACCATAGTGGTAAAAATAGTTTCTTAGCTATGCGTCCAGCAGATTCAGCTGAAACTAGCGTTGCTTGGAAAATGGCTTTAGAAAACACAGACTCACCATCTGGTTTAATCTTATCAAGACAAGGAATTAAAGATCTTCCTGCTAAAGGCGCATCAAGATATCAAGATGCTTTAGCGGCTCAAAAGGGTGGTTATTTGGTAAAAGAAGTTGCAAACCCAGATGTGGTTTTAGTAGCGAACGGATCAGAAGTTGCTACCTTATTTGAAGCGGCTCAAATACTTGAAGAAAAGGAAAATTTAAAGGTGAGTATAGCTTCTATAATTTCAGAAGGTGTATTCAGAAATCAACCTAAAGAATACCAAAATAGCGTTATTCCTAAAAACACGCCGTTATTTGGATTAACTGCAGGATTACCTGTTAATCTAGAAGGTCTTGTTGGAGATAATGGTAAAGTATTTGGATTAACTCACTTTGGTTATTCTGCACCAGCAAAAGTTCTAGACGATAAGTTTGGGTTTACAGGAGAGAAAGTAAGCAAACAAGTATTAGACTATTTAAACGAATCAGTTTTAACAAAATAAACTAAGAGATATGAAATTTTTTATAGATACAGCAAACCTTGATGATATTGCAGAAGCACAAGCTTTTGGTGTTTTAGATGGTGTTACAACCAACCCGTCTTTAATGGCGAAAGAAGGTATTACAGGTGCCGATAATATTATAGCACATTACAAAAAAATATGTGATATAGTTGAAGGTGATGTAAGTGCCGAAGTCATCTCAACAGATTTTGAAGGTATGGTTAAAGAAGGAGAAGCTTTAGCAGCTTTAAACCCTCAAATCGTAGTTAAATTACCATTAATAGCTGATGGTATTAAAGCTTGTAAATATTTTTCTGATAAAGGAATTAAGACTAATGTAACTTTAGTGTTTTCTGCTGGTCAAGCACTATTAGCAGCTAAAGCTGGAGCAACTTATGTGTCTCCTTTTATTGGTAGATTAGATGATATTTCTACAGATGGTTTAAACCTTATTGCAGAAATTAGACAAATTTACGATAACTACGGTTTCGAAACTCAAATCCTAGCAGCATCTGTGCGTCACACTATGCACGTTATTGATTGTGCTAAATTAGGAAGTGATGTTATGACTGGGCCATTATCATCTATTAAAGGTTTATTAAAACACCCTTTAACAGATATTGGTTTAGCTAAGTTTTTAGAAGACTATAAAAAAGGAAATAGCTAGAATACTATAACCTTTTTAACATAAAAAAGCTTCTCATGTTCCAGATTGGAATTGAGAAGCTTTTTTGTTTTTATTCTGTTTTAAACTATTGTTTTACAAGTTTTAATGTGTTTGTTTCTCCTGATTCGTTAGTTGCTTTTACTAAGTAAATGCTTTGTTTTAAGTGTGCTATATCAAAAGTATTACCTGCTCTAAATTGGCCTCTAAAGGTTTTTACTACTTTTCCAGTAATATCATAAATTAAAACCGACTCCAAAGCTGTATTTACTTGAAATGATGTTGAGGCTGGATTTGGATAGATTTTAGTATTTAATAGCTTCTCATAACTCTTGGTAGATAAGGTTGAGACTTGGTTTCCGTACACTCTAAATTCGCCAGGAGCAAGATTTACCGCAGTGGTTGAGCCATCAATTGTTACAGGTGTAGTGGATTCATCCATCAAGTCATACCAATCTCCAGAATAAGGGAAGTTAGGATTTATAGTTTGGTTTGTTACCGAAAAGTTTGCAATTACAATAACGTTTTTAAGCGCTGTGTCAGAAGACGTGTTTTCGTTTCCAGTATAAATGCTTATTCTTGGTGTTTGTGTACCAGAAGTAATATTATAGCTACCTTCAAAAACGGTTTCATTAATTTTAAGAGCATTTAATCTAGACCAATCCTTATAAACTTGACTCCTGTTAGTGTCATTTAACCAGTTATTGGTCCATTGCGGTTGTGGCTTGGTATCTAATTTACAATCGCCATCATTATTACCATCATAATCGGTGTTAACAACGCCATTAGAGCACATCCAAATAGAATTTTCCATGCCTAATTCGGCAAAATGCCAAACCATTTTTGGTCCTGGCACGGTAAGCGATATGGCGCCTAAAGCGGACATTCTTTTTAAAGCGATATTTAAATCTGTAACATCATGAGACGGATTTGTACTCGTGCCAAAGGCTGTCATTTCATACATAATTCTGTCCTTGTCATGGCTTTCTGGGTACCCAAGTGTGCGCTTTTCAGTAAAACTATGAGCAGTATGCCCCATTCTATCAAAATTAATGTCGGTTGATTGTCCTTGAGCCAAGTTTTTGTAGGGTGTCCACATTTCGCTCCACATCATTACGCCTTTAGGAATAGCATCGCCAATTCTGTAATTAGCCCATTGTTGCTCTTCATTATCTGCGCCTAAATGTTCAAATATCACATAATGAGTTTCATCTAAACTCCATGAATAATCGGCGTACTCTTTTAAGACATCAACCCTGTCTTGCTTGTAGCTATTTGTGCAGCCCTCATCACCAGAGGAGCACTCTTGGGTAAAGCCTTTTGTTAAATCCCAACGAAACCCGTCAATGTTAAATTCTTCTATCCAATGCTTAACTACACGTTTTGTATATACGTTTGTAAACGAGTTTGAATGATCGAAATCAGAACCCACACTATAAGTATGTTTTGCCGTTTCATTAAAGTATGGGTTTTCAGAACTTGGTTCTCCCCAACCATCATTATCAGGGTCGTTCATCCACATACGTACCATAGGGTTTCTTCCAAAGGCATGATTTAATGCAACATCTAATATAACAGCAATACCATTTTGGTGACAAACATCAATAAATTCTTTAAACTTAGCTTCCGTTCCGTAAAACTTATCTAAAGCCATATGGAATGAGGTGTTGTAGCCCCAACTTTCGTTGCCTTCAAATTCCATGATAGGCATAAGTTCAATAGCATTTATATTTAAGTTTTTAAAGTAATCTATTTTATCAATAAGGTCTTGAAAGTTTCTGTCGGCATCAAAATCACGAATTAAAACTTCATAAATAACTAAATCTTCTTTTTTAGGTTTTTCGAAATTTGTAACCTGCCAGTTATATGGTGTTTTGCCTGTTTGTAAAACCGTAACTTCACGATCTTGACCAGATGGATAGGTTGGTAAGTTAGGATATGTTGAAGCCGGAATATAAGGGTCGTCAAAAGGAGATAAAACTAAAGTAGAGAAAGGGTCTGCCGTTTTAACTAATGTTGGAGAATTTGCAATGGGTGTTTTATCTACTACCCAATATTGATAGGTTTCAATTTGCCCAGGTGTTAAACCAGTTAAAGTAAGCCAGAATTTGTTGTTTCTAGAAGGGTCTCGTTTCATGGCGTAAGAAGCATCTGGTTGCCAATTATTAAAACTACCAGCAACATAAACAAAGTCTTTACCCGCAGCATAAAGCACTAGAGTTGCTTTAGTTGGGTCGCTATCATCATAAGTAATACCATCTAAATAGGTTTGCGGCATAACACTAAACTCTGATCCAGGATCAACAATAACAGAAAATGATTTTATTTTTGTTACTCCGCCTATGGTTACTTCTAAAGTGTAATTTCTATTGGCCGTGATATTTGTATCTGTGTATGCATACGAATCAATACCAGATTGTATGTTAATAGTACTGCCATTTGCCTTTAGTATATAATCTGCATTGCCACCAGTATTTGAAGCCGTTATATTATGGTTGCTTCCCGAATTTATAATGGTAGTTGTGTTGCTAGGAGTACTTAATGATAATTGAAAGGCACCAACATTCTCTAAAATATCTTGCGATTTTTTGTCGCCAGAGCCATCTTTAGCTTTAACTAAAAATCCAATTCTTCCAATATTTGTTCTAGAAAAAAATGCTGTAGGTACAAATGATATAGTATAAGTATCTGCACCACTATTATAGGTTAGTTTATTCGCTTCATTAGAGTTATCCCAAGAGCCATTAGTAGGGCAGCCTTGTTCGTTAGCTAAATTGGTATCTAAAGACCAAGCCCAAAGATAAAGTTCGTGTCCTGTTACGCCCCAAGCCACTTCATCAACACTATTGCCTTGTATTGTAATGGTTATGTTGTTGCTTTCTTCAAAAGGAGTAGGAGAAACTGAATGAGTAACCGTTTGTTGTTGTGCAAAACACCAATTAACTGATAGTAAAAAAATAAGTATTAGTCTTTTCATAGCATTTAGTTTTATAAAAAAAGAGGTTGCAAATAGTAAACATGCAACCTCTTTTTAATTTAAAAAATATTTTTTTCTTTAAAAGAGCTTACCTTTTTCCGATAGAGTATTTAATACCCTCGGCATCATTAAAGTCTATGCTAATTACATAGTTTCCAGCTTCAGATGCAATGTTATTGTCTGCGTCAGTGTCTAAAATATTATCACCAGTAGCATCGCCATAACTAACATCCCAAGTATTGTTTTGACGGAATTTAATCTCACCATCTAATAGAGTAATGTTTTCAGCAAACCATACACCTGGTTGAACTTCAGTTAATGAAGCATCAGGTCCAGCCCCGCCCCAATCGTTAAATCCAGAACCAACAACACCATATACATTTGATTCTTCTATTGTATAAGAATTATCATTTAGGTTAATTGTAATTAAGTAATGACCCGCAGTTGATGCTATGTTATTATCAGCATCAGTATCTAAAACACCATCACCAGTTGCATCTCCTAAAGCCACATCCCAAGCATTATTCATTCTAAATTTAATTTCACCATCTAATAATTGAACACCAACTTTAAAAGTATCTGTTGTGTAATCATAGTAAAATTTAGCATCAGGACCTGCACCGCCCCAGTCATTATACCCAGAACCTACAACACCCCATGAAAATGGTTCGAGAGTATAAGAGTTATCATTAGTATCAATAGTGATTTTATAATCACCAGCTGTTACGGCAATATTATTGTCATTATCTCCATCTAAAATCCCATCGTTATTAGCATCACCTAAACTACTATCCCAAGTATTATTTTCTCGGAATTTAATTTCACCATCTAGTAAATTTACGTATGATACGATAACTCCTGGCGTTGCAGTTGTATAAAATTTACCATCGGCAAATGCGCCCCAGTTATTATAACCAGAACCTACAACACCCCAAGAAGCTACTTCAAAAGCACCACCGCCACCAATTACTTCTTCTGGTAAAACAACGTTTAATTCTTGTGTTGCAGAATAGGTTGGAAGTCCTTCGGTTCCTATAAATGCTTTTACTCTAAAGTAAAGCATTCCTGTATTTGGTAAATCTGTATCTGGATCGTTATCCAATCCAGCTGCCTCAGCGAAAGTTAACAAATTACCAATAGTAACGGCAAGTTCATTTCCGTCTGTAGTGCCTACGGTAGTGGCATCTGTAAAATCGCCTAAAATGGAGTTTTCTAACTCGTAAGTAGTGTTTGTTGGTACACCATAATTAGCATTTTGCCATGTAAAACGCTCACCTAAGTTACTTGAAGCGGTTGGGGTTAATATATATTCGTCTAAAAAAGAATTAGAGAAGATAATACCTTCAACAGGTGCTTGAGCAGTGAATACTAAATCGTCTTCCTGATCACAAGCATTGAAGCCAATAAGAGCTATTAATAAAAGCGCTAAAAGTTTAATATTTTTCATAATAGTTTATGTTTAGTTTTTTTAGAATCCTGGGTTTTGAGTTAAATTCGGGTTAGCCTGTAAAGCAGACGAAGGAATTGGATATAGTTTGTAAGTTTCTGGTATTGATGTCCCATTTTTTACACCACCTTTCCATGGCCATAAATACTTATTACCTGTAAACATCCCGAAACGAATTAAATCGGTACGTCTGTGGCCTTCAAGATTTAATTCTCTTGCACGTTCATCAATTATAAATTGTTCTGTTAAATCATTTTGTGTAATAAGACTTGCATTCGATCTTTCTCGAACAATATTTACATATTGCACCGCTGTTCCCATATCTGCTCCAGAAGCATTTCTTACTGCACATTCTGCATACATTAAGTAAGCATCAGCCAGTCTGAATAATGGAAAGTCTGTAGAAGAAAAACTAGAAGGTAATGATGCACCAACAAAATTTGTATTTCTAAATTTTACAGAAGGATACCCATCAGTCCATTCTTTATAGTCTTCCATTTCGTAGTTGTGGCCTTCTGTCCAAAATAAACTTGCTCTCACATCTGTTGAAGTGCTTAAATCGCCAAATAGCCCGTACCACGCTTTACTAGATCTGTGTCCGCCCCAACCTTCAGTAGCTCCAAATTGAGCAAGAGGTGTAGTATCTGCGTTTAAATTTCCATTGACTATGTATGTAGTGTTACCAAAACTCTGACTTACTTGAGCATCGGCAATTAATGGAAAAATAATTTCTGTTGATGAATCATTATCTGCAGAAAATAAACTTACAAAATCGTCTGCCAAAACATAAGGCCCTTCTGTAATTACTTTATTAGCATATATAGCAGCCTTGTCGTAAGCAGGGGTTCCTGTATAAACTTCGGCATTCAAATATAATTTTGCTAATAACATTTGTGCCGCCCCCTTGGTTGCTCTACCATAAGTGTTAGTAGGAGGTAAAAGAGCTTCAATCTCTAAAAGTTCAGATTCAACAAAATCATATAATTCCTGTCTAGAAGCTTCAGGAAGTGATTCTGATTGACCGAAGTTTTCTTCAGTTGCAAGAACCCCTTTTCCAAATACATCAATTAAATAAAAGTTAGCTAATGCTCTAATAAAGCGTACCTCCGAGATAATTCCATCTTTGTTTTCTACGGTTACATTAGGTAGTATAGAAAGTAAGTTGTTACACTGCGGAATGGTAAAGAAAATTCTGTTGTATAAATATCTAAAGAATTTATTATCCGGCGTCCAATCGGTCGTAGTGGTTAACTGGTCTAAACCATTATCTCCCCATCTATTTTTCATGGCATCGGCAGCAAAATCTTGTAAGTTTACAATACCTCTTAAAAAAGGTGATTCTCCAGCATCATCACTAATATCTGAACTTCCTGAGCCATCTGCACCCGAAAGGGCAAAAGATCCATAAAGTCTAGATAAGATTCCTTCCACGGCTTGAGGGTCTTGCTCTAGTACTTCCTCTAACGATAGTTCTACAAGTGGTTTAGTATTTAAATCGTCTGTACAGCTAATGTTAACAGCGAATATTACTACCAAACCAAATAGTAATTTTAAAATTTTATTTTTCATAATTTCTTTAGTTTAAAAATCAATATTTACACCCAAATTATATATCGTTGCTCTTGGATAGAAATCATTATCAATTCCAGTGAAATTCTCAGGATCTTGACCGGAATAATTAGTAATTAAGAATGGATTGTTAACGGCTCCATATATCTTTAAAGATGCATTTTTTATAACATTAGTTAGGGTGTGCCCAATTACAATGTTTTCGCATCTTAAGAAAGATGCGCCTTCAAGAAAGTAATCTGAGTATTGCACAGGATCTACGATGTCTGTAAACACTGTACTTGCTTCGTTTGTATAGAAGTTTAGGGTGTTGTTAAATGAATTACCATCTAAGGCTAGCGCATTTTCGATGGCGCCATGTGTTAATCGTCTAGAATTGTAAATTTCTCCATCTAATTGACCTCTAAAACTTGCGCTTAAATCCCAGTTTTTATAATTCATGTTAAAACCAAAACCAAAAGTCCAATTAGGTTGAATCGCTCTGTAATATCTATCGGCTTCGGTAATTCTACCATCATCATTTAAATCGACGAATGAGCCTAATATAGGATTTCCAGCCGCATCATATACTTGTTTTAAAACCCAAGCAGAACCAGCTTGTTCACCTAAAGCATGTCTTAATAGAATATTACCAGTTCCTATGGCAAGACCACCATCTGGTGCATTAATTTGTTCGACACCTTTTAAGTCGGTTACTTCAGATATGTTATAAGAAATGTTTCCGTTAAAAGATAAATTAAAAGCTTCATTTTGAACAGGATTCAAGTTTAAATTCAACTCAAAACCTTTACTTTCAGTAGAACCTACATTTTGAATAACTTGATCGCTTAAAGCTTGTCCTGGAGGCACTCCTGTAAGTACTAATAAATCTGAAGTTTCTCTTTTAAAGATATCGAAAGATCCTGAAAGAAAACTATTTTTAAAGAAATCAAAATCTACTCCAGCATTATAAGTTATTGTTTTTTCCCAAGTTAAATCAGGATTAAATTCTTTAGCATTATATAAATTAACACCAGATATATATTGGCTTTCAGGCGATCCTATTTCAAATAATGGAATTGAAGGATAAAAACCTACTTGTCCAGAAATATCTTGCTGGCCAGTTTCTCCCCAACCAAATCTTAATTTAAAATCGTTAACAAAATTCACATCTTTTAAGAAGTTCTCCTCCTTTACTTTCCACGCTAATGCTGCAGAAGGGAAGTAACCCCAACGGTTTTCTTCTGTAAAGAAAGACGATCCATCTGCTCTTAAAGACGCAGTAAGAAGGTATTTGTTAGCTAAATTAATATTTGCACGCCCAAAAAACGACTGAAGGTTTAATTCATTAAAATATCTATTATTAGGATTTAAAGCATCGAAATTTCGAACTCTTTCGCCAGTAACAGGGTCGTTTTCATATTCATCTTTATTACCATCATTTTTGAAATTCTGGTATGAGTATCCTGCTTGAACATCAAAATTATTAATAAATAAATTATCAAACTCCTTACGATAAGCAAGGTAAGATTCCATGGTTACGTTAGTAATATGTTGTCTTTCTCCAAAACTTTTACCAGGATTAAAAATAAATGTGCCCGCCGGAACATTAGTATCTGGAACCAATGTGTAAGAGTTAATGGCATTGTTGGCAAATTTTTCTGTAATCTCAGCTCTAGCGGCCTCTAAACCTAAATTAACAATAGCTCGTAATTCTGGTAAAAAGTGCATCTTATAATCTAATTCTATATTTCCAAGAATACGATTTACTTTTTCTGGTCGAGATCTTTGAAGTAAAACACCTAAAGGGTTGCCTGCTCCAATTTTTGCGTTAGGATCATTAGGATTGTCCGATGTTTGAAGTTGTTGGTAGAAACCATCAAAAATTGAATTGTTATCGTAAATTGGTTTTGTTGGGTCCATTGAAATAGCACCTCCTAAGGCAGCACCATCATCAATAGCGTTTTTGTCAACTACAGTACCTTTAGCGTTAATATCCACTTTTAAATGATCATCGAAAAACTTTGGTGTTAATCTTAAAGATGCCGTAATTCTTTCGTAATCGTTTGTTCTTACAACACCTTCAGTTTCGTTATATCCAACAGATGCTCTAACAGGTATTTTTTTTAATAAATTTCCTCTTACACCAAAATTATAATCTTTGGTTACAGCTGTTCTGTAAATAACATCTTGCCAATCCGTATTATAAATTTGACGTTGTATAGGGTTGCCATCTTTATCCGTTAAGTCAATAACAGTACTTGGTTGATTTGTGTCAACGCTTCCAACAGGAACTCCTAAAGCACTTAAGTTGTCTGGAAAATATGTTTTCGCAAATTGTACAAATTCGTTACCATTCATTACTGGAACTTGGTCTCTTGAACTAACATTACTTAATGAGGTTCTAGCAGAAAAATTAAATTTAGTTTCACCCGACGTTCCTTTTTTAGTAGTGATAATAAGTACACCATTGGAGGCACGTGAACCATAAATAGCAGTTGCAGATGCATCTTTAAGGATACTAAAACTTTCAATATCGTTTGGGTTAATTAAACTCAACGGGTTGCCAACTCCGGCAACACCGCCGTTATCCAAAGGTACACCATCAATAACAATTAATGGCGCGTTGTTTCCGGAAAGTGACGATCCGCCTCTAATACGAATATTAGGCGCAGCATCTGGTTGTCCGCCAGCACTTGTAATTCTTACACCAGCCGCTTTACCTTGTAGTAATTGGTCTGGAGATACAACGGCTCCTTGGTTAAAATCTTTTGCCGAAATAACATCAACCGCACCAGTTAAGTCTTCTTTTTTAACACTACCATATCCAATAATAACGATTTCATCTAATTGAGATGTGTCTTCGGTTAATTGTATATCTAGAGTTGTTTGTCCCGAGTAGGTAACCTCTTTAGGTTGAAAACCAATAAAGGAAAATACAATAACGTCTCCGTTATTCACTTCAATACGGTAGTTTCCATCAAAGTCTGTTGCGGTACCATTATTGGTTCCTTTTACAACAACATTAACTCCAGGGAGAGGAATTGAAGTTGATTGTTCTGTCAATGAGCCCGTTAACAGCGTTTGCCCAAATATATGGACGGGAGCCAAAAACAGAAAAAACAGTAAACTATTAATAGTTGTTTTCATACAAATTAATTTAAATAATTAGTTGTTTTAGTTTGTTTATATTTTCACTTCTCAATCCAAACCTATGTAAAGAAATTGTAAAGAAATAATTAATCATTACGAAATATTTTACGAAAACGTTTTCGTGTTGACAACTTTTTAAAATTATAGCCTTATAATAAGAATTTGATATATTTGACGATATTTTAAATTATCTTATATCTTTACAGAAACATTATATTTATTGCTATTTTAGTTTTAGAAACGTGATGGTGAGGATCTTTATCTCATCTAGTATTATTAACAAGAGATTTCTGATTAAGCGGTAAAATATTTTAATTATATGAAAAGAAAGATAACACTAAAACAAATTGCAAAGGAGTTAGATGTTTCCGTTTCAACGGTTTCTAAGGCGCTTAGTAATAGCAAAGAAATTAGCGAAGATACTACTCAAAAAATCCAAGCTTTTGCTAAATTATATAACTATAAACCCAATAATATAGCCCTTAGTTTAAAGAATAGAAAAACTAAAACCATAGGTATCTTAATACCAGAAATTGTACATCACTTTTTTTCAACGGTTATTCGAGGTATAGAGCGTGTAGCTAACCGCAGAGGTTATAATGTTATTGTAGGTTTATCAAATGAGTCGTTTACAAAAGAAATTATAAACATGGAAATGCTAGCCAATGGTAGCATTGATGGGTTTATTCTTTCCATTTCAAAAGAAACTTTACTAAAGCAAGATTACCATCACTTTAACGCTACAATAAACCAAGGTATGCCTATTGTTATGTTTGATAGGGTTGTTGATGAAGTAGATTGCGATAAGGTAATTGTCGATGATTTTAATGGTGCTGTAAAAGCAGTAAAAAAACTTATTGAAAACGATTGTAAACATATTGCTTTAATAACCACATTGGATTACGTAAGTGTTGGTAGATTAAGAACCCAAGGGTATTTAGAAGCCTTACAGAGTAATGGAATAGAAGCTAATTCTAATCTCATATTAAAAATTGACGACAGCTTAGATGTTGAAAATAATTTGGATGTTTTGGAAACAGAAATAGCTCAATTTTTTAAATCGAATCCTAATATTGATGGTGTTTTTGCGGTTAATGAGCTTTATGCAGTTTCTGCAATGAAAGTGGCTAGGAAACTCGGACTAAAAATACCAGACGATGTTCAGGTTATTGGGTTTACCGATGGGGTTTTGTCCAAACACGCAACACCAAGCCTTACAACGGTTAGCCAACATGGGCAAAAAATAGGCGAACAATCGGCCAATTTATTAATTGATAGACTGGAGGCCGAAGACACGCAACCCGAGCAATACTTTACTAATAACGAGCAAAAACGTGATTTTATAAAGTTAGTTATTGAGACAGAAATTATTGAAAGAGAATCTACTAAATAGTTTCGTAGAAGGCTATGCCGAAATAAAATTAATTAGGAAAACCGAAATTCTTTTATATCTTTGACTCGAAATCAAAACTTATATTTTCACTTCTCACAATAAGTTTTGATAAGTAGTATCAATTAGAAATATTGATTTTTTCTATAAAAATTGATGCAAAACCGCTTATCAAATAGTATTAATTTAATATACTATTTAATGGAAAAGCGCAGATTAAGTTTCTGGCAAATCTGGAACATGAGTTTTGGGTTTCTAGGAATACAAATGGGGTTTGCACTCCAAAATGCCAACGCAAGTAGAATACTTCAAATTTTCGGAGCCGATGTTCACGAACTGTCATGGTTTTGGATAATTGCGCCTTTAATGGGCTTAATTGTTCAACCTATTATTGGGCATTATAGCGATAAAACTTGGGGTAGGTTTGGCCGCAGAAAGCCTTACTTTTTAGTAGGTGCCATTTTAGCTTCGGTAGGCTTAGTACTTATGCCGCAAGCTGATATTTTTATAGCCTTTTTACCAGCCTTATGGGTTGGAGCAGGAATGTTAATGATCATGGATGCCTCCTTTAATATTGCTATGGAACCTTTTCGTGCATTAGTAGGCGATAATTTAAGAACCGATCAACGTACCTTAGGGTTTAGCGTGCAAACTGCACTTATTGGTTTTGGGGCGGTTATTGGCTCTTGGTTACCTTATGCCTTGACCAATTGGTGTGGGATTTCTAATGAAACCATTCAAGGTGCTGTGCCGTTTAATTTAATTCTGTCATTTATAATTGGTGCAATTATTTTAGTGGTTTCAATTTTAATTACTGTTGTTACTACTAAAGAATATTCGCCAGAAGAACTTGATAGTTTTGAAGACGAACATGTACATGCAGATGCCATAGGTAATCACGAAAAAGAGAAATCGAGTTTATGGGATATTTTTGAAGACTTCAAAAAAATGCCAACAACCATGCGCCAATTAAGTTGGGTTCAATTCTTTTCTTGGTTTGGGCTTTTTGGTATGTGGGTGTTTGCTACACCAGCCATTGCGCAGCATATTTATGGGTTGCCATTTACAGATAGCAGTAGTGCTACATATCAAGATGCTGGCGATTGGGTAGGTATTCTCTTTGGGGTTTATAATCTAGTGTCTGCATTTTACGCTTTTGCATTGCCTTATATTGCTAAACAAATTGGCCGTAAAAAAACACATTCAATATCTCTTATTATTGGAGGCTTAGCCTTATTATCTATCTACATTATGCCGGATGAAAACTGGCTTATTGTTTCTATGATAGGCGTAGGCATTGCATGGGCAAGCATTTTAGCAATGCCTTATGCTATTTTGGCAGGATCTATTTCGCCAAAAAAAATGGGAGTTTACATGGGTATTTTTAATTTCTTCATTGTAATTCCTCAAATAATCAATGCCTTAATTGGCGGTCCACTTGTAAAATATGCGTATGGCAACCAAGCCATATTCGCTTTAATGATGAGTGGTGTTAGTTTTTTAATTGCAGCATCTTTAGTCTATAAAGTAAAAGATGTTGATGATATAATTCAATCATAAAATCATGAACAAAATAGGCGTTATATTCGATTTAGACGGTGTAATTGTAGACACGGCTAAATATCATTTTTTAGCTTGGAAAGAGCTGGCAAATCATTTAGGGTTTGAGTTTACAGAAGCACACAACGAACAACTAAAAGGTGTTAGTCGTGTTAGATCATTAGAAATTCTTTTGGACATAGGTAAAGTAGAACTTTCCGATGAAAAAAAGCAAGAATTCTTAGTAAGCAAAAACGAGCATTACTTGCAGTATATCCATGAAATGGGACCAGAAGAAATTTTACCAGGAGCAAGTAACTTACTCGATACACTGGACGATTTAGGAATACAATATGTATTAGGGTCTGCAAGTAAAAATGCACCTTTAATTTTAAAACAAGTTAATTTATTTGACAGGTTTGTGGGTATTGTTGATGGAAATAGCGTTTCTAAGGCAAAGCCCGACCCAGAAGTGTTTTTAATTGGAGCAGAAAAATTAAAGCTTAAACCAGAACAATGTGTTGTTTTTGAAGATGCCATTGCGGGTATTGATGCTGCAAATGCTGCACATATGATTTCTATTGGTGTTGGTGATAAGCAAACGCTTAGTAAAGCTGATTTTAATGTTGAAGATTTAACCGAAATAACTTCAGGTTTTATCAAATCATTAATAACAAAAATAGAGACAGTCAAATAGCGGTAATAGCACTCATTTCAAGTTGATGCTTGAGGGGCGCTAGAATCCATATTAATAAAATAAAAAATAATAATCGAGAACTAGACGTATTACTAAGCCTAGTCTAACAACTAAGCGACCTAAAGTCCATTCTCTATCATCTTAAAAAAATGAATCAAGATTATATAAAACCAGATAATTGGTCCATCATTGAAGAAGGTTTCGATACAAGTCATGTAAAATCTTCAGAAAGTATTTTCAGTATTGGCAATGGTGCCATGGGACAACGCGCAAATTTTGAAGAAGCATACTCCGGCGATACCTTTCAAGGAAGTTATATTGCTGGTGTTTACTATCCAGACAAAACTCGTGTGGGTTGGTGGAAAAATGGCTATCCAGAATACTTTGCTAAGGTACTTAATGCGCCAAATTGGATTGGAATTAACGTAACAATTAATGGCGAGCCCTTAGATTTAAACACCTGTACATCTGTTGAAGATTTTAGGCGAGAACTTAATATGAAAGAGGGCTGGTTATCAAGATCGTTTAAAGCAATCTTACCCAATTCTATTCAAGTTGAGGTGGAGGTAAAACGTTTTTTAAGTTTAGAATTAGATGAAATAGGAGCTATTAATTACCAGGTAACACCTTTAAATAGCGACGCCGAAATTTCATTTCAACCGTATTTAGATTCTGGAATTACCAATGAAGATACCAATTGGGATGATAAATTTTGGGACACTACTAAGGTGAATCAAGTTAATAATCAGGCTTTTATTGAAGCGAAAACGATGAAAACCCATTTCCATACCTGTACATTTATGGAGTCGGAAGTTTTTCTTTCAGGTAAATCCGTATTGATTGAGCCTAGTAATACAGAAGATTCTAATAAAGTGTCATTTAGTTATGCGCACGCAGTAAAAAAAGGAGAGACGTATAGTATTCAAAAATTTGGTGGCTATACAGTCGATAGAAATCATGACAAATCCAATTTAGTAAAAGTTGCAAAAGCGATTTTAAAAACAGCGACCAAAAAAGGGTTTACTCAATTGCTTAAAGAACAAAAGCAAGCGTGGGCAAAAATTTGGGAAATAGCCGACATTACTATTGATGGCGATGTAAAAGCCCAACAAGGTATTCGTTTCAATATTTTTCAATTAAACCAAACGTATTTAGGTAAAGATTCCAAATTAAATATTGGGCCTAAAGGATTTACAGGCGAAAAATATGGAGGAAGTACCTATTGGGATACCGAAGCGTATTGCATCCCGTTTTATATGGCAACTAAAGACCAAAAGGTAGCTAGAACACTATTAGAGTACCGTTATAATCATTTAGATAAAGCCATAGAAAATGCTGAAAAACTAGGTTTTAATAACGGAGCTGCCTTATATCCTATGGTAACCATGAATGGTGAAGAATGCCACAACGAATGGGAAATTACCTTTGAAGAAATTCATAGAAACGGAGCTATTGCATTTGCAATTTATAATTACCACCGCTACACCGGAGATTATAGTTATATACCAGAAAAAGGACTAGAAGTTTTAATTGGTATTGCTCGTTTTTGGCAACAGCGTGCCACGTTTTCGGCAGATAAAAACCAGTATGTTATTCTTGGTGTTACGGGACCAAATGAATATGAAAATAACGTAAATAATAATTGGTATACTAATTATTTAGCCAAATGGTGTATAGATTATACGCTAGAGCAAATTAAAAAAATTGAAGCAGAATATGCTTCAGATTTCTCTAGAATTGCTGAAAAAGTAAAACTATCTAAAAAAGAAATGGCACTTTGGAAAGCAGTGGCAGATAATATGTACTTTCCTTATTCTGAAAAACATCAGGTGTATTTACAACAAGATGGGTTCTTAGATAAAGAATTGATTTCTGTTGAAAATTTATCAAAATCAGAAAGACCTATAAATCAAAAATGGAGTTGGGATAGAATCTTGCGTTCACCATACATAAAACAAGCAGATACCTTACAAGGTTTTTACTTTTTTGAAGATCATTTTTCCAATGAAACTTTAGAGCGCCATTTCGATTTTTATGAGCCATTTACAGTTCATGAAAGCTCTTTGTCGCCTTGTGTGCATAGTATTCAAGCTGCAAAATTAGACAGAATGGAGCAGGCCTACACCTTCTATTTACGAACTTCAAGATTGGATTTAGACGATTATAATCACGAAGTACACGAAGGCCTTCATATTACATCTATGGCTGGAACCTGGATGAGCATTGTTGAAGGTTTTGGTGGTATGCGAGTTAGGGATAATAAGTTGTCATTTACCCCTAAAATCCCTAAACAATGGAAAGGCTATTCCTTTAAAGTGAATTTTAGAAACCATATTTTAAAGGTTCATATAACCCAAGAGCAAACCAATTTCGAAATAATTGGTGGTAAGGATTTAGAAATACTGGTAAACAATAAACCCTTAATGCTAAGGGCTGATAGTTTAAAAGTTGTGAGTTAGTATAGCGTTTAAAACTAGAATCTTTGTAAAATAAAAAGCATGAAATTTCTATATATATTATTTGTAACGGCTTGGTGTTCATTTTTAAATCAGGCAGCTTATGCGCAGGAGTTAAAATCTCCTAATGGCGCATTAACTATGGCGTTTTATCTGGATGATGCTGGTAGGCCAACTTACCAGTTAGCCTTTAAAGATAAAAGTGTAATAAACCCTAGTCACTTAGGTTTGGAGCTAAAAGATGATGAAAAGTCATTACTTAATGATTTTAATGTTTTAAAAACCGAAAATTCAACTTTTAACAACACTTGGGCACCAGTTTGGGGCGAGGAAAAAGAAATTACAAATCATTACAATGAATTAGCGGTTAGCCTAAAACAAAATGAAACAAGTAGAATTGTGGTTATTCGTTTTAGGTTATTTAACGAGGGTTTAGGGTTTCGTTATGAGTTTCCGCAACAGGAAAACTTGGTGTATTTCGTAATTAAAGAAGAAAAGTCTCAATTTGCGATGACGGGCGACCATACGGCATTTTGGATTCCGGGGGATTATGATACTCAAGAATACGATTATACCGAATCAAAATTATCAGAAATAAGTTCAAAGTTTAATAAAGCTGTAACGGGGAATGCATCGCAAGAGCAATTTTCTAAAACAGGTGTGCAAACAGCTTTAATGATGAAAACTGCTAATGGTTTGTATGTTAATTTACACGAAGCAGCACTTATCGATTATTCATGTATGCATTTAAATTTAAATGAAGATACCATGGTTTTTGAGTCGTGGTTAACACCAGATGTAAACGGCGACAAAGGGTATATGCAAGCACCGTGCAATTCTCCTTGGAGAACCATTATGGTAAGTGATGATGCGCGAGATATTTTAAATTCAAGAATGACTTTAAACTTAAATGAACCTTGCAAAATCGAAGATACCTCTTGGATAAAACCAGTAAAGTATATTGGTGTTTGGTGGGAAATGATAACTGGTAAAAGTTCTTGGGCTTATACCAATGATTTACCTGCAATTCAATTAGGAGTAACAGATTACTCTAAAGTGAAGCCAAACACAACCCATGCAGCTAATAATACTAAAGTAAAACGTTACATCGATTTTGCCTCAGAACACGGTTTTGATGGTGTTTTAGTTGAAGGATGGAACCAAGGTTGGGAAGATTGGTTTGGAAAATCTAAAGATTATGTTTTCGATTTTGTAACACCGTACCCCGATTTTGATGTTGAGGCTATTCATGATTACGCAAAATCTAAAGGTGTTAAAATGATTATGCATCATGAAACGTCTGGTTCAACCAGAAACTACGAGCGCCATTTGGATAAAGCGTATCAATTCATGAAAGACAATGGTTACGATGCGGTAAAGAGTGGGTATGTTGGTAATATTTTACCTAGAGGCGAACACCATTACAGCCAGTGGATTGTTAACCACTATCAATACGCTCTTGAAAAAGCTGCCGATTATGAGGTTATGGTAAACGCCCACGAAGCCGTAAGACCAACTGGAATAAGTAGAACATATCCCAATTTAATTGGAAACGAGTCTGCTAGAGGTACCGAGTTTCAGGCATTTGGTGGTTCAAAACCAAATCATGTTACCATACTACCATTTACAAGACTTATTGGAGGGCCAATGGATTATACTCCAGGAATTTTTGAAATGGATATTAGTAAATTAAATCCGAATAACAATTCGCATGTTAACAGCACCATTGCAAACCAATTGGCTTTGTATGTTACCATGTACAGCCCATTGCAAATGGCTGCAGATTTACCTGAGCATTACGAGCAGTTTATGGATGCTTTTCAGTTTATAAAAGATGTGGCAATAGATTGGGATAAAAGTGTCTATTTAGAAGCAGAACCAGGACATTACATAACTGTAGCTAGAAAAGAAAAAGGAAGTGATAATTGGTTTGTGGGTAATGTAAATGGGGTTAATTCTAGAACCTCTAATATTAGTTTAGATTTTCTTGAAAAAGGAAAAAAATATATGGCTACTATTTATAGCGATGCTGAAAGTGCGCACTACAAAACCAATCCGCAAGCTTATTCTATTATTACAAAGAAGGTAACAAGTAAATCAAAATTATCACTTTTATCTGCGCCAGGTGGAGGTTATGCTATTAGTATTGAAGCCTTAAACTAAAACTAAAAGTTATGCTATGTTATCTTAAACTTTATAAAAATACCAAACAATCAATATTCATTGGGTTGCTAGCTGTATTTGCTTTAAATTTATCTTGTAAAAAAGAAGATAATATAACAATGGATGAGCTTAGTAAAAATGTTTCAATAGTTGAGAAATTGGATATTAATCGTATAGAGCCTTTAAACTGGTGGGTAGGGTTTAAGAATTCTAAACTTCAGTTGCTAGTCCATCATCCTAATATTTCTGGTAAAACGGTTCAAGTTTCTTATCAGGGTATCTCTATAGAAAAAGTTCATAAAGCAGATAGTCCAAATTATCTATTTATAGACTTAAATATCTCAGAATCTGCAAAACCGGGGAAATTCAATATCATTTTTAAAGAAGAAAATAAAGAAGATTTAGTTCATACTTATGAGCTTAAATCAAGAATAAAATCTTCGGAGGAATATATCGGTTTTAATAGTAGCGATGCTATTTATTTAATTACACCAGATAGGTTTGCTAATGGGAACCCCAAGAACGATATTGTGGATAGACTTCACGAGAAAATAATTAATAGGAATGATGATTATGCTCGTCATGGCGGAGATATTCAGGGTATAACCAATCATTTAGATTATATTGAAGATTTAGGATTTACAGCTGTTTGGCCTTCTCCGGTACTTACTAACGATATGCCACAAGGGTCTTACCATGGCTATGCAATAACCGATTATTATAAAATAGACCCGCGCTTTGGAACTTTGGAAGACTACAAGGAGTTATCGGCTAAATTGGCAAAAAAAGGCATGAAATTAATTATGGATCAAGTGGCAAACCATTGTGGTTTAGAGCATTGGTGGATGAAAGATTTGCCTTTTAAAAACTGGATTAACCATCAACAATATTACGAAGCAAATATGAGTAATTGGGATGGAGACGCTAGTATTATTACCAATCACAGACGTACAACCAACCAAGACAGGTATGCCTCTAAAGTTGATAAGGAAAACATGAGCGTAGGTTGGTTTGTATCTGCTATGCCAGATTTAAATCAACGTAATGCTTTTATGGCAACCTATACCATTCAGAATAGTATTTGGTGGATAGAAACAGCAAATTTAGGTGGTATTCGTCAGGACACATATCCATATCCGGATAAAGATTTTATGAGTCGTTGGGCTGGTGAAATTATGAATGAATATCCTAATTTTAGCATTGTTGGAGAAGAGTGGAGTTACAACCCACTTTTGGTTGGGTATTGGCAAGATGGAGCTAATAATAGAGATGGCTACAAGTCTAATTTAAAATCGCCAATGGATTTTCCAATGCAAAATTTTTTAGTTGAAGCGCTAAATGAAGATGAAGAGTGGGATAAAGGCCTAGTTAAAATATATCAAGGTTTGGCAAACGATTTTTATTACGCAAGTCCTAAAGATCTTATGGTTTTTCCTGATAATCATGATATGAGTCGCATTTTTACCCAGCTAAAAGGTGATGTGGCTAATACTAAAATGGCACTTAGTTATTTATTAGCCTTACCAAGAATTCCGCAAATTTATTACGGTACAGAAATTTTAATGAACGATTTTGATAAACCTGGAGATCATGGCTTAATTCGATCTGATTTTCCTGGAGGATGGGAAGGCGATCAAGTTAACGCATTTACAGGAGAAGGTTTAAGTGAGCAGCAAAAGGATATGCAAATCTTTTTAAGGAAGCTTTTAAATTATAGAAAAAATAGCAAAGCCATTCATGATGGTGAAACCCTGCATTTTGCTCCAGAAAATGGCGTTTATGTATTGTTTAGAATTCTAGATTACGAAACTGTAATTCATATCATTAATAAAAATAATAATCCAATAGAACTAGATTTAAACAGGTTTGAAGAAGTTGGTTTAAAAGGAAAATCTGTTAAAAATATAATTACAGACTATCAGTTTTTCTGGGGAGATAATATTACTCTTAACGAAAAAGGAAGTGTCATTTTGACTACTAAATTGTATTAAATCATTTCAGTCTTTTATTAAAATGAAAAATCAGTTTTTCATAATTCTATTTTTATTTATTAGCATAGCCTGTGTAGATAAAAAGAAACAAAATAATAATCCGATTCCAGGTGAAGAGGAGGTTACTTTTATTATTGAAAAATTACCTGAAGCGCATCATTTTAATAATGATATTTATATCTCTGGAGATTTTGAAGGTTGGTCTGGAGGTAATGAACAATTCAAACTAAAGAAAGAGAATCAGCTTTACAATATTACTATTCCTAAAAGTCAAAAAAATATAAGTTTTAAGTTTACAAAAGGAAATTGGGAAGCTGTGGAGTGCGAAGAAAACGGTAACCCTAGCGAGAATAGAACCTATACGTTTTCAAAGTTAAAAGACACAGTAAAAATCAGTATTACAAACTGGTCAGATAATAAGTTTCAAAACAAGGTGTCTACAGCTACGGAAAATGTTCAGGTATTTGCAGAATATTTTGAAATCCCGCAATTGAATCGCAAGCGTAAAATCAGCATTTATTTACCTCCAAATTATAAAATTTCAAAAGAAAACTACCCTGTTTTATATATTCAAGATGGTCAAAATGTATTTGATGTTTCAACATCGTATAGTGGTGAATGGGAAGTAGATGAAACTTTAAATGAGATGTATAAGGAGTTCGGTTTCGGGCTTATTGTTGTCGCTATAGAACATGGCGGTGAGAAGCGTTTAAATGATTATTCGGCTTGGGATAATGAGAAGTCTGGCAAAGGAGAAGGTAAATTGTATTTAGATTTTTTAATAAACACATTAAAACCCGAAATAGATAAGGCGTTTAGAACAAAATCTGATAATCAAAATACAGTGGTAATGGGCTCCTCTTTGGGAGGTTTATTTGCTCATTATGCAGCAATTAAGCGACCAGATATATTTGGGAAAGCTGGTGTGTTTTCTCCGTCTTTTTGGTATGCAACAGAAAGTTTTGAATTTACTAAAGAAAGATCAAATATAGATGCTAGTAAAATATATTATGTAGTTGGAGAAAAGGAGGGAAGTGATATGGTAAAATCTATGAATGATATGGTGAGACTTATGAAGCAAAATGGATTTCCGGAGCACCATTTATTTAGTAAGGTTGTACCAAATGGAATGCATAACGAATCGTTTTGGAAAAGTGAATTTCAAGGTGCTGTAGGCTGGTTATTTAATTTAGATAAACAATAAAATGAATTCAATAAAGTATACAATTTTAGTATTTGCGATGTTATTAGGATTAGGTTGTAAACAGGATATAAAAGTGGTTAGTGAAATTAATGAAGTGAATAATATTAAGAAAAAAAAACTCGTAGTCTATCAGGTTTTTACACGTTTGTTTGGTAATACCAATACTACCAATAAACCATGGGGAACCATTGAGGAAAATGGCGTTGGTAAATTCAATGATTTTACTGATAAAGCATTACACGAAATTAAGGATTTAGGAGTTTCTCATATTTGGTTTACAGGAGTACCTCATCACGGTGTTATTAGAGATTACAACAAGTTTGGTATTTCAAACGATGACCCAGATGTAGTAAAGGGGCGCGCAGGTTCTCCTTACGCGGTAAAAGATTATTATAATGTAAATCCAGATTTGGCAGATAATGTTGCTAATAGGTTACAGGAATTTCAGGCGCTTATAAATCGCACACATCAGGCCGGATTAAAAGTGATAATAGATATAGTGCCCAATCATGTAGCTCGCAATTATAAAAGTCTTTCTAAACCAAATGGCGTTAAAGATTTTGGTGAAGATGACGATACATCTGTTGTGTATAATGTAAATAATAATTTTTATTACAATCCTAAAGAAACGTTTAAAGTGCCTGTATGGAAAAATGGATATTCTCCATTAGGTCCTGAAAAACATCTTTTAGAAGATGGTGAGTTTCCCGAAAACCCTGCAAAATGGACAGGGAATGGATCTAGGCTTTCTCAACCAGATATGAACGATTGGTACGAAACCGTAAAAGTTAATTATGGTATTTCGCCTGATGGTAAAAAGGATTTTGATGCACTTCCCGACGGTTTTGAAAATGAAAATTATAAAACACATTATAAGTTTTGGGAAGACAAAACCGTACCTAATTCTTGGGTAAAGTTTAAAGATATTGCCTTGTATTGGCTAGAAATGGGGGTAGATGGTTTTCGTTATGACATGGCAGAAATGGTGCCCGTTGAGTTTTGGAGTTACATGAACTCGAGTATTAAAATGCAAAATCCCAATGCTTTTTTATTAGCCGAAGTGTATAATCCATTGCTGTATAGAGATTATATCAAGAAAGGTAAAATGGACTATTTGTATGATAAAGTCCAATTGTACGATACCATAAAAAGTGTCATTCAAGGCCACGGAAAAACAGATAATATTCCACCTATCCTTAATGATTTAAAAGATATAGAACAGAACATGTTGCATTTTCTAGAAAATCATGACGAACAACGTTTAGCAAGCCCGGATTTTGCTGGAAGCCCCGAAAAAGGAAAACCAGCCATGGTGGTTTCTGCAACATCTACCACGGCACCAATAATGATTTATTTTGGTCAGGAAGTGGGTGAAGATGGCTCAGAAAATGCAGGATTTGGTAAGCCTACAAGAACCTCAATATTCGATTATGTAGGTGTTCCGGCACATCAACGTTGGGTAAATAATAAACAATTTGATGGCGGACAATTAACCAAAAAAGAAAAGGAGTTAAGAGATTTTTATAAACACCTGTTAAATTTTACAATAAACAGTAGTGCTTTAGTTGGAGCGTATCAAGACATACATTTGTACAACAGAAAGCATACCGAAGGTTACCATGATAAAATTCTATCATTTGTGCGTTGGAGTGATGATGAAAAACTAATTGTTATTTCAAATTTCGATAATAAATCGGGCTATGAATTCGACCTAAAAATACCCAAAAGTGTTGTTGAAAATTGGCAGTTAGATAATAAGGCTTATCAAGTTGAAGACCAATTGTACCATAAATTTAAGTCCGTTTTAAACGTTGAAAATGGTAACGCTAGTCTCAAAATAAAAATTGAACCTTTGGAGTCTTTCCTTTTAAAACTTAATTAAAAACATGAAGCATATAGTCGTTTTATTATCATTTTTAGTGTTTTTTAGTTGTGAAGACAAAAAAGATATCCTTCCAGAACAGCCAGAAACACCATTTGTTTGGCAAGCTGCAAACATATATTTTTTATTGACAGATAGGTTTAATAATGGTGATGCGTCAAATGATATTAATTTTGAAAGAAACGCAGAAACAGGAAAGCTTCGTGGCTTTAAAGGAGGTGATATTAAAGGTATTACTCAAAAAATAAAGGACGGGTATTTTACCAATTTAGGAATTAATGCCATTTGGATGACACCCATTGTAGAGCAAATTCATGGGGGTACAGACGAGGGTACAGGTTTAAGCTATGGTTTTCATGGCTATTGGGCTAGCGATTGGACGGCTTTAGATCCTAATTTTGGAACCAATCAAGATTTGCATCAACTAGTTGAAACAGCTCATAAACATGGCATTCGTATTTTGCTTGATGCAGTAATAAATCATACAGGGCCAGTAACAGAAAAAGATCCAATTTGGCCTTCAAATTGGGTGCGTACTCAACCACAATGCGATTATCAATCTTACCAAAACACCATTACCTGCACCTTAGTTAAAAACCTTCCAGACATTAAAACAGAAAGTGATGAAGCGGTTAAGTTACCACCACATTTGGTTACTAAATGGCAAGCCGAAGGAAGGTATGAAAAAGAGGTAGCAGAACTAGATGCCTTTTTTAAAAGAACAAACTACCCTAGAGCACCTCGATTTTATATCATGAAATGGCTTACAGATTATATTACAGAGTTTGGAATTGATGGTTATCGTGTAGATACGGTTAAACATGTAGAAGAACAGGTTTGGCAAGAATTCAAGCAAGAATGCGATTTCGCTTTCGCGGAATACAAAAAAAACAACCCAGATAAAGTGCTAGATAATAACGACTTTTATTTGTTGGGCGAGGTTTACAATTACGGAATTTCAGCAACCAAAGGGTTCGACTTTGGCGATAAGAAAGTCAATTATTTTGATAATGCTTTTAATGCACTTATTAATTTTGAAATGAAATGGAATGCAGCTCAAATGTCAACCGAGGCGCATTTTAAAAAATATTCACAGGTACTAAATTCAGAGTTAAAAGGCTATAGCATTTTAAATTATTTAAGCTCTCATGATGATAGTCAACCCTTTGATGCCGTTAGAGAAAAACCCTTTGAAACCGCTAGGAGATTATTGTTGTGCCCTGGTGCTTCTCAAGTTTATTATGGCGATGAATCTGCAAGGTCTCTTGTTATTGAAGGCACTGTTGGTGATGCTACATTGCGTTCTCTAATGAATTGGGAGGACGTTCAAAACAACCCCAAAACACAATCCATTTTAAAACATTGGCAAAAATTGGGGCAATTTCGGGCAAACCATCCAGCAATAGGAGCCGGCATTCATCAAATGATAACCGAAACACCTTATGTGTTTTATAGAAGTTTTTCAAAAAGTAATTATAAAGACTTAGTAGTTGTTGGCTTAAACTTACCTCACGGCGAAAAGGTAGTAGATGTATCTAAACTATTTAAAAATGGAGAGATTCTACATGACGCTTACTCTGGGGTTTCAAACATAGTTGCCCAGGGAAAAATCACTATAAATTCTAAATTTAATATGGTGCTCCTCGAAAAACAATAAAAAAGTGTCATTTATTAGTAACAAATAGCAAGTTAGGAAGTCTAATTAACAACGACTAAGCCTAATATTTGTAACTTTGCAATCTAAGCACTTTAACATTATGGATATTAATCACAATATCGAATCGCCTTTCAAACTCCAAGTCAGTTTTAATAAATATTTGGAGTATTATGAAGCTTTAGCAAAAAGTTCTGATGCTTTTGTTGTGGCCAAGGCAAATCATATTTTAGATGTTGCAGCACAATATTCAGAGTTAAAACAAGGGTTTAGTGATACCTCAATTTTAGACTCCCGATCTAAAGAAATTCAGTTAATCTTGCAAGATGCGTTTAGTCCATTATTAACAAAAAACGAAATTAAAACAGCTTCAGTTCCGTTACATAATTTAATTTTTAATGCTTCAGAGCGTTTTCAAACTATTATAAAAACGGCGGGTAAAGATTTTGATCTTCAAATTAAAAACTTACCGGAAGACGATACATATATTTTAGCCTGTACCATTATTTTAAATTTTTGTTATGGCTATAACATAAATTTTAAAAGACCTTTTTATTACGAAATTCCCGATGCCGATGGTATTCTGCATTATTACAAAATAACGTATAATGCCGATTTTTGTGAAATAACACCTAATGAGGGTGCTAAAATAATTACCGAGGCAGATTATAATGAGCTACTTGATAATTTTGAAAATATAGCACTTTGGAAAGAAAAATTTCCTCCAAATAGCTACACGTTTAATGGATTTGTAATTTCAAATATTTTTGATGTAACAGACGATCAATCCATATCTAACATAAAATCTAGTTTAATAGGCGACGAGAAACGAAAGAATGAAAGTTTTATGGAAGGTTTCCATGAAATTTTCAGATCACTTTTAAGGCTAAATGATATTAAGGTTGGTTTTTCTATTTATAACAAAGAGGACCAAGTTTTTGAGCGTGTTTATGGTGCTGGAGTAAAAAGTTATTTGTTAGGAGATCGAGATAACGAAAAATGTACCGATGCCTTATGCAGTTGGTCTTATAATCGATTATTACGAGAAAATAAATATTTCTCAATATCGGATGTCGATACAATGTTCGAAAAAGCGAAAGGACGCGCACCACATATTACAAGTTTACACGAGCAAGGTATAAAGAGTGCTATTTTTGCTCCAATTGCAAATAAAGAGGGGTTAATGGGTATTATAGAGATAGTATCAAGAAAGTCCAGAGTGTTAAATAGTGTAAATGCAAATAAATTGGCCGATGTTATGCCGTTTATTGTATCGGCTGTAGAGCGCTCAAAAAACGAAGAAGAAAATTTAATTGAAGCCATTATTCAAAAAGAATGTACTTCAATTCACTCTAGTGTGCATTGGCGATTTAAAAAAGAAGCAAAAAACTTTATAAATGCCGAATTAAAGGGAGAAGAAGCTAGTTTTAAAAAAATAGCATTCGAAAATGTGTATCCACTTTATGGTCAAATCGATATAAAAGAATCGTCGGAAGCTAGAAATACTGCTACTAGTTTAGATTTATCATTACAGTTAAATGCGGTTAAAAACATTTTTGTTAGAATTTCCAAAACGCAGCCATTACCTATTTATGAGCAATTTATCTATCAGATAGATGAGTATTTAAAGGGTTTGGAAACACATTTTCAGGTAGATAGCGAACAACAAATCTCTGAATTTTTTAAACAAGATATAGATCCTTTATTAAAACATATTTACACCAATGATGATTTTAAGGAAGAGATAGATGCTTACTTTAATAGCATTGACGACAAGGTAAATGTGTTATATAAACATAGAAAAGATTACGATAAAACCATTTCTAAAATTAATAAAGAAATGGCCTCGTTATTAGATAAAAAACAAGTGGAAGCACAACTTATGTATCCGCACTATTTTGAGCGTTTTAAAACGGATGGTGTCGAGCATAACATGTATGTAGGAGAGTCTATTACTAAAGAAGATTCATTCAATCCTATATACCTTTACAATTTGCGTTTGTGGCAATTACAGGTTATGTGTGAAATGGAAAATGCATACTACCAAATGCAATCTAAATTTCCTGTGGCCTTAGATGTAGCATCAATGATTTTGGTGTTTAATCAACCTTTATCCATAAGTTTTAGAATGGATGAAAAACAGTTTGATGTAGATGGCACATATAATGCACGATACGAAATTGTAAAAAAACGAGTTGATAAGGCGTATATAAAAGGAACCACAGAGCGTGTTACCCAAAAAGGGAAAGTAAGCATTGTGTATTCTCAAAAACAGGATGAAATAGAATATTTAAGATATATAAAATTTCTCCAGTCTAAGCATTATTTAGATACAGATATTGAAATAGTAGAACTTGAAGATTTGCAAGCTGTAACAGGCTTAAAAGCCATTCGAGTTAGTGTGCTTTATCATAAAAATGAAGCCGATAAATCATTTTATTCCTATGATGATTTAATGAAAGAAATTAAAGCTTAGTTTTTAAAACTAAGCTTTACTGATTAGAACAGGAGTTTTAAAGTAGAATAAGCTTTTATAAAACAACTCCCGAATACTTAAATGCAATAGCAAATGCAAGTACACTTACTATAATTCCAATCATAAAAACAGTATAAGTAAGTCTAAGTATTTTGTATTTTTTATCTAAAACTAAGCCTAAAAAATATAAATCTTTTTTCATTGAAGAGTAGAGGTAATCGCGATCTTCCATCATTTCTCCCATGGCCCATTCAAAATCTTGTAAGGACATTTTATGAAAGTTCCCAAAAAACAAAAGGTTTACTTTTTTATTAGCCACATCTTCTTTTGTGAATTCGCCTCGCGTTACGTTAGGGCGTGTTGCTAAAATGGACAAAACCATAGAAACCACAGTGAAAAACACAAAAATAACTGTTGGGATAATTAGGTAATGGTTGGAAATGTTATCCAGTTTAGAAACTAGATTTGATAATACCATCGATATAATAATAGCATTAACAGACAGTAAAATATTAGCCTTAGTATCGGCAATGTTACTTAAAGTAATATGGTTTTTTAGTGTTACTCTAAACATGGTTTCTATACCACGTTCTGGCAATTCAATTTTATTTTTTTTAAACTTTAATTCCTTTTTTTTCTGTGTTAGTTTTTTTTCTGCGTTTACTAATTTTTTTCTCGTAGTTATTAGTTTTGCTAGGTTTTTCCCTTTTCGTTTATCCCAAATACTAGCAGCTTGAGGTGAGTGAAAACGGTGTTTGGTGGATAGAAAATCAATGTTTTCATCTAGCCATTTAATGTCGTCAAAGGTCTTATTGAATAGTAATTCCCATTCTTTTCTTAGCAATTCAGAAATATCCATGTAGCTTTTGCTTCCAACGTGAGAGCAATCGGCATCTCTAAGTATGCCTTCTAAAACATTATCGGGTGCCACAGTCATTTTGGTAGCCAATATTAAATCGCAAATAACTTTTATGTCTTTTTCTGGGCATTTCTCGCCTTCTAAAAACGCTCTAGCAATTATAATGCTCTCCTCTTCATGGTTGGTTACGCCTTTTATATAACCCGTATCATGCAACCAAGCAGCAATTAAAAGCAGGTTTGTATTGTCTTCATCAATATTGCAAAGTTCGGCTAGTGTTTTAGCATCCTCAACAACGCGTTGTGTATGTGTAATATTATGGTAAGTAAAAGAAGTAGCTAACTTTTCATTTAAAAGGTTAATTACAAATTTTTCAGTCGCTTCTATCAGCATATTGGAAGATATAAATGTTTATCAAGTAAAAATACTAAACTTTAAGGGAAAGTACAGTAACGTTTTATTTGGTCGTATTATTTTTAAATACTTTTCAAAAATTACAAATTGTAAGTTTTTCAATTTAGATTCGACTATCTTTACATAAAAAAAGCATATTATTTGCAATAAAAAAAAGAAAGGATCCATACTATGCTAACTTGGAAAAAAATAATTAATTTCTCTGTAAAAGGAAACCCAATTCCCGACAAACGTGTCGAAAAAACAGAGGCCGAATGGCAGGCGCAATTAACTCCAGAACAATTTAGAATCACTAGATTAAAAGGTACAGAGCGTCCGCATAGTGGTGCCCTTTGTAGCATTCACGAAGCAGGTAAGTACAACTGCGTGTGTTGCAATACACCATTATTCGATTCTACAATTAAATTTGAGTCTGGTACAGGATGGCCAAGTTTTACACAGCCCATTACAGAAAACACCATTAAGTACGAACGCGATACCGCATTTGGTATGGTGCGTGTAGAGGTTATGTGTAATACATGCGATGCCCATTTAGGGCACGTGTTCCCAGATGGTCCAGAACCTAGCGGTTTGCGATATTGTATAAACTCCGAATCGATGCAATTAGAAAAGGTATCGTAGCCAACAATTAAAGCTTAATTTTGCTTTAATGCGCTTTTTACGGCTTAACCTAATTAGTTATTATGCCAGAGATTAAACTATATGGCGCTAATAGATGCCATAAAACGCAGTATTACAAAAGGTATTTAGAGGGTTTAAATTTAAACTATTCATTTTTGGATGTGGAGTTAAATAATGCTTTCGCGGAAGAATTACGAGCCCTGTATACAAACAGAAAGCTTAATTTTCCAACATTAGTTATTGGACAAAAAAAGTTAAGAAACCCATCTGATGCCGAATTAAAAAAGTGGATAAATAAGCTGTAAATCATAATAAATGAAGCTGAATATAAAAGATACATTCAATACAAAATTACCTGCAGATCCGGTTCTGGAAAATACAAGGAGGCAGGTAACTAAAGCGTGTTTTTCTTATGTAACGCCAAAACAAACTGCGGCACCAGAATTGTTGCATGCATCTCCAGAAATGCTTAAAAATTTAGGGTTGTCTGAAGCCGATTCTAAAAGTGAAGCCTTTTTAAAGGTTTTTACCGGAAATAAAGTATTGCCAAATACTAAACCTTATGCCATGTGTTATGGCGGCTATCAGTTTGGTAATTGGGCAGGACAATTAGGCGATGGTCGCGCTATAAATTTATTTGAAGTACAACATAATAACCAAAATTGGCAAGTCCAATTAAAGGGTGCCGGTGAAACACCATATTCTCGAACAGCCGATGGTTTAGCTGTGTTACGCTCTTCGGTTAGAGAGTATTTATGTAGTGAAGCTATGTTTCATTTAGGCGTGCCAACAACTCGAGCCTTGTCCTTATCATTATCTGGCGATCAAGTACTACGCGACGTGTTGTATAATGGTAATTCGGCCTACGAGAAAGGCGCCATTGTTTGCAGAACAGCAGAAACTTTTTTGCGTTTTGGTAGCTATCAAATTTTTGCTGCTAGGCAAGATAACAAGACGCTTAAAACCTTGGTAGATTATACTATAAAACACCATTTTTCACAGTTAGGTACACCATCAAAAGACACCTATTTAGCCTTTTTTCAAGAAGTTTCAGAGCGCACTTTAAATATGATTATCCATTGGCAACGCGTTGGTTTTGTTCATGGTGTTATGAATACCGATAATATGTCTATCCTTGGTTTAACCATCGATTACGGACCATATGGCTGGTTAGAAGGTTATGATTATGGTTGGACACCCAATACTACCGATAGGCAACATAAGCGTTATCGTTTTGGTAATCAAGCTAATATTGGTTTGTGGAATTTAATTCAGCTGGCAAACGCTATATATCCTTTAATTGATGAAGCCGAACCTTTAGAAGCTATTTTAAATCAGTACAAAATAGATTTTGAAGTGAAGCTGCTTAATATGATGAGCGCTAAATTAGGTCTGCAAACAGAAGATGAAAACGATCAAAAATTAATTTTGGAGTTGGAAGATATCTTGCATCAAACAGAAACCGATATGACGATTTTCTTCAGAAATTTAAGTAATTTTAAAAAAGAAAATCCATTAAAAGGTCTTCAAGTTATTACCGAAGCATTTTATAAGCCTGAAGCGATTGAAGGCGATTTAAAAAGCCGATGGCTTAAATGGTTTGAAAGTTATGCAAAACGGTTAGGTTTAGAAACGTTTTCCGACGAAGACAGAAGTAAAAAAATGAACAGCGTTAACCCAAAATACGTTTTAAGAAATTATATGGCGCAGTTAGCTATTGATGATGGCGATAAGGGCGATTATACATTAATAGATCAAATGTTTAATATGCTAAAAGAGCCCTATAGTGAGCAGCCAGAATATCAACAATGGTTTGCTAAACGTCCGGAATGGGCACGACATAAAGTAGGCTGTTCCATGTTATCTTGTAGTTCATAATACATTAAAATAAAATAAAAAGTAATGAGTAGTTATAAAAAAGCATACATAGCAGGTGGCTGTTTTTGGGGAATGGAAGATTTATTTAGAACACGCCCAGGAATAAAAGATACCGAAGTTGGATATATTGGTGGCGAAAATGATAATCCTACCTATAAATACCATCCGGGTCATGCCGAAGGTATTGAGTTAACCTACGATCCTAATGAGACCTCTTTTAAAGCAATTTTAGATTATTTTTTCAGAATTCACAATCCTACAACTATCGACAGACAAGGAAATGATAAAGGGTCTAGTTACAGGTCGGCAATCTTTTTTCAAAATGAAGACGAAAAAAAGGAAGCCGAAGAGATGATAAGCATTGTTAATGCATCTGGTAAATGGGAAGCCGATGCAGTTACAACATTAGAGCCGTATTCAACCTTTTGGAAAGCAGAACCAGAACATCAAGATTATTTGGTAAGAATACCAAATGGTTATACCTGTCATTTTGAAAGGTTCGAGGAGTCTTTTATATAATCCATTTGTTTTAGCAGAATGAATTTAAATTTTTTTTGAAGCATTATTTAAAAACCAATAGCATTTACAATCTAAATAATAAACTATGAAAGCCATTTGGAATAATCAAATTATAGCAGAGAGTGATAAAACAGTTGTTATAGAAAATAACCATTATTTTCCACACAATAGTATTCTTAAAGAGTTTTTTATAAAGAGTGAGACGCATACCACATGCCCTTGGAAAGGCGAAGCTTCATATTATAATTTAAGTGTTGATGGAAAAGAGAATACAGATGCAGCGTGGTATTACCCCGAAGTTTCGGCATTGGCAAAAGGTATTAAAAATCATGTAGCATTTTGGCGTGGTGTAGAAGTGGTTAAGTAATTATAACACTTTTAAATGCACAACAATTTACAAAAAATAGCATTAGGAGGCGGATGCCATTGGTGTACCGAAGCGGTGTTTCAATCGTTAATTGGTGTATTAAAAGTAGAACAAGGTTTTGTGGCTTCAACGGGAAATAATAGTACGTTTTCCGAAGCTGTAATCGTTCATTTTAATCCAGAAATAATTCCGCTTAAAAGTTTAATTGAAATTCATTTGCATACGCACAAAAGTACCTCTAGTCACTCTATGCGAAATAAATACCGTTCGGCAGTTTATGTGTTTTCAGAAGAACAAAATGAAGCGTCGAAACAAATTATAAAAGGGTTTCAAAGTCAATTTGAAAATCAATTAATAACGGAGGTTTTACCTTTTGCATTGTTTAAAGCATCAAGAGCGCAAATTCAAAATTACTATTACAGTAACCCACAAAAGCCATTTTGTGAAACCTTTATTAATCCGAAGTTAAAAGTGCTTTTAAGTAAGTTTTCAAAATACACAAATCAAGAACGATTAAAACATATAAAAAATGAGCAGTTTAAAGCTGAATATTCAGAATAAGAAGGGGCATAAGTTACAGGCGTTTTTAGAGTTGCCTGCCAACCAAAAACCGCAGCATTACGCTATTTTTGCACATTGTTTTACATGTAGCAGCTCTTTAAGTGCAGTTAGAAATATAAGCAGGTCGCTAACCAGCCATGGTTTTGGTGTATTGCGTTTTGATTTTACTGGATTAGGTAGAAGTGAAGGCGAATTTGCCGAGAGTTATTTTTCTGCAAATGTAGACGACTTATTAGCTGTTAACGAGTATTTAAAATCAAACTACCAAGCGCCAAGTCTTTTAGTTGGGCATTCGTTAGGAGGTGCAGCAGTAATAGTGGCGGCTTCAAAACTAGACAATATTAAAGCGGTAGCAACTGTTGGCGCACCAGCAACGGCTAGCCATGTTACCCATTTGTTTTCTCATGATATTGATGAGGTAAAAGAAAAGGGAGAAGTTGAGGTAAATATTGGAGGGCGACCATTTAAAATTAACGAAGCCTTTGTAAATGATTTTAGTAAAATTGATTTGCCCGAAATAACAAAAAACTTGCGTAAACCAATATTAATTATGCATGCACCGTTTGATAGCATTGTGGGGATTGATAATGCACATAAATTATATCATGATGCCCATCATCCAAAAAGTTTTGTGAGTTTAGATGGCGCAGATCATTTATTATCCGACTCTAAGGATAGTAAGTATGTAGGTAACATAATTGGTACCTGGGTGCAACGCTATTTTGTGCAAGAAGATAATAGTATGTTAGATACCAAAGGCGAGCAATTAGTGGCACATTTAAACCTAGTTGAGGATAACTTTACAACTTCTATACAAACTAAAAAGCATAGTTTTATTGCCGATGAGCCCGAGCATGTTGGTGGTGACGATTTTGGACCATCGCCTTACGATTTTTTAAGCGCAGGATTAGCAGCCTGTACCGTTATGACGCTAAAAATGTATGCCCAGCGTAAAAAATGGGATTTGCAAGAAGTGTATGTGTATATTACTTATTCAAAAAAACATAGCGACGATTTAATGCTGGATCTAGATAAGCCAAAACAAATAGATCATTTACAAAAAAGATTAAAATTTGTTGGTAATTTAGACGAAAAACAAAAGACACGTTTAAAAGAAATAGCTGCAAAATGTCCAGTTCATAAAACACTAACTAGCGATACCGTAATTGAAACCGAAGTTATAGAGTAATGGAACACAGTTTAAAAACAAAAATAGGTTTAGGTTTAGCAGCGTTAGGCAGACCCGAGTATATTAATATTAGGCCAACAAGTTTAAACGATAAAACACAAGAAACCTTTAAAAATAATGCCCTTTCGGTTTTAGATGAAGCGTATCATTTAGGTGTTCGTTATTTTGATACGGCACCTTCTTATGGTAAAGGCGAAGCCTTTTTAAAGGAATGGGACGCTAATAATAAGTATCCAGATGCTATTTTAGGAACAAAATGGGGATACACGTATGTGGCTAATTGGGAACTTGGTTACAATGGTAAGCATGAAATTAAAGAACACTCGCGAGAAAAATTAGTGGAGCAATGGCAAGTTTCAAAACACATGATGCCTAATTTAAAATACTACCAAATACATTCGGCAACGTTTGATAGTGGCGTTCTAGAAAATCAAGCTGTTTTAAATAAGTTACATCAAATACAAAAGGAAACAGGATTAAAAATAGGTATAACAACTAGTGGTGCAAACCAAAAAGAGGTTATTGAGGCAGCTTTAAAAGTTAAGATTAACGGAAATTGTTTGTTTGATAGTTTTCAAGTTACTTATAATGTGTTTGAGCAGTCTACGTTTTCAGTTTTAAAAACGGTTTTAAATTTAGATAAAACCGTTATTATAAAGGAGGCTTTAGCAAATGGACGTGTTTTTAAAAATGAAGCATTTCAACATTATACAAACGCCTATACTATTATAGAAGCCTTATCTTTAAAGTATAAGGTAGGGGTTGATGCTATTGCATTGCGTTTTGTGATGGATAATTTACAGCCTACTTATGTGTTAAGTGGCGCCTCTAATAAAACGCAGCTAATACAAAATTTAAAAGCTTTAGATTTTAGTTTTACTAAAGCAGAATTGCAAGAACTTCAAAGTTTAACAGTATCTTCTAACAACTATTGGGACGAACGAAGTGCATTGCTTTGGAACTAAATAAAATTATTAAATGAATTCAACTAAAATGAAATTTTCAAAAATAGCATTACTATTTTTTATCATTACCTTTTTAAATGCGTGTGCTACGTATAAAACGCAGTATAACAATTTGGATACTAGTTTTAGTTTTCCGGACAAAGAAATTGCGCATTCCTTTTATTTAATTGGCGATGGTGGTAATTCGCCAATTGGTTCTGTATCTCAAGGTGTCCAAGCCTTTAAAGCTGAATTGGACAAAGCATCTAAAAATAGTACAGCTATTTTTTTAGGTGATAATATCTATCCTAAAGGGCTGCCAGACGAAAAGGATAAGAGACGCGCATTTGCAGAATATCAATTAAAAGTTCAAACCGAGGCTGTTAAAGATTTTAAAGGTGAAACTATTTTTATACCTGGTAATCACGATTGGTATAGCCAAGGTCTTATAGGTTTAAAACGACAAGAAAAATATATTGAAGACGCTTTAGGAAAAAATACATTTTTACCCGAAGATGGTTGCCCCTTAGAAAAAGTTGAAATCTCTGATGATATTGTTATAATTATTGTTGATACCGAATGGTATTTAACCAATTGGGATAAACATCCAACTATAAATGATGATTGCGAAATTAAATCGCGATTTAAGTTTTTTGAAGAGTTTGAAAGCTTAGTTAAAAAAGCACGAGGTAAAACCACAATTATCGCTATGCATCACCCTATGTTTACAAATGGGCCGCATGGTGGGAAGTACGATTTTAATTCGCATTTAAAGCCTTTTCCTGTTTTAGGATCGCTTAAAAATTTAATACGAAAAACGAGCGGGTTATCTCCGGCCGATGTGCAATATAAAAATTATAATGCCTTTAAAAAACGTATTGTAACCCTTGCTCAAGAAAACGATAAAACCGTATTTGTATCTGGGCACGAGCATAGTTTACAATATTTAGTACACGATAATTTACCTCAAATTATTAGCGGTGCAGGATCTAAATCTACGGCCACTCGAAATGTAGTTGATGCGTTTTCATCAAGCGATCCCGGTTATGCACGTTTTGATGTTTTTACCGATGGATCATCAGCCGTTCGATTTTATTCAGCTAAAAGCGACGAGGTGCTTTTTCAAACTAAAGTGTTTTCAGAAGATAAAAAAGAATATAATCATGATTTTAAGCCTTTTCCAAACGAAATGGTAGCATCTGTGTATTCTGAAGAGGAGGTCGCTAAAACAGGTTTTCATAAATATATTTGGGGCGATCGCTACAGGTCTTATTATGGTACAAAAGTTAAAGTGCCAACTGTAAATTTAGATACTATGTTTGGTGGTTTAGAGCCTTATAGAAAAGGTGGTGGGCATCAATCAAAATCATTGCAATTAATAAATAAAGAAGGTAAACGCTATGTTATGCGTGCCATAAGAAAAAGTGCCACGGTATATTTACAAGCTATGGCGTTTAAGGACCAATATATTGAGGGGCAGTTTGAAGGCACAGTTACCGAAGATTTATTATTAGATTTTTATACAGGTTCGCATCCTTACGCACCATTTGTAACAGGAGGTTTGTCTGATGCTGTTAATCTTTATCATACTAATCCTGTGTTATACTATGTGCCAAAACAAAAAGCTTTAGCGGGTTTTAATGAAGATTTTGGAGACGAATTATATATGATAGAAGAACATGTTTCCGATGGACATGGCGATATTAAAAGTTTTGGAAATGCTAATAAAATTGAGAGTACCGACGATCTAATTAAAAACTTAAGAAAGGATGAGAAATACTCAGTAGATCAAACGCTCTTTTTAAGAGCGCGTTTATTCGATATGGTTATTGGCGATTGGGATAGACATGTCGATCAATGGAGATGGGCAGAGTTTGAAGAAGCTGATAAAGTGATTTATAGACCCATTCCTAGAGATAGAGATCAAGCCTTTTCTGTAATGGGCGATGGGGCTTTAATGAATGTAGCCACTAGAATTATCCCAACTTTAAAGTTAATGGAAGGGTTTAATTATGATATTAGAAATGTAAAAGGCTTTAACTCCAGTCCTTTTTCTTTAGATATGATGTTGCTAAACGAAACCACAAGAAAAGATTGGGAAGAGCAGGTAGCCTATTTGCAAAAAAGTTTAACGGACAATGTTTTGGATAATGCGTTTAAAGCCTTTCCTAAAGAGGTTCAAGACGAAACGATTGATAAGATAAAAGAGGTGATAAAAGCACGACTTGAAAACCTTCCAGAATCTGCAGATGCCTATTACAATGCGTTAATTAAAATACCTTTAATACGAGGAACCGATAAAGATGATTTTTTTGAAATTGAACGCTTTCCAAACGGAAATACCAAAGTAACCGTAAGCCGAATTAAGGATGGTGAAAAGGGAATTATAATACATGAGCAAGCGTATAACAAAACGTATACAAAGGAGATTTGGCTTTATGGTTTAGATGATGACGATGTGTTTAGAGTTTCGGGTAAAGGAGATAAGCTTATTAAGTTAAGGCTAGTTGGTAATCAAAATAACGATACCTATACCATCGAAAATGGTAAAAAAGTTAAGATGTACGATTTTAAATCAAAGAAAAATCAATTTACAACCAATAAAGGAAGCAAACGTTTAGTTGATGATTATGATACTAATGTTTATAATTACACAACCGCTAAATTTAGTAACAATCAATTTACTCCAGTATTAGGCGCAAATCCGGATGATGGTTTTAAACTCGGTTTTTTAAATGTACTAACTAATTATGGGTTTGAGCGTAATCCATTTAGCTCGCAACATAGCTTTTCGGGTGCTTATTATTTTGCCACAAGTGGATATGATTTTGAGTATAATGGCGAGTTTGCCAATATAGTAGGAAAATGGAATTTAGGCTTAAATGCTAAGTTTACTAGCCCTAACTACGCTATAAATTTCTTTGGTTATGGTAATAGTACACCCAATTTAAATGTAGATGACGAAGATAATTTCAATATAGATTACAATCGAGTAAGACTAAGTACATTAAAATTTGCGCCTAGTTTAAACTGGCGCGGAAAATTTGGAGCCCATATAAAGTTAGGTGTTAGTTACGAATCTATAGAGGTAGAAGAAACTAACGATAGATTCATTAATGATTTTTACGTTGCAAGCGGTGAAGAAAATCAAAAGGATTTTGTTGGTGTTAATGGGACATATAGTTTCCGAAATAAAGATAGCGAAGCATTTCCTACTTCAGGTATTCAAACCCAACTACAATTAGGGTATACCACTAATGTAGAAGATTCAAAAGGTTTTGCGTATCTAATTCCAGAGCTAGGATTCGATTATAAAATATCTGCTAGTGGTAAATTAGTGTTGGCAACATTGGCAAAAGCCCATTTTATTTTTGGTGATAATTTCGAGTTTTATCAAGCGGCAAGTTTAGGAGCCAATAATGGACTTCGTGGTTTTAGAAACGAACGTTTTTCTGGTAAAAGATCATTTTATCAAAGTACAGATTTACGTTTAAATTTAAAAAAGTTTAAAACAGGATTACTGCCTTTAAATATTGGTGTGTATACTGGCTTTGATTATGGTAGAGTTTGGGTAGATAACAATCTTGTTTTTAGTAATGCTTTTAACGCAAACAGATGGAATACCTCAATAGGTGGTGGTGTTTTTGCAAATGCAGCCGATGTTGTTACGTTTAACTTATCTGCTTTTAATAGCGATGATGGTTTACGTTTTGCGTTTAAAGTTGGTTTTGGTTTTTAAGCTGAAAAGCGTGTAATTTTTTAACGATAACTTCGACTAAAATATCAAGAAATTGTAATTTATGAAAAGTAGTTTTAAAGATATAATAACTTCGGAAGATGTTGTTTTAGTAGATTTTTTTGGAACATGGTGTGGACCTTGTCAAGCACTTATGCCTATTCTAAAAGATGTTAAGGAGCAGTTAGGCGACGCTGTAAAAATAGTAAAAGTAGATATTGATAAAAATCAAGAATTGGCTACAAAGTATCAGGTGCGTAGCGTACCGACCATGATTTTGTTTAAAGACGGAGTTCCTAAATGGAGGCAATCTGGTGTGTTACAAAAAAGTGATATTGTAAATGTGATAGAAACACATAGCTAATTAACTTTTCAAGATTAATTTAAGCTAAAGCTATATAAGTTTCCGCCGGCACCATGAGCTTTTTCATCGGTTATTAAAAGCGTATTGTTGTCGGTAAAACAAACACCTTCCTTTTGCGAGTCGAAAGTAAAATCATAGCGTTTAACTTCTCCTGTAAAAAAATCATCTGAGGTAAAATTAGAAAAAACAATAGCCGCCTTAGGAGAAAGTAACACCACGTGTTTACCATCATCACTAATATCAGCCGAAGTAATCCAACAACCAGAATCGTCACAAGAGTTAAATGAATTGATGTATTCTGCAACATGGTGTCCTGGAGTTGCTGGTATTTTGTATAAATCTGTTTTTCCAAAATTACCACGAACCCTGCTCTTGGTAAACAGGTGTAAGCTATTGTTGTAGTAAAAAAACGATTCGCAATCAAAGAACATCTGTTTCTTTTTGGGCGGGAATTTATCTTGTTTTGGGTATTTAAACGATATGCGTTCTATGTCAATTTTACTATCCTTATCTAAATCTTCAGCATTAACTTTCAATATTGTAAGATTTGTTCTTTTGTTTTGATTATTACCAAAATCTCCAATGTAAATGTTTCCTACATGATCCGATGCTAAATCTTCCCAATCATGGTTTTTAGCATTAATTTTTAATTCTTTTTCAATATTTCCTTTTTTATTTATGCCGTAAATTCTAGCTTTGTTGCCACTATCATTTAACATCCAAATTAAATTGGTTTGTTGGGTAGTTTCGGTTCCAGAAACCTCGTTTAGGGTTTTAGGAAGATCTGTGATAATATTTAGTTTACCGGTATCACAGCTAGAAATAATCAGGAAAAATAGAATTAGAAGTTTATTCATTTTAGGTAGTCAAAATTTATAGTGGTAAATTTACACACATATTTTTGATATTATAATGTATTGATTAATTTAAAGTAAGATATGACCACAGTTAACGACTTATTAAAACTTTTAGTATTAGAAAAAATAGGCGATAACGAATTTAACGGGGTTAGCAAAACTATTGGAAGTCCTATTGTATTTGGAGGACAGGTTTTGGCTCAAGCTATAAATGCGGCAAGTCGTACTATTACAAATCAAAGAGTTTTACATTCCATGCATGCTTATTTTTTAGAGGCAGGCGATTTAGAACTCCCAATAACCTATAATGTAAGTATTGTTAGAGATGGCGGTAGTTTTTCGGTAAGACGTGTTACAGCGCATCAAAAGGAAACGACTATTTTTATTTTATCGGCATCTTTTCATAAAAAGGAAGCGGGTTACAATCATCAAATTGAATTAAAACCGAATATAAAACAACCAGAAGAGTTGTTAAGTTGGACGGATATGTATGAGAAATATGGCGAAAATTTACCTAAAGGAATAAAATCTTTTTTGTCAATTGAGCGCCCTATTGAGTTTAAACCAACGACCTTTGTAAATCCGTTAGATAAAAAAGATTTACCACCAAATTATGATGTTTGGTTTAAATTAAAAGGAGATGTTAAAGGGCTGGATTTGGCAACAAAACAGCAAATTTTAACTTATATTTCGGATTATAATATTTTAACAGCAACATTAAACCCACATGCAAGTAAAGCGCATTGGGGTAATACAATAACAGCTAGTTTAGATCACTCCATGTGGTTTTTTAGAGAATTCGATTTTTCAGACTGGCTGCTTTATACTATGGAATCTCCTAGTGCATCGAGCGCTAGAGGATTTGCAAGAGGGAATATTTTTACTAGAGATGGTAAATTAATAGCCACAGTGGCTCAAGAAGGATTAATAAGACCTATTAAAAATGACAAGTAATATTTTAAAAATCGGACATAGAGGAGCCAAAGGGCATTTAACCGAAAACACTTTAGAATCTATTAAAAAAGGCCTTAGTTTAAAGGTTGATGGCATTGAGATAGATGTGCATCGTTGTGCTACGGGTCAGTTAGTTGTTTTTCACGATTTCACTGTAGATAGAATTACCGATGGTACTGGAGAGGTTGCTCAACATTCACTTAACGCTTTAAAAAAACTTAAAACGAAGGGGACGTATCAAATACCATCTTTAGCAGAAGTTTTAGCTTTTGTGGATAACAAGTGCTTATTAAATATAGAGCTTAAAGGTCAAGATACCGCTAAGGAGGCAGCTAGAATTATTACATTTTATGTGGATAAAAAAGGTTGGGCCTATAGTAATATTTTAGTGTCTAGTTTTCAAGAAGATTTGCTAAAAGAAGTTTACGACATAAATGATAAAATTCCTTTAGGTGTACTTACAGACAGAAATTTAAATAGAGCTGTAACTTTTGCAAAAACCATAAAAGCGGTTAGTATTCATGTCGATTACACCATGTTAACAGAAGAGGTTGTTGCAGAATTAAAAGAAGAATTTAAAGTGTTTGCGTTTACGGTAAATAATTTAAAGCCTTTAGAGCGTATAAAATCTTATGGTGTTGATGGTATAATTTCTGATTATCCAGATAGAATATGACGTTTAAAGACGTTATTGTAGTAGGTGGTGGCGCTGCAGGTTTTTTTGCAGCCATTAATATTGCAGAACAAAATCCAAATTTAAAAGTTGCCATTTTAGAGCGTAGCAAAGAAGGTTTAGCGAAAGTGAAAGTTTCTGGTGGTGGACGCTGTAATGTAACGCATGCCGAATTTATTCCTAAAGAATTAACTCAAAACTATCCGCGAGGCGAAAAAGAACTTTTAGGTCCGTTTCATCAGTTTATGACGGGCGATACTATTGAGTGGTTTGAAAAACATGGTGTCGAACTCAAAATAGAGGACGATGGGAGAATGTTTCCAGTCTCCAATTCATCGCAAACCATAATTAACTGCTTTTTAAATGAAGCAGAAAAGCATCAGGTTGAGGTATTTTATAGCCATATTGTAAAAGCTATTGATCCTCAAGACCAACAATTTAAAATTGAAACCTCTCAAGGCGATTTTTTAACCAATAAGCTGTTAATAGCTACTGGTAGTAATCCTAAAATTTGGAATCTTTTAGAGCCTTTAGGGCATACCATTTCGCAACCAGTACCTTCATTGTTTACGTTTAATATAAAAGACGAGCGCATACAGGATATTCCGGGTGTGGTCGCTCAAGATGTTGAGGTAAAGGTGTTAGATACTAATTTGTGGAGCGAAGGGCCTTTGTTAATTACACATTGGGGTATGAGCGCGCCTTCTATTTTAAAACTATCGGCATTTGGAGCTTTAGAATTAGCAAAACGAGATTATAAATTTCAAATAGAAATTAATTTTATAAGGCAAACGTTTAATGATTGTTTGGAGGTTTTAAAAACGCTTAAACAGGATTTAGCAAAAAAAACGGTATTTAAGTCTACACAATTTGATATTCCTAAGCGACTATGGCATAAGTTGGTATTAGCTTCGGGCATGGAAATGGAAACCCGTTGGGCCGATTTAAATAAAGAAAAATTAGAGAATTTAGCAGGTCAGCTAACCCAAGCTATTTTTAAGGTAGATGGTAAAAGTACTTTTAAAGAAGAGTTTGTTACCGCAGGAGGTATTAATCTTAAAGAAATTGATTTTAAAACCTTTGAAAGCAAACGTGTTAAAAACTTATATTTTGCAGGCGAGGTAATAAATGTAGACGCTATTACTGGCGGTTTTAATTTTCAAAATGCATGGACAGGCGCTTACATTGCTGCAAAAAATATTGCGCAATAGGTTCTCTAGTTCTACTATTCTTATTAAAACAAAATAATGAATACATACATCGCACTTTTAAGAGGCATAAACGTTAGTGGGAAGCATAAAATCCCAATGGCCGAACTAAGCGATTTACTTTCAAAAGAAGGCTTAGTAAATGTTCAAACTTATATACAAACTGGTAATGTGTTTTTTCAATCTTCAGAAGGAGCAAAAGCAAGTTTAGAAACAACAATTCATAATGCAATTAAATCTCATTTTGGGTTCGAAGTGCCTGTTTTAGTACTAACTCCAAAAGAATTGCAATACGTTTTTGATAGTTGCCCGTTTTTAGAAGAGCAGAAGGAAAAAAGTTATTTCATGTTGCTATATAGTAAGCCTGATGAAAAACTAGTAGAGGATGTTTTAAAATTATCCTTTTCAAATGAAACTTTTCATATAACTAACAAGGCCATCTATTTTTACAGTTCTGTGGGGTATGGGAGGGCTAAATGCAGTAATAATTTTTTCGAACGAAAATTAAAAATTACAGCTACAGCAAGAAATTATAAAACTATGGTAAAGTTATTATCTTTGTCAGCTGATAATTAATTTATGGTAGAAGAACATTTCATTCCAAAAAAATATACAAATTCAATTGACAACGGAAGTTTTACCTGGTCGTCACCAAGTAATATCGCGCTAGTTAAATACTGGGGAAAAAAGGAACATCAAATTCCAGAAAACCCATCTATAAGTTTTACCCTAAACCATTGTAAAACCACAACTAAAGTTAGCTTTTCTAAAAAAGAGGATGCTAGTGGTTTTTCGTTTGATGTGTTTCTAGATAATGAGGAAAAGGGCGATTTTAAACCAAAAATTGAAACCTTTTTTAAACGTATAGAAGTTTACTTGCCGTTTTTAAAAGATTATCATTTTAAAATAGAAACCACAAACACGTTTCCGCATAGTTCTGGCATAGCATCTTCGGCGTCGGGCATGAGTGCTTTAGCCTTGTGTTTAATGAGTATTGAAGAAGAATTTGGTACAGAAGATTATTTTGATGATTATTTCATCCAAAAAGCATCATTCTTAGCGCGTTTAGGTTCAGGAAGCGCATGCAGAAGTTTAGAAGGCGATTTGGTTGTTTGGGGTAAGCATAAAGACATCGAAGGTAGTTCAGATTTATTCGGTGTAAAATATCCTTGTCAAGTGCATTCAAACTTTAAAAACTATCAAGACACTATTTTGTTGGTCGATAAAGGCGAAAAGCAGGTAAGCAGTACTGTTGGTCATAATTTAATGCATGGGCACCCGTTTGCTCAAGAGCGTTTTAAACAGGCTAATAAAAACCTTTCAGATATAATTTCTATTTTGAAGGAAGGCGATCTAGATGCATTTATAGCACTTGTTGAAAGCGAAGCATTAACGCTTCATGCTATGATGATGACAAGCATGCCGTATTTTATTTTAATGAAACCCAATACCTTAGAAATTATTAATAAAATTTGGGAATATAGAAAGACTTCAGGATCAAAAGTATGTTTTACTTTAGATGCTGGAGCAAATGTACATGTGCTGTACCCAGAGAATGAGGCTACTTCGGTGTTAGAATTCATTCAGAATGAATTAGTTGCATATTGTCAAAATGGACAGTATATTTGCGATGTTATTGGTTTGGGGGCTAGTAAAGTATAAAATGCAAATGTTTTTTTGTTTAAAAAAAACGTATATTTGTTAAACGCGTTGCCCAAACAAAGTATCTTTTATGAAAGGACCTCTATTTTATTCAAAAATTTTACTCTTCGGAGAGTACGGAATTATTAAGGATTCCAAAGGTTTATCTATTCCATATAGCTTCTATAATGGCGCTTTAAAGAAAGATGAAAATCCTTCAGATGTAGCAGTCAAATCAAACGAAAGTTTAAAACGTTTTGCTGCTCATATTCAAGGTATAGATTCTAATATTGTTCGTTTTGATAACGATCGTTTACAAGCCGATGTAAATTCGGGGATGTATTTCGATTCTTCAATTCCGCAAGGTTACGGCGTTGGTAGTAGTGGTGCTTTAGTTGCTGCGCTTTACGACCAGTATGCATTCGATAAAATTACGGTTCTAGAAAATTTAACAAGAGAGAAACTTTTAAAGTTAAAAACCATTTTTTCTTCTATGGAATCTTTTTTCCACGGAAAATCTTCTGGTTTAGATCCTTTAAATAGCTATTTAAGCATTCCAATTCTTATTAATTCTAAAGATAATATTGAAGCTACAGGCATTCCAGCACAACAAAGTTCTGGTAAGGGCGCTGTGTTTTTAATAGACAGCGGAATAATAGGAGAAACAGCACCAATGGTAAGCTTGTTTATGGAAAGCATGAAACAAGAAGGGTTCAGGAAAATGCTTAAAAATCAGTTTATAAAACATACCGATGCATGCGTAGAAGATTTTTTAAAAGGCGATGTAAAATCCTTGTTTTCTAACACTAAGCAATTATCAAAAGTAGTTTTAAGTCATTTTAAACCAATGATTCCAAAGCAATTTCATGAGTTATGGAAAAAAGGATTAGACACTAACGATTATTACTTAAAACTTTGTGGTTCTGGTGGTGGTGGTTATATTTTAGGTTTTACCGAAGATATCCAAAAGGCAAAATTAGCTCTGTCCGACTATAAGCTAGAAGTCGTTTATAATTTCTAAGCAATTTAAATTGTTATCCTGAAAATTGTTTCAGGAACTTTCCAATTACGTTTTAATATGCTATCAAGAAAACAGAAACATATACTCGTTAAATTTTTCAGTATGTTTTCTGTTGTTCGAGGCTACAATATTCTAATTGTTGTAATTGCCCAATACTTAACGGCCGTTTATATTTTGGCTCATGATATTCCCGTTAAACAGGTAGTACTAGATTTAAATTTACTCATGTTAGTATTAGCATCTGCAGCAACCATTGCAGGAGGCTACATAATTAATAGCTTTTACGACTCCGAAAAAGATTTAATAAACCGCCCCATAAAATCTAGGTTGGATAGGTTGGTAAGTCAAAACACCAAACTATCATTTTATTTTGTGCTAAATTTTATTGCGGTAATCATGGCAAGTTACGTGTCGTTTAAAGCTGTAATGTTTTTCTCCATTTACATTTTCGGAATTTGGTTTTACTCACATAAGCTTAAAAAAATGCCGTTTATAGGCAATTTAACCTCGGCAATACTAACTATTACACCATTTTTCGCCATTTTTATGTATTATAAAAATTTCGAAACCGTAATTTTTGTACATGCTATTTTCCTGTTTTTAATGATTTCTATGCGCGAACTCACTAAAGATTTAGAAAACATAAAAGGCGATATAGCACAAGGTTACGTTACTATTCCAGTGGCATATGGCGAAAAAATGTCTAAAATATTACTTACCATTCTAGCAGCACTAACCTTAATACCAACCTATTTACTTTTGTATCGTTTCGAGGTAGGGCACATGTATTATTTCTTTTATTTAAGCTTTATACTATTGCTCATTTTTTTATTTATGCTCTGGAAATCGAGAACCAAAATACAGTATTTAATATTGCATAATATATTGAAATTCATAATTTTAGCAGGCGTATTTAGTATCCTGTTAATCGATGTAAGTGTAATATTAAATCGTATTTAATTTATTTTGGCGTTACCACAAGGGTCAGGCTTTTCGCTGCAAGTCCTCGCACCTCCTATCGTCGGGCTGTGGGCTATCCGCTTCAATCCTTAACGCTTAAGCAACAATTCGTTAATCAAAAATCGTTAATCGTAAATTATTAGATATATCTTTGCACAAAATAATAAGTAATGAATAAGCATAAAGGCAATAAAGATAAAGGAAAGCCATCGGGACGCGGCAGTGGAAACTCGCGCTCTACAAGTTTTGCTAGAGGAAATGCTCCTATAAAGAAAACAAACACAGCACCTAAAAAGTCGAGTAACCCAGACGAGATTAGGCTAAATAAATTTATAGCCAATTCTGGTATTTGTTCGCGTCGTGAAGCCGACGAGCATATTGCTATTGGTTTAGTAACGGTAAACGGTAAAGTAATTACCGAAATGGGGTATAAAGTAAAACTATCGGACCAAGTTCGTTACGATGGTGCTAATATAAGACCAGAAAAGAAAGCCTATGTGCTTCTTAATAAGCCAAAGGGCTTCGCTACTACTACAAGCGAAGGTAAAGGCCGTACGGTAATGGATTTAGTTGCAAACGCAACATCATCGCGTATTAAACCCATAGGACGTTTAGGACGAAACTCTAAAGGTTTATTATTGTTTACTAACGATGAGGCCGTGGCAAGTAAATTTACAAACTCTAAAAATGGTGTGCCACGTTTATTTCATATCGAGTTAGATAAAAACCTAAAACTAGAAGATTTAAAAAAGATTCAAGCAGGATTTAAGGTAGAAGGAAAACTAATTGAAGTAGAGGAAATTAGTTATATAGATGGTGCATCAAAAAAAGAAATTGGTTTAAAAATCAAGAATACAGGAAACACTATAATCCGTACTATTTTCGAATATTTCCATTACGATATTATTAGTTTAGACTGTGTAACTATTGGTCATTTAACAAAAAAAGATATTCCTCGTGGTAGCTGGAAACACTTAACAGAGCAAGAATTGAACACGCTTAAAATGCTTTAATAGTTAAAGTAGAGCATTTTAATTTAAGTAGTTATAAGACATGAGTCCCTTTAGGTTTTTTAACCTGAAGGGACTTTTTTCTTAAATAATAACCAAACATAAGGCAAAGTTGGTGTTTTTAATAGTATACGTTTTTTGCGTAAGGGATAGCAGTGAAAAGCCCACAGAAAACCCTATTTAAAAATAGGATTTTTGAGGACTTGAAACGTATAGCCCGACCTAAGCGATCCTGCAAGGTTTTAAAAACCTTGCAGGAATGAGCGTGGTAATGCCTTGGCAATGAATATTGTAGCTGCTCGATAAAAAAACATTAAAAAAAGTAAAAAAAAGTTTGGCGTATTAAAAAATAAATTACATTTGCCCTGTTTTTTAAGCACTAAAACTTAAAAAGTAGCTGAACACTTTGAAACCTGTTTCTATGTTCGGGCTTTTGAAAATTAGGAAGTCATACTCAAAAGCAGCTTACAGATTAAGCGACCGAATTTTAAAGCTCACTTCCGTTTCTCCTATACATGCTATACAGCATGAATATGCTTTTGTGCCTACAACCCAAAAGGAATTTCGTATTTGATATTGTTAATTTTTTATTGGCTTAACGTGTAGTTAATACACCAATCACATCTTTAACATTTATTAAAACAAAACATTGAATACAAAATATATTGATTTAATCAATCAGACTTTTGATTTTCCTCAGGACGAATTTAAAGTTGATAAAGGGCAGTTGCATTTTCATGATATTGACTTAATGCAATTAACAGAACAGTATGGCGCACCGCTAAAATTCACGTATTTACCGCAAATATCTAACAATATTATGCGTGCTAAAAAGTGGTTTGCAGATGCTATAGAGAAACACGACTATAAAGGCAAATACAATTATTGCTATTGCACTAAAAGTAGCCATTTTAAGCATGTTTTAAACGAAGCTTTAAAAAATGAAATCCATATTGAAACCTCGTCGGCTTTTGATATCGATATTGTTGAGCGCTTAAAGGAGGAAGGTAAAATTACCAACGATACTTTTGTTATAAGCAACGGGTTTAAACGTGCGCAGTATGTTACTAATATTGCGCGTTTAATTAATAATGGGCATAAAAACGCCATTCCTATTATTGATAATTACGAGGAAATCGATTTACTATCGCAAGAAATTGATGGCAAATTTAATGTTGGTATCCGTATCGCATCAGAAGAGGAGCCTAAATTCGAGTTTTATACCTCGCGTTTAGGAATTGGATATAAAAATATTGTGCCTTTTTATAAAAGCCAGATCGCTAATAATAAAAAAGTAGAGCTTAAAATGTTACACTTTTTTATTAATACAGGAATTCGTGATAATGCGTATTACTGGAACGAACTTTTAAAATGTTTAAAGGTTTATACTAGCTTAAAAAAGATTTGCCCAACATTGGATAGTTTAAATATTGGTGGCGGTTTCCCTATTAAAAGCTCGTTAGCTTTCGATTTTGATTACGAGTATATGGTCGATGAGATTATCAATCAAATTAAATTAACTTGCGAGGAAGAAGGCGTAGATGTACCAAACATTTTTACAGAATTTGGAAGCTTTACAGTAGGCGAAAGTGGTGGCGCTATTTACGAGGTGTTGTACCAAAAGCAACAAAACGATCGCGAAAAATGGAACATGATAAACTCGTCTTTCATTACAACATTGCCAGATACTTGGGCTATTAACAAACGTTTTATATTATTAGCGGTAAACCGTTGGCAAGATAGTTACGAGCGTGTTTTACTAGGTGGTTTAACTTGCGATAGCGACGATTATTACAATAGCGAGCAGCATATGAATGCCATTTATATGCCAAAATATAATAAAGATAAACCATTGTATATCGGGTTTTTTAACACAGGTGCTTACCAAGAAACCATAGGTGGTTTTGGAGGTTTGCAGCACTGTTTAATTCCGTCGCCAAAGCATATTTTAATTGATAGAGATGCCGATGGATACCTTACTACAGAGTTATTTGCAGAACAACAAAAAAGTGAAGACTTACTAAAAATACTAGGTTACAACAAAACTCAAAACACTTCTGCGAAAGCTGAAGCGACCGTTGTATCTGAAACACAAGAATAAACAAATGGAAAATACATACGCAGGGATTCCTGAAGAATTAGCAAAATTAGAGCAAGCAAAAATTGTTTTAATTCCTGTGCCTTACGATGGTACAAGTACATGGCAAAAAGGTGCCGATAAAGGCCCAAAGGCTTTTTTAGATGCTTCGGAAAACATGGAGCTTTATGATATTGAAACCGGAACAGAAGTTTATAAACAAGGTGTGTTTTTAGCTGATGCGGTTACAGAAGATGCTTCGCCAGAAGCCATGGTTGAGGCGGTGCATCAAGCCACTAAAAAGTATATTAAAAAAAATAAATTCGTTACTATTTTTGGAGGCGAGCACTCAATTTCTATTGGTACTATTCGTGCCTTTAACGAAATGTATCCTAGTTTAACGGTATTGCATATTGATGCGCATGCCGATTTAAGAAAGGAGTACGATGGTTCTACTTGCAATCATGCTTGTGCGGTTTACGAAGCAAGCCAGAATACAAACCTTATTCAGGTAGGAATTCGCTCTATGGATATTATCGAAAAAACGGTAATGGACGAGGAGAAAACCTATTTTGCTCATGATATGGCAATAGATGATACTTGGATGGATTCGGCTATCGATCAAATGACAGAAAATGTGTTTATTACTTTCGATTTAGATGCTTTCGATCCTTCAATTTTACCAAGTACAGGAACTCCAGAACCAGGTGGATTATTATGGTATGAAACCCTAGAGTTCTTAAAACAAGTTTTTGAAGAGAAAAACGTGGTAGGATTTGATATTGTTGAATTATGCCCAAATAAAAAAGAAAAATCATCAGACTTTTTAGCTGCTAAACTTTATTATAAAATGTTAAGCTATAAGTTTGTAAATGATGATGCAGAAGCTGAATACGATAACAATTACGAAAACCCAAAACAAAAAACGAATACTTTAAAATTTACTGACGATGACAACTACTAAAGGACCAATTTCTCAATTTATTGAAACGCATTATTTGCATTTTAATGCAGCTGCTTTAGTGGATGCTGCTAAGGGCTATGAAGCACAATTGGAGTCTGGTGCTAAAATGTTAGTATCGCTTGCTGGTGCTATGAGTACTGCCGAGTTAGGTAAAAGTTTTGCCGAAATGATTCGTCAGGATAAAGTGCATATCATTTCTTGTACAGGAGCAAACTTAGAAGAGGATATCATGAATTTGGTAGCACATTCACATTATAAACGTGTACCAAATTATCGCGATTTAACACCTCAAGATGAGTGGGATTTGTTAGAAAAAGGATTAAACCGTGTAACCGATACCTGTATTCCAGAGCACGAAGCATTCCGTCGTTTACAAGAGCATATCTATAAAATATGGAAAGATGCCGAAGCTAAAGGTGAGCGCTATTTACCACATGAGTATATGTACAAAATGTTATTGTCTGGAGTGTTAGAGCAATACTACGAAATCGATTTAAAAGATTCTTGGATGTATGCTGCAGCCGAAAAAAACTTGCCAATAGTATGCCCAGGTTGGGAAGATAGTACTATGGGGAATATTTTTGCTAGCTACGTTTTAAAAGGCGATTTAAAGGCAAGCACCATGAAATCGGGTATAGAGTACATGACGTTTTTAGCAGATTGGTATACTAACAACTCATCAAAAGGTATTGGGTTTTTCCAAATTGGCGGTGGTATTGCTGGCGACTTTCCAATTTGTGTTGTACCAATGTTATATCAAGATATGGAGCGCACAGACACACCGTTTTGGAGCTATTTTTGTCAAATTTCAGATTCTACAACAAGTTATGGTTCGTATTCTGGAGCTGTACCAAACGAAAAAATTACTTGGGGTAAATTAGATATAAATACACCAAAATTTATTGTGGAGAGTGATGCTACTATTGTTGCACCTTTAATTTTTGCTTACCTTTTAGGTCAGTAATCATGGACGCAAAAAAAATAGAAAATATCGAGCTTAAATATTTAACTGTTGATGATTATCAAGAGTTAAAAGAAGCCACATTAGAGTCTTATGCAGGTGTGCTAGATTCGTATTGGAAAAAAGATCATATTATTCAATTAACCTCTATGTTCCCAGAAGGGCAAGTGGTTATAAAAATTGATGGCGATATTGCGGGTTGTGCATTGTCTCTTATTGTAGATTACGATAAGATTGATGATAACCATACCTACGCCGATATTATTGCAGGAGAATCTTTTAAAAATCACGATCCAGAAGGCGATGTGTTATATGGTATTGATGTTTTTATAAAACCAGAGTATAGAGGTTTGCGTTTAGGCAGACGCTTGTACGACTACAGAAAAGAAATCTGTGAAAACCTGAATTTAAAAAGCATCATATTTGGCGGTAGAATGCCAAATTACCATAAACACAAGGAGTTTTCGCCTAAAGATTATATTGAAAAAGTAAAGCGCAAGGAAATTCATGATCCTGTTTTAAATTTTCAAATCTCTAACGATTTTCATCCGGTAAGAGTTTTAAAAGGCTATTTGGAAGGTGATACAGCATCAAATGAGTATGCCGTATTAATGGAATGGGATAATATTTACTATACCAAACCAACACGAAAAGCGGCTTCTGTAAAAACGGTAGTGCGTTTGGGCTTAATCCAATGGCAAATGCGACCATATAAAGCCTTGGAAGATTTAATGCAGCAGGTGGAGTATTTTATTGATAGTGTAGCAGCATATCGATCTGACTTTGCAGTGTTTCCGGAGTTTTTTAATGCACCTTTAATGGCAGAGTTTAACCATTTGCACGAACCCGAAGCCATTAGAAAACTTGCAGAATTTACAGAGGTTATAGTTAATAAACTAAAACAGTTATCTATATCGTATAACATTAATATTATTTCTGGAAGTATGCCAGAAGTTGTTGGCGATAAGCTATATAACGTAGGTTATTTGTGCAGACGAGATGGTAGTTTTGAGCGTTACGAAAAAATTCATGTTACGCCAGACGAGGCTAAAGTTTGGGGTATGCAACGAGGTAATTCATTAAAAACCTATGATACCGATTGTGGTAAAATTGGGATTTTAATTTGTTACGATTCTGAGTTTCCAGAATTATCGCGCTTACTTTCAGATGAAGGTATGGATATATTGTTTGTACCTTTTTTAACCGATACTCAAAATGGATATTCTCGTGTGCGTTTATGTGCGCAAGCTAGAGCCATTGAAAACGAATGTTATGTGGCTATTGCAGGAAGTGTAGGGAATTTGCCAAATGTAAATAACATGGATATTCAATACGCGCAATCGGCCGTATTTACGCCTTGCGATTTTTCGTTTCCTAGTAATGGTATAAAAGCTGAAGCCACACCAAATACTGAAATGATATTGGTTGCCGATGTGGATTTAAGCTTGCTTCGAGAGCTACATTCTTTTGGTGCCGTTAAAAATTTAAAAGACAGAAGAAAAGATTTTTACAATGTTATTCGTGTTAAATAATCATAAATAGTATATTTATAACATCTAGTAACCCCAACTTTAAGAAAAATGAAAAATAGAAATAGTAACTTAAAACGTGTTATAGTCGATTTTAAAAAATTGACGCCAGAAATTTTAGCTTTGCTAGTAGAACGTTATCCCGATGGTTATGATGACGATGATGTAATCTCGTTTAAAAATCAGCATAACGAACTTGTTGAGGCTGTCGAGGTTATTACAGAAGATACTAAGTATTTGGTAAAAGTAAGTACTAAATTATCGGTAACTATGGAGAATTATGATGAAGATGATTATGAAGATTTTGATAATAACGATCCTGAAGCTGTACAACCTCCAGATTTAGCAGACGAAGATACAGAAGACAACGATTAAATATAATTATTATGAGAACTGCCGCTTTTAAATCTTACAAAAACGGTTATTACAATTTTTGGTTTGAAAACGGTGAGGAGCTAGCCTTCGAAGAGGTGCACCCTCGCGTTTTAAAGCAATATGATTTACAAAATGACGAATCTTTAATTGATAAGGATTTTAGAATTACCTTTATAGAAGCAGGTGATGACGATAATCCTATTTACGTAGTTCAAAGTTTAAAACCCATTTAATACACATAGTTTATAGCATAAAATGTATACCGTAGTTGCTTACCAAGTAGCTAGTGCTATCAATATAAAAACTAGTAAACACCAGTTGCCGTGGCAATTAGTGTTTCAAGATAGCGACGAACTTTATTATAAAAGTTCAGAAAATCAATTTGTTTACTTTTTTCAGTATGGTATGGTTAGTTTTTTCAACATGACCGATGTTGAAATTGCTGGCGTATTACAAGAAATAAAACCTTTTAGTACCAATTATTTTACTGAAAAATTATCAGATTCGGTTGAGATTCTTATTCAACCCAATACACAGCAAGTCCAATTTGATAGTGTTATATTACCAAGTATAGACGAAGAAATGATTCGTTTGGTATTATTAAACATTTCACAATCTGTAGCCTTAGATCGTTATTCTGAAATTACGGAGGAATTGCTTATTGAAACCAACAAACACACGTTATTTCTTGAAGAAAAAGGGAAACTGGATATTTCTGGTAATAAGTTAAAGCGTTTTATAGGTAAGATTCTCAACATAAAAAATAAAATTTTAGAGAACCTGTATATTTTCGATTCGCCCGAAATAACATGGGAAAACGAACAGCTCAACAGGCTTAATCAAGATTTAAAACGCACCTTCGATTTACAGGATAGATACCGCCTAATTCACGACCGTATAGAGATTATTAAAGAGAATCTAGAACTCTTTAAAGATATTATGGATCATAAGGAAAGTAGCCGCTTAGAGTGGATTATTATTATCTTAATTGTTATTGAGGTTGTAGATTTATTTATTGCAAAATTGTCAGGTTTAATCTAATCTAGATGTTATAATAAATCGTATATTAAAATGCTGCAAGTTAGTGGTTTTATGTATGGACTGGTTTAAGTGTTTTTACATTAATTCTAGTTAGTCCTAAAACAAAGTATTTAGTTAAATTTTAAATTGTAAAAAAGATGAAAACAAAAAAGTTAATCGTGTTTAGTGGTTTATTATTGGTTTTTTTATCGCTGTCTAGCTTTAAAAGTGAGGCCTATTTACATGCCAATTTGGTAAGTGTTGCAGATCAAGATGGGTTACTTGTGTATGCCACATTCGATGGGAAAGAAGACTATGGCTATAACTTTATCACTAAAGATAGAGAGGGCGAAGAGAAAACATTAACCTTTCAAAAAGTAGATGATAAGGTTTTAGAAGTCTTTAATTTAGCAGACGAAAAGTTAATTGGTGCAAAGTTTAAAATCACCTTTAATCGTGTTATTACGTTTACAAAAGATGAAGATGGAATGGACGATCAAGATGAAACCAATACCATTACAAAGTTAGAAAAGCTATAGATTTGTTTATGGTTTAAATGGTGTTTAGCGCCATTAAATAATTTAGGCTTCCAGAACTCTGGGAGCCTTTTTTATAAAGACTTCCCAAATAAAGACGCCGTAAACCACTAGATATTCTAAGCCAATTATCCATAGGTTTTCAGATTTATCCATAGAGTTTACATTTACATAAGCCAAATAGCTTAAAATAATAACAAAACTCCATACCAACGGAAATTTATACTTGGTAAATACCGATAAAATTAAAAGCATTGCAATATACCAAGGGTGCACTGTTGTAGCTGTAAAATAGTAAAACGAAAGTGCCATTAACATAGCTGTGATTAACTGTATCATGGTTTTGTTTTTTCTTAAAAAACTCAAGCTTATAACAAAACAAACCACAAGTATAGAGGCCGCTTTGCCAATAATTGCAATTTCATTATAGCCTCTAAATAAATAGCCAATTTCTCTAGCTATATAATATAAGCTCGCATTAAACTCGAAATTACCAAACCACAAAGCAACTGTTTTACTGTAATTATTTATAAATTCTGAAGAATAAAAAGGCGCAAAAAGTAGGACTGTGGTTAGTATAACTACGGCGTAAAAAGCAATTAGTTTTGTCATACCTTTCCAGAAATTATAACGAGGAGTTGGCAACAAATCTAACTTGTTTTGATTTGGCGTGTGGGCGGCTTCTTGGGATGTTTTTTTTACGATATTCCAATCGCCAAAAACAAACCACTGATAAAATAAGGGTAAGAACAATAACGGAATAAGTTTTGTAGCCACAGAAAGCGCAAAAACAACCGCTGCAAGCACCCATTTGTTCGAGAAAAGTAAATACATGCTCCAAACTAGAAAGAACACCATAACACCCTCAAAATGCAAATTGCCTGTAAGTTCTATTATAACAAACGGATTTAAAATATACCAGAATATGTGGTGCCCCGGAAGTTTAAGTTTTTCTAAAAGTTTAGAGCCGTAGTGAAGTGTTCCAAAATCGGCAGCAATAATAAGCAAGCGCATAACGATAACCGAGCCTAAAATACTTTTACTAGCAAACAAGGCAGCAATAGTAAAACAAAGTTGGTTTATTGGCGGGTAGTTGGTAAAATGGCTAGCGTTTAAATCGCCCATACCTGCACGAAGTTCTAAAGCTTGAGCAACTGGATATTTGCCGGCGTTTATAAAATATTCTACGGTGTGCAAATAGGGGTTTATGCCTTCTAAAATCATTCGGCCATCCCAGATAAAACGGTAAAAATCTTGCGATAAATTGGGAATAGCCAATATGAATACCGCTCGAAACCCAAAAGCTAAATAGGTTAAGGCTTTTGTGTTGTGCTTTAAATGATTAATAATATTATAGAATAAAACAAACACGCCTATGTAGAGCATGATGAGCTTTATATAATCTGTTCTTACTAAATTATATGCAAATGCCCAATAAAACAATAGACTAGACAAGGCCATTAGTAATGGCAATTTGTTTAGTTTATTAAAGGTTGGGTTTAAAAACATTTGGTAAATATATGATTATTTGTTTGTCGGTGTAAAAGGTGAAAGGCTTACGTTAAGAATAATACCCTTATTTTGTTACAATAAAATGCAAAAACAGCTCTTATTCCGTTACAAAGGATATGTTTTTGTCATTAAACACCATTAATAATCATACACCACATTTTTGGGTACGCGAAAAGGCGCAAGCTTCATCAGAAGTAGATTTGGTGTATCAATATAAAAATAAGGTGATTCCTATAGGAATAAAATCGGGTCCAACCGGAACGTTAAAATCTTTGCACGAGTTTATAGAACGCACAAATAATAATTATGCAGTGCGTATATATGCTGGTGTATTTAATATTGAAAATCATAAAACTCCAAATCAAAAAAACCTTATAAACTTATGAATTTGCCATATTATTTAGGAACGAAGATTCCTGAATATATTGCTTATTTTATTGGAAATTATTAGACATCATTTGTAAGTGCCATGATAGGGTTATGATTGTCCCATCTAAAATATTACCCTAAGATTAATAGAATATGCATTCTTCTTAATAAAAATCAATTATATTATTGGTTAGTTAATAAAGTAATACGATTTTTGTTCAGAATGAATGCACCTAAACTTATATTAATAGCTTTTTTAAGCTTAGCTACAAATCTTACTATTGGTCAAGAATCAGACTCAATTCTGCAAAAAATAAATAATTATATTTCACTAGCAAAACTAGATTCGGCTAAAATATACATTCAAACCAATTTAGAAAAAGTCAAAGGAAAACAAGATAGAAATGAGCTAAATTACCAGTTGGTAAAAGTTTTATTTGTACAAGGTGATTATAATCAAGCCCTAAAACAGGCTTTTAAATCCCTGGATAGCATAAATGACGAAGCGCAAAAAGTGAGATTTAATTTCATGATTGCATGTGTGTATTCTGCAATAAAAGATTATGATAAATCTATTAGTTATTTTGATTTGGTAATAAAACATAATCTAGACACTTCTTTTAACATAAAAACACACGTTTTATTAGCACAATTATTTATAGAGCGGAAAGACTCCATTAGTGCTGGTTTTGCATTTTCTGAAGCTTATAAGTTAACACAAGATAAAAGTTTAAATGTACACCCAAAATTAAAAGACCACATAGATATTCAATATCATTTTTTTAATAAAAATTACGAAATCTGCAAACAACAGAATTTTAAAATAATTAAGGATAGTACGAGTTTTTTAAATAACAAAAGTTTAGCCTATTCCATGATTGGATCATGTTTAGTTAAGCAAGACTCATTGTTATTAGCTACAACCTATTTTGATGAATTTTTAAACTTAACCTTTGAAACTAAAGACCCTGAACAAATTAAAGCTGCGTCAAAAAAACTAATAGATGTGTACGAAAAACTAGGAAACCAAGAAAAGGCTAATACTTACCATAAAATATATAATGAAGCAGAAAATGACACTTTAAATTTTTCTATAGAAAAATATAGAGACCTTTATACACTTGAAAAAAACAGAGAGCTAAAAGTTATTAAATCTAAAAATCTAAAACGCAACTTAATTTATGGTTCTATTTTCATTCTTATAATTGCATTAGGTTTTTACTTTGTTTTTAGACGTAAGATCGAGAAATTTAAATTTAATTATAAGGATGAAAAAACTCCTGGTAAAAAAATTGTTATTAGCGATAGTGAAATTGATAAGATAGAAATTGCAATTAAACAATTTATTAAGCAACAGTTATTTTTAAAACCAAACATTACACGAAAAACATTTTGTTTGGATAACGACATAAAATCAGAGCGCTACTTAAGTCAATATATTAATGATAAATACAAAAAATCATTTTCAGTATTTATAAATGATTTACGGGTTGATTATGCTTATAACCGTATTCAAAATGACAAGTTATTTAGAAATTTAATTATTGAAGAAATTGCAAAAGCATGTGGTTTTGGGTCTAAAAAAAGTTTTGAACGTGCTTTTCAAGCAAAATATAACGAAACTCCTTACAAGATTATATTAAGGCTAACTAGCTAGTATCACCATTACTACAAGAGGTCAATTCGCGAAATGTCGCAACTACTCTTATAATCATTACTCCATTCTACCTTTTCAAAAATAACTTTCCAATAGATTTGTGTCTAAATTTATATTAACACAACTCTATTTTTTAAAAATAATGAAGAAACAAATTACGTATTCATTAATTGTTATAGCACTAATTAGTTTTAAGTCTTTTTCGCAAACCTCTTCAAACGATGACTGCTCAGGAGCAATAAATTTAACTTTTGGCACGCAGGTGTCAAGTTCTACGGACTTTGCTACAAATTCGGGTGTAAGTTCATCCTGTGATTCAAACCACCAAGATGTTTGGTATAAATTTGTTGCACCAGCATCAGGAAATATATATTTATATCTAGAAGGAGGCGGTATACAAAACTATACCATTTATGATGATTGTCTTGGTACTAACGAAATAGATTGTGGAGGATCTGGTGAAAATTATATCAGCGCTCTGCAATCTGGAGCATTATATTACATAAGCATAAATAAAATACCTTTAGCCTGTAAAGGTAAAGGAGATTGCGATCTTAACTTTACACTTGCAATATATCAAAACGTTTTATCTCAAAATGAATTTATTGTAGATGCGTTTAATTACTACCCAAATCCGGTTAAAGACGAGTTAAATCTTAAAGCAAAACATCCAATAGCAAAAATTGAAATTTTCAATACTTTAGGAAACATAGTATGGATTATTAGTAATGTAAATGCTTTAAAAACTAATATTAACGTTTCAAACTTACCGTCTGGAGTCTATTTTATTAATGTTTACTCTAATCAAAAAATTAAGACAATAAAAATTGTTAAAAGCAGTAATTAAATATCATACTATGAAAAAAATAGCGTTGTTAACCGTTTTGTTTCTATGTGTTTCAGTATCGGTAAATGCCCAATTTTTAAAAAAGTTAGGCCAGAAAATTGAAAATGCAGCAGAAAAAACCATAGAACGAAAAGCTGAGCAAAAAACTCAAAAAGAAACCGAAAAAGCTTTTGATTCTGCATTCAATAAAAAAAGTAAAAATAAAAAGACTACAAGTTTTCCAAGTATTTCAAATGTAGCTCCAAAAGCGAGTTATGTATTTAGCCATAAAGCAGAAATGCAAATAAAGTCTGGAAAAGAAGTCATGGATATTGCATATTATTTACCCGATTCTGGAAATTTCTTATGTGCAGAAATTAATGATAAAAGAATAAAAGGTAAAAATTATACTGTTTTTGATGTAGACCGTGAAGCTATGTTCAGTTTTATAGAAAGCGAAGGTCAAAAAATAAAAATAGGTGTTTCTTTCAAAACAGATGAGTCTGATAGGGAAGAAGAAAAATTTGAAATTACTGAAACTGGTAAAACTAAAATCATATTAGGTTATAACTGTAAAGTCTATAAAATGGTTGGTGAAGATATGACAGCTACAATTTGGGTAACCAAAGAGGTTGATATTAGATTTCCAAGTGATTTTTATAAAATAAAGCAAGACAAAAAAACAAACAATCAATGGATGAAAGACTTAGATGGTTGGGCTATGGAAATGGTAATGATTGACACATCTAAAAGAAGGCCGCAAACCATAACAATGACTTGCTTATCAATAGAAAACTCTAACTTAAAAATAAACTCAAGTGATTATAATAACATTGGTCAATAACAGCTTTAAAAAGCTGGTTTTAGGATTTATACTACCGCTATTTTTAATGGGGTGTAGTTTAACTGGAGAAGAAATTGCAAGGCTAGATATTAATAAGCTTAGCACAAAGAATAATTTTATTTTTAAAGAAGCAACTCTAGACTTGAAAAAAGGAGATGAAATTACTTTTTGGTCTGATATGGATATGGAATATAAGGGAACCGTAAGCCTAAGATTTAGACTAAAAATATTTAAAAATGGTGTTGAGGTTTCTCAAATAGATATTGACCCAACAAAAAAAAATATTACTATTGGAGAAGTAAAAACAGCACTTATGGACAAAACCAATTGGAGTTTTACAGGTAAAAACCACGAGCTAAAAATAGAGGAAGATGCTACTTATGCTTTTAAAGCCGTTTTAATTTCATCTAAACATCCAAGTCTTAAAATTAATAAAGCAGAATTAATAATTAAAAAATAAATTATCAAGCTAATAACCAATATGAAAATTAAAACAACACTAATTATAGGCCTTATTGTTACATTTTTTATGTCATGTAATAATGATAAAGAAGATTTAGGAAGTCATGTTAATAATACTCACAATGTAGAAATTAATGGAGAAATACAGAGTATAGCTAGTAAAACACCAGCTTTTTTAAGCAATTTAAGTTCTGTGGAACCAGGAGAAGAAGGCTATGGATTATCAATAAGCATCACTTTATCAGACAAAACATTTGTAAACTTTATATTTTACAATAATGATGAAAATGCTGAAAATGTAATTTTGGGAGAGTATACTACTAACTTTGAAACAGCCATTTCTAATACTGAATGTAGATATTTTTACGTTTCAGCTCTTAATTCGAATAATGAATTATTTATTTCAGTAGATGATATTTATAATCATAATATTGAATTAATTAAATGCGATAAAACTAGCAAATTAACTTCTGGAGCATATGATGTAACGCTTACAAATCCACAAAATAATGAAACGATGCGTCTAAAAGGTATATTTACAAACGAACCTATAATTGTGTCAAATTAATGCTGTTTAGCCTTTAATTTCAATTAAAAGTCCAAGTTTTAAAATTAATTAAACAGGACTAATTTTTAAAAATAATTTAATAATGAAAAACCTAATATTTACATTAATTTGCTTTACACTTTTAAGTAACTGTAAAAAAGATACCTCTAAATCAACTACAGAAAAAAATGGAGTTATAACAGAAACCAATAAAAAATCTTATGATAAAGTTATAGATTTTAATTGTGATACCTTCTTTAAAAAAGGTGATTACTCTTCATTGTGTTTTACAGACTCAAAATTACCTGAATACAATAGTAGAGGCTGTATTTACAGTTTTGTAACAAAAGGTGATAAGCATAAACAGGATATTAAAATTCAGTTTACAAACAAAAAATCAGCAATGCTTGCCGAAATGCACTATAATTTAAAGAAGAATAACTATAAAAAAGGAGTTATATCAGATGTGTCCAATCTTGGTGATGCTGCTTTTTTTGATGTACATCGTACAGAGTTAAAATCATTAAGCACAAGTAATAAAGATTTACACATACGTTATAATAATATAACATTTGTTATTATGGTTACATACCAAAGCAATACTAAAATGCCTTGTTTTTATAATGATAAAGATCTAATAGCTTTTGCTAAAGCAATCATTAAAAATTTAGAATAGCATGAAAAATTACGTGTTTGTAGTAGTTTTACTATTTGTATGTTATGCTTGCAAAGAAGATTCAAAAAGCCCCAAATCTACTATTACAGATATACAAAAAACACCAAAAACACAAGAAACTCAAAAACAAAAAAAACGCAAGAAACCGCAAAAACTTCCGATCAGGCAAAGAATGTTATAGAGAATTTTAATAAAGATCTAACTAAAGGTTCTCAAGTTGAATTACCCACAATGCAATCAATAGATAAAAATACTATTGAAAAATTATACCAATATAGTGGTATCTCAAAAGAAGAGTATCAACTAAAACTTAATAAGCCAGATACTCTAAAACAGCTTATAAAATATTTTGAAAAACATATAAATGATGCCAAGCCTCGTAGAGGGTTTCAATTAAAAGTTGAAATTACACATGAAGAATTAGTTTCTAAAAACACGCCCACTGGAGTTTCTTTAGAAGAAGCTATATTGTTGCTTCAAAACGATGTAAAAGTAAATCTAACACCTGAGAAAATAAAGAAAATAGACTCCGTTTCTGGAACTAAAATACTTTCCGAATTATCTGAAAAAGATGTAAAAATGTTATCCGATTTGTAAACCTTAAAGAAGGGCAACAATTAAGATCAATAGGCGTTAAAGCTGGATATATGCACTCTGCTAAAGAAGCAGAGGACTATTTAAAAGCGCTCGAGACCATGATGGAAAACTATACAAATGGCTCTTTAAAAGCAAGTCCAAAGTTTAAGTCTAGAATTGAGAACAGTATAAAGATTGTAAAATCTGCTCAAAAGAAAATCAACAAAAGATCAAAAACAGCGCAAGATGATTTTAAAAAGCTGAATCCAGATTTATACTTTGGAGAAGACGTGGGAGAAACCTTTTTTGGTGGTAAAGTACAAACGGCTGTGTATTTACCTTTAGGAAGGTTATCTGTTGCCGATAAAGTTATTAAAGCAGAGCATCCAAAAATTAAAACTGAATCAGTCAAACAAATTTCCTTAGCCGCATTTAAAAATAAGAAGAACTTCTAATATTCCCGAAGCAAAAACTATTACTGGTTTAGGAGATGAAGTCTACATTGGTTTTAATATAAGTCAAGATCATAAAGAACAATATTTAGGGGTACGAGTTGGTAACGTTTCAGTTACTTTGGTTTTTGAACATGGGGCATCAATTGCGTCACAATCCTGTATGGCTAGTAATGAAAACTTAGAAAGACTAGGGCAAATAGTTGTTGATCGTTTGGAAAAATAGTAAAAGAAAACTAACAATTATATAAAAGGCATGTTGAGATATACTTAGTTTCTAATTAAACCTTAGACGCCAAAGATTTAAAAAACACATAGCCAAAACCTACGCATAACATAAAGTGAAATGGGAAGAGTCCGAAATCGCCACCTTGGTTGCCTACTATAAAGGCGCTGTACATACCAAAACCGAAATAGAGCATAAGTAGTCCTTCGAAAATGACGTTTACAGATATGTTAGGTTTTATATATTTGTTGTTTTTCCAGTTGTCTTTATACTTACTGATATTGAATTTTGGTGTGCGTACAAATTCGGATTTTTTACCTATGTGCCCCTCTAAAACAGCAATGGAGTTATGTAGCGAAAAGCCCATGGCTATTGAGAAAAAGACGAAAAACATACCTATGTAGCGGATAAAGTTTTTAAAGCCGCCGCCATATATGTTTTTGTACATAAACCAGTAACATACAAAAAATATTATGGTGCTCATTACAAAGAAACTCATAACGTAAAAATAAGGGCGTAAATGGGCATATTCGTTTTTTATATAAAGCATAGGGATGCTTAAAACACCAACTATAAGCACGTTTAAAAACATGGTGCTGTTTAATAAATGCAGCAAACCGTGTACTTTGGTTTTAGCTGAAATGTTTTTGCTTTTTACAACGCGACCAAGCATTTTTTGGAAGTTTTCTGCTCCGCCTTTATTCCATCTGAATTGTTGTGAACGCGCTGCGCTAATTACTATAGGAAGTTCGGCAGGGGTTTCTACGTGTTCTAAATATTTAAATTTCCAGTTTTTAAGTTGTGCGCGGTAGCTAAGGTCTAAATCTTCGGTTAGCGTATCGCCTTCCCAATTTCCGGCATCGATAATACAGGCTTTACGCCAAAGTCCTGCGGTACCATTAAAATTTATAAAATGACCTTTACTGTTTCGGCCAACTTGCTCTAGTGTAAAGTGGGCATCGAGCGCGAAGGCTTGAATTCTTGTTAGTATAGAATAGTTGCGGTTTATGTGTCCCCAACGGGTTTGTACAACACCAACGGCTTCGTCTTTAAAATAGGGTACGGTGCGTTTTAACCAGTCTGCTTCTGGTAAAAAATCGGAATCGAAAATAGCAATAATACTGCCTTTTGCGATTTTTAAACCTTCTTTTAATGCACCGGCCTTAAAGCCTTTACGGTCTGTTCTCGTTATTTGTTTTATATCTAAGCCTTGGGCTTGAAGTTTTTGAATTTGTTTTAGAGTAGTTTCTACGGTTTCGTCTGTGGAATCGTCTAGAACTTGAATTTCTAACTTGTTTTTTGGGTAATCTATTTTTGCAATATTATCGAGCAAACGTTCCATAACATACATTTCGTTATAAACCGGAAGTTGAATGGTAATGTATGGAATTTCGTCTGGGTTTGAAAAATCGAATTTTGGCGAATTGTCTTCGAGTTTTTTGGATGACAGGTAATTAAAAAGTAGGTTGAGTTGTGCCAATGCATACATGAAAATTAGCAAAAGCGAAATGGTGTATATGACTATAATTACGGTTTCTAATATCATTATTTAAAACTATATTTAAAAATCCAACCTAAGATTTTTATGCCTGCAAATATAGCACCTTTTACCGTACCTGAAACTTTTGAGACACCTATTCTATTGCGGTAATTTACTGGTATTTCGGTGTATGTAAGTTTTTGCTTAAGTGCTTTGAGTTGCATTTCTACGGTCCAACCATAGGTTTTGTCTTCCATGTTTAGCGCTAGTAATTTATTGTATTTTATAGCTCTAAAGGGGCCTAAATCTGAAAACTTAGCACCGAAAAACAACTTCATTAAATTGGTAGCTAGCCAGTTACCGAAAATTTGTGGTCCTGTCATAGACCCTTTTTCTCTTAGTTGTTTTGTGCGTGCTCCAATTACAAAATCGATATCATCATTAATAATGGGAGCCACAATTTTTGTAAGCTCTTCTGGGTAATCGCTATAATCGCCATCTAGAAAAACAACAATATCTGGTTTTATGGTTTGGTTGGCAATATGTTGCATGCCTTTTAAGCAGGCATAGCCATAACCTTTGTTAGGTTCTTTTATAACGGTTGCACCTGCATTTTTTGCGTTAATCTCGGTATTGTCAGTAGAGTTGTTACTCACCACAATAACCTCGCTAACGGTTTTGGGAATATCGTTAATTACGTGTGCTATAGAATCTGCTTCGTTATAAGCAGGAATGATCACTTTTATTTGGGTCATTTAAGATCGCTAAGTTTATTGTCTTTTTTAAAGGATGCAAAGGTAGTCCATTCTTTTATTTTTTTTCCTGCCTTATATTTTGACGCCGAAATAAGCTTTTCGTTTTTATACATAAGGCAAAATCCGTTTTTTTGATTGTTCTTTAATTGGCATTTATGGTTTATTTTTTCGCGGGAGTCATAAAACAACCACCAATTAGTTTTTTTTCCGTTTGTAAAATGCCCTTCTTTTTCGAGAGTGCCAAATTTGGTATAGAACTTCCAGTATTTAATTTCTTTATCTTCTGAAAAGTGGCCTTCCTTTTTTAAACTACCGTTATCAAAATAGAACCTCCAAAAGGCCGTTTTTTGATTGTTTTCTAGCCAACCTTCAGCTTTAATTGTGCCGTTTTCGAAATAGCTGCGTTTGTATATTTTTTCCGCGAAAGCGTTAAAACTAATAAACACTATTATAATGATAATTACCTTTTTCATTTCTTGTAATTAGCTAGTGGACAAAGAATCGCTGAGGTTTTATACAGATATACATGGCATTTTTTAGGTATTATATATATTCGTTTTATGCTGAAAACTCTGCGACTGATGCTGAAAACTTATTTCTTATTTACTAAATCCATTAAATCTACATCGTTTCCTAATAATATTTCAGTCGGATTAATACGGCCGTCCATACTATCATTTTCAAGTTTTAAAACACCTCTTGGGCAAACTGCAGAACAAACGCCACAGCCAACACAACTAGATCGTACTATGTTTTCACCTTTTTGGGCATAATGTCTAACATCAATTCCCATTTCGCAACTGTTAGAGCAGTTACCACACGAGATACATTGACCTCCATTGGTAGTAATTCTAAATTTAGAAAATAAACGCTGTTGGAATCCTAAAATAGCGGCCATTGGGCATCCAAAACGACACCAAGAACGGTTACCTAAAATAGGGTAGAAGCCGGTACCAATTACACCAGAAAATATAGAGCCTATATAAAGGCCATATGCCGATCTAAGTGCAGAGCCTTTTATAAAGAAAACGTGTTCTGTTGTACCGGTAAAATACATGATTAATAATAGCGCAATAACGCTAAAAAAGCCAATAGCGCCATATTTAGCATCTTTACCTAGCTCCTTGCTTTTAAATAACATAACACCTGCAAAAACTAGGGTTAAAAAGCCTATAACTAAAGAGATGAAAAGCCCACGTGTTAACCAAAAATCGTTTTTATCGTAACCTAAATAAGTGTAAACCATGGCAACTGTCATGACAACAGAAAATACTAAAACGGTATGTATTAACCAACGTTCTAGTTTCCAAGCAGACATTTTTTTAGAAGATAATTGTCTAAAAGAATCTCCAGCAGTTTCTGCTAATCCACCACAACCGCAAACCCAAGAGCAATACCAGCGTTTACCATATTTGTAAGTTAATATAGGCGTTATAATAAAGGTTGAAAGGATACCGAATACTATTAAAGCTAAACCAATATTACCGTTGGAAAGGAATCCGTTTACAGACCATTCATCAAAAATGTAATAGTTAAGTGGCCAAATACTTTTAAGATCGTAATATGGTAAATCGTTATTCATAACGTACATGAATTCCGGAATTAAAAAGGCAAAACCTAATTGGAAAAACATTACCGATCCTGTACGTATTTGTTGGTAGCGGTTATGGCGGTATTTAAGTATAAATTTATATCCAAAGGCTAAAATAGCAATGGTATAAAGTGTACCGTAAACGAACCATTGGCTTGCTGGTCTGCCGCTTAATAATTTACTTAAGGGGTCGAATAGGTGTACTAATCCTGTGTTTTCGGCGCCATCTTTTCCTAAACCTAAATATTGAGGAAAAAAATAAAGCACTATATAAAATGTGGTAAGTACAACGCCTAAAACATAACCCCAAGCGCCATGGGAAGATATAGATTTAAACCAAACACCATCATTTTTTATGCCTTCTAACTTGGTTAAATAGGCTTCTCTGGAGTAGATTATAACACCTAAAGAAATCATGCCTAATGAAAGTGTTAAGAACAAACCTTCGTTAGGGAAATTAGTGTTTAGCAATGCTAAAGCCATTATAAAAAGGCCGATAAAGCCAATAGCTAATGCGACTTTTTGTTTCGTTGAAATATCTAAAGCATCTGGTTTTGCTAAAGACATACTATTATTTATTTTATTACTCATGGTTAGGCTATTTGCAATTGTTTGTTGTAGGTTGAAAGTATATCGGCTTCGTAATGACTATAAAATTCGGGATCGAAATTAGCCTCAGGAAGATGGTTTATAACGTAATCGACATCGCGTTTTTCTGTTAGCCAAGTATCAAAAGTTTCATGGCGCATTCTAATCCCAAAGGTGTTTATGCCTAAAAATTCTTTTGTTGTTTTATGGTAAGCTACGGTTATGCATTTGGTATCGTCCTCATGTTTCCAATGGAAATGTTTTTCATAATCTGGACAACTACGTTCACTAAAAACCCAACCATAAGTTTGGTATTCAATGTCTAAAAATTTAGCAGAGTTAAACCAATGTCCAGGGTTGTATTGTATTTTGTTTCCGCAAATAGTTTGTGCTAAGGTTTCGCCCATCATACGGCCTGTGTACCAAACGGCTTCAATGGTACGACGACCATTTATACCTTCATGCTGTTCGGCGCAATCGCCAATAGCGTAAACATCTTTAATGTTGGTTTCTAAATACGGGTTTACTTTTACACCTCTTCCAAGTTCAATATTAGAATCTTTTAAAAAATCGATGTTCGGCGTAACTCCGGCTGTTAAGCCTACCACATTACACTCAATTTCTTCGCCGGTTTCTTCAATGATTATAGATTTTACTTTTCCGTTTTCGTCGGCCTTGATTTCTTTTAAATTAGTAGCAAGGCGTAAATCTATATGATGATTTTTTATATGTCTGTTAATCATTTGGCTTTCTCCACTCGGTAAAACGCCATTCCAGAAGCTATCTTCTCGCACCAAAAAGGTAACCGGAATATTTCTAGAGTTTAGCATTTCGGCCAACTCAATTCCAATTAAACCACCACCAACAATTACGGCGCGTTTACAAACATCTTTATTTGGCGCGTGCTTCTCAAGGTTTTCTAAATCTTGCTTGTGGTACATGCCCATAACACCTTCTAGATCTTGACCTGGCCACCCAAACTTATTTGGTTTGCTGCCTGTGGCAATAATAAGTTTATCGTAATTTAAAGCATCACCTTCTGCAAAATGAAGTGTTTTTGCAGTAGTATCTATATTGTTAACGTATCCTTTTTTAAGCTCAATTCTGTTTTTCTCCCAGAACCAATTCTCGTAGGGTTGGGTGTGTTCAAATTTCATGTGTCCCATGTAAATATACATAAGTGCAGTTCTAGAAAAGAAATATTCGGTTTCTGCCGATACTATGGTAATCCTTTTGTCTGATAGTTTTCTAATATGTCGAGCGGCAGTTACTCCAGAAATTCCGTTTCCTATAATAACAATGTGTTCTTCCATGTTTTAGTAATTGGGTTGATTTGTTAGTATTATCTATGAGACTTTTTAGAACAAAAACTTGATTTGCTTAAATGTAAATTCAAAAGATAATGATTGTTCTGTCGAAGCTAAAGGTAATAACTTAACACAAGGGTTTAATTTAGAACAAGTTTAAATTGTTGGTGTTTTGTAAGGTTTTCAACTATCGTAAAATATTATTTTTTTTAAGGAGTGTTGTAATTATCTAGAAATTCCTGCGACCCAATGGCAGTTACTTTACCGAATTGAAAATTTACAAAAATGAAAAAACAAATACTTATAGCGCTTTTAGTTTTAGTCTCGTTTAATGGCTTTTCTCAAGATTTAAACTCCTTTTTTAATAAAGCGGATGCCTTTTTTAAAGCACATGTAGCCAAAGGAAAAGTGGCATACTCGAAAATTCATGCTAACCAAAATGAATTGAATAGTATTTTAAAAATAGCAGAAGGCATAACGGTAACTAAAGCCGATGCTAATAACTATCAGGCTTTTTGGATTAATGCTTATAATCTATCGGTTATAAAAGGTATAATAGATAATTATCCAACAAACTCACCACTAGATAATAAAGGTTTTTTTGACGCTACAACCTACAGTTTAGGAGGCAAACAAATTACTTTAAACGACATAGAACATAAGTTATTACGCGGTAATTTTAAAGATGCTCGTTTTCATTTTGTATTGGTTTGTGGTGCTGTTGGTTGTCCGCCTTTAATTAGTAAAGCGTATTTGCCAACTACTTTAAATACTCAGTTGGAAGAACAGACTAAAATAGCATTAAACGGATCTTTTTTAAGAGTGAATACTAAGAAAAATCGAGTACAAGCATCTCAAATTATGGAGTGGTATAAGGAAGATTTTACAAGGAACGGTAAGCGTGAAATAGATTTTATAAACACATACCGCACAGAAAAATTAGGTAGTAATTTTAAATTGAGCTATTTCCCATATAATTGGAACCTAAACAAACAATAACAAAATAATAACTAACCCAAAATACATAAGTTTCCATTGGCGTGGAACCGAAAAACTAAAACACATCATGAAAAAAGCATTAGCAGTATTAGTACTTATCGCAATTACGTATAATGGATATTCTCAAGAAGAAGATACCTCTAAAAGAAGTAATGTACAAGAGTTTACACCTTCAAAATTACTAAGAAAAGGGCAATGGGATATTAAGTTTTTTAATAGTTTATACACACAAACGAAACAAACAGGTGCTGGAACAGGCAAATCTTTTAGTATTGATAGACAAAACTTTTTTACTAATACAACTGAAATTTATACAGGTGTAAGTAACAATTCAAGAATAAACGTAGGTTTTGTTTTTCAAGTAAGAGCAAATAATTTTGGAGGTCAAAGCGCACTTAGTGTATTCGATTTTGAGAACAACGGCATAGATTCTCGAAGCGGCTTAACAACAATAGCACCATCTATAAGAGTGCAACCGTTTGCTAGTATTCCTAATTTTTCTTTTACAAGTTCTTTGTATTTGCCTATTTTTAAAGATGAAGCGGTACCAGCATATTTAGATAAAAGAAGTACGTTTTGGGAAACTAAATTTTTCTATGATAAAACGTTTGGAGGTGGCGATTGGCAAATATTTACAGAAGCCGATTTTGGTTTTAATTTTGGCGAGAGTCAAACCGATGCAGATCCTTTAACGGAGAATCCTAATGAGCGTTTTGCAAATAATAGCATGTTTTTACCCTTAAGTGCTTTTTTAAGTTACTTTCCATCTATCAAGTCAACTTTATTTGTTAACGCTCAACAAGCTTTTCTTATCGATTTAGGTAATAATTTTGAGCAAAATTACACGCAATTAGGGTTTGGAGGAAAATATCAGTTAACAAATGTTTTAAATATTGAAGCGTCATACGGGAAATTTGTGCGTGGAAATAATTTTCAAGGTTTAGGGCAAACTTTTAGTATTGGTTTAAGAGCTTTGTTGTAAGAATAACATTAAATTAGAAGTTTAATATTTTATATGAAACCATTTAAACTCTTATTTCTTTTATCAATTTTAGCTATTCAATCCTGCAAAACTCAGACCAATAAAATTAATGGTGTGAGTTTTGTGTCTTCCAGACAGCCTATAGATCAAACCCATACGCACCCTGTGGCTAATTTAAATGCCAATTATGCGGCAGTAATGCCTTTTGGTTTTATTAGAGATTTAAGTTTGCCAGAAGTAAAATTTAATGGAGAAAGACAATGGTATGGTGAAAGAAAAGAAGGTGCAGCACAGTATATTACCGAATTAAATAAACAGCATATTAAAATTATGTTGAAACCTCAAATTTGGGTAGGGCATGGGCAATTTACCGGTTATATTAAAATGACTAACGAAGCCGATTGGAAAACCCTCGAGGATTCTTACTCAAAGTTTATTTTAGAATATGCCGACTTAGCGGCAAAAATGAATGTCCAAATATTTTGCATAGGCACCGAATTAGAAGGTTTTATAAGTAATAGACCAGATTATTGGTTTAAACTTATAAAAGATGTAAAAGCGATTTATAAAGGTAAATTAACCTATGCTGCAAATTGGGATGAGTTTAAACGAACACCTTTTTGGAGCGAATTAGATTTTATAGGTGTCGATGCCTATTTTCCGGTAAGCGAAAGCAAAACGCCAACCATAGCCGAATGTTTATTGGGTTGGGAAAAACATAAAGCAGATATTTTAAAAGTACATCAAGAACATAAAAAACCTATTTTGTTTACGGAATATGGTTATCGAAGTGTTGATTACACCGGAAAAGCTCCTTGGGTGAGTGATAGAAGTATGACTCAAGTTAATTTTGATGCCCAAACCAACACCACACAAGCTTTATTTGACACTTTTTGGAAAGAAGATTGGTTTGCTGGCGGTTTTATTTGGAAATGGTTTCATGATCATGAAAAATCTGGAGGTGAAAGCGATTCAAGGTTCACACCGCAAAACAAGCCGGTAGAAGCCTTAATTCGTAAACACTATAAATCTTATGAGTAAATTAAAATACATTGCAATATGTCTATTGGTTTTAGTGTCTTGCGCTAGAGATAACGATGAGGATATACAAAGCTTAACAACGTATATTCAAGGGCGTACAGTTGAACAAGGTGCTGTTATTGCTTGTGCGGCAAGCGATGAGGTTAATGGAGATATTCTAACCTTTTATTATGCAGAATCAGGAGCTTCTAATGGACGGTTTTATGAAACTTTAGATGTTGATGTCGATTCAAACGATTTTAAAAACTATACTTTAAATAACGTAGAAAGCGACCCGATATTTAATGGGCATCTAAGACGTTTTACGCAAAGTTCTGCAACAGAAAAATGGATTATAATTACTTTTGAGTTAGCCGATGAAATAAAAATATCTAACCCCATTCGCACAAAACAATTATCGAAACCTACAGTTTGGAATGATAAAGTTAATATCAATCAAAGCTCATCTGGAATGCCTAATTTTAGTTGGAACGATAATGCAGAGGGCGATAATGCTATATATTTTCAGGTAGTTTCGGCTGCTAATGGTGATTTATTATCCGGAACGTATACCTACGAGAATCAATTTCAATACTACAATACAAGCAATGTTGTTTTGAATGTAACCACACAAACCCCACCGAATTTAATTTTCAATGAAAATTATAATTTCACATTAATGGATGTAAGTCTAGATAATTGGGTAAATTGGGTTATTCAAAAATCGTTTGTTGCTGAATGAAAAAACAATTAGTCTTATTAATTATTCTTGGTTTTGTTTCCTTAGGTATTTATGCCCAAGAATTGTTAGTTCAAGACTTAAAGGTTCAGGGCAATAAAAGGCTAAAAACAACATTTATAAAAAGTATTTCTAGAATAAAAGCAGGTGCCGCATTAGATTCTGCTGTTATAAAGCAGGATATTATTAGGTTAAAGCGGCTGCCTTCTGTGGCACACGTATATTTTCAGGTTTTTCCTGCGGAGGGCAATCAGTATAACGTGTTTTATAATATTGAAGAAAATTTCACACTCATTCCATCGGCTAATATTTACACCACTAACGATGATGAATTTGCCTATAGATTAGGACTCTACGAATTTAATCTGTTAGGTAGGTCTATAGCATTTGGAGCGTTTTACCAAAAGGATATTTATAGTAGTTATGCCTTGAATTTTAGGGCTCCTTTTTTGTTTTCCAATAAAGCTGGTCTTGCTGTTAATCTTCAAGACTTAACAACCCAAGAACCGGTGTTTTTTGAAGATGAAACGGCTAATTACAAATACAGAAATAAATCCATAGAGGCTTTAGGTTTGTATCAATTTAACTTTACAAATAGGCTAGAGTTAGGTTTTAATTACTTTGTTGAAGATTATAAGTTTAAAGGCGAAAATGTAAACAACAGACCTGAGTTGAATGTAAATAAATGGCTGGTAAAGGGTATTTATGAGTATAATAATTTAGATTATTGCTACCAATATATTTCTGGTTTTAAGAGTCAGTTTAACTTCCAATATGTCACATCAACAAACGATATGTTAACGGATTTTTTTATAGGTTGGAATGATTTCTTTTTGTTTAAACGTATAGGAGAAAAAGGAAATTGGGCGAATAGATTGCGTATGGGTTTAGCAACTAATAACGAGACGCCATTTGCCCCGTTTTCGGTAGATAATAATTTGAATGTTCGCGGTGTTGGAAATACTATAGATAGAGGTACAGGTGTTATTGTTTTAAATACCGAATACCGGCAAACCCTTATTGAAAAAGATTGGTTTGTAATGCAAGGTAATGCTTTTATTGATGCTGGTTCATGGCGAAACCCTGGAGGTGAGGTTAACGATTTTACTAATTCTGAAAACGTAAAGGTTTACCCGGGTTTAGGGATTCGGTTTATGCATAAAAAAATATATAACGCTATTTTTAGAATCGATTACGGCCATGGAATATCCAAAAATGCAACTAAAGGTTTTGTGTTTGGAATTGGACAATATTTTTAGAGCTTGCTAAAAACATGAATTTGTTTTCAACAAGCTCTAATAATACTTATAAAATAAGGCTTTTGTTAGTTATTCTAAAACAACAACCAAGTCTTCAGAATTAACCATAAATCCAGTTTTTAAAACAATTTTCTTAACTGTAGCATCTGTAGCAGCGGTAATGGTAGTCTCCATTTTCATGGCTTCAATAATAAATAGCGGTTGGTTTTTTACAACCTTTTCACCGCGTTTTACTAAAATTGTAGATAACATACCTTGCAAAGGCGCACCTATTTGGTTGTCTTCTGTTTTATCAGCTTTTACATTTTCAACCTTATCAATCTTAATTGAAGTATCTTTAATCTCTACACTTCTACCTTGTCCGTTTACTTTAAAATAAACCGTAACCATACCGTCGGTATTCGGTTTTCCAATAGAGTCTAAAGTCACTAATAGTGTTTTACCTTTATCTAATTCCATTATGATTTCCTCGCCTACTTCCATGCCATAAAAGAAATTCTTAGTTGGCAAATTCATAAGGTTGTCATATTTTAAATGCTTGTTAAAGGCATCGGTAAACACTTTAGGGTATAATTGGTACGATAAGAAATCAGTAAAATCGATGGTTCTACTTAAATCGTGTTCAAATATTTTTTTAAACGCTTTATATTCAGCATCAATATCTAATGGCGGAATATGTGCATTTGGTCTATCCGTATATGGCGCTTGGTCTTTTAAAATAAGCTTTTGCAACGCTTTAGGGAATCCTCCAACGGGCTGACCTAAATCGCCCTTAAAGAAATCGACTACCGACTGCGGGAACGAAATACTATCACCACGCTCTATAACATCTTCAACGGTTAAATTATTACTTACTAAATATTGGGCCATATCGCCAACCACTTTGGAGCTTGGAGTTACCTTTACAATATCTCCAAAAAGCGCATTTACTTTGCTGTACATGGCTGTAATTTCATGAAAACGATCTTCTAGTCCTAAGCCACGTGCTTGTGGTTTTAGGTTGGAATATTGTCCACCAGGAATTTCATGTTTAAAAACCTCGCCAGAACCAGATTTTAAGCCCGATTCAAAAGGGTAATAATATTCTCTAACAGCTTCCCAGTAATTTGAATATTCGTTTAATGAATCCATATTAATACTACTCGCGCGATCTTGAAATTTCATCATCTCTACAACCGAATTAAAATTAGGTTGCGATGTTAATCCAGATAAACCACCAAGAGCCACATCAACCACATCTACACCAGCCTCAATAGCTTTTAAGTAGCTTGCCGATTGAATGGATGAGGTATCGTGCGTATGTAAATGAATTGGAATTTTTAATTCCGATTTTAGAGCCGAAATAAGCTCGTAAGCAGCATAAGGTTTTAATAAACCTGCCATATCTTTTACACCTAAAATATGTGCACCTGCACCTTCAATTTCTTTAGCTAGGTTAACGTAATATTTTAAATTGTATTTTGTGTTTTCTGGATTTAAAATATCGTTTGTATAACATATAGACCCTTCTGCTAAACCACCTGTTCGTGTTCTTACATGCTCAATACAAGGGCCAAGAGATTTCATCCAGTTTAAGGAATCGAAAATTCTAAACACATCAACACCGTTTTCCCAAGATTGTTCAACAAATTCACCAATTAAATTATCGGAATATGCCTTGTATCCAACACCGTTTGAGCCTCGAATTAGCATTTGTAATAATACATTCGGCATTGCTTTACGCAGTGCACGAAGTCTTTCCCAAGGGTTTTCTTGTAAAAAACGTAAGCAAACATCAAATGTAGCGCCTCCCCAAACTTCCATACTAAATATATCGGGATGGTTTTTTGCGTAACCTTCGGCAACTTTTAGCATATCGTAAGTACGCATTCTGGTAGCCAATAAACTTTGGTGCGCATCGCGCATGGTGGTATCGGTAAAATGAACTTTCTTTTCATTTAATAACCATTGCGAAAATTTTTCAGGGCCTAGTTTTGTTAGTAAATCTTTTGTGCCTTCAGGGTATTGGGCATCGGGATCAAATTTTGGTACTTTAGGTTTTACAAATGTTTTAGAAGGATCAACCTTTTTAACATCCGCATTTCCGTTTACAATAACATCACCTAAATAGGTAATTAATTTTGTCGCTCTATTTCTAGGTGCTTTAAAAATAAATAAATCAGGATTAGATTTTATAAAGTTTACGGTAACCTTGCCTTCTCTAAAAGTATTGTGTTTTAAAATATTATCAAGAAAAGGCATGTTAGTTTTTACGCCTCTAATTCTAAACTCTGCTAAAGCACGACGAATTTTTCTACTCGCGCCATCAAGGGTTCTGCCATGAGCAGTAACCTTTACTAACATAGAATCGAAAAATGGCGAAATTGTAGCGCCTTGATAAATACTACCGGCATCTAACCTAATTCCAAATCCAGAGGCACTTCGGTAAGCCGAAACAGTCCCGTAGTCGGGTTTAAAATCATTTTGAGGATCCTCGGTTGTAATACGGCATTGCAGAGCAAAACCACTCATTGAAATAGAGTCTTGACTTGCAATTTTAATTTCCTCGTCGGCCAGTTTATAACCACCAGCAATATATAATTGTGTTTTTATTAAATCGATATTAGTTACAACCTCTGTAACGGTGTGCTCCACTTGCACCCTTGGGTTTACTTCAATAAAGTATATAGAATCATCGTCATCTACCAAAAACTCAACAGTACCAATATTATTATAATTTACGGCTTTACATATTTTAATAGCGTAGTCGTATAAGTGTTGCTTAGTGTCTTGGCTTAGTCCAAAAGATGGCGCAAATTCAATTACTTTTTGGTAACGTCTTTGCACAGAGCAATCGCGCTCAAATAAATGGACCATATTTCCATGGCTATCTGCAACTATTTGAATTTCAATATGCTTAGGGTTTTCAACAAATTTCTCTAAAAAAACGGTGTCGTCGCCAAAAGCATTTAAGGCTTCACGCTTACTTTCGTTAAAAGCGCCTTTTAATTCCTCTTCCTTTCTTATAACGCGCATACCACGACCACCACCACCAGAAGCTGCTTTAAGCATAATAGGGTAGCCGATTTTTTTAGCTTCCGAAATGGCAACTTTAATATCTGTTAAAGGCTCTACGTTACTTTGTATAATAGGAATGTTATTATCTACAGCGACTTGTTTAGCAGTAATTTTATCGCCTAAAGACTTTAAAACAGATACTTTAGGTCCAATAAAAATTATACCACTATCCTCGCAAGCTTGAGCAAAATCTGCATTTTCCGATAAAAATCCATATCCAGGATGTATCGCATCAACATTATTGGCTAAGGCTACTTTTATAAGCGCAGCAATATTTAAATAGGGTTTTAAAGGTTCGTTATCTTCACCAATTTGGTACGATTCGTCTGCCTTGTATCTATGCAATGAATACCGGTCTTCAAAAGTGTATATTCCAACGGTTTTTATATTAATTTCTGTGCAAGCTCTAAAAATTCTAATCGCAATTTCGCCGCGATTGGCTACAAGTACTTTTTTAATTTTCAATGTTGTTGTGTGTTTTTAGTTTAATTTCACTAAAGATACTTAAAGTCCAACTATATATTGTTGCTCTAATCTTGCAAAAAGTTGTAAAATTCTATTTTTAATCTAAATTTAATGTAATTGTTAAGAGGTTTTAAAGGATTCTTCTAAATTTGCTAAAAAAAAGGTATGCGCATTTTTGCAATTGGAGATATTCATGGTGGATTAAAAGCTTTAATTCAAGTATTAAATAAAATTGAAGTTACGGATGAAGATACATTAATCTTTGTTGGCGATTATGTTGATGGCTGGAGCGAATCGGCACAGGTTATTCAGTTTTTAATAGAGCTTTCTCAAAAAATAAAGTGCATTTTTATAAAAGGTAATCATGATGTTTGGTGTGAAGAGTGGTTGCGAAGCGGGAAAGTAAACGCCACTTGGTATATGCACGGGGGTAAGGAGACTGCCGAGAGTTATCAGGGATTTTCTGATGTAGATAAGAAAGCACATTTGGAGTTGTTTGAAAGCATGCCACTGTACCATTTAGATGATGAAAACAGGTTGTTTTTACATGCCGGATTTACATCGATGCATGGCGTAACTAGAGAGGTTTTTAAAAACACCTTGTATTTTGATAGAACCTTATGGGAAATGGCGTTAACCTTAGATAAAAGTATTGATAAAGACTCTAATATTTACCCAAATAGATTAAAACATTATAAAGAAATTTTTATTGGCCATACACCTACCACTAATTTTGATTGCGATTTGCCTATGAACGCTGCAAACGTTTGGAATATAGACACAGGTGCAGCTTTTACTGGAAAAATAGCTGCCGTTAATGTGAATACAAAAGAAGTCTTTCAGAGTGATAATTTACCAGGATTATATCCAAATGAAAAGGGTAGAAATAAGTAAAAACTAACCAATGTTTTTCTTATAATAGCTATAAATATCATCGGCATTGGCACCAAGCCATTTTTTTAAATAGATGTTCCAATAGAAATATTGCAGTTTCCAAACGCCGTGTTTTCTATACATTCTTGCCGACGATTTAAGTTTTTTATTTATCACCACAAATTGTTTTCTGGCGTACAATTCATTTATTAAAATATTGTCTTCATAAATACAATAGTTCTCATCAAATTGTCCAATAGCCTTAAATAACGATTTTGTTATAAATTGGCTTTGGTCACCACCTCTGCATGCTCGCCAATTAAATTTTGTAAACCAACTAGCTAAACGCAACCACCAATGCGAGCTATCGAATTGCATCCTAAAACAGCCTGCTTCATTACCTTTTTTTACTTGATTTAAAATATGTCGGTCGAAATTTTTAGGAGGAAACGAATCGGCATGTAAAAAGTACAGAATATCTCCCGATGCCATTTTTGCACCTAAATTCATTTGTTTTGCTCTGCCTTTTTCAGAATTTAAAAGCAGGATGTAAGTTTCTGTTTTTTCGTCGGTTATGGTTTTTTTGTCTATAACCGAGTTGTCAATATAATTAAAGGCCTTTTTGTTTGAGGTTTTCGTGAAGTTTGAGAAATCTTGAACAATGCGTTTTGTATTATCTTTACTGCCACCATCAACAATAATAATTTCTCTAGTTATTGTAGCTGATGAATTTGCTAGTAAATGCTCTAGTAATTTGCCAATTTGGGCTTCTTCGTTTAAGGTTGGAATAATAATGCTTATCATGGTAATGCTTACGAAAAAATACTAGATTCAGTTTTATTCATTTAAGTCCCAATTATAATCTTTATAACTTTTTTTCGCTTTCGCGGAAATGGTAATAGCAGAATACCTGTTTAGAAAATCTATTAAACTGCCATGTTGTTTAAAATCCTTTGAAAACCACTGAAAAATCTTTGATATTTTAATGCTATTTTCTGAAATGTCATTACGAGAAGGATCATTTAAAAACGCTTTAGTTGCCAAATTTAATTGATTGTTTATGGTTTGACTCGTAAAGGCTTCGTTTTGTAATTTAGGGCACGAAAAAGAAGCACATACAATGGCAAAATGAATTCTAGGGTCGTCCATTTTTCTCAAAATATCATGTTCAATTTCATTAAGATTATACCATTTATTCCCTAATTTCCAGAACCGTTGGTCCCAAGGGGCATTTATGTCCTTTATGCTTTTTATTGGGTAATGACGCAGAATTAAATCGACCGTTAAGGCATTGTAAGCATTAATCCAATAGGCTAGTTTCTCTTCTTTTAACCAAGTGTTATCTGGTAAATGGTTACCTAGTTTTGTAATGTATGTTGTAAGGGCTTTTCTGTCTGTTTTAAAGCCTTTATAATTTACGTTTCCTTGAGCTGTAACATGTTTTTGTAGTAAACTATCCCAGTCGTTATGATTAAAGGTGCTTACTGCTACTTCCGGCGTTTCTTGTTCTATGTTATTTGTAGGTTCTGGCACTTTGGTTTTAGGTGTTTTTGTGGTAGATTCAGCAGGTGTGGTTTGTTCTGTAACCACATGTTCTGTTTTTTCTATGGGCGGAGTTTTTGCAATAGGCTGCTCGGTAATATTTTTTGTTCCAGCGCAAGCCAATAACAGCAGAACTACTGTAATAACTAATAGGTGTTTCATTTAGAGTGTTTTAACCATCGGAATCAGATTCCGATTTTTTTGAGAAAATGGGGTAAAGTTCTTGTTTTATAAAGTCCTTTGGGAAATGTTCGTCGCCCGGAAACCCAAGTTCAATATCCTTTCCATTGTGAGGGATGTATTTTGTTTTAAATAAATAATCCCAAATGCTTAAGGTTAGTCCGTAATTAACACCAAACCTAACATGATTGGGTAAGGTTTTTACATGGTGCCAGATATGCATTTTCGGGTTATTAAAAATGTATTTAAAAATGCCGTAATCCCACCCTAAATTGGCATGGTTTAAATGTCCAACGGTAATGGCAAAAAAGTAAACGATTGCCACATCGTTAGCATTGTAATTACCAATAATAGCAATAGGAATGTAAAGAAGGGATTTATAAACAACAGGTTCCATCCAATGGTATCTTAGGTGCGCAGCAAACCCCATTTCTTTAACAGAGTGGTGTACTTTATGGAAATTCCATAAAAACGGGAATCTATGTAAAAGTCTATGTGTATTCCATTGTACAAAATCTGAAACCACAAAGAATACCAGTAAACCGAGCCATTTGGGTAAATTATCGACATCAAAAAGCTGAAAACTTTTTAGTGATAACCCGATACTTTCTAATAACGAATTAAAAAAATGAGCAACGGTGTTAGACAGTGCAATTAATATAATAAGGTTTAAAAGAAAGAAGTTGAAAAACATGTAAAAGGTATCCAACCAAAAATCTTTTCTAAAAATAGATTGGTTTTTTCGCCAAGGGAAAATAATTTCTAGTAACCATACGGCAATGGATATAACAATTAATCCATAAAAATAATTATCCCAATGGTTAAGGTCTAATAATTCATATTTTAGGTAGTTCCAATAGCCAGAATAGGATTTTTTTATGAGTGCTATATAGGTTTCCATGGGTTTGGAGTTTGAACCCTTCAGGTTTTTTAAACCTAAAGGGCCTTATTTGAATACTAATTATATTTACTAGTTCTACGGTGCGTTAGCGATTGTAGTGGCATCCTTTTTTTGCTTTTATAAGTGGCAAAAAAAGATATAATGGAAAGCGCGACCCTTGCGGTAACGCCCAAACGTTATAAACTAATTATCAATTCTTTAAAAAGTGTAACCATATTAGGTTCTGCTTTTTCGGCCATGGCTATAATTTCGGCAATATCTACGGGTGCTAGGTTGTCAGGATCGCACTCGTCTGTTAACACAGAAACCGCGGCTGCTTTTAAATTTAAATGATTGGCAACTATAATTTCTGGAACTGTGCTCATGCCAACAGCATCTGCACCTATAATTTTTAACATGCGATATTCGGCTCTAGTTTCTAGTTGAGGTCCTACAACACTAGCGTATACGCCTTCGTGCAATGTTATATCATGTTGGGCTGCAATGGATTTGAATTTAGTATTTATAGCGGCATTGTAAGGCGCGCTCATATCTGCGAAACGCTCACCTAAAAGCTCTACGCCTTTAAAAGCAAGTGGCGAGCTGCCTTGAAGATTTATATGGTCGTCAATAAGCATTAATTCGCCTTTTTTAAAGTTGAGGTTTATGGCGCCAGATGCATTTGAAACTAATAAGGTGTGAATACCTAGTTTTTCCATAACGCGAACAGGGTAGGTGACATCTTGTAGCGAATAGCCTTCGTAAAGGTGAAAGCGCCCTTGCATAACTATTACTTTTTTACCACCCATTATACCGTATATAAGTTTACCTTTATGAAACTCGACTGTGGCTGTTGGGAAATTAGGAATGTGGTTATAGCTTGCCTCTTTTATTATTTCGACATCGTTAATTAGTTCTCCTAAACCGGTGCCTAAGATAATGCCTATTTCTGGTTTATCGAATCCTTTATCTATTAAGTACTCTACTGTTTCTTCTATAAATTGCATCATGTTTAATTTTTTAAATAAAATGTTTAAAAACCGAAAACCTATGCATTTGCTTGGTTTTCTTAATTTGAAAGCATTTTTTTAACCTTGTAGTTGTTTGATTTTTTCTTGTAATTCTGTGTTAGTTTGATAAAATTCTGAAGCTATTAAATCTTCAAAATTATCAATGTCGTTTAAAGTATCTAAGGTAGTAAATGTTACTTGTTTTTCCTTTATTTCGTTTAAGGTTTCTTGCAGTAAATGTGTTTGGCTCCACGGTTTATTATTAAAAATAAAATGGTGTGCTCTGGATAGGCCAACTAGATAATAGCCACCATCTTCGGCTGGTCCAAAAACAACGTCGTGTTCTGTTAAGGCTTCGAGTCCTTTGTTAATATGGTTTGCTGTAATGTCTGGTAAATCTGAACCAATTAAAACAATACGATTGTAGCCATCTTGAAAGCCTTTTATAAATGCGTTTTTCATGCGTTCGCCTAAATCTGCGCCTTCTTGAACAAATTTTTGATGGGAATTCCATTGGTTTTCTACAATAGATTCGGAAAAATAAATGCGTTTATTGGCCTTTAGTTTTTGCGTCGCATTTTCGGTTACACTAACCAATTCTGTATAAACATCGAAAGCGCCTTGGTTGCCAATAGTTTTGGCAAGCCTTGTTTTTACCTTGCCTAATTTTATGTTTTTCACAAAAACAATTACTAATTCTTTATTCATAAACTTTTATGCCTTTTTTTAGCCATTTGCTCCAAACTTTATTAAAGGTATGGATACTGTCTGTCTCCTTTTCAATGGCGTTGTAAACAGGGAAGTTGTTGCTTTTCCATTCGAAAATACCACCATAAAGATTTTTTACATTAGAATATCCAGCTTTTTTAAGGCTATCTCCAATAGATTCTGATCGAATACCAACTGAGCAATACACGACTATTTCTGCGTTTTTATCTGGTATTAGTGTTTCAACTTTATGTATTTTAAAGTGATCGTACCCTACATGAATAGCATTTTTTAAATGACTGGTTTTATATTCTTTTAATTCTCTAGAATCCAATAAAACCACTTCTGTTTTAGGCATTGCTAGTTCTTGAGGTGTGATATAGGGCACGCTATTATCATTGTATTTTGCTAGTAACTTATCAATTGATTTTTGCGCAAATAAAGGACTGCTACATAGTAATACTAAAAATAAAATGGTGTTTTTCATGTGTTTTTTAGTCTTAAAATATTTAATAAAATTACAGATTTATTCCGAATCCTTGCAATCCACTTTCTACGGCTGGTAAAATTTCGGTATTATCCCAAATACCAGTTACTATGGTTCTAGCATATTCTTCCGGAAGCAAGCCGTTTTGCATTAATGTATTAGTTAATCTGTAATTATAGTTTAGCGTATGGTGTTTGTATTCTAATTTGCCTGTTGAATCGTCTAAAATAGCATACCAAACGGTTTGATTACCATCGTTTGCAGGCATACCAATAACGCCAGGATTTAACCATAGTTTGTTGTTTTGTAAATCGTTAAATGGCAATCCGCAATGGCCAGCTATAATAACTTCGCTTTGGTCTACATTGAAATTTATAGCCTTGGTTTCCCAGGGTGTCGATTTAAAAATAAATTCGGAGGTGTTAAAATACGAACCATGAACAACCATTACTTTTTTGCCTGCGTAATTAAAAGTAAGGTGGTCTGGTAATTGTTTTAAAAAAGCCAAAGAATCTTGTGATAGTAAGCTTTGAGCGTATGAGTACCATTGTTGTGAAAACCCGTCGCATCTAGAGCCTTTTTTAAAATCGCATCCGCAATCTTCTGCCCCTTCGCTTAATTGAATTTCTACGTTACCAGCTATACTTCTAGGGTTCCAAATTTTAAATAATTGAACGGTTTCTTCTGGTTGGGCACAGTAACCAACAATATCTCCCGTACATATACAGTTTTCTGGACTAATGTTTTCGACTTCTGCCACTTGCTTTAAAGCTTCTAAGGCTTGCAAGTTGCTATAAACGCCACCAAATAGCAGTGTTTTGCCAGATAACCGTCCTAGATGTTCTATTTTTTTATCCATTTGGGTGCTAAATATAAAATGATACAACTTAAAATACCCCAAGCATTTACCCATAGTAAATCGGCATATTTTCCTTTTGTGAAAATGAGTGCTTCTGGAAATAGTTTAAACACTAAAACAAACCCAAAAACTATTCCACAAATAATACTTAAATAAAAACTAATCTTTGGAACCTTAATATTCCAAAACATAAAAACAGGAGTTAAGCCAATAACCATAGTTCCTGAAATTGTGGTAGCCGATAGTATTTCGGCATTTAAAAAAACAGGAAGGGTTCCTAATATGGCAATGGCAACCATTGAGGCTCTGCCAAAAGTTAAATTTTTGCCTAGGTTTAAATCGACAGATAATAATTTTGAAAATGACGAAAAGGTAGAGTCTAAGGTTGATGCTGCCGAGGTTATCATAATGAAATTAATAGCTAGTAAAATAACGACGCCAAACGCTTTACCTACCTCTACAGCAGCTTGTCCTTTTAAACCTTGCGTTTGGGCGTATATGCCAATAAAAGAAAAAAGAATGATACAAATAGCACCCAATACACTAGCAAGAAGAAAACTTTTTCGAGTTACTTTGGGTGTGCTAATAAATGCTCTATCGGTTAGGACCGGATCGTGAAACGGGTAGCTAAACGATTGAATTACAGCTGCAAAAAATAAGTTTAAACCAAGCTCAAAGCTCCATGTTCCTGAGGATATAACTTCGTGAGCTCCGAAATTGTCAACTGAAAAAATAGTACTTAAAATAATAATTAATAGGATTGAGAATAACCCCATTTGAATAATGTCGGTAAAAATAGAACTGCTTAATCCGCCTTTAATAGCGTAAGCTAAAGTTAAGACTGTGAATAAAATAATAGACCAGTAATAAGGTTTACTACCTGTTTCGCCAAAGTAGCTGCCTATAACCATGGTGTTACTCCAAACCTCGTTAAACAACCGTATGGCTATTAATATAGAAAATAAGGCCATGGCGCCTTTTCCAAACTTAGTAGTTAAGAACTCGTGGATACTTGTAAAACCGCCTTTGGTTCGTAATTTATAAATTATTGAACCAGCAACTGCAAAAGATAAGTAGTAACCGGCATAGGCTACGCCACCAACAATACCATAGTCTAACCCTAGGTTTGCGGCATTGGTAATGCTTTTGGCAAAAATCCAAGAAATGATAAGACTCCCTGTTAGCACGAGTGTGTTCGGAGACTTTTTAACTTTAGTAGCTCTGAAGAATTGATTCGTAGATTTTGCAAATGGCGAAATAAAAAACAGTATCAAACTCGATACGATAATTAATAGCCATTGAATTGTAATTGTTTCCATTGCAATTTTATTTATTCCACCATACAGGACTATTTATGCTGTTGTTATTTGTTGCGTTTGCCGCTTCATTATAATTTTCGGTATTTAATGTGGCTTCCTCTTCGGGGTATGGCATTCTTACCGGAATTAAATTGTTGTTTAAACTTGCCGCAATAGGTTTTAGAGCAGGGAATCCAGTGCGTCTGTATTCCGTCCAGCCTTCGTAACCGTTAATAATATTTGCAATCCATTTTTGCGTTATTATTTGTTCTAATGGTGTTGTATTTGGTGCATTAAAAGCGGCATTGCCTGTTAAATAGTTGGTTGGTAAAGCTGTGTTCCAATATTCGAAAGCTAAAGCAACACCTTTGTTGTAAAGTTGCTCTGCATTGGCTGTAATTAAATTCTTTTCGGCCGCTTCGGCTAAGGCAAAATAGACTTCCCAAGCGGTTATAAAATTCGCGTCTAAGGTTGAGGTGTCTTCTCTAAACATGCTGCCTGCTAAAGAATAATTACCTAGTGTTACAGATGTTGATGTGGCATCAATGCCATTTAGTAAGCCGTTAAATGCGTTGGATGTTGCATTAGAAGAAGGTTTGAAAAAGGTGTTTATTCTAGGGTCTTCCAAGTCAACAAGAATGTCTTCCATAGTTTCAGAAAGCACGAAATTGTTAAAGTCCCCAATTCTTAATTGCGCTAATCTAAAACTATTTGGGTCTGAATTTGTAAAGTCGAAAACTGCATTTTGAGCGTTTGTTTTTATGTAATTGTCTGCATCAAACAGTGCTTGTAAATCTTCTGAAACTTCTATTTTATCTGAAATTCTAAGCAAACTTTTAATTTTTAGTGCATTGGCAAAACGAATCCATGCTTGTAAATCGCCATTAAATAAAATGTCGCCTTCCAAAGCTATAGCATCTTTGTAGTTGGTAATAGCTAAAATACCTTGGTCTAGATTATCTACAATGCCACCATGGTTAAGGTATATAGATTCTTGCGAATCGTATTTTGGAGTTACTGTGCCGCTTACACCGTTAAAGGCTTTAAAATACGGGACGTCACCATACAAATCTGTTAAGTTTGCTGTGAGGTATGCTTTTAAAATTAAAGCAGAACCTTCATATACTTTAAAAGCTTCAGTGGTTTGCGATTGCTTTAAAATAATGTCGTTATCTCTCAGGTTGGTATAAAATATAGGCCATGGATTTCCACCAAGTTGCGGTGATTTTAAAGCATGTCTATCAAATAAATTAAAATCTAAAGCCGTTCGATGTTGTGCTAGTAAATCGCCAGCCACAAAGCCTTCATAACTCATTTCTTCACCAAAATTATAAATGACCTGTCTGAGTAACAAACTAGGTTGTACGGCTACTGGTGCATTAGGGTTTGTATTTATAGTCTCGAAGTCTTTTGTACAGCTAAATGCAGTAAAAAGTGTTAAGATTGTTAAGATGTATATATAGTTTTTCATGTTTATTCTTTAAAAATTTATACCTGCTTTAAAGCCAAAACTTCGTGATGTGGCATAACTTAAATCCTCAACACCGCTAACAAACCCATTGCCTTGTACAGCGATTTGTTCGGGATCAAAATGCGGGTTTTCGGTAATGGCAAAAAGATTGTTTCCGGTTATAGAAAAACTTAAATCGGCACCGTTTTTTAATCCTAAAAAGCCATCGTTCAATTTGAAATTATAGCCAATAGCAAATTGTCGAAGCTTTAAAAAAGAAGCATCGTACATATTGTTTTCTTCATGGTTTCTATCGTAAAACTGGCGGTAATAACTCTCTGCGGTTACGGCCACCGTGTTAGGTAATCCAGTAGTTTGGTTAAAGCCTTGCGCAATAATACCTTCTTCTGGTCTATATGCCGTTTCAGCCAATTGGCCACCAACGTTTCCTAATGCTCGTGTTCTAGATACTATTTCGCCGCCTTGTCGCCAATCGAAAAGTAAATTTAAATGCCAGTTTTTGTGGCTAAAATTATTGTTCCATCCTAAAGTGAAATCGGGGTTGTAATTCCCTATTTTCTTTAGGGTGTTATCAGCAATAAATCGACCATTATCATCAACAATAAATTCATTGTTTTCGTTTTTTAAATAACCAGTACCATATAAATCTCCTATGCGCCCGCCTTCTTCAACTTGAAACCATACCGTTTGGTTTGCGCTATCATAAATTCGGCTAAACGCTAAAGTTAAGCGCCCGTCGTTTTGGGGTAAATCGGTAATTGTCGATCTGTTACTTGCAAAATTAAAAGTGGTATGCCATTTAAAGTTTTTGTTTTGAATTGGGATTATTCCTAATATCAATTCTACACCTTTTGTGTTTACCTCGCCACCATTTACTACTTGTTGGTTGTAACCAGAAGCTATGGCAACAGGTAGCGAAATAATTTGATCTTTAGTAGTTGCATTGTAATAAGTGATATCAAAATTTAAGCGGTCTTTAAAAAAACGTAAATCGGCACCAATCTCATAACTAGTAGTCTGTTCTGGTTTTAAGTTGGTGTTGGGTATAAAGTTTTGGTAGCTAAAGGTGGCCTCACCATTAAAGGTGGTTTGCGAAACAAACGCTCCAGAAGTTTGGTAGGCGCTCGTGTCGTTTCCAACTTGTGCTATACTAGCACGCAATTTTGCAAAAGAAAACGCCCTTGGTAAATTGGTAGCTTTCGATAAAATGAAACTTGCCGAAGCCGAAGGGTAGAAAAACGAGGTGCCGCTAACCGAAAAAGGTGTTGCTAGAGCACTAGACCAATCGTTTCTGCCCGTTACGTCCAAAAATAAATAGTCTTTATAGCCTAGTTTTGCAACGCCATAAAATGAATTGATGCGTTTTTTGCTTTCAAACTGAAATACTTCTATAGGCGATGCGGCATTGTTTAAACTAAAAATACCGGGTTGTGCTAAGTTTACGGTTTGCGATTGTTTTGTTGAAGCGGTTTGATTTAAACGATTACCACCAAAAGAGAAATCTACCGAAACATTTTGAAATGTATTTTGGTAATTAATTAAAACATCGGTGTTTACTTCGCGGTATAAAACATCATGCTCTGCATAAGCACCATTTTTAAATCGGTTACTACTATAATTTCGTTGTAGTTTGCGAGTTTCGCTGCTGTAATCCATTCCTGTTCGTAGCGATATACTTAAATGATTGGTTACATCCTGTTTTAAAGCGATGTTTCCAAATAGTCTGTCGCGATTAAAAGCATTTCTGTTTTCTAAAAGAATAAAATACGGGTTGTCAAAAAACGTATAGTTAAACGAATATTGCTGTAAGCCTTCAAGACCAGGTTGCCAATAATTTTTTAAACTATTAATATTTAAAGAACGCGGTCCCCATGCCACTAGCGAGTAATTTACATTTTCGCTACCATAACCATTTGATGGTCTGTTGTCGCTATTGGAGTTTACGTAATTAAAAGATGTGTTTATCTCTGTTTTGTTTGAAGGTCTAAAATTAAGTTTAGCCGCAATGGTTTGTCTGTTTAAATTTACACCCGGAATAATGGATTCGCTTCTTAAATCGGTGAACGATAATCTGTAATTTCCAGATTCAAAACCATTTGAAATGGCTACGTTGTTGGTTGTAGTAACTCCTGTTCTGTAAAAATCTTTTAAATTATTTGGGTTGGAGTTAAAAGGGGTTGCCGTAATAGGTAAGCCGTTGTATAAGGCGGTGTCTCCACCTCTTACAAAACTACCGTCGGTTAGTTGTACAGGGCTATCAAATTGTGGAATTAAATTGCCAACATCTAATCGTGGACCCCAAGAGTAGGAAATGTTATCGCTAGTTCCTCCGCCTAAACCGTCTACATATTCAAACTGTCCAGATTGCCCTTGGCCAAATGTATTTTGAAACTCAGGTAGTTTAAAAGCAGAATCGATAGTGATGGCTGTATTTATACTAACGCTAAAACCTTTTTTATCACTTCCATCTTTGGTTTTTATTACTATAACACCGTTTGATGCTCTGGTGCCATAAAGTGCTGCGGCGTTTGCGCCTTTTAAAACGGTAACCGATTCGATATCGTCAGGGTTAACGGCCATGGCTCCGTTACCAAAATCTATTTCTTGAAAACCTGCTGCGGCCTCATTGGTATAATTAAAAACGGTTTCGTTGTTAATGGGAATACCATCTACCACAAAAAGTGGGTTGTTATTTGAAAATGAAGATTCGCCTCTAATAGTTATTTTTGAGGACGACCCAACACCTGTTGCGCCTTGAGTAACAGTAACTCCAGCTAATTTTCCTTGAAGGTTGTCTAAGAAATTAATGGTTTTTACTTGGGTTAAGTTCTCAGAATTTATGGCTTGTACAGCATAGCCTAACTCTTTAGAATCTCGCTTTAAACCTAAAGCGGTTATAACTATTTCTCCCAAGGCCGACGCATCTTCTTGTAATGCAACATTTATTATGGTTTGGTTACTAATAGTAATAGTCTGCGTTTTGTAACCTAAGTAAGAAAATGTTAGTGTGTTGGTTTTTAAGGATAAATCTATTTGGTAATCGCCATTTTCATTGGTGATTGTGCCATTTGTGTCGTTTTGAATATTTACAAAGGCAATGGGGGTATTGGTTGAGGCGTCGGTTACACGACCCGTAATAGTTTTTTGTGCATGACTACTGCCAATTATGGCAAGCATCATACAGAATTGTATAATGTGCTTCATTTTAAATGTTTAGGGAAAACGTAATTTGTTTTGCCTTTAAAAGTTTTTAAATTGTAAAGGAGAAATACTAAAGGTGAAGCAATACTGGTGATCCTTTATTAAAATGAAAGTGTAATATGAAGTCTTTAAACGCTAAGTTCAGATAAGTAGAAAAAGGATTTACAACAAATATCGATTGAAGTAATATAGACTTTATGGTTGTTGCTATAGCTTTAAAACTATTTAATACCATTTGGATATCTGATGCTGTATCGATATCTGTTAATACCTCTAAATAGCAAATAGCGATGCTTTTTGAAGCTGAAATTGTAGAAATACTTCTGTTTAAGCCCGAAGTTTGCCAAGGTAGTTTTAAGAATATATTTTTATTAAAAAAAGCTTTTTTAAGCCCCATTAAATAGAAACCACCATCGGTTGAAGGACCTAAAACAATAGAATTTGTTTCCAGTTTTTCAACTGTTTTTAATAGATGCGTTGTTGTTAAATGCGGCGTGTCGTTACCTATGGTAATAACTTGATTGAAGCCTTTATTGTAAACCGATTGAATAGCGTTTATAAATCGCTCTCCAAATGAAAACCCAACTTGCTCATATTCTGAGTATACAAAATATGCTAAACCTGTTTTTTTTGCAATTTTTATGGTCTGAGCATTTAAAGTCTCGAACAACTGCTTTGACGAAAAAGATTTTGAAACAATCTCCTTTTCGGCAGAATTAGCAAAAATTAATATGGCTGTATTGTTACTCAATATTAAATATGGGTTTTGTTTTTATATTATGCGACTACACCTTGGCAGCTACTACCAGCGCCAGCAGTACAACCGTAGCAGTGTTGCGAAATTACAATGTTTCGTCCTTCTAATAGTTCTTCGTTATATTCTGAAATGTGTTTGGCTTTACTATTTACAGGTAAGTCTAACATTTGATTAAAATCGCAATCGAATAAATAACCATCCCAACTAATGGATAGGGTATTGGTGCACATAACGTTTTTTACTGCCGAAGGATTATAGGCTTCAACTAGTGAATACATGTAGTCTTCGTAGTTTTCTGAGGCTATTAAATAGTCTAAAAAACGAGCTATTGGTAAATTGGTAATGGCAAAAAGATTGTGGAACCTAATATCGAAATCTTCTAGTAATGCTTTTTTGAAATCTTTTTCCATGGCAGCTTGGTCGCCCGGTAAAAAGGCACCTGAAGGGTTGTAAACTAAATCGAGTTTGAGTTTGCTATCTGGCATACCATATCCAATGGCATTTAAATCTTGTAAGGCTCTTATAGATTTATCGAAAACACCATCGCCACGTTGTTTATCGGTTTTTCCGCGAGTCCAGTGTGGCATAGAACTTACTACATGTACATTGTGCTTTTTGAAAAACTCTGGTAAATCGTAATATTTTTTATTGGCACGAATTATTGTGAGGTTGGAACGTACAATAAAATCTGTAATGCCTGCTTTGGCTGCCTCCTCGACAAACCAACGGAAATCTGGATTCATTTCTGGGGCTCCACCTGTTAAATCTAAGGTGTGTGCGCCTGTGTTTTTTATAACCTCTAAACATTGGCGCATGGTATCGCGAGTCATGATTTCTTTACGGTCTGGACCTGCATCGACATGGCAGTGATCGCAAACTTGATTACACATGTAGCCTACATTTATTTGCAGAATTTCTAGTTTTTTCGCTTTAAGCGGAAATTGGCTAGTCTCGGAAATTTTATCTTTAAAGGTTGGTAATTCTCCGTTTTTAAATATACCGTTAGATAGTATATCCAACTGCCTGTTGCTATTTGCTAAGTCGCTTTCGCGTTTTTTTAGGGACTTTGTTGCCATTAATACTTTTTATAAATTAAGATACTGTTTCCTTTTTAAAAACAGCACTTGGTTGATAGTTGCGCTAGGGATTGAACGGTTTGTTTGAGCTCCCCGACCAACGGAAGGGAGCGAGTAGTGAAAGCCCGACCCTTGTGGTAGCGCCAAAAATAATCTACCCGTCTAATTTGTTTACTTTATTCATCATTTGAACACCATGTACTAAGGTTGCTCCACTTTTTATGGCTGCGCCTACGTGTATGGCTTCCATCATTTCTTCTTTGGTAACGCCGCGTTGCAGGCCGTCTTTGGTGTAAGCGTCTATGCAATAGGGACATTGCTCGGTGTGGGCTACGGCTAATGCGATTAGCGATTTTTCGCGAGCGGTAAGTGCACCGTCCTCGAAAACTTTACCGTAATATTCGAAAAATTTGTTTCCTAATTCTTCATTCCATTCGGTTATTTTTCCAAATTTCCTAAGGTCTGCGGGGTCGTAATATGTTTTGCTCATAAAATATTTTTGCCTAAAGATAGAAATCTAATTTATTAAGTCGGAAGGTTTGCGGTAACTTAACAAAAATCGCCAAAAAATATGATTTATATTTTTTGGCGATTTTAATGATTTTGGTTTATGTAGGGGTTACTCTTTTATTAGGCTTCGTGAAATTACTATTTTTTGAATTTCTGAAGTGCCCTCGTATATCTGTGTAATTTTAGCATCGCGCATAAGGCGCTCTACATGGTATTCTTTTACAAATCCGTTGCCTCCATGTATTTGTACGGCTTCTACTGTGTGTTCCATGGCGACTTTTGAGGCGTATAGTTTTGCCATGGCGCTAGATTTGTCGTAATTCATGCCTTGGTCTTTATCCCAAGCGGCTTTCATTACCATCATGCGTGCCGCTTCAATATCGGTATACATGTCGGCTAATTTAAAGGCTATGGCTTGGTGGTTGCAAATTTCGGTACCAAAGGCTTTACGCTCTTTAGAGTATTTTAATGCTAACTCATAGGCGCCAGAAGCAATGCCTAAGGCTTGTGCTGCTATACCAATTCGGCCTCCAGAAAGTGTTTTCATGGCGAAACGGAAACCTGAGCCGTTGGCACCAATTCTATTTTCTTTAGGCACTTTTACATCGTTAAATTGAAGGGTGTGGGTGTCGCTGCCGCGAATTCCTAATTTGTCCTCTTTCGGACCAATATCGAATCCTTTTGTACCTTGTTCTACTATAAAAGCGTTTATACCGTGAGAGCCTTTGTCTCTATCGGTTTGTGCAATAACCAAGTAAACATCGGCACGACCACCGTTTGTTATCCAGTTTTTTGTGCCATTTAATATATAATGATCGCCTTTATCGATAGCGGTTGTGCGTTGCGATGTGGCGTCGCTTCCTGCTTCGGGCTCGCTTAGGCAAAATGCACCAACAAACTCGCCGGTTGCTAATTTTGTTAAGTATTTTTGTTTTTGCTCTTCGTTTCCGTAGGCTTCTAAGCCGTAACAAACTAAAGAGTTATTTACAGAAACAATTACAGATGCCGAGGCGTCTATTTTAGATAATTCTTCCATAATAAGAACATATGATATAGCGTCCATTCCGCTACCGCCGTATTTTGGATCTACCATAATACCTAGAAAGCCTAAATCGCCCATTTTTTTAACGAGTTCTTGCGGAAATTCCTGTTTGTTGTCGCGTTCTATAACTCCGGGTAGTAATTCTGTTTTTGCAAAATCGCGAGCTGCATCGCGAATCATTATATGTTCTTCTGAAAGACTAAAATCCATATTTCGTAATTAAAGTGTTGTTTTTGTAAAAATTGTTTGTAAATATAGTTTTTTTATTATGAATACTTGAAAATTATTAACTCAATTTCGGCTGTATATTCTTTTATATATTTATTTAAGATGATTATTTTTACCTTCTATGATAAAGGATGAATATAATGTAATTGGTGTGATGTCTGGTACATCATTAGATGGTATAGACTTGGTATATGCTACTTTTAGTTATAATGATGGTTGGGATTTTAAAATTTTAAATGCTGAAACGGTAGCGTATTCATCGTATTGGTACACAGTATTGAAAGATTTAATTAGTAAGTCTTTAGACGAATTAAAAAGTATTGATATTGATTATACAGCATATTTAGGCGTGGTTATACAAAACTTTATAACGAAACACCAAATAAGAACTATTGATGCTGTTTGCTCGCATGGACATACAGCCTTACATCAGCCAGAACATAAATTAACCTATCAAATTGGTAATCTGCCTGTTCTAGCAGATATTTTAAAAGAAACTGTAGTTTGCGATTTTAGAGTACAAGATGTAGAGCTTGGAGGTCAAGGAGCACCTTTGGTACCCATTGGAGATCAATTATTATTCGTGCAATACGATTATTGTTTAAATTTAGGTGGTTTTGCTAATATATCGATGGAGTTAGATGGGGCGCGTATTGCTTACGATATTTGTCCGGTTAATATTGTGCTTAATAAATATGCCAAACAATTGGGTTTCGATTACGATGATGGTGGCCAAATAGCAGCTTCTGGAAGTGAATTGTTAGCCTTAGGGAACTTATTAAATGCTTTAGAATTTTACAAAGCAAAACCACCAAAGTCTTTGGGTTTAGAGTGGGTTAATAAAAATATTTTCCCGCTTTTGGATGCAGCAAAGCTAGAGGAAAAGGATGTTTTAAAAACATTTTCCAATCATATTGCACATCAAATTGCTCGGGTGTTAAAAAAAGATTCTAAAGTTTTGGTTACCGGAGGCGGTGCTTATAATGATTACATTATTTCTAAAATAAAGCTGAATAAACAAGTCGATATTATAATACCAGAACCAGAATTAGTAGAGTTTAAAGAAGCGCTTATTTTTGCATTTTTAGGCATATTAAAACTTAGAAATGAAGTGAATTGTTTAAACAGCGTTACTGGCGCTATGAAAAACCATAGTTCGGGTAAAATATTTCTTCCTTAAAAATAATACAAAATTAATCTTAAAGGATTTTTAGTTTTTTATATTTGTTATATTATTTTTTTTAATCATTTTTTTATGAATCAATTATAGCTACTCTACATACAACTTCCGGTTCTAAACAAGAAAACTGTATATATGAATATGCTAAATAAAAATAAATGAAAAAATTACTAAAAAAATACGAAAATAAATCACCAGAAATAATCTTTAATTGGAAAGATTCTGAAACCGAAGCAGAAGGCTGGGTAGTTATTAACTCACTACGAGGCGGAGCGGCAGGCGGTGGTACGCGAATGCGCAAAGGTCTAGATATGAACGAAGTTTTATCTTTAGCAAAAACAATGGAAATTAAATTTACGGTTTCTGGTCCTGCCATTGGTGGCGCAAAATCGGGAATTAATTTTGATCCTAACGACCCTAGAAAAAAAGGTGTTTTAGAGCGTTGGTATGCTGTTGTTTCGCCTTTACTTAAAAGTTATTACGGTACAGGTGGCGATTTAAACGTGGACGAAATCCACGAAGTTATTCCTATTACCGAAGCAAGTGGCGTTTGGCATCCGCAAGAAGGTGTTTTTAATGGACATTTTAAACCAACGGAAGCTGATAAAATAAATAGAATAGGGCAACTGCGTCAAGGCGTTATAAAAGTTATTGAAAACCCAATGTATTCACCTAGTGTAGCTAGAAAATATACTGTTGCTGATATGATTACTGGTTTTGGTGTGGCTGTGGCAGTTAAACAATACTATAATGTTTACGGTGGATCTATAAAAGGAAAGCGAGCCGTAATTCAAGGTTTTGGTAATGTTGGAGCAGCAGCAGCATTTTATTTGTCGCAAATGGGTGCTAAAATTGTTGGAATTATAGATATTGCAGGCGGATTAATAAATGAAAAAGGTTTTACCTTCGAGGAAATAACCGAACTGTTTTTAGCAAAAAAAGGAAACACTTTGGTTGCCAGTAATTTAATTCCTTTTGAGGAAATTAATAAAGAAATATGGTCGTTAAAAACCGAAATATTCGCACCTTGTGCAGCGTCAAGACTTATTACTATTCATCAAATAGACGAAATGATAGATAGTGGATTAGAAGTTATATCTTGTGGCGCAAATGTACCTTTTGCAGATAAAGAGATTTTCTTTGGACCTATTATGGAACACACCGATTATAAAGTGAGTTTAATTCCAGATTTTATTTCAAACTGTGGTATGGCAAGAGTTTTTGCCTATTTTATGGAGCGAAAAGTACAAATGACAGACGAGGCTATTTTTAATGATACATCAAACAGAATAAAAGAAGCAATACAACAAGTTTATAATAGTAATACATCAAAAACGGAAATTAGTGCTACCGCATTTCAAATTGCACTAAATCAACTAATCTAATTAATTAACAGTAATATATGGAAGCAGCAATTATCTTAGTATTTGTTATGGGTTATTTAGCCATAACTTTAGAACATAGTATTAAAATCGACAAACTCATTCCGGCATTAGTCATGATGGCTATTTGTTGGGCATTAGTTGCTTTAGGAATCGATGGGTTTGCCCAATGGTTCGATTCTGGAAACCATTCCTTAATGGAAAATTTTGGGAGTTTAGCTAGTGAGGAAAAAATGCATTTAATGGAAGAAACATTATTGCATCACTTAGGTAAAACTTCAGAGATTTTAGTCTTTCTTTTAGGAGCAATGACTATTGTAGAGATTATCGATTATTTTGATGGTTTCTCAACAATTAAAGACTTCATAAAAACTAAGAAAAAAAGTAAAATACTTTGGATTTTTGCCATATTAGCCTTCATCTTATCAGCTATTATTGATAACCTTACGGCTACTATTGTATTAATTTCTATTCTGCAAAAAATAGTAAAAGACAGAAGCGTGCGTATTTGGTATGCTGGATTAATTATAATCGCAGCAAATGCGGGTGGTGCTTGGTCTCCAATAGGGGATGTAACTACAACTATGCTTTGGATTGGTAAAAAAGTAACCACAGGACATTTAATTGGTTATTTATTATTACCATCATTTTTATGTATGGCAGTACCAACATTTATCGCGTCATTTTTACCAGCGTTTAAAGGCGATTTAGATGTTGAAGAAGTTGTAGAAAAAAAGAAATCAAGATTTAGTGGCAGAATGCTATACTTAGGTTTAGGTGCTATTATTTTTGTTCCAATATTTAAAGTAATTACACATTTACCTCCTTATGTTGGTATGATGTTATCATTAGGTGTTGTAGCTATTTTTGCAGAGATTTATAGTAGCTCTAAATTTAGTTTAACCGAGTTTAATTCAGAAGAAAGTGATGCGCACGCACACCACAGTCCTGTACACCATTCATTATCTAAAATCGAATTACCAAGTATATTATTCTTCTTAGGTATTTTAATGGCTGTAGCAGCGCTAGAGTCTTTAGGTATTCTATTCAATTTTGCAGGTTCATTGCAAGATTCAATGCCAATGTTAGGTACAGAGCTACACATGGAAGGTCATACAGGCGTATCAGATTTAGTGGTTTTATTATTAGGTGTAGGTTCTGCAGTTATCGATAACGTGCCATTAGTAGCGGCAAGTTTAGGTATGTTCCATGAGCCAATAGATAATGAGTTATGGCACTTTATAGCCTACTCTGCAGGTACAGGAGGAAGTATGTTAATTATAGGTTCTGCAGCAGGTGTTGTTGCTATGGGAATGGAAAAAATTGACTTTTTCTGGTACTTAAAAAAGATAGCTTGGTTAGCATTTATTGGTTTTATAGTAGGTGCAGTAGCATTTATGTTTACTAGAACTTTATTTTAGAATAAAAAATATTTGGGCGCTACCACGAGGGTCGGGCTTTACATTACAAGTCCTCGCACCTCAAAAAAGAGGTGCTGTGGGCTTTTCATTGGAATCCCTAGCGCAAACCCAACAACTATCAAATAATTAGTAAAGTTTCTTTATACTTTAATAGGAAACCAAACGTTATACATTTGCAATAAATTATTATTATATGCTAAGTACATTATTACAAAATACTCAAGACGCTTCAGAGGTAGTTATCGATGGCGAACCTGTTGAAAAAACACTATCAATAATAGAATTAATAAGCAGTGGTGGTCTTGCAGGACAACTTATAATAGCCATTTTATTTCTATTACTTATAGCGGCTATTTATATTTATTTCGAACGTATTTTTGCTATAAAAGCAGCGTCTCAAGTCGATTCTAATTTTATGAATCAAATTAAGGACCATGTTAGTAACGGTAAAATAGATTCAGCACAAATGCTATGTGCCCAACAAAATACACCAGTATCTCGATTAATTGGTAAAGGTATTACTAGAATAGGTAAACCATTAGCCGATATTAATACAGCGCTAGAAAACGCGGGTCGTTTAGAAATTTACGGTCTAGAAAAAAACGTTAGTGTTTTAGCAACTATTTCTGGTGCAGCCCCAATGATTGGGTTCCTTGGTACCGTAGTTGGAATGATATTAGCCATATTCGAATTAGCCAATGCAGGAGGAACTATTCAAATGGACGTTCTTGCAAGTGGATTATATACTGCAATGACAACAACTGTTGCTGGTTTAATAGTAGGTATTGTGGCTTATATGGCTTACAATCATCTGGTAGTTAAAACAGATAAAGTGGTATATCAAATGGAAGCCAATTCATTAGAGTTTTTAGATCACCTAAACGAACCTACATAGTATGAACTTTAGAGGAAGAAATAAGGTTACACTAGAATTCAATATGTCGTCCATGACGGATATTGTGTTTCTATTACTTATCTTTTTTATGATTGCTTCAACTTTAGTCACCACAAATGCTATCGATATTTTATTGCCAAAAGCAAGTGGTAAAACAGAAAACAAAAAATCTGTAGCAGTTAGTATAAAAAAAGATTTAACCTATTATATAGACCAAAAACGTGTTGGCGAAAGTGTTTTAGAGAACGAGCTGTTAGCAGCATTATCATCTCAAGACCAACCAACAATTGTACTTAGGGCAGAGGAGTCTGTTCCTGTAAAAAACGTGGTTAAAGTAATGGATATTGCTAATAGAAATAAGTTTAAAGTTGTATTGGCTGTAAAACCATAAATAAAATGCTTAAAACCAAACATGAAAAGAATTCTGCTAAATTAACCGCTCTAATAGCGATTATAATTGTGTTGTTACTTTTTGTGGTTGGAACAAAATATATGGATCCGCCAGAAGAGTACGGTGTAGCTGTTAATTTTGGTAATTCAAGTACAGGCATGGGCAATGTACAGCCTTTAAAACCTGTAAAGTCCGAGCCATTAGATATTCCAGAGCCGCCACAACCCGATATCTCTAAGGCAGAACCAGAACCTGCGGCTCCTGCAAAAACTTCCGAAATTAAAGAAGAAGTGCTTACCCAAGAAAATGCAGAGGATATTGCTATTAAAAAGCAGAAGGAAGCCGATGCAAAAGCTAAAGCCATTGAAGATGCTAAGGCAAAGGCTGAAGCAAAAGCAAAAGCAGTTGCAGATGCCAAAGCAAAAGCTGAAGCCGATAGAATTGCAAAAGAAAAGCGCGAACAAGAAGAGAAAAAGAAAAAGCTAGATGCTTTAATTGGAGGTGTAAGTAAATCTGAAGGTTCCGAAAGTGGAAGCGAAGGAAATGATAATAAGCCAGGAGATAAAGGTCAGTTAGACGGAGATCCTTATGCACCAAGTTACTTTGGAGGTCAAGGTACAGGAAGTGGAGGCGTAGGTTACGGATTAAATGGTAGAGGTAAAGCATCTTTTAAAAGATTACAACAAGATTGTAATGAGTCTGGGATGGTAATAGTTAAAATTATTGTAAATCAAAGTGGTAATGTAGTATCTGCCGAACCAGGGCAAAGAGGTACAACTAATACGGCACCATGTTTATTAGAGCCTGCAAAAAAAATAGCCATGTCTCATAAATGGCCATCAGATGTTAAAGCACCAACGCGTCAAGTTGGTTTTGTTAGTGTGAATTTCAAATTAAGCCAGTAAGTACATGACATATCAAGATACACTTAATTGGATGTTTTCTCAACTTCCAATGTATCAACGCCAGGGAGCGTCTGCCTATAAGGTAGATTTATCCAACACGGTTTTGCTTATAAATCACCTAAATAATCCACACGATAACTTTAAGTCTGTTCATGTAGCCGGAACTAATGGAAAAGGCTCTACTAGTCACATGTTAGCATCTGTTCTTCAAGAATCAGGGTACAAGGTTGGTTTGTATACTTCTCCGCATTTAAAGGATTTTAGAGAGCGTATTAAAATAAATGGTAAGGAGGTTAGCGAGCAATTTGTTGTCGATTTTATAAAACTAAATAAAGCTTTTTTCGAGGCTAACTGTTTGTCTTTTTTTGAAATGACTGTTGGTATGGCATTCGATTATTTTTCGCAAGAAAATGTAGATATTGCTATTGTTGAGGTTGGTTTAGGAGGCCGATTAGATTCTACTAATGTCATTACACCCGAAGTTTCTGTAATTACAAACATAGGTTTAGATCATACACAGTTTTTAGGAAATACCTTAGAAGCTATCGCTTTTGAAAAAGGAGGTATTATTAAAAAAAATGTTCCTGTGGTAATTGGAGAGACACAACAAGAAACAGAGCAAGTTTTTAAAGACTTAGCGCAAAAACATCAATCTAAAATTGTATTTGCAGATCAGGTGGAAGTTGAGGTTTTAAAATCTGATTTAATAGGAAGTTATCAAGCAAAAAATATAAAAACGGTTATTCAATCTGTAAAAGAGCTTCAAAGCATCGGGTATCGAATAACAAATAAAAATTTAAAAGAAGGTTTACTTCGTGTTGTCAATAATACAGGATTGCTTGGGCGTTGGCAAATTTTAAATACGAGTCCAAAGGTGGTTTGCGATACCGGTCATAATAAAGAAGGTTTAATTTATGTTATGAATCAGCTTAAAAATGAGGTTTTCGATTCTTTGCATGTCGTTTTCGGAGTGGTAAATGATAAAGATTTAAGTACCATTGTAGATTTATTACCAAAAAATGCAACGTATTACTTTTGTAAACCAAATATTTCTCGCGGATTAAGTGCAGAGGTTTTAAAACAGAGAATGGCGGAGTATGGTTTGAATGGCGAAGCTTATGGTTCTGTTAATGAAGCTTATAAGTTTGCTTTAAAAGCTGCAAAAATAGAAGATTTTATTTTTGTTGGTGGCAGTACTTTTGTTGTTGCAGAAATTATTTGAAAATTTTTTAAAAAAAGTTTTTGCAATGTTAAAAACTAGTTTATATTTGCACACCGATAACAAAGGCATGTAGCTTTTTAAAGATCGGGCGCGTAGCTCAGTTGGTTCAGAGCACTTGGTTTACACCCAAGGGGTCAGGGGTTCGAATCCCTTCGCGCCCACAGAAAAATCCTGATAAGTAATTATCAGGATTTTTTATTTCTATTTCTTCCGGAATGAAACTCCGCATATATTTACTATAATAAAGGGTATTACTTGAGCATTTATTAAATGATTAGGGTTCGAATTTCATCGCGTACACAGCTATTAAGATTTCTATTTGATTTTTAATGATACTTCTGGTTTATTGTGATTCTCTTTTTTTTATCACTTATTACTATATAATAATATAAAACTTTAGTCTTCTTAATTTTTTATAAGGTATAACTCAATTGGTTTTGAAGTTTTTTTTTACTTTTAAGCAAATCTCTCTACCTATGGATACGCTAAATATTAAACATGCCTATAAGGAAATATTTAAATCTCACGATAATCCAACTTTAGAAAAGCATATTGAGAAAATAATAGAGCTAGATGTTTATTTACCGTATAGTTCAACGTTTTTCTGTATTACCAATACGCAAAATCTATCCTTCGAGTACATAAGTAAGAATATGAAAGCCTGTTTGGGTATAGATAATAACGATCTTAAATCATTAGGTATGCGATACTTTTGGAGCAGAATTCATCCAGACGATCTAGAAATCTGGCTTAGTGCTCTAAATGAGTTAATGAAGTTTACATTAAAAGAAATATCTATTGAAGATAGAATGAGAGCTAGTTATACATGGAATTATCGATTTAGAGACGCTAATGATAATTATGTAAATGTAATTCAGAATACCACGCCACTGGAATTCGATAGCGACAATAAGCCTATTATTGGGTTAGCGCATTATACGGTGTTGTCTCATCAAATTGAAATGCAGATTTGTGCTTCGGCCAAATTATTGAATGCTAATAACGAATATGAAACTATTTATTTTAATAATTTTTCTCAAAAATTATTATCTGACTGTATTAGTAACAGAGAACGCGATATTATAAGACTTTTAATTTTGAATTATTCGAGTAAAACGATAGGGGAAAGTCTCGGTATTACAGCAAATACAGTTGATACGCATAGAAGAAATATTTTAAGAAAATTAAATATTTCTTCAACCGGAGAACTTATAGGTATGCTTAAAATGAACAGAAACCTTATTTAAAAATTTTACTACTCAAATTGAGTATTGTGCAGTACTAATTTAATATGCATCTTTACAGTGCTATTAATTAGTTCTTAGGGAGAATTATATTAAATAAAGTGTCAGTTTGGAATTTTCAAACTGGCACTTTTACTTTATAGTAAGAATTTTAATGTACGCTCTAACGCCATGCCTCTGGAACCTTTTATTAAAATGGTAGAGTCTTCTATAGATTTTATATTAAACGCTTCTGTAAAGGTGTTAAATGATTGAAATTGTATGGTTTTTGTAGTGTTGGTCTTAGCGCGATTAAAGTTTTCTCCAATAAATAAAATTTGATCTATATCAAGCGATTGCGCTAAATTAGCAATGGTTTGATGTTCTTCAATAGCGGAGTTTCCAAGTTCAAACATATCACCAAGAATAGCTATTTTTTTACCATCTTGTTTTTCGAAATTTAATAAAGCTGCTTGCATGCTTGTTGGGTTAGCGTTATAAGCATCTAAAATTATTTTATTTGAGCCTTGGTTTATTATTTGCGAACGGTTGTTTGAAGGTATATAGTTTTCAATAGCATCTTTTAGATCTAAATCTTCAACTTTAAAGAAGTGTCCTATAGTAATAGCTGCTGCTATATTATTGAAATTGTAGTCGCCAATAAGCTGGCTTTTAATTTCTAAGGTATTATATAAGCATTTTACAAAAGGTTGTGCTTCAATAAAACTTATGGAGACATCTGTATTTTCGGTTTTGTTTCCAAACGTGTATCTATTGGTGTTTTTTGTTTTTTTCTTTTGTATGGCATCACTAAGGTTAACGAAAATGGTTTTCTTGTTAGTAGTTAAATAATTATACATTTCGCTTTTACCTTCAATAACCCCTTGAATACCTCCAAAACCTTCTAAATGTGCTTTCCCGAAATTTGTAATGTAGCCATAATCAGGATGCGCTATACCGCATAAAAATTCAATTTCTTTTAAGTGATTCGCTCCCATTTCTACAATACCAATTTGAGTATCTTTAGTCATTGATAAGAGCGTAAGCGGTACACCAATGTGGTTATTTAGGTTGCCAATGGTAGCTGTTGTATTATATTTTTTAGATAATACAGCGTTAATTAATTCTTTGGTAGTTGTTTTACCGTTGCTGCCCGTTAATGCTACAATAGGTGTTTTTAAATAGTTCCTATGGAAGGCGGCTAGTTCTTGTAAAGTTTTTAAAACATCTTCTACGAGAATTGTTTTGCTAGATGTGTTGTACTGCTCTTCGTCAATTACAGCGAATTTTGCACCGCTTTTGATAGCAGCATCGGCATAACTGTTACCGTTAAAATTGTCGCCTTTTAGAGCGAAAAATAAATCATTCGATTTAATTTTTCTTGTATCTGTGCATATAGCATTGCATTCTAAAAATAGGGTGTGTAAATCTGCTAGTTTCAAAAAAAAGTGTTTTTAATAATCTAAATAAATTTAAATAAAAAAGTCCTAACTCGCGCTAGGACTTTTCCTTTATTTTATAAAACTAAAATTTAGTTTTTCTTTTTCTGTTTTCCTTTACTCTTAGATCCAACTCTAGACATAGCACATCTAAAACCAATGTAATCTGTTGCCATATCTTGAGGAAAGTAACGTCGTTGTGCTGGATCTAACCAGTACTCTCTGTCTTTCCAAGATCCACCTTTGTAAACTCTTACTTCATCATTAATTAAAGATGTTCTGTTATTTCCTTTATCGTATTCTCTAACAATATTTCCTAATGAATCTCTTGTGATAGAGTGTTTAGGTGAATTGTACATTTGTCTTGTTGTAGAAGCTTCTTGACCATCAACACCTTCATCATCATTAAAACTTTCGTAGTTTCTAGATGAGCGTCTGTCACCATCTCTAAAGTTTATTTCGTTACTTTTATCGAAGTTTGAACGTAAATATGTTTCGTTTTCATCAACAGGAACTTGTAATATTTCACCTGGCAAATTTCTAGCAATCACCTTTCCGTTTGAAAGAGTATCATAAACGATATCATCAGAAGTTACAATTTTTACTGTACCGTCTTCATTTAATGCATTTTTTGTGTAAACGTTTCCACGATAGTAGTTAAAGTCATTAAACTCATCATCTATAATAGGTCTGTAAACATCGGCAACCCATTCGGCTACGTTTCCAGCCATGTCATATAAACCAAAATCATTTGGATCATAAGATTTTACTTGGTTAGTAATATCTGCACCATCATCAGACCATCCAGCAATTCCACCGTAATCACCTTTACCTTGCTTGAAATTAGCCATTTGGTCACCACGAATTTTACGTTTTCCAGAACGTGTGTACTGTCCGTCCCATGGATATTTTTTACGTCCACGGTATAGGTTGTAGCTTCTGATTTCACTTAAACCTAAAGCAGCATATTCCCACTCAGTTTCAGTTGGAAGTCTGTATTTTGGAGAAATGATACCTGTTTCACGAGTAGCATAAATGCCAGTTTCGTTTCCGTCAGCATCAGTTCTTGAATTTCTCTTACTACGTCCATCACCATTTATAATTTCTTCATTACCACCGTAAGTTAATGTAGGAGCATTAATATATGTATCTGTACTAAAAGTTTGTTCAGAATCTACGTCTGTAATCTTAGCACCACGTTTAATATATCCAGCTTTTTCTAAGTTGTACTCATTAACACGGTCCGAACGCCAGTTAGCAAACTCAACAGCTTGAATCCAGCTTACACCAACAACAGGGTATTCTCCATATCCAGGGTGACGTAAATAGTTATCCGTCATTACTTCGTTGAATCCTAAACGGTTTCTCCAAACTAATGTATCTGGTAAAGCACCATGATAAATTGCTCTGAAATTTTCGTCAGATGGTGGATAAACACGTTTAATCCAATCTAAGTATTCCATATACATAGCATTGGTAACCTCGGTTTCGTCCATGTAAAATGATTGAACATGTTGTTGATTAGGACTGTTGTTCCAATCATGCATAACATCATCTTGAACTCGACCTTTGGTAAATGTACCACCTTCAACAAACACTAAACCTGGTGAGGTTTCTTGTTCTTTAAAGTCTGTATTGTATTGGAAACCACCGTCTCTGTCGTTGATATTCCATCCAGTAGCTCTGGAGCTATTTTTTGAACTCGAAGATTTTTTGCAACTCGTTGAAGCCACTGTTAGCGCTAAAACTAACAAAGCCTTGAATGCTACTACTTTTTTCATATTCATACCTTTAAGTAAGCTAATAATAATTTTGGTGCTGCAATATAAGAATTTAACCTAATAACGCAAGCTGTTTTTTGCATTTTAACCAAAAAACCACGTATTTCGTCCTGTTTTTTGTGTATTATAACGATGATTTAATATTGGTTAACCATAGTTTTGTGTTTTATTAACGCACGATTTACTAATTTATTATTGTATTTTTGAATCAGTTTTTAAAATTGTTATTTTTTATTGATAATAACAATTGCCTAACGACGTTATTTTAGCAATGAAGAAGACTATTTTAATTTTACTGTTGACGATTTCAACAGTGGTGTTTGCACAACAAAAAAAGTATAGTATAACTTGGGGTGATACTCAAATCCTAACAATAGCTGATTTTGCTATTGAAGTACCTGCGTTTGATGCAGAGTACTTTAACTATGATTTGGATAAAGGCCTTTTGTTTACTCACCAATGGGAAACCGATGCCGTAATTAATGAAGCATCGGTAACTATTAGTAATGTAGTGTACGCAACAATTTCTAAATCGGAATTAAAAGGTTTAGATGTTGCTAAAATTCCTAGCGAGTTAAATTTTAGTTTAAAAAATTCTTTAGCTAGAGATAAAAAATATATCGGTTTACAATTGTCTCCAATTATAAAAGAAGAAAACGGGAGATTTAAAAAGGTTACTTCCTTTCAATTAAATTATAAGACAGGAAGTAATTTAAATAGCAAGGTTTCATCGAAATTTAGTAGTTCAAAAGCTATTTCTAATTCTGTATTAAGTTCTGGCGATTGGTATCGATTTTATATTGATACAACGGGAGTCTTTAAGTTGAATAAAAGGTTTTTGCAGACTTTAGGTATTAATGTTAATACTGTAGATCCTAGAACAATTAAATTATATGGACATGGTGGAGAAATGATTCCTTATGCCAATGCTGTAGATTATCCTTTTGATGTTCCCGAAAATGCTATACAATTTGTTGGAGAAGAGGATGGTGATTTTAATGATAGTGATTATATTCTATTCTACGGACAAGGACCTGCCGGCTATGAGTATTTTAGCGAAAAGAGTCATATTAATTGTTATACCGATAAAACATACTATTATATTAATGTGAGTTCTGGTAACGGCAAACGTATTCAAAGTTTTAATCAGCCAACTGGTAGTGTGGATATGATTATAGAGTCTTATGATGATTATCAATTTCATGAGGTAGACGATTATAACCTTATTTCAATGGGTAGACGTTGGTTTGGTGATAAATTTGATGTTGAAAGCAGTAAAGAGTTCGAATTCGATTTTACGGGTTTAGTGACCTCAGAACCTATTAGTTTGAAGGTACTTGTAGCTACGGCGTCTGGTAGTTCTAGTGAAATGAAAGTGAGTGTTAATGGGACTGCTGTGTCTACTTTAGGGATTTCTGGGGTAACGTCTCCAACTCTAGCAAATGGTGTTACATATTCTGGTAATTTAAATGTAGATTCATCCATTATAAAAGTAGGATTAGATTTTAATAATCTAGGAAATCCTAGCGTTGTGGGCTATTTAGATTATATTGCTGTAGAAGGTAAGCGTGCATTAAATTTTGATGGAAATCAGTTTCTATTTAAAAATAAAACAGTGTCTTCTATTTCAGGAATTGGACAATATAATATTACAAATGCGTCTAATCTTTCCGAGGTTTGGGATGTAACAGATATTTATAACGTTTCAAAAATTAGTAATGATAATGGAGATGCTACATTTAGTTTTACTTCAACCTTAGGGTCTTTAAAATTTTACGTTGCTGTGCCTTCTTCCAATTATCTTGAGGCTAAAACGGATTCGCAAACTACTATAGCTAATCAGAATATTAAAGGTGCTATTTTTCAAAATAGTCAAGGTGCTTTTCAAGATATAGATTATGTTATTGTAACTCCTAATAACATGTATAATCAAGCAGAGCGTTTAGCTCAGATCAATAGAAACCAATATGGGTTAAATGTTAAAGTGGTAGGTCTGGATGAGATTTATAATGAGTTTAGTTCTGGAAATCAAGATATTGGTGCTATAAGGAATATGGTTAAATATGTGTATGATAATGCCAGCACACCAGAAAATAGAATTAAATATTTATGCCTGTTCGGTGATGGTTCATATGATTATAAGGATAGGGTTTCGGGTAATACTAATATTGTGCCTTCTTGGTATTCTTACAATAGTTTTAGTTTAGCGACATCCTTTGTGTCTGATGATTTTTACGGCATGATGGACGAAAATGAAGGTACCATGAGCTCTAACGATAAATTAGATATTGCCATTGGTAGAATTTTAGCAGATACGCCGCAACGAGGGTTAGAAATGGTAGATAAGGTGGAATCTTATTATATTAAGGAGGCTTATGGAAGTTGGCGGAACAATTTTGTGGTCATGTCCGATGACAATGATTCTAAGCTTAACGGAACTTTACAAGCTACAACAGATGAAATTGGCGATTTGGTTTCCGAAGAAAAACCGTATGTTAATGTTATTAAAATTCATTCTGATGCTTTTAAGCAGGAATCCTCAGCTGGTGGAGATAGATATCCCGTTGTAACCTCCGAAATAGTAAGTGCTATGGATAATGGTGCTTTAGTTATAAATTATTTTGGACATGGAGGAGAAGATGGTTTGGCAGAAGAACGTATTTTTTTAAAAAATGATATAACCGACCTTCGTAATGTCTGCAAACTATATTGCTTTGTTACTGTGACTTGCGAATTTACTAGATTTGATAATCCTCTTAGAGAAACCGCTGGAGAATTTACATTTTGGAATAAAGAAACCGGTGCTATTGGTTTAATAACCACAACACGTCAAGTTTTTGTTAATTTTGGTATTAATTTTAATAAAGAATTAGGGCAGTATCTATATTCCTACAGCGATGACGATACTTACGAGGATTACGAATATCCAACTATGGCTGAGGCATTACGATTAGCAAAAAACGATCCGGTAATTACTGGTAATAGTCAAAAAAGTTTAGTGTTTTTTATTGGTGATCCAGCCATGAAGTTGGCATTCCCGAAACCAAATATTAGGCTTACTAAAATTAACGATATGCCTATTGCAACAGCAACTGATACCCTTAAAGGATTAAGTTATGTTAAGTTAGCAGGCGAGGTTACAGATGTTTCTGGTAATTTATTAAGTACTTACAACGGTACATTATCTACCACTATTTACGATAAAGAAGTGAATAGAAAAACCTTAGGTAACGATGGTGTTTCTGATGGTGGTGGTGTGATAATAATGGACTTTAAGACCTTAGGAGAAATTATCTTTAGAGGGCAAGCATCGGTTACTAATGGTTTATTTGAATTCGATTTTGTTGTGCCTAAGGATATTGGGATACCTGTTGGGTTTGGTAAAGTAAGTTTTTATGCAAAAAATGAAGCCTTATCCGAAGATAGAACAGGAGCAAGTGTAAATATAATAAGAATTGGTGGTTTAAATGAAGACGCTCCAGAAGATAATACCGGCCCTTTAGTTACATTATACATGAATGATGAAAATTTCGTTACTGGCGGAATTACAAACGAGTCGCCTACATTACTAGCAAAATTAGAAGATGCTAACGGAATTAATACAGCCAGTGGTATAGGGCATGATATTGTTGGTGTTTTAGATGGCGATGAAACAAACCCTGTAATTTTAAACGATTATTATCAAACCGAAGTGGATGATTATACTAAAGGTACAGTAAGTTTTCCTTTTAAAGATTTAGAACCAGGTTTACATACGCTAACAGTAAAAGCTTGGGATGTTTATAATAACTCGTCTATTTCCGAAATTCAGTTTATGGTGTTCGATAAAGATCAAGGTTTAGTAATAAATAATGTGCTTAATTACCCAAATCCATTTGTAAATTATACAGAATTTTGGTTCAATCACAATAGTTCGGAACCTTTAGACGTTTCTATACAGATATTCACCGTTACCGGGAAAATTATTAGAACGCTTAATGGGCAAACTTCTGGAGGTATAAAAACATCAAGTTCGTTGTCGCGAGATATCGTTTGGGATGGAAGAGATGATTTTGGTGATAAAATAGGTAAAGGCGTTTATATTTATAAACTAAAAGTACGTTCTAGTTTATTGAACAAAACGGTCGAAAAAATTGAAAAACTCGTCATATTATAAAAAAAATTATATTTGCTAAACTAAAAAAGATTTCATGAAGAATAGATTATTGCTATTTATAGCCTTTGCTTTTGTTTTAAAAGGTTATTCACAAGAAACAACCGTAGTTGTACCATATGAGAATTCTAGTAGTGTAATAACAACAGGAATTCCGTTTCTACTTATAGCATCAGATGCTCGTGCAGCTGGTATGGGAGATATGGGTGTTGCGACCTCTGTTGATGCTTTTTCACAACAATGGAATTCGTCAAAATACGCCTTTTCAGAAGCTAAATCTGGTGTGGGTGTAAGTTATACACCATATTTAAGTAAATTAGTTAACGACATCTTTTTAGGGAATTTTACATACTTTAATCGTCTAGATGATCGTAGTGCATTTGCAGCAAGTTTAAGATATTTTTCTCTAGGATCCATTGAGTTTGTTGATGGACCAGATGATACACCAAGAGAGCAAAAACCAAATGAGTTTTCATTAGATGCATCATACGCGTTACGTTTATCCGATCAATTTTCAATGTCGGTACTTATGCGTTATTTACGTTCAGATTTAAGAATTCAAGGCGTTGGTGGAGATATTACACCTGCAAGTACGTTTGGCGTAGATCTTTCTGGATATTACCAAAGTGAAGAAGAAGCTTATTCAGATTTTAATGGACGTTGGAGAGCAGGTTTTGCTATTCAAAATATTGGACCAAAATTTAAATATGATGAAGGCGGCGAAGAAAATTTTCAGCCTACAAATTTACGTATAGGAGCTGGGTTCGATTTTATTTTCGACGATTATAATAAAATATCTGTAACTGCAGAAATCGCAAAATTATTGGTACCAACACCTCCACAATTAGGAAGAGAAACCGTTTTTGAAGATGTTAATGGTAACGGTACTTATGAAGAAGATGAAGATACTTTTATTAGCGAAACAGATAACGTTATCTATAAAGGAAAATCTCAAGATGTAAACTTTTTATCAGGAATGTTTCAGTCTTTTGGTGATGCACCAGGTGGATTTAGCGAAGAGTTAAAAGAGTTTACATGGGCTTTAGGAGCAGAATATGTATATCAAGATTCATTTGCATTTAGAACAGGTTATTTTAATGAAAGTGAAGAAAAAGGAGCTAGAAAATTTTTAGCTTTGGGAGCTGGGTTTAAAGCAAATGTGGTAAATATTGACTTATCTTACTTGTTCTCTGCATCTAAAGTGCAAAGTCCATTAGAAAACACATTACGTTTCTCTTTAACCTTTAACTTTGGTGCTGGAGAATATTTGGAATACTAGAATTTTTAAAAATAATTTATATTAAAAAACTATTGTCTTAATTGGCAATAGTTTTTTGTTTTTGGAATTTAGTTTTCGCTTTTTTAGAATTTAATTACCTCGTAGGCTTGACTCGAGGTAGTTTATTAAATACATTTGATTATGAAGGAAATAAAAATAGAGTCTACGTTATACGTTTTTGATAGCTTACAAGAACTTCCTAAAGACGTATTGTCCCTTATGGAAAAGGCTGTTCAGGCAAGAGAAAAAGCATATGCACCATATTCCAACTTTAATGTAGGTGCCGCCATACTTTTAGATAATAACGAGATTGTATGTGGAAGTAATCAAGAAAATGCTTCATACCCTTCAGGTTTGTGTGCAGAGCGTACAGCTATTTATTATGCAGGGTCACAATTTCCCGAAGCTAAAATAGTTCGTATGGCAATTACTGCCGGATCTAAAGTTAATAAAACTACAAAGCCCATTCCGCCTTGTGGCGCATGTAGGCAAGCTGTAGCCGAATATGAAATAAAACAAGACGCTCCAATAGAGATCTATTTTATGGGCGAAACCGGTGCTATTGCTAAATCAAACTCGCTTGCAAACTTGTTACCTTTAATGTTTGATAAATCAGTACTCTAACTCTTTGTATTTAAGATATTTTAGTTTTTATCAGTAAATTATAATAATTAGTGAAACTAAATTAGCTTACAATCCTATTTTTTCATTTTTTTTGTATTTTAGTCATATTGTGTTTTTGCAATACAGCACAAAGTGTTACTTTTGTGTTCCGCTAATTATAATAATAGTACTCAAAAAGTATTCAATGAAAAAAATCACAAAAGAGGTTTACCTAAAATGGTACGAAGAGATGTTATTCTGGAGAAAGTTTGAAGATAAACTTGCCGCAGTATACATTCAACAAAAAGTAAGAGGATTTCTTCATTTGTATAATGGTCAAGAAGCTGTTTTAGCTGGTGCTTTACATGCTATGGACTTGACAAAAGATAAAATGATTACCGCTTATCGTAACCACGTACAACCAATAGGTATGGGAGTTGATCCTAAACGTGTTATGGCAGAATTATTTGGGAAAGTAACTGGAACATCTCAAGGTATGGGAGGTTCTATGCATATTTTTTCTAAAGAATTTAGATTTTATGGTGGTCATGGTATTGTTGGAGGTCAAATTCCTTTGGGTGCTGGTATTGCTTTTGGAGATAAATATCATGGTGTAGACGGTGTAACAATTTGTTGCTTTGGTGATGGTGCTGCTCGTCAAGGGTCACTTCATGAAACGTTTAATTTAGCGATGTTATGGAATTTACCAGTAGTATTTGTTTGTGAAAACAACGGATACGCTATGGGAACTTCAGTAGAAAGAACAGCAAACCATACCGAAATATGGAAATTAGGTTTAGGCTACGATATGCCTTGTGGGCCTGTTGATGGAATGAATCCTATTAAAGTTGCCGAAGCTTTCGATGAAGCTATTACAAGAGCACGTAAAGGTGGCGGACCAACATTTTTAGAGTTAAAAACATACCGTTATAGAGGACATTCTATGTCCGATGCACAGCATTACAGAACGAAAGATGAAGTAAATGAATACAAGAAAATAGATCCTATTACGCAAGTTAAGGATGTTATTCTTGAAAAGAAATATGCTACAGAAGACGGTATTAAAGTAATTGATAAGCGCGTAAAAGAACGTGTTGCAGAATGTGAGAAATTCGCTGAAGAATCGCCTTTCCCAGATAAGCAACAACTATACGATATGGTTTACGAGCAAGAAGATTATCCATTCATTCAACACAAAATATAAGATATGGCAATAGTTGTAAATATGCCCCGTTTAAGCGATACCATGGAAGAAGGTACCGTTGCTACTTGGTTAAAAAAAGTAGGAGATAAGATAGAAGAAGGAGATATTTTAGCTGAAATCGAAACCGATAAAGCGACCATGGAATTCGAATCTTTTAACGAAGGTACACTACTTCATATAGGTGTTCAAGAGGGCGAAACTACAAAGGTAGATGAGCTTTTAGCTATAATTGGTGATAAAGGTGAAGATATTTCAGGTCTTTTAAATGGCAATGGTAACGCTTCCGCGGAAGCAAAAGAAGAAACAGTAGAAGCTGAATCTACTCAAGAAGCTCCTGCAGAAACAGCTGCGGCTCCTGCTGCAAGTGCCGCATTACCTGAAGGTGTAATAGTAGTAACTATGCCGCGTTTAAGTGATACTATGGAAGAAGGAACTGTGGCAACATGGTTAAAGAAAGTGGGAGATACTGTTGAAGAAGGCGATATTTTAGCTGAAATTGAAACAGATAAAGCAACCATGGAATTTGAATCTTTCCAATCTGGTACGTTATTAGAAATAGGATTACAAGAAGGAGAATCTGCTAAAGTAGATGCTCTATTAGCAATAATAGGTCCTGCTGGAACAGATGTTTCTGGTGTGGCTTCTAGTTTTTCAGCATCGGCAGCTCCTGCAAAAGAAGCTCCAAAAGCCGAAGCTCCAAAAGCAGCTCCTGCTGCAGCATCCGCTCCTAAAAAAGCAAGTGCTCCGGCACCAACACCGGTTACAGATAATGGACGTGTGTTTGTGTCTCCATTAGCTAAGAAATTAGCAGAAGATAAAGGGATTAACTTAACTAAAGTTCAAGGTTCAGGTGAAAATGGACGTATCGTTAAACGCGATATCGAAAATTACGAACCTGCTGCCGCAGCACCAGCTAGTTCTGCTGCTGTTACAAGTTTTGCTGTAGCGGGAGAAGAAAAAACAGAAGAAGTTAAAAATTCTTCTATGCGTAAGGCTATTGCGAAAGCTTTAGGATCATCTAAGTTTACAGCACCGCATTTCTACTTAAATATCGAGGTCGATATGGATAATGCTATGGCTTCTCGTAAAATAATCAATGCCATTCCAGATACAAAAGTGTCATTTAATGATATGGTTGTTAAAGCTTGTGCTATGGCTTTATTAAAGCACCCACAAGTAAACACAACTTGGAGTGATAATGTAACTAAAATACACAGTCATATTCACGTAGGTGTAGCAGTAGCTGTAGATGATGGTTTAGTTGTACCAGTAATTAAGCATACCAATGCTTTAAGTTTAACACAAATTGGATCTTCGGTAAGAGATTTAGCAGGTAAAGCTAGAAACAAAAAAATTAAGCCAGATGAAATGTCTGGAAGTACATTTACGGTTTCTAACTTAGGAATGTTTGGTATTCAGAGTTTTACATCAATTATTAACCAGCCAAATTCTGCAATATTATCGGTAGGAGCTATTGTGCAAAAGCCGGTAGTTAAAGATGGTCAAATAGTTGTTGGTAATACTATGATGCTTACATTGGCATGCGATCACAGAACAGTAGATGGAGCTGTGGGAGCACAATTTTTACAAACATTAAAAACGTTTATTGAAAACCCTGTAACTATGATAGCATAGATATTAAGTTTTTAATTTATAATATAAGAACCTGTATCATTAGTTTGATACAGGTTTTTTTTATCTTTAAATTTTAATAAAAACACCATGAAAAAAATATTTAGTCTTTTAGTAACAGCGCTTATTTTAAGTTGCGGCGGACAAAAAAAAATTATCGAAACCAACCCCGATGCTATTAAACCAGTAGCGCAAACTACAGAGGAATCTATAAGTAAATCCGTTTCAAACTCTAGTAGTCTAGTGTCTAACGCTATTTCTCTAGAAACTATAAAGTCGAGTCTAGAGTATTTAGCTTCAGATGAATTGGAAGGTAGAAACACAGGCTCTAAAGGCATTGAAAAGGCTGCTGTTTTTATTGAAAATCAATTCAAAGCAAATCATATTAAACCTTTTTTTGAAACTTATCGCGATAGTTTTAATATTGAAAAAATTACAGGTTATAATGTGGTTGGGTATTTAGAAGGTATGGACCCAAAACTTAAAAATGAGTTTGTAATTCTAGGTGCGCATTACGATCATATCGGAACAGCAAAAGCTGTGAATGGGGATGTTATTGCCAATGGTGCTAACGATGATGCCTCTGGAACAGTTGCCGTTTTAGAATGGGCAAAATACTTTGCAAAAACCAAAAGTAATAAACGTAGTGTTTTATTCACGTTGTATGCCGCCGAAGAAATGGGGCTTAAAGGTTCGGAGCATTTAGCAAAACGTTTAAAAGAAAAGCAAATGGACCTTTATACCATGATTAATTTCGAAATGATTGGAGTGCCAAGAGCAACAACCGAAATTATGGCATATATGTCTGGATACGAAAAATCTAATTTAGCAGAGCAACTTAATACTTATGGCGGTTCCGAAATGATAGGGTTTTTTCCAAAGGCAAAGGAATTTAATTTATTTCAACGCTCGGATAACTACCCGTTTTACAACGCTTTTAAAGTGCCTGCACACGCTATTTCTACCTTCGATTTTACCAATTTTGAATACTATCATCATGTAGATGATGAAGCCGATAAAATGGATTTTAATCACATGACAAATTTTATAAATAAAATGGTTCCCGCCTTAGAGGGCATGATAAATGCACCAATCAAAGTAATAAAAATGAATAATGAGTAAACATATAATTATAACAGGAACAAGTCGCGGTATTGGTTTCGAGCTAGTACAACTCTTTGCAAAAGCAGGGCATAAAGTTTTAGCGCTTTCGCGGAATGAGAAGCCGGTTCAAAGCTTGAAATTAGATAATGTAACTGCATTTTCGTTTAACTTGAATGATGCTAAGGCTTATAGTCGTGTTGAAGATTTTATAGCCAAAGAATGGAAGCATGTAGATGTTTTAATAAATAACGCTGGTGCTTTATTAAATAAACCGTTTGCAGAAATTACTATGGATGAGTTTGAGGCTGTTTATAAAACCAATGTTTTTGGAGTAGCAGAGTTAACACGAAAAGTAATTCCGTTTATGGTTAATAATAGTCATGTTGTTACCATTAGCTCAATGGGCGGTGTGCAAGGTAGTATGAAGTTTCCTGGGTTAGCGGCATATAGTTCTAGTAAAGCTGCGGTAATTACTTTAACCGAGTTACTAGCCGAAGAGTATAAAGAATCTGGAATAGCATTTAATGTTTTAGCTTTAGGCGCTGTACAAACCGAAATGTTGGAAGAAGCCTTTCCTGGCTATCAAGCACCTACAACAGCTTTAGAGATGGCAGAATATATTCTTGATTTTTCATTAACCGGGAATAAGTATTATAATGGTAAACTGTTACAGGTTTCTAATTCTACGCCTTAATTAGTTTAACGTTTTTATAAACCTTTAAACTTAAAATAAGATATAATTTAGTTCAGTTTTCTATTTTAGCTTTTATGAGGAATATTCTTTTGGTAGTTTTTTTGTTTGCTTTATTTGCTTCGGGGTATTCTCAAATAAGGTTATCACATAACATAGGAACAACTCCTATTGAAAATGGTATGCCCTCGTGTGAAGACGATGAGTCTTGGGCCAGAGTTTTTAAGCTTATAGATTTTGGAATTTCAACAAATGAACAATTTATTATAAAATCTGCAGAGGTTGCTATAACGAAAGCGGATAATGGAGCGTATATTGGTTTTTCTATATTTAGTATTGATTCTAAATTTCCTGAATCTAATCCAAAACATCTAGGAAGTGGAGGCTATCAATTAGTTCCTAAAATTTCCGGTTCACCGGAAATTATTAAAGTCGATTTTAACCGACCAATTGTTGTGCCTGCTCAGGTAGAAAATATATTAGTTGTAGTAGGGAAAAGTAAAGATTTTTACAATCCAAATTCCGCAAAGGTCTTTATTGCAGGTACTGAGTTTGATAATGATAAGTCTTGGTTTATAGGCTGCAGAGAATATTATTCGTATGTCTCTACAGATAATCTGAATTTACCTGTACCTAATGCTAATTTCTATATTAATGTTACAGGTGAAAAGTATTTAAGAAGCAATGTTGGCTCAAATACAACGTTAACACATAATGTCTGCGGTAGTCCTATTTGGATTAATCAGTATGGTCGTACAGGAGGAGGTATAGGTTTTTCTAAGGTTTTTAGTTTAAAAGATTTTGAGATTTCTAATAATGAAGAGTACATAATTAATAATGGTCAAGTTGCTTTTTCAGCAGTAGGCGCTTATGATGTTAGAATTCAATTTAACTTTTATAGGGTTCATAACGATTTTCCAGCTTCATTCTCGGATGTAGATTTAATAGGTAGTAGTCAAGAATTGAGTCTCCCTTATTCTAGTGACAAATATAATCCAATAACTTTTAATTTGGATTTTGATACACCAATTGTAGTACCTAACGGTGTTGAACAATTGCTAGTTGAAGTATTTCATTTAGGAAGCCCAGGGTATTCAGTTGCATTTATAGCGGGAAGTGAGTATGGTAATGATGTATCGTGGATTAGAAACGGTTACACTGCAGGTTATACATCGACTAACCTAAATTTTTACATAAATGTAACAGGAAACGTAAACCATGTCACCAACAATTTTGGAATGAATATCAGTAATATTTGTTCAGAATTTCTTAAAGAATTTAGTGTACAAGATAAGGCAAATGTGGCATCAGTAATTTGGGGCTTTGGTGACCCTGCTTCCGGTGCGAGCAATACATCTACAGATTTATCACCTTTTCATGATTTTTCGGCAGATGGCACGTATAATATAACCGCTACTGTTACGGGGAAAAACGGAGATGTTGAAGTGCTGGAGGAAACTATCGATGTGAAGGAACCTCCAACGGCTTATGGAATTAACGATTTTTACTCCTGTGAAGATTCTTATGGTTCTGGAATAACCTCATCATTTAATCTTTCAACAGTTCAACAACAGGTTTTAAGAGGGCAATCAAATAAAGTAGTCACTTTTATTGATGGTTCTGGAAACGAGTATGAAACCATGACAAATTCGTTTACAAATACAATTAGGGATAGAGAAACTATTACTGTAAGAGTTGCTCACCAAAATAATCCTTGCTGTTATTCAGAAACTAGTTTTGATTTAATAGTACAGCCAAAACCAAATTTGGAAAGTATTGAAGATTTAATTGTTTGTGAAAGTGAAACTAGCGGTTTTGCTAGCTTTAATTTAGAAAAAGTAAAAGAAAAAATTTTAGCTAATAGAACAAATATAGAGGTTGCGTTTTATTTTGAAAATGGACAAAAAGTGGATGGCCCTTTAAATGCCGTTGAAAATATAGTAGCATATGAAGAAGTTATTAGTATTCTAGTAACTAATACAGATACAAATTGTAATAATAAAACCACGTTTAAGCTAAAAGCAAACCCATTACCTATTGCAAATTCTTTAGCCGACTTAATAGGTTGCGATGATAATAACGATGGTATTTCAGAATATTTTGATACTTCAAATATTCAAGTGGATGTTTTAGGTAGTCAAGCCAATATGGAAGTGTCTTATTTTGATGATTCAGGAAATCTATTACCTAATCCTTTACCTAACCCGTTTACAAATAGCACTACAAATCAAGAAACAATAACAGTTAGAGTAACAAATCTGCAAACTAACTGTTATGCAGAAACAACTTTATTGTTGAATACAGCTTCGCAACCACAAATTAATAAACCACAACCACTTTATGGATGCGATTTAGGAACCGGATTTGCAAATTTTGATACCTCTAATATTAAGGCTGAATTGATAGGTAGTCAAGGTGGTTTAAAGATTATATATTTTGATGCTAGTGGGAATGTGTTACCAAGTCCCTTACCAATCTCTTTTCAAAATACGCAACCGTGGTCGCAAAGGATTAAAGTTAAAGTTGAAAATGAGTTGAATAATTTATGCTATTCTGAAACAAGTTTTGATTTAATAGTAAATGATTTACCAATGGTGGGCATAAATGAATCTTATTTTTTATGCAATTTAGAACCTTACTTAAGTGTGAGTGTTAAAGCGGACTTAGATACTTATAAATGGCGATATCAAGATGGATCCATTATTTCTAATACTTTTGAAGCGAATTTAGTAGACGCTGGAAATTATTCTCTTATAATTGGTGAATATAAAAATGGAATTTATTGTGAAAATCAATTTGATTTTGAATTAGTACGCTCAGTATTACCAGTTATTACAGATGTAGAATATAAAGAATTGTCCGATGAAAATTATATTGAAATCTTTGTTTCAGGAGATGGAGATTTTGAATATTCTATTGACGGTTTTAATTATCAATCCAGCAATAGATTTAATAAAATACAAGGTGGTGTTTATACGGTTTCTGTAAGAGATAAATTAGGCTGTGGAGAAGATTTTGATGAAGTAACAGTAATAGATTATCCTAAATATTTTACCCCGAACGGGGATGGTATAAACGAAACTTGGCAAATTAAAGGGATTTCTAATTATCCAAATGCTATTATTAATATTTATGATAGATATGGGAAATTTTTAAAACAAATTTCGGCCAATAGTATGGGATGGGATGGTACTTTTAATAATGAAAAGTCGCCCAATTCTGATTATTGGTTCACCGTAAAATTAAATAATGAAAACAGTTTTTCCGGGCATTTTGCATTAAAACGTTGATTTTATGAACAAATACAAATGTGTAATTTTCGATTGCGATGGCGTTTTAATTGATAGTGAACCTATTGCTATTGGTGTTTTGGTTGAAATGGCTAATTACTTAGGAGCTAACATTGAGCTTGATGCCTCTATGGTTTCGTTAAAAGGGAAATCTTTTAAATACTGCACTAATTATATTTCGCAACGTATTGAAAAACCATTACCTATTCATTTTGAACAAGATTATCGTATTAATACATTTGAAGCCTTCCGAAAAAATATTCAGCCTATAAAAGGTATAAAAGCAGTTCTTGAAAACATAAATGTACCGTTCTGTGTAGCATCAAGTGGACCCGAAAATAAAATTCGGTTAAACTTAGAGCTTACGAGGTTACTTCCTTTTTTTGAAGGCCATATTTTTAGTTGCTATGCCATTCAAAAATGGAAACCAGATCCCGATGTATTTCTATGGGCAGCAGAAACCATGGGGTTTAAGCCAAAAGACTGTTTGGTGGTGGAAGATAGCCTATCCGGAGTTAGAGCAGCTAAAGCTGGCGGTTTTGATGTTTATGGGTATACCGAGCATGATTATGGCAATGCGCTAAGTAAAGAAGCTACAAAGACATTTAACAGCATGGACAATCTTTTAAAAATGTTATAATTCGCTTTTGTCGGTTAAAGGCTATTTGTTTTCCAATTGTTTGTGAGAACCATCGCAATTTGGTTTTCGTTTTGATAGTCCGCAAGTACAATCATTAAAACCAAACCCCTTTAAAATTCGCGATTCACATTTAAGTATTCTTGAAGTTCGTGTTTTGGATTGTTTGGCACCAGTAAAATGCAAAATATAGCCACGTTGTCTCCCCTTAGTTAGTTTTTTAAAAGCAGTTTCAAATTCCGGCTTTTCTAAAAATACAGATTTTAATTCTTCCGGATAGTTTAAATCATCGGTATTATCAATTTTAACCGGTATTCCTGATTCTTCAATTGCGATAGCTTCGTAAATGTAACGTTTTAATATAGGTTCTAAAGCTGTAATTTCTTTTGTACTTGTAAACGGAATAAGTTTTGTTGATCTTGAATTAGGACCTGGTTTCTTTAGGATACCTTCTGGGTCTTTTAGTATAGCACCTTTAAAAAAACTTAATGAGCAAAAGGCTTTAAAACCTCCAATTATTACAATGTTTTTACCTTTAAAAGAGTAACACGGATTTCGCCATTTAAAATCTTCAGCAAGTCCGCAACTTATTATAATTGTTCTTAAAAGTTCTAATTCCGATTTCCAAGTTTTTAAATGTTCTAAATATTTGTCAACTTTCGGGTTCATATTTTAAGGTATCTTTAATTGCAAAAGATTTAAATGCACTTAACTACTAAATTATAATTTTTTCTATAAAAGTCTATGTTACTAAGTGTTTCTTTTACGGAATTCCATTATTTTAGCTATAATGCAAAATGAGCTCCAAAAATATATACCTACAAATGCAGTTCTTCCAGTTTTAAATCTTTTAGAACGGGACGATTTGTTGGTTAAAATTAAAAATGAGCGTAAGACAAGGCATGGTGATTATAGAAAATTACCAAATGGCAAGCATCAAATTACAATAAATTCAAACTTAAATACCTATCGCTTTTTAATAACGCTTATCCATGAAATTGCCCATTTGGAGGCTTTTAAATCTTATGGGAATTTTATAAAACCGCATGGTTTGGAGTGGAAACAAACATTCCAGCATTTAATGCTACCATTTTTAAATCCAGAGATATTTCCAGATGCCTTACTGCCTTTATTGGCAAAACATTTTAAAAACCCTAAAGCATCCAGCGATACAGATGCGCCATTGGCCTTAGCTTTAAAGCAATTTGACGAACCCAATAATAAAACCTTTATTTTTGAAGTACCTTTGGGTGTAAGTTTTAAACTTTATAATGGTAAGGTTTTTGAAATGGGTGAAAAACGTGTTAAACGTTATGAGTGCATTGAAATTAAAACAGGGCGTTTATACCTTTTTAATCCAAATGCAGAAGTAGAATTAATAAATTAAAATATGAATAAAAACTATTATGCCATATTAATGGCCGGAGGAGTAGGATCAAGATTTTGGCCAATAAGTACACAGGATTTTCCAAAGCAGTTTCATGATATGTTAGGAACGGGCGATACGCTTATACAAAAAACATTTCATCGTTTGGCAGATTTAATTCCGAAGGAAAATATTTTTATTTTAACAAACGAGCGATATAACGATTTAGTTTTAGAGCAATTACCGGAAGTTGAGCAGCGTCAAGTGGTATTAGAACCGGCAATGCGTAACACAGCGCCTTGTATTTTATACGCCTCGTTAAAAATTCAGAAAGAAAACCCAGATGCGGTTATGATTGTTGCACCAAGTGATCACTGGATTGAAGACGAAAAAACATTTGCAAGTAATGTGCAACAAGCCTTCGAGTATTGTACCGAAAATGATGCGTTAATGACTTTAGGAATTCAACCTACTTTTCCTAACACAGGTTACGGTTATATTGAGTTTGATAAGTCTTCCGCGAAAGCGATAAAATCGGTTAATCAATTTAGAGAAAAACCAGATTACGAAACGGCCAAAGAGTTTATTTCTCAAGGTAATTTTTTATGGAATGCTGGTATTTTTATGTGGAGCGCAAGGAGCGTAGTTAAAGCGTTTAAAAGTAATCAACCAGAATTGTTTGAGCTATTCGAAAATGGCATATCGGTGTATAATACCGAATTTGAAGGCGATTTTATTCGTGATAATTATCCTAAGGCAGAAAATATTTCTGTGGATTATGCTATTATGGAAAAATCTACCAATGTTTATGTTATTGCAGCAGAATTTGATTGGAACGATTTAGGAACTTGGGGAAGTTTATACGACAAGTTGGATAAGGATGAGGCTAACAATGCTGTAGTAAATGCTAGGACTTTGGCAGAAGATGCTTCGGGAAATATGATAAGAACAAAAAAAGATAAAATTGTTGTTATTGATGGCTTACAAGATTATATTGTTGTGGATAAAGAAGAAGTTTTGCTTATCTTTCCTAAGTCTAAAGAACAAGATATAAAGAAAACACTCCAACAAGTAAAAGATAAATTTGGAGAGCAATATGGTTAATTATGAGTGAAGAGAGTAAGTTTAATTTCTCTGAAGAAGAGGAAAAGGCAGAAGCTTTAAAAAAGGAACTGAGCGTTGAGCAGTCTAAAGAAAACGTAAAAAAGGATGCTCAAGGTCTTTTTACCAGTATCTCAAAATTTTTAAGCGAGCTTTTAGATTTCAGAGATGACACCGATAGAGATGCCACGATTCAAGCAATAAAAGGCGATATTCCTTTTAAAGGGGCCACCGCTTGGATTTTAATTTGTTCCATATTTGTAGCCTCTATTGGTTTAAACGCAAACTCTACAGCTGTGGTAATTGGTGCCATGTTAATTTCGCCATTAATGGGGCCTATTTTGGGTATTGGCCTATCTATTGCTATAAACGATATTGATACGCTTAAAAAATCGCTTATAAACTTAGTAACAATGATTGTTTTAAGTTTAATGACAGCCTTTTTGTTTTTTAAATTTTTTCCAACTGCAGATATTATGACGACCGAGCTTTTTGGTCGTACTAAACCCGATTTACGTGATGTTTTAATAGCCTTTTTTGGCGGTGCTGCCTTAATTATTGCACGAACTAAAAAAGGAACGATTGCCTCGGTAATTTTTGGTGTTGCTATTGCAACAGCATTAATGCCACCATTATGTACTGCCGGTTATGGATTAGCGCACAATTGGGACTACTTTATTGGAGCCATGTATTTGTTTACCATAAATACTATTTTTATTGCTTTAGCAACCTTTTTGGTGCTAAAAATATTAAGGTTCCCAATGTTAAGGTATGCGAATTCTAAAAAAAGAAAAAGAATTGCACAGTTGGCTTCTTTAATTGCTATTTTGGTTATGGCACCTGCAATTTGGACCTTTGTTAACTTTATAACGCAATCTGGTTTAGAGGGCGATTATAATAATTTTATGGAAACCGAGGTTAAATCTAACCACGAGTTATGGTTGCAAAAAGATATACCAAACTGGGAAGAAAAAACAATTACCCTTTATTTTAATGGTGAAGTGCCAGATGCTACCATAGCAGATTTGGAAAATGAAATTAAAACTTACGAAAAAATAAAAGATTATAGCCTAGTAATTCAGGGGAATAAAAATAGAAGTATCGATAAAATATCAGATGCTTATGATAGAGCCATACGCGATTTAGACCAAAAGGATATAATTATTACTGGATTACAGAATCAAATTGAAGGTTTACAGGTTAATATTACCAACTTAAATAAACAATTAGAGTCGAAAACAATATCGAATACCATTCCGTTTTCTAGTTTGTCTCGCGATGCTAAGGTGAGGTTTATAGATTTAGAATATTTTGGGTATTCTAAAATGTTAGAAACTAAAGATTTTATTAATATCGATACGGTTTCTGTAGTACGTTTAAAATGGAATACGAATTTAACAGACAGTATTCAAGTTAAAAAGGAAGAAGAATTAAAATCGTGGCTAAGTAAACAAACAAACCAGAATAACATTTTAATTCTGAAGTAAATAAAATCTTTTTTTATCTGAAAGAATTCCATTAAGCAGCTCACTAACGTTACTACAGAAGTTGTTATTTCTGAGAATAGGGAAATCTAAATATAGAGTTTTGATTTTAAAATAAATTTTAAAACAAAACGAGTAAATTATTGCTATGGCTTTACATTAAGGTAGTACTTTTCAACTTTTTTTTGTTATATTATATTTTTATTGGATATTTCGTCTTGTTTACGGTTGGAACAGAAATTGAAGCTGACTTGGTATATTGAAAAAGAAGAAGAACTGATTAATTTTTAACTATCTGATATGAAAAACCTCTTATTTTATTTTTGTGCAATAATCTTTTGTTTTAACTGCACAAAGCAGAAGGAGGTGCCAACCATTCCTAGCGCAGATGAAGTTATTAAACTTACTGAAAAAGTAGCCAATTGGCAAATAAAAACTTTTGAAGAGCAGGGTAAATACCGAGCATTACCTGCGCCTGAGAACAGAAAAAAATGGCACAATCGCAATAAACATCACGAGTTAGAATGGACAAATGGCGTGCTTTATGCTGGGATGTTTCAGCTTAGTGAAGTATCGCGTTATCCAAAATACATCAATTGGCTAGTTGAACTTGGAGATAGAAATAAGTGGAGACTTTATGAAAGAATCTATCATGCAGACGATCATACGGTAGGGCAGTTCTATTTAAATCTTCATCAAAACAATCGTTTAAAACACATTGCTAAAATTGGCCCAACTAAGGCCACATTCGATTCTATTATAAATAGTGAAAAAGGAAAAGAGTATCAATGGGATTGGTGTGATGCTTTATTTATGGCACCTCCAGTTTGGGCTAGGTTATCTAAGATTACGAAAGATAGTACTTATCTAGAGTATATGGATAAACAATTTCATATGACTTATAATGAATTATGGGATAAAGAAGTACAGCTTTTTTATCGGGATAAATCTTATTTTGATACAAAAGAAAAGAACGGAAAAAAAATATTTTGGTCTCGAGGAAATGGATGGGTATTTGGTGGATTAGCACTACTGATTCCGGACTTACCGAAAGATTGGGAAGGACGAAATTTTTATGAAAACACATTTAAACAAATTGCTGAAACGTTAAAGAAAACACAAAGAGAAGATGGTGCTTGGTCTGCTGGATTATTGGGGGATGTAAAAGATTATCCAAATTTGGAAACCAGCGGAACGTCTTTTTTTGCCTTCGGAATAGCATGGGGTATTAATAATGGTTTGTTAGATAAAGAAACTTATGAGCCTATCTTGTTTAAAGCGTGGTCTGCACTTGAAAAGTGTGTAAATCAAGACGGTATGTTAGGTTATGTACAACCTATAGGGGCTGCCCCAGGTGAAAGTTTTAAAGATTATACAGAAGTTTATGGTATTGGTGCGTTTTTGGCTGCTGGTTCAGAAATGTATACATATTTAAATACTTTTTATCCAATCGATAAGCAAACCAGTCATACCACATTTATGGAAGATGGAGGATGGTGCTGGTATCAAGATCCTAGAGTTATTATTAGTAATGAAAAACTAATCATTGGAGGCTTAAGTGGTCAAAGTGGTGATGTGCGTGTAGGTGTTTTTGATTTAAAATCAGAACAGCAAGATAGTACGCTCGTGCTCCATGAAAAGCTTCAAGTTGATGACCACAATGTTCCTGCTCTTCATAGACGTTCAGACGGAAGTATCCTTGCCATGTGGGCAAAACATACCAGTGAAAAAATACATTATTATAACATTTCTTCATCGAATGATTACACAAAATGGGGCGCTACAAAAAAGTTTAACCATGAATATGATGATAAACGGGGTGTTACCTATATGAATCTTTACTACTTAAAGAATGAAGGTAAACTTTATAACTTCTTTAGAGATGGGTTAAATTTTAATCCAACGCTTATTACTTCTACTGATGAAGGTGAAACTTGGGGCAATAGAACACATTTTATAACTAACGATGTTGAAGGTTTTCAACGTCCATATGCTAGATATTTACAAATAGACGAAAATACTATAGGGGTTTCTTATACCGATGCACATCCGCGAGCTTTTGGAAATAATCTATATTATGTTGAATATAAAGATAATGCGTTTTTTAATGTTGATGGTTCTAAAATTAAAAGTTTAAATGAAGGTCCTTTGCGTTCTTCTGAAGCAGAAAAACTATATACCGGAAGTCATACTAAAAAGAAAGCAATCGTAAATGAAAGTGTGCCTAATAGTGCGTGGACCTGCGCTATGGCAAAAGACGAAAATAACAATCCGCATATTGGTTACACGCTTTATTTAGATGACAGTGACCATAGGTATAGAATTACTACTTGGGATGGTGAAAAATGGAATGATAGAGAAATTGCATTTGCAGGTAAATGTTTATACAAAGTAGAAAGTAGTTATACAGGGCTCTTTGCTTTTGATCCGGAAGATCCTACTAATGTTTATATTTCTACAGACGTTAATCCCTCAACAGGAGAAGATTTAGGTGGAAACCATGAAATTTACAGCGCGAAAATTGGAGTAGATGATGATATTTCAACCATTAAATGGCAGTCAATTACTACAGATTCGCCTCATAGAAATATCAGACCCATAGTGGTTGCAAATGATGGTTATAAGGTACTGTTATGGCTATATGGACCTTGGCATAATTATTTGAATTATGATTCTAATGTAATCGGTAAAATTTTAGAAAAACCAGAATAAAATAGGTTATTCATTTTCTTCAATGTACATTTTACGTACTTTTTTAAATAAGTTTGAAGAATAAACAAAATCGGTTACAACCTCGTTATCTGTTTTAAAAATGGTTTTGTTTGATCCTTCCCATGCTTTTAATCCATTTCTTAGGAAAACAATTTTTTCACCAATTTCCATAACCGAGTTCATATCATGCGAGTTTATTACTGTGGTAATTTGATATTCGTCTGTAATTTCTTGAATAAGGTTATCTATAACTATGGCTGTTTTTGGATCTAAACCCGAGTTAGGTTCATCACAAAATAAATACTTAGGGTTGTTAACGATAGCGCGAGCAATAGCAACACGTTTTTGCATCCCTCCGGAAGCTTCACTTGGCATTTTATTATGTGCAGTATCAAGATTAACGCGCTTTAAAACAAAGTTTACGCGGTCTTCCATTTCGCTTTTACTTTGCTTTGTAAACATTTTAAGCGGAAACATGACATTTTGTGCAATAGTCATAGAATCGAATAAGGCACTGCCTTGAAATACCATGCCTATTTCTGCACGTATATTTCTCTTTTCGTCTTCGGTAAGTTTTGCGAATACCTTACCATCATATGCTATCGATCCTTGTTCGTAGTCAAATAAACCTAATAGGCACTTTAAAAATACAGTTTTACCAGAACCACTTTGCCCAATAATTAAATTTGTTTTGCCTTTTTCAAAAGTTGTACTAATACCTTTTAAAACTTCAACGTCTCCAAATGACTTATGTAAATTAGTAACTTCTATCATTAGCTTAGTAACATTTGGGTTAGGAAATAGTTTAAAATAATTATAACAACACTAGTCCATACAAACGATGTTGTACTTGCTTTACCTACTTCTAACGCACCACCTTTCATATAATAGCCATGAAACGATGGGATGGTTGCTAATATAAAGGCAAATACAATAGTCTTTATAAATGCATATATGACATGGAAAGTTTCAAAATCTGTTTGGATACCTACATTGTAATCTTCTAAAGAGCTAAAGCCTCCATATACACATGCGGCCATTCCTCCTAAAATACCTAAAAACATAGCAATGGATATAATAAAAGGATATAAAAGCAAGGCTATAAATTTAGGGAAAACTAAATAGTTAAGGGAGTTAATTCCCATAACTTCTAGTGCGTCAATTTGTTCGGTAACACGCATGGTGCCGATGCTTGATGTTATAAACGAACCAACTTTACCTGCCATAATTATAGACATAAATGTTGGCGCAAATTCTAATATAATAGATTGCCTAGTTGCAAAACCAACAAGGTATTTAGGTATTAAAGGGCTGTCAATATTTAATGCTGTTTGTATGGTTACAACACCTCCAACAAAAAAGGAAATAAACGCAACAATGCCCAAAGAGCCAATTATTAAATCGTCTATATCTTTAAGTATTAATTGTTTCATTACCGTCCACTTGGTTGGTTTACGAAACATTTCTACTATCATTAAAAAGTAAGCACCTATGTTATGCAGATAAGTCATATACAAATTTGTAAATGCTAAAGTAAAAAAAAGTTAGTGGTATTTAACTTTAATTTAAAATAATGATGGATTAATTATGTGTATTTTTGGCTTTATAAATTTAATTTTAGAATGAAATATATTTTTTCCTTTTTGTTAGTTTTTACATTAAGCGTACCTGTGGTAGCACAAAACGATAATCCGAAATTGGTTGTTGGTATTGTTGTAGACCAAATGCGTTACGATTATTTAACTCGATTTTATAATAAATATGGCGATGGTGGTTTTAAACGTATGATGGAAGAAGGATTTAATTGTAAAAACAATCATTATAATTATGTGCCAACTTACACAGCACCAGGGCATACATCTATATATACGGGTACTACACCAAAATATCATGGTATTATAGGTAATAATTTTTACGATAGAGAGATAAAAAAAATGGTGTATTGTGCAGGTGATGAAAACGTTGATCCTATAGGCACAGAAAGTAAGGCCGGTAAAATGTCTCCACACCGCATGAAAACAACAACATTTGCTGACGAAAACAGATTGTTTACACAAATGCGAGGAAAAACAATTGGTATTTCAATAAAAGATAGAGGTGCAATTTTACCAGCTGGTCATACCGCCAATGCAGCTTATTGGTTTAACGGAAGCGATGAAGGGTACTTTATTAGTAGTTCTTTTTATATGAATAGCTTACCTAAGTGGGTTAAGAAATTTAACGATTCTAATGTTGCTGAATCGTATTTAAAACCATGGAATACTTTATATGATATTTCAACTTATACCGAAAGCGGCTCTGATTTAAATGATTTTGAAGGCACTTTTAAAGGAAAGGAAACAGCAACATTTCCTTATGACTTAGGTGCTTTAAAAGATAAAAATGGAAATTTTGATATTATTAAAGGAACGCCTTACGGGAATAGTATCGTCGCAGATTTTGCCATAGCTGCTATAAAAGGTGAAGCTTTAGGTGAAGATGAGATTACCGATGTTTTAACGGTTAGCTTTTCAAGTACCGATTATGTTGGTCATAAATTTGGAGTAAACTCAAAAGAGGTTGAGGACACTTATATTCGTTTAGATAAGGATTTAGAGCGATTATTCCTGGCACTAGATAAAGAGGTAGGCAAAGGTGAGTATACTGTTTTCTTAACAGCAGATCATGCAGCTATTGATGTGCCATCTTATTTACAATCTATAAAAATCCCTGCAGGATACGTAAATAACGACGAACGAAAAAAGCAGTTTAATGCGTTTTTAATTGAGACTTACGGTACAACTGAGATTTTAGAGAACATAAGCAACGACCAAATTTTCTTAAATAGAGAAAAAGTTAAAGCCTTAAATTTAAATTTGCAGGATGTGCAAGAAGCCATAGTAAACGAGCAAATAACGTACAAAAATATATACAAAGCCTATACTGCAACAAGCATGGGTTCTGTAAATTTTGTTGAAGGTATTGAAGCGCTTATGCAAAAAGGGTTTAACCAAAAAGCATCTGGCGATGTCCTTTTATTAAACGATCCGGCATATATTTCTTATAGTAAAGTGGGGTCTACACATGGTAGTGGCTTAAATTATGATACCCACGTACCTTTATTATTTTTCGGAAAAGGAATTAAGAAGGGAGAAACTTTTAAAAAGACCGAAATAACAGATATTGCACCAACCATGTCTGCGCTTTTAGGAACTAGTTTTCCAAACTTTTCAATAGGACAACCTTTAGAATTTGTTTTAAATTAATGAACAAACGTACACTATCTTCCATTGTTGTTTTGGTTATCGTTTTGGCTGTTTATGGCTATGAGTATTTTTTAGGTGAAGAAGAAAAAGCCGAAATTATTACTGAAGGTCAAACAACTAAAAGTGATACCAACGAGTATTTTTTACCAACTTCGACAACAGGACAAATAGTGCATCATAATGGTTATTCATTATCGTATAACGAGAAACATGAACAAGCGGAATGGGTGGCATACGAATTAAAAAAAGCGCATCTATCTAATACGAATCATAAACGGCCTTATTTCGAAATTGATAAAGCCATAAAAACAGGTGCGGCAAGCTGGAGAAACTATAAAAAATCGGGTTACGATCGCGGACATCTTTGTCCTGCTGGAGACAGACGTTATACTAAAGCGGCGCACGACGAAACTTTTTTAACGAGTAATATTAGTCCGCAAGAACATCAATTTAATGCCGGAATTTGGAATAGTTTGGAGCAAAAAGTGAGGTATTGGGCAAGTAAGTACAACGGTGTTTTTGTTGTTACCGGAGGTGTTTTAAACGGTAATATGAAGTCTATAGGCACAGAGCAGGTTTCTGTTCCAAATCAGTTTTACAAGGTGTTAATAGATACCAATTTTGGAACCACTAAAATGATTGCGTTTTTAATGCCACACGAGGCTTCTAACAAGCCTTTGTACGATTTTGTTGTGTCTGTTGATGAGGTTGAAGAATTAACAGGAATAGACTTTTTTCCTGAACTAGAAGATTCCATAGAGAATAAACTAGAAGCTTCAAGTAGTTATAAAGGTTGGAGTTTTAAATAGTATATTCCATCGAAAGAGGGACTCTTACTCTCAAAAATAAGTTTATACAATTTTACGCAACTAAACAGCGTTTTTAACATCTACTAATAAAAAGAATAATGAGAAAACTGATTTATTTTTTTATTATAACTATAGGGTTTATGTCTTGCAGTTCTGATGATGATAAAAAAAATACTGAATATAAATTTGTTAGCGAGTATACTGCTACTGTTATAGTTGGCGGTGTAATTGGGATAACAGAAAGGACTTTTGAAGTTGGGGAAGTTTATTCAGGTGTAGAAAACTCGAACAATATCATAACAATAAGAATTGCAGAACCGTCTAAGTTAAATGAAGATTGCCCCAACAGTTGGTGCTTTCAAGAATTATTAGATGTTCCTGATTCATATCTAAAACTATTGGAGTAAGACATTATGATTTTTTAACATCTAAAGTGTCATAACTAATAGAAATAAAAATGGTGTTTAATCTTTGTCTTTTGCAAGCTCAATCATATAATAAGCGCGTACTTTAATATAAGAACAGCTATGCGTCTGAGTACTATTAGCACCATTTGGAACAACACAATTTTTATTAGCCGATGTGTCGTTTATTTTAATAACCACCGGTTCGGACTTCTTTTTCGTTAAAAAGAATAAGCCAATACCTAAAAATAATATGAGAGCAAAAATTTTCATTTTGTTATTTGAATTATTAAGCATGCCTTTCCATCGTAAATTTCTAATAAATACACCTTCTTGCTTGTTAACTAAGTAGGCTATTTTTTCGTTTTTAGCTTTAAAATATCCACTCATATAATCTTTAAATAATGAAAAGCTTCCTTTTTTGTAAGCTAGTTTTAAGGCGGAAATTAATGTAATTACAAAGCCATATCGCATTTTATACATAGCCTCACCTTGCAAATACTTTGATGCTGTATTATAACTAACGCCAGTTGGCTTTAAATGTTTTACATGTAATGAATCATCAGTTAAAATCTCCCAGCCGTAATATTTAGCTAGCAACTCATCAACGGTATCCCAACCCATAGACCGTTTAAGTTTACCTATTTCGAGAAAACAATCTTGCCTGTATGCCTTTAAAGCGCCACGAATATGGTCTTTGTTAGTTAAGTTTTCTAAAACCCATTGGTTGTTTTTTTCGATGTAACAAAATCCCGAAGTCATTCCTAATTTAGGATTGCTTTTAAAATGAATCGCTAATTTTTCCAGGTAGTTTTCAGGAAAAATTAAGTCGGCATCAAATTTACATAGTATATCGTAGGCGCTATCTAAGGTTTCGTAACCTTTGTAAAATGCATTTATAATTTTGGAACCCGGTAAATGTTTGTTAGATGATTTATTATTTACTATTGAAATAAAGGAATATGTTTTAATATAATCATCAATAATTGACTGCGTAGCATCGGTAGAATTATCATTAACTACAACAATTTGCTTTGGTTTTAAAGTTTGATTAACCAAGGACTGAAGCGTAAGACCAATGGAATCGGCTTCGTTGTGAGCAGGAATGATGATGTAGAAATCCATGTTGTAAATGTCAATAATTAAACTCCAAATCGCAATATTTATGGTAATTATGTTCTTGGAATTTAATTTTTGGCTATCGGAACTTTAAATTCTTTCGGCGTAAACTATGTAATATCTAGGCGTAAACCATCTTAAAATAGGACGGATACCAATTTTTTTAGTTGGGTTGGTCCATTTTTTTCTGTCAATAATTTTCCAACCTGCTTTTTCTAATAGCCAATCGAATTGCCAATCTTCAAACTCATGGTAATGTCTGTCTAACATATCAGTCTTGCTTCGGTAAGCCGAAGAAAACCATAGTTTTAGAGGGATGCTAGCCACTAATTTATCTGATTGAATAGATTTTAAAACTGTAAAAGGGGAGAGTAAGTGTTCGAAAATTTCGAATGCTGTTACAACATTTGCTTTCGAATTTTCAATGGTTGATGTGTCTAAATCTAAATCTTCACCTTTAGTGTTTTCAACAGAAAAACCATGTTCTCCCATGATTTTAGAAAACGGATTTACAACTCCCAAATCTAAAATAGATTGGGAGTTGTTTACATGTTTCTCTAAAAACTCAATGGTATGTTTAAAGCGTTTATTCGGAAAAGTTTTCTCGTACATAAAATTATTTTATTTTTCATTTCCGCCTTTCATCTTCAATAATAAAAACGCTGGCAGAAATCACAAAATAATCAATTAAAACATTACTGCTTATAAACAATAGCATTAATATTCATTCCGGCGCCTACACTCGCAAAAAGGATAACATCACCTTTGTTAATATCTTGGTTTTCTAACTTACCGTTTAAAATTATATCGTAAAGCGTAGGTATTGTGGCTACGCTAGAATTTCCTAATTTACCAATACTCATAGGCATTATACCTTCTGGCATTTGCATATTATAGAGTTCGTAAAAACGCTTAACAATGGCTTCGTCCATTTTTTCATTAGCCTGGTGAATCAATACTTTTTTAACCTGTGTGATATCAATTCCGCTACTATCTAAACACGATTTCATGGCCAGTGGGACGTTTGTTAATGCGAATTCGTAAATTTTACGACCATACATTTTTATATAGCGACGGTGATCATTAGAGTTTTGATTATTGGTTTCTCCAAAGTAAATATAGTGGGCTTCGTCTAGAGAAAAGGTAGCTGAGTCGTGAGCAATAATTCCGCCTTCATCATTGGTGCGTTCAATGACTACAGCGCCAGCACCATCACTATAAATCATGGAATCTCTATCATGCGGATCTAAAATACGTGATAAGGTTTCGGCACCAATGACTAAACATTTATTGGCAATACCTGCTTTTATAAATGCATTAGCTTGAATGACACCTTGCACCCAACCAGGGCATCCAAAAAGCAAATCGTAACCCACACATTTAGGATTTTTAATTTGCAATAAATGCTTTACTCTAGAGGCAATACTTGGTACTGTATCACTTTGAATGCTGTCATGCCTTACATCTCCATAATTGTGTGCAACTATAATATAATCTAGTTCTTCACGATTAATTTTAGCACTTTCAATTGCTTTTTCGGCAGCAAACGAAGCGAGGTCTGATGTGTTTAAATGATTCTTAGCGTAACGACGTTCATCTATACCAGTTATTGCTTTAAATTTTTTAACAATAACCTCATTTGGTGCCTTTATAGAAGTACCATCGGTATTTAAAAATTCGTGATTATGAAAGTTTTCATTGGTTGCAATTTTGGAAGGAATATAGCTTCCTGTACCAGTTATTTTAATATTCATAAAATAGAAATTTACTATTGTGTTATGCGTGCATACTAAATTACGCGGTTCTCAGTTAATAGCTATTCAATATTGATTAAAATTACGATGTTCAACATGTTATTTTAGGCTTCGGCATAAGCTTCAATTGGTACGCAAGAACAAATTAAGTTTCTGTCTCCATAAGCATCATCCACACGTCTTACACTTGGCCAAAACTTATTATCTCTTACATACTCTAGTGGGAAGGCTGCTGCTTCACGAGAATAAGGGAAGTCCCAGTTGTTTGCTGTAATCATATGTAGTGTATGTGGAGCATTTTTTAATACGTTATTTGCATCCTCTTTAGTTACGTTGTCTATTTCTTTTTTTATTGAAATCATAGCATCACAAAAGCGATCTATTTCTGCTTTGCTTTCACTTTCTGTAGGCTCAATCATTAAAGTTCCTGCTACCGGAAAAGATACCGTTGGCGCATGGAAACCATAATCCATTAATCGTTTTGCGATATCTGTAACCTCAATGCCGTTTGCTTTAAACGGACGACAATCTACAATCATTTCATGAGCTGCACGACCGCGTTCGCCTGAATATAATGTATCAAAATTACCTTGTAAGCGTTGCTTAATATAGTTAGCATTTAAAATGGCAATCTTTGTAGATTCTGTTAAGCCTTGTGCACCAAGCATTTTAATGTAACCATAAGATATTAAACAGGCTAGAGCAGAACCAAAAGGCGCTGCCGAAATAGCAGTAATAGCTTGTTTACCTCCAACTTTTACTAATGGACTTCCAGGTAAAAATGGTACCAGTTGTTCAGCAACACAAATTGGACCTACACCTGGACCACCACCACCATGCGGTATGGCAAACGTTTTGTGTAAGTTAAGGTGACAAACATCGGCACCAATATGTCCTGGGTTGGTTAAACCAACTTGAGCATTCATATTTGCACCATCCATATACACTTGTCCGCCGTTATCATGTATTATTTTAGTAATTTCTTTAATAGCCGATTCGTAAACACCATGTGTAGATGGATAGGTTACCATTAAGGCAGAAAGATTATCTTTATGAAGTTCCGCTTTTTCACGTAAATCGTCAACATCAATATTACCTTCGGCAGTCGATTTTGTTACCACAACCTTCATACCTGCCATAACCGCACTTGCAGGGTTTGTGCCATGTGCGGAGGATGGTATTAAGCAAATGTTTCTGTGGTGATCGTTACGCGATTCGTGATACGCTTTTATTACCATTAAACCAGCAAATTCACCCTGTGCACCAGAGTTAGGCTGTAATGATGTTGCAGCAAAACCAGTAATTTCTGTTAATTGGTCTTCCAACTCTTTTAAAATAGTTAAATAGCCTTTAGCTTGTTTTAAAGGTGCGAAAGGATGAATATTTCCCCATTTAAACCAACTTAAAGGAAGCATTTCTGATGCCGCATTAAGTTTCATGGTACACGATCCTAATGAAATCATAGAGTGGTTTAATGCTAAATCTTTACGCTCTAAAGATTTTATGTAGCGCATTAATTCTGTTTCAGAATGGTGTGTGTTAAAAACAACGTCGTTTAAAAAATCAGATTGTCTTTGTATTGTTTCCGAAATGTTGTTGGCTTGTTCTATTTCAGAAATTGTAATCGTTTCCTTTTTAGCAGCTTCGGCAAATATGGCAATCAAATAATTGATATCGCGAATTGAGGTTGTTTCGTTAATTGAAATCGTAACGGTTTTTGAATCTGGATAAAATAAATTAGCCTTCTTTTTTGTAGCTACCTTTTTTATTTTTTTTGCCTTTGTTTTTATTTGAAGGGTATCAAAGTAAGAGGTGTTTATTTGATTGTATCCTAACTTCTCTAGAGCACTTGCTAAAGTCGCGGTTTTATTATGAATTTTATTGGCGATAAATTTTAAACCTTTAGGACCATGATAAACCCCATACATACTTGCCATAACCGCTAATAAAACTTGAGCTGTACAAATATTAGATGTTGCCTTATCTCGTTTAATATGCTGTTCTCTGGTTTGTAAAGCCATACGTAAAGCGCGGTTACCATTGGCATCTTTAGTTACACCGATAATACGTCCTGGTAAATCACGTTTATAAGCTTCTTTAGTTGCAAAATAAGCGGCGTGAGGACCACCATATCCCATCGGGATTCCAAAACGTTGTGTGGTTCCTATAACAACATCTGCTCCAAATTTACCTGGAGCTTCTAGTTTTACTAAACTTAAAAAATCGGCTGCAACAGCTACTTTAATTCTAGCATTACTAGCCTGACTAATAAATGATTTTATATCTGTAATTTGCCCGTCTTTTCCTGGGTATTGCAATATGGCTCCAAAAAATTCTTCCGAAAAATCAAAAGCTTCTTCCTTACCAATTACAAGTTCAATTCCAATAGGATTTGCTCTAGTTTGTAATAAAGATAAAGTTTGTGGTAATATGTTTTCGGAAACAAAAAACTTATTGATGCCTGCTTTTTTCTGATCGCGTTCACGAACGGCAAAAAGTAAACTCATGGCCTCGGCAGCAGCAGTACTTTCATCTAGTAAAGAGGCGTTTGCAATTTCCATTCCCGTTAGGTCTATAACCATGGTTTGGAAATTTAATAAGGCCTCTAATCTACCTTGAGCAATTTCGGCTTGGTAAGGCGTGTATGCCGTGTACCAACCCGGATTTTCTAGAATGTTTCTTTGAATTACAGCCGGTAAAATGGTAGGGTGGTAGCCTAAACCTATATATGTTTTGTATGCTTTGTTTTTTTTAGATAAATCATGGATATGAAGTAAATACTCATGCTCCGTCATTGGTTCATCTAAATTTAACTCTTTTTTTAAACGAATATCGTCAGGTATAGTTTCGTAAATTAATTCATCTAACGTATCTAAACCAATAGTGTTTAACATTTGTTTTTGGTCATCTTCCCTAGGACCGATATGACGCAAAGCGAAAGCGTTTGTATTCATTAAGCAAAAATCTTTTATATATTTCGCAAAAATACATAATATTAGATGTGTTTTATGGAGCGTTTTGGAAAGTTTTTAACTATTACTAAACGTTATCAACACTTTAGTTACATTTGCTATATGCAGTTATTGAAGCAGCTTTTTAACTTTTATATAAATAGTAGTATTCACGTCGCTTTTTCGGTGGTTTCCTTAACGTGGATTACGTTTTTAACCGTTGGGTTTCCTGCAAGTCATACCGTTTTACTTTTCTTATTTTTTGCTACTATTACAGGTTATAATTTTGTGAAGTATTTTGGGGTGGCAAAATTTCATCATAGACGTTTAACCAATTGGCTAAAATGGATACAGATATTATCCTTTATTTGCTTTTTATTGATGTGTTATTACGCGTTAAAACTAGAAGTTAGAACGTATGTTTTTCTTTTGGGTTTAGCTGTGTTAACCGTTTTTTATGCCATTCCCGTTTTTTCAAAGCAAAAAAGTAACTTAAGAAACGTAAGTGGAATTAAGGTGTATTTAATAGCTTTAGTTTGGGCTGGAGTAACTGTTTTTGTGCCAATAATAAATGCCGATTATTCTGTTAATGCAGATGTGATAATTTTGGGTGTACAGCGTTTTTTATATGTGCTAATATTAATGCTGCCGTTCGAGATTCGAGATTTAAAGTATGATGCTCTTAACCTCTCTACAATACCACAAAAATTAGGTGTCAAAAAAACTAAAAACCTAGGTGTGTTATTATTGGTTGGCTTTTTTGCATTAGAATTTCTAAAAAATGAAACTCATGGAAACACCATTTTAGCATTACTCATTATATCTGTATTAACCGCAATTCTTATGCGTTTAAGTAAAATAGACCAAAATAAATATTATTGTTCTTTTTGGGTAGAAGGATTGCCAATTTTATGGCTTCTTTTAGTATTTCTAATTAATTAGAAACTTCTTTTAAAGCCTGATTAAAATCTTCTTTCATAGCTTCTTTACATTTTTTATCTAAACACTCAACTTCTGCTTTTTTAATAGTTTTAGTAAGTTTTGCATTGTTAGAAGAATACTTTCTACAAGCTCTACAAAAAATTAAATGCAAGTTTAGCAATATCTTTTCCTTTAAGCTGGCATTTTTGTATTGTGATTTATCACAAACATGATTTGCTTCTTCGCAAGGAATCATAAATCTTATATTACTCATAATTAAAACCAATTTTCTTTTAAACAATCAGCCATGGCTGTTCTAGCTCTGTGGATGATAACCCATAGATTAGACGCTGTAATATTTAATTCATTACAAATAACTTCTGTTTCATAACCAAGTATGGTTTTCATTTTAAAAACTTCAGATTGTTTTGTTGGCAATTTACCCAAACAGTTGTGTATAGCGTCGCCTAATTCGTTGTTTTGTAAGGTGTCTTCTGCTGTTTTATCAAACGGATCTGCTACACGTTCTTCTAGCCAATCACCTTCACTTTCGCTATCGTTATAATTAATTCTTACTTCGGCTTTTCCCTTGTTAGAATTAATTTTGCGGTAGTGATCTATAATTTTTCGCTTTAAAATTGAAATGAGCCAAGTACGTTCGCTAGCCTCTCCCTTAAAGTTTTTCATAGACTTTAAACCCGCCAAAAACGTGTCTTGCACCAAGTCTTGAGCCTTATCTCTATCACTTACACGCGTTATGGTGTAATTAAAGAGGTAATCGGCATATAAGTCGATCCACTTATCAGGATCAATTTGATGGTTGGGCATTGTCATGTCGTGTTTTCTATAAGTTTCAAAAATAAGCTAAAAAAATGGAATTCAATAAAAGTTATTCTTCGTTCCTAATAAAAATGTTTAGGGCGCTACCCCAAAAGGGTCGGGCTATCCGCTACAAGTCCTCGCTTGTGCGCTAAGGCGCAAAAGCTGTGGGCTTTTCACTACTATCCCTAGCGCGGGATGATCTGCCAATTATAGTGTAGCCTTCAGCGTTTTTGTTATTTTGTACAAGTGATTATATAGTAACCAAAACTTCTCATATGTAATCCAGAAAGTAGCGCATAAAACGACCCTTTTAAGTTATGCAAACTCTCTCGTTTTAACGTTTTAGTCTTTAAAAATTTTTTTATCGCAAATCCAAAAATTGCAAATGGCACATGCAAAACAGAAGGAGCAACTCTAAACGAAGCATCTTCAATTTCAATTTTAGAAAACCCTTGTTGCTTTAATTTATTAGCCATGTTTTTAATAGTCTCTAATTTTTCCAAACTCCAATGATTACAAAGGTTTTGATAAGCGTAGTTGCTACCATAACATAGTTTAGAGGAATCTTTTTTAAGAAACGCATCAGTAATCACGAGTTTGCCTTTCGGTTTTAAAATTCGAAACGCTTCCTTTAATGATTTACTGCTGTGCCCAGAATGACAAAAACTTTCAATAGCCAAAGCTGCATCAAAACTGTTTGAAGAAAATGAAGTGTTATTATAGTTTTCTTTTAAAATAGTGCCGTTTAAATCTTTTAATAATTCATTTCCTTTTTCAGTTTGAAAATCTGATAAGGTAACACCAAAAGCAGAAAGATTTTTATTCTTTTTTAAGGCATATCGCATGCTGCCACCCATACCGCAACCTAAATCGGCTAATGTTTTTTTGCCTTTAATAATTTTTAAACGTTTTATAACTTGATTATTCATTTCATTAAGCATCGTATCTCTCTTGAAAAGATTGGTTCTTAAAGGAAAAAAATATCCAAAATGCATATTGAAATCGTTGCTCCAGAATTCGTAATCTTCAGTAGCTTTGTTATAAAAATCAATCATTTCTATGCGATTGGTTTCTCTATCTTTTGGTTGGTTTATTGCTATTGATTTCATATTAAGTTATTTTAGAAAAATGCTTGTAAAAATTATAGTAAAGTAGAGCCAAAGAAACGTAAAGAAAATATGAGTAATCGTTTCAAATATTTTTCCTTTCCAAAGCTTTGAAGAATAGACAAAAAGTTGGAATACAAATCGAATACCCCAGAAAAAAGCTAAACCTAAACATACAGTTTTGCCGAGGCTTGTAGTTATTAATTCCTCACTTGAAACTAAACAAAGTAAGCCCATTAAAAAAACAGTAAGCGCAATAAAGAAAGTATGTACACCAAACATTTGTTTGTTTATTAAACTCAAGGATTGAAGCTCTGTTTTCCAGTTAAAATATTTTGGAAACACTATGTGAATCATAGCCAATACTATCAATAAAAAACCAATTATTTGTAAATGTATGTTCATAATTTTAGTGTTTAATTGAATTTTAAAACTGACATAAATGGTGTGAATTTATGCTCTGTAAAGTTTTTGAAGTCAGCATCTTTAAATGCTTTAATCCATGTTCGTTTTGAGAAAAAATGAGTAAAACCAACCGAAAAAGCTAAAAAATTTGGTAAGTCTCTTAAGTGCTCTACTAAAATAACTTGCCCATTGTTCTTTACAATACGTTTGCATTCTTTCAGAAAAACAACTTTCTCTTTATTTGAACGAATTTCATGCGCTGCAGATAAAAGAAACACAATATCTACCGTGTTATCTTCTAAAGGAATATCGCTAGATTTTATTTGCTTTGTGTCAGGATATATTAAGCTTACTTTTCGTGCTCTAACAATTGCAGCTTCAGTGTGTTTGTCAGGATTGTAAAAATCGAAAACGCTAAGATTAGAATTAGGTATCTTATTTTTTATGATAAAACTTGTTTCGTCAAAACCAGCATTTATATTAACTATTTTCTGGTTTGTTTCAGTAGCGATGTCTAGTTTTTTTAACCATTCAAAACTATAATATCTAGAGAAATCATATACATATGCAGATATTAACAATGGTGTAATTAAGCCGTATACAAAAGCGATAATTACGCCCCAAAACAATATATCGTTCCATTCTATAAGTATTTTGCTTAAAAATAATAACAACATTACAATTAAACCAATTACATAAAAGTGTCTGTTGAAACTCAAAATATTTAAAACACCTTGAAATTTTTTTCTTTTTAGTTCCATGAGTCTATTTTTCCTTTTTTCCAGTAATATGGAATGTTATTTATAATGAATGCATTAGCTAGAATTGGTTTTTTTAAACCAAAACTGTTTAAAAAATCAATGTCATAATGTGGTATTTTAATTGGACTTGGTTTCCAGTTTTGTCTAACACCTTCAATAATTAAAACAGCTTTGGTCTTTTCGTTGTATGTAAATGTAAATGGGAGAGGACCTGCAAAACGTCTAGCTTCTTTCCAATTTGAAAAAGGGGAGTTTATGGGTAATTCCGCTTCTTTTTCTTTTAAGTCAAATTTTATTTTAAATTTTGATTGCTCAGAACTTATCTCGTTTTCATTGATGTTTATATCTGTAGTGGAATAATTGTAATTTGTAAAAATATTACCCATAAAAGCCATTTTATTTTTGTCTGTTTCAGATTTTAAAATATATAAACCTCTTAATCGTTTTCCTTGACTAGTTGTATATCTAACAAAAATTCTATAACCAATCAAGAATAAGTCATTTCCTAAGAAATTTGGAAAGCCTTTTGGTCGTAAGTTTTTCGTCTGTACCATAGCAACGGCAACAAAAGCCCACTTGTTTTTGAATGTATCTAGTTCTAAACATTTGGGAATTAAAGTTTCAAGTTCATCTTTTGGAATAGCAAAAGTTAAAACTAATGAGCTTTCAAGAAAAGCTTCTACAGCAAATGGATGATTTTTAAGAGTTGAAAGCATAACGGCTTAGTTTTGTTGTTTTGTTGAAAATGAAATTGTTTAAGTAAATAATTGTGATTAATAATAGCGCAAATAAACCATTGAACTTGCCCCACATTAATAAATGTGGAACCAAAATGAATTCTATAATATTCATTAAAACAATAATTGCTATTTGAACTAAGGCATTGAGTTTTGGTTTTATTCTACTTAATATCCAAAGTGTCATAAGTATTTCAGAGAAACCAATTAAAATTGTCAATTCTTTTGAATATTGTGATGTTGTTATTTTAGAAACAATTTCTTTATGTCTTGGAACTAAGTTTAAAACTTTACAGAATAAACCATTAATGAACCATACTAAGGCTATAAGGATGTTTGTTAAATTTATATTCTTCATTTTTATTTGTTTTAAACTTTCAGAAATTACTGAAACTTAGTTTTAAATTTTTTTATTTGATTAATTTCAATAAAGACTTAGTAATCCAAGTTTGTTCTTGATTAACAATTTTGTTCATCATAGCATCTGCTGTTTCAGCTAAATCGTGTAATGCTTTCGTTTGTTTAATAAGCTCTTTAGTTTTTTCAGTGCCATCATCTTTAATAGAAGACACTTCTTTTAAAATTTTAATGACAGGTTTTATTTCTCTTCGGCTACGTTCTTTTGCAATATGTCTTGCTAGTTCTTGAACATCTTTTTCTGTGGTAAAATACTCTTTACGCTCACCAGGAATTAACTCTTTAGTTACAATACCCCAATCCATTAATTGGCGTAAATTCATGCTTGTGTTTCCTCTAGAAATTTTTAACTCCTCCATGATTTCTTCCATGGATAGCGCTTTAGTAGAAATAAAAAGCAACGATTGAATTTGTGCCATAGCCTTGTTTATGCCCCATAATGTGCCTAAACTTCCCCATGTACTAATAAATTTTTCTTTTGCTTCTTTGTATTGCATGACACAAATATAATAAAATTTTTTAAACTTTCAGTAATTACTGAAAGTTTGTTTTAAAAAGAAAGCTAATCGTTAAGATTAGCTTTTCTTTTTAATAATTTATATTAATCCTGCGCGTCTTAATAACGCTTCAGGTTTTGGCTCTTGGCCTCTAAAACGTTTGTAAAGCGTCATTGGGTTTTCGGTTCCGCCTTGGCTTAATACATTGTCTTTAAATTTTGTAGCAACTGTTTTATTGAAAATACCTTCTTCTTTAAAATACTCAAAAGCATCTGCATCTAAAACTTCGGCCCATTTGTAGCTGTAATAGCCCGATGAGTATCCACCTTGAAAAATATGAGAAAATGCGGTGCTCATACAGGTTTCTTTAGATTCAGGATATAACGAGGTGTTTTTAAATACTACGGTTTCAAAAGCTTTAACATCTGTTATGTTTGAAGGATCTTGTCCATGCCAACTCATATCTAATAAGCCAAAACTTAATTGACGTAAGGTTTGCATACCTTCATGAAACGTAGCCGATTCTTTTATTTTTTCTACCAATTCCATCGGGATAACTTCTCCGGTTTCATAATGCGTGGCGAAAAGCTCCAGGGCTTCTTTCTCGAAACACCAGTTTTCCATAACTTGGCTTGGTAATTCTACAAAATCCCAAAATACACTTGTCCCGGAAAGGCTAGGGTAGGTGGTGTTAGCCAACATACCATGTAGTGCATGTCCGAATTCGTGAAACAAAGTTGTAACCTCGTTAAAAGTTAATAATGACGGTTTACTTTTTGTTGGTTTTGTAAAGTTGCAAACTATAGAAACGTGGGGTCTGCTATTTTCACCATTTAAAATGTATTGTGGTTTGTATGAGGTCATCCACGCGCCATTTCGTTTTCCTGGTCTAGGGAAAAAATCGGCATAAAAAACAGAAATAAAGTTGCCATCATTATCTGTAACTTTATACGTTAAAACATCGTTGTGGTATTTATCAATGGTATCAATTTCTTCAAATTTTAAATCGAATAATTTATTAGCTATTGTAAAAGCACCATTAATAACGTTTTCTAATTTAAAGTACGGTTTAAGTTTTTCGTCATCTAAATTGTATAGTTTCTGCTTTAGCTTTTCGGAATAATATGAGCCATCCCATTTTTCTAAGCGATCAATATTATCGAGTTCTTTGGCAAAGTTTTCAAGGTTTTTAAATTCCTGTTGTGCTGCTGGTTTAGCTTTTTCTAATAATTCATTCGAAAAATTAAGAACTGTTTCAGGCGTTTCGGCCATACGCTCTTCTAAAACAAAATGCGCATGGGTTTTGTAGCCCAATAAATTAGCACGCTCGTGCCTAAGTTTTGTGATTTGTAATACGTTATCTTGATTATCTAATGCATCGTTTTTAAACGCTTTGCTACCGGCTGCTAGGGTTATTTTTTTTCTTAGTTCTCTATTATCTGCATAGGTTACAAACGGTATGTAACTCGGATAATCTAAAGTAAATAACCAGCCTTCTTTGTCTTTAGATTCTGCTAACTGTTTTGCAGCTTCTATCGTGCCTTCTGGTAGTCCAGATAAATCGGCTTCGTTTGTAATAAGCATTTCAAACTTGTTGGTTTCAGCTAAAACATTTTCGCCAAATTTTAAACTTAACTGACTTAGTTTTTTATCAATGTCTCTAAGTTTGTCTTTTTTGTCTTCAGGTAAGTTGGCTCCGTTTCTAGAGAAACCTTTATATTTTTTATCTAGAAGTGTGGTTTGCTCAACCGTTAAATCTAACTCTGATTTAGCATCATACACAGCCTTAACTCGCTTAAATAAATCTTCATTTAAAGTAATGTCGTTACTGAATTCTGAAAGTAAAGGCGATACTTCTTGAGCTATTTTTTGAATATCTTCATTCGTTTCGGCCGAATTTAAATTAAAGAAAATACTAGAAATTCTATCCAACTGCTCTCCAGAAAAATCGAGAGCTACAATAGTGTTCTCGAAGGTTGGACTTTCAGGATTGTTTACAATGGCATCAATTTCATTTTTAGCCATTTTTATTGCCTCTGTTATGGTTGGTAGGTAATCAGAATTTTCAATTATTCTGAAAGGAGGTGTATTATATTTAGTTTTAAACGGTGTAAGTAGAGTTTTTTTTATCATTTCTTTAATGAATGTGTTAAAAATAATATTTACTATGTATGCATAGTAAATATTGTATATTTTTGCAGCCGATAATACGAAGAGTGACTAACTCATGAGAATTATTTGTTAATAGCTGAAAAGCCCTGAATAACTTCAGGGCTTTTTTTTATTGTAAATCTTTAGCAGATTCGTTTACTTTTATTTTTAGACCTTCCTTGTAAGCAATTATTTTATCTAGCACACATTTGTCGCTACTTCCAATAATTTGAGCTGCGAGAATTCCGGCATTTTTCGCGCCGTTTAAAGCTACTGTAGCTACAGGCACACCACCTGGCATTTGTAAAATAGAAAGTACAGAGTCCCAACCATCGATAGAGTTGCTGCTTTTTACAGGCACACCTATTACAGGTAATGGCGATAAAGAAGCAATCATACCAGGCAAGTGCGCAGCACCACCAGCACCAGCAATTACAACAGCAAAACCTCTAGTGTGTGCATGTTTACCGTAATCGAATAGTTTTTCGGGTGTACGGTGTGCAGAAACGATATCTACTTCAACTTCAATATCAAAACCATTTAAGATGTCTATGGCTTCTTGCATAACAGGAAGATCACTTTTACTTCCCATAATAACTCCTACTTTCATATAAATTACAATTTTTTTAATTTCAAAAACCTAAAGTTAACTAATCAGGATTTTGCTTTTATTGATGTTTATTCGCTTATAACTTTTATACTTTTCTTTACTAGTTCTGCAACCCGTCTTGCCTCATTTAAATCTTCATTTACAATAGTTACATGACCCATTTTTCTAAATGGTCGGGTTTCTTTTTTACCGTAAATATGTGGGGTTACACCATCTAGCTTCATTATGTTTTCAATGTTTTGATAAACCACGTTACCTGTATAACCTTCTGCGCCAACTAGGTTTACCATAACTCCGCCAACTTTACTATCGGTTCTTCCTAAAGGTAAATCTAAAATTGCTCTAATATGCTGTTCAAACTGCGACGTATAACTTGCTTCTATAGTTTGGTGCCCAGAATTATGAGGTCTAGGTGCAACTTCATTAACTAAAATGTCGTCGTTTTCTGTTTGAAACATTTCAACAGCTAATAAGCCAACATGATTAAACGCCTTCGATGTTTTTAAAGCAACATCTTCAGCTTTTTTAGCCACACTATCAGGAATTCTAGCCGGACAAATTACGTACTCAACTTGATTGGCTTCTGGGTGAAATTCCATTTCAACAACCGGGTAGGTTTTTATTTCGCCCGATGCGCTTCTTGCCACAATAACAGCTAATTCGTTTTTAAAAGGAATTAGTTCTTCGGCAATACATTCGCCTTTAGGTAACCCTTCAAGTTCTTCTAATTTTCTAACCACTTTTACACCATTACCATCGTAACCAAACTGGGCAGCTTTCCAAACAAAAGGAAAGTGCAAACCGCCATTTACAATAGCATCTTCGATTTCCGATAGGTAAGCAAACCTTGTAAAATCGGATGTTGGGATGTTTTGATCGCGATAAAATAATTTTTGTTTCGCCTTATTTTGAATTTGACGTAATGTTTTTGATGCTGGATACACTTTTACACCCTCTTTCTCAAGAGTTTCTAGGGCGTCAACGTTTACGTTTTCTATTTCGATAGTTAAAATGTCTACCTGTTTACCAAAATTATAAACAGCATCATAATCCATTAAATCTCCTAAATGAAATTCGTTACTAGCTATCTTAGAAGGCGCTTCGTTACTAGAATCTAGAACGGCTGTGAAAATGTCAAACTTTCTAGTATTGTAAAGTAACATTTTGCCTAATTGACCACCACCAAGAATACCAAGTTTAAATTTTGAAGAAAAATAATTTGTCATGATTTTACTGCTAATACGCTATTAAAGTTACGCAAAAATACACTTAAATCTTAAATTAGTCGAGAAATCATAAATCAAAAAAATAGGATTGCTAAATTTAACTGTAATAGGTGTGTTTTATTCTTTTTACACGTCAATTTCGCCTAAAAACTAAATGTATTAAGTATATTGATTATCTTTGCGACTTTAAAAATTATTTCCCTTGATAAAGCTACACGATAAATATTTTAAACCCTTTGTTTCTGCCAAAGAGATAGATGCTGCTTTACAACGTATGGCTATTGAAATTGCTGAAGATGTAGGCGACGAAATACCAGTATTTGTAGGTGTTTTAAATGGCTCGTTTATGGTGGTTAGCGACTTTGTTAAAAAGTATCCTAAACCTTGCGAAGTAACATTTATAAAATTAGCATCTTACGAGGGTGTTAAATCTAGCGATGATATACAAAGGCTAATTGGTTTAACACAAGATTTAACAGGGCGAACCGTAATTATTTTAGAAGATATTATAGATACGGGAAAAACACTGGCTGAAATTCACAGAATTTTTAAAAACGAAAATGTAAAGGTACTAAAAATAGCAACTCTATTTTACAAGCCCGAAGCGTATAAAAAAGATTTTAAATTACATTATGTAGGTATTGAAATTCCTAACAAATTCATAGTAGGCTATGGTTTAGATTATGATGGTTTAGGAAGAGATTTACCAGAAGTATATCAAATTAAACAAACTCAACACATGACTAACTTAGTATTATTTGGCCCTCCAGGAGCAGGTAAAGGAACACAAGCAGAATTTTTAAAAGAGAAATATAATTTAGTACATATTTCTACAGGTGATGTATTTAGATACAACATGAAAAATGATACTGCTTTGGGTATGCTGGCTAAATCTTTTATTGAGAAAGGACAGTTGGTGCCAGATCAAGTTACTATAGATATGTTAAATGCAGAGGTAGAAAAAAATGCCGATGCAAATGGATTCATTTTTGATGGTTTTCCACGTACTAACGCTCAAGCAGAAGCTTTAGATAAGTTAATGGATAGCAAAGATTCTCAAATTAATGCAATGATAGCCTTAGAGGTTGATGATGAAGTTTTAGTAAAACGTTTACTAGAAAGAGGGAAAACTAGCGGAAGAAAAGATGATGCCGATGAAACTGTTATTAGAAACAGAATTAAAGTGTATTACGACGAAACAGCTATTTTAAAAGATTATTACGCATCTCAAGATAAATATTTTGGTGTTGATGGTATTGGCGGTATCGAAGAAATTACAGAACGCTTAAGTACTGTAATCAATAAATTATAAATTCCTGCATAATTAGGAATCTCATTATTAAAAACTATAACTTTTAAAATAGAAGTTATAGTTTTTGTATTTTTAATTTAAACTTAAATCATTACAGAGGATTTAAAATTAAATAGTGTATAGCCAGTGGCTGTCGCGTATTTTGGTTTTATAGCTTCAATAAAAATAAATTACTATGACTGAGGGAAACTTTGTAGACTACGTAAAAATGTTTGTGTCTTCCGGAAACGGAGGTAAAGGCTCTGTGCATTTACATCGCGAAAAATATATTACAAAAGGTGGACCAGATGGAGGAGATGGTGGTCGTGGAGGTCATGTTATTGTTCGTGGTAAATCAAATTTATGGACCTTATTACACCTTAAATTTAAAAAACACAGTAGAGCCGGACATGGAGAGCACGGAAGTAGTGGTCGTAGTTTTGGAGCCGATGGTGAAGATGTTTATATCGATGTGCCATTAGGAACCGTAATTCGAGATACAGAAACTAATGAAATTCTTTTCGAAATTACTTTCGATGGAGAGGAAGTTATATTAGCCCAAGGTGGTAAAGGTGGTCTAGGAAACTGGCACTTTAAAACCTCTACAAATCAAACACCACGTTACGCTCAACCAGGAATTCCAATGGAAGAGAAGTACGTAACTATGGAGTTAAAGGTACTTGCCGATGTTGGTCTTGTAGGGTTTCCAAATGCTGGAAAATCAACCTTGCTATCTGTAGTTACATCTGCAAAACCTAAAATTGCCGATTACGAGTTTACAACACTTAAACCCAATTTAGGTATTGTAAAATATCGCGATTTCCAAACGTTTGTTATGGCAGATATTCCTGGAATTATAGAAGGTGCAGCCGAAGGTAAAGGTCTTGGACATTATTTTTTACGCCATATAGAGCGTAATTCTATTTTATTGTTTATGATACCTGCAGATGCCGACGATATTAGAAAACAATACGATATTCTGTTAGATGAGCTTCGTCGTTACAACCCAGAAATGCTAGATAAAGAGCGTATTATCGCCATATCAAAATGCGATATGCTGGACGATGAGTTACAAGCAGAAATGAAAATAGAACTCGATAACGAACTTCCAATTCCTTATATGTTTATATCTTCTGTGGCACAAAAAGGTATCACCGAACTTAAAGATGTTTTATGGAAAATGTTGAATGATTAAAATAATTTGGGCGTTACCACGAGGGTCGGGCTTTTCGTTGCAAGTCCTCGCACTTCCTTCGTCAGGCTGTGGGCTTTCCTCTGCAATCCCTAACGCGAGCATTTTAGATAATATTCAATATTGGAATAATTTTTGATTGATTTTATAAAAAAAAAGAACCTGTTATGAAATTTCTAAAAATTGCTATTCTAGCTATCTTAATTGTGTCTTGTGCACCAATACGTGTAAATTACGATTACGATAAAACAACGAGCTTTAACAGTTATAAAACCTATCAGTTTTATGCCGATATGGAAACCGGTTTAAGCGAACTAGATACCAAACGCTTGTTAAACGCTATCGATGCAAAAATGCAATCCAAAGGCTTTAGTTTTTCCGAAACTCCAGATTTTTTTATAGATATTAAAAGTCAAGAATATCAAGAGCCACAGCGTCAAACAGTAGGTGTAGGCGTAGGTGGCGGTGGGGGAAATGTTGGTGGTGGCATTTCAATAGGCTTACCAATAGGTCAAGCCAATGTAAACCGACAAATTACTATCGATTTTGTAGACGAAAGTAAAAAGCAACTCTTTTGGCAAGCCATTAGCGAATCTAGTTTTAACCCAAAATCCACACCCGAAAAACGAGAAGCACGCTTAAATGCCATTGCAGAAAAGGTGCTTAATAGTTATCCTCCAGAAAGTAAATAGTTAATTTTTAATTAGCCTTTTACTAGCAATTAATACATTGCTAGAATAGAAGTTGGTCATGTAAACCCCAGCACTTAAACCGCTAATATTTAGCTGTTTTGATTCGAAGTTAGAAACACGTGTCTGTTTAATTTTTTTACCTTCCATACTCATAATTTCAACCTTTAAATTTTGAACCGATGGGCTTTCAAAACCTATATTTAAAATAGTAGTTGTTGGGTTTGGGTAAAGCGATATGTTGTAATTACTAGACTCACTTTCAATATCTTCAATACCAAGAGTGGTATAGTTTATCGTCCAGGTTACCGTATATACATGAAAATTTTCATGATTATCTACTCTTAAAAATGAAGTATTATCATGAATAATGGTTGTTAATGTGTTAGCGCCTTCAACCAAATCAGATTCTAATAAAGTAACATCGTCCACATTACTGCCAAAACTTTCAGCATTAAGTGTCCACTCACTTTCTAAAGTATTAGGATCGGGTTTAATTAAGTTAAGTTCAAAATCTAAAGGAAATGTAGGGCTGTTTACCGTGTTTTCTGGCGTATAGCTATCTATCGGCGAAATTAAACTATGTATTTTTTCAATAATACCTTCTTTACAAACCGAACAAAAAGGATAGCCTAAATAACGCATTTTACAAAATTGGTGTGGCCTAAACCACGTGGCTTGGTTTCCAGAACTTCCATAGGCGTATTGGCCAATACCATTTGTGCCAATCCAGTTTTTCCATTTAACAGCTTCAGTATTTGTTTCCTGTGTCATGTTTATGGCTTCGCTAGCTAAGGCGTCACCTGGATAGTATTCGTCTTTTAAATCAAAAAGGGAATGCCCTAATTCGTGAATCACAATTTCATCGGCACTTGTACCTGTAGAGGCAATCGCGTAAGCACCACCAGCACCACCATACTCAAGAGAATTCACTATAATAATTGGTTGGTCATATTCTGGCAAATGGTCTGCTAAAACACCGTAAATTGTACTAGAATTATAGGTGTAAAGTAATCTGTGATAGCCTCCAATATCAAAAGAGGTGTTAAAGTATGTGTCCACTTCTGCAACATCAAATACTGGTTCTGTTACGTCGGTAGCAGTTCCTGGGTGGTCGGTACCACTTTCGGTCGATGGTACTTTAATGGCGTAAACATTAAAGTAATCTGCATATTCTTTAAACGGACTTTGGCTAAACATAGAATTTGTAAAACTAGTGGCGTTTTCAACAAATGTATTCAATTCAGAAGCCGTGTAGCCATCTCCCATAAACACTAAATTAATGCGCTTGCTTTTATCCCCAGTAAGTTTTATCGATTCTACATCAAACTCTTGAGCAGACAGCCAAAGCGTATTACAGATAAATATTAAAAAGTAGAAAATAGATTTCATACTAGTGTATTGGGATTTTAATGAGGGGCGTGTTTTTAGCAAAGTTACTAATTGTTATGTATTTCGTGCTATTTTGTAGCTGTAACCTAATAGAAAACTGCGCTTTATCGGTTTTTATAACTTCTGTTTTAAAATTTTTAGAGTCATCTACAAATTCAATAGTTCTAGCTAATGGGTTTTTAATAAGTTGTTGCTTTACTATTTTAGACCTTTTATTTAGTTCACTTAAAATTAAATCACCTTCAACTCCTTGATCAATTGGTAAAATGGTTTGCTTTTTTAATTTAGCTTCAACTACTTTTTTATTAATAAATTGTATGGTTCTGTTACCATTTATATCTTTTTCAATAGTATAATTTAAAAACAAAACTTTTGGAGTACTATTAATTTCAGTTCCATTCTTAAAAGAAGAATTACTGCTCTTACATCCAGAAAACAAACAAAGCATTACTATTAAAAGTATTGTTATTATATATGTTGCTTTATGTTTCAAAAGGATTATGTAGTAGTTTTGGGTTATTTTCTGCAAAGTTAAGCATAAAAAAAAAGAGGTTTTTAAAACCTCTTTTTTTAACCATCTTTAACTAAGCAAGGTTTTGTATTTGTCTTTGTAGCCGTATAGAACAGCAATATTTAATACCAATAAAACTAAAGCTCCGGGAATACTTTCCGGCGCTAAAGTGGCATGAAATAAAACCGCATTTACAGATACACTCATTAATATTAAAGCCAATAAAGCACCAAATTTGTTAAAAATTAAGGCTAAACCAGCAGCAATTTCAACAAGAGCTACAAGTGTTAATGTTTTAGAGTTTACTAAGGCGCCAAAATAAGCACCTGCATCGGCAGGCATGTCGCCCATGGGCATGAAATTAAGGAATTTGTTTAATCCGAAAACCAGAACGAACAGCCCTAGAACTACTCTTAGGCCCATAAAAACTTTTGAATTCATAATGTATTGTGTATTAGTTAGTAATTTGAAAGATAGTGCATTGTAAATAGAACTACCTCGAGGTTTGTCGCAACGAACAGAATTAACTAACATTCTTTTTATTTAATGCTAATTCTAACACCTTCACTATGGCTGCTAAACTCTGGTGCATACATACTTTGAATGGTTGTAATGCCATTGCTCATATTACCAGCATTATTAACTCGTAAATCATATTCAAAAACATAAACACCTTTTGGTAAATAGTCAAAAAAGAAGTTTGTTGATGCATCTTTTGTGCTTTCGTAGTAGCCCAAACCATCTTGCCAATTGTATTTTGAGATAACATTTACAGGCTCTAATCCAGAAGCACGCATATCTTTCATGTGTAAAAACTCCATATTTCTATCGCTACGTAACTCTATGCGAACACGAACCAAGTCGCCCACTTTTAAATCTGTTTCAGAATTAATTTCTGAAATTTCTTCACCAGTATCTGTATTACTTTTTAAGAATAACTTTTTACTAAGTTTAAGTGGCGTTTCAGCAGTTGTTATTTTATCTAAATCTTCAAAATATTGCCAGTATAAACTCCCCCAAGCAATACCTTTACCTTTTTTAGAGATTTTTACTTCGCCCATTTCTGGTTTAATTTCGGCAGTATTCCAAGCTGTTTTGTAGTAACCTGTTCCTGCCTCTATTTTTACACTTTCTAATTTTGAAGGCGCAATGGCTTGTCCACCTATAACCACATCTACCATATCGGTAACAGATAACCAATCGCTTCCTTGAAGCAGTAATGCGTATACGGCTTCGGTAGTTGCTTTTGTGGTTTTCCAACGGTTAGTTTGCTTGTTTTTTAGTAACCATATCTTTAGGTTATCAATAGTTTCTGTATCGTTTTCAATGTCGCCAAAGGCTTCAATTAACAAGGCTTGAGTTTCAATTGGTGCTTGATACCAATGCCATGAATTGGTGTTGGATTTCCAATACATACCCAATTCTTCTGAAGTAATACTGGTTTCTTTTAGCGATTTTAAAATTTTTAAAGCCGTTTTACTATCGCTATTTCTATGCGATACCAAGGCCATTAATCCCTTAGAATATAATGAACGGTTTAACCAATATTTGCCAATTTGCGTTTGGTAGTAATCGATTATAGTTTCTACTTCCTTCGATTTTTTAACGTCGCTAAAAAAGCTTCGCATGTATAAATAATGCAATTGTGTGTAACTTAAATGGTCTTTAGTTAAATCGACGTTTTTATTATATTTTTTAAGGTCTTTATACTCTTTTACAAATTCTTTATCCAAATATGAAATGGCATTTTCTATCATGTTTGAATGGGCATTTGTTTTAACATTCAGTTTGTTTAAATGCCCAAAACCAGTAATAATATGCTGTGTGATATATCTATTTTCATAACCACCATTAAACCAAGCCCAAGCGCCAGAAGACAATTGATTGCTTTCTAGTTTTTGGATAGCCGATTGCAATTCATTATTCATTTTGTTTAAATCGAATAATAAAGCAATGCGTTTTTTCTGTTCTGTTTCGCTTTGCGCATCGCGTAACCAAGGCGTTTCTTGAATTAGAATAGATTTTAATTCTTCATTCTTTTCTAGGTTAGAAAGTAATGCATCGGTATTTTTCCATTGGTTGAAGACTTCTTGAATTCTCGGGTTTGAATTTGCAATGTGGCTTGCCAACGCATTTGCATAATATCTTGAGAATGTTTGCTCGTTGCACTCATAAGGATATTCCATTAAATAGGGTAAAGCCTGTACAGCATACCATGCCGGATTGGAAGTCATTTCTAGAGTTAACTTATGGTTTGTAAGCGATGTTGAGGTATTAGACATTAACTTATCTAATGTGAAGGTTTTTGTTTGATTGCTTCTAACCCACATTGGTAAGGTTTCGGTAACCAACATGCGGTTGCTTAAAACGGGTAACGCATTTTGCTCACCATCACTAAAGGCATCCGATTTTGCAATAATTTTATATTGTACAGCCTGTACACCTTCAGGAATATTTAACTCCCATGATACTTGGGTGTTACCTTTGGCAGAAACAGTGAAAGAAGAAGCCCCCTCTAACTCTCCAGAAGTGGGAGAACTTAGCAAGTTTGCTGTTATATCTTTTCCAGAAATTGCATCGGTTAATATTAACACGGCTTGTCCAGATAATTGGTTTTCGGTAAGATTAGCAATTTTTGTGCTTATAGTAATCTTATCGCCTTCGCGTAAAAAACGAGGTGCATTAGGAATAACCATCAATTCTTTTTGGGTTACTGTACTTAATGATTGTGTTGCGCTTTCTAAAGTTTTTGTATGCGCTAAAAGTTGCAATTTCCATTGGGTTAAAGCCTCGGGTGTTGTAAAGCTGAAACTTACATGGCCTTTATCATCTGTTTTTAACTGCGGAAAAAAGAAAGCTGTTTCCTGTAAGTTTTTACGAATTTGGATGTTATCGAAATCGGTTTTTTCTTCATTTAAAATAACGTCTTCATCCAATTGTTGCATTGGTGCAGCCGCTAACTCTTGTTTATTGGAGCTATATCCTACAACCACAGCATCGTCTAGTGCGCTTTCCTCTAATTCCATTTCATCGGCCACAATTTGAACTCCCGCAACCTGACCATTTAATTTCTTGGACATACTAGCAGTTCTTCGATATCTTAGTGCATAGTTATTGACAAAATTAAAGCCAAACCAATTCCATTGGTCAAAATGTTGTTGTGGGTAGCTATATCCAGAATTAATATTGTACACTCTAAAATTCTCAATACCAAAACTTTGGTTTGCTCTACGATAGCTATAGGCGCTGTATATTCTGTTTTGAATCGGGTTAAAACTCCAGATATGTGGTTTAAATTGGTCTAAGGACGCATCGTACATACTTACCAATATTTCAGAACTTACTTTTTCGCCATCGGGCCCTTTAATTTTAAACTGCCAAGTTTCATCGGTTCCTGGTTGTAGCTTATCTCTAAAGGTCAGGGTTTCAATGTCTAAATTACTATTTGGATAGGGCACCGAAATAGCTTGAGAACCCGATAGGAAACTATTAAAAGCAGCAAAACTGTAATGTACAACAAAACCACCTACATCGGCTTTTGTAACAGGAACAGAAATGGTTTTTTTATTAGCATTTAGTTGTACAATTTCTGTTGTAATAAGGTTTTTGTTTTTCTCGATAGAAACGGTAACCAAAATATTATCGGCAGCTGAACCTATGGTAATATTAGCGGTGTCTCCAACGCTGTATTCTTTTTTATCTGTTGCAATGGTTAATAGCTTATTATCGGCTGGAACCTTATCGGCGACACTAAACAAGGTGGTTTTTACTTCGTCTTTTACCAATTGTCCAAATTTATCTTTGCTTTCTAATGTGATAATATATTCACCAGATTGCCATTTTTTTATTTTACCAAGAGCGATGGTTTTAGTGTTTTTTGTGTTAAATGGTTTTTCTAAAACTAACTCGCCTTTATCCCAATTACTAGAGTTGTGCTCATTGTTATAAGCCTCATGTGGGAACATGTCTTTAAACACAGTTTTGGAAATTTCTTGGTAGTCTGGAGCACTCCATGGTCGCGCTCTTAAAACCGTATTTGGCGCTTGTAGTTTGTAGATTTTTACAGTACCTGTAGCAGGAACAAATTCACCATTTAAGTTTTTAGTATCGATAGTAAGGTTATGAGAGTTGTTACTTTTATCCAGTACACCATCAATGCTTAAATTAGCAAGTAAAGCATGATAACCCACGTTTACAACCGTAGTTGCGCTTCTTGTTTCGCCGTTTAAATCGGTAACATCGGCTGTAATTTCAAAATTAAAAACAGGTAGACTATTTTTATCTACACTTTGGTCCGGAATGGCTTTAAAAATAATTTCAAATTCACCATTGGCATTGGTTACTGTTTCGCCATGTGTGATTTCTTGAGGCTCGCTATTTATGTATGGTCTGTACCAAAAGTACCAGCGTGGGTATTGTACTTTACGGTGCACACGATACACGACTTTGGCATCGGTAATGTTACTTCCGGCATAGGCTAAGGCATTTCCTTTAACGGTAATAGCGTCGTTAATTTTAAAAGTTTCGGTTACAGGAGTAAATTTAGTTTCAAACTTTGGACGCTTGTATTCTTCAACCGAAAAACTAGCATTGCTTCTTAAATATTTATTAGATTCTGTGTTAAACTCAATGCGGTATACACCAGTTAAACCGCTGCTTGGTAAAATAAATTCGCCTGCAACAGAGCCGAATTCGTTGGTTTTAAATGTTAATGTTTTAAGTGCTTCATTGTTTACATTATATAATTTGGCATACACCATTTCATTGGCTAAAACTTCACTCTTCCCATCAAAAGTTTTCATAGCAATGGCTTTAAAATAAACGGTTTGCCCTGGGCGGTAAATACTGCGGTCTGTAAATAAAAAGGATTTATAAGATACTTTCTCTTCTGGCTGTTTGTAGGTTTGGTTAATATAAAAATCGCCAAAGTAAGCAACATCGTTATCGCGTTGTACTTTTAAATTAACGTTGCGGTACCAGCTGTTATCTTTGTTAATTTTAATTTCGCCTAAGTTATTTGTGGTATAAGTTTTAGTAATTACCTTATTAACTCTAGTGGAGTAAGATACCTCTACATTGGTATTGGTAATAGGCGCTCCGTTATTTCGGTTAATAATTTGAAATATTTTGTGCTCTAAAGCCTCAGTTTCAACATAAGCTATATTAGTAACTTGTAGATTAGCAAAGGCAAAGACGTTTTCATTCTCTTCAATAAACCCAACAATTAAATATCTGCCAGCATCAAGATTAGGGATAAAAACTTCGGTAGTATGTCTTTGGTAATCGGCTTCATTCTTTAAGTTACTCTTCCAAATTTTATTAGCATACAAGTTTTTAATAAACTCACGTTGCTCATCTTCTCTATATATGTTTGAAAAGGTTTCATATTGTTTTTCCGAAACCTTATACGCATTAAACTTAATGGCGTTTAAGTTTTTATAACTTAGTAGTAATCTGGCATTTTGTTCAATTGGTAAAAAGTTTTCGGTCGTAATTTGAAACGAAAATTGTTCAATTTGAGATTTCAAAATAGCACAGTTTTCGGCACCTTTACTTTCAGGGAATTTTGAAATAACCTGTTCACAAATCTCTAATGCCTCTTTGGCTTTCCAACGCTGTTCCTCGTTAGTTTGAGGTTGGTAAGTTTGACTTTGCTGATAGTAAATAGAAGCGGTTTCAAAATCATATAAACCAGACACTTCATTATTTTTTAAACGGTCTCCTTCAATTTTAAAAGCCTTTAATAAAAGAGCTTCACTATCTTGAAAAGTAGCATGTGCCTTTACAAATTTTAAGCGTTCAATATTTACATGGGCTAAAGCTAGTGGCAATTCATCTTTTAAATGAAACCGAATTAAATCTTGGTATATTTTTAAAGCGTTAAGCTGTAAGGATGTGGTGTCTTTAGAGTCTATTTGTAATGTAGAAAACGTTTTGGCATCGGCTAAAAAATCGACATTATCAATTTCAAATTTGTAGGCAGGTTTGGTAATTTGCGTTTCATTAGTCTTGTAAAATTCTAAGGCATTATGGCTCAAAAAATCAAACAATGTAGGTCGGTAAATTTTAGAATCTTTCTGCTCATGCAATAAAACACTGTAGTTTTCTAGAGCTTCCTGTTGTAGTATAAGTCCGTTTGCAAGGGACGCCTTAAAATGTAAATGGATTTCGGTAAAAAGTGTTTGTAAATCCCAAGTTCTAAAATCTGTAGCATCAACTTTTTTATCCGTTTTTGTACGGTTATAAAACTGCCATCTGTATTGGTTAAAATACTGCCAATATAAATTAGCTAGTAGGTTTTCTAGTATATTTTTAACAGGGAAATTGCTAGTTGCTATTTGGCTTTTAAAATCGTTAATAATATTTAATTGAGCATCCTCCTCTAAACTTAAAGCGTACTTACTTTTAAAAATTAACGTTTTTATTAATTGCGGGTGGTTATTGTCTTTTGTGGCTTGTTTTTCAATATCGTCAATAACTTTTAAAGCAGATTGTGGTAAACTTTCGGACTCAAATTTGTCAATTTTAGCCCATAAATCCTTATAGTTTGGAGATTGTGCTTGAGATAAAGTTGAGAAAAGTAGGATCATAAATAGAAATAGTGAACGCTTCATGTGTATAAATTTGTCTCTAATATATATTCAAATTCCGTTCCAAAACATACTAAATGAGTTATTGGATACGTTGAGTGAGTGAAGTTAATCATTTTGTAGGTAAAACAGTCATTGTGCTTTTTACTAATTCAATAAAAGTTTAAGATTATCATAAACCTGTGCAAACAAAAACTAGAAAGCTTATTTTTGTGTTTCTATTAAAATTATTATGAGAAAATTACTGTTTCTTTTAGTGCTTCCTATGGTGTGTTTCTCTCAAGGTAAACTTGAAGAAATCTCCAATTTTATCAAGGAAAAGCAGTTTGAAAAAGCAGAATATCAACTTAAAGAGTACCTCAAATCACATCCCGATAATTTAAATGCTACCGAGCTTTTGGGCGATGCCTATGGCCATCAAAAAAAGTGGGATCAGGCCATAGTCGAATACAAAAAACTGGTAGAGCTTGAACCCAAAACAGCCAATTATCATTACAAATACGGTGGTGTTTTAGGTATGAAAGCCTTACAGAATAAGCTAAAAGCCATAGGTTTAATTGGCGATATAAAAACCGCATTTACAACGGCGGCCGAATTGGATAAAAACCACATAGAAACCCGTTGGGCTTTAGTGGAACTGTATATGCAGCTACCCGGAATTTTTGGGGGCAGCAAGAGCAAATCTTTACACTATGCCCAAGAACTAGAAGATTTATCGAAGGTAGACGGTTACTTGGCAAAAGGCTATGTTTACGAGTATGATAACGAACCAGATTTAGCCGAAAAATATTATAAAATGGCCATTCAAACAGGTGGTTCGCTAACCTGTTTTAACAAGTTATCTACGCTTTACGAAAAGGAGAAACAACCCGAAAAAGCCATAAAAACTATAGAGGAAGCGCAGCAAAAACACCAGCGTAATGCCTTGCATTATCAAATAGGCAAGGTGGCTGCCGAGTATAATATCGAGCTTCAAAAAGGCGAGCAATGTTTACAAACTTATATCAAGAATTATTCCGAGTCCGATGGCGTTCCAAAAGCGTGGGCGCACTACCGTTTGGCACAAATAAACGTGCATAAAAACAACAAAGAAACGGCCTTAAAACAAATCGATATGGCTCTAGCTCAACTGCCAAAAAGTAAACCTTTTAAGGACGAAAAACAGAAAATTTTAAATTTATAATATTTGGGCATTACCACACCCTTCGTCTCCGCTCAGGGCAGGCGGTCGGGCTTTCACTACTCGCTCCCTCCTAAGGTCGGGGAGCTCAAACATGCCGTTCAATCCCTAACGCGAAAAACTTCCGTCTTCGGTGTTCGAGTTTACAACTTCAATTCATATATTTACTTCTTGATTTAATGCACGAATAAAGTGTTAGTCAAAATTGAAAAATACATTCCAAATAAAAAGATGAACGTACATTTTATAGCCATTGGCGGAGCAGCAATGCATAATTTAGCAATTGCTTTACATAACAAAGGATATCAAGTAACCGGAAGTGACGACACTATATTCGATCCGTCTAAATCTAGATTACAAGCCAAAGGCTTATTGCCCGATTCATTTGGTTGGTTTCCAGAAAAAATAACAGCCAATTTAGATGCTATAGTTTTAGGTATGCACGCAAAAGCCGATAATCCTGAGTTGCTAAAAGCTCAAGAATTAGGGCTTAAAATTTACAGCTACCCAGAGTTTTTGTACGAGCAATCCAAACATAAAACCCGTGTTGTTATTGGCGGAAGTCATGGTAAAACAACCATAACATCAATGATTTTACATGTTATGCATTATCATGATAAGGAAGTCGATTATATGGTTGGCGCGCAATTAGAAGGTTTCGATGTTATGGTAAAACTTACCGAACACAACGATTTTATAGTACTGGAAGGCGACGAGTATTTAAGTTCCCCAATAGACCGCCGACCAAAATTTCATTTATATAAACCCAATATTGCTTTGTTAAGCGGTATTGCTTGGGATCATATTAATGTATTTCCTACCTACGAAAACTACGTAGAGCAGTTTAGCATTTTTGTAGATTCTATTGTAAGTGGAGGAAGCATTAATTACAACGAAGAAGACCCAGAAGTAAAACGCGTTGTTGAAGCTAGCGAAAACACCATAAGAAAAATAGCCTACCAAACTCCCGAATATACTGTTGAAGACGGACAAACACTTCTAGAAACTCCCGAAGGCGAATTGCCAATAGAGGTTTTTGGTAAACACAATTTAAACAACCTTGCAGGAGCCAAATGGATTTGCCAGCATATGGGAATAGACGAGGACGATTTTTACGAAGCTATTTCTACATTTAAAGGTGCAAGTAAACGTCTAGAAAAAATAGCAGAAAGTAAAACCAGTGTAGCCTTTAAAGATTTTGCGCACTCACCAAGTAAGGTAGAAGCTACTACAAACGCGGTAAAAGAACAATATAAAAACCGTACTGTTGTGGCCTGTTTAGAATTACATACCTACAGCAGTTTAAATGCAGAATTTTTAAAAGAATATAAGGGTGCACTTGATTCTGCCGATGTTGCCGTTGTATTTTACTCACCACACGCTGTAGAAATTAAAAAACTAAAAGAAGTCACCCACGAGCAAATAGCCAGCGCCTTTGAGCGCGACGATTTAATTATTTACACCAACCCAGACGATTTTAAAGATTTCTTGTTTTCTCAAAACTTTGAGAATAAAGCACTGCTTTTAATGAGTTCTGGTAATTATGGTGGATTGGATTTTGATGCTGTTAAGGGGTTGGTTGGTTAAAAATTCCGTATTTGTTCGTTTAACAATCGATAAAGTTCCGTTTCAATGAACTTTATCGATTGTTAAACGAAGTTAGATGAAATTTTTTACAAAGTTAAGTTTTTAATAGTGATGAAAAGTAAAATTATTTCAACTTCTCCCTAAAAAAATCAATCGTTCTACTCCAAGATAAATCAGCAGCTTCCTTATCAAACCGAGGCGTTGTATTATTATGAAACCCATGATTTACATTAGGGTAAATATAAGAGCTGTACTCAATATTATTAGCTTTAAGCACTTCTTCAAAAGCAGGTAAGCCCGCATTAACTCGTGTATCTAATTCGCCATATTGTAAAAGTAAAGGAGCTTTAATTTTAGCAGCTTCTTCGGCTTCTGGTTGTCTGCCGTAATAAGGGACTGCAGCAGCTAATTCTGGTATTCTTACGGCCAACATATTTGCCATCCAGCCACCAAAACAAAAACCAACCACTCCAATTTTTTCATTACAATCTTTATGCGATTTAAGGTAGTTGTAAGCTTCAATAAAATCTTCAACCATTTCATTTCTATCCCGTTTTTTCTGCATGGCTCTACCATCGTCATCATTTCCTGGGTAGCCACCAAGCGGTGATAAAGCATCAGGCGCTAAACTAATAAAACCTGCTTTAGCTGTTCGCCTTCCAACATCTTCAATATAGGGGTTAAGACCTCGGTTTTCATGAATAACAATAACTGCAGGAAGCTTGTTTGTACTATTTTTAGGTTTAGAAAGTAGGCCTTTTATGCTGCCTCCGCCTTTTGGAGATTCGTAAGTAATATAATCTGAATCTAAAGTTGGGTCATCAGGCTTTACAAGTAAACTATCAGTATAATTGGGAGACATAAAACTTAATAATGATGCTACAGTAACACCGCCAACTGTATAAAGCGACAGTTTTTCAACAAATTGCCTTCTGTTAAGTTTGTTATGGGCGTAATCATCATAAAGGTCGAACACCTCTTGGTTGATATCTTCTTTTTTTAAGTCTTTCATAATGAGTTGTTTTAATGTTATGTAGGTTAAGGATTTTTAAAATATGTTATCTAAAAAAGCCTCAACACTTTCTTTGTTAGCTCTTACCAATTCCGCTCTAGCGTTATCAATATCTTCAGGCTTTTTATCTTGTGAGAGTTTAAATTTACCTTCCCAAGAATCAATAGAGATTTCAAACATTTCAATATAATTAAGATAGGCATTCATGCTTTTATTATCAGACTCTAAAACGTATTTATAGTCTGGTGCTTCAAGAAATTCGGTCATTGTAATTAACGACTGCTTTAAAGCGTCTTTACTTTCAATAGCTTTCACTTTGCCTTTTAAATGTACTTTAATGTAATTCCAGGTTGGTAATTGTTTGGTGCTATAAATACTTGGCGAGATATAGCATTGCGGACCCGAAAAAATAATAGTGATGTCGTTATTGTTTTTTAAACGTTCCGCTTGCGGGTTGTTAATATCAATATGGCCAATAAGTTTACCGCTTTCATTGTAAATTAAAGGCAGGTGTGTAATATATGGCACATTATCTTTAACCGAAATTAAGGTGGCTAAAGGGTAGGTTTTAATCACTTCAATAAGGTGATTAATAGTATTATCTTGATGTTGTTTTGGAGGATAGCTCAATGCTTTTGTTGTTTTGTTATGCCTTAAAAGAAAGGAATCTCATTATTTTTGTTAATAATTCTATTGCTTCTGAAATTTACAATATTTATCTTTAACGAATGCAAGAAAAATCATCGTCATTTTCAATTAAGAACTGGAGTCAGGACGATCAGCCGCGTGAAAAGTTATTATACAAAGGAAAGGCGGCTTTAAGTGATGCCGAACTTGTAGCCATTTTGATTGGTTCTGGTAACCGACAAGAAAGTGCTGTCGATTTATGTAAACGCATCCTTGGAAGCACCGATAATAATTTAAGTGCCTTGGGAAAACTATCCATTAAACAACTTACCGAATTTAAAGGAATAGGTGAAGCCAAAGCCATAACTATAATTGCTGCTTTAGAGTTAGGACGCCGAAGAAGAGGTGAAGAAGCCTTAGAAAAAAAGAAAATTACATCCAGCTCTTCGGTTTTTGAATTGATGCAACCTGTTATTGGTGAACTTCAGCATGAAGAATTCTGGATAATATATTTAAACAATTCCAATAAAGTAATTCGTAAAAACCAACTTAGTAAAGGCGGTATAACAGGCACTTTAGTAGATGTGCGCTTGGTGTTAAAAAATGCGTTAGAGGTAGGAGCGGTAGGCTTGATTTTAGCACACAACCATCCATCGGGCAGCTTAAAACCTAGTGAGGCCGATAAGCATATTACCAATAAGTTAAAAACAGCAGCACAAAGTTTAGATATTAAAGTTCTAGACCACCTAATTATAACAGAAAAAGCATACTTTAGTTTCGCCGATGAATCACTGTTATAAACAAAGACAGAAGACCGATGACAGCAGACCGCTTACTGAACACTGAACACTGCAAACTGAAATTATGTTATTAGTTTATACCCATAAAATATCGCCTCGCGTTAAATATGTTTTTAAGCATATTTGTACTCGAGTTTTAGGCATTGAAGTTAGTTTTACAACAAAAATTGAAACCTTTATTGCCCACGATAGCTTGAAAATGTCTTACACCAAACAGCAATTGGGTAACGAGTTTTATATTAAAAGTCACGATATTTTATTCGAGCAAGGGCTGAATGATATTGATATCCATATCCATACCTGGGAGAATACAAAATGCTTTTTCTACCTAGGGGAGAAGAGTAGTATTCCTTTTGATGTGTTTTCGGCTTCTTTTTATTTATTATCGAGATATGAAGAGTATTTGCCACATGTAAAAGATGAATACGGACGTTTTACAGCCACCGAAAGTTTAGCGTTTCAAGAAGGATTTTTGCATCAACCCGTAGTTGATATTTGGGCCTATAAATTTAGAGATGCCTTAAAAAAGCAGTTTCCAGATTTCGAATTTCCAACTCGAAGCTATCAAATAAAACCCGTTATAGATGTGCCCTCGGCGTATACTTATAAATTAAAGGGTATTATGAGAACATTGGGAGGCTCTCTTAAAGATTTAGCTAGGTTAAGACTTAAAAGCTTGTACACTAGATTTGCAGTAATTATGGGCTTTAAGCACGATCCTTTTGATACGTTTAAGTACTTAATAAACCGGCAAAAAAGCTCTTCGTTTTCCTTTCTTTTCTTTTTCTTGTTAGGCGATTACTCTACTTACGACAAAGGCATTAACCCAAACAAAAAACGATTTATATCGCTTATTAAACACGTTGGCGATTATTGCGATGTAGGACTAAAAATCTCCTATTTTGCTCTAGATGATGAAAGCCTTTTAAAGAAGGAAAAACTTAAAATGGAAGATATTTTAAACAGAAATTTAAAAGCATCTAGACAATCTTTTTCAAAACTTAATTTACCTGAGACCTATAGAAACCTTATTGCCTTAGAAATTAAGGAAGATTACACTATGGGTTATGTAAATCATTTAGGGTTTAGAGCGGGCTCTTGTACACCATTTTTGTTTTATGATTTAGATTACGAAGTACAAACACCTTTAAAAATTGTACCTTATCAACTTATGGATTTTACGCTGCTAAAGCAAAAATCTTTATTAGATAAAAAGAAGGTTTTAAACGAGCTTATTTATCAAATAAAACAAGTAGACGGTCAATTTGTTCCTATTTTTCATAATTATACGTTTAGCGATTATAAGCGGTGGGACGGGTTTAAAGAATTGTTTAATTTAATTTTAGATTCACCAAATGAAGCTTAAAGGAATAACAGATGTGTTTTTTGATTTAGACCATACACTTTGGGATTTTGACAAAAATTCGGCATTAACATTCGATAAAATTTTTAAAATCAATAACGTTAATATAGCGGTTGAAGATTTTTTGGAACATTACGAACCTATTAATTTAAACTATTGGAAACTGTACAGAGAAGAAAAAATACAAAAGGGCACTTTACGTTACGGGAGGTTAAACGACACGTTTAAAGCTGTTGGTTTTAAGGCTGATACTGCATTAATTGATAGGTTAGCGGACGATTATATAACGCATTTGTCAAGTTTTAATCATTTATTTGAAAACACCTTCGAAATATTAGACTATTTAAGTTTAAATTATACGCTACATATTATTACCAATGGATTTGATGAGGTTCAATATAAAAAATTGAGCCATTCCAAAATAAATCATTATTTTAAAACCATTACCAATTCGGAAATTGCAGGTGTAAAAAAACCTAACCCTAAAATATTTGATTATGCATTAAATCTAGCAAATACTAATGCTAGTAAAAGTGTAATGATAGGTGATAGTTTTGAGGCAGATATAATGGGCGCAAAAAACATAGGTATGGATGTCGTGTTTTTTGATGTCAATAATTTGGAGGTAGATAATAATATTAAACAAATAGATAATTTAATACAATTAAAAAAGTACCTATAATAGAATAGGTATTACTTCGTTTTATAAAAAGCATGGGGAGAAAAGTATTTAAAATATATAGTTTAGTACTTAGTTTAGCGGTTTGTTTGTGGTCTTGTGCGGAAGAGATCGATTTAAACCAAGCTGAAGAATTGGAGCTATCGCCAGTTATTGAAAATAGTTTGCTTTTTTTTGATGCTTTTGCAGGTGAGTTTTTCGAGGGAGGAACAGAGGTTAATGAGTCTTCTGATTTTATTGAAGTAGATATTTTTAAAAATAGTTTTAATAGAAGTCATCTTATTAAAGCAGAATTTGTATTCGAGGTTATAAACTCTATTGACAGAAGTTATGAGCTGCAAATAGATTTTTTGGATGATTTAGATCAATTGGTACACACCTTTTCTTTTGAAGCATCGGCATCACCAGATAATTCGGAGATTTACACAAAATATACAGAGGTTTTTGAAGGTAATGCCTTAAGAGCTTTAATGGTTACCGGAAAATTGAGTTTTACTATTACCATGCAACCTGGTGATGAGGTTAATGAAAATTCGCCTGGGCGAATAAATATGCAGTCTAAAAGCGTTTTTTATTTTATTATTAAAGACTAATTATGAAAGCAATTAGCCTGATATTAATACTTACAAGCGTTTTGTGTTTTAGCCAAAACAAACAGCTGTTGTATGGATTTTCAGAAATACCACAATCGCTTCTTTCTAACCCTGGAGGAAAAGTAACTAATACAGGCTATTTTGGAATTCCTTTTTTATCACATTTTCATGTAAATGGAGGTTCGTCTGGAGCAACGGTTTACGATTTGTTTGCTGCTGATGGTGTCGACTTTAGCACCAAATTTAGGCGGGTTGTTTATAATGCAAAACCAGGTGATTTTTTTACAGCCAATCAGCAATTGGAGTTGGTCTCAGGAGGGTTTGCTTTTGGCCCCAGTTACTATAAAAACCAATACTTAAGTTTTGGAGTGTATCAAGAATTCGATTTTATCACCTATTTCCCTAAAGACATTGCGGTTTTGGCCTTAGAAGGTAATCAAGCTAACATTGGGAGACGGTTTGATGTTAGTAGCGTTAGTGCCTCGGCTGAGGTAATTGCCGTGTGGCATGTAGGTTATAACAAAAAAGTAAATGATAAGTTTACCTACGGGGCAAGAGGTAAAATATATTCTAGTATAATTAACGCAACCTCAAATAAAAACGAAGGATACTTTACCACGGTTTTAGGAGAAAATAATTTTTATCAGCATATTTTTAATTTAGATACGGCTCTAAGAACTTCTGGTTATGCCTTAGATGGCGAAGATAATGCCTTTGAACCAAAAGATATTTTAACACGAACATTATTGGGAGGGAACTTAGGGCTAGGTTTCGACGTGGGGTTTACCTATAATTTAGATAAGCAATGGACTTTCGATGCAAGTTTACAAGATGTTGGTTTTATAAGACACAGCAAAGAAGTAGAAAACTACGAAGTTAAAGGCGAATTGATTTTTGAAGGTGTAGATCCTATTTTTTTCGACACAAATGAAGGAGATACTGCAGATGAATTTTATAGTGAAATTGAAGACGAGTTTGAAGATTTATTTGATACCAACGAAAATAGTGATGCTTATACCTCCTGGAGACCAATTAAATTTAATGCATCCTTAAATTATGCTTTTGGCAAAAAAAGATTAAAAGAGTGCAATTGTTTGGCAGGCGAACAACCTTATATGAACAGGGTAGGAGCGCAGTTATATGCTATAAAAAGACCTAAAAGTCCACAGTTAGCATTAACAGCATATTATTACCGAAGACTTTTTAAAGGCTTAAGAATGAAGGCCACTTATACCTTAGATTCATATTCATTTAATAATATTGGTTTGGGAGTATCGGCCCATTTAGGAGGTGCTAATTTTTATGTATTAGCTGATAATTTTTTACAATATCAAAACATTTACGATGCACAAAGTGTATCTTTACAATTAGGTTTTAACTATATATTTAATAATAAATGAAAATTAAATTTTTAACTTTTGCTATAACATGTCTTTTTGCAACAATTGTGTTTGCGCAGGCTAATATTAATAATTACAAATACGTTATTGTATCTAAAAAATATGATTTTTTAAAGGAAAAGGATCAATACCAACTTAACTCCTTAACCAAATTTTTATTTGAAAAATATGGTTTTGAAGCTGTTATGGAAGGCTCTGATTATCCTGAGGAATTGAATCAAAATAGGTGTTTAGCATTATTTTCGGATGTTACAAAAGAGCCAGGTATGTTTAAAACTAGGCTAGCTGTAGCGTTTAAGGATTGTAATGATAAATTAGTTTATACTTCTGAAATGGGAGAGAGCAGAGAAAAAGAATTTAAAACTGCCTATAATTTAGCGTTGCGTGATGCTTTTAAATCTATTGAAGCCTTAAATTACAAGTATGTGCCAAACGAAAACTGGGTTAGTAAAGCAACTCAACCACAGGTAAAGACTGAAACTACCGAGCAAATACAGCATTTAAAAAAGGAAATAGAGTTATTAAAACAAGAAAAAGAGGCTAAAGTGGCGGAAGTAAATATGCCAAAATCACTTGCTAAACCTAAAGTAGTGGCGCAAAAACCTGTTGAAGATGTCGCAGTAATACAAGGCGCATCGAACGTGTTATATGCTCAGGCTATTGATAATGGATTTCAGTTGGTTGATAGTTCACCAAAAGTAGTATACCGTATTAAAAGCACTAATTTAAAAGACGTGTATATAGTTGAGGGTAGTAGTGCTATTGTGTATAAAAAAGGTAACGATTGGGTTATCGAGTACTATGCTGGTGCTAGTTTAGAGCAAGAGACACTCAACATAAAATTCTAAAGTTTATTTTGAATACGCTGTTTGCGTTAGGGATTGAACGGTTTGTTTAAGCTCCCCGACCTAAGGAGGGAGCGAGTAGTGAAAGCCCGACCTTTTGCGATCCTGCTAGGTTTTTTTACCTGGCAGGTATGAGAAAAAGGTAAAGCCCTAAATATGTTAATAGTTGTATTTATCTTTCCAGCGTTTTTTTAAAAACTCTCGATGTGCGTTTTCGCGTGCATTATTTCCGGGGTCATAAAGTTTTTGGTTTTTAATTTCGGTTGGCAGAAATTCTTGTGGTGCAAAATTGTTTTCGTAATTGTGTGCGTATTTGTAATTGTCGCCATACCCAAGCTCTTTCATTAGTTTAGTAGGAGCGTTTCTAATTTCTATAGGCACGCTTAAATCGCCGGTTTGTTTAACCAATTGCTGAGCCATACCAATGGCCATGTAAGAGGCATTACTTTTTGGCGAACATGCCAAATAGGTGGCACACTGGCTTAAAATAATGCGGGCTTCTGGGTAGCCAATGGTCGTAACGGCCTGAAATGCGTTATTGGCAATTACAAGTGCCGTTGGGTTAGCGTTACCAATATCTTCGCTTGCCGAAATGAGTAAACGTCGTGCAATAAATTTTACATCTTCGCCACCTTCAATCATTCGTGCTAACCAATATACGGCGCCATTTGGGTCGCTGCCACGAATGGATTTTATAAACGCCGAAATAATATCGTAATGCTGTTCGCCCGTTTTGTCGTAGCGTACCGTGTTGTTTTGTATGTTATCTAAAACAGCTTCGTCGGTTATAACGATTTCTTCGCTACTAAATGAGTTTACTAAAAGCTCGAAAATATTTAGTAATTTTCTAGCATCTCCACCCGACAGCCTTAATAGGGCAGTGGTTTCCTTAAGGGTTATGTTTTTTTTAGAAATATGTACATCAGTTTCGATAGCGCGTTTTAAAAGCGTTTCTAAATCGGTTTTATCGAAAGCATTTAAAATGTAAACCTGACAGCGCGATAGCAGTGCCGATATAACCTCGAAACTCGGGTTTTCGGTAGTGGCACCAATCAGGGTAATCCATCCTTTTTCTACGGCTTGTAGAAGTGAGTCTTGTTGCGATTTGCTAAATCTGTGTATCTCGTCAATAAATAAAATGGGGTTTTTTGTGGTGAATAATCCGCCACTTTGTTTGGCCTTGTCAATAACCTCGCGAATATCTTTTACACCAGAATTTATGGCGCTTAGGGTGTAAAATGGTCGGCCAGATTCGCTAGCAATTATATTTGCCAAAGTTGTTTTTCCGGTCCCTGGAGGTCCCCAAAAAATCATCGAGGGAATTAAACCCTGCTTTATATGTTGCGATAATGCACCACCTTCGCCAACCAAATGGGCTTGACTTACGTAGTCTTTTAAGGTTTTTGGCCGCAAGCGTTCGGCTAAAGGAGCATTGTCGTTCATACTTACAAAATTAAAGTAAAATTTTCGTTTTATGCATTTACATGGCAATCGAAATGGTTTTCTTTTTGTTTTGGGCGTGTACCCTGAAGAAAAATCGGGGGTCGGGCTTGAGTTTATCCTGAGCGGAGTGGAAGGGTTACAAGTCCTCGCACCTCCTGCGTTGGGCTGTGGTCTTTCTTCTGCAATCCCTCACGTGGGTGCTCAACTGCCAATTTAGCACGAAACCTAAAGTTGGATAACTATTTGCTAAATTTATGGTAATGAAAAATAAAGAACATTTTCAATTCTCTACCGGTGTTATAGCATATCCTGTGTTTTTTGTACTAGCCATTTGGCTTGTATTTTGGTTCGAAGTACGTTTTGGATATAATTTTAGTAAATACGGGGTATATCCACAAACTTTAAAAGGGTTAAGAGGCGTTTTGCTGAGTCCTTTTATTCATGGCGACATCAAACACATATACCATAATACGGTTCCTTTATTTGTCTTATCTACAGCTTTGTTTTATTTCTATAGGCATATTGCTTGGAAAGTTCTTTTCTGGGGTGTATTATTATCGGGTTTTCTTACGTGGTGCATAGGTAGACCATCGTACCATATTGGTGCTAGCGGACTTATTTACGTTTTAGTCAGTTTTACTTTTTTTAAAGGTGTATTTGCTAAGCATTACCGCTTAATAGCTTTGTCGTTACTCGTTATATTTTTATACGGAAGTATGATTTGGTATACCTTACCTATCGAACAAGGTATATCTTGGGAAGGGCACATGGCAGGTTTAATTACAGGCTTATTATTTGCTTTTATTTTTAGAAAAGAAATTGCAAAACCTAAAAAGTACATTTGGGAACAAGAACATTATAATGAAGAAGACGATCCTTTTTTACAACATTTCGATGAAAATGGAAATTTTATAGAATCTGTTGAGCCCGAAATAGAGGTAGAGGAGGAGCAACTTCATATAAATTACCACTTTAAAAAAGAAAACCCTGAAAATGAATAATAGGAAGTAGATTTAAAATCTATTATTGCAATTTTGAAGAACCACTAATATTGAAAACGGCGAGAGCTTACTTAATTAGTCGCTGTCTTACCACTTCGTATAAAAAAGCACCACAAGCTACAGACACGTTTAAAGATTCAATGTCTCCTAGTAAAGGTAGTTTCGCTTTAGCGTCTACAACTTTTAACGTAGAAGGGTTTATACCTCTGCCTTCCGATCCCATAATTATAGCACATGGCTCAACAAAGGATACATCGTATAAGGTGTCGTTAGTTTTCTCGGTAGCAGCTATAACTTTTACACCAGATGCTTGCATGTAAAAAACAGCATCTTTAATATGGTCTACTTTACAAATGGGAATTTTAAATACAGCACCAGCACTCGTTTTTATGGTATCGCCATTAACGGGAGCACTACCATTTTTTTGAATAATAATACCGTTAACACCCGTACATTCTGCAGTTCTGATAATAGCGCCAAAATTACGAACATCACTTAGCTGGTCTAGTAAAAGAAAAAGTGGAGTTTTACCAGATTCCATAACACTCATAACTAAGGTTTCCATGTCGTGAAACTCAATAGGCGATATTTGTGCAACCGCGCCTTGGTGGTTGTTTTTGGTTAACCTATTCAGTTTTTCAACAGGAACATACGATCTGTTGATCGACTTTTTATTCAATAATGATTCAAGCTCTCCAAATAGTTCGCCTCTTTCTCCTTTTTGAAGAAATACTTTATCGATAGTTTCACCTGCATTTACGGCCTCTATTATGGCACGTATTCCGAATATTTGTGTTTGGTTTTCCATTGGGGTAAAGGTATAAAAAAACCATCTTAAACAGGATAGTTTTAATTTTGATTATTTACAATTTGTCATAGAAGGGTTTTGTTCTATTGGATTGCCAGCAATTAATTCCCTGTTTTTAAAAGCAGGATAATCTTTACTATACTTAAATGCTCTAAATACGGCATTATCAAGAGGTTGTTCTCCCTGAGATAAAATACCCGTTCCGGAATCGGGATTAATATATTCCCATATTTTTTGATTTTTATCATTTATTTCAAAAAAACGTCCCATTTGTCCTTCGCAAATAAGAGTATTACCATTGGGTAAGCGTTGAGCACCAGAAATAATTTCGGAAAAGAAGTTACCAATATCGTTGTATTCCCATTCTGGTTTAATTGGACCAAATGGCTTATTGGATGTAATTATATACTGGCCTTGACTATTCTTTACTGGGTTTATTATGTTAACGCTTGAAAAATCTCCCGTAGGTCTATCTAACCCATTATTAAAAATTAAGATTTTACCACCATCATTGTATTCATTGGGTATCCAATGAGGATAATGTTGGCCGTACAATGTTCTATCATTTTCGTTACCTAACTTATAGGCCATTGGATTTCCCCATCTATAGAGGATATCTCCTCCTTTGCCTTTTTTTCCGCCTGTATGTGATGTAGATTGTGCAGTTGTTGTGGAATGATCGATAATCATAATTTCGCTTGTTCCTTGGAAGCTTATAACGATTTCATCTAGTTCTTCGTTATATTGTATAGAATTGGCATGTAGCCAATCTGCTTTGTCTCCAGATCTACCTACAAAATTTATATCCATGAGATGAGGATGTTCATTAATTACACCGTAGTTATCTTTAGTAATATCAAAGTCTTGTATTAAATGATCCCAAATATTCCATTCCCAAACGATATTAATGTTGTTATTTCCAATCGGTTCTATTTCAATTATTTTTTCGGTGTATAGTACATCAGTAGCCATCGTATCAGGATTTCTTCCTTTTTGAATAGCTTCTGTTTTTGTGATTGATTCAGCTATTAATAATAAAATGTTTCCATTTTTTAAAGGAACGGCATCATGGTGTTGACTAAAAGTTTCTGATGAATGAATATAACTCCATAATAGATTATTACTCCAATCAAATCGTTCAATTACTCCACCAATGCCTCCAATTTGAATATTTGAATTAAGTATTTCTCCAGCCCTTAATATTGATCCATCTTCTAATAGGAATACTGATTTTCCAGAATTATAATTACTAACCCATTGGTTAATTACTTCTCCGCAGTTATTTATTAAATAGGTTTTTTTCGATTTTGAAGGTGTAAATAAAGTATATCCGTCATAGACTTTAGGCTTAAATTCAATTAATCCAACTGTGTTTTGTTCTGGGATAATAACAATAGGTTCTTCAGGTTCTGTAGGCAATGTTGTAATATTGTTATCCTCACTACATGAGAGTAATGTTATAAATATTAAAATTATATTTAAGTAATTACTTTGTTTCATCGAAATTTAATTGATATGAAATTAAAGAATAAAGCCATCTCAATTGAGATGGCTTTATAAATATTAAAATTTAAGAACTATTTAGTGCTCATCTTCAGCAAATCCAGTTCTTTTATATCCTTTAATAGTATATATGGTACCGGCATCATCTGAGAATTCAGCATCAAAAGATATTCCGTCACTCATATTACCTCCTGAAGTTTCAGTGTCTCCTTTGGTAATCGTTCCATTTGTAAAAGTAACGTTAACATCGTAACCATCTACACTACTTTCTAAATCAGAACCAGAAAAGGTTAAAGCAGAAACATTTACGGGGGTTTTTACTTTAAAATCCCAAATGTGATGATGATCATCCACCCAAATTTCTGATTGGTTGTTAGCAGCGGTATTGTAAGTAGACATCAATTGGTAGTCTAGAACTAGATTATCACCTACAAAAGTTTGTACGTACCAATCTCCTGCCATCGCTTCAGTTTCAGTTCCTCCAGCATCAGCATCTTCTGTTTCATCACATGAAACAAGAGAAGACACGAAGAATAAACTAAGTATTGAAATTACTATATATTTATTTATTGTTTTCATATTTATTAATATTTATAAAATTAAGGTGTAGTTTTAACAAGTTCCACTGGGAAACCAAAATCATAATCGGTAAGGGTAGCAATCCAGTTCATTGTTCTTTGATCGGCAGAAATAGTTCCTGCGCTCATTGCTATTGGTCCAAAACCTATTACACTACCAGTTGAAGTAACTGTGTTAGAGCCAAAATCTACCATAATCACTGCATCTGCTCCATAAGCTGCTCCATAATTATTTAAACTTCTCTCATAATAACCACCTAAAAGATCTGTACAATCGAAATTGCCATCAGTTCTAGTTGATACTAGTACAGGACTTGCTACCCTTGCAGGATTATCATTTCTTCTACCCATATACACTCCTGCTATAGTCCCATTGTTTTCATAAACAATAACAGTTCGTGATGCAGAAGCTAAAAAACCATCTGCGTTTTCAGTAGAATATGATACTGTGTAAAATCCAGGAGTATTTACGTCTATATCACTTTCAGTATCAAAAGGAACAGATGCACCTCCTACTGAAGCGTTCGCTCCGGGATCATTGAATGGTTGTCCTAATTCAGAATACACAATAGCATCACCATTAATACTAAGTTCCGGAAATACTGTTACTGTAGAAACATCTCCAGTTGAGTCTACACTACAGGACAAAAATGTTCCCGTAATAACTAAAATTACTATAATAAATTTTTTCATCTTTTTCTTTTTTTTAATTAGCATCATACCAAACTGGCTCTGTAATTTTAATTACAGTATTGGGAGCGTTAGTATTTCTTTGGCTTTCTTCTTGAGGGTATTCAAATCGTTTAGGGAATTGACCACCTGTTTTTCCTTCCACTGAATATACAAACTGACCAGGTACATATCCAGGAGATGTTTGATCTACCGTAGATACTTTAGGGTATCCAGTTCTGTTATGTTCAATAAATGATTCAAATCCGTTGCCAGGAAAAAGTGATACCCATTTTTGAGTAATAATAGCTTCAATATTCTCTTCGGTACTAGCATTTGGATATGCGTAATTACCGCTGATAAATGTTGTAGCGTCCGCACCCCATTGGTCAAATGCAGCAGTAACTCCATCTTCGTATAAAGTTTGAGCGTTTGTACCTCCCATATATCTTGCACGTGCTTCTGCTTGTAAAAATAAGCTTTCTGCCTTAGAGATAAAATAGAACGGTGCGTCAGCTGATAAAATTACAACAGATGCACTTCCGCTTCCTTCGTCAAAGTCGCCTTGGTTTTGAAAAGTAGTTCCGTCATAAAAACTAGCTAATCTTGGGTCTCCATTAGAATCTAAATAACTACCTAAAGTAGTACTTGCTCTTAGGTTTGTTGCAACATTTAATTGACGTCTATCTGTTTCATATAAAGGGTTACTTTTACTATCTTCATCAGTAAACTGAGTTATAGCCGCATCTTCATTTAAGAATGAAGCACCAGAATTAATTAAAGATGTAATTCCATTTTGGGCAACAGTAGGTCTAACCTCAGATTGTCTTAAGTAGATTTTAAGTAATAAAGTATTTGCAAATTGTGTCCATTTAGTCATATCTCCTCCAAAAAGAAAGTCAGAAGCTCCAGGGGTGTTATCTACTGGTGAATCAGCTAAGTTTCTTCCTAATGCATTTTTTAAATCGGCTACCATATTATCATATACTAACTCAGGTGCATCAAAAGCAGGGTTTAAAATTGCTGCATTATTTGCTTCAGTATAAGGAATAGAACCATAAAAATCTATTAGTAAGTGAGATGCATATATTTCTAATGTTGTCGCAACTAGATAGAAATTCCAGTTTTCTTGAGCCAAGGCATTAGCTTTTACATTTCTAGCATCAGTTAAAGCATCGTACATTGAAGACCAACTTCCATTAATGAAGTTGTCCGCAGCTCCTAATGTGTAGTCATCAATATTTTTGTATTGATTCGCTACAGCACTTTGTGTCCAAAATTGACTCCAAAATCCACCAGCTAAAGCATAATATGACCCTGCACTTGCCGCTATACCTGTTTGTGCAGCTGGCATTTGTGAGCCCATCGGTACTTGTGATGGTGCTAATAAATCTGGGTCTATATTAATATCTAAGTCCGTATCACATGCTACAAAGAATAACATGGTACTAGCAACAAAAAGGCTAGATATTTTTTTATATATATTTTTCATTTTTATTTGAGTATTTTAAGTTTTGTTAAAATGTTAATTTAATACTACCACCATAAGCTCTTTGTGATGGATTAGCAGCAAATTCTCCAAATTCACTTCTTATTCCTCTACCGTAACTTGTTGTTTCTGGATCTACATAAGTGTTATCTGCTGGTGTCCATAAAAACAGGTTTTTACCATAAATAGTAAACGTTAGGTTAGTTAAGTTTAACTGATCAATTACCTTAGACGGGAATGAGTAAGATAATGAAACGTCTCTAAGTCTGATAAAAGTTTTATCGATAATATGATCTTGTTCTACAGCTGCATTTTGTTGTGTATTATAAAAAGCTGTTACATCATCAAATGCTACTGGTGTTGTGTTTTCAACATAACCACCAGATCCATCAGGAACTACCGAGTTTGGTATTATCCATGGGTTTCTGCCGTTATATGTTGTTTCGATACCATTACCAACAAAATAGTTAAGACGTTTTGTGTATGAATACATTTCACCACCTTGTTTCCAGTCCCATCCCATATTGAATGTGAAATCTTTATAAGTGAATGTGTTTTTTAATCCCATTATAAAATCTCTCTGAGAATTTCCTAGCTCAACTTCGGTACCATCATAAGTATAATATCCTGTGTCAGGATTTGCAATTATTTGCCCTTCATCATTTCTTGTAGGCGCTGGACCGTAAAATGTTCCAAGTGGTTTTCCTTCTTCGGCATAGAAATTAACTCCGTAAGCATTGTAAATAGATACTTTTCCATCGTCATTACCAACTCTAGTTACTTCACTATCATTTTTAGTAAACGTATAGCTTAAATTCCACGAAAAGTTGTCTGAAACAATAGGTTTAGCTGTAAGTAATAACTCTATACCTTTGTTTGTTAAGTCAACAGGGTTAGCTGTAACAGTTGAGTATCCTGTTGAACGTGCTACAGGTAGGTCAACGATTAAATCGTTAGTTTTTCTACTATATAATGAAACGTCTAAACCAAGTCTTCTGTTAAAGAATTGAGTATCAAATCCTAACTCGATTTCATCTGTAAGTTCAGGTTTTAAGTTTTGATTTTCAATTCTTCCAAAAATCTCATAAGCATTAACACCTCCAAACGGATAAGTTACGTTTCCAAAATAAGCATCGTTTGCTGATTGACCTGCTGTTGCAGATACGCTGTAAACATTTGTGTCATTACCTACTCTAGCAAAACCACCTCTTAACTTAGTAAATGTACTTCCATTGTCAATAACAATAGCAGCTAAAGATGCAGAAGGGTAGAAGTATGAGTTGTTAGCTAATGGTAAGGTAGAAGAAAAATCATTTCTAGCAGTTACTGTTAAGAAATATTTGTCTAAATAACCAAATTCAGCTTGACCATAAATACCAAATACACGTCTTACATAATCACTTTGTTCTAAAACTGGTGTAGATGCAGAGTTACTAAGTTCATAATAGTTAGGTAAATCTAAATCGTTAACTGTTACGCTTAATGACTCTCCGTTTCTTTCATTAAAGTTAATTCCTCCTAAAGCATTTAAAGTTAAATCTTCAGAAATATTAGTGTTGTAGTTTAAGTTAAGGTAAGTATCAAATTCTCTGTTAGTATATTTTGATTCTTGTACAGCTCCAACTACTCCGTTTGCTCCTCCAAGGTCTTGAGGAGATCCAGGTACATATTCAATTATAGCTCCGTAACGTTTAATGCTTTCGTTGTCGATATCTGTACCTACTTGAAATTGTGCAGAAAATTTATCTGTAAAGGCATAATTAAAGTTTGCATTACCATAGAATCTATCTTTTTTAATCTCTACACTATTAGAGTTTAAAGTTACATATGGGTTAGCAGCATAAGGCGTGTAGAAGTAACTAGGTGTATTAAAAAGGTTAGTTTGGTCTTCTAAATCAATAATACTAATATCGTTTGGTATTTGAATTAACTCTTGAGTTAAAGATTTACCAAATCCAGCATCATCTCCTTGCCCAGTAGGAATAGCAGATTGTTCTTTATGTGCGTAATTTGCGCTTAAACGTACTTTAAATTTATCTGAACCAACACCAGCGTTAACACCAAAGTTGTTTTTTACGAAAGTATCACCATCTGAAGGGAAAATACCATCAACATCTACTCTAGAATAAGTAAACGCAACATCTGAGTTATCGTTACCACTACTAATAGTGATACTGTTATTAAAAGAGGTTCCTGTTTCATAAAAATCTCTAATATTATTCTCTAATGCTTCATAAGGCTTTATAAGTTGTGAATTATCAATAATTCTACTCCAAGGTCTTATTTGACCATTAAAAGGTGCTCCCCATGATCCATTTTCATTACTCGCTGCTGTAGATCCTTCTCCTGTTACACTAGAGTAAGAAGCTCCGGCCCAACCTGTACCAAATTCTTTTTGAGTATCTGTTGTTCTTGCTAGCTCTAAGAAATCTGTAGAAGAAGATATACTAACTCTCATTTTATTCTTACCTCTTTTGGTTTGAATAATAATAGCTCCATTTGATGCTCTAGAACCATATAGGGCTGTTGCTGCAGCACCTTTTAAGAAGTTAATGCTTTCAATGTTGTTAGGGTCAATGTCATTTACACCAGATCCGGCATCGAAAGAACTTGTGCTTCCTACAACACTATTTGATCTATCTAGAATGGGAGAACCATCTACAACATAAAGCGGTGCATTAGTTCCAGTAATAGAACTAATACCTCTAAAAATAACTTTTGTTGACGCTCCTGGTTGAGCTGGTGAAGAAATATCAACACCCGCAATTTTACCTGAAAGAGTTTCAAGTGGGTTACTAGTAGATACTTCAGTAATATCCTTGTTGGAAACTATTGTTGCTGAATATCCTAGGGATTTTGATTGACGTTTAATACCAAAAGCAGTTACAACTACTTCTTCTAAAGATTCTGCGTCTTCTTGAAGTGTTACATTAATTTTGCTTGAAGCGCCAAGAGCAACCTCTTTCGTAGTGTATCCAACAAAACTAAATACCAAAGTACTTCCTTGGTTAGCTTTTAATGAATAATTACCATCGAAATCTGATGATGTACCTGATGAAGTACCTTTTACTAAGACAGTAGCTCCAGGTAGTGGGAGCCCTGAGGCATCCGATACTGTTCCTGAAATTGTCTTTTCTTGTGCGAACGTTAGTTGCACGACAAACGCTAGTAATAGCGTTAGAATTCCACTAAACTTTGTTTTCATTTTGTAATTATTTGAATTAGTCAATGCCAAAAATCATAAATTAAAGTTAATAAAACAATAAATTATGGTTAAAATTTGGGGAAATGCTCAAATTTTTAAGGATTTAATAAATGAGAACTAGAAATTTGCGGTCAAACTGATGTGTAATTTAGAATTAGCTAATTTAAATGGTGTATTCTCATTTTTGCCATTTGCGTAGTTTAGTTTCAAAAGGCCTGACTTTGTAAGAATAGCAAACCCAAAGCCGTAGCCAAACAGCTTTTCTTGGGTGTTTTGTATTTTATTCTCGAAATAACTGGCGTCGATAATGCTATGAATGTAAATGGAATTGTTTAATTGATATCTGTATTCTGTATTTATAAGGCTGTAAAAAGTTGCGTTCAAGCTATTTTCCTCAAAACCTCTTAATGAGTTTATACCTCCAAATCTTAATAATTCATTTTCAAAATAGCTATTTGATATTAAATTGTTTCCATTTGTTTTAATGTATATACTGTTTTTATCGTTTAGATTTATAATTTTCGTTATTTCGAATAATAATTGCGACTGCTTTTCTTTATTATTTGTAGCTGTTCTGTTACCGATTCCGGTTTCAAAATATATTTTAGAGTTAATTGGAAATAATAAGTTATGGTATTGCGGTTTTATATATTGATATGCTAAGTTGAATTGCGTAGTATGATAATCGTTTATATTTAAGCTATTATTATTGGTGAGTGTATTGTTTGATTCTGTGGTGGTGATTCCGGTAAATATTTTAGAGCTAGAATTTATTTGGTAGTTAATCTTTACGTGTTGGTTTACGGTTGTAAACGAGGTGTCTTTTTTGAAAATTTTCAGCATTAAGTTTACTCCAATTGGTGAATTGAATAAATATGGTAGCTCCGTCTTTACTTCAAATGTTTTTTGATCGTTCTCATCGCTCTTGTAAAGTAGGCTGAAAGATTCTCCAAAATTTAAATTGTTATTAAGCTTAAGATTTAAATAGCCATCAAACTCTAGTTTATTAGTCTCTTCGTTTGTGCCAAATCCTAAAAAGCCATCAAAATTATTGCTTTTAGATTTTTCCAGGTATAGATAAAGTGTTGTTGAATCTTTTAAAAATAAAACTTCTGGAGTTTTTACTTCGTTTGCGAAATTTAAGTTTGAGAGTTGTTCCGTTTTTAATTTTATGTTATCTATATCAAAGTTTTGATTTTGTTTTATTTTTAAATAATGTTTTAAATAAGACTTCGGGAATTTCTCATAGCCCTTTACTTTAATATTAGTTATTGTTCGTTTAGCGGTGTTATTGCTTGTTTTTAATTCCGCTTTTAAAGTTGTATTGTTTTTTATTTCAAGTTGAGATAATTTGACTTTAGCGAACGGAAAGCCTTTTTGCGAAATTTCGGTGTTTATAATGTTTAATGCGTTTTCAACATCTTGTAATTTAAGGATGAAATAGTCGTTATAGACATCGTTAGAAATTAAATTTAATGTAGAGGTAAGGGTTTTTGTATTATCGTAATATATATATAAGGAGTCAAATTTGTTTTTTAAGTGGATTGTAGAATGAAACGTAGTATCGTTTATCTTTTTAATAGCGAATAATTCATTTTCAATATAGCCTAGTTTTGAGAACTTATTCTGCGCGGCTTTAGTTTCGTTTCTAATGGACGCGTAGTCTTTATGAAATTTAACGTAGCCAACGGAATCTATTATACGTGTTTCTAATTCGCTTTCTCCTTTAATTTTTAAAATTAAATTCTGACTTAAGCCTTCTATAGAAAAAAGGATATATATAATAAGGATGAAGTACGAAGGTTTTTGCACTTTTATAAATGGCTTTTTTTATGTAAATCTAACGTAAAATCTAGGTTTATAATATGGAGATTGATAATATTTTTGAAAACTCTTAAAAATTAACCGATTAGGATTTGAATTCTAAAAATTAATTTCTACATTTGCACCCCTCTTAAAAAGAGGATAATAAAATTTATATATAATATATATGCCAACAATTTCGCAATTAGTAAGAAAAGGAAGAGCCAAAATAACCAAGAAGAGTAAATCGGCTGCTTTAGATTCTTGTCCGCAAAGACGTGGTGTGTGTACTCGTGTTTACACAACAACTCCTAAAAAACCAAATTCAGCAATGAGAAAGGTAGCAAGGGTTCGTTTAACAAACGGTAACGAGGTTAACGCATACATCGGTGGTGAAGGACACAATCTACAAGAGCACTCGATAGTATTGGTTAGAGGTGGAAGGGTAAAAGATTTACCAGGAGTTAGATATCACATTGTACGTGGTGCTTTAGACACAGCAGGTGTTTCAGGTAGAACGCAACGTAGATCTAAGTATGGTGCAAAACGCCCTAAAAAGTAATTAAAACTTTAAGAAGAAGACATGAGAAAAAGAGCAGCAAAAAAGAGACCGCTTTTACCAGACCCTAAATTTAACGACCAGTTAGTAACTCGTTTCGTTAATATGATGATGTGGGATGGAAAAAAGTCTGTCGCTTTTAAAGTATTCTACGATGCAATTGATATTGTAGACTCGAAAAAAACTGACGAAGAAAAAACAGGTTTAGAGATATGGAAAGATGCCTTATCTAACGTTATGCCTCACGTAGAAGTACGTAGTCGTCGTGTTGGTGGAGCAACATTCCAAATTCCAATGCAAATTCGTCCAGATCGTAAAGTTTCTACAGCAATGAAATGGTTAATTAGCTATTCACGTAAAAGAAACGAAAAATCAATGGCGTTACGTTTAGCCTCTGAGGTTTTAGCAGCAGCTAAAGAAGAAGGAGCAGCGGTTAAGAAAAGAGTTGATACTCACAAAATGGCAGAAGCAAACAAAGCATTCTCTCACTTTAGATTCTAAGACATGGCAAGAGATTTAAAATATACAAGAAACATAGGAATTGCTGCTCATATTGATGCTGGTAAAACAACAACAACAGAGCGTATTCTTTATTATACTGGAGTTTCTCACAAAATTGGAGAAGTACATGATGGTGCTGCTACAATGGATTGGATGGAGCAAGAGCAAGAAAGAGGTATTACAATTACTTCTGCAGCTACAACTTGTGAATGGAAATTCCCTATTGAAAATGGTGAACCAACAGCAGATGCTAAGGATTACCACTTTAATATTATAGATACACCGGGTCACGTTGATTTTACTGTTGAAGTAAATCGTTCATTACGTGTTCTTGATGGTTTAGTATTCTTATTTAGTGCAGTTGATGGTGTTGAGCCGCAATCTGAAACTAACTGGAGATTAGCTGATAACTATAAAGTGCCTAGAATTGGTTTCGTTAATAAAATGGACCGTCAAGGATCAGACTTTTTAGGAGTTTGTCAACAAGTAAAGGATATGTTAAAATCTAACGCGGTGCCAATCGTTTTAAACATTGGTGACGAGGATGATTTTAGAGGTATTATAGATTTAGTAAAAAACAGAGCTATCGTATGGCATGATGAAACTCAAGGGGCAACTTTTGATGTTATTGAAATTCCAGATGATTTAAAAGAAGAAGCTCGTAAATACCGTGCTTTACTTATTGAAGAGGTAGCTGGTTACGACGAGAATCTTTTAGAGAAATTCATGGAAGATGAAAATTCTATTACTGAAGACGAAGTGCATGCTGCACTTAGAGCTGCTGTAATGGATATGGCTATTATTCCTATGATTTGTGGTTCTGCTTTTAAAAATAAAGGTGTTCAGTTCTTATTAGATGCTGTGTGTCGTTATTTACCTTCTCCAATGGATAAAGAAGGTATTATTGGAACAAACCCTGATACAGATAAAGAAGAAATTCGTAAGCCATCTGTAAAAGAGCCGTTCGCAGCATTAGCATTTAAAATTGCTACCGATCCTTTTGTAGGTCGTTTAGCATTCTTTAGAGCTTATTCAGGTCGTTTAGACGCAGGTTCTTACGTATTGAATAATCGTTCAGGTAAAAAAGAGCGTATTTCTCGTATTTACCAAATGCACGCTAACAAGCAAAACGCAATTGATTATATAGAAGCTGGAGATATTGGAGCTGCTGTTGGATTTAAATCTATCAAAACAGGAGATACACTTTCAGATGAAAAGCATCCAATTGTATTAGAGTCTATGGACTTCCCAGATCCAGTAATTGGTATTGCGGTTGAGCCAAAAACTAAGGCTGATGTAGATAAATTAGGTATGGGCTTAGCTAAATTAGCTGAAGAAGATCCTACATTTACTGTACGTTCAGACGAAGCTTCAGGACAGACTATTATTTCTGGAATGGGTGAGTTACACTTAGATGTAATTGTGGATCGTTTAAAACGTGAATTCAAAGTAGAGGTTAATCAAGGTCAACCTCAAGTTGAGTATAAAGAGGCTATTACAGCTTCTGCAGATCATAGAGAAGTTTACAAGAAACAGTCTGGTGGTCGTGGTAAATTTGCAGATATTGTGTTTACTATTGAGCCAGCTGATGAAGGTCAAATAGGACTTCAGTTTGAATCTGTAATTAAAGGTGGTAACGTTCCTAAAGAATTTATCCCTTCAATTGAAAAAGGATTTAAGCAAGCAATGGTAAATGGACCATTAGCAGGTTTTGAGGTAGATGCTATGAAAATTACTTTAAGAGATGGATCTTACCATGATGTGGATTCTGATCAATTATCTTTCGAATTAGCTGCTAAATTAGGTTTCAAAAACGTTGCAAAAGCGGCTAAGGCTGTTATTATGGAGCCTATTATGAAACTTGAAGTTATTACTCCAGAAGAAAACATGGGGGATATTGTAGGTGATTTAAATAGAAGAAGAGGTCAAGTAAGTGACATGGGTGATAGAGCTGGTGCAAAAACTGTAAAAGCTACTGTACCATTATCAGAAATGTTTGGTTATGTAACAACATTAAGAACATTATCTTCTGGTCGTGCAACATCAACAATGGAATTTTCACACTATGCTCAAACGCCTTCTAATATATCTGAAGAAGTAATAAAGGCAGCTAAAGGAGTTGAATCGTAAATCTTAAGAAAATGAGTCAAAAAATCAGAATTAAATTAAAATCTTACGATCACAACTTAGTAGATAAGTCTGCTGATAAGATTGTAAAAACAGTAAAGAGTACTGGTGCTGTTGTAACTGGACCAATTCCATTGCCAACACATAAGAAAATTTTCACTGTATTACGTTCTCCACACGTAAACAAGAAATCAAGAGAGCAATTTCAATTATCATCTTATAAGAGATTATTGGATATCTACTCTTCGTCATCAAAAACTATTGATGCGTTAATGAAACTTGAATTACCAAGTGGTGTTGAAGTAGAGATCAAAGTTTAGTTATATAAACTTACATGTCCTAAGCTGCGAGCGAGGGAAAAACGGTAAAAATACAATTCAAGGCTGAAACGTATTTTCAGCCTTGAATTTTAATAACAAATAGTAATAAATTAAATAAATAATTATGTCTGGGTTAATTGGAAAGAAAATCGGTATGACCAGCATCTTTGATGAAAACGGGAAAAATATTCCTTGTACAGTAATCGAAGCTGGACCATGTATCGTTACCCAAGTCAGAACTGAAGAGGTTGACGGCTATTCTGCTGTTCAATTAGGTTTCGATGACGCGACAGAAAAGAGCGCTACTAAAGCAGACTTAGGTCATGCTAAAAAAGCGGGTACTTCTGTAAAACGCAAAGTTGTTGAATTCAAAGGTTTTGATGCGGAGTACAAATTAGGAGATGCAATCACTGTTGAACATTTCACCGAAGGTGAATTTGTTGATGTAGCAGGAACATCTAAAGGTAAAGGATTTCAAGGTGTTGTAAAACGTCATGGTTTCGGTGGTGTAGGTCAAGCTACTCACGGTCAACATAACCGTTTAAGAGCGCCAGGATCTATTGGAGCTGCATCTTACCCTGCTCGTGTTTTTAAAGGCATGAAAATGGCAGGAAGAATGGGTGGAGACACAGTTAAAGTTCAAAATTTAAGAGTTTTAAAAGTAGTTGCTGAAAAGAACCTACTTGTGATTAAAGGATGTGTTCCTGGTCATAAAAACGCTTATGTAATTATTAGAAAATAATGAAAGTAGCAGTTTTAGATATAAACGGAAAAGACACAGGTAGAAAGGCAGACCTTTCTAAAGATGTGTTTGCTATTGAGCCTAATAATCATGCAGTATATTTGGATGTTAAACAATATTTAGCAAACCAACGTCAAGGAACTCACAAATCGAAAGAAAGAGCTGAGATTTCTGGATCTACGCGTAAGATTAAAAAGCAAAAAGGAACTGGTACAGCAAGAGCAGGTAGTATTAAGTCTGGTGTATTTAAAGGTGGTGGTCGTATGTTCGGTCCAAGACCTAGAAATTACAGCTTCAAACTTAATAAAAACTTAAAGCGTTTAGCGCGTAAGTCTGCCTTAAGTATCAAAGCAGGAGAGAAGTCAATTACAGTTTTAGAAGACTTTAATTTTGATAATGTAAAGACAAAAAACTTTACTGCAGTTTTAAAGGCTTTAGAGCTTGAAAACAAAAAAACACTGTTTGTGTTGGGTGGGTCAAATAATAACGTATATTTGTCATCGCGTAATTTAAAAAGCACAGAAGTTGTAACTTCTTCAGAGTTAAGTACTTATAAAATACTTAATGCAGGACAAGTAGTATTGTTAGAAGGAGCTTTAGCAGGAATTGAAACAAATTTAAGTAAATAGAAACAATGAGTATCTTAATTAAACCTATAATCACAGAAAAAGCGACAGCTAATAGCGAGTTGAGAAACTGCTATACTTTCGCAGTGAAAACTAAGGCGAACAAGGTAGAAATCAAAAAAGCGGTTGAGGCTGCTTATGGTGTTTCTGTTGAAAAAGTTCGTACTATAAATGTCCGTCCAGATCGTAGTACCAAGTTTACAAAAACTGGTATTCAACATGGTAAAACAAATGCGGTTAAAAAAGCAATTGTACAACTGGCGGAAGGTGAAATGATTGATTTATACAGTAACATGTAATTAAAGACAGATGTCAGTAAGAAAATTAAAACCAATCACACCAGGACAGCGATTTAGAGTAGTAAACGGCTATGATGCTATTACTACTGATAAGCCGGAAAAGAGTTTACTCGTTCCGAACAAAAGGTCTGGTGGTAGAAACAGTGAAGGAAAAATGACTATGCGCTACATAGGTGGTGGTCATAAAAGAAAGTATCGTATTATCGATTTTAAAAGAGACAAAGCTGGTATTCCTGGTGAAGTAGCTTCAATCCAATATGATCCAAATAGAACAGCTTTTATCGCTCTATTGAATTATCAAGATGGTGAGAAAAGATACATTATTGCTCAAAATGGACTTCAGGTTGGGCAAAATGTAGTGTCAGGTAAAGAAGGTATTGCTCCAGAAATTGGAAATGCAATGCCATTAAGTGAGATTCCTTTAGGAACTATTATTTCTTGTATAGAGTTACGTCCAGGTCAAGGAGCTATTATGGCTCGTAGTGCAGGTGCTTTTGCTCAATTAATGGCAAGAGATGGTAAGTTTGCTACTGTTAAATTGCCTTCAGGTGAAACAAGATTAATTCTTGTAAACTGTATGGCTACAATAGGAGTTGTATCTAACTCAGATCACCAATTATTAGTAGGTGGTAAAGCAGGTAGAACAAGATGGTTAGGAAGAAGACCACGTACTAGACCAGTAGTAATGAATCCAGTCGATCACCCAATGGGTGGTGGTGAAGGTAAGTCTTCAGGTGGACATCCTCGTTCTAGAAACGGTATTCCAGCTAAAGGTTACAGAACCCGTTCTAAGACTAAGGCAAGTAATAAATATATTGTAGAACGTAGAAAGAAATAAGACATGGCAAGATCATTAAAAAAAGGACCTTACGTTCATTATAAGTTAGAAAAGAAAGTAGCCGTTAATGTTGAGAATAACAAAAAAACAGTAATCAAAACTTGGTCTCGTGCTAGTATGATTACTCCAGATTTTGTTGGACAAACAATAGCAGTACACAATGGCCGCCAATTTGTTCCAGTATATGTTACTGAAAACATGGTAGGTCATAAATTAGGAGAATTTTCACCAACACGTTCATTCCGTGGACATGCAGGTGCTAAAAATAAAGGTAAAAAGTAGTAAGCTATGGGAAGTCGTAAAAAACAAATGGCAGACGCTATTAAGGAAGCAAAAAAACACGTTGCTTTTGCTAAACTTAATAACTGTCCTACATCACCGAGAAAAATGCGTTTAGTAGCCGATTTAGTAAGAGGCGAAAAAGTAGAACATGCACTTAATATATTAAAATTCAACCAAAAGGAAGCTTCTGGTCGTTTAGAGAAATTGTTATTGTCTGCAATTGCAAACTGGCAAGCTAAAAACGAAGAGGCTAACATTGAAGAGGCTGAATTGATTGTTAAGGAGATTAGAGTAGATGGCGGATCTATGTTAAAGAGATTACGTCCAGCACCTCAAGGTCGTGCACACAGAATTAGAAAACGTTCTAACCATGTAACAATAGTGGTAGGAGCTAATAATAACACACAAGCTTAATAAGAGTATGGGACAAAAGACAAATCCAATCGGAAATCGCTTAGGAATTATCAGAGGATGGGAATCTAACTGGTACGGAGGAAACGATTATGGTGATAAACTTGCCGAAGACGATAAGATTAGAAAATACGTTCACGCGCGTTTATCTAAAGCTAGTGTTAGTAGAGTAATAATCGAAAGAACTTTAAAACTTGTAACCGTTACTATCACTACTGCTAGACCTGGTATTATTATCGGAAAAGGTGGCCAAGAGGTAGACAAGTTAAAAGAAGAGCTTAAGAAAATTACTGGAAAGGAAGTTCAGATTAATATCTTTGAAATTAAAAGACCTGAACTTGATGCGTTTTTAGTAGGATCTAGCATCGCTCGTCAAATTGAAAATAGAATTTCATACAGACGTGCAATTAAGATGGCTATTGCTGCTACTATGCGTATGAATGCTGAAGGAATTAAGATCCAAATTAGTGGTCGTTTAAATGGTGCTGAAATGGCACGATCTGAACACTACAAAGAAGGACGTATTCCTTTATCAACTTTCAGAGCCGATATTGATTATGCTTTAGTTGAGGCACACACTACTTATGGTAGATTAGGTGTTAAAGTATGGATCATGAAAGGTGAAGTATATGGTAAAAGAGAACTTTCTCCGCTTGTTGGATTATCTAAGAAGCAAGGAAAAGGTGGAGCCGGAAGAGGAGGAAACAAAGGACCTCGTCGTAGAAAGTAATTTTTTATAAATTAAAGAAAAATGTTACAGCCTAAAAGAACAAAATTTCGTAAACAACAAAAAGGACGTATGAAAGGACTCTCTGGTAGAGGTCATCAGCTTTCAAACGGTACTTTTGGAATAAAAGCAATGGACGCTACGTTTATTACTGCTCGTCAAATCGAAGCAGCTCGTATTGCCGCCACTCGTTACATGAAAAGAGAAGGTCAACTTTGGATAAAAATATTTCCAGATAAGCCTATTACAAAAAAGCCTCTTGAAGTACGTATGGGTAAAGGTAAAGGTGCTGTCGAATTATGGGTGGCAGTATGCAGACCAGGTCGTGTTTTATTTGAAATTGGTGGTGTGCCATTAGACGTTGCAAAAGAAGCATTACGTTTAGCTGCACAAAAATTACCAGTAAAAACTAAGTTTTTAATCGCTCGCGATTACGAAGCATAATAATTTAAGATGATGAAACAATCAGAAATTAAAGAATTATCTGTAGCTGAGTTACAAGAGAAACTTGGTGAAACAAAAAAGAGTTATTCAGACCTAAAATTGGCTCATGCAATATCTCCTTTAGAAAATCCAATTCAATTACGTTCTATAAGAAGAACTGTAGCTAGAATTGCGACTGAATTAACTAAAAGAGAATTACAATAATTCTGCTGAAAGATGGAAACAAGAAATTTAAGAAAAGAACGTATAGGAGTTGTTACTAGTAACAAAATGCAAAAATCAATAGTTGTTGCAGAGGTTAAAAAAGTAAAACACCCTATGTATGGTAAGTTCGTGTTAAAAACAAAGAAATATGTTGCACACGACGAGACAAACGATTGTAATATTGGAGATACAGTAAAGATCATGGAAACTAGACCTTTAAGTAAATCTAAATGTTGGAGATTAGTAGAAATCCTAGAAAGAGCTAAATAATTATGTTACAGCAAGAATCAAGAATAAAAGTAGCAGACAATACTGGAGCAAAAGAAGTTTTAGTGATCCGTGTTTTAGGAGGAACTAAGAGAAGATATGCTTCTGTAGGAGACAAAATAGTTGTTTCTGTAAAGGATGCAACTCCTAATGGAAACATTAAGAAAAAAGCAGTTTCTACAGCAGTTGTTGTGCGTACCAAGAAAGAAGTAAGAAGACCAGACGGATCTTATATAAGATTTGATGATAATGCTTGTGTTTTATTAAACCCAACGGGTGAGATGAGAGGAACACGTGTATTTGGTCCTGTTGCTAGAGAGCTTCGTGATAAACAATTCATGAAGATTGTATCATTAGCACCAGAAGTGCTTTAATACATTATAAGTAAGATGACAAAGCTTAAAATAAAAACTGGAGATACTGTAAGAGTTATTGCTGGAGATCATAAAGGATCTGAAGGTAAAGTTCAAAAGGTATTAATAGAAAAGAACAAAGCGATTGTTGAGGGAGTAAACATGGTGAAGAAACATACTAAACCAAGTGCACAAAATCCTCAAGGTGGAATCGTAGAGAAAGAAGCAGCTATTCATATTTCTAACTTATCATTGTTAACTTCAAAAGGAGAAACAACGAGAGTTAGTTATAAGGTAGAAGGCGATAAAAAAGTAAGATTTTCAACAAAATCTAATGAAGTAATATAGTTATGGCATATTCACCAAGACTTAAAGAAGAGTATAAAAGCAAAATAATTGCTGCTCTTACAGACGAATTTGGGTATAAGAATGTAATGCAAGTTCCTAAACTTAGTAAGATAGTAATATCTAAAGGTGTTGGAGCTGCAGTTGCAGACAAAAAGTTAATCGACTACGCGTTAGAAGAGGTAACTACTATATCTGGACAGAAAGCAATCGCTACATTATCTAAAAAGGATGTTGCAACATTTAAATTACGTAAAGGAATGCCAATTGGTGTTAAAGTAACTTTACGTGGCGAAAAAATGTATGAATTTTTAGACCGTTTAGTAACTTCTGCACTTCCACGTGTTAGAGATTTTAACGGTATAAAAGCAACAGGATTTGATGGTAGAGGTAATTACAACTTAGGAATTACTGAACAAATTATATTCCCAGAAATTAATATTGATAAAGTTAATAAAATTTCAGGTATGGATATTACATTTGTAACTACAGCAGATACTGATAAAGAAGCAAAATCATTATTAACTGAATTAGGATTACCTTTTCAAAAAAACTAAGACATGGCTAAAGAATCAATGAAAGCCCGTGAGGTGAAAAGAGCTAAAACAGTAGCTAAATATGCAGAGAAACGTAAGGCTTTAAAAGAAGCTGGAGATTACGAAGCGTTACAAAAGTTACCTAAAAATGCATCTCCTGTACGTCAGCATAATAGATGTAAATTAACTGGAAGACCTAAAGGTTACATGAGAACTTTTGGAATTTCACGTGTAACTTTCAGAGAAATGGCCAATCAAGGTCTTATTCCTGGAGTAAGAAAAGCTAGTTGGTAATATTATTTAAATAATCGGGTTTAAGGTTCGAAATAGTTCGAAAACCAAGACCACAAAATCAATTCATTATGTACTCAGATCCAATTGCGGATTATTTGACAAGAATTAGAAACGCAGTGCGTGCTAACCACAGAGTTGTGGAGATCCCTGCTTCTAATCTTAAAAAAGACATCACTAAAATATTATTCGAACAAGGATATATTTTAAGTTACAAATTTGATGATTCTTCGGTACAAGGAACTATTAAAATAGCTCTTAAGTACAACAAAGAAACAAAAGAACCAGTAATTAAAAAACTTCAAAGAATTAGTACTCCAGGTTTACGTAAGTATGCAGGAGCTAATGATTTACCACGTATCTTAAATGGTTTAGGTGTTGCAATAGTTTCAACTTCTCACGGAGTTATGACTGGTAAACAAGCCAAAAGAGATAATGTTGGTGGTGAAATTTTATGTTACGTACACTAATTTTAAATCCAGAAAGAAATGTCAAGAATAGGAAATAATCCAATAGCCATTCCAGAAGGTGTAACAGTAGACGTTAAAGATAACGTAGTAACTGTAAAAGGAAAATTAGGAGAGTTAACGCAAAATTACGATTCTATAGAAATAAAAGTAGAAGAAGGAAATGTATTAGTTACACGTTCTTCTGATACTAAAGACCAAAAAGCAAAACATGGTTTATACAGATCATTAATGCATAATATGGTCGAAGGTGTATCAAAAGGATGGACTAAAGAATTAGAATTGGTGGGTGTTGGTTACAGAGCATCAAACCAAGGACAAAAATTAGATTTAGCCTTAGGATTTTCTCATAATATCATTTTAAATGTTGCTCCAGAAGTAAAGTTGGAAACAATATCTGAAAAAGGGAAAAATCCAATTATAAAATTAACATCATTCGATAAACAACTTGTTGGTCAAGTAGCTGCGAAGATCCGCGGATTTAGAAAGCCTGAACCTTATAAAGGAAAAGGTGTTAAGTTTGTTGGTGAAGAAATAAGAAGAAAAGCAGGTAAATCAGCTTAATAATTAAGTTATGGCATTGACAAAGAACGAAAGAAGACTAAGAATAAAAAACAGAATCCGTAAGGTTGTTTCTGGTACAGAAGCTAGACCTAGATTAGCTGTTTATAGAAGTAATAAAGAAATTTATGCTCAAATAGTTGATGATGTTACTGGTAATACAATCAGTTCAGCATCTTCAAGAGATAAAGACATTAGTGCTGCGAAAGCAACCAAGTCTGAAGTAGCAAAATTAGTAGGCAAAGCAGTTGCTGAAAAAGCTATGAAAGCTGGTATAGAGACTATTGCTTTTGATAGAGGTGGATATTTATACCACGGTAGAGTAAAATCATTAGCAGAAGGCGCTAGAGAAGCAGGACTTAAATTCTAAGAAATTATGTTTAAAAAATATAAAAGTGCAGAATTAGTAAAACCAGGTGGATTAGATCTTAAGGATCGTTTGGTTGGTGTACAGAGAGTTACTAAGGTAACTAAAGGTGGTAGAGCATTTGGTTTTTCAGCAATCGTTGTGGTTGGTGATGAGGCAGGTGTTGTAGGACAAGGTTTAGGAAAATCTAAAGACGTTGCTAGTGCAATTGCAAAAGCTGTTGAAGATGCTAAGAAAAACCTAGTTAGAATTCCTATTATTAAAGGGACGTTACCACATGAGCAAAAAGGTAAATACGGTGGAGCTAGAGTAAACATTATTCCTGCTGCCCCTGGTACAGGAGTTATTGCTGGTGGTGCTGTAAGAACAGTTCTTGAGGCAGTTGGTGTACATGATGTATTATCAAAATCTCAAGGATCTTCAAACCCTCATAACGTAGTAAAAGCAACTTTTGATGCTTTATTACAATTAAGAGATGCGAATGCTATTGCTAGAGATAGAGGTATTACACTTGAACAAGTTTTTAACGCTTAATAAAGACAGAGATGGCAAAAATTAAAGTAAAAAAAGTTAAAAGCGCAATCAATCGTACGCAAAGACAAAAAAGAACTTTAGAAGCTCTTGGTCTTAAAAAGATTGGTCAAGTAAAAGAGCATGAAGCTACACCAAATATTCTTGGTATGGTCGCTAAAGTTTCACATTTAGTTTCTGTTGAAGAAGCTTAAAAATATAAACTGAAAATGGATTTAAGTAATTTAAAACCTGCAGAAGGTTCAGTAAAAAACCAAGGTAAGAGAATAGGTAGAGGACAAGGTTCTGGTAAAGGTGGTACGGCAACTCGTGGTCACAAAGGAGCTAAATCTCGTTCTGGTTATTCTAAGAAACTAGGATTTGAAGGTGGTCAAATGCCACTTCAAAGACGTGTTCCTAAGTTTGGTTTTACTAACATTAACCGTATTGAGCACCAAGGTATCAATTTAGATACTTTGCAACAATTGGTTGATGATAAGAAAATTAAAGATACAGTTGATTTTGAAACATTATTCACGAACCGTTTAGTTGATAAAAATGATTTAGTAAAAATCATGGGACGTGGAGAATTAAAAGCAAAATTAAAAGTAACTGCTCATAAGTTTACTGCTTCAGCAAAAGCTGCTATTGAAGCTGCTGGAGGAGAAGCTGTAACTATATAAGACTTTTTATAAGTATGAAATTTATAGAATCAATTAAGAATGTTTGGAAAATAGAGGAACTAAGAAACAGAATCATTGTAACTTTGAGTCTGTTATTAGTTTATCGTTTTGGTGCTCAAGTAGTATTACCAGGTATTGATGCTTCTCAATTAGGAGGTTTAGCTGAAAAAACGGACGGAGGTTTGTTAGGTTTGCTTAACGCTTTTACTGGAGGTGCATTTGCTAATGCTTCGGTTTTCGCACTGGGTATTATGCCTTACATCTCTGCTTCTATTGTTGTACAGTTAATGGGGATAGCTATTCCTTATTTGCAGAAATTGCAAAAAGAGGGCGCTAGTGGTCAGAAAAAAATAAATCAAATTACGCGTTGGCTAACAATTGCTATTTGTTTATTACAAGCACCAGGGTATTTGGCAAGTTTACCAGCATTAGGAATTCCACAAAGTGCATTCTTATTAGGTACAGGTCCATTATTTTATTTCTCTTCAGTTACTATTTTAGTAACAGGCTGTATATTTGCAATGTGGTTAGGTGAAAAAATAACCGATAAAGGTATTGGTAATGGTATTTCATTATTAATTATGGTGGGTATTATTGCTACTTTACCACAGTCATTTTTACAAAATGCAGCTACTAGATTAGAAGGTGGTGGAAATGGTGGTTTAATGATGGTATTGATTGAGTTTGTTATATGGTTTGTTATTATTTTAGCTTCTATTATGTTAGTAATGGGTGTTAGAAAGATAGCTGTACAATACGCAAGAAGAACTGCTACTGGTGGTTACGAAAAAAGCGCAATGGCTGGTTCAAGACAATACATTCCATTAAAACTTAATGCTTCTGGTGTAATGCCAATTATTTTTGCACAAGCTATTATGTTTGTACCTAGTTTAATTGGAGGATCATCTTTCTTAAAAGAAACTTCAGCAGGGGCATGGATGCAAACAAACTATTCTGATATGTTCGGTTTTTGGTATAACCTTACGTTTGCTTTATTAATCATAGTATTTACCTATTTTTATACTGCAATAACGGTACCTACCAATAAAATGGCAGACGATTTAAAACGTAGCGGTGGATTCATTCCAGGTATTCGTCCAGGATCTGAAACTTCTGAGTATTTAGATAAAATAATGTCTCAAATAACCTTACCAGGTTCTATATTTTTAGCTCTTATCGCTATATTCCCAGCGTTTATTGTTAAGCTTATGGGAGTTCAACAAGGATGGGCTTTATTTTTTGGAGGAACATCGTTATTAATTATGGTTGGAGTTGCAATTGACACTATGCAGCAAATAAATTCTTATTTGTTAAATAGACACTATGATGGTTTGATGAAAACAGGTAAAAATAGAAAAGCAGTAGCTTAATTTATACTATGGCAAAACAAGCAGCAATAGAACAGGACGGAACAATTATAGAAGCGTTATCAAATGCTATGTTTCGTGTTGAATTAGAGAACGGTCACATTGTGACGGCACATATTTCAGGTAAAATGCGTATGCATTACATTAAGTTGTTACCGGGAGATAAAGTAAAATTAGAAATGAGTCCTTATGATTTAACTAAGGCTCGAATAACTTATAGATACTAATACGATGAAAGTAAGAGCATCAATTAAAAAGAGAAGCGCAGATTGTAAAATCGTGCGTAGAAAAGGAAGACTTTACGTAATTAACAAAAAGAATCCTAGATTTAAACAAAGACAAGGGTAATTATGGCAAGAATTGCAGGTGTAGACATACCAAAAAACAAAAGAGGAGTTATCTCTTTAACTTATATCTATGGAATAGGTAGAAGTAGAGCAAAAGAAATTTTAGCTGAAGCTAAAGTTGATGAAAGTACAAAAGTTCAAGACTGGACCGATGACCAAATTTCTGGTATTCGTGATGCTGTTGGAACTTTTACTATCGAAGGTGAATTACGTTCTGAAACACAATTAAACATTAAGCGATTAATGGATATTGGATGTTACAGAGGTATTCGTCATAGATCAGGTCTTCCATTAAGAGGGCAACGTACTAAAAACAATTCTAGAACCAGAAAAGGTAGAAGAAAAACTGTTGCTAACAAGAAGAAAGCAACTAAATAATAATTAGTCTTTAGGTATTTAGACGTTGGAAGGAATCTGTTTGAAATTATAATAGTTTAGGATTCTAGCGACTATCACTAAAACTAAAAGCTAAAAATAAAATGGCAAAAACAAGCACAAAAAAACGTAAAGTTATTGTTGATGCGGTTGGAGAAGCTCACGTAACTGCTTCATTCAATAACATCATTATTTCACTTACCAACAAAAAAGGAGATGTAATTTCATGGTCTTCTGCTGGTAAAATGGGATTTAGAGGTTCTAAGAAAAACACACCTTATGCGGCTCAATTAGCTGCTGAAGATGCTGCAGGCGTAGCAACTGAAGCTGGATTGAAAAAAGTAAAGGTTTATGTTAAAGGACCAGGAAATGGTAGAGAATCTGCTATTCGTTCTATTCATAATGCAGGAATTGAAGTAACTGAAATTATTGATGTTACTCCTTTACCACATAATGGATGTCGTCCTCCTAAAAGAAGAAGAGTTTAATCTGGTTTTAAGTAACCAATATTAAACATAGCAAATAGTAAAAAATTAATATCATCTGTATTTCAGATGGTATTAATTTTTTGTGTAAATTTGCAAACTGAAAAAATAATTAACAAGTATTAACGAGAGATCAACGATTTTCGAAGGATAAGATTAAGACCTTAATTCATAATCACTCTCAAAACAAATTTAAAATGGCAAGATATACTGGTCCTAAAACTAAAATAGCTCGTAAATTTGGTGAAGCTATTTTCGGAGATGACAAATCATTCGAAAAAAGAAATTATCCTCCTGGGCAACACGGTAACGCACGTCGTCGTGGAAAAAAATCTGAATATGCAATCCAATTAATGGAGAAGCAAAAAGCAAAATATACTTATGGTATATTAGAGCGTCAATTTAGAGGTTTATTTAAGAAGGCTAGAGCTGCACAAGGTATTACTGGTGAGGTTCTTTTACAACTCTGTGAATCTAGATTAGATAATGTGGTATTCAGAATGGGTGTTGCTCCAACTAGAAGTGGTGCAAGACAATTAGTTTCTCACAGACATATTACAGTTAATGGCGAGTTGGTAAATATCCCATCTTACCAATTAAAAGCTGGTGATGTTGTTGCAGTAAGAGAAAAGTCAAAGTCACTTGAAACTATTGAAAGATCTCTTTCAAATTCAAGTAACGTTTATGAGTGGATCACTTGGAATTCTGATACGAAACAAGGAACTTATGTTTCTGTTCCTGCAAGAATTCAAATTCCAGAAAACATAAACGAGCAATTCATTGTAGAATTATACTCTAAATAATAAATTAATAATATTGGTATTTGGCCAAAGGGTTTGTAAGTATTTCTTCAAACTTTTAAACCGCGCAACTAAATAACAATTAAAACGAAGAAAAAAATGGCAGTATTTAATTTTCAAAAACCAGATAAGGTAATCATGATTGATTCTACTGATTTCGAAGGTAAATTCGAATTCAGACCTTTAGAGCCTGGTTATGGTTTAACAGTAGGAAATGCATTAAGAAGAGTTTTATTATCTTCTTTAGAAGGTTTCGCTATCACATCTGTTCGTATAGAAGGTGTAGATCATGAATTTTCAGCAATTTCTGGTGTAGTTGAAGATGTAACAGAAATCATCTTAAACTTAAAGCAAGTTCGTTTCAAAAGACAAATTGAAGATATTGATAATGAATCTATTTCAATTTCAATTTCTGGTCAAGATAGAATTACAGCTGGTGATTTTCAAAAATTTATTTCAGGTTTTCAGGTTTTAAATACAGAATTAGTAATCTGTAACCTTGATCCAAAGGTGAACTTTAACATGGAAATTACTATTGAAAAAGGTAGAGGTTATGTTCCTGCAGAAGAAAATAAGAAAGCTTCAGCGCCAATAGGTACAATCTTTACAGATTCAATTTATACACCAATAAAAAATGTTAAGTATAGTATTGAAAACTATCGTGTTGAACAAAAAACTGATTATGAAAAATTAGTTTTTGAAATCATTACTGATGGTTCAATTACGCCACAAGATGCTTTAACAGAAGGAGCTAAAACATTAATTCACCACTTTATGTTATTCTCAGATGAGCGTATCACTTTAGAGGCTGATGAGATAGCTCAAACTGAAACTTATGATGAGGAATCTCTTCATATGCGTCAGTTACTTAAAACTAAGTTAATCGATATGGATTTATCTGTACGTGCACTTAACTGTTTAAAAGCTGCAGAGGTTGATACTTTAGGAGATTTAGTATCTTTCAACAAAAATGATTTAATGAAATTCAGAAACTTCGGTAAGAAGTCTTTAACTGAGCTTGAAGAGCTTGTAAATGTTAAAGGATTAAATTTCGGAATGGATTTAAGTAAATATAAATTAGATAAAGATTAATTAATCATATTTTGCTCCTCGATGTACGAGTTTAGTAGCAAGATGATAAAACAAAGGTCATGAGACACGGAAAAAAAGTAAACCACTTAGGAAGACAAACAGCGCATAGAAAAGCTATGTTAGCTAATATGGCTTGTTCTTTAATTGAGCACAAGCGTATTAACACAACTGTAGCTAAGGCTAAAGCGTTAAAGCAGTTTGTTGAGCCAATGATTACAAAATCAAAGGTAGATACAACACATAACAGACGTATTGTTATGGCTAAGCTTAGACAAAAAGATGCTGTTGCTGAATTGTTTAGAGATGTTGCTGCTAAAATAGCAGACCGTCCAGGAGGTTATACTAGAATTATTAAACTAGGAAATCGTTTAGGTGATAACGCTGATATGGCAATGATAGAACTTGTTGATTACAACGAAATCTATAATGCTGGTAAAGAGAAAAAGAAAACAACAAGAAGAAGTAGAAGAGGTGGTTCTAAACCAGCTGCTGCTCCTGTTGAGTCTAAAGCATCTAACGAAGAAGAATAAATGTTAATAAGCATTTAATATAAAAAGGATAAACTATTTTAGTTTATCCTTTTTTTTGTGCAATTTTGCGAAACTTTTCAAAAGAATTATGAAATATCAAAAAAGACAAAAAGCCATCGTTCTTCTAGCAGATGGTACTATTTTTTACGGAAAAGCAGTTGGTAATAAACAAGGAACTTCATTTGGTGAGGTTTGTTTTAATACAGGAATGACTGGTTATCAAGAAATTTTTACAGACCCTTCTTATTACGGGCAGTTAATGGTCGCTACCAATGCTCATATTGGTAATTATGGTGTTAATGATGAAGAGGTGGAATCTGATTCAATTAAAATAGCGGGACTAATTGTTAAAAATTTTAGTTATGATTATTCAAGAGATGCTGCAGATGGCTCATTGGAATCATTCTTAGAAAAGCATAACTTATTAGCTATTTCAGATGTTGATACTCGTGCTTTAGTGAGCTATATTAGAGATCATGGTGCTATGAATGCTGTAATTTCTACCGATGTTGATAATATTGAAAGTTTAAAAAAACAATTGGAAGAAGTTCCTAATATGGAAGGATTAGAGTTGGCTTCTAAAGTATCTACTAAAGAGCCTTATTATTATGGGGATGAGAATGCAACTTACAAAGTTGCAGCCTTAGATATCGGTATTAAAAAGAATATTCTTAGAAATATAGCTAGTAGGGATGCGTATATAAAAGTGTTTCCTTATAATTCTAAGTTTGAAGAGTTAGAGGCTTTTAATCCTGATGGTTATTTCTTATCTAATGGACCTGGAGATCCAGAACCTTTATTAGAAGCGCAGCAAGTAGCTAAAGAAATTATAAAGAGAGATCTACCATTATTTGGTATTTGCTTAGGGCATCAGGTCATTGCTCGTGCAAATGGTATTTCTACATATAAAATGCACAATGGGCATAGAGGTATAAACCACCCTGTAAAAAACTTAATTACAGGCAAAGGTGAAATTACGTCCCAAAATCATGGATTTGCTGTAAATAGAGAAGATGCAGAGGCAAATGCAGATATAGAAATAACACACGTACATTTAAATGATGATACAGTGGCTGGTTTAGCTATGAAAAATAAAAAAATATTTTCTGTGCAGTACCATCCTGAAGCTAGTCCAGGACCACATGATTCATCTTATCTTTTCGATCAGTTCATCGAGAATTTAAAGAAATAATATAATAAAAAAAGCCTCAAAAACAGATTTCTGTTTTTGAGGCTTTTTTTTTACTAAAACGTTATAGATGTTATTTTATTAATTTATTTAAAAACATCTTAAAATAAACAGGATTAAAACGTAAATTTGAAGTAATTAAAAGATTTTAAAATAAAGCAATTATGAGTATAATAATTAATGTCCACGCAAGACAAATACTAGATTCAAGAGGTAATCCAACCGTTGAAGTAGATGTAGTAACTGAAAATCATATATTAGGTAGGGCTGCTGTACCATCAGGTGCATCAACTGGAGAACATGAAGCTGTTGAGTTACGCGACGGTGGAGATACTTATATGGGTAAAGGTGTTTTAAAAGCAGTTGATAACGTTAACTCAATTATTGCAGAGGAGTTATTAGGTGTTTCAGTTTTCGAACAAAACCTTATTGATAAAATAATGATTGATTTAGATGGTACTCCAAATAAATCAAAATTAGGTGCTAACGCTATTTTAGGTGTGTCTTTAGCAGTAGCTAAAGCTGCAGCAAATGAGTTAAATATGCCATTATACCGTTACGTAGGTGGTGTTTCGGCAAATACGCTTCCTGTACCAATGATGAATATAATTAATGGTGGTTCGCATAGTGATGCACCAATTGCATTTCAAGAATTTATGGTAATGCCAGTTAAGGCTAAAAATTTTACTCATGCTATGCAAATGGGAACTGAAATTTTCCATAACCTTAAAAAAGTATTACATGACAGAGGTTTAAGTACAGCTGTTGGAGATGAAGGTGGTTTTGCTCCAAACTTAGAAGGAGGAACAGAGGATGCTTTAGATACTATTGCAAAAGCTGTTGCAAATGCGGGTTACAAATTAGGTGATGATGTTAAAATTGCTTTAGATTGTGCTTCTGCTGAATTTTTTGTTGATGGTAAATACGATTACAAGAAATTTGAAGGCGATACAGGCGTTATAAGAACAAGTAAAGAACAAGCTGAGTATTTAGCTGACTTATCATCTAAATACCCTATCATTTCAATTGAAGATGGTATGGATGAAAATGACTGGGAAGGTTGGAAATATTTAACTGAATTAATTGGAGATAAAGTTCAATTAGTAGGTGATGATTTATTTGTAACTAACGTAGAGCGTTTATCAAGAGGTATAAAAGAAGGTATTGCAAATTCTATTTTAATTAAAGTAAACCAAATAGGAACTTTAACTGAAACTATTGCTGCCGTAAACATGGCACACAATGCTGGATATACTTCTGTAATGTCTCACCGTTCTGGTGAAACTGAAGATAATACTATTGCAGATTTAGCAGTAGCATTAAATACAGGTCAAATTAAAACAGGTTCTGCATCTCGTAGTGATCGTATGGCGAAATATAACCAATTACTTCGTATTGAAGAAGAATTAGGGGAAGTAGCTTATTTTCCACAAGAAAATGCATTCAAAATAAAATAAAAAGAATTTATTTTTTTTAGATGAAAAGCGATTATTTTTTTAATAATCGCTTTTTTTATTCCTTGAATTTTAAAAATTCTTAAAATCACGAAATCGTTTTAGATAAATTAAAAAAATAAATAGATATTTCGTAGATTAGCGTTCCGCATAACTAAACAAAAATTATTTAGAAAAAAGATGTCAGATAAAGCTATTCTAGAAATAAACGGTGAAAAACATGAATTTCCATTAATCACTGGAACAGAAAACGAAGTTGCCATAGATATTACGAAACTTAGAGCTAGCTCGGGAGGTGTAATAACATTAGACCCAGGGTATAAGAATACCGGATCTTGCGAAAGTGCAATTACTTTTTTAAATGGTGAAAAAGGAGTTTTAAGATACCGAGGATATTCTATTGAGGAATTAGCTGAGAAAGCTGATTTTTTAGAAGTTGCATACCTTTTAATTTTTGGAGAACTTCCAACTAAAGAGCAAAACGAAAAGTTTCATGATGATATAAAGGCAGAAGCTATTGTTGACGAAGACGTTAAGAAAATTATTGATGCTTTTCCTAAATCGGCACATCCAATGGGTGTTATTTCTTCTTTAACAAGTGCTTTAACTGCATTTAATCCTTCAACTGTAGATGTTGAGTCGGAAGAAGATATGTATAACTCTGTGGTACGCCTATTAGGTAAATTCCCTGTTTTAGTTGCTTGGACATTCAGAAAAAAATCAGGATTACCATTAAATTACGGAGACAACACTATAGGCTATGTTGAAAATATCTTAAAAATGATGTTTAAAAAACCAAATGGGGAGTATGAGCAAAATAAGATTTTAGTTGATGCTTTAGATAAATTGTTAATTCTTCATGCAGATCACGAACAAAACTGTTCTACATCTACGGTAAGAATAGCTGGCTCATCTCAAGTTGGGTTGTTTGCTTCAATTTCTGCTGGTATTTCTGCACTTTGGGGACCACTTCATGGTGGTGCTAATCAAGCTGTTTTAGAAATGCTTGAAGCTATAAAGGCTGATGGTGGTGATACCAAAAAGTATATGGCAAAAGCCAAAGATAAATCAGATCCTTTCCGTTTAATGGGCTTTGGACACCGTGTTTATAAAAACTTCGATCCTCGTGCCAAAATCATTAAAGTGGCTGCAGATGGTGTTTTAGATGATTTAGGAGTTAAAGATCCTATTTTAGATATTGCAAAAGGTCTAGAAAAAGAAGCTTTAGAAGATCAGTATTTTGTAGATCGTAAATTATATCCTAATGTCGATTTTTATTCTGGTATTATTTATAGAGCCATGGGAATCCCTACAGATATGTTTACTGTAATGTTTGCCTTAGGTCGTTTACCGGGTTGGATTTCACAATGGAGAGAAATGCGTTTACGTAAAGAGCCTATTGGAAGACCAAGACAGATTTATATTGGTGCAACAGAAAGAAAATTTGTACCTATTGATGAAAGATAAGTCTTAAAATGTTTTATATTATTATTAAGCTTCATGATTTTTTCATGAAGCTTTTTCTTTTTAACATGCTTTTTTTTAAGAATAGTTTAATTTATCTTTTATTATTCTTAGGTTTAGTATAAATTTGATAATCTAAATATATATGAAGGCATGATAAAATTAAATATTCAAAATGAAACTTCAAGACTACGTGCCGTTGTTTTAGGTATTGCTAATAGTAATGGTCCAATACCTATGGTGGAGGACTGCTATGATCCAAAAAGTATAGAGCATATATTGGCAGGAACTTATCCAACCGAAGGGGCTATGGTAAAAGAACTTGATGCTGTTGCTAAAGTTTTTGAGAAATATAATGTAAAAGTTTATAGACCTGAAGTTATTAAAGATTGCAATCAAATGTTTGCACGAGATATTGCCTTTGTAATTGATGATATTTTAATTGAAGCAAATATTCTTCCTCATAGAGAAAAAGAAGTTCAGGCTATTGATTATATATGGAATAAGGTTGCCGATAATAAGCGTGTAATCTTGCCAGAAGAATGCCATGTTGAAGGTGGCGATGTTATGCCGTGGAATGATTATATTTTTATAGGCACATATTCTGGAGAGGATTACCCCGAATTAATTACAGCACGTACTAACGCTGATGCCGTAATTGCCATTCAAGAATTGTTTCCAAACAAAACCGTAAAATCTTTCGAACTTAGAAAGTCTAATACCAATGCAAAGGAAAATGCCTTACATTTAGATTGCTGCTTTAATCCCTTAGGAAAAGGAAAAGCTATTATTCATAAAAATGGTTTTTTAATTGAAAGGGAGTATGAGTGGTTAGTCGAGTTTTTTGGAAAAGAAAATGTTTTCGAAATTACTAAAGATGAAATGTACCAAATGTGTAGTAATGTGTTTTCAATTTCTGAAGATGTTATTATATCAGAAAAAAACTTTACCCGACTTAATAAGTGGTTAAGAGAACAAGGATTCAATGTTGAAGAGGTTCCGTATGCTGAAATTGGCAAGCAAGAAGGACTATTAAGATGTACAACTATGCCTTTAATTAGGGATTAAATTAAAAAGAAATGCAACAAACAACTAATACTATTTTAATGATTCGGCCCGTAAATTTTAGAATGAACGAGCAAACTGCGGTTAATAATTATTACCAAGAATCGATTAAAGGTGTTTTGCCAGAAACTATTAACACAAAAGCGGTAAGGGAATTTGATGACTACGTAGAAAAGTTGAAAGCTATTGGTGTAGATGTAATTGTGGTTAATGATAATTTAGAAAACGATACGCCAGATTCTATTTTTCCGAATAATTGGGTGTCTTTTCATGAAAATGGCGATGTAGGTTTGTATCCTATGTTTGCTGTAAATAGACGCTTAGAACGTCGTGAAGATATTCTGGAGACACTAGAAGGTGAAGGATTTGAAATTAATAATATTGTAGATTATACTAGTGCAGAGGAGGAACAAGTTTATTTAGAAGGTACAGGAAGTATAATACTAGATCGTGTTAACAGAAAGGCTTATTGTGCTCTATCGCCGCGGGCGGATGAGGATTTGTTTATTGAGTTTTGTGAAGATTTCGAGTTTTCTCCGGTAGTTTTTACGGCATACCAAACGGTTAACGGGCAGCGTAAACCAATATATCATACAAATGTAATGATGTGTATTGGCGAAACCTTTGCTGTAATTTGCTTAAGTAGTATCGATGATAAAAAAGAACGCAAGCAGGTAGTTAAACACCTTAAAGAAGATGATAAAACTATAATTGATATTTCTGAAAAGCAGGTAAGCCAATTTGCAGGAAATATGTTGCAAGTAAAAGCTGCCAATAATGAATCATATTTAATAATGAGTCAGTCGGCATTTGATAGTCTTTCTGAGACTCAAGTAAAAACCTTAAAGGAACACACAAAAATATTATCTAGTTCGTTAGAGACCATTGAAACCTGTGGAGGAGGAAGTGCACGTTGCATGATGGCAGAGGTGTTCTTGCCTAAACATTAGTTTTTTTAACCTATAATAGGAAGGTAAGTGACAGTATAAAGTATTTGCTGAAGGCTTACTCGTAGTGCTTAGCTTTTGGCAATTGCACATAGAATGCACTGCCTTCTCCAACATTACTTTCTACCCATATTTTCCCATGGTTTAATTCTACAAGTTCTTTGCAAATAGAAAGTCCTAATCCTGTGCCTTTTTCGTTGGCTGTTCCGTTGGTTGTAAATGTATTACTCTTAAATAATTTAGTTTGGTCTTCTTTAGAAATACCAATACCTGTATCCGAAATACTAATTATACAACTGCCGCTACTTATATGGTTCGACACAGTAACCGTATCTCCTGCTTTAGAAAACTTAATCGCGTTTGCCAATAAGTTTTGAATAACAATTTCGAACATGCTTCTATCAGCATAAGCAAAATCTCGTAAAGAAAGGTTAATCAATTCTATTCCCTTTCCTTCAACACGTTGCTCAATAAGTTTTATTTTAGCCTCAAAAACCTCTTGAATATCAAATAAACTTGGTTTTGGTTCCAAGGATTGCATTTGAGATTTCGACCAGTTAAGTAAATTAAAAAGTAATAATGATGCGTTATTCGCATTTTCACTTAATTCCGGTATTAAATTATCAAACTCTTTTTTTGATAGTGTACCGTCTTGTAATAAATTTATAAAACCATTTATTGAAGAAAGCGAATCTTTTAAATCATGAGAAACAATCGAGAAAAGGCGGTCTTTTACGTTATTAATATTTTCTAGATGTTTGGTTTGCTCTAAAAAATCAGCGTTTTTCAGGTCTAAATTTATATTCCTTTCTTCTAATTCTTGTATATATTTAACTTGGTTGTTTTGCTTTAAATAAACTACAATTAATAAGGTAGAAGCAACAGCAAGCGCTCCAATTAATCCATAAACGATTAGTTTATATTTGCTTAAATCCTTTTCAGCTTTTAATGTAGCTTTATTACTAGCTTCATTATATGCCAACATATTTTTTTCTTCTATTTCAAAGTCATTAGCGCTTTCTTCTTCTACCTCGGCCGAATCTTGAGCTTGCCTCAGGGAATTTGCTTTAAACTCATTTTTTATTAAACTATTGTTTAACTTGTAATACGCACTTTGCCATTTAAAGGCACTATTAAAGCGCTTTTTAGTAGAATCTAATGCAGTCATTAACCTATAATAATTTAATAACCCTCTATTGTTATTTAGGCTTTTTGCAAGAGCACCAGCTTGTGTTAGTTGCTTTTCGGCAGTTTTTAAATTTCCTTTCTTTAAATTTATATCTCCTAAATTATTCAGCGTACATAGCAAACCATTTTGGTTTCTCATTTGGCTGTTTATTTGCAAACTTTTGGTTAGGTGTATTTGGGCACTATCCAAATCATTTAATTTTAAATACGCTCTACCAAGTTTAGGTAGTATTTCACCTAGCACAGAGTCATTTTTCGAAACTCTATGGTCAAGTACATCTCTGTAATATTTAATAGCTTTATTGTGCCTGTTTTCAATAGCGTATAAATCTGCTAATTCGTATTGGGAATTTAAAACAGCTTGGTCTTCTTTTAATTTTAGTTGAATTTCTAAAGCTTTTTCATAGTACTCAATAGCAGTATCTGTTAATTCAAGCCCATTATACGCTTGCGCCAAACTGTTATAGGTAAGACTTAAATCCTTATCAAGACCTCTTTTTTCAAGTTCTTTTATTGCCGATAACGAAAATTGTAAGCCCTTTTTAAAGTGTCCTTTTTTTATTTCTAACAACCCGATACTATTGTTAACTTTTGCAACGCTTAAAGTGTCTTGCAGATAGTTAAACAATGTTTTAGACTTATTATAACCGCTTATGGCGTTTAAATAATCGTTGTTTTGGGCATAAATTAAAGATTTATAATAGGTAATTGCAGCAATTGCTTTTTTGTAATTTATTTTTGTAGAAAGCTTTTCGCTTTTTAAAATATACTCTTTAGCACGTTCGTAGTCTTTTACGTCGTAAAGGGCTTTTATAAGTTTTAATGAAGTTTCAATTTTTAAGGAGTCTTTACTTTGAAAAGCTAAATCCAAAGTAAGACTATCTATATCATTAGTTTGGGCAAAACTAGTGCTTATAGATAACACAATAAAAAATGTAATTAGTCTCCTCATTATTAACATTGATTACAACGCATCTAAAGCAGTAAAAATTTTCTTAAATTGAGAGAGATAAGACTGCTTTAATTAGTTGTAATTAGGTGTATTATTAATTATTAAATTTAAATAATAGCTTTACTCGACAAAAATTGAAAAAAGCAGATGTATAATCTAATTTCTGCGTTTTACTACCAATAAATTAGACGAAATGAGCCATGAAATATAGTGAAATTATCGACGAATAGATAAACGGTACATATTACGGATAATATTATAATTTGTCAACCAAATACTATAAAATTAAAGATATTTTGATTTGTTTTTGGTAGTCTTGTTTTTGTCAATCTTTGCTTTTTTAAAAGCGAAATACTTATGTTTTTGTAAAGCACAGATGCAGAGATTTTCGCAACAAAATTCTAGATTAAAATACCCTTAAAACTTGATTAAAAAATTCTATCTTTGCAGCCTTAAAAACGAGCAGTATGAGCCTTCAAGATACCTTATCAAATTATGTAAAACAAGCTGTTAACGCAGATTTTAACATCAATTTAGAAACCGTAGAATTTCAAGCAACTAGAAAAGAGTTTGCAGGAGATATTACGGTGGTTATCTTCCCAATGCTTCGCTTTATTAAAGGGAACCCGGTTCAAATAGGCGAAACTATAGGTAGTTACTTGGTTAACAATGTTAGCGAGGTTAAAGCTTTTAATGTGGTAAAAGGGTTTTTAAATGTCGAAATTAGCGATGCCTATTACCTTAACTTTTTCAATGGCATTAAAAACGATAATGCATTTGGTTTTGTATCACCACAGGCCGATGAAAAAGCGGTTATGGTCGAGTATTCATCACCAAACACCAATAAACCATTGCATTTAGGTCATGTTCGTAATAACCTTTTGGGCTATAGTGTTGCCGAAATTTTAAAAGCTTCAGGAAAAAAAGTATATAAAACACAAATTATAAACGATAGAGGTATTCATATTTGTAAAAGTATGTTGGCTTGGGAAAAATTCGGAAGTGGAGAAACACCAGAATCTACGGGATTAAAAGGTGATAAATTAGTAGGTAACTATTACGTTAAGTTCGACCAAGAATATAAAAAGGAAATTCAAAATTTAATAGCGGCGGGAAGTACCGAGGAAGATGCTAAAAAAAATGCACCTTTATTATTAGAGGCTCAAAACTTGCTTTTAAAATGGGAAGCAGGCGATAAAGACACCGTGGCACTTTGGTCCAAAATGAATGGTTGGGTATACGATGGTTTTGCAGAAAGCTACAAAAATTTAGGTGTAGATTTCGATACGCTGTATTACGAAAGTAACACATACCTATTAGGAAAAGAGTTTGTTGCCGAAGGCTTAAAATCTGGCGTTTTCGTAAAAGAAGAAGACGGGTCTGTGTGGTGCGATTTAACCGAAGACGGATTAGATAAAAAAATAGTACTACGTGCCGATGGTACTGCCGTTTACATGACACAAGATATTGGTACAGCCATACAGCGTATAAAAGATTTTCCAGATGTTGGCGGTATGGTTTATACGGTTGGTAACGAGCAAGATTACCACTTTCAAGTCTTATTTTTAATCCTAAAAAAATTAGGTTTTGATTGGGCTAAAAACCTATACCACTTAAGTTATGGTATGGTCGATTTACCGAGCGGAAAAATGAAAAGTAGAGAAGGTACCGTTGTTGATGCCGACGATTTAATAGACGATATGGCTGCAACAGCCGAGGAAATCTCAGAAGAACTTGGTAAACTAGATGGCTATTCAACCCAAGAAAAAAAGGAACTTTATAAAACCATTGGTTTAGGCGCCTTAAAATACTACATCTTAAAAGTAGACCCTAAAAAACGAATCCTATTCGATCCAAAAGAATCTATCGATTTTCAAGGAAACACAGGACCATTCATCCAGTACACCTACGCGCGTATTCAATCCATTTTACGCAAGGGCAATCTTAATCCAGATGTAACAATTAACGCTACTCAAACAGCACTTCATCCAAAAGAAAAAGAGCTAATCAAGCAAATACAGCTGTTCCCAGAGGTAATTCAAAATGCCGCAAACAACCACAGTCCAGCACTAATTGCAAATTACACCTACGATTTGGTTAAGGAATTCAACTCCTTTTATCAAAACGTATCCATTTTAGGCGCAGATAACGACACCGAAAAAACACTAAGAGTGCAATTATCTCAAGTCGTTGCTAACACTATTAAAAACAGTTTTAGCCTATTAGGCGTGCAAGTTCCAGAGCGCATGTAGGGGCTTTAAAGGCGGTTTATATTCTTAAAAATCTATTTGGGCGTTCCCTTTCAGGTCGGGCTTTCCGTTCCCAATCTTTTTGTTCGTGCCTCACAAAAAGTATTTTCACTGCAATCCCTAACGCGGGTCGGTCAGCCAACTTCGTTTTTTTACTAATTACCCTTCAGCTTGTTTAAGTAAAAGCTAAATACAAGCCTGTAAAAACAAAATATTTAGTTATTTTTGCAACTTAAATTTTAATTATTGCGCAGTCTACATACTTGTGGCTGCCTACAGAAGACTTAAAATACTATGTTTAATAATTTAAGCGATAAATTAGATAAAGCCTTACACGTATTAAAAGGGCACGGAAGCATTACCGAAGTTAATGTAGCCGAAACTTTAAAAGAAGTAAGACGCGCCTTATTAGATGCCGATGTTAACTTTAAAATAGCTAAACAGTTTACACAAACTGTTAAAGAAAAGGCATTAGGGCAAAACGTATTAACAACGTTACAGCCAGGGCAATTAATGGTTAAAATTGTTAAGGACGAGCTAACCCAACTTATGGGTGGCGATGCCGAAGGTATAAACCTATCAGGTAAACCAAGCATTATTTTAATGTCCGGGTTACAAGGTTCTGGTAAAACAACCTTTTCTGGTAAGTTAGCTAACTACTTAAAAACTAAAAAATCTAAAAATCCATTATTAGTAGCCTGTGATGTTTACCGTCCGGCTGCAATCGATCAATTACATGTAGTAGGAGGTCAAATTGGCGTAGAGGTTTTTAGCGATAAAGGAAATAACGATCCTGTTGCTATCTCGCAAGCGGCAATAGCCCATGCAAAAGCAAACGGACATAATGTGGTTATTATAGATACCGCAGGTCGTTTAGCCGTAGATGAGGCGATGATGACCGAAATATCTAACATCCATAAAGCCATAGAGCCTCAAGAAACCTTGTTTGTTGTAGATTCTATGACAGGGCAAGATGCTGTAAACACAGCAAAAGCCTTTAACGATGTTTTAAACTTCGATGGTGTTATCCTTACCAAACTAGATGGTGATACTCGAGGTGGTGCAGCCATTTCAATTAAATCTGTAGTTGATAAACCAATTAAGTTTATTGGTACAGGCGAGAAAATGGAAGCTATCGATGTGTTCTACCCATCGCGTATGGCAGACCGTATCTTGGGTATGGGAGATGTTGTGTCTTTAGTAGAAAGAGCTCAAGAACAATTTGACGAAGAAGAAGCTAGAAAACTTCAAAAGAAAATAGCCAAAAACCAATTCGGGTTTGATGATTTCTTAAAACAGATTCAGCAAATTAAGAAAATGGGAAACATGAAAGACCTTATGGGTATGATTCCTGGTGCTGGTAAAATGTTAAAAGATGTTGATATTGACGATGATGCTTTTAAAGGTATCGAAGCCATTATCCATTCTATGACACCAAAAGAAAGAACCAATCCAGCAGTGCTTAATGCGAGTAGAAAAAAACGTGTAGCGCAAGGCTCTGGTACTTCAGTACAAGAAGTAAATCAACTTTTAAAGCAGTTTAACCAAATGAGCAAAATGATGAAGATGATGCAAGGCGGTGGCGGTAAAAAGATGATGCAGATGATGAAGAACATGAAGTAATATTTTAGTAAAATAGAAAAGAAATAAACTTTGAGCCTTAGCGTCTTTGCGATTAAAAATATTCGTGGATTCGTGGCAAAAACGAATTAAGCATGACAATTTTAGACGGTAAAAAAGTAAGTAACGATATTAAAGACGAAATCGCAGACCATGTTCAGGCTATGGTTTCTAAAGGAGAAAAAGTACCGCACCTTGCGGCAATTCTTGTAGGATCGGACGGGGCGAGTATGACCTATGTAAATGCTAAAGTAAAAGCTTGCGAGCGTATTGGTTTTAACTCCACTCTTATTGAGTTGCCAGATTACACTTCAGAAGAAGAGTTACTAGAAAAAATTAATGACTTAAATACTAACAAAGATATTGATGGGTTTATTGTGCAATTGCCTTTACCAGATCAAATCGATGAGCAAAAAGTATTAATGGCTATCGACCCAGATAAGGATGTCGATGGGTTTCATCCAACAAATGTTGGTAGAATGGCTTTAGATTTGCCAACCTTTTTACCGGCAACACCGTATGGTATTATGGAGTTGCTAGAGCGTTATCAAATAGAAACCTCTGGTAAAAATGTAGTGGTATTAGGAAGAAGCCATATTGTTGGTCGCCCAATGAGTATTTTAATGAGTCAAAAACGTAAGGCTGGAGATGCTACCGTAACTGTGGTTCACAGCCGTTCAAAAAACTTAGAAGAAATTACTAAAGCAGCCGATATTATTGTTGCTGCTATTGGTATATCGGAGTTTTTAACAGGCGATATGGTTAAAGAAGATGTTGTTATTATCGATGTAGGAATTACACGTGTGCCAGATGCAACTAAAAAGAATGGGTACCGATTAGCGGGCGATGTGCATTTTGAAAGCGTAAGTCAAAAAGCAAGTTACATTACACCTGTTCCAGGTGGTGTAGGTCCAATGACGATTGCTATGCTATTAAAGAATACCTTATTGGCTAGAGAACGACATATTAAGTAGAATAAAATATTATTTAATTAAATTGCATTATGAGTTTTATAATTTATAATGCAATTTTTTTGTTTAATAGGGTTGCTATTGGTAGTTTTCAACATATCCTGCCAATTGTTTTAGCCATTTTATTCGCCATTGTTTTTATACGGTTTGCAAAACGTAGATTATGCAAATCACAGCAAAATAAAGCGCTACATATTTTAGCCTGCTTTATAAGTTTTGTAGTTATAATGTTTCATGTGCATAAAATGAGTGTTGGGGACTATAATTTTTCAACCGATTTGCCTTTGTATTTATGCAGTTTAATGGGACTCCTAATTCCTGTGTTTTCCTATTACCGAACATTTTTAATGTATGAAATTTTGTTGTTTTGGATTATTGGCGGCACATTACAGGCTGTTTTAACGCCCGATATTGCGGTAGGGTTTCCTAGTTTTGATTACTTCAGGTATTGGATTGTACACCTAGGCCTTTTAGTGGTTGTTTTTTATGCCACTTTTGTGTTTAATATGCGCCCTACAATTAAGAGTGTTTTTAAATCGGTTGCAGGTCTATTGGTTTATGTGATTCTAATGGTCGCTGCAAATAAGCTTTTAAATGCTAACTATTTTTATTTGAATGAAAAGCCACAATCCGCTTCTATACTTGATTATTTTGGCGACTGGCCATGGTATATAATTGTAGTGATATTTATAGTTATACCCCTCTTTTTACTAATTTATATGCCCTTCTATATAGTAGAAAAAACGAAGGCTAATAAGTAACTAGAACTGGCTTTAGTTTATCGGCCAACAGGTTTAGCGCTTAAAGGGCTTTTTAGCTTTAGCCGTATTGTTTTGTTTAAATGTTTTGGTGCTTTCTTCTAAAAGTAAATTTAAGTTTTTAAATTCTTCTTTAGTTAATTCCCGATATTCTCCAACTGGCATGTCTAGCTTAATATTCATAATTCTAACACGTTTTAGGGTCTGTACGTCATAGTTTAAATAATCGCACATGCGTCTAATTTGTCTATTAAGCCCTTGTGTTAAAATAATCTTGAATTTATAAGTGCTCAGTTTTTCAACTTTACATTTGTTGGTGGTTTTATTTAATTCTGCCAACGGAATACCTCCAGACATACGTTCAATAAATGTTTGCGAAATGGGTTTATCAACCGTAACAATATATTCTTTTTCGTGGTTGTTACTAGCTCGAAGAATTTTGTTTACTATATCGCCATCATCGGTTAATAGAATTAAACCTTCACTAGGTTTATCTAATCGTCCAATAGGGAAAATACGTTTTGGGTAGTTTAAATAATCAATGATGTTATCTTTTTCTACGCTGGTATCCGTTGTACAAACAATGCCCACGGGTTTGTTAAAAGCTAAATAAACAAAAGACTCTTTGGTGTTAATTATTTCTTTACCATCAACCGCAACAACATCTTCGGGTGCAATTTTAGTGCCCATTTCTGGCACCACACCATTAATGGTAACACGACCTGATTCAATGAGTTTGTCTGCCTCTCTTCTAGAACAGTAACCAACTTCACTTAAATATTTATTTATACGTTTTAATATAACTTCTGCCATGGTTCAAAAATACAACAAAGTTAGTCGTTTAAAAAGTCTAAAATGTTTTGATATACGGGTTTAGATTTTAAACCATGCCCAAAGCCTGTAGTGGCTATAAAATTAGCGTTGGCATAGTTTTCTTTAAATTTTATACCATCGTTAAACGGAATAATTTTATCCTTCTCATCATGAATAATAAGGCCTTTAGCGGAAACTTCTTTTATAAAAACCGAAGGCGTAAAATATTCAGGGAGATTATTGTAATGTTTTAAAATGAATTGATCTATAGCTTTTATAACGCGTTTGCTATAGCCCATCATGTCTGCGTAACGGCTTAAAACACCTGTGAAGTTTGCGGGCGCGCCTAAAAGAACAAGTTTCTCTATGGATTTTAATTGATACTTATGCTGAAAAAACACGGTAGCCATACCACCAACAGAATGTCCTATAATGGTTTGTATATTAAATTTTTTCACCACTACGTTTATGCAATCGGCATACATAATAGCGTTAAACGTTTTTCCGCTTGAAGCTCCATGTCCTGGAGCATCTAATGCTATAATGTTATAGTTTAAAACTCTTAGTTCTTCAATTAAATCTTTCCACCTAAAGGTGTTGCTTTCCCAGCCGTGTGCTAGTAAGATGGTTTCTTTATCGCCTTCCCAATGGTAGGTGTTTATTGCAAAATTTTGGAAGGAAATCTGTTCTTGGTTAGCTTCTTTTAGGTATTCTAATTCCTTGGGCGTTATTTTTCCTTTCTTTGGAGTAGAGAATAATAATATGGCCAATTTAGCGGCATATTTAGGAGCAATAAGACCAATAAGGTTAATAAAAAAACCAATACATTTTGGGATGAATTTTTTCATTTAGCTATCTTCTCTGTTTACTAAATCTATTGAAAAAGCAGGTGTGCATATTGCAATGTATTCGCAAACTTCGGTAAAAGGGTTGGAGTATTGCACTCTAGTGTTTCTTTCAATTTTAATAGATTGTCCTGCTTCTAATACAATTTGCTCATCTTCTATGATAAATTGTTTTTTGCCACGAATTATAATTGTAAACTCATCAAATTCGGGTGTTTGAAAAGGTTCACTCCAACCTGCTGGAGCTTTCATGTGTGCAATACTTATTTCGGAATTACCATCGGTAGTTTTTCCAAAATGTTCTTTTATCATTTTGCCATCTGTAGTGGGTACAACAAAAGGACTTGTTTGAATGGTATAGCGCTTTTTAGACATATTTTATGTTGATAATTAAAATAGAAAAATAGTAATTCGATAGTTTTAATACATTAAGATTTAATGTTGGTCTTGTAAAGGCTTTTTCTTTATCATTCCGCCTTTTAAATCTTTTACAACACCCATAATTACAAAGGCGTTTTCGTCAATTTTATCAATTTCGGTTTGAAGTTTTGCAAGTTCCAAACGGGTAACAATAGTATAGATAATATCCTTGTCGTAACTTTCTCCTTTTGTACCATAACCACCTTTTCCTGCATAAATTGTACAAGCTCTTCTAAGGTTTTGGGTTAGCATGATTCTTAATTTTTCGTGCTGCTCAGAAATTATAGTAACACCCACATATTCTTCAACACCATCAACCACAAAATCTACTGTTTTGGCAGCCGATAAATAGGTTAAAATAGCGTAAAGTGCTATTTCCATAGATAATACATAGGCGCCTACAGAAAAAATTACAATATTAATAAGTAGTAATACATCGCCTATAGTAAGCGAAAGTTTTCGTCCTAAATAAATAGCTAGAACTTCGGTGCCATCAATTACACTGCCACCTCTCATGGATAAACCTATCCCTAAGCCTAAAAAGAAACCACCAAATACTGCAATAAGTAGCTTGTCTTCAGTTATAGTTGGGTAATCTACAAAATGTACCACAATAGCTAGTAAAGCAATGGCAACAATGCTTTTTAAGGCGAATTTATTACCTATAGTTTTCGAAGCCAAAAAGATAAAAGGAAGGTTAACTATAATTAGTAATATGCCTAGTTGTATTGAGGTTACGTTTTTAAGTAATAATGAGATTCCTGTAGCACCACCATCAATAAAGTTGTTAGGTAGTAAGAAGCCTTTTAAACCAAAACCAGCCGAAAAAACACCTATAATAATAAAAACGAATTCTTTTACCGCGTGAGAAATTTCTATCTCAAACGATTTTACTAAAGGATCAATTTGTTTTTTAGTAACCGTTGCGCCAACGTGCTTTTTTTCAAGTCGTTTACGTGCAACATCAACTAGAATTTTGGATATAAGTGGATTCATTTATATTAATGGTTCCAGTTTATAAAAAAGTATTTTACTTTGGCATTATCTGGAATATGAGTTGGTTCGAATTTTAAATTCATATCAAACCTAAGGTTAGAAGGTAGTTCATTTTTATCGATAGTAAAACTAGCGTTAATTTGATCGACTCCCACAACAATAGAATTAATTAAATTGCTAATTCTAGAAATTTTATTATTCTCCTTTATGTCTTTAAAAGTACTTAAACTAGTAATGTTGTTTTCAGTTTTAAAACGCTCATCTAGAATACGAATACTACCAATTGTTGAGGTAGAATCTAAAGCTTGTTTAGGCGTAAGCGTTAAAAGTTTTTTACCTCCTTTTTCAAAAATTTCAATATTGTTTATGTTTCCTGTAAACTCATCACCACTTATAAATTTAACGATAGAATCGTTGGCATAAATAGTTTTTAAGTCTTTAACTTGAGTAGAATCGGTTAGTAAGCCAACATGTTGCTTGCTAATTTCGAAAGGGTTTTGTGTTTTATTACAACTCGTTAAAAGAAAAGAGATACATAATACCGTTAAAAAAGATTTGTACATAAATTATTTAGTTTTTTTTTAGATTTAATCTGTTAATTTGTAAAACAGTTTGTTTTCTTATTTTTTTAGAACTTTTGTTAAAATGCCAAATACGCTTCTAATAAAAGTAGCGCTTGTTAATACTTTAACTATAGGGTTCATGGCAGTGCTTTTTCGTCTAGAAGTTGTTGTTTTCTTTTTCGATGCTGCTTTTTTAAGCGCTTCTTTTTCTTCTCTAGCTTTTTCTTTAACTTCTTCGGCCTCTGCTTTTTCAATTTTCTTATTCAGCATTTCATAGGCACTTTCTCTATCTATGGTTTCGTTGTATTTTTTTACCAACTTAGATTTTGATAGTAAGCTGCTTAATTCAACATCGGTTAACACATCCATTCTACTCATTGGAGCTCGCATCATGGTAGCCGCAAGTGGTGTAGGACGTCCTTTTTCGTCTAGCGCAGAAACTAAGGCTTCACCTATTCCTAAAGATGTTAAAACCTCTGTAGTATCATAATACTCAGAATCCGGATAGTTTTGCGCAGTTAGTTTAATAGCTTTTCTATCCTTGGCGGTAAAAGCTCTTAATGCATGTTGAATTTTTAAACCCAATTGCCCCAAAACAGCTTCTGGAACATCGGTTGGGTTTTGCGTTACAAAATATAAACCAACACCCTTACTACGTATTAATTTTACAATACTTTCAATTTGATTTAAAAGTGCTTTTGATGCTTCATTAAAAATTAAATGAGCTTCGTCAATAAATAGAATAAGTTCTGGTCTGTCGCTATCTCCCTGTTCTGGGAAGGTCGAATAAATTTCGGCCAGTAAACTTAACATAAAGGTTGAAAATAATTTAGGTCTATCTTGTATATCTGTTAGTCTTAAAATATTTATATAGCCACGGCCATTTTCATCAACACGTAATAAATCTTCAACTTCAAAAGAGGTTTCGCCAAAAAAACGATCGGCACCTTGTTGTTCTAACTCTATAATTTTTCGTAGTATGGCGCCAGTTGATGCTGTCGAAATCCTACCATAAGATTCAGTGAATTCTTCTTTGCCTTCTTGTGTAGCGTATTGTAATATTTTTTTAAAATCTTTTAAATCTAAAAGTGGCAATTTATTATTATCGCAATATTGAAAAATTACGGCGACAATTCCAGATTGTGTTTCAGATAAATCTAAAATTCTGGATAACAACACAGGTCCAAATTCACTAACAGTAGCTCTTAAGCGAACGCCGTCTTGTTCAGAAAGGGTTAATATTTCAACAGGAAATGCTTTAGGTTCAAAAGGTAATCCTATTTTTTCATGGCGTTCATCAATCTTAGCATGACCAGGACTAGGTTGTGCTATCCCACTTAAATCACCTTTTATATCCATAAGTAATACAGGAATTCCCTTGTCACTTAAGTTTTCAGCTAAAACCTGTAACGATTTTGTTTTTCCAGTTCCTGTAGCTCCGGCAATTAAACCATGGCGATTCATGGTTTTTAGAGGTATTTTTACATGTGCTCCGGTTATCGTTTCACCATCTAACATGGCGGCTCCAACAGGTATAAAATCACCTTTAGTTGTATTGCCTTCTGTAATGTATTTGAAAAAAGTTTCCTTGTTGCTCATGCCTTATAATTTTGCATAAAAATACAGGAAATATAAGGAAGAAAAAAATAGGTTTTTTAGTGATTTTTTTGAGCGTAGTAAATTTAATTTAATCGTGTTATACCAATATTTATAAATACAGCATTTAGTGTAGAACCCCCATTATTTAGCACATATCTTAGTCTTACATTATCATTGGCATTTATTGGATACATAATGCTCCCGCTTGTTCCCCAATAATCTGTGCTAGGTAATGTAGCGACACCTCTATTTAGATATCCAACTAAAGCATTATTAACAACTAGCGCTATAATATATTTTGTGTTGCCACTTGGCATATTACTAGACGAAAGAGATGCTGTAAACAGATAATTACCTTGCTCTAATATAGTAACTCTTCCATTTGCGGTAACATTGTAAACATCTGGGTTTGTTGAAATAACTTCGGATGGCCCTATTGGAAAATCAACATACGAATTATTAGGGGTTTGAAGTATATTATTGCCACTTCCAAAACTCCTATTAATAACAAGAGCCGAATTAGTTAAGCTTGACCACGTGCTATTTTTAAAAACATAATATGAATTTCTTGTCGTATTAAAAACCATGGAGCCGTTTAAAGGCGTAGGAATATTATCCATTTGGGTCGATGTCATTCTGGGAGGAATAAGAGCGCCGTTTGAACTATCTATTTGTAAAGCCGCAGAATCATCGGGACTCGCTGTGCCAATACCAACTTGAGCGAAGCTGTAAAAATTGCTTAATAGAAATAGTATAGTAAATATTCTAATTTTCATTCTTGAGAGAGATTGAGGTTGCGTGTCTATAGGAATTATGGAAGTAATTCGAAGAGAACAAGTAAAATTGCGTAAGAAGCTTTTCTACAAAAAAAAGCGTGCTATTCAAGAAAACTATCTATGGGCTTCAAAAATAACAACAATATCTTCGGTATGGTCTGTTACATTTATGGTAAAACCATTTGTGCCAAAACTTGTTACTTCGGCTGCCGTTAAACCTAAGCTATTTCCGTTATTGTTGGTATATCTTATTCCTATTGCTCTAGAGCTAGAAGCATATCTAGAAATATCATTAATAGAAGCTCCGCTACCACCAACAAAAATAACTTGTTGTAGTATGCCGCCGCCGTAGTTTGTAGTATATCCAGACATATTACCAAAAACGTTTTGAAACGTGTTATTATTGTTTCCTATGTCATTATCAGCATCTACATTATAGCTTTCTACATTAGGAACAGCAGAAAATTTTATAGACGATGGTTCAAAGGGTAATCCCGTTATTGTTTGTGTTCCTGTGCCTGTTATTATAAATTTTCCAATATGTACAGATGAGTCGGGGTTCAGCTTACTCCATGAAGGCACTCTAGTTGAACCAGAATTAAATTCAAAGGTGTTTAAGGTGGTGTTAAATATCATTAACCCAGGCGCTGGCGTGGTAATATTATTTCTTTGAGTGGTTGTTAGTCTTGGTATAAGTAAACCTTTATCTGTAGATTCAATATCTAAAATAGATGAGTCATCAGGACTTGCTGTGCCAATACCAACTTGAGAGAAACTATAAAAATTGTTTAATAACAATAGTATTGTAAATGCTATTACTTTCATTCTTGAGAGGGAGATTGAGGTTGTATTAATTAATATACTACGAATTTAAGAAAACATTTTCAAGAAAAAAAAGTAAACAAAACAAAGCTGCTTGTCTTTAAGTCATTTCTGTAAATATATGTACATTTGCACACTAAATTTTTTTGGGATGAATGAAGTTGTGAAGCAAATGGTGGAGAAAGGGGAGATGTTGCCCTTAATGGAAGAGTTTTATACTATACAAGGCGAAGGGTTTCATAAAGGAACTGCAGCCTATTTTGTTCGTATTGGTGGTTGCGATGTAGGATGCCATTGGTGCGATGTTAAGGAAAGTTGGAATGCTAATTTACATCCACCTACCGAAACAACTAAAATTGTTGCAGCCGCTAAATCGTATAGTAATACTATTGTGGTTACTGGTGGAGAGCCATTAACTTGGGATATGACCGCTTTAACAACCCAATTAAAAGCAGAAGGCTTACAAACACATATCGAAACCTCTGGTGCATATAAACTAACAGGTATTTGGGATTGGATTTGTTTATCGCCTAAAAAAATGAAACTTCCAACCAAGGAAGTTTACGATCATGCCCACGAGTTAAAAATGATTATTTACAATAAAGACGATTTTCGTTTTGCTGAAGAACAAGCAGCTAAGGTAAACGATGATTGTATTTTATACTTACAACCCGAGTGGAGTAAACGCGATAAGGTAGTGCCAGAAATTGTTGATTATGTAATGAAACACCCAAAATGGAAAGTGTCTTTACAAACTCATAAATATTTAAATATTCCCTAAAGTATTATAACTGTATTTGTGTTAAACTTTTTATGATTTAAGACAAGAAAAGTATGAATTGTAATGTATTTTTGAGCTATAAAAATATTCGATTATGGAAAAATTATTGAGAATTATTGGAGCGGCTTGGGGAGCAAAAAAAATAGGAGGCGGTAAATGTGGTTGTATAGGAACCTTTTTTGTTTTCCTTATTCTATATTGGCTTTTAGGTTACGTTTTTAAAGTATTTTAATATAAAAAAAGTTCCGATAACTAACTTGTAGCTATCGGAACTTTTTTTTGATACATATATTTAATTTGAAAACGGTACAACTACTCTTGTAGTGCCCCAACCTAAGTACATGTCTGCTCCGGCATCATTGCTTTCAAAGGTAATAGAAAAGTTCTCTAAAACTGTGTCGTCTTTGCTAACAGGAGCCTTCACTCTTAATACATCATTAGCTTCTTTATATGAATACGATCCCCAAACATTAACATCTTTATTTAAAATAATAGTCCATTCTTTATCTCCAGGAATAGTAAATAACGAGTACGTTCCGGCAGCAATACTTTTACCACCAATTTTCATGTCTCTATAAATGGTAATATCAGCAGCTTCGTTAGCGCCAGTTCTCCAAACCTCTCCGTTAGGAGCCAGTTTACTTAATTCGCGGCCCTTTAAAAACGGACGGCTATACACTAATTTTACAAAAGCAGGCGTTTTTTTGTCTACTCTGTAAAAAGCCACATCAAGCGGACTTTTATCTAATTTCGAAAATTTTTGAGCATTTAACGTTGATGTTAATAACATAACAAATGCAAAAGCAAGGGTTGATAATAAAGTTGTTTTTTTCATAATCTGTTTTAGTTTTTATTAAAAGTTTAAAATTAAACCAAAAAGGTCTTAATGTTTTTATAAAAGTCGTTAGCTAATGTTAAAGTTTACAATAATATAGTATTCATTTAAAATCCTTAATTATGGCTATACAGATTGCTTTAAAAAAATGTATTTTTATAAAGAATTAAAATTGAAAATAATGAAACTTTTAAAATTTGGACGCGATTTTAAACCAGACCAAAAAGTAATTTTAAGAGATTATTTGGCTATAGAGCGCACCCGATTAGCAAACGAGCGTACCCTACTGTCATACATCAGGTCGTCACTCTATTTACTATTAGGTAGTATCGGCTTTTTTCAGTTAAAAGGATTTCCAAACTTTAAATATCTGGCGTTTTTGGCCTTAGCTTTTAGCGCTATTTTTTTCGTAATAGGTGTGTTTAGGTTCCGGCTACTTAAAAAAAGCTTAAAACGATTATACTATATGTCCGAAACCAATGAAGATAAATAATTAAGTTTCTATACTTTTGATTAAGGCGTTACCACACCCTTCGTCTGCGCTCAGGGCAAGCGGGCGGGCTATTCACTGCAAGTCCTCGCGCTTCCTTCGTCAGGCTTTGCTATCCGTTACTATCCCTAACGCGCTTACTGTTGCAGCTTACTCATGCTTTTAAAAATAAGAAATTTGCATATAATAAAAGGTGAATATTATAGCGGTTCAGTTTAGGTTTATTTGTTGTATTAGTATATTGGTTGTAGTCTAGTCTTAAAATCTTAATGGTAATGTTCTCCAAATACCAACTACTTTTCCATCTTGCTCAGCAGGTTTCCATTTTGGCATATTCATAATTGCAATTACAATACTTGTGTCTAATTTTAAATTATTACTCTTTTTAATTATCTGTGTCTCTGAAACCTTATCATTAAAGTTTATGAAAAATTTAATTACAACTTCCTTGTTCGCAATATTATCATTCGAAATGTTATTTTTTAAGTAATTCATAAATTCTTTTGAACCCCCTGGAAACTCAGCTTGTTTTTCATATTCAAAATAAGAAATCTTATCTCCGTTTTTATTCCAACAGTTTCCGCTTATTAGTTTATCATTTTTATAAAAATCTTTTCTCCTTACTCTTCCATTTTCCGAAAGAGTTAAAAATTCTCCATCTTTTTAACCTTTATTATAATTGATTTATAAATATGGTTTTCCAGAATCATACCAAGCGAAGTGTCTAATGATTTTATCCTTTTCATAAATAGTCTCAAATTTTAATTGTCCATTTAAAAGATAAGTCTTTTCAGAAAAAGATCCTTTTTTTATTTTAGTCTTTTGTACTTTAAAATACTCAGCTTCAGACTTTGAAACTTTTTGTTTTTTGCTATTCAAATAAATTGTGTCTTGTCCAAAAACAGAAAATGAGATTGATGAACAAATTAATATCAGAATTATCTTTTTCATAAGAATTTTATCTTTATCACAGCCAAATGCATATAAGACAACTTTTATATTTAATGTCACGTAAATAAGTATAAGGTATAGGTGGTTTTTTGTCGTTGGTATTCCGCAAATATAAATAAATTTTCTTACAAAAATAAAATGAACCTAGTCGTTTAAAACTAGGCTCTTTTTATTAGGAGTTATACTAACAGTAATTATAAAAAGCTAATTACAGTTTAATAAACTTTTTAGCGGTACGACCTGTATTACTATGGAAATCTAATATCCAGAAGCTAAATCGTTCACGCTAAACGAATAGGTTTTAGTGCTTTTATTCTTTATCGAATCTGTTGTTTATTGCTTTATAATTGATTAGTTAAAAAAACAAGGTGTTATTTTTGTAATCTTATGTATTAAAGCTTTTTTCTGAATAATATTTCTATTAATTGAGTTCCTCCCTCTTCATTTAAATGGTCTTGATTTAAGAAGTATTTATCTTCTAAAACAAATTTATTTTTAAAATCTAAAACTTTTAAGTTATAATCCTTAAATATTTTATTGGCGCCATATGTGTTATGCCCCATTATATTAATATACTCTTTTGATAATGGAAATTTTAACCCAATTAAAGTGATATTTTCTTTCTTACATAATTGTATTATTTCTATTAAAGTTTGTTCTAAAGCTTTCGAATTTTTTATTCCTGGGAATTGAGAATTAAATCTTATTATTGAGGAATTTATTTGCTCTTTTTTACTCTTTTTATCCCATGATGTGTTTTGGGTAATAGTTTTATTATCATTCTTTTTTGTGTTAAAAAAGGAAATAATATATTTTTTTAAAAGAGTGCGTTTTTTAGGATGAAAGAATGCTATGTTAAAAATTATTTTTTCTTTTAGGAATAATAAAATATTTGAATAATCATTTGTTGTACTGAAATATATGGAGCGATCTAAATTGTTTTGTCTCTCACGATATGGGCTTAATGTATGGTCATCAACCGTTAAGTAAATGGTGTCAACACATGTTCGTTTTAATAAGAAATTAATTTTTCTTTTCATATCAAAATATGAATCACTGCCAGCCGAAAAATTAAATATTCCATTCTTTTCTGCATTATTACTTAATGGTAAACCATGTGAGTCAGAGAGTAAAAAAGAATTAAAGTTTGTGGAATAATTTTTATAACTGGCTAAATATATTTTATTTCCATAATGATTAAGCAAAGCATTCAGAAGAATTAGTAAGAAGAAAAAACAAGAAAATTTAACTAAAAACTTTTGCATATAATTAGGGCTAAAATTGAAAATATATAAATTCTATTTCTTCCGAAAAATTGCCGTAAAAATAAATTATTAGAATAAGTCCTATATAAAATAACCACCTAAAAATTATATTCGAAGGAGGTTTAGAAATAGCATATTGCTCAGACCTTCCAAACCATTCAATTATAATAAATAATGCAAGTAATAAAATTACAGCCTTTGGTTTTATTTCAGGTATTGAAAAGAGGGAGTTTGAAAAGATAGAACATATATAACTAAAGGCGTGACTTATGTTTTCTGCTCTAAAAAATATCCAAGCAAAAACAGTCAAGCTAAAGGTAATCAGTATTAAAAATAAGTCTTTGATACTTGGTAGGTGTTTCCCTTTGGCTACAACATCTAAATTATTTCTATTGTTATTCGTAAGGAATATAGGTAAAAAGTATAAGGCATTTAATGCACCCCAAACTATAAAAGTCCAATTTGCTCCGTGCCAAAAACCACTAACTAAAAATATTATAAAGACATTTCTAATTTTATTGTAAGTACTTCCACGACTGCCTCCTAAAGGAATATATAGGTAATCTCTAAACCATGTGGAAAGGGATATGTGCCAACGTCTCCAAAATTCTGCAATATCTCTTGAAAAATATGGGAAAGCAAAATTTTGTTTTAAGTTAAATCCAAATAAACGCGAAGAGCCAATAGCAATATCAGAATATCCTGAGAAATCTCCATAAATTTGAAACGTAAAAAATATTGCGCCTAGAACTAGAGTGCTTCCTGAATACTCGGAAGAGTTATTAAAAATTATATTGGCATATTGGGCACAATTATCGGCAATTACGATTTTTTTAAATAATCCCCATAGTATTTGACGCATACCATCAACTGCTTTGAAGTACTCAAATTTTCTTTGTTTAAGGAACTGTGGAAGTAAATTTGAAGCTCTTTCAATTGGTCCCGCAACTAATTGAGGAAAGAAGCTTACAAATGCAGTGAAAGCAATAAAATCTTTTGTTGGATGGATCTTTCGCTTGTATACATCAATAGTGTAGCTAAGTGTTTGAAAGGTGTAAAAGCTAATTCCAACGGGTAAAATAATATTTAACGAATTCGTTTTTATTGCTGCTCCAAAAAAAGAAAATGCTGTGATAAAATTTTCAAGAAAGAAATTATAATATTTAAAGAAACTCAAAAACCCAAGATTTACTAAAATACTAATCCATAAAAGTGTTTTTCTTTTGGTTTTACTTTCTTGTTTTGATAAACTAATACCTATTGAATAATCTATAATAGTGCTAAAAAGAATTAAGGATAAAAACCTCCAATCCCACCAACCATAAAAAATATAACTAGCAACAACGATTAATAGGTTTTGTAGCTTTAAATTTTTATTAAAGATGAACCAATAAAGTATAAAAACGATTGGTAAAAAAACAGCAAAATCAATAGAGTTAAATATCATTCTTCTATTCTAAATGTTTGTTTTATGGTCTGAAACAATTTGGTGGAATTCGAGTTTGATAATAAATTAAGAATTAAATTGAGTTATAGGTTTTAAAACGAATAAAAGAGAATGTTAATATTGATATTATTCATTCAAATTATTTTTTTATAAATAAAAGACAATTTGTTAATTATAGAATTAATCCTTTTATCATTTGTATCTGTTTTTTACAACCCAACAGTATTTTACGACAAAAAAAATTACAGTTTAATAAACTTTTTAGCGGTACGTCCTGTATTACTATGAAAATCTAATATGTAATATCCAGAAGCTAAATCGTTTACGTTAAACGAATAGGTTTTACTACTTTTATCTTTTATGGAGTCTCTTGTTAATTGCTTTATAAAGGCGCCTGTACTGCTATATAATTCAATAAGTATGTTATCACCAACATTATAATTTATGGTGAATTCTAATAGGTTACCTACAGGGTTTTGAGATAAGGTAATATCAAGATCTTTTCTGTAAATTTCTGAATTATTAGTGTTTAATGTTTCGGTAGTGTATTTGTATATCGAAGCTCCTGCAGCATAAGCCAAGGTGCTATTTAGTACAAAAATACGGTTTAAGTTACCGCCAATATTTAGGTCTGTCCAAGTTGCACCGCCATCGTTGGTTTCATGAAACCCTGTGGTATGGCCTCCCATCCAACCTTTAGTTTCCGAGATAAACCCAACAGCTTCAACACCGCTTTCTGGTGCATCATGACTAGTCCATGTAACACCACCATCCAAAGATTTTATAAGTTTCCCTGGGTTTGCTTGTGAGGTGTAAATGGCTCCAAAAATTACATTAGGATTACCATCTAGAATTTGAAGTTTCCATACGTATTCGCCAGAAATAGTGGCTTGGTAAATGTTAGACCATGTAACGCCGCCATCGGTTGTTTTTAACACGATAGCACCTGTATTGTTTCTACCGGCCGCAAAACCGTTTAATTCATCTAAAAATTTAACTTCTACTAAGGCGTTTGCATAGGCAGACATATCGGTATAAGTCCAAGTGTCTCCGCTATCGGTCGATTTTATGAGATGTGCAGGTTGGAAATAAGCACCACAGCCGTAAATTGTGGAGCTTCCCACTGCGTTTATACCGCAAATAGCATTTGGGTTAGGACTTATGCTAACCTCTGTCCAGTTATCGCCACCATCAACCGTTTTGTAAAACGCACCATTTAAAGTCCCTACAAAGCCAATGTTTTCGTTTAAAAATTCAACATTTCTAAAATACTTATTATTGCCTCCTAACTCCGAATGGTTTAATTGTTCGGTCCAGTTTAAACCACCATCGGTAGTTTTAAAAATAGCGCCATGTTGCCCATTTGCTGCCCAACCTAAATTATCGTTTAAAAAAAATACATCGTCAAAACGGGTGCCATCGGTATTCGTAACAATATTAGGAGCCGCTTGCCATGTTTGTGCAAAGGTGCTTAAGCTAATAAGTAATAAAAAGTAGGTGAATTTCATAGGAGCTAAAATACAGTTTATTTTTTTAGAATTCTTACGTTCATTTCTTCAACCTTTTTATCAGATAGAGGAGAAGGAGCTCCAAAGAGTAAATCTTCACTAGTTCCAGTTTTTGGGAACGCCATGACTTCTCTAATAGATGTTTTTTTCTCTAAAATCATCATTAATCTATCTACTCCCCAAGCAATTCCGCCGTGTGGTGGTGCACCATAATGGAACGCTTTATACATGGTGCCAACACTCTTCATCATTTCTTTTTTGTTGTAGCCCATGTTTTTATATGTGGCTTCTAAAATCTCAGGTTTGTGCGCACGTACAGACCCACCACCAATTTCGTAACCATTTAAAATTAAATCGTATTGCTGGGCAATAATGCTTCCAATTTCCTCTTCCTTACCATTCATGTGTTTTTCAATATCATAAATAGCTGGCATAGAGAACGGGTTGTGCGTAAACGTCCAACGGCCTTCGTCTGTTTTTTCAAACATAGGGAAATCAATAACCCAAGCAGGTCTTAATTCCTTAGGGTTAATCAAACGTAACATTTTACCTAATTCTTGTCTTACAGCATCTAAAGCTTTGTTTGCTGTTGCATAATCTGCAGCCGAAAAAAATACAATATCACCAACTTGTGCGTTGGTTGTTTTAATGATTGCTGCGGCAATATCTTCGCCTAAAAACTTAATAATTGGCGACTGTAAATCGTTTTCGTTTACAATAATGTATGCTAAACCACCAAGACCATGACTTTGTGCTAAAGTGGTTAGTTTTTCAATTTGTCCTTTCGATAAGCGCTTGTTTCCTTGCTCTTCGGCCGAAACTTTAATACATTTTACAATACCGCCTTCTTCAATAGGTTTGCTAAACACTTGGAAAGTTGTATCTTTTACAAACTCCGTAATGTCTTGTAGTTTTAAACCGAAACGTAAATCTGGCCTATCGCAACCATAACTGTCCATGGCTTCTTTATAGGTAATCACTTCAAACGGACGTAATATCCATTTTTTACCATATATTTTTTCAACAATAGCATTAAACATATTGGTGTTTAAATCGATAATTTGTTGCATGCTAGCGTAAGCCATTTCAATATCTAACTGAGTAAATTCTGGTTGGCGATCGCCTCGAGAATCTTCATCTCTAAAACAACGTGCTATCTGGAAATATTTTTCATAGCCACTTACCATCAACATTTGTTTAAATTGCTGAGGTGCTTGCGGAAGCGTGTAAAACGAACCGGCTTGCTTTCGTGTTGGTACAATAAATTCGCGTGCACCTTCATCGGTTCCTGCACTTAAAATAGGCGTTTCAATTTCAAGGAACTCTTGGTCGTCCAAAATATCACGCATCATTTTAATCACCTTATGGCGATTTACAATAGCTCTACGAACATCGTCATTTCTATGATCTAGATATTTATATTGAAAACGAACCGTTTCGTTGGTTTTGGTTGCTCTTTTTATTTCAAAAGGTAAGGTTTTAGAAAGGTTTAAAATTTCTAAATCTTTGGCTTCTAATTCAATTTTACCTGTTCTTAAAGCGGCGTTATAATCATCCTCCTTACGTTGCATGATGGTTCCAGAAACTGTAATAACCGATTCTGGTTTTAGTTTTACTAACTCATCTAAATTAGCAAACGATTCTCTACTTAATCGAACTTGAAATACTTGTGTGCTTGAATCGCGTAAATCGATAAACATTAATTCTCCATGGTCGCGCACACTAGACACCCAACCGGAAAGTGTTAGGTTTTTAGAAATACTATCGTCCGAAATATCCGAAATCACGTGAGTTCTGTATTCGTCTTTTATAACAATAGGAATTTCTGGAAGAACTTCTTCTGTTTTAGTTACTGGTTGTTGGTTATTTGTTATTGGTTGTTGTGTGCTTGCATTTTCGGTTGTCTTGCTTGCGCCTTCATTTCCTGAAAGTGCACTTAAAATGCCTTCGCGAATTACTTTTCCTGAGGCACCTTTACCAATAATCGCAATTACTTTTCCAACAAGAATACCTGCTTTCCCTTGGTTTCCTGCTTTAATATCGTTTGCTACGGCTTCGTTTTCTGAAATTACTTTGTTTATAGCATCTTTAATTTTAGATTCTGAAATGGTATTCGCTTCAAAATATGTTTTGTAATCGAAACTTGGGTGTTCTAATACCGATTTAATAGCGTTTTGTGCTAAAACAGAAGTGACTTTATCATCTTTAAACAGGTTGAATATGGCAATAAAATCTGAAACATTTTCTATTTTGGTGTAGTCTTCTGCTTTTATATTATTCGTTAAGGTTTTTGCAACAAAAGAAGGGTCTTTAAGCGCGTTGTTAATGGTAACAAAGGTTTCAGAACGCAATGAATCGGTTGTAAAAAACTTAGCATCTTGTGGTAATACGCCACCTTTTATTAAAATAGACTCTACTGCAAATGGTAAGGTGCTTAAATCGACATCGATAGATTCAACCACATCTTTTATGCTTACAAAAGGTAAATCGGGCTCCGAGATAAAACGGTAATCGGCCTCGAATTCCTTTTTACGCATGGTTTTGGTTTGCTTCAGTTCAGCATCCCATAGAACCGTTGTTTGGTCTGGTCTAAACTCTTTATGCTCTAAGAAATAGTTAAGTTGTTTTTCAACTTCTTCTTTTAAAGCATCAATCATAAACTTAAATGAGTTTAAGTTTTTTATTTCGGTACGTGGGTTTAAATTATAATCGTGTTTTTTACGAAGCGATACAGAGACATCCGATTTAAATTCCCCTTTTTCAAGGTTAGCCTCAGAAATGCCTAAGTTTTGAACAATACGCTGAATGTATTGCGCATAGGTTGAAGCATCTTCGATATGACGAATACAAGGCTCGGTTACAATTTCAATTAACGGTACACCGGCTTTATTAAAATCGACTAATGAGATTTTTTTCTCGTGCATCAATTTAGCGGCATCTTCCTCGATATGAACTTGTGTTAGGTTAACTGTAAATTGCGAACCATCATTACGGAAACAAGAGACTTGTCCGTCTGGAATTACCGGATTATGAAATTGTGTAATTTGTATGTTTTTCGGGTTGTCCGGATACTCGTAATGCTTTCTATCCCAAGAAATAACCTCGTTACTAAAAGTCGATTTTACAGCCTTTCCAAAATAAATAGCCTTAGTAATAGCCTCTTTATTTATGGCAGGTAAAACACCCATTTGTCCTGTACAAACCGAACAAATATTTTGATTTGGTTGTTCTATCTCTTGATTAGCACAAGAACAAAATAATTTGGTTTTAGTGTTTAATCGAACGTGGGTTTCCAGACCGATAACTAACTCTAATTCGTGTTTTTTAAGTGCGTCGTTTAATTGCTCTAAATCCATTATATCGTATCTTTTAAGAAGTTAGCAAACTTCAAAACAAGTTCGTCGTTATTTTTTGCTGCCGTAATTTGCAGGCCTGTTGCAGTGCCTTGAGGTACAGTTAAGGTTGGTAATTGCCCCAAACTAAAACCAACGGTGTATGCATCGCTTAAATACATAGCATGTGGGTCTTTTAAACTATCGCCAATTTTAGGCGGCGTGTTAGGTGTAACCGGAGAAATGATAATATCTACTGCCGAAAAATCTTTTTCGAAGTTTTCTGCAATAGCGTCTCTTAGGGCTAAGCCTTTTAAATAAATAGCATCTGAAAATCCTTGAGATAATACCTGGTTGCCACCAACAATTCTGCGTTTTGTTTCTTCCGAAAAGTTTTCAGAACGGGTAATGGCATACGTATCTTTTAAATTATCGCCTTCAATACGGTTACCGTAATTTGTACCATCTAATCTCGAAAGGTTGGATGCGGTTTCGGCCATAGCCAAAGTATAGTAGGTTGATACCAACGTTTCAGATTCAAAGAAATCTAAAGCTTTAACGGCAATGCCTTTAGCTTTTATTTTTTCGATGGTTGCTAAAAAATCTGCTTTTATAGTAGCATCAATAGAATCGTTTTCAATAAAATTCTTGAAATACCCAACGGTTTTAATGGTGTTGGAATTTGCAATGCTATCTGGCGTAATTTCAGCGGAAGCGTAAGTGGTTTGATCTTTAGCATCTTTTCCACTCATTACGTTAAGTACAATACGAATATCCTCGATAGATTTAGCAATAGGGCCAACACAGTCTGTAGACGATGCGTAGGCCATTAAGCCATAGCGAGAAATACGCCCGTAAGTTGGTTTTAAACCATAAACGTGATTGTAACCAGCTGGCTGACGCACAGAACCACCAGTATCGCCACCAATAGAAAATACGGTGTAATCTTTAGCTACGTTTACTGCAGAACCACCACTAGAACCACCGCCAACTAAGTCTGGGTTAATAGCGTTTTTTACGGCACCAAAAATGGTGTTTTCGCTAGAAGAACCATGACCAAAACTATCGCAGTTTTCTTTTACCAACGGAATGGCTCCAGCATCTAATAATTTTTGGATGGCCGTTGCTGTGTACGCCGATTTGTAATTTTTAAGTAAATCTGAACTTGCTGTTGTGTACGTGCCTTGAACCATATACACATCTTTAATTCCAAAAGGAATACCTTCTAGCAAGCCAATAGTTTCGCCGTTTGCAATTTTAGCATCTACTTTTGCGGCTAAATCTAGGGCTAAAGTATCTAGCAATGCATTTACCGTATTGTTTGTGTTTTGTTTTAAAAGATCTAATTTTTCTTGAACCAGAGCGGTACAAGTTATGTCTTTGTTCACCAATTGCTGATGAATACTGTGTATTTGAGAACTCATAATTATTCTTCTATAACTTTAGAAACTACTAAATAGCCGTTTTTTTCTTTTGGAAAGTTTTCGATGATGATTTGTTTTTCGGTAGCCGAACTATCTACAACAACATCGTCTCTTAAATCGTTTAAAGACACGGCGTTATTATGATTATTGGAAGCATTATTATTTGATGTATTAGCGTTTTTAATAACTTCAAATAGTTTGTTAACCGCTTCCGATGGCTGCGCTCCTTTAATACTCGACAATACGTCGACTGTCATAATTTTACTCATGTCTTTTATTTTTAAATTGAGATACTAATTGGTATCTATAAAAAAAGCCTTCCAAAATAAGGAAGGCTTTATATATTTTTAAACAATAACCTTCCGGACCCTATAAATTAGGATTATTGAAATTATTATTATTGTTATTATTTGTCATTGCTATTTTAATGCGCCCAAATATAGGCAGAATAAATAGACTATACACTATTTTAATAAATATCCTAAGCTTAATTATGAGATTATTAAGAAACTTAAAGTTACGTAAATAGTCTTTCAGTAATCTGCACTAATTTTTAATTTTAGGTTAAAATGATCTTTTAGTTTTTAACAAACTTTTTATTAAAAACCTTCCCGGAATTGGTTTGAATATTCAGGAAATATAGACCAGTATTTAGGTTGCTTATATCAATGTTGTTATAGTGCTCGCTTCGGGCAGACACGATTCGCCCTTGGTTGTCGTATATTAAAAACGATTTTACCGTCTCGCTATTTGGTATGTTAACGCTTATTGCATTTTGTGCAGGATTTGGGTATAATTTTGTAATGGCAGCTAAATTAAAATCGTTGCTAGATAGCGTGTTATCTGTAGTGTTAAACTCGAAAGATTCAGAGGTTTGGTCTATATTTAAAGCGGCAGCAACAATATTAGTATAGCTATATCTAAAATCTAAGTTGTTTGTTGTATTGTTAAAGTAGTAATACACAGTTTGGGTTAGCGTACCTACGTTGTTTAAAATTGGAGGAACGCTAAAGCTTAAACTTTGATCTACGCGCATGCGTGTAACAGTCTCGCTGTATGTTGTTCCTACTGTTAATGTGCCGTAGGCTTCAATAGATGCAGAGAAGGTTCCTGTAAATGTTCCGTTAGTGCCTTGAAAAGAGAAAGTGCCCGATACTGGTCCCGAGTTATTTGTACCAAAGCTCATTGGAAACATACCAATAAAAGCATTGTTTGTACTGTAATTTAATTCGATATCGCCTTGAGAAATACCTGTAATGGCAGATCCTGAACCGTTTTCTGCTAAAAAGAATTGATTAGGGTTTGAGGTGTTAGCTTCATTAATGATACTAAGCACGTTGGTTGTACCTGGATAGCTTGATAATTCTGATGCTGTTGGAGCTGTATAGGTATCCACATAGGTATTTCCTTGGGTAAAATTAGTTAGAGTCCAGTTAGCATTAGCACCAGTAGCTGTTTGGTCCATGCCTGTTGCAGGACCTAACAGGGTGAAATTCGTGTTTGGTGCACTGTGATACGTTGAAACCGATTGTCCAAAGCTTAAAACGGTGTAAAAGCAAGCTAAAATGAGTAGTTTTGTTTTCATAAAATTAAGAGTTAATAGTTAGCTGTATTAAAATGTTATACGAAAATACTAAAACAAGTGCTTAATTGCTACGTAATTTAGGTTTAAATAAAGGTAATTTTAGCTTGTTATAGACGGTTTTGCTTTTTTTGTAAAATTCACTTGGTTAAAAAGCATGAGAATCTGTTTTAAGGCTATTTTTAATCGATTTAAGCGGGTTTTAGATAATTAACAATTGTTGATAACTATTGTTTTGGCGCGCTAAAAAGCTTTTTAAAAGCATTAGAAATTCGTATATTTGTTTCTATTCAGAAGGATGCTATAGGGCGTCTTTTTTTATGCAGATATTTTATTGGAATAGGATTGTTGTTTTATGTTTTACAAATAAAAAAGATGATGTTGTTTTTGTAGAATTTGGCAGACTAACCTGCGTTAGGGATTGTAGTGTAAAGCCCACAGCCCGACGTAGGAGGTGCGAGGACTTGCAGCGAAAAGCCCGACCCTTGTGGTAACGCCAAAATAATTTGTGGTGTTTTTAAAAATTAAATAATTATAGAAATAAATAATATGAGCGAAGAGAAAGAAGCTTTTAACGAGCATAATTATTCGGCTGATAGTATTCAGGCATTAGAGGGTATGGAGCACGTACGTATGCGTCCTTCCATGTATATTGGAGACGTAGGAGTTCGTGGTTTACACCATTTAGTTTACGAGGTGGTTGATAACTCGATTGATGAGGCTTTAGCTGGACATTGTAATAATATTACAGTAATTATTAATGAAGATAACTCGATTACGACCGAAGATGATGGTCGTGGTATTCCTGTAGATTTACACAAAAAAGAAGGCGTGTCTGCACTTGAGGTTGTAATGACTAAAATTGGAGCAGGTGGTAAGTTTGATAAGGATTCTTATAAGGTTTCTGGTGGACTGCACGGTGTTGGTGTGAGTTGTGTGAATGCTTTATCGGTTAGTTTAAAAGCTACGGTTTACAGAAAAGGTGAAATTTGGGAGCAAGAATATGAGCGCGGTAAAGCCTTATATCCTGTTAAACAAATTGGTGAAACGGAAAAAAGAGGAACCACAGTTACTTTTAAGCCAGACCCTACCATTTTTACGCAAACTTTAGAGTATAGTTATGATACGCTTGCTAGTCGTTTACGTGAATTAGCGTTTTTAAATAAAGGAATTACGGTTCATTTAATTGATAAACGATCTAAAAAAGAAGATGGTGAGTTTGAGGGTGAAACATTTCATTCTGATGAAGGTTTAAAAGAGTTTATCAAGTATTTAGATGCAACTCGTGAGCCTTTAATGAAAGATGTTATTGCTTTTGAAGGTGAAAAGAATGGTGTGCCGGTTGAGGTTGCTATGATTTACAACACATCTTACGCTGAAAATTTACACTCTTACGTTAATAATATTAATACGCACGAAGGTGGAACGCATTTATCTGGTTTCCGTCGTGGTTTAACACATACCTTAAAAAAGTATGCTGATGAATCTGGCTTATTAAAAAACTTAAAGTTTGATATTGCAGGTGATGATTTCCGTGAGGGATTAACTGCAATTATATCGGTAAAAGTACAAGAGCCTCAATTTGAAGGGCAAACTAAAACCAAATTAGGAAATAGAGAGGTTTCGGCATCGGTAAGTCAAGCCGTTTCTGAAATGCTAACCGATTATTTGGAGGAACACCCAGATGATGCTAAAATTATTGTACAGAAAGTAATATTAGCAGCACAGGCACGTCATGCGGCGCAAAAAGCGCGTGATATGGTACAGCGTAAAACGGTAATGAGTATTGGTGGTTTACCTGGGAAATTAAGTGACTGTTCCGAGCAGGATCCTACAAAATGTGAAGTATTCCTTGTTGAGGGAGATTCGGCGGGTGGAACTGCAAAACAAGGACGTGATAGAGCATTTCAAGCTATTTTGCCATTACGTGGTAAGATTTTGAATGTTGAAAAAGCGATGACGCACAAGGTTTTTGAAAATGAAGAGATTAAAAACATCTTTACTGCCTTAGGTGTTACTATTGGTACAGAAGAGGATAGTAAAGCTTTAAATCTTTCTAAACTAAGATATCATAAAGTAGTGATAATGTGTGATGCCGATATTGATGGTAGCCACATTGCAACGTTAATCTTAACGTTCTTCTTTAGATATATGAAGGAATTAATTGAAAACGGACATATTTATATTGCAACACCGCCTTTATACTTAGTAAAACGTGGTGCAAAAAAACAATATGCTTGGTCTGATGCTGAACGCGATGAAATCGTTTCGGAATTTGGAGATGGATCTAAAATACAACGTTATAAAGGTCTTGGGGAAATGAATGCATCTCAACTTTGGGATACAACCATGAATCCTGAGTTTAGAACGATGCGTTTAGTACAAATAGATAACGGTACAGAAGCCGATAGAATTTTCTCTATGTTAATGGGTGACGAAGTGCCACCTCGTAGAGAGTTTATTGAAAAGAATGCTATTTATGCAAATATTGATGCATAAAACATCGATACATATATAATGAAAAATGCCGCTTAATTTAAGCGGCATTTTTATTGGTAGGTATTGGGGCAAATTTTGACTAATCCAAATACAATTTTATATTCCTAAACCTACGCGTACTCTTGGTGCACCCAAACTTACTCGGGTGTTTATTGTGCTTCTTCTTTGTGGTTGTCTGTTATAATAATACCCGTCGTATCCGTAATAGTAAAACGATGCGTGTGAGTAGTAATGTGCGTTATGATGACAATGGTTATCGCAATGTTCATAATGCTCTGCATAGGCATCTCTTTTACCTTTCATATAAGCCTTGTAGGCTTGTCGGTCTTTTTTCTTTAATTCTTTTTCGTAAGCTTTATGTTCTTGCCAAAAGTCTTCGCTTTCTTCTTCATTTTCTGCTTTAAACTGCTGTTCGAATTTAGCGTCTTCTGCAGCGCGCTTTTGGTAGTATGATTTTTTATCTACAGTCGTTTTGTTTTCAGTTTCAACTTCTTGAGCCTGTATTGTAAATGAAAAACTGATAATTAAAATGAATACTAATGTTTTAAATATTTTCATGACGTATAATTTTAAAGTTATTAATTTGCTCTATTAGAGCTTTCATTAATAAGACACCTAACAAATAGTTTACCCTACGCTTTTTTAAATAAATATTATATTAAATAAAAAAGAGCGCCATAGGACGCTCTTTTCAAGTTATAACAAAGCGCCTTAATGCTTAGTTTTTAGAAATAAATACTGAAGATGCTGAAGCTAAACTGTTATTAACTGCAGGTGTAATGTTTCCGCCAGAACCTATGTTGTTAAAGGCTAAAATTCTACCACCACCATTACCAGCTTCGGCAATAAATACAGTTTGCGTATCGGCATCGTAAGCAACATCTACAGGGTTACCTAATAGCGTTGCAGCTCCAGATACTCTTGTTTGTTGTGATGCAGCTAAGGTTGCCCCGTTTGCAGTACTGTTAAATTTACTTGTAAAGTTTTCTATGATATGAAAAGCACCATCATCTTGTCCGTTGGTAGCAGCAGCAATATCCGTCATTACCATAACATCTGAAGCGCTATCGTAAGTTAAACCATGAGTTCTAACAATACCTTCTATTACAATTCTTTTAGAAGCACTTAAAGTAGCATCACTTGTGTTAGATGCAAAGTCTGTATAAACGGCAAGTTCGTTTGTTGCATCTACAACAGCATATAAATCATTGTCTTTAAAGGTGATACCCCAAAGTTTAAAATCTGTCGTAATGGTGTTTCTAAGTGTAAAAGAATTACCACTACGCGTATAGATAAATAATTTACCATCTGGTGTATTTGCGTCACCATCTACATCGGCATTATCTGCAACAACATATGTGTTTCCGTTAACGGCAAGTTCTCTAGGGCTAGACATATCGTTAGTTCCGTTAAGGTCTGCATTTACAGTCGCATTATTTAAAAGCGCAGAGATGTTTGTAAACCCTTCAAGACCTAAACCAGATCGAGATGCTTGAATTACAGCATCGGAGTTGCTATCAAAGTAAATACCATCGGCAGCCGTAGATGATGTAATTAATGTTTTTGTTGTAATATTTGCCGAATCGGTTACATCGTATATAGTAACGTTACCATCGGAATTGTTTGATGCGTAAATCGTGGTAGAGCTAGTTGGGCCCATATCCATGTTGTTATCATCGTCATCATTACTACAAGAGAATGCTAATACTGATGTTAGGGCTATTGTTGCTAAAAATTGTTTTGATTTTAATGGTTTCATAATAAATGTGTTTTTTTTGTTTTGTACCAATACCTACGAAATTGAAATTAGGTCGGTTTTAATTTTTTTTAAATAATTTTATTGTTGAGTTTAAGTGTCAGATTATCAATCGGTTATTTTGTTAAAAAACAATTGAAATAAGCATTAATTTGTTTAAAAGTTAAAACCTAAATAAAATTGAAGTACTCTATTTTGAGGCGAATTGTCTTCATATATTTCACCTAAGCCATGGGTATATCTAGCGCCTATGTTAAAACCAGAATCAGTTTTAAAACCAGCACCAACATTAACACCATAATCAAAACTATTAGGTTCAAACTCTTGGGTAGTATCAAAGAAGCCAAAGCTACTATCAAATTCTTCTTTATGAGAAATAGCATAGCCAACTTGAGGTCCAGCTTCTAAAAAGAAACTATTAATTGGATATATTTTTAGTGTTAATGGTAGGTTGATATAATCTAATTTTTGAGTGAATGTGCCACCGTTATCTTTTAGCTCGTAGCCTTGTTGCGAGTACAATAGCTCAATTTGTAAGGCTACAGCTTGATTTAAAAAGGATTCAGAATAAAACCCTCCCTGAAAACTATGGCGTTGTCCGGTTTCTGTTTCGCCATCAAAACTAACGGCTGCAAGGTTGTATCCTAGTTTTATACCTGTGTTAGAGGTGTGTTTGTCTTGTGCGTTTATGCTAAAAATAGCGCATAGGGTTACTACTAAAGTTATAAATTTAGTTCTCATTATATTAAAATTTAAGTGTGAATAAAATGTTTTATTTACCGCCGTTGGCCTGTAAATCGGCAATACATTGCGCATCTAGTTGAGGTGCGGCACTCATATTTACCATGTTTGAAATGTTTGCGCCAGATTCTGCAGCCCAATACATTAAACAGCTTTCTTCATTGCAATGTTTCTCGTGTTCTTCGTCTTCATGATCTTCTTGCATGTTGCTTCCTAAATTGGTAAGTCCTAAAATATGCCCGAATTCATGATTAATAACTGTGGTTTCTAGCAAGGCTCTATCTGGTTCAAAAGTACTGTTGCTAAAACCATGAAGGGTTTCTTCAAAAATAACAAAAGACGTGTTCCAATAAGCTGTTCCTAATACAATACTTGAGCCAGAATCTTTATCGGATTTACCATCAATAAAAAGGGCCCAAACCGCAATTTTATCGACAGTGTTATATAGCGTGCGTTCTGCTTTTTCTATATCTGCAATGTCGTTAATAGTATAAGTGTCTTTACCAGGAGATGCGATTTCTCGTTTTTCAACGGTTATACCATTTGGTTTAAATGTTCTGTTGTTTAAAAATGAAATAAAATTATCAATAGTAGTTTGGTTCGGTTCAAAACTTTCAACATAAACTAATTCTATAACCATGCTTTTAAAAGCAACGTCCGATAACAAATCGTTTGCCGAACTTCCAGTTGTTTGACGGTTTAAATTTTTATCAATGTTAAAAATTTGATCTTCTTCAGTTGTGCTAGATTCGTCTTTAGAACATCCAAGAACGAGGGTTAAAACTACAATTACTATTAATGCTCTATATTTCATTTTATAATTTTTTTGTTAAAAACAGCTACCCTTTGGGAGAAGGTAGCTGCTTTACCATAACATACGTAACAAATACTTGTCTAGTTTTAGATTTTGGTTAGCACTAGAGCTATTGCGGTATTTGTTGAGCTTTGTAGGCTAATTGTGTTGTTTGAATAGCTTGTTACTTCCCAAGTGTTGTTTAATAATTCAAATGTTGCATTTCCAGAAAAAGTTAAGGATAAAAATACTTCAAGTTCTGAAGCAACTTCGTAAGTGCCTTCAATATCTTGGATAGTTGCGTTTACTGTATTTTCTGCAGTACAAGTTAAATTGTTTGCAAAATCTATGGTGTAATCGGCAAAATTATTAGCTGTATTTACACCTGTAGAAATAAAAGACTCTATTTTAAACTTACTTTCTAACAAAATAGCTTCTAATTCCAGAGCATTTTCTTCGGCTTCAGCCATCGTTTCATCTGTACCTAAACATTCTGTAATGCTAGCCTGTAAATCCATATCGCTAGTAATTTCAATAACAGTGTCGTTATTTAAAGTAGCTGTAATTGGATAGTTTACAGAAAACAATGTATTGTCATCAAAGTTGTTCATGTAGGAATATAATTGTTGTTCAGATTCTATAACAACATTTCCAGTTTGCTCTACGTTTAAATCGAAAGTTAAAATGGTTATGGGGAAATTAATGTCTATACAGTTAATAGCGTTTTTAAGCTCATTTTCGGCAGTTTCACAAACGTTTATAACGGCATCATACTCTGTTTGATTTGTTATTTCCACTTCGGTATAATTACTTAGTCTTACCGAGAAAGGGAATTGAAGTTCAATACTATCATCGTCATTAGTAAATTCTCCAAGAATATTTAAAACTAAGTTGTATTGAGATTCGTTAATGATTGTAATTTCGGTATTATTGATTGTTGCAGTAACAGGTAGTAATATAGATGAACAAGATACGCCATCTAAAAAATCATCAAAACTACCATCGTACATAGAGGAGCGTTCTAAATTATTTGCAGTTGGCGATGCTGCGCTATTTGTGTTTTCTCGGTTTCCGTTTTCACTATCAATTTCATCTTGACACGATGTAAGACTTAAAATAGACACGAATAAGACTGCGGTTAAGAATTTTAAATGTTTCATAATTTTAATTTTTAGGGTATTTATAAGTTTCTTTTTCATAGCGATTTTTTCACGCTTTCTGTATGTAAGACTCTTAGTTTGTAATTTACCCTACCGTTTTTTTTTAAATATTTTCAAATAATATATAATGCTTTGTTTATGTGTGTGTTATGTGTTAGATTATTTTGTTATATTTTTGTTTCAAATAAATGATCTTAGATGTATGAGTGGTCCCAAACCTAATTTATGTGAAGAGTCTAGCTTCAATACTTTTTATTTAAAACATATTCAGTCTGTTAATAATTTTGCATTTTATAAATGTGGCGATTCTGCTGCTTCATTAGATTTAGTACAAGATGCTTTTGCAAAAATATGGGAAAACTGTTCTAAAATAGATTTTACAAAAGCAAAAACATATTTATTTACTACAGTCAATAATTTATTTTTAAATACTATACGACATAACAAGGTGGTTATGAGTTACGCAAAAGAAGCACCTTATATGGATAGAACGGATTTAAGTCCGGAATATTTGTTAGAGGAAGATGAATTTAAAATGAAGTTACAAAGCGTAATTGCCGATTTAAGCAACGAGCAGCGGGAAGTTTTTTTATTAAATAGAATAGAAGATAAAAAATATAGAGAAATAGCCGAAATACTTGGGGTTTCTCAAAAAACTGTTGAAAAACGGATGTCTGGCGCTCTAAAAATACTGCGTAATAAGATTGAAGAAGTAAAATTTTGAACTTAAACGTTAGGGTAAACTAATATATAGGTGTCTTAATATTGAAAAGCATCACAAAAATGAATAAAGAACAAGACATATTAAGGTGGTTTAATGGAGAGCTGTCTGCCGAAGAGATTAAGAACTTGTATCCAGACGAGGATTTTTCAGTTTTAGAAAAAACAGGATTTTATGCTAAACAATTAGAAGCACCAAAGGTAGATTCAGAACAAGCGTTGGCCGATTTTAAGAAAAGGACCTTTGTAAAGGAAGGGCCTAAGGTAATTTCTTTAAACTTTAAAACGTTTATGAAAATTGCGGCTGTTTTGTTGGTGCTATTAACATCGTCTTATTTTCTATTCTTTAATAATATAAACTCCTTTGAAACGCAAATAGCCCAAACAGAAACTTTTAATTTGCCTGATGACTCCGAGGTTATATTAAATGCACAATCTAAATTATCATATAACAAAAAAGAATGGGCATTTAACAGGTCTCTTGAGTTAAAAGGAGAAGCTTTTTTTAAGGTAACCAAGGGCGAGAAATTTACAGTACAAACCAGCGCCGGATTTATACAAGTTTTAGGTACGCAGTTTAATGTAAAGCAACGCGATAAGTATTTTGAAGTTGCCTGCTATGAAGGTTCTGTAAGTGTAACAAGTAATCAAGGTGAAGTTATTTTAAAACCGGGTAAAACCTTTAGAGTAGTTGATGGTGAGGTTGTAGATATTAAAGATTTTAACGCCAAAAGCCCGTCGTGGTTAGCCAAAGAATCAAGTTTTGATAATGTACCACTTTGGCAAGTTATTGCTGAGTTGGAAGCGCAATACGATATTCAAATTAATGCAAAAGATGTTAATACATCGGAGTTGTTTTCAGGTAGTTTTACGCATTCCGATAAAAATATAGCGTTACAATCTGTAACCATTCCTTTAAAGTTAAGCTATCAAATAAACGGTAAAAAAGTGGCGTTTTATAACTATGAATCTAAATAAACCTTTAGTCGCTTTACTTTTAATGGTGTTTAGTTTTTCTTTTGCCATACAGGCTCAAGAAAAAATAGAACTATCTAGTCTTATTGTAAATTTAGAGGACAAGTTTGATGTTAAGTTTTCGTATTCCCTAAATGAAATTAGCTCGATTTTGGTTAATAAACCTCAAGAAACAGATGCTCTAGAATCTATTATTGAGCATCTTAATAAAGAAACCATTCTTAATTTTAAGTTTTTAAACGAGCGTTACATAACGATTTCTTCAATAGAAAAAAAAGTAACTGTTTGTGGAGTTTTAATTTCTGAAACTGATAAAGAACCACTTTTTGGGGCTTCAGTTTTAATACAAAATACCACTAAAGGTGTTATAGCAAATGATGATGGCGCATTTCGGCTTGAAAATGTAGGCATAAATGAGCAACTAATAATCTCCTTTTTGGGTTTTAAAACACAAGTGTTAGCTGTAAAAGAGTTGCTTTTTTTAAATGAAGACTGTAAAACTATAGCTATGGTTGAGCAGAATGAAGCTTTAAATCAAATATTAATTGAAAAGTATTTAACTACTGGTTTGCAAAAGTATATTGATGGAAGCACGGTTTTAAATACTGAGAAATTCGGAATTCTTCCAGGGCTAATAGAACCGGATATTCTGCAATCCATTCAAGCTTTACCCGGTGTTGAAAGTGTAGACGAAAGTATTGCTAATATTAATGTTCGTGGCGGTACTAACGATCAAAATTTAATACTTTGGGATCATATTAAAATGTATCATTCGGGGCATTTTTTCGGACTCATTTCTGCCTATAATCCTTATTTAACCGATAAGGTTGTGGTTACAAAAAACGGAACATCTAGCGAGTTTAGCGATGGGGTTTCAAGCACCATAACTATGTCTACTAAAAATAAAATAGACGATGAGGTTTCGGGCGGATTTGGAGCAAATTTAATTCATGCCGATGCGTTTCTTAAAATACCTTTGAGTAAAAAAATAGCACTTCATATTTCTGGCAGGCGTTCGTTTACAGATATGTTAAATACACCTACGTATGATAATTATTTTGAGCGAAGTTTTCAAGACAGCGAACTCACAACCAATAGCGATAATATAACCGAGAGTAATCGTTTGTCAGATTTTGTGTTTTATGATTATACAGCAAAACTGCTATTCGATTTAAATGAAAATCATAAGGTTAGAGCTAACGTAATTGGCATATATAATAATTTAGATTATACAGAAAGTTTCACCAATAGTGAGAATCAGTCTGAAGCTAAAACAAGTAATTTAAAACAAGAAAATTTAGGTTTTGGGGCGAGTTGGAACGGTAAATGGACTTCGCGATTCTCAACAGATTTTACAGTTTTCTATTCTAAATATAATGTTGATGCGGTGGATTACAGAATAGAAACAGATCAAAAATTAACCCAAGCAAACGAGGTTTTAGAAACAGGTATAAAACTAAAAACTAATTTTAAAATTAATGACGCGTTTAACGTATTAAGTGGTTATCAATTTAGTGAAATAGGTATTTTAAATAGTACAGAGGTAAGTGCGCCTGCTTACAATAAAACTAAAAAGGATGTGCTACTAAATCATGCCCTTTTTGGCGAAATAGAATTTAATAAAGCCGATACATATTTAAGAATAGGAGTAAGGGGTAATTATTTTCAAAAGTTTAATAAGCTTCTTATTGAGCCGCGTTTAAATGTGAGGCAAAAGTTATCAAACCAATTTGCTTTAAAACTGCAAGGTGAGTTTAAAAACCAATCGGCTACTCAAATAATTGATTTTCAAGATGATTTTTTAGGGGTGGAAAACCGAAGATGGATTTTGGCTAATAATGAATCTATCCCTATTTCAGAAAGTAAACAAGGCGCTTTTGGATTTGAGTATAGCCATAATAACCTGATGGTAGATGTTGAAGGTTTTTACAAAACTGTTGAAGGTATTACGGTTTCTAATCAAGGGTTTTACAATAATTTTCAATATTTAAATGCTACTGGAAGTTATGATGCTAAAGGTGTTGAGTTTCTAATTAATAAAACAGCAGCAAAATATAGTACCTGGTTAAGTTATACTTATAGCATAAATGATTACGAATTTAAAACGCTTACACCATCTATATTTCCTAATAATTTAGACATAAGGCATTCTGTTTCGTTAGCATTTAATTATGATGTAATTAAAAATTTAAAAGTATCCGCAGGAGGTATTTGGCGTTCTGGACAACCCTTTACAAAACCAGTCGAGGCTAATGAAACCGTTCAGGACGGTAATAATATTTTTGTGAATTATGATACTCCTAATGGTGAAAATCAAGATGATTTTATCCGTTTAGATGCTTCGTTTAGTTATTCTTTTAACGCTATGAAAACTATAGAATCTTCAATAAGAGTGGGCGTTATTAATTTATTAAATAAAAAGAATATTATAAATACCTACTATGAGGTAGATCCAAACAATGCTGATGCTGCTATTAAAATTGAAAATAAATCGCTAGGGCTTACTCCAAATATTAGCTTTAGATGTAATTTTTAGAATAAAAAAATCCGTTTAAGTACATTTTTTTTCGATAAAATGACGTGTTCTGTAATTTTTTTTCTATGTTTGTAAAACCAAATTAATATTGAAAGATGAAAAAAGTATCCTTACTTATGTTACTCTGTTTTGTAACAATTACTTCAAAAGCACAAGATATTGATGCTTTATTAGCCGCCGGTGTTGAAGATGCCGAACGTTTTGCTAACGATTATTTAGCACCAGGAACTAATGGCCTAATGCATAGTATGAATGCCAACTGGTTTAATACAGCAGCTGCTAAGCCTTTAGGCGGTTTCGAGATTTCTGTTATTGTTAATGCGGCTTCGGTAAAAGATGAAAATAAAAAGTTCAATTTAAATGTAGCCGATTACGAAAATGTATCTTTTGAAGATGGTTCGCCATCTAAAATGGTTGCAAGTGTTTTAGGAGAAAATGATCCGGCTATTTTTGTCGAAGTTGAATATGATGATCCAATTTTTGGTAATCAAACAGAAAGAATTGAATTGCCATCAGGTATAGGTGAAGGTAGTGGTAATTTATTGCCAACAGCATTTTTACAAGGCGCTTTAGGTTTAGGAAAAGGTATTGAAATAAAAGGACGTTTTGTTCCTAAAATAGAAACCGACGATGTTTCATTAAGCATGTATGGTGGTGGATTACAAGTAGAGTTTACTAAATGGTTGCCAGCAGATAAAGTACTACCAGTTGCAATTTCTGGTTTAGTGGCCTACACACACATAGATGGGGCTTACGATTTAACAGAATCTTCAGGGATTGATGGTAACGATCAAAGTATAGAAAATAATACAAACACTTGGTTGTTTCAGTTAATAGCATCTACCAAATTGCCAGTCATAAACTTTTATGGTGGTTTAGGGTATATTAAAGGAACCTCAGAATCTAATTTGTTAGGTACTTATATTGTAACTAACGGACCTGTATCGTCAGACCCAATTGTAGATCCATTTTCAATATCTAGCGATGTTGCAGCTGTTAGAGGTACTATAGGAACAAAATTAAAGTTAGGTTTTTTCAGACTTAATGCAGAATACCATGTATCGGAATTCGACTCGTTTTCTGTAGGTGTTAATTTTGGTTTCCGTTAGGAAGTCACATCAAAAGAAAGTTAATTTTTAGTTAGTTATATTTAATTTTTGTTTTAAAAAAAGCACAAGATTTTATCTTGTGCTTTTTTCGTTTACAGCGTTTTAATTTGTAATTTAGCGGTAGTTAATTTTCAGGATAAATGAATTTTATTTTTGGTAAGCTTTTATTTGCTTTAATATTGAAAATTAATAAGGTTTATGACGATAGTCATGTTATTCATGCTATTATATTCCGAATTTTGAACAACGATTTAAACAAATAAAACACTAATTAAAATAAATATTATGAAAGTTACCGTAGTTGGAGCAGGAGCAGTAGGAGCAAGTTGTGCTGAGTATATTGCTATTAAAGATTTTGCATCAGAAGTTGTATTGTTAGACATTAAAGAAGGTTATGCTGAAGGTAAAGCCATGGATTTAATGCAATGTGCATCTTTAAATGGTTTTGATACAAAAATAACAGGTGTAACAAATGATTACAGCAAAACGGCAAATAGTGACATTTGTGTAATTACTTCTGGAATTCCTCGTAAGCCTGGAATGACTCGCGAAGAATTAATTGGTATTAATGCTGGTATTGTAAAAGCCGTATCAACTAGTTTACTTGAGCATTCTCCAAACATGGTGCTTATTGTGGTAAGTAACCCAATGGATACTATGACGTATTTAGCGCATAAAGTGTTAGATATGCCTAAAAACAGAATTATTGGAATGGGTGGTGCTTTAGATTCTGCACGTTTTAAATACAGATTAGCCGAAGCTATGGAAGCGCCAATTAGCGATATCGATGGTATGGTTATAGGTGGTCATAGCGATAAAGGTATGGTGCCATTAACAAGTCATGCAACAAGAAACAGTATTAGAGTTTCTGAGTTTTTAAGCGAAGAACGTTTAGAGCAAGTAGCTGCAGATACTAAAGTAGGTGGGGCAACATTAACAGGTTTATTAGGAACTTCTGCTTGGTATGCGCCAGGAGCTGCTGTAAGTGGTTTAGTTCAAGCTATTGCTTGCGACCAAAAGAAAATGTTCCCTTGTTCTACATTTTTAGAAGGTGAATATGGTTTAAACGATATCTGTATTGGAGTTCCTGTAATTTTAGGAAGAAACGGTATTGAAAGTATTGTTGATATTCCTTTAAGCGATGCTGAAAAAGCACATATGCAAGCTAGTGCAGAAGGTGTTAAAAAGACTAATGGATTATTAGAGTTATAGTAATAACTTCTTTTTAAATATATTTGGGCTATCATTTTTAATGATAGCCTTTTTTTATTTTGTGCTTATGAAAAAAATCGCATACCTAATTTTAATACTTATTGTTACATCCTGTAATGTTTTCAAAGAAAAGAAAGAGTATTCTTTTACTTATGAATTTGAAAATAAAACATCTCAGAGAAATATCTTAGAAACGATAAAAGTTTTAAAGAAAAGGCTCGATAATTATGGGGTTGAAAACTCTATTACAAATCAAAAAGGAGAAAGATTACATATAAATGTTAAGGCTATTAATTTAGATTCAATACGTTTAAATAGTTTAATCCTTAATCAAGGAAAATTAGAGTTTTGGGAATTATATAAAGGAAACGATTTTCATGATTTTATGATAGATGTTAATGAGTTTTTTACAGATACGACTCTAGAGGATAGCATTCAAGTGCAGCCACTATTGAGTAAAATAGCATCTCAGGGCTATCCAGGAGGACCAATAGTTTTTCAATTTAAAGCAGAAGATACAGCGTCTGTAAATAAGATGCTAGGAAATAAAGAAGCAAGGTTTCTTATTTCTGAAGATTTCTTGAATGTTAAGTTTTTATGGGGAGTTGCAGATGAGAGCGGGCAACATCCTTTGTATGCAGCAAAGTCCAATAGAGATGGAAGACCGCCTCTTACGGGTGCGTCTATAACGGAAGCAATGCATAGTTTTGGACCTATTGGTAGACCTGTTGTAGCTATAGCAATGAATGATAAAGGGGCTTTAACTTGGGAAAGAATTACGGAAAATGCCTTTCTAAATCGTACTTTTATAGCCATTACTATTAATGATTTAGTATATACTGCTCCAGGTGTTGCAGCAGGAGCAATTAAAGGTGGGAGATCGGAGATTAGTGGGGATTTCACCGTAGAAGAAGCTCAAGATTTAGCAATTATATTGTCTTCTAATGGAAAAATACCTAAGCTAAACCTCGTAAATAATTAGAATACTTCAAAATGATAATATTTTCTTTATATTTGGCGCATGATTGCAAGATGGTGCATTAGTATATTAATTTTTAGTCTTACCTTATTTGGTGCTGTTTCGCAGCAACAAATGGTGGTGGCTAATCAAGAAATTGTACTTCAATTTCAGGATGCCGATTTAACATCTTATCAAACCGAAAATACTGTTGCTGCTTTAACACTTCAATTGCAAGATTTAGGCGCTCAAAAAATACAAGTACTTTCTAAAGCTAACGGTACATTAAAAATCACCTATTACAGTGATGCCGATATTACCCGTATTAAGCAAACGCTAGCTAAAGAAAGCCAATTATTGCTTAAGCTTACCGCTCAAGATAAGGACGCTTCTCAATTTCCGTTTAACGATTCAGATGTTAGTTATAATCTTGATGTTTACGAAATACATAAAGGACAGGATTCTGGTTGGGATTTCGATGGAGCAATAAGCTTAGAAGTTAAAGTTAAAAGCGACCGTTTTTTAGATCCTAATTTTTTAAGTGTTGGTCATTTAGCACATTCATATCAGGAAAACCTTTTACAGGTTGTTTATAAAAATAGTAGAGAGGTTGCTATTCAATTAAGCAGTCCGTTACACACTATTCCCGAGGTTAGGGCAGGACCCAAATGCTAAAACGTTAATAACTTGTTTCTTGTAAAGTTTCTATGGTGACTTTTAAAAAGAAATATAGTCTATTCAATACGTACTTCACAGTTCAGAATTCAAGTTATAGCTAGCGTTAATACTAACGAATTCATTAAAATCATATTCAAAAAAATAAAATTGTCAAATCCTGTAGTAAATTCTATATTTGCTCGCCCTGAAAATATTCAGGTTTAAAAATTTGACGTAAAAAGTATAACAATGCAAAACAAAGGATTAGTAAAACTATTTGCTATTTTGTTTGGTTTGGTAAGTCTTTACCAATTATCATTCACATTCACAGCAAATTCAGTTGAAAAAGAAGCACAAGAAGTTGCGATTAACAAAATATCTGAGTCAGAACCAGATTATCGTGCACTTCGTAGTCAAGAAGAGGCTAACTATCTTCAAGAAAAAGGAACAGATACCGTTTATAATATTGGTGTTGCAAAATTCACTTATAATGAAGTGAAGCAGAAAGCCATGAATCTTGGTTTAGATTTAAAAGGTGGTATTAACGTTATTCTTCAAGTATCTGTAAAAGATATCTTAAAAGGATTAGCAAACAACACTACAGATCCTGTTTTTAATAAAGCTTTAGAAGATGCTTCAGAGCTACAGAAAAATAGTCAAAACACGTATTTAGAAGATTTCTTTACGGCTTTTGATGCTATTAAAGGCGATACTAAATTAGCGTCTCCAGATATCTTTTATACTAGAGAGTTAGATGGTGAGATTGATGGTAGTATGTCTGATAGTGATGTAAAAAGCATTATCGAAACTAAAATTGATGAGTCTATCGTTTCTGCTTTCGAGGTGTTACGTAAACGTATTGATGAGTTTGGTGTAACATCTCCAAACATTCAACGTTTAGGAAACTCTGGTCGTATTTTAGTAGAGTTACCAGGTGTTAAGGATGTAGAGCGTGCTACCGGATTATTACAAAGTACAGCACAATTAGAATTTTGGGATGCTTATAAAGGTGAGCAATTTTACCAATTTATAGACCAAGCCAATGCGGTTTTAAAAGATCTTGTTGTTGCAGATAATGTTGCTGAGGTTGAGCCACAAGATGAAGAGAATGCACAAAACGATCAAATTGATGATTTATTAGGAGATGCAGAAACAGATTCTACAGCAGTAGATACTAACAATCCACTTGGTAAATTAATTAGAGGTCTTGGTTACCAAGGCGGACCAATTATCGCTAAGTTCGAAATTAAAGATAAAGAAACAGTATTAGATTACTTAAACAAGCCACAAGTAAGAGCATTACTTCCTGCAGACCAACGTTATACTAAGTTTGTTTTTGGTAAGCCAGAAAAAGGTAGCGAACTTGTTGATTTATATGCATTAATAGGAAACAGAGAAAACGTACCACAATTAAGTGGAGCGGTTGTTACCGATGCAAGAAACCAATTTGGTGCTACAGGAAAATCTGAAGTATCTATGCAAATGAATGCTAAAGGTGCTAAAATCTGGGAAGAAATGACTGGAAAAGCGTACGCACAAGGAAGCCAAATCGCTATTGTTTTAGATGATGTTGTGTATTCTGCACCAGGAGTAACTACAGGGCCAATTGCTGGTGGTAGTTCTTCTATTTCTGGAGATTTTTCATTAAATGAAGCTATCGATTTAGCAAACGTTTTACGTGCCGGTAAATTACCTGCATCTGCAGATATTATTCAAAGTGAGGTTGTAGGTCCATCTTTAGGTAAAGAAGCTATAGAGAGTGGTACAATGTCATTCTTAATTGCTTTGGCTTTAGTGTTAATATGGATGATTTTCTATTATGGAAAAGCAGGAGCATTTGCAGATATCGCCATGTTATTAAACCTTTTATTAATCTTCGGTATATTATCAGGATTAGGAGCCGTATTAACATTACCTGGTATTGCGGGTATCGTTTTAACCATTGGTATGTCGGTGGATGCTAACGTACTTATCTTCGAGCGTATTCGAGAGGAACTATCTAAAGGTAAAGGACAAGCAGAAGCTATTAGCGATGGGTTTAGTAATGCATTATCTTCAATCTTAGATGCCAACATTACAACCGGTTTAACAGCATTAATCTTATTTGTTTTCGGTACAGGACCAATTAAAGGTTTCGCAACAACATTATTAATAGGTATTGCAACATCTTTATTTACGGCAATTTTCATAACAAGATTATTAATCGATTGGTATTCAAACCGTGGAGGTAAATTAGAGTTCTCAACAGGACTTACTAAAAACCTTTTCAGAAACATCAACATTGAGTTTTTATCAAAACGTAAAGTAGCCTACATCATTTCAGGAGCTTTAATTCTTGTAAGTTTAGCATCGTTAGCTATTAACGGGTTAAACCAAGGTGTCGATTTTGTTGGAGGTAGAACGTATCAAGTACGTTTTGCGCAAGACATTAGTGCTTCAGAAATTACAGATCTATTATCACAACCAGATGTATTTGGTAGTGCAGATGCAAAAACTTTTGGAGATGCTAACCAGTTAAAAATAACAACTAAGTACAAAGTAAACGAGTCTGGTTCTCAAGTCGATGAGGAAATCAGAAAAGCGCTTTACACAGCTTTAGTTCCACATTTAGAGGGTACAAGCTACGAGCAATTTATCGATTTAAACGACGAGAACAAGCAAGTAGGTTTATTAGAGTCTTACAAAGTAACGCCAACCATTGCCGATGATATTAAACAAGCATCATTCTGGGCAATTTTAGGATCTTTAATTGTAGTTTTCCTATACATCTTATTCCGTTTCAAGAAATGGCAATATTCATTAGGAGCCGTAGCCGCAGTATTTCACGATGTTATACTTGTGTTAGGTGTATTCTCTTTAACGTACAAGTTTATGCCGTTTAACATGGAAATAAACCAAGCGTTCATTGCAGCAATACTAACCGTAATTGGTTACTCATTAAATGATACCGTGGTTGTATTCGATAGAATTCGTGAATTCTTTAACGAGCACACCAACTGGAAATTCGATAAAGTAGTAAACGCATCATTAAGTAGTACATTAAGTAGAACCTTAAATACCTCATTAACAACTTTAGTAGTGTTGTTAGCCATCTTCATTTTTGGAGGTGATTCAATAAGAGGATTTATGTATGCATTAATAGTAGGTGTTGTAGTGGGTACCTATTCATCATTATTTATTGCAACGCCAATAATGTATGATTCTGTAAATAAATTAGAAGACAAGGAAAAGAAGAACGACTAACTCAAATTTTTCTTTATAAAAGAGCCTGTTAACATATGTTAGTAGGCTTTTTTTATGGAATATCGTCACTTCGAGTAATTTTGATGGTAAACTCAAATTGTATCGAGAAGTTGGGCGTTACCACAAGGGTCGGGCTTTCCACTATATCTTTTTAAAGTTGTTGTTTAAAGGAGCCTGTAAAGTTGTAATCTGTTAAATTATAGTATTTACCAAGTATAAGTTTTAAGCTTTAAAAAGGATGCCGTTTCAATCCCTAACGCAACTATCCGCTAAAGTTCGTGTGCATTAAAAGTAAAGCAAGTCTTTTTGCCGATAATACTAGAAAATCACCAACATGTAATTAACAAAAAGGCTGTAGTGTTATACAAAAGCCCAGTGGAACATTAAACTTTAAGAAAAACATTCTTTTTATAAAGGAAATACAGAAATAACCATTCTATAAAAATAAAGCCCATTACAAGTACAACCGTACTATAATCGCCAAAAATATTGGCAAACCCGCCAAATATAACCCGCGATGTATGTCTAAAATCAATTAAAACCGTAGCCATATAAATGATAATAGAATTCATACCAATAACTCTAAAAAAGAAGGTCCATTTCTTGAGCTGCCACACATCAATAATTAAGTAAAATAAAGCAAGTAAAAGGAAACTTATGCCTCCTGCTAACAGGTTGAATGTGGAGGTCCATACAGACTTAATTATTGGGTACCAATTATCTAAAACCAATGCTAGCACTATTAAAAGCACACCAATGCTAGTAAGCTTAGTTACCTTTTCATAAGGTTTTGTGCTTTTAGAGCGTAATGTAATTCCAGCTAAAGTTCCCATAAGTATAATGGCAGAAGCAGAAAAGGTACAAAGTATACCTTCCGGATCAAATACTTTTCCGTAAAGCTGCCCTGGTAAAAACAATCGGTCTATATAACCATTAATGCTACCTTCTGGAGTTAAAATGCCAGCACCATGCCCCTGAACAGGAATAAATAATTGTAAAATGCCATATCCCACAAGTATGCCTGTTGTCCAAATGGCAATAGCCTTAAAAGATTGGGTGTTAATAGCTATAATTGAGGCTATTAAGTAAGCAAGTCCAATTTGGCCTAAAACGCTAGCCACTCTTAAATTATCAAATTCAAAACTTAAAACACCATTGTAAACCATACCTAGAATTATGAGTATAACGGTTCTTCTAAGAATTTTTAAGTATAGCTGCGATTTTTGTGTACCTTTTTCTAGTTTTCCAAATACAGAATACGGAATAGCCACTCCAGAAATAAACATAAAAAGTGGAAATATAAGATCGAAGGCATGAAAACCTTCCCATTCGGCATGATGTAATTGCGTGGTCATGCTTTGTAACCAGGCCCATTCTGTTTTCGCGTTAAGCGCCAGAAATAAAGACTGTCCACCTATAATCCAAAACATATCAAAGCCGCGAAGTGTATCTAGAGAAAGAAGTCTGTTTGATTTAGTATTACTCATGCGTTGCTTTAAATTAATTTAGTTCTACTTGTTTTACACTTAGATACTTTTGGGCTAATCGAAAATATTATCCGTTAACGTTTTAGATCCATTCCAGGACCTTAAATAGATGGCGTTATCCGTTTGTTTCATTATAGCAAATAAATCATCTATAGTGTCAGGAGTGTATTGAGATTTGTGGCAACTAGAGCCTTTATGTGCTATGGTTAATTCGTTTTCGTTAAAAGGAATTCTATGAGTAAGAAATCTTTTTTGGGTAGTTTTCCAATTCTCATTAAACCAATTACCTACTTTCGATTTTAATTTTAGGTCATCCGCTTGCGCTTCTTTAGGAAAACCATAATAGAGTAGTTGGTTTAGAGTTTCCGATGCTTCTCTTTGAAAAACTTCTGTTACAATATTACTCACTATCCTATGATCGGAATGGCCGTATTCTCCACCCGGTCCAAAAGTAATTACAACATTAGGGTTGTGTTTAGTAAATAAGCTATCAATTTTGTCATCTAATGAATATAAGTTTTCATATAAAGCGAGATCGCCATCGGTATACTTCAAAAAAATAGGTGGGTTAATACCCAAGGTTTTTGTAACGCATAAGGCTTCTTCCATGCGCACTTTAGCAAGGGAATCTCCTACTGGTATATTGGCATGTTCTGCAACACCTTTAGAGCCATCTGTAACAAACACTAAATTAATTGTTACGCCTTCATTTGCATATTTTGTAAGCAACGGTGAGATTACAATCTCATCATCTGGATGCGCAAATATGGCCATTAAAGACTTGGTTTTATTGGAAACTACCTCTGTCTCATTTTCTTTATTTCTACTGTTTTTGCAGGCAACAAGTATAATTAAGGTACAAAGTATTGAGAGTAGTTTATTCATAATATTTTGTCGTTTTAAATTGTAGTAGTCTATAAATGTAGAGGGTAGCCTGTATCTGCTAACTTTAATGGGCCTAAAGTAGTAATTTTTTATTAAATGTAGTTATAACATTTAATTTATTTAGGTTTATTATATTAACCTAATTAAAAATGGTTAAGGCGATTATTGTAGCGTACCTGTTAGAGATGGCGCTTAGGCATTAAAGGAGAATCCTGCTGTTAAAAGACAGCTATTGGATGTAGAGTAGGTGCCCTTTGTAAATCCATTGCGTAGGTTTAGCTATAGGCTAGTTAGCCTCATATATAATTTGGTCTCCAACAGCAATACCCCAAACATCAACTAAACCAGCATTAACTTCTAATACATATTTAGCAGGTGCGTTTGATGGGAGTGAAGATTCATCAAAAGGTTTTGCGTTTTTTTGAACACTAACAATAGCTTTGTTAGCATTAATATAGATAAGGTCTAAAGGGATTTTGGTGTTTTTCATGTAGAAGAAACGCTCTTTTTCATCATCAAAGATAAAAAGCATGCCTTGGTTGTTGGCCATTGAATTTCTGTACATTAACCCCGTTTGAATGTCAAAATCGGTATCAGCAATTTCAATATCAAGCTTTATTGCTGTAGAGTCGGAAGCTTTTATAATACTTAATTCGCCTTCTTTAGTAAAGCTAATTTCGGTTTGCTTTATAACTTTTTTGTCCTCCTTACAGCTTAATAAAGAAACACCTAAAAATAAGAAAATCGCTATAATGTTAGGTTTCAAAGTCATCATAAATCTTCTTTTTTTTGAAACTTTACTTAACTGCTGTTTTGGGCTTATAAACAAACATAAAATAAAGCCCTATTAATACAAAAGGTATACTTAACCATTGTCCAGTATTTAAACCAAACCAATTAATGTATTCTTCGCCTTGAGGCTCTTTTGTAAATTCTATAAAGAAACGAATGCTCCACAGTAAAACTAAAAACAAACCAAATAAAAATCCTGGTTGGTCTTTCTTACTGGTTTTAGTATAGAAGTATAACAAAATTAAAAACACAAAAATGTAGCAAAACGATTCGTAAAGCTGCGATGGGTGTCTATAAGGAACAGCCTCTAATAAATTTTGAAACTGTGCGTTATCGGTTACAGCGCTATAGGCTTTTTGCACATCGTTTATACCTGTACGCTGTACAATTTCCCTTTTATAATATTGGTCTTGTATAAAACGTACCCCAAAATTAGAATCGGTTACTTTTCCTATAATTTCAGAATTTATAAAGTTTCCAATTCTAATAAAAACAGCTCCGGAAGCTACGGTAATTACAATTCGGTCTAAAATCCAAAGTAAAGATTTGTAAGTGTATTTTTTTCTGTATAAATACATACCCACAATAATACCAATGGCAGCACCATGACTTGCTAGACCTTGAAATCCTGTAAACTCAAAACCACCTTTAAATTTAAAAGGAAGAAAGATGCTAAAAAAATCTTCAGAGATTAATTCCGATTGATAAAATAAAACATGCCCAAGTCGTGCTCCAAGCATAGTAGCTAAAACGGTATAGATAAAAAGAGGGTCTAAATAATCTAAAGACACTTTTTCTTTAGTGAAAATACGTTTCATGATATACCATCCTATAATAAATGCAATAACCCACATAAGGCTGTAAAAGTGGAGTTTGAAATTTCCAATAATATCAATCCCAGTTAATGGGTTCCAATCAAATTTTAATACTTGCATAGGTTTTGTTTTACGCTGTAAATATAAGGGTTTAAAGAGGTATTAATGTTAAAATTTATTTAAGAAGTTCTAAGATTTCAACTTCAAAAATAATATTAGATTTTGGCGGTATACCTCTAGATCCCGCTTCGCCGTAGGCTAAATGGTAAGGAATAAATAATGTAGCCTTATCGCCAACGTTTAATTGCTGTAAGCCCTCTTTAAAACCTGCTATCATTTGAGCATCTGGACCAATATCGGCAGTAATAGGTTTATACCTATTTGCTGCTTTACGTTTTTCGTTAACAGCATCTAATTCTTCAGCAATTTCCAATTTGCTAGTTTCTAGTAGTTTTCCATTTTCAAAATATACCGCATAATGGGTTAATACCGGTGTGTTTTCGGTTAAGCCTTCGCCGTTTCCTTTTTCAGAGATATAATATTTTAAACCAGACTCTAGAGCAGTAGCCTTGGCTTTTTGCATTTCGAATTTATCTAATGTAGCTTGTAATATCGCTTCTGCTTTAGTCTTTTTTTCTTTTTCAATACGTTCAGCTTCAGCAAAATGATTTTTAAATACCGAAGGCGCATCAAATTGTTTCGCAGCTTTTCCTTTTCTTATAATATTCAATTCTTCAATAGTTACATCTTCTAAAGGCTTGTCTCTACTATCTGTTTTTACATTCGAAATAGAATCTTGAACATCTAAACCAATAACCAATTTACCAAATACATTGTATTTATTATCAAGATGAGGTTTTGGAACTTCGGTTATAAAAAACTGACTACCATTTGTGTTAGGTCCGGAATTAGCCATGGAAAGAATTCCTGGTTGGTCGTGTTTTAAGGCCTCGTTAAACTCGCCATTAAATTTATATCCGGGTCCACCTTGTCCTGTACCGTTAGGGTCGCCACTTTGAATCATAAATTTATCGATAACGCGATGGAAAATAACACCATTATAAAACTTTTTCTTTTTGTATTTTTCGTTAACCATGGTGTTATTACCTTCGGCTAAGGATACAAAATTTGCAACCGAAATAGGCGCTAGCTCTTGCTCTAGTTTAGCAACCATAACACCTTTGCTAGTTATAAATTCGGCATACATACCGTCTTCTAGGTCTGGGTATTGTGCTTTACAGGAGGTTAAGTACATTGCAAAAACAAGCAATAAAACTTTAATAAAACGTATTGATAACATGTTAATGGGATTGATTTAGGGTAATAGAATTTACGGTTACCTCGCAGATTAGAGGTGTATTTCTTCCAATTTTATTTTCATCGCCATAATAGCCATAAGCTTTTTGCGAAGGGAAAAGGAAAGTAACAGTTTCACCGGATTTCATGAGCTTTAAACCCTCGCGAAGTCCAGTAAATAACTCTTCTTTATCCATGGCATAGGTTTGTGTTTTTAACTCGTCGGTCGAGTAAATAACGCTACCATTAAGAGCTTTTATATTATAGTTGTAATTAATAACATCTCCAAAACCGGGTGTTTTTAAAGAGTCTACTTCAACTTTATTATTGTAATAATACCAAAAACCACTTTCTGAAGCAATGTAATCCTTTTGGTCAAAGCTCATTAGTTTTTCAATAGACGCTTTTTCTTTGGCATTTAATTTTTTATTGCGCTCCACAGAGGCATCGATAAAAGAACCCGATGTTACCGAAATTGGGCGTCTTGCTTCTGGAGTTTTGCAGCTAAATACTAGTAAAAATATGGCTATGCTGAGTAATTTATTCATTATTTAGTGCTTTGTTATAACTAGGCAATATACTAATAAATTTTTCAACCGTTTCTTGTAAGGATAAATCACTTTTGCCACCTGCAGCGTTGGTATGACCGCCACCTTCAAAATGTGCTCTAGACATTTCGTTTACAGAGAAATTGCCTTTAGAACGTAAAGATATTTTTATAATACCTTCTTTTCTATCTTCAATAAAAATTGCAGCAAGTACCACACCATCTAACGATAAACCATAATTAACAACACCTTCGGTATCTCCTTTTTTATAGTTATACTGTTGCAGCTCGTCTTGCGAAAGCGTAATATATGCCGCTCTAGACTCCGGTATTACCTTTAAATTAGTTAGCGCACAGCCTAATAATTGCAAACGTTCATAGCTGTTAGTATCGTAAACGTTATTGTGTATTTCATTATTATTGGCGCCTTTATCTATGAGTTTAGAAATTATAACGTGTGTTTTACTGGTGGTTGATCTAAACCTAAACGAACCTGTATCTGTCATAATACCTACATAAAGACAAGTTGCAATGATGCTATCTACCAAGTTTTCATCGCCTAAAAAGTCAATAAAATTGTATACCATTTCGCAAGTGGAACTCATGCTAACATCGCTGTAGGTATAAGTCGCATAATCATCTGGTGCTTGATGATGGTCAATCATAATTTTTAAAGCTTTACTGTTTGTTAAAACAGTTTCCATCTGTCCGGTTCTATGAAAAGCATTAAAATCTAAAGTAAAAATAATGTCGGCATTATTAATTAAATCTTCACAAGCGTCTCTTTGGGTGTCGTGTTTTAAAATGCTTTCGTTTCCTGGAATCCATTTTAAAAAATGCGGATAATCATTAGGTGTTATAACGGTAACATCATGATTGCCTTTAACTAAATAGTGGTAAAGTCCCAAAGTAGAGCCAATAGCATCACCATCTGGATTTTTATGTGGTACAATTACTATTTTTTTAGCCGATGATAATAGCTGTTTTATGCTTGTAATATCTTGTTTTTTCATAGGTGGCGAAGATACAATTTTTTTAAAATTAGTGGTATCGAAATTTTAACTGTTAAGATTATTTAAGAGCTATGTTATATTATAATTATCATTTCTTTTGGCATTCAAATTTCCGTTATGGTATTTCCTAGAAATAGATTACTTTTGCACAAAATTAAAACAATATAATGGCAACAAATAGAACATTTACAATGCTTAAGCCAGATGCTGTTGAGAAAGGACACATCGGTGCAATATTAGAAAAAATTTCAGCTTCAGGGTTTAGAATTGTAGCAATGAAATTAACACAAATGACAACTGCAGATGCAGAAGAGTTTTACGCGATACATAATGAGCGTCCATTCTTTCCAGAATTAGTAGAGTACATGACTCGCGGACCAATTGTTGCCGCTATTTTAGAAAAAGAAAATGCTGTAGATGATTTTAGAGCATTAATAGGTGCTACAAATCCTGCTGATGCTGCCGAAGGCACTATCAGAAAAATGTTTGCAGATTCTATAAGTGAAAATGCAGTACATGGTAGTGATAGTGATGATAACGCAGCTATCGAAGGCGCTTTCCATTTTTCAGGAAGAGACCAATTTTAGTTATTACACCATAATAAAACATAAAAAAATCTCGCAACTAAGTTGCGAGATTTTTTGTTTTAAAAAAGTTCTGTATGTTTTACTAAACTACTTTTACGTTTACGGCATTTAAGCCTTTTCTACCTTCCTGTAAATCAAACTCAACTATGTCACCTTCGCGAACTTCATCGATTAATCCAGAAATGTGAACAAAATGTTCGGTGTTTGAACCTTCTTCAGTTATAAATCCGAATCCTTTAGAATCGTTGAAGAATTTTACTGTTCCTTTACTCATTGTAATATATTTTAATTAATAATATTAAATGGATTGCAAAGGTCGTGCCACAAAAAATAGCCTATCCTAAATCCTTCCCATATGGAAGGACTTGAATACTCTTGCGGCATAGTATATTCTACAAACAAGTTGTTTTTCTGTAGTTTATGCGCTTTCGGTATGCTCGGAGAGGCTTCATATTAAACCAAAAAAAAAGCCTATCAAATAAATGATAAGCTTTTAATTGTAATTGTTATATAGTATATCCTTAGATTACTTTTACGTTTACGGCGTTTAATCCTTTTTTACCTTCTTGTAAATCGAATTCTACTGCATCACCTTCACGAATTTCATCAACTAATCCAGAAATGTGTACGAAATGTTCTTTGTTGTTGTCATCTTCAGTTATGAAACCAAATCCTTTAGAATCATTGAAAAATTTTACGGTACCTTTACTCATTGTTATTGTATTATAATAATTAATATGCTGCAAAGGTACAGCCAATTAAGTTATAAAACACTATAAACAAAAAAAGCCTATCAAAATAAATGATAGGCTCTACTTGTAATTGTGAAATAGTATATCGTTAGACTACTTTTACGTTTACGGCGTTTAATCCTTTTCTACCTTCTTGTAGATCGAATTCTACAACATCACCTTCACGAATTTCATCGATAAGTCCTGAAATGTGTACGAAATGTTCTTTGTTGTTGTCTTCTTCAACTATGAAACCAAATCCTTTAGAATCATTGAAAAATTTTACGGTACCTTTACTCATTGTATTTGTATTATAATAAATTAAGCAACAAATATAATGTAAAAAAGATTAAGTCTTATCTTTTTTGTAAAATTTTTATGCCTACCCATAATATCTAATTATCTTAAAACCAGTTTTTTAATAATCTCTTTGCCCAGTTCCTCATTAAGCATGGTAATTATTTTCGCCTTGCCATAGCTTAATTCCTCCCTTAAAACACTGGAACTCAATTGTACATAAAGCGTTTCGCGTTCTAGATTTACCGAGGTGGTATAATTATTAACCCCATTACCCATAAGGTTAGCCCAAGCATCAGCAACATTTACTTTGTTTAATCCTTTTTCAAGCCTATTAGTTTCAACAAACTCTTTTAAAGCGTCACTAATACTTAGGTTTTCGTTATTTCGTTTTGCCATGGTGCGGTTAACTTATATATGTAATTTAAATTTTGTTTAAAAGTATAAAATTAAGTCCAATTCGAGCCATATTTTTTTGGACGTTACCCGAAAAAGGTCGGGCTATCCGCTATATCTTTTTAAAGTTTTTATGGCTAGGAGAAATCTACGAGGCCATCTGTTAAATCATAGACTAACTTAAGTTGTATTTTGGCAAACTTTAAAAAGGATGCCGCTTTTATCCCTAACGCGTGTATGTTGGCTAGTTTGTTTTTTAAAAGGAAAGTTATTTAGTTTTTGGAGAGGTTCGTTTATAGGTTGTGTTACCTGTAGCCATTATTTTATATTTAGTGCTTGTTAATCTTTCAAAACGCTTTCGATTTGATTTAAATCTCCATCAATCAATTTAGGAATTTCTAATCCTAATATCTCACACATTAATGGATAGATATGAATGTTTTTTACCGAATGTATCTCATAACCATCTTTAAAGGCTGGACCATTTGCATAAAATATTCCATGCATTTCTTTGTGTTTGCTATCATAGCCATGAACTCCAAAGGTTGTAACACCCTCTTCGATAAGAGCGTCTTTACGTCTTTGATTCCAAAAATGATAACCATAATCTGGTATTAATTGTATTGCACCCCAATTTTTATTTTTTGGGATGTACTCAAAACCCGGTGTGTTTTTTGTTTTATAAGCTTTAAAATTATTTTCTTTTTGTTTTAAATATTGTAGTACAGAATCTATTTCAATATCTTTTTTTGGATGAATATTTACTATTGTACCATTTTCAATTGTCATAAATAAGTCATCGTTTTCGATAGAATCTATTGGTATTATCTTGTTTGTAGACTGATTTCCCATACCATGATCAGAAACTATGATAATATTTACAGGAAGCCCAGTTTTAGATACTCCATTAAACAAAGCTCCTAAATTTTTATCCAATTCAAATAATGCTTTTTTTAATTCGTTGTCATTGATTCCAAACCGATGTCCAACTTTATCTAAATCTCCAAAATATAAAGTTATCAAGTGTGGTCTGCTTTTCTCATTCAAGTTCAGCCATTTTAGTGCTTGATTTACTCGAATCTCATTTTTCACACTGTTATCAAATTTATAATAGTAAGTAGGTCTGACTCCTTGGATGTTTGCTTCTGTTCCCACAAAGAAGTAACTAGCAGTTACAATATCTGATTTATTTGCTTCTACCCAAATTGGTGAACCTCCAAAAAAGCTTCCGTCTTCAGCCATTTCAGGATTCCTCTTATTAAATAGTGTGTCTTTTTTATAATCATAAAATATATTTCCTATTATTCCATGTCTATCAGGATAAAGACCAGTAGCAATAGTATAATGATTTGGAAAAGTTTTGGTCGGGAATGAAGGTATTAATGATTGAGCCTTAACACCATTTTTGATGAATGAACTCAAATTAGGTGGATTGTATTTTTCCACATAATCCCATCGAAAACCATCAAGAGAAATTAAAATTAAATAGGGTTTCTTTTGAGCAGGTTTCGAATTTGTATTCGTAATAGAAGGAGTTGGACTTAATATTTTTTTATTACAAGAAAACAATATTATTATTCCCAAAATAAAAACTGATATAAGTAATGCTTTTCGTTGTATCATTTCAGTTGATTATTGGTGCTTGCTAGTAACTTTTTCTCGGATATGAATTCGTTTTATTGCTTTATATCCGATGGTAAACGAAGGTAGCCGAAATTTTTTATAAAGTCAAGAAATTAGGACAAGTATAAGTATAAGTATAGCTTCAGATTAACACGAGTTAATTTAAGTATTTAAGTAAGCGTTGTCATTCATTTTACGTTTTTTTCAGTTTCACCACCTAAAAAAGACAAGCGTGAACATCTCTTTTTTATGCTAGTTATCTGTTTTAAATAAATAGCCAATAACTAGAAAAACTTTAATGCGCCGTTCTTTTATTTTGCTTATGCTTTCTTCGGTTTTTTATTAAGCTATACTTAATATCATCATAAAATAAACTGCTCAATAAAACTAAAGCGGCAAAAAGCAGTGTGTTTAATTTCCAATCGAGTTTAGAATAAAGAAAGCCACCCACTAAACCACCAACAAAAAAGAATAAAATAATATAAATCCTCAATTTAATATTAGCCTTTAGTTTTTCTCTTTCCTTATGTAGTTTGGGGAAGAATAATTGCGAAATATCAATGCCTAAGTCAGTAAATAGGCCAGTAAGATGCGTTGTTCTTACCACAGCATTCGAAATTTTAGTTACAAAAGAGTTTTGAAGCCCCATTGCAAAAAGCAGTAGGCACACAATTAAATCTGCAGATTTTAAAGTCATAATATTACTTGAAAGCCCAATTGATATTAAAATTAAACATTCAATTAAAGTTGGCAGAAAAAAAACATTTAGCTTTTTGTTTTCTCTAAACTGCTCAATTAAAAAACTAGACACAAAAGACCCGAATAGAAAAGAGAAAATGTACAGGAAATATATAGTGCCTTTCCAGAATTGAAAAGTAGCAACATCGTTAATAAATAGCGCAAAATGACCTGTTACGTTAGTGGTTAAATGCTTAAACGCTAAAAAGCCCGTAACATTTACTATGCCCGCAACAAAAGATAGAACAGTGGCAATACGTAAATTATGTTTTAAAGTTCTGCTTTTTCCTTGATGTCTAAACATTTAGTTTTCTTTAGTTTAAATAGTAAACAATGTTTCTAAGAATATCAACTGGTTTTCATGCTAAAAACATGTTGGTTACCTCTAATTTATATTTAGCGATAAGCGAAAGTAGTCGAAATTCTCAATAAAGTCAAGGGAGAAATAAATGGCTATTCCAACTTAAAAATCTCGAACGATTGATGCACCTGTTTTACAGCATTTTCAGTGCGTTCTGCATGCGTATCGCTAATAAAGAGTTGTCCAAAATTTTCATCGTCCACCAGTTTAATAATTTGTGCTACACGTTGTTCGTCTAGTTTATCAAAAATATCATCCAGTAATAAAATAGGATTCACACCACTTTGGTTTTTTATAAAATCGAATTGTGCTAGTTTTAAGGCTATTAAAAACGATTTTTGTTGTCCTTGGCTTCCAAATTTTTTAATAGGATGTTCTGCTATATTAAAATGTAAATCGTCTTTATGTATACCAACACTAGTGTATTGTAAGGCTCTATCTTTATTAATAGCAGCCATTAAAAGTGTGTTTAAGTTATCTTCAAATAAATGGCTATCATAAATTAAATCTACAGTTTCGTTGCCATTGCTAATGGCTTCGTATCTCGATTTAAAAATGGGAATAAAAGCTTTTAAAAAGGCATCTCTTTTTTCGAAAATTACCGTTCCGTATTCGGTTAACTGCGAATTATAAACTTCTAAAGTGTCTTTGTTAAAGGTATGGTTTAGAGCAAAATATTTTAATAATGCATTACGTTGTGCTAGTATTTTGTTGTAGTTAATTAGATGATTTAAATAGCTTTTATCGCTTTGCGAAATTACCGAGTCAATAAACTTTCGTCTCGTGGTGCTACCTTCAATAATTAAATCTCTATCGGCAGGCGATATTATTACTAAAGGCAAAAAACCAATATGCTCGCTAAATTTATCGTAAGCCTTTCCGTTGCGCTTAATCACCTTTTTTTGCCCGCGTTTTAAACTTATCGCTACTTTTTCGGTTTTTTCATCCTTATTATAGTCGCCATTAATCACAAAAAACTCTTCATCATGCTTAATATTTTGTGTAGCTACAGGATTAAAATAACTTTTTCCGAAGGATAAATGATAAATCGCATCTAGTACATTCGTTTTGCCTATACCATTATTACCAACAATACAATTTATTTTATCATTGAAAATGAACGATTTACTATCGAAGTTTTTATAATTAAGTAAAGAAAGCGATTTTAAAATCATAGAAAAAGCAACTTTGAGGGCCTTTAGAGGTTAAACTCTAGATAAGAAGTGCAAATTATTGAAAAATATCAAATAAATAGGCTTTTAGTTATGAAGAAAAATTATATTTTTGCGCCACATTAATAAAATGTGTCCTATATATTTTGTTAGGACCATATCATATAGACTAAATACATGGCAACTTATAAGAAAAGAGGTTACAAACCAAAAACAGAAGTAGAAAAACAAACTAATATTGAAGAGGAGTCTACAACTGCAGAGGTTTTTAACACACTTGATGAAACAGCTTCTAAAACAGAAGACTTTGTAGCAAAAAACCAAAAATATATTTTTATTATAATTGGTCTTGTTGCTGTTATTGTTTTAGGGTCTTTAGCATATAAAGAATATGTTGCAAAGCCAAAACAACAAGCAGCTATGAACGATATGTTTCAAGCTCAAAAATACTTTGATCAAGCTGTAACAGGAGCGTCAAAAGATTCTCTTTACAACTTAGCTTTAAATGGTGGTGAAGGTAAATTTGGTATGTTAGATATTATTGAGGAGTACAGTGGTACGCCTTCTGCTAACTTAGCAAATTACTATGCTGGTACAGCGTATTTAAGATTAAAAGATTACAAAAATGCAGTTAAGTATTTAGGTGAATTTAAAAGTAACGACGAGATTTTAGCACCTTTAGCTAAAGGAAATATTGGTGATGCCTTTGTGCAACTTAACCAAAACGATGATGCTTTAGGGTATTACGAGCAAGCTGCCGAAATGCGTAACAACGAATTTACTACACCTATGTATTTATTTAAAGCAGGTACAATTGCTTTAGAGTTAGGGAAAGCAGATAAAGCATTAGCTTACTTTGAAAGAATTAAAAATGACTACGCAAACTCTACCGAAGCGGCACAAGTAGATGTGTTTATTGGTAAAGCAACAGTGTTAGCAAACAAATAATAGCTACAACATATATGGCTACGGCAAATAAAAATTTATCGGATTACGATAAAACATCAATCCCAAACGCGAGTAATTATCGGTTTGGGATTGTTGTTTCAGAATGGAACGATACCATTACAGAAGGTTTATACGAAGGCGCCTATAATGCCTTAATTGATAATGGCGTATTACCAGCTAATATTATCCGTTGGAACGTACCAGGAAGTTTTGAGTTGATTTACGGCTGTAAAAAAATGCAAGAACAAATGGTAAATGCGGTTATTGCAATTGGTAGTGTAATACAAGGTGAAACTAAGCATTTCGATTTTGTTTGCGAAGGTGTAACTCAAGGTATTAAAGATCTTAATGTAATGCGCGAAACACCAGTAATATTCTGTGTGCTTACCGATAATAATATACAGCAAAGTATTGATCGCTCTGGTGGTAAACACGGTAACAAAGGCACAGAAGCTGCTATTGCTGCTATTAAAATGGCAGAGCTTAGAGAAAACAATTAAGTTGTTTTAAAAATTTCAATATTCAAAAAAAACTAAATTCCATGATATGCTTAGAAGCGTCTTCTAAGTATTTGGAATTTAGTTTTTCTTTTTTTAGAAATGGCTCAATAAGCGATTTGTTAACATTTTTTGGCTTTTAAAGCTTCTGTTTCTAACTACTTTTAAGTATTTTTGAAAAGAGGAGCAATGCCAATGTATTTAACATTTTTATTGGCAAAAAACTAGATTTTGTTTAAACAACGTAAGCATAAAACTTTTAATTATCAACCTAGGTTTTCTAAGGAAAATCAAACGGATTCTAGTTTAGATAACAATTCTAATACCAAAGAATTTGTGTCCAAATGGAAACGCGAAAAAAGCACTAAAGTGAAAACACGAGGTGCTATGTCCATGAAGGTGTTACTATTGGTTTTGGTATTATTATTGATTTGTATGTATTTATTAGAAAAAAAATACATGTAAAACCACATTTAAAACTTAGAAATCATGGGAATTTTAAAACTGCGTAAAAACAAAAAATTTAGTTATACACCTCGTACTTATGATGATAAAGGCGAAGGTAATCCTTATGAGATTAAACATAAGTTTGACGAATACAGAAAAACAGTAGGGGCTAATAAAGGTATAAAAGGCAAGTTTACTGATGCTTTTGACGACTTTAAAAACAACCCAGACCATCAAGCAAGTAAACGTGTTTTAATTATTGTTGGAATTCTAGTTTTAGTATTTTTATTTATCATCGATTTCGATTTATCTATATTTTTACCCAAATAATTTATGGCAGACATTATACAGCTTTTACCCGATCATGTGGCAAATCAAATTGCGGCAGGAGAAGTTGTACAGCGCCCAGCGTCAGTAGTTAAAGAGCTTTTAGAAAATGCTATTGATGCCGGAGCAGATACGATAAAACTTATTATTAAAGACGCCGGAAAAACCCTTGTGCAAGTCATTGACAATGGTAAAGGCATGAGTACTACGGATGCTAGATTGAGTTTTGAGCGTCATGCTACTTCAAAAATTAGAAGTGCCGAAGATTTATTTCAGCTGCACACTAAAGGCTTTCGTGGTGAAGCTTTAGCTAGTATTGCCGCTATTGCGCATGTGGAGTTAAAAACCAAACAGGAAAGCGATGATGTTGGTAACGTTTTGGTAATCGAGGGCAGTAATATTACTTCTCAAGATATTGTGGTTACACCTACTGGGACATCTGTTTCTGTAAAAAACCTGTTTTTTAATATTCCTGCACGACGTAATTTTTTAAAATCTGATACGGTAGAGTTACGCCATATTATCGATGAGTTTCATCGTGTGGCATTAGCACATCCAGGTATTAGTTTTGCGTTGTATAATAACGGAAGCGAAAGTTTTAATTTACCAATTAGTAACTACAGGCAACGTATTGTAAATATTTTTGGTGCAAAAACCAACGAAAAACTAGTTCCTGTTGAAGAGGATACAGAGGTTTTAAATATTTCTGGGTTTGTAGGTAAACCAGAATTTGCTAAAAAGACTAGAGGTGAGCAATACTTTTTTGTTAACGATCGCTTTATTAAAAGTGCTTATTTAAATCATGCCATAGCTTCGGCGTTCGAAGGTTTATTAAAAACCGGAACGCACGCCAGTTACTTTTTAAACCTAACTGTCGATCCGCAAACCATAGATATTAATATTCATCCTACTAAAACAGAAATTAAGTTTGATGATGAGCATACGCTTTACGCCTTATTACGATCTGCTGTTAAGCACAGTTTAGGGCAATTTAATATTGCTCCAGTTTTGGATTTTGAGCGCGATCCTAATTTAGATACACCGTACAGCTATAAAAAGAACGAAACGAGCGTTCCTAAAGTAGAGGTGGATAGAAGTTTTAATCCGTTTCAAGAGGAAAAAATTTCTAAGCCAAGAGTAGCAAATTATAAAAAAGAACCTACCGAAAGTTGGGAAAGTTTATATGTTGGTTTAGAGTCTAAAGGAAATCATTCTAAACAGGAATTTAGCGCCATTACCTTTGAAAGCGAAGAACGCACAGCATCTATTTTTGATGATGATAAGCAGGTTGAAAAAACGCATACTACTTATCAATTGCATAATAAATATATTGTAAGTACCATTAAATCTGGTATGATGGTTATCGACCAACATAGAGCGCATCAACGTGTATTGTATGAAGATTTTTTAAAGAATTTAACCATCAAGGAAGCGGCTAGTCAACAATTACTATTTCCGCTTCAACTGCATTTTTCGCCACAGGATATCGTCATTATAAATCAATTAAAAGTAGATTTAGAACATACAGGTTTTGTGTTTTCTAGCGTTATGGAAGAGTTGGTAGAGATTACCGGAGTTCCTGTAGGTGTTCCAGAAAGCGAAGTATCCATTATTTTAGAACAATTAGTAAGCGATGTAGAGAACGAAGTGCCCGAAAGTCATTTTAGTGCTTCAGATTTGTTAGCAAAATCTATGGCCAAAAGTTTAGCCATTAAAACAGGGCAGTCTTTACAAAAGGATGAGCAAGAGCATTTGGTAAATAAACTTTTTGCATGTAAAGAACCCAATGTATCGCCTACTAATAGAACAACATTTATTACCATGAGTGTTGATGAGTTAGATAAAAAATTTATATAATATGATGAGAATTTCAGATACCGTTAAACATTTAATAATCATTAACGCGATTATGTTTATTGGTACATTAACTATAGGGAATGGGAATACGTTCTACGAATGGTTCGCTATGTATTTTCCGCAGAATGATGCTTTTAAGCCTTGGCAAATTATAACCCACATGTTTATGCATGGTGGTGCTATGCATATTTTATTTAACATGTTTGCCTTATGGATGTTCGGTACACCTGTTGAGCAAGTGCTAGGTTCTAAGCGGTTTTTGTTTCTATATATTTCAGCTGGATTAGGTGCTGTTTTACTGCAAGTAGGGTTTTATTATTTTCAATATCTTCCTAATTATAATGCTTTAATAGATTCTGGTTTAACCTCAGAAAGTATAAAGCAAATGCTAACTAGTAATCAAGTAAGTTCGGGAGTTTCTCAGGCTCAAGTTGCTATGCTTAAAGATATTTTTCCTGCTTATAATGCAAGTATGGTTGGCGCTTCAGGATGTATCATGGGTGTTATGGCTGCTTTTGGTATGATGAATCCCAATGCCGAATTAATGATGATATTTTTACCAATTCCAATAAAAGCTAAATACTTTATACCTGGAATAATTATTTTAGATTTAATTTCTGGTGTTACCGGGCAATCTTTCTTTAGTCCAAGTAATACGGCTTATATGGCACACGTTGGTGGTGCGGTAACAGGTTTTTTAATTATGTGGTATTGGAAAAAAAATCAATTTAACAGTAACCGTTGGTATTAATGACAACACTAACACAAGACATAAAAGACAAACTTTCAAATCTTAATGTGCTAGAAAAAATTATAGCCATTAATGTGGTGGTTTTTCTATTGGCGCTTATCTTAAGAACAGATTTAATTTGGTTTGAGTTACCAAGTAGTTTTTCTAGCTTTATCATGAAACCTTGGAGTATTATTAGCTATGCTTTTTTACATTACGATGTGTGGCATATCCTATTCAATATGCTATGGTTGTACTTTTTAGGGCGCATGTTTTTAAACCTGTTTAGTGCTAAAATGGCAATAAATATTTATTTTCTTGGTGCTATTTCTGGAGGGTTGTTGTTTATGTTTTGTTACAGCTTGTTTCCAGGTGTATTTGGTGGTAGTTCAAGGTTATTAGGTGCTTCTGCAGCAGTGAGAGCATTACTAATCTTTTTGTGCGCTTATATGCCAAATCAAGAAATGCGTTTTTTTACATTTAGTTTAAAACTATGGTATGTTGGAGCCGCTATTGTGGCATTGGATGTTATAGGTGTATTTTCGGGTATTAAAGATCCGGTATATGGAAATGCAGGTGGTAACTTAGCGCATTTAGGTGGAGCCTTGTTAGGCTATTTTTACGCCAAACAATTGCTTAGTGGAAAAGATATAGGAAAAGGTTTCGAGCGTATGGCAGATAGCGTGGTAAGCATGTTTAAACCATCAAAAAAAGGACCATTAAAAACGGTTCATAAAAATAAAGGAAAAGTTGGTGGTTATACTAAAGCGGATTTTAATGCCTTTAATAATCAGAAAAAAATTGATGTCATTCTAGATAAAATCAGTAAAAGTGGTTATGATAGTTTAACCTCAGAAGAAAAGGAATTTTTGTTTAGAGCAGGGAAGTAGATACATGAAAAAACTAAGCTTCATAAATAAAATCATTTACCTAGTAAATGTTGTTGTAGCTGTACTGCTTTTGCTGTCTTTTGTTTTACCTTTTTTACCACCAAAAACATTCTCCATATTAGCCGTTGTAAACCTAGGTGTTTCCTTCTTAATTATTATTAATGTTGTGTTCTTTTTATACTGGGTGTTTCGCTTAAAAAGGCAGTTTATGTTATCGTTGGTGGCCTTATTAATTGGCTATTTTTCTTTTGGTTCGCTTTATAAATTTTCATCATCGGTAAAGGTAGAAAGCCCCAGTAATATAAAGGTCATGAACTACAATGTAAGGTTGTTTAATTTATATCAATGGATTCCAGAAAAGGGTGTAGAAACTAAAATTGTAGACTTTATAAAAACCGAAGCTCCCGATGTACTCAGTATACAGGAATACCATCCCCATAAAAACATCGATTTATCGTTTTTTAAATATAAATTCGAAAAGCTATCCGGAAAAAAAATGAAATACGGACAAGCTATTTTTTCAAAATTTCCAATAATAAATTCCGGCTCAATAGAATTTCCAGATACAGCTAATAATGCCATTTTTGCCGATGTTGTAAAAGGCAAAGACACCATAAGGTTTTATAACATCCACCTCGAGTCTTTGCGTATCGATACCAAGGTGGAAAGTCTTAAAAAAGAAGATTCCGAGCGCTTATTTAAACGTATTGGTTCCACCTTTAAAATGCAGCAATTTCAAACCGAGTTGTTTTTAATGCATAAAAAGCAATGCAAATACAAAATGGTTATTTGTGGCGACTTTAACAACACTGCATTTTCGTATGTATACCGACAAATTAGAGGCGATTTAAATGATACCTTTAAAGAAGCTGGAAACGGGTTTGGCAGAACTTACGATTTTAAATTTTTCCCGGTTCGTATCGATTTTATTTTTGCCGACCAAGCCTTTAACGTCAATGGTTTTAAAGCCTATAACGCCCATTATTCCGATCATTATCCCATAACAACAACACTTAGTCTCGAGTAGTCAGCACCCCGTTTTTTTAATTTGGGCGCAACCACAAGGGTCGGGCTATCCGTTACAAGTCCTCGCACCTCCTGCGTCGGGCTGTGGGCTTTCCTCTACTATCCCTTGCGCAACGCTTCACCCTAGTATTCTACATTAAAGCACAATCAACAGTATCAGCAATGATATGAATAACTAAACCTAAGCCTACCAATCTAGATGTTTTTGGTACACATAAAAAAATATAAAACAAAATAGCAAAGCTAGAGTGTAACGGATGGAACCCAATACTACATCGGTTAGGATCGAAAATAGGCGTTGCCAATACATGGTCTAAATCAATTAACATACCTGCAATCATTACTAAATAAGCGTATTTCCAATTCGACTTATAAAAGAGTAATGCCACCACAAGTGGTAACAAAAAATGACAACCATAATGAGCAAAAGTTTGTAGCATTATAAAAGGGTTGTGTTTTGAGCTTCCAGATAATTTAAAGCATTTGGACCCTCGTTAAAAAGCAAGTCTAAAATACTTAAATTAGTTATGTAACCGTGTTTGCTATTAAATACCTGCGTGTAACTTTCAAAAGGATAAAGCGGCTCTTTTTTAGCATGCACTAGAGGTCTAAAGTCTGTTTTATCAGCGTAGGTTTTTTGGTAGGTTTCGGTTTTTGTTAACTCTAAATCCAACTGCAAACAATCGGTAATAACTTCAAAACATTTTAAATTAAAATCTAATAAAAACTCCGCTTTTTCGGTAAATAAATGCTGGAGCTCATCTTCGTAATATTCAAAAAAGGGCGATGTTCTGTAGGCCGATAGTAAAGATTTCCAATGTAAACTTTGCCAATTATCTTCATTAAAAATTTTAACGTCTCTGTATTTTTGTCTGTTTTTTTGCGAATGAATAACGGGGATGTTTAAACCTAATTTACCGTTGGCGCCATAAATGTAAGCGCGATTTCTGTAGGTTTGTTTCAGGAAATTATCATCCATTTCAAAGGCAACCGTTTTCGCGTTAGCCATAGCAACAAAGTGTGCAATATTAGGGAAGTATGTTGGATGTATAACAATATTCATTTAGTCTTTATTAAATGCCGTTTTGGCTTTTTGGGAAATACCATTAACGTATAAAGTTATAGTATTCAATTCTTTTGCAAGCTTAGAGCCTTCAAAACCCGTAATATCCAAGTACGTTATGTGCTTATTATAAAACGCTAAGTAAGTTTTAGCTAATGGCATGTAGGACCAATGCCAACGTTCTAAATTATAGCCCGTTCTTCCATTAGTTTTATTGGTGTAAACTTGGTAAAAACCATAAGTATTGGCATTTTTTAAAAGCCATTGGTATTCTAATTTGCCATTACCATTTTCAAAATACGAATTTGTAAAACTGTTTAAATCTATATCTGTGCCCCAATGGTGTCTCGATGTTGTGGGCATCGAACTATACTCCAGTATTTTATTAGCTCTTTCAATAGGATTAAGGCTGCTGTATTTTACCCATTTACGATCCCAAATGGCTTTTTGTTCCTTAAAATTTCTGGTACCAGATTTTATAATTAAATCAACGCCATCTGCCTTGGCGTATTTATACATTTTAAGAAATGCCGAATACACGTCTTTGTTTAAATAGATGGTTTTCGAGGCATGAGCCATATCCACTTTAGTAAATTGGGCATGCGTTTTATAGTCGAATTTCCCTAAAACAAAATCTTTAGTAATGGCCGGTAGTTTTATTGCGTCATTGTTTTGACCGAATGCTATCGATGCAAAAAAAAGAGCCATAATACCCGCTTTAAAAGACATACGTATGGTTTACAAGTTAAAAATAAGCCGTAAAAGAGGTTATTCTTTTTCTGTTTTACGCTTTCTCCATTTGTTGAAACCTATCCAACCAAATAATAAAACTAAAAACGGAATTAAAAATGAGGTTGCTTTCCCTGTTCCGCTAACGGTAGTAAAGAAACGCTCCCATCGAGGTTTAAATAAACTCATGTCTTTAAGGCTCATCCAAATAAATACAGGTTTACCAATAACATGATTAAAAGGTACAAAGCCCCAACGTCTTGCATCAATAGAGTTATGGCGGTTATCACCCATCATCCAATAATAGTCTTGTTTAAATGTGTAAGTATCGGTTACTTGGCCATTAATTAGAATTTGGTTGCCTTTAACTTGTAACGTGTTGCCTTCGTACTCGGTAATAGCACGTTTGTATAGCGGTAAATTTTCTATGTTAATTGCTATCGATTTGCCTTCTTCAGGGATATATAAAGGTCCAAATTGATCTACATTCCAATTGTAGTTAGGATCGTGTGGAAAAATATCGGCATCGCGAACGCCTTTTTCTTGAATATTAGATGATATACTTTTTACATTAGGATGATTTTTAAATGTTGCCAAGGCTTCATCTGAAATCGCCGAAAAGTAATATGTGTTTTGAGCATTCATAATGCCAAAACCATCAGTAATATCATAACGCTCCTTAATGTAGTTTGGGTTAAACTGATTTGTTTTAGGTTGCACCAAGTAACTAAATTGTAAATGTGCACGGTCTGGTAACTCGTTTTTCTTGCCGTTTATATAAACATAACCATCTCTAACTTCTAGAGTATCGCCAGCAACACCAACACAACGCTTTACTAAGTTTGTTTTTTTATCTATAGGTTTGTAATAATTTCTATCTGGCGTAAAATCATTCATATCCAACAAGGTATCTGCCGGCTGATTGAAAACAACAATATCGTTACGTTTTATTTTTTGAAATCCAGGAATTCTTAAATAGGGTAATTGTAGTTTGTTTTTCCAGGATGTGTTTCGGTCTTCAAAATGATCATCAAATAAATATGATTTTTTGTTTAAAACGGGAATAGTATCGTGCACCATAGGAGCGCCAACGGTTGTCATTGGTACTCTTGCACCATAATGAAACTTACTTACAAATAGAAAATCGCCTACCAATAACGATTTTTCTAAAGAAGAAGAAGGAATAGTAAACGGCTGCATAAAATACGTGTGTACAATAGTTGCCGCTACAATCGCGAATAAAATAGAGCTTGTCCAATCGCCAGAACTAGATTTTGGCTGTAAGCTTCTGTTTTCTATATAACTAACATCGGCAACATAGTTTAGGTAGAAATTGTAAAACCCTAAAGTAACAACCGCTAAAATGGTGTCTACTATGGTGTTTTTGCCAAAGCTTCTCGCAGTTTCAACCCAAATAACGGGTAGCATAATAAGATTTACAATAGGCAGAAACAAAAGGATAATCCACCACCACGGACGGTTTATTATTTTCATTAATACAATACCATTGTAAACAGGAACAAAGGCTTCCCAAGCTTGTCTTCCTGCTTTAATGTATAGTTTCCAGGTGCCTAAACCATGAATTATTTGTATTATTAAGATGAATATAAACCATTGTGTCCAAGTCATAATCTCAAAATTTTAATTTGTTGTTAGTTGTAACAGCGTTCTATTTGTTACAGTATTATTTTGTGTTAACCAATATTTAACACATCGTTCATTGTGAAAACACCAGATTTTCCAACAATCCACTCTGCTGCAACAACAGCACCTAAAGCAAAACCTTGTCTAGTATGTGCAACATGCTCTATGTTTATGGTGTCTACTTCGCTTTCGTAAGTAACGGTATGCGTACCAGGAACATCGGCAATACGTTTTGCTGCAATAGGAATGGTTTGCTCGCCGTTTTCTTCTAGTTTCCAGTTTTTGTAACCATCGTGGTTTTCAATTACGCCATCGGCTAAAGTAATTGCAGTACCACTAGGCGCATCAAGTTTTTGCGTGTGATGAATTTCTTCCATAGAAACATTGTATTGTTTCAAGGCACTCATCATTTTAGCTAGTGTTTTATTAAGTTCAAAAAAGATGTTTACACCTAAACTAAAGTTAGACGCATAAATAAAAGCACCTTTTTTCTCTTCGCATAACGCTACAGCATCTTCATATTTATCTAGCCATCCGGTAGTTCCAGAAATTACTGGTACATTGTTGTCAATACAATTTGCAATATTACTATAAGCCACCGTAGGAATACTAAAATCGATAGCAACATCTGCTTTAGTAATGTCGTAATTGGTGTCTCCTTTGTCAATAGTCAAAACTACTTTATGTCCGCGTTTAATGGCAATTTGCTCAATAGTTTTGCCCATTTTTCCGTATCCGAGTAATGCTATATTCATATTAAAATGTATTGTTTATAAAATCCCAATTAAGGGTTAAAAATTAAAGTTTAAAGTTAGTCCGAAATTACTTTTTGCATCAAATTCATTGAATTTATAATGCGGTGCTAAAGATAGGTTTTCATCAATGTTATACTGCAATAAATGCGCGTCTACATTGGCATCAATAATGTTTAAGGCATAAAGCCCAAGCGTTACTAAAAGTGAAATTTCCTTGTTACGACGATAAAATTCTTGAGCGTCTTCAAGTTTATCGGTAGATAGTCTTGGAGTTGTTAATTGATTACCAGCGGAGTCCAAATAAAACTCATCGTTAGTAAAGCCGGCGAGTCTGCTTTTATAAGCATCTCTATACCTGTTGTATTCTTTGTTGTTAGTAATGTAAAAGTATACCCCCGTACCTATGGCACCATAAACAAGTGGGATTTTCCAGTATTTTTTATTGTAAGCTTGACCTAAACCAGGTAAAATTGCAGAATAGAATGCTGCTTTGGCAGGCGAAAGCGGATTAATAGGATCGCTAACTTTAACGATGGAGTCCACAACCACTTCTTTAGGAAGTACTTTTTCTTCTTTCTCCTTTTTCTTGTCTTGTGCAAAAGTGGCAAAACAAAGTAAGCATGATACTATTCCTGTTATTAGGATTTTATTTGGAATCACCTTGAACTAATTTTTTTATACGGTTAAAATCTTCTTCAGAATGAAACGGAATTGTAATTTTCCCTTTACCATTCTTAGAAACTTTAACGTCAATTTTATGTCCAAAGTATTCAGAAAATGCCGTCATGCCTTTTTTAACAAACTTTGGCATATCGTCTTCTTCCGTCTTTTTTTCGGTGTTTTTTGTTGGACTATCAGAATTAAAATCGCGAATAAAGTTTTCGGTTTCTCTAACTGAAAGTTTATTGGATAGTATGTTTTCGTAAATATCTAATTGATCACTTTGGTCTTCAATAGCAATTAATGCACGACCATGACCCATAGAAATAAAACCATCGCGCATACCGGTTTGAATAATTGGGTCTAGTTTTAATAAACGCAAATAATTGGCTATAGTAGATCGTTTTTTACCTACGCGCTCGCTCATTTGCTCTTGTGTTAAATTGATTTCGTCAATTAAACGTTGGTACGATAAAGCAATTTCAATAGGATCTAAGTCTTGACGCTGAATGTTTTCAACCAGTGCCATTTCCAATGACTCTTGGTCGTTAGCAATCCTTACATAGGCAGGAATAGTTTCTAAACTTAATAATTTTGAAGCTCTAAAACGACGTTCTCCAGAAACTAATTGGTATTTGTTTAAGCCTAATTTTCTAACGGTAATGGGCTGTATAATGCCCAATTCTTTAATGGAAGAGGCGAGTTCGCGAAGCGATTCTTCACTAAAGTTAGTACGAGGCTGAAACGGGTTAACTTCAATAAAATCTAAATCTAACTCTACAATGTTACCAATAACCTTATCGGCGTTGGTATCTTGAGCAGATTGAATATCGTTACTTGGGTCTTTCAATAGGGCCGATAAACCTCTACCTAAAGCCTGTTTTTTAATTGCCTTAGCCATAAATTAAGCGTTTTTATTAATGACTTCTTTTGCCAAACTTAAGTAATTGTTAGCACCTTTACTACTGGCATCGTAATTAATTATACTTTCGCCATAACTTGGTGCCTCACTTAGTCTTACGTTTCTTTGAATGATGGTTTTAAACACCATGTCGTTAAAGTGTTTTTGAACCTCTTCAACAACTTGATTTGATAGTCTTAAGCGCGAATCGTACATGGTTAACAATAAGCCTTCAATATCTAAATTGGCATTATGAATTTTTTGAACACTTTTTATTGTGTTTAATAACTTTCCTAAACCTTCTAGTGCAAAATATTCACATTGAATAGGAATAATTACAGCATCGGCCGATGTTAATGCGTTTAAGGTTAATAAACCTAATGATGGCGCACAATCAATGATGATATAATCATAATCATCCTTTATTTCCTGTAACGCTTTTTTAAGCATATATTCGCGTTCATCTTTATCAACAAGTTCAATTTCAATTGCAACAAGGTCGATATGCGCCGGTATAATATCTAAATTTGGCGTTTCTGTTTTTACAATAGCTTCTTTGGCAGAATGAGAATGCTCTAAAAGTTGATAAGTTCCAACGTCTACAGATTCTACATCAATTCCAATTCCAGAAGTTGCATTTGCTTGAGGGTCAGCATCTATAAGTAATACTTTCTTCTCTAGAACACCTAGTGAAGCTGCTAAATTTATTGAGGTTGTTGTTTTTCCAACACCGCCTTTTTGATTAGCAATTGCTATGATTTTACCCATTAAATGATTTGGTTTTATTAGCTGTAAAAATACAATTATTTACGAGGAATAAAAGCGGAATTTGTTAACATTATTTGAATAGCAGGAACCGCATAGTTTATATAGATTAAAACCGATTTGTTAATTAGTTCTTCGGCGCTCTTCTTCATTACCAAAGTTTCTTCTTTTTTCGCTAATCTTTTTATTACCAAAACGGTAGCTCGCGGTTAGTCTTATATATCGATTGTTATCATTTTGTCCATATACTTGCTTAACGTTATTAACCGTAGATTCTAATTGGTTTAAGCTAGAGCTATTGAAAATATCTTTAACTAGAATAGCCACTTGTAAGTTTTTGTCTAAAAACGTCTTACTCATTCCTAAATCTATACTAGACGTGCTTCCTACGCTAAATAAACCGGCTTTAAAAGGCGAGCTGTAAGTCGCATCTAGTTGTAATTTAGTAGAATCATTCATGGTAAATGAATTGCTAGAGTTTGCGCTAAACATGAATCCGTTTTTAGGTTTCGCCCCAATATTTTGTGTAAATTCTGTTTTCGATCCAATTACATTAAAACTGTTTTGACTTTGCCACCAAGAAAACGTATCGAATAAAAAGCTTTCTCCAATGCCAAACATATGCTGTTTGAAGAAATTTGAACGCGTTACAATTTGTGTGCTGTTTTCAACATCGGAAGTAAAAATAACGCTAGCTCCATCATGTTTAATACTTAAAAATGCATTGGTAGTATATTTATTTTTATAAGTATGTTTAAACTCAAAACTATCTACAAATGAAGGTTTTAAAAATGGATTTCCTAAACTGAAGGTGTTACTACTAATTACAGATCTAAAAGGATTTAAATCGCTAAAACGTGGGCGCTCTATACGTTTACCATAACTTATAGAAAAACTATTGTTTTCATTTTTACTATAGCTAGCGTATAGCGATGGAAATAGTTTTGTATAATTATTGCTATTGGTTTCGTTTAGTTGCACAGAGTGTCCTTTAGTTCTTGTATGTTCTAGTCTAAAACCCAATTGGATGTCCCATTTTTTGTTTAATTTTTTTAATCCGCTTATGTAAATGGCTTGATTGTTTTCTTCGTATTTAAAAGTGTTGGAAATGTTAGTATCATAAACGGGAGCTCCAGAAATGGTATTAAAAAACTGAATATCGCTATGGTTTTTAATGCTACTAATTTTGGCGCCATATGATAGATTAATAAAGGTTGTTGGATGCTCCATATCTGTTTTTGCACTGAAGTTTTCAATGTTTAAATCTGTAAAGTTATTGGCTGCAGCATTAATATTTTGAAACTCATTGTTAGCTGAAAAACTATTGGTTATAAAATTTCTGTTTTGGTTGGATTGGTACGTGAAATAATCGACATCGAAAGAAATACTTTTTCCTAAACTATCTAATTTAGTATTGGCATGTACATTTATTAAATGGCTATTTACTTTAGATTGATTATTGCCGTTGTTAATAAGTAATGAGTCTAATGTGTTTTGTTCATTAAAAATTCTAGAAACACTTCGGTCGGACATATTTGGCGTTTTGGAGTTTCCTAAATATTGAATGCCAATGGTTGTGCTTTCGGTTACATCATAATCCAAAAGCAATTGTCCTGATAAATTATCTTTCTTTTCTTTTGAATTTATATCGATATCCCAATTACTTGTTGGGTAATACACCTGAAAATCTTCTATGTTTCTAGAGCTACCTTTGGTTCCGTTCACATTAAACGATAGGCTAACCTTATTTTTGTTGTATAGTAAACTGTTTCTAAGGGTTGCAAAATTATAGGTGTTTATATTATCTGCAAACGAGATGGTGTTTTTCCAAGAATCGACTTGTCCTTTTTTTAAAATAATATTAATAAGTCCACCATTTCCAGCAGCTTCATATTTTGCGGGAGGTGTTGTTATTACTTCAATCTTTTTAATATCGCCCGAAGCTATAGTGTTTAAATAGCTCACTAAATCTTCGCCCGATAGTTGTAACAATCGTCCGTTAACCATTACTCTAGATGCGCCTCTGCCCAGTAAATTAATACTGTTATTTTGTACGCTTAATCCTGGTGCAATGCGTAAGGCATCTAAAGCATCGCCACCAATTGCTGTTACGCTGTTTTCAACATTAAAAATAATACGATCTGGCTTTTGTTCTATAAGTTTCTTTTGGTGTGTTATAACAATTTCATCGAGTGTTTGGTTTGCTTTTAATTTAATTTCACCTAGGTTTAAATCAGTTTTTACGATTATTTCTTTTTTAAAACTAGTGTAACCAATAAAACTAATGTTTAGATGGTAAGTTCCTGGTGCTATTTTTAAATGGAATACGCCATTATCATCGGTTATGCCTCCGGTAATAATGTAGCCATCCAAATCCGTTAACGCCACATTTGCCCAAACTATGGGTTGAGATTGATTTGTGATTTTTCCTGTAATACTAATTTGTGCTATAAGTAATGTTGGAAGTGTTAGTAGAATTAAAGCAAATGCATGTTTCATAAGATTGTTGGTTTTAAGATTGATTTTTGTTTTATCTAGAACAAATATCTAACCGAATGAAACCTTACACGACCGAATACAAAAAGTCGAACGTATTTCTAAAAATAAAATGCGTTCGACTTTCTTAATTAAAAACGTTCGACTTTTTACAAATCCTTGTGTTTATTGGTGTTTACGGAAGGCTGTAGGTGTTTTTCCGGTATGTTTTTTAAACGCCGTATTAAATGAAGATTTTGAGTTAAAACCAACTTCGTACAAAATTTCGAGAACGGTATGTTTCTTTTTTGCAGGGTCTTTTAAAATTGACATGGCTTTTTCAATGCGATATTTATTTATGAAATCGAAAAAGTGTTGACCTAGTTCTTGGTTTATTATAATAGATAATTCTCTATGTGGAATATCAATTTTTTCTGAAAGACTTTTTACAGTTAGTGAAGCATCTAAAAAAGGTTCTTCTTTTACCATATAAGATTTAATACTTTCAATTTGATTAGTGAATTCGTTCGGCTTTTCAGAAATCATTTCTTTAGATAAGCGAAGATCAACAGCAATACCTCTGAAAAGTTTAGGAGATAACAGCGCTTTAAATACTAACCAAAAGCTAAAAAACAAACCAAAAGCTAGTAAGATGATTCTAAGGATGTTTACGAATTCTACATCAAAATCTCCAGAGTCTCGAATGTATCCTTTGATAAATGTAAGTAATTGACCAACTAGAATAAAGATAATGAGTTGCTTTACCCAATGGTAATTATAAAAAGCATCTTTACTGGTGTAATTTTCTAAGAGTAGTTTTCGGTATCTTAGTAAATAATATATTTCGGCTATAATATAGAGTACTTCAACAAAGCGATTCATTCCAATTATAAATTGCCCTTCAAAAGATTCAGCATAGTTTATTCGAAACTGAATTTGTGCTGTTTCAGAAACTAAAAAGAAATTTGGAATAAGTATTAGAATGGTAATTACCCATGGCAGTAGTAATACGAGGTGCTTTGGCCTTAGCTTAAAATCGGAATATAATACCGAAAGGATATATAGAAATAACAAGGGGTCCTTAAAGCTCGAAATCTGCATCCTCAACATTTCTATTGCATGCGGGAATTCAATAATATTATGATAAAAAAATACGCTAATATCTATAGCTGTTACAATTAAGAATGCAGCGAGTAGTTGGTTGCTAAGTTTTTTAGACGTTTTTACAGTAAGTAGAAATGCAGAAAAAAGTAAAAACAGTGCCACTATGATTAGGCTTGTAATACTAATTATAGCTGAGTTATCCATTTGATTGTGGGGAATTAAAAGGTTTATTCCTCATCAATTAAAATTTCTAAAACCTGAATGGCAGTCTCACTAATTTTGGTGCCTGGACCAAAAATAGCTACGGTTCCGGCATCAAATAAAAACTGATAATCTTGTTTGGGCACAACGCCACCAACAATAACCATAATATCTTCGCGACCGTAGTTTTTAAGTTCTTGAATAACTTGAGGTACAAGTGTTTTATGTCCTGCAGCTAACGATGAAATGCCTAAAATATGCACATCGTTTTCAACGGCTTGTTTGGCAACTTCTTTTGGTGTTTGAAATAAAGGACTAATATCCACATCGAAACCCACATCGGCATAACCTGTAGCAACCACTTTTGCACCACGATCATGACCATCTTGTCCCATTTTTGCTATCATAATACGAGGGCGCCTACCATCTTGCTCAGCAAAAACATCGGCTAGTTCTTGAGCTTTCTTAAAGGATTTATCGTCTTTAATTTCTTTACTATACACGCCAGAAAATGATTTTATTTGTGCTTTATGTCGCCCGAATTCTACCTCTAAGGCATAACTAATTTCACCTAAGGTTGCACGTTCGCGAGCAGCTATAATAGCAAGTGCTAATAAGTTGTAATCCTCATCTTGATTGCCATCTATTGATTCTGATTCCTGATTTTTATTGGCCTTTCTACGTTCCGAATTTAACGAAAATTTTGCAGCTTCGGTTAATTTTGATAAGGCCACTTTAACTTTTTCTGGGTTTCTTTCGGCTTTAATCTTAGTTAATCGCTCTATTTGCGAGTTTCTAACGGTTTGGTTATCGACTTCAAGTGTTGTAATTGGTGCTTCTTCTTCAAGTACATATTTGTTTACACCAACAATAATATCTTGATTAGAATCTATTCTGGCTTGCTTTCTAGCGGCAGCTTCTTCAATTCTAATTTTAGGAATACCAGATTCAATAGCCTTAGTCATCCCGCCAAGGGCTTCGATTTCTTCAATTAAAGTCCAAGCTTTTAGGGCGATATCATGGGTTAGTTTTTCAACGTAATAACTACCAGCCCAAGGGTCAACTGTTTTTGTAATATTAGTTTCTTCAAGCAAAAATAGTTGTGTGTTTCTTGCAATTCTTGCCGAAAAATCGGTGGGTAAAGCAATAGCTTCATCTAAAGCATTGGTATGTAGCGATTGCGTGCCACCAAATACAGCTGCGGCAGCTTCAATAGTTGTTCGTGCCACATTGTTAAACGGGTCTTGTTCGGTTAAACTCCATCCAGACGTTTGGCAATGGGTACGCAGTTTTAAAGATTTTTGGTCTTTAGGATTGAATTGTTTTAGCAATTTAGCCCAAAGCATTCGCGCAGCGCGCATTTTAGCAATTTCCATAAAATGGTTTAACCCAATAGCCCAGAAAAACGATAATCTAGGGGCAAAGGTGTCAATATCCATTCCGGCAGCTAATCCTTTACGAATATACTCTAAGCCATCGGCTAGTGTATAAGCCAATTCAATATCGCAGGTCGCTCCAGCTTCTTGCATGTGGTAGCCAGAAATACTAATGCTATTAAATTTAGGCATGAATTTGCTGGTATACTTAAATATATCCGATATAATTTCCATGGAAGGTGCAGGTGGGTAGATGTAGGTGTTACGCACCATAAACTCCTTTAATATATCATTTTGAATGGTGCCCGCTAAATGTTCTGGTTTTACACCTTGCTCTTCGGCAGCCACAATATAAAATGCCATAATAGGTAGTACGGCGCCATTCATGGTCATAGAAACCGACATTTTATCTAACGGTATTTTGTCGAAGAGTATTTTCATGTCTTCAACCGAATCGATTGCTACTCCTGCCTTACCAACATCGCCAACAACGCGTTCGTGGTCTGAGTCGTAGCCTCTGTGGGTTGCCAAATCGAAAGCAACGGATAAGCCTTTTTGTCCGGCGGCTAAATTTCTTCTGTAAAAGGCATTGCTTTCTTCAGCGGTTGAAAATCCAGCATATTGGCGTATCGTCCAGGGCCTTTTAACATACATGGTGCTGTAAGGCCCTCGAAGATACGGTTCAATTCCTGCCACAAAATTTAAATGTTGTAAATCTTTAATATCAGCTTTGGTGTAAGTTGATTTCACATCAATAGTTTCGGCTGTTTGAAAAGTTGAAGGCGTAGCCTCTTGATTTTCAATTTCCGAATTAATTTTGATATGTTGAAGATTTTTTCTGCTCATTACTGTTTAGTGGTTATGTCCAGCATGCGGATCTGCTACTGGTTGTACTGCGTTGAAATCTACTTTTTTCTCAGGTTTTTCCAAATTTACTTTACTAAAATCGATGTCGAACATTTTTGCGTAAAATAAATCTAGTGTGATGTACATCGCTAAATTTTTATCGCTTAATGCGTTTCTAGATTTGTTAACTATAGCAGGTCCAAATAATTTTGGAGCCATACTATTTGTTGATATAAGTGCATTTAGGGTTGTTTTTAAACTTGCATCTTTAATAGAGCTAGAAATGCAGTTAAGTACTTTGCTTTTATAGTTTAAGTGGCTTTTTGTGTTGTTAGCATCCCAAAGATCTTCTTCCTTTTTTAATGCTTCAAAAACAGCAACAGTATGTTTTGATGCGATATCTTCTATTTTTAATCTGCCATAAATGGAGTTTCTTATTATTTGCGAATAGGCCTGATCTAACCTAGGAGTTCCATTGCCTTTATTGTAATGCTTGGCAATATCATCTTCAAAGCTATAACGTGCTTCGTTTAATAATTTTAAATTTACGCCTTCGCAAGTAATGGTTGCAGGTTTATCGGCATATTTAAAGTCTGAAAATTGACTTCCTTGATTACAGCTGAATAACGTTATAACTAATAAAAATGTAAGGGTGGTAATTTTTAATTTCATTTTAATTTTCATTTTTTAATCGGTTTTTTTCTAAATGTTCTGATAATCTATTTTCTATAATGGGTTCAATAAGCGTTTTTCTAGGTTTTATTTTAACAAAAGGATAAAGGTCTAACTCGTTTTTCATTTTGTCCATAGCATTTGGGTGTTTATTTGTGCCTAATAGTATAATATCTCCATTATCAAATTGCTCTTGTTCTTTTGCTGCACTTTCTTTTATTTTTCGTTGAATAGTGCCTAGTTTTAATTGTTTTAAAAAACCACCGGAAGCTTCAATATTTTTGAATAACTCCAAGGCTTTTTCAGAGAGTTGTTGTGTTAAACTTTCAATGTAATACGATCCATCTGAAGGATTATTAACTTTATCAAAATAACTTTCGTACTTCAAAATTAATAGTTGGTTCCTTGCTATGCGTTGGGCAAATTCATTGCTTTTATGGTACACATAATCATAGGGTAAGTTACAAATAGCATTTGCGCCACCTAATACGGCACTCATACATTCAGTCGTGGTGCGTAGCATGTTTGTGTTGTAATCGTATACGGTTTTATTGCGCTTTGTTGGAGTTACTTCAATAGTGCAATCTAAATTAATTTGATATTCTGATGCTAAGGTTTTCCATAGCACCCTTAGTGCTCTCAGTTTTGCGATTTCAAAAAAGTAATTTGTGCCAACGGATACATGAAATGTTACGCTAAGCGAAGATAAATCACTTTTAGAGGCCTCTAAACTATTTAAATATTCGTTTGTGTGGGCTAGGGTATAAGCCAGTTCCTGCACCATGGTGGCGCCTCCATTTTGGTAAAGCGAACCATTTATATGAAGTGCTTTGGTGTTGTTAATTAGGCTTTCAGAGGTTTTTAAATCGTCGTTTAAACTTTTAAACCAATTTCCTGTTTTAGCTAATTGACCAATGCAATCTAGTTTTATTTTTGCTTTTGGTACTAGGTTTTGTAATTGTGTTGTATAGGCTTCAGAAAGGAATAGTAATTCAAATTGAAGGGTTACGGCATCTAGATTAATATGCTGTATTAAATTTTTAATTGAAACAGCATCTGATGGTATAATGAAATTAATTTGTTCTACACCGCCTTCAATACTACGAATAGCGTTTAAATTTGACTTTTCAATATCGGCAACATAAATGGTTTGACAAATTTTCCATTGGGTTGCTTTGGTGCTCGAAATATTTGGTAGGTTTTCAAAATCATCGGCATGATAAAAAGGCTTTACATCGATGTCTTCATTTGTTTTCCAAATAAGCGTATCGTTGTAGTCAGCTCCTTTTAAATCGAACTGAATTTTTTGTTTCCATTGCTTATCAGAAACCGAATTGAAACCATCAAACAAGTTTTTAGTCATTATCTGTAGTTTTTAAGCTGTCTTCGTACTCAATAATGTAAATTTCTTCATTATCACGTTTCATATAGTACTCTTCTCTAGCAAATTTTTCTAAACCTTCATGAGTGCTTATCTTTTTTAAATCCTTCTTGTCTTTTTCTATTTCTTTCTTATAATAGCTTTTTTCGTTTTCTAAATCTTCAATTTCTGTATTTAATTCATGATGAATTAACCACGAGTTGGCATCAAAAAACAACATCCAAACTACAAATACAACTAATATTAGTATGAATATATTTTTAAAAGGCTTTAAATATTTGCTTTTTGGAAGTGCCATGTTATAGTTTATCGTTTATTATGGTTCTAACTATATCTATAGCTACTGTATTGTGCTTGTTGGTTGGTATAATAATATCTGCATATTCCTTAGTAGGCTCAATAAACTGATTGTGCATTGGTTTTAAGGTGGTTTGGTAGCGGTTTAAAACCTCGTCTAAATCGCGTCCTCTTTCTTTTATGTCGCGTTTTAATCGTCTTATTAAGCGCTCATCACTATCGGCATGAACAAATATTTTAATATCGAACATATCTCTTAACTCTGGGTTGGCAAGTATTAAAATACCTTCTACAATCATTACCTTTCTAGGGTGTGTTAATATAGCGTCGCCAGTTCTGTTGTGTTTTACAAACGAATAGACTGGTTGCTCTATAGGTTTGTTGTTTTTTAAATCTTTTAAATGTGCTACAATTAAATCGAAATCTATAGATCTGGGGTGGTCAAAATTAATTTTTATACGCTCGTCATACGATAAGTGAGAGGTGTCTTTGTAGTACGAATCTTGCCATAGTATACCCACTTCGCCTTCTGGAAGTTCGTTTAATATTTGATTTACTACAGTTGTTTTTCCGCAGCCTGTACCACCTGCAATTCCAATAATTAGCATAAAGATTATTTTACTTTTTTAATGAAACAAATTTAAGATTAATTCTTTGTAAAAAATTTATCAAGAAATTTTTTTTTAAAAAGTAAAAAAGAATTAAAAAAAAGATTTTATATCTAAAAGAAAACTATATATTTGCAGTCCTTAAAAATAGGATAACCAATTCGGGGTGTAGCGTAGCCCGGTTATCGCGCCGCGTTTGGGACGCGGAGGTCGCAGGTTCGAATCCTGCCACCCCGACTAACCTAGAGATAGGAATTATTTAAAACACCGTTAATCATTGATTAAGGGTGTTTTTTTTTGTTTAAACTAAAGGTGTTCAATAATAAGATTCTTAAATCCGTAAGAGTTTAGTTGAAAGTGCATTCTGCTTTAGTATGGGTTTTTTCTATTTTGCTAGTTTTTTGCTAAACGATTTATTGAATCTTTGCGTTTTAGCGGTCTTTTCTTATGTTTTATTGAGTTTTCGATATTTAAAACGTTATTTATTTTAATAATAGCAAAATAGTTTCTATATTTGGTGTACCAATTTGGTGTACCAATTTTTATTTTTAGAAATTAATGTAAAATTGAACTAAATTAATTTGTGTTAAGTTCAATGCCATTTGGGTTTTAATTAGAAGATATTCTTTTTCGTATTCTGAATAATAGGTAATTAAACTAAAACTTTAAAATAAGATGACCAACAAATTCACTAATTTATTTAAACTATCGTTTTTATTGATTTGTATACTAGTATTGAGCAGTTGCAATAATAAACCTAAAAAAACAACAGAAAAGGAAGCTATAACTAATATTTATCCAAGTGATGTTATTCCTTTTATGGCAGAATGGAAAATTCTTTGTGGTGATGGTGAAAGTTTTAATGACTTAATTAATGTTGAGCACAAAGATTTTTTTTATGTAGCTAAAGATGGGGAAACTAATTGGGTGGTTTATAAAACGCCAAACTCAGGTATTACTTCTAGGACATCTAGTAATACAAGAACAGAATTAGGACAGAAAAAACATTGGATACCAGAAACAGGTGGCAAGTTAACAGGAACCTTAAAGGTGCAAAATGTTTCAATTTCTGGTGATGCTAGAGTTGCGGCTTCGTATTCGGTAGTAGTTGGTCAAATTCATAGTGATGAAGGTCATGAAAACGAACCTATAAAAATCTTTTACAAAAAATTCCCTGGTCATACAAAAGGTTCTGTATTTTGGAATTACGAAATTAATACGGCTGGCGATAACTCGAAACGATGGGATTATTCAACACCTGTTTGGGGTTATGATATGTCTGTTGTTGGTTCTACTCCAGAAACGTATCCTGAAGAGCCAAAGGATGGTATTGCTCTGGGTGAAGAGTTTAGCTATGAGATTAATGTTTACAAAGGCATCATGTATCTTACCTTTAAGAGTAAAGACCATGATACAGTAAAGTTTACTAAAAACTTGTTGAAATCCGATTTTTCTACTAAGTCGGATATGCCAGAACAAATAAAAACGTTGTACGCTGCAATAGGTAGAGATGGTGTAGAGCGCGATAGCGCTTATGCCGGCGAAATTAATTATTTTAAGCAAGGTGCCTATAATCAAACAAACGGAAAAAATCCTGAAGATAATATAGTATGGAGTACAGGCGCCGAGACTTACAGTGGTGATATTGCTAAACAATATGCAAATGGCTGTTATGCCGAAGTTTGGTTTAAGGAAGCAACCGTTGGCGAAGGAACCATGCCGATTCTAGAATAATTATTCTTATTTAAATTGCAGATGAATTCAAATAAGGTGATTTATATAATGGGCGTTTCGGGCTGCGGAAAGAGTACTATTGGGAAAATGCTTTCAAAACGTTTAAATATTCCATTTTTTGATGGTGATGATTTTCATCCACAATCAAACATAGATAAAATGAGTAACGGCCTTCCTTTAAACGATGCAGATCGTTTGGGGTGGTTACAAACACTTAATGAGTTGGCCAAAGTAGAACTTCAAAAAAACAGTTGTGTTATTGTTTGTTCGGCTTTAAAAGAATCTTACAGAACATTATTAAATAAAGGCGTTGAGGCCCAAACAGCATGGGTGTATTTAGTAGGAAGTTATAATCAGATTTTAGAACGGCTTAATAAAAGAGAAAATCATTTTATGGATTCCAACTTATTGCAATCGCAATTTGATACGCTCGAAAATCCATCTCATGCTCTAGAAATAAATATTGGTTTAACACCAGAAGAAATAGTTGATAAAATAACAAAGGAAATAAAGATGAAATCAGAATTTGGGTTATTTGGATTAGGTGTTATGGGAAAAAGCTTAAGTAGAAACTTGGCTCAAAAAGGATTTAATATTTCCGTGTTTAATCGCGAAGTAAAAGGAACGGAAGAAGATGTTGCCATAAATTTCAAGAATAGTCATAAAGAACTAGATTCGGCACAAGCATTTTCAGATATACAAGGCTATGTAAATTCGCTACAAACACCACGCAGAATCATGCTTATGGTTAATGCGGGTAAAATAACAGATTATGTAATTGAAGATTTAATCCCTTTTTTATCAGAAGGAGATATTTTAATTGATGGTGGTAATTCAAATTACTTAAAAACGAAGGAGCGTTACGATTATTTAAAATCTAAAAACATTCATTTTATAGGTGTTGGTGTTTCTGGAGGCGAGCAAGGTGCGCTTAAAGGACCTTCTATAATGCCAGGTGGGAATAAGGAAACATATAACTTAGTAAAACCGTATTTAGAAAGTATTGCCGCTAAAGATGATAACAATTTACCTTGCTGTACTTATATAGGCGAAGAGGGTAGTGGGCATTTTGTGAAAATGGTTCATAATGGCATTGAATATGTTGAAATGCAATTGTTGGCCGAAGTGTATACCATTTTAAAAACAATGGGCAAAACCCCTGATGAAATAGCCAATATTTTAGAGTCTTGGAAACCTAAAGCTGATAGTTATTTGCTAGGAATAACAGTTGATGTTTTAAGAAAGAAAGATGGTAATGGTTGGTTAGTAAATAAAATAGTAGATAAAGCAGGTAATAAAGGTACTGGAAACTGGACAACAATAGCTACGGCTCAATTAGGCGCTCCTAGTACTTTAATAGCTTCGGCATTATTTGCACGTTATACTTCTTTTTATAAAGAAGAAAGAATTCAGGCTAGTATAAACCTAAACATTAATCCATCTATTTTAAATTTAGAAATTGAAGATGTTTGTAATGCTTATCAATTTGCAAGAATAATAAACCATTACCAAGGTTTAAAATTAATTTCTGAAGCAGGAAAAGTTTATGGTTGGCATTTAAATTTAAGCGAAATTGCTAGAATATGGACCAATGGCTGTATTATTAAATCGGATTTTATGGTAGAGCTAATTCCTGTTTTAAAAGAAGATGATAATATATTAAAAAACAAGCTAATAATAAATCGTGTAAAAGCTTTAAAACCATCAATTAATAAAGTGGTTTCAGAATGTGTGTTAAAGGAGTTAACAGCACCTTGTTTAAGTGAGTCTGTTAATTTTTTAAATGCTTACGCCACGGCAAATTCATCGGCAAACATCATTCAAGCGCAACGCGATTATTTTGGTGCACATACCTATCAACGTATAGACGATAATTCGGGTAAATTTCATCATACCACTTGGAATTAACCACTCCAATTTAAAAATAGATAGCAATTAAACTAAACTAATTATAATGTCAGAATCAAAAGAGAAAAAATCTTTATTACAAAAAATTATAGCTATCGTGTTGGGGTTTGGTCCAGGTATTTTTGCAATTGGTTATACCATTGGCACAGGAAGTGTAACTTCAATGATTGTTGCGGGTAGCCAATTTAATATGCAGCTATTATGGGTGTTATTGTTAAGCTGTGTTTTTTCTGGTGTACTTATGTTTGTTTACGGAAACTATGCTTTAATAACGGGCGAAACAGCTCTTTTTGGCTTTAAAAAACACTTGAAGTACGGTAAGCTCCTAGCTATTTTAATTATAGTGGGTATTACCTTTGGACAGTGGAATTCCTTAATGGGAATTTTAGGTATTTCTTCCAATATAATTTATGAAATATTAGCCGTTAATTTTGACGGCTTAGAAGGGTTAAAATATGAAACCGTATTAATAACGGCTATTATAATAATTGTTGTCTTTTACCTGCTAATGCTAGTTGGTAAGTATACCTTTTTCGAAAAAGTATTGGTCATTTTCGTAACGCTAATGGGGCTTTCGTTTGTGCTATCGTTATGCCTCGTACAACCATTACCTATGGATGTGGTTTCTGGTTTAATACCATCTATTCCAGATGTTCCAGATGGTAAAATGTTAGTTGCCGCATTTGTTGGTACTACTATGGCAGCTGCAACTTTTCTTTCGCGTCCGTTATTTGTTAAAGGAAAAGGTTGGACTATTAAAAACTTAGATCAGCAGAAAAAGGATTCTATTACCGCTGCAGTTTTAATATTTGTAATTAGTGGAACTATTATGGCGGTAGCTGCAGGTGCTTTGTTTTATGATGGTAAAGTGGTTACGCAAGTTTTAGATATGGCAAATACTCTAGAGCCAGTTGCAGGAAAATGGGCTGTTACTATTTTCTTTTTTGGAGCTTTAAGTGCTGGTTTATCTTCTATATTTCCTTGTTTATTAATAGCTCCTTTATTGGTTGCCGATTATCAATCTGGTGAGTTAGATACAAGTTCTAAACAATTTAAAATTATTACCGCGGTAGCCTGTTTAGTCGCTTTAATTGGACCTGCTTTTGGAGGTAACCCAATTGAAATTCAAATTCTATCTCAAGTTTTTAATGTCTTTATTTTACCACTTGTAGTTTTAGGAATCATTTTATTAGCAAATAATAAAAAAATAATGAAAGGTTATAAAACCAGTATTTGGGTAAATATTGGTCTGTTTGCTGCTTTGTTTTTCTCTTGTGTAGTGTCGTATACTGGCGTATTAGGCATCATGACAAAGTACTTTTAGTAAGTCTATTTTAAATCAAATTCGATAAATCGATTATAATATGAAAAATCAATTAAAATTTTTAGTTCTAGCAATAGTCCTCTTAACATTAACATTTTCATGTAAAAATGAAGAATCTAGTGCCGGATTAGTTAAAGACATTTCCGAATTTAATGAGGCTGTTAAAAATGCAAGCCCAGGCGATGTTATTACTTTAGCTAATGGTGTTTGGAATAATGCAGAGTTAGTTTTTGAAGGCAAAGGAACGGCCGAGGACCCTATTACTTTAACTGTTGAAGAAAAAGGTAAAGTAACTTTAGAAGGCAACTCAAACCTTCAATTAGCTGGCGAGTATTTAATTGTTGAAGGACTAGTATTTAAAAACGGTTACACACCAACTAACGCTGTGATTTCATTCAGAAAAAACAGAGAAGAAATGGCTAATAATAGCCGATTAACCGAATGTGTTATCGATAATTATAATAACCCAGAGCGTCAAGTTCAAGATTATTGGATTACCATCTACGGGAAAAATAACCGTATTGATCATAACCATATTGTAGGTAAAAAGAACCTTGGGGTAACCATGATTGTTGGTTTAGATACTAAAGAAAGTCGCGCTAATAATCATCAAATAGATTATAATTATTTTGGTCCGCGCCCTACATACGGAAATAATGGAGGCGAAACATTACGTATAGGAACAAGCCACCATGCCTTAGAGAATTCAAATACCTTAGTAGAATCTAATTATTTTGATAGAACTAATGGCGAACACGAAATAATTTCAAATAAAGCATGCCAAAACACCTTTAAATACAATACCTTTTTTGAGTGTACAGGAACTTTAACCATGCGCCATGGAAATGAAACATTGGTTGATGGAAATGTGTTTATTGGAAACAACAAACCAAGTACAGGTGGTGTGCGTATTATTAATGAAACGCAAACGGTAATTAATAATTATCATATTGGCTTAACAGGGTATCGTTTTAGAGGTGCTTTTGTAATGATGAATGGTGTGCCAAATTCGCCACCAAATCGTTATGTGCCAGTAATCGATTCTAAATTAAATAATAACACCTTTATTAATTGCGAACATATTCAATTATGTGCGGGTAGCGATGCAGAAAGAAGTCAAGCTCCAAGAACTTCAGAAATCTCAGGAAACATATTTTATAACGAAAACAAGAAAGATATTTTCACTATTTATGATGATATAAGTGGCATTACTTTTAAGGATAACTTTCTAGGTGCAAACGGAGAAACTTCAATTAAAGAAGGTTTTGAAAATGCAGATATTGCATTAGTTAAAAATGAACAAGGATTTTTAATTCCAACTTCAGATAAAATTAAAAACAAAATTACAATTAGCCCAAAGGTGGCGACTAAAGAAAATACAGGAACGACTTGGTATTCCAAAGAAGATAGAGAGGTAGCCTTAAATTCTGGGAAAGCAATTCAAGTAGCATCGGGTATCAATACCTTGTATGATATTGTAAAAATATCTGAGCCTGGAGACATTATAGAGTTAGAGGAAGGTGGAACATATTTGATAACTAAAGCAGTTAAAATAAACCACCCGTTAACCTTTAAAACCTCTGGGAATAAAAAAGCTACTGTTTTATTTGAGCGTATGATGGCTTTCGAAATTCAAGACGGTGGTAGTTTATCTCTTGAAAACGTTGCGTTCGATGGAACAAAATCTCCGGATTACGCTGGTAATTCTGTTATAAGCACAAGTAAAAACTCCATGATTGAAAACTATAAATTATTTATAGATAATTGTGAGTTTAAAGATATGGTAGTTAATCATTCATTTGATGTATTGCGAGTATCTAAAGGAACTTTTGCAGATACTATTAGCATTCAAAATTCAACATTTAAAAACATTTCAGGCCATATTGCGGCTTTAGATAAAGAAACCGATGATATTGGTGCTTATAATGTGGAGTATTTTATCATGAAAAATAATGCAGTATCAGATTTACAAGGTGCAGCATTGCGTTTATACCGTGGTGGGAAAGATGAGAGTACCTTTGGCCCATTTCTAGAAGTTGATCATAATGTTTTTAATAATGTTGGGCACGGTAAGAAAAATAAATATGAAGCAGCTATGTCGTTATATGGTGTTCAGGTTAATGCTATTGAGAATAATATATTTAATGAATCGAAAGGTTTAAAAATGCATTTGGTAGTTGGAGAGCCTGTAGTGGATATTTTGAATAATAATTTTTATAAATCGGATAAATTATTTGTTACTGGCGACCAAAAATATAATGTGGAGAATCTTTGGAGCCTTAACCCAGGTTTTGATGGTGATACATTCATATTAAGCGAAAATTCTCCTTTACTAGGTAAAGGAACAGATAAATTAAACCTTGGAACTATTAACTAGCAAAACCGTTTTTTTAAGCAATCTAGTTTTAATAGTTATATATATTTTTGGTATACTAATTAAATTTTTAAATAATGAATTTAGATGTCCTTTCGAAAAATGAAAATCAAGAAATTACTAATCGAGTTAAAAAGATAATTTCTCAAATAAGTGATTTAATTAGCGAAAAACATTTGGAGCCTGGTGATAAGTTACCTGCTGAACGAATACTAGCCGAAAAGTTTGGTGTTAGTAGAAGAAGTGTTCGAGTGGCCATACTTAAGTTAGAGTCTTATGGTATATTAATCTCTATGCCTCAAAGCGGAACTTTTATTGCAAATATTGGAACTATTGCCATGAAAGGGATGATTAAAGATATTTTAAATCTTGGTCTGCCAGACTTTAAATCTTTAGTAGAGACACGGATTTTACTAGAACTTAAGGCGGTAAGTTTAGCAGCAGAAAGACGTACAGAAGAAGATTTAAAAGGTATTAAAGCAGCGCTTGATGCCCATGAGACTAAATTATTAAGTGGTGAGGATGCTGTTCAAGAAGATTTATTGTTTCATTTAGCAATTGCTAAGGCTAGTGGAAATGTAACCATGAATCAAATTATGTTCGGTATTACACCTCAAATCATTGTAGATTTTAAAAAGTACCATAAAGATTACGATAATCTAGATGATTTAAGAATTAAAGAACATGTAGATATTTACCAAGCTATTAAAGATCAGGACCCAGTATTGGCAGAAAAAAGGATGAAAAAGCACTTTAAGTTATTGTACGAATACTGTGGTGTAAGCTAAAGGTAGAGGATATAAAATAATAAAACTAACTATAAGATAATTCTGTGTTTTTAGGATTATCAACTCAAATAACATAATAAAATATGAATTATAATACTAAACTAGCGGGTAAAAATGTATTGATTACAGCTGGTGCACAAGGAATTGGCGAATCTATAACAAGGCATTTTATTGATAGCGGTGCAAATGTTGCTATCCACTATTTTTCTAGTTCAGAAACAGCAAATCAATTAACTGAATACGCCATAAATAAAGGACAAAATGCAATCGCTATGAGTGGAGATTTAACTAAAGAAACTGATGCCAATGCCATGGTTGAGAAAACTGTTGAGGTTTTAGGTGGATTAGATATTCTAATTAATAATGCAGGATCTTTAGTAGCACGTAAAATGCTAAACGAAATGGAGGCAGAGTTTTGGCATAAGGTTATGGATATTAATCTAACCTCAATGATGTTTGTAACACGTGCAGCGGCGCCTTATCTAGCAAAAAACGAGACAAGTAGTATTGTAAATTTAGCATCACTTGCTGGTCGTAAAGGTGGTCATCCAGGTTCATTAGTATATTCTACAAGTAAGGGTGCTATTTTAACGTTTACTAGAGCGCTTTCAACAGAGTTAGGAGGTCAGGGAACAAAGGTTAATGCTGTGGCTCCAGGGCTTATTCTAGGTACATCATTTCATAATACGCATACTACTAAAGAATCAGCAGCCCAAACCATATCCGGAATTCCAATTAACCGTGCAGGTAATGCCGCCGATGTTGCTCGAGCAGTGTTGTTTTTAGCTTCAGAATATGATGGATTTATAACCGGTGCTACACTCGATATTAATGGTGGTGTTTATAATATGTAATTTATAGATGTTAGGGCTTTGCTTTTTTTTTAGCTTAACACATATTTTAAAACAACCGTGGTTAAAAAATATCTAAACCAAACCTAAATTGAATTGGTTGAGGTCGTTACGACTAGCGATAGTTTTATTGGTATTTAGAACTTTTTTAAGTAAAAATTAATTTCTCCTTAATATTATTTGTGTTTTATCATAAAAATAACGTATTTTTGGTAAACCAGTTTGGTTTACCAATAGATCAAGTAGAATAACACTAGTTTTAAGCAAGTAGCAGAGTCTTCTTGTTTTTTATTAAGATTTCTATTTTTACTTGGTATCAGTACTCATAAAAGAAACAATTATTATACGTGTCTGGGGCATTGATTTGGTATTACTAAATGTAATTAAAGAAATAATTACAGGAGTAATAGATAAAAAAGGTCTTGTAGTCTGTTGCATTTTATAATTACATAGATGTAATAAACTCAAGATTAAAGGTCTCAGATAACAATGTGAGTTTATGGTTTAGGCTTACATTAGTTTGAGTTAGTTTGTTTGAAAATACTGATCTATAAATTTAGGTCAGTATTTTTTTTATATGCATTTTTAAGTTTTAGGCAAAAAAGAGAGCGAGTTTCTATAGAGAACTTAAACCTTGTAGAATCCTAATTAGTAATAAATATGGGGCAAATGGGTTATATTTTATATAAATGAATAATAAGTTATGGTGAATAGCAATTTGGAAATTTTAATTTTACATCCTTCAAGCTAATCTAAAGATACAGCAATGCATTCTTAATTTATAGTTAATTTAGAAAATGGCTGAAGCAAAAAAATATACTAAATTGCAGTTCTCAATTCAAATCATAAAAATTAATTAAAATATAACATTCATGGAATTATATCCTATAAAATTTGAGCCACTTTATAAATACCGCCTTTGGGGAGGTGAAAAATTAAAAACACACCTTAATAAAGATTATAATGAGGAAAGTATAGGTGAATCATGGGAGATATCCGATGTAAAGGGAGATGAAACTAAGGTTTTAAAAGGCGCTTTAAAAGGACAAACCCTTAAACAACTAATCCAGAAGTATAAAGGTGCTTTTGTAGGTGAATCTGTTTATAAAACTTTTGGGGAAGACTTTCCGTTATTAATCAAGTTTATTGATGCCAAAACACCATTATCAATTCAAGTACACCCAAGTAATGAATTAGCAAAGGAGCGTCATAACTCATTTGGAAAAAATGAAATGTGGTATGTCATGCAAGCCGATAAAGATGCTGAATTAATTGTAGGTTTCGAATCTGAGATTGATAAAGAGGAATATCTTAAACAATTGGAAGAAGATACTATACTAAACGTTATGCATCATGAAACCGTTGCACAGGGAGATACTTTTTATATTCCTACTGGACGTATTCATGCTATTGGTGCTGGTGTTTTACTAGCTGAAATACAGCAAACGTCAGATGTTACTTATAGAATTTACGATTACAATAGAGTTGATGCTACAACGGGTAAAGAACGCGAATTACACAACGAATTAGCTTTAGATGCAATAGACTTTAAATATTACGATAATTTTAAAACGGATTATAAGAAAGAGGTAAATACATCGAACATCTTAGTACATTCTCCGTATTTTAAAACTAACTTTATTAAAGTTGAAGGAGAAATTACTAAAGATTACACTAAGTTAGATTCTTTTGTAATTTATATGTGTGTTAGTGGAGGTTTAGAAATTGAATCCAACAATGAAAAATACACATTAAAAATAGGAGAAACTATATTATTACCTGCTGTAATCGATAATGTGAAAATTTCATCTAATAAGGCAGAGTTTTTAGAAATATACTATTAGTTGTTTTAATTTTTTCATTAAATTAAGCTTCCTTAAATATGGCAAATTCAGTTTAAATAAATGCTATATAGTTAATTGTATAGCAGATTTTTAATAGCTTTTAAATCCAATATGAGTATAAAAAAAGGTTGTATTAGTGTTTTATGTTGTTTAATAGCCTGTTTTAGTTACGGGCAATTCAATAATATAAAATTTGAAAATTTAGATACTTATAATGGACTTTCTAGTAGTACTTGCGAAGAGATTTTTCAAGATAAAGAAGGTTTTTTGTGGTTTGGTACTATCGATGGTCTTAATAAATATAATGGCTATGAGTTTGAGGTATTCCGGTCTGTTTTAAACGATTCTACTTCCATAAGTAATAATAGAGTAAATGCAATTGCCGAGGATAATGAAGGAAACCTGTGGGTGGGAACCACCAATGGCTTAAATTTATTCAATAAAAAAACCAATAAGTTTACAAGGGTAAATTTATATCGGCAAATAGCAATGTCTAATAGTTCTGAAAAGATTATTAATGATTTGTTGTTTGACTCTGCTAATAATACCCTTTGGGTAGCTACTAATATTGGTGCCATTAAAATTATTTTAAGCGATTATTCTGGTAATCAAAATAATTTCACCTACTCGTATTATATTAATGATCAATCCAACGTAACATCTATAGATAATAATGGGGTTAATGTAATTTTAAAGGATGAAAATAATATTATTTGGATTGGTACAAAAGGCTCACATTTAAACAGGTATAACGCTAAAAAAGATAATTTTGATAGAGTTTATATTGAAAATAAAGAGTCTTATGAGTTAGACCATATACCTAAAAAGGTTGTAATTGATAGTGATGGCGATTTCTGGATAGGAAACGACCTTTCTAACCTTATATTTTGGGATAAGGACCAAAATCATTTTAAGCATGTTTCTTTATCGGATAGGAGTGTGCCAATTTTTGATATCTATCAAGATAAAAATGGTTTGTTTTGGGTTTCTACAGATATTTTTGGATTGTATATATTCAAAAAGGAAAATAATAATGCTGTATTGCTTAAGCATATTTTAAATGATTATACAGATCCGTTTTCCCTTCCAAACAATAAGCCAACTAAAATTATTGAAGATAGAAATGGTATCTATTGGATTGGCAGTTACGATAAAGGAGTTAGTAAATTAGATTTGTCTAACAACTCCTTTGGACATTACTATTACAAGGCTAATAATGCAAATGGTTTGAGCGAGAAAACGGTACAATCTGTTATGCAAGACTCAAAAGGAAGAATTTGGATTAGTACATATAATGGTGGTCTTAATTTGTTTGATGAAAAAACAGAATCCTTTCAGCACTACGGAAACGATCCCGATCATAAAAAATCTTTGAGTTCAACACAAATCTTATATACTTTTGAAAGTCATGATGGGGCTATTTGGGTATGTACCGTAGATGGTGGCGTTAATAAATTCAATCCAGAAACTAAAACCTTTCAAGCTTATCTGCATAATGATTCAGATAGTTTATCTATAGGTCAAAGTTCGGTATGGACAGGTGTCGAAGATTCTAAAAACCGCATTTGGTTTGGGCTTCGAACAGAAGGAGTGAGTTTGTATAATCCAAAAACAAATCATTTTTCCAATTATAAAAGTCATTTTGGGAAAGAAAAGCGACTGCTTAGCAACTCTGTGTTATGCATGTTTACAGATTCCAATGAAAGATTGTTTATTGGAACCTCGTTAGGATTGAATTATGTTAATCTCAACAATCTAGAAGATTATATTCCTAAAAGCATAAATTTTAACCAAGTTAAAGCTAAGGCGCTTGAAGGTGTAGGTGTAAATTATGTTACCGAAGATCATCTTGGAAATATCTGGGTAGGTTCTGATAATGGTGTGTACAAGTTAGATTCAAACCTAAATATATTAAAATCTTACTCATCATTAGATGGTTTGCCTAATAACTTAGTTGTTGGAATTGTAGAAGATGATAATTATAATATCTGGATAACCACCAAAGGAGGTTTGTCTCTATTGGATACAAGAACACATCAATTTAAAAATTTTAATACGCACGATGGGTTACAGGGACCAGAGTTTCAAAGTAAATCTATATTTAAAACACAAAACGGACGTATACTAATAGGTGGTATTAATGGGCTTAATATATTTCATCCAAACGATGTTATTATTCCTGCTTCGGTTAATCTTAAACCTAGAATAACTAGTTTTAAATTAAATAATAAAACAGTAGTTGCCGAAGATGTTGTAAACGGAAGGGTGCTTTTACACAAAGATATTGATGAGGTTAAGGATTTAGTTTTAAAGCATAATGAAAACTACATTTCCTTTGAGTTTTTAGCACTTTATTTTGTTAACCCAGAGCAGGTGCAATATGCCTATAGAATGAAAGGCTTAGATGATGATTTTATTAATTTAGGACCAAATAGAGTGGTTAACCTTTCTAATTTAGAGCCTGGTGATTATACTTTTGAGGTTAAAGCATCAGCAAATACCGAGTGGGAAAAAAATCAAACAGCTTTTGTTAATATTGAAATATTACCACCATTATGGAGAACCTGGTGGGCGTATTTAATCTATTTTTTAATAGGTGTTTTTCTGTTTTGGATCGTAGCTAAGTATTATACATCTAAAGTTCAAGAGGAGCAGAAACATGAGTTAGACCAAATGAAACTTCAGTTTTTTGTTAATGTATCTCACGAATTTAGAACACCGTTAACTCTAATTTTAAATCCAGTCGATAAAATACTTTCGAACTATAATAGCGATCCAGAATCGGTAAAAACATCAGCATTATCAATTCAGCGTAGTGCCAGACGTTTGTTGCATTTAGTAAATCAATTGTTAGATTACAGAAAGATGGATGTTGGCATGTCGCCACTTCAGTTAGAAAAAGGGGATATTGTTAAGTTTAGTCAAGATATATTTTCGCTATTTAAAGATTTAGCTTTTAAAAAAGAGATTAATTATACTTTTGAAAGTGATTCATCAAAAATTATATCGCTTTTCGATTATGATAAAGTAGAAAAAATTATTACAAACTTAATTTCCAATGCTATTAAATTTACAAATAGTGGAGGCGATATTACCATAAGTATTAATAGGGTAGAAGATTCCGGAAATAGTGCAAAACTGCCATTTTTGAAAAATGATGGATTAAGCGATTATATCGAAATAATTGTAAAGGATACTGGAGTTGGACTAGATAAAGAACAGATGAGGCGTATTTTTTCTAGATTTTATAATTTAGATGAAAATAAGGCGGGAACGGGTATTGGTCTTAATTTTACCAAAGGATTAGTTGAGCTGCACGGGGGCGAAATACTGGTTGAGAGTAAGCATAAAAAAGGTACTATGTTTATAGTGAAATTACCTCTAAATTTAGATGGTAAAGCAGAAACAGTCGAGAATGTTAAAAATGAATTTTTAATAAACTCTATGAAAGCTGTTGAATATGATATGTTAATTTCTAATGACGATTTACCAAGAGTAAACCAAAAGAGTTCTGCTAGTACAGCCGAAGATGGTGGTAAATTGCCAATAGTACTAATAGTTGAGGATAATAAAGAGCTTAGAGTGCATTTAAGTAACGATTTAAATGATGAATATGTTGTTAAGGAAGCTGTTAATGGGGCCGAAGGGCTAATTGCCGTTAAGAAACACATGCCAGATATTATAATTAGTGATGTTATGATGCCTAAAATGGATGGCTTCGAGATGTGTAAATTAATAAAGTCAGATATCGAAACGTGCCATATTCCAGTTATTTTACTTACAGCAAAAACCTTAGTTGAAGATAGAATACATGGTTACGAGCATGGGGCCGATGGGTATTTAGCAAAACCTTTTGTAACGAAAGTTTTAAGAGCTAGAATTGTTAATTTATTAGAATCTAAGAAAAGACTTAGAAAGCGATTTTCTGAAATTGGGGGTGTTTTTCCATCTAGCGAAGTAACTACCAATAATTTAGACGAAGCTTTTTTAGATAGGGCAACAAGAATAATAATAGAAAACATAAGTGATATTGATTTTAAACAGGAGCACTTGTTAAAGGAAATGAATATTGGGCGTTCTCAATTTTACAGAAAAATAAATAACTTAACAGGGAGCAACCCAAGTAACTTTATACGTACCATACGTTTACGTTATGCTTCAGAGCTATTATTAAAGAATGATTACTCTATTAAGGAAGTTACACACATGACGGGGTTTAACTCTACAGCATACTTTAGTAAAACCTTTAAGGAGTTATTTAATGTAACACCAAGTCAATTTATCGAACAAAGTAATACAGAATCTGAACAACAAGAATGACGTTGAAATTTAATTGTTAAATCTTATTGTGAATGGTATTAAAACAAAAAAACAGCTTATTAGTTTATTAAGCTGTTTTTTCATTTTATATAATTCCTTAATTAGTTGAGTCTAAAATTAGGATTGATAATGGCGCTAAATTACTGTTCATTTTTAACTGCTTATAATAATTTTTTAGCAATTGTAATTCTTAAATATGTTAATTTTTATTTCTTATGTAAGTAGGAAAAGTATCGATTAAATTTTATTAAAAAACCTTTTAAGCCCTTTATACGCGTAAAAAGAGCAATAATTTATCTCTTTAGAGTAATAATTTATAAACTATAACCACCTGCTTTTTTAAGTTTGTATTAACAAATTGTTAACGGAAATTAACAATGTTCAAATTTTAAAATTCCAAATAATTTAACTAAAGGGTTTAGAAATAAAAATCAAAATTAATTCTAACAACTAAACAATAACTCTTAAACTAATTTAATATTAATTATGGCAAAAAAAATGATGCATAGAAAAAGTTTAATTATACTTTGTGTGATTATGGCTGCATTTGGTTGCAAGCCAGATCCGTTGGAGTACGCCCGTCCGGATAACCTGGCAGGGACTATTTATACTCAGCTAGAGTCGTTGGGTACATTTAATTATTATTTACAAGCATTAGATCAGTCGGCTTATAAAGAGCCTTTGTCTAAAGGCGGCTCTTGGACAATATTTGCTCCTGAAGATGATGCCTTTGAGCAATTTATGAGTGATGAAGGTTATGCAAATTTTGAGGCCATACCAGCAGAAAGACTAGACGATATTCTAAAATTTTCTATTGTTATTGACGGATGGAATACTACAACATTAACGTATTTTAAGAATAGGTTTTATGAAGGTCAGAGTTTTAGACGTAGAACGCAGTATCAAGAACCGTATACGGAAATTGATTCGGATACGTTACAGCATATTTTAGATTACAATACAACTGATTATTCTGGTATCTATAAAATAGATCCTAGCTTAGGAAGGTTGAAAACGGTTGTGTATTTTTTAGATTCGTTTATAGATAATTATGGTTTTGAAACTACCGATTACGATTTTATGTTTCCAGGAGAAACGTATAATCCAGGTGATATGAAAGTTTTTGATGCTCATGTAACTCAACAAAACGTTGTTGCAGAAAATGGGATTATTTATGCTTTAAATAAAGTTTTAGAGCCCCATAAAAACTTATATGAAAATCTTTCTTCACCGGAGTATAACGATAAGTATTCAACATTTAAAAAGTTACTAGAGCGTTTTTCAACCATAAGATCAATTGGAGATGTGCTTAATGAAGAGACCGGTGAGACAGAAGAAATTTTTCAATTAAGATTTGCAACTGGATTGGAAAATGATTATTTACCTTTTAATCCTGCTGATGAAAATTACGCAACCAATATCGATGGTACCTTAGCTTATGCATGGGGCTTATTAGCACCAACAAATGATGCTTTAGATGCTTATCTAGATGGAGATAGTGTGTTAGGTAGGTTTTATGATTCGTTTGATGATATGCCATTAGATGTAGTGGGAAAATTTTTATCGCCTTACTTTTTTAATAACTTCTATGACATTTGTCCAAGTAGTTTTGGCCAAAGTTATGATACTAGTATAAAACTAGTAGATTATAAAGCTGGAGATGTTGTTGATAAAAAGTTTTGTGGTAATGGGTTTTTTGTAGGTGTTAATACAGTTTATACTAACAATAGTTTTGGTACCATTATGGGGCCTTTATTATTGGATCCAGAGTACGCCGTTATGCTTAGAGCGATTCAAAACCTAGGAATTGATACAGCTTTAGAGAGTAAGGCTGTTCGTTTTTCAATTCTTGGAATTAAAAATGACCAATTTGTTAATGTGGCGGATCCTAATAGTGCTACACGAATGATTACAATCGTTCCTGAAGTTTCAGAAAACGGGTTTTTATCAATTACTATGGAGGTAACAGGTGATCCTGATGATGCCAACAATCGTACATACGCCAATGAAGATTCAAGTACGTATTCTGCAGATTTTGCTTACATGTGGACAACTATACAGGATATTGTTCTAAATAATATAGTTGATGAAGATGTCGATTTTGCTGCAAATAATTTTTACCAAGCTAGAAGCGGTGAGTATGTTTACACTTTCGATGGTAACTCTGCAGCAGGAGGTGGAGATATTCTTCTAAATAGATCTTCGCAAGTAGTTAGTACTACCGAAACAGACAATGGTAATTTTTACGAAATGAGTGATATTATTGAAAGACCACTAGAGTTTACATATGGTGCTCTTGCTAATGAGGATAATGTAACTAGTTTCTCTTCATTTATCGAAGTTTTAGAAACGGCCGATGCTTTAATTACTATAATAGGTTCAGATGATAAATTGATTAACTTTCTTAACCTACAAAAAACATTCACCTTATTTGCGCCTAATAACGCCGCTGTTGCACAAGCAATTGCCGATGGAGTAATTGTAGAACCAAGCACAGTATCTGGATTAGACGATTTAAATCAAGCTATTGCAAAAAGAGATCTATTAGATTTTGCTAAAAAACATTTCTTACAGCAATCCTTAACAACAGATGGGAAGTCTACAGGAACCTTTCCTTCAATGTATTTTGGTCAAGTAATTGATTTTGCACCGGTTTACGATCAGTTTTCTGTTGTAAATACAACATCTTCAATTACGCTAACAAATGAGGCATCAGGAGAGTCTGTAACAACAAATGGTTCGACAAATATATTGTCTAAACGAGTTGTTATACACGAAATCAATAATTATATAAAATAATAAAACTAAAAGTTTTTAAATATGAAGGATAAATACAGGTCATATTCATATGTCTTAATGATAGTATGTATGCTGTTCTCGGTGTACAATATGTCAGCACAATCAAAATCTATAATTACAGGTACAATCTTAGGGAGCGACGGAATGCCTCTAGCGGGTGCCACAATTGCTGAAAAGGATGAAAATAATCGTGTTATTAATGGAGTAATTGCAGATTTTAATGGAAATTATTCTATTGCTATTTCCAAAACGAGCCACACCTTGACATTTTCGTATGTAGGTTTTTTAACTAAGGAGGTTGTTCCTGGAAATGAAAACACAATTAATGCTACACTAGCAGAAGATGTCTCAGAGCTAGATGCTATTGTACTTCGTGGCACTAAAAAAGTATTTACAGGAGAGTTTGAAATGGATAAACGTAGAATTGCTACGGCCATGGAAACCATTTCAACTAAGGAAATTAGTGAAACAGTATCAGCTGGTATTGTCGATCAATTACAAGGTCGATTAAGTGGTGTGGATATTGTAGCTAATTCTGGTGATCCGGGAGCTGGATTATCTATCCGTATTCGTGGTACATCATCTTTAAACGCATCATCAGAACCTTTAATTGTAATTAATGGTGTGCCTTTTGAAACTGAAATTGATGATTTATTTGATTTTGGATCTGCTGATGAGGAGCAGTATGCTTCCATGATTGGAGTATCGCCAGATGATATTGAAGAAATTTCGGTGTTAAAAGATGCTGCGGCAACTGCACAATACGGATCGCGAGCTGCAAACGGTGTTTTACTTATTAAAACTAAACGTGGAACTAAGGGTAAAGCTAGATTTTCATATAGTTTCAAAGGTACTTCAGCATGGCAACCAGAAGGAACGCCAATGCTAAACGGAGATCAATACTCAACCTTAATAAAAGATGAGCATATTGCTACTAATGCTGATGCAGGACCACAAGTAGAGTTTGACCCGGAATACGAGTTATATGAGCTTTATAATAAAAACATCAATTGGCTAGATGAAATTACGCAAAAAGGATATACCAATGAACACTTTTTAGGTGTATCTGGTGGTGGTGAGAAATCGTCTTACCGTGTTTCTGCAAGTTATAAAGACCAATTAGGAACAACCGTAGGTAGTGCTTTTAAATTATTTACAACTAGAGCTATTTTAGATTACAATATTTCTGATAAAATTAGAATTGCTTCCGAGCTTGCTTATAGTCATGGGTCGTTAGATCGTTCATACTCAAAAGATAATAGTTTAGGGCAAATAGCCATTAGAGGTTTAGCACAAATTAAAATGCCTAATCAATCTATTTATCAAGTAGATAATGATGGTAATTTAACCGATGAATACTATACACCTATTGATGCCTATCAAGGTGGTGGAATAGAATATTATAATCCAGTTGCTATGGCAAGACTGTCTACAAATAATACTGAAAATAATAGGATTTCTCCAATTTTTAGATTTAGTTATAGACCTAATAAGATATTCGATTTTAGATCTATTATTTCATTTGATATTAATGTAGATAAATCATCTTTGTTTGTCCCAGAAGAAGCATTAGGTGCAAACTGGACAAGTTCGGCTGCTAATAGAGCAACTTTTTCGGACGCCGAGTTTTTTGTAATGCGTACCGATAATAAATTAATCTGGATGCCGGAATTAGGTGAAAACCACTCTTTTTTATCAAGTCTATCGTTTCAAACATTTGAAAAAACGAGTCAAGGATACGAGGTTGTTGGAAGTAACAGCCCAAGTAGTTCTATACAAACACCAATAGCCCTTACTCGAATTGAAGGGTCTGGGAATTCATTAGATTCTTCATTTACGCAATACAGGTCATTAGCCACTAATTTTGCTTTTAATTACCAATTTTTAGATCGCTATATTTTAAGTGGTGGTATTAGAAGTGAAGGAAATTCCAAATTTGGTAGCGAGTATCGTTATGGAACCTTTCCAAGTGTAGCAGCTAAGTGGATTTTATCTTCAGAACCTTTTATGGAGTCTTTTGAATTTATTGATGAGTTAGGTATTCGTGCTAGTTATGGTGAAAACGGTAACTCACCAAATTTTAACTATGGGCAGTATAATATCTATAGTACATACAATTACAATTACCTAGGCGAAATACCAGTTATACCATCTAGTATGGAATTAACAAACTTACGTTGGGAAACGGTAATTCAAAAAAACATAGGGCTTACTTATTCGTTTTTTGATAGAAGAGTAAGTGGAGATTTAGAATTTTACCAAAAAGATACTAATGATTTTTTAACTAAAGGAGCAGCAATACCTACTACTTCTGGATTCTCTTCTGTACCATTTTTAAATTTAGGAGATATTAGTAATAGTGGTTTTGAACTTAGTGTAAGAACTAAAATTGTTCAAAATGAAGATTTTGGGCTTGATTTTAATTTCAACATTGCAAGAAACACAAACTTAATTAAACGTGTTGCAGATGCACAAGATACCGAGGAAGGAAACCCATTAACTACTGGTCCTGGTGGATATTTAAAACGAATTCAAGAAGGAAACCCTATAGGTTCTTTTTATGGATACCGTTATTTAGGAGTTTTTAGTACACAAGACGATTTAATTGCACGTGACGAAAATGGCGAAATTATCTACGATCTTAATGGAGAGCCTAAAAATTTAGTTTTCAATAATGGTAGAGCTTTCGCAGCAGGTGAAGCTATGTATGAGGATGTTAATAAAGATGGAAATATAAACCGTTTAGATGTGGTGTACTTAGGTAACGCTAATCCCCTGTTATATGGTGGTTTTGGTCCTAATATTCGTTATAAAAACTTTCAATTAAATGCATTTTTTAACTTTCGTTACAACCAGAAAATGATAAATATTGCACGTATGAATTCTGAAAGTATGGATAGCTACGATAATCAAAGTACAGCAGTATTACGCCGTTGGAGATTTGAAGGCGATGAAACAGATATACCACGAGCTATATTAAACAGTCCAGTTAATACTTTAGGTTCAGATCGTTTTTTAGAAGATTCATCATTTTTAAGAATGAAGTTTGTTACATTAAGATACAGCCTTCCTAAGGAGTTTATTAGTAAATTGAATTTTACAAACGCTTCGGTTTATGTTACGGGTACTAACTTGTTAACATTTACAAAATACTCAGGTGTAGATCCTGAAACCGGAAATAGTAGTGATTGGAAACAACTAGGTTACGATACCAATCAAACGCCAAGACCACAGCAAGTAACTTTAGGTGTAAATCTTTCATTTTAAAAGTATATAAAATTAAAAATATTATGAAACGAAACATAATTAAAATATTTATAATGGTTCCAATGTTGTTGGTAACACTGTCTTCATGTAGCGATTACCTGCAGTTAGAACCAATGGACAACCTTATTCAACAAGAATTTTGGCAAAACAAAGAACATGTAAGCTCTGCAGTAGCAGGGTGTTACGCCTCTATGAATCAGTCTGGTTTTACCGATAAGGTACTTAAATGGGGAGAATTAAGAGCAGAGATGATGGTTTCATCTGGAGCAGGTAGTAACGACCTAAACATGTTAAGAAATTATATGATTCCGACCAATGGACTAACAGATTGGGAAAATTTTTATAAGACTATAAACTATTGCAACTTAGTATTGGAGTTTGCCGATGGTGCTCAAGAAAAGGATAAAACGTTTACTATTCCAGAATTAAATAACTTTAAAGCAGAAGCAACAACTATTCGTTCTTTAATCTATTTAATTTTAGTTAAAAACTTTAAAGATGTGCCGTTAATATTAACAGGAACATCAACTAGCGAAACCGATTTTTATCCGGCAAAAAGCACTGAACAGGAAGTTTTAGCACAAATTATAGGAGATTTAAACAACGCAGTTGATAATCTTAATTTAGGCTATGCAGAATCTGCAGCCCATGATAAAGGTAGAATGACCAAGGGTGCTGCCTTAGCTATTTTGGCAGATGCTTATTTATGGAACGAGCAGTATACAGATTGTATTGATACTACACAACGTTTAATGGATTTAGGTCGCTATAGTTTAGTAGATGGTGCCGATTGGTTTAACGACATATTTTTTGAAGGAAATTCTGCTGAAGGTATTTTTGAACTTCAATTTAGTGATATTAATAATACTATTAGGAATGCATTTCAAGAATTAGGGGCCGATTTTTTAGCTTATAATGGTATTATGGAGCTTTATAGACAAGTTCCAGACGATGTTAGAGGACATTATGCTACCTATGATAGAGAAACAGGTTATGTTTTTAAATACGCAGGTATTGATGACACAGGGGAATATCGTGCTACAGATGAGTATTATAATACATTTATATTTTACCGCTACGCCGATATCATGTTAATGCAAGCAGAAGCTTATGTTTTATCAGCAGAAAAAAAGGATTTAACTAAAGCTTTCAATCTTTTAAATACAGTGCATACTCGTGCTGCACCTATTCCATTGGATACAAGTTTAGATGAGCAAAGTTTATTAACAGCTATATTATTAGAACGTCAAAAAGAATTTGCTTTTGAAGGTAAACGTTGGTATGATTTATTACGTTTTGCTCGTCGTAATAATTTTGAAAATCAAGAACTCATTTTAAATTTAGTTGATATTAAAGCAGGTGCCGATGATTACGAACAAATTTTAAGTTCTTACACAGATCCTGAATCTTATTTTCTACCTATTTTTCAAGATGAAATTAACTTAAATGATAATTTAGTGCAAAACCCGTATTATGCTAACTAAGAAATGATAACTGAATATAAAAATAAAAAAACGATAACATTATGAAAACTAAAAAATTATTTGCTTCGATTTGTTGTCTTGGGCTGTTTATGCTATTAATAAATAGTTGTCATGACGACCTTGAAGATTCTACGTTTTTTACTACCGATGAGATGAGTATTGCGCAAACGCTAGTATCTAACCCTGAAAAATTTTCAATGTATGTTGAAATTTTAGAAAAAACAGAATATTATAACTCGTTAAAAAGTTATGGTAGTTATACCTGTTTGGCGCCTACAAACGAGGCGGTTCTACCTTTTCTACAAGAAACCTTTAATGTAAGCACGGTTGCAGAAGTAACATCAGAAGATCAAATAGAATATTTAAAAACAATTGTTAAGTTTCATACTTTGCCAACAAGAAGAGCTACTAGCTCTTTTGTTGAAGGGCGTGTTGCAGATACAACGTATACCGGAGATTTTCTTACTACATCATTTTTAGCCGGCGGTGGTATTGCTAATATTAAAATAAATAGAGAAGTTGGTTTAGATCAATATGATATAGATGCAGATAACGGTATTATACATGCTGTAGACGGTGTTTTATCTCCGTTTGTTGATCCTGTTACTTTAGTAATGGAAAATGCAGGACAGCATAGCATTTTTATTGAAGCCTTAAAGCAAACGGGATATTATGATGATTTTTCTGTTATTTTTAATGCCGATGGTGTAAAAAACAACTTTACAATTTTAGCGGAATCAGATGATATATACAGTGAAAACGGTATAAATTCTTTTGCCGATTTAGTAAGCGTTATTTCTCCAGACGATTCAAATTATATGGATGCTAATAACAATTTAAACCGCTTTATAGCATACCATGCTACAGGAACTTTTCTTTACTCTGCGGATTTTCCAGTTGACGGATTTATTAGTACGGTTTTACCTAAAAATGCTATAAAATCTCTAAAAACTGATAAAGAACTTAGAATAAACGAAACTGAAACAGGAACTAATGATACTTGGACATCTTTAATTTCAGATTATAGTAATATTCCAGCTAAAAATGGTGTGTATCACACTGTCGATAAATTACTAACTATTTTTATTCCTAAAGCAAAGAAAGTAATTTTTGATTTTGGTACAGATTTACTAGAGTTTAAATCTGGTCAAATTGGTTTCCGTGATTGGAATCCAACAGATGATTTTAAATCGTTTCGGGTTTTTCCATCGACTAGGGTAAGAATTCTAAACAATGGAGCTCATGCTTACGACAGAAAATCTGTTTTAAATCTAGGTGGAGTTACATGGCTTGAATGGGATACACCAGTGCTTCCTAAAGGAAAGTATGAAGTTAGAGTATGTGGGAACCAAGGAAATAATGGTAGACCAATACTTCAAGCCTATTGGGATGGTGAGCCTATAGGATCTCAATGGGATATGAGAACACATCCAGGTGAAATGGGCATTTTTGGTGATTCGCTTGCAATGAGAGAAAGAGGATATGTTAGAGGGGTTTCAGTAGATGAATATGCTGCAGCTTCACCAACATCAGCCGAAACTGCTGGTTGGTCTAGATTTATTGTAACAGAGGAGTTACTATGTCCTGAACAACAAAGTCATGTTTTTAGATTTGAAACCATTAGATCAGGAGGTATACCTATTGATTATGTAGAGTTTGTTCCAGTAGACTAATTAAAAATAATAATTAAAGAACTTAAAATGAATAATAAAAATAATTTCATAGCAACCCTTAGTCGTACTCTTGCTATAGTGCTTATTCTTTTCGCTTTTAGCTGTAAAGAGGAGGCTCTAGAGGAGCACTACGAACAGCTAGACGACAGGTTGGAAACTAGTATATTAGAAACACTTTCTAGTGATTCTGATTATTCTACCTTTTTGCAATTAATTAAACAAACGGGTTACGAGCATCTGCTATCGTCTTCGCAAGCCTTCACGGTTTGGGCGCCAAATAATGAGGCTTTAAGTATGGTATCAAGTACCATTTTAAACGATGATGTTGCTTTAACAGCATTAATAGGGAATCATATTTCTAGATTTACTTATAATTCTACTATATCTTATAATGAAGAGTTGCAAGACAATTCAGTATTAGTTAAAATGTTCAATAATAAATATGTGGAATTTTCTAATGCAGGAGGTCAAGTAACATTTGGAGATGTTGCAGTACAGGATGCAGATATTCTAACTACTAATGGTGTTCTTCATAAAATGTCAGACGTTTTAACCGTGAGTCCAAATATTTGGAGTTACCTTAACGATAACGCTAATGATTTTCCTGAATTAATTACATATTTCGAGCAGTTTAACAAAATCTCTTTCGATGAAGAAAACAGTGTTTCTTTAGGTCAGAATAGTTTAGGTCAAACCGTTTATGATTCTGTTTTTAGCATAACAAACACACGTTTTAGTACCATAGGAGATTTAAGCTCTGAAGAAAGTCGTTTTACCTTTCTTGGTTTAACTGATGCTGCTTATACTGGAGTTTACGATAGTTTTAAAGATTTCTATCAGTTTCCTGTTGAAGATTCTGTTAAGACTAATACAAATAGAACCATTTTTAATAATTTAAACTTTTTTCCTATAGTAGAGTTGGAAGATTTAGATGGTATTACTACAAATCGAAATACAGCAGGGAATAATGTTATTATAGACCCAGCTTCTGTAACAGAAAACTTTAGTTTAAGTAATGGAAATTTATTTGTTGTAAATGAATTAAATTATGACCCTAAAAATGTAATGTATAAACCAATTCGTTACGAAATTGAAAATCCAGAACGAAGAACCATAGGGAACCTATCTGAGTTTTCCGTAGTACAAGATTTCGATGAGACAGCTTCAGGTAGATTTACTAATACAGTAAATTTATTAGCAAATCCAGATAATAATGATAGTAATAATTATGTAGAAGTTGCTTTTACTAATGTATTGTCTGCTAGTTATAAAATTAATGTAAAGTTTTCAAGAGTTGGAGCATCTAAAAAGACAAAGCTAAAATTTGAGTTAAGTTATGTAGATGCTAGTAAGCAAACTGTGGTTCATGAAATAGATGCCATTGATGTAAGTAATTTAGAAGAGGGGGTTGTTACTATTGGAGATATATATGATATCCCTGTGTTTGTTAACAATGAGATTGACAATGATTACTTTGTTAAACTTAAAGTAATAGTAGATGTTATTGATGCTGAACTTATTCTTTACGATCGTAAGTTTGGTCTTGATTATGTAGAATTAACACCAGTAGAGTAAGTATTTAAACCAACTAAAATTTAAACAAGAATTATCTGATTATGATGAAAATAAAAAATACATATTCCATGTTTTTTATTCTATTTTTCGGAATTACTTTTGCATTGCAGGGGCAGGAAAAATCGAATAATACGGTTACAGGTACTGTGGTTAATGCCACAAATGATAAACCGTTACCAGGTGTTAACATACGTGTAGGGAGCTTCTCTTCTGTAACAACAGACGAAAACGGGGCCTTTACTATTAAAGTGCCAGACAGTAGAGCTACGTTGGTTATTAGTAACCCAGAACTTCAAGTTAAGGAGGTTGCATTAAAAGGGCGTTCTAATGTTGAAATTAGAATTAATAACAAAGATTTCATTTCGTATTACCAAACAATTCATTTGCCACTTAGAGACCAAAGCAACACTTCGGTAGTAAAAGCGGTTTCTGTTAGAGCAGGTGATATTTCTTCACCTAAGGAGTCTATTGCTAATATGCTTTCTGGTAATGAAGTTAGCGGTATGAGAAGTATTATGCGTTCTGGTGTTCCAGGTATTGGTGCCAATAATTTTATTAGAGGGTATAATACCTTAAATAGTTCAACACAGCCATTAATTATTATTGATGGTATGATGATTGAAACAAATACATTTAGCAATAATTCTATTATTAAAGGGTATAATTACGATCCATTATCTGATATTAATCCAAAAGATATCGCAAATATTACGGTTATTAAAGATGCGGCGTCAATTTATGGCTCTAGAGCTGCAAATGGTGTTATTCTTATTGAAACAAATAAAACCAATGATATTTCAACTAAAATCGATTTCTATGTTCAAGGTGGATTAAATATTGCACCTAACAATATTAGAATGATGAATGCTAATCAGTTTAAAACATACTTATCTAATCAGTTAAATAGTTCAACTATGGGTAATACAGCGGCAAATAACGCCATTGCTAACTTACCTTATTTTAACGAAAATCCATCGTTTCAAGATTACGAGAAATATCATAATAATACCAATTGGCAAGATGAGGTATTTGGTAACGATTATGTTAACGAATATTACTTAAGAGTTACTGGTGGCGATGAAATTGCTAAATACGGATTGTCCATTGGCTATTCAACTAACAATGGTGTGTTAGCTAACTCAACGTTTAGTCGTTTTACAACACGTTTTAATGCAGAAACAAGTATTACAGAAAGATTGTCTTTAACTACAAACTTAAGTGTAAGTTATACTGATAGAAATTTATTTGATGATGGCTTGGTAAGCTCATCGCCAATTTTTTCGGCACTTAATAAATCACCGTTTCTGGCACCTTTTACAGAAAATGCAGATGGTGTAATTACAGATATTTATGAAGACGTAGATAATGTTGGTGGTTTTAGTAACCCTAAAGCCATTACCGATATTGCTACATTTGCAGCTAAAGATTATAATCTTTACGGTCAATTTAATTTTGGATATAAAATTTCAGATAAATTAACCTTAAAATCTTTAACAGGTGCAAACTATATTAAAAATAGACAGAATGTGTTTTTACCAGATTTAGGACTTTCAAATGAAGATAATGAATATGGTGATTCATTTTACCGTACATCAAAAGTGAGTATAGAGAGTTTATTTTCTGTTTATAACGATACAAGATTAAATTATAAGTTTAATGTGGATCATGTTCACGATTTCTCAATGAATTTAGGAATACGTTACAATCAAAATAGTTACGAAAATTCATATTCTATTAGCGGAAACTCTGCAGATGATCAATTTACATCACTAAATAGTGGTGATGGAGAAACATATGTAACTTCAGGAAGTATTGGTAACTGGAAATATGCTTCACTTTATGCCAATACAGATTATGCTTTTTTAAGTAAATATTTCTTTAGTTATAACATTGCATTTGATAGTTCTTCTCGTTTTGGAGATGATAACTCTGTAGGTGTGTTTCCTTCTTTAGGGGCAGGTTGGTTAATTTCTTCTGAAAATTTCATGGTAGATTCTAAGGTGTTCGATAAAGTAAAACTTAGAGCAAGTTATGGTTTAACAGGTAACGACGGTATTGGAAACTATAATGCAGAATCTTATTTTGTATCTACTCGATTCTTAGAAGGTACAGGACTAGTTAATGGGAATATAGCACAAAGTAATATCCGTTGGGAAGAAACTACTAAGGCAAATTTAGGTTTGGACTTAGGCTTGTTTAACGAGCGTTTATCTTTAAATTTTGATTATTTTAATAATGTTACAGACGGTTTATTAAATCAAACAAGTATTAACCAAGTTTATGGAAGCGAAGGTTTTCTTTCTAACGACGGAAAACTTAAAAATAACGGTTTCGAATTAGGAATTAATGCTAGATTAATTAATACCGATAAATTTAGTTGGGATATTGGTGGAAATATTTCGCAATACAAAAACCAAATTATTTCACTTCCAGGCGATCAACAAATTTATGATATTGCCGGTGTAAATGCTACAATTATAAATAAAGAAGGAAGTGCATTAGGTTTGTTTTATGGATATAAAACAGATGGAATTTATAACAATGCATCCGAGGCTGCTAATGCCGGTTTAAGTTGGAACGATTTTGCTGGTTTCGAACAACCTTTTGTTGCTGGTGATGTGCGTTTTGTGAATACTAATGATTCTGATAATGTAATTAATGAAGATGATAGAGTTGTAATTGGTAACCCTAACCCAGATTTTACTGGTATGGTTTACAATACATTTACTTATAATAAGATTTCTTTATCAGCTTTATTTTCTTTTAGTCAAGGAAACGATGTGTATAATGCACAACGTTGGCAAACAGAATCTATGTCTGGTTTAGCAAATCAAAGTCAAGCAGTTGCTAATCGTTGGACAGTGGCTAACCAAAACACAACAATTCCACGTGCTGTTTATGGAGATGCTATGGGGAATTCAAGATTTTCAGATCGTTGGATTGAAGATGGATCATACATCCGTTTAAAAACACTTTCTATCTCTTATACGCCAGAAGTTTTTAATACAACGTTTTATATTACAGCAAACAATTTGTTTACTATTACTGATTATTTAGGATACGATCCAGAAGTAAGCTCATCGCAAACGAGTTTCTTACAGGGTATCGATGCTGGTTTAACACCGCAATATACGTCAGTTTTAATAGGCGTTAGAATAGGAATATAATTTTTGGTTAAGAGAGATTCAAATTAAAAAAAATAAATATAAATGAAACAATATAGAAATATTACGTTCAGTATTCTTTTAGGATTAACGCTTTTTACCTCCTGTGAGAGTATTTTAGAAGTAGACCCTGAAGAAGTACTGCTTGCCGATGATTACCTAGGCGATGATCAATTAGATGCAAGATCGGCATTGTTTGGCGTGCTTTCACAAATGCAAGCAATTGTAGCACAAAATGTAGTGCTTGGTGAGTTACGTGCAGACTTAGTTAATGTAAATGCAAATACTACTGATGAACTTCGTGAAATTAATAATCACGAAATAAGCGCTAATAATAGTTATGTCGATTTTACTACGTTTTACTCAATTATTAATAACTGTAATTTTGCATTAGAAGGTATTGATACTGAAGCTTACGAAAATCAATTATTAGATGATTACGCATCGATTTTAAGAATTAGAACTTGGGCGCAAATGCAAGTTTTAATTAATTATGGTAAACTGCCTTACATTACAAAACCAATTAGAACAAGTGATGAATTAGATGATACCTATCCATTGTTAAATATGGATCAAGCTTTAAATCAGTTAATCGCAAATCTTCAAGAAATTGAAGACGTTGAAAATGTAACTAAATATGGATCTTCTTTAGGGTTTTCTGTTTTTAGTATGATTCCAGATCAAGATGTACTTTTAGGTGATTTGTATTTATGGAAAGGAGATAACACCATGGCGGCAACTCGTTACAAAGCATTTTTAGATAAAAACCTTGGTTTATATAATTTGGATACTAATAGAATTGTTGTTAGTGAAAGTAATGGAAACTACACGTATTCTGATGGTTGGGCAGATATTTTCGATGAAGGAGTTAGTTCAAACGCTGTTTTAAATTTTGTTGCTTTTAGTGAGCAGTTTAGACAACCAAACAGCAGTTTTGCAGTAATAAAAAATCAATTAAAGCCATCCTTATCTCTTATAACCAATTGGAAGAATCAGTCCATGGTTTATGAGGACACACCACTAGAGGATTACGATCAAAGAGCAGAACTTTCTGCAACAATTAATAGTGCAAATCCTCAAATTTTAAAATATCAATACGAATATTTCACATGGTATAGATCAGCAAAAGTATACTTAAGATATATAGAAGCTATTAATAACCTAGGGCATTCAGAACAAGCTTTGGCGATTTTAAATGGTATTTTTAATAATCCAGATGTCGAGCCTGTTGACGCGCCTATTTTTAATAATGCGGAAGGTTATTTGAACTTTGATGATGATTTTTATTTTTTATATAATGGTGATGACGAGCCTATTTTTGGAGATTTAGGTGTTCGTGGTCGTGCAGGTTTGGCGCCTGTAGGTCTAGATATAGATTTAGAAAGTTCAGATGCCATACGTCAAGTGGGAGCTCTTATTCTTAACGAGGCAGCCTTAGAGTTAGCTTTTGAAGGTAATAGATGGGAAGACTTAGTGCGTTTTGCTAAAACAAATAACAACCCAAGTATTTTAGCTGATGCCGTTTATGCTAAGTTTGAAGCTGCTGGTAATACGGCTCAAGGGCAAACAGTAAAAGCAAAATTAATGGATGAATCTAATTGGTTTTTACCATTAGCTATTCCAAATAATTTTATAGAAGAGTAGTTTTTTTTCGTAGATAAGTTACCAATTAAGGTGGTAATAATTTAACTCCAAGTTTTACTTGGAGTTTTTTTCGTTATAATAGAATGCCATTAAGCTATTTATTAGTTTTGTTATGATAAAGGTGTTGTTAGATGTAGAATACGGAGTTAATAATGGCTAATAGAAGGCTTTTAATTAGCTGTATTTGTTCTGTTTCGTCAAAGTAGAGTATGAAGCAGCTACAAAAAAAATAAGCAGCTATAGAAACTATAACTGCTTATAATAGAAAAACTAAAACTAACTAACTCAAATTTTAATATTTAATTGCTTTAGATAATGATGCAATCTCTAGCATTACATCAACAATTAATTACACTGTAAATATATTTAGACTACAGGTGTCTTAATATAATTCAATGTGCAATCAGTATAAATTATAAGCCTTTTTGTCTATAATACGGGTCTTTGAGGGGTGAAATCAAGTTTATTTCTTATTAGTTTCAAAAAAAATGGCGGTTTTCGTAGGTTATATTCATGAAGTTATTCTGAATACAGTTATTATGTTAGTTTACGTATTTACAACGGTGTTTTTGGGTGTTGCCATGTGTTTAATTAAAAATAATGGTGAAGAAAAATTTACTACTTTTAGTTGTAATATTTTTAAATTTACAATCGGCTTTTATCTTAAAAGCCTTGTGATAACTTGTTTTAAGTGTAAATGAGCGATAGTTTATAGATTTTGGATGATAATTTAATAACAGTATAATCTTTAATTCCTAAAATTGTACTTCAAGTATTACAATGGTTGTAGTGCTGTTAAATTTTATATTTAATTAATATTAAATAATATTTATCCCATAGTTTATTAAGTTTAAAAAGAAAATGTAATGAGTATAACCAAACCAGTTTTAGTTTTAGTGTTATTTTTAATGCTTGCTTGTAATTCTACAAAAAAGGAAGTGTTAACGACTGATAGTGCAGTGTTTAATTCAGATAAAGTATTACAACAGAATGCTACTAAAATGAAAGAAGTTGCTGCTAGTTTAGCTAATTTCGATAGTTTTCCGAGAAATGTAAAAAAGAATAAAACAGATTGGGATTTTGTTGGCGTTACCGATTGGTGTAGTGGGTTCTGGCCTGGGGCGTTATGGTATGCATATGAGGCTTCTGGAGATGAGCAAATTAAGGTGCAAGCAGAGAAATTTACGGCACCGCTTAAAACAATAGCTTATACACCTGCCGATAATCATGATATTGGGTTTATGGTTTATTGTAGCTATGGTAATGGGTATAGATTAACAGGAAATGAGGAATACAAAGAAATTTTATTAGCTGCAGCCGATACATTAGCTACGTTATATAATCCAACTGTAGGAACTATTTTATCATGGCCTAGTCAAAAACATAAGTTTAAGTATAACACCATCATAGATAATATGATGAATTTAGAGTTGCTTTTCTGGGCAGCTAAAAATGGAGGTGATCAAAAACTTTATGATCTTGCTAAAAGTCATGCCGAAAAAACAATGCAGCATATTGTTCGTAAGGATGATGCTGTATATCACGTAGGTTCTTTTGATGAGGAAACTGGCGAGTTTTTAAGAGGTTACACACATCAAGGATATGCTACCGAGTCTATGTGGGCTAGAGGTCAAGGATGGGGAGTATACGGATTTGCCGTGGCATATAGAGAAACTGGAGATAAAGCATTTTTAGATACTGCAATTCGTTTAGCAGACCATTATATGGAACGTTTACCAGAAGATAAGATTCCATTTTGGGATTTTGATGATCCTAAAATTCCTAACGCACCAAGAGATGCATCTGCAGCAGCTGTTGTAGCATGTGGTATGTACGAATTGGCTGGTTTAGTTAAAGATGAGGCGTTAAAGAAAAAATACATTGATGCTGCTACAAGTTATGTTGAAGCATTATCATCTAAGGAGTATTTAAGTGGCGATGTTAATCAAGCTTTGTTATTGCATTCTACAGGGCATTACCCTAAAAACTCAGAAATTGATGTGCCTATCGTATATGCTGATTATTACTATATGGAAGCATTAGTACGTTTAAATAAACTTAATAAGGCTAATAGTGCTGTTGTAATGAAGTAATACAAGGGTAAATAGTATTGCTCAGTTAAGTGTAAGTGCGATCATTAAAAATAAAGATTAATACCGGTTTTAGAGAAATTCTAAAGTCGGTATTTTTTTTTGAATTATGGTTTCTGTTTTAAAAAGAGTCTAGAATTAAAGGATTAGTTCAACCGGAAAATGCTATTAATAAGTGATATAATTAAAGCATTAATTTTTCATTAATAAAGTACTTTATTAGCCCGCAATAAAAGCTTTAACGCCCTTAAAATGCTGAATTGTTGGGCAGATATAACAAATGAGCAATGGTTTATAATCTATGGTCAATGATTTATATACTACAAAATCTATAATTTTTATTATTGTATCTATATAATTTTTTCGATGTAACTAACTGAAAACAGTGCGTTTTAAATCTGAAGAGAGAGCTTAAAAAGATGGTATTAAAAGAACAAAAATATAAAAACATGAAAAAAATAGGGGTTTGGAGCTTACTTATGGTTTTGATGCTGAATTTTGCATGCGGACAAAAAGAAGATAAATTAGCAAAGGCTGAAACAGATTATAGTGTACAACAAATTACTGATGCAGAACGTATGCAATGGTGGGAAGAAGCTCGTTTTGGCATGTTTATTCATTGGGGTATTTATACCGTTCCTGCTGGTTTTTACAAAGGAAAAGCAGTATCGAATAGTGCGGAATGGATTATGAACAAAGGCAAAATTCCAATTGCTGAATACGAAAAATATGCCGATCAATTCAATCCAGAAAAATTTGATGCTGAAGAATTTGTGGCTCTAGCAAAACAAGCCGGAATGAAATATATGGTTATTACAGCCAAACATCATGATGGGTTTTCTATGTTCGACTCTAAAGCAACAGATTATAATATAGTGGATGCCACACCTTTTAAGCGCGATGTTTTAAAAGAATTGGCTAAAGAGTGTCAAAAACAAGGTCTTAAATTTGGTTTTTACTATTCGCAAGCACAAGACTGGCATCACCCAGGAGGCATGGGAAATAGTTGGGATAAAACATTAAAACGCGTAAGTAGCGATGAGTATGTTTTCGAAAAAGCACTTCCAGAAGTAAAACAATTGCTTACCGAATATGGACCAATCGCTATTTTTTGGTGGGATACACCAAGAGCCATGACCAAATCTGTGGTAGATAGTTTACATCACATTACAACAGCATTACAACCTCGAATAATTACAAACGACCGTTTAGGTGATGATTACCCTGGAGATCATAAAACCTTTGAAAGAAACGGACCAAGACATCAACCAGAAGCAAGATATTGGGAGTTATGTCAACCTGTAAGTGGTAGTTGGGGGTACCGTAGCGATGATAATAATTTTAAATCTATTCCTAATTTAATTCGCAATTTAATAGATCAAAGCAGTAAAGGCGGAAATTATTTGCTTAATGTTAGTCCAACCAACGAAGGGGTTTTAAAACCTGAAGCTGTAGAGCGTATGCGAGCAATTGGAAAGTGGATGGATAAAAATAGCGAAGCCATCTACGGAACACAAGCAAGTCCTACAAGTACAGAACCAGATTGGGGGAGAATCACCATGAAAACAGTTGATAATAAAGGGCTGTTATATTTACATGTTTACAATTGGGAAGATGGCGCTACTTTACCTATCCGCCTTAAAAACAATGTAGAATCTTGCTATTTATTAACAGATAACAACAGAACGTTTAATACTAAAACTTTAGATGAAGGTATTCAAGTACATTTAACAGGAAAAGCGCCAGATAGTGTGGCTTCGGTAATTGTATTAAAATTAAAAGCAATGCCTAATGCTTTACCAATTCAACCATTAGGACAAAATGAAGACGGTGTAGCTGTATTACCTGCTTTTAGAGCGCAATATGAAAATTTACAAGGCCCAGGAGCGCTGTATAACGATCATCTAGATTGTGTTGGAAGTTGGGATAGCGAAACCGCCAGAGTTTATTGGTCGTTCGTTTTAGATAAACCAGGGACTTTTAATGTCCAACTTGGATATTCAGGAGCAAAAGAAACCGAAATTGAAATTAATTTTAACGGAGAAAAAAAGGTAATTAAAATTCCAGTAACGGGTAATAATCCAAAGCGATTTAAAACCACTAATTTAGGAGAGGTTAAAGTTGATAAAGCTGGTAGTTATGAGTTTTCTTTAATGCCAGTAGCCGGAAAATGGCAAGCCATTAACTTGAAAGATGTAAAGTTAATACCAAACAAAAATTAAGTATTACTTAAAAAATGAGATATCTAATTATATTCTTTTTCGCAGTGTTTTCTTGTGCAACGGCACAGAATTCAATTTTTGATAATTTGGAAGAAGCGCCAATAAATGGTGGTTTACAAATGGACGATTATTGGGTTTGGGGGAGTTCGGTAATTAAGGGCGACAATGGGCAGTATCATATGTATGCATCGCGTTGGCCAAAGTTTTTACCTTTTCATCCAGGTTGGATGGTAGCCTCAGAAATTGTTCATGCCACATCAAACACACCCGAAGGGCCGTATAAATTTCAAGATGTCGCTTTAGGAAGTCGTGGCGCACAATTTTGGGATGGACGCTCGTGTCATAATCCTAAAATTGTAAAGTATAATGACACTTACATTTTATATTACATGGGGTCTTCGCATCCGTTTGAGGAAGTCACCCTAAATAATATTGAAGATTTTAATTTAAGTAGCAAATGGTGCATAGCCGCACGTTGGCAAAAACGCGTAGGTGTTGCAACCTCTAAAAGTCCTTATGGTCCATGGAAACGATTAGATACTCCAGTTTTAGATGTTAAACCAGATAGTTATTACAGCTTTTTAACCTCAAACCCTTCGCCTTTAATTAAAGAAGATGGTTCGGTAGTATTGCTTTTTAAAGGAAGAAGTTATCAAGAAGATGGTATAAAACACAGTGATATGAGTATTGGTGTAGCTACTGCGCCTGCCTTCGATGGTGAATATACTGTAATAGGAACAAAACCTTTATTTTCTATGGAACATTTAGGCGAAGTGGAAGATCCGCATTTATGGAGTGATGATAAGGGGTTTCACTTGGTAGCTAAAGATCAACGCGGATTAATTACCGGAGGAAAAGGGGACGGACTTTTAGCGCATTCCCAAGATGGTATTCATTGGGTAGTTGATGACAACCCTAGAGCGTATACAAAATTAGTAAAATGGAATAACGGTAAAACAATTAAGCAAGGTCAATTAGAACGTCCGTTTGTATTTGTGGAAAACGGAAAGCCTACACATATTTTCTTTGCTACTATGGATGGTCCTGGTGGTTTTGGAAACGGAACAAAAACATGGAATATGGTTATTCCATTAAACTAATTAGAAATTAAACCAATTAAATAATCTAACTAACACTTTTTAAAATGAATAAAAAAATATTATTATGGTCCATTACTGCTGCTTTAGCAGGGTTTTTATTTGGGTTTGATGTTGTAGTAATTTCAGGTGCCGATAAAAAATTACAAGCACTTTGGGGTTCATCTGAAGCTTTTCATGGCGCAGTAGTTATGGGTATGGCACTTTGGGGTACCGTTGTTGGGGCTATTTTTGGTGGTATCCCGACTAATAAATTTGGACGTAAAAATACCTTAATAGTTATAGGTGTTTTATTTGCCGTTTCTGCAATTGGTTCTGCTTTTGCAAACGATCCATACGTATTTGCTTTTGCGCGTTTTATTGGTGGTTTAGGAGTTGGAGCATCTACCATTGCTGCACCTGCTTATATTTCTGAAATTGCACCGGCAAAAGACAGAGGGCGTTTAGTGGCTATGTACCAATTTAATATTGTTTTTGGTATTATGATTGCTTATTTATCCAATTACCTATTAAGTGATATTGGTGAGAATGCATGGCGATGGATGCTTGGTGTAGAAGCTATTCCAGCAGTTTTATATGTGTTGTTTGCTTTAAAACTTCCAAAAAGCCCAAGATGGTTATTATCACAATCTAGAGAAGCTGAAGCTAGAGAGGTCTTGCAAATTATAGATCCAGAAGCCAATGTTGATGAGCAAGTAAGAGAATTTAATTCGCATTCAGAAAAAAGTGATAAGTCTGAAACCATATTCATAAAAAAATATAGATTCCCTTTAATATTAGCTTTTTTAATTGCTTTTTTCAACCAGTTTTCAGGAATTAATGCCGTATTATATTATGCGCCTCGTATTTTCGAAGCTGCAGGTTTAGGAGAAAGTACAGCATTATTAAATAGTATAGGTTTAGGGGTTACCAATCTTGTTTTTACATTATTAGGTGTCTTTTTAATTGATAAATTAGGACGAAAAACTTTAATGTATATTGGTTCGGTAGCTTACATTACCTCATTAGGGCTTTTATCTGCGGCATTCTTATTAGAGTGGACAGGTATGGCAGTGCCATTTTTCTTGTTTTTATTTATAGCGGCGCATGCTGTTGGTCAAGGGGCTGTAATTTGGGTGTTTATTTCAGAAATTTTCCCGAATCACTTAAGGGCTTCAGGGCAAGCTTTTGGTAGTTCTACGCACTGGGTGTTAGCAGCCATTATTCCATCGGTATTTCCTTTACTATTAAAATTAGTAGGTGGTGGCTTGGTGTTTTTAGTATTTGCAGGAATGATGGTTTTACAATTGTTATTTGTAGCCTTTATGATGCCAGAAACTAAAGGGAAAACTTTGGAAGAGTTAGAAGATATTATGATAAAAAAATAATAAGGTTTTTAGAATGATGAAGAAAGTAGTAGGTGTAATTCTTGTTTTTTGTTGGTCTATTCAGTTATATGCCTCTAAGGTTGATACCCTTACGGTGTATAGTAAATCCATGAATAAGACTATAAAAAATGTGGTAATAACACCAGACGCTTATTCCAAAAAAGGAGAACCTTTAGCTGTGGTGTATTTGCTACATGGTGCAGGAGGTAATCATAAAGCGTGGTTAGGTAAAGCACCTCAAATTAAAAAATATGCCGATACTTATAATGTAATCATCATTTGTCCGGATGGGGATAAAACCAGTTGGTATTTTGATAGCCCTGTAGATGAGAGTATGCGTTATGAAACATACATTTCAAACGAGCTTATTACAGAGGTAGATAGCAAGTACAATACCATTGCCTATAAAAACAATAGAGCCATTTCTGGTTTTAGTATGGGCGGACATGGTGCTTTATATTTAGCATTTAAGCATCCTGATGTTTTTGGAGTAGCTGCAAGTATGAGTGGAGGAGTTGATATTAGACCATTTCCATTGCGTTGGGATATTGCAGATCGTTTGGGGGTGTATGCCGAAAACCCGGATAATTGGGAGGAAAACACCGTAATTAATTTAGTGCATTTGCTAAACGGGAAGAATCTAAAATTTCTATTCGATTGTGGTGTAGACGATTTTTTTTATGATGCCAATGTAAGACTTCATAAAAAACTTGTAGAACGTAATATTCCGCATGATTATATTGAGCGCCCTGGAGGTCATACTAATCAATATTGGGCTAATTCTATAAAATACCATATGGTGTTTTTTAACGATTTTTTTAAAAAATAAAATAATTCAAACCAATGAATTTTAAAACAGTTTATCTTTTTTCTTTAATAGCCTTGTCTTGTTTGTCTTGTAAAAACAATACAAGCGAAAATAAGGAAACACAAGAGGTTAAAACAAGTACTTCATCCTTAGTAAATAGTAAACCTAATATTGTTGTTTTACTGTGCGACGATCTAGGTTACGGCGATTTATCTTCTTTTGGACACCCAATTATTAAAACACCTAATTTAGATAAGTTAGCAGAAACAGGAATTAAGCTAACCGATTTCTATTCAACAGCACCAGTGTGTTCGCCTTCGCGTGCGGGACTATTAACCGGAAGAAGCCCAAATAAAGCGGGGATTTACGATTTTATACCCGGACTTAAAAAGAGTCCCGATAATAGAGATTTAGTGCACCTTCAAGCGCACGAACAAACCATTCCTGCTATGTTGAAATCTGTTGGTTACGCCACTTGTTTAGTAGGGAAATGGCACTGTAGCTCACGATTTAATTCTGATGAACAACCACAACCAGACGATTTTGGTTTCGACCACTGGTTTGCAACGCACAACAATGCAGCTCCAAGCCATAAAAACCCTAAAAACTTTATTAGAAATAGAGAAAAAGTTGGAGAGATTGAAGGGTTTAGTAGCCAAATTATTGTTACCGAGGCTATCAATTGGTTAGATAATAAAAAAGATGATAATCCATTTTTCCTAGAAGTTACTTTCCACGAACCGCATGAACCTATTGCTTCACCAGAAGATTTGGTTCAAAAATATTTACCACTTTCAGAGAATTTACAGCAAGCTGAATATTTCGCTAATGTAGAAAATGTAGATATTGCTGTTGGTCGCTTAGTAGAGTATTTTGAATCTAAGAACATAGATAATACATTAATCGTATTCAGTTCAGATAATGGTCCAGAAACTTTTATGCGTTATAGCAGAGCGAAACATTCTTATGGTACTCCAGGTGCATTAAAAGGTATGAAACTTTGGACTAACGAAGCGGGCTTTAGAGTACCAGGAATCATCAATTGGATAGGAAAAGATATTCATAACGGAACAACTAATAGTGTAGTTTCGGCTTTAGATTATCTACCAACTTTCGCAGAATTATCCGGAGCGAAATTGCCAAATATAAATCTTGATGGCGAATCGTTTGTCTCACTTTTAGAAAACGGTGAATTTAAAAGAGAAACCCCATTAATTTGGGCATTTTACGATGCTTTAAATGAAAGAAAAGTGGCTATGCGAAAAGGCGATTGGAAAATTATGGCAAGTATTGAAGCCGATGGAAAACCATTACCAAACATACATAACCTTTATGATGGTAATGAAGCTCTAGTTAAAAATGCCAAATTAGTAAACCATGTACTGTTCAATTTGAAAGCAGATATTAGTGAGTCGGCAGATTTGTCTATTAGTAAGCCAGAGGTTTTTCAAAACATGAAAAAAGCTTTAGAATTAGAATATAAAAACTTGCAAGACGAAAGTCATATTTGGGTTAGAGAAGATTAGGATTATGATAAAAAAAATGGCATTATTAATTTTTGGCATTAGCATCATATTAAGTAAAAATGGGCATGCGCAATTTATATTTCCTAAGGAAATTATAAAAGCACACCCACGTTTAATCCCATCGGAAGTTAGTCGCGAAGATGTGTGGTCTCAAATTCAAAAGTCAAGTGCTGTGAAAGTATCGTATGAAACTTTTAAAAATAACGTTTCAAAATACGTAAAGCAATATAATAACGAGCCAGAGTGGTTGTCTTCACGTTTTCAAATGTATTGGGAAAGTCATGCCACTAACGTGTTTGTAAAAGGTTCGTTTTACTCACATGCTACTGGAAAAGCATCTGTGCCTACTGTTCGTTTTACAGGGCAGCGCGATTACGTAACCGATTATAAAACACCTAAACTAGAAAATGTAAAACCGTATTTGGAAGATAAACGCGGTCTCTTTTTACAAAATAAAAACACCAATACTTGGGAATGGGTAAAGCCTTCCAAAACCGGTAGAGTAATAGAAAATATCAACGAAAATATCATGAAAATTGCTCGTGATGCCGCTTTGGTTTATTTTATTGAAAAGGATGAAGACTACGCAAAATTAGCACTTCACTTATTCGATGTGTATATGACTGGTTTGTATTATAGAAACGAACCTGTCGATTTAGAAGAAGGTAATGTTCAAAACGTCATTGGATTAACGTCTTTTCAAGTTATTAAAGAAAATATAGTTGATGAATTGGCCGAATGTTACGATTTTTTATATGATTACATTCAAAAGAATCATCAAAGTAAAAACGCTATTTATACCACGTCTTTAAAGAAGTTAGCCGAAATTATTATTAAAAACGGTGTGCCAGATAACAATTGGAATTTACACCAAGCCAATAAAGTTATTGAAATTGCTTTAACTCTAGATAACAATTTAGTTTATAGCGATGGAAAAGGTTGTCAATACTATTTAAACCGCGTATTTAACCAATCAGAAGCTAGACAATGGTCGGTTAACGATGTGTTGAGTTATGGTTACGACCAACAAAATGGTATTTGGAACGAAAGTTCCGGATATGCCTTAAGTGTAGCCGAAGGTTTTACGCATTTATCTGGCGTTATTCAAGATGCTCTGGAGGTTGATATTATGCCAAATATGCCTGTAATACCAAAGGCTGTTGCCGTTATGCCGCAATATTTATATCCAAACAAACTTATTGTTGCTTTTGGCGATTCGCATTATGGCGAATTAAAAACGCAACCGTTTTTAGATTTGGTTAGTAATGCTCGAAAATTTAATAAAAAAGCACAGGAAGAAAAGTTTTCTAGTATGCTTTATATGCTAAAAAATAAAGAAGATTTACTAAAAACAAGTAAACCAAAAGATGCTTTTAAAGCTTTGCTATATAACACTAAAGTAAATTTAGACGCGACTATTGAAGCGGCAAATATTTCAGATTATACTACAGCATCATTTTATGCACCAAACGTAAGTTGGATAGCCATGCGAAACGGTATGCATGAAGAAAACGGACTCATGATTTCGCAAGTGGGTTCTGTTGGAAATCATGCACATTCCAACGGAATTGCTATGGAACTTTACGGAAAAGGTTATGTTTTAGCACCCGAAGGTGGTCGTGGTTCTAGTTATTATCGAGACGATTATCGTAATTATTATTCGCAATTTCCAGCACACAACACGGTTTCGGTAAACGGGAAATCGCAGTATAATAAAATGCGTAGTTATTATCCGTTTCAGGTGAATGCATTGTATCCAGCTTCAGAAAAAAAATCAGGATTTTACCCAAACATCAATTTTTCCGATGTGTATTTTCATGAACCTAGCACAGATTCAGACCAAAATAGGATAATGAGTATTATTCGAACGGGGGAAACTTCAGGCTATTATATCGATATTTTTAGATCGAAACAGAAAGAAGGAAAAGCTAAATATCACGATTATTTCTATCATAATTTAGGACAAGAATTAGATTTTGAAATAAGCAATAACCAACCTTTAAAATTTCAAACGTCATCAAAATTAACTTCGAAATCGGGAAACATAAAGGCTTACGATTTTTTGTTCGATGAAACCTCAACTAAAATAAAAACACCATTTAAAGGCAGGTATACTTTATCAATCGATAATGAAAAAGTAATTATGAATATGTGGATGAATGGGAATGAAAACCGAGAACTTTTTAAGGTGAAATCGCCGCATTCCGAAGCGTTCCGAAAAATACTTCCTGAAGCTATTGAAAAAGCTCCATTGCTAACCACCGTAGTGAGGCAATATGGAGAAGCATGGAATAAGCCTTTTGTGGCAGTTTACGAACCTTCAACAAGAGAGAGACCAGAGATAATTACTTCAATAAAAACATTTGAAGTTGAAAATAAAACAACAAGTTTTGTTGGTATACAAATTGAAAGTAAAGGGGATAGAACTGATTTTGTTTTTTCATCAGACATTAAAGATTCTTTTAGTCATAATAATATTGATTTTACGGGTACTTATGGTGTGTTAATCCAAACCACGCAGCAAACCACACTTTTTATTGGTGCAGGGCAAGGCATAAGCTATAAAGGGTATAGCATCGAAATATTGGGAAAACAATCAAGTTCAGCTACTCTGGTTACTGGTGAGCAGTTCAAGCTAACTTGTAATGACCCTATCTTACTAAGCGTTCCAGATGTTTATAAAAATGGTGATGTAGTTTTAAATATGGGTTTTCAACAAGTACAAGGAAATAGGCTTACAGTAAATGATAAAAAAGTGGTTCAGTTTAAAGTGTTGCCAACCGATTTTCAAAATATTTCAATCATAACTAAAGAATAAACATGAAACGTTTTTTTCAAGCATATAGTTTAGTCGTCGTTTTGTTGCTATTTAATGGCTGTAAACAAAATGAAACTATCCAATTATCATCACCAGATGCGTCTAAAAAAATAATGTTTTTGCAAGGTGAAAATCAAAACGATATAAGTTTTTCAGTTTTTTATAATAATCAGGAAGTTATTCAAACATCGGTTTTAGAATTACTTTCAGAAGAACTTAATTTTTCGGGCAAAGTTTTAGTAGAAAAGGTTGAAAATACTTCGAATAGTTCAAAATGGACTTCAAGGTTTAGCGAGTTAAGCACCATTCCAGATCATTACAATCAAATAAAAATTTATTTAACGCAAGGTGAAGCTAAACTAAATATAATTGCTAGAGCTTATAATGAAGGCGTTGCTTTTGCTTATGAAGTGCCAGAACAAAACAATATAAAGGATATTGGTTTAAGTGAAAATATTCATTATAATTTTTCTGAAGATTACCCAGTTTGGTCAACTCCAAAACGCGAAAAAGGTGTGTTAACCGCTCAGGGAGAATATAAAAAAAAATCTATTACCGCTTTACAAAAAGGCGCAGAACGTCCGTTATTAATAGAAATTAGTGATAGCATTAAAATAGCATTAGCCGAAGCGCAATTAGTAGATTATGCACGTTTGAGCTTTACTAAAGGCCATGCTTCAAAATACAGTATTGTATCATCTTTGGATGGAAAAACGGGAGAGCAAAAACAAGATACCATAACTGGCGCTGTAATTGCCGAAAGAAAAATAAAAGGAACAAAAGTAAATAAAACACTACCGTTTCAATCACCATGGCGTGTCGTTATGATGGGTGAAAGTTATGGTGAATTATTGGAAAATAATTACATCATTCAAAACTTAAATCCGCCTTCAGCAATTGACGATTCTTGGGTAGAACCAGGGAAAGTGCTACGAGAAACAACCTTAACAACTAAGGGCGGTTTTGCGGCCATTGATTTTGTAGCGAGCCATAATATGCAGTACGTGTATTTTGATGCTGGTTGGTATGGTAACGAAATGGATAATGCTTCTAATGCTACTACCGTTACTCTAGATCCTAAACGTTCCAAAGGTCCTTTTGATATTGAAGCGATTTGTAAGTATGCCAAAGAAAAAGGTGTAAAAGTGATGCTGTATATAAACCGAAGAGCCTTAGAAGGTAAGGTTGATGAGGTATTTCCTACGCTTAAAAAATGGGGTGTTTCTGGTGTAAAATATGGTTTTGTAAGAGTGGGTGATCAAGATGCCACTGCTTGGATGCACGAAGCCGTAAAAAAAGCAGCAAAGTATAATTTGGTTATAGATATTCATGATGAATACAGGCCAACTGGATTTTCTAGAACCTATCCAAATTTACTTACCCAAGAAGGAATCCGTGGTGATGAAGAAACGGTACCTAACCAACATACCTTAATAACCATGTTTACAAGAATGTTGGCTGGAGCTGCTGATAATACGGTGTGTTATTATAATAAACGCGTAGATAGAATGGGCTCACATGCTTCTCAATTAGCAAAAACGGTGTGTATTTTTAGTCCGTTGCAATTTTTATACTGGTACGATAAAGCTCCTGCTGCTCCAATAAAAAAAGATGGTCTTTGGGGAAATACCAATACCATTGGTAACGAGCCAGAATTAGAGTTCTTTAGCAATGTGCCAACTACTTGGGATGAAACTAAAGTATTGGTTGCTGAAATTGGAGAATTAGGTGTTATTGCTAGAAAAAGTGGTGCCGATTGGTTTGTTGGTGGTATTAACGGAACTACAGAACGCGAAGTGCAAGTCGACTTTGAGTTTTTAGAGCCAGATACTAAATATACAGCTAAAGTATATACAGATGATGAAACCGTGAAAACAAGAACCCAAGTTAAAATTGAAACTATTCAAATTACAAATACCTCAAAACTTAATATAAAACTTAATAGTAACAATGGTTTTGCTGTTCAAATAATTAAAAAATAAGCAATTATGAAAAAGTCATTAATACTTCTTTTCTGTTTGTTATCAATGGGTATCGTATGGTCTCAAAATAATGTAGAAGTACATGCTATTAAACTATCGGGAGATGTACCAAATGGTAAAATTATTATAAATAAAACAGTAGAACAGGATATAGAAGCATCTATCCATCGAAAGAATAAAATAAAATTATATCCAAATGTTGAGTTTCAAACATTGGAAGGTTTTGGTGGTGCTTTTAACGAAATTGGAGGAGAAGCCTTGATGTCGCTTCCGCAAGAATTACAAGATCAAGTTATTACGAATCTTTTTGGTTTAAACCAAGGAGCTGCACTTGTTTTCAATAGAACAGCGGTAGGAGCTAGTGATTTTGGAATTGATGCGTATAGTTATGCTGAAAAAGCAGACGATTTTAAAATGAAGCATTTTTCAATTGAAAGAGAAGAAACTACGGTTATTCCATATCTTCAAAAAGCATTTAAAGCCAATCCAGATTTGAAATTATTTGCCTCGCCTTGGAGTCCACCGGCATGGATGAAGTATTCAGGTTTAATGGATAGAGGTGAAGAATTTCCTGAGAAGAACAAATTAAAAGATGAGCCTAAAATTTATGAGGCTTATGCACTTTATTTTTCAAAATATATCCAAGCTTATGCTCAAAAAGGAATCGATGTTGATCGCTTAATTATTCAAAATGAAAATGATGCCAACACTAAATATCCTTCAAATGATATGTCGGTAGCTCAAATGAACAAATTAGTAAAATCATATTTACGTCCTCAATTTGAAAAAGATAATATCGACACTGAAATTTGGGCAGGAACCTTTAGATCCTACGGACGTTTAGATGCTCTTGAAATTGCAGCTAATGAAGATTATAGAAACTTGTATGATGGTATAGGTATTCAATATACCAGCGGAATTTATATTCAGCAAACCAAAGATGTTTTTCCAGAAGTGAACTTAATGCATACCGAAGGAAATTGCGATGATGGAAAAAACAATTGGAAACAGGCATCAAATCGATTAAGAGAGATTGCCAACTACATAAATAGAGGGGTTCCTAATTATTGCTATTGGAATATGATTTTGAATGAAACAACTGAAAGTGGTTGGGACTGGAAGCAAAATTCATTAATTAATATAGATCGAAATACAAAACAAGTAACTTATAATCCAGATTATGCTGTTATTGGTTTTATGAGTCTGTATTTGGTACCAGGAGCTAAAAGAATTGCTAACTTTTCTAGAGCAGATTTAATTTCAATAAAGTACGAAGGAAAAATTTATATACTTATTCAAAATACTAAAGATAAAGCACAGGCTTATGAGTGTCAAATAGAAAATGGCGAAGGTATAAAAGTTGAAATCCCAAGTAATTCATTAGCCGTTGTTATTTTAAATATCTAATTAAAAATTATCATTATAATATAATTATGAAAAATCTAACTATTTTAAAATTTTTAACTGTTTTCTTTTTAGCAGGCATAGTGTCCTGTAAATCGAAAGAAAACAAAGAAGTTGCTAGCGTTAAAAAAGAATTACCAGCAAAGCGTCCGAACATTATTTTTATGATGTCCGACGATCATGCCTATCAGGCCATTAGCGCATACAGTAATCATTTAATTGAAACTCCAAATATAGATCGCATTGCGGATGAAGGAATTAAATTCACCAACGCCTGTGTGTCAAATTCCATTTGTGCACCGTCTAGAGCAACTATTTTAACTGGTAAGCACACGCATATTCATGGAAAAGTGGATAATGTTTTTCCTTTTGATGAGTCTCAAGTAACGTTTCCTCAAATCATGCAGGAAGCGGGCTATAAAACAGCCATGTTTGGGAAATTACACTTCGGAAACAATCCGAAAGGCGTTGATGAATTTAAGATTTTACCAGGTCAAGGCCGCTATTACAATCCTATTTTTAACACCAATGATGGTCAAATTATGGTTGAAGGTTATGTAACCGATATTATTATGGATATGACTTTAGAATGGCTAGAAGAGAATAAAAATAGTGAACAACCATTTTTAATGTTTTCTATGCAAAAAGCACCACATAGAGAATGGTTGCCTGCACCTCGTCATTTTAAAGAATATACCAAGAAAACTTTTGTAGAGCCAGAAACCTTATTTGATGATTACGAAGGTCGTGGAACGGCTGCCAAAACTGCAGAAATGAATTTATTAACCCATATGAACTGGGCTGGAGATTCTAAAATGTATCCAGAAATTATGAAAGAGTTGGGCATTAAAGATATGTCGGGCTGGGATTTAGAAGCTTTTGAGCGTGAAGTTGGAGCTATGAATGCTGAGCAAAGAGCCGTTTGGGATTCTGTTTACAGACCGATGATGGAAGAGTTTAAAACAAAGTATCCAACCATGAACGACACTGAATTAATGAAATGGCGTTACCAACGTTATATGCAAGATTATTTAGGTTGTATTGCATCTGTTGATGAAAATGTGGGGCGTTTATTAGATTATTTGGAGGATACTGGTTTAGATGAAAACACGATTATCATTTACACCTCCGATCAAGGGTTTTATTTAGGAGAACACGGTTGGTTCGATAAACGCTTTGTTTACGACGAATCTTTTAAAACCCCCCTTTTAATTAAATGGCCAAACGTAATTACGCCTGGAACGACTAATACCGAAATGGTTCAGAATTTAGATTTTGCACAAACTATTTTAGAAGCAGCTCATATTGAAGCGCCAAGCGATATGCAAGGTGAAAGTTTAATTCCATTATTATTAGGAAACGATGAAGAGTGGACTAGGGATGCTGTGTATTACCACTATTACGAATATCCAGGAATTCACATGGTGAAAAGGCATTACGCTATCATTACTCAAGATTATAAATTAGCGCATTTTTATTATGATGTGGATGAATGGGAATTATACGATCGTAAAAAAGATCCTCAAGAAATGAAGAATGTTATTAACGATCCTGCTTATGCTAATGTAGTTGTAACATTAAAACAACAACTTAAAGATATGCGCGAGTATTACGGCGATAGCTCTCAATTAGATCAAGAGATATTAAAAAAATACCTTGAAGCTAAGAATAATCCAGATATTGAAACGGTTCCGCTTCATTAATAATTGTAAAGACTAAAATGAGTTTAAAAAAACAAAGAATATTTATAATAGGGTTGCTTTTAGTAACGTTTTTTACACGTGCTCAAAATTCTGAAAAGCACCCGAGGTTATATGCTGCGGAAAATGATCGTACACAGTTATTAGAGAAAATTGAAACGGAAGCTTGGGCAAAAGCGTCGTGGAATAATCTGTTAACAGAAATTGATACTCATGTAAATCGTCATGTTACAGATCCAGAATGGATCGTGTCTCGTTTGGCCATGTATTGGAAAGATGGTGAAAGGTATACCCAATGTTATATCAAAAAACAAGATTGGGATTATGGAGAGGGTAATGCACCTGTACCAACCGTGCGCTTACCTGGAATGCGAAGATGGAATGACTATTTAAACGTTCCTCTAGAAGACAGGCTTCCATACAATGAAACTGGTGATATGTTAGGGATTAGTCGTTCTAGCGCAGATAAAACTCCTGTTGTTATTCCGTATAAAGAAACGGGACATATGGTGCGTCAGAACAATATGGAAATATTAAAACTAGCTGAAAAATCTGCTTTTGCTTATTATCTGACTCAGGAGGAAAAATATGCAAAATTTTCATCCGATATTTTTTGGACATGGATGTTAGGCACGTATTACATGCAACCGCCTTTAGACCCTAAAGAATCGGCTGGAGGTCCTGGAGGATTTAAACCAGGAGGGATTTTGGGGTATTACGATTATGAAGTGATTCATGATGACAGACAAATACCTATGGCAATTACTTACGATTTTCTTTATGATTATTTAAATGAACATCCACATGCCCATTTAACAACCATCAATAAAAAAACAGTTGATGTTGCAGGAACCGTTTTTAAACGTTTTATAGAAATTGGTTTAGTAAGAGGTGGAAAAAAAGGAAATTGGAACGTTAATCGTTATAAAAATATATTGGGAAGCATGCTCGTTTTGGAGCCAAATAGCTTTTATGAAGATGGCAAAGGACAAGAATATTATATACCCTTTTACACCGAAAAATCGGGGAAGCATTATGCAGGTCTTCCCGAAATTATGGCGAATTACAATAAAACAACAGGTTTATGGCCAGAATCTCCGGGTTATGCATCAAGTATGATTCCTTTTGTTTTAGATATGGGGGTTAAATTGTACAAAGCTGGAGTCAATACATTAGGCGATAACCCAATAATTAGCAAGGCATCGTTAGCTAATTTAGGTTGGTTGGATGCACGTGGAAATTTGGTGGTTTTCGGCGATATGCGTGGCGGTCCCGCAAACATGTCGGCTTTCGAGTCGTTGTTAACCTATTCCACTTGGGAAGGTGATACTGAAACGGCTAAAAAAATGGCGACGGTAATTCGTAAAAATATAGCTTCTGGGCAATATGATAGAACCACATCGGATTGGACAGGTATTGTTTTCAATCAGCCTTTACCAGAATCTGGAAGTGATTTACCTTTTAGTCAAACCGCATATTCACCGTTTCACAGACATATTATCATGAAAAATGGAAACGATGAAGACAACGGGTTAATGTTTACGTTGTACGGTGGTAGACATCAGTCGCACTTAGCAAAAAACGGACTAGCAATGCAATTTTATGGCAAAGGTTGGGTCTTATCACCCGATGCTTCGGCTTACGAATCGTATTGGTCTCCCGATGCTGGCTATCATCGTGGTATCACAGGGTCTAATACCATTGTTCCTGGCTATAACTCTGGAGATATTACTATCAACGCTATGGATCCATCGGTAGATACGGAAGCTAGTTTGTATAATAGTTATGTAACTTCCAGTAAGGTGTCGTTTTCCGATGTTTCAGCTGAAGAAAAACGTCGTTTAGTTGCCATGATTCGTACTTCGGAAACAACAGGATATTATGTGGATGTGTTTCGTTCAGATCAACAAGACAACGATTATATTCATCATAATTTAGGGAATCGTGTTACGGTTAAGAATGCTTCAAATGAGCCTTTAGAATTAAAATCGGTTAACGATTTAGGTACAACATATGATAAAAATTATAGCTTCTTCAAAAATCAAAAAAAGATAGATTTTACAGAAGATTTTAATGCTACTTGGGACATTAATAATGTTTCACCAGCTTTACATATTAATATGTGGATGATGGGGCAAGATAAAAGATCATTGTATGGTGTTGATGCACCACCCACCACTTTAAGAAGCGATATTACCCCAGGACAAGTCAATAAAAGTCCAGAAACTACGCCAACATTAATTATTCGTCAAGACGGAATTAATGGAAAAGAACATCCATTTGTGTCTGTTTTTGAATCTTATGAAACAGGTAAAAAATCTATCGAATCTATTTCAAAAGTAGGCGAGTTTACAGATTTGGTTAGTTTAAAAGTAGTATCTAAAAACAGCACGCAATATATTTTCAGTACTACGGAGCACAAAGTTTTTAAACCTTCAAAAGCATTAAAATTTCAAGGAACTTTTGCTGTAGCTTCAGAAAAAAATGGAACGTTTGAATATTTATATTTAGGAAAAGGTAAATTACTTCAAAATGGTGATTTTAGTATTGAAGGGGTAAACGGACCCGTTTCGGCTAACTTGAAATTTGAAAATGGAAGCTATTTCTATTCTTCAGATAAACCGGTATTTATTCAAACTAAAACCATGAAGAAGAAACAATTTCCGGCTGGATATCATATTGAAATAAAATAAATAATGAAAAAAGGAGTAATTAAAATATATATATCGGTTTGTTTCTTAATGGTGACACTTTTTGCAATAGCGCAAGCTGAAAATCACCCGAGAATTTACGTGAATAATGAAACAAAAGCCGATTTTTTAAATACTTTAGAAACTGTTAGTTGGAAAAAAGCTTTAGTTGAAAAGAAGAAACAAAATCTAGTAAAGTACTTAGAATTTGTAGCAAAAGATCCAACTTGGTTGGTATCCAGATTACAGATGAATTGGAATACCAAACATGATAAAGTCTATTTAAAAGGTGGCGATTTTTCACATTCCGAAGGTTCTGCTCCAGTTGCTACTGTACGATACTCCGGAACTCGCGATTGGGCAACCGATTATAAACGCCCAAAACTAGAAGAGGTGGAACCATATTCTGATGATCCAAGAGGATTGTATTTAGAACATAAAGAAACAGGTAAAAAAGAATGGATTCATCCATCAAAAGCTGGTTTTGCTATTGAAAAATTGAATGAGCAAATAATGAACTTAGCTCAAGATGCGGCATTTTTATATTGGCTTACTAACGATAAAAAATATGCCGATTTTGCAGCACCTGTTTTTTTAACATATATGGATGGTATGTTTTATCGCGATGCACCAATCGATTTAAAAAAATCGAATCAGCAACATATTTCGGGTTTAGCAACGTTTGAGGTTATTCATGAAGGTATTGTAGTGTCATTAGTAACAGCTTACGATTTTTTATATAATTACTTTCAAGAAAATAATACCAATTTAGAGCATGCGGTGGCGGTTTTTCAAAAATGGGGCGATCAAATTATAGAAAAAGGCATTCCAGATAATAACTGGAATTTATTTCAAGCACGTTTTTTAACTTATATCGCTTTAGTTTTAGAAAGCAATTCAAAATATAGCAACGGTAAAGGACAAGAGTATTTTCTAGATCATACCTTTAATACATCTACAGACAGGCAATTGGCTATTAAAGAATCGCTTTTGGTTTATGATCATGAAAATGGGATATGGCCAGAATCATCATCCTATTCGGTACATGTAATAACAACACTTTTGCGCATTTTTACGCTTTTGGACCATGCTACAAATAATAATGAGTTTTTAAATTATCCTATAGTTGAAAAAGCTGCATTGGCATCCTTTCAATATTTGTTTCCTTCGGGATATACAGTAGGTTTTGGGGATGCAAATCATAAAATTTTACCTCCAGAAAATTTTGAGCTTTTAATTGCCAATTACAGAAAGTACGATTTAAAAGAAAAAGAAGCTTTAATTTCTGGCTTGTTGAATCAAATTATAGATGATAAGTTATATACACGTCACGCTAATGATTATTTCGAATTGTTTTTCTATGTGGATGATTTGGCTCAAGGTGATGTTCAAAATGTGAGTATAAAAGACTTAACGTCTCCAACATTTTATGCTTCTAATGTGAGCATGTTTAACCAAAGAATGGGAGCGGAAAGTGATGCTGTAATGGTATCTACAGCGGCATCTTATGGCAACCACACACATGCAAATGGTATTTCTATGGAGCTGTTTGCAAACAACTATGTTTTAGGACCAGATTCGGGCAAAGGACCAAGTTATTGGCATCCTACATTTAGAAATTATTATGCAAGAATGCCTGCCCATAACACTGTTGTTGTAGATGGTAAATCGGATTACGCTAATATGCGTTCGTACAATCCGTTTGTGTTAGATAATGCCTATCCAAAATCGGGTAAAAAAACTAATTTCGATAAAATAACGTTCTCCAAAGTATCTTTTGTGGAGCCTAAAACGAGATCCGATCAACAGCGTTTTACGGCTATTATACAATCTAATACAGCTCAAAAATATATTGTGGATGTGTTCCGATCTAAAAAGCAAATACCAGGAAAACAAAAGCATGAATATATATATCGTAATCTTGGTCAGTCTTTAAAGCTGTTCAATAAACAAGGACGCGATTTAAAGTTAAGTGCAACCAAAGATTTAAGCTCAGATAAAGGCGATTTAAAAGCCTACGATTTTTTTAACAAAAAAGTTAAAACCCAAACATCAGATGATGTTGCGGCCTTATTCACCTTAAAAAGTGAAAATCAGCCAAATAATTATATGAAACTTTGGGTAAAAGGAAGTGACAACCAAAGCATTTATAATGTGGAGTCGCCAAAGTCGAATGCCTTGTCAAAAGGAACCGCACCAAGTGAAGTTTTAGATAAACCACTTCCAACTTTAATCTTAAAGCGCGAAGAGGCAGCTTGGATTAATCCGTTTGCAGTAGTGTTTAATCCGTTTATGGAAGGCCAAAATAATGCAATTAAAAATGTGTCATTTTCGGCATTGGAGGAGTATCCAAATACACAAATTATTACTGTTGAACAATCAGATAAAATAACAGATAATATTGTTTTAAATGCTTCTAATGGTGATGTTGTGAAAAAAGGAAGGTTTTTTCAACGCGGATTGTTATCAATAGGGCGATATTCAAAAGAAAATCTTGAGTTTATGTTTCTTTCAGGTATGTTTAAATACGAACATAATGGTTGGGATATTGTATCGTCGGGTAATCCGGTTACAATTTCTATCGAAAAAACAAATCAAGGCTATGTGTTGCAAAACAATGAAGCGGTTACATTAAATATGCCTTTTGAAAAAGGTAGAGCACCAGCTGAATTAAACTTGTACCAAGATAATATTATTGTGGGAAAAAGAAAAGGGACTGTAAACAGAAATAACAGTAATCAATTGGTGTTTAAGTTGGAAAAAGCTTATGATAAAGTAGAAATTATATTTTCTGAAAATTAAAAACAGTTTAACAAATGACATTTAAAAATATTGTATTTAGTCTTTTAGTTTTAGTAGTTTTTGTTTCATGGAAAGCTCAAAAAATTGAGATACCAGCAAGCAAGGATGTAATTTATAAAGTTGTAAATAACGACTCGTTAATGTTACGTGTTTATTTTCCTGAAAAGTTTAAAAAATCTAAAAAATATCCAACAATAGTGTTCTTCTTTGGTGGCGGATGGAATGGTGGTAGTATTTCGCAATTTGAAGACCAATCGAAATATTTTGCTTCTCGTGGTATGGTTACTGCAGTGGTAGATTATCGGGTAAAAAACAGGCATAATACATCACCTTTTGACGCGGTTAAAGATGTTAAATCGGCTATGCGGTATTTAAAAAATCATGCTAAAGAATTTGGGGTAGATACCAATAAAATAGTGGCTTCTGGTGGGTCTGCAGGAGGACATTTAGCAGCGGCAACAACATTGCTTTCTGGGTTAAACGAAGCTACCGATGATTTGTCTGTAAGTCCAAAAGCAAACGCGCTAATACTGTATAATCCAGTAATTGATAATAGTGAAAATGGCTATGGTTACGAGCGTGTTGGAGATAGATATTTGGAAATTTCGCCATTGCATAATATTGCAAAAGGAGCGCCACCAACATTGTTTTTATTAGGAACTAAAGACAAATATATTCCTGTGGCTACAGCTCAAGATTATAAAGCTAGAATGGAAGCCGTAGGTAGCCGTTGCGAACTAATAATCTATGAAGGTCAAGAACATGGGTTTTTCAATCAATGGAAAAAAGAAGGGCCAAAATATTATAAAGAAACCAATATAGCTGCCGATAAGTTTTTACAATCTTTAGGGTATTTAAAAGGAAACGCAACACTAAAATAAAAAGCATCACCAAATTAAATTATGAAAAATAACATTTTACTTCTGTTTCTATTCACGTTTGTATTAGCATGTGCTGCAAACATAAAACCCATTGAAATTTATGTTTCTGTTAATGGAACATCGGCAAACGATGGCTCTAAAGCGAAACCGTTTTCTAGTATTAATCAGGCTGTCAATAAAGCAAAAGAGCTAAAATCGAATAATTCAGATGCTGAAGTAATAATTAATGTTTTGCCAGGAGATTATTATCTAACCCAAGCTATTGAAATTCCGGCTTCTTTAAGTGGTATTTCTATTGTAGGTACCGATGCTTCGGAAGTGCATGTAAAAGGTTCGGTAGTTTTAGATTCGAAATGGACAAAATTTAACGAGAATGTTTTTGTAACTCCAGTTGATAACTCATTAGATTTCGATCAATTAATTGTTAATGGGAAGGCTCAAATTTTAGCACGTTACCCTAATTATGATGAAAACGGGCATTACTGGCAAGGTTATGCTGCCGATGCAATTTCAAAAGAACGTGTTGCTTCTTGGGGAAATCCTAAAGGCGCATTTTTACATGCCTTACACAGTGGAAGATGGGGCGGATTTCATTTTGAAATTACAGGTGTAAATGCAGATGGAACGCCAATTTTAAAAGGTGGTCATCAAAACAACAGAGGGTCTAAACCACACAAAGAATACCGTATGGTTGAAAATGTTTTTGAAGAATTGGATAGTCCTGGTGAATGGTTCTTAAATAGAGATACTAATAAGCTATACTACTGGCCTGCAGAAGGTGTAAATGTAAATGAAGATCACATTGAAGTAGCAGTTTTAAAAGATTTAATTCAAGTAGTTGGTAGTTTAGATACCCCGGTTAAAAATGTTACAATTAGCAATATCACTTTCGAAAATACCCAACGCACTTTCATGGAAAATTTTGAACCGTTGTTACGCAGCGATTGGACAATCTACAGAGGAGCTGTTTTGTTTTTTGAAGGCACCGAGAACTGTAAAGTTGAAAATAGTGTATTCACCAATTTAGGTGGAAACGTTATAATGGCTAGCAAATACAATAAAGATTTGGTAGTAGAAGGTAACCATATATACAATTGTGGAGGTAGCGCCGTATCTTTTATTGGTGACCCTTCGGCGGTGAGATCACCATCCTTTAATTATGGACAATTTGTTCATTTTAAAGATATGGATACCGTACATGGACCAAAAAACGAATTATTTCCTCGCGAATGTTTAGTAGATAACAACCTAATTTATAGAATAGGTCGTATTGAAAAGCAAACCGCAGGTGTACAAATTTCAATGGCTATGGATATTACTGTACGCCATAACAGTATATACAATGTGCCTAGAGCTGGTATTAATATTGGCGATGGTACTTGGGGCGGACATATTTTAGAATTTAACGATGTGTTTAATACCGTTTTAGAAACTAGCGATCATGGCTCATTTAACTCATGGGGTCGCGATCGTTTTTGGCACCCTAAGCGTGGTAAAATGGACAGCCTTACAACTGCTATTCCAGATATGTTTAAGTGGGATGCTATAAAAACAACTATTATTAGGAACAACCGTTTTCGTTGCGACCATGGTTGGGATGTCGATTTGGACGATGGGTCTTCAAACTATCATATTTATAATAATTTAATGCTAAATAGCGGATTAAAATTGCGTGAAGGTTTTAATCGTGTGGCAGAAAATAATATTATGGTTAATAATTCGCTGCATCCGCATGTTTGGTTTGCGAATAGTGAAGATGTATTTAAACATAATATTGTTGGCGATACTTATCAAGATGTTGGTTTGTTGGGTTGGGGTAAAGATTTAGATTATAACTTATTTCCTAATGAGGCAGCTATGATGAAACCACAAATTTACAATCGAGATAAACATAGTGCCTATGGTGATCCTTTGTTTGTAAATCCTGAGCAGTTAGATTTTACAGTCTCTAAAAATTCGCCAGCTTTAAAATTAGGATTCAAGAATTTTCCAATGGATCAATTTGGAGTTCAAAAAGAATCATTAAAAAAAATAGCGAAAACACCAGAAATTCCTAAAATTAAAGACCCTTCGGGAATTAGAAATAATCCAGTTGTAGCTTGGTTAAGAAACCAGTTGAAAAGTGTAGACTCAGAGCAAGAACAATCAGCTTACGGTTTAAATACCGCAGAAGGTGTTATTGTTTTAGGAATTTGGAAAGGTAGCCCTGCCGTAAAAAACGATGGTATAAAAAAGGGCGATGTTATTCTTGAAGCTTCAGGAGAACAAGTAGCTACTGTAAAAGATTTTTTCAGAATTAATGGGGAAAATAAATCAGATAAATTAGATTTGGTAATCATGAGAAACCAATCAGAAAAAACATTAACTATTAACACTAAATAAGGTTAAAGCGAAAAAATAATATAATGATTAACAGTAAGCACGTACTAATACTTTGTTTTATCTCAATTTTGAGCCAATTATCTTTTGCTTTTCAAGAAATACAAGAGTTTCCCAATATTGTTTTAATTAATGCAGACGACCTTGGTTATGGTGATTTAAGTTGTTTTGGAGCGACTAAACTTAATACCCCGAATATCGATAAATTAGCTGAAGAGGGCAGAATGTTTACAGATGCACATGCTGCATCGGCAGTTTGTACACCATCGCGTTATGCATTACTTACTGGAGAATATCCTGTAAGACACGGAAACTTGAATAGCCCTGTTTTTCTTAAAAATAAGTTAGTTATTGATACTCAAAAAGAAACAATAGCTTCCTTACTCAAAAAGGCTGGTTATGCAACGGCTTGTATAGGAAAGTGGCATCTTGGTTTTGGAACTACAGAGCCTGTAGATTGGAATAAACCTCTAGCTCCTGGACCTAACGAACTTGGTTTTGATTATTATTACGGAGTACCCGTTGTAAATAGTCATCCACCTTTTGTATATGTTGAAAATCATGATGTTGTGGGGTTTACAGAAGATGACCCTTTTGTTTATGGACAAAAAGCCAAAACAAAAAAGGTTTTTGAAAAAATGCATTTAGGTGCTATTGGAGGTGCAGATAAAGCACACGAGTTATATGTAGATAATCAAGTAGGAACTCATTTAAAAGATAAGGCTGTTAGTTGGATGAAATCGCAAAAAGAAAACCCTTTCTTTATGTATTTTGCAACAACCAATATCCACCATCCTTTTACGCCAGCACCACAATTTATAGGAACAAGTGAAAGTGGTTTATATGGCGATTATGTTCATGAATTAGATTGGATTGTTGGCGAAGTTATGCAAACTCTTGAAGAAATGGGCGTAGCAGAAAACACTTTAGTTATATTTACTAGTGATAACGGAGGTATGTTTAATGCCACAGGTCAAGAGGCATGGAAAGATGGGCACCGATTGAATGGTGATTTATTAGGTTTTAAGTTTGATGCTTGGGAGGGTGGTCATCGTATACCATTTATTACACATTGGCCAAATAAAATAAAGGCATCCGAAGTTTCTAATCAGTTGATTTGTAATGTTGATATGTTAGCCTCTTTTTCAGCGCTTACAGGACAAGAACTGGAAGAAGGACAAGGGAAGGATAGTAAAAATATGTTGCCAGCAATTATGGGGCGAACTAATAAGCAATTAAGAAATGAAGTGTTATTAGCGCCTCAAAAAAAATCACATCTCGCTTTACGTAAAGGAAAATGGCTTTATATAGGCGGACAAGGTGGAGGTGGTTTCTCTTCAAGTAAACAGGGTACACATGGGTTTGGAGGGCCCGCAGCAATAACTTTTGCAGGAGAAATTAATAGTGATATCGAAAATGGTAAAATAAAGAGGGATGCACCAGTAGGTCAACTTTATAACCTTGAAGAAGATATTTCACAGACTCATAATCTGTATAACCAGTATCCAGAAGTAGTAAAACAAATGCAAAACAGTTTAGATACCTATAAATCAGGAAAGAAATTAACTATTAATACTAAATAAATGAAAATGAAAACTTTAAAAAAAATACTGCTTGTGGCATTAGTCGTTGCCTTAAACGCCAATGTAGGGTTTGCACAAAGCTCTAGCAAGAAAAAATTATCTGATGACGAGCGTATGGAATGGTGGCGCGACTCTAAATTTGGAATGTTTATCCATTGGGGTGCATATTCTATTATTGGAGGCGAACGTGGCACAAAAATAGCTGGTGGTGGCGCAGAATGGGCAATGGATAAATTAGATTATACGGTAGAAGAATACGAGAAATTTCCAGAAATGTTTAATCCAGTATTGTTTGATGCCGATGCTTGGGTAAGTATGGCTAAAGATGCGGGTATGAAGTATATCGTACTAACATCTAAACATCATGAAGGTTTTGGGTTATGGGACTCAAAAGTATCGGATTATGATGTAATGGATACATCGCCTTTTAAACGCGATATCGTAAAAGAATTATCAGAAGCTTGTAAAAAGCAAGGGATTAAGTTTTGTTTATACTATTCAATTGTAGATTGGCATCATCCACAAGCTCAGGGAAACCTATATCCTAATTATAATATTGCACAACATGATGATCCATCAGTTGTTAATCCGGAATTTCCTCAGTATTTTAAAAACTACATGAAACCTCAGGTAAAAGAACTTTTAACCAATTATGGAGATATTGGTGTAGTTTGGTTTGATGGCGATTGGATTTCAGATTATACTACCGAAATGGGTAAAGAACTTTACAGTTTTATTCGTGATATTCAACCTAACACTATTGTAAATAATAGAGTTGATAAAGGTAGAACAGGAATGGATGGAATGAACAATAAACCAGGTCAGTTTGCAGGAGATTTTGGAACACCAGAACAAGAAATTCCAGATACAGGTATTGATTCTGATTGGGAAGCTTGTATGACTATGAATGGTACTTGGGGTTACAAACCAGCTGATAATAAGTGGAAAAGCAGTGAGGATTTAATTGAAAAATTAGTAGATATCGTTTCTAAAGGAGGTAACTTTTTATTAAATATCGGACCTGATGGCTTTGGAAGATTCCCAGCGGAAAGTATTCGTCGTTTAGAGGCTATGGGACAATGGACAAAGAAAAATGGAGAATCTGTTTATGGCGCTTCTGCTAGTCCTTACGAAAAACCAAAATGGGGACGTTACACGGAAAAAGATGGAGTGTTATATGCTCATGTTTTCGATTGGCCAAAAGATGGTTTATTAAAGCTTAACAAAGATGTTAAGTTTAAAAAAGTAACCATGTTAACCGATCCTGATACCGAATTAAAAGCATTAGGAACTTCTAGAGAAGTAATAGTTGAAGTGCCTATTATGGCGCCAGACTATCCTGTGTCTGTTGTTAAAATTGAGTTAGCTAAATAATGTGTTTTTTTATAAAAAGATTTAATAAACTTTATTAGAATAAAATGAACATTGTAGTTAACTTAAAAGTTAGCTACAATGTTTTTTTTTAATAGCTAAACCACTTAAAATTATTGAACATGAAAATATTCTATAAATTAATTCTAATTGTAGTATTTGCATTTTTTAACGCAAGTTTTGTTTATGCTCAGGAAAATATAGAAACCTCAATAAAAACAGATAATGAACAGCTTTCCGAGTGGAAAAAAGCAAATGAAGAAGCTTTTAATGGCACTACCGAAAGTCCTTTTGAAAAACCGAGTTGGGGAAGCTACACCAAAAAAGATGATGTTGTTTATGCGCATATTTATGATTGGCCAACAGATGGAAAACTCATAATAGATAAAAATATGAAAGTTAGAAAGGCTTATTTAGAATATGGAGAGAAGAAATTGAAAACAGAATTAGTCGATGGCGATTTAACGGTGTTTTTACCTAAAGAAGCTCCAAATAGTATTGCTACAGTTGTGAAAATTCAATTAACACCAACTGAAGATTGGGCGAATTTAAACCGTTACAGACAAGCCAATGCGCAATTAAAAGCACCAGCTAAAAAAGAACAACGCGTGGTATTTATTGGGAATTCTATAACTGATAATTGGACTAGAGACCACGGGCAATTTTTTGAGGCAAATCCATCTTATGTAAACAGAGGTGTTAGTGGGCAAACAAGTAGCCAAATGTTAGTAAGGTTTAGACCCGATGTTATTGAGTTAAAACCAAAAGTTGTTGTTATTTCGGCAGGTACAAACGATATAGCAGGAAACAGAGGCGCTATCAGTATAGCGCGTATAGCAGGAAACATTTTTTCGATGGTCGAATTAGCCAAAGCTAATAACATAAAAGTGGTTTTAGCTTCGGTATTGCCAGCATCAAGTTACTCCTGGAGTCCATCAGTGGAACCAGCAGATAAAATTATTGTATTAAATACGTTACTTAAGGCTTATGCTAAAGAAAACAAGGTTGTGTATTTAGATTATTATACGGCAATGGTTAACGAAAATAAAGGGTTGAAAAAAAATTTAGGTCGCGATACAGTGCATCCAAATGCTGCAGGTTACGATGTTATGGAGCCAATGGTGCAAGCCGCCATTAAAAATGCTTTGTAATAATAGTAGTTTAACAAAATAAAAAGTGCTAGTTACTATGAGATATCAAGTTTTAATAATTTTTGTATTCTTCATTTTTTCTTGTGAAAAGCAAGAGGAAGAAATTCCTAAAAATGTATTAATTATTTGTATCGATGATTTACGACCAGAATTAAAATCCTTTGGCGCCAATTATATTAAATCGCCAAATATAGATGCCTTGGCAAACAAAGGGATGAAATTTACCAATCACTTTGTAAATGCTCCAAGTTGCGGTCCATCACGTTATACGTTTTTAACAGGGCAATATGGTTTACAGTATAGAAGAGATAGTAATGCGGCATTATTTTCGAGATCAGAAGATCAATTACAAACATCGAAAAAGTTTGATCCAAGTATGCCAGAATGGTTTAAGCAAAATGGTTACACAACGGTTTCTGTGGGCAAAGTGTCGCATCATCCGGGAGGTCGCGGAGGCGATAATTGGGATAACGATTCCATTATTGAAATGCCAGGAGCTTGGAATAAACATATCATGCCTGTTGGAAGCTGGAAAACGCCGAGAGGTGCTATGCATGGGTTGGCATATGGACAAGTAAGAACTCCAGATCATCGCGATGTTATGGAATCTGTAGATGATTTAGATACCAGTTACCCAGATGGATTAATTGCAAAAGAAGGATTAAATCAAATAGAAAAATTAGCAGCTGCCAAAAAGCCTTTCTTTTTAGCTATAGGTTTAATAAAACCACACTTACCTTTCGGCGTACCAAAAAAGTATTTAGATATGTATGAAGGTGTGGAAATTTCTGAAATTCAACACCCAGAAAAACCGGAAGGAGAAACGACTTGGCATCCATCAGGTGAGTTTATGAAGTACAATCGTAATGGCAAGGATCCGAGAACAGACAATGAATTTGCCATGGAATTAAAACGCTATTATGCAGCGTGTGTGAGTTACGCAGACAAGCATGTTGGAGATATTTTAAAAAAGCTAAAAGACACAGGAGCAGATAAAAACACCATAGTTGTGCTTTGGGGCGACCATGGATGGCATTTAGGAGAACACGCAATTTGGGGTAAACATAGTTTGTTTGAAGAATCTTTGCAATCGCCATTAATTATTTACAACCCCGAAATGAATGAAAACGGACAAGAAATAGATGCTATTGTTGAAAGTTTAGATGTTTTTCCAACGCTATCAGAATGGTGTAATTTACCAAATCCAGAGTTTGCGGATGGAAAGTCGTTAGTACCTGTTATAAAAAACAAGGAAGTATATTCTAGAGTAGCTGTAGCTTATACTTCAGGAGCAACAACTATAAGAACTTCAAAATACCGCTTTACCGAAAAAAGGGGAGGAACTTTAGAGCTTTACGACCATGTTAATAACCCAGATGAAACTATTAACATAGCTAACGAAAATCCAGAAGTTGTAAAGGAATTAAAACAAATGTTGAATGATAAGTTAGATGAAAAGGCATTTAATAGGAATCCTTAAAAAATGATGTTTAAAAATTTTAAAGACTTTAAATAGTAAAATTTGCTCAAGAATTTTTGAAATGCTATGAGCTAAATAACAAAAACAAATAAAAAATGAAGTGTACTAAAAAAGTATGGAGTGGTTTGCTTATAGTGATTTTGTTAACCAGTTGTTTTTCAGAAAAAAAAGAAACGGCTAGTTTAAATATTGACAAAACACTAGAATCTAATGTTTTAAAAACGAAAGCAACTGTAAAAACATTAAAGTCAGCAAGTCGACTTCCTAGAAGTATAGAAAATAATGAAAAAAATTGGAGTCTTGTTCCTGTAAAAGATTGGTGTAGTGGTTTTTGGCCTGGTGTATTGTGGTACGCTTACGAAGCTTCAGGAGATGAATCTATTAAAAAGGAAGCAGAAAAATTTACGATACCGATTAAAAAGATAGCCTATAAATCTGCATTAGATCATGATATAGGTTTTCAAGTATATTGTAGTTATGGAAATGGTTACAGACTTACTGGTAATGAGGCTTATAAAGAGGTTCTCTTAGCAGCTGCCGATACTTTAGCAACGCTTTACAATCCTATAGTTGGTTCTATTCATTCTTGGCCAATGAAACCGCAATACCCGCATAACACCATTATAGATAATATGATGAATCTTGAACTCTTGTTTTGGGCAGCCAAAAATGGAGGTTCTAAAACGCTTTACGATATTGCCGAAAGTCATGCAGAGGTTACTATGAAAAATTTAGTTCGACCAGATTATTCTGCCTATCATTTAGGTTCTTTTGATGATAAAACAGGAGCTTTTATAAGAGGTGTGGCGCATCAAGGTTATGCCGATGATTCTATGTGGGCGCGTGGACAAACCTGGGGTATTTATGGGTTTGCTTTTTCTTATAGAGAAACTGGAAGGGAAGATTTTTTAAACACTTCTACTCATCTTGCCGATAAATATTTAGAACGCTTACCAGTGGATGGTATTCCTTTTTGGGATTTCGACGACCCTAAAGTTCCTAATGCGCCAAAAGATGCTTCGGCAGCAGCTATCGCAGCATGTGGTATGCTCGAATTAGCTGTTTTAGTTAAAGATGATGCCTTGAAAAATAAATATTACAACGCAGCTAAAAGATTCATATCTATTTTATCCACAGATGCCTATATGAGCAATCAAAAAAATCAAGCTTTGTTATTACATTCCACAGGTCATCATCCTAAAAACTCTGAAATTGATGCCTCTATAATTTATGCGGATTATTATTTTATGGAAGCCTTGTTGAGGTTGAAAAAAATGGAAGAATATAAGAAGTCTTAGTAATAATTAGATATCAATTTAAAGACTGTAAACTATAAATAAAATCATGAAGAAATTTTTAATTTTAATAATGGCATTATTTTTCGGCTTATTCCAGTTTGCACAAAATGGAAATGAAATAGCTTCCACTAGTTTTTCAACATTAAATTGGATTATTCTAATTGTATTTTTATTGGGTACGACGCTTATTGGAGAGTTAGTTAAAAATAAAGATAAAGGCTTAGATGCTTTTTTTAAAGGCGGAAATAATTTGCCTTGGTGGGCGGTTTCCTTATCGCTAATAGCCACAAAAACTAGTGTTGCCACATTTATTGCTGTACCAGCCTTTATTTTTTCCATGAACGGTAATTTGACCTATTTACAAATGACCATTGGTTTTGCATTAGGAAATGTGCTGTTTGTTTATGTTTTACTTAAGGAATATTATGAAGAAGGTGTATTCAGTCCTTATGATTTTATTCAAAATAGGTTGGGTGTAAAAACAAGTCAACTATCCCGAACGTTCTTTATGATTGGGGCTACCATGAGTCAAGGTGTAAGACTCTTAGGGACAGCTTTAGTGCTCAGTGTTATTACAGGACAAAGTACCATGGTTTGTATTGTAATTATTGCACTTTTTGCTGTTATTTGGTCCTACATAGGCGGTATAACTACGGTAGTTTGGACGGATGCTATTCAGTTTATAATCTTTATTTTTGGGGCCTTTTTTGCTTTGTTTTATGCAATTGGTGACATTCCTGGAGGTTTTGGCGAGATGATGGCAATAGCAGACGAAAAAGCAAAACTAGTGCTCTGGGATTTATCTTTAGACCCACATAAAACCTATACCTTGTGGGTTGGTATTTTAGGCTGTACTTTTTTCGAGTTTGGCTCCAATGCCGTAGATCAAGTAGTAACCCAACGCGCATTATGCTGTAAAAACCTAAAAGAAGCCCGAAAAGCAGTAGCTTTTTCAGTAATTGGTGTTGCCACAACCTGGATTATGGCTTTCGTTGGCATTGGTTTGGTAGCCTATTATGATATTAACCCGTTATCCGATTTGGTAAACGCTTCTATAAGTTCAGAACCAGATAGGATCTTCCCATATTATGTGGTTAACGAACTACCAAATGGGATTTCAGGATTAATAATTGCGGCCATGTTTGCGGCGGGTATTTCAACCTTAGATTCTGCTTTAACAGCACTTTCTCAAACCAGTGTTATGGGAATTGGGACTTTGGTGTTCCCTAAATTAAAAACTATGGACGAAAATAAAGTGGTTAAAATTTCAAAAAATGCCATTATCGTTTGGGGAATTATTTTAGCTTTATTGGCGTATGGATTCAGCTTTTTTCAAGATGGCGGCCTATTAGCCTTAGGGTTTAAAGTTCCGGGTTACGCTTATGGTACTTTAATTGGAATCGCCTTTTTAGCACTAATGCGAAAAGGAACATTTACAGGAATTTTAATAGGAGCCATTTTAGCCATTGTGATTATTGCGCTTATGCACTACGATGGTATCAGCTTCTTTTGGTGGTTTCCTGTTGGTGCTTTAGTGGTTATTATAGTTGCCTTATTACATTCAAAATTGTTAAAGAATAAAACAGAAATAGTTTAAAAATTATAAGATAAATAAGTTAAAAGAAAGATGAAAACATTTAATACAACATTAATAGAAGGTTATGACGTAATTGTAGTAGGCGGAGGCGTTTCAGGTAGTCATGCCGCTATTGCATCGGCAAAAACGGGAGCAAAAACGTTACTTATCGAGCAGTTTGGTTTTCTAGGAGGTTCGTTAACAGCTATGGGTGTTGGTCCCATGATGACTTTCCATAACCGTGCTGGCAGACAATTAGTTTTCGGTTCGCCAAACGAAATGGTAAGCAGGTTGGTAGCTAAAGGAGCAAGTCCTGGGCATATTTTAGATGGAACGGGGTATTGTTCAACCGTAACTCCTTTTGATGCTGAAATGTTGAAAGTCACTTTAGAAGATATGGTTATTGAAGCGGGAGCCGAAATTTTATACCATACCCGTTTAATTGATATTTCAAAAGAAGGTAGAGAAATTAAATCTGTTTTTATTCATAATAGAGGTGGTATTCAAGAAATACCAGCAAAGGTTTTTGTTGATGCCAGTGGCGATAGCGAAATAGTAAAACTTTCGGGAGTACCGTTTACTGAAGGTAGAGTAGAAGATAATAAATCGCAACCAATGACCACAAATATAAAAGTGGGTAATGTAGATAGAGAAAAGCTTATCGAATATATGGTTAACAATTGGGATCAGTTTGATGCTGATGAAAGAGACGACGATAAGTCTGAAATTTTAAAACGTACGGCACGTATTTCTACTTGGGGCTTCTATGATTTATGGAATGAAGCCAAAGCAAAAGGAGAGGTTACAGTGCCAAGGGATAATGTGTTGTTTTTTGAAACGAATACGCAAGGCGAGTTTATTTTTAACACCTCAAGAGTACTTGGTTTCGACCCCTTAAATCCATTCGATTTAAGTAAAGCCGAAACTATGGGGCGTAAGCAATGTGTCGAAATATTTAATTTCTTAAGAAAATATGCTCCAGGTTTTGAAAAAGCCACTTTTGTAAGTACAGCACCGCATATTGGAATTCGCGAGTCTCGCCATCCACATGCAAAATATGTATTATGTGCAGAAGATTTAGTAAACGAAGTACATTTTAAAGACCCTATAGCTGTAGGAGGTTATCCATTAGATATTCACTCTCCCGACGGTGGAGATACAGATACTGTCCATTTAAAAGATGAAGGGGCGTATTATATCCCTAAAGATTCATTATTAACTAATGAGGTTGATAATTTAGTGCTTTCAGGTAGAGCTATTGGTGCCGACCACCATGCTAGTGCAGGGTTACGCGTTACACCTATTGCCATGGCTATTGGTCAAGGTGCAGGAACATTGGCAGGCTTATCTGTAGTTAATCATGTAAATCCTGAGGATTTGGATTATGAGAAATTAGCTAAAAAGTTAATAGAGGATGGAGCTTATTTAGGCTAGTCATCATTAATGATGTCGTTTTTTATAAATATTTTATAATTATTTTAAAGTATGAGAATTCTAAATTTAGTAATTGCTTGCTTATTTTTTAGTACAACTGCTTTTGCTTCGGAAATAGGAGAAAATACTATTTTAAGTAGTAATCAGCATTCAAAAGCAGCTAAGGCTAATGAAACTATAGCGTATGCATTTGAAATTAATAATGCCACAAATGAAGAACAGACTTTCAGAGTCTACATTAAAAACCCCCGCACTTTAGCATGTGAAGCAACCTTGTTGGATTCGGTAGTTTCTGTAAAAGGAAATCAGGTTTATAAAGGAGAACTTTCAGTAAAAGTAAGCGATAGAATTCCTGTTGGAGGTCAAGAATCTAGTTTTTTAGTCATAGAAAATAAAGCCAATAAAAGATTTGAAACTTTGGAGTTTATCACCGTTCATTATAAACCACACCCTTTTCTTTTTGTTACAGATGTTATATTGGAAGAAGCTAAAGAAAAGGTGAAACATGCAGATTGGGCAAAACAAAATTTAGATGACCTTATAGTATTTGCCAATACCTATGAAGTTCCGGAAAGAAAGGTGGTAGATAAGGCAAGAAATACCCGTAGATGGAAAAGTCTTTCTTATCAAGCAGCAGATTCAGAAAAGGCTTTTAAAGTGCTTTTGGCCTATAAACTAACTGGGAATCAAACCTATTTAGATAAAGTAGTTCGTTTGGTAAAAGAAGTTACAGATCCAGAAAAAGGATATCTTTCTATTGGCGCAGCGACAACAGGTGTTCAAGTACACGAGGGCAACTTTTTTATGTATTTAGCGGCTATTTGCGATGTTTTGTATGGAGAAGATGTTTTTTCAAAACAAGACCGTGAGAACATAGAAAAAACCATGCGTTTTTATTTAGAACTCGATAAGGCGCATATGGATCCTATTGGTATTATGAATCATCAAGCTAGTGCAAATGCAGGATCTGTAATTACATCGCTTTTTTTACAAGATATTACAACTTTAAATCATTTTGTTGAAAGTGATGGAGGTTTAGTAGATCAAATGACCAAAGGCATCATGCCAGATGGTTGGTGGTTTGAAGGGACTCCTGGATATTGTTATTTGGTTACAGAAAGATTTAGTCTTATAGCTCAAGCTTTTGAAAATTTTGGTTGGAACTTATATGATGCACGATTTCCTGTTCGATTTAAAAGTAAAGATTTTGAAAATGCCAAAGAAGGTTTTACAGGAATGAAGTTTGACATTTGGGGACCAACCGGAAGTAATACCAGAGGACTTAAAGAAATGGTAATGGCCTATATTCCTATGATGGATGAAAATGCAAATTTAATTCCCAATAATGATGGTACCGTTGCCAAACCACATGAGTTTTATGAATTAGGATACAGACATTTTAAAGAAGATGATCTAGCATGGGTGATAAGTAAATCAGAAAGAGATAGCTGGGAATCTTTATTATATGGGGTACCATCGCTTCCAGAGGTAAAAGATCCACGTTCAAAATCCGAATTTGTCTCAAATGTTGGTTTAGTAGCATTGCGTTCGCAACCAAAAAGTGAAAATCCTGAAGATCAAATTCAGGCCTATTTTAAGTTTGGAACTCATGGTGGCTGGCATGGTCATTTAGACCGAACAGGAATGACGGCCTTAAATAGACACGGACACAAGTATTTTGGGACAGAAATGGTTTGGTTTGGTTATGGTCATCCAGGATACAAGGAGAGCGTACAAGCATCTGCAACACATAACATGGTGGTGGTTGATGGTTTACAGCAAGAGGCCGTTCCTTCTGAGCAAATATTATTTTATAAAGGTGATTTAATGCAAGCTACGGTAGTACAAACTGAGGCCAGGTGGAGACGGATACCTATATTTAACAGAGAAATTTTCCCACCTTGGAATGACTTCGACTATGATTCCGATTTTGAACCTATTTTACAACGCAGATTATCAATTGTTACAAATGATTATGTAGTAATTGCAGATTACATGAAAGGGGCTCAAAACCATACCTACGATTGGATGATTCATCCAGTAGGGTTTCAGTCTATTGAAGGCGCTAAAGCAAAAGGTACTAGACTGCCAAAATTGAGCGAAGATTCAAATTCTCAATACAAATACTTTACAAATGCCCAATGGTATAAATCTAAAAAAGGAACAAAAGTAATGTTTCAAGAAGGCGAAATGAAGTTGGATGTGCACACTATTTGGCCAAAAAAGACAGAGGTTCTTACGGCAACTTATCCAAATGGCGGTAAACAAAGAGATATTAGAAACAACCCAAATCGTGCAACCTATGGCGTTAGGCTGGTTGGCAAAGAAGCTCAGTTTTTAAATGTGATAGAACCCTATAAAGGCCCATCGGCAATTAATAAAATAGATTCTAAAAATGTAAACGAACTTATAGTTTATTTAAACGATGGAAGAAAACAAATAATTTTTATTGAAAATTTTAAAGAAGACAATATCCAAATAGTAATCGAGGAGTATAATAACGGTGAGTTAGTAAATTCTGAGAAAGCTAATTCTCAAACAATAAAATAAATGAAAAAATCAATTAGTTTATTAGTGTTAATGATTTCGGTGTTTTCAGCACAAGCAGAAGAAATTGTTAGCGATACTATTTTTATAAATTCAGTAGAAAAACTTGCAAAATACGCAGGAAAAGATAATGTATTAGTTAAAATGAAACCCGGCGAATACACAATTAATTCCATTAAAATCGGAAAACTAAGCGTGTTTAAATATGGAGAAAATAATAAAAGAAAAGGCGATTTTAGTATCGGTTCTTTAATTCATTTTTCAGGAAATAATAGTCAATATTTTTTAACAGGTGTAAGCTTAAATATTGATGGAGAACTACATAGAAACTATGCTAAAAGCGAATTTAGTGAGTTTTTGGTAAGTGGAAACAATAATTATATTGAAGGTTTAAAAGGGAAAGATGTAGGTCATGTCGTTCCTGCAAATCGTGTGCAAATGCTACGTGTTATGGGTGATGATAATACCATTAAAAATGCCGATTTATACGTACAAGGTTCTTCACCATACGGTTATGGCCATTTGTTAGGAAAAGGCAAAAAGGCATTAGCGCCTTTACATAAACATTCTGTTTTATTGGTTGAAGGTACAAATACAAAATTACTAGGGTGTAAAGTTGTTACTCATGCTTATGGCCATGGCATTTTTATGCAAGGTGCCGTAAATACACTTTTACAAGATTGTTATGTAGAAGGAAAAATGAGAGCAACAAACGACATGCTAGCAGAAACATCTGGTTTAGCTTTTAATGCGGGTTTTAAAAGTGATTATCCTCCAGGTAAAATATTACCAAACGAAATAAAGTCATTATCTGAAGATGGGATTAGAGCTTATCCTGCTGGTGGTTTAAATGGAAGAAAAACAAAAGGAATAACGGTTATTAATTGTACAGTAAAAAATATGCGTTCAGGATTTGATTTTAGCGCAAGTTTACCACCTGTGAAAATCACAGGTTCTACGGCTATTGGCTGTCAAGAAAAAGGCTTTTCGTTAAATTCAGGGGGTGTTATTGAAAGCTCTAAAGGCGATGCTTTATACGGGCCACTTATTACTTTTATAGATAAAAAAATTAAAAATTGTAAAGTCGATTTACAGTTAATAAACACGGTAAGTGAGTATAAGGTTTCGCGATTAGCTGAAATTAACGGTTCAGGCCATTATATAATCATTCGTAATTATCAAAATAAAAAACGTAGCGTTGTGTCTCCAATTGTTTTTGGAGAATCCTTTTGGGGAGATGTGCACAGGTATCGAAGTCCCGAAAAATCACATGGTACTTATGGAGGTGCAGAAAATATCCAATTGTTTAATTATACCGAAATGCCAGTTGAGTTAAATGATTTATCAATTAATTGCACGATTACCAATTCGGAAAAAAACAATAAAGTAATTAATGCTGGAATTGGAGGAAATAACACGAACGATTTGCTAAAACGTGTAGATAAAGATGTTTTAGAACATAATCCAGATTTAGTAATTATGATGGTTGGCACCAATGATATGCTGAATACAAGAAAATTAATAGATTATAAAACCTATACTTCTAACTTAGAGACATTAATTAAAAAAATAAAATCTAACGTAAGTAAGTTGGTGGTAATGAGCCCTATTCCAGCCGATAGTTTGTATTTATATACGCGACATAAAAAAATCTTGTTTTCAGAATCACCAAATAAAAAAATAGATGCCGTTGGTAGCATTGTTAAAACTTTAGCAGCAGAAAATAATGTTCGTTTTTACGATTTGAATGCCGAGTTTAAAGCCTTAAACTTACCAGTACACAATAAAGATTTATTGATAAGAAATGAAATGAATAGTGGCAAAAAAGATGGCGTGCATCCTACGGCATTAGGTTACCGATTTATGGCAGAGCATGTGTATCGTTTTTTAATGGAAAATGCCCTTCTAAATCCCAATCAAAAAATAATATGCTTTGGCGATTCTATAACAAGAGGCGGCGGTCAAGGCGCTAATTATCCTGCGTATTTAAATACATTAATTGAAAGATAAAATCAAGAAAGTGTATTTGACTGTATTGTCTTTTCAGTAATTTTAGTCATAAGTATTCATAATTTATAGAAATTGAACCCTGATTTATACTCAGGGTTTTATATGTTGATTAGTTTTATAAATTAAAAATAATACCTGTATGAATTTAACCAAATTATATTTATCCGTTTTTTTATTTGTTGTTCTATTTAGCTCTTGTGCAAACGCAAATAATAAAGTTACTGAGGCTATAGAAGAAGCTGTTCAAAATGAGTTTTTAACAGTAAACTCACTTTCCGAATTTAAAAAATATATAGACAAGGACCATGTAAAAATTAAACTGGCTCCTGGAAATTATCAAATAGACGACGCTAAGAAAATCAGATTTATTGAAATTACAGGAAATAATTCGCATTTTGATCTTACTGGTGCTCGGTTCATGGTAGATACGAAACTTTTCGGCCGTAAAGATTTAGAAAAAAGCGACGATGGTAATGCCATGTACTGCGCCATCGAAATTTCAGGAAACAATACCACTTTTGAAGGTTTATACATAGAAACCTATGGCGATGCATCAGGATTGCAGAGTAAAAACAAAATATTTAATGTTGTAGGAGAAAATATAGTACTTAAAAATGTTGAGGTACGTACTGCGGGTTCAAACCCTTGGGGCTATGGTTATTTATACGGCTTAGGCGGTGGCGATGTTAGAAAAATGAATGGTATTCGTGTAGGTTACCCTGCTAAAAATGTAACTCTTACTGGTTGTAAAGTACATATGCGTGCTATGGGGCATGCTATCTTTCTGCAAGGTGCCGAAAACACATTGATTGAAGATTGTCATGTAGATGGTTTATTGCGTACAACAGATGCCATTTTAGCTGAAACTTCGGGTTATGGGTTCGATAGAGATTTTTATGCTCAGAAACCAAGGCATCCGCACAAAAAAGGCTATGTAGAAGGTACTGTTATTGGATTAGATGGAAAGATTTTACCAGGAGAAATCGTGTCTTTAAGTGAAGATGGCATACGTTTATATCCAGAATATAATGGGCATCAAACAAAAAATACAACCGTAAAAGACTGTTCTGTTTTTCAAATGCGAAGAGGTGTTTGTGTAGGTTTAAATACGTCTGGCGATAAAGTTATAAATTGTGAGGTACGCGACTGTGTAACCACCGGTTTTAATGTTGGTAACGAAGATGTTATTATTAATTGTAGTGCCAATGCCAAGTATGGAGAAGCCTTTGGAGTGCCTTATACTAATGCTAAAAATGCTTCTGTAGATATTAATATTCTAGATAGTCGCAACGGTATGGCCAATAATATGTTGGCTAAAATTAATGGAACAGGACATCAAATTGTTATAAAAACAAGCAATAACGATTTTATTCCAGAAGACATGGTTATAAAACTTTCCGTATGGGAAGGTTATGGCAATTACAACCCAAAAGCAACCATGCATGCTACTAATATTAAACTTGAAAATGAAACGACTGCAAAGGTGTTGAAATTTTCAGGTACCGAAAATTTAGAGGTAGAAAGCAAGGGGGAAGTAGTAGACGTTAACTCAGAAAATGAATAACACCGTTACCTAGTATTGACTATAACATAAAAATATAAAAAAATGAAATTAAGATCGGCTTTACTGTTCTCATTAATAACAAGCTTTTTATTGAGCTGTGGGAGTTTATCAAAAGAAAATAAAAAAGCATCGAATGATGGATTTGTAAAAATTTTTAATGGTGAAAATTGGGATGGTTGGCATCTTAAATTAAGAAATGGAGACGAGGAAATGGCTAAAGAAGTGTATGCTATTGAGGACGGATTGGTACATGTTTTTAAAGATATGCCAGATAGTTTAAATTTAGCAACAGGAGAAAACGGGACCCATGGTCTATTTTATACCAACAAAAAGTATAGTAAATATATCCTTAAGTTTGAGTATAAGTGGGGCAAAAAAATAACCAATAATTTTGATAAATGGCAGTATGATGCTGGTGTTTATTATCATGTTATAGACGATAAAGTTTGGCCAACAGGTATAGAGTATCAAATCCATTACAATCATATAAAAAATGAGAACCATACTGGAGATTTAATACGTCCAGGAGGAACCGATTACCAATGGTATTCTACTAAAGATGGTAAAACGTTTTTACACCCAAAGGATGGCGGTATCCCAGAAAAAAAGAGAGATTGGTGGCATGTTGGAAAATCAACAACCAATTTTAATGCTTTAAACGATAAATGGAATGTATGCGAAGTTATTGTTATGGGAGGCGAATATGCTATTCATAAATTAAACGGCGATATAGTAAATATGGCTTTTGATATAACGCCTAGTGAAGGTATTATTGGTTTTCAATCGGAAACAGCAGAAGTGTATTACAGAAATATAGAAATCAAAGAATTTGACAAGATTATTCCAGCAGAAGAATTCATGAATTAAAATGATATACATGAAACTTTTAAAAATTATTCAATCTTATTTTTTATTAATTCTTATAGCGTTAATATTCAGTTGTAAAAGTAGTGCACAAGAATCAGTTTTAGATATTAATTCATATTTGGCATTAGCCGATAACGATAAAATATATCCTTCGGAAAAACAAATAGAAATGCTTGAAGCATTTGTTCCGAATGAAGCCTATCAACCAGCACCAAATATAAATAGCAGAGTGTTTTGGGATAAAATTGCAATATCTAAGTCTGGTGAAGATTATTTAGCAGAAGCTAGTTCGTTATTAGATAAAGCGCCTGAAGTTCCAATTTCTGATGAGATATACAGAAGAGCTAACAAAGAAGGAAATCGAGGCATTTATAAACCGCGTTATTACCGGACAATGGATCGACTAGAGCGTTTTATCCTAGCTGAATGTATTGAAAATAAAGGTCGGTTTTTAGCGCAAATTGAAGTCTATATGCAAGCTATTATGGATATGAAATCATGGTTACATCCAAACCATGACAATAGAACCAATAATAATCTAGAAGGAAAAAGCATCACTATTGATTTGGGTGCTCGTAAATTCGGGACCGATTTAACTTTAGCAATTGTTCTTTTAGGAGATAAACTGAATAGTCAGATTAAAATAGAAGCTTCATCCTTAGTTCAAAAACGAATTACAGATTCTTATTTGGCAAGCTGTAGGGGTGAAAATAAATTAAATAGTTGGATAAGAAGTACAAGTAACTGGAATTCGGTGTGTAACAGTGGTACCATATTTTCAACTATTGCAAATTCAACAAACTCGCATGATAGAATTGTTGCTATAGGCTCTGCACTAAACAGCGCAACATTTTACTTAAGTGGTTTTGGTGATGATGGCTATTGTTCCGAAGGGATAGGCTATTGGAGTTATGGTTTTGGTCATTATTTGTATATGGCGCAAACCATATACGATTATACCGATGGTAAAATAGATTTGTTTAAATTTAATAGCGCAGAAAAATTAAAAAACGTTGGTAATTTTCCAGAGAATTTTGAAATTCAGAATTTAAATTATGCGCCATTTGCCGATGGAAATATTGTAGCAGCAAATCAAAAAGGAAATTTCCCTTACGCACTATCGGCTTACTATTATGAAGCTCTAAAATCAGATCATTTTAAGTTTGAAGAAGCTTCTGAGCAACTAATAGCTTGGAGTCATGAGGAGATTTTTTCAAATTCAAATACCAGCGAAACTAAAGTATTGCCAGATGTAACTTATTTCGATACATCTGGTATGATTATCTCCAGAGGAAAACAAGAAATTCCATTTTCTATAGCTATAAAAGCAGGACACAATGCGGAAAACCATAATCATAGTGATGTGGGTACCTATACAATACTTTTTGGAAAAGACTACATAACTGGAGATATTGGAGCACCATCTTACACTGCAGGGTCATTTTCTAAAACTAATAAAGCACGTAGTTCTTGGGGGCATCCAGTACCAAGAATTAATAATACATTACAATCAAACGGTAGAGAGTTTAAAGGCGAAGTTTTAAAAACCGATTTTAAAATGAATAGCGATGAGGTTGTAATGGATATAAAACCAGCCTATGAAATACCAGCTTTAAAATTATTAAAACGAACCATGATTAATGATAAAATAGGAGCAGGAACCATTCGGATTAAAGATGATTTTGAAGCTTCAGAAAATGTAACATTTGGTACTACAATCATGACGTTCTCCAAGTATGAAATTCTAGACAATAACACGCTAACCTTAACTAATAAAAATCAAAAAATAAAGGTTAATATTTTAAGTGAAGGTGGTGCAATAAAAATTAATCCAGAACCTGTTCCAGTAAAAGCATTACGTAATGGTAAGGACGCTATTAGAATTGGTGTAGACTTTGTGGATCCTATTAAAAAAGGAAGTATAACCGTTGTTTATACACCTATGTTTGAATAGATAGAAACGATATTGAATTTTATTGGTAATTAAGTTATTTGCTATAATTATAAAAAGCAAAGATAGGCTCATCGTAAAAACAGCTATAATTTATAATCTGTGGGTTATAATTTATATAAAAATTTTATTTAAAAAATTAGATTGCATACTTATTGTCGCAAAGTTACTTTGAAGCGATTTGTAAAAATTTAAAAAAGAAAAAATCTATGAATTTTAAGTATTCCGTTAATTTAATTTTAGGAGTTTCATTGCTAATGATTTCTTGCAAAAAGAATGAAAAGGAAAAGGAAATAGTGGTCGAAAAAAACATAAAGCCTAATATTATTTTAATTATGGCAGACGATTTGGGTTATGGTGAATTGTCATGCTACGGAAGCACAAAAATTAACACACCAAATATTGATAAATTAGCATCGCAAGGGGTTAAGTTTTTAGATTTTCATTCAAACGGGCCAGTATGTAGTCCAACTCGAGCCGCTTTAATGACCGGAAAATATCAACAACGTACAGGTGTTGAGGGTGTTATTACCGCGGCAAATCATAGAGAAGTTGGTTTGAGTTTAGATGAAACAACTTTAGCCGAAGAATTAAAAAATCTTGGATATGCTACAGCTATGTTTGGTAAATGGCATTTAGGCTATGCCGAAGAATTTAATCCAACATATCAAGGTTTCGAAACGTTTACAGGTTTTGTAGGTGGTAATATTGATTACCATTCACACATAGATCAAGAAGGTTATCTTGATTGGTGGAAAGGCAATAATATTGATGATGAAAAAGGATATACTACAGATTTAATAACAAGTTACGGTGTTGATTATATCAAGAATAATAACCCTAATAAAACAGGGAAACCATTTTTCTTATACCTGTCTCAAGAATCGCCGCATTATCCAATTCAAGGACGACACGATAAACCGGTTAGAGAAGAAGGAAACAAAAAATATATTAGAAAGGTTGATAAAGATAGTGTTCAGTCGATTTATACTGGTATGATTGAAACCATGGATGAAGGTATTGGTAAAATCATGAAAACTGTAAATACTGAAAATTTAAACGAGAACACCATCATTATCTTTTGTTCAGATAATGGTGCTGCCGGAAGTCGAGGCGATAATGGCGTACTTAGAGCTGCGAAAGCATCAGTTTATGAGGGCGGACATCGAGTGCCTGCTATAATAAGTTATCCAAATCAAATTAAGGCAAACACCGTAAGTAATGCCACAGTATTGTCTATGGATTTTTTACCAACCTTAGTCGATTTTGCAGGAGGTAAACCTTCTGGTAAAAATATAGATGGCGTTAATTTTAAATCACATTTACTTAATGAAACCAATCTTGCTGATAGAAACCTGTATTGGGTGTTTGGAAGTAAAAAGGCCATAAGAAATGGCGAATGGAAACTTGTAACCAATCAAACAGAAGGTAAAGAATCTATCGAACTGTTCAATTTAAAGAACGATGTGTCTGAAAAACAAGATGTATCGGCCAACGAGCCAGAACGTGTTAAAAACATGTTAGCTCAACTAGAAAACTGGCAAAAAGAGGTTAGAGCCGGTGTAGTTTCAGTGGCAAAATAAGAGCTTCTTAAATCTTAAGAAATCGTTTTTAATCTTTAAAATAGTGAAGCAAATGAAAGAAATAGCAAAACAACTTATTTGTCTAAATTTTTTAATCGTGTTTTCACATGTATTTGCACAACAAAAACCAGTAGATTTAGTAAATCCGTTTGTAGATACAGTAAATTCTAGGTGGTTTTATTTTAGTTCTGCAAGTCGTCCATTCGGGATGGTTAACCTGAGTCCAGATACCGATACCGCTAAAACATGGAGTTCTGGGTACTTATACGATAGTAAATATATTCGTTCGTTCAGCCATATTCATGCATGGCAATTAGCAGGAATTGCGGTTATGCCAACAACTGGTGTTTTTAAAGGACATTTGGGGATGGATAGTTATCAATCGGCCTTTACTCATAACGACGAAATTGCTAAACCAGGTTATCATAAAATAGTTTTAAAGGATTATGATATTGAAGTCGAATTAACATCAACAACCCGAGTTGGGTTTCACAAATATAAATTTCCAAAAAATAAAGAAAAAGCAATCATTTTCGATATAGGAGCTCGTTTAGCACACGGGCCAACAACGTTTTCTAAAGTCTGGAAAGTTAGTAATACAGAAATTGCAGGCGTACAGGTTCTTAAAGCTACAGGCCGTCGCCCTAAGGATACGCCAGTGTATTTTGTAGCAAAGCTAGACACGCCTTTTACTAGTTTTAAAGGTTGGGTAAATAACGAATTGCTTGAAAAAGAAACAGATACCATTCAAGGTGAAAATGCAGGCGTAGGTTTAATTTTCAATAAGAAGAATGCTGCCGAGGTTCTCATGAAAGTAGGTATATCTTATGTAAGTGTAGAACAAGCTTGCAAAAATTTAGAAACTGAAATTAGTCATTGGGATTTTGATAAAGTGCGTAACGAATCTTTAGAAACTTGGAATGATTGGCTAAGTAGAATTGAAATTAAAGGTGGCACGCAAAAACAACAAGTTAAGTTTTACACCGATTTATGGCACGCACTGCAAGGCCGCAGAATTATTAGTGATGTAGATGGCAAGTACACCGATATGACGGGTGAAAACCCAATAACACGAACAGTAAGTTTAGATGCAAATGGAAAACCATTATTCCCGCATTATAATTTTGATGCTTGGTGGGGTAGCCATTGGTCTTTAAACATTTTATGGTCTATGGTGTATCCAGAAATTATGGATGGGTTTTGTAATACCATGGTCGATATGTATGATAATGGCGGACTCATTCCTCGTGGGCCATCAGGAGGCAATTACACCTTTGTTATGATTGGCGATCCATCGGTTTCCTTTTTTGCCACGGCCTATAATAAAGGCATTAAAAATTATGATATTGAAAAGGCTTATAAAGGCCTTCGGAAAAATGCATTTGTAGGTGGCTCTAGAGACCACGCTGGCTACGAACATAATTCTCCTGCATTTGGTGGTGGAATGCAGTATTATATAGATCAAGGTTGGGTGCCAGAAGGTATTGAAGCTAAAGGGGGACATTTAGATGGTGCATCCATGACTTTGGAGTATGCATATCAAGATTGGTGTTTGGCACAATTATCAAAAGTATTAAATAAGGAAGACGATTATAATCTATTTATGAAGCGTTCTTTAAATTATAAGAACCTATGGAATCCTGAAACCAAAATGATTCATCCTAAAGAAATTGATGGCAGTTGGATAAAAGATTTTCAACCGGTTTCAAAAAGTTTTAATTCCCGTGGTTTTTGTGAAAGTAATTCAGCCATTTACACCCATTATGTACCTCAAGATATGGAAGGTTTAATTGGTTTATTTGGTGGTGCAGATATGTATAATAATTTTTTAGATGAATCCTTTCATAAAGGAGAGGAACTAGATTTTGTTGGGGCAAATAAAAACCATGCTGCTAGTTGGATTGATTATGGTAATCAACCAGGAACAGGAATGGCGCATATTTTTAATTATTCGGGTGCGCCTTGGTTAAGCCAAAAATGGGTGCGGAAAGTTAAGGAGGTTTATGGAGATATTTCCCCGTATGGCGGTTATAACGGTGATGAAGACCAAGGGCAAATGGGGGCGCTAGGAACTTTAATGGCCATGGGGCTTTTTGAGTTTGATGGCGGAGTTTCAGTGAAACCATATTATGAAATTACAAGTCCACTTTTTGATGAAGTTACCATTCATCTAAATAAGGATTATTATTCCGGAGATAAATTTGTAATTAAAACCATTAACAATTCACCCGAAAACATCTACATTCAAGGCGCTGAATTAAATAAGAGCACTTTAAATAATTGCTGGTTTTATCACGATGATTTCTCCAAGGGAGGTGTTTTAGAACTGGAATTAGGGAAACAGCCTAATAAAGAATGGGGTGTAAAAGTGCCACCACCTTCATTTAGTCAATCTGAAAATTAATAGTAAATGCCTAGAAAATTAAAATTAGTTTCAATGTTGGTCATGGTTTTGGTAGCCTTTTCTGCTATAGCTCAAAAACAAAAATTTAAATATCACGATGTTGTTATCGAGCAGGAAGTCTACTCCATAATGACAGATAAATGGAGTGATGATTTTAAACATGTTGAATATCCTAAGCAAAATTTAGATTTTGTAATTAAAGTAAAACCGGGCGAATCCATTCAAAACGCTATAGATTTAGTAGATGCAAAAGGTGGTGGTGTTGTTTTTCTAAAAAAAGGAACACACACATTAACACAGACTATAACTTTAAAAAGTAATCTAACTTTAGTTGGAGAGGGAAGGGATAAAACTATTCTTCTAAAAAGTTCAGAAATGAACGACTCTGGTTTTAATATTGAAGATAAACCTCAAGTAACAGACTTGGTTATAAAAGATTTAACATTAAAAGGGACTCGACAAGGGAAGGCAAATGGCATTCTAATTAGAGGTAGAAACGAAAGCAGACATGCACGAATAATGCTTCAAAATATTAACGTTACGGATTGGTCAGCACAAGGTGTTCACATGAAACGTACCAACCATATCATCATGGATAATTGTAATTTTCAATACAATGGCTCTGGTGGGAGTTTGTATCATAATGTCTATTTCCTTTATAATAAATACATATTACAGTCCGATTGTAATATGTCGTTTCCAGTAATGGGTAAAGGAAATAAATATACCTCTTGCGAGTACGTTTTGGCGCAACGTTGCACCATAAAAGATACCAAAACAAATGGAATTCAAGCTGACCATGAAGAAGCTGGATATCTGTTTTTTCATAAATACCATGTTTCAGGCTGTGATAGGGTAGCGTTATGGTTTCCTTGTGAAGATTATTACGACAAATATCATTATACCGAAAACCCTCAATATGCCCCTCAAAAAGTCATATTAAATAGGTGTGAGATCGTCAATAATACTTGGGGTGCTATGTGGCGTGCTGTAAACGATTCTTATGTTATTAATAGTGTTTTCGATAATAAAGAAGTCGATATGGGATTGTTAAAATGCAATGTTATTATGGAAAATAGTTCCTTTAAAAAAGGAAACGACATTTATACCGATATAAATCAGTGGCCAACTAATGTTAGGGTTTTATGGTAATAAATGACATTAATTATAAAGATTGAAAAAAACTAAAGTGAATATTAATATGAACAAGAAATTAAATCTATGCCTCATCTTATCTCTTATGGTTGGGTGGCTAAATGCACAAGAAACTGCTAAAATTCCATTGCCAACAAATCTAGAGGAAGGTTACCCGCGTTTGTATATTACAGAAAGTGGTAAAAAAGATTTAGAAAAAACTATTAAAAATGAATCTTGGGCAAAAGATGTTTTAAAAGGCATTCACAATCGTATCGATGCTCATGTTATTCGTCATGTTGATGACCCAGAATGGATGGTATCTCGTTTGCAAATGTATTGGAAAACAAAGTCTACCAATGTTTATGTAAATGGTATAAACTACTCGCATGCCGATGGCGAAGCACCAGTTCCTACAGTGCGTTTTGTGGGTTCTAGAGATTATACAACACCTTATGGCACACCAAAATTAGAAGATGTTTTACCGTATATGGATGACCCTCGTGGTTTGTATCTACCAAATAAAAGTAAAGAAGGAAAACCTTTTGAATGGGCTGAAATTTCTAAAACGGGAAGAGTTGTTTATTCTATAAATGAACAAATAATCGAGTTGGCACGTGATGCCGCATTTGTGTATTGGCTTGAAAACGACGAGCGTTATGCTAAGTTTGCCTATGATATTATGCATACATATTTAGAAGGTATGTCGTATAGAAGTGAACCTATCGATTTGCTTAATGGGCACATTCAAACACTAGTTGGTTTTACAAATTTTCAGGTTATTCATGAACATGTGCTTATTGATGTGGCCGAACTTTATGATTTTTTACATCAATATGTTGAAGTTAATCATGCCGAAAATATTTCAATGTACGATAAGACTATTAAACGTTGGACAGATCAAATCATTAAAAACGGTGTACCACAAAATAACTGGAACCTTCATCAAGCTAAAATTATTTTAAAAGCCGCCATGGTATTGCAGAATAATGAAAATTATGACGATAAAAAAGGACGCGAATTTTACATCGATTATATTTTAAATGTAACATCGGCACGACAATGGTCTTTAAATAAGTTCTTGGATTTTGGGTACGATACTAATAATGGCGTTTGGGCAGAATGCCCAGGATATTCACAAGGGGTAACTAAAGATTTAACTAATTTTATTAAAGATTTCGACAATACTTTCGATCATAATATTTTGCCTTACATGCCTGTTATGCAGAAAGCTGTTAAAATGTTACCGCAATATTTATTTCCAAACGGGCAAGCTGTTGCTTTCGGCGATTCTAATTATGCTGGTATTGGTACCGAGGCTATGACAAGTTTAATACGAGTTGCTCAGAAAAATGAAGATAAAGCACTCGAGAAGGAATTTACAGAAATGTATCGTTTATTCGCTAAAACGGACAAAGGTTCTAGTAAAAAATCTAGAAAACCAAAAGCTGATATTTCATCGTTTTTTGCAAGTAAACCATTGGAGTTTAATGCCAATTATCAAGCAGGAAATATTGGAGATTACATCACCCAAACCTTTTATGCGCCTAATGTAAGCTGGCATGTGCAACGTATGGGTACAGGAAAACATGGTATGATGGCCTCTTTAAATGCCTCACTTGGAAACCATATGCACGCTAACGGTATTAATTTAGAATTGTACGGTAAAGGCTTGGTACAAGGTGCCGATCCAGGAAAAGGAGCTGGATATCTCCAGCCTATATATTTAGAGTTTTATTCTCAGTTTCCAGCGCACAATACCGTTATGGTCGATGGGGTATCTTCATATACTGAAATGTTTAGTAATCATGCGTTCGATTTAATGGGTGAATATCCTAAATCGGAAAAAAAGGATGGGTATTATTCTGATATTACTTATTCCGATGTGTATTTCTTAGAACCTGAAACTAGAAGTGATCAAAGTAGAATAGTTAGTACCGTTAAAACTGGAGAAATTACAGGCTATTATGTTGATATTTTCCGATCTAAAAAGCAAAGAAAAGGCGATAAGTTTCATGATTATTTTTATCATAATTTAGGGCAAACCATGGAAGTTTTAGACGCTTCTGGGCAATCATTAAATCTAACACCAACCGAAGAAATGGCTTTTGCAGGTGGTTATTTATATGCTTTTGATTATCAATGGGATAAAAAATCGATTAAAACAAATCAAGATTATCAAGCCCAATGGAAAATAGATAGACCAGAAGGTGAAGAAGATGTGTTTATGAATCTTTGGATGATGGGATCAGAAAACAGAGAAATATTTTCATTAAAATCACCGCCAAATAAAGCGTTTAAAGGAAAAAGTGGCTTGCCTTATGATGTAGAAAAGGCACCGTATTTAACCTTTGCGGCACGTCAATATGGAGAAGCGTGGGAACATCCATTTGTATCGGTTTACGAGCCTTTTACTTCAACAGAAGGAAAAAGTATTTTGTCTATAAAAGGTTTTGATGATGAGAACGGTGGTAAAGAGTTTGTGGGTTTACAAATTTTGAATAAATCAGGACGAGAAGATTTTGTTTTTTCATCTAAAAACCAGAAAATGGCAACCTATAAAAAGATGTCTACCAATGCAGATTATGCTTTAATTGGCAACGAAAAAAATAATGATTTTGTTATATTTATGGGCCATGGTAATTATCTGGAAACAAGTGAATTTAAAATTAATACCAGTGCATTTGGTAATGTGGTACTAGAGAAAAAAGCAGGGCAATTTATGTTACATAATGAAGTACCTGTAGTTATTACATACAAAAAGAAAGACTATAAGTTTGAAGCAGGGGATTCTAGAATCGTAAATTTATAATAGTATGAAAATAGAAAGAACAAATATGAGTGTTATAAAATACTTAGGGTTAATAAGTGTTTTTCTAGTTTTTTCAAGTTTTCAAACAGTCGCGGCACAATCTTTAGAAGACTATAGTTGGGAAACGCTTGAAACAAAAGGCGAGCCCGTAGCACGCCATGAAGCTGCTTTTATTGAAGTGGATAACAAGTTTTATTTAATGGGAGGAAGGCGCATTCAGGACGTTTCCATATTTAACCCAAAAACAAATATATGGACTACTGGCGCAAAACCGCCTATAGAAATTCACCATTTTCAAGGGGTTGCCTATAAAGGAAATATTTATGCTATTGGGGCACATACTGGAAAATATCCGCATGAAACGCCTTTAAAGCAAGCTTATGTTTATAACCCTAAAAAAGACAGTTGGTCAGAAGGTTTTAACATGCCGGAAGGTAGAGCGAGGGCTTCAACTACCGCCAATATTTATAAAGACAAACTTTATATAGCTTGCGGAATTATTGATGGGCATTGGGATGGACACGTAAAATGGTTTGATGTGTACGATTTTAAAACCGGTAAATGGGCAAAATTACCAGATGCCCCTCGTGTTAGAGATCACGCAACGTCGGTAATTTGTAACGATAAATTATATCTCTTAGGAGGTCGGGTTTCTTCGGGGAAAATTAAAAAAGTCTTTGAATTAACGGTGCCAGAAGTCGATGTTTACGATTTTAAAACAGGTACATGGAGCACCATGGATCAACCGGTGCCAACCCAACGTGCTGGTTGTACTTCCATTTGTATTGGAGATAAAATTTTGTTTACAGGTGGTGAGAGTATTAACCAAAAAAAGGCACACAATCAGGTAGAATGTTTGGATACCAAAACTGGAACTTGGAGTGCTTTACCTTCTTTAATTACGGGTAGACACGGCACGCAACTTATTTGGAATAAAAAACAATTATATATTGCTTCGGGTTGTGGACAAAAAGGAGGGAAACCGGAGTTGGCGACCATTGAAAAATTTAGTAAGTAAATATTAAATAATATAAATTAAGAGATCACATAAGAAGAAATTAAATATAAATAAAAATGAATAAAAGGTTATCAAGATTATTACTGCTCTTTTCAATACTATGCTTTGTTAATCAAATCTCAGCACAAGAAAAGGTTACCATAGAATCTTTATTAAATGAAATGGTTGATAGAGATGCTATAGCGCGTTATCCTGAAAATAATTTTAGATTAAAACAAGCAAGTAGCTATAATAGAGCTTCTGTTAAACCAGAAGATTCGTTGGGTTGGTTTACAAATCACGACTATAATAAAGCTGAGAATGATCATAATTTTATTAGAACAGAAGAAACCAATGGTGAAAAAGAATGGGTGCTCATGGATCATGTTGGAGCAGGCGCTATTGTACGAGTTTGGACACCATGGCTTAAACAATTGGAACCAGGTAGTGATATAGATATTCGTGTTTATTTAGATGGAAACCCAAAACCCGTTTTTGAAGGCAATATGATTAGTCTTTTTGATGGTACAGGTATTTTTCCTTATCCATTTGCTCATCCATCATTACGTTCTGGAGTTTCTTTTTTCCCAATACCTTATGCAAAAGGTTGTAAAATTACATCTTTAAAACAGCCGTTCTTTTTTCAATATACTTTCAGGGAATATAACGAAGGGACTCCAGTTAAAACCTTCACTATGGAAGATTTTAACAAGGCTAAGCCGCTTATAGAAAAAATAGGAAATGAACTTTCAAACCCACAAAACACTAAAGAGGGACAGCTAGCTTCAATAAAAAAGAAGTTGAGGTCGAATAAAGAAGCCTTTGTTAACTTACCAAAAGGAACAGCTGCGGTACGATCCTTAGTTCTTAAATTAGGCGATTACAAAGATCCGGCAATTATGCGTTCTGTAGTTTTAAAAATGGAGTTTGATGGACAACAAACGGTTTGGACGCCTATTGGTGATTTCTTCGGGACAGGTATTGGTTTAAATCCGGTTAAAGGCTGGTATCAAACGGTTGAAGATGATGGAACCATGTCTTGCCGTTGGGTAATGCCCTATCAAAAGTCTGGTAAAATTACCGTTTTAAACTTAGGCCATAAACCTGTCGATGTTCAGTTAGATGCAACTATAGGTGATTGGACTTGGGATAATGAAAGCATGTATTTCAATGCGGCATGGCGAGGACAATACCCTGTGCCAACACGTCCGTTTTCAGATTGGAATTATATAACATTAAAAGGTCGTGGTGTTTATGTGGGCGATGCTTTAACCATTATGAACCCCGTTAAAAGATGGTGGGGCGAAGGCGATGAAAAAATATGGGTTGATGGTGAAGATTTTCCATCTTTATTCGGAACCGGAACTGAAGATTATTACGCTTATTCATGGGGTGGAAGAAGTACTGAGTTTTATGAGCACCCTTTTCATGCACAACCGCGTTCATATGTTTATAATAAACTAAACCCTAAGACAACCAACGAAAAAAATACCTCAGGCTACAGTACAGAAACTCGAACCCGAGCCTTAGATGGTATGCCTTTTGAAAGTTCCTTACAGCTTGATATGGAAGTATGGAGTGGTACCGATTGCGATATGGGTTATGGTGTAGGTGTGTATTGGTATGGTGATGCTAATACCACATCAAATAGAAAACCAGATCCTAAAGGTGTACTTGAAATACCGCCTTTACCGGAGGGATTTCCTAATATTGAGAAAAAATAATTTTAGTTGATTGATTATGTGTGATATAAAAACCGAAAACAGAAATAACAGAACTTTACTATTAACAAGTATTCTACTTTTGTTTTTAATGAGTAGTACATGTTTTGTGTATGCGCAAACCTCTGGAGAAAAAGAAACTTTAAAAACATTCGCTAATCGTGAAACTGTAAGCTATAAAACGGTTGATGGAACAGAATTGGATATGATTATTTTCTATCCTAATGCTGATAAAATTAAAGCAAGAAATCCGTGGATGTTGCATGTGCACGGTGGAGGTTGGGCAGGAGGAAGTAAATATAAAGTCCTTAGAAAAGCGTTTTTAGGAACTTTAAATTCACTTCTTGAAAATGGCGTTGTATGTGCGACTATCGAATATCGAAAAGCTCGGGGAAACAACACCGCTTATGATGCTGTAGTTGATTCTAAAGATGCTGCAAAATTCCTGTTAAAAAATGCTAAAACCTATAAGTTAGATGTCCAAAATTATGGTATTTGGGGTGGTTCTGCCGGAGGACATTTAAGTTTGGTTACGGCTTTAGGAGACGATTCCGATTTTAAAGGCGAAACTGAATTATTGGATTATTCACCAAAATTCAAGTGCGTGGCAGCTTATTTTCCATTCACATCGTGCTTAAATCCAGATTTAAGACCGGATTCTATTTTTGAAGATGGAAAACTTTTTGAGCGTTTGTTGGGTGCACCATTATCTAAAAAACTAGAATTGGCTGGTTTGCTTAGTCCTACGGAACTATTAAATAAAAATAGTCCACCTATTTTACTTTTACATGGCGATAAAGACACCGTTCTTCCCATCATTAACTCAACTTATATGATCGAGGTGGCCAAAGAAAAAAATGCCGATATAGAATTATTAACTATAAAAAATGCAGGACATAGTTTTAGCGGAAAAAACATTTCACCTTCTATGGAAGAGTTAAATAACTATGCTACCAAGTTTATATTATCACATTTAAAATAAAGTTATGAAAATAGTTATCACAATTCTTTCCGTTTTTTTACTTGGTGTATCCGTTTATGCTCAAGACAGACCCAATGTTATTTTTGTAATCCCCGACGATATCAGTCATTATGCATTTTCTTATTATAAGAAAGATGGTCCACAAACGCCAAACATCGATAAACTAGCAGGTGAAAGTGTTCGTTTTACAGATTTTCATGTATCGCCAACTTGTGCACCAACCAGGGCCGCTTTAATGACGGGGCGTTATAATGATGTAACTGGAGTTTGGCATACTATTTTTGGTCGAAATCAGCTGCGTAAAGATGAAATTACCATGGCAGATGTGTTTAAAGCAAATGGATATGCAACGGGTTTGTTTTTTAAATGGCACCTTGGAGATAATTACCCGTTTCGACCAAAAGATAGAGGTTTTGATTATGTCGCTTGGACAAAAGGCGGAGGTACAGGGCAGCAGCCAGATTATTGGGGAAACACTAATAATAGCGCTAGTATGTGGGTAAATGATGTTTTGGTGAAAATGGAGGATGAAGACGATGATATTGAAGGTGCATATACAACAAACTTCTTTTTTAATAGAGCCATGGAGTTTATGGATGAAAATATTGAAAAAAAGAAACCGTTTTTCGCTTATATACCAACAGCAACAGCTCATGGACCGCATTTTTCACCACCAGATGCTCGCGAAGGTATTAGAGCGTTTACTGGTACGGTTGAAAATATAGATAAAAATATGGGTCGATTAATGAAATATCTAGATGATAAAGGTATTGCAGACAATACGATACTTGTTTTTACTACTGATAATGGATCAAACACGTATTTACGCGGTAAAAAAGGCTCTTATTATGATGGGGGAACAAGAGTGCCTTGTTTTGTAAGGTGGAAAAACGGAAATCTTGGAGGTACAGGCAATGGAAGAGATTTTACACCACTTACTGCGCATATTGACTGGTTACCAACTTTTATGGATATTTTAAATTTTGACGATGTAGATAATAGGCCAGAAAAGCTAAAAATGCATGGACAAAGTTTTAAACCCTTGTTGGATAATAATGTAAAAAACGATCCAGAGACTTATAAAAACAGAGCTATTACGATTGCTAATATGCGTACCGAAAATGTTGAAAAATATAAAGCTTTAGCGGTTAAAAAAGATATTTGGGAAGGTGACAAAATCACCCATAAATGGCGAATTGTAAGAGAGAATAAAGATTCTGATTGGGAATTATATGATGTGTTGATTGACGAAAAACAAGAAAATAACCTTATTGATAGTCCTAAATATACTTCAATTATTATCGAATTAAAAGAAGCCTATGAAGACTGGTGGCAATTGGTTAAAGAACGCTCTGACGAATACACAAGAATAATTATTGGAAACCCTGCTGAGCCAGAAACGCGACTAAATGCTCACGATTTTCATAATACGATGATTTGGAATCAAGGTAATGTTGCAAAAGGTGATAAAGGGAGCGATTTTATAGCGGTAGAGTTTGATAAAGCAGGTACTTATAATTTTGATTTACGTCGCTGGCCAAAAGAAATTGAGGAGATTACCACCTTAACTACAGCTCCATCTGATGGTGTTTTTGGTAGTAAAAGTAGTCCTAAGGCACTTTCAATAGCAAGTGCTAGAATAAAAATATGGTATGGTGATAACGTTTATGTAGATGAAAAAAAAGAAGCTAACCCTAATAAAGATGGTGTTAGTTTTAAAATAACAGATTTACCTAAGGGACCTGCATTTATTCAAACTTGGTTTTATAATACTCAAGGCGAATTGGAAGGCGCTGTTTATTACAATTATGTAAGTCTAAATAAATAAGCTAAGTTTAAAATAATCAAGTTTAAATAAAATAAGCTATTCAAACCTATATAAAAAATCATAGTTTATATGGAATGAACTATAATTTATATCTTAAATTAACCTATGTTTTATTTTTGTTTCAATAATTAAATTTTTGAAAATAGATAACATTCATGGGTTGTAAATTAGGAAAGAAGAAATCGTTAAAATATGTAATAGGAATATGTGTTTTAGCTCTTTTAGTAAGTTGTAAAACAGGAGTTCAAGAAACGGAAACCAAAAATGCCGACTTAGTGCTTTGGTACGATGCTCCGGCAGCTAATTGGAATGAAGCCCTTCCTTTGGGAAATGGAAGATTAGGCGCCATGGTTTATGGTAATCCAGAAAATGAAAACATCCAATTAAACGAAAGTACACTTTGGGCAGGTGGGCCCCATAGAAACGATAACCCCAATGCAAAAGGGGCGTTATCTGAAATTAGAGCTCTTCTATTTGCAGGTAAGTATGATGAAGCTCATAAACTAGCAAACAATAAATTTATTTCTGAAACCTCGGCAGGAATGCCTTATGAAACCGTAGGTAATTTACGGTTAAATTTTTCAGGACATAAAAACTTCACGAATTATAAAAGAGCGTTGGATATTGAAAATGCTATTAATACCATGTCGTATGCTGTTGATGGTGTTGAGTATAAACGAGAAATTTTTACTTCTTTTACCGATCAAGTTATCGTAATGAAATTAACATCCAGCGAAAATGGGAAGATAAGCTTTTCGGCTTCAATGGATCGTCCAAAACCAGCTAAAGTTTCAGAGTTTACCGAAGGCAATAATGTTTTAGTGATGACGGGCTATGGTAGCGACAATAAAAATAAACGTTTGCCTAAGAGTTCTCCTGCTATTAAAGGCCAAGTGGAATTTGATTCTAGAATTAAAATTGTACCTGATGGCGGAAAAGTAACTTCATCAGATAATCAATTAGAAGTTTCGAATGCCAATAGTGTAACCCTTTACATTTCAATTGCAACAAACTTTATAAACTATCATGATATTAGTGCAGACCCACATAAAAAATCTGCCAATTATATTGCTGAGGCTGAGAAGAAAAGTTATAATCAGTTAGTAAGCGATCATTCTGCATTTTATCAAAACTACTTTAATAGGGTGTCTTTAGATTTAGGAGAATCTGAAGCTTCTAAAAAACCAACAGATGTTAGAATTAAAGAATTTAGTTCAAGTTTTGATCCTTCGTTAGCGGCATTATATTTTCAATTTGGTAGGTATTTATTAATTTCTTCATCGCAACCAGGAGGTCAAGCAGCTAATTTACAAGGTATTTGGAATAAAGATTTAACACCACCTTGGAAAAGTGCTTATACTGTTAATATAAACACACAAATGAATTATTGGCCGGCCGAGGTTACTAATCTTTCCGAAATGCATGATCCGTTAATTCAGTTAGTTAAAGATTTATCTGTTACAGGGCAAGAAACAGCCAAGGATATGTATGGAGCCAATGGTTGGGTAACACATCATAATACCGATTTATGGCGTATTGCAGGACCAGTGGATGGTGCAACTTGGGGTATGTGGCCAACTGGTGGGACATGGTTAAGTCAGCATTTATGGGATAAATTTATGTTTAATGGCGATTTAGAGTATTTAAAATCTGTTTATCCTGCTATGAAAGGAGCATCAGAATTTTGTTTAAGTTTTTTAATTGAAGAACCAGAAAACGGATGGTTAATAATTTCTCCAACTATTTCACCGGAACATGGTCCTAAAGGACGTTCTAAAAGTGTGAATATTGCAGCGGGTACAACTATGGATAATCAATTGGTTTTCGATATGTTAACCAAAACTATTGCAGCAGCCAAATTGTTAAATGTAGATACTGATTTAGTTAAAGATATGGAAGCGGCAATTTCAAAATTACCGCCAATGAAAGTGGGACAGCACAATCAACTTCAAGAATGGATGCAAGATTTAGACGACCCAGATGATAAACACCGCCATGTATCACATTTATACGGCTTGTATCCTTCTAATTTAATTTCACCATACAGAAACCCGGAATTATTTCAAGGTGCTGAAAATACTTTAATTCAAAGAGGAGATCCATCAACAGGATGGTCTATGAACTGGAAAATTAATTTATGGGCACGCTTGTTAGATGGAAATCATGCTTATAAACTTATGGGCGAACAAATTAAATTAGTTGGGCGACCAGATTCTCCAAGAGGAGGAGGAACCTATGCTAATATGTTAGATGCGCATCCACCATTTCAAATTGATGGAAATTTTGGATTCACTTCTGGGTTAACAGAAATGTTGGTGCAAAGTCATGACGGAGCCATCCATTTAATACCTGCTTTGCCAGATGTTTGGAAAGATGGTAACACAAAAGGATTAAGAGCAAGAGGTGGTTTTGAAATTGTGTCTTTAGTATGGAAAAATGGTAATGTTGTTAAAGCAGTTATAAAATCTAAACTTGGTGGAAATCTTCGTGTGCGTTCATATAACGAATTGAAGCTTCAGTCAGGAGATGAACTAAAAGCAGCATCAGGAGAAAATACAAATACATTCTATCAGGTACCTGAAATTAAACAACCTTTAGTTTCGGCTTCAGCAACACCAAAAGAATTGTCTTTAAAAGCTACGTCTTTATATGATATAGAAACTAAGGCAGGAGATGAGATTACATTAATTCAAAAATAAAACAGATAAATACATATTAAGATGAAAAATTATTGGACAACAAGAAGTGTAATGTTTTTCATCTTAATACTTATTTTACAAACGGCTACTTTTGCGCAAAATGATAAAAAATTAGCGCTTTGGTACGAGCAACCCGCAACCGAATGGACTAAAGCTTTACCTATAGGAAATGGTAGGTTAGGCGCCATGGTTTATGGTGGTGTACAAATGGAGCATCTTCAGTTAAATGAAGAAACTTTATGGACTGGTGGCCCGCATAATTACGATAACCCAAATGCTTATGGTCATCTTGCTGAGGTTAGAAGCTTATTAGAAGAAGGCGAATACATTAAAGCCGAAACAGAAGCTCAGAAAATGATGGGTATACCTGTTAAGCAAATGGCTTATCAACCTTTAGGCGATTTGTTTTTATTATTTCCGCAAGGTGAAAAAACACAAAATTACCGCCACGAATTAGATCTTGAAACAGCGGTAAGTACGGTTACTTATAATATTGGTTCAACAAAATATAAACGTCAAGTTTTTGCTTCGCACCCAGATCAATCTATTGTAATGAAAGTTGAAAGCAGTGCTAAAAACAGGGTGAGTTTCGATCTTTTATTAACTAGTCCGCATAATTCTATAACCCAAGTAAGTGAGGATAAGCAATTATTACTAACGGGACAATTAGGGACTCGGAAAGAACGTGGCTTAATTGGTGCTTGGGATGGTGAAGGCACCAAATTTGTAGCAAAAGTAAAAGTGCAAGCTGAAGGAGGAGAGGTTGTTTATCATCAAGATAAAATTTCGGTTAAAGATGCTAACTCTGTAACTTTAGTTTATGTAGCAGCTACAAGTTTTGAGTATTATAATGATGTTACTGGTAACCCTATAAACAAAGTGAATGCATATATGGATGCTGTTGATGGGAAATCTTTTGAAGAGTTATATCAACGTCATTACGAAGATTATAACTCAATTTTTAATCGCGTAGCCATTGATTTAGGAGGTGGAAATGATTCAACTAATTTACCAACCAACTTAAGGCTTAAAAACGTTTCAGAAGGTGGTTCAGATCAATTATTGGAAGAACAAATTTTTCAATACGGACGCTATTTAATGATTGCAGGATCTAGACCAGGAACGCAACCTTTAAATTTACAAGGTATTTGGAATGGTACTGTAAATCCGCCTTGGTGTAGTAAATATACTATTAATATCAATATTCAAATGAATTATTGGGTGGCAGAAGTTTGTAACCTAAGTGAATTTCATGAGCCATTTTTACGTATGGTAGATGAACTCCAGGCACCTGGAAAAAATACTGCCAAAACGCATTATAAAGCTAATGGTTGGGTAACGCACCATAACACAGATTTGTGGCGTGGTACGGCACCAGTTGATGGCGCACAATGGGGCATGTGGCCAACAGGAGGCGCATGGTTATGTCAGCATTTATGGGAGCACTATTTATATACAGGCGATAAAGAATTTCTTAAAAAAGCATATCCAATTATGAAGGGGGCTGCAACGTTCTTTTTTGATGCCTTAATTGAAAATAAAGATGGTAAATTAATTACCTCGCCTTCTATTTCGCCGGAGCATAGTCACGGTGGTACAACAAAAGATGGTCTTAGTGTGGGTAGAGATGGAACGTCGCTTGTTGATGGCCCTACAATGGATTTACAAATTTTAAATGATTTGTTTTCTAATTGTATTCAAGCTTCAGAGTTATTAGGTATTGATAAAGATTTTAGATTAAAAACTGTAGCAACCAAAGCGCGGTTAGCTCCAATGAAAGTTGGTAAGTTTGGGCAACTTCAAGAATGGCAGGAAGATTGGGATAATCCAGATGATCCGCACAGTCATGTTTCACATTTATACGGCTTATATCCAAGTAGTCAAATTAACAAATATGATACACCTAAATTATTTGATGCCGCTAAAACCTCTTTAACACAACGTGGTTTTGATGATGGCTGGCCTGGTGCATGGCGAATAAATTTATGGGCTAGAGTAGGCGATGGGAATAACGCCTATAAATCACTAAATAAATACGTGATACCTGGTTTATCTGAAAGTTTACTTAATAACGGAAGAGTTTTTCAAATTGATGCCAATTTTGGTGCTACGGCAGGTATTGCAGAAATGCTCTTGCAAAGTCATAATGGCGAAATACACATACTTCCAGCACTTCCGGATGCATGGGCAAATGGTTCTGTTAAAGGATTGCGCGCTCGTGGTGGTTTTGAAGTTGATATAGTATGGAAAAATGGAGAACTTGTTGAAGCTACAATTTATGCATCTCAAAAAGGAACATTTAATCTTGCTGTAAAAGGGGATTCTAGAGGTAAAGTGTCATTGAAGCAAGGCGTGTCAAAACGTATTAATTAAATAATTAATTAACCCAATTATAAAATGAATTATAAAGGTAAAATGCTAAAAAAAGGTGTCTCAATTCTGTTTTTAGTTTTATTTATTAGTTTGTCTGGTAACGCTAAAGATTTTTATGTTTCTCCTTCTGGAAGCGATAAGGCAAAAGGAACCTTAAAAAAACCCTTTGCAACCATTGCGTATGCTCAAATTAAGGTAAGAGAGTTTAAAAAACAATATCCATTAGAAGAAGTAACTATTTATCTTAGAGGTGGTAAATATTATTTATCAACTCCAATTGTTTTTCTGCCGGAAGATAGCGGTTCAGAAAAAGCGCCAATTACTTATAAAGCTTATAAAAATGAAAAGCCTGAAGTTTTAGGAGGTGTAAAGTTAAATGCTTTAGATTGGAAGAAATACGATAACAACATCTATAAAACCAAGGTGCCAAAAGATATGGTTTTTGAAACCTTATATGTTAATGGAAGTCAGCAAACGTTAGCGCGATATCCAAATTATACTGAAGACGCTCCTGCATTTAACGGTATTGCTTCAGATTGCTTGTCAAAAGAAAGAGTGGCAACTTGGGAAGATCCTACTTACGGCTATTTTCATGCCATGCATAAAGCGCTTTGGGGAGGTGTTCATTATCAAATTACTGGAAAAAAGAATAAAAGCGAAGTAATTCTAGAAGGAGGTACTCAAAATAATAGAGGAAGTAGTAAACATGCCGAGTATCGTTTTGTAGAAAATATCTTCGAAGAACTTGATACTGTTAATGAATGGTACTTAAATCGTAAAACTTCTGAACTGTTTTTCTATCCGGAAAAAGGCACGAATTTGAATAAAGCTGAAGTTGAAGTAGCGGCCTTAGAGCAATTGTTTGTTTTTAAAGGCACTATGGACAACCCTGTGAAATATATTTCATTGGAAGGTCTTACCTTAAAACGGACGATTCGAACTTTTATGAAAACAGCAGATCGTTTGTTAAGAAGCGATTGGACCATTTATAGAGGCGGTGTAGTGCATTTTGAAGGTACCGAAAACTGTAATATTAAAGATAGCGAGCTTACCGATTTAGGAGGTAACGCTGTTTTCTTTAATCATTATAACAAAAATAGCTTAGTAGAAGGGTGTCATATTTATAACGTAGGAGCAAGTGGTGTTTGTTTTGTTGGAGATATAAATACGGTATGGCATGAAAACTACAATATTGGAAATGCTCCAGAACTTAGTGAACTTGATTTTACTAGAGGGCCTAAAACCAATAATTATCCTCAAAATTGTCAAGTAGATAATAACTTAATTCATAATATAGGTACTGTTGAAAAACAAACCGCTGGCGTGCATATGAGTTTAGCAGCTTATATTACAGTAAGTAGAAATAGTATTTACGATGTTCCAAGATCTGGGATTAATATTAGTGAAGGTAAATGGGGTGGCCATATTCTAGAAAATAACGATGTGTTTTTAACCGTGCAAGAAACGCACGACCACGGCGCATTTAATAGCTGGGGACGAGATCGTTATTATACTAAAAATCGTGGTGCTGCCGGGGATAGAGTTGCTAAGCACGGGTATGATTTAGTAAAACTCGATATGATTGCTAAAAATATTATTAGAAACAACCGTTTTAGATGTGATCATGGTTGGGATATCGATTTGGACGATGGTTCTGCATGGTACGAAGTTTACAATAATGTATGTTTAAGTGGTGGCATTAAATTGCGTGATGGCATGTTGAGAACAGTCTATAATAATGTGACAATAAATAACTCAATGAATTTACACGTATGGCTTAAAAATAGCGGCGATACCATTCGAAACAATATAACAACACATGGGTATATTCCAATAGGTATGCGAAATTGGGGGTCGTTAATTGATTCTAATTTATTCTTTCAAAAAGCGTCATTAAATAAAGCGCAAACCTCATATAAAACTGATTTTAATAGTGTTTTTGGTGATCCTATGTTTGCAGATGCTAAAAATGGCGATTTTACAGTTACCAATACAATATTAGCAGAAAAAATAGGTTGGAAAAATTTCCCAATGGATGAGTTTGGGGTACAAAAACCAGCTTTAAAAGCGATTGCAAAAACACCTGAAATTCCAGAAATTGAACTTTCTCCCGATGAGGAAATCCCAGGAGTAGAATATATGGGTGGTGTTATAAAAAATATTGTAAATGATGGAGAAAAATCAGCTGCAGGTTTACCAGATTATAAAGGCGCCAAAATTGTAAAAGAACTTACTAAAGGTGTCTTTTCTGTATTAAAACTGCAAGATGATGATGTGGTTTTAAAAATGGACAATGAGGATATTACGAATATCGAAGATTTTATGACTCGTATGGCCAGTGATAAAATATATAAAACAATTAACGTATGGCGCTTTCAGAAAATGCTTGTTTTGGATTTACCAGACCCTGCAGATTGTAATGTTCCTATGTTGATTAATAAAAAGAAATGGAAATTAGTATCTACAGACAGTGAGGCAGCACCAGATTATTCGGCTAAAATGGCATTCGATAATAATACTCAAACCTTTTGGCATACACAATTTGAACCAACAGAACCTGCTTTTCCGCATGAAATAGTAGTTGATATGAGCCAAGAACAGGTTTTACATTCATTTGAATTTGTACCACGTCAAGGTTCGTCGCATCCAAGAATTAAAGATTATCAGTTATTTATTTCCATCGATGGAAAAAATTGGGGTAAGGCCTTATTAAAAGGAACATTTAAAGATTCAGAAGATGTTCAGAGTTTTGAAATTAATAAAGTAAAGGCGCGGTATTTTAAGCTTGAAGGATTGTCTGGCTACACGCGTAATGCAGCTTCAATAGGTGAGGTTTCTTTTTATGGAACCTGTGTGATTGATAAATAATAACACTAAAGTGTCTAAAAAATGCGTATTTATAATTACTACCTGTTTCTGTGTATTGTCATTTTTATAAACTTGTTTTCCTATGCTCAAGAAAAAGACCTGTCATGGGAGGCATTAAGTGAGCAATATGAAGTGCCTGAATGGTATACCGATGCTAGGTTTGGGGTTTGGGTACATTGGGGTGCGCAAACTGTCCCAGAATATGGTGGAGGTTGGTATGCCAGACACATGTATATGCAAGATGTAGGTAGAGAGACTTTTGGTAAAAATGCTTATCCTTATCATCTTAAAACTTTTGGTCATCCATCTAAAGTTGGTTATAAAGATGTTATCCATAAATGGAAAGCTGAAAATCTAGATACAGATAAATTACTTAAATATTTTACTGAAGATTTAGGAGCCAAATACTTTATGGCCTTGGCACATCATCATGATAATTTTGATAATTGGAATTCAACTTTTCATGAATGGAATTCTGTAAATGTGGGGCCAAAGCGCGATGTTATTGGTGAGTTTAGTGCGTCTGCTAAAAAATATGGTGTACCTTTTGGTGTAACCACGCATAATGAACGATTTTTTGATTGGATGCAACCTGTGTTTGGAGCCGATACATCTGGAGTTTACAAAGGTGTGCCTTATGATGGATATTTAACAAAAAGAGATGGCAAAGCCAAATGGTGGGAAGGTTTAGATCCAGAAAAACTTTATGGCTTACCATCTGAAAAAAGAACGACAGAATGGGAAGAAGCTTGGAAACAAAATTGGTTGCTGCGAATGCAAGATTTGTTAACAAAATATGATATAGATTATATGTGGTTTGATGGTCGTGGTTTTCCTTATGGAGAATATGGCAAAGAAGCCTTTCGTACGTTTTACAACCATAATCTAAAAAAGAACGGTAAAATAAATGCTGTAATAGCAGGGAAAATACCAGGACGAGATCCAGGGATTCTTCATGATATTGAACAAGGGGTGGAATCTACCATTTCACCTGTGCCTTGGCAAAGTATCTGTTCGTTTACCCATTGGTTTTATAAAAAAGATGATCCATCTAGGCATGATGCCAGAAGCACCATTGAATTATTGATTGATGTTGTGAGTAAAAATGGAAATTTTGTACTTAATGTAGAGCTGCTTCCCGATGGGGCAATTCCGCAAGAACATAAAATTATTTTAGATGAGTTTGGAAGTTGGCTAAAACTCAATGGTGAAGCCATTTATGCAACTTCGCCATGGAAAATACACGGCGATAATTTGTACTCAAGTAGTTTGATTGATAATGCAGAAAATTCGAATTTAGCGAACACTGATCAAGTTGCTATTAATAAAAAGAAGAGCAAGCAATTTAATAACAGAACAAAAGGTAGTCCACCTTATGGACAAAATGAGGTTCGATTTTCAACAAAAGAAGATGTTTTATATATGTTTGTCTTAAACCCTGTAGAAGGTGAAATTAAAATACCATCTCTTGGATTAAATTCAAAGTATAATCCTAAACAGATTAAAGCTGTCGAATTGATTGGAAGTCATAATGCCATTGAATACACGCAAAGTGAAGATAGTTTTATATTGCATGTTCCTTTAGAAAGACCAAATAAATACGCTGCAGTTTTTAAAGTAAAAGGCGTATTATAAGTAATAAATTTGTAGAGCTAATTTCAAATTTCAGGGTTAAAAATAACAAAAACAGCATCAAATTAATTTGATGCTGTTTTTGTTTTGTGTTTAAAAATATGCCTAGTTCTTAATTAGCTTTTTTACCACGGTACCTTGTTCATTTTGGAATTTAAGGAAATGGACGCCCGAACTTAGCTGTTCTATATTTAATTCCTTTAAGTTATTTACAATATTGGTTTTTAGTTCTAAAACTCCTTGAATATTATAAACCTTTAATGAGGTGTTACGGGCGTTAGTAATATTTACGCTATTTGTTGCGGGGTTTGGGAATAGGTTTATTTGGTTAAACGAAAAATCGGCAACACTTAAGGTGTTATCAAAAGCTACCCAATCAAGATTAAAAAGATAACCGCTACTTCCTGTAAAAACAAGATATAAATCGTGAACTCCTGCTGTGCTTGTAATTGCTGCTTGTGTTGTTTGATAATTATTCCAATTTCCAGTAATAGCAATAGGAATGGTTCCAATTAGTGTGCCCGTAGTACTACCAAGTCTTACCTCTATATCTCCACCAGAACCTTTACTAGAAGCTCGAGCTTCCACTAAATTCATGTTTGTTAAATCGATATCCGTATAAGCCACCCAGTCATCATTATTTATAAAGCCAATATTTTCACCTTCATTCTCTATTCCAGACATAGAATCGAAACATTCGGCCTGAATTAAATCAACCGTTTTTTGGCATGCGGGAAATTCGCATTCATCGCTTTCAATAACTATATTGTTAGTTCCATTATCTATAACTTGGCCTTCTCCACAATTTATAATTGTATTTCCTTCTGCTGAGGCTTCAAGGACAATTGTGTATTCAGTCTCATTTAGTATTCTTGAACTACTTCCCGTTACTACAATGGCACGTTCTTCATCTGTATCTAAAGGCCCATCAGCTCTATGAAAAACCAGTTTATGTCCATTTCCTTTAACATCGGCAATATTATGAGTACCTACGGCATGCGGACTAGGAAGGATAGTCCATTCTGCATCGTATCCACTTTTATTTCCAGCGAAATCACAGAATTCTTCATATGCAAAATTTCCAAAAGAATTTGTGATAACACCATTATTCGACATGTTAAAATTAACATCTCCACAATCAATAGATGTTGAGTTTGAAACACTAGATTCTGAAGATAAATATAGTTTTATACCGCCTCGCATTTTTTTAACTGTGCAATTTTCTACAGTAGCACTACCACCGCCATTATACATTCTAATACCATCTTCACATAAAGAAATAACATCGTTAGGATTAATATCATTACCATCGTTATCTTTATAGCCATTTCTTCCTGGTAAACTATTTGGCCCTTCTGCTAGTATTTCACTTCCGTGTCTTACTACGCCTTCAACAAGGCAGTTTTTAACAATGGTATTTGCAGCAGGTTCTCCAATAAAAATACCATGACCAAACACTTGCATTTGAACTTCGCAACCATCAATAACCGTATTTGGACCATTAATTTGTATGCCAGCACGTTTATCTAAACCATAAGTATTACCAGCACCAATACCAAACAAACTACCATATCCGTAAGGAAAAGATCCGCGAACTGTCATTTTTGTTCCAATTATAGTTGTGCCATCGGCATCTCCTGTTATTTTAATATGAGGGTCTGCTCCGTACGCCAAGTTAGTTCTATCATTATTGTAAGCCTCAAAATCGGTTACTTCCGTCATATCGTTGTAATATGTGTTTTCAAAAGTACCTCCTGTTAAAGTAACGTTATCACCTTCAATTAAAAAGTGTGCTAATTCAGAAGATCCTACTGGAAAATCGATATATACTCCTGTTAAATCAATGGTGTTGTTTGATCCAGAGCATCGAATATCTCTTTCACTTGCTGTAAGAACTTCAATATTATAGTTTCCTGCCGTCATTGTAATGTTTTGATTGCTGTTTTGTACAGCGGCACGTAGTTCGGCTAGAGTATTTACCACAGTTTGTGCTTGTATAGGTCCCAATATAAAAAAGAAGATGGGAAGCATTACAGCTCCAACTATATTTTTAGTTTTCATAATATTTTAGTTCTATTAATTTGAAAAACATAAGCAGGTGGTATAATAGATGTTTAAGTATCTAAAAAACACCTGCATTTTGTGTTTATAACTTAATTAGCTTTTTCACAATAGTACCTTGGTTGCTTGTGAATTTTAGGAAGTGGATTCCAGAACTAAGGTTTTCAAGTGAAATAACTTTTTCGTTTTCTGAAATAATTAGTTTTGACTCTAATACTCCGTTTATGTTATATATTTCTAGTCCTAAGTTATAACCGTTAGAAATTGTAATTTGGTTTGTTGCCGGGTTTGGATAAAACTTTATATGTCCTAATGAAAAATTATCAACACTCAAGGTGTTTGTTCCATACACTTCAACTTCGGCAAGTTGTATGCCTCGTTCAGAAGTTTTTGATATTTTAACAACCTTTCCAACAATGGTACCTACATCTATAGTTAATGAAGGGTTTGGATAGTCTACATAAGTTTGGGTGAAGGTAACATCTCCATTAGCATTGGTTACCTCTACAGTAAAATTATTTAAATTTGCAGTATAACTGCCACCTGTTCTGTTGTAAATTACAATTTCCCAGATAGTTTTGTCTGCGCCTAAATCAACTTGCCACCATTTAAGAGAGCCATCCGTTCCGTGCTCCGTATGAGATACTGAACCAGAACCAAAATTACCATTGGTATTACCATCATTTGCTCTGCCAGCAGCACCTTCGTAAGCTGTTGTAGACTGCGAAGCCACACCGCCGTTTGAAGCTAAGGCTAGGTTAATTAAATCTGGTTTTTCTAAATGAAACTCAAACCAATCTAAATTGAATGCGCCATTCCCAAAATATAAGTAAACTTCGTGGGTACCAGTAACATCTTGAAGTAAATTTTCTGTTACTTGCTTCCAAACTTCCCATCCACCTGTTTTAGGAACAATTGTTCTAGCAATCATGGTACCTTCTATAGGATGATCGAGCATAACATTTATAAAACCGTTTTCTTCAGTTTCATCGGTAGGATACCCTGCTACATTAAAAGTGATTTGTGTTGGGGTTACAGAAGTGAAATCCATACTGCCATATCGAATCCATTCGTTGTCGTTAATACCACCAAGATATTCATTGTTTATAGGTACCACTCCAAACATATCACAGTATTCTAATGCATCTATTTGAGAATAGGCATTGTAAGTAACGCCGTTACATTCATCATTATTAAAAAAGAAATTATCCATATTTAAAAAGGAAGTGCCTGTGCCTTTAAATACAAAGTAAATGTCATGTGTTCCTGTAATATCGTTAGCGGTGTAACTAGAGAAAACTTCATAGTTATCATCGCTACCCGTATTTTCGATAACTACCGTTGTTAATAGCGTACCATCTATGGCACCACTTCTAACCTCAATAGTTCCACCACTTGTTGAAGATGCTAATATTTCAATTTCGTTGTAAACATCGTCATACATAAAATTTACATTATTAAATCTTATATAATCGCCATCATCAATATCACCTATTGATTGATTAAAAATAGATAAATCATTAACTGTTATTCCTGATGATTCACAAAATTTTTCTGCACTTATAGGAAGGACAGGGTTATAGGTTGCGGTAGAACAGTTGTCTTGATTAAACGATAGTTTATCTAAACTAAATAACCAACCTGTTTCGCTTCCACTTGTGTTGAATACAAAATATATGTTAGTTATACCGTTGATAGTTTCATTTAAGTTAGCAGAAAACTCTTGATGAGTTGAGGTGCTCGTAATAGGAATGGATGCCAACAAATTTCCCGTATTACTGCCGTCTCTAACTTCTATAAATACATCATTATATTCGCTATTTACAGTTGCTTTAATCGAAGTCATATTTGTTAAATCAATAGCATCAAAACTTATCCAGTCTCCGGCACGTATTCCATATATTTCGTTCTCATTCGGATCACCATTTATTTCTCGTGTTGCTATTCCAGACATATTATCATAACATTCTGCTTGAAGGTTTTTAGCGATATTATTGCATGTTTCTATGGTAGGACAATCTGTTAATTGAGTTACAGTATTACTTGTGCCATTGTCTGTAACTTGACCACAAGAATAAATTTCGCAATTTGAAGCACTTTCTAAAAAAAGCGGATATGGTGTATTATTTGTTAATGTTATATTACTAGCATTTCTAGTAGGAACTTGTGCATATTCGTTTTCTGGAAGACCAGTATAATCGGCTGGGTCTAAAAACCTGTTTGCAGGTCTTGTACCACCTAAAACAATTTTAATATCAGGGTTATAGTACGTTGTGCCATCATGTATTGTTATGTTATGGCTGTTTCCTCCAGCAAAAAAATAAGGGGTGTTTCCAATTTTAGGAATATAATTATCTAAAATAGTAACCTCGTAAGTAGCGTTAGATCTAGAAATATCTTCAGATAAAATAGGACCAACGGATGCATCTGCAAAACAATTTATTACATCACCATCATTACCTAGCCAAAAGCCACCTTCGCAGGCTAGTGCAGTACAATTTTCAATTCTTTTATTGTCACCACCTTCGGCGCCTGTGTTTACACCTACACGCATTTTTACAATGGTGCAATCTATAACAGTGGTGTTTAAAGTTTGTCTTTCTTCACCAGTATGATTACCTTCAGAATCAAATACTCCACCTCCTGAGTATGCTCTAATTCCGGCTTCTTGTAAACTAAACGTATAATCACTTGTATGGTCTCGTAAATCAAAACCCCAAACCGTTAGGTAGTCAACAATATCTGCAGGAGAATCAGTGCCCTCTTCTTGCAGCATTTCTCCAACGGTTCTTAGTTCGCCTTCTACATAACAGCCTTCAATTATGGCATTATGAGAACCTTGTACAAAAATACCATGGCCATAAGCCCGCATTAAAATGGTGCAATTTTTTAAGTGGTTTCTATCACCTCTAACCAACATACCTGCATGTTTATTATGAGATATTACAGAGCCTCCACCTTTACCAAAAGTATCCCCATATCCGTAAGGAAACGAGCCTCTAGTGGTTGTTTTAAAACCTTCTACTAAGTTATCGGCACCATCTAGATGGAGCGTAGTAGCTCCTTTTGTAGGGATGGTATTCCCAATATCTTCCAAAGTTAAATTTTTGTATGTGTTACGCATTCCTACTGGCCAAAACTCAAGAACATCAATGTTTCCATATAATGTGAAAATTTCAGTATCAATTTCAAACTTTACACCTGTAAAATCAAATGTACAGTCGTTTCCTGTAAATAATAATAATCTGGCATCATCAAATAAATTACCAGGACCACAATTGTCGGTATTAAAATAATAGGTTCCTGGAGTCATTTTAAAGTTACCTCCATCCGTATCTAATTCGGCTTTTAATTCGGCCAACGAATTAATTATGGTTTGTGCTTGTAGATTTCCCATTAAAAAGAACATGATTGGAAGTAGTGCAAATAGTAGTTTTCTTTTCATTTTTAATATAGTTTAGTTGTTCTTCAAAATAAGTTATAAAAAAGGTGTGAATTTGTGATTTATGAGTCATACTGTTTAACCTATTACCCATTTTTTACTATATGTATAGAATTTGTATTAAAATATTTGTTTTTTGTGTGTCATTTTAAGAATAAGACAAACTTATTTGAGATCATTTAAACTTGGAAATTTTTAATAAGAACTGATTAGTTTTATGGGATCTTTTTAAGTTAAACCTGCGAGTAATATTAGTTTATAAATAAGGCATTGTCATAAAGTGTCTTAATATTAATAAATAAGGTAATATGTTATAAATAATGATTCATAGTTTATACAGTTTGCTTGTTGAAATTTTTATAATTGTTAACTAAATACTTACTTGCCATTAAAAATTAATATGAAAAAAATAAAGTTTAAAAGTTCTATCCTATGTCTTTTAATTTTAGTTTGTACAAACTATTTGTCTGCTCAAATTGAAAAAAAAATATCTATTGAGTCATTATTAAACCAAATGGTTGATAGAGATGCTATAGCCAGTTTTCCTAAAAATGATTTTAGACTTAAACAAGAGAGTAGTTATAATAGAGCTTCTAAAACTCCAACAGACTCAGTAGGGTGGTTTAATAACCATGATTTTAATAAGGAGGAAAAACCGGAAGACCATAATTTTATTAGAACCGAAGAGAAAAATGGACAGAAAGAATGGGTATTAATGGATCATGTAGGGCCAGGTGCTATTGTTCGTACTTGGATGCCTTTTTTAAGTGCTGGCGAGCCAAATACAGATATTATAATTAAAATTTATTTAGACGGCAGTGATGAGCCTGTTTTAGAAGGTAATATGCTTGGTTTGTTAGATGGAACGGGATTAATTCCATATCCTTTAGCACACCAGTCATTGCGGTCTGCGGTATCCTTTTTTCCAATTCCTTATGCTAAAGGTTGTAAAATAACAACAAGCGAAAAACCATTCTTCTATCAATTTACCTACAGAGCGTATGATGAGGGTACTGCTATTAAAACATTTACAAAAGAAGAATTTTATGAGTTATTGCCTTTAACCAATCAGGTTGGTGAATCCTTGTTGAACCCTGAATTTTATGTACAAGGTAGAGATTATTCTATTACATCTAAATTAGACTCTAAAGATGAGAAATCTATATCATTACCCAAAGGAGAAAATGGATCCATTAGGGAAGTTAGCGTAAAATTAGATGATTATAGAAATCCAGAAATAACACGATCTATAGTTATAAAAATGGAGTTTGATGAGGCGCAAACAGTTTGGTGCCCTATTGGAGATTTTTTTGGTAGTGGTATTGGGTTAAACCCTTTTAAAGGATGGAACAGAACTGTAAGTGATGATGGCACAATGACCTGTAGATGGGTTATGCCATTTCAGAATACAGCCAAAGTATCTTTAATTAATTTAGGGGAAACATCGGTGAATTTTAATTTAAAGGTCACAGGGAGTAAATGGAAATGGGATGAAAACAGCATGTATTTTAATGCAGCTTGGAATGGCCAATATCCTGTGGCCACGCGTCCGTTTTCCGATTGGAATTACGTTACCCTTAAAGGCCGTGGAGTTTATGTAGGTGATGCTTTAACGGTTATGAACCCTGTAAAAAGATGGTGGGGAGAAGGCGATGAGAAAATTTGGGTAGATGGCGAAGATTTTCCATCAATATTCGGAACAGGTACCGAGGATTATTATGCCTATTCTTGGGGAGGAAAGAGTACCGATTTTTATCAGCATCCGTTTCATGCGCAACCTGTGAGCAACGTTTATAATAAGCTAAATAGAAAACCTAAAGGAGTCAAAGGAAAAAACACCTCAGGTTATAGCACAGAAACTAGAACTCGTGCTTTGGACGGTATGCCATTTAGTAGCTCACTACAATTAGATATGGAAGTTTGGAGCTGGACCGATTGTGACATGGGTTATGGCGTTGGAGTTTATTGGTATGGCGATAGAGAAACGACATCAAACCGAGTAGCTAACGAGAAAGAGGTATTAAATGTACCACCTTTACCAAAAGGATTTCCAAATAATACAAAATAACCAACTAAACCAAACTAAATTCAGAGTTCATGCAAAGTATCAAGAAAATCAGTACCATTAGTCTATTGTTTTTTGTTTTTTTATTGGCGAGTTGTCAATCAAAATTTAAGCACAAATTCGAAAAAACAGAACACGGCGTAACCATAAGTCAAGATAGCACTATCATTTCTATCGAGGTGGTTAACCCATCTATTATTCACGTTAATAAAATTAAAATAGGGAGCGAGCCTACTAGTATTCCAGATTATGTTACGGTTTTAGAACCTCAAAATGTAGATTGGAAATTAGTCGATACCGGAGATGTTTTAACAATAAGTACTAGCGCGCTTAATGTATTAGTATATGCGAATGGAGTTATTGAGTATCAGAACAAGGATAATGAAAATTTAGTTTCAGAAACTAACGAATTAACATATTTAACCCCAAGCACAGAAACAGAAATAAATGTGTCGCAAGCCTTTGCAGCAGGCGATGAGGCCTTGTATGGTTTAGGTCAGTTTCAGAGTGGTATAATGAATTGGAAAAACGTACCTATTCGTTTGCAACAATACAATCAAGAAATTGCTGTTCCGTTTTTAGTGTCTACAAAAGGATATGGTATTTACTGGCATAACTATAGTCTAACAGATTTTAATAAACCTGAAAATGAAATTGAGTTTGCTTCCGCAGAAAACATAGCAACCGAAAAAAATGAAAAAGTTGTTGTAGTTGAAGGGGAAAAAGAAGATGTGGCGGCTCATATGACCAAAGAAAATGTAAAGAAAAACATTCGCGAAACTACTTTTATACCAACAAAAACAGGTGAGTATACGTTTATGGCTTTAAGTGATAACGATGGTAGAATGCGAGGACAAATTACTGTTTCTATTAATGGCGATGCTATTATTAATTACTCTACAATTTGGATGCCGCGTCGCTATTCAGGTAAAAAACATTTAGAGGCTGGTAAAAGTTATAAGGTGGTTTTTCAAAATACTGGAGCTAAAATACCAGGTAATTTATATTATAATGAGCCCGATTTTAATAAAACCGTGTTTAGTAGTACACATGGTAATGCCATTGATTATTATTTAGTACAAGGGGAAAATCCAGAAGCTATTATTTCAGAATATCAAAATCTTACAGGAAAAGCACCAATGTTTCCAAAAAGTGCTTACGGATTTTGGCAATGTAGAGAGCGTTATGCTACACAAGAGGAATTGCTAGTAAACGCTAACGAAATGCGAGATCGTAAAATTCCTTTTGATAATATTGTTCAAGATTGGTTTTATTGGCCAAAAGGGACAAAAGGGCCAGAATGGGATCGTAAAAAATACCCAGACCCAAAAGCTATGGTAGACGAGGTTACCAAATTAAATTTAAAACTTATGGTTTCGGTTTGGCCAGAGGTGAAAAACGAAGCCTTAGAGAAAAAATACGACATAAAAAAAATACGAAGTAGTAACTATATCGATGTTTACGATAAAGGAGTTAGCGAGCGTTTTTATCGAATGATTAGTGATTCTATGTTTCATAATGGTGTAAGTTCTATTTGGTTAGATGGCACAGAACCAGAAGGTGTTTCAGACGCTACACAAATGACAGCCGTGGGTCGCTTTGAACAAGTGCAAAACCCATATTCGTTAGAAGTTACAAGGGCCATGTACGAAGGGAGAAGAGAAGAGTTTCCTAACGAGCGTGTTTTTAATTTAACGCGATCTGCTTTTGCGGGTCAACAACGTTATGGAGCAACATCTTGGTCGGGCGATGTTGAGGCATCTTGGGAGCAGTTGGAAGAGCAAATAGCTGCCGGACTTAATTTTACAATGGCTGGTATTCCATATTGGACACACGATATTGGTGGCTTTTTTAGAGATTCTAAATCTATTAATCCGCAATTCGACAATCAATATACCAACCCAGAATATGTTGAATTGCTAACACGTTGGTTTCAGTTTGGAGCGTTTAGTCCCGTTTTTAGAATTCATGGTTATAAATCTCAAACCGAAATTTGGAGATACGGGCAAGAATTTGAAGATATGGCACGTAAATTTATCGATACCCGTTATCAATTGATGCCATATATTTACTCAGAAGCAAGGCGAGTTACCGACGAAGGAAGGTTGTTAATGGCTCCTTTGGCCTACCAATATCCAAATGATAAAAATACTTGGGGTATTAAAGACCAGTTTATGTTTGGCGAATCTTTAATGGTAGGTGTTGTAACAAAATATAAGCAAAGAACAAAAGACATATATTTACCAGAAGGGACTTGGTATAATTTTTGGAATGATGAAAAGGTAGCGGGTAACTCTACAATTACAGTAGAAACTCCATTTGATGAAACACCTTTATTTGTAAAAGCTGGAAGTATTTTGCCAGTTGGACAAAAAGTGCAATATGCTACGGAAAGAACTAAATCGCCAGCAATTATTGATATTATAATTTATCCTGGTGAAGACGCAGAATACACCTTGTATTTAGATGATGGTGAATCGTATAATTACGAAAAAGGAATGTATTCCGAAGTTAAGTTCTCTTATTCAGAAGAAAATAGAACCCTAACTGTAAAAAACGGCAGGGAAGTTTATTATGGTTTTGAAAATAACCCAATACAATTTTTATTTAAATTGGCAGGTGAAGAGTATGTAGATGGTGACTTTTTTCTTGGAAACGAATTAACGATTAAGTTTTAAAAACCAATGAAAATCAAATTAATAGTAATAGCCTGTTTATTATCGAGTTTCGGTTCCATTTTTAAAGGCTTTGCGCAAAACAAGCAACCAAATATTATCTTTTTAATGACCGACGATCAGCGATGGGATAATATGGGGTGTTATGGTAAACCTGAGTTTGAAACCCCTAATATTGATAAATTAGCAACAGAAAGTGTAGTTTTTGATAACGCTTTTTATGCGGTAGCTATTTGTATGCCAAGTCGTGTAACCATGATGACAGGGCGTTACAACTCTAGTCATAGAGTAGGTTTTGTCGCTCCTGATAATTTTACACTATCTCAGGATGATTTTTCTAGAAGTTACCCTGCTTTATTGAAAAAAGAAGGGTACAGAACAGGGTTTGTAGGTAAAGTTGGGTTTACGGTTTCAAAAGAAGCACAAAGACCTAGCACACCAAAAGAACATTTCTACAAAGAAAACTTATCAAATACATTTGATTTTTTTGCTGGTAGTGAAACAACAGATGAAAAAGGATTAGTGATTTGGCCAGAACGTGATTCAGAATTGGAAAGAATCTACCAAGAAGGAAGGCAAAATTCAACGAGAACTTTAAGAACAGGTGAGGCCATGCTTCGTTTTATAGACACGCAACCTAAAGATCAACCTTTTTGTTTATCAGTTAGTTTTTATGCGGTAAAACATGATAGTAATGCTCATATGTATATGCCTCACTACGATTTATTTAAAAACAATATATTTTCTGTACCAGAAAACTGGGTAAAAGGCACTAATGAAGAATTGCCTAAAGTGGTAAAAGAAAATGCTAGAGGTTATCGTTTGCACAAAGAAAGGTCTTCTACGCCAGAGCAACATCAAAGATTAGTACAACGTTTTGCAACTCAAGGTTATACTGTTGATGAGCAAGTTGGTTTTTTAGTCAAAAAACTAAAGGAAAAAGGCATTTTAGAAAATACTGTTATTATTTATACTAGTGATAATGGTCGTTTTCAAGGATCTCACGGATTGTTTGATAAGTGTTTGTTGTATGAAGAATCGGTAAAAGCGCCATTAATAGTTTATGATGGTCGTATAGCAAATAATGACAATGCACGTAGAGAAAATGCATTAATTTCGTCGGTGGATATGGCTCCAACTATTTTATCATTTGCAGGGGTTGAAGCGCCTAAAAGCATGCAAGGAAAAGATTTTGTTCCTGTATTAAATAAAACACAAGATATGTCTCAATGGCGTGACGCTGTTTTTATGGAAGATTTGTTTTTGGTCGATATGTTTCATCAACGAGGTAAGCCTGAAGCAGTCGTTTTGAAAGCTAACCAAAGATTGATTGAGGAAAACAAATCCTACCGGTCGCATGGTGTTAGAACAGATCGTTATAAATATTTCGTCTATTATGAACATACACCTAAAATTGAAGAGTTGTATGATATTGATAACGATCCATTAGAGCAAAATAACCTTGTAAATAATTCCAAGTATAAAAAGGTGCTTAAGCAGTTACGAAAACAAACGGAAGATTTATATCAAAAGGCAATACATTAAAATTATGTGCCAAAAGAAATTAAATTATAGAATTTATAAAATGAAGTTAATACTATTCTTTTTATTAATAATAGGAATAAAAGTTAACGCTCAAAACCCCGTATTTACGCATGTTTTTACAGCCGATCCTTCTCCTCATGTTTGGCCGGATAATCCAAACAAACTTTGGGTATATACATCTCATGATGAACCGGGGTCGAACAATCATTATGGTATGACAGGCTATCATGCCTTTTCTACTACAGATATGGTAAATTGGACAGACCACGGTCGTATTTTACATTTAGATAATGTAGATTGGGCAGAGAGTCATGCTTGGGCCATGGATGCGGCTTACTATCGCGGTCAATATTATTTAATTTATTGCATGAAAGAAGCTGGAATTGGATTGTTTAGAACAGGGATTGCACGTAGCGATGTTCCTCAGGGACCATTTACAGATTTAGGTTATGTAAAAGGTGTGGAGTTTGGTCAAGATCCAGCTTTGTTTATTGATGATGATGGATCACCATATTTATTTTGGGGGCACGATCGTAAATGTTTTGCAGCCGAGTTAAATGCCGATTTAATGTCCATAAAACCTGAAACCTATGTAGATTTAACAAAACAATTAACACATGTGTTCGAAGGTCCGTGGGTACACAAACGCAACAATAAATATTATTTAACATACCCTGGTTTAACACCAAGGCGATGGCCAGAAAAAATGTTCTATGCAGTAGCAGATAAGCCATTAGGGCCTTATGAATTTAAGGATGTGTTTATAGACGATTTTGAGGGGCAAAGTGGAACCAATCACGGCGGTATTGTTACCTACAAAGGAAAAGACATGATGTTTTACCACAGTGCATGGTTGTCGGGTGGTTTGAGCGAAACTAGAAACGTTATGGCAGATTATTTACATTATGATAAAAATGGAGATATCTTACCTATTGTTCCAACAAAAGAGGGACTAGAAAATGCAAAACGAACTATAACAACCTTGCATTTAGAAGCTGAAAATGGATTTGCTGCTGGTGGAGAGTTATATAATGTGATTGTGGATACTTGGATAAAAGGATTTAGTGGTAAGGGGTATGTAACTAATTTTGATAATCCTTATGATCATGTATCAATTTTAGCTCAGGTGGCAAAACCAGCTAAATATCGTTTCATAGTAAGTTATGCATCACCCGATGGAGAATCAAATCATGATATTTTAATTAATAGTCATGCTTATAGAGAATTTAAATTTCCGCAATCAAAAGGGTTTAAGGAAATAGATTTTGGAATGGTTGATTTAAAATCGGGAGATAATTTAATACGTGTATTAAAAAGAGATTGGAAACCATCGAAAGGGGAGTTTGCAATTGATTACGTAAAATTGGTTCAAGTTTTTGAAGATTAATCCTAAGTTTATTTTTAGTCGATTTTTGGAACGTGTTTTTTAACTTCTACAGCAAACGGAGAGCTAGACTTCCTTTAGACTAATAATTAATACCATTTGAATCATAGTTTATACATCGTCGTTTTAGATTTAGGTAATTTTATCTAAAATTTAAATAGATAGTATGATTTTAGTAGGAATTATTAATTTTTTCTTGGCATTAATAGGAAATGTCATAGCCATACTGTGGGGCGTCTTACTTATTAGACATAGACAATGTATTGCATATTTTAAAAACACTTTCACTTTTATAAAGGACGATTATCAACCAGAATTAGAAGTGAATTACGGTAATTTTTTTAGTGAATCATTCGAAGCCTTTAAATACGGTATAAAGTTTTTAGGAAAAAATAGCTCCGCATTAACCTACGGTAAAGACAAAACTTTTGAGATTAATCAAATATTAGTTTTAATAGGTAAACTTTTAATTGCTTTAGGGGTATTTGGTATTATAGTAACAATTATTAGTAGTTTCTGGATGCTGTTTACCAGTCGTTTTTAATCTCAAAATGTTAAAAATAACATTCTAAAGTATTGAATTTAATTTCCAAATTACAATATAAACTTAACTTTTAAGAAAATCACTAAAAATGAAACAATATCAAAATAAGCTACTATTAGTTTTAATAACTTTGTACGCTAGTGCTTCATTTGCTCAAATAAAACTAGAGTTATTAAATGATTTTAAACAACCAATAGGCAGCTGGATTGAAGTAAAAGCAATCAGCCTAGATACATTAAATACTAAGGAACTTAGTTTTTCTTCTGGAAAGGGAGTTTTTGTAAATGGAGAGAAAGGTAAGGCAAAGTATTTGGTCTCAAAAAAGGAATACCGAGACATGGAACTTCATCTTGAATTTATGCTTCCTAAAGGTTCAAATTCTGGTATCTATATTCAGAGTAGATATGAAATTCAACTTTTCGACAGTTGGGGAGCAACAGATCTTACTTTTTATGATTGTGGAGGTATTCAACAACGCTGGGATGAAAGTAAACCAGAGGCAGAAAGAGGTTATGGCGGTTATGCTCCAAGAACAAATGCTTGTAAAGCACCTGGTGAATGGCAGAGTTTGGATGTTATTTTTAAGGCAGCAAAATTTAATTCTAGTGGAGAGAAAATAAAGAATGCTCAATTTGATAAAGTGATTCTTAACGGCGTTGTAATTCATGATAACGTTGAATTGTCTGGGCCAACCAAAGGTGCGTTATCAAAAATAGAAGTTGCAAGTGCTCCGTTCCGGTTACAAGGTGGGCACGGGCCAGTGGCATTTAAGAATATTAGGGTAAGAGATTTGAATCATATTCGGTTATCTAAACCTAATAAATGGGTTGACCTTTTTCAAAACAGAAAAGAAACAGGTCCTAATTATGATTTTATAGTTCATGGAGATGCCACTGCTGAAGAAGCTAATGCTATGTTTGAGTATACCGGAAAAGAACTTAAAGGTATGTATAAGTGGCAGAAAACGGCCGCGCCTTACGGTATTGCGGTTACAAAAAAAGCTTATAAGTCATACGACCTAAAATTCGAATTTAAATGGGGCAAACGTTGCTTTGAACCTCGTCTAGAAAAAATCCGCGATGCGGGCCTTTTATATCATTGTCCAATAGGTACTTATGCGTGGCCACCAAGTTTAGAATATCAAATACAGGAAGGCGATTGTGGCGATTTATGGAATATAATGGGAGCGCATTGTGATGTTTTAAAAAACGGAGAAATTATAAAAATTGAAAAGAGAGATTATAGTAGTTCAAAAAAATGGACAGATGAAGAAAAACCGGGCTGGAACAAAGTGTTGTTGAAAGTTCGAGGAAACTCGGCTAAATACTATTTAAATGGTGTTTTAATAAATGAAATTACCAATGCAACTTATGGAGGTTTATCCCTAAAATCTGGATTTATTGCTTTGCAAGCTGAATATGCTGAGGTAATTTATAGAAAAATAAAAATAAAAGAACTTTAAGTTTAAAAGTAAAAAATCAAAAAGAATTGTTATGAAGATTAAAAGTGCGTTTAACTATAATTATAAAGAGGCTAAGATGTTTTTGCTGCTGTTTTTGGTGTTAGGTTTAACTAATATAAATGCCCAAACCACAGTAAATTCATTAAGTGAATTAATGCCTTTTTTAGAAAAGGATAATGTCGAGGTTAAGTTAGCACCAGGCGTTTATACTATAACAGCAGCCGATGTAAAGAATGGGTTGTATAAAAAAGAAATGAAGTTAAAAAACACCAGTAGCGTTTTACTTCTTTTTGAAGGTAATAATAGTACTTATGATTTTACCGATGTAACCATAAGTGTTGATACTGAAGTACTTCAATCCTTTGGTAAGAATCAGGTTAATGAACTTCAAATTATTGGTAATAATAACGTGCTTAAAAACTTAACCATGGTCGATAATGGTTCGGTTCACGATGCTCCAACAAGGCGTGCTACTAATATTGTTATGGATGGCGCTCATAATAGAATTGAAGGGTTTCATGTTACCACAAAAGGGTCTTTCCCTTATGGTTATGGTGATGCTTTTGGTAAAGGTGGTAAAGTGGTAATAAAACATCAAAAGCACAGTGCTTGCTTAATTCGTGGGGAATCTAATCATCTTAAAAACTCAACGTTTATACACAGAAGTTACGGGCATTGTATTTTTACACAAGCTGCTAGTAACCCAACTATTGAAGGTTGTGTAGTTGAAGGTGAAGTTCGTAAAACCGACGATATGTTGGCGGAAACTTCTGGTCCAGCTTTCGATGTTAACTTTATGACCGTTTGGGGCTATAAATTACCAAAAGGTTATATGTTAAGCACCGGTGAAGCAGGAATTAGAGCGTATAATGCTGGTGAAACTATTATTGATGGCAAGGTTTATAAAAGAGGGACATCCAACCCAACGGTATTAAATTGTACCATAAAATATATGCGCACAGGTGTTACATTGTCGCATGCCGTAGGTAATAAATATGTTGAAGGTTGTACGATTATCGGTTGCGAAAATGGTTATTCTTTAGGATCAGGAACAGTAGTAAATTGTAAAGCAGATTGTGCTTTTGGCCCTGTGTATTCTACAACTTATGAAAACGATAAAAATTACAATGCTGATATTACTATTATTCCGGCAATCGACCCATATTATAATGGCTCAGGTAGCGTCGCTTATATTGGCGGAAGTGGTCATGATATCACTTTAAGATCTAATGAAAGTACTTTGCATAAAGGTTTAACTATAAAAGTAGGAGGCGAAAAAGGAAATATTAGATTAATGAACGGAAATTTTCCACATCAAAACGATTTTAAAGGAGGAAGTTTTAAAATAGATAACCTAACTAGTTATCCAATATTTTTATCAGCTAAGAGTAGTAAAGTAACCGGGGAATCTATTGGTGAGGTTTCCGATTTAGGAACTAATAATAACATAAAGCATATTAATTAGACATGAAAAATAGACAACTTATTATTACTTGCGCATTAATTATTTCCATGTTGAATGTGGGAAAAATTTTTGCACAAACACCAGTTTGGCAAGGAAAAGGAAGAATAGCCATTAGTTCTGATGGTAATGAGCATGACCATGACGATTGGGCTGCAACACCATTAAGTTTGGCTTTAGTGGCAGCCAAGGGACTTCAAGATAATTTGGTGCTTTATACCTATAGCGATCATGTTTGGGGCAGTAATCAAGATCATCCAACTTCAAAATCTGGTTTAAATTCTTATCAACATATGCGTGAAAGCGCTTTGAAAGGTGGCGAATGGTTTGGTTTTAATAATACAAACTTTATTTGTGCTGTCGATAATGCTGAGGTTGCTTATACCGCTTTGCGAGATGAAATCAATAAATCTTCAGAAGAAAATCCTTTAGTTATTATTGCAGCTGGACCTATGCAGGTTGTTGGTGAAGCTATTAATCGTGCCGATGTATCTAAACGTCAATATGTAAGCCTCATTTCGCATTCCGGCTGGAACGATAATCATAGTGATAAACCACATAAACAGTTTTGGGATACCCATTCAGGTTGGACGTTTAAAGAAATTAAAACTGCTTTTTCGGGTGAAGAAGGAGGCCGTTTAAATTGTATTCATATTACAGATCAAAATGGACGTGAGGATTACGAAGGATTAAAAGCTCCAAAAGAAAAATTCGATTGGATAAAAACTTCAGAGGCACGAAACAATAATGCATATAAAAACGGTGCTTGGGAATGGCTTTATACAAGATTAGAAACATGTGTTAAAAAAGGTGATTTTGATCCTTCGGATGCTGGTATGGTTGTGTATTTGTTCACTGGTGTTGAGAAAACAAGTCCAGAGCTAGCTAAAGAAATTATGGAAAACCCCGTTTTAAACTAATTTAAGAATTAAACAAAGATTATGAAGTCTACAATACTTTTTATAATAGTAATGCCAGTGTTACTGTTTGTTTCGTTTCAAAATATCAATCAAATGAAGCAGTTAGAAATACAGGTGTCTAATCTTGCTGAACTTCAAGATGCTGTTAAAAGCAGTAATCAAATTATTGTGATGAAACCTGGCGATTATATTATTACTGAATTACCTGAAGATGAAAGAAGTATCGTGTGTTCGGGCTCAAACAATACTATTAACCTTTCAGGAGTTTACATTAATTTCCCTGTGGGCACTTGTAAAGATGCTCATTTTAATTTTACAGGTTCAAACAACACGCTCAGTGGTGGTGTTTTTGAAGATACCTATCAAAACGGCATGACCGAAGTTACCGATTTTGGAAGTTATAATCAAAACCGAAAAACTTTAGCAAAAGGTCTTAAGGGTGGTGCAAATATTAGGGTTTCGGGTAACGGAAACACTATTGAAGGTATAAAATTAACCGTGCGTGGTTCGTTTCCTTATGGCTATGGTAATATGTACGGAATTGGTAGAGGTAATGCCACGGGGCTAGATAAGCGCTGCGCATTATTAATTACGGGCGTTGGTAATACGGTGGATAACTGCGAATTTCAACATCGTGCGTTCGGGCATGTTATTTATATGCAGAAAGATGCCGATAAAACACTAATAAAAAACACCTATATTGAAGGTGCTGTACGCCCAAGTAACGACACTTATGCCGAAACTAACGACGGCGATTTACCTAAACGATTCGATTATAAAATGCCTATTGGACCAATGCAAGGGCTCCCTATTCCACGCGATGTGATGTTTAACCTTACTGAAGATGGTATTAGAGCATATAACATTCCAGGTTCTGTAACTGTAGAAAATTGTAAAGTGGTTAAATGTCGAGGTGGAATAAAGTTATACATGGCAAAAGGCGATGTTAAAGTGAGTAATAGCACAGTTTTAGATTGTATTGTAGAAGGCTACTCTTTAAATAATGGAGGCGAATTAATTAACTGCAAAGGCAATGCAGCTTATGGGCCGCTGCTATACATGCATTTTGATAAAGTTTCAAACCAAAAAATAGACCTTACTGTATTACCTGCACCACACGCTGTTGGCAACCATGTGTTTGCGGCTATAAAAGGCCGAGGCCATAACATCACGATAAAACGAGCAGAACATGCTGGTGAAATTGATAACACATTAAGACCAATTGTAGTTGGGTATAAAGCAAGGTTCGAGTTTTTAACTACAAGTTATCCAGGGGTTCCAAAGGGATATGACGACAATTTTAATACCCATTTTGGAGATGTAACTTATCGGGCTTCAAATATTTCTATTAAAAATGAAACTGAATATCCTGTTATTTTGGGAAGTCTTTCAGAAGATAACAATATTGAAAGTTTAGGTAAGGTTGCAGATTTAGGTGAAAATAATTCGATTAAAAATAAAATTTAAAATATGAATGTAATTAAATTTATAATTACGTTTTTAAGTGTTTTTGGAGTACTAGTTGGGTGTAAATCAGTAGTGAAAAAAGAACTCAGAAGTACAGTCAATTCAACTAATTTTATAATTATTTATACTGATGATTTAGGCTATGGCGATTTAGGTTGTTATGGAGCGGAAGGTTATGAAACGCCGCATTTGGATACTATGGCGGCTGAAGGTATGCGGTTTACCGATTTTTCAGTGTCAAGTTCTATTTGTACGCCATCTCGTGCTGGTTTGTTAACAGGGCGTTATGCGCAACGTTGGGGGCACAATGGTAAAGTGTTTTGGCCTTAAAGTAAGGGTGGAATGCCAAATACTGAAATTACAATTGCCGAAATGCTCAAACAGAAAAATTATCAAACTGGTATGGTTGGTAAATGGCACTTAGGGCATCAACCGGAATATCTTCCTACAGCTCAAGGTTTCGATATGTATTACGGCATTCCTTTTAGTAACGATATGTGGCAAGCGCTCGAAATTCCTTTGGCCAAAAATGTTACTTTAAACGAAGGCTTAACGGTTACCGACTACAAGAGGGAAAATCCGAAAAAGAAATTTCGAAGCAAAATGCCTATAATGTTAGGGAATGAGGTTGTTGAATGGCCAGTAAACCAATCTCAACTTACCAAAAAATACACCGAAAAAGCTAAACAATTCATTTCAGAAAATAAAGAGAACCCATTTTTTCTATACTTAGCGCATAGTATGCCGCACATACCGCTTTTTGCCTCAAAAGAATTTGCAGGTAAAACGGAACGTGGTCTGTTTGGTGATGTTATTGAAGAGATAGATTGGTCGGTTGGTGAAATTCTAAAAACCTTAAAAGCACAGGGTTTAGATAAAAATACTATGGTTATTTTTACTTCTGATAACGGCCCTTGGTTAAGTAAAAAATTAAACGCGGGTAGTGCTGGACCATTTCGAGATGGAAAATTTAGTCCATACGAAGATGGAAGTCGTGTGCCCTGCATAGTTTGGCAACCGGGAACTGTGCCTAATGGAGTAGTTTCAAATATTCAAACATCAACACTCGATATATTACCAACATTTGCGAGCATTGCAGGAATTTCAATACCTAAAGATAGAAACTTGGATGGATTAAATATAACTGAGGTTTTAAAGGGTAATAATTCAACTAAATTAGATAGGCCATATTATTTATTCCGTGGTGATGCAATACGAATTGGAGATTGGAAATATGTGAAAATAAAGAAAAACGAGGAGCTTTTTAATTTAGCAAAAGACAAAGAAGAGTCTAAAAACATTATAAAACAATTTCCCGAAAAGGCTAAAACATTAGCTGATAAATTAGAAAGTGTTAAGGCAAGTTTTAAGTAGATTAAAACTTTTTTTTAATTATAACATAGTTTCTGAGAATTAGAACAATTGAAAGCGTTGATGTTTTATAGAGAATGACCTATAAGTTATAGGTGTTTAGTTTATATAGATATAAATTTGTTTTTATTGAAGTAAATAAACTAAACCAGCATGAAAAAAACATTACTATTATTAGCAGCTTTTTTTACTATTACATTGGCTTCGGCGCAATTTACAGATGGAGACTATACGTTTACGGTAGTTGGTTCAGATGCTTATGTTTCTGGAACAACTGCAACTGGCGATGTAACCTTTCCTACTAGTGCCACAGATTCAGCAACATCAACAACTTATAATGTTACTGGGGTTGATGGTGGTTTAAGTGCTTCAGGTTCAGGTATTACATCTATTATCATTCCTTTAGGTTATAAAACATTTCAAGCAAATTGTTTTCGTGGTATGGCAAGCATGACATCTATTGTTTTCCTTGATGGAGAAACGTTTGGCGACAAAGCCTTTCGTAATCTTGATAGTCTAGAATCGGTAGTTTTACCTCCTAACACAATTACTTCTTTTGGTATTCAAATGTTTTGGCAAAGCGATAATCTAAGCTCTGTAGATCTTGGGGGGGTAACTTCGTTGCCTAATCAAGCATTTAAAGCTTGTCCAGCAATGAATACCCTAACAATTCCAGTAACTATGACCTCTTTTGCTGAGAATTCTTTTCAAGGTACAACTGTGCTAACATTAATATTAGAAGGGGCTACACCACCAACTATTAATGCACTTTGGGATGGTATTCCAGCCAATATAACGGCTTATGTGCCAACAGCTAATATTACTGATTATGAGAATGCCCCAATATGGGCAGATATGACTATTAAGGATAAGGCAATATTACAGGATTCACAAGTAACAGTTAATACTTTGGCCGATTTTAGAACTGCTGTACAGTTTAGTGACAGGGAAATTACCTTGGCGTCTGGAACCTATAATCTTGAAGATGATTTGCCGAGTGGTTCTAGAGTCATAACAATGTCTGGGTCTAACAACACTATTACGTTAACGGGCGCGCATATAGAAGTACCTGTAGGTTCCATAGGGGAATCTTATTTTGTTATTGCTGGAGATAATAATACAATTATAGGCGGTGAAATTGAAGATACTTATAATAATGGGTTAACAGAAATAACCGACTTTGTGGCTTATCATCAAGATAGTGCTAATTTGGCTTATGGTCTTGGTGATCCGGATATGACGGTTTCTGGAGCCGATAATTTAGTGGACGGGCTTAAATTAACAGTGCGTGGGTCTCATCTATATGGATATGGAAGCATGTATGGTATTAATCAATATAATACATTTGGTATGAAAAAACGTAGTGGTTTATTGATTAATGGCCCAAGAAATACCCTTAACAATGTAGAATTACAAATGAGGGCTTTTGGGCATGGTATTTTTATGCAAGGTGATGCAGATGAAACGCTTATAAAAAACAGTTTAGTAGAAGGTCGTGTGCGTGCTTATGCAGATTTGTATAACGAAACTGATCCTAATTCTTTCCCTTATAGATCAGACTATAAATTACCAGGAACGTCGGATACAGATTTTGAGATGCCTTTTAGTGATGATGTTCTTCCAATTCCAACGGACGAGTTCTTTTCTCTTAGTGAAGATGGATTTAGAACCTATACAGGAAGCGGAAGTGTGACGGTTGAAAATTGCACTGCAAAAAATATGAGAGGTGGATTTCGTTTCTACTTAGGAGGCGCAGCTACTGTTATTAATTGTGTAGCCACAGATTGCGGAAGTTCAAACTTCAATTTGCCATCAAATGGTGTTATAGATAATTCATCGGGTAATTTTGCTTATGCCCCATTAACAGATAATGCGGGAAGTAAGAATGGGTATAATGCGGAATGGACAATTATTCCGTCGCCTCATGCAACGGGACCTCATAATTTAATGAATTTAACAGGAAATAATCATACTCTTGTTTTTCACAGAACAGAAGGGCCAATTGATACTACCGATCGTGCCATTGTAGTATCTGGTAATAATTCGGATATAGTAAATGAAACAGAATACGATATTGTTCTTGAATCTGGTACAAGTGGAAATACAATAACAAGTTGTGGAGGTGGAACAGTTACAGATAATGGAACGAGTAACACGATAATAACCTATGCTACTTGTCAAGAATTGAATGATGCATGCCCTAAAACAGTAGCATTAATGGAAGGGGAATGTTACGATAGCATGTCTGGAGTTGAGACAGAAAATAGTTCTGAAGGAGGTTTGAATCTTAGTTACATTACTGATGGAGATTGGGTTATGTTCGAGGATATTGATTTAAACGGGATTAAATCCGTTGATATAAGAACTGCCAGTAAATATGATGGCGGATTTATAGAAGTGCGTTTAGGTACTGTATCAGGAACATTAATAGCAACTGTTCCAGTACCCAATAGAGGAGGTTGGCAATCATGGGGAACCGATTCTGTAGATATTCCAAGTTTTACTGAGGGTGTTTATGATGTTTATTTTGTTTTTAAAAGCGCGAACACCGGTTCTATTTTTAATGTGAATTGGTTTGCGTTTTCAGAAGAAGCTTTGTCAATAGATTCAAATGCGTTGCTTGGTAACATAAGTGTATATCCAAATCCTGTATCAAAAGAACTTACAGTTTCTTTACTGAATAGTAATTTAGATGGTAATGCTAAAATTGCTTTGTATGCTTTAAGTGGTCCAAAAATATTGGAAGTAAATTCTATAAATAACATGACTACAACACTTAATTTGTCTAATGCACAAAGTGGTGTTTATGTTCTAAAGGTTAGTGATAAATCTAAAACGATTACAAAGAAAATAGTCAAGATTTAATTTTTTTGGCAAATGAAAAAGTTTAAATGACTCTTAAGGTTACCCCTGGCATTATTACAATTATTCAAAAATTTTTTATTATAAACTAAATAGCTATGAAAAAAACATTACTATTATTAGCAGCTTTTTTTACTATTACATTGGCTTCGGCGCAATTTACAGATGGAGACTACACGTTTACCGTAGTTGGTTCAGATGCTTATGTTTCTGCAACTACGGCCACAGGAGATGTAACCTTTCCTACTAGTGCTACAAATTCAGCAACAGCAACAACCTATAATGTTACTGGTGTTCATGGTAATTTAAGTAGTTCTGGTACAGGTTCAAGTATTACGTCTGTTACAATTCCATTAGGTTATAAAACATTTCAAGCAAATTGTTTTCGTGGTATGTCAAGCATGACATCTATTGTTTTCCTTGATGGAGAAACATTTGGAGATAAAGCTTTCCGTAATGTAGATAGTCTAGAATCAGTCATTTTGCCTCCTAACCCAATTACCTCTTTTGGTATTCAAATGTTTTGGCAAAGCGATAATCTAAGCTCTTTAGATCTTGGGGGGCTAACCTCATTGCCTAATCAAGCATTTAAAGCTTGTCCTGCATTGACTACATTAACCATTCCTGAAACTATGACTTCTTTTGAGGAGAATTCATTTCAAGGTTCATCTGTAGTTACCTTAATACTCGAAGGTTCTACACCGCCAATAATCAATGCTCTTTGGGATGGTATTCCAGCAAATATAACGGCTTATGTACCAACAAATAATGTAACAGATTATCAGAATGCCGCTATTTGGGAAGATATGTCAATAAAAGATGTAGCAATATTACAGGATTCACAAGTAACAGTAAATACTTTGGCCGATTTTAAGGCTGCTTCACAGTTTAGTGATAGAGAAATTACTTTGGCGTCAGGATCCTACAATCTTGAAGATGATTTACCAAGCGGTTCTAGGGTAATAACAATTTCTGGGTCAAATAATATCATTACATTAACGGGGGCATATATAGAAGTGCCTGTTGGTTGCATTAATGAAACTTATTTTGTTGTTACAGGCAATAATAATACAATTATTGGTGGAGAAATTGAAGACACTTACAATAACGGCTTAACCGAAATAACAGATTTTAGTGCGTACAATCAAGATAGAGATAATTTAGCTTATGGTTTAGGTGGCGACGCCGTTGTTACTATTTCGGGTACAGATAATTTACTTGATGGTTTTACTTTAACAACAAGAGGGTCATTTCCTTATGGTTACGGAAGTATCTATGGTATTGGTGCGGGTAATACGTTTGGATTAAATAAACGTTGTGGGATATTGATTAATGGGCCAAGAAATACAATTGATAATGTTGTGCTTCACCAAAGAGCTTTCGGTCATGGTATATTTATGCAAGGCGATGCCGATGAAACAGTAATTAAAAATACAACTGTAGATGGTAGAGTTCGTGCAACAGGAGAGTTGTACAACGAAACGAATACTTACGATTTGCCTTATAGATCAAATTATCTAATGCCGCATGAAGATGATAGGCCCGTTCCTACTGATGAGTATCATTCGCTTAGTGAAGATGCTTTTAGGGCATATACAGGTAGCGGAAGCACTACTGTAGAGAATTGTACGGCAGATAAAATGAGAGGTGGCTTTCGTTTCTATTTAGGAGGTGCGGCTACTATTTCTAACTCTATGGCTACAGATTGCGGAAGTTCAAACTTCAATCTACCTTCAAATTCAGGTATTATTTCCGATTCCTCGGGTAATTTTTCTTATGCGCCATTAACCGATAATGCAGGAAATAAGAACGGTTATAATGCCGAGTGGACTATAATTCCGTCGCCTCACGCTACTGGACCACATAATTTAATGGATCTTACAGGAAGCAATCACACCATTGTTTTTCACAGAACAGAAGGGCCAATTGATACTACCGATCGTGCCATTGTTATAACAGGTAATAATTCGGATATAGTAAATGAAACAGAATATGATATTGTTCTTGAATCTGGTGCAAGTGGAAATACAATAACAAGTTGTGGAGGTGGAACCGTTACAGATAATGGAACAAATAATACAATAATTACTTTTGTAACTTGTCAAGAAATGAATGATGCATGCCCTAAAACAGCAGCATTAATGGAGGGGGAGTGTTACGATAGCATGTCCGGAGTTGAAACAGAAAATTGTTCTGAAGGCGGATTGAACCTTAGTTATATTGCCAATGGAGATTGGGTTAAATTTGATTCTATAGATTTGGAAGGGATTAAATCGGTTAATGCAAGAACATCAAGTAAGTCTGATGGAGGCTATATTGAAGTACGAACCGATGCTGTTGCGGGTAGTTTAATAGCCACCATCCCTGTTAGTAACACTGGTAATTGGCAAAGTTGGGGAACAGAATCAGTTGGTTTAACATCTTTTGCAGGAGGTATTCATGATGTTTATTTTGTGTTTAAAAGCCCAAATACAGGGTCTATTTTTAATGTAAATTGGTTTAGCTTTTCGGCAACATCCCTATCTGTAAAATCAAATACGTTGGCAGATAATATAGATTTATACCCAAACCCTACAACGAATAAACTTTTAGTTTCTTTAGTAAATGCTCAACTAAATAACAATACAAAAATTGAATTATACTCTATTAGCGGTCAAAAAGTTTTGGAAGTAAGTTCCATAAGTAAAGGTGTTACAATACTTGATTTGACTAGAGTACAAAGCGGTATTTATCTTTTAAAAGTTAGTGATAAGTCTCATGTTATTACCAAAAAAGTAGTTAAGCTTTAATGTTGTTTTAAAGTAGAATTGAAACTTGATGTTTAGTAATCTGTTTTATTGTGGTAGATTACGTTTTTATGAAACTTTTAAACTTCTTAAGAAATAAAAATGAATAAGAATTTAATAGAATTGAATAAGTCCAAGGAACCTTCTTTTTCTAATTATAAATGGCTATTGGCATTGGTGTTATTTGTATTTGCAAATTCAGTAATGTTATCTCAAACCGTTGTTAATTCAATTAATCAGTTATTACCCTACTTGGATGATGATAATGTTCATGTAAAAATGACTCCTGGTGTGTATACTATTACGGCAGATGATGTAAAAAGAGGAAAAATTGGTAGTGAAAGTTCTGTGTTTAGTAAAATTAGAGTATTACTTCCTTTTGAAGGATCCAACAGTACTTATGATTTTACAGGAGTAACTTTAAGAATTGAAACTGCGGTTTTTAAAGCATTTGGCCGTTATGATATTTTCGAAATAAATATAACAGGTAATAATAATATTTTAAAGAATTTAACCTTGGTAGATGTAGGTTCTGTATATGATCACCCTACCTGGAGAGCAACAAATATTGTTATTGATGGTAGGGAAAATAGAATAGAGGGATTTCATATGACAACTAAAGGGTCTTGGCCATATGGTTATGGTGATGCTTTTGGAAAAGGAGTTACAACTACAATCAAGCATTTTAAACATTGTGCTTTGTTGGTTCGCGGTTTATCTAATCATGTAAAAAACTGTACATTAATCCATAGATCTTATGGGCATGCCATTTATATGCAGGCGGCAGATAAACCTATTATTGAAGGCTGTTATATTGAAGGCGAAGTGCGTAAAACAGACGATATTCTTGCCGAAACTTCTGGTCCTGCTTACGACATCGATTTTAAGACCGTCTGGAAATATAAATTACCGGCGGGTTATATGGTGAGCACCGGAGAAGAAGGTATTCGAGCTTATAGTGGTGGAGAAACAGTTATAGATGGCGTTACTTATAAAAGAGGAACTAGTAACCCTACGATTTTAAATAATACGATTAAAAATATGAGAGCAGGCGTAACCTTAACGCATGCTACTGGTAAAAAATACGTGGAGGGTTGTGTATCTATTGGTTGCGAACGGGGTTTTGCTATAGGTTCTGGCGATATTGTTAATTGTAGTTCCGATGCTATTTATGGTCCTGCATTAGGGGTAGATTATGAGTCTGATAGTGGTATAACGGCAGATATTACTTTGCTTTCCGATGTTGGCGAATATAACGGCAGTAAACATCTTGCGATAATAATTGGGAAAAATCACGACATTACTTTCAGAAGTTCAGATACCAATTTTAATTCATCCTTAAAACTAGAAATATCTGGAGATAATAGAACTATTGGTCTTATAGGTCGCGTAAAGGAGCAATCTTCAAACAATATCAAGATTAAAAACTTAACAGGTTACCCGATTATTTTAGGGACAGAAAGTAAAGATACAAGTGGGGAATCCTGTGGTGATATTATCGATAATGGCATCCAAAATAAGGTAATTAGTTCACTATTATGCAATAAATAATTATTGCACTTAGTATTGCTAACAAGATATTATTTTGAGTTTTAATGGTCTGAAATAACGTAAATGCTACTGTAAAAACAGTGGTTAAAAACGTACTTAAAGGCGTTTTAGTTAAACGAGTTCTTTTAAACTAAGGCGTGACATATTCAGACTGTTTTTAAAGTACTTCTTTAAATTATTAATTGCAATGTAAGGTTTTGTGTATTTTTTGTCAATTATAGACTATAATTAATAGAGAACGAAACATAATTTATATGTCTACTTTTAGCTAAGTTGTATTTTTATTCCTAAATACTACAACTAACTAATTATGCTAATTATGAAATTTAGAATACCGAATCTAATACCTAAGATGTCGTTAAGTATAAAACATAAACTTACTGCAACAGTATTTTTGTTTTTTAGTGCTATCGGGTTTGTTAATGCACAATTTGTGCATCCAGGGATAACACATAAAAAATCAGATTTGGATAGGGTTAAACTTATGGTTGAGGCACAAATAGATCCTTGGTACACCTCGTATCAAGATATGGTGGCCGATTCTAAATCGAGTTATGATTATACGGTTCAGGGTGATGAAACTTTTACTGAACTAGGAAGAGATTCAGGGGTTAATGAAGGGGCATGGAACAACGATATTAGAGCTGCTTACTATAATGCAATTAGATGGTACGTTACAGGCGATTCAAGGCATGCCGAAAAAGCAATAGAAATATTTAAAGCTTGGTCTAATTTAACATCAGTTACTAGTGGGGGCACAGATTCTTTAAGTGGAGGTATTGGCTATATCATGATTGAAGCTGCTGAAATTATTAAAAGTACCTATTCTGGTTGGGCGCCTGCCGATTTGCAAGCTTTTAAAGATATGTTGGTATACCCAGGGTATTCTTCTACAACAGAACCGTCAGGAAATGTTACGTTCTATTGGATGGCTTTCCAAGGGGACCCTATACGTCATGGAAATCAGGGCTTATCAGGATTTCGAACGGTTATGGCTATGGGTATTTTTTTAGATAATGAAAAAATGTATGATCGTGCTTATCGCTATATAACGGGAGAATTGGAACTTCACTTGAATGATATCCCTTATCCTGCAGGCCCTAATACAAGTACAACTAAAAAAGAAGGGTCTTCTAATGAGTATGCAGACGATTACAACGTATCAAGAGGCTATACCATTCCAAATTATGGTTATAACGAGGTTATGACAAATTATATTTGGGAAAATGGACAATGTCAAGAAAGTTCAAGAGATCAACAACATACGGCATTTGGTATTGGCTTACTTACTTCCATGGCAGAAATGGCATGGAATCAAGGAGATGATTTATATAGTCATGCTGACGATAGACTGTTACTTGGACTAGAATATAATATGAGATATAACGTTTCGGAAATTCAAGAGTATCCAGATCAACTTTCACCATGGGTGCCAACAGTAGAATCAGGTGAATTTATTCAACAGTTTGATAGAACCGGTCGTTGGTATTCAAAAGCAATCAGTCCAATAGGAATTGGTGAGTTTTCTGGAATTAGAACTGTGTTCGAAATGCCAGTAGCACATTATATTGGTAGAGGTATTAAGACCGAAGATGAAGCAAAATGGACCATGCGTGCACGGGATAAGTCAATTGAAATAAGTGGTTACGAAAAGGCCGGTTGGACCAACGACGCTATTGGTTGGGGAGGCCTTACAGCGCGTCGTCCCGCTTTTTGTTATGGCGATCCTATTTCTGGTTTTGAGACTAATGGTTTACCGGCTTATAATATGAATTTTGCAGAAACTACTATTGAAGCAGAAAATTTCGATTACGACCCTATACAAAACGGAGAAGGCCGTGCGTATCATGATTTAAGTGTATTGAATACAGGAGGCGCTTATAGAACTTTTGATGGTGTGGATGTTGAAGCTGCCGTAGGAGGAGGATATCATATTACATCAATCGAATCTGGAGAATGGCTTACTTATACTATTTCGGTTGCAGAAAGAGCAATGTATAGTATCGATGTTAATTATGCAGCGTCACAAGCCGGAGGAACCATGAAATTTAGTTTTGGTGGGGAAGAAAAAACGGGAGATTTAGAAGTGCCTTTTGGAGCACCAAATTCAACAAGTGATTCAGACTGGAAAACATATACTATTGCTAAAGATATTCTTTTGGAAGCAGGTGTTCAAAGTTTTAAAATTATGTCTAATGGAACTTCCGAAGCTTTTAATTTGGATAGTTTTTCAATTGCCAAAACAGGTATTGCTAAAAGCGATCAAACAATTCAGTTTTTTACACTATCAGATAAAGTTGTAGGTACTGCAGATTTCGATCCAGGAGCAACTGCAAGCTCAGGATTACCAGTAAGCTATAATAGTTCAAATCCTGCGGTTGCCACTATTGTAGACGGGAAAGTGCATGTTGTTGGTGTTGGTACAGCTACTATAACAGCTAATCAATCTGGAGATGCTTTATTTAATGCAGCACCTAGTGCATCGCAAGACTTACGAGTGGTTGCTGCCGTTGAAGGCACAATAACTTTGAATGTTTTGGCCGATACCTATGTAAGAGATGCAGGAAATGCTAATAGAAATTATGGATCCGATGATAATATAGTAACAGTGGCATCTGGTCGTTATGGGTATTTAAAGTTCGATTTAAGCGCTATTCCTGGAACGATAATATCTGCTAAACTTAGAATATACCAAAGAACAACGTTTAAGTTTTCTAGAAGTATTTATGATGTAGCAGATGATAGTTGGGAAGAAGATGTAATCACATTTAATAATAGGCCATCATTTGAAAATGAACGCGCTCGTATAACAACCAATTCAGCTTGGAATGAATGGGATATTTCTTCATACGTAGCTCAAGAATATAGTAATGATAAGTTAATAACTGTAGTTGTTAAAGATCCTGTAGATCCTGAAGCTAGTGCAAAAGGAATTGATTTCCGGTCTAAAGAATTTGATTCGGGTAGTGTTGCACCGGTGTTGGTAGTTGAATATTCTAGTGAGTCTTTAAGTGTAAATGATATGTCGCAGGGCATAGACCTATACCCAAACCCAGTTACAAATCAGTTAAAGGTTTCTTTATTAAAATCAATTAACTTTAATGACACTAAAACGCAGGTGTCGCTTTATAGTTTACAAGGTCAAAAATTAATGGAAGTAAATCCTAAAAGTGGAGAGGTAAACCTAGATGTTTCAAAACTAAATACAGGTATTTATGTTTTAATGGTTAAAAATGGCTCAGATGTCACTTCAAAAAAAATAGTAAAACTTTAATTTAAATAGAAATTATAAACTCAATTTAACTTCATGAAATTCAATTTAAAAAACACTATTAATCTATATCTTACTTGTGTATGTCTACTGCTATTATCAAGTTGTAAAGACAATAAAAAGGAACAACTAGCCGCAAATGAAACTACAAATCAAAAACCGAATGTTGTTTTAATAATGGTGGACGATGTGGGTTATGGAGACATTGCAGCTCATGGAAATGAGTGGATTAAAACGCCAAACATCGATAAATTATATAACGAAAGTACACGTTTAACAGATTATCATGTAAGTCCAACTTGTGCGCCTACTCGTGCAGCGTTTATGACGGGGCACCATAATTACAGAACAGGTGTCTTTTTTACCATAAAAGGAAGGTCGCTTATTCTTGAAAAAGAAAAAACAATGGCTCAGATATTTAAGGAAAACGGATACAATACAGCTATGTTTGGGAAATGGCATTTAGGTGATAATTACCCGTTTCGTCCTCAAGATAAAGGATTTGATGAAGTTCTTATGAATAATGGCGGTGGTATAGGGCAAACCATGGATTATTGGAATAATGATTATTTTGATGATACCTATATGCATAATGGTAAACTAGAAAAATTTGAAGGTTACTGTACAGATGTATGGTTCGAAGAGGCCAAACAATATATAGGGAAACAGAAAGATAAGCCTTTCTTTTGTTACCTATCCACTAATGCAGCACACTCGCCGTATTGGGTAGACGATAAATATTCAGATCCTTATAAAGACAATGAAAATATTCCTAATGCGGCCTTTTATGGCATGATTGCGAATATTGATGAAAACCTTGGTAAACTAGTCGATTATTTAAAGGCTATAGATTTAATGGATAATACTATTCTTATTTTTACTGTAGATAATGGTTCGGCAGCTGGAAATAAAATGGGCGAAGGACAAGATAGATTAGATGGTTTTATTGCTAAAGGAAATAATGCTGGAATGCGAGGTGTAAAAGCAAGTATGTACGAAGGTGGGCATCGTGTGCCATTCTATATTCATTGGAAAAATGGAGGTATTAATGTGGGTAGAGATATCAATGCCTTAACAGCTCATTACGATATCCTTCCAACTTTAGTAGATTTATGTGAATTAGAGATTAAAGAAGATTTAAAGTTCGATGGTTCAAGCTTAGTGCCTTTAATGGCGGGTGATGATTCTAAATTTGAGGATAGAATAGTGTATGTAAACACCCAGTTTTCAACAGATCCTGTGCCTTGGAAAAGAACAGCATTAATGCATAAAAACTGGAGATTGGTTGAGGGGACAGAATTGTATAATTTGGATACCGACCCAGAACAACGTACAAATATAGCAGATCAATATCCTGAAAAAGTAGAAACCTATAAAGCAGCTTATGATAAGTGGTGGGCCGAAATATCGCCAACTTTTGTAGAAAAACCATATTTTATTGTTGGAAACGAAGCAGAAAACCCAACAACATTATTTTGTCATGATTGGCATAGCGAAACCTTTACGCCATGGAAACAAGATCATATAAGACAAGGGCAAGTAAACAATGGATTTTGGCGCGTAAAAGTTGAAGAACCAGGGACATATACTTTAAAATTACGTCGTTGGCCAGTAGAAACACATTTGGCATTAGGAGCAAAAGCACCTGTACGTCCAGCATTGGAAGGTACAAGTGTTACGCCAAGTAAAAAATCTAAGGCCTTAGCTATAAAAAACTCTAGAATAGAAATTCAAAATATTAAAATGTCTAAAGCAGTCAATCTAGAAGCTGAATATGTAGAGTATACGGTGGAATTAGAAAAAGGCGAAACCCATTTTAAAACATGGTTTACCTTAGAAGATGGCGTGGAAATTGGAGCTTATTATGCTACAATCGAAAAAATATAAATAAAACATTATAGGGGTTACTCGAAAAATAAAACTAGAATGAGATTAGGCTTAATTAAGGTTATAAGCATCGTATATGTAGGTTTATTTATATACGCTTGTTCTTCTGAAAATAATGCATTACAGGTTAACTCTCCAACAGGAAAAATATCAGTTGTAGTAAATGAAGAGAAGGATGCTATAAGTTATTCTCTGTTACTAGAAGGAAAAGAGTTAATTTCTTCTTCTCAAATTTCTATCCTATCAAGTGAATCTAAACAGAAAATTATAAGCTCCAATATAAATTCAGAAAACTCTAATTGGCAACCTGTTTGGGGTCAGTTTAGCGAGATTAAGAATCAATATAATGAACTTGTTTTAGATTTAGATATAGAAGGAATACAAGCACAGCTTTATATTCGTGTATTTAACGAAGGGTTTGGTTTTAGATATACCTTAGAAGGTTATACGGAAGGCACTGAATCTCATTTTTATTCTGAGTATAATCTAAATATTAACGATGTATTGTATTGTCCAGCAGGAGAAGGTGCTCCTTTAGGACCAATAGCTTTTAAGGAATTATCTAGTATGGATAAAGAGCCTAAATTAGTAATGCCAATTGTTGTTGAGAATTCTGAAAATAAATTTTTATCTATTTTAGAGTCAGATTTATATTCAGCGCCAGAATTTGGAGTTATTAAATTTAATTTCAAGAAAGATACAAACTCGCTAGTTTCTTCAAATAAAACTAAACTAAAAGGAGCGTCTACAACAACGCCTTGGCGCGTTATTTTGGTGAATGATAAAGTAGGAGATTTGGTTACAAATACAACGTGTCTTAACCTAGCAACACCTAATCAATTAGCAGATGTGTCTTGGGTTAAACCGGGTAAAACTCTTTGGGATTGGCGCGTTCATGGTTATAAGACTGACGATGGATTTACTTATGGTATAAATACTGAAAGCTATATCCGGTTTATAGATTTTGCTGCAGAAAAAGGCATTGAGTATTTTTTAATAGACGATTTTTGGTTTACCAAAGCAACCACAGGACATCTTGAAATTGCCAAAAACCTTGATCTTGAAAGGGTATCTGCATATGCTAAAACAAAGGGTGTAAAGTTAATATTGTATTATGACCGACATAAAGGTGATTTTGGTGACGATAACTTATTTCCGTATTATAAATCCCTTGGTATGAGTGGAATAAAATATGGTTTTATGGGTAGTAACGTTTCATTTACCCGTAATGCTATAGAAAAAAGTGCAGAGAACCATTTGCTAGTCGATTTTCATGATGGACCCGTTCCTTTCACGGGTATAGAGCGCACATTGCCTAACGCCATTACCAAAGAGTACTGCCATGCACAGCAAGATTCTAGAAGAGCATTCACACCAGAAACCTTTATCAAAATGGCGCTAATTAACGCTGTGCAGGGACCATTGGATATGAATAATGGTAATTTTTCACTAGTAGATATAAATAATGGTAACAGGCAAAAAGGACCTAAAAAAACACATTCTTATTTTTCTACGGTCGCTTCAGAAGTGGCTCGAACATTAATTATACATAGTGGTTTAGTGTGTATTCCGGATGCTCCAGAAGCCTATGCTAAAAAAGCAGATTTGTTCGAGTTTATTGAAAAAATGCCAGTGGGTAAATGGGATGATAGTAAAGCGTTGCATGCTAAAATGGGAGACTATATATCAACGGCCAGAAGACATGGAGATGAGTGGTTTATAGGGTCTGTTTACAATCAAAAAGGAGGTGCGCTTGATATCAATTTAGATTTTTTAAAAGCGAACGAAACGTATGATGTTACTTTTTATGAAGACACTAAAGATACAAACTGTAAAACCAATCCTGAGGCTTATCAAATTAGAAAAGCTAAGGTTAAAAAAGGGGATGTTTTAAATATTAAAATGGCACCAGGAGGTGGCCATGCTATGTGGATTAGGCCAGATTAAATATTTATTACAAGTAATAATTAAAAAAAAGTATTATGAGTTGGGATCAAAGATGTTTAGCGCTTACAGTGTTTATAATGTACTTTAATTCTAAATTCATTTAATATTAAAGGGTATGTTGTAATTTCATTAAAACGAGGAAAAGCTTCTTGTAGCATGAAGTAGTAATCTTAAAAAAAAAAATAAAAAGAAATGAAACATTTTGGTCATTCTAAATTGAGATTTAATCTTATTTGTATAATAACGATCTCCGTTTTTTTTGTTGGTTGTAAATCTAAAGAATCTGAGAATAAGGGTATTGAAAAAATCGAAAAGTTAGATTATATTTCTTTTGCTAACGATGTTTCTTTTATGGAAGACTATATAGAAATCATTCAACTTTCGGATGCTTCAGGAAAATCAAAAGTAGCAGTATCACCAACTTTACAAGGTCGAGTAATGACCAGTAGTTCTTTAAATAATGAAGGTAGAAGTTATGGTTGGATTAATAGGGCACTTTTTAAATTCAAAGTTACGCAAGCGCATATTAATGTTTTTGGAGGTGAAGAACGATTTTGGATTGGACCAGAAGGAGGACAATACTCCATTTTTTTCAAAAAAGGAAGTGAATTTACATTAGACGATTGGTATACTCCAAATTTGATAGATTTAGAACCTTTTAACGTAAAAAAAACATCAACGAATGCGGTTACTTTTTCAAAAAAAGCAACCTTGGTAAATTATTCAGGATTTAAGTTTGATTTGGGTATTGAGCGCGAAGTGAAAGTGTTATCAACTTCAGAAATAATAAAGGATCTAGGCGTTGAATTGAATAATCAAATCAATGTAGTGGCCTACCAAACAACCAATTCTTTAACAAACATTGGTGATGCTAATTGGGAAAAAGCAACAGGTTTGTTATCTGTTTGGCTTTTGGGAATGTTTAATCCGTCACCTCAAACCACTATTGTAATTCCATATATATCAGGAGATAAAGCTGAACTTGGAGTGCCAGTAAATGATGATTATTTTGGGAAAGTACCTGCAGAACGTTTAGTTGTAACTGAAAATGTTTTGTATTTTCGAGGAGATGGTGAATTTAGAAGTAAAATTGGTTTGTCCCCTAAACGAGCAAAAAATGTATTGGGGGCGTATGATGCATTAAGCCAAATACTTACCATTGTTAAATATAACAAACCAGAAGAGGTTACGGATTATGTAAATTCATTATGGGAATTACAAGATGCACCTTATTCGGGAGATGTTGTCAATTCGTATAATGATGGGCCTCCAGGGCCAGGTAAAAAACCATTAGGACCTTTTTATGAATTAGAAACTTCTTCGCCCGCTTTAAAATTAAAAGTTGGTGAAACAGGAACACATATCCAAATGACTTGTCACTTTGAAGGTACTCCTAAAGAACTAACTAAAATATCAGAAAAAGTATTAGGTGTTTCAATTTCAGAAATCACTAACATATTTAGCGCTAAGTAGTCAGATTTAAATAATTAAAAAAATGAATAAATTTAAATTAGATTTAGCTATTGTAATTATGTTGGTATCCTTCTTGACATCTTGTAATTTAACCAAAAAATCAAAAATATTAAGCGAAGATATAGTAACAGCAATGGAACCTATTAAGTTTTCATATCAAGAAATTACAGGTATTGGTAAAGACGCTTTATATAACAGACGAGATAATAGCGATATTATAAAAATAGGTGACACCTACTACATTTGGTATAGCCGCATGGATAGCCCTATTACATCGGGTTATTGGGCAACTATTTGGTATGCCACCTCTACAGATAAAGGTCATACTTGGAAGGAGCAAGGTATGGCACTTGGTTTAGGAGCAGAAGGCGAATTTGATAGTCATTCAGTTTTTACACCTAATATTTTGGTTTTCAAAGGAAAATATTATTTGTATTATACAGGAGTAAAACCTACCCCCGGTAGTGTTAGTAAGAAGTTTGAAGGCAATTCAACTACAGATATTACTGCTATTGGATTGGCAGTAGCAGATAGTCCACATGGCCCATTTGTTCGAGTAGTAAGCAACCCCATTTTGGAGATTTCGCCAAACACTGCGGACTTTGATAGTTTTCGTATAGATGATGCCAGTATGTTGGTTCGGGGTAATAAGATAGGCTTGTACTACAAGGGACGCCAATGGGAGAAATCTCCACGAGAAACTAAAATGGGAGTCGCTTATGCAAATCACCCTGCAGGTCCTTTTGAAAAGGAAGATGGTTATTTATTAGATAAAAGCCACGAGGTTTTAATTTGGAATACAGGTGGAGGTATACTGTCATTAGCATCTATTAATTCAACCTTAAATTTTTCTACAGATGGTCAATATTTTTCCGTTTTGCAAGACAGTCTAAAGCATATCCCTAAGGCATCAGGTTTGTATCGTCCGAATTTAGAAGATGGTAATCCCGAAACAGAGATTCCTGGTTGGGGCATTGCAATGAAGTCTGGAAAAGGGTTTACTTATTTGTTACGTTTTGAAATTACAATGTAGATAATATAATTTAGACAAAATTACTTTCTAGTCAATAAAGAAATCATTAATAATTATATTCATGTATTATAAGCGTACTTTTTTATTTGTGCAATTATCGTTGACACTACTTTTATCTGCTTCCGCATGTAGATCACATAAAGATTTGGTAACAGAAAAAAAGCCAAATATTGTTTTTATTATTGTTGATGATTTGGGCTACTCAGATGTAGAATACATGAATCAAAAAAAAGGGATTAAAACACCTAATATTAATAAGTTGACTAAAACGGGCATGGTATTTACGGATGCTTATGCAGCTGCACCCGTTTGTTCTCCTACTAGAGGGAGTGTTGTTACAGGGAAATCTCCCGCAGCTGTAAAAATTACATGCCATATTCCAGGAATGGGAATGGATAAATATTTGAAGAAATTAAATAAAGAAAAAAAGTTAAAAGAAGCTTACTTTCTCAATCATTTACCGCAGGAAGAAATCACCATTGCTGAAGCTTTAAAAACTCAAGGTTATGCAACAGGATATATTGGTAAATGGCATTTAGGAGGAGAAGGATCTATTTATACAGATAATGGGATTGTGAATACTAAGTACAACCCAGAACATCATGGTTTTAATGTAAACATTGGAGGCTGTGCTTATGGGCAGCCTGCAAGTTATTTTTCCCCATATAAAAATGGCACAATTACCGATGGACCAAAAGGAGAATACCTTACGGATAGATTAGGTGATGAAGCAGTTAAGTTTATAGAGCAAAATAAAAACACCCCATTTTTATTAAATTTAGCCACCTACACAGTTCATACACCTTTGGCTGCTCCCAATGAAATTGTAAAAGAGCATGATGGTAATACGTATTTTGCTATGATTGAAAAATTAGATCAGAATGTTGGTAAAGTAATGAATAAATTAGAAGTCTTAGATTTATTAGAAAACACTATAGTTATCTTTTATTCCGATAATGGAGGTCTATGGGGTAATCCACCTTTAAAAGGCAAAAAGGGAACTTTAAATGAAGGAGGCATTCGTGTACCTATGATAGTGAACTGGCTAGGTAAGGTAAAAGCAGGAAGCGTATGCAATACACCTGTGAGTAGTGTGGATTTTTTTCCAACTTTCGTAGAGTTAGCAGGAGGAGATCCATCTACATATCCTAAATTAGAGGGGGTGAGTATTTTGCAATTGTTCGGTAATAAAAAAGATTTTATTGAAAGACCTTTGTTTTGGCATTTTCCTCATCATCGAAAAGAAGGGTTGTCCATGGGAGCCGCTGTGCGCCTTGGAAAGTGGAAGTATATCGTTGAGTTCGAAACAGGTAAAGAATATCTGTACAATTTAGACAAAGACATTGCAGAACAACATAATTTGTTTAGTCCGCATTCTAAAAAAGCAAAAGAATTAGCTGCTAATTTGAAGAAATGGCAAAAAGAAGTTGATGCGGAAATGCCCACTATCAATCCAGATTTTAAGAAATTAAATTAAGAGTATCTATATTATAAATTAATAATTATTTAATGAAAATTTAGAAATAATAAATATTTAACATGAAACATTTTTTTAAACAAATTATGATGCTAGGTTTACTTTCAGTAGTATTCACTAGTTGCAAAAACAAGACAGAAACTCAAAAAAATTCTGTGAAAGAAGAAAAACGACCTAACTTTTTATTTGTATTGGTTGACGATCAATCACCCTTCGATTTACAAACCTACGATCCCAATTCGATTCTAGAAACACCTACAATAAGTAAGCTAGCAAGTCAAGGTGTTGTTATTGAGCAGGCACGCCATATGGGATCTATGAATGGAGCTGTATGTACTCCATCTCGCCACATGATAATGAGTGGCCGGACCTTATGGCATTTACCTCCAAGTGCAGAGTTTCAAAAGCAAACTGGTCCGCATGAAATAGATGAGCAAACTATAGGCGCTGTATTTAATAGAGCAGGATATAAAACCATGAGAACGTGTAAGTTGAAAAACTCATATCCTGGAGCCAATAAACAGTTTTCAGTTATAAAAGATGCAACAAAGCGTGGCGGAACCGAGGAAACTGGTAGCGCGTGGCATGCTAAACAAGTTTTAAGTTATTTAGATGATAGAGTTGAAGGTAAGGAACAAGATCCGTTCTTTATTTACTTCGGTTTTTCTCATCCGCACGATACGCGAAATGGTACACCAGAATTATTAGAAAAATATGGAGCTATAAATCATAAAGATAAAAATTCATTACCACCGTTAAACAATAAACAACCGCAATTGCCACCAAACTATTTAGTGAAACATCCGTTTCATCATGGTCATCTAGAATTAAGAGATGAAGAAAGAGTTAGTGGTGTTTGGAAAAATAGAGATGAAAACACTATTAGAAATGAATTAGGAAGAGAATTTGCATGTTCTGAAAATATCGATATCCAATTAGAAAAGGTATTAGCTAAACTAGATGCTATGGGCGAATTAGATAATACATACATTATTTATACTGCCGATCATGGAATGGCAATTGGTCGTCACGGATTACAAGGAAAACAAAATCTTTACGAACATACATGGCGAGTGCCTTTTATAGTAAAAGGACCCAATATCCCTTCTGGTAAACGAGTAGATGGTAACATTTATTTATTAGATGTATTGCCAACTTTATGTGATTTAGCAGGCATTGAAGCACCAAAAACAGTTGAGGGTAAAAGCTTTGTGCCTGTTTTAAAAGGTGAAAAAGAAACCATGAGAGATGTTATGTATGGTGTATATGCCGGAGGAACTAAACCAGGGATGCGTACCGTTAAAAAAGGCGATTGGAAACTTATAAAATACGATGTGCTTAACGGTGCTGTAAGAGAAACGCAGTTATTTAATTTGGCGGAAAATCCTAATGAGTACCTACCAGAGCATGGTAAAACTAATGAGATGGAAACCAATTTAGCAAGTAATCCAAAATATGGAGATAAGCTAGCTGAAATGGAAGCGTTGTTATTGGAGCAAATGATAACCAACGAAGATCCTTACCGATTGTGGAATCAACCGCAAATCAATTAATTAAAATAAATTTTATTTAAAAAAGTGCTGTATTCTAAATTTAGGGTACAGCACTTTTTAGTTATAGAGTTTTAACGTTTTTAATCAATTATGAGTGATAAGTTTAAAACAAAGCATCATAATTTACAGATTAATCATTCATTTAAAGATAATTTTATCTGAAACTAAATAGACTAGATATATGAAACACATTTACACTCTTCAAAAATTGGAGTTTATTATTAATGCTTTACTTCCTTTTAAGCTCCAATTAGCTATTCTTCTTATAATAGCACAATTAACAACAAGAATATTAAAGGTAAGTATCTGATAGAAATTTTAAGTATTTAAATTGATTTAGAGAACTTATCAAGAAAAAAGGATTTGTTATCTCATTTAAAAACGACGTTTGGTTTAGCTTTTAAGCTATTCTAAATTTTAGATTATCTACACTTTTTAACTAAACTAAATATTAGTAAAAAAATGAATTTTAATAGAAAGAAATTAATAAGTTTTATTGTTTTAACGATAGTGACAATCACCTTTGTTGAAGCACAATTTGTTCATCCAGGATTATCTCATAAGAAATCTGATTTAGAACGGATGAAATATATGGTTGAAGCAGATATTGAGCCTTTTGCTTCCTCTTTTCAACTTTTAGCAGCGCATCCAAGGGCAAAGTACGATATTGAAGTAGCAGGTGGTAACACCGGTATGACAGTACTAACTTCAGAATGGAATAAATTTTTAGTTAATGATGGTATTACGGCCTATTACAATGCCCTTATGTGGGCTATTACTGGAGATTCAAGACACGCCGAAAAAGCAATAGAGGTTTTTACGGTATGGTCTGATTTAACAAGCCAAGAAATAGACTTCGCTTTAACTGGCGGACGTCACTGGAAACTTATCGAAGCTGCAGAAATCATCAAAAGCACCTATTCTGGGTGGGATCCAGTAGCTCTTCAAAAATTTAAAGATATGTTAGTTTATCCTGGATATTCTAGTACTACAGTACCTACTGGCGACCATACACTTTATTGGGTTATCTATCAAGGAGATCCTGCTCGTCATGGCAATCAAGGAATCTTTGCAATGCGAGTAATGATGGCTATGGGAGTGTTTCTAGATAATGAAATTATGTACGACCGTGCCGTGCGTTATTTAAAAGGGTATCCTCACCGTATAGATGATTTGGCTTACCCATCAGGCCCTCCTATTACTAATGGTCCTAGTGCTGTTTATGAACACTTCGAAGAATACAATTTAACTGGTTTTGAAAGCACAATTCCCGACTACGGATATAACGAGGTTATTAGTAATTACATTTACGAAAACGGACAATGTCAAGAAAGTTCTCGAGATCAAGCACATGCTCACGGTGGAGTAGCAACCTTATGTACCATGGCAGAAATTGATTGGAATCAAGGGGGGGATCTCTATGGTCATCTAAATAACCGTTTGCTTTTAGGGCTAAGTTTCTGGTATAGATATAATCTTAGTTGGGTGGAAAGTTTTCCCGATCAACCAACCCCATGGGAACCAACAGTTGAGAATGGGGAATACCTTAAACGCTCTGACCGTTCTGGACGTTGGACAGCTCTTAAAATTAATCCATACTTAGCACAAACTACCACAGAAGATGTGTGGCATCGAGGAAGAACGGATCTTTTAACTGGTCCAGCTTTAGAGTCTAATTTGGGACATTACAAGTATCGAATGAATCTTCCCGAAGAGGATACGAAATGGTTAGAAAGAGGTTTCGATTTTTTAACAAATGAAGTTGGCGTGGAACAGTTAACAACCACAGATTATCCAGGGTTAGGTGGTTTAAAATACCGACGGGTTAGTCCTGGTGATCCTATAAGTGGGTTTGATTCTAACGGACTTCCTTTATATAAAATGAATGTGCTACCTATGACTATTGAAGCGGAAAACTTCGATTATTTCGTTCTTGATGGCGAAGGTCGTACCTATAGTGATAGTGCAACTGGTAATTCAGGTGGAGCATATAGATCCGATGAAGGAGTTGATTTAATAGTTTGTTCCGAAGGTGGTTATAGTATTTCAGAAATATCAGATGGAGAATGGTTAAGCTATACTGTAAATGTGCCTGTAGATGGAACTTATGACATTTCTATAAGATATGCATCTGCTAATGCTAACGGAAAAATTAAGTTTGATTTTGGAGGGGAAGATGTAACTTCTGAAGTTACTGTGCCATACGGAGGAACTAATTCAAACGGATTGTCCGATTGGAAAGATTTTAAAGTAGGCAGTGAAGTAATATTAAGCAAAGGAGTACAAGCAATGAAAGTGCTTTTTAGTGGTTTAGATAATGCGTTTGAACTAAATAATATTAAAGTTGATTTAGTAGCAGCCAATCCAGAGCCAATAAATTTAGCACCTATTCACGGTACCGCTTCGCAGTCTATTGCTACAGATCCTTGTCCGTATGGCGGTTGTGCCGAATTAGCAATTGATGGTAATACAGATGGTAATTTCGGAAATGGGTCTGTATCGCATACAGATCATAATGTTAATCCTAAATGGTGGCAAGTAGATTTAGGGAATAACTATAACATCGAAACCATTAATATATACAATAGAACAGGTTACGAAAGCCGATTACTAGATATTACAGTAGAGATAAAAGATACCAATGGCAATGTAACCTTTAGTCAGTTTTATCCAGGTTATCCCAACCCTTTCCAAACCATCGATACGGGAGGTGTTGTAGGTAGTGTTGTAAGAATATCTAAAACATCTGATACGGGAATAACACTTGCCGAGGTTGAGGTTTATGGTGTAGATTCGATAGTTACTTTATCAAATAAAAATTTTGAGTTAAAAAATCAAATAAATATTTATCCCAACCCAGTAAATGATGTATTTACTCTTAGTAATGTAGCAGGCTCAAAAATATCTATTTATAATATTTTAGGGAAACAAATATTAACATCACCTATTAAACAAAATAGTCAATTAATAGATGTTAGTCATTTAAGTAATGGGGTTTATTTCATAAAAATTAATAAAGAAGGACGTGTTATTACTAAAAAAATAATTAAGAAATAATGAAAAATATAATTATGGTTATAGGATTCATTTATGTAAAGGAGGTATTGGTTTGTTCCATTTTCGCGTTGATTTTTAGCGTACGGTCTTTTGGACAATCTATTGAAATTAACTCAACCAATTACAAACAAACTATTGATATGATTGGAGGTGATATGGAACGTAGCGCTTCGGCTATTCAAAATGCTCAGAATAAAGGTGATATTCTTCAATGGAGTTTTGGAGATATTAATTTTAACGTTTGTAGGGTGCAATACGACAAAAACCAAGAAATATCAGAAGGGAATAAAAACTGGTCGTTTTACAATAAACAAGTCGCTACCATGCAGGCTATTAAGGCTATTAATCCTGATATTAAGTTTTTTGCTACTATGCGTTCTGATTATGATGGTTATGGCGACGATAATAATATGCCAGATTGGATTCACACTTATAGTTCCAAAGCCACAAATGTTGAAAAGTATGGGATATTTTTAGCAGATTACTGCGAGTATATGAGCCAGCAAGGTGTGTCAATTTCAATTTTATCAACAGCAAAAGAATGGATGTGGCATGTAAGAGCAGTCGAAGCCAAAGAAATTATTAATACACTATATGCTGAGTTAGATGAACGAGGAATTGAAAAGCCTGTAATTATCGATCAAGGGTTTTGGAGTATTACTGCGGGTTTAACCTACTTAAGAGATGTAGAATCCCTTGGGACAGAAGATTTATACACCGGTTTCTGCAGTCATAACTATTCTAATCTAGGTCCAGAAAAGTGGGTAGAGATTACTGAGAAAGCAGTTGCTTTAGGTAAACCCATGTATGATGATGAAACCAGTACAGGAAGTGGATCGCCAACTTATGGAGAAGAAAGAGCCATGTTTAAACAAATTGATGAATACATTAAAAAAGCCGAACGCTATGAGGCTGGTATAAGTGGAGAGGTTTATTTTGAGATTTGGTCGCGCGGAATCAATAAAGAAACCAGATCTATTTATTTTTCTTCATCGGGAGAGGGTAGAAGACTTAGAGGGTATTATATGATGAAGCAGTTTTCTAATAATATTCTAAATCATAAGTATGTTACAGCTTCGGTAAATAATGCATCTAATGTTTGTACCATTACTTTTAGAAAGGATGATAAAATGGTGTTGTGGGTAATTAATGAAGGCAATACCGAATACAACTTACCAATAAAATTAGATCAATCTACTATAACAAGTGAAGTTAGTGCGCATTATTGGACAAACAATACGCCAATTGAAGGCCTAACGACATCATACACCTCATCGGGAAATACATTTATCCCTACCATAGGTGAAGAAAGCATGAGTTGTTTCATTTTTAATGTAACTGAAGATGCTGTCGATGTTTGTAACTTAACTAAAACATCCATAATTGAAGCAGAATGCTATAGCACTATGGAAGGTGTAACAACCGAGGCAAGTACAGAAGGCACAGATAATTTAACGAGTATTGAAAATGGCGATTGGCTTAAATTTGAATCTGTAGATTTAAGTGAAGGCGTAACTCAGTTTAGTGCGCGAGTATCTACAAATACAGTTGGAGGCAATATAGAACTTAGAACAGGAAGCCCAACAGGAACTTTAGTTGGAACCTTAGCAGTAACAAATACCGGAGGTTTACAAAACTGGGACACCATTACAACAAATATTTCAGAACTTTCTGGTACTCAAGATTTGTACTTTGTTTTTTCTGGAGCATCTGGCACTTTATTTAATGTCAATTGGTTTCAGCTTCAAGCTGCAACGCCTTCGGTAGCAATTAATGCTGAAACATCCAACAAAACGGTAGATTTAACTTGGACTGCACAAAACATGGAGCCTGTAACTCAAAATATTTACAGAAACACTTATTTTAGTGAGACAGGAAAAACCCTAATAGCGGAAAATGTAGTAGGCTCAATGTATTCGGATACTTCGGTAAATAATGGCGAAACCTATTTTTATTGGATTGAATTAATCGATGCGTCATCAAAGTTAATAAAATCTAATACAGTTGAAGCTAAACCTTCAATTCCTAATTTAGCCTTGGCTTTACATGGAAGTATTGCAACGCAATCATCAACGGCCTATGATGGACCTCCGGAATTGGCAATTGATGGTAATACAGATGGTAATTTTGGTGGCGGATCTGTTTCACATACCGAAAACGGAGCTAATGGTTCAAATACACTTAAATGGTGGCAAGTCGATTTGCAAGCTAATTATAATATTGAAACCATCAATATTTATAACAGAACAGGAAGTAACTATGGTGAAAGATTAAACAATTTTACCGTAGAAGTTAAAGATGCCGGAGGGAACGTAACATTTACTCAATTATATACAGATTATCCAAATCCTTTATTAACGATAGAGACTGGCGGGGTAATAGGTCGTGTGGTAAAAATTTCTAAGACCTCGGATAATGGTATAACTTTGGCAGAAGTTGAGGTTTATGGAGTTGATTCTGCGCTTTCAAATAAAACCTTTGAAAAAAATAATGCAGCGATTTATCCAAACCCTGTATCTAACAGTTTTACGGTTGCCAATAGCATAAATTCAGTTGTGGAAGTTTATAGTGTTTTAGGTGATTTAGCGCTTAGTAAAAGTATAGGAAGCAATAAGCAATCAATAGAGGTGAATAGCCTATCTCAAGGACTTTATATTGTAAAGATTATTAAAGATGGGTATACTATCTCTAAAAAAATCATTAAAAAGTAATTTAATTATTAGTATTTCATCCTAACAATTTATATAAGTTCTTACCGGAATAAATAAAAACGAAATTTAACTTAAAAAAATAAAAAGCCTTGATTGGAAATTTTTTCAAACTAGGTTTTTTTATTAAATAGAAATGAGTGCATTGCTGTGTTTTAATTTTTTATAAAATTGAACCATAATTAATTAATAATGAATTATAACTTATTACTTACTGGATTCTAATAGTCTAATTTTATCAAGTAATTAAACTAAAAATATGAAAACAAAACTACTAACTTTAATTTGGCGCAAAATACACTATGCTTTGAGAAGAAATTATTTTTGCTCGTTGGCATTTTTTTTATTTATAGGTTTAGGTTCATCAGCGCAAACACCAATAACAGTTTCTAGTGTAGGAGAGTTAGCTGCAGTAGCGTCGCAATCAAATCAGATCGTTACTATGACGCCTGGTGAATACAATATGGCAGATTATCTTACACCAATTGTAATCGCTAATAATACACCTGCCGATGAAAATAATAGGCGTGCCATGATTCGGTTTAGCGGAAGTAATAATACTTTTGATTTTACAGGAGTAACCATTAATGTGGATACCGCCTTGTTAAATGATTTAGGTGGTAACGTTGTTGAATTTCATCTAACAGGTAACAATATTAATTTTAAAGAATTAACAATTACAGATATTGGTAATGAACCTACAGCTAGCGGCGGACAATCATTCGTAGTAAAAGGGGATGATATTACCGTAGAAAATGTGACCTTAAACATGAGCGGGTCGTCCCCTTATGGTTATGGTGATTTGCTTGGTAAAGGAGGAGGAAGTCTTGTTGCTATGAGAAAGCATAGTGGCATGTTAGTGGAAGGGCTAAACCCAAAAATTATTGGTTGCTCTATTTATTCAACATCATTTGGGCATTTGTTTTTTGTGCAAGGAGGTCGAAATGTACTATTTCAAGATTGTTATGCCGAAGCAGTTACTAGAACAACCGATGATATGTTAGCAGAAACCTCGGGTCCTGCGTTCGATTTAGATTTCGAAGCCGTGTACGGTAATTATAATGGCGACAAAGTAATCACCCGTGGATATACCAAGTCTTTAAGTGAAGTAGGTTTTCGTAATTATGGAGGTGGAGCAAATGGATTTGATACAGCAGGTGTTACGCTTATAAATTGCACAGCTAGAAAAGCACGTGTTGGTTTTGCAATGGAAGTTGGAGGTCCAATTTTAATTCAAAACTGTGAAGCTATAGAATGCGAAGCAGGTTATAATGTTCAAGATGTTACAATTGAAAATAGTAGAGGAGATGCCGTAAACGGTCCATTATTGTATTTAAGTGGCGATGATTCGGAAGTGGAATTAGAATTAATGCCTACACTACCTACAACAACATTGCACGCTGTGGCTACCATTGCGGGAAATGGTCATACCGTGACTTTAACAAAATTTAATGACGAGACTAGAACTGAAGATCATAAAATTTTAGTTGGTGCAACCAGACCTTCAGGCACTAATCCATTTTCTCCACTTGGAGCGGCAGCTACTTCTGGAATTACCCTTAACAATTGTACCGAAATGCCTATCGAAATCTATTCCAATACAAGTTCAAGTAGTATTAATACAACTGGGTCTGTTACTGATAATGGTTCAGGAAATACGGTTATTACTAATTCCTGTGTTGGTATAGAAAACCTAAATTTTGATGATGGCATTTTTACTTATAGTGTATTAGGTACAAACCCTAATGAATGTCAGGTTACAGGGTTTGTTTCTGGACAAGACACTGCAAATGCAGTAATACCTCAAGAAGCTGATAATAGTTCTGTATCTTTCAGTGTGGTAAGAATTGCTGAAGGCGCTTTTCAAGATAATACAATCATTACAAATGTTACGCTTCCAAGTACTGTAAGTTCAATTGGCTCAAATGCGTTTCATTCGTGTACAAGTTTAACAACTATAAATCTAGATAACATAATTACTTACGGAGATCATAGCTTTAATAATTGTGCGGCATTATCCTTAGCACCATTAGATTTTACAAATACTGTAAGTACAGGTAGTTATACTTTTATTAACTGTAGTTCAATTACTTCGGTAGTTGTACCTGGTACTTTATCTCTAGGTCTTGGAGCTCTTAGAGGAACTGGCATTAATTCTTTTTCTATACCTAGCGAATGGACTGTTTTACCAGATCAAATGATAAGAGATTGTAAGGCAATCACCACTATTAATATTCCAAGTACAGTTACAACTATGGGCGTTGCAGCTTTTAGAGGGTGTACAGGGATTACAGATATACAAGTAAACTGGACGGTACCTGTAGGCATTGCAGACGCAACTGTAAATAATTTATTTAACGGGTTATTATTAAGCGGTATAAATCTTTTAGTGCCACCAAATACAATAGATGATTATGAGGCAGCACCTGTTTGGACTGAGTTTAATATTATGGAAGGGGTATTAAGTACAAACGATTATGGAATTACAAATTACGAACTAAAACTTTATCCTAATCCAGTTAAAAATGCATTCAGAATAAGTAATAGTGCAGGAGCTCTTGTTGAAATCTATAACATTCAAGGTGAATCATTATTAAAGAAAACAATATCAAACAACAAGCAGGAAATAAATATAAGTAGTTTTGCCAATGGAATATACTTTATTAAAGTAAAAAAGGATGGTATTGTTATTAATAAGGAAATTATAAAGAAATAACATGTAAGAAAGTAAATCAATATTGATGCTTGTAAAAAAAAGTCCTTTTCTCTAAGAAATGGACGTTTTTTTATAGGTTTTGGATAATAATTTATAAGATAGTACGGTCTGATTTGTAACTTTAGACTCTAACATTAAACTAAATATATTATGAAAAAATCATTACTTTCTTTTTTAGCAATAGGAGCTATTGCTAGTTTAACAGCCCAAGATATTACTACAGGCTTAGTATTTCATTTAGATGGTAACGAAACTATTTCACCAGTTCCTTCAGGTAACGAAATAATGGCTACTATTGGTGGTACTGGTGCCATAGCAGACGGAATGATTATAGCAAAAGCAGATGGTGCAGATGGCACTCCTAATGGTGCTTTAGTATTTAATGGCACAAGTGCTATTGAATTTGATGCTAGTACAATTGCAGGATTACCTGCTGGTTTAGTAGATCCTGCAGGAAAATCATATTCTGCTTGGATAAAAACAAATGTTGACGCTACGGATACTGATATTCTTAGTTATGGAGTTACATCGAATAGAAACCATGTCCATTTTCATTATAAAGGCGCAGCTTTAAATTTCGGACACTATCGTGCTGATTTCAAATTCAATGATATTACTATTGTAGATGATGCGTGGCACAATTTGATCATGGTATTTACAATTGAGACTACATACGATGCTCCGCCTAATGAACTTGATGTTATAGCAGAAGTTGTAACAGGAGAGCTTTTTTTAGACGGTATAAGTCAAGGTACGGCAACTTATGATAATTTGGCTAACCCTATCAATACAGATATTGTAACTAATACAGCATTTTCAGTTGGTTCTAGAAATTATTTTGCTGGAGATTTTCTGACTGGATCTTTAGACGATATTCGTATTTATAATAGAGCACTTACTTCTGCCGATGCTGTTGCAGTGTTTCAAGCAAATGGTGGTACGTTATCCACAGCAAATATGGATGTAGAATCTAACTTTGCTTTATATCCAAATCCAACATCATTAGGCTATATCAATATTTCTAGTAGAAATAACGCTAAAATTGATGTTTCTGTTTATGATATTTTTGGAAAAGAAGTTATTAAAGCAACAGTTGCAGAAAGATTAGATGTTTCTGCCTTAAAATCGGGTATGTACATAGTAAAGGTATCTCAAGATGGTGCTAAGAAAACTAGTAAACTTGTTATTGAATAAATAAAAACAATATTTTTCACTTAGTAAAAGGGCACTATAAATAATTGATACTGCCCTTTTATATTCTTTATCAAAATTAGTTTATTTATTAATAGGGTTTTAATCTAGCTCAGGTTAAAGTTTGTGCCTTTATCTTATTGCTTGGGCTATTTCTAAGCTAATTTAAATAAAAATTAGACAAAAGTATATTATAACCCCTTTAGTATGAGTGTTGTAATTTCTAGTAGTGTAAATGCTCCACGCTAAATTTACAGTAAAATAAGTAATTATTTTAACTGGTAAGATAAGAACTAAAAAGTAAGTTTTGGGTAATAGGCATTTTAATCAAGACTTATAATTTATTTAAAGTAAGTTAATATTAAGGGATTAAATAAAACCAATCAAAGAATAATAAATTGCATGATTTTTTTGATAAAATGGTTGTAAAAAGACATCAATTTTATATAAGAATTAACATAAACTTAATTTTAATTGAATAGTAAGTAAAAACCTTTAATATGTTAAATATTCAAAGAAACACTGCTTTTTGTGCGGTTTTTAGGGTAAAATGGAACATGATTTATAATTATTGGAATTTTATTAATATAAGTATTGCGAATTTTTAATCAGTTTTATGCCATGTTATTAAAGAGAACAAACTGCTGTTTTTTTTAGTAATAAAAATTTAATAACAAACAATTCAAACAACTAAACTATGAGAAAAAACATTAGAAATTTATGAGCACATTAAGCAACAATTTTTAAACAAGTAAGAACAATCAACTAATTTTAATAAACCAAAAAAGTATGAATAAAATTTATTCTTTAATTTATCCATTGCGAACTTGTAAAGCTAAAAGCAGTAGGGTAATTAAATCAATAGTAGTATGCTCCTTTTTTATATTTAAAGGCTATGCGGGTTCAAAAACTTCAGTGTATGCTTCAGATTTTAAAGCGATAGAAAGTAATGAAGTGAGCAGTAGTTTTGAACAAACAGAAATTACAGGAACAGTACAAGATGGGCAAGGGGTGCCACTTCCCGGTGTAAATATATTAGTAAAAGGAACTAATAGAGGGGTACAAACAGATTTTGATGGTAATTTTGCAGTAGTTGCTGCCAAAGGCGATGTACTTGTGTTATCATATATAGGTTTTAAAAAGCAAGAATTGGTAATAGGTAACTTTTCAAGCATTAACGTAACCATGACTGAAGATCTTGCCGCACTGGATGAGGTTGTGGTAGTAGGTTTTGGTACGCAAACTAAAGAGGCTTTAGTAGGATCTATAACAACTGTTAAACCAGAAGATTTAAAAATACCATCCAGTAACTTAACAACCTCTTTTGCAGGTCGTGTACCAGGTGTTATTGCGTTTCAAAGTTCTGGTGAACCTGGAGGTGGTTCTGATAATGCCGAATTTTTTATTAGAGGAGCAACAACTTTTGGGCAATATGCTTCGCCATTAATATTAATAGATAATATTGAGTTAACAGCCGACGATTTAGCAAGAATTTCTCCAGATGATATTGAAAGTTTTTCTGTATTTAAAGATGCAACAGCAACCGCAATTTATGGGGCAAGAGGAGCAAATGGTGTTATTTCTGTTAAAACTAAATCAGGTGAGATAGGGAAACCTAGAGTATCTGTTAGGTATGAAACGACGTACTCTCAAGCTACGCAAAACTTAGATATTGCAGATCCATATACCTATATGAAATTGCATATGGAGGCTGTAAGAACAAGAAATGCTTCGCCAAATAGAAGTTTTCCATTGCCTTACTTACAAAATAAAATCGATAATACCCTTGCAGGTACTAATCCTTATGTGTATCCAGTTACCGATTGGCAAGATGAGTTATTACAAGATTTTACTAAAAACCAAAGATTAAATTTTAGTGTGTCTGGTGGTGGTAAAGTAGCAAGATATTATGTGTCAGGTTCTGTGTCTCAAGATAATGGGATACTTAAGGTTGATGATCAAGCTAACTTTAACAACAATATAGATAATAAGGTTTATAACTTAAGGTCTAATATCAATATTGATTTAACACCTACTACGGAGTTAATTGTACAATTAAACCAAACGGTAGATGATTATGTAGGGCCTGTACCTACTGGAAATCAGGTGTATAACATGATTAATAGAACTAACCCAGTGAGATTCCCTGCGTATTATGCGCCAGATGAAGCTAATGAATTTACAGAGCATCTTTTATTTGGTAATGTTGAAGAAGATGGAACTTTAGCCAATTATATAAATCCTTATGCTGAATTAGTAAGGGGGTATCGCGAATATAGTAGATCTGTAAGTTTATTAAGTTTACAGGTTAAACAAGATTTAAGCGGTATTACTGAAGGTTTACGTTGGAGAGCTCTAGGTAATGTTACTAATACATCTTCATATAATAAAAGAAGAGAATATGATCCTTTTTATTATTCTATTAACGATCAAGATTATAATAGAATTGAGGATACTTATATATTAAATCCATTAAATCCTAATGGTGGTACGGAGTATTTAGATTTTATACCAACCGGAAGTACTGCTACTAGAAATATTTATTTTGAAACGGCATTAAATTATGACAGAACATTTAACGAGAAACATTCTGTTAGCGGACTTTTAGTAGGTATTGCTAGAGAATCTGTTTTAGACAACGTGACTTCTTTACAGCAATCCTTACCAAGTAGAAATATTGGTGTATCTGGTCGTTTTACTTACGATTTTGATAGACGTTATTTTATAGAAGGAAACTTTGGTTATAACGGGTCTGAGCGTTTTGCTGAGAAAAACAGATTTGGATTCTTTCCATCTGTTGGTGCTGCATGGGTAATTTCAAACGAAAGTTGGTTTGAGGATAATATTGATGTAATTAGCAGATTAAAACTTAGAGGATCTTATGGTGTAGTAGGTAACGCAAACATAGGTAGCAGAAACGATCGTTTCTTTTATTTATCAGATGTTAATTTAAATAATGGTGGAGCCGGTGCAACATTCGGAACTTTTGGGCAAGAATCAAGCGCAGGGGTTACTATTAATAGATATGAGAACCCTTTTATTTCATGGGAAAGAGCTTATAAGCAAAATTATGGTCTAGAATTAAACTTCCTTAAAGATGCCATTCAATTCCAAGCAGAGTATTTCTCACAAAAAACAACCGACATCTTACAAACACGTGCTGATATTCCAAGTTTCTTAGGTTTACAAGCACAACCAGTAGCTAATGTAGGTGAAGGAAAATCTAATGGTTATGAATTTACATTATTAGTAAACCATACTTTTAATAAAGATTGGTGGTTACAAGCTACAGCTAACTTTGTAAAAACAAGTAGTGAATACACAATTTATGAAGAACCAGACTTATCTGCAACGCCATGGTTGTCTAAAATAGGTAATCCTTTTAATCAAGCTTATGGTTTGGTGGCTGAGCGTTTATTTGTTGATGATGCCGATGTGGCCAATTCCCCAGAACAACAGTTTGGAGAAGTTATGGCTGGAGATATTAAATATACCGATATAAATGGTGATGGTATTGTATCTAGTTTAGATATTGTCCCTATTGGAGAACCTACGCAAGCCGAGGTAAGTTATGGTTTTGGTTTTTCTGTTGGGTATAAAAATTTCGACGTTTCAGCATTTTTTGCAGGTTTAGATAATGTATCCTTTTTTATAGATTCAGAGAAATTATCTCCTTTTGCTGATACGGATGCAAGTGGCGATTACTTATCAGGATCAGTAGCCGAAAATCAAATATTACAAGCTTTTGCCGATAGTCATTGGTCTGAAGCAAATCAAGATCTTTACGCGTTATGGCCTCGTTTATCAGACTATGCTGTGGAGAACAATACACAACAAAGTAGTTGGTGGATGCGCGATGGTGCATTTATGAGACTTAAATCTTTAGAGATAGGGTACAATTTCAAGCCAGAAAATGGTGCAGTATTTGGACAAGCTAATGTACGTTTGTATCTTAGTGGAACAAATTTAGTGCACTGGAGTAAGTTTAAACTTTGGGATCCTGAATTAAGAGGTAATGGATTAAATTATCCACTACAAAAAACTGTTAATATAGGAGCTAGAGTTAATTTATAAAAAAAAAGAAATATGAAAACAAAAATAAAATATTATATAACATCAATGGCATTGGTGTTAACAATGTCCTGTAGTGATTATATAGACGTTGTGCCAGATAATGTTGCCACATTCGATTTGGTATTTAATAACCGAGTTAATGCCAAACAATTCTTTTATACATTGTATGGTTACTTACCACATTTTGCAAATAAAAATAGTAATATAGGATTAATTTCTGGCGATGAAGCATGGACACATTGGACCAATTGGCCTGGGCAAAATATATCTCAAGGGTTACAAAATGTTACTAGTCCACTTTTTAATCAATGGGGTGGAGAGCCACATGTTGCACTTAGGGATTGTAACATTTTTATAAATAGACTTCATGAGGTAAGAGATATGACCGATGAAGAAAAAACAAGATGGATTGCAGAAGCTAAATTTTTAAAAGCTTATTTCCATTTCCATTTATTAAGAATGTACGGTCCTATTCCTATTATTGATGAAAATATTGAAGTTAGCGAAAGTGTACTTGATGTGCGTATTGAAAGAGATTCTGTTGATGATGTGGTAAGTTATATTACCTCAGTTTTAGATGAATCAATAGCAGATTTACCTTCAGAAATTGTTGCGGATGCAGAAGAGTTAGGTCGTGCTACAAAGCCAATCGCAGCCATGTTAAAAGCAAAAGTATTAGCCTATGCAGCAAGTCCTTTATTTAACGGAAACTCGATTTATGCTACGTGGACCAATATTGCAGGAGAACCATATATCAACCAAACTTATGATGCAAATAAATGGCAATTAGCGGCCGATGCTTGTAAAGAAGCTATAGATTTAGCACACGATGGTGGGCATTCATTATATGAGTTTACAACAGGGTTTAGTCTTTCAGAAGAAACCAAAACAAAAATGAACTTAAGAGAAGCTATTACTGATGATTGGAATGTAGAGACCATTTGGGGCCAAAGAAACCCAACTACCTCTGGTATCCAGTACGATGCTTTTGTTAGGGTAGATCCAAACTTTGTTGGTATTACTGCAGGGCAAGTAGGTTCTTTTTACGAAGTGCCGTTGCACATAGCAGAAATGTTTTATTCTAAAAATGGTGTTCCAATTAATGAAGATAATTCTTATAATTATGCAAACAGATATGAATTAACTGTTGGAGACGAAGCGAATAAGTTTTATGTTAAAGAGGGGTATCAAACCGTTGGATTGCATTTAAACAGAGAGCCTAGATTTTATGCATCAGTAGCAGGCGATGGTATTTTATCTTATGATAAAAACAATGAATCTGATGATACAGCACTATATCATGTGGACTCGAAAGCTGGTGGCGTTTCTGGAGCAAATACCGAGGGTAAATTTAATAGAACAGGATATTGGGCTAAAAAATTAATCAATTGGGAATCTGTTTTAACTTATGATAATTTCCCGGCTATACAATATACTTGGCCAGTGTATAGATTATCAGATTTGTATTTATTATATGCAGAGTGTTTAAATGAAGCGGCAGGTCCATCTTCAGAAGTATTTACGTATCTTGATCTTGTAAGAGAACGATCTGGTTTAGATGGTGTTGAAGCCTCTTGGGCAGCATATTCAACTAACCCATCAAAGCCTAGTTCTAAAGATGGTTTAAGAGAAATTATTCACCAAGAACGTTTAATCGAATTAGCTTTTGAAGGTCATCGTTTTTGGGATTTAAGAAGATGGTTTAAAGCGCATTTAATGTTAAATGACTTGTCTATAAAAGGTTGGGATATGACTAAATCTAATCCAGACGTGTACTACAATCAAGTAGAATATGGTATTGCCAAATTTTCAATTAAAGATTATTTCTGGCCAATATCAGAGTATGATATATTGAGAAACCCTAATTTAAATCAGGCTTTTGGATGGTAGTTTCCACGGTATTAATAACTAAATAAGTAAGAAATTATGAGAAAATATTTAAAATTATTTATTATGCTTTTGGGCATAGCAACTATAAGTAGTTGCGATGAAGATCAAGCTGGGCCGTTAGTAAAGGATAATGGTGTAGCTCCTGGTGTTGTTGTTTTAAATAGCAATGCCGTTAGAAACTTTGCGGGCGGGTCCGAGATAACCTATAATCTTCCTGATGATAAGGATGTTTTATATGTACTGGGAGAATATAAACGTAATGATAACGCGGAAGTGGTTAACGTAAAATCTTCTGTGTTTAATAATAGCTTAATAGTTGAGGGCTTTGCAGAAGAAGCAGAGTACGAAGTGAATTTATATGCTGTAGATCAATCTGGAAATAAATCAGATCCTACTTCTGTTACTATTAATCCAGGGAGACCATCTTATTTAGATGTTTGCGAATCTATTACTGCCGAACCAACTTTTGGTGGGCTTAATGTGTCTTGGGAAAATCCTGAGGGAGGATTAACTATTGTTGAATTGTATTCAGTTAATGAAACAGGTAGTTTAATTTTTCAAGATCTTTTACGTTCTGAGTCTCCTTTTGGTACAGGTCAAATTTTAGGATTACCTGCCGAAGAAACCGATTTTGTATTTATTGTAAAAGATGGATTCGGAAATCAATGTAATAGAGTTGAGTTTACAACAACACCGTTATACATAGAAGTATTTGATAGAGCTAAAATTAGAGGGGTATTACAACCTTACGATCAAACAAATGCTTATACCGGTTGGGAACTAAATAAACTTTATGATGGTGGTATAGGAAACAATGGATTTCATACCGTAGCTATTTCACAATCAGCAGACCCAGACCCAGTATTACCTTACTACCAAGGGCATGAAGTTAATGGTGCGGCTTACAGGGTGCCTTTATTTACTTTAGATCTTGGTGGTTTAAATCAGGTATATAGATTTACATATTGGCCAAGGGTAAATTATGAGTGGAGACATGGTTCTCCTAAAGTGTTTGATTTATGGGGTTCTGATAAATTAAATGCCGATGGTAGTTTAGATGGATGGACGCTTTTACTTGATCAAGCAGTAGTAGTGAAGCCGTCTGGTAACGAATGTGATAATGGCAACAATACAGAAGAAGACATGGCCTTTGCAAATGCAGGTATTAGTTTTGATATTTCGCCAGAAATGCCAAAGGTGCGTTACATCAGATTTGCTCAAAGAGAAGCCCAAAACTGTATTAGTACTTTATTACACATTAGTGAAATACAATTTAGTGGAGATAATAGATAAAACTTAAATTAAAAATATTAGAATTTATGATTAATAATTTAAAGAAAAAGTCCGCTAAAGCGTTGGTGTTTGGTGTGCTTGCTTCCATAATTTTGTGTTTCTCTTGCGAGAATACAGATTTGGTTGAAACATTCGATCAGTACATTCCTGAAAGTGTAGTAAGTTTAGCAATGCCTGATTCAGTAGCGGTAGTGCAAACCGATTATAATAAAGTCTTATTTAAGGTGTATGTTAATTCAGACCCTAAAATAAAAAAAGTTGTTGTTGCCTTATTTGATGACGATACAACTGATGACGATGATAAAATAGTTACAACAATTGATGTTAATAGAACCATTTATCAACCAGAAATTTATGAGGTAGAATTGGATTTACCAGAAGGTGGAAATGAATATTTTATCCATATTGAAGATTCTGAGGGTAAACAATCTATAAAGTATGATGTTTTTGGAAGCGTTTTAGGCGATGCGTTTAAAGAATCTTTACAAGCGAGACAAAATACTGGAGCTACCATATATTCTGACTCTGAAGCAATCATTAATTGGACTTCAAACAGAGATACTAATGATGATGGAGATATAATCATTAAAAACAATTTATTAATTAAAACCGAGATAAGTTATACAAGTAGTGTAGATGGCTCAGAATTAACTATTGTGGTTGATGAGTCTGAAGATGCGACGATAATACCAGATTTTATCTCAGAAGGTACGTATACTTACACAACTTTTTATAAAGTAGATGTAGATTCACCTTATGTATTTGAAAGTAACCCTACCGAAGGAACCTTTCCAGTAAAAATATAAACATTAATAGTGTTTATTAAGTTTAAAAAACTCCCAAGACCTAGTCTTGGGAGTTTTTGTTTTTTTAATCTTTAGTTTTTAAAGTTTGAATTAAGCCTATCTAAAAATATTATTGTTTAAAACCATTTTGTTAATAGTAAATTTTATTAAAATGGCTAGATAAATATAAAAGCTATAATTTTTAGGTGAAATCTAAGGTTTAAATATGAAAATGAGTGCACTTTTATAGCATTTGGTTAATGATTTATATTTTAAGGGGTACTGTTTTATTAATTTAGATGCAAATAATTAATTAATCTAAACTTTATTTATTATGAGAAAAAAATTACAATTGTCAATTACTAATTCCCTTAAAGCTTTATGCTTAGGTTTATTTTTTATGTCAGGTATAACGTCTCATGCACAATGTGATACAGATGAATTTTTGGCAAATACGTCTCATACGGTTGCCGGAAACACGCATTCTATGACTTTTGAGGAAACAGGAGCTGGTCTTCGTGACGAAGGTGCAAATCTTGGTTATATCAACGATACCAATTGGGTAATGTATGCAGGTATGGATATTACTTGTGCTAATAGTGTTGATTTTGGGTATGGAACTAAAAAAGATAACGGTGGATATATTGAGATTAGAATGGGTGCTATGCCTAATCCTGATGATGTTGCAGCGTCTGTTCTTATTGGGCAAACTGATGAGGTGATAAACAACAATAATTGGGGTAATCAGGCAGTTATTAGTGCTGCTATAGATGCTAGTGCTGCTACTACTAGCGAAAATATATTTTTAGTTTTTCGTTCTACGACACCCGGACTAACATCTTTGTTCAATTTGCATACTGTTCAATTTTCTGTTGCCTCTTTATCAGTTAATCATGTTGATGCTATAGATGCGAATATTTACCCAAACCCAACAAAAGGTATAGTTACTGTAGAAAGTAATTTTAACGATACAAAGGTTACGGTTTACGATTTAAACGGAAGATCGCTATTAAAAACAACAAATTCACGTGTAGATATTTCAAAATATGCTGCGGGTATGTATATTTTTAAAGTTGAAACTAGTAATGGGCAAGTAGTTAAACGCATATTGAAAAACTAAAAATAACCAATCAAAATAATTAATTAAAGCCATTTCAATTTAAATTGAAATGGCTTTTTTGTTTGAAAATTTTAGAAAAAAAACAACTAATCATTTGTTTTTTGATTTATATAACTGATTAATAAAGTGCTAAATCGCTGAGGTTTTGATAAATTAAAGGGCAATGAACATAATTTTATAACAACTGGGCAATAAGTTAAAGTTTAATTGTAATAGTATTAACATATTGCAGGAACTAAATTAATTAATTAAAACATGTATTCTTATGAAAAAAACATTACAATTATTTGTTGCCTTAATGGTAACAGCAACAATTACAGCTCAGGATTTTACGGTTGATGATATCAATTATTCAGTATTAGATGGTACTAATGTGACAGTAACAGGTAGTGCATTAGCGGCTGTAGTAATTCCATCTACAGTAGATGATTCAGGTACAACTTATACAGTAACTCAAATTGCCGGAAGTGCTTTTCAGAATAGTACTACAATTAGGTCTGTAGTTACACCTAGTACAATGACAGCATTTGGTGGTAATAATGCTTTTAGAAGCTCTAGTATTACGACTGCTGATTTTTCTGCATCTACTTTCACTGATCTTCCTAATCTTACTTTCAGACTAGCTGCACTTGAAACTATAATTTTACCTGCTTCATGTGATTTTATTGGATTTAATACTTTCAGGCAATGTACAAATTTAACATCATTTACAGTTTTGAACGCTACACCAGCAACTTTAGATAATGCTTTGTTTTCGTTTAATTCTAATGTATCACCAGATGATGGTGGTGATGGTGACGCTGGTACAAATCTATTTAATGCTACTCTAAATGTTCCTTCAGGAGAAGTACCGACTTATAGAAATAATGAATTTTGGGGAAGGATTTTTGGTACTATAACTGATGGTACAGTTACAGATGTATTAAGCACAAGTAGTGCAGAACTAGAATCAGCTTTCAGTTTATTTCCTAATCCAACAAACGGTGTCGTTTCAATAAAAAATGCACAAGTTATAGATGCAACTGTAACAGTTTACGATTTAAACGGTAGAGCTTTATTAAATAAAAACCTAGATAGAACAGAATCAGAAATTAATATTTCAAACTTATCAAATGGTCTTTATATTTTTAGAGTTCAATCTGAAAATGGCGAATTTGTAAAGCGTATTTTAAAGCAATAAGTTGTTTTAAAATAATTTAAATACTAATATTTAAGAAAAGCCGTAACAAAAATTTATTGTTACGGCTTTTTGGTTTTGGCACTTTTAATTTAAACCGTTTTTTTATTTTCACCTTCCAATAGTTCTGCTTACTTGAGTAAAGTTTTGGGGTTTATCTTAAAATTACCACTAAAGAATATGCTTAACCTAAAAAAGGTGGTTTTTTACACCAAATGAACCATTATTTATAGACTATGAATAATCAGTTATAAGTAAAAACTTTAATTTTTATCAACTTGCATTAAGTAAATAATTCCATTTTAATTTTAAATAAAACACATTTCAGGTATTTACAAAACTAACCAAAATGAAAATAAAATCACTTTCAGCCTTTTTAATAACAGCTGTTTTGCCACTATTAATTTTTGCCAATGTATCAGTAAATGCATTATTTACAGACGGTATGGTTATTCAGCGCGACGCCATCGTACCTATTTGGGGTTGGGCAGATGCTAATGAAATTATTACTGTTGAAACAAGTTGGGGAGCATCGGCACAAGTAATTACTAATCCTGAAGGAAATTGGCGTGCCGATATTAAAACGCCAGAAGCTGGTGGGCCACATCAGATAACGGTGTTTTCAAAAAATAAAATAGTAATAAATAATGTATTGTCTGGCGATGTCTGGTTGTGTACAGGACAATCTAACATGGATTTTGCCATGTCTAAGTTTGTAAACAATTCTAGAGAACCTCAATACCAACCTTTAGTTGAGTATATTAGAAATGAAGTTGCCACGGCAAAAGATGATTGGATTAGACACATAGAAGTGCCACAAACCACCTCGCTTTTCGAAAAGCAACAAAATTTTGAAGATACTTGGCGTTCAGTTAATCCAGAAGATATTGGGAAAATAACAGCAACAGGTTACTTTTTTGCTAAAGAATTGCGTAAACATGTAAATGTTCCAATAGGTTTGTTGGAATGCTCTTGGGGAGGAACGCGCGTGCAGCCATGGATTTCTGAAGAAACGTATTTATCCGATAAAAACTTAAAGGATTATTTTGAAGCTAGTCGAACAGAAACTAAGGAGAAAATAGAAAAAATGGATGCCGTAGGTTATGTGGATATCGTTTACGAAAAAGCCCTAGCTAAATGGAACAAAAATGGCAAAAAAGGCAGAAAACCAAAAACTGAAAAACACCCGACCAAAGATATGCAATTGCCGGCAACGCTATACAATGGTATGATTTCAAGTATTCTGCCTTATAAAGTAAAAGGGGCAATTTGGTATCAAGGCGAAAGTAATGCCGTGTTTAAACCTACCGAATATGAATATTATTTAACAACCATGATTAACAATTGGAGAGCCGATTGGCAACAAGGAAATTTTCCGTTTTATTACGTACAATTAGCATCATGTAAACGAGGAGACCAGGAAGCCGATAATGGTTGGGCTACAGTAAACGACCAATTACGTAAAACTTTAAAAGTTTCTAATTCTGGAATGGCAGTCCTTCATGATATTGGTGAGGCTAAAGATATTCACCCGCATAACAAAATGGATGCCGGAAAACGTTTAGCACTTTGGGCATTAAAAAACGATTATAATATTAATATCGATGCTGTTAGCGGTCCGTTATATAAAGCGTATTCAATAAACGGAAATAAAATAACAGTAACGTTTACTGAAGCAGAGTCAGGTTTAATGGTAGCAAATAAACATTTGTTAGACGATGCAGTTGCCGTTAACGAACCTTTAGGGGCTTTCGAAATTCAAGATATAAACGGAAACTGGAAACCGGCAACAGCCAAAATAACAACTTCAAATACCATAGAGGTTTGGAACGATATGGTTACTAATCCGGTTAACGTGCGTTATGCATGGACTGGCACACCTGTAAATGCAAATCTTTATAATAAGGCAGGATTGCCAGCAGCCGTTTTTACCACAGAAAATTAATTTAAGCATAAACATAAGAAATAATTCAATTAATGAAAATCATCAAAAACATAATAGTCTTAATCATTTTTGGAAGTACGTTAGGTCTTTCAGCACAAAAAAACATTCAGGTTGATGTTACGCAACAAGGTGAAAACTTCGATCATTATTGGAGTAAAATGGTTGGCGCAGGTCGTGCTAACGAAGCTTTACGAGCCGGTTGGTTAGAGCAAATGCAGCAAGTACAAGAAAATTGTGGGTTTGAGTATGTGCGTTTTCATGGCTTGTTTCATGATGATATGTTTCCTGTTATTATAGAACGCGGAAAAACCGTTTATAACTGGCAATATATTGACGATGTTTTTGATAGGTTGTTAGATTTAAACGTTAAACCTTTTATAGAATTAGCCTTTTTACCAACAAGTATGGCTGCCGAAAATTCTAAAACAGTGTTTTGGTGGAAAGCAAATATTACACCGGCCGAAGATTCTTTTGAAAAATGGCACGATTTAATAAAAGCATTCACCCAACATTGTGTAGATCGTTATGGCATGGAGGAAGTCTTAACCTGGTATTTTGAGGTTTGGAACGAGCCAAATCTGTATCCGTTATTTTGGGATGGTACAAAATCGCAATATTTTGAGCTGTATAAACAATCGGCCATAGCAGTTAAGTCTGTGGATAGTCGCTTAAAAATTGGAGGACCATCAACAAGTAATTTTGTGCCAGATACTCGTTTTGATGGCGAAACGACTTACGATAAAGCTTCTGATGCGGTTTTTAATACCGATGATATTAACGCATTAGAATGGCATGGCGTATGGATTGAAGATTTCCTTAAATATTGTAAAAAGGAAAAATTACCAGTTGATTTTATTAGTACACATCCATATCCAACCGATTATGCATTTAATCCTGAAACAGGAAAAGGAAAAGGCTTAACTCGTTTTGCTAAATCTTTAAAATTAGATTTAGAATGGCTAAATAAAACCATTGCAGAAAGCGATTATCCAGATGTTGAAATTCATTTAACCGAGTGGAATACTAGCCCAAGTAGTCGTGATGAAATGCACGATAGGTTACCAGCTGCAGCTTATATAGTTAAATCAAATTTAGATTGTATTGGCTTAACAAACTCCTTAGCGTTTTGGACGTTTACCGATATTTTTGAAGAAAAAGGCGGTGCTTCAAGTATATTTCATGGTGGTTTTGGAATGATAAATTACCAAGGATTAGTAAAGCCTTCGTATCACGCGTATAGAATGTTACACGAAATAGGAAACCAAAAGTTATATAAGGACGATTACCTATTCGTAAGTAAAGAAGAGTCAACAGGGAAAATTTCGGCTTTAGCTTATAATTATCCTGAAGAATATGAAAACGCAGTGCCTTTTGGTAGTGATAAACGTGAAAGCGGAACCAATAAAAACTTAGATTTTACTTTAACAGGTTTAAAAGCAGGAACTTTATTTGAAATTGAAATACTAGATAAAGATCACGGAAATATTCATAATTTTTGGGAATCTATGGGGAAACCAGAACCACCAACAAGAGAAGAAATTAAAGTGATGAAAGCTTATGCTAATTCCATGAAAACGGAACATGTAAAAGCCGATAAAAACGGGAATTTAAGTATTAAGCACAATATTACACCATGGAGTTTGGTATTAATTAAACAAGTAAATTAAAATATATAATTATGAAAAATCGTAACCAGTACCTCAGTTTATCACTTGTTTTATTAGCCTGTTTTTCACTTTTGGTTTGCACGTCATGCAATAAGGCTCGAGCTATCGAAATTAAAGGGCAATCTATTAATGGTAAATTAATTTTCGAAGAGAATTTTGATAACGGATTAGATAATTGGCAGGTCGAGCAAATGGAGGGTGGAACAGTTGAAATAAATAAGGGTAAACTTGAAATTGACGATGTAAAAGGTTGTACCGTTTGGTTAAAAGAAAAATTTGAAGGCCCTATTGTTATAAAATACGATGTTTTTATTATTCAAGATGGTGGTGCAAATGATAGGGTATCCGATTTAAACTGCTTTTGGATGGCTACCGATCCTAAAAATCCAGATAATTTATTTGCTAATTCAGAAAAACGAGGCGGTAAATTTTCAAACTACGACGATTTACAATTATACTATATGGGTGTGGGTGGTAATTTTAATAAAACAACACGTTTTCGTCGTTACGTGGGCAATGGAGAACGTCCGTTGCTACCGCATCACGATTTAAGCGACCCTAAATTTATGCTTGAAGCTAATAAAACCTATAATATTAAAATCGTGGCGAATAATGGAGTAATCCAGTATTACAGAGATAATGTATTGTTTGCAGATTTTTTAGATAAAGACCCGTATACCTCTGGGTATTTTGGTTTAAGAACCGTTAAAAATCACATGACGGTCGATAATTTCAAAGTTTATAGTATTGAAAAATAAATCAGCCTGCTTCCATTCTTAAATCCATTAAAATGAAATTTCATAAAATAATAAGAATATCTGTTTTAGGAGTTTTACCTCTATTAATGTTAGGGTTTAATTCAAATAAAAAAGATATTTATAAGAAAGATTGGATTGATTTTAATAAAAACGGGGTTAAAGATGTTTTTGAAGATCCAACGGCGCTTTTAGAAGACCGCGTTAAAAACTTAGTGTCATTAATGAATGTTAATGAAAAAACCTGCCAGCTTACTACCTTATATGGTTATTCTAGGGTTTTAGCCGATGAGTTACCGACTAAAGCATGGAAAAATAAAGTTTGGAAAGATGGTATTGCTAATATCGACGAGCATTTAAATACCATTTGGAATCAAGAGAAAACGCATACTAAATATGCTTATCCTTATAGCACACATGCCGAAACTATTAATATAGTTCAAAAATGGTTTGTTGAAGAAACAAGACTAGGTATTCCGGTAGATTTTACTAACGAAGGCGTTCATGGTTTATGCCACGAAAAAGCAACACCATTACCAGCGCCCATTGGTATTGGTAGTACATGGAACAAAGATTTGGTTAGAAAAGCTGGAGAAATTGTAGGGCGAGAAGCCAAAGCATTAGGCTACACCAATGTGTATGCACCAATTTTAGATGTAGCACGCGACCAACGTTGGGGACGTGTTTTAGAGTGTTATGGCGAAGAACCATTTCATATTGCCGAAATGGGAAAGCAAATGACCTTAGGTATTCAATCGCAAGGTGTGGCTTCAACTTTAAAACATTTTGCGGTATACAGTATTCCTAAAGGCGCACGCGATGGCGATGCCAGAACAGATTCCCATGTGGCACCACGCGAAATGTTTCAACTGCATTTATACCCTTTTAAGCGGGTTATACAAGAGGCTGCTCCAATGGGGATTATGAGTAGTTATAATGATTATGATGGGGTTCCTATTACCGCAAGTCGTTATTTTTTAACCGATTTGCTGCGCGAAAAATTTGGTTTTAAGGGCTATGTAGTTTCCGATAGTGAAGCGGTAGAATATGTTTCAGAAAAACATCACGTTGCTAAAGATTATAAAGAAGCCGTGCGTCAGGTTATTGAAGCGGGATTAAATGTGCGTACAACCTTTAGAACTCCAGAATCATTTATTGAACCTTTACGTGAATTAATACGTGATGGCGAAATTTCAATAAAAACAATCGATTCTAGAGTGGCCGATGTGTTACGTGTTAAATTCAGGTTAGGTTTATTTGATAATCCTTATGTGGAAAATCCAGAAGAAGCCGATAAATTAGTACATACTCCAGAAGATGAAGCATTTTCAAAGCAAATAAATAGAGAGTCTTTAGTGCTTCTTAAAAATGAAAATAATCTTTTACCACTAGATCTTAAAAACCTAGATAATATCTTGGTTACAGGTCCGTTGGCTAACGAGGTAAGTTTTACTTACAGTCGATATGGTCCTGCTTTTAATCCTTCGGTTTCTGTATTCGAAGGTGTTAAAAAATACGCAGGTAATAACGCTAATGTTAGTTTTGTAAAAGGTTGCGATATTGTTGATCCCGATTGGCCAGGGAGCGAAATTATTCCAACCGAGTTATCAGCAAAAGAACAAGCAGATATCGATGCTGCTGTCGAAAAAGCGAAACAATCCGATATTATTATTGCAGTTGTAGGCGAAGATGAAAAACGTGTGGGCGAAACAAAATCACGAACCAGTTTAGGGCTTCCAGGACGTCAATTCAAATTAGTACAAGCCCTTTATGCAACAGGGAAACCGGTAGTTTTAGTGCTTATAAACGGTCAGCCGTTAACCATAAACTGGGAAAATAAATTTCTACCAGCCATTCTAGAAGCTTGGTTTCCTAGTACAGCGGCAGGCGAGGTTATTGCCGAAACTTTATTTGGAGACTATAATCCTGGAGGGAAACTATCCGTTACATTTCCTAAAACAGTGGGGCAAATACCTTTAAACTTCCCATTTAAACCCGGGTCGCAAGCAGGACAACCAGGAGCGGGACCAAACGGTTACGGTAATACTAGAGTTTTAGGACCTTTATATCCTTTTGGTTATGGTTTAAGTTACACAACTTTTGAGTATAGTGACTTAGAAGTAACACCAAAAAGCTTAAAACCACAAGCCGATATTCATGTAGCGTTTAAAATTACAAATACAGGAACAAGAGCAGGCGATGAGGTGGTGCAAATGTATTTGAAGGATATAGTGAGTAGTGTAACCACTTACGAGTCTGTATTACGAGGGTTCGAGCGTATTCACCTAAAACCTAATGAAACCAAAACCGTTAATTTTATCTTACATCCGGATGATTTAGCTATTTTAGACAAAAATATGAATTGGACGGTTGAACCTGGTGTATTTAAAGTTTTAATTGGCAGCTCTTCAGTAGATATTAAACTTAGCGATCAATTTAAAGTAGTAAACGTTTACAACTAAAGTATTAACTTGTAAACAACTATGGAGACATTTTTATGAAACTGCATTTTTTAGATAGAAGTAATTTAAATAATAGTTCTTTTAGTACTAAAGTTAACGAGTATCCTAACTTTTTAAAGGTTTGGCATTACCATCCAGAAATAGAACTTGTTGTAGTACTAAAAAGTCAAGGAACGTGTTTTGTTGGCGATGGTGTAGAAAAATTTGAAGAAAATGAAATTGTTTTAATAGGAAAAAATTTGCCACACATGTGGTTAAATGATGATGAATATTTTCAAGAAAATGCCAATCTAGTGGCAAAAGCGATTGCTATTCATTTTGACAGAAAATGTTTAGGTTCTACCTTTTTTGAAACACCAGAAATGATTCATCTTTCAGAACTTTTTGATAGGGCAAGGTTTGGTATTAAGTTTTTAAACGTCGATAAAAAACTTATTCAAGATATTCAGGCTATGGCAGAAAGTTTTGGGTTCGATAAAACTATGGCGTTTTTAAATATTTTAAATAAGCTAGCTAAACATAAAAAGTATAAGCTATTGGCAAGTCAAGGCTATGTTAATACGCTTCGAAATGGCGAAAACAAAACCTTAGATACTATTCACGCTTATATTTTTAATAATTTTAATAAGTCTATTTCTTTGGAGGATGTTGCTAAAGTAGCCAACATGAATACCTCGGCTTTTAGTCGTTTTTTTAAACGCGTAAACCGAAAAACATTTTCAAGATATTTGGCCGAAATTAGAATAGGCTATGCCTGCAAGCTATTACTAGAAAATAAGTATAATATAGCGGCCGTGTGCTACGAATCTGGGTTTCATAATATTTCTAACTTTAATAGACAGTTTAAGTTAGTCATGAAAAAAACGCCATCGTCATATTTAAAGGAGTACAAGAAATAACGTAATAAATGTTTTTTTTACATTTATAATTAAATTAATATCAATTTAAGCTTTGTTTAGGTGTAAAAGTGCTATTATTTTTTTTATTATTGTATACAAATTAAAAAAACAAACAACCAAACTAATTATAGAGACTAAAAAATGAGTTATCATTTAGGAATAGACATAGGAAGTTCTTCCATTAAAGCGGCTTTAGTCGATTCGGAAACAGGAAAAAGTTTAGGAGTTGTACAAGAGCCTAAAACGGAAATGAGTATGCAAGCCGTAAAAAACGGATGGGCAGAACAAGATCCAAACGATTGGTGGCTACATATATGCAATGCCATAAAGCAACTAAAAAAGCAATTTAATATAACTAGTACTCAAATAGATGGTATTGGTATTTCGTATCAAATGCACGGATTGGTAGTGGTCGATAAAGCCGGAAAGCCATTACGTAATAGCATAATTTGGTGCGACAGTAGAGCGGTTAATATTGGTAACGATGCCTTTAAAGCTATTGGCGAAGATAAATGTGCTGCTCACCTTCTAAATTCTCCAGCAAATTTTACAGCATCAAAATTAAAATGGGTTAAGGATAACGAGCCAGAAGTTTATAGCAAGATTCATAAATTCATGCTTCCTGGAGACTATATCGCTTATAAATTTTCAGATACCATAAATACCACCATTTCAGGATTATCCGAAGGGATTTTTTGGGATTTCAAAAACGATACTGTTGCTAATTTTTTATTAGAGCATTACGGTATTAATGAGGCCTTAGTGCCAGATATTGTGCCTACATTTGGTATTCAATCTATAGTCGATAAAAAAGGTGAAGCCGAAAGCGGAGTAGCGGCAGGTACACCCATATATTATAGGGCGGGCGATCAACCTAACAATGCCTTGTCATTAAATGTATTTAATCCCGGCGAAGTAGCTGCCACAGGTGGAACATCAGGTGTGGTATATGCGGTAACCAATAGTCTTTCGGGTAAAGAAAGTACACGAGTAAACAATTTTGCACACGTTAATTACACAAAATCTAACCCAAAAATCGGAAAACTTTTAAATATTAATGGCGCCGGAATTCAATACCGATGGTTACTAAATAATTTAGATGTAAGCTCATACGACGACATGAATACGCTGGCAATAGAGATTCCAGTTGGGGCAGACGGTGTCTGTTTGTTGCCTTTTGGTAACGGAGCAGAACGTATGCTAAACAATAAAGAAATAGGTACACGTTTGGTAAATGTTAATTTAAACAACCATAACAAAGCCCATTTATGTCGCGCAGCGCTCGAGGGTATTGCGTTTTCATTCTTTTACGGTATGGAAATCCTTAAGTCCGATGGTATAAAAGCAAGCGTCATTCGTGCTGGAAACGATAATTTATTCCGCTCAGAAATTTTCGCAAATACTGTAGCCACACTAATCGGGCAAGAAATAGAAATTTACAATACCACAGGAGCCATAGGAGCTGCCCGTGCAGCCAACTTACATAAAGGCGATTTTAAAGCCTTCGGAAAAGCTATTATGGATAACGATCATGTTATGACATTCATGCCATTAAAGGATAAAACACCGTATGTAAAAGCCTATAATGCATGGAAGAAAGAATTAGAGTTGGCATTAAATAATAATTAGGGCGTTACCCCAAAAGGGTCGGGCTTTACGTTACAAGTCCTCGCTCCCAAAAGGTAGCTGTGGGCTTTCCACTGCAATCCCTAACGCAAGGAGAATTAAAAATAAACAGCAAACGAATAAAAAATTAAACCGTTAAACACATTTCAGAATGGCAAATACAGAGTATTTTAAAGGCATAGGAAACATTAAATTCGAGGGAAAAGAATCAGACAACCCGCTAGCATTCAAATATTATAACCCAGACCAAGTTGTAGCAGGAAAAACCATGAAAGAATGGTTTAAGTTTTCTATTGCATACTGGCATACCTTCTGTGGTCAAGGATCAGATCCATTCGGCCCAGGAACACAAAACTTTGCTTGGGATCAATCATCAGACCCTATTCAAGCAGCAAAAGATAAAGCCGATGCAGCATTCGAATTTATAGGTAAAATGGGATTCGATTATTTCTGTTTCCACGATTTCGATTTAATCCAAGAAGGTGTAACTTTTGCCGAATCTGAATCGCGTTTGGCAACCATTACCGATTATATAAAAGGTAAACAAGCCGAAAGTGGTGTTAAGTTATTATGGGGAACAGCTAACTGTTTCTCTAACCCACGTTATATGAATGGTGCTTCTACCAATCCAGATTTCGATGTGGTAGCAAGAGCAGGAGGTCAAGTAAAATTAGCCTTAGATGCTACCATTAAATTAAACGGAGAAAACTACGTGTTCTGGGGTGGTCGCGAAGGTTACATGTCTTTATTAAATACAGATATGGGACGCGAGTTAGACCACATGGGACAGTTTTTAACTATGGCCAGAGATTATGCTAGAGCGCAAGGTTTTAAAGGTAATTTCTTTATTGAACCTAAACCAATGGAGCCATCAAAACATCAATACGATTTTGATTCTGCAACCGCTATAGGTTTCTTAAAAGAATACGGTTTAGATAAAGATTTCAAAATCAATATTGAAGTAAATCACGCTACTTTAGCGCAACACACTTTCCAACACGAAATTGAAACGGCTGCAAAAGCTGGTATGTTAGGGAGTTTAGATGCTAACCGTGGCGATTACCAAAACGGATGGGATACCGATCAATTCCCTAATAACATTCAAGAAACAGCCGAGGCTATGTTAGTTTTTATTAAAGCTGGCGGACTGCAAGGTGGTGGTGTTAATTTTGATGCTAAAATTAGAAGAAACTCAACCGATATGGACGATGTATTTCACGCACATATTGGAGGAGCAGATACATTTGCAAGAGCGCTTTTAATAGCCGATAGAATCATTACTTCTTCACCTTACGAGAAATTAAGAGCAGAGCGTTACAGTTCTTTCGATTCAGGAAAAGGAAAAGATTTCGAAAACGGAAAATTAAACTTACAAGACTTATATAAAATAGCTCAAGAAAATGGCGAGTTACAATTAAAGAGTGGTAAGCAAGAGTTATTCGAGAATATCATCAATCAGTATATATAATCTGATTAATTATTCTATAAATATAAAGCCTCTTCAAAATTTAGTTTTTAAAGAGGCTTTTTTTATTGCATGATATTAAGATAAAAAATTATCTATGAGTCCTCACTAAGAATCCGGTGTTGGTCCTTGATTCTAAAAGTGAAGCGCTATTAATTCTTTAATACTATTTATCCGCTTCGGTAAACTCATTTCGTTCGTTGTATTTTACGTTTTCCTTTATCAGAATATCTATAGGAACATAGTGTTTAGGATTCGTAATTTCATTTTTAAGCAAATATTCCGTTAAAAGTCTAATCGCTTCATAACCTTGATCAAACGGTTTCTGCGATATTAAAAAGGAAACTGAGTCGTTGAGTAAACACGCAATGTTTTGTGGTGTATTATCAAAACCAATGAATTCTAGTTTCTTTAAATAGTCGTCTTCTATACTATTAACCACAATGTAAATTCTACTTGATGGTACAAATACACCTTTAATTTCAGGATGTATTTTTAAATAGGAATTTATTTTTTGTTTGGTTTCTGTAGAGCTACCTAAATTTTCAATTTTTAAAGTTTGCGTTGTGGAATCTACGTTGTTTTTAGTAAAATAATCATTAAAACCTTTAATTCTATTGGATACCGCATTGTTTTTGGTAATATTATGTCTAGCCTGAATAATTAAAAAGGCAGAGGGTTTTGGTAAACTTAAATGCATCAGTTTACCTGCAATATAACCTGCGTTGTAAGAGTCTTGACCCACAAATCCAATATTGTTAAATCCATCAATATCAATGTTAACAAAAAGGTAAGGGATATTAAGCGCTTCTAATTGGTTTACAATCTTTTTGGTTTCTGCCGAAAAATTGGGAACCATAATTACTGCAGTAGGTTTACCTTCAATTAAAGCATTAAAAGTATCTAAATAAGATTTTGGGTCATATTGATTATAACTAAAGTTAGTCACTTGAACACCGAAACTCTTAACATCTTCGGCAGCTTTTAGAACTCCTAAGTATGGCGATTTCCAAAATAAATCTAGGTCGTTGTGTTCTGGGATTAAAGTGGCAATAAAGTATTTGTTTTTCATGGCAAGCGCACTTGCAATAGGGTTTACGCTAAAGTCATGATGCTTTAATATCTTTTTTATTTTGGCTTCAGTTTTTTTGGAAACACCACCTCTGTTATGCAGCACTCTATCTACAGTACCTTCGGAAACTTTGGCTTCCTTGGCGATGTCTTTTATTGTAATCATAAATAAAAAAAGTGTTTTCTTATTATCTTAAATTACAATTAACACCAAATTTGGTTTTGTAATTTCAAGCAATTTAGTAAAAATTTTCATTATTTTGTGTGCGCACACTATTTTTTCGTTATATTTGTGTGTGCGTACACGTAATAAGCAGTCTTAATGTCGCTTATTAATCAAGAGTATGTATTTTACCTGATAAATAACGTGTAACATGTTTTGAAAAAAATGAGCACACGATGTGTCATAGAATTAAATAAGATTAGAATTGAACACGATATTTGATATAAAGGAGAAAGTAATTATAATCACTGGAGGTTATGGCGTATTGGGTTCTAATATAGCAACTTATTTAGTGGCGTCTGGTGCTAAAGTCGCTATTTTAGGACGAAGTAAAGAAAAGGCAGAAGATTTTGCTAAGTCTTTATCAATTACGCACGCTTTAGGTTTTCAAGCCGATGTTTTAAATAAATTAGCTTTAGAAAAAATTAAAGATAATATTGTTTCTGTATGGGGACAAATTGATATTTTAATTAATGCTGCTGGTGGTAATATGGCTGGAGCTACAGTTGCTCCAGGAGATTCCATTTTCGATATTTCAATTCCAGATTTTCAAAAAGTAACAGATCTCAATTTAATGGGGACGGTAATACCTTCCCTTGTATTTGGTAAGCAAATGTCGAATCAAGGCAATGGTTCTATTGTTAACGTGAGTTCTATGGCAGTTCCTCAAGTACTTACAAGAGTTGTTGGTTATTCAGCATCTAAAGCAGCTATGGAAAATTTTACGCGATGGATGGCTGTGGATATGGCTTTAAAGTTTGGCGATAAAATAAGGGTTAATGCTATTGCTCCAGGTTTTTTTATTGCAGATCAAAACCGAAAATTATTAACTAATGAAGATGGTTCATTAACAGACAGAGGAAACACGATTATAAAAAATACACCTATGAAACGTTTTGGTGAAGCCGAAGAGCTAAATGGAGCAGTACATTTATTGTGTAGCGAAGCTGCCAAGTTTATTACAGGAACCGTTATTAGTGTCGATGGTGGTTTTGGAGCATTTAGTGGGGTTTAATAATTAAGTTTAAAAGAATGGATCAAACATGGAGATGGTACGGACCAAATGATCCCGTATCCTTATCAGATATAAAACAAGCAGGTGTAACAGGTATTGTTTCTGCATTACATCATATTTCTAACGGCGAGGTTTGGACAATTGATGACATTCAAAAAAGAAAAAACACTATTGAAAGTGCAGGATTAACATGGAGCGTTGTTGAGAGTATTCCGGTACACGAAAACATTAAAACACGTTCTGGGAATTTTCAAAAATATATTGAAACCTATAAACAGAGTATAGCAAACTTAGCACAATGCGGTATTAATATTGTGTGTTATAATTTTATGCCGGTTTTAGATTGGACACGAACCGATTTAAGTTTTCAAGTAGAAGACGGATCTAAAGCATTGCGTTTTGATGTTATTGCTTTTGCTGCCTTCGAACTTTTTTTATTAAAACGTCCAGGTGCAGAACACAGCTATTCTGAAGCACAACAAAAAGCAGCAAAGGTTTATATTGATAAGCTTTCAGATGCGGATCAAAAACAACTTGTAAAAAATATTATTGCAGGTTTACCAGGAGCCGAAGAAGGTTACACCTTAGAGCAATTTCAAACTATTTTAGATACCTATAAAGATATCGATGCTACTGCATTGCGTAATAATTTAGTGTCTTTTTTAAAAGAAATTATTCCTGTAGCATCTCAAAATCAAGTCTTAATGTGTATTCATCCAGACGATCCACCATATCCTATTTTAGGATTACCACGAGTAGTAAGTACAGAGGCCGATTATGCGCATTTATTTGAAAATGTTCCAGACCGTGCCAATGGTATTACATTCTGTACAGGCTCTTTAGGTGTAAGAGCAGATAATAATCTTGTTCAAATTTTTAAACGCTTTGCAGATAGAGCACATTTCCTGCATTTAAGAAGCACAAAGCGCGATGAAGCTGGTAATTTTTACGAAGCCAATCATTTAGATGGCGATGTAGATATGTACAGCGTTGTAAAAGCAATTTTAAAAGAAGAAAAAAGACGTAAAGCAGCAGGTTATGCAGATTTTGCTATTCCTGTTAGGCCAGATCATGGTCATCAAATGCTTGACGATTTAAATAAAATAACAAACCCAGGTTATTCCGGGATAGGTAGGCTAAGAGGATTAGCAGAACTACGAGGTTTAGAATATGGGATAAAGCAAACTATATAATAAACAAACAACAATTTATCATGAAAACAAGTTACGAAACGCGATACGCGTCCAGTCCGAAAGCAGTAAAAAAGTACGACACAGAGGAGTTAAGAGAAGAGTTTTTAATTGAAAACTTAATGAAGGAAGATCAATTAGTTTTGGTTTACACACATTATGATAGATATATGGCAGGTTCTGCAGTTCCTGTTGCAGGACCAGTAGCATTAGAAACTATTGATCCTTTAAAATCATCTTACTTTTTAGAAAGAAGAGAAATAGGAATTATTAATGTAGGTGGTGATGGTACGGTTGAAGTTGATGGAGAAGAATTTCAATTAACTTTAAAAGATGCGCTATACATTGGAAGCGGAAAAAAAGAAGTTATCTTTAAAAGTAATGATAAAAATAACCCAGCAAAGTTTTATTTAAACTCAGCTCCAGCACACACTAGCTTACCAACAAAAAAAGTAAGTAAAGCAGATGCTAATAAAATAGAATTAGGATCGTTAGAAACAGCTAATCACCGTACAGTAAACCAACAAATTATTGGTGGTATAGTAGAAACTTGTCAGCTTCAAATGGGAATGACAGAGTTAAAAACAGGAAGTGTGTGGAACACGATGCCAGCACACGTGCACGATCGTAGAATGGAAATTTACTATTATTTAGATATCCCTCAAGATCAGGCCGTTTGTCATTTTATGGGAGAGCCTCAAGAAACGCGTCACATCTGGATGCAAAATCACCAAGCAGTAATTTCTCCACCATGGTCAATCCATTCAGGTTCAGGAACTTCAAATTACACATTTATTTGGGGAATGGCAGGAGAGAATTTAGATTATGGCGATATGGATGTTGCTAAAATAACAGAATTAAGATAAGCTATGAGTACATCGTTATTTGATATAAAAGGAAAAAATGCTTTAGTAACCGGAAGTACCCACGGTTTGGGAATGGCTATGGCCAGAGGTTTAGGTTTAGCAGGTGCAACGGTAATTGTTAACGGTAATTCTTCACAAGAAAAAATCGATAACGCTGTTGCGGAATATAAAAAAGAAGGTATAAACGCTGTTGGTTATAAATTTAATGTAGCCAATGAAGACGAGGTTATTGCAGCAGTTGCAAAAATTGAAGCGGAAGTTGGTCAAATAGATATCTTAATTAACAATGCAGGTATTATAAAACGTACACCATTAATAGACATGGAGGTAGCCGATTTTAAGCAGGTTATCGATATCGATTTGGTAAGCCCGTTTATAGTTTCTAAGCATGTTGTAAAAGGCATGATTGCTAGAAAAGAAGGTAAGATTATCAATATTTGTTCTATGATGAGCGAATTAGGCCGAAACAGTGTTGGTGCTTATGCTGCAGCAAAAGGTGGATTAAAAATGTTAACCCAAAATATGGCAACAGAATGGGCAAAACATAATGTGCAAGTTAATGGTATAGGTCCAGGATATTTTGCAACAAGCCAAACAGAACCAATTCGTGTAGAAGGACATCCTTTTAACGATTTTATTGTAAACAGAACACCTGCTGCAAAGTGGGGAGATCCTAACGATTTAGCTGGTGCAGCCATATTTTTGTCGGCTAAAGCAAGTGATTTTGTTAGCGGACATATTTTATACGTAGATGGCGGTATATTGGCAACAATAGGAAAACCATCAAACGAAGATTAGTAAATACTGCGCGTAATTCATGCTTTTAATTTATGTTAAAAGCTGAGTTATGCGCATTACCTTTTACTTGTATAACACTAAAAATTAAACAAATGAAAAACATACTATTTTCCGCTTTATTAATGGGAGCTTTTTTTACCCAAAGCTGTCAGCAGGAAGCATCAGGACACAGGGTAACTGTTAAAAATGCATTGGAAGTGTCTCGTTCAAATGAAACGGTTGAGATTAAAAAATCAGATTTAACTTTAAAGGAAGGCGAAAGCTTCGAAAACTTAGCGATTCAAGATGCAACAACTAAAGCTATTTTAGTATCTCAATTTGTAGATGAAGATCAAGACGGTAATGCCGATGTACTTTTATTTCAACCAAAATTAGAAGCTAAATCAGAAAAACAATTTAATCTAATTTCTGCTGAAGGTAATACAACACAAGAAGTAACAGAGTTTTGTTATTCTCGATTTGTTCCAGAAAGAACAGATGATTTTGCTTGGGAAAACAATAAAGTAGCCTTTAGAACTTATGGTCCAGTTGCCCAAAAAATGGTAGAGGACGGCACTAAAGGAGGAACTTTATCAAGTGGTATTGATGGGTGGTTAAAAAAAGTAGAATATCCCATTATTAATAAGTGGTATGCTAAAAACGATAAAGCACCGGGTGCTTATCATTTACCGTCGCCAGAAGGTTTAGATAATTTTCATGTTGGTGTAAGTCGCGGTATTGGAGGAACAGCGGTAAAAAGCGATACAACGTATTATGTTTCTAAAAACTTTACCAATTGGAAAGTTATTACAACAGGACCAATTAGAACAAGCTTTATCTTGGATTATGCAGACTGGGACGCTAACGGAAAAATGATTTCTGAAAAGAAACATATTTCTTTAGATTACGGTAGTAACTTAACTAAATATGAAATTGAAGTTGATGGTACAAATTCTATTTATTCAGGTTTAACCTTACATGAAAATGATGGTGTGCCAACAGAAAATGTAAACGAAGGGTGGATATCGTATTGGGAGCCACATGGCGATTCAGAGTTAGGTACAGCGGTATTGGTGCCTCATGGAAATATGATGTCTTCAGAGTTTTTCGTAACAGGTTTAACAGATCAAAGTAATTTATACGCTCAAATAAAAGTAAACCAAGGAAAAGCTGTTTTCTATTCAGGTTTCGGATGGAAAGAGGCCAATGAGTTTACTACAAAAGAATCTTGGGAAAACTACATAAAAGATTTCACCTTAAAAATTAATAATCCATTAGAAGTTTCATTGCAGTAGTAATTCGTTATGAATTCAAAACCTTTTATTACAGAAAATTTTTTATTGCAGTCTGAAGTGGCTCAAGTGTTATACCATGAGTATGCTAAGGATTTACCAATAATTGATTATCATAATCATTTATCTCCAAAAGAAATAGCTGAAGATGTACCTGTAAAAAACATTACTACAGCTTGGTTACATGGCGACCATTATAAATGGAGAGGTATGCGAGCAAATGGTATTGAAGAAAAGTATATAACGGGTTCTGATACTTCGCAAAAGGAGAAGTTTTTAAAATGGGCAGAAACAGTGCCTTATACGTTAAGGAATCCATTGTTTCATTGGACCCATTTAGAGTTAAAGGCTTATTTTGGTATTGAGGATCTTCTTAGTCCTAAAACAGCCGAAGCTGTTTACGAAAAAGCTAATGCAGTTTTAGAAACCAAAACTCCAGCCCAATTATTGGAAGATATGAAAGTTGAGGTAGTTTGTACAACAGACGATCCAACGGACGATTTAGAATATCATAAACAAATTTCTGAAAACGCTTGTATTTCAACAAAAGTACTGCCAACTTTTAGAGCCGATGCTTTGTTTTTTATAAATAAAGATAACTTTTTAAGCTATTTAAAAAAACTAGAAACTAGTACCACTATAAAAATAAACACATTTAATGATTTTTTAAATGCTATTGATACACGAATAGAATTCTTTAATAGTCATGGCTGTCGCTTATCCGATTTTGGTATAGGAGAAGCGCTTACTATGGTGGATTATAATGAAGCTGAAGTTTCCAAAATATTTACTAAAAAATTAAATGGAAGTAGCTTAAGCGAGAACGAGGTTAATAAATATCGCTCATTTTTGTTTGTTTTCTTAGGTAAGAAATACCACGAATACGATTGGATCCAACAATATCATTTAGGACCTATTCGAAATAATAATTCACTATTATTAGAGCAAGTAGGACTAGACGCAGGTGTAGATTCTATTGGCGATTTTCCGATGGCCGAGTTTATGTCAAAATTGTTCGATACCCTAAATGCAACCAATCAATTAGCAAAAACTATTACCTATAATTTAAACCCATCGCAAAACGAAGTGTTTGCTACTATGATGGGGAACTTTCAAAATTCTGATGCTCCCGGGAAGATGCAATGGGGTTCTGGTTGGTGGTTCTTAGATCAAAAGGATGGTATGGAAAAACAACTTAACACCTTATCAAATATGGGCTTATTAAGCCGTTTTGTTGGTATGTTAACGGATAGTAGAAGTTTCTTGTCTTTCCCTAGACACGACTATTTTAGAAGAATTTTATGTAATCTTCTTGCCGAAGATGTTAATAATGGCTTAGTGCCAAACGACATAGAGTTTTTAGGGGAAATGGTTCAAGATATTTGTTATAATAACGCAGTAAACTACTTTAAATTTAAAAACTAAACTAAGAAAAAAACACCACCACAATTATGATGAATAGAATTTTTTATTGCCTATTACTGGTCTTTATTTTTACAGGGTGTAAAAGAAATAGCGGTGTAAAAGTTATGTATCTAGCACATACTTTGCCGCAATCGCACCCAGTTCATAAGGGAATCTTAGAGTTTAAAAGAGCTCTTGCCGAAAAGTCGGGAGGAAAAATGGATATCAAGATTTTTCCAGACGGCCAATTAGGTTCCGAACGTGAAACTCTCGAGCTATTGCAAATAGGAAGTGTAGCTGTTACTAAAGTAAGTGCAGCGACCTTATCTAATTTTGTGCCTGAATACCATATTTTAGGAATTCCTTATTTATTTAGAGATAAGCAACACCAATTTGATGTTTTAGAGGGCGAAGTAGGAAAATCTATTTTAGAAAAAGGAAGTAAATTTTGGTTAAGAGGATTGTGTTATTATGATGCAGGAAGCAGAAGTTTTTACACTTCAAATAAACCCATACGTACACCCGATGATTTAAAAGGTCTTAAAATTAGAGTTATGAATAACCAAATGGCTATTAACATGGTAAACTCTTTAGGTGGTTCGCCAACACCTATGGCTTATGGCGAACTATATACAGCTATCCAACAGGGTGTGGTTGATGGTGCTGAAAATAATCCACCATCGTTTGTGTCATCAAATCATTATGAGGTTAGTAAGTATTATACTCTAGATCAGCACTCATCGGTTCCAGATGTATTGTTAATAGGTACAAAATACTGGGAAAGTTTAACCGAAGAAGAAAAAGTTTGGGTACAGGAAGCGGCAGATATATCGAGTCAAGCCCAAAAGAAATTTTGGAGTGACTCCGTTGAAGAGTCTATGGCTATTGCTAAAGAAGCTGGTGTAGAAATTATTATTCCGGAGAAATCCTTATTTCAAGAAAAGTCTAAACCGGTTTTAGAAGCTTTTCAAAAGGAGCACCCAGAAATGGATGATTTAATTAATAAAATTAAAAATCAATAATTATGAAAACAGCAGATGTTCTTTTTAACAAAGTATGTAGAATCATGGAGGTTATCCTGGTTGCTATTTTTGGAGTGTTGGTTGTAGATGTTTTAGGTCAAGTGTTTTCTAGGTATATTCTAAATACTTCTTTTGCCTTTACAGAAGAGCTTGCAAGATTCTCGCTAATTTGGTTGTCTATTTTAGGAGCAGCCTATCTTAATGCTAAAAGACAGCATTTATCAATGGATTTTCTCTATCAGAAGTTTTCCCCAAGTGGACGGAAAAAAGCATTGTATTTTATAGAGATTTGTGTCTTTTTATTTGCTTTAATAGTTATGGTAATAGGTGGTTTTAATTTAGTATATACCACATTATATTTAGGGCAATTATCAGGTACGTTAAGAATTCCGTTAGGCTATATTTATGCCATTTTACCTATAAGTGGTTTGCTTATTATGTGGTTTTCAATTTATCACATCACACAAATTAGTGCTAACAAAATAACCGAATAGACATGAGTATCGAAGTAATAAGTATTATCGTTTTATTTGCAAGTTTTTTTACATTATTAATGTTAAAAGTACCAGTAGCATATAGTATTGGTATTTCTACTACGTTAAGTTTACTGCTTAATATTGATAAACTGCCAGGACTAACAACTATTGCACAACGAATGACAACAGGTATTGATAGTTTCGCGCTATTAGCCATACCGTTTTTTGTGTTGGCAGGCGAAATTATGAAACGTGGAGGTATTGCTAACCGCCTTATCAATTTTGCTAAATCTTTAGTAGCGAGTTTACCGGGAGGTTTAGCTTATGTAAATGTATTAGCTTCTATGTTGTTTGGAGCCATTTCAGGGTCTGCAATTGCTGCAACATCTGCCATTGGAAGTATTATGACAGATAGAATGGAAGATGAAGGTTACCCAAGAGAGTTTAGTGCCTCGGTTAATATCACTTCGGCAACAACAGGTTTGCTAATTCCACCTAGTAATATTTTAATTGTTTACGCGCTTGCAAGTGGCGGAACAGCCTCGGTAGCAGCTTTATTTATTGCAGGTTATTTACCAGGTATTTTATTAGGTCTTGCTATTATGGCGTATATAGCTTTTGTGGCTATAACTAGAAAATTTGCTAAAGGAAATCGCGCGCCTTTATCATTAATATGGACCTATTTTAGAAAAGCATTTTTTAGCCTTTTATTATTGGTTATTGTTGTTGGTGGTATTGTAGCTGGTATTTTTACAGCAACCGAAGCGTCTGCAATTGCTGTGTTATATGCTGCAGTGTTAGCTCTAGTATATGGAGATGTTAGTACAAAGGATTTTCCAGATATATTACTAACTAGTGCTAAAACAACAGCCGTAGTTATGTTTTTAATTTGTACATCTATGGCGATGTCTTGGTTGTTTTCTTTTGAAGGTATTCCAGAACTTATAAGTGGCTTTTTATTGGAGCAATTCAGTAATAAAATAGTTATATTTTTAGTAATCAATATCGTGTTATTAATTATTGGAACCTTTATGGATATGACGCCAGCGGTATTAATATTTACACCTATATTCTTACCTGTAGTAGTGGCTTTAGGAATGGATCCTGTACATTTTGGTATTGTATTGGTATTAAATTTATGTATTGGTTTATGTACGCCTCCAGTTGGAACTATACTCTTTGTGGGTAGTGGTGTTGCCAATGTATCGGTAACTCAGGTTGTTAAGCCTTTACTGCCATTTTTACTAATTATGGTAATAGTATTATTGCTAATAACTTATATTCCGGCAATATCAATGTATTTACCAACTTTGTTTGACCTGTAAAAATCAGTAATTTTTACTTTAAAGCTATACAATAGGGACTATAAGCAATTATAGTCCCTATTTCTTTTTAGATTAATTTGATTAAGAAGAAGAGTCTTTATTCCAATCGAATATAATTTTCAGAGATAATAGGGTGTCCTAAATCATCAATTTCGGTTTGGCTAAATTCGTTTTCGCTAATAGTTATATTAAAACTAAATTCAGTTTTTTCCTTTATAACTTCGTTCATCGATTTAGAACCGTATTCTAAAATTTCAGTTAAAATACCGTTCTCAATTTTATATTCTCCATAAGCAAACCAGTCAATAGTATCGAAAATTCTAGTCCTGCTCCACATCACCTTTGTTTTCGAATACATTTTTATCTGTTTATTAGTATCCGAGGTTAATATGGTGTCTGCTATTCCGGTTTCGCCATAATTTATAAAACTTACTAGTTTCCAAGCGCCTTCTAAAGTATTATTGGCGTTAACAGTAATAGATGGTGTTTTTTCTATGTTATCAACTTTTGGTTTGTTATTACAAGAACATAATAGAATAATACAAATAAATAATGTGAGCTTTTTCATAATGTTAAGTATTAGGAGGTTACGCTACTTAAGTTACGAAAAAAACAGATAGCAATTTTTTTTATAATGAAGTGTTATGTGGTTATAGAAACTGTTGATAACTTAACAGTAAGGTTTCAATCAAAAATTCTACTTTTGTAGTACTAAAATTAATAGGAATTATGTCTGATACAATAGAAAAAGTTAAATGCTTAATTATAGGTTCTGGACCAGCAGGTTATACAGCCGCCATTTATGCTGCTAGAGCAAATATGAGTCCTGTTTTATATCAAGGTACGCAACCTGGAGGACAATTAACAACTACTAATGAGGTTGAAAACTTTCCGGGTTATCCCGATGGTATTACTGGACCAGAAATGATGATGCAATTACAAGCACAAGCACAACGTTTTGAAGCTGATATTCGCGATGGTTGGATAACAAAAGTGGATTTTTCGGGTGATGTACATAAAGTGTGGGTTAATGAGGAGAAAGAAATTCATTGTGATACCGTTATTATTTCAACTGGAGCATCTGCTAAATATTTAGGTTTAGATTCTGAGCAGAAATATTTAAAATTAGGAGGTGGTGTTTCGGCATGTGCTGTGTGTGATGGCTTCTTTTACAGAAATCAAGAAGTTGTAATTGTTGGTGCGGGAGATTCAGCTTGTGAAGAAGCACATTATTTATCTAAGCTTTGTAAAAAGGTAACTATGCTTGTGCGTAGGGATGAGTTTAGAGCCTCAAAAATTATGGCTACTCGTGTTAAAAACACCGAAAATATAGAAATCTTATTTAACACTGAAACCGATGAGGTTTTAGGTGATGGACAAGTGGTAACAGGCGTTCGTGTGGTTAATAATAAAACTAACGAAAAGCACGACATTGAAGCCACTGGGTTTTTTGTAGCTATTGGTCACAAACCAAACACAGATATATTTAAAGGCTTTTTAGAATTAGATGAAACAGGATATATAATAAATACTCCAGGAACGTCTAAAACTAATATTGAAGGTGTTTTTGTGTCTGGTGATGCAGCAGACCACGTGTATAGACAAGCGGTTACAGCAGCTGGTACAGGTTGTATGGCAGCTTTAGATGCAGAACGTTATTTAGCAGCTAAAGACTCTACATTCGAGGTGTCTACGTCTAGTTATAATTAACTTGTAGAATTTACAATAATATTAAGCCGGAGCATTTGCTTCGGCTTTTTTTGTTTTGTAATTATTTTAAAAAATACGTTCTTTGGTATTGTTTTAAACGGGATGTGGCGCAGTCCGGTTAGCGTACATGGCTGGGGGTCATGTGGTCGCAGGTTCAAATCCTGTCATCCCGACAAATAGTTTTTATTAGGATTAGAATACACGATATCTGCAGATTGAATAGTTTTTATTACTTCTAAACCATTATTGGTTTTTTCAAAAATCACCAAATTAGCTTTTTGTCCAACTTGTAGTAAGTTATTGGATGTGCCAAATAATATTTCTGTAGGTTTAATTGACGCCATATGCCATGCGTCTTTTAATGATGCGATGTTTTTATTAATTAATTGGTTCACACACCAAAGTAAAGATTGTGCAGAACCTGCTAGCATATAAGGATTTCCTTGCATGTGTAATTTTCCTGAAGCATCTAGTGTGATTTCGCCACCAATATGACTTGTATAGTTTCCTGTAGGAAGACCAGCGAAAGATGTTGTATCGCTAACTAAAATACTTTTATCTGGTTTTGTTTTTAGAAAAATTTTCAGCAAAGCATCTGGTAAATGGAATCCATCGGCAATAATACTAGCCCAGAGATCATCAGAAGCTAATTGTTCAAAAATATAATTATTATGGCGAGGTAACATGGCGTGCGAAGCATTTCCTAGGTGTGTAGACATTGTGGCTCCTGCTTTAATTGCGTCTTGAATTTGTTTTGGACTTGCAGCAGTATGGCCAATAGAAACAATTATTCCTGATGCAACACAATTTTTAATAAATTCAATCGATTCTGGCCATTCGGGAGATAGGGTTATTATTCGAATTTTTCCATTCGCGGCGTTTTGCCATTTAGTAAAAAGTTCCCAATTGGGTGCCTTTACAAATGCTTTGGAATGTGCGCCTCTTGGTCCATCTTCTAAAGATATAAATGGACCTTCTAAATGGATGCCGCCTATAGATTCATTTGTTTTAAATGATTCATTACAGGCGCGGGAAACTATTTTTAATAAATAGGTTGTGCTTTCATCACTATTTGTAATTATAGTTGGAAGAAAGCTTGTTATGCCTTCTTCTAAGAGATCTTCACATATTTTGTTAACGTCGGCAACTTTTAAGTCTAAACTGTTTAAATCAATACCTTTAAACCCATTAACTTGAAGATCTACTAATCCTGGTGCTATGTAATAGGAATGCTCAAGGCGTTGTTCGCATTTAGATATGCTTTTAATGTAACCACCCTCAACCTCGACTGTAATGGGCTCATTTGTTCTATAATCTAAAGCTTTAAAATTCATGCTGTTAATCGTTCGGATTCTTGTTTAAACTCAAATGGAGTTCAGTTATTTTTTGAGGAATAGGTTTTTTGTTTAACCAACCAACTAGTGTAAAAATAACTAATGATGCTAATATAGGGCCTCCCATTTCTAAGGCAAGTGATTTTTGTTCTACTAGTTTTAAAATTATAAAAACTAATAAACCACCTATAATTGATGCCATTGCAGCGCTGCTACCACTTTTTTTGAATGCTGGAAGTAAGCCAAGAATCATAGGAACTGATATTGGGCCTAATAAAGCACCGAACCAAGTTACTATTAAACCAAAAATACCACCAAAACTACTAGCGTTTAACCCCACGATAATTGTAATTGCTGTGAAACAAAAGGTACAAATTCTAGCTAATCTTAATTCTTTTTTTTGCGATAATTTTCGGAATTTAGGAAATAGATTAGGTAAAATATCTCTACATATCACAGAAGATATGGTGTTAGAGTCTGATGATGTCATGGAAAGCGTATTAGCAAACATAGATGCTAATACTAAACCAAGTAAACCAGCGGGTAAAAACTTTTTAGCCATTAATCCGTACGAAAGTGTTGGATCCGAAAGATTTTCTAAAAACATGGGTGCCACAAACATGGGGTATAATAGGATTAAAGGCCAAATAAGATATAAAATTGAAGATAATATTCCAGCTTTTTTTGCAACTTTTGCTGAAGACGATGATATAAAACGTGTGGCAAGATTCCAGGTACCGCCACTATAACTAAAGAAATTAATTAGTAGCATGGTAAACGCGAAAGTAATAGTGTAAGGGTCGTTAAAAAAGTCTGAGTTGCCTTCAGGAAGTTTATCCCAAACTGTTGCAACACTCATTAATCCATCTTCAGAATTAATGATGATTATAACAAACATGGTTATTCCAGCTAATAACTGCACAATAAACTGAGCAAAATCATTCCAAACATCTGCCCATAAACCTCCAATAGTTATGTAAATTAAGGATACAACCCCCACTAATAGAATACCAAAAGTTATTGAGGTTCCGCTAAAAACATTTAGCAAAAGGGCTATTGCAGCAAGTTTACCTCCAGTATCAAATACTTTTATAATAGAACCTACCCACGCAATTAGTTGTTGGGTTTTAAGATCGTATCGCGTTAGTAGATATTCCGTTGGCGACTGAATATTTGCGAACTTTCTAAGTTTAGCCCATCTTGGTGCGATATAAAAAGCGGCGAGTAGGGTAGCGATAGCAACTGTAAAAGCCCACCAAACATATAATGTAAAACCGTGTGTATATGCTATGCCAGCATACGCTACAAATACGGCTCCGCTATAACCCGAAACATGATGTGAAACACCAGATAGCCACCAAGGTAATTTTCCACCTGCGGTATAAAAATCTGCAGAATTTTTTACTCGAGAATAGGCCCATAAGCCAATTGATAATAATAGAATAAAGTAAAAAGCCAGTACTATCCAATCTAGTAATTGCATATAGTTGTTGTTTTATTTTGGTGTGTTTTTAGAAGTTAATGCAATAAACGAATGTATCTAATTTAGAAACTCATTTATCAACCTAAGGTCACAAACTTAAATAAAAATACAAATTTATGCAAACGTTTGCATAAAAATTTGTGATATGTATAATTATTGCTAATTATTATATATATTTAACTTTGTTAATTGTGGATTGGCTTCAAGCCGGAAAATAATAATTGTCATTTAATATAAATCACCCAATTATACTAAATATAACTTAAGGGTGGTATAAAGTGTTAATTTAATGAAATACGTTTTTAAGTGTTTCAAATAAGAAATATCGAAAGTTAATCTCGATAAAAAATATGGGTAGCAAACGTTTGTTTATTTTTTTATGAAAAACAGAATTACATTAAAAGATTTAGCAAAAGATCTTAATTTATCTCCTTCAACAATTTCTCGAGCTTTGGGTAATCATCCTGCAATAAGTGATGCTACAAAAAAAAGAGTTCAGAAAAAGGCCGATGAGAAGGGGTTTACTCCTAATTCTATAGCTTCTAGTTTTAGAATGAAAAAAACGAGATCTCTTGGTGTTATTGTTCCTAGGATTGATATTCATTTTCACTCGCTTGTAATTAGCGGTATTGAAGATTTTGCATATAAAAATAATTATAACATAACTATTTATCAATCTAAAGACGCATTAAAAAGAGAACAAGAAATCACTAAAATATTACAAACAAGAATGGTAGATGGTATTATTAGTTGTTTAAGTATTGAAACAACTAATTGTAAACATTTTAAAAAATTCAATAAGCTTGGTGTGCCTCTTGTTTTTTATGACCGCGTTCCTACCGATTTTGATGCAAGTAAAATTGTAATTAACGATTTTGAATCGTCCTTCACAGCAACTGAGCATCTTATAAAAAGCGGCTGTAAAAGAATAGGACATATAGCTGGAAATCAAAAAACTAATATTTTTAAAGCCCGATTGGAAGGTTATAAAGCAGCGCTAAAAAGTTATGATTTACCTGTAGATGAAACTTTAATTATGCAAACCAATAGCTTAAGTTATGACGAAGGTGTTGCATGTGCTAAAAAATATTTAAGCCTTCCAGAATTGCCCGATGGATTGTTTTGTGCTAATGATTATACAGCAGTTAGTGCCATTCAAGTTTTTAGAAAAAATGAAATAAAAATTCCACGACAGGTGGCCATTGTAGGATTTAGTAATTACCCTATATCTCGAATTATAGAGCCTAATTTAACTACGGTTAATGATCGTGCATTTCAAATGGGAGTAGCCTCGGCAAAACTTTTGATACGTCAAATAGAAGATAATAATGATATTATAGATTCTGAAATAATAACTTTAAAAACAGAATTAATTATTAGAGAATCTTCGAGAATAGGGTAAACCTAGATGCCTTTGTATGCTTGCGCGTCGAAATAAAAACTACAATCTGGATGTTTTGTGAGTATTGATGCTGGACACGCTGTAGATATTATACCGGATAAGGTGTTTTTTACGGCCTCATTTTTTTTATTACCAACAACAACACAGAATAAATGAGTCCCATTATTTAGTGTTGGTATCGTTAACGTTATCGCTTTTTTAGGTACATCAGAAATTGTTTTAAAGCAACCATCATTTACTTGTTGCGCACGACAAGCATGGTCCAATTCCACTACTTTAATGGTTTTTGGGTCATTAAAATCGGCTACCGGTGGATCATTAAATGCTATGTGTCCGTTTTCACCAATTCCTAAACAAACTATATCTATTGGTGCAGCCGTTAATAACTGCTCGTATTGTTCAATTTCATTAGGGATATCATGGTTTGTGTTAATAGTATTAATTTCCTTTAAATCAACTTTAGAAAAAAGATTTCGTTGTAAATAAGATGAAAATAATTGCGGTGCACCAGGTTTTAAACCAATATATTCGTCCATGTTAAATGCTGTTATTTTACTCCAATCAATTAATTTTGAGCTTGATAGGTAGTTTAGCATGGCGTCTTGTGAAGGTGCGGCTGCAAATATTATTCTAATATCGTTTCTTATTTTTTGCAAGTTTACAATACAAGTTTCTATAGCCTTTCCTGCGGCATTTCCAGTTTGTTCTTTGGTTGGAAAAACATGTATGTTTTGGTTTAAATTTGGCATTATTACTTTGTGTTTATAAGGATATATAATTTTAATTTTTAACCAATAATACTATGGTTAGCTGTTTCTTTTTTCTAAAATAGACCACAAGGGTTCTATGTTCGGTTTTTAGAATTAGAAATAACTTCATCAAAATTAATAATTTATTAGTTTTATGCAAACGTTTGCATAAATATATTTTAAATGACTTTTGTTTTGGTATTTAAATAAAGTTAAATTGAGGTCGTTATAAGAAAGGAGCAAACCATAAGAGCACTAAAAATAAACGCCTTCTCTTATCGTAACAAAAAAAGCCAAAGTAATTTACTTTGGCTTTTTTATGTTTAAGAATTAACGAAGGAAAAATTATTTAACCTTCTTTTGAAGTTTCGCCGTGTCAGCAAGCTTGTTTATTATAATCTTAGGGTTCTGATATAAATAAATAGAACTCGCTCCAGAGGCTTCAATAATGATGTCGTCTAAAACTTCTAGGTGTGCATCGCTACTTATATTACAAATTACTTCGCACGTATTTATTGTAAAGTTTTTTCCATTAAACGCAGTATTGTTATCTAGTTCTGCTTTAACCCTTTTACTAGAGCCTTCAATATTTGCTGTAGCACGTTGATATAAATTTGTTGTAAATACCGAGGTGTTTATTAAGGCATCAATCTTACTGTTACCGCTCATAGAAAGTAAACAGTTTTCGCTAGTTAAATTTAACTTTACTTTAGATTTATCATCCATATCAACCGAAAAAACATTCGATTCTATAGTTAATCCTGCCTTAGATGAACCTCTAGTTTTTAAGGATCCATTTTCTATATCCATTGTAGCTAGCGATAGTATTTCAGCATCATCAGTCGTTTCAATATGTTTTAAAACATCATTATAAGTAACCTTAATATTTAGTTTCTTTTTCGAAGTAATTCTTGCTTTTTTATTAAATGTAAGGACGCTGTCAACAACCTGGAAGTCGATATATTCATGTAAGTTTTCATCGGTTTCAACTTCAACAAAAGGGTTGGCATCATAAATTATTTCAACTTCAAAATCTTCATCTAAGATAATAGTATGGAAAGATTCAATATTGGTTTGTTGAATAGTAACAGTTCTATTTCCCTTAACTTTTTCTGTACTTTGTGCTTCACAAAGAGCAATAGATAGTAAACTTAAAAAAAATATGGAGAGGAATTTTTTCATTTGTAAACGGATTAATTGTTTTTATATGTAATACTCTATATCTGTTAGACAATAATAGGTGAAATAAGTCACTATCAAATATAAAACAAAAACCATCTCAATCCTTTAATAAAGATTGAAATGGTTTAAGCATTAGTTGGTTTGGTTGGTTATTTTTGTTTAATACTTCCAGAAGAACTATCACTTTTATCGACTGTTTGTGGGTTGCCATAATATTTAACGTCGCCACCACTTGTAGCTCTAGCTATTAATTCTTTTGATGTGTTTACGGTAATATCTGCACCACTAGTTGCTTTTACTTCGCTAGATTCTGCCATTAAATCGGCTGCTTTAATGTCGCTTCCGCTGGTAGCTTCAGCAAGTAATTTAACTGTTTTTCCTGAGAGTCTTAAATCACTACCGCTGGTGGATTTGCAATTTAAAACCGATGTATTTACATCAAGAGTCATATCACTTCCGCTGGTCGATTTTAAATCTAAGCGCTCAACATGTATGGTGTTTGTGGAATACACATCGCTACCACTAGTAGATGTAATACTCGATATATCTTTAAAGCTAATATGTACTTTTTTGGCTTTGGCTTTACCAATGTTTTCTTTGGTGTGAATTTTTAAAACACCATTTTCAACCTCGGTTAAAATAATGTCGTGTAAGTTAGAATCGGCTTCAACGCTTATACTTTCAATATCGCTTTGGGTTAAATAAACATCTAAACCTTCGGTAGCCTTAATGGCGGTAAAAAGTTCGGTAATACTGCGGTCTTGAGCGGTAATCTCGCCGTTTCCGCGAACACCAGTGTTGTAATTCATATCGAAATTACACGAAAAAAGGGTTAAACTTAATACGGTGGCAACAATGAATTTGATTAGTGTAGTCATGACGGTTCATTTTTTGATTGATGATTAACTGTTGTACAAATATCCTTCTAAATAACATTAATTAGAAACTTAAATATCTGAATTGTCGATTTTTATTGATGAATTGTTAGGTAAACTAATCCCGACATGATATCGGGATTTTTGTTTTATTATTTAATCTTCTGCGTCTATTTCAACACCTTCGGCATTTATGTTTAGGTTTACTTCCTCAGATTCGGCTTTAATACCATTTTTATCTATTTTTAAATGGCCTTCGTTGGAATGAATTTCAATACCATCGTCATTAATTTTAACACTAGGTGTATTCACTTTAATTTTAATATTTTCCTCTGGGCAGTCTAAACATACGGCATCTTCATACATAATTTTCATGTAATGATTGGTATCATCTCTAGAAATTATATTGCCATCATACGTGCGGTAATTCAAATGTCCTTTGGCGCTATTGTTAAAATATGTTACTGCGTTTTCTGGTAAATAAAGAACAACATCAACCTCTTGGTCGCTAAATTTATTATCTGGATGTGTGGTTAAGTACGAGTCCAGTAACAAGGTGTTGTTTTTAAAATCGAAATTATAATTAATGTTTTTTGCACGCTCAATAGCGCTATCATAATCTCTACCATCAGCTTTTTTTCTAATAGCTACTCTAGCTACCGAGTCTGTAGTCGATTTTACAATAATATCAATATCCGCAGAGTATAGTACCTTATCACCATTGTCGTTATAGGCTAGTTTAAAATTATCATGACGCCCATAATCCGAGTTAAAATTATCGTTGTTTACCATTTTAATAGTAAGCGTATCTTTAGTTGTAATTGGAAGCTCGGTTTTTTCGGTATAGCTCTCCTCGTAGGCATGTTCGCTAGCTTGTCTTACACCAAAAATAATAAGCGCTATAATCGAGATAATCCATAAGCCAAGTAACGAGAATTTAGCAAGGTTGCCAATGGATTTCAAGTTGTTTATTAAAATCTTTAGTCCTAAATAGAATAAGAAAAAGAAAGGAATTCCAACGGCAAAAAAGGCACATAAAGACACTAACCAAATTGGGGTTTCGCCGGTGTTGGCAATCTCTACAAGGTCTAAACCAGGTATATGAATTACATCGGCAATACCAACAGAAAATAAGGCTACAATAAGCGCAATTAACGTTGCAGCACTAGCTATAATTAGCAGCACGCCAATAAATTTTGAGAACACCTTAAAGAAAAACATAATAATGTCGCCTATGGTTTCAAAAAAAGATCTAGAAGACGATTTTATAGAATTCCCCGTTTTCTTAACATCTATATTCTTAGCCGCGTTCGATACCGAGTCCGATACATTTTTGGCCACATCACCAACGGTTTCTGTTACGGTTTCAAAGCCGTCTTTAATTTTTTTTTCAATGTTACTAATGTTAACAGGCTCGCCCGTCATCATTATTTTTTCGGCTGTAGTTTTAGCTTCCGGAACTAAAATCCAAAGTAAAATATAAAGTAAAATACCGGTACCAGCACCAAAAATTAAAAGTATCCATGCTAATCTAATCCATATAGCATCAACACCAAAATAATGGGATAACCCAGACGATACGCCACCTACATAAGAGTTGTCTGTATCTCTAAAAAGCTTTCTCGAAGTAGTAGATTTTGTTCTGTAACTGGCCTGTGGCTCATCCTCAAAAATCTCGTCGTCTACCAAGTAATCTTCAGGTTGTCCCATTACCGAAATCACTTCATCTACCTCTGCAATCCTAATAACTTGCTTGTCGTTTTGCACGCGCTCATTAAAAAGTTCGGCAATACGCGCTTCTATATCGGCTATAATTTCAGATCGCCCTTGCGAGTCCGTAAACGAACGTTTTATAGCCTCCAGATAGCGTTGCAATTTTAAGTACGCATCCTCATCTATATGAAAAAATATACCTGCTAAATTTATGTTGACTGTTTTATTCATTTCTTTGGTGTTTTTTGGCTTGTTACTATAGTTACTGCGTTATGTAATTCACTCCAAGTGGTATCTAATTCCTTTAAAAATAATTTTCCGGTTTCGGTTAAACCGTAATACTTTCTTGGTGGTCCAGAGGTCGATTCTTCCCATCTGTAATTTAAAAGTCCTGCGTTTTTAAGTCGGGTAAGTAAAGGGTAAATGGTACCTTCAACCACCAGCAACTTGGCATCTTTTAAGGTGCTTAAAATTTCTGCTACATAAGCATCGTCGTCTTTTAAGACCGATAGTATGCAGAATTCCAAAACCCCTTTACGCATTTGTGCTTTTGTGTTTTCTATCTTCATGTTCTAAGGCGTTTTAATGTTGTGAAACTGTTCATTTTTTGATTGATTTGATTGATTGATTATTGATGAAATTTTATTTTGTCACTTCGACTAGTTGGGCGTTACCACAAGGGTCGGGCTTTACTTTTCAAGTCCTCGCACCTCCTACGTCGGGCTGTGGGCTTTCCATTACAATCCCTAACGCGGGTTAGTCTGCAGTTTTAGCTGCTCTGTAGTATTCATGGTTTTCTTTTAAAGGTTTCAGTTTCCCCTCTAAAAAGAGGGGATTAAGGGGTGTGTTAATGTTCACAGCTAAATTCAAAATTTAAATTATTTCAAAAAATTAATAGTAAACGGGTATTTATACACCTCGCCATCTCTAGCTTTTAAACTAGCCACAACTATTAAGGCCAATTCAATAATAAAACCAATTACTGCTATAGCACCTAAAGCGCCACCAATGTATAGTAGAGGCGAAGGCTTACCAATAGTAATATGGAAACTCTCAAAAGCATTAAAATCTATAAAATCAATACCACTAAAAATTTTAAAAACAAAAAACGGAATGGTTAACGTGCCTAAAATAATAGCGTACAAAAACACGCTTAACTGAAAATTAATAATCGCTTTCCCGTTTCTATCTATAAATTCCGATTTCCCCTTATTCACACTCCATAAAAGAATAGGGCCAATAAAATTCCCAAACGGAATAAAGAACCTACTAAACGTAGATAAGTGAATAAAAGTGGCAATGTTTTTTTGGTGATTGTCTAACATGATTTTTTTCGATTGATTTAAAACATATAATAGTTTCCTATGCAAATATATGTCTAAAAAAAGGTACTTTGTTACGCATAGTACTAAAAATTAACATAAAATTAACATTTAGGAATGTGAATTATTTTCATAACTTAGTAAAAAATTAAAACATATAAAATGGCGTTAACACCAAAGAAATTAAATACTTACACCATGTTCAAGCTGCCATCGGCATACCTTTGTGGCGTAAGAACAAAATATATAGATACAGAAAAATGTATAGTAGGTGTTAAATTTAGATGGATAAATCAAAACCCATTTAAGTCTATGTTTTGGGCAGTACAAGGTATGGCAGCAGAGTTTTCAACCGGTGCATTAATGATTTCTAAAATTCAAGACTCTGGTAAACGTATATCTATGTTAGTAACATCCAATAAAGCCACATTTACTAAAAAAGCATTAGGTAAAATAACATTTACTTGTACAGATGGTAAGGCTGTGGACGAAGTACTAAAAAAAGCTATAGAAACTGGCGAAGGAAAGACCCTTTGGATGGAATCTGTTGGTGTAAACGAAGAGGGTGTAGTGGTATCTACCTTTGGTTTTGAGTGGAGTGTAAAATTAAAGAGTTAAGTCGTTTGCCGTAAAGTCGTATAGTTGATTTACAACTAAAAGCAAACAGCTAAACAACAAACAGTAAAGAAAAACTGTAACAAAACTCAAAACAAATCAACATATAAGCGAATCAACAAAAAAACCGAACAAAATGACTTCACACGAAATAGACTATCGTATCTACGGCGAAGAAATGCAATACGTAGAAATTGAATTGGACCCACAAGAAGGCGTTGTAGCCGAAGCCGGAAGTTTTATGATGATGGACGATGGCATTAAAATGGAAACCATTTTTGGTGATGGTTCGCAAAACGATACAGGGTTTTTAGGTAAAATATTAGGTGCTGGAAAACGAATTTTAACAGGAGAAAGTTTGTTTATGACAGCTTTTTATAACGATCTAGTCGGTAAACGTAATGTATCCTTTGCATCACCATATCCAGGAAAAATAATCCCAATAGATTTATCGCGTTTTGGCGGCAAATTTATTTGTCAAAAAGATGCTTTTTTATGCGCAGCAAAGGGTGTAAGCGTAGGTATTGAGTTTTCTAAAAAACTAGGACGCGGACTTTTTGGAGGCGAGGGCTTTATTATGCAAAAACTAGAAGGCGATGGTATGGCATTTGTTCATGCAGGAGGAACCATGGCTATGAAAGAACTTAAAGCAGGCGAAACATTACGCGTAGATACTGGCTGTATTGTAGGTTTCGATCAAACGGTAGATTATGATATCGAATTTATTGGTGGCATTAAAAACACGGTTTTTGGAGGCGAAGGCTTATTTTTTGCTAAACTTCAAGGTCCTGGTACCGTATATATTCAGTCCCTACCTTTTAGTAGGTTGGCAGGTCGTGTGTTGGCATCGGCACCTAGAGCAGGAGGAAAGAGTAAAGGCGAAGGAAGTGTACTTGGAGGCCTTGGCGATTTACTTGATGGCGATAATAGATTCTAAATTTATAAAAAAAGATTTTTGTTAAAGGCTGCATCATTTGATGCAGCCTTTTTATATTTTAGCATGTAATAAAATATAGACTTTAACCTTAAGACCATTGAATTTAAAATTATTATTTAATCTATTATTTTTAGCTGTTTTTTTATTTAGTAATCCTGTTGTTTCTCAAAATGATCATAAAGGTCCAAATATGAAATATATTGATTCGGCAAATAATATAATCGATAAAAACCCTAAAAAAGCAGCTTTATTTTTAGATTCAATTACGCTACCCTTAAACGAAAAAATAAAGGGGCATCTTGCCTGTTATTACGAGTTAAAAGTATTAATTAACGATAAAAATAACGAAACCGTAAAGCGGTATCAAAATAGCATTTTGGCATTAAAATATGCCGAGCTTGAAAAAAATTATAATGTAGCAGGTTGGGCTTCATTAGAGCTTTTTTATAATTCTTATATCGTAAAAAAAGATACTAGTGCTTATGAGTATCTCGCAAAAGCTGAAAAATTTTATAAGTTAGCTAATAATAATGATGGCATTATTGAAGTTACCCAAATGAAGGCCTTAGAAGCCTTAGGAAACAAAAAATACGCGCAGAGTAATAAGATATTATTAGATAATTTAGAACGTTATAAAAGCATAAAGGATGATGCATATTACCACATGTATGCTCAGTTTTTATTAGCTACCAATTACCTTGATTTAAATAATTTAAATGCGGCGCATAAGCATTTTAATACCTTAAAAGCTTTAAAAAATAATACTACTATTCAGCCTTTATTGTACAAACGACATTTAGCTACAGTCTATGGTAGTTTGGGTGAATTTCATTTTAATAAAAAGGCAATCGATTCAACATTATTGTATTTGTCCAAATCCGCAGGCGTTAAAGACGGAATGAATGATAATGATAAAAGGAATTACTATAATCTTTATATTGACTATTACGATTTTAAAAAAGATTTTAAGGCTAAAAATAGCTACGTAGACTCTCTACGAATTTTAGAAAATGAGGTGTTAAACAAAACAATGAGTGCGAGCCTGCTTTTGGGAGATTCGTTAATGCAGTCTGAAACTGAATTAGGTGAAGAACGGAAGTGGAAAAATATAAATAAGCTATGGATTATTGTGTTAATTATAGTAGTTTTTGTGGTGTCTGTTTTTTATGTTATTAAACATAGGCGCGCTTCAAAAATCGTAGATAGTTATGAGAAAAATAATGACGAGTTCACTTACTTAAAATCCAATCATGAAAAGCTGAAATTAAAAGTTCATGGTTTAGAAGAATATATAAGTGATGTTAAAAAGGAAATTAAGAGTATTTCATCTCTTGATGGAAGCGGAAATCAGCAAAATAAGGTAAAAGAATTATATAAAAATTTACATATTAATGCGCCACTTCTTTTAGATAAAAATGAGGATCATTTAAAATTGGTAAACGAACTTAATATTGATTTTTTTACAAAAATTAAGAAGGAATATCCTCAATTAGTAGATTCCGAAATTATAATATGCTATTATTTATTTGTGGGTTTTAAAAGTAAAGAAATAGCTGTGTTTTTAAAATCCACTACGCGTGCTGTTGAAGGTAAGCGTTATCGTATTTCCAAAAAAATGAATCTTCAGGAAAGCGAATACACTTTGGTAGATTTTTTAAATAAAGAATTTAAAAATTTATAGCCAAAGGTTTTTTAATTAGCCACAGATAATATTATACTATTAAACGCAATGCGTGTAGTGGGTGTGTAGTGATTTATAGCGCTCGTTTTATAAAGTTTTTGATATTTGTTGTCCTATAATATACGCTACCCTAAACATAGTTTAGTTGATGCAAAAATAGAACAACAATCTATCTTAAATTTAATTAAATAAAAAAATGAAAAAAATCTACACAATTTTATTTACTGTGCTTTTCTCTGTTTTATCATTTGGACAAAACGGTAAAAGTTGGAGTAAAAAAGGAACGAGTAAAAAGGAAACTTTTTATAATGTCCAAGCAAAATTTGACAAATACTGGGAAACTAAAACACCCGCAAAAGGACAGGGTTATAATATTTTTAAACGTTGGGAAAAAAAGGTGGCCGATAAGGTATATCCTTCAGGCGATATGTCACTTTTATCATCTAACTATTCCAATTATATGGAGTGGTCTACTTCTAATAAAGTTTTAAATAAAAATAGTGCAAAGTCCAATGCTTCAGGCTGGTCTTCTTTAAATGGTAATTCAGTAGCATCAGGTTACGATACAGGTTCTGGTAGATTATCATTTATAACTTTCGATCCATTAGACGCATCTACCTTTTATGTTGGTGCTCCAGATGGTGGTTTATGGAAAACCACTGATGGTGGCAATAATTGGACAACTAATACTGATTTTTTAGCAGTAATAGGATGTTCTGGATTGGTTATACACCCAACAACAACATCTACAATGTACTTAGCAACAGGAGATAGAGCGGATGATAGAAGAAGTATAGGCGTCCTAAAATCTACAGATGGTGGAGCATCATGGAATTCTACAGGATTAACTTGGACAGCGGCCGATAACTACAGAATTACTAAAATTGTTATGGACCCAAATACGCCATCTACGATGATGGTTGCTACAGATGGTGGTGTTTTTAGAACTACCGATGGTTGGGCAACACATACATTAACAACGGGTGCAGAAGCATTTTATGATATTGAATTTAAACCAGGAACGGCCGTTGGAAACTCTAATACAGTTTATGCTGCTAGTGTGTATAATGACACTGAAGGTTATATCTATAAATCAACGGATAATGGTGCAAATTGGACTATTGCTTCAGGTATTCCAACCTCTGATGTAAGTAGAATTGAAATGGCAGTTTCAGCTAATGATGAAGATGTGGTATACGCTATTGCTGGAAACTTAGAGCGAGGTTTAAAGGGCGTTTATAAATCGACCGATAGTGGCTCTAATTTCTCATTAGTTTATGAAACAACAGCTAGTACTCCTAATATTTTGCACGCTAGTGATAATCCGCCGTCAGCACCAACTGAAGGTTGGAATGGCGGACAAGCAGACCATGATTTAGCAATTGCAGTGTCTCCTTTAGATGCCAATTTAGTAACCATTGGAGGAATAAACCAATGGCAATCCACTAATGGTGGTACAAGTTGGGAAAGAATTACATATTGGTTGGGTGTAAAAGATGGTTTTCCGGGGTCTCAATACCCTTCAACTGAAACCAAACCTTATATCCACGCAGATATCCAATACATTGCGTATTCTCCACACGATGATACTACTTTATATACAACTTGCGATGGAGGGATTTCAAAAGGAATTTCTAACGGGCAATCGGCATGGGAAGATATTACGAATAACATAGCTGTTGGTCAGCAAACAAATATCGCACTTTCTGCTACAGACCCAAATAAATATTTTGCAGGTTTACAAGATATAGGTTCTATTATGGCAACTAGTGCAGGTATGTGGTCTGTTTTAAGTGGTGGTGATGGTGAAGATGGTTTTATAGATCGTACAGATGATAATATCATTATTTCATCTACAACAAACGGACAATTTTACCGCACAAGTTACGGTGTGGTATCGTACTTTCCTTCAACAAATGGCGAGTGGTTTAGCCCGATTCATCAAGATCCAATTGAAGCGGATTGGGTTTATTTAGGAGGAAGACCAGCACTGTATAAAAGTACAGATATGCTAACGAAACCAAATGGTGATTCGGCTCCAAATTGGACTGCCCTAGGAACGCCTGCTGTTGGTAAAAATATTTTACGTTTTGAAATTGCACCGACTAATAATCAAGTCATGTATGCGATTACAGAAAATAAACTTTCAAGATCTACAGATGCTGGAGTTAACTGGACTGATGTAACAGGAACATTACCTGTTGGGTCTGCATCACTAAAAAACTTAACCATATCAAATTCTAATTCTGATGAGGTGTGGGTTGTGTTTTCTGGATATAACGCGTCTAGTAAAGTATTTAAAACTAATAATGGCGGAACCTCATGGACAGATGTTTACTCTAGTACATTACCAAACTTACCTATAAATACAATTGTACACCTTAAAAACAGTACTCAAAATGGTGTGTTTATTGGTGCAGATATAGGAGTGTATTACATTGATGATTCTCAAAGTGCTTGGACAGAAGAAGCAACCAATTTACCTAGAAACTCAGTTCAAGATTTAGAGGTTTTTTATACATCGGCAACAAGTGCAAAGTTAAGAGCTGCTACTTACGGTAGAGGTTCATGGGAAACAAGTATAGACTTTACTACTTTAGAAGCTAATGAAAATACTATGTTAGCATCTGAAGCTCCTAGGTTTCATCCTAATCCTGTTAAACAAGGGTTTGTAAATGTGAAGTTGAACAACCCTAACTCAAAATTCGATTTCGAAATTTATAACAACATTGGTCAAAGGGTGTCTTCTGGAACAATTGATCGTAACAATACCGTTATTGACTTAAAAAATAACACAAGTGGATTCTATTTTATAAAAGTGAAAAATGAGAATAAAGTGTATAGTCAGAAAATAATAATTGAGTAGAAAACAAAGTAAATTAAGCGGTAATTCGGTTTAGTTAAATTTGATTAATAGCATCTAACTCATTAAATTGATCCTGTGTAGTTCGCTATACAGGATTTTTTTTTGATAATTAATAAAGTATAATATAAAGATGAAGGCTCTAGTTTAAGTGATTAGCGTTTTTTTTTAGAAATTCGTTGATGTTCTATTTTAAGTTATTTGTGTTAATATTCCTTAAAATTATAGAACTTGATTATATTTTCACTAAATTTAAACATCAAAAATATAAAGCCTATACTATAAATCTACTTATTATTAAAACCTAAAACCCTGTAAAAATCATGGCAAGAGCAATGCTAGATTACACAAAAACTATACTTAATAAAGTTAGTTTTGACACATCGTTGTTTTGCAAAGAAGTACAAAAGGCATTAAATAGATTGTTGCCTTATGAGATTGAAGAGCTTAAAATTTATATTCATTCTCTGGTATTGCAAAATCCCGATTTAAATCAATGTTTAATTTATTTAAAAACATAATAAAAAAGCGACTCTAGGGTCGCTTTTTTGCATTAAATAGGTAGGTTTATTGAATGGTGTATTCAACGTAAGTTCTGGTATTATAATTTATTGCTCAATAAACTCATTATCACTTAGTGTTTTCATGAATGAAATGAGATGGGTTTTTTCCTCTTCTGTGAGAGGGATTTTATTGCCATTATCTTTTAAAATAGGGTCTAAGTTTTCGGCATCTACAACACCGTTATCTAAATAATCTAGGAGGTCTTTTAAAGTATTAAATTGTCCAAAACTACCATAGGGTGCTGTGTATTCAATATTTCGTAATGAAGGTACACGAAAACGCAAGTAATCGTCTACTTCTCTAGTAACTCTCGATCGGCCACCTTCTTCGCTATCTGGATTAATAGGAAAGCCAATGTTTCTGAAGCTTTGATCTGTAAATAATTCTGTGCTGTGGCAACTTATACATTTATCTTTAAAAACTTGATAACCTTGTGCTTCACTTTCAGTAAAAGTTTCAACTTCTTCTCGTATAACTTTGTCGTATTTGCTATTTGCAGAAATTAAAGTGTATTCAAACTGAGCAATACTGTTAAATATTCTTTCGTTTGTAACAGCCTCATCACCAAAAGCTTTATTAAATAATTCAATATACTCTTGATCGTTTTCAATTTTACCAATAACTTCTAAAATAGAGGAATCCATTTCTTCGTGCGTTATAATAGGTACTAAAGGTTGGTTTTCTAAAACTAATTTATTTCCATCCCAGTTATAAAATTGCATGAATGCCATATTTTGAATGGGTGGCGTATTGCGTAACCCGACTCTACCCTCAATACCTATGGCTTTGGATAAGTTATCGGTAAAAGCGTTTGCTTGTATGTGGCAACTAGCACACGCAATGGTATTATCTGCACTTAACCTTTTGTCGTTAAATAATTTTTCTCCTAGCTCTACACCATATGTTGTTGGTGCATTAGTGGTAGCAGTAATGTTTAAATCTGGAAAACCTTCCGGAATGTTTAGCGTGATTTCCGGATTATCATAAGAAATGGGTTGGTAGTCATCATTACTACAAGACGCAAGTATTAATACCACACACATATTTCTTATTAAATTTTTCATTTTGTAAACGCTTTTAGAGGCATTAATAATAAGCTTCAGCTCGATATAAATGTCAAGCCGAAGCTGTATTTATATTTAGTTTTCTACGCTAGTAATTGAAAACATACCTGTAGTATTAGTATCTCCGGTTCCTCCAATATTGTCAACAAACCTCATCATTTCTGTTGCAGTATGCGCACTTGGTGTTGCGTTGTTAGTAATATTTTCTGCTGTTACTAAAGTAATAGTATGAATATCTCCGCTTAAAAATTTATTAAAATCGGCTTTAATAACAATTTTAGGTGCGCTATTCCCTACAGTTGCCATAGTTGGAAGGCTTAATGTAATATCTCGATATGCATCAACACCTTGAATAAAGCTTTCACCAGTAGTATCATCTGGGTCTTCGTCTATCGTGCTACCAGAGTGGAAAGACAATACTTTATTATCACTGTCATAAAAACCTTCAATTTTAGTAAAACGGTATCCTGTTCCCCATTCCCAGTGCATTTGCGTGTCGTTCTCGCCCGCTGCTGCATAAAAGTTAGGGAAACTAACTTCGTCTAGAGTATTTAATGATGTTTTAACTCCTAAACCAAATTTTATTTGACTGTAATCAGCAGTAGGAATATCATTTAAAACATATTGTAAAGTTTCAGTTTTAGCTTGGTTTATTACAGTAGCACCGTTATCTAAATCGTTCACATTATATGGTATTTCGGTACCATCTACTTTAATAAGGCGGATGTTACTAATTACGTATTTTAACTCTTCAAAGTGGTGTACTTGTCCTTCGGCAGAAGTATTTGTGGTAGCCTCGGTTGAAGTGGCATTACCAAGTACTATAGTTTCGTTTCCAAAAGTGTTATTAAACTCTAGGGTTACATTGTTAGCTACAGGAGCATCATCATCACTACAAGAAACTATTGCTAATGCGCTAAGAGATAATATTAGGTACTTTTTAAAATTTTTCATTTTGATTTTGTTTGTTGTTATTGATTTTGTTTAAAAGTTTATTTTTAAGGACGTAAAGATGTTACGTCCCATTCTAGGGATATTTCCCCAATCGGCATAGGTGCTGTAGTATTCGTTTAAAATATTTTCGGCACCTACTTGGAATACTGTTTTGTAGCCTTCTATATAAAAGGAGTAATTTGCCGAGGCATCCCAATTGGTATAAGAAGGTGTTTCATCTTCACCATATTCTGGACTGTAATTAATTTGCTTATAATCGCCATTAAGGGACGTTGAGAATCCGAATTTTTGATATGCATAATGCAAAGACGTTTGGTAGCTTAGCGGACGAATAAACGGTAAATTATTTTTATTGTCATCTAGCCCTCGAGCATACGTAAGGGTTCCTTTCCAGTGTAAATCCTTTAAAACGGTATAGTTACCATTCAATGAAAAGTTAAATAGGGTAGCATTGTCTAAAGACGTGTAGCCCTTAACACCAACCGATTGATAATTCATAGGACTTCCGGCACTTAATATTCTTCCTATAATATAATCTTGTATGTAAAAGTAATTTGCCTTTGCCAAAATGCCACCTTTTTTAGTTTTATAACCTGCACTAGCATTAACCTCATAAGACACCTCGTTTTTTAAATCTGGATTTCCAATGTAATCATAACGGTCAAAACTGTTATAAATATAATACCCATAACCTTCTGAAACCGAAGGTGCCCTATGGCCATAGCCACCACCAACTGAAAAATTAAATTGGTTGATATCTAGGTTGTAACCCGCATGTAAACTTGGTGAAAACCGTGTTTTTCCTTGCGATGCACCCGGATGAAAAATTCGGTTAAACTCAACATATTTTGAATAGTTGTAATTAACACCTAAAGAGCCTCCAAAATTTAGTTGACTTTTTTCCGAGATATCATAAGTGTTACTCGTTGAAAGTCCTGCGTATTGTGTGGTAACCCAGGGCCAACTAAAAGCAAACATAGTACGCTTGCTGCGGTCTTGTGGATACATACGCATTTCTGCAATAGATAAATTATCATATGCATTTAGCTGTATTTCTGAAGCAAATTTTTCTTTTTTAAGATTAATTTTAGAAACCAAACCGTAGGTTGTACTCCAACCAGGCATATCCATATGTACTAAGTTTTCTGGACGGGTGGTATCGTCCATATAGTGCTCAACCGCGTTATAATATAATTTAGTGTCCCATACTTTAACAATTCCGTTTTCAAAAAACTTTTTGTATGCCACTGAGGTTATAAGTGCTCTCGATAAAGATAAATCCATTGGAAGCGCTGGGAAACCAACATCTTTCGCTTTATCGAAAATGGCATCCACCCTTAGGGCTGATAAGTCGCTCGTTTTGTACGCTAAGCCCAATGATGTATTGAATTTGTCGTACTGGGAGTGGTTAACTTCATCGTTATTTCCATCAGAATAATTTTCTGCTTTTCTATACGATATACTACCTTCGGCTACTAGTTTTTCTCCTGAATATGAAGCATTACCAAGGTTAAAGAATTGATTGTTATTAAATTCGAAGCCAGTTTGGTAGGCAGCATTCCATTTTTTACTCAGGCCAAACGATGTGCTTTTCCTTTTCAAATCGATACTTCCAGCAACAGTAGAGCCATTTAAGCCTCCTGCTTGTCCTGATTGAATATCAATTTCCGCAAGATTATTGCTTTCAACATACGACGTAACGGGATCCATTTTATCTGTACAAGCTCCAAACACATGCATACCATCAATAGTAATAATAGAACGCTCTGTACTCATATTATTGAGTAAAGGTTCCCATGCGTAAGCACCACGTTTTATAAAGCTAATATTATCAGACGAGGCTAAAAATTCATCAACAGAAACCGCCATTTTCATTTCGGTTTCAATTTTCTTTTTCTTAGCCGCAATAATCACAATTTCATCCAATTGTACGTCCACACTATCCTGTTGCATTTGTAAATTTTGAGCGCTCGCAAATGTGCCAAACAAAAGTATTAGTATTGTAAATCCTTTCATTTTTTTAGAATAATATGTCGATGTGTAATTCGCCTTTTTCACCCTCAATTCCTGGTGTAAACTCCGTTGATACTTCGGTTCCCTTTATGATGTCATCATTTTCATTTTTTAAAATAAAATTCAAGGTCCAATTGCCTGTCATGGTGTAGTTAACAACGCCGTAATATAAACCATCACTTTCTTGAGTAAGATCTTGGTTGTTAGGCGATGAGTGATTTCCCATAGATGGTTCAGGCATTCTTGGGTCTAATAATAACGTATGATTTTCAACCACGCTATAAGAGTACTGTGATGCATCAGGAAATGTGCCAGCGTTACTAGTTGGCTTGTTGTATTTGTATATACCTGCGACCAAATCGTTTTGTGACACGCTTGGACTTTGTGGGGCTACTAAGGCTATAAAATAGTGTTCGCCATCGTTACCTGTAAAAGCCGTCATGTTTAAATTTAAATTGTTTTGCTCCGCAATAGTAATAGCATGATTAACAGATGTTACTTCGCCATTATCAGTAATATCAATGTATATCTCCCAATTTACTGTCGAGTCACTTTCGCTAGTAAAAACTGCATAGCCAGTATAGTACCCTTCATTGGCATTATAAACTAAATTATAAGCATGTGGGCAAGAGGATTTATTTCCATTGGCATCGGTTATAATAGGTAAAAAAGTAACCTCGGCATCATTCAAATTTTCATTTGTTTGGCTATTGTTAATTTTAAGGTGAATTTCGTTGTATCCTTTATATAACGTGCCGTTTAAAGCCTCAATACTAATGGTGTAATTCTCGCTAACTATGGCTGTTACTTCTTCATACTCTATGTATTCGGTAGTTTCGGTAACCAATTCTGCTTCGTAATCTGTTTTGTCTAGTGTACAAGAAGTAACCACAACAAAAAGTACAAATACAGTAAATTGTATAAGTTTCATTGTTTATTGATTTTTATTTAAAAATGATAGAGGTTGTGCCTAACTAAAGTATACTGTTTAAGGTATTGTGTTTAGTTAGATTTGTACAATTAATATAATTGTACGTTTTACCGCCAAATGAAATCATTAAGGGAACACATTAAACTATGAGAATACACCAAAGGTCACCTTATTAAGCGCGCGTTTTTTACGTGTTAAGTAATTTTATTCTTATTAATTTTTAAATTAATAGAATACGATGGTAGTTTACTATTCTGGATTTTTTTTGAGTCCCTTATTTTATGAAGAAACTATATAAGAGGTGGGTGAAAAATAAAGTTCATATAATGATATTTGTATATCGCATTGTATGACGCGTTTATTTTTGGATTTTGTTCTTTAAGAATAACAAAATCATAATAATTAATTGTGTTTTGAAAGAACACTATAGATTGTTCTACCGTGATAGAATGACTGTTTTCATTGCCTGTTTCAGAATTTGAAGCTTTAGCTAATTCCTTTTTAAGGTGACATTTACCATTACAAGCTAACTCTGGTTTGTCTTGGTTTATACACAGTTCATTTTTTATATAATCGTAAAATGCAGCATATTCCAATACTGGAATTATAGGCTTGACAAGCAAGAATAAAGCGAATATAAGTGCTGCTGTTTTCACGGTGTAAAGGTCTTGCTTTTTTTTAAATTTTCCTAATATTAAAATCGTTATTGATGTTAATTAGGACGCGGTTTTTATCTTTTATTTTTTAGGTAACGGACTTATTATTTTTACATTTTGAAAGGCAATAGCACCTCTAATAATACCAGAAATAACATCTTGTAAGGCTTCTATAATCTGCATTTTTAATTCGCTTTTATGATACAGTAAACTTACTTCCCTAGCAGGTGTAGGTTCGTTAAAGTAATGTAAATTGGCTTTTTCAGTTTCATTAATATCTAAAGTATGTAGATATGGCAATAAAGTCATTCCTAGCCCTTCGTTCGATAATTTTATAAGCGTTTCAATGCTTCCGCTTTCTAATTGAAAATTATCATCAGGTTGATTTTTAAGTACTTTACATAAATTAATAACGCCATCTCTAAAACAATGCCCATCTTCTAATAGCAGCATATCATCAATATCTAAATCGGTAACATCAATTTTGCTATTTGTATGGAGACGATGTCCTTTTGGTATATAGCTAACAAAAGGTTCAAAATAAAGTACACGTTCCTTAATGCTGTCATCCTCTAAAGGTGTTGCAGCAATGGCAGCATCTAAGTGGCCATCTTTAAGTCTTGTTATAATTTCTTCGGTAGTTAGCTCTTCAATTTTAAGTTTTACCTTAGGATGTTTTTTAATAAAACTCTTTAAAAACATAGGCAATAAAGTAGGCATAACCGTTGGAATAATTCCTAATTTAAATTCGCCACCAATAAATCCTTTTTGTTGATCGACGATATCTTGTATGCGGTACGATTCATTTACAATATTTCTAGCCTGATTTACTATTTTTTTACCAACCTCGGTAAGCTCAATAGGTTTTTTGCTTCGGTCGAAAATTAAAACATCTAACTGGTCTTCAAGCTTTTGAATTTGCATGCTTAATGTTGGTTGCGTAACAAAGCATTTTTCGGCTGCTTTAGTAAAGTTTTGGTTTTCGGCAACAGCCAAAACATAGTATAATTGGGTAATAGTCATCAGTATCAGTTTAGGCTATAAAAATATAAAAAGTATCAATAAAACTTATTGAAACACGTGTTAATTATAATTTAAATTTGTTGTAAGAAAATAACAAAGATTATGACAACATTAAATAGTATTGGTTTAGATACCAACAAGACAAAAGGATTAGCTGAAGATTTAAATAGTTTATTGGCTAATTTTCAAATTTATTATCAGAATTTAAGAGGCATTCACTGGAATATTAAAGGAAAACGATTTTTTGATTTACACGTTAAATTTGAGGAGTTGTACACAGATGCAAATATGAAAGTAGATGAAATTGCCGAACGTATATTAACTTTAGGTGAAACGCCGTTACACACATTCGAAGATTATTCGGCTAAGGCAAGAGTTCCTGTTGGAAAAAATATTTCGGAAGATGAAAAAGCAGTACGTTTAATAGTAGAATCGCTTACCGAGCTTCTAAGTATTGAAAGAGCACTTTTAGAAAAAGCAGGAGATGCAAATGACGAAGGAACAAACTCAATGATGAGTGATTTTATTACTGAACAAGAAAAAACTGTTTGGATGATGAAAGCTTGGTTAAATGAAACCGTCTAAATAAATAGTTGGTTTTTACAATTTACAACTTTGATTACTAGCTATTAAAGCGATCTTATTTTAAGGTCGCTTTTTTTGTTGTAAAAAGTTAAAGGGATTGGTAGCACTAACAATTAATTTTTTTGATAAAGTCGTTTTTGTAACTAAAGCCTATTGGTATCCATTTTTCGTCTATAATAATGCGATTACGTTGTACCGAGTGAATGTGGCTTATGGATACTATGTACGATTTATGAACCCGAATAAAATTGGATAACCCCAATTTTTCTTCAAAATTTTTAAGGCTGTTTAAAGTTAAAATAGGTTTTTTGTTTGCTGTATGTATTTTAATATAATCCTTTAAACCCTCAACATATTTTATTTCGTTAACATTAATCTTTATGTTTTCGTATTCCGATTTTACAAAAATATATTCCGGTTCGTTACTTGGTTTTTCAATTATGGTGGTTGCTGGTTCTACTTTTTCGGTTATTATATTTAATGCTCTTGTTGCTGCTTTTAAAAATCGATGAAAGGGTATTGGTTTTACTAAATAATCTATAGCGTTTAAGTTAAAACCTTCAACGGCATAATGTGAATAAGCGGTGGTGAAAATAAAGTGTGGCTTATACTCTAAAGATTTTATAATATCGATTCCCGAAAAATTAGGCATTTCAATATCTGTAAATATTAAGTCTATTTTTTGTGTATGTAATATGTTGGTAGCCTCGAACCCGTTAGAGCATGTAGCCACTAACTTTAAAAAGGATATTTTTGAAATAAAATCTTCTAATAACTCTAAAGCGAGTGGTTCGTCATCAATAATAATACAGCTTATCATAGGTTTTTTAGTTTTAAAATTAAATTAACTTCGTAACTGTTTTGCTCACTTTTAATAGCAATGGTATGTTGGTTGGGGTAGAGGAGATTTAGTCTGTTTTTAATATTTTGCAATCCAACACCAGAGTTTTCTGTTTTTTGCTGCTGGTGCGATACAGAATTCTGCACATATAGTTTTAACAAGGCGTCCTCAATAGTGATTTTTATTAAAATATTAGTATTGCCTTTAAAATCTGTTCCGTATTTAAAAGCGTTTTCAATAAATGAAATTAATAGCAAGGGCTCGATACTAAAGTTTAAATTACCATGTATATTAATTTTTACATTGCTAGAATCTTTTAACCTAAGTAATTGAAGCGACATGTAATTCCTTATATAATCGATTTCTTTTTCTAGAGGCACTAAGTCTTTATTGGCTTCATAAATCATATAACGCATTAAATCTGCCAAAATAACAATGGCATTTGCAGTGTTTTTTGATTGTTTATGGGCTAACGAATAAATACTGTTTAATGAGTTGAATAGAAAATGCGGATTAAGTTGTGCTTTTAAAAACGATAACTCGGAGTTTACTTTTTGCGACTCGATTTCAACACGTTCTTTTTCAGATTTAAACCATTCTAAACCTAATTTTATACTGGTGCTTAGTGCAAAAATTAAGAGTAGTAAACCTCCAGACGGAAAAAAGCCTCTAAAATTTATAAGAAACGGCGATTGATGGTTGGGTCTTAAATTTGGGTTTTCCGGTCTATGAAAATTATTGGGTGGCACAAAATTTGGCTTTGGTAAAATGGTCTCTATTATATATATATAGAACAGGCCAAAAGCAAATAGCACAATAAAAAAAAGCGTTGTTTTTTTATTTAATAATAAATGTGGTACTAGTAGGCTATAATTTAGATAAAAGGCAGATATTAAAAGACTAGATCGTATTAAGAAGTCTTTCGGGATGATACCAATTTTAAAATAAATTTGGCTACCCATTATAACCAAAAAAATTATCCATATAAGAATATGAATAACTGTTGAAGGTATCTTTTTAAACTGACTCAATATTAAATATTTGTTCAAAACTAAGGCGCTTTATTCTTAATAAAATGCTAAGAAGTGTTATTGTTTTGATAAAAGAAATAAGGCTAAACAGGCTGTTAATTTATAACACAAATTGTATGTCTAGTTTAACCTTATTATCAACATTAATCAAACCTACTATTAATCATCTTCGTTTTCTAATTCGTCTGGTCTAAATTCCCAAACATCATCAAAATAATAATTACTACTCCTTCCCATTAAAACAAATGCTTTAGTATCAAAAGAAAAAGCTGAGGCATCTTGTCTAGACGAGCCTTCAAATTCAGGTACTTCTTCCCAAGTATCGGCTAGCGGAGAGTATTCCCAACAAACATTTGTAATAGAACCGCTAATACCTGTGGTTAAGTAACCTTTTCCGTTTAATGAAAAAGCAACGCTACTTGTAAATGTTATGTACTCATCGTCGTCGTCATCATCCAAATCGGTTAAGCTGGTCCAGGTTGTACCATCAAAAGAATAAAAATCATATTCTACACTACCATTATGTATTCCTGTACCTATATAGGCAATATCATCAATAACAAATACCGATGCATTTTGGCGTTTTTGACCACCAAACCCAACAACTTGTTCCCAGGAATCTGTACTAGCATCGTATTTGTAAAAATCTTTTTGCTCGCTACCATCGTAGCCTGTACCAATATAACCGTAACCGTTAATCGAGAAACCTATGGCGCCATATCTTGCAGTACCAGCAAAATCTGCTTTTTGGGTCCATTGGTTGGAGTCTGGGTTGTACTCCCAAAAATCTTTTAACTCATCGGTACCATCATATCCAGTCCCTATATAACCTTTACCATCAATGGTAAAACCTACAGCTCCGCTACGCGCAATACCAGGAAAATCTGCTTTTTGTATCCAATAATCGCTTTCAGAATTGTACTCCCAAGTATCAGATAAATAGTCGTCACCATCATATCCTGTTACTAAATAGCCTTTGTCGCCTATTGTAAAGCTTACAGCGTTTCCTCTAGAATCTCCATCAAACGATGAGCTTTCTACCCAGTTTCCATACTCATCAGAATCCTCATCATCACTACTGCATCCAACAAATAAAACGGATAGGATTGCAAGACCTAAAATGCTGCTCTTTTTTAATACATTCATTATTGTTACTGTTTATATTTATAATTAATTCTTCGTTAAATACGTGGCAAATCTATAGGCTACATGGTTTTAAATCATCACAAAATAGACCAACATTAGTTTTTTGTCTATGTTGGGCGCATTTATATCTATAAAGTATTTAATTAACTGAATATTAACATTTTAACATAATTTTTACATATTCATCTATAAAATAACCCGATTAGTCTATTTTGATGTGTATTAGCTTGTACTACTAAATAGGTTTGCACTCTAAATAAGAGAAATGAGGTTGTTTTTAATTAGTAGTTTGAGTTTGTTATTTATGTTTTCCTGTAGTGAGGAAGTAAATAACTATCCGGTAGGTACCGATTTTATTGATAATGATTTAAATATTGTAATAGTAGACACTTTTTCAATTAAGGCTGCTACTTATAAAATTGATTCACTAGCAACATCCGGAACAAGTCGTTTGTTATTAGGAAGTTTAAAGGATGATTATTTTGGAGACTTAAAAGCGCAAACTTATTTTCAAGTTTATAATTCCGATTTTTCAATAAGTTCCAATGCGGTTTATGATTCTATTGGCTTAGTATTAAACTACGATACGTATTATTATGGTGATACATTGCAAGAACAAACCTATAAGGTGCATAGGTTATTGGAATATTTTGAGCCTTATGAAGGTAGTGATTACTACAATACCTCAATACTTAAAAATACGTCAATGCCTGATTATTATGAAGAAGCTTTAGGCGAAGTAACCTTTACACCAAGACCTAATAGTACTACAGATTCTATTTATATTTCTTTAGATACTTCTTTAGGTGAAGACATTTTTAATAAAATTAGAGATAATGAAATTAATACTACCGACGATTTTGTTCAATATTTTTATGGCTTAACGGTTATACCGGACGAGACAACTAATAGCCATGTTTTAGGTTTTAATTTTAAATCCTATTCCGATTTAGACGATAACACTTCAATGCGCATTTTCTATACAGAAGATAACGCCGATAGTAGTGAAGATAATAACCAGGTTATCGATTTCTTTATACCAAATACAGGCATGCAATTTAATAGTATTTCGGCCAATTTAGATGCGACAACTATTAACGGTCTTTCTACAACAGGTACAACAATATCTAGTGATGATACCAATCAATTAATATTTGCCCAAGCTGGTACAGGTATTTCGGCAAGAATTGAAATGCCTACAGTAAAAGATTTAAAATCACTCTCTAATGATAGTGCAGCACTAAATGCAGAACTAACTTTTAAACCACTTAAGGAAAGTTACGATGCATCAAAGCCATTAAAGGAATCGCTTTTGGTTTATGTTGTTGACGGTCAAAACAGAATAGTTAGCCAACTAACCGACTTAGACTCCAATGTAAGTTATGCCGTTTTAAATCAAGAAAATAATGAGTTTGATGAAAACACTTATTACAGTATAGATATGAGTGGTTTTGTTGAAATGATATGGAATTCTGAATTCGATTTGGATTATGCTATCATGATTCAATTTGAAGACTATAATAGCGTTGTTGATGCATTAATAATTGATAACCTTAATGAAAACAACGACAAAATTAAGCTAAGCGTAACTTATTTAAATTATTAAATAGCCTTTTAAATGTATAAAATAAAAACACTACTAGTATTAATAGTTGTTATACCATCATGTTTTTCTCAAAATGATACGAGTACGCCATATTCGTTATTTGGATTAGGAGTAGAAAATAAAACAGCTACAGGAGGATTAACAGGGTTAGGAAACACAGGGATCTCTCAAAACAATTCAGGAGAAATAAATTTAATAAACCCTGCTAGTTTAGGTAACATTCAGCAAAAAACGTTCTTATATGAGTTTGGTATAAATGGCGTATATTCTATACTAAAAACCAATAATATAAGCGATACTACTTATGATTTTAATATGTCGCATGCCGTTATGGCGTTTCCTATTACCAAAAATGTAGGAATGAGTTTTGGGCTATTACCATATACTAAAGTAGGCTACGATATAGATTTCGAAAACCCTATTGAAGGCTCAACAGATACTTATATTTCTAGAGTAACTGGTTCTGGTGGATTAAATAAGTTTTACCTGTCTAGTGGTGTTCAGGTATTTAATAAGCTATCCTTTGGGGTAGATTTATCTTATCTTTTCGGGTCTATAAACCAAGAAACCAATTTGTATTACGACTCCTTTGTAAACATTACAGATGTTAATTATTATCGCGGTTTTAAACTTAAAACAGGGGTGCAGTATAACCTTATTAAAAACACGAATAAAGAAATTACATTAGGTGCTATTCTAGAATTGCCTGCTAATTTAGGAGGCGATCAGGTTAGCAATTCGTATAAAACATCGGTAGGAGGAACTAAAGTGCTTATAGATGAAAATGTTGAAAGTGATCTAGAAGATTTCGAATTACCGTTAACATTTGGTTTAGGGTTAAAAACAAAGCTAAACAGCTCGTTAACTACAAGCTTCGATTTTACCAAGCTATATTGGGATAATACCAATCAGGTTCAAAATACCGAGAGTTATAATAACCAAGATATTTATGCTTTTGGTGCAGAGTATTTACCAACCGATAAAAATAAGTATTGGAGTTTGGTTAAATATAGGTTTGGTTTAAACTATAATACAGGGTTTTTAAATATCTCTAACCAAAAAATTGATAGTTACTTTGCATCTGTTGGTTTAGGTTTACCTATGTCTAACCATTCTAAACTAAATATATCATATTCTTATGGTAGAGAAGGATCTACAAGTAATAGTTTAGTTCAAGAAAATTTTCATAAAATAACGCTTAACTTAAGCTTTATAGGTAACTGGTTTAATAAAAGAAAGTACGATTAGTAATTATGCTTTAATTTTTAACTGTATTCAGGTATAACTTAAATGCAATTAAAAAAAACACACTTAAAAGTGATGTTAATGGGTCACTTTTTTTTGCTTATCGGTCTGCTTTTTTAATAGATTTATGTTACTAAATGTAACATTTTGTTTTAGTCTTTAATGGTTAGTCATTTGTAATTTAATCCCATTCTTAAACTGCGTTTTTTTTTAATTCGATTATAGGTGTTAATTATCGATTATAATTTATTTGGGTATAGAGATTTGTAAGAAAAAAACATAAATTAAAAAAACTATTAAACGGTGCCATTACTGACGGACAACTTAATGAGTCTATCAATTTAGTGAAGGATAGAGCAGGTTTACCAGCTTTAATCAATGCATTTGTAGCTGCAAACAACTTAGATATGCTAAACGAGATAAGAAGAGAGCGTACCATTGAATTATATGCAGAAGGAGCAACTCGATTTAACGATCTTAAACGTTGGGGTATTGCCGAAGATGAGTTAGGTGAAACTATTTTCGGAGCGGTTGTTGAAGGAACGGTTTACGAAAACAATTCTGATATATACAACGAATCGGCCTATGGTTATGGAGAAGGGGTAGCAGAAACAGGTATTGGAGAAAGAAGAGCTGTAATTGTTCAGCCGTCATCAATTCGAAATTTTTCTAGAGATAATTATTTGTTTCCTTTACCAACATCTCAAGTTAATTTAGTGGATGCCTTATTACAAAACCCAGGTTATTAATTTTATGATATTATAGTAATTATTCAATTTTTAATTAAAAACAGCTATAAGTTTAAAAACTCATAGCTGTTTTTTTTATATGTATTAAGTAAAAATTAAACTTAGAGTATGATTTTCATTTCTAAATCTTCAGTGCTAATTTCAAATTTTGCTTTGCTATATGTGGGTGGTCCAAAACTCATCGCATTATTCGATACACCATAAGATTCTTTAGGCATTCCAGTATCTTCAAAATCCATTCTTTTATTTTCGTTTTCGTCGTGTAACGCCATAATAGCATAAGTTCCCGCTTCTACATTATTAAAAGTTACTTTTACTTTACCATCAACTATTTTACTTTCTACAGTTTGAATGCCTTGGCCTTTCATAAAGGTAGTTTCATTATGCAGCGATAACATAATAGTTCCGTTATTGTTTTTAATATTTTCAATTATTACGGTAATACTTTTTCCGTTTTTGTTTTCTTGAGCGTTACTAAAAGTTACTGATAATACTAATGCGATGATTAAAGTTAAAGCTTTCATAATATATGGTTTTATTTGTTTTACACTCCAAATATCTAACATGAGATGAGGTTTTTATAATTGATGTTACCGAACTGTAATTTCTATATGATGAATTGTCATTTTTTATAAAATTGAAGACTGTATTATTGTATTAATCAACTAATTCAACTTCTTAACTGCAAAAAAAAATGGTGTCTTTCTAATTGATAATTTGACTTTATTAAAATTTTCAGGTACATTCGTTTTTCATCATTATCGCCACAAAATGTGAAGCTGTTTTAGTGTTAAAATGAATTCATTTTAGCGGAAGCATTAGTATTTTTTAAACTAAGAAAAACAAGAATGAAACAATTAACAACCATTTTAGTCCTATTTTCAATTCTTATTCTGTTGTCATCTTTCCGAAGTGAGAACGATAAAATATTTAGTGAATATGAAATGAAAGAGTTTTCATTTCAAGGCCATGCGGCTAAAATTGTATTTCCTAATAAAAAACACGAAGACAATCTCTGGATTTGGAGAGCAAGATTTTGGGGTACAGAACCGCAAGTAGACAAGGCATTATTAGAAAAAGGATTTCACTTGGTTTATGTAGATGTGGCAAATTTGTTTGGAAACCAAGAAGCAGTAGACTTGTGGGATGATTTTTATGCATTTTGTGTTTCGGAGTATAACCTAAATGAAAAAACTGTTTTAGAGGGGATGAGCCGTGGCGGATTAATAGTTTATAATTGGGCTTCGCAAAACACAGATAAGGTTTTCTGTATTTATGCTGATGCTCCTGTTTGCGATATAAAAAGCTGGCCAGGAGGTATGTTTAAAGGAAAAGGGAATGCTAAAGCTTGGAAAGCCTGTTTAAATGCCTATAGTTTAGATACCATCTCGGTTAAGACGTTTAAAAATATCCCAATTAAAAATAGTGTGCATCTTGCAAAAGCTGGTGTCCCTGTTTTGCATGTGTTTGGTGATATAGATGAAGCCGTACCTTACAAAGAAAACACAGCGTTATTAGCCGAAAAATATAAAGAAGCAGGTGGACATATTGAATTAATTAAAAAAGAAGGTGTTGGGCATCATCCACACAGTTTGGAAGATCCTAAACCAATTGTAGATTTTTTATTGAAATATGTAGGATATAAAGAATAACAAGAGGTGTGAACGTATGTTATTTAAAGCTATATAGCCTTAGGGTAAAAAATCTTTAAATTACGTTTTGAATGGTTAGAAACCGCTTTCAGCAATAATTACATTTTGGAATGTAGGTGCGTTTTCGGTAATTTTTCCTATGCCTTTTTTATTGATTTTTAAAGTCACATCTTTGGTTGTTGTAAATAAAAGTACAGACGAAAAATGAGTTTTAAGGTAGGGTTTTAATAAAGTGAAAGCCTCATCTAGCGTAAGTTCACTTTCCTCATCTTCGGTTTCTCTTGATTGGTAACGTAATTTCACTAAAACTTTTAGGCCCTTATCGGAAGATAATGGTCTAACAAATATGTTTTTTAAGTTAGGTTTACCAATAGTTTTAGCCAAGGTTAATTTGGCAAAACGACCTTCTTGGTAACTTTCTTTTACTTGTTCCCAGAATTCAATAAAGGTTTCTTGATATGGCATAAACTAAGGTTTAATAAAATATTGTTTTGAAGCCTCAAAAATAGCATTAATAATTTTAACAGAACTAAGTAAATATGTCTTTAAGCCTATGCTAAAACAGTTGGTTGGCTAATGTGTGCGTTAGGGATTGAAAAGGAAAGCCCACAGCGCTCCCGATTGTCATCGGGGGAGCGAGGACTTGTATTGGAAAGCCCGACCCTTGTGGTAACGCTCAAATTAAATTTTATAATAAGCCACGAGCCTTAATTTCTAAATATTTATTAATGGTGTCTATGGTTAAATTTTCTGGCGTGGTTAAAATGGAATAAATACCATATTTTTTTAACTCGGTTACAATAAGGCGTTTTTCGAAGGCAAATTTTTCGGCAATAACCTTATCGTAAACTTGCTCGATAGTTTCGGCTTTGTTGTTTATAAGGTTATTAAGTTCGGTGTTTTTAAAAAACACAACCACTAATAAATGACTTTTTGAAATGGCTTTTAAATAGGGGAGTTGACGCTCTAAACCATCTAAAGTTTCAAAATTGGTGTACATTAAAATAAGACTACGTTGGGTAATATGGCGTTTTATGCTGGCGTATAAACGACTAAAATCGCTTTCAAAAAAATCGGTTTTTACGTTATAAAGCGCTTCTAGTATGAGTTGCATTTGCGAACTACGCCTTTCGGCAACGACAACATTTTCAATACGTTTAGAGAACGACAACATACCAGCCTTATCATGCTTTTTTAAAACCACATTGCTCATTACTAAGGTCGCATTAATGGCATAATCTAGAAGACTTAAGCCGTTAAAAGGCATTTTCATAATACGGCCTTTGTCGATAATGGAATAAACGGGTTGCGATTTTTCGTCTTGAAACTGATTTACCATTAGCTGGTTTTTCTTGGCCGTAGCTTTCCAGTTAATGGTGCGTAAATCGTCGCCTAAAACGTAATCTTTAATTTGCTCGAATTCCATGGAATGACCAAGTCGGCGTACTTTTTTTAAGCCATATTCTAACGAGTTTTTATTGATATTTAAAAGCTCAAACTTTTTTAATTGTTTAAAGCTTGGGTAGGTTGGTACCATGGCACCGCTATTAAAAGTGAAGCGTTTAGCCACTAAATTTAAAACAGATGATGCATAAACATTTAAATCGCCAAAATAATATTCGCCGCGTTCGGTTGGTTTTAAATGATACTGAATGCTTCTAGTTTTACGAGAAGTTACAGATTCTTTAATTTTAAAATCTCTTATTTGAAATTGCTCGGGCACTTCATCTATAGCTTCCAGATAAATGGTAAATGGGTAATTGTTAGTAATATCAATATGAATCTGATTTTTATCGCCATTCGAAAATTTATCAGGCAGATTTCTTGTGGCATCAATTTTATGTTTACCCATGAAAACAATTAGAAAATCTATGATAAAAAGTAAGATTAAAACTAAAATAGATAGTTGGGCAACATTAAATAAAACAGGAATAAAATAACTTAATGCAAACAAAACTACAATGGCAATGCCAGCATAGAAGAAACGCGGTTGTATGTAGAAGGGTTTGAAAAGTTTCAAATTTGTTAGTTGTTAGTTGTTAGTTGTTACGTTTGAGTAAGACTGCAAACTGTGACTGCGACTGAACACTATTAACGTGGTATCTCAACCGTTTCAATAATTTGCTTAATAATTTGTTTGCTAGAAACGCCTTCCATTTCGCGCTCTGGAGTTACAATAACTCTATGATGTAAAACAGGTATAGCTGCACGTTTAATATCCTCGGGTGTAACAAAATCTCTGCCGCTCATGGCTGCAAATGCTTTACTCGATTTTAAAATGGCTATGGATGCTCTTGGAGAAGCACCTAAATACAAAAACTGATTGCTTCGTGTGGCTACAATCAGTTGAGCAATGTATTTTAGTAAATGTGTTTCAACTAAAACTTGAGTTACTAAATTTTGATATTCTGTTATTTGCTTAGCCGTTAAAAAGGATTCTATTTTATCGGTTTTAACGCCATCTCTTAAGGCATGCTCGCGCGATAGAATTTCAATTTCCTCTTCTAAATTAGGATAGTCAACATCTATTTTAAATAAAAATCGATCTAGCTGAGCTTCTGGTAATCTATAAGTACCTTCTTGTTCTATAGGGTTTTGTGTTGCTAAAACCATAAAAGGCGAATCTAAATTAAACTTATTACCATCAATAGTAATTTGTTGCTCTTCCATAACCTCAAATAAGGCGGCTTGAGTTTTTGCAGGTGCTCTATTAATTTCATCAATAAGAATCATGTTAGAGAAAATAGGACCTTTTTTAAATTCGAATTCCGAATCTTTAAGATTAAAAACCGAAGTTCCTAAAATATCACTCGGCATTAAATCGGGCGTAAATTGTATTCTACTAAAGCCAACGCTTAAAGACTTTGCTAATAATTTGGCTGTCACCGTTTTTGCAACACCAGGAACCCCTTCAATAAGGGCGTGTCCTTTGGCTAGTAGCGATGCAATAAGCATATCTACCATATCCTTTTGGCCAACTATAATTTTGCCAACCTCTAGCTTTATTTTTTCAACACTTTCTTGAAGTTCCGATAAATCTAAGCGGTTTTTAAATGTTAAATCTTCATTTGTGTTCAACGCACTACTATCAATAGCTAATAATGCATCTTCCGGCTGAATTGGTGTATTTTGTGGTTCTAGTTGTTCGTTATTCTCGTCCATAATTATTTGGTGTAAAATGCTTCAATATGTCTGTTGAGTTTTATTAAATTTTCTTCAAAAAACTCATTTTTAGCTCGCATTAAATTAATATAGTTTACTAGCTTTTTTATGTCGTCTAATTTTTTTCCGGTTTTAGCAGCTAGTTTTTCGGTGAATTGCTCGTCTAAAACATCGGTGTTTAAATTTAAATCGTGACGAATTTTTTCTAAAAAGTACGTTATTTTTTTATCGATTAAATTTTTATGGTCTTTAGTGTCAAAGTATAAATTGGATACCGTTTTAACAAAGGCTACCGTTGTGTTTTGCAACGGTTTAACTATCTTAATAATACGTTGCCTACGTTTCGCGTTAAAAATCATAAACAATATACCAAATACGATAGCCGTAAACCATGCCCATCTAAAGGATAATTGCTCTAAAAACCAACCCAGATTAGATTCCTGCTCAACATCGCCATCGTAACCTGTTTGTATTTTGGTATACGAGTCAAAATACACATCGTTATCTTGTAAATACGACAATGCGCCTTCAATATATTGGTAGCGGTCTTCTTTTAAAAGATGATAATTTGTAAATATTTTAGGCTCTAAATGCAAATAAATAGTGCCATCTCCAAAGGGCACCTGTAAAAAGTTAGGGTGCTTGTAATCTATTTTAGAGTATCCTAACACGGAGTGATTTATAGAATCGAAATCAGAAAAATATTGGTCGCTTACATTTCTATTGAGCGTTATTTCTGGTATGTTTAAATGTTTTAATGATAAAACTGAAATACTATCGGTTTCATTATCAATGTATTTAACGCTTACATCAAGTGTGTCGTGAAGTTTTTGAGGAAAGTAATAGTCCGAAAGAAATAGGGTGTTACCGGCATCAACAAAATTTAGTAACTCATCAATAGAGTCGTCTTCTAAATAATCAGAATTTCCAATAATAATATAGTTTCCTTGGGCAACATGTTCGCCATAGCCATCTTCAGAATTGGCACTTAAGTAACTCGATGGTTGGTGGTAAACGGTTCTTAATTTATAATCTTTAAATAGTTTAGGAAGCTCTTTGTAAAGTACGCTAACACCATAAGGTTTGTTGCTTTTTTCATCGAAAGACTCTTCCCAATCCACCACTTTGGTGCGTTTTACACCAATAACAACCGATGCTGTAATAACTAGCAACACGATAATAAGTATAACAGGCAGTATCTTTTTCATTAATTTACCTGTTTTAAAAAGTTAGAAAAATTCCCTTTAGCCTTATTGTATTTGTCTAGGTTTAGCGGGAATTCGCCATACCAAATGTAATTATACAAATACGAGGTGTACTCAAAATCTTTACTAAAGGGTTGATTGCTTACCTCGTTTAAATATTCGTTGTTGGTTTTATCGTCTTCAAATTTTATATGGTTTTTTAGGCTTAGTGTTTTTAAAACCAATAGGTAATAATATCGAATAGCTAGTCGGTAATCCTTATCGTTTTCAGCATTTTTAATTAAGGTGTTAATATCGGCATTTTCAATATTTTCGGCTGTTATTTCGCTGTATGTATTAATGACTTTATTTCGGTTTGATGTAAATAAACCTGTACCTCCTTCGTTAAGTAAAATATAAACTAAAAATATTACAGCAAGCGCAATCGCTAAGTAAAACAACCAAGAAAGCGGCCCCAGATTTAAGCTAAAAGCATCTGTGTTATTTTGTTCTTCTCTTTTTACTTCGCCGTTTTTAAAATCTTCGTACTCACCAGAGCCCGTTGGTGTTTTCGAGACCACTTCGTCACCTTCGTAATTATATTTGCTGCTGTTGTAACGGGATTTAAAGTCGTCATCAAAAGTTCTAATATGTTCTGGAGTTTGCGTATGGTTTAATCCAAACGATACCTGAAAAACACAAGTTGAAAGACATAGTAAAATCAAGATATGTAGGTATTTTGTTTTCAAATATGAGACAGACTTAAATTTGGGGTTTTAGTAATTTGTTTTTGTATTTTAAACGGATAAATTAAATAGTAATAACTAATAATACTAAGCGTAATTAAAATAATAGCAACCGATAGCCAATGCGGCATAATGTTAGAGTATCGGGTAATAAACCCCTCTAAAAAACCAGCAGCAAAAGTAAAAGGAAAGGTGCTAATTAAAATTTTAATACCAGTTTTGGCACCCAGTTTAAAAGAAGTGTATCTAGAATGTGTTGCCGGAAACAAAATGCTTGCTCCTAAAATTAAACCCGCTGCACACTCAATTACTATAGCAAAAATTTCCATGGCGCCATGTATCCATATACCTCGAACACTTTCCCAAAGCACACCTTTATCGTAAAAGAAATATTGGAAAGAGCCTAACATAATACAGTTCTTAAACATAATATAAAGTGTGCCAATGCCCAAAAATACGCCTAAAACAAAGGCGATAATGCCAACTCTTAAATTGTTTATGGTTATGCCAATAAAGCTGCCCCAATTGCTTCCACTTTTATAAACCGCTACAGGATCGCCGGCTTCAATATTTTCTAACGACATATTTACATAGTTGTCGCCCAAAACGGAGCGCACAAATTCCCCATCGTTAGCAGCCGAAATAGCTCCAATAAAGGTAAATGCCGAAAAAATAATAAAAGCGATGTAAATAATTTTTCGGTATTGGTAGCAAAGTAAAGGCACCTCGGTTTTCCAAAACTCAATAATTCGATTGGTATCTGTACTTTTTGTTTTGTAAATTTTCTGGTAAGCGTTTGCCGATAGCTGATTTAAATACGCAATAACCTTACTTTTAGGGTAGTAGGTTTGTGCGTAAGCCAAATCGTTAATAACATGAATGTATTGCGAAGCCAATTCATCGGGATTGTCAAAATCATTATTAACGATTGCTTTTTCGAAACTCAACCATTTTTCCTTATTTTGCTTGATAAATGCAACTTCTCTCATATATTTGATAAATTAAAATATAAAATGTCAGAGTTACAAATTAACACGACTCAAAATGTAAAAATAACGTTCAATGCCGCAGGAGCTGGCGAGCGTTTATTGGCTTTTATTATAGATATGGCTATTAAAATTGGCTATATGTTAGTTTTAAATTGGACTTTCGGAGCCTTCGATAATATGGATCAATGGTCGCAAATAGCCATAAATACCATGCTTAGTTTTCCTGTAATGCTGTACACTTTGGTATTAGAATCCGTTTTACAAGGCCAAACCATTGGCAAGCGCTTATTAAAAATAAGAGTTGTAAAAATAGATGGGTATCAAGCCTCATTTTCAGATTACGTGGTGCGTTGGTTTTTTAGAATTGTGGATGTTTATATTTTCGGACTCGGTTTTTTTGTTATGCTATTTAATAAAAAGGGGCAACGTATTGGAGATATGGCTGCCGGAACAGCCGTAATAGCATTAAAAAACAATGTGAATATTAGTCATACTATTCTCGAAAATTTAAAAGATAATTACAAGCCTACGTACCCTAACGTTATTAAATTGTCCGATAACGACGCTCGAATAATAAAAGAAACCTTTCAGGTGGCCCGAGTTGCTCGCGATTATCAAACGCTAATTAAGTTACGTCAAAAAATTATAGAAGTAGTTGGTATAAAAACAGTAATCCAGAGCAATGACGTTGAGTTTATCGATGTTATTTTAAAGGATTATAATTTTTATACTCAGAGTATGTAGTTAGTGAGCCACTTTTTATTTTTAAAAAAGTGTGCGAATCACTCATCCTGAGCATAGTCTCCGGATCTAATAATAAGAAAACTAAATTCATTTTTAGGGCGTTACCCAAGGGTCGGGCTTTCGGCAGTCGCTTTTTTGTGTTGCATATGTGCAACAACACAAAAAGAGCTTCAATAAATGCCTCAATCCCTAACGCAAACAGTAACTATAATTAATATTTTTAAGAAGAAATAAAATTTTACATCCAATTCAAAGAAATGTTTTACACCATAGATATTTTAGGAACAATAGCTTTTGCTATTTCGGGCGTGTTAATAGCTATTAATAAGCGTATGGACTTATTTGGTATTCTTATTATTGCCTTTGTTACGGCAGTAGGAGGTGGTACATTGCGCGATTTGCTAATTGGAAATACACCCGTTGGTTGGATGCAAGACATTACATATACTTATGTTATTTTAGGATCTTCGGTGTTTGCAATTTTGTTAAGAAGCAAGATTAATTATTTAAGGACCTCGCTGTTTTTATTTGATACTATTGGCATAGGGTTATACACTGTTGTGGGTATAGAAAAAGGTCTTAACGCAGAGTTGCACCCTATAATTTGTATTGCTTTAGGTACCATGACAGCTAGTTTTGGAGGTGTAATTCGCGATATACTTTGTAATGAAATACCCGTAATTTTTAGAAAGGAAATTTATGCCACAGCCTGTATTTTGGGTGGTGTTACTTATTTTATTTTGCGTGAATTTCCAATACAGTACAATTATGTTTTTGTAATTGCAGGAATTGTGGTTATTGTAACAAGATTGTTGGCAGTTAAATTTAAAATAGCATTGCCTAGAATTTATTCGGGTTAAATGTGATTTATTGGAAATAGCCTAAGGAGAATTATTAAATCAGGTTTTTTTTGCTTCCGTCTCCGCTATTCCCTCAATCAATAATTTCTACTTTCTTAATATAAATGTTTTGTGCTGGCCAATCTCCATCGTCGGTTTCAACAGCTGCAATTTTATCAACCACATCCATACCACGTGTAACGTGGCCAAAAATAGTGTAATCGCCGTCTAAAAAGTGAGCGCCCCCTTTTTGGCATACAATAAAAAACTCGTAAGGCGAGGCTAGTTTATGCGGATTTCTAATATCGCTACTCGGCATAGAAATAACGCCACGGTCGTGTTTAAAACCACGTTTAGTGTCTGGAGGTAGCAGGTATTTTCCAATATAGCCACGTTTCCTAGCCGTTTTTATATCATCGCTATTTCCGCCTTGTATCATAAAATTATCAATAACACGATAAAACTGTGTGTCATTAAAATAGCCTTGTTTTGTTAGCCAAATAAAGTTAGAGCGATGAAACTTGGTTTCGTTGTACAAGAGAATATCAATTTCTCCAAAATCTGTTGTTAGCCGTACTTTGTTTTCTTTGTGGTGTTTGTCGTATTCCAAAAAGAATTCCATAGCGCTTCTAGAGTTTAGCCTAGGAAACTCGCGTTCTGGTTCTTCATTAGAATCTTCTTCAACATCTTTTTTAATTGGTTTTTCAACCTCGGTTTTAGGTGTATTTTTCTTTTTAGTTTGTTTATCTTCACAATTCAGAAAAATAGCAAAAAAACAGAAAAATAATACGGCGCGCATAGACTATGAAGTTTGAAGAATTTTTAAAATCAGTTTCAAAAATAAAAAATATACCGCTACCAGCCGAAGCTTCTCACTTTAAAATGGTACCAGAGTTTAGGCAAGAGTTATTAAAAGAACAGGAAAAAGCAATTAAAAAGGCTAAACAAGCCGGCGTGTTGGCATTGTTTTATCCAGATAAATTTGAAAATACTAAGTTCGTTTTAATATTAAGAAATACTTATAAAGGCGTACATTCTGCACAAATAGCATTTCCTGGTGGTAAATTAGAAAACCAAGACGCTACACTGCAGGATACTGCTTTAAGGGAAACTTTCGAGGAAGTTGGTGTGCAAACCGAAACCGTTCAAATAGTAAAAAAAATATCTCAAGTTTATATTCCTCCAAGTAATTTTTATGTGCAGCCTTTTATTGGAATTACAGAAAATACACCACAGTTTATTAAGCAAGATGACGAAGTTGAGGCCGTTATAGAGGTAGATTTAGAACATTTTTTAGATGAGCGTTCACTAATTTTAAAAAAAGTAAAGACCTCTTATAGTGTTGAAGTAGAGGTGCCTGCATTTAAATTAAATGATTATATAGTTTGGGGAGCAACCGCAATGATGCTTAGTGAAATTAAAGACTTGCTAAAACAACTTTTGTAGTATGGTAGTTTTATTACATTTGCAATCGGAATATTATATAAATTAAGTAACTTACTAACAAAACCTGAAGCAAGATTTATGGGATTATTTAAAAAAAATCCATTCGGACATATATTGTTTTTAAAAAAATGGCTAATTAGACTTTTTGGAGCTTTAACGCATAGGCGTTTTAGAGGGTTTAATGAGTTGCAAATTGAAGGGTCTGAAATCATAAAAGATTTACCAGATACTAACGTTTTGTTTATTTCTAATCACCAGACTTATTTTGCCGATGTGGTTGCTATGTTTCATGTGTTTAACGCGAGTTTAAGTGGTCGTACAGATTCAATTAAAAACTTAGGTTACATCTGGAACCCTAAATTAAATATCTATTACGTTGCGGCTAAAGAGACCATGAAAGCGGGATTATTACCTAAAATTTTGGCTTATATGGGGTCTATTAGTATTGAGCGTACATGGCGATCTGAAGGTAAGGATGTAAAGCGCCAAGTTAAAATGAGTGATATATCAAGTATTGGTAAAGCGCTTGATGATGGCTGGGTAATAACCTTTCCGCAAGGTACAACAACCCCTTTTAAGCCAGTAAGAAAAGGTACTGCTCATATTATTAAAAAATACAAACCTATTGTAGTTCCTATAGTAATTGATGGTTTTAGAAGGTCTTTTGATAAAAAAGGGTTGCGAATTAAAAAGAAAAACATCCTACAATCTTTTGAAATAAAGAAGCCTTTAGACATTGACTATGAGAATGAATCTTTTGATGATATTGTGAAAAAAATAGAATACGCTATAGAACAACATCCTTCATTTTTAAAGGTTATTTCAAAGAAAGAATTGGAAGCGCTAGATGAATTAAATAAAAAAAGAGAGTGGTAAAACATTAAATTGTTAATGTTTTTTACTTCAGGATGCCTTCATGCCCAAAGCAGCAATTAATACTCAGTTATTTAATAATCTAAAAACTTATTTTGGCTACGATAGTTTTAGGTTAAATCAGCAACATATTGTTGAGTCGGTTTTAAATAAAGAAGATTGTTTGGTTATTATGCCAACAGGAGGTGGTAAGTCCATATGTTTCCAGCTTCCGGCGCTCATGTTTAAAGGGGTAACTATTGTTATTTCTCCTTTAATAGCTTTAATGAAAGATCAAGTAGATGGCTTACTAGCCAATGGTATTGCTGCATCTTTTTTTAATAGTAGTCAATCTTCAGAAGAGCAATCACAAATTATAGACAGGGTTATTAATGCCGATTTAAAATTACTTTATGTCGCTCCAGAAAGTCTTGCAGGTCTTCAAAATATTTTAAATGAAACGTATGTAAGTTGTGTGGCTATTGATGAGGCGCACTGTATATCATCATGGGGGCATGATTTTAGACCATCATATCAGCAATTAGGTTTTTTAAAATCTACACTTCCTAATACACCATTTATAGCATTAACAGCTACTGCCGATAAGGCAACACGAGATGATATTAAAAAACAACTTCGTATTGAGCATGCGCAGCAATTTATATCATCTTTCGATAGGCAAAATATAGCTTTAGAAGTACGGGGAGCAAACGATAGAATTGCGCAAATTGTCAAGTTTATTAAAAGTAGGCCTAATCAATCGGGAATTATATATTGTTTAAGTCGAAAAACAACCGAGCAATTAGCTAAAAAATTAAAAACTAATAAAATTCCTGCGGAAGCTTATCATGCGGGATTAAATTTTGATAAACGTAGTAAAATACAAGAGTCTTTTGTTTACGATAAAACTCAAATTGTATGTGCTACCGTAGCTTTTGGGATGGGTATTGATAAATCGAATGTGCGTTGGGTAGTGCATTATAATATGCCTAAAAATATAGAAGGTTACTATCAAGAAATAGGTCGTGGAGGTAGAGATGGGCTAAAAGCTCATGCCTTATTGTTTCATAGCTATGCCGATGTTATTCAATTGCGAAATTTTGCTAGTGGCGCTGCCAACGAAGACGTTCAGATCGCTAAGTTAGACCGTATGAAACAGTTTGCAGAAGCCACAACATGCAGACGTAAAATTCTTTTAAGTTACTTTGGCGAATTATTAGCCGAAAATTGTGGCAATTGCGATGTTTGTAATAATCCACCACAGTTTTTTGATGGGACTATAATTGCTCAAAAAATCCTTTCGGCCATCTATCGTTTAAAGGAAAAAGAAGCTATGGGTATGATTATCGATGTGCTTCGTGGTTCGCAAAATGCTGCTGTAATAGAAAAAGGGTATCAAAATATTAGAACCTTCGGTATTGGTAAAGAAATTTCATGGAAACATTGGCAACATTTAATCATTCAACTTATAAATCAAGGGTTTTGCGAAATAGCATTTCATAAGCACAATGCCTTACAGTTAACCCAGTTTTCAAAAAATGTGTTATTTGATGGAGCCAAAGTGGCCTTAACAAAACCTGTTGAAATTCCAGAACTTAAAGCAACGGCCAAAAAAGGCAAGAAAACGAGAACAAAACTGGCTAAGCCTAAGTTAAGACAGAAAAAGAGTGATGATAGTTTGTTTGAACGCTTACGATTATTGCGTTATAAAATTGCTCAAGAAGAAGATATACCTGCTTATTTAGTGTTTAGTGATGCTACATTAAAAGAAATAGAACGTGAACGTCCGTTAAGTGATGCCGATTTTTTAAATATTAGTGGAGTAGGGCAACGAAAATTAGAGGTTTACGGCGATGAGTTTATAGCAGAAATTACCCGTTTTTTAGGATCTAAAATTAAGAAGCCTAAAAAGAGAGATACCACATTGATAACTTACGATTTATACAAACTAGGGCGTTCCATTGAAGAGATTTCATCAGAGCGAAAAATTGCTACAACAACTGTTTACTCACATATTGCTAAATTGTATAGTTCCGGTAAGGCTATAAATATTTTCGATTTTGTTTCTAAAAGTGAAGTTGAAGCCGTTAAAAAGGCTAAAGATAAATTAGATAGTCCCAAAGCATTGAGGCCTTATTTTGAGTACTTTAATGAAGACTTAGATTATTTTAAAATTAGATTAGCCTTAAGTGTTATTGAAAAGGTCTAGGTTCTACACTTTTATCTAACAAAAAGTTGAACATTATTAGCCACTGTACTTGGCCCTGGAATGCCTCCGCTATATGGGTTTATACTTCCTAAGGAGTACCACCAATTAGGGCTATTAACAGAGCCGTCTAAATACGTGTTTCCTAAGGATAATTCTAGACCACCCCAAAAGCTCCCCGATGCATCAATATTTATTGCCACATATCCTGTTACTGGTCTAGTTGGTGAAGCCCCACTTCTAGGATCAAAAGTTTGAGTCCAATGATTGGTAATTCCCAAACCAGGATAGTGAAGCCTAAATTCGTATGGTGTATTATTTTTTAATTCATCTAGTTTAGTTAAAATAGAATATTTATTAGTGGTTATGTTTGGTGTTGCTACATTAAACTCATTAGCTTCAGCATCATTAGTCCAATAACCGCCTACTGTATTATGGTTAAATACGAGGGTCCATCCTCCGCCATCGTTAGTCATATCGCAATAACAATCATAAGCAGGGTTGGAGCCATTTCCGTCTGGATCTATGGTATAAACCCCATCTGTTGTAAAACCAGCGTTTAAATACTCCAAACAATTTGATAAAACAGTTGTTACAGTAATGTCAATGTTACAAGTATCATTTTTACCTGCAAAAGTAATTGTAAACGTATCTGTTTGTTCTAGAATGGGTGTTCCAGAGCCTGTTAATGTTATTCTGTTTAAGCCTATATTACTAAATGCTCCAGAGGCAGAAAAACTGTATCCGTTTACTGTATTTGTACTTATAGTATAAGTTTCTATAACATTTACAAGAACATCAATAGTTATGGTATAAGTGCTGTTTAAGTTGGTGCCGCTGGCAAACGCTCCTGTGGCCGTTGGAGAACTACAATCTAAAGAATTTGTTGCAGCTTCTGTTAAGCATCCAGACCACGACGATCCATTATAGAATTTAAAACAACTTTCATCTAAATTATAAATAAATAAACCTTCCGCAGGATTTGCTATAGCGTTAATTTGGCCTGTAGTCATTCTAGGAGGTAAAAAACCTTGTGTAACAGATTCTACATCTAGGATGGATGAGGGGTCCGGATTGGTGGTTCCAATACCTACTTGACAAGAGATAGAGTGCATACTAAGTAATAGTATGCATACTAATAAAATATTTTTTTTCATACTGAGGGAGAACTGAAAAAATACTGATTATATGTTTTTACAAAGATAGGCAACTAATAATGAAATAAATTAAAGCGGTTTCCTTAATTTGTTTTTTCTAGTTAATAACTACTAACAATTCTCCTTTAAAATCGGAGTTAAAAGTTATATTTTGCACCTTGCATTTAAAAATGAACAAGTGAAACTTCTATTACAAGAACTTAACACTAAAGTTATAGATTGTATGGAAGCTACATGTGACTAATTAAAAAAAAACGATATCGACACATGAAAGTCTGTATAGCTGAAAAGCCAAGTGTTGCCCGCGAAATTGCTACTGTATTAGGAGCAAATACAAAGCGCGATGGCTATTATGAAGGTAATGGCTATGCGGTAACTTATACCTTTGGACATTTATGTACTTTAAAAGAACCGGTTGATTATAAACCCTATTGGAAAAGTTGGGATTTAAATAATTTACCCATGCTTCCAGAAAAGTTTGAAGTTAAAGTGTCTTCAAATTCTGGGATAAAAAAGCAATTTAATATTGTAAAAAGTTTATTTGACAAGGCAGAACTTGTAATAAATTGTGGGGATGCAGGGCAAGAGGGAGAACTTATTCAGCGTTGGGTAATGAGTGAGGCTAATTATATAGGCGAAGTAAAACGCCTTTGGATTTCGTCCTTAACTACCGAGGCTATAAAAGAAGGTTTTCAAAACTTAAAACCATCAGAGGATTACGATAATTTATACTATGCTGGTTTTTCTAGATCTATTGGCGATTGGCTATTGGGTATTAACGCTACAAGATTATACACTGTAAAACACGGCGGTTACAAGCAAGTGCTATCGGTTGGTCGTGTGCAAACACCCACTTTGGCCATGGTTGTTAATCGGTTTAAGGAAATTGAAAATTTTAAACCGCAACCCTATTGGGAATTGCAAACCTTGTATCGAGATACCTTGTTTAGCTATGAAGAAGGACGTTTTCTTAAAAAAGAAGATGGCGAGGCCTTAGCAAGTAAGGTAAAAGAAAGCGATTTTGAAATCAAATCCATTAGCAAAAAGAAAGGAAAAGAATATGCTCCAAAACTGTTCGATTTAACAGGTTTACAGGTGTATTGTAATACTAAGTTTGGCTTTTCGGCCGATGAAACTTTAAAAATTGTACAAGCTTTGTACGAGCGTAAAGTTGTGACTTATCCTAGAGTAGATACCACATTTTTACCAAATGATGTTTACCCTAAGGTGTCTGGGATTCTTCAAAAATTAACTAATTACTCGAAGTTGACACAACCTTTATTAGGGAAAAAAATAAAGAAAACATCGCGTGTTTTTAATGATAAAAAAGTAACCGATCACCATGCCATTATTCCAACTGGCATGCAGACCAACTTACAATACAACCAACAACAGGTTTACGATATTATTGTAAAACGCTTTATTGCTGTGTTTTATGATGATTGTATGGTGTCCAACACAACAGTTTTAGGACATGCGTCAAAAGTGGTTTTTAAAACTACTGGAAAAGAAATTTTAGAAAAAGGGTGGCGAGTTGTTTTTGAAGATCCTGATAAAAAACAAAAGGAGTCGGGTATTTTACCAACGTTTGAAAAAGGCGAAAAAGGGCCACATGAGCCCTCGTTTTTAGAAAAAGAAACCAAGCCGCCAAATCAATTTACCGAGGCCTCTTTATTACGAGCTATGGAAACTGCAGGTAAACAGGTAGATGATGATGAGTTACGCGATTTAATGAAGGAAAACGGTATTGGTAGACCATCTACACGTGCTAATATTATTGAAACGCTTTTTAGAAGAAAATATATAAAACGTAACAAAAAGCAGGTCTTGCCTACCGAAACAGGTATCCAGTTGATAGATACGATTAAAAATGATTTGCTAAAATCGGCGGAATTAACTGGCTCTTGGGAGAAGCAATTAAAAGATATTGAAAAGGGTGAATATAGTGCTGGTGCTTTTATAAAAAATATGAAGCGCATGGTTGATGCTTTAGTTTATGAAGTGCGTAGTGAAACAAAACGCGCTAACATATCGTATGCTACAACTATAAAAAAACGAGCTGCTAAGGTTGAGGCTAAAAAAGGCGCTGGTATTATGGCTGAAAGTTGCCCGAAATGCAAACAAGGACAAATTATTAAAGGGAAATCGGCTTATGGCTGTAGTGCTTACAAATCGGGTTGTAATTTTGTAATGCCTTTTAGTTTTTTAGATAAAAAAGTATCTGAAAAACAGTTTTTAAGGTTGCTTACAAAAGGCTCGACGGTTAATTTAAAAGGTTTTAAAACGGAGAATGGAGCTGTTGAAGGCTTGTTGCGTTTTGATGAAAATTTTAAACTGAAATTAGAGCCAAAGCAGGTAAAATCGAAGGCTAAACCTGATGAGTTAGCTTGTCCGAAATGTAAAAAAGGAACAGTTCTAAAAGGGAAAACAGCTTATGGCTGTAGTGCTTATAAATCGGGTTGCGACTTTAAAGTCACTTTTGATGATGTTAGAACGAAAATGAACGGACAAACACCAACTAAAGCGCTTGTGCATAGTATTTTGAATGGAAGTATTTAAAAAGGAGCATAGGCATTTTATAATCTTTAAGCCTTTTGGGTATTTAAGTCAGTTTGCGAGTAACGACTCCAAACAACAATCGAAAAATTTTTTAGGGAGTTTAAATGATTTTCCGGAAGGGATTATGGCTATTGGTAGGTTGGACGAAGCTTCGGAAGGTTTGTTGCTACTCACCACCAATGGTAAAATGAGTGCGCATATTAACAGCCAGAAAGTTGATAAGGAATATTACGCTCAGGTTGATGGCGATATTACCGAGGCTGCTATTGCCCAATTACAAACGGGTGTGGATATTCGGGTAGAAGGTGAGATGTATAGCACGAAGCCGTGTAAAACCTTTAAACTAGACACAACTCCTGTATTGCCTAAACGCGCTAAAAAGATACGAGATGACAGACATGGACCAACCAGTTGGGTGTCTATAACTTTAAATGAAGGGAAGTTTAGACAGGTTAGAAAAATGACTTCGGTGGTTGGTTTTCCTACGTTACGTTTGGTTAGGGTTAGAGTAGGAGGTGTTCATATAAACACTATGGATGCTGGTGAGGTTATTGAGGTTACCGAGTTTGACTTGTAAAATTTGAAGTGTAGCGGAACTGCTGAAGCTTTACGTTTATTCTAGATAAAAGCAGACTTACCCGCGTTAGGGATTGCAGTGGAAAGCCCACAGCCCGACGAAGGAGGTGGGAGGACTTGTAGCGTAAAGCCCGACCCTCGTGGTAACGCCCAAATACTCTAAGATTCTAACTTTTTTAGCTCTTTATAATTGTGGTTTAAGCGCTTTAAAAGTATACCATAAATAAGCCAATAAAATAATAGTAATACACCTATTACAACGCCTATTACCAATAAGGTTACCATAAAAATAACGGCATAAAATTTAAATACTTCGCCACTTGCCGATGCTAGTTCTAGCTTGCTTGAAAATTCGGCATTATGATTAAAGTTATAAAAAACACCTATAAATGCACCAATAAAAAGTGATGCCAGGTTGAAAATGACGTAATGTTTTACGGTTTTTCTGGTTTTTAAGATGTTCTCCATTAGGGTTTTGGAGCTATCGGTAGTTGAGATGTTTTTGTAGTTTTTATAGAATAAATAGAAAAAATAGATTAGTACCGCATAGCTTATTATAGTTATTGGGATTAAAATATGGTTAATGTTTAGCTCGTCTATTTTGTTAGAATATACACTTCCTTTAAAGGCAAATGAGATGGATAGCCAAAACCCGAATTCGAGGAGGCTGATTATAAATATCCATTTTACGATTGAGGACGATTTTTTTAAAATCATCTTGTAAATATCGTTATAGGAAAGCTTAGGGTAATTGCTGTTACCCTTTTTCCAGTCTTTTTTTAATAAATCTAATTCATCCATAATGTTACGGATTTAGTATGGCTTTAAGTTTCGTTTTAATTCTGTTCATTTTTACACGAGCATTAACGGAACTTATACCAAGTGTTTCACTAATTTCTTTATAGTCTTTGTCTTCTAAATATAAAAAGACCAATGCTTTTTCAATATCGTTTAGTTGATGTACTGCTTTGTATAGGGTTTTTAATTGCTGTTCTTCGGTATCATCATAATCTTCTGCCTTTATTTTAAATTCTACACCAGCGTAATCTTGCGTGTTTATGGTGCGTTTAGATTTTCGGTAGAGTGTAATTGCTGTATTTAATCCTACGCGATACATCCAAGTACTAAATTTGGCATCACCACGAAATTTTGGATATGCGCGCCAAAGCTGTATGGTTATTTCTTGAAATAAATCGTTATGGGCGTCATAATTATTGGTGTACAAACGGCAAACTTTGTGCACAATATTTTGATGCTTTTCTAGCAATTCTACAAAACTATGTTCTAGCTCTTTATTCAATGGTGTGGTTTAGTTACTCTATAAGTAGTTTAAAATTTAAAAATGTTACAAGTAAATGAAAATTTAATTTTAAGACTAGCGTTTTTATATAAATATTGATTTTGAAAGGTGGCAAATTTAAGAACAAAAAATAGCCGTTTAAAAAGTTATTTATTTTAAACGGCTTGATTTTTATGGTGTTAAGTTTTTGTATTCTAGTATAAGACTAGAAATTAAAATTTAATCGATGCATTTTAATTTATCTATAAAAAATTCTTTATACTCTATAAAGTTTATGTCTTTGGTGCCCTTAGTTCCTTTTAAAATGATAGATTTAATTGGCGAACTTTTTAATGCACTTTTTTGATCGTTAGTTAAAATGGCTTTAAAATGAAAGATTTCACCACATTCAATATCCCATGAATGATAAAACATAACGGTACGATTATTTTCCAGAGTTATTTTTAAACTAGAACGCTGATTAGGAAGGTATGAAGCGCAACCTAAATCTTCAGATAAATTAAAAAATAGATTTGATTTAACACCTTGTTGATATAATTCGGCTGTTAATTTATTAGAAATACTATATTCTTCTGTTCTTTTGGTTGTTATGTTATAGAATCTATCATAGTCATTAATTTGATAGTGACACTCATTTCTATATTTCATTCTTTCTGCTAAAGCAATGGCTTCGGCATCTTGTTCCTCAGGTTCAGAATTCATAGTGTTTAGAGCTAAAGCGGTACTTCGTCTTAAAGCTTCAAGTTCTTGTCTTTCCTTCTCTATCATTTTAGCAATAGAATCGTTCTGTCTTCTTAATTCTATTAATTGTTGTTCTTCTTTTTCTCTTGCTTTTGCTATAGAGTTGTATTTGCTCGCTTCGTTTACTTGTTTTCTAATGGCATCGCGTTCCGCTTTAATGGCTGATACCCTACGCTTTTTAATCTCTAACTGCTTTTTAGTTTCAAGTTCGGTTGTAGCCGCAGTCTTTTTTTGTTTTTCTAATTTTCGTTTAGCTTCCAGTGCAGCTTTCTCTTCAGCTTCTTTTTTTTGCTTTTGTATTTCTAGTTGTCTTTTAGCTTCTAGTGCCGCTTTTTGTTCAGTTTCTTTTTGCTTTTGAATTTCTAGTTGTCTTTTAGCTTCTAGTGCCGCTTTTTGTTCAGTTTCTTTTTGCTTTTGAAGTTCCAGTTGTCTTTTATTCTCAAGAGCAGCTTTTTCTTCGGCTTCTTTTTGTTTTTGAAGTTCTAGTTGTCTTTTAGCTTCAAGAGCGGCTTTTTCTTCAGCTTCTTTTTGCTTTTGAAGTTCCAGTTGTCTTTTAGTCTCAAGAGCCGCTTTTTCTTCGGCTTCTTTTTGCTTTTGAAGTTCTAGTTGTCTTTTAGTCTCAAGAGCCGCTTTTTCTTCGGCTTCTTTTTGCTTTTGAAGTTCTAGTTGTCTTTTAGCCTCAAGAGCAGCTTTTTCTTCGGCTTCTTTTTGCTTTTGGAGTTCTAGTTGTCTTTTAGCCTCAAGAGCAGCTTTTTCTTCGGCTTCTTTTTGCTTTTGGAGTTCTAGTTGTCTTTTAGCTTCAAGAGCAGCTTTTTCTTCGGCTTCTTTTTGCTTTTTAAGTTCTAGTTGTCTTTTAGCCTCAAGAGCAGCTTTTTCTTCGGCTTCTTTTTGCTTTTTAAGTTCTAGTTGTCTTTTAGCTTCTAGTGCAGCTTTCTCTTCCGCTTCTTTTTGCTTTTGGAGTTCTAGTTGTCTTTTAGCTTCTAGTGCCGCTTTTTCTTCGGCTTCTTTTTGTTTTTGAAGTTCTAGTTGTCTTTTAGCTTCAAGAGCGGCTTTTTCTTCAGCTTCTTTTTGCTTTTTAAGTTCTAGTAGCATTTTAGCTTCTAGTGCTTCTTTAGCAGCGGCTTTCTTTTGTCTTTGAATTTCTAATAGCTGTCGCTTAGCTTCTTCTTCAGCTCTAGCTTGTGCCTCTTTTTGTTTTAAAATTTCGTGTTGTCTCTTAGCTTCTTGAGCCGCCTTAACTATAGAGTCGTTTCGTTTGTTTTCAAGGATTTTTCGTTGCTTAATTTCTTCAATTTTTGCAATAGAATCTAAACGTCTTTGTTCAATCTGTTGCAATTTCTCTTGCTCTTCTCTTATATAAGATTGCGATTTTTCTTGTCTTTGCTTTCGTTCCTGAATGGCTTTTTCACGCTGTTCTTCTTCATGATCAAAATATAAATCCATCATTTGCTCGTTAACAAATAGGTATTGGTCTTTTACAAAACCAACGAAATCTTTATATTTTACCTTATAAGTAAAGTTGCCTAAAAATGCTGTTACTATGCATTTTTGGTTTTCGTTAAACTCAGCAATAATTTCAGAACCGTTAGATTCTGATTTATAGATTTTGCCGTCTTGGGAGAATTTTGTTGAAATATTAGCTTCTTCTTGACCGTAAAGCTGAACGGAGAAGCTAATAAATATTAGGAGCGATAGGTAAAAATACTTAACCATAGGGAGGGTTTAGATTTGTAGGACAATTAATAATTAGTGTAAATGTACTGTATGTAAATAAAAAAATGCAAAAATTAAGCCAAAATGCATTTTTTACCTATTAACCTAAAGCATTTTTGGTTATATACGCTCTCCAGCCTATAATTGCTAGTTGAAATTTTGTTGCTTTGGTAATATCTAATTTACTTTTAGTGTAACTTGGTAAGATAATTTTGTTAACCTTGGCTAAAACCTTGAATACTTGCTTTTTCACTTTTTTCATTATTAAGGTACAAAAATAGTAAAACTTATTCTAGACTAAGCTCTACTTTGTTTTTGGTTTAAATAATCGAAACAATATAAATTATTATATCAATTAATAGTTTGGCAAGTGTAATCATATTTTAGCGTTTTAAAAGTTAGTTAAAAGGGGTATTTATTTCAATGTTTTTTGAAGATATAGGTTTGGTGTTATGTCTACCAAGAATTTTTTGTAAAAACAATGAATTTAAATGCGTATTTGTAAGTTAAATAATGCTTTTGGTTTTAATTTTTGTGTGACTTCCTTTATATGAGTTTTAATATGAAATTAAAAAAGGTAACTTTAATGATTATATGTAATAATTATAGACTGTTTTGGAAACAATTTTTATGTTTCAAGGGGTGTTTTGTTTATAAAGTATAGATTTTATTGTGTTTCATCATTTTAAGAATAGAAAATGATTTTTAGTTTATAATTTTATCAAGGTTATCTTACTTGTTTTAAAACTAAAATTTAAGTTTTAAAAAAAAATCACTTTTAGCTTTTTACTTTCTTTTATCTTCGCAAAAAAAAATATTATTTATGAGTATTCTTTGGGTTATCCTTGGTTTTGTTTTGTTAGTGGTAGGGGGCGAGTTTTTAGTAAGATCTTCTGTAGCCTTATCATTTAAGTTTAACATTTCAAAAATGGTAATTGGTATGACGGTGGTTTCGTTTGCCACTTCTGCACCCGAATTATTGGTGAGTTTGCAAGCGGCGCTTTCTGGGTCGCCAGCTATTGCTATAAATAATGTTGTAGGCTCTAATATAGCTAACATAGGTTTAGTTTTAGGAATTACGGCTATGGTTGGTGCTATTGCAGTAGATAAGTCGTTTTATAAGCTTAATTGGCCTGTAATGATGGTCTTTTCGATGGTATTGTATTATTTTTTGAAGAATGATAATGTATTATCTGCCATTGAAGGTGGTATTTTGTTTTCGGGACTTATTGTCTTTTTAGTTTACCTTATTAAGACAGCAAAAAAAGATGTGGTTGTAGAAGAAGTTGATGATACTTTATCTACAGTTTCAAACTTTAAAATAGGTTTATGGTTATTAATAGGAGCTGCAGCGCTTTATTTTGGAAGTGAATGGCTTGTTTTTGGAGCAAAAGATATTGCTACGTCTGTTGGTGTTAGCGAAGCTGTAATAGGAGTGTCTTTAATAGCTATAGGTACAAGTGTGCCAGAATTAGCGGCATCGGTTATTGCGGCAGCAAAGCAAGAGAAAGCTATTTCGTTGGGGAATTTAATTGGTTCCAATATATTTAATATTGCATCTGTGCTTGGTTTAACGGCTATGGTAAAACCTATTCCGGTTACAGAACCGCAAATATTATCGAGCGATATTTTTTGGATGCTTGGTTTTTCGGCAGTATTAATACCGCTTATATTTTTACCAAAACGTTTGCAGATAAGTAGACTTAAAGGATTCTTTTTAGTGATTTGTTATGGTGTTTTTATGTTTTTGGTGTTTACACATGGACAGCTTTAAGCTATGCAAGTTCTCTTTATAATTTTTCTTGTTTTTTAGATATTAATCGAGTTGATCAGGATAATACACCCTGCAAAAACTACTAGACTTTCATTCCAGTAACCTCATGTTAGCAAACAAGCCCGCGTTAGGGATTGAACGGCATGTTTTAGCTCCCTGACTTTTTAGGAAGGAGCGAGTAGTGAAAGCCCGATCCTTGTGGTAACCTACCTTCCGGCAGGCAGGCGCCAAAATTTTAATACATTACGTGTTACATTCGATATATTTTTAAGTGAAAAAAAAAACGCCAACAAATAAATGTTGGCGTTTTTTGTATGAACAAAACTGAATCTAAAATAATTATATTTTAGCAGATTTAACAGTTTTAATAATTCTTCCTGCAATTTTGTAAGGATCTCCGTTAGATGCTGGTCTTCTATCTTCTAACCAACCTTTCCAACCTTTCTCAACTGTAATAATTGGAATACGAATTGAAGCACCTCTATCCGAAACTCCATAAGAGAAATCTGTAATAGCTGCAGTTTCGTGTAATCCTGTTAAACGTTGATCGTTAAACTCACCGTAAACAGCAATATGTTCTTTTACTACAGGACGGAAAGCTTCACAAATAGCTTCGTAAGTTTCTTTGGAACCACAAGTTCTTAAAACTTCGTTAGAGAAGTTTGCGTGCATACCAGAACCATTCCAATCCATATCTTTACCTAATGGTTTTGGGTGGTACTCAATATAGTATCCGTATTTTTCAGTTAAACGGTCTAGTAAATATCTAGCAACCCAAATTTCGTCTCCCGCTTTTTTAGCGCCTTTTGCAAATAATTGGAATTCCCATTGTCCAGAAGCAACCTCTTGGTTAATACCTTCAAAGTTTAAGCCAGCTTCGATACATAAATCTGCGTGCTCTTCAACTAAATCTCTTCCGTGTGTGTTTTTACCACCAACAGAACAGTAGTACATACCTTGTGGTGCAGGGTATCCTCCAATTGGGAAACCTAAAGGTAATTGAGTTTTAGTATCCATGATAAAATACTCTTGCTCAAAACCAAACCAGAAATCATTATCATCATCATCAATGGTAGCTCTTCCATTAGAAACGTGAGGCGTACCATCTGCATTCATAACTTCAGTCATAACTAAGTAACCGTTGATTCTGTCTGGATCTGGGTATATAGCTACAGGAACTAATAAACAATCAGAAGAACCTCCTTCAGCTTGTCTTGTTGACGAACCATCAAAAGACCAGTTTCCTATTTCTTCTAAAGTTCCTTGAAAGTTTTCATGCTCTTCAACCTTGGTTTTACTTCTTAAATTCTGTGTTGGGAAGTAACCATCCAACCAAAGATATTCTAATTTAATTTTTGCCATAATGAATATTTTATAAATGAAATATTGATAATAATATCACAAATATATATTTTTATATTTTTACTTCATATTTATAGGGGGTGTTTTAATAAATTGATGACTTATTTTTATTTATACCCTATTAAATTCAGCTTTATTTTAAAAAAAGATGATTTTTTAATAAAAATACTGAAAAAAGCTTAAAAGTTTATTTTAGGAGTAGCGTTTTTACCTGCAAGCTGTTTATTTTTGTCTAACAATTTATTATCAAACTAATTAAATTACTACGCCAATGTCTACATTAAGATTTCACGCCATTAAAGAGTCGCTTAAAATTAAACCTATTTTGGTTGAAGAGAAGGAGCGTCGTTCGGATTTATTTGGAAAAAATGTGTTTAATGAAAACGCTATGCGTCATTACTTAACAAAGGATGCCTTTAAGGGGGTTATGAATGCGATTAAGTATGGTAAAAAGATTGATAGAAATATAGCAGACCAAGTAGCGTCGTCCATGAAGGATTGGGCCTTAACAAAAGGTGTTACGCATTACACACACTGGTTTCAGCCATTAACAGGAACAACTGCAGAAAAGCACGATGCCTTTTTTGAAACTATTGGCGATGGCATGGCGGTAGAGAAGTTTGGTGGTTCGCAATTGGTGCAACAAGAACCCGATGCGTCAAGCTTTCCTAATGGAGGTATTAGAAACACTTTTGAGGCTAGAGGCTATACAGCTTGGGATCCAACATCGCCAGCATTTATTTATGGTACAACCCTATGTATTCCTACTATTTTTGTGGCTTATACGGGTGAAGCTTTAGATTATAAAACACCACTTTTAAGAGCTTTAAATGCGGTAGATAATGCCGCAACTGCAGTTTGTAAATATTTTGATAAAAACGTAAAAAAAGTAAGCTCATCTTTAGGTTGGGAGCAGGAGTATTTTTTAATAGATAAATTAATGGCTGCCAGCAGGCCAGATATAGCATTAACAGGTCGTACTATGCTTGGGCATTCTGCAGCAAAAGGGCAACAGTTAGACGATCATTATTTTGGTTCTATCCCTACACGCGCTTTAAATTTTATGCGCGAACTGGAAACCGAGTGTATGCTTTTAGGAATCCCTGTAAAAACTAGACATAACGAAGTAGCACCAAACCAATTTGAGTTGGCGCCTATTTATGAGGAGGCTAATTTGGCTGTCGATCATAATTCCTTATTAATGGATATTATGGGGCGTATAGCATCGCGCCATAATTTTAAAGTGCTATTACACGAAAAACCTTTTGCAGGCGTAAATGGCTCTGGGAAGCATAATAACTGGTCCTTATCAACCGATACCGGTGTAAATTTATTAGCACCAGGAAAAACACCAATGAGCAACCTGCAATTTTTAGCCTTTTTTATAAATACCATAAAAGCGGTACATACGCACGAGGCCTTGTTAAGAGCAGCCATAGCATCGGCTAGTAATGATCATAGGTTAGGGGCAAACGAGGCGCCACCAGCAATAATATCAGTGTTTATTGGCGAGCAATTAACTAAAGTTTTAGAGGAGCTAGAAGGTGTTACAAAAGGTAAATTATCGCCTCAAGAAAAAACCGAATTAAAACTAAATGTAGTAGGTAAGATACCCGATGTTTTATTGGATAATACCGATAGAAATCGTACGTCGCCATTCGCATTTACGGGTAACAAATTTGAGTTTAGAGCCGTAGGTTCATTGGCTAATTGTGGTAACCCAATGACGGTTTTAAACACTATAGTAGCCAAACAACTTCAGGATTTTAAAATAGAGGTGGATGCCCTTATCGATAAAAAAGATTTAAAAAAGGACGAAGCTGTTTTTAATGTTTTAAGAGAATATATTAAATCGTGTCGCCCTATTTTATTTGAAGGTAACGGTTATGGTGCCGAGTGGGAAAAGGAAGCTAAAAAACGCGGATTAAGTAATAACCGAAACACGCCCGAAGCCTTAAAAGCAAGAGTGTCGAAAGCATCCATTGCCTTATTTGAAGAAATGAATGTCATGAGTAAAATAGAAACCGAAGCTAGATACGAAATCGAGGTTGAAGCCTACATTATGCACATACAAATAGAAAGTCGAGTTTTAGGCGATATTGCACGAAACCATATTGTGCCAACAGCTGTAAAATATCAAAATATTTTGGTTGAAAACGTACGCGGATTAAAGGAGATTTTCGAAGAAAAATACAACAGCGTATCTAAGGAGCAAATAAATCTTATAGAGGATATATCGAGCCATATAGAGGGCATTAACGTTAATGTAAATAAAATGATTGACGCCCGAAAAGCAGCCAATGCCTTAAAAGATATAGAAAAGAAAGCAGACGCTTATTGCCATAAAGTAAAACCTTTGTTTGATGATATTCGTTACCATTGCGATAAACTAGAGTTGTTGGTCGATGACGAGATTTGGCCACTAACCAAGTACCGCGAAATGCTTTTTACTAGGTAGTTTGTTGTTACTCTGAGATGTATCAAGAAGTTGGGCGTTACCCGAAAAGAGTCGGGCTTTTCACTATATCTTTTTTTAAATGGTGTAGCCAGCAAAAAGGACGTGCCTATCTGTTATATTAAAGACATAAATAAAGTCTATGTTTATTAGTTTAAAAAAAGGATGCCGTTTCAATCCCTAACGCTGGTTTGATTGCTAGGTTTTGTTAATTTTAATTCTATTCTCGGTCTTGTATTCATGTTTTACTCTATTCAGAAATGTTGCTTCCACATTGGCAATAATTTGTTGTAGTGTTGCCTATATGTTTCACATCTTGTAAGTATGAATAATTTTTCTTACGCCAACAAAGTGTTTTCTTAATGGTTTAAAACCGGTTAATAAAACCTGTTTCATATTTCAATTAATGCCTGTTATTTTTAAAATATTGCTTTACTTTTGCAAAACAATACAACATTATGAGTCAAGAAGTTTCAAAACGATACGCACAACGAGGTGTTTCGGCATCAAAAGAAGATGTTCACAATGCTATTAAGAATATAGACAAAGGATTATTTCCTAAGGCATTCTGTAAAATAGTTCCAGATTATTTAACCAACGATGATGATTATTGCTTAATCATGCATGCCGATGGTGCTGGTACAAAATCGTCTTTAGCCTATATGTACTGGAAAGAAACTGGCGATGTATCGGTTTGGAAAGGTATTGCTCAAGATGCGTTAATTATGAATATTGACGATTTACTTTGCGTAGGCGCAACAGATAACATTATGCTATCGTCAACCATAGGAAGAAATAAAAATTTAATTCCTGGCGAAGTGCTTTCGGCTATTATTAATGGAACAGAAGAGCTGCTTGCTGATTTAAAATCCTTTGGTGTAACCATTCATTCTACAGGAGGCGAAACTGCCGATGTTGGCGATTTAGTGCGAACTATTATTGTAGATTCTACAGTAACGGCAAGAATGAAACGTGCCGATGTTATTGATAATGCCAATATTAAAGCTGGCGATGTTATTGTTGGTTTAGAAAGTTTTGGTCAAGCCTCTTACGAAAAAGCATATAACGGTGGTATGGGAAGTAACGGATTAACTTCTGCCCGCCACGACGTGTTTAGTAAATATTTGGCCGAAAAATATCCAGAAAGTTTTGATTCTTCGGTACCTGAAGATTTGGTATATTCTGGCGGTGTTAAATTAACCGATTCGGTTGAAAATGCACCTATTGATGCTGGTAAACTAGTATTATCGCCAACAAGAACATATGCCCCAATTATAAAGAAAATATTATCAGAGTATAATGGCGATTCCATACATGGTATGGTACATTGCTCGGGAGGAGCACAAACTAAAATTCTTCACTTTGTTGATGAGTTTCATATTGTAAAGGATAATATGTTTCCAATTCCTCCACTATTCAAATTAATACAAGAACAATCTAAAACCGATTGGAAAGAAATGTACCAAGTGTTTAATTGCGGACACCGAATGGAATTATATGTCTCACCAGAAGTAGCCGATAGTATTATCGAAATTTCTAAATCATTTAATGTAAATGCTCAAATTATTGGTAGGGTAGAAGCTTCAAAAAATAAACAGCTTACAATAAAATCGGAGTTTGGGGAGTTTAAGTATTAAAATTATTCAATTTTAGTCAATTACGGAATAGTTTTTGATGCTAAAAAAAATTTAATGCTAACCCAACAACAATGAAGTATTTATTAGTTATTTTAATTACGCTCTGTTTTCAGTTTTCAAATGCACAACCAGATTCTCTTTTTATAAAAGAAAAAAAGGTTAAATATGTTGGCCCACAGTGGAAACAAGAAAATAAAGGTACAGTCGATATTAATCAAGTCTCATTTACTAATTGGAATTCTGGTGGTAGTACATCTATTTCGGGTTTGTTAGGTTTGGTGTCGTCTTTAAATTACACAGATAAATTCTTCAACTGGAAAAATAACGTTAACATTCGTTACGGAATAAATAAGCAAGAGGCAAGAGAAACTAGAAAAACCGACGATTTATTTGAGGTAAATTCTAATTTGGGATATAACCCAAACGATGGTATTTCAAACTGGTTTTACTCCGCGCGTCTTAATTTTAGAACACAGCTAACCAACGGTTTTAATTATCCCAATAAAAAAGATCCTATTTCAAGACTGCTAGCTCCAGGATATTTGTTTTTTGGAGGTGGTATGGAGTACGGTAAAAACATCGATAAGTTATCGTTTTACTTTTCGCCAATTACCTTAAAAGCTACTTTTGTTTTAGATGAAGATTTGGCTAACGCAGGATCCTTTGGTGTTACACCAGCGGTTCTTGATTCTGAAGGAAATATTATTGTTCCAGGAGATAAGGTTAGAAAGGAAGTTGGTGTTTTGGTTACCAATAGTTACGAAATGGAAATCATTGAAAACATTAACGTAAAAAACCAAGTAAGTTTATATTCCGATTACGTTAATAACTTTGGAAACGTAGATTTAGATTGGCGAATAGATTTTGATTTTAAAGTAAACTCTTTTGTTAGGGCTACTCTAGGATCGCATATTAGGTACGACGACGATGTTAAAACTCAAGTTCCAACAGAAATTGAAGGGGAATTTGACGAGGCAGGTGCAAAAGTGCAATGGAAACAATTTTTAGGAGTTGGTTTTGCTGTAGATTTTTAGAGTTCTATACAAAAGCACATTGTGCTAATTGTTTAAATTTTATAGTACCTTACGCTATAAATCAAGCCGTAAAAAACTAAATATAACACTTAATCACTACCAAGAAACTACAGGTTAAAATACTGTCAATTATATAAAGCTGCGCTACTAGTTTTAAATTAGAAACACCAACCATTTTATAGAATCCTATTCTTTTTCTCATATTTATATCGTTTATAATCCAATAGTATATAAACATTAAAAAGAGCTTAGTTAAAAGCGCAGGTAATATTTGTGGTACTACCGCGGTGAGGATAATAGTAGCGAAAAAAGACCACATGGCAAGTGCTTTGTAATATATTAATATGGCTTTAAACTGCTGTAACATATAGCGCATAACGTTTGTGTAACTGAATATATTTTTCAAAGTGGTAAAGAAATTTTTAATAATGATAAATTCATAAATTATCGTATTTTTGATATCCAATTAAAAAAGGCAGATGTTAGAGAAATTACAAATAGTAAAACAGCGTTTTGATGAGGTTAGTGATTTAATTATTCAACCAGATATTATTACAGATCAAAAACGCTATGTTGAACTAAATAGAGAGTACAAAGACTTACGTTTATTAATGGATAAGCGCGAGTTATATATAGAACTTACCAATAATTTGGCTGAGGCAGAAGAAATAATTTCTGATGGCAGTGATGCAGAAATGGTAGAAATGGCCAAAATGCAGTATGATGAAGCTAAAGAAAGCATTGCTAAATTAGAAGAAGAGATAAAAGTACTATTAATCCCTAAAGATCCAACAGATTCTAAAAATGCGGTTGTTGAGTTACGTGCAGGAACCGGTGGAGATGAAGCGAGTATTTTTGCAGGCGATCTTTTTAGAATGTATACTAAATACTGTGAGAGTAAAGGCTGGAAAGTAGATACTGTAGATTTTAGTGAAGGAACCAATGGTGGTTTTAAAGAAATTCAGTTTGAAGTTACTGGTAATGATGTTTACGGTACTTTAAAGTTTGAAGCCGGTGTACATCGTGTGCAACGTGTACCTCAAACCGAAACTCAAGGTCGTGTGCATACAAGTGCAGCAACGGTAATGGTGTTTCCAGAAGCCGAAGAGTTTGATGTGGAAATAAACCCTAAAGATGTAAGAATCGATTTTTTCTGTTCTTCTGGTCCTGGAGGTCAGTCTGTAAATACGACGTATTCAGCGGTGCGTTTAACACATATACCAACAGGTTTAGTGGCGCAATGTCAAGATCAAAAATCGCAGCATAAAAATAAAGAGAAAGCATTTAAAGTATTACGTTCTCGTTTATACGATTTAGAACTTGCTAAGAAATTAGAAGAAGATGCTGCCTTACGTGGTACCATGGTAACTAGTGGTGATAGAAGTGCTAAAATTAGAACGTATAATTATTCACAAGGACGTGTTACAGATCACAGAATCGGATTAACACTTTACGACTTGTCTAATATCGTAAATGGCGATATTCAAAAAATTATAGATGAATTACAATTAGCTGACAATACTGAGAAGTTGAAGGCTGGAAGTGATCAAATTTAAAAAACAACTAAGTGACAACAAGCCAATTAGTTCAGCAAATCAAAAAAAAGAAATCCTTTCTATGTATTGGATTGGATGTAGATTTAAATAAAATACCACAGCATCTTTTAAAGGAGGATGATCCCATTTTTGCTTTCAATAAAGCTGTTATTGATGCTACAAATCACTTATGTGTGGCTTATAAACCTAATACAGCCTTTTACGAGGCTTACGGTATTAAAGGTTGGCAAGCTTTAGAGAAAACAATTAATTATATAAACGAAAATCACCCAGAAATATTCACAATTGCTGATGCTAAACGAGGCGATATTGGGAATACGAGTACCATGTATGCTAAAGCTTTTTTTGAGGATTTAGCGTTCGATTCTGTTACTGTTGCACCGTATATGGGTAAAGATTCGGTAGAGCCGTTTTTAGCCTTCAACGATAAACATACCATTATGTTGGCCTTAACATCCAACGAAGGTGCATTCGATTTTCAAACTAAACAAATTGATGGTAAAGAAGTGTATAAGCATGTTTTAGAAACTTCTAAATTATGGAAAAATGCAGAGAACTTAATGTATGTGGTGGGCGCTACAAAAGCAGAGTATCTGGCAGATATTAGAAACATTATTCCAGATAGTTTTCTTTTAGTTCCTGGTGTTGGCGCTCAAGGCGGAAATTTGCAAGACGTGTGTAAATACGGAATGAACGATAATGTTGGGTTGCTAATTAATTCATCAAGAGGTATTATTTACGCTTCAAATAATGAAGATTTTGCTCAAATGGCGGCCCATAAAGCTGAAGCACTGCAAAAAGAAATGGCTTTGATTTTAAAATAGTTAAGACGACTTCTAAATTTTATTTTGAATTCCAGTGGCTTTGCGATAAAAAAACAGAAATTATTTTAAGTAATTAATTTTAATCTTTATCATTCCTGTGGCGTCAGGAACCCACCTATGGAACTTGTAGATCAAATCAACAGAACTATTTATTTTAAAGACGCGCCTAAACGCATTATATCTTTAGTGCCAAGTCAAACGGAGTTACTTTGCGATTTAGGTCTAGAACCTTATTTAGTGGGCGTTACTAAATTTTGTGTGAATCCGCATCATATTAAAACTAAAGTTGCTGTGGTTGGTGGCACGAAGCAAATTCAAATAGAAAAAATTAAGGCACTTAAGCCAGATATTATTCTTTGTAATAAGGAAGAAAATACTAAGGCTATTGTGGAAGCCTGCCAATTAATTTGTACCGTGCATGTATCGGATATTTTTAATGTTGAAGATAGCGTAGCGCTCATTAAGCAATACGGTTCTATATTTAATAAAAAGCAAGAAGCACTTTTAATATCTAATACAATTGAAAGTGAAATGGAAAGTTTCAACGTGTTTATTCTAAATAAGCCCGTTTTAAAAATCGTTTATTTTATTTGGAAAAACCCGTGGATGGTTGCAGCCAATAATACTTTTATAGACTATTTGCTTAAGCTAAATCATTTTGAAAATGTTTTCGCATCAAAAATGCGATACCCAGAAATTGATATTTTAGATCCTGCATCAAATGAAAACGTAGACCTTGTTTTACTTTCATCTGAACCTTTTCCGTTTAAAGAAACGCATAAAAAGGAGTTGCAAGAAAATTATCCTAATGCCAAAGTCGTTTTAGTTGATGGCGAAATGTTTTCTTGGTACGGTTCTAGACTTACAAAAGCGTTTACTTATTTTAAATCGCTCCGTTTAAGTCTTCAGAATACTGCACTTTAGTAGTATCATCTACAAAATTAGCTATTCTTCTTTCTATTTCTTTTAAGCTTATGGCTTTACTAAGGTTTGGTTTTATTTTACCAACTCTACAAAATTGTGTATTCATATACGTTCTTTTGTATAAAGTACGTGTAAATGAAGCTTTTAGACGTTATCGATACGTTAAAAAATCATTAAAATAACGGCGAAAAAAAACCGAATAACGTGTATTCGGTTTTTAATTCATTTTTTTGGGTAAAAACTTAATCTTGTAAAGCAAATACTTTACGTAATAAGTCTGTAGTTCTAGATGATGCTTTGGTTCGAATATCTTTTTCTTCAACAGCAATCATAGTAAAAACACCTTTTAAAGCTTCTCCTGTTACATAATCCGTTAAGTCAGGATTTACATTGTTTGTAAATGGAATGCTGTTGTATTTGTTAATTAAATTAGACCAAATCTCGTCGGCACCAACTTTACTAAAAGAGTTTTTAATTACCGGGTTAAATTTAGCGTAAAGCGCATCTTGAGTTTTTGATGTTAAAAACTGCGTAGCGGCATCATTATCTCCTAATAAAATATTTTTTGCATCATCGAACGTTATGCTTTTTACAGCATCAACAAAAATTGGAGTAGATTCTTTTACAGCATCTTCAGCAGCTCTATTTAATACTTTTAAACCTTCATCGGCTAAATTGCTTAATCCTATATCGCGTAACGCTTTATCTACTTTGGCTAATTCTTCTGGCAATAAAATTTTAACTAGGTCGTTTTTAAAAAAACCATCAGTTTGAGTTAGTTTTGTAACCTGTTTATCAATTCCTAAATCTAATGCTTGTCTTAAGCCAGATGCTATTTCAGTATTTCCAATAGTCCCACTTTGTGGTAATTGGTTTACAACTTGTTGTAATTCTGCGCAAGCAGTGAAATTAAGTACTAAAATAATAGCTAAAATTTTACGTATCATGGTTTTGGGTTTTATATTTTGGCAAATATATATTTTAGTTTTTAAAGTATATTTATAAAATACTATTTTAGCATAATATTTGCAATGTTTATATTGTTATAGCATTAAGTCGCCTTTAAAAATGAAATTTAATAAAATCACGCTTAGTTTTTTATTTTTATTATGTGCCAAAATTAGTTTTGGACAAATAAATATTTCTGAACAAATTCAGCCTTCCTCATTAGCTAAGCAAGATGCTAATGCTTTGTATTTTGTCGATTTTTGGGCAACATGGTGCGGACCATGTATTCATGTGTCTAAATATTTAGAATCCTTGCAAGAGCAATACCCAAATAATTTTTATGTGGTGTCCTTAACTAAGGAAAGTCCAGATATAGTAGATCGTTTTATGAAAAAGCATAAAATGAATTTAGCAGTAGCTATTGATTATGAAGGTGAAACTTTCAAAAAAAATAATGTACGTAGTTTACCTTATGGTATTCTTTATAATGCCTATGGTGACGAACTTTGGAAAGGACATCCGGCCGATTTAAAAGGCTATCAAATTGGTGGTTTTTTAAATAAGAACAAAAAAACAATTCCAGTGTCCGAAATGATTAAGCTACATGAATATGAGAAATTTGTTGTTGTAGAAGAGGAGATTCAAGAAGATGAACTTATTATTACCAATTTAAATTTTGTTGAAGATAATAGCGAATTAAGAACAAGTGAACATAAATCTTATTTAGAACTTAAAGGTGATCTAAAAGCTATACTTGCTTATACTTTAAATAGCCATAGAAATCAAATTGAAATTCCAGATGAGTTAAACAAATCTTACGAAATACGATTTAAACTTGATTCTCGTGCTTATTTTGAGCAAACTAAAATGCTTTTAAAGAAGTTGAAACTAAAGAAAACGGATACTGAATTAGAGGGCGAAGTTATTGTGTTCGATATTAAAGATCCTCGTTTTTGGGGAGATAATGAAATTGATTGGGGACCAGATACACCTAAATTTTTAATAGGAGATTCCGAAATTAAAGCAGATGGTGTTAGTTTAGAAGAAGTGAAGTACAAACTTATTAATCTGTTAGATACGCCTATAGTATTGCGTCATGATAATATTGATGTGAAACTTGTGCATGATTGGGATATACACTACAAATATTTCGATTTAATGGTGTCTGGAATGTGGGATAGTTATGGTATTGATGTGGCCAAGAAAAGCATTAAGTATCCTAAGTATGTGATAACTAAAAGAGGTTTCTTTTAGTAGCTATCACTTTCCTATACGTTTTGCTAATTTATTCTTTTGTATACCTGCTCTAGGTGTATATGCTCTCGTGTTTTTCTGCCCTACTAGATTGTTATTATTATTATTATTATTATTCAATATGTTAAGCTTATGTGTGCCTATTGAAAGGTCGTGCGTAAATGTAAAAGCTGTTGTTTTAATAGCTTAATTACAGATTGTCCTATTATTAAATAATTATATGTTTTGTTCTAGAGGTGTTACTAGTGCTAATGCTATATTTATTGTATTAGTTAGTTAGTTAGTTAGTTAGTTAGTTAGTTAGTTAGTTAGTTAGTTAGTTAGTTAGTTAGTTAGTTAGTTAGTTAGTTAGTTAGTTAGTTAGTTAGTTAGTTAGTTAGTTAGCGGTGATGATGTTTTGCTTTCTTCTTTCTACAATCTAAGGTTCTTAATTGGCTTACAGTAATTATTCATTTCTAATATAACAGCGTATTCTTAACACTTTAATCGTGTTGCTTTTTTATTATAGAGTGAGATAGGAGATAAGTAGAATACTTAAGTTATATCCATAAAAAAAGCCTGTGAAATAATTTCACAGGCTTTATATATTTTAAAAATATCTTTATTGGATATCCTATAGAAAAACTTGAATTAGTTATTGATAACTCTAAATTCAGTTCTTCTGTTTCTTTGGTGTTGATCAGCAGAACAGTCAACTCCGTTAGAACAACGGTTAACTAATCTAGATTCTCCAAATCCTCTTGCAGTTAAACGACTTCTTGAGATACCTTTAGATACTAAGTAGTTTACAACAGAATTAGCACGTTGTTGTGATAAAGACATGTTGAAATCATCATTACCTCTAGAATCTGTATGAGACATAATCTCAACATTTACTGGCTTACTGTTTAATAAAGCTAATAAGTTATCGTCAATGATTTTTTGAGATGCTTGAGTGATACGTGCACTACCAGTTTCGTAAAAGATTGGTAAAGCGTTAGCTTCAAATAATCCACAATCAACTTCTTCCCAAGTAGTAATTCCACCTTTTTTAGCTAATACAGTTCTTGTTACTGTTTGAGTTTTAGCAGGAATAGTGTTAGATCTTGTAGTAGCAGAAGTTGCTAAAACTTGACGTTTGATAGTAGCATATTGAGCAGGAATGTCAATTTGATCCATACGAGCTGGAGTCTTAACAACTTGCTTTGTGTAAGTGCCAGGAACTTCGTTTACTGGAGTATTAGTTACAGTAGCATCTTTAGCTAAAGTAGTGAAAGATACATCTCTGTATTGTGCTGGATAACCAACAAAACAAGCTACCATACAATCTTCTTTGTTTGGAGAGTCACAAGCAGTTTCTTTATATTCCCATCCTGAAGTTGCAGGGTAAGTTTCAAAAGTTCTTGAGTTAGTACCAAATGTAGCAGGAATGATGTTTAAATCACTTCTTCCTTCTTTTTTAGTATAAGGAACTTCTACAGTTTCGTATACTGCAGGGATGTATACTAATTTTTTAGAAGCTTCTTTAATAAGAACACGATCTTCTACAGTTTTGTATGTAGCAGGTACAATTTCTAAAGTTGTGTAAGATGGGTAAACTTCGATAGTTTCTTGAACATCTTTGAATTCGTCCTTAGTAATACATTTTACATAACATTTTCCCGGTTCTGGGCTAGTTGGTAAGTTTTGAGCTTGAGCAAAACCTAAGCCTAATAAAAAAGTTAGGCATAAAAATAAATTTGTTTTCATAAAAATTAAAATTTAGTTAATGGGTTAATTAATCCACATATGTAAGACACATATATTATTAATAAGTCACAAAATTAGTGAATAAAAATTTGGTTAACCAAAAAATACGAAATTTCTTTAACAAAAATTTAAGAAAAAATAACAGTCTTATTGTTGAACACCATGACTTTACGGTCTGCGTGTAGCTTCACAGCGTTTGCTAGCACAATTTTTTCTAAATCGCGACCCTTAGAAATTAAATCGGAAATAGCATGAGCATGAGTTACTCTTGTTACATCTTGTTCTATTATAGGACCCGCATCCAATTCTTCTGTTACATAATGACTTGTAGCTCCAATAATTTTCACACCTCTTTTATAAGCGGAATGGTAAGGCTTAGCACCTACAAAGGCTGGTAAGAAGGAATGATGTATATTAATAATTTTGTTTGGATACTTATTTATAAGTTTTCCAGAAACAATTTGCATGTATCTCGCTAACACTATAAAGTCTATGTTATGAGCTTCTAATAGCTTTAACTGTTGGTCTTCGGCTTCAGCTTTGGTGGCCTTAGTTACTGGGATATGGTAAAAAGGAATTTTAAAATTATCGGCAATCGTTTTTAAATCTAAATGATTACTTATTATAAAAGGTATCTCTAAATTAAGTTCGCCAGAATTATAACGCCCTAGTAAATCATATAAACAATGATCGTATTTAGAAATGAATAAGGCCATTTTTGGTTTCTTTTCAGAGGAGTAAATTCTCCATTTCATTTCAAAGGTATCGGCTAACTCACTTTTAAAAACACCTTTAAAAGTATTAGTAGAAAAAGATTCCGAAGCAAACTCACTTTCCAAACGCATAAAGAAAATATTTTGCTCTCTATCAACATGTTGATCTATATATACAATATTACCGCCTTCTTTAGCTATAAAATTGGTAACCGAAGCAATAATATTAGGTCTGTCCTTACAATGTATTAATATGGTAATCTTATTCATAAATAGTTTTTATTGGCAATAAATTTAGTTTAAAAAAGATTCAAGCAATACTAGAGAATTAAAAATTATAATATTTGTTGTAAACTGTTAGATTTTTTGAATATTTCGTAAATTGCAAGACTAATATCCTATAATCTTTACGAATGAACCATCAAACTATATATAAGCCAAAACATAAAGTTAGAATTGTTACCGCCGCATCACTTTTTGATGGTCATGATGCTTCTATTAACATTATGCGTCGTATTATTCAGGCTACTGGAGTTGAGGTGATTCATTTAGGACATGATAGAAGTGTAGAAGAGGTTGTAAATACTGCTATTCAAGAGGATGTAAATGCCATTTGCCTGACATCTTATCAAGGCGGACACAATGAGTACTTTAAATATATGTACGACCTACTAAAAGAAAAGGGTGCAGAACATATCAAGATTTTTGGTGGCGGAGGCGGCGTTATTTTGCCTTCAGAAATTAAAGCGTTAATGGAATATGGTATTTCACGAATTTATTCGCCAGACGATGGTCGTGAAATGGGATTACAAGGCATGATTAATGATTTGGTCGAGTTATCTGATTTTGCTATTGGTGATAAAATAAATGTTGATGTAAAAAACTTAAAAAATAAAGATTCAAAGGATATTGCACGTGTTATTTCTTCTGCTGAAAATTTTCCGGAAATAGCCAAAGACATTTTAGATACAATTCATGCTAAAAATAAAACATCAAAAACGCCTGTATTAGGAATTACAGGGACTGGTGGTGCTGGTAAATCGAGTTTGGTAGATGAGTTAGTAAGACGCTTTTTAATAGATTTCGCTAATAAAACCGTAGGAATTATCTCGGTCGATCCTTCTAAAAGAAAAACAGGAGGTGCTTTATTGGGAGATAGAATTAGAATGAACTCCATTAACAACATTAGAGTGTATATGCGAAGTTTGGCTACACGTCAATCTAATTTAGCATTATCTAAACATGTTAATGAAGCTGTTGAAGTTTTAAAAGCTGCGGAATACGATTTAATTATTCTTGAAACTTCTGGTATTGGACAATCGGATACAGAAATTATTGAACATTCTGATGTGTCCTTATATGTAATGACTCCAGAATTTGGGGCCGCTACACAATTAGAAAAAATTGACATGCTTGATTTTGCCGATTTGGTAGCCATAAATAAATTTGATAAAAGGGGCTCGCTTGATGCCTTACGCGATGTTAAAAAACAATACATGCGCAACAATAATCTTTGGGATGTGCATCAAGATGATTTACCTGTTTTTGGAACCATAGCGTCTCAATTTAACGACCCAGGAATGAATACGCTTTACAAAGCGATTATGGATAAGTTGGTTGAAAAAGTGGATTCAGATTTAAAATCGACATTCACCATTTCAAACGAAATGAGCGAAAAGATTTTTGTTATTCCGCAATCACGAACGCGTTATTTATCTGAAATAGCAGAAAGTAATAGAGCTTACGATAAAAAAGCAGATACGCAAGTTGAAGTGGCTCAAAAATTATACGGTATTTATAAAACCTTAGAATCCGTCCTTAATATAAGTCTTACTGAAACAAAGCAAACGCTACTTGATAAACACGGCTTGAATAGTGAAGGCATTCTAAAACAAATTAAAGAGGATAATAAGGTGTTTGTAAAACTTCTTATTGCTGAATTTGATAGAGTTAAGCTAGATTTAGATCCTTATAACTGGGAGGTAATAACGGGTTGGGACGAGAAAGTAAATAAATATAAAAATCCAATTTATACATTTAAGGTAAGAGATAAAGAAATAAAAATTGAAACGCATACCGAATCCTTATCGCACACAGCAATACCTAAAGTAGCGTTGCCAAAATACCAAGCTTGGGGAGATATTTTAAGATGGTGTTTACAAGAAAATGTTCCAGGAGAATTTCCATATACTTCAGGATTATATCCTTTTAAAAGAACGGGCGAAGATCCTGCTAGAATGTTTGCTGGCGAGGGTGGACCAGAACGCACAAACAAGCGTTTTCACTATGTAAGTGCGGGTTTGCCAGCTAAACGTTTATCTACTGCTTTTGATAGTGTTACACTATATGGTAACGACCCCGATTACCGTCCAGATATTTATGGTAAAATAGGAAATGCGGGCGTATCAATTTGTTGTTTAGACGATGCTAAAAAATTGTATTCTGGGTTTGATTTAGCCCATGTTATGACATCGGTAAGTATGACCATTAATGGGCCAGCACCAATGTTACTTGGTTTTTTTATGAATGCGGCCATAGATCAACAATGCGAAAAATATATTTTTGAAAATGGCTTAGAAAAAGAAGTTGAAGCAAAAATTGCTAAGATCTATAAGCATAAAGAGCGCCCTAAATACAATGGTAATTTACCAGAAGGTAATAATGGCTTGGGTTTAATGCTTTTAGGGGTTACCGGAGACCAGGTGTTACCAGAAGGTATTTATTTAGAAATTAAAAAGAACACCATTGCTCAAGTTAGAGGCACTGTGCAAGCCGATATTTTAAAGGAAGACCAAGCGCAAAATACCTGTATTTTTTCAACGGAATTTGCGCTGCGTTTAATGGGCGATGTCCAAGAATATTTTATTGAAAATAATGTGCGTAATTTTTATAGCGTTTCTATTTCTGGTTATCATATAGCAGAAGCAGGAGCGAACCCAATTACTCAAATAGCATTAACGTTATCCAATGGTTTCACTTACGTGGAATATTATTTAAGCAGAGGCATGGATATTAATAAGTTTGGACCTAATCTATCCTTCTTTTTCTCAAATGGTATCGATCCAGAATATGCGGTTATTGGGCGTGTGGCAAGAAAAATTTGGGCAAAAGCCATGAAGCACAAATATGGGGCTAATGCTAGAGCGCAAATGCTTAAATATCACATTCAAACTTCAGGAAGAAGTTTACATGCTCAAGAAATTGATTTTAACGATATTCGTACCACACTTCAGGCGTTATACGCTATCTACGACAACTGTAATTCATTGCATACCAATGCCTACGATGAAGCGATAACTACGCCAACCGAAGAATCTGTGCGTCGTGCTATGGCTATTCAGCTTATAATCAATAAAGAATTAGGGCTAGCTAAAAACGAAAATCCAATACAAGGATCGTTTATAATTGAAGAATTAACCGATTTAGTTGAAGAAGCTGTGTTGTTGGAGTTTGATAGAATTACCGAACGCGGAGGTGTTTTAGGCGCTATGGAAACTATGTATCAGCGCTCTAAAATACAGGAAGAAAGTTTGTATTACGAAACGTTGAAGCATAATGGGAAGTTTCCAATTATAGGTGTAAATACCTTTTTAAGTAGCAAGGGTTCGCCAACCGTTTTACCTGCGGAAGTAATAAGAGCTACCGAAGAGGAAAAAGAGTTTCAAATAAAAACCCTTAACAATCTTCATAAAGCAAATGATTCTGAAGTTTTATTGAAAGATTTGCAGCATAAAGCCATTAATAACGAAAATATTTTTGATGCCTTAATGGAAGTTTGTAAGGTGTGTTCTTTAGGGCAAATTACTTCCGCTTTATTTGAAGTAGGCGGTCAGTACAGAAGAAATATGTAAGTAGAGAACCACTTTTTGCCTTAGCAAAAAGTGTGTGAATCGCTTATTCCGAGTGTAAACTCGGGATCTTTATTATGAATATAATGTTTTTGAAACCACTTTTGGCCCTAGTAAAAAGTGAGTGAATCGCTTATCCTGAGTTTATCTCGGTATTTTTTAAAACTAGTTGTATACGCAACCATTACTAAATTTATTCATCTATAAAGCAGAACCAAAATTCATTTAGAATGAAAAAATATTTATTTATTGTATTACTCGTTATAATTTCTAGTTGCTCAACAGATGATAGTAAGCCAAAAGAAGGACAAGATACAGGCCTAATTGGTAAATGGAAACTTATTGAGCAATATGCAGATCCTGGAGATGGAAGTGGTGAATTTACTCCCATTTCTAGCAACCGTGTTATTGAATTTCTCAGTGATGGTACGGTAATAATAAATGGTGTGTTATGTTATATGTCGGGTGACGTAGGAGATAAAGAAACGGGAACTTATATAGCCATAACCGATTCTGATACACAATTTGATGGAGAGATAATTCCAAATACATGTAATTCCCGTTTCGCAAGAATATATTATACTTTACCAGTAAGTGGTAACTTAATTCTTTGGTACCCCTGTATAGAAGGCTGTGGGCAAAAATTCAGTAAAATTTAAAGCTAAATAATAAAACCTGAATTCCAGCTATAATGATGGCTTACTATAAGCTAAATACTTCAGTTAAAAAAAACTTCAATTATTTTGCATCTTTTTTAGAATGAACTCGTCTATTATATGAACCTATAAATTAGATATCATGAAAAATAAAGAATGTACTTGCAACTGCGAAGGTTGCTCAAAAGGAAATTGTAAAAATTGTACCTGCGAGAATTGTAGCTGTGCAAATTGCAACTGTTAAGTAAGACTTAAATCAAGTAATAACAACGCTAATTTTAGTAACTTTATACTACAATTAGCGTTGTTTTTAATAATTAGTTATGAATACTCAAGATATTTGGACCTTACATGCAAACGATATTAAATACTTTACTTTAAGTAAAGTAAAGGATACCGCTATTGCAGATGATTTGGTGCAGGAAACTTTTATAAAAGTACATACTAAGCTCAATACGTTAAAAGACGACAATAAAATGAAGTCTTGGTTATTTTCTATAGCTAGACATGCGGTTTTAGATTATTTTAAAAGCAAGAAATTGGTTTACGAAACCACCGATGAAGATTTTATTTTTGAAGAACAAAAATTAGAACATTCCGAGGCTGATTGCTTACGTGGTATTATTAAAAGTTTACCTAAAAAATATAGAGATCCTTTGTTTTTAAGCGATATAAAAGGGCTTAAGCAACAGGAAGTTGCAGAACAATTACATTTACCATTACCTACTGTAAAATCTCAAATACAACGTGGCAGAAAACTAATAGCACAAGGCTTTGTAGATTGTTGTGATTTTGTAATTAACGATGATGGCTTTTTAGTAGGCGAAGTTAAAGACAAGGCAGATTGTAAAATGTGTCATTAAGTAAGTCTAGAATATAATTACAAAGTGAGTATCCAATTACTTTGTAGCTTTTTAAATTTTTTCAATTCGCTTCTAAGAATCGGTAAAAAATCTTTTCCGTTACTGTTAGAACGTTCTAATCTATAAGAGTTTTTGTAAAGTTTATTGGTTAATCGTTTAAGAGTAGCAAGATGTCTATGCTTCCTATCTGAGTAACGCTCCCTTTCAGCATTCAAAATTTCAGGAACTAATGAAACGGACTGTTGCACAATATCTCCCGAAAAATAAATATCATTATCTTCCGAACCATCTGGTTTTAAATTAGATAGGTCGTGATTGAGGTACGTGGATATGTTTTGAGATAGGGCGAAAATCTCAAGTGCTTTTTGATAAACCGGTAAATCTGATAGATTTGGTGGGGTATTGTGTAACATAATCTTTTTCTAATAGCAATTGTATCAAAATTACTCACAAGAAATGACATTTGACTTTAAAATTTAAAGTAAAAACGTATATTTGCTTTAAATTTTAATTTATTTGTGTTAATTTTCCTTTAAATGAAAGTGGACTCGATTAACAGTAAGATTCTAAGCTGTTTACAGCTAAATGCAAGACTCTCCAATGCCGAAATTGGCAGGCAAGTAGGTATCAGTTCGCCTGCTGTTTCCGAACGGATAAAAAAAATGGAAGATCTTGGAATTATTGAAGATTATAAGGCCATTATTTCGCCTTACGAAATGGGATATCAATTTAAAGCCATCATTACATTACGTGCCTTTATGGGAAAATTAAAGCCTTTTTTAGATAAGGTTAAAACCTACGATGAGGTTATTAATTGCTATCGTATAACTGGCGACGAAAACATTGTTATGGAAGTGGTTTTAAAAAATCAAAAGCATTTGGAATCTTTTATAGACCAACTTATTACTTACGGCGAATCTAAAACCCAAATTGTATTGTCTAGAGTGGTTAAACAGAAAGGTATCATTCCTATAAAATAGTGGTTTGATATACACGCCAAGGCGGATTGTTTCTGTTCTTCCTGGCAACATATAAATTCGAGATTTCAACTACAATAAGTTTCAACCCTAAAGCTTTATAGAATTCTATTGCTTCTTCTAATTCCAAAGACGGTATTGTAATCTGTTTTAGTTTCAGGCGCTGCTAGCTTAATGTCTTTTCAATATGTGTTGTTATTTGTTTCGCATGAATACGGCTATTTTCAATAAACCATTTATGGGTTTCCATTCCACCACAAATTACACCAGCTAAATACACACCCTTAATATTGCTTTCCATGGTTTCTGGGTTATATTCCGGTCGTTTTTTATCATCGTTACTAAGTGAAACTCCTAACTGATTTAGGAGCTCGAAATTTGGTTTGTAGCCCGTAAGCGCCACTACATAATCATTTGGAATCGTTTTTAAACCTTCCGGCGATTTAAACGTTAATTCATGGGCTTTAATTTCTGTGATTTCAGAATTAAAATACGCTTTTATACTGCCTTCTTCAATACGGTTTATAATATCTGGTCTTACCCAATATTTTACACGTTGCCCAATAGCATCGCCACGAACTATCATGGTAACATGACCGCCTTTTCTATAAATTTCTAATGCCGCATCTACCGATGAGTTACTGGCGCCAACCACCACACTATGTTGCATAGCGTAAGGGTGCGCTTCTTTGTAATAGTGTGTTACTTTTGGTAAGTTTTCACCCGGTACAACTAATAAATTAGGTATATCGTAAAAGCCAGTTGCCAAAATAATATGTTTTGTGTCGTAATTGGCTTTGTTGGTAGATACTGTAAAATGTTTTCCCTTTTTAGTTAGGGTTTCAACGGTTTCAAACAAGTTAATGTTTACTTTGTTAGAGGTCGCTACACGCCTGTAATACTCCAAAGCTTCATCTCGATTTGGCTTCGGGTTATTACTTATAAACGGAATATCGTCAACCTCTAATTTCTCAGAAGTAGAGAAAAACGTCATGTTTTTAGGATAATTAAAAAGTGAGTTGGTAAGTGCGCCTTTTTCAATAATAACATAATTCCAGTTTCTTTTTTTACACTCTAAGGCACAAGCAATTCCAATTGGGCCACCACCTATAATTATAACATCTTTCATTTTAATAATTTTACTTTTAAATTTAAATGACTTTTTAAAATTAGTAATAATATTACACAAAAAGCACCAATAGCTGTAACCATATACCACGTGTTATTAAATCCCCAATCGTTAACCATTTGCATACCGGCTTTATGACCAAAAATATGCGCCATAGAAAACGCTATGGAATACAATGCCATATACTCGCCTTGGTTCCCTTTTTTAGCCCGTTCCATAGCAAATGCGTTTGAAAACGGAAAGGCAATCATTTCGCCAATAGTCATTAAAAACATACCAATAATTAATATGCCAGACCATGTTGTGCTGTTTAAAATAATAAAGCTCGATGCCGTTAACAATGCCCCAAATATCATGAGGTCTGTTTTAGAAAACTTACTGTTTTCCAACCATTTTATAAGCGGCATTTCTAACAAGAAAATTAAAAAGCCATTAGCACCTAATAGCAAGCCAATATCTAGTTTAGATAGAATATGTACCTCTCTGTAATAAATAGGCATGGTAGAAAAATATTGTAAAAATATAACACCAAATAAAAACATGGCAACTAAAAAAATAACGAATGCTTTGTCTCTATACGCCGAATCTGGATTAGTCACTACCACATTATCTAACTCCATAATTTTTTTAGGGTTTAAAACTTTAAAAAGCACAACTGTAGCAAGTATACATGTAATGCCGTCTACCCAAAATAAACCACTATAACCTAAGGTTGTTATAATAATACCGCCAACTGCAGGTCCTGCCGAAAACCCCAAGTTTATGGCTAACCTAATAAGGGTTACACTTCGTGTTTTATTTTCGGGTTTACTGTAAGCACTTAATGCCACAAACATAGCCGGACGAAACATATCGGCGACCAACATAACCAAAAATATACCCAAGCAAAAGGCATAAAAAGTGGTTAAAAACTGTAAGGCAATAAATAGAATGCCTGTGCCAATTAAACTCCTAACCATTACTTTGTAATAGCCAATAGTATCGGTTAGTTTACCACCTAACCATGAGCCCGCCACAGAGCCTAATCCAAAACACATCATAATAGAACCTACATTGGTTAACGAAAACTCTAAATCTTCGGTTAAATACAGTGACAAAAAAGGGATTACCATGGTTCCAGCCCTGTTTATAAGCGTGATTAACGCAAGCCACCAAACTTCTTCCGATAGGCCTTTAAACGTTTCTATATAATTGTGTAATAGTTTTTTCATAAGTTCTAGGTGTTCTATTCTGCATATTTAAATGGATTTATATTTGGTATAAAAATAAAAAGTCCGACTACGAAGTCGGACTTTTTAATATTGTAATATCTTATATAAACATCAACACAATATATAACCAGCCCAACAACTTGTCTTTAAACAAGAAGTCCATTGCTTTCCATAAATAGTGACGTTATTACGCATTTTAATTTCTTTTATACTTCAAATCTAGGTAAAATAATTTTAACTTGCATTTTATAACCGTAAATTTTTAAAATGAAACAGCTAAGTTTAGTTCTCCTGTTAAGCATTCTACTGGTGTCTTGTGGTAGTAGTTTTCAAAGCTTTTATAATAATCATAAAGCCGATATGGGAGCAACATCTTTTCAAGTACCTAATTTTATGAAGGCGGTTTTAAGTAACATATCTCCCGAGGTAAAAAACGCCATTGGCAATATTTCAGATTTTAAATACATAAAGTTCCAAAACACAAACGCACTAAAGCGCAACACGTTACTCGATGAAATGAATGCCGTAACCAATAGTGGCTATACCGATATTTTTAGGCAAAACGAAGTCGATAATACCCGAATTATTTCTGTAGTAGAATTAGGCGCTGTAGTAACCCACGCTATTATTTTTAATAGCACTGCCACCGAAACTACAGCTTATTATTTACAGGGCAATTTCGATCCCGAAAAAATTAAGTCATTTTCAGATCGCGAAACCTTTAATGCCTTTTCAAACGATTTATTACAGTCCTATAATACAAATCTTAACCCTTCATTCAACCCCATAAACTAATGCTTAAATCCATAGGAAGTAACCAAGCAGTAAGCTTAAAATTATTTGGGCGTTACCACAAGGGGCGGGCTTTACGCTACAAGTCCGCGCACCTCCTACGTCGGGCTGTGGGCTTTACACTGCAATCCCTAACGCGGGCATTTCAGCCAGTTAAAAGTAAAGGCAAATGGTTGGCATTACTAGCTTTGTTTGTAGTATGCACAAGTTGCGCTCAAGATAAACGCCCAATACAAGGCGAAACCGAATTTCAAAAAGAATTAAATGCCGAATATAAAGATGCTAGCAAATCACCTTTAAAAGCCAAGGACAGTAAAAACTTTAAAGGCTTAGATTTTTTTAAGTTCGATTCTACGTATGTGATAATCGCCAATTTTAAAAGAACACCAAACGAAAAATCTTTTAAAATGAAAACCACAACAGACCGCCGTCCAATTTATGTGAAATACGGCGAGTTAAGTTTTAATTTAAAAGGTGAAGCATTTAAATTAAATATATACCAAAATCAAGGACTCATGGAAAAAGAAGGCTTCGAAGACTATTTGTTCCTGCCTTTTCTAGACGAAACTAACGGACTAGAAAGTTACGGCGGCGGCCGTTATCTAGATGCTAGAATACCAATAGGCAACACCATGCAAATCGATTTTAATAAAGCTTACAACCCTTATTGTGCTTATAACGATAAGTATTCTTGCCCTATAGTACCAAGAAAAAATTATTTAAAAACTAGAGTAGAAGCAGGCGTTAAAGCTTTTAATTAGGATTAAGTATACTTTGAATTTTGGAGGGTTCGTTTAACGTGTTTGTGTAAGGATAGTTGCGTGGTTTAGCTACTAACTTACTAAAAATGAACCGAACCATTGGAAATTCCGCAGGAATTTCCAAGTAGGCAAGTCACAAGCAATTATTTTTACACATTGTTGCCAATAGTGCTTAATTTTTATATTTACGATCCTAAAGTATAATCAAAGTTTGAGTATAATTAGTCGATTTCTACTGTTGGTTCTTGTTATCAATTGTTTTAAGAATAGCATAAACCAAAATCATTGCACTTTTAGAAGCCTCTAGTTGATTAAATGTGTTATACCATTTTCACTTTAAATTTACCCACAAAAACTTGGGCTTTTTCCTTTATTCTTCAAAATAAAATGTAACCGTAGCTATGGCTATGCTTGCATTTTCTTTTTTGACTAAAGAAAAAATAACTGCCTTTTTATTGCCTAATTTTAAAGCAAAACTGGTATTACTCTTGCAGTGTTTGTAATATATAATAATCCGCTTTGTGATTATGCTTTATGGAACAAAATGGAACAACTGACGAACATCTTATTACCTGCCTTTAAAACCTATTTAATAATACCCTCAAAACAGTGTCTATATTATTAACTAAATCACTCTTTTTTTGATTTATTATTATATCAGGCTGAAGTGCTGTATTTACTTGATTAGATAATCGAAATAATCTTTTAGAATAGGTTATTACCAATTTTGAATTTGGCAAGATAAAACTATCCATATCTTGATACCCATTTGGGTTTGAGCCTGTAGGCTGACCAATAACTTTTGCATTTAACAATTGCTTAAACAGAGCTGCATTACTTGTTGCTGCAGAAAAGGTTTTATGACTTGTTAATACGAACACACCATTTTTCCAATCAATACTATCTGCAAGATTAAGTGCATAGGCCAAAACTGTTCCTACATATAAATCGCCTCCTCCATTTTCTCGCATATCAATAATTACCTGCTTCGTTTTATTTTCTTGAATATATGATATTAATTGTTCACCAAACACTTGCATTTCTTCAAAAGTTGGATAACCTTCAAAATTTATATATACCGCTTTTGTGTCAGAAATTGATGTAAACAATAAATCACGATTGATATTATTGGGAATTGTGATTTCTGGTACAGTTAAGGTTACCATTGAAAGATTACTATTCTCCCAAATATCATTAGTAATTGTGTTCAATTCCAGATTTATTAATTCATTATTATTTTTACGAAAACTAAATGTGGCTTTATTTGTTGCGTCAATCAAATTAAGATGAAAAAGTACTTCTGATATAGTTAAATACCTACCTGTTCTATCTTTTAAAGAATATTCATTTTCAACAAATTGCGCTATTTCTGATATTTTTTGAGTAACTGTATCAATCGGAATACCATTAATAGATTCCAAAGTAGTTTTTAGAATTTGTTTATTCTTATTCAATGTTTTTACAACATACCATTTGTTCTCGATCCATTCTATCTCAAATGGAAAACGGTGCGTTGACATATTTCTCAGTGATACAGAAGTATGACCATCATTAATACGCCTTGTTAAACGCATTAATTTTAAAATGATTTCAAAATCACTTAATGACTCAACATTATTATAAATCTTAAACCATTCTTCTAAAAAATCTTCTTTAGTAATCGAATGATATATATCTATATGTTTTTGTTCTAATGAAGTCTTATAAATTTTAAGATCCTCTTTCCAGTTTATTGCATTTGTTGTTTGAGCTAACATTATATTAAACATCGAAGCAATAACAATTAAAAAACAAATTATTGTTTTTCGAAATAAATCCATATCCTTATTTGTTTTCTATTATTTTTAATATTTCACAAACCAAAATCATTGCACTTTTAGAAGCTTCTAACTGATTTAATGTACCAGATATGTATATATCTAGTTGTGGGCAATACCATAAAAAAGATGCTGTACTACCAGAATGACCAATAAGTTGCAAATCGCTTTCTGTTTCTGTTAACTTATCAATAGAAACTTTTCTTATACCAAAACCGTATTCCATCCCTTTAGTTTCATTCACCCAGTTTTGCATTTCTAAACGAGTTTCTTTTGTTACAATTAGATCTTCATTGAACGCTTTTAAAAAACCTATTAAATCTTGGGTAGTTGACACCAAACCGCCTCCGCCCCAATCGGCACTTAGGCTTTTAAGAGACGATAATTCATATTCACTTGCATAAAATTTAGCTATATCAAGTGAATTGTCTATCGCAGAAGATTTTAAATTGATGTAAGAACTATGCATTTTTAATGGTTGAAAAATATGTTGCTTAAAGAACTTATCTAAAGATAAACCACTTACGTTTTCAATAATCAAAGCTAAAAGTACATACTCTGTATCTGTATAATGATAGCCTTTACCGGGTGCAAAGTGAGGTTTCATCTTCTGTTTAGTAAACTCAATCATTTCTTGGGCTGACCAAGATTTACTAGTGTCAATGAGTAATTGATTGATGATATTTGGACTTCTATCAATGGTTGTATCTGTAAAATAATCTGGTAAACCAGAAGTGTGTTGTAATAAATGAGCTATGGTGAGGTCGTTTGAATACTCTTTACCATTTAAAACGTGAAGATTACTCATTAATGAATCTGTTAAATATTGAGCGATGTTGTCTTCAAAATTTAACTTTTTTTGATCTTTTAAAATACCAATAGATGTAGCTGTGAGCATTTTGGTAACACTAGCTGTGTAAAATGGACTAAGTATTGAAATAGAATCTTCTTTGCTTTCAGCCAATTGCATATCGATTCCCCGAGTTTCAGAATACACATGTAGCATTCCACTTTTTATGTTCTCGTTTTGAAGTTCGGCATTCAATAATAGCGCAATGTCCTTTTTGATGTCTTGCTGACCAAAAGCACCCATTGAAATAAAAATTAACAGTGTAAGTATTGTACTTTGTTTCATAATCAGTTGATTATTATACCATTAAAATTACTATAAAGTTAGTTTTATTTTTAAAACCAACTAAAGCCTAGACCAATATTAAAGGTTACGGCATCTCTATGTGCATCACCTTTTAAAAACGCTCTACCCATCATCAATTTAGATTGTACATTCAGTGCAAAGTTGTTCTTTTTATAAATCGCGTAGCCAGTGCTTGCCATAACTGCACATCCAAAATTCCAATCGTCATTAACATTGTCTTTAATGTCGTAAAGTGCTGGTGAATCTATAGCTAAACCAACACCGCCATGAATCCACCAACGGTCTTTCACCCAGTATTGCACAGAGGGAATAAAACCGCCAAAATGTCTATCATTATCCTGAAATTCGTATATATTTCCTGGCATAGATAACGTTAATGCTAACTTATCGTTGAGCATATAACCAAATTTTAATTCAGGAAAACTGATGGCTCCTTGAGATTTATCAAAGGTTTGAAGTCCTTCGCTATCTTCTATACTTATAACTCCACCTCCAAGACTAAACTCAAAAATAAAACCATCGCGTTTTGAGGTTGAATCGAATGTTGAATTGTTTTGTGCAAAGCTTAATGTTGACATTAGGATTAACACCATAAATGTCATTTTTAATCGGATTTGTGTTTTAATTGATTTCATAATTGTTCGTTTTTTGATTGATTTAAATTTTTTAAAATTTTATACCTATATAAAGGTTGGGCTCAAAAAGGAAATAGTTTTTCCATCTATTATCTAATTGTTTAAATGCATCAGGTGTATTGGTGTCAAAAACCCAAAATTGAGAATGAACCTGAGGTTCGATAAAAAAGCGTTTATTCTTACCAAATGCAAAATGATAACCAAGATGGAACGAATTGTAAAGCTTAAAACCGTTTGCTATTTTTTTATTGTCAAGGTCTAAATAGGTTTTGTATTGTGGTAACACTTCTACTGAGGCAAATAAGCCTTTCCAAAGCATACGTTGATAGGATATTCCTATACCTGTTTCGCGTAAATAACCAGGATAAAATTCAGTTTCCGTATCTATTTTGTCTGTAAGTCCATCCCACCACTGGATACCCATAGGCTGAAATAAACGCCAAGTAGCCAACTTAATTCCAACAATATTTTTAGCATCTAATTCTTTTTTTATGTGCAACTCAAAATGTTGGGTATTGGTTCTTTCTCCTCCTTTACCAATATTTCCTAGTATAATAGCAGGAAAGCTAACTCTGTATTTTAAATCCGTGTCACTGTGTTTTGATGGTTCTGTGTTGTTTTGTGCAAAAACATTTAGTGTAAAAAATGTTAAGCCGATGATGAATAGTTTTTTCATTTTTATTAAGTATTTAGTAGTTCGTTTTTTGATTTATAATTTGATAATGCAAAGATGTATCAGAAATGAAGGTCTATCGTCCTGAATTATGATTTCAAACCTTTTTACTTATAGTTTTATTTAATTGTAATTTCCTTTAAGCAGAACTTTAAGAAGTAGCTCTTGCATACTATTGGATGCTTCCATTGGTATTTGATGACCTACATCTTTAAACCTATAAATTTCCTTTTCTTTAGCTTTTAGCCTTTTAAAGAATTTTTCGGATAACTTATAATTAGCTGTATAGTCTTTATCTCCATAAAAAATAATCGTTCTACATGGTATTAAAGGTTTATTTTTTAGTTTGTTTATCTCATAAAGTTGGTTATACAATAAACCCCATTGAGTGTACCATTGCTCAAAAAACGCTAAGTATTGGCTAAAGGCATTATCACTAATTGGTTGTCTTTGAAACTCAGTTAGCCATTTGAATTGAATAGCCATATCCTTTGCATTATGATATGGTATATTAATAGCTTTTAACTGCTCAATCGCTTCTTGGTTTTTAGTTTTTCTGAAGTGACTAATAAGCGTTTTATTCAGACTTTTTTGACTTGACAAAAGATTTATGATTGGACTTATGACCACCAATGTTGAAATATTGTCAGGATGTGTTTCTGATAAATGAAAAGCTAACGAAGTACCCCAAGAATTTGCCACTAAAATAATTTGTTGACGATGAAACGTCTTTAAAATATAAGCGAGCAACTCTTCAGCATCTGATTGCATTAATGCTAATGTTGGACTTTTTTTTAAGCCATTTTGCTTTAAGGTTTTCCCTGCACCTCTTTGATCCCAATGCATCACTAAAAAATCCTGTTCTAATGATGCTGTTATTTTTTCGCTATGAGCAGATGCCGCTGCTCCTGGACCACCGTGTAAATACAATACTATTGGTTTATCCTTTATACCTTTAAGACTAATGTATTGGTCGATACCTCCAATTTTTACAAAGTAGGATGTATCTATTTTTTGAGGTTCCTTTTCTATATTTTGCGCATTCATGTTATACATAAATACACTTAGAAATATTAATAAAGTAGATTTAATAGTCATTTTAATTGTTTTTACGTTACTAGGACAAAGATGATTTGAAAAGTAGTTTCCATCGTTTTAGATTATAATTTAGCACCTATTGAGTGCTATGTGTATTTTTTACAAACAGAACAAAGTGGCATAAAAAAGGCTTAACATTTTAGAGTTAAGCCTTTTATTAGTTCTTAGGGTTTTATCTTAAAGCAATGCTTCAGGATGAGACGTAAGTTTTTCTACGTTTTTAGTGATTTTTTTAATATCCCAATCCCACCATTTTAACTGTAATAGCTTTGAAATGGTAGCTTCAGAAAAACGTTTTTTTGGATGGGTTTCGCAGGATTACCTCCAAAAATGGTATAAGGTTCTACATCTTTTGTAACCACCGCTTTTGTTGCAATAATAGCACCATCACCAATGTGAACACCAGGCATAATAGTAGCATCGTGACCAATCCATACATCATTACCAATTATAGTATCTCCTTTTGTTGGATAGGTTTTGCCTTTCATAGCATCTTGCCAAGCACCACCAAAAATGGCAAATGGGTAACCAGATGTGGCTTTGGCTAAATGATTACCTCCATTCATAATAAATGTAGCGTCTGAAGCAATCATACAAAATTTCCCAATAATGAGTTTGTCTCCTATAAAATCGAAATGGTATTTGACGTTCTTTTCAAAGTTAGACACATCTTCAACATCATCGTAATAGGTAAAATCACCCACGATAATATTCGGATTCTTAATGATGTTTTTTAGAAAACAAAGCTTATTGTAGTCTGCTAATGGAAAAACGGTATTTGGATCTGGAATGTTCATATTTCTAGTTTATTAGCTTCTTTCCTAAAATAGTCTTTTAAATAATAATGGCCATACGTTGGTGCAATATTATCTTCTGCCATTAAGGTTAGAAAAAACTCAATAGGACCATAGGTTTTAACAGAGGTAAATGTTCTTAAACTCCTAATAGTTAGTTTTCGCATCCAATCTGGTAAATGAATGATTTTTATGGGTTTGTTCAATGTATTTAAAGCTAATTCACTAATTTCATTCAGACTTAACACATCGGGACCTCCTATGGTTAATTCTTTATTGGTTTCCTCTACATTGTCCACAATAAATGTTGCCAAATCTTTACCGTGAATTGGGTTAAATTTTTGATGACCTGATCCAAACAAATAGACCCGACCCGATTTAGCCATGTGCAAAAAATCTTTCATATCCGAGAAAAATCCATTCGGCCGCACTATGGTATAGTTCAGCCCTGAAGCTTTTAAGGCATCGACAAATTTTTCTTTGGCTTCAAAAATTTTCAGGTGTCGGTATTTGTCTCCGTTGATGGCGGAAACATAAACAAAATGCTTTGCATCTGCTTTTTTAGCTTCTTCAAGTAAATTCATATTGGCTTGATAATCGACATCCATATAGGTAAGTCCATCTTTTTGTCTGGTAATACCTACGGTAGAAATTACGGTATGAATACCTTTACAGATATCCTTTAGGGTATCAGGTTTTGTGACTTTAGCTTGTTTAACCTCTAAAAAATTTTCATTATCATTTTTTAGTTTTTTTGGATTTCGTACAATGGCAAGAACTTGATTTTTATTTTCGATTAATGCTTTCAACAAATAACTACCCAAATACCCTGTAGCTCCTGCTAATAATATGTTGGTATGTTTCATTACTATAAGTTTACTATGATTTTAATTAAACTCATTTGTTAATAATTGCTCAATAATGGTATTGCGTTGCATACCTGTATCGTCTTGTTGATTGCTTAATAGTACAATTGTAGCATCAAATTCCGGAATAAAACCAATCATACTCCAATAGCCATTAATATCACCACCGTGCCAATACATTGCTGTATTTCCTTCTTGGGTGGTAAACCAACCCAAGCCAAAATCGGTATAACCGCTTGGTACGTTTTGAGTAAATATTTCGGCTTTTTCAGCCTCTGAAAACCAACTGTTTTTTACTGCATTTACCCAAGTTTCCATATCTTTTGGGGTACTACTAAAATCGCCTGCACCAAAAGCGATTGTCATTGGATAGGTGCTATTCGCACTACCATTTAAATAGCCTTGAGCGTGTGTATTTTCATCTACTATATTTGTGCCTTTATAAGTAGCCGTCATTTGTAAAGGTGTAAGTATTTTTTGTTGAATATAGTCGTGGTAAGACATTTGAGATACTTCTTGAATTAATAAAGCAGCAATAAGAAAGTTTGAGTTGCTGTATTGTTTACTTGAACCTGGTGTAAAATCGAGACCATTTTCAGTAACTAATTCTTTGATTACTTCATATATATCTTCTTCATCCAAAGTTTCTCCTTGATTGTAAGCCTCCTCTACGATAAGTTGATAATTTGGAATACCCGAATGATGCGATAATAATTGTGCAATACTAATTTGACTACCGTTTGGAAATTCAGGGTCAAATTCATCTAAAGTTTGATTAAAACTATTGATTAAGCCATCACGTTTTAATTGGACAATGCCAGCTGCGGTTAATGTTTTGCTCACTGACCCGATGCGATAATCAAGATTGTAATCTTGTGCCAAAGCTGTGGTTTGGTTTGCTAGTCTAAATCCTTGTCTCACTAAATCGTTTCCGTTTTTGGTTACAATGGCGTACCCTTGAAAATCAATTTCAGTTAGTAAATTTTCAACCGTTGTGTAATTGTTTGGTTGTGCGTTGTTGTCATCATCTGTTGAACAAGATGTAAAAAGTATTATGGTAGTTACCATAAATGCTACTAAAGTTTTGTGTAAAGTTGTCATAACTGTTCGTTTTTTGATTATTAATTAAATGATGATGCAAAGATTCATCAGATAACTAAAGCAATCGTTCTGAATTATAATATGAAACGAACTGAATAAGATTTGCTACGAATTGGTTTTTAACCAAGCTTTAGGAGTAATGCCCTCTGTTTTTTTGAAGTAGGTATTAAATACACTTTTAGAATTAAAGCCACTATCATAAGCCAATCCAAGAATGGTTAGGTGTGCATTATTAGGATCTAAAGCTATGTTTTTAAAATGATTTAAACGATACGAATTGACAAAGTCATTGAAATTAACATCAAATGCTTGGTTAACTAAATAAGACATTTTATTTGTATTTAACCCTAAAACATTTGCTACAAATTTTAATGTTAATTGCGGATTTAAATACGGTTCGTCTTCCTTAAAATAAGAGAGCAGTTTTACCTTAAGGCCTTCTATTTGTTGGTTATCCAATAGAATTGAAGATGGTTCTTCTTGCGCTTGTTGAAGGGGTTTCACATCTTCTACAACTAAATTTGACTGATGCAATTCAAAAAATCCATCGAAATTTTGCAAGCGTTTAAAAAAAGGTTCTTGCCTAAAGTTGATGACTTGACCTCGTCTGTGATTAATCATTTCCTTTAAACGTAAAAACCCTTTATCGCTATGATTTGAGTTGCTTAAAATAAATGCATCATAGGGTACTAGCATCGTTTGATTATGGCTATTTATATTCCATTTATCAATAATTTGTTGCGGAACTGTAATTGCATTATCATTGATAAGGTTAAACAGCATTTCTTTTTCTTCGATGAGTGTAGAGTTTTGAATATGAGTAATAAACTCATGCTTTTTGTTAAGCCATATTAAACAAAAGCATTTTAAATGATGTGCCAATTCTAGGTGAGAGTTCAACGTTAACGCGTAGTTGATTGCTTTTAATGCTTTATCAAATTGACGTTGGTAGTAGTAAATATGAGCTAAGGTGTAATGATTGTTCGCCGAAAGCGGATCTACCTCTAATAATTTGTTGGCATATTGTAACGCTATATTAAAAAAACCGAGCGCAATACATAATTCTGCCATCGCCTCTAAACCATCTATGTGATTTGGGTTTATCTCTAAGACTTTGTTTATATGTAGGTAAGCATTTTTAAAATCCCATTCTTCCCAGAAAAACTTACCTACAAAAGATAATGGATATTCTGGTAAAGAGGTGTCTATTTCTTTGGCGATCAACAAATTACTAATTGCTAAATCCATTGCTTCTTTATAAGGCATATACCCCCACATTGCCAATAAGCCATAGCATTGCAAATTGGCATAATATGCTTTTGCATAATTCTTATCTAGCGCAATGGCTTGGTTGTAAAATGTAATAGCCTCTTTTATGCTTTCGGGTGTCCATTTTAATTGTAATGAACGTCCTTTTAAAAACAATTGGTAAGCTTCAATATTATTTGTGGGTTGTTTTATTAAATGATCTTGCACTTCAAAATGCCCAAAATTGTTTCTTACTTCGTCAGCAATTGCTAAACTTATTTCATCTTCTAAATCGAAAATGTTTACCAGATCTCTATCATATTTTTTAGACCAATAATGTATACCATCACTAACATCTATCAATTGCGCAGTTATTCTAACCTTATCGTTAGATTTCTTTATACTCCCTTCAAGTATTGTGTTTACGTTTAATTGTTTACCAATTTCCCTAATATCAATGTCCTTACCTTTAAAGGCAAAAGATGAGGTTCTTGCGATAACTTTTAGTTGGTCAACTTTTGTAAGTGCATTTATAATCTCTTCAGTAATTCCATCGCAAAAATATTCGTTATCAATATCACTGCTCATATTGACGAAAGGAAGGACTGCTATGGACTTTTGATAATTCAAATTTTACAGAATTTCGTAGAATATATTACTTGTTGTTATTTACGCTTACTTACTCTCGCATTATTGGCAATGTTTTTACGGATATGAAATCGTTTTAATGCTTTATATCCGACGTTAAACGAAGTTAGTCGAAATTTTTTATAAAGTCAAGTGTTTATTTAACCAAATACATTCCTGCAAATACCGCCAAAAAGCCTATAACAAAACTAGCAATAGTATACACAGCAAAACTTGTAAAATCTCCAGATTTTAGAAATACATGGTTTTCGTAAGCAAAGGTAGAAAAGGTTGTAAAGCCACCGCAAAAACCTGTGGCTAACAATAATGTATGGCTTTGAGATAGGGCATTGTTTTTTGCCGCTAAACCTAAAATAATGCCAATTAATAAGCTTCCTAAAATATTAGCCGCAAAAGTGCCATAAGGAATTCCTGTTTCGGGGTTGTTTAGGTATTTGCCAATAATGTAACGTAAACTACTACCAAAACCACCACCTAAAAAAACCAATAAAATGTGTTTCATATGTTATTTTATTGGGATATAAATTTCTGTAATCCAATCGGCCGGATTAGGAAATTCACCAGGATCGTTGGCATAAATTTCAAAAGGTTTTAAATCTGACTGTTCAAGGTTTTTTGCAGCCAAATACTCCATTGTAGATGTCCAAGCTTCTGGTAAGTTTGAGTAATTTCCTTTTAATGTTGTTTTTAAAACCGTTGTTTTTGGTATATAGCCGCATAACACCTCACTGGTGTCGTTTACAATTACACGGTCTCTTACAGGTATAGCGTTACTCATTATTACACTACCGTTTTCGGTATTCATTTCATTATAAATGGTAAACGGCATACCATTAGCAACAATATGGTTTTGAGACATGTAACTCATAATTTCGCCAAATTGTTTACCTATTACTCGGCTTATGTTCGTTTTGGTAGCCGATGTGGTTTTATACAAGTAAAATCCGCCACCATACTCGGTTATATCATCAATATTAATGGTGTAAACCTTCATGCTTTCTTGTACAATGCTATCTAGTTTTTCTAAACTACGCTCGTAATGAGGTGCAATTTGTTTTTCCATACCGCCCGTAAAAGTTGCGAAGGCTTTAAACCTAAAAGGTAAATCTTTGCCGGTTATAGTCCAAGTAACATCGGTAGATCCATTTTGGTTAGGCTTAAAAAGCCACGAAATATCCGATGCAGGAAAATCTGCAAATTGCATTTCTTGTTGTATCGATTTGTTTGGTAGGGTTTCTGTAGTTTTCATGGTTCCAATGCCATCTTTGTCTTCCCAAGAGTAAGCGCCATTAACACCTTTGGTTTGTTCGGCAAGTGTAATGGTCATTTCTGAATCTGCTTCTGCCCAAGACGACCAAGCTTCCCAATTTTTAAAATCTATAACGTTATTATAAATTACTGCTGCAGGAGCATTAATAGTTCTTGTTCGTGAAACTTCAAAATTATTAGGCTGTACAGCAATATAAATGGCTAAACCAATTATAGCAATTAGTAGTAAAAATAAAATGTATTTAGCAGCCTTCATATTAATTATTTGAGAGATTTTAATAATCAAATATAATGATTTTTACTACTTAAAAGAATTTTAAGAAAAATGACTAAATAAAGCCGATAGATGGATTGCTGGTTTAAGGTTTTATTTCGTTTAATAATTGATGTACTAAGGCTAAAATAAATACATGATGCTAAAAAAACTACCTGGTTTAAATTAGTGTTTACGGTATTTATTAACACTAAAAAAATAATAGAATTATATTTAAAACAAGTAAATAATAAAGTTTTAAAAAGATATTTATAACGTTTAAGAATGCATGCTTAAAATACATCGCAAAAACATAAAAAAAATCATCGATAAAAAAGGGTAATTAAGGCTCCGTTTTTTTATTTACACTAAAAACTAATAAGATGACGTTAAAAACAATTAGAGCACTAATAATTAATATAATATTCATTTTAGTATGGTTTAGTAATTACTAGATGCTAATAACTTTAAAAGGTTGCGTGTAAAAAACACATTTTTTTTATAATCGGTTTTATTGCTGTCATTTTATAGGTTATTGAAACTCTAACTAAGTTTAATCTAGAAACAAAAAAATCCCCATTAAAGGGGATTTTAAATATTTATAATGTTTTAGTTTATTGGTATATAGGAATTTTTAAACCTAAATAAACATCTGTGGTTTTTGTAGTGTCGGAAAGTAGATTAGATAGTATTGATCCAGAACCAACCATTAATGGTCCTAATCTTATGCCACCACCCCAAGCAAAATCTCCATATTGCCTAAAGCTTACCGGTGAATAGATGCTAAACCATTTGGTTTCTAAACGAGGCGCTATGGTTACAGAATTAATAATGTTATTACCACTTGCTGTGTTTTTCTTTACTAACGATAAGTTGGTTTGTAAGCTCACATAAAGTTTATTGTTAATGTTATAATCTGCTAAAAAGTGAAACGCGGTAGGTAGGTTTATTTTTTGAGCAATAGTTTCTTCGGTGCTTGTGTAATTATTATCTAAAAAATCTTCAGTATCCTCATCGTAATCTGATGCATCTGCTGTAGCATTTAAATCATAAGTGGTTACAACACTTTCTTTATAATCTATAGAACCTATATCTGTTATAGAAAGCCCAATCTTTAATTTGTATTTGTTATCCTTTCTTGATACTGAATCTAAATCTACGCTAGGTCTAAATTCATAAGTAAATCCTACATCTGCTCCAAAACCTGAAGTTAAATTGTTAAATTCAATATCGTCATTATCAAAGTCTTGACTTATACCATATTGTAAGGATCCTGTTGTAGTAAGGGTTTCGTCATTAGCGTTGTAATTACCCGTAAAGCTAGGACTGTTTATAAATACGCCTCCTGCACCTTGCAGGTATTTTAAAGTTACACCACCTTTTAGGAAGTTTTGTTCTTTATCCATAAATACACGACCATATACTAAGCCTACTTCGGCCCAAGCATGTATGGTTCCTGTTAGGTTTTGGGAGTCAAAAATAAAATCTTCGTCGGTATCAAAATTATCGGCTAGGTTTTCATAAAGTTCTCCACTAATATTATTAATATTAAAAAAGGCTCGAACTCTGCTTACCATACCAATACTGCTTTTTGGAGTAAGGTTAAACATAAACGAAGGGCCTAATATATCGGCATTTAAAAAGAAATTGTTGGCATTAGATGGAAACTTTTCAGCATCAGCTTCAAAATCGAAACCGCCATCAGATTTAATTACATCGCCTACATTTATTCCGAAGTAGTCACTTCCGCCAAAAACACTTGCAGAAAACAAGTTTACATCGGTTTTAACTCTAGAGTCTACTACATTAGATGGGTTTGAAATTAATCCGTGTACACCTGAATAATTGTCTACGGAATGCCCAACATAACTTTGGGCTTTAACTAGGTTTGGAATAGTTAAAATTAATAATACTAAAAGATTTAAATTTAGTTTTTTCATTTTTAATTGGTTTGGTTAATTATAGCTTTCAAACATACAATAAATATTAAAATAGAAAACCGCTACATGAGGGATTTTGTTTAAGAATGTTTTAATGTGCTGAATAATAGTGTGTTTGTGTTTTTAATAGAGCGTGGAAATAATAAAATCGTTTTGAATTTCACTTTAGTTATTTCGGTAAGCTAAAAGAATTTAAGGTAAATAGAGTGAATTTAATATTAAGTTTATGTTTCGAAAAAATTGAAAATGTTTAGAAAGTAAAAGTTGTTTCATAATTAAGATTATTAAGTTTAGCATACACAAAAAAATAGGAGGCGAAACCACCTATGCTAAAAAATAATCTAAGGGAGATTTTTAATTTAAAACAAAATGTTTTTCAACTAATAATATAATCGATGAATAGTATTTAAACAGGTAGAAAAGGTCTATTTAAAGAAAAACTTTATAGCCGAAATCATTAATATAAAACCAATAAAGGCAACTAAAACCCAAATACTACCACTATAAAAACGCTTATGTAGTTTAAAGTCCTTTCGGTAAGTGTAGGCAATAACAATAGCGAACGCTATGAAGAATATAATTCCGAAAATGATTTGACCTTTACTAAACATATGGTTACTTTTATGCAAATTTAATGAAAACAGGATGAGATTTTCATCTTTACGGAAATGAAAAATTAAAATTATTTATGAAAAATAAAATCGAAGATGTAAAAGCATTTCATACCGCTTTTAAAATAGGGCACAGAGAAACCCCTAAGGCCGATTTAGGGATAGACAAAAACACCTTGCGTTTCAAGCTAATGAAAGAAGAAAATGAAGAATACTTTGATGCCGCAAATAATAATGATCTAGTTGAGGTTGCCGATGCTCTAGGCGATATGCTTTACATTTTATGTGGCACCATTATAGAACATGGTATGCAGTATAAAATAGAAGAAGTTTTTGAGGAAATACAACGTAGTAATATGAGTAAATTAGGTGAAAATGGCGAACCTATTTATCGCGAAGATGGAAAAGTATTAAAAGGACCAAATTACTTTAAACCAAATATAAAAGCTATTTTAGATAAATAATTTTTACTAAACTTATAAGTTGAAATAAAGTTATTAATGAATATAAATATATTTTAAATGAAAAAAATTGTTGTTGTTTTAATTATTGTATTCGGTTTTATTATTAGCAGTTGCAGTAATAAAAGAGATGGTGTAGCAAAAGTATTAGTGTTTTCAAAAACTTCGGGTTACAAACACAAATCAATTCCAGCAGGAATAGCGGCCATTAATAAACTAGGCTTAGAAAGTGGTTTTGATGTAGATACCACAAAAAATGCCGATTTATTTACCGACGATAATCTAAAAAACTATAGTGCCATTATATTTTTAAGTACTACAGGAAATGTTTTAAATAATAAACAAGAAGCAGCCTTCGAGCGATACATTCAAGCAGGTGGAGGTTACGTTGGTATTCATGCAGCAACCGATACGGAATACGATTGGGGTTGGTATACAAAATTAGCGGGCGCTCAATTTTTAAGTCATCCACGAGGCACTCCAGAAGCCGATTTTATTGTAAAAGATAAAAATTTTATAGCAAACAAGCATTTAAAAGATACTATTTGGCATAGAACCGATGAATTGTATAACTACAAAAACATGAACCCAGATGTTAATGTACTATTAACGCTGGATGAGTCGTCTTATAAAGGTGGAGAAAATGGCGATTTTCATCCTATTGCTTGGTATCATGATTATGATGGTGGACGTGCATTTTACACTGGTGGAGGGCATACTGCTGAAAGTTTTGAAGAACCAGATTTCTTAAAGCATATTTTAGGAGGTATTCAATATGCAATCGGGAAAAATGAAAATCTAGATTATAGCAAATCTACGACTCAAATCCCTCCAGATGCCGATCGTTTTTCGAAAGTAACGTTGAAAGAAGGTGATTTTTTTGAACCTACAGAAATGACAGTTTTACCAAATAACGATGTACTTGTTGCAGAACGTAGAGGAGGAATTAAATTATACAAGGATGCAACTAAAGAATTAATTGATGTTGCCACTTTAGATGTTTACCATAAAACATTAAACACACCTAAAGTAAACGCAGAAGAAGGTGTTTTGGGTTTGCAGAAAGACCCTAATTACGCTACCAATAATTGGATTTACGTGTATTATAGCCCAACAGGTGATGCATGGGTAAACCGCTTATCTCGATTTAAGTTTAAGGATGATGTATTTGATATGGCATCAGAGCAAGTTATTTTAGACGTCAATTCAGATAGAGAAATTTGTTGCCATACAGGAGGTTCTATTGCATTTGATGCTAATGGATTACTATATCTTTCAACCGGAGATAATACAACACCTTTTAACGAGAAAAATGTAGAATACGTAAGTAGTGGCTATGCGCCATTAAACGATATACCAGGGCATGAACAATATGATGCCAGGCGTTCATCTGGAAACACAAACGATTTAAGAGGTAAAATTTTAAGAATTAAAGTGAATGAAGACGGTAGTTATAGTATTCCAGAAGGCAATTTGTTTGCTGAAGGCACTGAAAAAACAAAGCCAGAAATTTATACCATGGGACACCGTAATCCATACCGTATTTCCATAGATCCTAAAAAAGGCTATTTATATTGGGGCGAAGTAGGTCCAGACTCTAGAAAAGACGATTTTAAAAATCGTGGACCAAAAGGTTACGATGAGTTTGGGCAAGCTCAAAAAGCGGGTAATTTTGGATGGCCGCTGTTTATAGCGAATAACATTCCGTATGTGGATTATGATTATGAAACCGGAGAAAGTGGTATTACCTTTAATCCTAGTAAACCCGTAAACGATTCTAGAAACAATACAGGACTTAAAATATTACCAGAGGCTATGCCTGCTTTTGTGTATTACCCTTATGCTAAGTCTGGCGATTTTCCGCAATTAGGTACCGGTGGGCGAAATGCTATGGCTGGTCCAACCTATTATTCAGATTTGTATCCTAACGGTGGCGGATTACCAAAGTACTACGACGGTAAAGTTATTGTATTCGATTGGGTACGTGGTTGGATGATGGCTATTACCAATTTTGAAGATGGTAGCTTTAATAAAATGGAACCTTTTGCTCCACATGTGGAAATTAATTCGGCAATGGATATGGAACTTGGTCCAAATGGAAGACTTTATATTTTAGAGTATGGAAGCGGGTGGTATAGCCATAACCTTAATTCGTCTTTAGGTTATATTGCTTATAATGCGGGCAACAGACCGCCAGTAATTGAAAACGTTACCGTCAATAAAAATTCAGGAACCATACCGTTAACCGTTACAGCTAAAGCCAAAGCTATAGATCGCGATGGTGATAGTATAACTTTTTTGTGGGATTTAGGTAATGGGGAAACCAAAGAAACCACAGAGCCTGAAATAACTTATACTTACAACAATATTGGTGAGTACAATGTTGCTTTAGATGTTAAGGATGATAAAGGCGGCATAACGCATACCAATTTATCTTCAATAGTTGCAGGAAATTCAACACCTGTAGTTAATATCGATTTGTTGGATGGAAACACATCAACCTTTACCTCAGGGAAACCTATAAAGTATAAAGTAACAGTAACCGATCCCGATGGCAATACAGATATTAACCCTGATAATATTTTTGTGTCGGTTGATTATTTAGAAGGCTTGGACGAAGCTAATGTAGCACTTGGACATCAAGAAGTCTCTGCCGAAATTACAGGCAAAGCCTTAACTCAAGCCATGGATTGCAAAGCCTGCCACAAAGAAAAAGAAGCATCAATAGGGCCAAGTTACTTGGCCGTAGCTCAAAAATATAAACGCCAGAAAAAAATTATTCCGTATTTACAAAATAAAATTGTGAATGGTGGCGGTGGCGTTTGGGGCGAAGTTATGATGCCTATACATCCAAGTATTTCTAGCGATGAAACAAGACAAATAGCAACGTATATTATGTCGTTGGTAAAAAATAGTGGCGATAAAAAATCATTACCTCAAGAAGGTAGTATAACACCAAGCACTTCAAAAGACGATAATGTATTGGTTCTTAAAGCAAGTTATACCGATAATGGTTTAAACGGAGTAAGACCTTTAGTAGGAGCAACATCTGTAAGATTAAAAAGAGAAAAGTAATATTAAACGAAATGTCGATAACAAAAGAATCAGAGTTAATCGGAATGAAAAAAATTAGTGAAGTTGTTGGAACGACACTAAAATTAATGAGAGAATACGCCAAAGTTGGTATGTCAACCAAAGATTTGGACGAATATGGTGGTGAGATTTTAAAAAGGTGCGGAGCTAAATCGGCACCTTATGAAACTTATGATTTTCCTGGTTATACTTGCATAAGCGTAAATGAAGAAGTTGCTCACGGAATTCCATCGGAATATAAAATACTTAAAGAAGGCGACTTAGTAAATATTGATGTTTCGGCCGAATTGAATGGTTTTTGGTCAGATAATGGAGGTTCTTTTGTTCTTGGAAAAGACATATATAACCATCAATCTCTTGTAAATGCTTCTAAAGACATTTTAAAAAAAGCTATCACTAACATAAAGGGAGGGGTGAAAATAGCTGACATTGGACTAATAATTGAAACTGAAGCAAAAAAGTCAGGGTTTAAAGTCATAAAGAATTTAGCAGGACATGGGGTTGGAAGAAGTCTACACGAAGCACCAGAAAATATTTTAAATTACAGAGTTAAAACAAATCATGAAAGGTTTAGGAAAAACACAACGGTTGCAATAGAAACTTTCATTTCTACAAAATCGACTGTTGCAGTGGAATTAAACGATGGTTGGACTTTGGTAGGTAATAAAGGTGGATATGTAACTCAGCACGAGCAAACAATATTAATTACAGATAAAGACCCTATGATTTTGACTGAATCAAATGAGATTTGGAATTAAAAATGGCTGGCTGAAAAAAATATAGAGTTTAATAGTAAATAGAAAGTCTAAACTAGAAATAAAAAGAGCCTCTAAAATATTAATTTTAGAGGCCCCTTATTTTATATGTAACTTATAAAGGTTAAACCTTATAACGCCATCCAAAAATATCTTCGGCTTTATTAGTTTGTATATCTGTAATACGCTTTTTCAAGAAACTAGCATATGTATCATCAAACTTAGGTAGTTCATAATCTTCATCCTTATAACCAAATCCGGCTATTGGAGAAATTACAGCAGCAGTACCAGCTCCAAACATTTCTTTTAATGATTCGTTTTTGGCGGCCTCAACCACTTCGCTAACCGTTATTTTTCTAACTTCAACGTTTATACCTTCCTTTTTAGCAAGTTCAATAATACTTTTACGAGTAATACCATCAAGAATTCTATCGCTTGTAGGTCCAGTAATTAAAGTATCGTTAATGCGAATAAAAATATTCATCGCACCAGCCTCTTCAATATACTCGTGTGTATTATCGTCGGTCCAAATTACCTGTTGGTAACCTTTACCAATAGCCAATTGCGTTGGGTAAAACTGACCAGCATAGTTACCACCAGCCTTAGCAAAACCAACTCCACCATTAGCAGAACGCGAGTATTTTTCTTCAATTAATACACGAACTTCACCAGCAAAATAAGCCCCAGAAGGCGCAGTACAAATAATAAATTTATACTCATCGGCAGGCGATGCATGAAAACCATTACCAGAAGCAAATACAAATGGTCTTATGTATAGCGAGCTTCCATCTTTTTTAGGAATCCATTCTTGGTCAACCTCCAAAAGCGCCTTTAAACCATCCATAAAATAGTTTTCAGGTAATTCTGGAATTGCCAAACGTTTAGCCGAAATATTCAAACGCTTAAAATTATCCAATGGTCTAAATAACCAGACATTTTCATCCACATCTTTATAAGCCTTCATGCCTTCAAAAATAGACTGCCCATAATGAAAAATTTTAGCCGATGGATCCAACACAATAGGTTGGTAAGGCAGTACTTTTGGCGCTTGCCATTTTCCGTCTTTAAAATTGCATTCTAACATATGGTCAGAAAAAACACTTCCAAACTTTAAGTTGTCAAAATCTACCTCGTTAATTTTCGAGGTTTTAGTCTTTATAATCTCGATGTCGTTGATTATAGAATTCATATTCCAAGTTATTTGTTAATACAAATTTAAAGAAAAACGTTTTTAAAAAAGCGGTATATTTACACAAATCCAATAAAATCGAAATATTTGTTCTATGAAGTCAATTTCTTTAGTAATAATATGCGTTTTAATGTTAATTTCTTGCAATAATAAAAACAAGGAAGAGGTTAAAAATACCGTAAAACAAGAAAAAGTAGAATATGCATCATTCGGAGAAGCCATAATTCCTAACGATGCTATTGCAGCAACTTCTATGGCGGCACATTATAAAACCATGAAGAGTGGCGATAGTATTAACTCTAAAATTATAGCAACGGTTAACGATGTTTGTCAAGCCAAAGGCTGTTGGATGCGTTTAAATCTAGACAACGAAAACGAGGTCATGGTTAAATTTAAAGACTACGGTTTTTTTGTGCCGAAAGACATTAAGGGTAAGCAAGTTATAATAAACGGAAAGGCATTTGTAACCGAGGTGTCTGTAGATGAGCAAAGGCATTACGCCGAAGACGCTGGAAAATCACCTCAAGACATTGCCGCAATAACCACTCCAAAACGTACATATTCCTTCGAGGCCGATGGCGTTTTAGTGGCGCAATAATCTAATAATACTTTGGGCGTTACCACAAGGGTCGGGCTTTTCATTACAAGTCCTCGCACCTCCTACGTCGGGCTGTGGGCTTTTCATTACAATCCCTAACGCAACCTTTTGCTAAAACCTATGCTCAACCTGTCAGTTCTATTTATTTGCTATCATTGGGTCATGCAAACATCAAAATAGAAGCGAGTATTAAAAAATATAATTATAATATTAATACTATAACCCCATGAAACGCGAAATAATAATAACAGGCGATGGCTCGACCACCATACAAATTCCAGAATGGAACGAGCAATACCATTCCATACATGGCGCTATACAAGAGGCTAATCATGTATTTATTAAACATGGGTTACAGCATTACAATACATTATATTGCAGTAAAGAAACAGATTCAGAATCTAAAACTATAGGTATTCTAGAAATTGGCTTTGGTACTGGGCTTAATGCTTTTATTACCTTAATAGAAGCGCAAAAACTAGGCTTACATATAAATTATACTGGCGTGGAAGCTTACCCAGTTTCTCCTCAGGAAATCGATGCGCTTAATTATACCAAAACCTTACAAACCGAAAACAGCGATATACTTTTCAATAAGCTTCATAGCACCACTTGGGAAGAAGCTCATAAAATAATGGATGATTTTACATTAACCAAGCGGCAGCAATTTTTTTCGGAAATAAAGGATGTTGAGGAGTATAATATCATTTATTTTGATGCCTTTGGTGCACGTGTTCAACCCGAATTATGGACAGAAGATATTTTCGAAATCATGTTTAAAGCCTTAAAGCCAAAGGGCGTTTTAGTAACGTATTCGGCCAAAGGTAGCGTGCGTAGAGCCATGCAAGCTGTAGGGTTTAAAGTAGAAAGACTTCCCGGGCCTCCAGGAAAACGCGAAATGTTAAGGGCTAGTAAGTAGTTTGCGGTATGCAGTCCTCAGTCAACAGTCAACAGTAAGCAGTATTTAGTTAGCGGTTTATAGCAAAAAGTTTTTGGGGTTTTGATTTTTTAGCCTCGAGTCTTCGGTCTTTCAACTTCGAACTTCCGTCTTCCACCTATAAATGTGTTAAACCTTATATAAAACGCTAGTACATTGATTATGCATTTTGTAACTTTAATAAAAAAAGAAAAATGCGCGTTTTAATAACAGGAGCTACAGGTTTAGTTGGTAGTGAAATAGTTAAGCTTTGTCATGAAAAGGAGATAAAAGTCAACTATTTAACAACTAGCAAATCTAAAATTGTCCAAAAAGAAAATTATAAAGGGTTCTATTGGAATCCTAAAACAAAAGAGATCGATGCCAATTGTTTTGATGGTGTCGATGCTATAATAAACTTAGCTGGAGCAACTATTTCTAAACGGTGGACGTCTAGTTATAAAAAAGTAATTCTTTCTAGTAGAACAGAGACTATAACTTTATTAATAAGTACATTAAAATCCATAAAACATACTGTTAAACATGTGGTTTCGGCAAGTGCTATTGGTATTTATCCCGATTCGCTAACAAAGTATTACGATCAATCTTCTAGCGAAATTAGCACATCCTTTTTAGGGCAAGTCGTGTCTGTTTGGGAACAAGCTATCGATGGCTTTGAAGCGCTTAATATTCCCGTTTCTAAAATCCGGATTGGCCTTGTGCTATCAAACAAAGGTGGCGCGCTCAAGGAAATGGTTAAACCTATAAAACTAGGAGTAGGTTCGGCATTTGGTTCTGGTAAGCAATGGCAATCATGGATTCATATTCAAGATTTAGCTAACCTGTTTTTATATGTTTTAGAACATAAATTACCTGGTGTTTACAATGGTGTTGCTCCAAACCCGGTTTCTAATACCGAGTTAACAAAAGCGGCTGCCAATGTTTTATCTAGACCTTTATTTATGCCTAACATTCCAAAAGGTTTAATGAAGTTGGTTTTAGGAGAAATGCATATATTATTATTTGAAAGTCAGCGGGTAAGTTCTAAAAATATAGTGAATAAAGGATTTTCTTTTAAGTACAATTATTTAGAGCCTGCTTTACAAGATTTACTTTAAGCTTCAGTAGTAATCTTTCATTTAATCCATTTTAAAAACATACAACGCAAGTGTAAAGAAGTTTGTTTTTGGTACGCTATGCTTTCCGCGAAAGCGATATGTTAAGCATTTCTAAAACTTGTATTCCTTTGGTAAGAACTTTTAACTAACTTTCCTATCTTTGCACATCTTAAAAATTAGAACAATGCAAGACGGAATATACGCAAAATTTAATACTACAAAAGGAGAAATTCTTGTAAACCTAGAGTATACAAAAACACCAGGAACAGTTGGTCATTTTGTAGCTTTAGCAGAAGGAAACTTAGAAAACTCGGTTAAACCTCAAGGAACACCATATTATGATGGTTTAAAGTTTCATAGAGTTATTCCAGATTTTATGATTCAAGGTGGATGTCCACAAGGGTCTGGAGCAGGAAATCCAGGTTATAAGTTTGACGATGAGTTTCATCCAGATTTAAAACACGACGGACCAGGAGTATTATCTATGGCTAATGCAGGACCAGGAACTAACGGAAGTCAGTTTTTTATAACTCACGTTGAAACTGCTTGGTTAGATGGTAAGCACACTGTTTTTGGTAAAGTTGTTACAGGGCAAGATGTTGTTGATGCTATTGCTCAAGGCGATAAAATTGATAGCTTAGAAATTGTAAGAGTAGGAGCAGATGCCGAGGCATTTAATCCAATTGAAGCTTTTAGAACTTTTGAAGGGTCTAGAGAAAAAAGAGAAGCAGAAGTTAAAGCCGCTGCCGAAGCTGAATTAAACAAGTTAGCTGCTGGTTTTGATAAAACTGAAAGTGGTTTACGTTACCAAATTCTTCAAAAAGGAGATGGTGTAAAGGCAGAAAAAGGACAAACGGTTTCTGTGCATTATAAAGGTCAATTATCTGACGGAACTGTTTTTGATTCGTCTTACAAACGTAACTCTCCTATAGATTTTCCTTTAGGAGTTGGTCAAGTAATTCCAGGATGGGATGAAGGTATTGGATTATTAAAAGTTGGCGATAAAGCACGTTTTGTAATTCCTAGCCATTTAGCTTACGGAAGTGCAGGTGCTGGAGGCGTTATACCACCAGATGCTACTTTAATTTTTGATGTTGAGTTAATGGGCGTAAGCTAAAATATAACTTAAGTATTTTACATGTTATCGAAAAAGCATCTTATATAAGGTGCTTTTTCTTTATTTTAGGTAATAATGAAACTTTGTGTCATTAAAAAAACTTATTTTACTGCTAAATTATAATTAACATGATGGTTAGTATAAAGGAAACCGAATTATATTCTGAAGTGCTTAAAGAGTTTAATTATTCTTTTGGAGATGTCTTTATTTTTAAAAATTGTGTGGTTTCGGAGGTAAAGGAAGATGTAGATTTTGGTTGGGATGAGCATGCTCAAAAAATTGTAAAAGATGTTTTTTCTGCTACGGGCAGTAGAGGCGACGATTTGGTGTTTATATCCAATAGAATAAACTCTTACTCGGTTCAAGCTATGGATTGGTTAAAGTTTTTTAAACAAAGCTATAATTTAAAAGCCTATTGCGTGGTGTCTCAAAACAGATCTGGGATTTTGAATACCATGATTGAGAAACTATTTTTTCCTAAAAAAATTAAGCATTTTAATTCCATTTACGAAGCTCTAAACTTTGTTGAAAAAAGACTTGCCGAAGTTTCTTAGCAATTCTATATATTTGTTTCTATGACAAAACAAGAATTGCAAAATCTTAAATATCCAATAGGGCAGTTTGATTGTCCAACAAACATTTCTAAACAACATATTGAGAGTTGGATCTCTATTTTAGAACATTTTCCTAATCGTTTAGAAAATCTTGTAAAACAGTTATCAGACCAGCAACTAGATACCCAATACAGACCAGAAGGTTGGACTATTAGGCAAGTTGTTCATCATTTATCAGACAGTCATCACCATAGTTATACGCGTTTTAAATGGGCATTAACAGAAGATAAACCTGTTATTAAAGCTTATTTTGAAGACCGTTGGGCAGAACTTTTTGATTCTAAATTGGCTCCCATAGACATGTCGTTACAGCATTTAAGAGCCATTCATTTTAAGTTGGTGTATTTATTAAAAACATTATCTGAAGCCGATTTAAATAAATGCTTTATTCATCCTGAAACTAATAAAGAAGTCTTTTTAAGCAATAATATTGGTGCTTATGCGTGGCATAGTAACCATCATTACGCACACATTGAAAATGTAATGAAACGAAAAGATTGGTTGTAAATGGTAAGAGCTTTTCATTTAAATGATGCACCACAATTACTAGATATTTATAACTATTATGTGTTAAATACCACGGCAACATTCGATCTCGAAGCCTTGTCTCTAGAAGCATTTACCCATAAATTAGAAACTATTAATACAGAATATCCTATAATAGTTTTTGAGGAAGATAAGACCATTATAGGTTATGCTTATGGTAGTAAGTTTAGACCTAAACCTGCCTATTATTATGTGGTAGAATCTACGGTTTATGTAAAACCAAATGCTCATGGTAAAAAAATAGGGACAACACTTTATGCAGAATTATTAAAACTCTTAAAACAAGCTAAGTTTCATACCGTACTAGGTGTTTTAACCATACCCAATGCGGCTAGTATAAAACTACATGAGAAGTTTGGTTTTAAACAGGTTGCGCATTTAGAAGAAGTAGGTTTTAAATTTGGCGAATGGCAACATATAGGGATTTGGCAATTAAAGTTTGAGTAATATTACTAAAAGTTTAATATTTAGGTTTCGAAATTAGCTCTAACTTTTCCATTTAATATTACAACCTATACTCGGTTTTTGTAATTGCATGTTTTCTTTATTTTCAATTAAACAATCTAATGCATGGCGTAAATGGTTACCCGTAACTTTAATGTTATTTCCTGGTCTAGAATCGTCCAACTGACCTCTATAAGTTAGTTTTAATTGTTCGTTAAATACATAGAAATCTGGCGTGCATGCGGCATCATAGGCTTTTGCAATTTGTTGGTTTTCATCGTGTAAATAAGGAAATGGATAATTTTCTTTTTTAGCGTGAATCGTCATTTTATCTGGAGCATCTTGTGGGTAATTAACAGCATCATTACTAGAAATGGCTATAAACTCTATGCCTTTTTCCGCGTAAGCGTTTGCAATAGTAACAATTTCAGAATTTACATGAATAACAAAAGGGCAGTGGTTGCATATAAACATAATAACAGTTCCGGTTTCGCCTTTTAACTCACTTAAGTTTAAAACAGAACCAGAAACGGTATCGAAAAGAGAAAAATCTGGAGCTTCGGTATGTAAAGGAAGCATATTTGAAGGTGTATCGGACATATTAAAGATTTGTTCAAAGTTCGTTAAAATTTGTATTTTTAAAAAATGGAAAACACAATTACTTTCGATGACTTTACTAAAGTCGATTTGCGCGTAGGAACCATTATTGAAGTTAACGATTTTCCGGAGGCCAGACAACCAGCATATCAACTTAGCATTGATTTTGGAGATTTAGGCGTTAAAAAATCTTCGGCCCAAATAACAACACTTTATAAAAAGTCCGATTTGCTGAATAAACAAATTATAGCAGTGGTTAATTTTCCTAAAAAACAAATTGCAAAATTTATGAGTAAATGTTTAGTTCTAGGCGCTGTTAAAGATAATGATGTAGTACTTTTAAATCCTGCAGTAAAGGTTAAAAACGGTACACCTGTAAATTAAAATATGCAAGAATTAGATAAGGTTCAAATTAATTTTGACAGTAACGGGCTATGGGTGCTTAATATCGCGCTTGCAGTGGTTATGTTTGGTGTGGCATTAGGTATTACTGTAAATGATTTTAAAATACTCGTTAAACAACCTAAATTATTATTTGTAGGTATCTTGTCTCAGTTTATTTTGTTACCTATGGCTACTTTTTTATTGGTAAAACTCATAGAACCGCAACCAAGTATTGCCTTAGGAATGTTTATGGTAGCAGCGTGCCCTGGTGGTAATATTTCTAATTTTATAACTCAATTAGCTAAGGGTAATGTAGCATTATCTATTAGTCTTTCGGCGTTTGCAACGCTTTTGGCGGTGGTTATGACGCCTTTTAATTTTCATTTTTATAGTAAGTTATACGAACCTACAGCACAGGTATTAAACACTGTGGAACTTAACTCGTGGGAGTTGGTGAAACTGGTGCTTTTAATTTTAGGATTGCCTTTAGTTTTAGGTATGTGGTTTAGAATGAAACAAGTGGCATTGGCTATAAAATTATCAAAATTACTTAAACCTTTATCCATAGTCGTGTTTGTGGCTATTGTTATTATTGCGTTTTCAAAGAATTTGGATGTTTTTAACACTTATATCCATCATGTGTTATTTGTAGGAATTGGACACAATATTTTGGCTTTAGCACTTGGTTTTCTTGTAGCGAGAGCTTTTAAATTATCTTTTCAAAATCAAAAAACCTTGGCTATTGAAACCGGCATACAAAACTCTGGTTTGGGCTTGTTATTAATTTTTACATTTTTTAATGGATTAGGAGGAATGGCTATTTTAGCAGCCTTTTGGGGGATTTGGCATATTATATCTGGTTTGCTTTTAGCATTCTTTTGGTCAAGAATTAAAACAGTTGAGGTTTGAAATTAATGTGGTTATATTTTATTCGCGCTTATGTAGGCACAGGACTGTTTTTCTATTTTAAAAGCATTAAGGTTTATGATATTGAAAACGTTGTAAAAAACAAACCTGCTTTATTATTAAGCAACCACCAAAATGCCTTATTAGATGCTTTGATAATTGCCGTTAAAAGCGGAAGGTTTTCGTATTTTTTAACAAGAGCAGGGGTTTTTAATAAACCTTTTGTTGCAAAACTTTTAAAGAGCTTTCAAATGCTACCTGTTTATAGAGTTAGAGATGGTTGGGGGAAATTATCCAATAACGAAGCTATTTTTGAAGCCTGCTCTAAGCTTTTAAATAATGGTGCTAGTGTGGTTATTTTTCCTGAAGGTAATCATAGTTTAAAAAGAATGGTAAGACCCTTAAGTAAAGGTTTTACAAGAATTGTTTTTGAAACTTTAGAAACTTATCCTACAGCCGATTTACAACTTGTTCCTGTAGGCGTAAATTATGCTGAAGCAACAAGTTTTCCGGATAGTGCATCTATTTATTTTGGTAAACCTATTGCAGCAAAACCATATTATTTAAATGATAGAAACGCTGCCGTAGTTAAGTTAAAGGCTAAAATACAAGCTGAAATTGGACAATTAACAACAGATATTCCTAAAGCTAATTACGAGGTTACAATAGAGGCTTTGAAGCGTTTGGAGGTTGATTTTTTAAATCCTAAAGCGGTAAATACTTGTGTAGCATCGAACCTTCAAAATTGTGTTGCTGGAAAGGTAGTTAGTTCTAGCGTTTTGAAACCGATGCTTTTAGTGTTGCTTAAATGTGCTTATGTTTTACCTTTTTTAATATGGCGGTATATGGTAAAACCCAAAATAAAAGAAATAGAGTTTATAGCAACATTTAGGTTTGCTATGGTTATTATATTGGCACCCTTATGGCTAATTAGCTTATTTGTAATACTGTTGCTAACCTTAGGTTGGCACGTAGCGGTGGCTTATGTTTTAATTAGTTTATGTATTGCATTACTTGCCGTTAAACTATAAAAAAAAACCACAACGTTAAGTTGTGGTTTTTTAGTTCTTTTTTAATGATAATTAAATATCATCAAAATCTATATCGGTAAAACTACCAGTGTGTTCTGTTTTAATATCGGCTTCGGTAACTCTAGAGCCGTCGTCTTCAAAATCCTTTTTGAAATCTTTTTGGTGGCGTTCACTAATTACTTCGTCTCCTTTTTCGTTAATGATATAATCAGTCATTTCTGCTAATATATCTTTAAACTCTGCGAAGTCTTCTTTATAAATATATATTTTATGTTTTTTGTAGTGAAACGATCCGTCGTCGTTGGTGAATTTTTTACTTTCTGTAATCGTTAAGTAGTAATCTTCTGCTTTAGTTGCTCTTACATCAAAAAAGTAAGTTCGTCGTCCTGCGCGTAATACTTTTGAAAAAATTTCCTCTTTCTCCATCATACCGTTATTCATAATTTATTTTATAATTATAGTATCAAAAATCTAAAAAAAATCGATATAAACCAATAAATAATGAATTTTCTTTTTCGATTGTTAAATTTCTTTGCGTTTAATTTAATAATCGAGAGGTAGCGATATTTCTTATTTTTGCCGCTTTTTGTATTGTTTTGAAAAATGACCTCTATGAAAACGGAATTCTATATCCTTATGTTTTAAATAATTAAGGCGTATTGTTGCCTGTTTCGCTAAGTTGTTTTAGGTATAAATGTTTGTAGTAACCATCTACATCAATTAAGGAATCGTGTGTGCCCTGTTGCACCACTTTCCCTTCGTCTAAAACAATAATTTTATCTGCATTTTTAGCCGATGAAACTCTATGACTTACAATAACCGCTGTTTTTCCTTTAGAGATCTTGCTGAGGTTTTTTAATATCTTTTCTTCGGTTTCTGTATCTACAGCCGATAAGCAATCGTCTAACAATAATATTTTTGGAGATTTAATAAATGCACGTGCAATAGAAACACGTTGCTTTTGGCCGCCAGAAAGCGTAATACCACGTTCGCCTAAAACGGTGTCGTAACCTTTATTAAACTTAACAATGTTTTTATGTACCTGCGCGTTTTTAGCAGCTTCAATAACATCGTTATCTGTGGCATCTTGCTTACCAAATTTAATATTGGTTTTTATAGAGTCGGAAAACAAAAAGGCGTCTTGCGGCACGTAACCAATACTATCTCGTAAATCGTTTAAGTTAAGTTGGTCAATTTGGGTAGTATTGATGGTTATAGAACCTGAATCGATATCGTAAAGACGACCAATTAAATCGAGAATTGTAGATTTTCCTGAGCCTGTTTTTCCTAATATAGCTAGAGTTTCACCTTCTTTAATATTAAAGCTAACCTCTTTTAAGGCTTGTATATTAGTATCGCCATAGGTGAATGACACCTTATCAAAAACAATATCGCCCGTAATTTCAGTATGTTGGGTAACTGTGTTTTTTATTTCGGGTTCAATTTTTAAAAACTCATTAATACGTTTTTGCGAAGCCTCGGCTTGTTGGACGATGGAAGTTACCCATCCTACAGTTGCTACAGGCCATGTAAGCATATTTACGTAGATAATAAACTCTGCAATGGTACCGATACTTTCTATTTCGCCATCTATATATTGCATACCACCTATGTAAATAACAAGTAAGTTACTGGTGCCTATAAGTAATATCATGGTAGGGAAAAACCAAGCTTGTACTTTTGCTAAACTAATTTGTTTCTCTTTGCTTTGTTTGGCAAGTTCTTTAAAGTTTACCGATGTTTGCGGCTCTATACCATAAGCTTTTATTACAGAAATACCGCTAAAAGATTCTTGTGTGAATGTGGATAATTTGGATAAGTACTCCTGTACAATTGTACTTCTCTTATGTATTTCTTTACTAAGCTTGTAAATTATTATAGATAGTATAGGTAACGGTACAACAGTGTATAGGGTTAATTTTGGCGATGCATTTACCATATAAATAATAACAATAACAAAAAGTGCTAGCGTATTTATACTATACATTAGGGCAGGACCTGCGTACATTCTAACACGCGATACATCTTCGGTAATGCGGTTCATTAAATCCCCAGTACGGTTGCTTTTATAAAAGTTTAAGGATAGCTTTTGGTAATGGGCATAAATTTCGTTTTTTAAATCGTACTCAATATAACGCGACACATTTATAATGGTTTGCCTCATAAAAAAAGTAAGAAGTGCTGCTATAATTGCTGCTCCTATAATGTAGAGGATGGCTTCGAGTAAATCTGACCGGAACACGGTTTCGTCTATCGATTTATCGAAGTATTTTTCGATGGCTATAAAAATTTTTTTAACGTAACGTGGTGTGTACAATAAAAATAAACGCGCTATAATGGTTATAATAGAACCAATTATAAGGTGCGTTCTGTATTTATAAAAGTATTTATTTAAGTGTTGTAATTCTTTCATTTACCTAATTAAGAATAGGAGTGCAAATATAACTTATTAATAGGGAATATGATTGTTTATAAGGATTTCAAAGTGTTAAATATCTTTTAAAAAAAAAGGGAGAGGATTGCTATTTAAAGACTATCAATTACAAGCGAACCCGCGTTAGGGATAGTATTGAAAAGCCCACAGCCCGACGTAGGAGGTGCGAGGACTTGCAAAGGATAGCCCGACCCTTTATGGGTAACGCCCAAATAACTTTAAATTTTATTGTTTTGTACTAAAATATAGTATTACTTTTGCGCCTCTAAAAACAATGAAAAATAGTTTGTATTTTTTAATTAAAAGTTCTTTGTAATGATGCTAAATAGAAGACATATACGTGTAAAAGTTATGCAAACCATGTATGCCTTTAAGGGAAGCGAGAGTGACGATTTTTCTAAAGATCAGAAATTCTTACTTTTTAGTATTGATAATATGTACAACTTGTATTTATTATTGGTATCGCTATTAATTGAAGTACAGAAACGTGCGGAAAGCGATTTAAAAAAGAAACAAAATAAGCATCTTGCCACCAAGGAAGATATAGACCCAAACCGAAAGTTTGTTAACAATAAGATACTAAATTTATTAAGGGATAACTTGCCCTTAGCCGACCAACTGAAAGCCCATAACATTAATAATTGGGATTTAGATAGCGAATATGTAGATCTTATTTTTAAGGATATTTTGGCTAGCGATTTATATAAAGCGTATATGCAAACGCGAGTGTCTGATTTTAAGGAAGACAAAAATTTTATTGTTGATGTTTTTAAGGATATAATTGCACCTAACGAGAAACTTTATGATTATATGGAGGATAAAAATCTAACTTGGTTGGATGATCTTCCTACGGTTAATACCACTATTTTAAAGTTGCTTAGAAAGGTTAAAGAGGCTATGCCTGAAAACTATTTTACACCCAAGTTATATAAGGATATAGAAGACAAGCAATTTGCTATTGATTTGTTTAAGAAAACCCTTTTACAGAGTACAGCCATAAATAAGGAAATAGACCTGAAAACAAAAAACTGGGATACAGACCGTATTGCAACTGTAGATTTTGTATTATTACAAATGGCTATTTGTGAGCTTAATAACTTCCCGTCTATACCAGTAAAGGTAACTATTAATGAGTATTTAGAAATATCGAAAGAATACTCTACACCTAAAAGTAGCATTTTTATAAATGGTATTTTAGATAAGCTGGTAAAAGAGTATGAAGCCTCTGGAAAATTGAATAAAATTGGTCGCGGACTGATGTAATGCGATTTGAAATTACAAATATTTGTTAAGAAGAATACAAAACTTTTTAATCCTTTAAATAATTGCTATTTTTGCACATCTTAAATTTTAAAATAAACCTATAATGAAAAAAATAATATTTGGTCTTGGTGCCTTGTGTTTAGTTGCATTTACTTCTTGTAAAGATAATGCTGCTCAAAAAATTGATGAAGCTAATGTTGCTGTTGCAGCAGAAAGAGATGCTGTTGCATCTAAATTTCCTGTATTAGTTTTTGATAAAACTGAGCATGATTTTGGTGAAATTGAAGCTAAAACAGCTGTTGAAACAACTTTTAACTACACTAATAAAGGTGATGCACCTTTAGTAATTACAGATATTAAAAGTTCTTGTGGGTGTACTGTACCTCAAGATTGGAGTAGAGAGCCTTTATTACCTGGAGATTCTGGTAAGTTTTCTGTAAAATTTAACGGTAGTGGATCAAACAAAATAACTAAAACGATAACAGTTACTGCTAACACTGAAAAAGGTTCTGAACTTGTAAAAATTACAGCGTTTGTAAAACCAGATCCTAATAAAGCGGTACCAGCTAAAAGCTAAATAAACTAGATAATGGGAGAAGGAATTGGGCAATTTTTGCCATTCATTTTAATGTTCGTTGTTGTGTATTTCTTTATGATTGCACCACAAATGAAACGAGCAAAAAAAGAAAAGAAATTTGCAGCCGAATTAAAACGCGGAGATAGAGTAATTACTAAAAGTGGTTTACACGGTAAAATTGCCGAGTTAAATGATAAAGATAACAGTTGTGTTATTGAAACCATGGCCGGAAAATTAAAGTTTGATAGATCTGCCATTTCTATGGAAATGAGTTCTAAACTTAATGCTCCTGCAACGGTTAAGTAATTTTACTTTTTATATTTTTATAAAGAAAGCTTCCTTTTAAGGAGGCTTTTTTTATGCTTATAATTGAAGGGAACTAACTGTTTGGCTATTTTTTTATTTCGAATTTTAGTAGGGTAAAACACTTATGGGTTGTCTTATAAATGAATTGTGTATTAATTTATAATTTATTTGTCATGGATTTACTTTTAACCTACCTAGTAATTTTAAGCATAACTAATGTTCTGTTATTTGTATTTAAGCAAAAAACAATCGCAATACACTTGGTAACGTTTTTAAAGAGAAAAACAATTAATGTTTGCTTTAAAAGTTACCCTGTTATAATAAATAAAACTAATAACCAGCCTAATGCTATACTTAACTTTGTGAGTAGCTCCAAAACGGACTCTAATAACTTTGAAGCAAAGCGTATGCGCAATTTGGCTTTAGAGCAGGAGCGGTTAAGTAATAAACTTAAAATGTTAGAATACTTATCGGTTTTTGAGCTGTATTTAAACCAGCATAAGGCCAATAATTATAAAATGTGTGAAATAAATGAGTTTAGAGCACTAAAACTATCTACACAAAGAAGCATTTTAGAATCTACCAAGAAGGTATCCTATTTAAGTGTGGCTTAGTGCTACAATAATTAAAGTTAAATATAGTATTAGCAATTTTTGTACTTATCGTGCAAGCCCTTATTATTTAAAATCATGGGTTTTATTTTTTCTAATCGGGTTTGCTTGGTAGCCTCTCGCTTTGCAGTATCTATATGTTCGCAATATTCCCTTTGTTTACTTGGTGTTAGGTTTTTAAAAGCATCGTTAAGTACAGGACTAGCGTCCAATTTTGCCTTAAGCTCTAAAGGGATGGTAATATCTTTTTTAGTGGTTCTGGTAGCCTTGATTTCTTTTCCTAACTTTTGGTTTTCTATGGCTTCTTTCACATAAGCCAAAACTTTGTTTTTGTCAATAGCCTCTATGCTATCAAAACGCATTTGCCTTAGCGCTTTGGTTTTGTTCTCTTGGGCGTAAACTAATAAGTTGTGTGTGTCTTTCAAAAAAACACCATTAAAAAACCAAATACCGAAATGGTTTTTAAAAGCGCCTAAGCCTAAAACATTCTTGCCATTAACCATATAAGTGGGCGCATTCCATTTTATGGCTTCGTCAACCTCGGTAGTTAATATAAGCGTTCTTAATAGCGTTAATGCCTCACTAAAATTACTGTGTTCCTCTATGTACTCTTCAACCGAATAAATTTTTTTCATAACCTCATTCAATTTTTATTTGATATTTACTTAAAAGTCCTTCTATAGTCCTTAACGAAAATTTAGCACCTTTTAAACGGTTGTTTTCCGGGTCTATTTTAAAATTCTCGGAGGTTTTAAAGTTCGTGTTTTCTAAATTCGTGTTAAAAAAAGTTACGTTTATTAAATTACATTCATCAAAAACAGCATTACTTAAATTACATTCTGTAAAATCAACACCATCTAGTTTAGAACCTTTAAATAGTGTTTTTTTAAGATTCATTTTATAAAAAGAGGCATGGTTTAGTTGGCATTGCTCCACTTTAATAGTAAAAGCAAAATCACTACATTTTTCAAAATCTAAACCAAGTAGCTTACAGCCTTTAAAATACACATCTTGAAAACTAGTATCGAAAATATTAGCCGAACTTAAATTACAATCATGAAACTCGCACTCTATAAATCGTGTGTGCGATAAATTGGCATTTAAAAAAATACAGTTTATAAAGGTGCATAATTCGTAATCGCCTTTTTCAAATTCATTTTCGGTAAAGGTTTTATTTTTAAAAGTTTGCTCGTCTATAAAATTATGCTCCATTATTGTATTGGTTTACTGTAAATATAATTAATCTGCTATAAAAGCCTATTAGCATAACAATTTTAAGGCCAAGCAAAAGAACTTTAAAATATAAGTTTGGGCGTTACCCCAAGGGTCGCGCTTTCACTACTCGCTCCTCCTTAGGTCGGGAGCTCAACCAGGCCGTTCAATCGCTAACGCAGGTGTTTGCTATCGCTTTTGCTTTGGTTAAAGGGGGAGTTTGTTTGTGGTTTTAGGTTATAATACTAAACTAGAAACTTAGCTTAACTTTCTTTTTATAACCTTAGCAGCTCTAGTATAGCCGCTACTTCCACCATCAACAAAATGGATGTGTTTAGCATTTCTATTTTGTACATAACACGACATAATGCTTCGGTTACTAACATGAATGCCATAAACAATGCTCTTGTTTTTTTCTAAACCATCAAGAAAGGTGGTTAGCAGTTTTCTTTGTTTAGATGTTCCAGAAATCACCATATTTATTCGCCCATCTATAACTAGAATATCCGATAATTGAGTTAGCTCTTTTAAATACTTTCTACCGGTTTTATTGGGTAAATAATAAAAGTTGCCAATAAGTCCAGTAATCCAAACCTTTAAAAAATTTCTAACTCCAAACTTTTTATTGCTTGCCTTTAGTTCGGTCTTTATTTTTTTATAATTAAAATTCAGTTTTAATTTTGGTACAGAAATGGGGTTCCTGTTTTTTAATGGGCCATAAAGTTCATCGGTTTTTTCTAATATGCTTTTAAAAATAGGAGCTTGGTCCGGTTCGTTTGTAGCACTAATTAACAACGACACCACTTCGTTGGAGTTTTCTGGTGGCGGAATTTTATTCCAGCGACATTCCATACCATCTAAATCTAATACGTCTGTTTGCTTGTTTAAATTATCAACTACAGCATCTTTAGATTTTATAAGGTTTTCGGCAAAATGTAAGCCGTTGCCTAGTACAACAGGAATAGTAAGTAATTTGTTAATGCTTGCCTTGGTTATTTTTAACTCCTGATTGTTTTTGTAAACTTGAGATATAGGAACATGCCCAACTCTTAAATAAATATCAAATTCTTTTTTAATGTTTTCTTGGTGCAAAATTAAAGCCTCCATAATGTCATGTAGTAAAACAGGAGGGATTAATAATGTTGCACCATCGCCACCAAAGAAAAAAGGAATATCTATGGATTGTTTTTTTGCAATGTTTAATGCGGCAACAATACTACCGGTTGCTATTAGGTTTACTAGTTCCGATAGGCCTTTTTGAACCGACGCCGTGGAGCCTTTTATATCGGTAATAACAATAGACCAATTATTAGGAATCTGTTTAAAAAGCTCTGGTTTTGAAAGTAATTTTGTTACAGGTTCTTTATAATTTGTAAGATTGGTATAAAAAAAAGTATCTTCCATATTAGCCTTATTTCAAAACCCATTTTAATGTATAAAGTAATTTTACTTGAGAAGTTTTTTGTTGCAGTAGCGCTACAACGAAGTACGGCATTTTTTATAACAAACTAAATATTAAGTGGAAAATTAATTTAATGCAGCTTTATAAGTATCTAAACAACGTTCTCTTGCAAATTTATGTTCCACAATTGGTTTTGGGTAGGTTAATTCTTGAAAATCTGGTACCCATTTTTTTATGTAATTAAGGTCTTTATCAAACTTTTGAATTTGGGTTGTTGGATTAAATATCCTAAAATATGGAGAAGCATCAACACCGCTGCCAGCAACCCATTGCCAATTACCAACGTTACTTGCCATGTCGTAGTCGTGTAGTTTTTCGGCAAAATAAGCTTCGCCCCAGCGCCAGTCTATAAGTAAGTGTTTGCAAAGAAAACTACCAACTAGCATTCTTACTCTATTATGCATAAAACCGGTTTGGTTAAGTTGGCGCATACCAGAATCAACAAGAGGATAGCCTGTTTTACCTTCGCACCACGCTTTAAATTCGGTTTCGTTGTTGCGCCATTCAATACGATCGTATTTGGGTTTAAAACTATCTGTTTTAGTATGTGGAAAGTGCCAAAGAATTTGCGTAAAAAATTCACGCCAAATCAATTCTTGCCAAAATATTTCGTTTTGTTCTGCTATGGCTTTTTTTACCATTTTCCTAACACTTACTGTTCCGAAACGTAAATGCGGACCAAGTTTAGACGTGCTGTCTTTGGCAGGGAAATTACGCGTGTTTTCGTACTCTTGAATAAGTGTTGGTGTTACCGTATATGGTGCTATGTCCTGAATGGATTTTTTAAAACCAATATCCGATAAACTTATGTTTGGTAACCTAGAGTGTTCTATCAAATTATCTAGATATGGATTTGTATAATAAATTTTTAAATCTTTAGTATTGAAAATCCGTTTCCAGAGCTTCATGTATGGTGTGTAAACCATGTAAGGATCGCCATCTTTTTTAACAATTTCATCTTTTTCAAAAATAACTTGATCTTTAAAGGTTTTAAATTCAATATTATGTTTGGCTAAAAATGCTTCTATATGTTCATCACGCTCTTTGGCATATGGCTCATAATCGTGGTTAGTATAAACAGTTTCAATACTGTATTCTTCAGCTAAATCTTTATAAATATCAATGGGTTTGCCATGATACATTGCTATACTACTGTTATGTTGGTCTTGCAAAGTAGAGCGCATGTTTTGCAACGTTTCATAAATAAATGTAACACGAGCATCATCTTCCGGTAGTTTTTCTAGAATTTCGGAATCGAAAATAAAAATGGGCAATACTGGATTATTAGATTTTAGGGCTTCAAAAAAGCCCACATTGTCATCCAATCTTAAATCGCGCCTAAACCAGAAAATATTTACTTTTTTACTCATTAAGTGTTTTAATTTTGTGTTTTTTGTTGCAACGGGTTATTTTGTTTTAAAGACTTTATTGCGGTGCCGTTACAATTAAAATGCTATTTTAACTAGGGGTTCTCGGTTCCTAGTATTTTCCGAATAATTCTTCCAATTTTGTTGTTCTATAACTAAAAATCTCTTCTAGTTTAGGTTTAACTAAAATTGGGTGCACCAATTGCCCAAGCAATCCAAAGGGTACTTTATAATCTATAATGTCTTCCATTTCTACACCACCATCAATTTCTTTAATAAAATGTTTATGGTGCCATAGTGCATAGGGGCCAAAACGTTGCTCGTCTACAAAATAATGTTTATCTACGCTATGAGTAATTTCGGTTACCCATTTTGTTTTTATTCCCAATACAGGTGTAACAATGTATTGTATAATTTGACCCGCAAACATAGGTCTATCTGCTCCAGATAAGATATGAAATCCCATATAATCTGGTGTTATAGTTTTTAAATTTTTTGGGTTGGATAAAAACTCCCAAGCTGTATCAATACTTATTGGTAGGTTTTGTTTTTTATGTAGTCTGTATATTTTCATTTCTTAATTATTTAATAATATATATCCATTGAGAGATGTGGCAATACAAATCCAAATTAAATAGGGGATTATTAAAAGTGTTTTAGCACCTAAATCTTTTTTGTAAATTATAGTGAAGCTGATAATAACTAAAGTAAGCGCTATTATGGTAATAAAGCCAACCAATACAAAATGTTGTGCGAAAAAAATATAGTTCCATATAATATTTAAGACGAGCTGAATAGCGAAAAGCGCAAGTGTATTTACATGCGGGAATTGTTTATATAAATAGGCCATATAAACCGAAAAACAGATCATTATGGTTGTCCAAGCTACACCAAAAACCCAGCCTGGTGGTGTCCAAGGTGCTTGGTTTAAATTTGTATACCAATCGGATTTTGGTCCATTGCCCATTAACCAACTGCCTATTGCTAGTGCACCAAAATTAATAATTAAGAATATTATAAAATATTTAAGCAGCTTCATTTTTGAGCAGGTTTATTTGTTTAGCAATTTCCTGAGCTTCAGCATATTTATCATCACTAGCAGACCTGTTTATTGATGATAATGAGTGCCACTCGTTCATCAGCTTTTTAAATTTGTCTTCTAATTTCTCCTTTTTTGATTTCTTTTTGAATAATCCGAACATAGTTTTTATTTTAAGTGTTTAGTAATTTTAGAGCTTAATGGGTTTATGGTTGGTAAAAAATAGTCTATTAAATCGCCATTTGGACCTACTAAATATTTCTGAAAATTCCATTTAACCGTTGAGTTTTTCGTGCCATTATTAATTGCTTTGGTTAGCCAACTGTATAAAGGATGTTTATGTTTCCCTTTTACATTTATCTTTTCTGTAATTAAAAAAGTAACCCCATAATTAGTTTTACAAAAAGACTCTATTTCTTCTTCACTGTTAGGTTCTTGGTTTCCAAATTGATTACAAGGAACACCAATTATTTCTAGATGGTCTTTATATTTGTTATTTAGGGTCTGTAAATCTTTATACTGTGGAGTAAAACCACATTTAGATGCAACATTTACAAATAAAATATGTTTATCCCTATAATGTAATAAGTTGATTGGTTTTGCATTTATGGCATTAATTTTAATATCATAGATGGAATCAATATTCATCTTTTTAGGTCGAGATTTAGTGCTAAAAGTCGCTAAAAATGCTTTGAGCGTATTCATAAGTTATATTTTAAAACTAACTATACCACAGTCCATTTCAAATATTTGACCAGAAACAGAAGCACAACTATCCGATAAAAGAAACGCAGTCATTTCTGCAACTTCCTCTGGAGCAAGAAACTTTTTAAGCGGATGACGTTCTGTTATATTCTCAATCATCTTGTCATTCCGTAAAAGCTTGGATGCAAGCTCTGTATTGGTAACAGTAGGAGCAATGGCGTTAATACGAATATTTGGTGCTAATTCTGCGCCTAAGGATTTAACTAAACCCTCAACACCCGATTTAGCAACTGCTATACTCGCGTGATATGGCATACCTAATTTTGCCGCTACTGTACTAAAAAGTACGATAGAAGCTTGGTTGCCATTTTTTAAAATGGGAAGATACTTTTGAATAACTTTTACAGCACCAAGTACATTGATTTCGAAATCGCTTTTAAAATCATCAATACTTAATCTTGAAATAGGTTTTAAATTGATGCTACCAGGACAATACACAAGTCCGTCGGCTTGTTCAATATTGGGTAATTCATCATTTATTACATCGCACGAATGGTGAGTTAAGTGGTTGTGCGATATTTCGGGAGTACTTCTGCTAATGTTTATAACACGGCAGGATATTAATAGTTTATCTATTAAAGCTTTTCCAATGCCCTTGCTTCCACCAATTACAATTATTGTTTTCATGGTTTTCAGGGCATTTTATTTGCTATGGCCTGCCCTTTAGCCTTTTTTCAATTTTTTGTTTTATAACAGTCAATCGCTTCATTAGGTCCATTATTTCAGGATCTTTTTTCTCCTTATAAATGTCGTTTAATCCTAATATTAAGCTTTTTACTTCTCTAGATGATTCGATGCGCTCACTTGTAGTTTTAAAAGTGTGTCTTCGTTGCTCAAATTCTAAAGCTTTATCAATAATCTCCATAATTCTTTTTTAATCTTTAATCTTTTCTAATTGGTAGTATTGGATTACCAATTTTGCCAATATAGTAAATTATGGTAGATTAACTATTTTTATATAGAATTATTAGAAAAATTTTAATACTTATTTGCAAATTATATATGAAATCTTTACTTTTTATAAAAGTTTACCTTTAAGTCGGCGTTCAATCTTTCTTTTTATTACGGTTAAACGTTTCATGATATCCATAATTTTATCGTCTTTTTTTACCTTATAAATTTCATTTAAATCTAAAATTAAGGCTTTCGCTTCTCTAGAAAGTTTTACACGATCGCTGGTAGATAAAGATCTCATTTTTCGTTGTTCAAATTCTATTGCTCTGTCTATTAATTCCATGTTTTTAGCTGTTTATATGGTTTTGAAATTCTGTGATTTTTTCGGGGGTATTAAATGTTCCGCCATAAAAAGCGGTTACCGTAGATGATGTATCATCTTTTATGCCTCTAGAGGACACGCACAAATGTTTTGCTGAAATAATTACGGCCACATCGTTAGTCTCTAGAATGGTTTTTAATTCGTTTGCAATTTGATTTGTTAAACGTTCTTGTACTTGCGGACGTTTAGCATAATATTGTACGATTCTATTTAGTTTTGATAAGCCAATAACCTTTCCTGATGAGATGTAAGCAACATGCGCTTTTCCAATAATGGGTACAAAATGATGCTCGCAATTGGAATAAAATGTAATATCGCGTTCCACTAGCATTTGATTGTAATTATGTTTATTATCAAATAATGCTATTTTGGGTTTATTTAACGGGTTTAAACCTGAAAAAATTTCGTCAATGTACATTTTGGCAACTCTTTGTGGTGTGCCCTTTAAAGAATCGTCGGTTAAATCTAAGCCCATAACATCCATAATTTCTTCAAATAAAATAGAAATGCGTTCTTTTTTTTCGGAATTAGAAAGTTTAAAAGCATCTGGTTTCATTGCTGTTTCTAACCCAGTAAATTGGTGTTCGTCTCCAATGTCGTCTAGACTAAAGCCATTTAACTTATTGTCGTTTTTAGTTGGTGCTAAGTTGTCTGTTTCCATATTTTCTTTTTTATGTGCTGTTTTGAGGTGATTAACTCAAACAAAGCACTGTTTAGCGTTTTGAAATTTTATTATTCGAAATTTGTTTTTGTCTACTGCATTTAAAACGTCCTTTTTCAAAGACTCTTAATTTTTCATGTTTGGTTTGTCTACCTTGAACACGTTTTCGCCAAAGTTTGAAACTCTTTGGTTTCATTTCTTTGCGCATGAGCTTTATTACTTCTTGCTCAGATATATTGAATTGATATTTTATGGCTTCGAAGGTTGTGCGGTCTTCCCACGCCATTTCAATTATTCTATCTATGTCTTGAATTTCTAAACTCATTGGTTTAAAAAATTATGTTGTTCATCAAAATTTATTTTTTCATCAAGCATTTTCGTGAAAAATTGTTTGTTCTCTTTAAACATTTTATTGTTTTTAAAATGAATGAATTTTCCTTGGGCATGAATACTAATGCCGTTGGTTCGGTAAATAACTAACTGATAGTAGGGAATAGACCACGTGAAATTTTTAAGTCCTTGATTAATATAAATTAGAATTCCTTGTTTACGTAGCTCTATATTGGCGTAATTGATATCTGAAACAGCGTTCATATACACTTTTAAATTTAGACTAACATCCTCAATAACCATACGTTTAGAACCGATACCGTTCATTCTAAGAGACTCTAAAAAAGAGAATGGTTTACCAACCAAATCATTCAAGATTTCTTTCTGTTTTTTATTATAATGTGTAGAATTAAGTATCATTTTATATTCTTATTCCTTCAAATGTACAAAATGTTTATCTTTTTAACAAAAAGATTAAACAAAAGTATTCATAATGCTATAAGAATTATTTGTGGTTAACGTGTAACTATCTGTTATGTAGTGTTTTGTGTTTTATTTTGATTTCTTTAAAGTGTGCTTTTTTAGTATGCGTTCACTTTCATTAAGCACTTTTTTGTTTTTTCGAAGATTCCAAAGGACGTCTGATGCTTTTTTTCGTGTAGATTCTAGCTCAACAATAGGGTAGGGATAATCTACTCCAAGTTTAAAATTTAAAAACTGTTTTTCAAGAGGTGTCATTAAGTAGGGTTGGTGGGCAAATGGAGTTTCAATATTTTTTAGTTCTGGCAACCATTTTTTTATAAAACGAGCATCAGGATCATGTTCTAAACTATTTTTAATGGGGTTGTAAATGCGTAACATATTAATACCTGTTTCTCCGGCTTGCATTTGTAATTGTGGAAAATGTATACCTGGTTCAAAATCAAGAAACATTTGCGATAAATGCGTGGTAGCTTCTTGCCAAGGTTGCCATAAATTATGAGTTAAAAAAGAAACCACTAAGGCTCTCATTCTAAAATTTAAGTAACCAGTTTCGTTTAAACAGCGCATGCATGCATCAATTATTGGATATCCTGTTGTACCCGTTTTCCAAGCTTTTAAATAGTCTTGAGAAATACTTTTTTTAAGTTTATGAAACCCCTTGTTTATGCTTGCTTCTTCCATGGTGTGTTCCATTTCAAACTTCTGTACAAAATGAGATTGCCATTGTAAACGAGACATAAAAGCTTCCAAGGCTTTTTTATGTTTTGATGTTTTTTTAAGATGAAATGCTTGAGCGTACACTTCTCTAATGGATAAATTACCCCAAGCTATATAGGGAGATATACGGCTACAACTCGACCTAGATAATTCTGGTTTCGAAATGTGCTGCATATAATTCGGGTAGCGTTCTTTAAAAAAAGAGTTTAGATACTTTAAACCCATGGTTCGTCCGCCTTTTTGGAATATGGCGTTGCTTGGTGTGGTTAAATCGGGGATTTTAAAATGAGCTTCAATGGCTTCAATTTCGGGTATGCTTAATAATTGATTGGCATTAGGAGCGAAGTTTAATGGCGTAATTTCAAAATACGAATTACATAATGCCATCCAATTGTCGCGATTTTTTAAACCTCGCTGTACACCGTTATTAATGTTTTCCACCCAAGTAATAAGATTATTTTTGCAGAAACGTTCAAAATTCTTATCACGTTCATAAGTCACTAAAATACCTGTTTCTTGATGTGAAAAAACCTTAGTGATGCGGTATTTTGAAAGTAACTGATTAAAAACAGCAATGATGTTAGATTGTGCAATAAATACTTTGGAGTTGTAAGGTTTAAGGTGGTGGTTAATATCTACTAACGATTCTTTTATAAAATTCCAGTGGCGTTCGCTGTAGTGCGGATCGTTAAGTAATATAGGCTCAAAACTATATATAATTAAAACCTGTTTGCCTGTAGCAAGGGCATTATAAATAGCTTCGTTATCTTGTAAACGCAAATCGCGTTTTAGCCAAACAACATGTAATTCTGGTTTAGTATTCATCTTGATGCGCTATTATATGTTGGGCTCTTTCTTTTAATTTGGCTAAGTCTGGAGCTTTAATTTTATCTAATACGCTGTACATCATTTTCATTCTAAAATTGTTTTGTAACTCTAGTCTTTTAGAATCTAGAAAATTCCAGTATAAACTATTAAAAGGGCAGGCGTTGTCTTCTGTTTTTTTGCTTTTGCTATAATGGCAATTATCGCAGTAATTACTCATTTTATTAATGTACGACGCAGATGATACATAGGGTTTTGTTGCAATTTTACCTCCATCGGCAAATTGGCTCATGCCTCTTGTATTGGTAATTTGAACCCATTCCACAGCATCCACATAAATACCTAAGTACCATTTATCTACCTCGTCGGGATGTGTTTCTGTTAACAGTGCATAATTTCCAGTAATCATTAAACGCTGTATGTGGTGGGCATAACCATTATCTAGCGAGTTGGAAATGGCTTGTTTTAGACAATTCATTTTGGTGTTTCCTGTCCAGAAGAAATCGGGTAACTTATTTTTGTTATTTAGTTGGTTTTCATTTTTAAACCCTGGCATTAAAGCCCAATACATGCCACGCATGTATTCTCGCCACCCAATAACTTGTCTTATAAAACCTTCTACCTGAGAAATACTAATATCTTCACCATGTTTGCGGTAGTAATTGAGTACCGTTTTTACCACATCCTTAGCCGAAATGAGTTTTACATTCATGGCAAAAGATAAACGTGAATGGAAAAGGTAGACTTCATCTGTATGCATGGCATCTTGATAATCTCCAAAATGAATTAAAAGTGCTTTGCAGAAATACTTTAGTTGCTCTAAAGCTTGTTTTCTAGTAATTGGATAGGAAAAGGTTTTGGTATCAAACTTTCCAATGGTTTTTATTTTAGATTGTTCAATGTCAAGTATAACAGCATCCACATTATTTTTGAATAATTTGTAGGTAGGTATATCAACATCGCCTTTCCATTTGTTTCTATTACTTTTATCGTAGTTCCATTTACCGCCTTCGGGTTGTCCCGCATGCATTAAAATATCATGTTTTTTACGCATATCGCGATAAAAATTTTCCATGAGGTATTGCTTTTTATCCTTAAAAAAGGTTTTTAAATCATTGCGATTGGTGTAAAAATGTTCGGTAGAGGTGACGCTATGTTGTATATCGATAGTTTTGCAGAACTTTATTAATTGTTGGTCTAAGCGGTATTCGTCTGGTTCTAGATATTCAAAGGTTTCTATGTTGTATTTCCCTATGACCTTTAAAAGGTTATCGGTTAAACTTTGGGTGTTTTCCGCTTGGTTTATTTTGTAATAAACAACGTGGTGCCCTTTGTCTTTTAGGTCTTCTGAAAATTGACGCATTGCCCCGAAAAATCCAATAACTTTTTGAATATGATGGGTAACATAATCTGTTTCTTGGCGCATTTCAAATAAGCAATACACAACGTTATCGTTAGGTTCTTTAAACCACGAGTGTTTTATGTTGAGTTGATCGCCTAGTATAAGTCTTAGAATTTTCATTTAGAAAAGAGTTTCTTGTAACCAAAGATTTTGGAATGTCCCGTTGGCATCGTAACGTTCGGCTTGGAGTTGTACATTAAATTTTCGGTCTCTAGGATCGTTGCCTACACCGGATACATATATCCAATTGCCATAGTTGCTGTGCACATCGTAATCTAGTAGCGTAGATTCAAAATATGCAGCACCAATTCTCCAATCTAACATGAGTTCTTTTGAAAAATATGATGCCGCATTCTGCCTACCTCTATTGCTCATCCATCCTGTTTTTTTTAACTCTATCATGTTTGCATTAACAAATGGAGATGCTGTTGTTCCATTTATCCAATGGTTTATGTTTGTTTTATTGGTATTCCAATGGTAGTTTTTGTTAAGAATGCCGCCAATTTTAAAAATACTACTGTTATGTTTTAGCGAAACGTATTTAAAATAATCGCGCCAAATCAATTCGAAAATAAGCCAATATGTAGAGTCGTTTTTAAAATGTTCTGTTTCAAACTTTTTAACCTCCCAATAAATTGTTCTTGGAGAAAGGCTACCATTTGCTAACCACGGCGAAAATTTTGAACTAAAATCTGTACCAATTAAGCCGTTTCTTGTTTTCTTATAAAATCCTAATTTTTTTGTTTCGAAAAAGTAATGGTTTACACGCTTTAAGGCGGCAGTTTCTCCACCTTTAAAAGGAAAAGCGCTATTACTGTGTTTTTCGAAATTTTCAAAACCAAGGTCGGTAAGTTTTGGTATTTTAGTTTCGTTGTTTAGTTGAAGATTTTCCTTAGCAAGTATGAAAGAAGTAGAGGGTCTTACATGGCTTTCCTTTTCAACTTTTTTTCTGAAGTTTGTAAATACTTGCGGTATATTTTCAAGGTTTAAATTAATATCTTCTGGATGAAATAAAAATTGATTAAACAGCTCGTGCCATATCAAGTTATTCGGAACTAAAGCTTTTACTTTTTTAATACTATGCTTCTCCTCACTGGTCCATTCTTTTTGAAGGTAAATGTTTTTAATATCATGGTCATTTACCAGTTTTGGAATTACTTGTTCTGGTTTATTTTGAAATACTAAAAGCTCAATGTTTAAAGATTTAAGATTTTCCTTTAAATTAGAAACACTTTCAATTAAGAATTGAGCACGGAATTTTTCGGTTTTTTTAAAACCAAATTTATCTGTATTAAAAAGTTCTGGATTAAAACAAAAGACAGCTATAACTGCGGTGTTATTTTCTATTGCGCTATTTAAAACGATATTATCATGTACACGCAGGTCGTTTTTAAACCATACTAATCCTGTGTTTTGTTGCGTCTGCATTTTTCACTACAATATTTAACGTTACTCCAATTCTTTTCCCATTTTTTACGCCAAGTAAAAGGCCTTTTGCATACCACACATATTTTTTGAGGTAAGTCGCCCTTTTTACGCTTTGACATTAACGAGTTTGTTAATCATTCCACTAAAGATAAATCCATGAAAAGGCAATACACTATACCAGTAGAGTCTGCCCCAAAGTCCGCGTGGTCTAAAGGTTGCAGTTTGTTTTAGCAAGCCATCTTCAATTTTAAATTCTAGCCATGCTTCACCGGGTAAACGCATTTCGGCATAAAGCAGTAGTTTTTGTTGTTTTTTATCGGCAAAAATAACGCGCCAAAAATCTAGAGCATCGCCAGCATCTAATTCTGTTGGGCTTGTACGGCCCCGTCTTAATCCAATGCCACCAAATAATTTATCTATATAGCCGCGTAATCGCCATAAAACGGTACCATAATACCAACCCGTTTTTCCTCCAATAGCCCAAATTTTGTTTACGGTTTTTTCAGCATCTTGAACTTTGCGTTCTTTATAATCTGTAAAACAACCGTATTTAGGTACGTTTACATATTTATGCAATTGGTTTCTTAATCTGCCGCTACTTACCATAGAGTCTTTCCAGCTAGAAATTATACTGTTTTGTTCTATTTTTTCGAAAGCTAAAGCCACTGCTTCTTTATACGTAAGTGGTTTAACCCCAAGGGTTTTGTTAATATTGCTTGGTTTTCCTATAATTTGTACACCCATGCTATCCACTAACGAAGAAGCTAGTTTGTACGATGTTGATGTTACAAAATAAAGCCAATACGACGATAATTTTGGTGTCATTACAGGTACGGTAAGTATGTATCGCTTTAGTTCTCTTACCTCGGCAAACTGTAGCAACATTTCTTTATAGGTAATAACTTCTGGTCCAAAAACATCGTAACTATTGTTAAATAGTTTTTCGTTTCCTGCAGCTTTAGATAAAAAGGCTAGAACATCTCTTACCGCCAGAGGTTGTGTTTTAGTATTTAGCCATTTGGGCGCAATCATAAAAGGGAGTTTTTCAACCAAATCTCTAATAATTTCAAACGACGAACTTCCGGATCCAACAATAATGCCCGCCTTAAATATGGTTAACGCATAGGTTTTAGATTCTAAAAGGCTTTCAACGTTTTTTCTAGACTGTAAATGTTTCGATAATTCTTTCTCGTTAGTTATGCCGCTTAAGTAAATTACTTGTTTAACCTCGGTAGTTTCAATGTAGTTTTTAAAGTTTGTGGCACAACGGGCTTCAAGCGATTCAAAATCTTTAGACGAGTTGGACATGGAGTGAATTAAATAGTACGCCACATCAATTTTAATAGGGATGTTTTCTAAAGTTTCGGGTTTTAAAAAATCGCCTTCAATAACATAAATATTTTCATCTTCGGCATAACTTTTATCGGCTCTAAGTTGGTCTCTAACAACACATACCACTTTATGCCCTTCATTAAGTAAGAAGGGTATAAGTCGTTTGCCAATATAGCCTGTGGCTCCAGTTACAAGAATATTCATGTGTTAGTATAAAAATTAGCACTGTTAAAAATTTAGTGGTAATCAGCTTTTTGCATTCAGTACTTTTGGTCGCTGATAACCATAACGCTTATTTGTGTTGGGAATGGCATAAGCGTCTAATCCGTTTATTGCAGCGACTTCGGCTTTAGCAAGGTTAATAAAACCATCGTCTTCTAGAAAAGTGTCATCTACATACAACCCAACTATTTTTCCTATTACTAATATAGTGTTAATAGCCTGTATACCATATTCTTCTACATATTCCATGGCTAATTGTATAGGCGAATTTTTTACAAATGGTGCAAAAAAATCGGGTTTGTACTCTGGCGTTAATTCGGTAACATCAAACTCCGAGATGTCTTTAGCGTATTTGGCAGATGTATGATGCGCATCTTCAGTTATGCTATTATGAATATGGTTTATAGTAAAATAACCTGTTTCCTTTATGTTTTCATAGGTGTTTCTAATAACAGTGGTTGGTCTTAAAAAAAAACCTAACATAGCTGGACTCGAACCAATATGAGTAACCGAACTAAAAACGGCTAAGTTTTCGTTGCCTTCTTTAGATTTTGTTCCTAAAAGATTGGCAGATTTATATCCAGAACAACTATTTATTAAGTTGATTTTATATAAATGCTCCAAGTTTTTTATATGGCTTTCGTTAAAGTACGCCATTATAGGTTTAAATAATTATTTATTTTAATGTTTTGTGCTTTTAAATCGAACATTAGGTTATAAAGTCCAAAAAAGGTTCTGTTTATGTATATAAAATGTTTGGAACCACGATTACCATTCATCTTTTTTAAATCGGTACTTTTAGAGTAGCGTTCCCCTAATTCGGCTATTTTTCCAAAAAATCTAGCATCCGAAAAATCAAAGGTATCTTGATGGAATGGTTGGGTAAATAGACTTAACATATCATGAAACATTTCTGTGAAAAAGGCTATTTCATCTTTACTATCGTCTTCTCTAAGTATTTCTAGTTCGTATAATTTTGAAACAAAATAGTCTTTATTGTTAATGTTTTCTGCCTTGGCTAATTCGAAATAAGGTGTATAAAATTCCATAGGAATGGTTTTCATACACCCAAAATCGAGCGCTATTAATTCACCTTCTTTATTTACTAAAAAGTTTCCAGGATGTGGATCTGCATGTACTTTTTTTAACTTATGTATTTGAAACATGTAAAAGTCCCACAGTGCCTGACCTATTTTATTTGATTTTTCTTGATTCGTATTACTGGCATTAAATTCTGAAAGATGCTCACCTTTCATATAATCCATAGTTATAATCCGTTCAGAGGAGTAAGCCTCATAATAATTAGGAAACAAAAGGTTTGGAATATGCGCACAATCTTTAGCAATTTCCTTGCTTTGTTGTATCTCTAAAACATAATTGGTTTCCTCTGTTAACTTGTTTTCAACTTCTTTAAAATATTTATCGGAGTCTTTTCCTTTTATATTAAACATACTCATAGCTATTGGTTTTACCATAGCTAAATCTGAAGCAATACTTTCCGCAACTCCTGGATATTGGATTTTCACAGCAAGTTTTTTCCCATTCTTTGTTGCAATATGCACCTGACCGATGCTTGCAGCGTTTACAGAAGTTGCGTTGAAAGTATCAAATAAATCATTTGGATGTTTTCCAAAATATTTTTTAAATGTTTTTATTACTAGTGGCGGCGATAATGGCGGTACCGAAAATTGTGCTAGAGAGAATTTTTCCACATAAGCCTGTGGCAAAATGCTTTTTTCCATACTTAGCATTTGCGCTACTTTAAGTGCACTGCCTTTTAATTTCTTTAAGCCGTCGTAAATATCGGTAGCATTACTTTTGTCTAGGCGTGCCTTCGCATCTTCGGGTGTGTTAACTATTTTATCGCCGTAATATTTTAAATAATTTACGCCTACTTTGGCGCCTGTAGCTACTAGCTTAGTCGCCCTTTGTATTTTCGATGTTGGTATATTGTCTATAGTTTTCATGGGCTATTAATTCATTTGAAATTTTTCTTTAAATAAAAATTTACCTAAGTCTATAACACTTTTTAAAGGCGCAACGTCAATCACATCAAAAGTGGTGTTTACAGATTTCTCAATATATATGTCTGTTTTTTCAAAAGAGGCCGATGTGTCTTCCAACCAAAACTTCATGGTTAGTATAAATTGTAACCAAGCCGATTCTTTTAGTGCTCTGTCTTGAATTTTTTCTAATTGTTCCTGTTTAATATCTAACATTTGTATGCCCAATTCGCTAATAAATTGCGTAAAATGTGCTTTTAAACCCGTAAGCATTTTTAAACCTTTAAAGTCGGTTTTATACTTGTCCAACACATGTTTAACATAACTTCTGTTGGCCGTTAAATTCTCGAAAAAAGTGTAATAGAAACTTAATAGCTTGTTTCTGGCATCAAAAATTTTGTAATCTTCACTTTTATCTAAAACGGTTATTGTATTTGTAAAAAAGGCTTCAAAAATACCTTTCTCTATAGCCTCAAAAGAAGCAAAGTGCTCGTAAAATTTAGCTTCTTCAAAATTATTTATTTTGGAAAAGGCAAATACTGTTTTAGGATTCTCGTCATGTTCCAACACGTAATCCATGTAATAAGTAATGATATCGTTTTTCGAAACTGTTTTTTTCTTAGCCATGTTTTCTATTATTTACATCAAAAATACAAAATGTTTAACAAATATAATTAAAAGTTAAACAAAAATTATTATGGTAGTATAGTTTAAACCTATTGTGTTAGTTTTTAAGAGGTTATAAGGCTGTCTTGTAAGATTTTTATTTTAAGCTTTTGTTAACAGTTAGCCATGTAATTATCCTTAATTTTATACAGTGTTAAACCAAATATTAAGAACTGAGAAAATGAAAAAATTACTATTATTATTCATGTCGTGTGCCACCTTTTATGGTGTTAGCGCACAAATTGCAACGCCACAACCTAGTCCTTTCTCTAAGTTAGAACAAAAAGTAGGAGTTACAGATGTCACTATCGAGTACTCAAGACCAGGTGTTAAGGATCGTACTATTTTTGGCGATTTAGTACCTTACGGTAAAATTTGGAGAACAGGAGCTAATGCGAGAACAAAAATTACGTTTAGTACAGATGCTGTAATAGATGGCCAAACCTTAAAAGCAGGTTCTTATTCTATTTTTACTATACCAAATGCCGATGCTTGGGATGTTATTTTTTATAACGACGGCGAAACATCTGGAACACCAAAAGATTTAGATGGTAAGTACGTAGCTGCAAAAACAAGTGTTGAGGCTCACGAAATTCCTTTTAATGTAGAATCCTTTACTATCGATATAAACAACCTAAGTAGCACAGGTGCTAGATTAGAGTTTATTTGGGAAAAAACTTGGGTAGGGTTAGGTTTTACAGTGCCTACAGATGCCGAAGTTACAGCAAGTATCGATGGTGCCATGAATGGACCTAGTCTAGAAGATTACTACGCTTCTGCAACCTATTACCTAGAAAACGACAAGGATATCAATAAAGCCAAAGTTTGGATAGACAAAGCCATCGAAATGACAAAAGATACCCCACGTTTTTGGTACTTAAGAAAACAAGCCTTAATACACGCTAAAGCAGGAAGCACAAAAACGGCTATTGCGGCGGCTAAAGCGTCGTTAGACTTAGCTAAAAAAGCAGATAATGCGGCTTATGTAAAAATGAACACCGAGTCTTTAAAAGCTTGGGGTGCCATGTAAGCCATAACCTATATCAATAAAAAAAACGCAATCTATTAAGGTTGCGTTTTTTTTGTTCATTATTTGGGCGCTACCACAAGGGGCGGGCTTTCGGCAGTCGCTTTTTTGTGTTGCATAGGTGCAACAACACAAAAAGAGCTTCAACAAATGCCTCAATCCCTAGCGCACCTATCAGCTAGAGTACTTTTTAATTAATACTCCAAGTTTATTTTTGTTCTAACCGCATCTAAGGTTTTAATTAGCTGCTCGCTAAAGGCAAAAGTCATCACATCACTTTCTGTTTTTCCCGCTCTAAGTAACCCATTAAAATGTATGGTTTCGTAGTTGTAACCAATTGTTTTGTAATTAAAATCTATAGTTTCTGGTTTGCCACCTTTAGGAATTAACGTTACCGTAGTTGGCATATGGAACATGGTATTTATTTTAATAGTTCCATTTTCACAATAAAAAATAGCTTCTGTAGGAGCATTTTCAAGTAAGGTGCTTTTTAGTAGCGCTTTAGTATCATCATAATCAAAAAGCATGGTGCACGATGAGTCTGCTCCATTTTCAAAATAAGTAGCCTCGGCGTTTATAGTTTTAGGCATTCCTAAAGTCGATAAAGCAGCAAAAATAGGGTAGATACCAATATCTAACAAACTGCCACCGCCTAAGGATTTATTAAATAATCGCGTCGAATCATCAAAACCTCTATGAAAACCAAAATCGGCTTCAAGTTTAACTAAGTTACCAAAAACTTTATCCTCTAAGGCTTTTAAAACATACTGGTAATGCGGTAAAAAGTAAGTCCAAAGAGCTTCCATAAGTAGTACATTTTCGGCTTTAGCTTTTGCTATCATTTCAGCAACTTCATCAGCATTCATAGCAAAAGGCTTTTCGCATAATACGGCTTTACCGTGTTCTAAGCATAATAGCGTGTTTTCCTTGTGCAAAGTGTGCGGTGTTGCAATATAAATGGCATCAATATTTTTATCTTCAACCATAGCTTCATAACTACCATAAGCCTTAGTAGCATTATATTTTGAAGCAAATGCATCTGCTTTATCTTGGTTTCTAGACGCTACGGCATAAAGTTTAGCATCTTCAATAGTTAATAAATCCGTTGCGAATTTATTGGCAATACTTCCTAAGCCAATAATACCCCAATTAATAGTTTTAAGCATTTATTTTAGTTTTTGGTGTTATAAATTGAATTATGCAGGCAATAGCCATTATTATAATACAGCCTATAAAGTTTAGCCATAAAAATGGCAGGTTTATATACTGGTATAAATCTAATAGATACAAGGCAATAACTAATACTTGAGTAATTAAAGCGCCAATAAAAACGGCATTTCCTTTCACAAATTTAAAGAAAAACGCCAACAAGAAAATACCCAAAACATTACCGTAAAATATGGAACCGATAATATTTACCAACTGAATTAAATTTTCGGCAAGATTAGCAATACAGGCAACTCCAATGGCAATAATACCCCAAAGGAATGTAAACCAACGCGATGCTTTTACTTTTTCTTCTTCGGTTTTTTCTCCGGTATTTCTAATGTATAAATCTATAGTTGTAGTACTTCCTAAAGCATTAAGCTCACTTGCTGTACTAGACATGGCAGCACTTAAAATTACTGCTAATAATAAACCAATTAAACCACGCGGTAAATTGTTTAAAATAAAATGTATAAATACATAATCCTTATCGTTGCTTTCTACCTTAATATCTTGGCTATCGGAAACTTTATCAATTAAATCTCGAGCTTCTTTTCGTAATTCATCATTGGCAGCATTTGCGGCAGCAATATATTTTACGGTTTCAGGATTATCAGAAGTGGTGTAGGCTTCAATAATTTTCTGTTTATCTCTAAATATTTGTTTTTGTTCTGCTTGCAATGCTTTAAAATCATCGGCATATTCAGAGTTTAACACCAACTCGGTAGCGGTAGGATTAAAGTTTACAGGCGCTTCATTAAACTGATAAAACACAAAAACCATAACACCAACTAACAGAATAAAGAACTGCATAGGGATTTTTAAAAGGCCGTTAAAAACCAAACCAAGCTGCATTTCTTTAACCGATTTACCCGAAAGGTAACGTTGCACCTGGCTTTGGTCGGTTCCAAAATAAGAAAGCATTAAAAAAGTACCGCCTATAATACCACTCCAAAATGTATAGCGATTATTTAAATTAAATGAGAAATCTAGCACTTCCATTTTTCCGCTGGCACCTGCAATATCTAAGGCTTTACTAAAAGTGATATCTTCAGGTAACTTATCTACAATTAATAAAAAGGCGATAAGCATACCAATAAAAATAACTACCATTTGGTGCTTTTGCGTTACGTTTACGGCTCTTGTTCCACCAGAAACGGTGTAAATAATAACCAAACATCCTATAACGATGTTTAGCGTTAATAAATCCCATCCTAGTACCACCGATAATATTATGGCAGGTGCAAAAATGGTAATACCAGCAGCTAATCCGCGTTGTATTAAAAATAAAATAGCCGCTAAAGTTCTGGTTTTTAAATCGAATCTGTTTTCTAAAAACTCGTAGGCGGTATATACTTTTAGGCGGTGATACAAGGGTATAAACACCATGCAAATAACAATCATGGCAATAGGTAAGCCAAAGTAAAATTGAACGAACCCCATGCCATCATTAAAGGCTTGCCCTGGCGTAGATAAAAACGTTATCGCACTGGCTTGTGTAGCCATAACCGATAGACCAATAGTCCACCATTTGGATGTGTTTCCACCTCTTAAATAATCTTTTACATTTTTGCTACCTCGTGTTTGCCAAGTACCATAACTTACAATAGCAATTAGGGTTATGCCGAGTACCAACCAGTCAATCCAATTTAATGTCTGCATCGTTTAAAAGGATTTAGTAATGAGGTAAAATATTATAAAATATATGGCATTGGCCACCAAAACTAAGGTGTAAAGCGAATGCCATTTTTGTTTAGGTGCGTCTTCGTTCATGATTAATCATTCAGTTTTACTGGCTGTGGTATATCTTCTTTTCCTAAGGAAAGTATGTTTGCAAATAGGCGATAAGCACCCGAAACACCCGCAGGAAACTCTCTAAAAAAGCTTAAACCTGTATACGTGTAATAGCCTTTACCATGTTTTGCTAGAAGTAAACTACCATGTTTTGCAGATTCTCCTTTATCGTGCATGGATAGGATAGGCGTAAACGCTTTATCCCAACTATCAGGAAAATACAAACCGCGTTCTTGAGTCCATCCTTCAAAATCCTTTGGTGTGATTTTATTAGGGAAATTTAAAACCTCATGGTCCGGGTTTAAAAATTTAACCTCGGCGTTTTCGTCGGTTACTCTATCTCGCGATAATGTTAAATTATAAGGCCCTATAGCGTCTACTTTTACACGGTGGCTGGTATTGTATTGTACCACCATGTTGCCGCCATTGGCAACAAAATCGAATAATAATTGCTGTTTAAAATTTAATTCTTCAACCGTATTATAAGCTCTAATGCCAACAACAACAGCATCAAAATTACTTAATGTTTCAGGAGTAATATCCTCAGGCGATATAATCCTAACGTTATAACCAATTTGCTCTAAACTTTCAGGAACCACATCACCGGCACCTTGAATATACGCAATATTATTGCCTCGTTTTTTTATATCTAATCGCACAATTTTACTTTCGCTAGGCAGCAATACCGTTTGGAAAGGGATATGCTCGTAATCTATATCAATAAGTTCTTTGGTATAACTTTTATCGCCAATATGAACAATAGGACCAATAAAGCCTTCACTCTGTTCTTTAGGCGGAATTACCGTAAACGTAAGTAATTGTTCTTCGCCTTTATGCGCTATAGATACCTTTTGCTTTTTTGGTAAAATACTCCAACCGTTCGGATGGCAAACTTCAACATCGCCTTCAAGATTATCTCTTCCAGCCTTTACAACTACAGTGATGTCTTGTTGTTGGTCATTATCCAAAATAATTACCTTCTCTGTAATTTTTGCCGAAACTTCAGGGATGATTTCAAACGGACGATACAATTCACCTTTATCTGGTTTTGCGAAGCGTTGTATAACAGGTTTTGTAAAGGTTATTGGTGTATTGTTAATTAATAGATTAAAATCGATATTATAAACTCGTGGCGTTTCTGGTTTTCCAATAAGTGTTTTATCATCCACTTTATACATACCTAAAGATCCTTTTTCGTTTAGCCAATAAGGCGTAGTAGGTTCTGCGTTATTAGCGACTTTTAAAACCTCGCTAAAATCATATTTTACATTGTTTTTAAGCGTAATACCTTTAGCTATGTTTAAATCGCTGGCATTGTTTAGGCTTTCTAAAACTATGGGTAAGTCGCTTCTGTTAAGTACTTCAATATTTAGTTTTATGGTTTCGTTTTGGGTTGCCCAATTCGTTTCGGCCGATGCTTCTAAATACAATCCAGCACACATTTCAATAATAGCCTTAAGCTCCTTAGTTTTTTGAGTTTTCCAATGTTCGTTATCTATGTTCTGAAGTAATTTGTATGCTTCAATTAACCCAGGAATATGTACCGCTGGATTTTTAAAGTTAAAGTTAGCTTCAATAGTATTTAAAATATCGCCTATAGCACCTCCACCTTTTACTCGGTTCCAAGTGGTATCAATACCTTCAAAAATATTATTCGAGCCATTTAAAGGTTCTCCTTTTAAAAAGTCGATGTACTCAATGTCCGAGCCACGTTGTGATAAACGACCAAAACCTTGACATAAATGTTGGCTACGAGCCAAATCTGCCAATTCATTATTACTTAAACCTTTTGTAGGGTAGTAGGTACCAATATCGAAGGTTAGCATGTTGCTTTTATCAACCTTTTCAAAAGCTTCTTGACCGCCATAACGCCAAGAACTTGTGTTGTAAAATAAACGCTTTGGTTGCCAAAGTTCCGTTTGGTTTAATTGAGATGTGTAGGCTTTATCATTGTTAGCTAAATCGAATGCCTCGATACTTAAAATAGCCGAAGTTGTATGATGTCCGTGTGTTTTGCCCGCTCTTTTTTCATCGAATCTATTAATTATAATATCGGGTTTAAATTGGCGTATGGCCAAAACAACATCGCTTAGTACTTGTTCTTTATCCCAAATATCTAGAGTTTCATCTGGGTGCTTAGAGTAGCCAAAATCGTTGGCTCTAGTAAACAGCTGTTCGCCACCATCTACACGTCTTGCAGCCAATAATTCTTGAGTTCTAATAACGCCTAAAAGTTCTCTTATTTCGGGGCCAATTAGGTTTTGCCCGCCATCGCCACGTGTTAACGATAAGTACGCCGTTCTTGCTTTTACTTGGTTAGACATGTATGCAATTAAACGCGTGTTTTCGTCGTCTGGATGTGCTGCTACATATAAAATAGAACCTAAAAAGTTTAGCTTTTGTAGGGATTCATAAATCTCTGATGATGATGGTGCTTTGGGCTTCTGTGCTTGAGTAAATGATACTGCCAAAAGGCATACCAATAATCTAAGTAATTGTTTCTGCATGGTTTATTATTAGCTGAACCCCAAATATAAAAAACATAACAGCGATAGGGTTGGTTTTAGTTTTTATTTAACGCTTGTTAACATTAGTGTTTTGTCTTATACAAGTGTTAAATCGGCTCCACTTATTATATCTTTTTAAAATCCATAACCATAGCATTGAACTTTGCCATTTACATAGGTTAAGCTTTTAATTTGCTATTACTTGAATATTAGAGTTGTAATGGTGTTTTATAAGGTATCTTTGGTATAAAATTATTTGTTTGTTCATATTAATTCATGTTTTCGCAATACTTTCGCGAAAAGCAAAGACTTAACACATTAGTCCGAATTTATATTTCAAATCCTAGTGGCCAACTTAATGCCTGATTGCTAGATAATACCTATTTAATAGTAATCTTTCGCCCTGCTTATGTCATTACTTCGCATGGCGTGTCAATCTAAAAATCATGGCTTTAAAAATACGACCTGGGCTTATACTAAATCAATTTATTTTTAATAAAGGTTTACGCATTCCTAGAAATGCAACTTCCAATTATCATACAACGTAAATTAACGAGGATTTAAAGTAACAATTACTGGATTCCAGTTTTGGGCGTGCCCCTTTGGGTCGGGCTTTACATTACAATTCCTCGCACCTCCTTCCAGTCAGGCTGTGGGATTTTCATTGCAATCCCTCACGCACTAAATAGTAACTATCATGTTAGATATTAAAATAAACAAACCAACACCTTTTATTTTTAAGCAACCCTTAAAAGTATTTAATAGCAGTACCGATGTTAAGCAGGCCATAAAAACCTTAGAAGCCGGTAAACCCTTATTAATTACAGCCTTTTATAGCAATGGTTTGCTGCTTCTTAAAGCACTCGATGTTCATTTAAAAACCACATTGACACATACTACTTTTAAAGAGCAACGTGCATATAGATCTGCGTATCATAAGCTTTCAAATCTTATATTAATCGAGGTTACAGACCATCAATTAACTGTAAAAAAAGCACCAGCTATTGGGTGGTTAAAAGTGCTGTATCCAGAAACTAGTAGTTTTATATTAACATTTGTTCAAATACAAGGTCTAAATAGTTCTTGGCAATGGTATAGCAAAGGAGTGGTAATTCCGGTGTTACGGAATAAAATTCATCCATATTACGGTGCTTATTTCCCAACACGTTTTGATCATTTAATACTATTCGATAAATGGTTAGCACGCTATAAAGGCCCTAAAAAATCGGCTATCGATGTAGGAGTAGGAAGTGGCGTATTATCTTTTCAAATACTTAAACATGGTTTTCAAAACGTTTTTGCCACCGATACTAATCCTAATGCTATTGTAGGTTTAACCGAATCTATAAAAGATACCAAACTCTCTAGAAAAATAGAGTTGGATTACGCATCGCTATTTGGTAAATGGGATAAGCAAACCGAATTAATTGTATTTAATCCGCCTTGGTTACCAACATCAAATGATATAAAAAATATTGATGAAGCCATGTATTATAACGCCACCTTGTTTCCTGAGTTTTTCGAACAAGCCAAAAAGCGCTTGTTGCCAAATGGTAAATTGGTAATACTATTTTCAAACCTAGCGCAAATAGTCGAAGTAACTACAGAGCATCCTATTGAAAAAGAATTAGCCGAAGGAGGTAGATTTCAACTAAGTAATTGCTATAAAAAATCAGTGAAATTGGCTTCAAAAAATACGAAACGCCAACAAAATTGGCGTGCTCTAGAAATTGTAGAACTCTGGGAACTTAATGGTAAATAAGATTAAAAAAAACAAAAACCAGTGTAAATGCTGGTTTTTGTTTTTTTTTAACACTTTAAATTTGTTTAAAGTTTATTTGTTCGGTTTTTGGTTTTTTGTTTTCTGGTTCTGCAGGAATAATAGGTCTGGATTGCTGATTAAAAAATAATTGCTGAATAGAATCCATGCGGCGCATCATGTGTTCAATTTGTTGATTATGATTCATGAAACCATCATGAAAAAAGTTTTCTGAATGAAACTGTTTCGAGTCAGAATCACGACCAAAAAAGTCATTAAAAAACGAATCATTAAAAAAGCTATGACTATTAAAATGCTTCTGAAATTCCATTTTTAAACTATCGTTTACTTTTTCGTTACTAGAATAACTGTAGGAGTAAATGGAATCGTAGCGCGTTAAATTACCATTTTCATCATATTCTTTATTAACTGTAATATTTTCGTCTGGTTTTAAGGCTAGAGGTTCGCTTTGTTGTTTGTCTTGTCCTGAACAATTAAAAAACAACAAACAAAACAAAGGGATTAAATTCAATGTTCTCATAGGTATATATTTTAAAATTAAACAATAACTAACGGTTGTTATTTTTCAAAAAATGTGCCGAAATAATTCATGGAAATATAAGCTTGTTTTTCAATGTCAAATTGACAGCGCAGATGTTTAAGGTGGTGTGTTTATCACTTGTTATATGGACATTCTCGAAAATAATCTTGTAAATTGAATTTACGGTCTACAAATGTTTCTGGCAGAATTTTAAAATGTTTAATTCTGTCAATTCTAAAAGCTCGATACTCGTTACGCAAATAACACCACGCCATTAAAATCCATTTTTGATTTGTAGAATAAAAAGCATAAGGTTCTATTTTTCTATTTGTAACAGAGGTGTCGTTAGCTTTTTGGTAATCTATTTCAATAAAATTTAAATGCGTAATAGCTAATTGAATTTCGGATAAAGCATCACTAGAAAACTCTTCATATTCCCAATTAAGTACACGGATTTTATCATTTAGTATTTCGCTTTTTTCTTGAACCGAACTTTTAAAAACAGATTTTATTTTTATTAGCGCTTCATTAAAATTATTAACAAAGGACACATCTTTGGATTGATTAATAATATGTTGAGCCGTAATTAAAGCATTGGCTTGTGTTTCGGTAAATTGAACTGGCGCTACTTGATAGCCTTCCATAAGGGAATAACCTCGACCCTCGAGTGTGGTTACTGGAACTCCTGCTTCTTCAAGTTTCCTTATGTCTCTATATATGGTTCTTACGCTCACATCAAATTTTGTAGCAAGCTCGGTTGCTGTTAAAAGTCGTTTAGATTTTAGCAGGGTTAGTATCGATATAAGTCTTGAGAGTTGCGACATAATAACAAAGATAGCGAACCGAAATACAATTCGCTATCCCTCGTTTTTTGATTTTACAGTTTTTACATGAATGAGTGTAATGCTATTCGGTTACCCTCGGTGTCAATAAATTGAGCCATAAATCCATTTTCTCCAATATCCGTTTTTGGCATAATTATTTTTCCTCCCGCTGTTTCTACTCTGCTTAAAGGTACGCTTAAATCGTCGCCTCCATTTAAATAAAGTGTTGGGCCGTTGGTTGTTGGCTCTTGTCCTTCTGCTTCTATAAGTCCGCCGCCAACACCATTGTTGTCAGTGTCGTAAGGAAACATTCCATATTTAACGTTTTGTTCTGGCATGTGATGGTCAATAATTTTTTTGGCTATTACCGTAGTGTAAAATTGTTTGGCTCTTTCGTAATTTATTACAGGAATTTCAAACCAACTGATTGCATTTTTCATTTTAAAATAGATTTATTTGTTAAACTTACATGCAAAATTATTGGGTTTAGTGTCGTAATATGTCAGGGGTGTTTTTTCTTTTAAAATTTATTTTCCCAAGAGTATGTAAACGAAAAAACCACCCTGTTTTCACAAGGTGGTTCTTATATATCGTTAAAAATATATTCTAATTAACAGATAGTAAAGCGATATCGAAAATAATAACCGAACCTCCTTCAATTCCTGAAACACCTGTGTTTCCATAGGCTAAATGGGCTGGGATATAAAGTTTTCCACTTCCACCTTCTTGAAAGTAGGTAATACCTTCTGCAAAACCAGATATTAAACCGTTTAAGTTGAAATCTATCCCTGTTGTGTTTTCATCAAAAACGGTTCCGTCCGTTAAATAGCCTTTATAGGTAACTGTTACATTATCCGTTATTGTGGGTTGTCGACCGTCTCCAGGTTCATCAATCGTGAAAAATAAACCGGTGCCAGATTGTTGCGCTGTTAATTCGTTTTCTATTAAATAATTTTGAATTTCCGCTTCGTTTTCAGTTTTGTAATTCACATAAATAAGTTCTATATCGAAAATAATTACAGAGCCTGCCGGAATACTTCCGTTAGTGCTACTACCATAGGCTAAATGTGCTGGGATAATAAGAGTACCACTTCCGCCTTCTTTAAAATAAGTTATACCTTCAGTAAACCCAGGTATTAAACTGTTTAAAAACGTAAAAGAAACACCTTCTTCTGGGCTTTCATCAAACACAGTACCGTCTGTTAAATAGCCTTTGTATGCTACTTTAACTCTATCGGTTGTTAATGGGGCAACACCTGTTCCAGGGGTATCAATTATATAATATAAACCACTGTTACTAGATTGTACAGTTAAATTATTAGTGGCAATATATGCCTGAATTTCTTGTTCGTTTTCGCTTGTGTAGTCTTTTGGGGCATCGTCAGAACTACAAGCTGTAAATAAAATTACAGCAAGTACCATACATAGTTTTTTCATCATATTATTTTTTTTTGGTAAATATAAAAGCTATAGCCTTACTTATTAAGGTTTTTAACGTTTCTTTTAAAGATTTCGTGCTATTTAAGACGTTACCTAGATAACTTTTGTTCGTTATTTAAAATAAGCTTAACGGCCTGCTTGTACTTAAACGGGTTGGTCGCTTTTTTTATTGCTTTGTAAGTTTTTTGAGGGTTGGAACACGATTGCGAAAAGAACTCCCAAAAGCCTAGCATTTTCATTTTTATAGGTGTTGGTCCCGAAAGGTAGTCGTCGTACTGCTGGTAAATAGTATTATGGAATTCTTCAAAAATGTCCCAGCGGTTTTCAGGATATTCTGTGGTGTCATTTTTTATCATTTGTGGTAAAAACGGGTCGGCAATTAAGCCACGACCAATCATAAAATGATTTAAGCTAGGAAAACGCTCTTGCATAGCTTTAAAACTAGCCACACTTGTAATATCACCGTTATAATACAGCTTGTGTTTCGTACTGCTTATACAACGCTCAAAAGCATCAAGATTTACAGGACCTTTATAAAGTTGTTTGCCTATTCTGGCATGAATAGCAATGTTTTTTAGTGGATATTGATCTAAAATAGGGAAGACCTCTAATATTTCTTCAGCATGCTCATAACCCATTCGCATTTTCATCGATACCAAAATATCCGTTTCCTTATGGGCGCGTTCTAAAATAGTATTTATTTTTTCAGGATTACAAATTAACCCAGAACCCATTCCAGATTTAGCAACCATAGGGTATGGGCACCCCAAATTCCAATTTAACTCCTTATAGCCTAAACTTTGCACATATTTGGCAACAAACAAAAACTCTTCGGCATCGTTAGTTATAATTTGCGGTATAACCTCTAATGTCGTATTGTTTTCTAGTAATAAATCGTTTTGATAGGACGATTTTATTTTAAACTTTCCGTTAAGCCTTATGTAAGGCGAATAAAAGGTGTCTATACCTCCAAAATAATGATGAAACGCATTACGGAATCTAAAATCTGTAAACCCTTGTAATGGAGACGAAAGTAATGTAAAAGCCATTTATAATTTATGTGGCGCAAAGATAGGTATAACTTTGTTTTATTTGGCCGTTTTAACACGCTTTCACTACTCGCTCCCTCCAAAAAAGTCGGGGAGCTCAAACAGGCCGTTCAATCGTTAACGCACCTATCAAGTAAGTTTTGTAATGCACCCAAAATATAGTTTATTTAGTTTTTTAACCAACCCGCAATACTTTGTCTTTCTCGCGTATGCGAAGCATGAACTTCGTGTTCCATTTCATCACTTCTAAAAAAAACCATGCGGCCTCCTAAAGGCGAAATATTTATTTGGTTGCCATGCTCTGGGTATAACGAGAGTAGTCCGTCATCAGTATCTTTCCAGTCGTTATTAAGATATAACACGATTGAAAATTTACGACCCTTTTCATTCTTAAATTGGTCGATATGCCGTTTGTAAAAACTATCCTTTTCGTAGCTTGAATAATGACTTTCATAACGTTTAATAGCAGTAAAGCAAGTTTCGTTTAAGTACTTAATAAAATGCTCAACCTTTTGTAAATAAACCAGCTCAAAAGGATTTAAACTTTGCGCTTCAATCCAGTTAATTTTATCACCTCTAATTAGTTTGTTTTGCTGAAAATCAGTTTTATTTCCAATTCCAGAAAATGTCATGTTTCCTGCATCACTTAAAAGCTGAATATTAGCCCTTAAGCCGTTTACAGTTTGTGGTAGAATAAAATTATCGCAGCAGCCATAATTGTTTTTTATAAGCCCATTGATAAGCCCTTCAAATTGGTTGTTCTCGAAAACATCTGCGTTTGCCATAGGTTTAATTTTACCTAGGTGTAACTGTACAGACAGGAGTAATCAAAGAACGTTGTTTTTATTGTCATATCAAGCTAAAATTATATAAATAAATAAAGAAGCCACTTTATTTTTACAAAGTGGCTTTTCTTAATTCCGCGAAAGCGAAAAAAGTATTTATTTAATTAGTCTATTTAAAGTTTTTTAGGTTTCTAATAGCTTGTAAATTTTAAACGATAAACAACTCGCTAAAGTTTATCTTATTTTTTAACAAGCCTTCGCATGGCTACCCATTGTTTAAGCATAGCCTTAGCATCTTGAGCAGGATATCCTAAAACGGTTTCGCCAGCTTTAACGTTATTCATAACACCAGAACCGGCACCAACTGTTGCACCAGATTCTATTGTGGTGTGGTCTTTAATCGAAGCGGAACCACCAATAATAACGCCATCGCCTAAAGTTACGGAACCTGCAAGACCACTATGGCCAGCCATAATACACGAGCGTCCCATAACGCTATTGTGCGCTATTTGTACTAAGTTATCAATTTTACAGCCATCGCCAATAATGGTACTGCTAAATTTAGCTCTATCAACGCATGAGTTTGCTCCAATTTCAACATGATGACCAATAATTACATTTCCAATTTGCGGTATTTTTGTAAGACCTCTGCCATCATCACTTGGGCGATATCCAAAACCATCGGCACCAATACTTACATTGGTATGAAAAATACAATGATTACCTATAACACAACGTTCTCTTATAACCGTTCCAGACCATATAGTGGTTTGATCGCCTATAGTAGTTTCATCAAAAACGCAAACGTTAGGGTAAAGTGTTACCCCAGATCCTAAAACTACATTTTTGCCTACATAGCAATTGGCTCCAATTTTACAGCCATTTCCAATTGTAGCGGTATCATGAACTACGGCGGTAGGATGAATGTCGGTTTCAAATTCTGGTTCTGGCGGATTAAATAATTCTAAAATCCTAGCCATCGCCAAATCGGCATTTTTTACTTTTATGATAGCACGATTGTCTCCAGGTTCTAGCGTTAAGTTATCATTTAACAAAACGGCAGAAGCTTCAGAATCATTCCAGTATTTTAAGTATTTACTACTACCAATAAATGTAATGTGATGTTTTTTAGCATGGTTTAATTGCTCTGGGCCTTCAATACGTTGCGTAGTGTTTCCTATTAATTCACCTTTTAACAAGTCATTAATTTCCTCAATTGTGTAAGTTTCCATGTAATTTTAGTTGGTTAGTGTGCTTGTAAAGCTAATGGAAAAAAAACTAAAATTATAGTGTTTTAGTCTTCAATCCTATTTTCATCGAAGGCCGATGGTAATAATTTAGGAATAAACTTTACAACTAAAGGCAATAATAAAGCGCCACCTGGTAACAAAAATATAGCTAAACTAGGTATAGACTTAAATATATCTAGGAGTTGCTCTTGTACTTTTTTCTGTTCCTCTTTATTTAAATCTCTAATAGTAGATTGTGTTAGCAAAACCATAAGCTCCTTGCTATCCTTTAACTCTTGATACAAGCGTTTACTATTTCTAGTAATTAGTTTGTTAACCATTTTACTAGAGTTATTGTAAAAACTTTGTACCACGTTTTTTGAGCTTAAAAGCGCAATATTATCCTTATTTATGGTGTAGAATTTATTAACAGCCTTTATAGAGTAATGTATTTTAGAGAGTCCTAGATTAAGGTCGTTACCTAGTTTTTCTAGAAAATGCTGTTCTTCTACGTCAATCATTTGGTCGCTCCAGGTCGCCATACATGCTAAGTCTAAAACGTAATGTTTTTCAAGGTTTGTGTTAATGTTGCTAACCGCCTTATTGTAGTCTATATATGGGTTTTCCTGATAACGTAACGAAGCATCAAATAATTTTATTAAACTATCGTCATATTTGTTTTTGGTTTCTTTAGAATTTAAAACATTTAAGGAAATAGAAGTAATGGAAGCTTCCATGTCTTTTAAATAATCTTTAGATATTCTGTGTTGCTCCAAATAGGTTTTATACGCTAATACATCTACAAACAAAAGTGCATTAATAATAAAGTAGTTAAAGTTTTTGGTGAGTACATTGGCATCAATTTGAATGCGCCTGTGTATTATTTTTTCAAGCTGATCACTAGACTTTTTACCACTTAATAAATCGCTAAAAAAGGAGGTTTTAATTTCATCAATATCTGTATAAAACCCAATAACGCTGTCTATAAAAGAGATTTCTGAATTTGAATTGGCATGAATGTAATATAAGGAGAGGCATAAATTGGTTTTACAAAGCTCTTCTTCTGTTAGGTTTTTATTTATAATTACCTGACTTACAACTTCTAGATTGCTACCATAAATAAATCCGCACAGCCTTAAAGACTCATAAAAGGATGCCTCGTCAAATTTTAAAAAGAGATTGTTGCTTTCTATCTCTTTCATCAACTTTTTAATCCAACCTGCAGATGATGGGTTCATAATTCAATTTTCAAATAGATTGTAAAAGTAAACTTTTAACTGAATATCTGCACGGTCTTTTCTTTAACATAACTTTAACAAAACCGCTATTTCTTTTTTTTCGTAGGTATGGCAGAGAGTGAAATTAATAATAACAAAAAATCTCAAAAACATGAAAAATTTAAAACGAGTATTAGGAATTGGAGTAGTAGCGGTAGCTAGTTGCTTTGTAATTGCGGCCGATCATATTGACGCGCCAGAAGTATCTGGAGGGAATAGTGATATTACCGATTTTTATGCCTTTCAAGCTGAAAATGAAGATAATTTAGTTTTGGTAGCTAACATTCAAGGATTAATAAGTCCTGCAAACACAGCAGCTGCATCATTTAATGAAAATGTAATGGTTGAGTTCAATATTGATACCAACCAAGATAATGTTGAAGATTTAGTTATTCAAGCCATTCCTAGAGATGGTAAAATGTATTTTTTTGGTCCTGTTGCGCCTTCTCAAACGGGCTTAAATAGTATTATTGAAACGACTTCTACAGCTGGTGGAAGTGTAGCAATTTCAAGCTACGGAAGTGCGGCAGTAACTGCTAGTAATGGTGGTATGTCCTTTTTTGCAGGTCCTAGAGACGATCCATTCTTTATGGATTTTGCACGATTCACTCAAATTTTAACTCCTGGTGATGATGATGGCGATGGCGAGGAAGAAACCGCTTTTTTACCTGAAGGTTCTGCATCTGATACGTTTGCAGGAACTAACGTAATGTCTATTGTTGTTGAGGTACCTAAATCTATGATTGGTGGTTCTGGGAAAATTAATACATGGGTAGAGTCTAAAAGAAAATAATAAAACAAAATAACCTTATTAAAATATCAAATTATGAAAAATATAAAAATATTAACCTTAGCGCTAACAGTATCGTTAATAGCATTTAACTGCTCGAACGACGATGATAATAATATGAGTATGGAGGAGCCTGTTTTAGATTTCTCTGGAACCTACTCACAAGAAGATCAAATGGGTAGACCAGCCGTAAATACGGTATTTAATGCGAGTGCAGATAAAGATGCATTTAACGTTACTACACCAACAGCTCAAAGTGCAGCATTTCAAAGTAAATTTGAAGCTAATTTATTAGCCTTAAGTCCTGCTTATGCCGATGGAGGAATGAATGCCCTTGGACAAGATGCCGCAGCATTTACTGGTTTATTAGCTACCGATGTTTTAAACGTATCGTTAGATGGAACAACTACATTTTATGATGGCGAACCAGCAAATACACTTTCTGGACGTGCTTTAGCTGACGATGTTATTACTGTTGAGTTATTATTAATTTTTGGAGGTGAAGATTTCACTGAAAACCCTGGCTTATCTAACGATAATGTTAGCGAAAATGATAAAACCTTTTTGACCTCATTTCCTTACCTAGCATCTCCTCACTAGGATATATTACTTCTAGAACATGGTGGTAATTACCATGTTCTAGATTTTTTACCTACACAAAAAACACAAACACAAACACTCATTAATATGAAAACGACAAATCAATTAACATTTATTTTTTTGTTACTGCTTATGGTAAGTTGTAACGAAAACACAAAAAAAATAACAAATACTAAGGATTATGTTGGGTATTTAGAAGCATCAGATAAAGAGGTGTTGCAATTAGTAAAAGAGGATTTTAATTTCTGGGAAAAAAAGCTAGAAAAAGAACCAAATCAATTTCCCTACTTGGCTAAGGCTGCAGCATCTCAATCTGTGATTTTTAATAAAACCGGAAATATTGAAGCTTTAATTAAAGCAGAAACATATTTAGTTAAGGCAAATCAAGCAACAAATTATAATAACGCGGGATATTTAAGAGCTTTGTCAAGAAACTATGTCTCTCAGCATCGTTTTAAAGAAGCTTTACTTTTACTTATCAAGGCTGAAGATAACGGTGAAGGTTTAAAAGGAACGCAAAAAATGCTTTTCGATGTGCATTTAGAATTAGGTAATTATGATGCTGCCAAAAGATACTTAGATGCTATTAAGAAAAATAATGATTTCGATTATTTAATAAGACTTTCAAAATGGTCGGACCATCGTGGTAATATAGATGCTGCCATAAAATATATGGAACAAGCTAAAACAATTGCAGAAAGTACAAATTTGGCATCTACGAAACAATGGGTGTATACCAATTTAGCCGATTATTATGGGCACGCTGGACGTATTGAAGCTTCTTACAACCATTATTTAAAAGCTTTAGAGTTAGATCCTAACGATGCGTATGCTAAAAAGGGAATTGCTTGGATTGTTTATTCTTATGAAAAAAATCCTGACGAAGCACTTCGTATTTTAAATGAAGTTACGAAAACTTACAACGCTCCAGATTATCATTTACTAAAGGCAGAAATTGCAGAATATAATGGTAATAATGTCTTAAAAGAAGAACAATTAAAGCTATATGCTAATGCGGTTGAAAATTCGTTATATGGCGATATGTATAATAAGTACAACGCTTTGTTATATGCTGAAAGCGAAAAAGATACAGCAAAAGCTTTAGAGATTGCTTATGTTGAAATTAAAAATAGACCTACGCCACAATCGTATGATTTGTTAGCATGGACACTCTATAATCATGGTGAAGTAAAAGAAGCGATGGAAATTTTAGAACAACATGTAAATGGTAAAACCTCTGAGCCCGATGTGTTATTTCATATAGCTAAAATTTATAAAGCTAATAGAGAAATAGAAAAGGCTAATGCATTAAAAAAAGAGCTTTTAGAAAGCGTTTTTGAACTTGGTCCTATTGTGGAAAACGAAATAAAAAATATATAAATTTAGTTTGATTTGTTATGTGTATGATAATTTCTGTGAAAACTTAATTATCATAAAGAGACCTTAATGTAGTGTTTAATCTAAGGTTTTTTGTTAGGTGAAAGTGTCTAGTTACTTAGTTGTAATTAGGCACTTTCTTTTTTAATTAATAAAAATATCCTCGAGCTTTTTTGCAAAATCATCCATTTTTACTCCCGATTTATTGGTTAAAACTGAGATGACAATCTGTTCTTTTGGGTATATTAATAAAACGGTAGACGCGCCAACACCACCACCAGTATGGTAATATTTTGGTGTATTGTTTGTTGTGCATTCAGAAGAAAACCCAATACCATACCCCGTAATTTTACCGGATTTTAGTTTTTGAGAAGTTGTCATTTCTAGCAAAGCTTCGGCAGATACTGTTTTAGGCGAAATAATTTCTTCTCCAAATTTTATTAAATCTTCTGAAGTAGATAAAAAACCACCACCAGCAACCTTGTACTCATTAGCGACGGGAGTAGAAAGCACCCTTTTTTTTCGGTAGAAATTAGTTTTATTGGGTAGGTTTAATTCTGAATCTTCCGCCAAAGTATTTGTCATCCCCAAAGGATTAAAAACAGTTTGTTTTACTAATTCATTAAAATCGGTTTGGGACGCTTTTTGCATAATTTCACTAAGCAAAACAAAGCCAAATGTATTGTATGAAAATTGTGTTGAAGGTTCAAATAAAAGCGAGTCGTTTTTAAAGATATTTACGCCTTCAGTAATGGATGTTTTTTTATTCCATAGAAACTCATTACCTTTGTAATGCCTTATGCCTGCAAGGTGCCCGCCTAATTCTTTAATGTTAAAATCGTAAGCCTTTTTAGGGTAATTGGGTAGGTAGCTGTAAATACTTTTGTTTAAATCAACTTGCTTTTTATCTACTAAATGTGCCAGTGTTAAGGCGGTAATAGTTTTAGATATACTGGCAATTCTAAACAATGTTTTATTAGGGGCTACTTTTACTTTAGGTTTTCTTTTGGCATACCCAAAACCTTCAGACCAAATAAGTTTACCATTTTGAGATATCGATATAGACATTCCAGGAATGCCTTGTTGGCGCATAAATTGTTTAGCACGTTTTTTAGCGGTTTTTATTCTGTAGTAAGATGTAGTGTCATGTTCTGCCGAATTAAATCCTACAGAAGTAAAAAAGAAAAATATTGAGGCTAATATGTTTTTCAATGGTATAGTAAATAGTTTTTTCTCGTTTTATTAAAACGTTGTAATCCTTCTTTCCAAGTGGCTTTAATTGCTGTTTCAGGCATTCCAGATTCAATTTGCTGTTGTAATGTTTTTGTTCCTGCTAACTTTGTAAAAAAGCTATTAAAAAATTCAGCTTTATTATTTGTATTCTGGTAGGCATCAATAAGCCAATTTAGTTTTAAAGTATTTATAGTCTCAACTTTGGTTAAATCCTTACCATAACATGTTTTGTTTTGATGTTTTGGGTATTTAGAACCTTCGTTGGGTTGAGGTTTAAAGTGGAAGCTATATATAGCAGGATTTAAAAACGGACTTCCAAATATTTGAAATTGGGTTTCTGTACCTCGGCCTGCACTTACATTGGTACCTTCAAAAAAGCAAATACTAGGGTATAGGTTAATGGCTTGGTCGTTTGGTAAATTCGGACTTGGTTTTATTGGTAAGCTGTATTTTAGTTTGTGGTTGTAATATTTCATGGTAATAACCTTTAAGTCGCATTGTTTACCATTAGCTAGCCATCTTTCTCCATTAATCATTTTAGCATATTCGCCAATAGTCATGCCATGAACCACAGGAATAGGATGCATGCCAACAAAACTAGTGTGCTCCATTTCCAAAACAGGACCATCAATATAATTACCATTTGGGTTAGGCCTATCAAAAACAATTACAGGAATTCCCGCTTCTGCACAAGCTTCCATAACGTAATGTAAGGACGAAATGTAGGTGTAAAAACGAGCGCCTACATCTTGTATATCAAAAATAACAACATCCAAATTTTCTAGTTGTGCCTCCGATGGTTTTTTGTTTTTTCCGTAAAGCGATACAATAGGTAAATTAGTTTTAGTATCTATACCATCTTTAACAACCTCGCCGGCATCAGCCTTTCCTCTAAAACCATGTTCTGGAGCAAACACTTTTTTTATATCTACATGTAAAGCAAGAAGCGAATCTACTACGTGTGTATATGTTATGGCATCCAACGGTTGTGTTGCACTTTTAGTAAAAAACACAGAGGTTTGGTTAGCCACAATACCAACTCGCTTTCCTTTTAATAGCGGGAGGTAAACGTTGGTTTGGTTTACCCCAAGAACTATAGACGTATCTATTTCTACTTTAGTAAATTCTTCTTCTGGATTATTAATTTTAACCTGAGATATAGAAACATCGCCCTTGGATTTGCTTCCACAAGAAATCATTACTAAAACTAGCCCAATAATTATTGGGAAAACTGTATTTTTGAAATCACTAAACCTCATTTTTATCTTTTGAATTACGAGTTCTTTATAGCAAAACGCATTATTGGTAGTAAAGCGTATAAAAGTAGCATATCGGCGCCAATAATAAAAATTGGAATCGCTGCAATTGCTATTGGTATGGTTGTAATGATGGTTACCGTAGCCATAAGTATAGGGTTGCAACAAAAAATACGCGATAAAGTTATTGCGTTTAATGGCCATGTAACCATTACAAATTACGATACCAATAACTCCCAAGAAAGCGTAATTCCTATTACAATATATCAAGATTTTTATCCCGATTTTAAAGCAGTACAAGGCGTTAAGCATGTACAAGGTGTAGCAACAAAATTTGGTGTAATACGCACCGAAACCGATTTTGAAGGGCTGTACTTAAAAGGCGTTGGTGCCGATTATAATTGGGATTATTTTAAAGAATTTCTAGTAGAAGGGCAGTTGCCAGATTACACACAAAAGCGAAACGAAAATGTTTTAATATCTCAATATCTAGCGAATAGAATGCATTTTAAAGCCGGTGATACCTTTCAAATGGTTTTTGCAAAGGACGATTCCGAAAAATTACCAAACATAATAACATACACCATATCTGGTATTTTTAATTCTGGGTTTCAAGATTTGGATGCTCAATATATTATTGGCGATATACGCCATTTACAACGTATAAATGGATGGGAAAGCGATCAAATTGGTAATTTTGAGGTATTTATAGATAGTTACGATGCATTAGAAGAAAAAGGCGCCGAAATACACCAAAACATTTCCTCCTTACTAGATTCGCAAACCATTACAGATCGTTATTATTCTATTTTCGAGTGGATTAAAATTTTCGATAAAAACACCTACGGCATAATAGGCATAATGGTACTTATTGCTGGTTTTAACATGGTAACAGCCTTACTTGTATTAATACTAGAGCGCACCAGAATGATAGGCGTTTTAAAAACCTTAGGCAGCAGTAATTGGAGCATTCGTAAACTATTCCTTTACAATGCATCCTACCTCATTTTATTAGGACTCTTATGGGGTAATATTTTAGGTTTAGGGATTTTGTTTGCGCAAAAATATTTTAGCCTTTTTCCGTTAGATCCAAGTGTGTATTACGTTTCAGAAGCACCTGTTTATATTAGTTTTGGCTATATTTTAGCATTAAACATAGGTACATTAGTGCTGTGCTTACTCATGCTACTGGTTCCGTCTTACCTAATTACAAAAATATCGCCAGTTAAAGCCATTCGTTTTAGTTAAACAGTAATTTGGGCGCTACCACAAGGGACGGGCTTTCACTACTCGCTCCTTCCTAAAAGGTCAGGGAGCTCAAACATACCGTTCAATCCCTAGCGCGGGCATACTTGTTAGTGTTTTACCTTAAAGAGATGCTGCCTATCTCTAAATTAAAGGCTTCAGCTTTTTTGTTACCTATTAAAAAGGCGATCATTTCAATTTGGTTACCTTCAAAATTTGGTAGCTCAAGTTTTTTACCTCTAAAGTTTGCATACATATCTATAAAAGGGATTTCTATAGTTTCCCAACAAGTTGTGGTTTTAAATGGATAAATGTAAGAATGATTGTCGCTTTCAAAAGTCTTTACTCTAAACTGGTATGTCTTGCCATCGCCTTTTAAATTTATACAAAATTTAGAATAAGATGCTGTTTTTAAAGTTTCAATAGGGTATTTAACCATCGAGAAACCACCGTTATTTTCTAACGATACTTCGCCGTAAAACAAGCCATTTCCATTAACGTTTATTTTAAAGGCACCTTCAGATTTTCCGCCCATTACATTATCATCCACCGTTTTCCAGTTGAAACTATCACTTTCTGCAGTAAAATTAATTAAGGTCATGGTTTTACGGTGTTATATTTAGTTTAGGCTTTGTATAAATATATAAATGTTTAGTAGCGTTTTGCTAAGGGGTTTTAATTTTATTATCGCATAAAAAAATGCACTACTATATTAATTGGTAGTGCATTTTTAATATTTAATACTGCTTGTTTACTTTGTTAGCTAGCACTTACTACACCCAAAGTATATAATTGATCCATGGTAGGCGATTCGCTACCACCAGCAGGCTCTAAAGTAATACCAAAGGCTTCACTTTCATTAGCATTCTTAATTTCGAATATTTTATTGGCGTCTGTGGTAAAACGGTCAATAGTTCCTAAACTTGTTGGTGTTAACGGTGTTAAAGTTAAAGACCAAACTTGATAAACTTTCCCTTCTGGTGGGTCTGGTAAACCTAGAGCATCTATAAATATACGCTCGGAATCTTTATCCCAATATACCTTAGCAAAAGTATTAGCAAAATTACCTTGCCCTGCTAATGGTACTTTTTTAATATTATCATCGCGTAACACACTTATTAATACATTAGCGTCTTCTAAGCTGTTTTTAGAATTAGCTATTTGGGTTTCTAATAAAGATTGTTGTGTTTCTGCTATTTGAATATCAGATTGTAATTGTTTGTTCTGGTTTACGGTCCATAATAATCCAGCAGCTAAAACAATAGAAGCTGCCCAACCTGTATAAGTAATCCAATTGTATTTAGGTTTAGCAATAGGGATTACTTTGGTGTCCTTATCACTACCAAAACCTAATGTTTGCTTAATACGCTGTAAAATATGGTCGCTATCGCGTTGCGATGTCGAAGCGGTTAATTTAACAATGGCTGCTTCAATTTCTAAAACTTCTTGCAAAACCTCTGGGTGTTTTTGCATAAGCTCATAAACCTCCTCATTTTCTTTTTCAGAAAGGGTTCCGGCTACGTATAGCTCTAGTATTCCAGATTCTATGTATGCTTTTATATCCATTTTAGTTTAATACCATGTTTCTCAATTCCTGAATGCAATTTCTATTTCTGGTTTTAATAGTGCCAATTGGCATATCAAGTGCTTCAGACGCTTCACTTTGTGTGTAACCTTTAAAGTAAAGTAGTTCAATTACCGCTTTACATTTTTCGGCTAGTTTACCAACAAATTTTTTAATGCCGATAGCATCCGTTTTATCATCCAGGTTTTCATTGCCTTCAATTATATCTACGAAAAAATCTGAGTTGAGGTTTTGTTTTGAGTTTTTAAAGGCTTTAGACCGCGTTTTATCTATGGCTGCGTTTCTAGCAATATTTAAAATCCATGTAAAAAATCTACCTTTTTTTGACGAATAGCTATCCGCTTTATGCCATGCTTTTATAAAAACATCTTGCATAACTTCTTGAGCAATATCATGGTCTCTTACAATATTGTAAATAACACCATGCATGCTATCGCTGTACATATTGTACAGTTTCTCGAATGCTTTTTCGTCTTTTTGTTTAAATTTTTCTACCAGCTGGTCTAATTCCATATAAGTTTTTTAGTGATTAAAATAATACTAATACTATATATATGGTTTAGTTTTCGCGAAGGTAAGTTTCAACTTCAATGGCTACATCTTCCCAAGTTTTACTTACACCATCTGCTCCTTTATGTAAATCAAAACATACTTTATTTAAAGAGGCTAAAGCATCTAATGCATTCCAGTCTTTAAGATTCATAGTCCCTGTAAGGGTTACACGTCTTTCATCAGTAATTTTAACATCTAATGGTAAATTATTAGTTTCTCCATTCATGGTAATAGAAGCTACATAAGCATTATTAGCATATTTAATAGTACCTTTTAAAAATTCGGTATCTAACATAGCACCAAAAAAAGAGTTTATTATTTTACCATCTCGGGTGTTGGTAGCATCGTTTGTAAATACACTACTAACTGGTATAGAAAAGCTTAAGTTGTTTAAAGCTTCTTGTGGTGTTGCACCAGATTTATTTTCGAAATTTAAAAGTTTAAATTTCCCTCCAACGGGAAGTTTATCTGTTGTTTTATAGGCCGTCCATTTTACGGTTGTACCTTCAGGTTTCACAACATATTTTTCTGTTGTTTCAGCTTCCGTTTGCGATTCTTTTTTCTCGTTCTTACATGATACTATACTTATGGTTAAGGCAATTAATAGGATGCTTATTTTCTTCATTTTTATTGATTTTTTATTTACCCGAAAGTTAAGTCATTAATAATTCAATTGCAAGATTTAGTATGATATATGTCATTTTATAACTTGAGCTATTCCTATACTTTTGAAATATAAAAGTTAGGTATGTTAAAATCGTTAGTAAATAAGTATAATATTGCGGGGCCTCGTTATACGAGTTATCCAACGGTTCCGTATTGGAGCCAAGAAACATTTTCATTAAAAAAATGGAAATCGTCATTAATTCAATCTTTTAAAGAAAGCAATTCTGAAGAAGGTATAAGTCTCTACATTCATTTACCATTTTGCGAAAGTTTATGCACGTTTTGCGGCTGTAATAAGCGCATTACCAAACAGCATAATGTCGAGTCTCCATATATAAATGCAGTTTTAAAAGAATGGCATTTGTATTTAGAATTGTTTGACGAAAAACCTATTATAAAAGAGTTGCATTTAGGTGGCGGGACACCAACATTTTTTAGTCCAGAAAACTTAAAACGGCTTATTACGTTTATTTTAAACACTTCAAAATTAGCACCACACCACGAGTTTAGTTTTGAAGGTCACCCTAATAACACCACTCGCGAGCATTTGCAGGCGCTTTACGATGTGGGATTTAGACGCGTTAGTTACGGTGTGCAAGATTATAACCCAACGGTTCAAAAGGCGATTCATAGAATTCAGCCATTTGAAAACGTAAAGGAAGCCACCGAGTTGGCTAGAGAAATTGGATACACATCTGTAGGTCATGATATTATTTTTGGATTGCCTTTTCAAACTTTACAACACGTTGAGGAAACCATTTTGAAAACTAAAGCTTTGCTTCCAGACCGACTAGCTTTTTACAGCTATGCACATGTGCCTTGGATTAAAGGAAACGGACAACGAGGCTTTGATGATGCCGATTTACCAAGTGCTGATTTAAAACGCAAGCAGTACGAACTAGGAAAGGAATTACTAGCCGAAGTTGGTTATAAGGAAATAGGAATGGACCACTTTGCGTTAACTACGGATTCCTTATTCACATCTATGATTAATGGTGATTTACACCGTAATTTCATGGGATATACCGCCTCAAAAACACAAGCAATGATTGGGTTGGGTGTATCCTCGATAAGTGATAGCTGGTATGGTTTTTCTCAAAATGTAAAAGGAGTAGAAAGCTATTATAACTTGCTAAAAGATAATATTATTCCAGTTTATAGAGGGCATATTTTAAATGACGAAGATCTTGTAATTAGAAAACATATTTTAAATTTAATGTGCCAATTTGAAACCTCATGGACAAACGAAAAACTTAATTTTAATGACTTACCGGACACTTTAATTAAACTAAAGGAAATGGAAAAAGATGGCTTACTAAATATATATTCTAATAAAATAGAAGTCACCCAAAAAGGACAACCGTTTGTTAGAAATATATGTATGGCTTTCGATGTGCTACTGCAACGTAAAAAGCCAGATACGCAACTATTTTCTATGACTGTTTAATACCAAGTCATTTTAATATCAAGTATTAAAACATTCAATTTTAACTGTTTTTGCTTTATAACAAGAACCTAAAACTTAAAGACCATGAAAAAAATAATTATACCAATAGATTTCTCAGAACATTCAGAATATGCTTTAAAAACAGCAGCAAAACTAGCCAAAAAACATGATGCCGAATTATTGGCCCTTCATATGCTAGAAATGTCCGATATTATGCTATCTACAACCGATGGCATTCAAAACCAAAAAACCATGTTTTTTCTGCAATTAGCAGAGCAAAAATTTAAAGATTTTTTAAGTAAAGACTATCTAGACGATCTAAAAGTAACACCAATAATAAAACATTTTAAAGTATTTAGTGAGGTAAACGACGTAGCTAAAAAATACGACGCCGATATAATTGTAATGGGCTCTCATGGTGCAAATGGCTTTACCGAGTATTTTGTAGGTTCTAATACAGAGCGTGTTGTACGCAACTCTAATATACCCGTTTTAGTAGTTAAAAACGATATGATGGATGTCGATTTTGATGTGGTTGCCTTTGCCTGCGATTTTAGCGAAGAGTCTATAAAATCGTATTTAAGCGCTCAAGAAATGTTTAGTAAACAAGGTGCTAAACTATATTTAATACATGTTAATTTACCTAACGAAAGGTTTAAAAGTAGTTTAGAAATCGAGAAAAAAGTCGTTAATTTCTTTACAAAAGCTGAGGGCAATTTAGACAAAATGGAAGACGTCTTTTACGTATCCGATTATACCATAGAAAACGGTGTTTTAAATTGCGCGAATAAAATTGGAGCCGATTTAATAATAGTGCCAACACATGGCAGAAAAGGTTTGGCGCACTTTTTTCAAGGCAGCATTGGAGAAGATGTAGTAAATCACGCCACTTTACCCGTTATGACTTTTAAGATTTAAGCCAATAAAAAAATCCTCCCTTTTTTACTAAGGGAGGATTTTTATCTACATACATTCTTATTGGCAGTATAACAGCAAATATAACTATAAAAAAATTATTGAATAATACCAGCACAACTAACGCGTGCGCCAGCAGCTCCAGAAGGTTGCGATGTTAAGTCATCTATACCGGCGTGAACAATCACAGCTTTTCCAAGAATATCTTTAGTAGTATCGCCACAGCCAATACACCACTCGTCCGTAGAAAAAGAAATGGTGCCGTTTCCATTTTCATCGGCAGTAAAATTGCCAATATCACCTTTATGGTAACCCTTTGCGTCTCCCCATTTACCATGTGGTTGCGATGTTGGATTCCAGTGTCCTCCTGCAGATTTGCCATCGGCAGAAGAGCAATCAGCAGATTCATGAATATGTATAGCATGTTTACCAGCGGTTAGACCACTTATAATGGCTGTCATACTCACGCTGCCATCAGTTTCTTTAAAAACCACATTTCCAGATACATTGCTATCGCTTTTAGCGCTTAAAGTAATTTTAACTTTTTTGGGTGCAACCGTTGCTGTTTCAGTTTCAATGGTTTCAACAGTATTTATCTCTTTTTTTTCGTTTTTACAAGACGTAAAAGTTAGTATTAGAGCAGTTAATATGATGTTTAATTTTTTCATTTTTCTTAGACTTTTTTTTTATTAATTCTAAAGTTAACAATTAAATGAATCAATTGCAAGAATTAGCAAGATTTCTAAAAGCCAAGTAATTCTTGTCCCTTATTTTGGTAAACATCAACCATATGTGGTAGCTGTAAAATTTAGTTAATGTCTACTTCAGAAAGAGCTAAAACATTAAATAAAGTCGCCTTAGTTTTAAAAAAACTATTTTCAAGATCAATAGCTTTTAGTTTGGCATCAATTAGTTTTGATTCGCGCGAGTTTACTAAAAACAATGAGCTTTCACCTAAAAAGAACTTACGCTCTTCGGCTGTTAGCATTTTAGAATAATCATTTACAATTGTGTTTGTATAATCATTTTGGATTAGGTAAGACTCTAATTCTAGATTTATAGCATTAATTTTATTTTTAAGACTTACCTGTGTGTTTTTAATATCGAACGTCGTGTTTTGCAGCTTGATTCTGGCCAGTTTTAAATCGCCCCGTTCTTTTCTTAAAAACAAAGGAATACTAATATTTACACCACTTTTATAGGCCGATGTACTAAACGATCGTGCCACCTCAGGAGTTTCGGATAAGAAATTATACTGCAAATCTATTTGCGGTAAAAGGTTGTTTAACTTCAATCGTTTTTCAATTTTTAAACTTTGAAATTTATAATCTAAAGATTGCAGTTTTGGGTGATTGTTTATTTCGTAGCTTTCAACATCTAACCCAGAGGTGTTCAAGGTTAAATCGATAGTTGCAACCGTATTAATGTCGGGTATAATTTGGTCTTTAATTTCAACCGGTGTATTATCATTAAGCCATAAATAATTAGAAAGTTCTAGAGAGGCCTTTATAAATTTAATTCTAGATTTTTCTAAGTTAAGTTTGCGGTTGTTTAACGCTATTCTAGCTTCTAGAGTATCAATGGCGGGTTTATCGCCAACTTCAAAACTTTTTTTAATACCATTAAATCGTATTTCGGCATTGGCTAAAAAATCTTGATAAACCCGTTTTTCATTATAGGTTTTTAGCCAGTTAAAATAGCTTAATGTTGCATTATATAAAATGTCGTTAACCAACAACTGTCTATCGGCTTGGGCTTGTTTTACATATAGTTTGGACTGTCTTAACATGGCCATACGACTATTTGTAAGCAACCCTTTAGCAACAGGAATAGAAACACCTGCACTGTATAATCCATCGTCCGGGACGTAAGATTCTGGGTTTAAATAGTCTCCAGTGTTTTCTTCAAAGTTTCCTTTTAATTCTATGCCAAACCAAGTTGGTATTTTAAACGATGCATTAAGTTTATCGTAATACTCGTTGTCTTTAAACTTTTTTCTAGCATAATCTACTTCAAACTTAGGGTCGAAAGCTCCTCTGGCTTTCATTAATTTAGCTTCACCTTCGTTTATGGTTAAGTTGGCCTGCTTAACAATAGGATGAAACGATTTAACATAACCCAAATATTCTGATAGAGCCATAACCGATGTGCTATCTTGTGCAGAAACCACGCAGCTAAAACCTAAAAGAAAACTATATATAAATGCTTTCATTATTTATCTTTTTTAAAAGCTGTTTTATTGCCTTCTGGTTGATAATAGTTGGGAGGAAAGCTGTTAATTTGACGCCATAACTCGAACCAAATGGGCACATCCTCAAGTAATGCTATTGTTTTTGCGCCAGAACCAACACGTATGGCTTCAGGCCAATTATACTCTGTGTTATCTGGCGCTAGCAACACACGGTATTTCCCGTTACTACTTATAAAGCGCTCAATGGCCACCACTTTAGCGCCATAAGTACCGTAAGATACATTAGGCCATCCGCTAAATACAATTGCAGGCCAGCCATCAAACTGTACACGTACTTTTTCGCCAATGTGCAGTAATGGCAAGTCTATTGGGCGAACAAAAGTTTCTACGGCTAAGTCGTATTGCGATGGCATAATACCAACGAGTTGTTCTCCTTCTTTAAATGTAACACCAATACCGCCTGTTAGTACTTTGTTTATAAAGCCATTTTGTGGTGCGGTTACATACAATAAGCTATTTCGCTTTTTGTAATTACTATAGGCGTTTTCAAGTTTTTTAACTTGAGCTTCTGTATCGAACCCGCTAGATTGCGCAGTATACATATCGCTTTGCGCTTTCGATATTTTATCGGTAAACACAGCGTTGGTTCTAGATAGCTCTAGTTGTGCATTTATAACTTCGTTTTTACTTGCTAAATATTTGTTTTCTTGCGAAATGAATTTAGCTTGAGTTTCTTGAAGTTTTAAACGTTTTTCTTCAACATCCTTAACGGCTTTTAAACCTTCTTCTTGTAATGTTTGAATACGATTAAACTGTGTTTCTGAAATTTTTAAATTGGTTTTAGAAGCTTCCAAATCAATACTATCGCTTTTTACTTTTAATCGCGACTGTAACAGTTTATTTCGAGTTTGCTCTAGCTTTAATTCTTGTTCGTTTCGTAAGGCAGAAATTTGACGATTTAAAGCATCTACCTTACCACCATACGCGGTTACGGAAGATGATTTTGCTAGGATTTGATCGTTAGTGCGTTCCATTAATCTATCGTCGAAATAATCGCTTTTTACTTCGGATATTCTTAAGATAGTATCGCCTTTTTTTACTTCGTCGCCTTCTTGAACATACCATTCCTCAATACGTCCTGGTATTTGAGATTGAATGTGCTGTGGACGTTGATTGGGTTTTAAAGTAGTTACCGTACCTTGACTTGTAATATTTTGGGTCCAAGGCAAAAACATGACAATAAATAATATGATGGCTGCGGCCAATAAAAACCGGTTAAAGTATTTGTAATATCTAATATTCATAATTTTTTTACCAGACTTATAGTCCGCCAAATCAATTTTTTTATTCAATTGGTTATGAGATATATTGAGCATAGCTTAGTCGTTTTTAGATTTTATTTGACCTTTATCTAGGGTTATAATTTCGTTGCATTTATCTGTCCATACCGAGCTAAAACTAACTACAATAAGAGCCCAAGGTCTGTCTGGATGCGATAAATAATCTACAATAGCTTTAGTTTCTTTTCTATTAAATCGATCTAAAGCATCTTCTAGAATTAGTATTTTAGGGTTCTTTAAAATAGCTCGTGCTAGGACTAATTTTTTAGATACTGAGTACGACATTTGCCTGCCATCTGGATATAACACAGTATTTAAACCTTCTGGTTGCGATTTAATAAAAGATTTTAAACCAACGATATTTAAAATCTCATAAATTTTTTCATCTGAAATGTTTGAGTTAGAAAAGATTAGGTTCTCTCTAATGGTGCCTTCAAAGGGTGTTTCGTCCGATAATGATAAGCCTAATTGTGAACGATAGAAATTTAAGTGAATACTTTTAATAGACATATCGTTAACATAAACATGACCGCTTGTAGCTTCAATTACACCGGCAATTAAACGGAGTAAAGTAGATTTTCCTGAGCCACTTTCTCCTTTAATTAAAATTCTGCTTTTGGAGTTAACTTTTAAAGAGATATCTTTTAGTATGTGGGCATCTCTATTCTCAACTTCAAAAGAAACGTTATCTAACTCAATCTGTAAGCCTTTACTAAATTGAGGTGTTTCGCCTTCTTGACTTTCTAAATCCATATCAACTATCTGACCTATTTTTTCTAAGGATGTAAGAGTGTCGTAAAAGGCTTCTAAGCCTATAATTAGTTTTTCGACAGAAGCAATAACCAATAAAATAATAATTTCTGCAGCTACAAATTGCCCAATATTCATTTCTTGGTTTAAAACTAATGCACCTCCAATAAGTAGTAAACTAGCGGTTACAATAACTTTAAAACTTATCATTTGGATAAATTGAAGCATTAAAACTTTAAAGTGACTCTCTCGCGCTTTTAGGTAATTGTTTACCAAATCGTCATTTTTATTTATACCCAAGCTTGTGCTACCTGATAGTTTAAAGCTAATAACCGAACGGGCAATTTCTTGAATCCAATGGGCTACTTTGTATTTGTTTTTAGACTCGTATAAACTTGTGGATAAGCCTTTTCGTGCTGTGAATTTAAAAACCACAAAAATGAGTACTAGTAATAAAAGCCCAAATACTATAAAAAACGGATGGTAAAACGATAGTAGAATTAAAGCAAAAACAATTTGTAAAACTGCAGCAGGAACATCTATTAAAATTTTTGATAGTCCTTTTTGAATGGTTAAGGTATCGAAAAAACGATTTGCTAATTCTGGCGGGTAATAATCGCGTAATTCGGCCATTTTAATTTTTGGAAATCGATACGCTAATTCAAACGATGATCGCGTAAATATACGTTGCTGTATGGTTTCTATAATTCTTAGTTGCATAAGTTGTAAGGCGCCAGAAAAGGCAACACCTAAGGTTACTATGATAACTAAAACCACCCACGATGTGGATATTTGAGCGCCTTGCAATAGGTTAATAATAGCTTGAATACCAAGAGGAAGTGATAAGGCTACAACTCCGGCAAAAATGGCATAGTAAAAAATTTGAAGAATATCTCTTTTTTCTAATTGTAGCATGCCTATTAAACGCTGCCACGGTGTCATTTGTTTGTGTTTCATATTTAAGACTTGAGCGTGTTAAGTACTAGGTTTTTTATAAAGGACGTTGGGGTAGTACTATCATTACAATCTGTAATAGTTTTAAAATGGTCTTTTAAAAAGTGCTGATGCAAACCACTTTCTAGAATTGTGCTACCTAGGCTAGAAGCGAATTTATAATCGGGGTTTATTGCAATTATCATATCGCGTAAGCGTTGTACAATGCGTTTGTAAATAATAAAAAAACCTTCTTTGTTTTCTTGGTCTACCTCTTTAGTTAAAAACGATTTAGAGTTTTCGTTAACTATAATCCTATTTAAAATGGATTCGTTTATATGCGAGAATTTCGAATCTACTTTTATGCTTCGGGTTACAATTTCGATTGCTTTTTCTAGTTTTTCTGATGGGTTTAAACTGTGAGTTTCGAACACCAATTGGTATTCTATCCATGCCCAATACCAAGACGATAAATAAAGTAATAGGTTATGCTTGCTCTCAAAGTATCTGTAAATAGAGCTTTCATTAGAGCCTATTAATTGTCCTAATTTTTTAAAGGTGAAACTATCAAAACCAATGTCGTCTATTAAAAGGATGCTATGCTCTATAATGCGTTTTCCTAAGGTAGAAGATTCTGGGTCTTTCACATAGATTTTTTCGGGTACAGAAATTTTTAAATTTGACAGTAATGAATCCATAATTAATAAATTTAAATGCAAATATAATAGTATTACTATTATTTTTAAAAACAAAACTATTGTTTTTCTTTATGCGGGATTGAAAAATACTATTGTAGGAAAGTTAGCAAGCCGTTGTAAAGCTCTTTTAGATATAAGCAGAATGGATGTACTGATAACTTACTTTCGCGGATAAGTGGGTTAGGGATTGCAGTGGAAAGCCCACAGCGAGGTACGAAGCGAGGACTTGAAGCGTAAAGCCCGACCAGAGGTACGAGGGTAACCCTAAAATTAAACTAAAAAATTAATGACAATCGATACCGTTAGTAACCATATCGTAAACCGGAGCAGGAGAGAGGTAAGGAATTCCAAGACCTAAACCCCGAATTATAAATAGTGCACCTATTATTACCACGAAAACGGGTATTATGTTTTGTATGCGTTGTCTTGCCTTGCCTTTTAAAAAGTGACTAAAGTAAATTGCAGTAGTCATTAAAGGGACGGTGCCAAGGCCAAAAACACTCATGTATAAACTACCGTTTAAGGCATTACCGCCAGCAATGGCTGCAAATACTGCCATGTAAACTAAACCACAAGGGAGAAAGCCATTTAAAAAACCAATGGTTAAAAACGTGTCCATTGTTTTTTTCTTTAAAGCAGAACCTAAAGCAGATTTTACTTTAGATATTAGTTTGTAAATAGGTTTAGAAAAATTGTATTTGTTAAATGTTTTTTGCGGAATTAGTACTACTAAAATCATTAAAACCCCTATAGTAATAGAGAGTTGTTGCTGATAGCCGAAAATGGAAAGACTTTTACCGATTAGCCCAAAAACGAGTCCAATAATACTGTAAGCTAATAATCTACCGAAATGGTAAATGGCAATTTGTGATACTTTTTTTAATTGGTTTGTGCGATCTACGGGCAACATAAAAGCTATGGGTCCACACATGCCTACGCAGTGAAAACTTCCTAATAGCCCTAATATAAACGCCGAAAACAGCATACTAATAATTTATAGATTCTTTAAAAAGATAAGATTTTCCGTTATATTGCCAATCTATTTTAATGTTCCAACGACCATCTACCAAACGATTGTCAGGTATGAGCAAATTTGAATTAGACAAAGAGATAGCAGTCTCAAAGTCTAGTTGTTTGTTAGATGGTCTATATAGGAACAATTTTCCTTTAATATTTTTGTAATCGAAGGTATCGGGAAATTGTATTACCAAGCCCTCGTTTGTTTTCTTATAACTAATATTTTTGTTTAAACTTTTAGCGGTTTCTAGTTTATTTATATCATCTTGAAATTGTAATTCTTCGGTGTAATAATCTTCGCTAACCAAATCATGGTTGTATTTGCTATTTACACTCATGTTTATAACAAAGTACATTATAAACGAAATAAAGGCTATAAAAGCAATAACAATTCCGGTTCCCCAATTAATTTTCATAATTTTCTTTTTTAGTAATTTGTTTTTTGTTGCTGGTTATTTGTCTCTAATTAACCATTAACTATTTAAAACTCCGCGGGCCTAAAAAGTTAGCCGTAGTGGTTTCAATTAACTTATCGCCTTTGTAAACGCCAATTTTTATTTTATTTCTATCGCCAGATAATGCCGAATTATTTATTTCAATAAACAAGGTGCCTTCTGCTATACCTTGACTTGGTACAATAAAATCGTTACCAGTAGATACTAATTTTAATTCGCCTTTATGCGACATGAGTTTAAAGCTCACATCTTCAATATCTTTAGATGTTTTATTTACTAATTTATAGGTAAAAACGTTACTTATGATGTTGTTCTCTTTGTGTTCATATAGCTGTCCAGGAAGTCTTAAAACATTAGCCTCCACATCGTTTCTTAAAAATAACATACCAACCAATAGACCAGTTAAAATAGCTAAAACCGCTATATAACCTTTAATTCTAGGTGTTAGTTTAAAAGGTGTTTTGTTTTCTATGTTTTCTTCACTAGCATAACGAATTAAACCTTTTGGTAAATTAATGCTTTCCATAATATGGTCGCACTCATCAATACAAGCTGTACAATTTACGCATTCTAATTGTGTACCGTTTCTAATATCAATGCCAGTAGGGCAAACGTGTACACATTGCATACAATCTATACAATCTCCATGACCTAAAGCTTCTCGGTCTTCATTTTTTCTAAACTTTTTTCTACCATTTTCAGCTTCACCACGTTTATGATCGTAAGCAACAACTATCGATTTTGTATCTAAAAGTGCACCTTGTAACCTTCCGTAAGGACAAGCTATAATACAAACCTGTTCTCTAAACCAAGCAAATACAAAGTAGAAAACCGCTGTAAAAATAAGTAACGATATTAAGGTACTTATGTTATTAAGTGGGCCTTCAGAAATGTATTGAATTAATTTATCGCTACTAATTAAATAAGCCAGAAAAACGTTAGCAATAATAAAGGAGATTAAAACAAATATGATTGTTTTTAGTCCTTTTTTTCTAATCTTTTCGGCATCCCATTTTTGTTTGTCTAGTTTACGTTGTTTGTTTCTGTCGCCTTCAATCCAGTATTCTATTCGTCTAAAAACCATTTCCATAAAAATGGTTTGCGGACAAATCCACCCGCAGAAAATACGTCCGAATGCTACCGTAAAAAGAGCTATAAAAATAACACCAATTAACATGGATATTACAAACAAATGAAAATCTTGTGGCCAGAAAGGAAATCCGAAAATATTAAAACGGCGTTCCAAAACATTAAACATTAAAAACTGATTTCCATTTATTTTTACAAATGGTGCAAGTAGTAAAAAGGCTAGTAAAATATAACTTACATATTTTCTATACTCGTAAAATTTACCACTTGGTTTTTTAGGAAATACCCAAGCGCGTTTACCTTCTTCGGTAATCGTACCGATCGAGTCTCTAAAGGTTTCGTTTTCTGGAGTTTCCATGTTTTTTTATTATGCTACAAGATTATAAAAGGTTGCAGGTATTGTTTATTAAATCTATTATTCTAAAGTAATAATATTTTCTGTTTTAGTTTCCATAGCCTCTGTAGGTACTTCGCTTGCAGGAGCATTTTCATCTACCCAAATATCGCCTTCGGCAGGTTTAGGATTTGCTGGTATAGTGCCTTGCAATGTTAATACGTAACTTGCTACTTGTGCCATTTGTGCAGGTTTTAATTGTGCTTTCCACGCAATCATACCTTTACCAGAACGTCCACCTTCAGATATGGTTTTAAAAACATTCTTAATACCACCACCTAATATCCAATGATCGTCTGTTAGGTTTGGTCCAATACCACCTCCACCATCTGCCATGTGACAAGCAACACAGTTACTTTGGAAAATGGCTTGTCCAGCTTTTACATCGGCAGCATCAGTTAACACGGTTACCGTATTAAAATCTACTAAATCTTTAGCCGTTTTTTTATACTCTTCTAAAGCAATTCTAGCATCGGCTAATTCTGTTTCTAATTCGTCTATTTGTGTATAGCCATCAAATACGTGGAATCTCAATAAATAAACGGCAGCAAAAATTATAGAAATGTAAAAAGAATACACCCACCATGGTGGTAAGTTATTATCTAGCTCTTTAATACCATCGTAATTATGATCTAGGATAATTTCCGTTTCTTCTTCTATTGGTTTTTGTCCTAATAGTTTTTGGTACGTCTCTTTTAACCAAGTAAATTTAATGGTATTTTCTTTTTCTGCTAAAAAACGAGCTTTACCAGCTTCATCTAATTTATGAAGCATCACATTTTCTAAAGCACCAATAATAGCTTCGATAGCAATTAATATTAATAATACTAAAAGCAGAAAGAGTAAAACTGCTGGATACTCAACAAATGCTGGCTTGTCTCCTGAATCTATAAAGAATTCTACGGCTCCAAAAATAATAAAGAATGCTACTGGAACACGAATCCAGGATGGAACTAATTGTCTCATAATATATCGTCGTTTTGGTTGTCTAATGGCATGTTACTTACCTTGTCTATATAATCTTTTTTAGCGGTTATTACCCACCAAAATAGAACTACAAAAAAGGTGAAAAAGATAATTAAAGAAATCACTGGGTAAATCTCGATTCCTGCAATACTATCCATATGGTTTTTTACAAATTTCAACATGACTTTTAAAATTTTAGTTGATTAATTTTGTGCTGTTTCTCCTTTAATATCTGTTCCTAAGCGTTGTAAATACGCTATAAGAGCTACAATTTCTCGGTTTTTCATTTCTATAAATGGTTCACCGTTATCCGAAGCGTATTTTTTATCCGCTTCATACGTTTTTGTAAAATCAGGATCGGCATGAAGGTTCTCTTCAATTTTAGCACCTTGCTCTAACATACTTTGTTGTGCATTGGCTATTTCGTCATCTGTATAAGGAACACCAAGAGTAACCATAGCTTCCATTTTTTTCTCGGTCATCGATTTATCTAACTCACTGCTAGAACCCGTAATTAACCAAGGGTAACGTGGCATAATAGAACCCGATGATGTACTTTGCGGATCGTACATGTGGTTAAAGTGCCAGTTATCTGAGTACTTACCACCAATTCTGTGTAAATCTGGTCCAGTACGTTTACTACCCCAAAGGAATGGATGGTCGTAAACAAACTCGCCGGCTTTACTGTACTCACCGTATCGTTCTACCTCACTTCTAAATGGGCGAATCATTTGCGAATGGCAACCTACACAGCCTTCACGGATATAAATATCTCGACCTTCTAACTCTAAAGGAGAATATGGTTTTACACTTGCTATAGTTGGTATATTAGATTTTACAACAATAGTTGGTACAATTTGTACAAGACCACCAATTAAAATAGCTATAGTAGCGCCTATGGTTAATTGTATTGGTTTACGCTCAATCCACGTGTGCCAACCTTCATTTGCAGTACGTTTTTTAGATACTCGCTCTAAGGCTGCAGCTTCAGCTAGTTCGTCTTCAACTTTGCTTCCTTTTTTAATAGTAGCAATAACGTTAAATACTAAAATTAGCATACCAGTTAAGTATAAGGTACCACCAATAGCACGCATCCAATACATTGGCATAATTTCGGTTACGGTTTCTAAAAAGTTACCATATGTTAAAGTACCATCTGGATTAAATTGTTTCCACATACTAGCTTGTGTAAATCCGGCAACATACATAGGTAAAGCATACATAATAATACCTAAAGTACCTATCCAAAAGTGTAAGTTAGCAAGTGCTAAAGAGTGTAGTTTGGTTTTAAATAATCTTGGTACTAAATAGTAAATCATACCAAAGGTTAAAAACCCATTCCAAGCTAAGGCACCAACGTGTACGTGTGCAATAATCCAATCGGTAAAGTGAGCAATAGCATTTACATTTTTAAGCGAAAGCATTGGCCCCTCAAAAGTTGCCATTCCGTAACCTGTAATAGCTACAACCATAAATTTTAAAACCGGATCTGTACGTACTTTATCCCAAGCACCACGTAGGGTTAATAATCCGTTTATCATACCACCCCAAGATGGCATTAATAACATTATAGAGAAGGCAACACCTAAATTTTGTGCCCATTCTGGTAAAGCTGTGTATAATAAGTGATGTGGTCCTGCCCAGATATAAATAAATATTAACGACCAGAAATGCACAATAGATAATCTATAAGAATACACAGGTCTGTTAGCTGCCTTAGGAACAAAGTAATACATAAGTCCTAAAAACGGCGTCGTTAAAAAGAAGGCTACCGCATTGTGTCCGTACCACCATTGTACTAAAGCATCTTGAACCCCGGCGTAAACCGAGTAACTTTTCATGGCGCTAACAGGAAGCTCTAAACTATTAAAGATGTGGAGCACAGCAACAGTAACAAACGTAGCTATATAAAACCAAATGGCAACATATAAATGGCGTTGTCTTCTTTTTAGCATGGTACCAATTAAATTCCATCCAAAAATTACCCAAACTAAGGCAATAGCAATATCAAAAGGCCATTCTAGTTCGGCATATTCTTTAGAGCTTGTATAACCTAAAGGAAGTGTAATAGCGGCTCCTACAATAATAAGTTGCCAACCCCAAAAATTTAATTTACTTAAAAGGTCGCTAAACATTCTAGCTTTTAGTAACCGCTGTGTGGAATAATACACACCAGCAAAAATAGCGTTACCAACAAAGGCAAAAATAACAGCATTGGTGTGTAGCGGTCTTAATCTACCAAAACTTAACCACGAAATACCGTCTGTTAAGTTCGGAAATAGAAATAAAAACGCCAATAGCAATCCTACAAGCATACCCACAACGCCCCAAAGCATCGTGGCGTAAATGAAGTTTTTAACGATTTTATTATCGTAATGAAATTGTTGCATTTCCATAATTATAATTATTAATCTTTTTTGGTTAGTATTGTTTTTTCTGTTTTGTTTTTAATTAATTCGTCTTCAAATAACATGCGTACAGAGGGCGTGTAACTGTCGTCAAACTGTCCTTTTTTAACAGCAATTATAAAGGCAATAAAAAAACATATAGCCACTACAATGCTTACCGCAAGTAAAATATATATAACACTCATACCTATTAGAAGTTATGGTTCAAAAGTACTTTTATACTGTTTTTTAAAAGATGATATTTATCATGTTTCATAATTTTATTTGGGCGTTACCTCAAAAAGAGGTCGGGCTTTTCGTTTCAAGTCCTCGTTTTGCCAATTTTAATTGGCAAACCTGCGGGCTATCCACTACAATCCCTAACGCAGTATCCGCCAAAGTCGGTCTTCAATTTTTCACCTGTGCATCTCTACAAAACCTATCTCAATTTTTTACCCACAACATTGGTGCAAATCGTTGTGAAAACCACAATACTAATGGAACTCAACGGCATTAATATAGCAGCAATTACAGGTGCTAATTGCCCCGTTACAGCAAAATATAATCCAATAATGTTATAGATAAATGAAAACAGAAAACTCCATTTTATAATTTTTATAGCCGATTTAGAAGCCTTAATAAAATGATGTAATTTATTAAACTTAGTAGCGTCTAAAATAGCATCACATGCAGGCGAAAACACATTAACATTCTCCGAAATGGCAATGCCAACATTACTTTGTGCCAAAGCACCCGCATCATTCAATCCATCGCCAATCATTAATACCTTAGCACCAGAATTTTGGTGGTGTTTTATGTATTCTAATTTATCATCAGGCTTTTGGTTAAAAAGCAGTTTTGTTTTGGCTGGTAAAAGCTTAGTTAAATTCTCCTTTTCTCCGGCATTATCGCCCGATAAAATAACCAGGTCGAAATCCTTTTTTAAAGTTTTAAATAACTTCGATAGGCCTTTTCTGTATTTGTTATAAAACGTAAATTTCCCTTTGTATTGATTGTTCGTGCTAATATGCACAGCGGTATTTAAAGTTGCCGTTTCAAGAGCGTGTCCCACATAAGGTGCAGATCCTATTTTTATGTAATTTTGCTTATGTTTTGCAGAAATGCCTTGACCAATATGTTCTTCATAATCATCAACAGGTACAATGTTGTTTTCTTCTAAAATGGCATACAACGACCGGCTTAATGGATGGTTAGAGTTCCGTAAAGTACTTTTTAATAAAGATTCTTCGGTACCCGAAAGTTCAAAACCGTCATATTCAATTGTAGTTTGCTTATTAGCCGTAATGGTTCCTGTTTTATCAAAAATAATGGTATCGATAGCTGCTAATTGTTCAATTACCGAAGCGTTTTTAGCATAGAACTTTTGCTTACCAAAAATACGTAGCATATTGCCAAAAGTAAACGGTGCTGCCAAAGCAATGGCACAAGGACAAGCAATAATAAGTACCGCTGTAAACACATTTAGTGCTTTTGTGGAGTCGTTAAATAACCAAAATCCTGTGGCAAGAAATGCTATAGATAATATGGCAATGGTAAACTTTTTGCTAATAGCGTTGGTTAAGTTTGTAAATCTATCTTCCTTGTTTTTGTTAAAAACATCATTACTCCATAATTGGGTTAAATAACTTTGCTCTACAGTTTTTAAAACGTCTACCTCAATGCTACCGTTTAGTTGTTTTCCTCCAGCAAAAAGCTTGTCGCCCGATTGTTTGGATACCGTTTCAGATTCGCCAGTAACAAAACTATAATCAATTTTTGCTTTTCCTTTAATTAAAATACAATCTACAGGTATTAGCTCCTCATTTCTAATTAAAAGTCGGTCGCCTTTTTTAATATCATAAACCTGAATGGATGTCTCCGAATTATCAGAAGAAATCTTAGTAATTCCAATAGGGAAATACGATTTGTAATCCCTTTCAAAAGACAAAAAGTTATAGGTTTTCTGCTGAAAAAATTTACCGAGTAATAAAAAGAAAACAAGGCCAGCTAAACTATCAAAAAAACCGGTACCTATATCTAAAACTATTTCGGCAGTACTTCTTAAAAATAAAACCGTAACGCCTAAGGCTATGGGAACATCGATATTTAAAATTTTAGATTTTAAACCTTTGTAAGCAGAAATAAAATAATCTTGAGCACAATAAAAAACAACAGGAAGCGAAAATGAAAACATGAGCCACCTAAATAATGGCTTGTATTGTTCCAACCAATATTCTGTAGATTCAAAATACTCCGGAAACGACAAAAACATAATATTACCAAAAGCAAATCCAGCAACGCCAAGTTTATAAATAAGCGATCGGTCTACATTTTTCTTACCAACACTATAGTCGTCTAAACTAATAAAAGGCTCGTAGCCAATACTGCTTAAAAGTTTTACTAAATCCTTAATGCTAAAATTGTTGGTATGGTAGTTTACACGAACGGTTTTCTTACCAAAATTTACAATAGATGAACTTATGGAAGGATGTAGTTTGTTTAAATTTTCGAGTACCCAAATACAAGAGCTACAATGAATATGCGGAATGTATAGTGTAACTATTTGAGTATTCTCGTCGTTAAATTCTAGTAAATTTTCAACAATTTTGGCATTGTCTAGAAAATTATATTTACCCTCAATTTCCTTCGGAGTACCACCTGGAGCGTTCTGTAAATCGTAGTAACACGTTAAATCGTTTACCGAGAATATCTCGTACACCGTTTTACAGCCGTTACAACAAAACGATTTATTATCATATATAATTTCAGTAGTTGTAGAATCTAATCCACAATGGTAACATGTTTTATGCTCCATAATATTTGCTCATTTATACCTATGGCAAAGGTTATTAATAAGCAAAAAATAAAATATGATATTAGTCATGATTTATTTATTTTTACAGAACTTTCAATATAATATAAGCCGTATGAGCAAGTGCGAACAGTGCATTATTAAGCAGTTTAATTCTTTAAAATCGTTAACCAAAGACGAGTTGGTGCGTATATCGGCTTGTAAAACCACTAGAACTATAAAAAGAGGCGAAGTTATTTTTGAGGAAGGCGATACCTTAAATGGTGTATATTGCGTAAAGGATGGTGTTTGTAAACTATCTAAACTTAGCGAAAATGGTAAAGATCAAATTGTAAAAATGGTTGTTAAAGGACAATTATTAGGGCAACGCTCTTTAATTAGCGACGAGAGCTCAAATTTGCAAGCCGTGGCCTTAAACGATATGGAAGTTTGTTTTATACCCAAAAGTGAAATTATTGCAGACCTTCAAAAAAATCCTAAATTTTCGTTTGATGTGTTACAAGATATGGCTCACGATTTAAAGGAGGCCGACGATATTATAGTAAACATGGCTCAAAAGTCGGTTAAACAACGTTTAGCAGAAACTTTAATTTATATACATAATAATTTTGGCGTAAACCCAGACGGGACATTAAGTGTGCTTTTATCGCGCGAAGATTATGCAAGTATTGTTGGTACAGCCACAGAATCTGCAATTCGTGTACTTTCTCAATTTAAAAAAGAGGGTTTAATTACTACCCTTGGTAAATTTATTAAGATCGAAGACCTTAATGGTTTAAGACGGGTAGAATAATAGGCAAGACTAATTCTTGTTAAATTAAGTATAAAACTAAATTTAGTTTTTAATGTCCTGTAAAAATATAGTATTTTTATAGAGCTATGAAAAACAATATAAATTACAGAAAAGGTTTTGTATTTAAAAAATATGAAGCACCTTTCCAATCGCCGTTCGATAAACTTTTTGAAATTTTCAAAGAGTTAATTACCCATACATCTGGCGATTTTGACGAGGCTATCGATTGGCTTCGCGAATTGGATAAAGAGTACAAGCTTACTACACCAGAGTACACTATAGACGATTTTATTGAAGATTTAAAACTAAAAGGCTATTTGCGTGAAGAAATTGATCCTGACGGAAATGGTGCTTTAGCTATAACTGGCAAAACAGAACGCGCCATTAGGCAGCAAGCTTTAGACCATATTTTCGGAAAAATAAAACGTAGCGGACAAGGTAACCATAAAAGTAAGGGACAAGGTATTGGTGATGAGCATACAGGCGATTTTAGAAATTATCAGTTTGGCGATGCTTTAGATAAAGTTTCTATGACCGAAAGTTTAAAAAATGCCCAAATTAATCACGGTATCGGCGATTTTACATTATCTGAAGACGATTTGGTAGTTGAAGAAACGCTTCACAAGGCCCAAATGAGTACCGTTTTAATGATTGATATTAGCCATAGTATGATTCTGTATGGCGAAGATAGAATTACACCGGCTAAAAAAGTAGCTATGGCTTTGGCCGAATTAATAACCACAAGATACCCTAAAGACACCTTAGAAATTTTAGTTTTTGGTAATGATGCGTGGCAAATAGAAATAAAGGATTTGCCTTATTTAAAAGTAGGGCCTTATCATACTAATACCGTAGCTGGTTTGCAATTAGCAATGGACTTATTACGCAGAAAACGAAATACAAACAAACAAATTTTTATGATAACCGATGGTAAACCTAGTTGTTTAAGGTTGCCAGACGGACAATATTATAAAAACAGTAATGGTTTAGATTCTCATATCGTAAACAAGTGCTACATGATGGCACAACAGGCTAGAAAACTACACATTCCAATTACAACATTTATGATAGCTCAAGATAGCTACTTAATGCAGTTTGTACGGGAGTTTACCTATGCTAACCAAGGGAAAGCATTTTATACAGGGCTTAAAGGATTGGGAGAAATGATTTTTGAAGATTACGAAACGAATAGGAAAAAAAGAATTAAGGGGTAACGCCCCACCTAACCTCCCCAAAGGGGAGGAATACTAAAACAATAAAAAATAAGTATATATGAAAATTACAGATAGGAGTAAGCAGGCTACAGTTCCCGCTCCTTCGGAGAGGGGTACTGAGAGGCTGTCAACACTTGGCGAATTAAAAGCAAAGGGTTATCAATCAAAATCTATAAAAGATGAATTAAGAGATAATCTAATTACTAAAATAAAGAATAAAGAAACTACGTTTGAAGGTGTCCATGGCTACGAAAACACCGTAATTCCAGAGCTGGAACGTGCTATTTTATCTAGGCACAATATTAACCTGTTGGGTTTAAGAGGTCAGGCAAAAACTCGTTTAGCTCGTTTAATGCTAAATTTATTAGATGAATATATTCCGGTTGTAGCTGGTTCCGAGATAAATGACGATCCTTTAAAACCCATTTCGCGATATGCCGTGGAGTTAATTAAGGACAAAGGCGATAACACCCCAATAACATGGTTACACCGTAGCGAGCGTTTTGCCGAAAAATTGGCAACTCCAGATGTTACTGTAGCCGATATTATTGGAGATGTCGATCCTATTAAAGCTGCCAATTTAAAACTGAGTTATGCAGACGATCGTGTTATTCATTACGGAATGATACCTAGAGCAAATCGATGCATATTTGTTATTAACGAGTTGCCAGATTTACAAGCCAGAATTCAAGTGGCACTTTTTAATATTTTACAAGAAGGGGATATTCAAATTAGAGGTTTTAAGTTGAGGTTACCTTTAGATATGCAATTTTTGTTTACGGCAAACCCCGAAGATTATACTAACAGAGGAAGTATTGTAACACCTTTAAAAGATAGAATTGGGTCGCAAATTTTAACACATTATCCGGCAGATATTGAAACTGCGAGACGTATTACGCAACAAGAAGCAAAAATAGTTGAAGGTCAAAATAAAACCGTTATAGTTCCAGATTTAGCAAGAGATTTACTTGAGCAAATTGTGTTTGAAGCTAGAGAGAGCGAGTTTATCGATGCCAAAAGTGGAGTAAGTGCACGATTAAGTATAACCGCTTTAGAAAACTTATTGAGTACAGCAGAAAGACGTGCTTTAATAAATGGAGATGATAGGACAACATTAAGGCTATCAGATTTTGTAGGTATAATTCCAGCCATAACGGGAAAAGTAGAGTTGGTTTACGAAGGCGAGCAGGAGGGAGCAGCTGCCGTAGCTTATAATCTAATAGGCGAGGCTGTAAAAAGTTTGTTCGAAGATCTTTTTCCTAAAATTGGAAAGCTTCAAAAGCAAGAAGAAGAAAGCCCGTATGATGATATTGTATCTTGGTTTTTTAATTTAAAAGAAGGTTTTGAGTTGTTAGACGAATTACGTGATAAAGAGTATGAGGCTTTATTAAATGGTATTTCTCCTTTAGATGATCTTATTACCGAATTTCAACCAAACATAGCAAAAGAAGATGCTTACTTTGTTAAAGAGTTTGTGCTTTGGGCATTGGTGGAATATAAATTATTAAGTAAACATAGATTTACCGAAGGCATTCAATTTAAAGATCCTTATGGTAGTTTTATAAGTGGTATTTAATCACTAAAGACATATACTAAAATTTTAAAGTGCTGTAATAGAACTATTGTTTTCTATTACAGCATTTTAGTTTTAAGCTCATTATCATATACTCAAAATGATTTAGTCTATTTTTCATAATTCTTAAAGTAAGGCTTGCTAATTATCACAATTAGAATATTGTCTAAAATCAGCCTGTTTTTCTTGTTTTTACGTGAAAAATCTATTAGTTTCTACCAAAATGAAGTAAAAAACATTAAAAAAGTAGAATTTTTAGATTTTTAATATGAGCAAAAATAAAGACATAAATAAGCCGGAAATTAACTTTCTTTCTTTCGATATTGATAATACATTAATAGACTTTCACACTCATAAAAGTAATTTTCGAAAAACCTGGAAAAAGTATAAACCTAAAGATGTTGTTCTTACCTATAATACAGGACGATTAATTGATGATGTACTTAATTTAATTGATAAAGGCGTTCTTCCAGAACCGGATTATATAATTTCTGGTGTTGGTACACACATTTATAATTATAAGGACAAATGCATCGTAAAAGAATTTAATAATGTACTTGATGATGGGTGGGATTTAAAAGCTGTTGAAGATTTAATTCAAAACATAGACCATCCTATTAGCGATCAACCAACAAAGTTTCAGCATGCTTATAAAAGAAGTTATTTTTTCCATAACGCTAGTCCAGAACTTATTACAAGTGTAGAAAAAGATTTTGAAAATGCGAACATGAGTATTAATGTCGTGTATTCTGGGGATAAGTTTTTAGATATTCTTCCAAAATTTGCTAACAAAGGTAATGCCTTGCAATGGTTAACAAAAAAGTTGGGTTTAAAACCAGAATCTGTTTTAGTAGCTGGAGATAGTGGTAATGATTCTGCTATGTTCGATTTGCCAAACGTTAAGGGAATTGTAGTTGCTAATGCCCACGAAGAGTTATATCGATACACAAAACACAGACAGGTTTATCACACCGAAAAAGAAAAGAGTGATGGTATTATTGAAGGTTTAGTTTATTATAGCATTTTACCTAGTGCAGCAATTAAAGACATTAATATTGATCATAAAGATGATTTCTTTATAAAACAAGAATCAGAAAGTTTAGCCGCCGAGGATGCCGATGAGAAAGTAGCTTTAATTCGCGAAGGTTATGAAAAAGCTGTTTTGGCCTTAAAAAAGAATATTACACCACTTGGCTTTTCGGCCTGTTCTATAAAAGATAATGTGGCTCATGGTACCGACGAGAATTATTATAGCGTTTGGGCTAGAGATGGAGCCATTACTGTAATTGGAGCATTACCTTTAATTCATAAGGATGAAGAGATTCACAAATGTGCAAGACAAACACTTTTAACTTTGTTTGAGCATATTTCTCGTAATGGCCAAATACCTTCAAATGTGCGTATTAAAGATAATATTCCAGATTATTCTGGTGTAGGTGGTATTTGTTCCATTGATAGTGGTATTTGGGTGGTTATTGCTTTTTACGAATATGTAAACGAAACTAAAGATATTGAGTTTTTAAGAACACATATATCAGATATAAAAGAAACAATGCGTTGGTTAGGAGCGCATGATAGTAATAATGATGCTTTATTAGAAATTCCTGAAGCCGGAGATTGGACTGATTTATTCGGTAGAAGTTATAACATCCTTTACGACGAAATTCTTTGGTATCGTGCTAATGTTTGTTTTGGTCGAATGATGGAAATGTTAGGCGATCATGAAGAAGCTGGAGAGCATATTAGATGGTCGCAAGTTATTAAAAAAGAAATATTACAAAACTTTTGGCCGTCTACAAAGCAACAACTATTTCAATCGGTTTCTTTTGCCGAAAAGCAATTTACATTAGGAGATACCTCTTATTTAATCGCTCAAACAACACCTTTCGATTTTAGCTGGCGTTGCGACACTTTAGGAAATATTTTGGCCTTTTTACATGGTACAATCGATGCTGAAAAAGCACATCAAACCTTTAAATTTATGTGGGGTGTTGGGGTTAACGATCCTTTTCCTGTAGCTAATGTATATCCTGTAGTAAGCCCGGGCGATCCAGATTGGAGACCATATTACACCGTTAATTTATTAAACCTACCAAACCATTATCATAATGGAGGTATTTGGCCATTTGTGGGTGGTTTTTGGGTAAAGTTTGTAAACAAGTTAGGTTTTAGAGATATAGCCATTGCGGAGTTACATAAACTTGCTTTAATAAATAAAGAAGGTATTAATGTAGAATGGGAGTTTACCGAGTGGGCACATGGAACCACTGGAAAACCAATGGGGAAAGCTTACCAAGCATGGTCTGCAGCTCAATACATCTCTGCTTGTCATGATTTAAAAATAATTTAATAATTAATATAATAACTAAAGCAAAACACTATGAAATCGATATTGATGATCTCTTTACACGGCTATGTTGGAGCAAATGCAGAATTAGGAAAACCAGATACAGGCGGACAAGTAGTATATGTTTTAGAACTTGCTGAACGTTTTAGCAGACTAGGGAAAAGAGTCGATTTAGTAACTCGACAGTTTGAAGATCAACCCGAATACGATCATGTAGATGAAAACTACAGCGTTTGGAGAATTCCTTTTGGAGGTAAAAAGTTTATCCGAAAAGAGGACATGCACGATCATCTTAAAAAGTTTGTTACCAATACTTTGGCAGCCATTAAAAAGGAACGTAAAAAATATGATGTCGTGTATTCGCATTACTGGGATGCAGGTTGGGCAGGACAAAAAATAGCTGAAGAATTGGGTATTTCGCATGTGCATACTCCGCACTCACTAGGTTGGTGGAAACAACATAGTATGGGTAGCGATATGGAAGAAAAAGAAATGGAAAAGACATACCGTTTTAAAGAGCGTATAAGAAAAGAGTATTTCGTATATCAAATGTGTAATTATGTTATTGCAACAACGCTTCCTCAGGTCGATTTATTGACTAAACAATATGATGTATTGCCCAAAAACTGCGGCATGATTCCTCCAGGAATTGACGAAAATCGTTTTTTTCCAGTGCCCTCAAAAGAAAATGATAGAATACGAGCCAAGTACGACATTCAGCCCACAGATATTTTAGCATTGGGTAGAATGGCACATAACAAGGGTTACGATTTACTATTTCAAGCCTTACCAACGGTGTTCGAGTTATGTCCAGAGGCGCGATTGGTGGCAGCTATTGGTGGCGATCAATCCGATCAAGATAATCTAGGTATTAAAAAGCTTAAAAAGTTAGCAGACGAGTTAGGGATTGCAGATAAAATTTCATGGAAAAATTATATTGCCGATGAGGATTTAGCAAATGTATATAGGTCCGCTAATATTTTTGTAATGCCTTCAAGATACGAGCCATTTGGAATGGTTGCTATTGAAGCCATGGCATGCGGAACGCCAAGTATAATAACTGTTCATGGAGGTTTATGCGATTTAATAGATTTTGGGAAACAAGGATTATTTGCAGATCCGCATCGCCCAAAAGAATTTGGTGCTATGATGGCTATGCCGCTTTTATATCCTAAATTAAGAAATGAATTATCGGTTGAAGGCGCGCGTTTTGCACGTCGTAATTTTGGTTGGACAGGAATTGCAAAGCGTATGCTAGAGGTGTTTAGAAGCTCTATTAATCAGCGTACCATGGAATCTAATGTTTATTAATTTTATTTAGTTTATGTCGAACATAGTCTGTTTTGGAGAAATTCTATGGGATGTATTTCCTACTCACAAGAAAATTGGAGGTGCACCTTTAAATGTGGCACTTAGAGCAAAATCATTTGATAACCATGTATCTATGATTAGCGCTATTGGAAATGATCATCTTGGTAAAGAATTGCTAAGCTATTTAAAAGAACATGAAATTAATACAGAATGCATTCAGGTTTTAGAGCATTATAAAACAGGTGAAGTTAAGGTGTTTTTAGATGAAAAAGGTTCGGCATCTTACACCATTGAATATCCAAGTTCTTGGGATAAAATAGAATTGAAAGATAGCTTAATTGATACGGTAAAAGCTTCAGATGCTTTAGTATTTGGAAGTTTAAGTACGCGCGATGATACTTCTAAACAAACATTGCATAAGCTTTTAGAATATGCGAATTATAAAATATTCGACCTTAATTTAAGACCGCCACACTTTTCAGAAGAGACCTTAATTTATTTGATGAGTAAGGCCGATTTTATAAAATTTAATGATGATGAACTTTATGAAGTGAGTGCGTTTTTAGGTTCAAAATATAATAGCTTAGAACAAAACATACATTACATTGCAAAAACAACAAATACAAAACGGGTTTGTGTAACTAAAGGGCCTCATGGAGCTGTGATGCTCTACGATGGTTTACTGTATTATAATAGTGGTTTTCAAATAAAAGTTTTAGATACTGTAGGTGCCGGAGATTCTTTTTTGGGTACATTAGTTAGCCAATTACTTAACAAAATTAATCCTCAAGAAGCCATAGATTATGCTTGTGCAGTTGGGGCTTTGGTAGCACAGAGCGAAGGTGCTAATCCTAAAATTTCAAAACCTATGATTGATGTATTTTTAAATCTGTAAAACATTATCTTGTATCTCGACTTTTAATATTATTAGCGCATAGCTCGATTATTTGAATTATGCGCTTTTTTTTAGTTTCTTCTCGTTTGGCTTGATTTAACCAATACAAATAGCTTTTTCTGTATGACGGTGCGAAATTTTTAAAGTTCTCATAAGCGTTGGGGTTTTCATTAAAAGCATCTTTCAAAATCTGCGGAATAATGCCTTTTTCAACAGCATCTAAAGCCGTCCAACTCCCATTTTGCTTTCCAATTTTAATAATTTCACGGCCAGCTTCATGCATTAAACCATTACCGGTAAGCTCTGTTATGTATGCTTTATTTAATGCGCTCCAAACACTTTTAGGGTTCCTTTTACAGAAGTATTGCCTGCGCTTTCCATTACCCAAACTCTTAACGGTAGAATCGATCCATCCAAAACATAAAGCCACTTTTACAGCTTCTTCCCAGCGCATTGAAGGTTCTTTGTTTTCAACCTTATAAAAGATAAGGTAAACACCGTTAGAGCAATCATGGTTTTTATTAAGCCATGTACGCCACGCGGTATGTGTTTTAAAATAGAGTTCTGGTGTTTTCAAAAGGATTATATCTTTTTAGTTTCAACATAAAAATCAATATCCACTTCTATATTTTCTATTTTAGAATCTAAGGTTAAAGTATTCCATTCAGCATTAGGTGAAATCCATTGGTCTTCATCATTAATTTTAACTTGAATAGGCATTTCGAAACCTTCAACGCAATTAGTCCATCGGTATTTTAAAACTTTCTTATTTATTGAATATTCTAAAACCGGAATTTTTGTGGTTCTTAAATATTGATTAAAAAAAGCAGATAAATCTATAGTTGTTTCATACGATAAAAAGTTTTCTATCTGTTGTGTTGTTACCGTTTGATGATAAAATTTCACATTCATTTTACGTAAAATTTTTCTCCAAACGTCATCATCTTTTATAAGTTGTCTTAGCGTATGCAGCATATTTGCTCCTTTGTAATACATGTCGCCAGAGCCTTCATTATTAACATTATACTGCCCAATCAATGGGTTGTCATTTTGAATATTAGCTCGGGTGCCAATAACATATTCTGCTCCGGCCTCTTTTCCAAAATGATAATCTAAATACAAGCTTTCGGAATATGCGGTAAAGCTTTCATGTATCCACATATCGGCTATGTCTTTATTGGTAATATTATTGGCAAACCACTCGTGCCCGGATTCGTGTATAATAATAAAGTCGAACTTTAAACCCCAACCTGTTCTCGACAAATCGTTACCCAAATAGCCGTTTTGGTAGCCATTACCATAGGTTACCGAACTTTGGTGCTCCATGCCTAAATACGGTGCTTCAACAAGCTTAAAACTATCTCTGTAAAATGGGTATTGACCAAACCAATGCTCGAATGCTTTAAGCATCATAGGTACTTGTTTAAATTGTTCTTTAGCTTTTTCTAGGTTGTAACTAAGAACATAATAGTCTAAATCTAAATTTCCGCCTTGACCATCATAAACTTCAGAAAAGTTAGCGTAATCGCCAATATTAATATTTACGCCGTAGTTATTTATTGGACTTTTTACTTCCCAATGGAATGTTTTAGTGTCGCCAATACGTTCTACTAGTATTAGCCTTCCATTCGATACATTGGTTAGATGGCTAGGTACGTTTACACTTATTTTCATGCCTTCTACTTCATCATACATGTGGTCTTTGCAAGGCCACCAAACACTTGCGCCTAGTCCTTGGCATGACGAGGCAATAAAATCCTTATCGTTTTTATCTTTTTTCCATGAAATACCGCCGTCCCAGGGTGCATTTACAGCTTCCCTAGGATGACCTTCATAATAGACCACGACCGAGTTAATGTCATCGATGTTTTGATTTTCAACTAATGAAATAAAATGCGCATTACCTTCGTGGCGTACTTTTAATTCCTTACCGTTTTGAACCGCTTTTAAAAACTTCATTGGCGATTGTAAATCAATTTGCATTATAGAATCGCTTTTTAAAACTTTATAGGAAATGGTGTTTTTTCCAGAAATGAATTTGTTTTTTGGGGCTACTTTTATGTCTAAATTATAATAGGTTAAATCCCACCATTCGCGCTCTGGAGTAATAGAGCCTCTTAAGCTATCTTGTTTTGTGAAATTTGTGTTTTCTGAAAGTAATCCTTGAGCATTTAAATATAATAAAGGTGAAAGTAAAAAGGTAATTAGTATAAAGTAGGTGTTTTTCATCAATTTTTAGTTTTTTGGCAATTTAAATAAAAAGGTTATTAAGTGTTTGTTAATTTTTCTATTTTGTATAATTGAATTTTTTCGTTTCAATAGTTCCATCTTTTTGGTGAATGTCTACATAAACATTCATTTCGTTAGTGTTTACTTTTTCAAAAGTCATGCCATCAAATACAACTTTAGAAGCGGTTATTTTTTGCAATGGAAAATCTATGGTTTCATCCTTAGTTTCCCAACCTTTTAAATCATTATTAAAATGTTTTAGCTGAAGTATTAACGAGTTTTCAATTTCTCTGATTATTTCAATTTCATAAAATGAAACACTACCATCGTTAATTAATTTGAAGGTAGCCATCATAGAACCACCCGATGGTTCGCTCCATATTTCTTCGGTAATACCGCCAAAAGCTTCGCCTTTCCAATGTCCTGCAATCCACGCAATATTTTCTAGTTTTGGTTCTAAGATTTTTTCTTCTTGTGCAAGTATAGTAGAGGAGAAGAAGCATAAACAAACAATAAAAATTGATTTCATTTTTTTTGATTTTCAACTAAATTAATAAAAAAACGCCTCGAAATTAATTTCGAGGCGCTTTTTAAAAATTGAGTTAGTCACTCTATAGTTACTATGGTTAGAAACAGTATTTGTTTTCTGCTTTAACTTTTTCTGCTATCTCGATACGTAAATCTACAATATCTGGGTAGTTTGCGTATTTAGTAAAACGCTTAAGACCCATTAACATCATACGTTGTTCGTCGCCTTCAGCAAAAGAAATAATACTTTCTTTTCCTTTTTCTTCAACGATATCTACGGCATGATATAAATATAATTTAGCCATCGCGATTTGGGCAGATTGCTCAGATTCGCTAGTACGTTTAACGTTTTTCTCTGTTCTTAAAATTGCAGATTCTGCCATGTAGATTTCAATTAAAATATCGGCAGCCGCAATTAATAACTGTTGGTGATCTTCTAGTTTTGGACCATATTTTTGAACCGCTCCGCCAGCAACCATCAAGAACGTCTTTTTAAGCTTCTTAATCATTTCTTTTTCTTCCGAAAATAATTCAGAATAATCTGGAGCATCAAAAGATGGTATGCCCATTAGTTCTTCTTGAACGGCTTGCGCAGGACCTAATAAATCAACATGTCCTTTCATAGCCTTTTTAACTAACATACCAACGGCTAACATTCTATTAATCTCGTTAGTACCCTCGTAAATACGAGCAATACGAGCATCTCTCCAAGCAGATTCCATTGGAGTTTCTTCAGAGAATCCCATTCCACCAAAAATCTGTATACCTTCATCTGCTGCGTTTTGTACATCTTCAGATACCGCAACTTTTAAAATAGAACACTCAATAGCATATTCCTCTACACCTTTAAGCTCTGCTTCTTGGTGTGAGTTTCCAGCAGCTTCGCGAAGAGCAATTCTATCTTCAATGTTTTTAGCAGCTCTATAGGTTGCAGATTCACCTGCATAGGCACTAGCAGCCATTTCAGCTAACTTTACTTTAATGGCTCCAAAATCTGCAATGGGTGTTTTAAATTGTTTACGTTCTTTAGCATAATTTACAGCTGTAGATAAAATTCGTCTTTGCGAATCTAAACAAGCCGCAGCTAATTTAATCCGACCAACGTTAAGGGCATTCATTGCAATTTTAAAACCTTCACCACGACCTGCTAACATATTTTCGGCAGGTACAACCGTATCGTTAAAAAATACTTGACGCGTAGAAGACGCACGAATACCTAATTTGTGTTCTTCTTCACCTAAAACAATACCGTTTGGGGTTGCACCATCGTATTCAACAATAAAACCTGTAATGTTTTTATCACCTTCAATACGGGCAAAAACAATCATCAAACTACAGAAACCTGCATTTGAGATCCACATTTTTTGTCCGTTAATTTTATAAGATTTTCCATCTGCAGAAAGTTCGGCAGTTGTTTTACCAGAGTTTGCATCAGATCCGGCTCCTGGCTCTGTTAAACAGTAAGCTCCAAACCACTCGCCAGATGCTAATTTTGGTACATATTTTTGTTTTTGTTCCTCTGTTCCGTATAGGGTAATTGGCATGGTACCAATTCCTGTGTGCGCACCAAAAGCAGTACTAAAAGAACCTGTACCAGACGAAATATAATCGCATGTTAATACAGTAGAAACAAAGCCCATTCCCATACCACCAAAAGCTTCAGGAACAGCAACACTTAAAAAGCCCATATCCCCAGCTTTACGCATAACCTCTTCAGTTAGTGCATAATCTTTAGCTTCGAAACGTGCTTTATGAGGAATGATTTCACGATCGTTAAATTCCATTACGGATTCTTTCATCATTGTTTGCTCTTCCGAAAAATCTTCAGGAGTAAACACATCTTCACAATTTGTTTCTTTCACTAAGAATTGACCACCTCTTAAGATGTCTTTTTCATTTGCTTCCATTTTATATTTTTGTATTAAGTTCTTAATTAGTTTAAAAATTCAAATATTCCACAAGCACCTTGACCTGTTCCTACACACATGGTAACTGCTCCATATTTCCCTTTCATGTTTTGCTTACGCATTTCATCAAAAAGTTGTACTGATAGTTTTGCTCCTGTGCATCCTAATGGGTGACCAAGGGCAATGGCTCCACCATTTACGTTAATGATATCTGGATTAAGGTTTAACTCTCTAATTACTGCTAAAGATTGAGAAGCAAAGGCTTCATTCAATTCAATAAGAGATAAATCGTCTTGTTTTAATCCTGCTTGTTTTAATGCTTTTGGAATTGCTTTTACTGGTCCAATACCCATAATGCGCGGTTCAACACCTGCAGCGGCATAGTTAACCATTCTTGCAATTGGTTCTAAGCCTAGTTCTTTAACCATGTCTTCACTCATAACCATTACAAAAGCAGCACCATCACTCATTTGTGACGAGTTACCAGCGGTAACACTTCCTCCTGCAGCAAATACAGCTCTCAGTTTTGCTAAGGCTTCTTTGCTTGTTCCTGCACGAGGTCCTTCATCTTTAGTTACTGTGTAAGATTTTGTAGCTTTCTTTCCGTTCGCATCAATATATGTCTGTTCCACTTCAATTGGTACTATTTGATCTTGAAAACGATTTTCAGCTTGAGCTCTTAAGGCTTTCATATGAGAATTAAATGCAAACTCATCTTGGTCTTCACGCGATACTTTAAACTGTTTAGCAACTGCTTCTGCAGTATTTCCCATGCCCCAATAATAATCTTCATGACCCATTTTTACAATTGCATCATAATTTAATTCTGGTTTAAAACCTGTCATTGGAACACTACTCATGCTTTCCGCACCACCAGCGATAATACAATCGGCCATTCCAGCTTGTATTTTAGCTGTTGCCATACCTATAGTTTCTACCCCAGAAGAGCAAAAACGGTTTACGGTTACACCAGGAACATCAACAACATCTAATCCCATCAAAGAAATTAAACGCGCCATATTTAATCCTTGAGCGCCTTCCGGCATGGCGTTACCCACTATAACATCGTCAATACGTTTTGGGTCTAGACCTGGCAATTCTTTCATCATATATTTGATGGTTTCAGCTGCCAATTCATCTGTTCTTTTAAAACGGAACACGCCTTTTGGTGCTTTACCAACTGCGGTTCTATATGCTTTTACTATATATGCTGTTTTCATTTTTCTTAGTTTCTTAAAGGTTTACCTTTGGTTAACATGTGCTGAATACGTTCTAAAGTTTTACGTTCTGTACATAAACTTAAGAAAGCTTCACGCTCTAAATCCAATAAATATTGCTCGCTAACTAAAGTTGGCTCAGATAAATCTCCACCAGCCATAACGTAAGCTAATTTATTAGCAATTTTCATGTCGTGTTCAGAAATGTAATTGGAGTCTTTCATAGAATCTGTTCCTACTAAAAACATACCTAAAGCTTGTTTACCAAGTACTTTTACGTCAGTACGTTTTACCGGTTGTGTGTAACCAGAATTAGCCATTAACATAGCATGTTGTTTCGCAACTGCAATTTGGCGGTCTTTATTCACTACCACAACATCTTTTCCTTTTTGTAATACGCCCATATCAAAAGCTTCGTAAGCCGAAGTTGATACTTTAGCCATACCAATAGTTAAAAAGTATTCTTGAAGTGTGTTTAATTGCACATCACCTTTTCGGAAAGTGTCTGATGCTCTTAAAGCCATTTCTTTAGAACCACCACCACCGGGAATCACACCAACACCAAACTCTACAAGTCCCATGTAAGTTTCTGCTGCTGCAACTACTTTATCGGCGTGTAAGGATAACTCGCAACCACCACCTAAAGCCATGCCGTGAGGTGCAGAAATAGTTGGAATTGAAGAATAGCGCATACGCATCATAGTATCTTGAAAATATTTAATAGCCATATTAAGCTCATCATACTCTTGCTCTGCAGCCATCATGAAAATCATTCCGATGTTTGCACCAACAGAGAAGTTTGCAGCTTGATTACCAACGACTAAACCAGCAAAATCTTTTTCGGCTAAATCAATAGCTTTATTTAATCCAGCAAGGACATCGCCACCAATGGTATTCATTTTAGATTGGAACTCGCAGTTTAATATGCCATCTCCTAAATCTTCAATAACAACACCGGAATTCTTAAATACTTCGTTAGATTTTCTAATGTTATCTAAAATAATGAAACTGTCTTGTCCTGGGATTTTTTCTTGTGATTTCTTAGGAATATCATAAGCATAACTCGCGCCTTCTTTAATGGTATAAAAAGAAGAATTTCCAGATGCTAGCATCTCGTTTACCCAAGCAGCAGGCTCTAAACCTTCAGCTTTCATAATTTCAATACCTTTTTCAACACCTATGGCATCCCAAATTTGGAAAGGACCATGTTCCCATCCAAACCCCGCTTTCATAGCATCATCAATTTTATATAGATCGTCTGTTATTTCAGGAATTCTATTTGAAATATAAGCAAATAAGGCAGCAAAGCTTTTTCTGTAGAATTCGCCAGCTTTATCTTTTCCTTTAACTAAAACTTTAAATCGGTCGACAACCTTATCAATCGTTTTTGTAAGTTCTAAAGTTGCAAATTTTGCACGTTTAGCCGAACGGTATTCTAGTGTATTTAAGTCTAGAGATAAGATTTCTTTTTTCCCATCTGTAGATACTTGTTTTTTGTAAAAACCTTGACCTGTTTTACTTCCTAACCATTTGTTTGCCATCATTGTTTTGATGAAATCTGGTAGTTTAAACAGCTCTAATCGTTCGTCGTTAGGGCAGTTTTCTGCAATACCATTTGCAACATGAACTAAAGTATCTAATCCAACAACATCTACCGTACGGAAGGTTGCCGATTTTGGACGACCAATTACTGGTCCAGATAATTTATCTACTTCTTCGATGGTTAAATCTAAATCCTTAACAGCATGGAATAAACTCTGAATGCTGAAAATACCAATTCGGTTACCAATAAAAGCAGGTGTATCTTTAGCAACTACCGATGTTTTTCCAAGAAATTGCTCACCGTAACCATTTAAGAATTCTAATACAGAAGCATCTGTTTTTGGTCCAGGAATGATTTCAAATAATTTTAAGTAACGCGCCGGGTTAAAGAAGTGTGTTCCGCAGAAATGTTTCTGGAAATCTTCACTACGACCTTCGCTCATAAACTTTATAGGAATACCAGAGGTGTTAGATGTAATTAACGTTCCCGGTTTGCGATATTTTTCTAAGTTTTCGAACACCATTTTCTTGATGTCTAGTCTTTCGACTACAACTTCCATAATCCAATCTACATCGGCTACTTTAGCAATATCGTCTTCTAAATTACCCGTGGTAATTCTACTAGCGAAATCTTGATGATAAATTGGAGATGGTTTAGATTTTAACGATGCTGTAAGCGCATCATTAACCAATCTATTTCTAACTACCTTATCTACTAAAGTTAAGCCTTTAACTTTTTCTTTGTCGTTAAGTTCTCTTGGAATAATATCTAATAAAAGGACTTCTACGCCAATATTAGCGAAATGACATGCAATGCCACTTCCCATAATTCCAGAGCCAATAATGGCTATTTTTTTAATTCGTCGTTTGCTCATTGTTTTTTTAACTATCAGATTGATTGTATATTTTTTTGTTACAAACCATGTCGTTAATAACATCGGCTACTTCATAAAAATGTTTTAGCTTTTCTGGCGAAACATTGTTTTTTATAGCTTCGTTAAATATTAACACTTTTTCTTTTGAAGATTCTCTTTTTTCTACACCAAAATCGGTAAGAGAAATAATAACACCGCGACCATCTTTAGGATTGGGTTTTCTTGTTATTAACCCCTTTTTTTCCATGGTTTTTAAAGTTCTAGATAAACTAGTTGCTTCCATCCCCATTTTAGGACCTAATGCAGTTGAAGGTGTTCCATTTTCAGGATCTATACTTAATAAAGTAAAGCCTGTTGCCATAGTGCTTTCAAACTTTAAAGCCTCTTCATTGTACATTTTCTGAACCGATAACCAAGTGGTTCTTAGGATGTAATCTATGGTTTTGTCTTTCATATATTTAAATGATATGTTCAAATATATAAAATTTTATTATGCATGCATAATAAAATTGATAAAAAATAGTAATTTAATTAAATACGATTGAAGAAAAATTATTTTTAAATTATATTAAGATCTGTAAATCTTTTCAACTAATGAGGTATACATGCTTTTGATGACATCTCGTTTCATTTTCATAGTAGGAGTAAGGTGACCATCATCAATAGACCAAACATCTGGTGTTAACTCAAAGCGTTTAATTTGCTCCCATTTACCAAATTTTTGGTTACAGTTATTAACTTCTTCTTGAATTCTATCTTGCACAACTTTAGAATTAGCAATGGCACTATTCGTTTTTTCGATAGTTAGATGTTTATGATCGATCCAGTCTTTTATAAAATCGAAATTTGGTTGAATTAAAGCGGCAGGCATTTTCTCGCCTTCGCCTATAACCATTATTTGTTCTATAAAACGCGATTGTTTTAAGTCGTTTTCTAATAAGGTTGGAATAATGTATTTACCACCAGATGTTTTGAACATTTCTTTTTTACGCCCCGTTATCTTAACAAAACCATCGGCATCAACTTCTCCTTTATCGCCTGTATGGAAATAATCTCCCGTCATTACACTTGCTGTTTTTTCTGGGTCTTTGTAGTAACCCATCATAACATTTGGACCTTTTATTAAAATTTCGCCATCTTCTGCAATCTTTACTTCAACATCATCAATAGGCATTCCCACGCAGCCTACTTTAAACATTTTATCTTCGTAGCGCCCTACTGATACTACAGGAGAGGTTTCGGTAAGTCCGTAGCCTTCCATGACTTGCATACCGGCAGCCGAAAAAATTCTGGTTAATCGAGGTTGCAATGCTGCACTACCAGAGACCATAGTGTGTAGTTCTCCTCCAAGAGCTTCTCGCCATTTGCTAAAAATTAATTTATTAGCAATTTTTAATTTAAATTCGTACCAAGCACCGTTTTTGCCATAAGGCTCCCAAATTTCACCTAAACCTACAGCCCAATAAAATAATGCTTTTTTTATACCGGTTAATTCTTCGGCTTTAGCCATAATTTTGTCGTACACTTTTTCAAGTAGTCTTGGTACAACGCTCATCATATTAGGTTTAATCTCTTTAGCATTATCTCCAATTTTATCTATGGCTTCGGCATAATAAATAGAAGTACCTGTATATTGATATACGTATATAAGGACGCGCTCAAAAACATGACAAATAGGTAAAAAGCTTAAAATCTTATTTTTTTTACCATCTCTAAAGGGAACTCTAGGGCTACTAGCTAATGCATTGCTAGTTATGTTCCAATGCGAAAGCATTACGCCTTTTGGTTTTCCTGTAGTACCCGATGTGTAAATAATGGTTGCTAAATCTGTCGATTTTACTTCGTCTTTTCTGGCTTCAACTTCATTTTGGTTTGATGTGTCTTTTCCTAATTCTAATAATTCAGAATAATGCTTACAGCCTTCAATTTGATCAAAAGAATAGACTTCTTTTAATTGTGTATTTGCTTTAACCTTGTTCACTTTTTCAAGTACTTCAACATCAGATACAAAGCAGTATATAGATTCGCTATGATTTAAAACATATTCATAATCTTCGGCACAAATAGTTGGGTAAATAGGAATGTTTTGAGCCCCAATTTGTAAAGAAGCAATATCAATAATATTCCATTCAGTTCTATTTGTGGTAGAAATTATAGCAATTTTATCATCCTTTTTAATACCAAGTTTTAATAAAGCTCTGCTCATAGCATTTGCTTTATCTACATATTCTTGGGTTGACGTTTTAACCCATTCGCCATTATACTTCGTTACTAAAGCGGCATCGTTAGGATTGTTTTCCAACTGGTAATATGGGAAATCAAAAAGTCTAGTTATTTCTGTCATTTGTACTTGTTAATTTAGGAGGATTGCAAAGTATGAAATAAAATGAGAATTTCAAATAATATAAAAAAAAGAGGGTCTTTTTGAATATTACGTTTAAATTTCAACTGATTTTTAAAAAATTAATATTTTTAAAGTTAACATTAGTTTTGGGAACTTATGTTAATACAGCGATATAATGTTTTATTTCATGTGGTGTTTTGTTTTTAAATGCTTTTTATTTTACTTTAAATGCATAAGTAAATATGTTTTATTTGGGGATTAGTTTAAGTTCAGTTTTTTTAATTTTTAGAAGAAGCTGATATTAAAGATTCAATATGATTTGAGTCGTATTTTTTAATGAAACCTAACGCTTTTGCTTTATTCAAATAGTTGTAAGCCAGAGTTAAGTTTTTTAAATCGTAATAAATTACTCCAAGATTTCTGTAAGCATAAGAATTTGATTTATTCAAACGTATTACTTCATTTAATATTTTAATGGCAGCTTCACTATCTCCTAATTTATGAAAAATTAAACCACGTTGTGTTCTTAAATCATTTTCCAATTCTGGATGACTATACTTTAATAAACTCTCTTCATTTGTTAGTGCAATGTCGTTATGATACTTTGCCTTTTTAAAATCTTTATGCTCTATGTAATATTCTGATAAACTTCTGTTTGCGAATGAATGTGTAGGTTTTAATGTAATTACTTTGTCCAAATATAATTTAGCGCGATTGTATGATTTTGTCGATAGTAAATGCGCACCTAAGTTGTACATTATTCGAGTGTTATCCGGGTCTTCCTTTAATGCTTTTTCTAGAAATAGCAGAGCTTTTTCGTCCATTTCAAGATAAGAATATATATTGCCTTTTCGCTCGTATATGCTAGCTAGGATGCTTTTTGGTGTTTTAATCTTTTTACGGAGTGCGTAATTATTTACTAAAGTTTCAATTTTGTTAAGATCGCTTAGTGCAAGCGTGTAATTGCCCAATTTTTTTCTAATACTCTCTAGTTTAAGGCGATACTTTAGGTTGTTTTGCGAGGTTTTAAATTGTGATAACACCTCTTTAAGGCTCTCGTGTAACTCTTTTTTTTGTATTTCGGTTTTAGCACTAAATTCTATTTTGGGGTCTTCACGGTTTATAAATAGTCCCTTATTGAAAGTCCAAATGGTGAGTGTCTCTCCATTTTTGTTGTGTTTATAGGATTTACCATGGTATTTACCTTTTAAAAAGTAAAAGGATTCATTTAACTCCCCAGTTTTATAATAGCTTTTTAAGCTATCAATTTTGCCTTTGGAATTATACCATTCAATTTGAGATGCAGTGCCGTCTCGATAAGCATGTGTGATTTCTTTTTCTGAACTATGCGTAATTGGTTTATTATTAGCAATTACGTTTTCTATTTGATAAAATCCAGAGGCAAAAATGTATAAAAAGAATATAAAAAAATATTTCACTAAACAATTTAAGATTTGATTAGTGAAATATACTTATTTATTTTCAATCCAAAGACGCGCATTAACAAAAGCTTCTAGCCAAGGTGTTACTTCGTCTTTTCTCCCTTCTGGATAATTAGCCCAGTTCCATTGGAATGTTGAACGCTCAATATGTGGCATGGTTACCAAATGTCTACCTGTTTTATCAGAAAGCATTGCTGTGTTAAAGTCTGAACCATTAGGGTTATTAGGGTAACCTTCGTAACCGTATTTAGCTACAATATTGTATTGATCTTCAGTGTTAGGAAGATTAAATTTTCCTTCGCCATGTGAAATCCAAACTCCTAAAGTAGTTCCTGCAAGTGTTGATAGCATGACAGAATTATTATCTTGTATGTTAACTGAAGTGAACGAGCTTTCGTGTTTATGAGAATCGTTATGAACCATTTTTCCGTGAACCTCGTGTTCTGGATTAATTTCTTCCAACTCCATAAATAGTTGACAGCCATTACAAATCCCTACAGATAAGGTGTCTTCTCTTTTAAAGAAGTTTTTAATAGCCTTATTAGCTTTTTCGTTATATTTAATGGCGCCTGCCCATCCTTTTGCAGATCCCAAAACATCTGAGTTAGAAAAACCACCAACGGCACCTAAAAACTGAATATCCTCTAGGGTTTCGCGACCAGAAATTAAATCGGTCATGTGTACATCTTTTACATCAAAACCAGCTAAATACATAGCGTTTGCCATTTCTCGCTCTGAGTTAGAACCTTTTTCACGAAGTATAGCAGCTTTTGGTCGTTTACCTTTTAAAACCGGCAGTTTTCCTGTAAACTGTTTTGGGAATGTATATTCAAGCGGTTGGTTTTTATAATTATCAAAACGATCTTGTGCTAAACCGTTAGCTGTTTGTTTTTGGTCTAAAAGGAAAGATGTTTTGTACCAAACATCTCTGTTTTTAGCAATATCAAAGCTGAAATTATCGTCGTTATTTCTAATGGTTAACGTACTAGAATTATTTACATGTCCTAGGTTGAAAAACTCAATATTATTATCCGATAAGATACTTTCAATTGAAGCATCGGCTTGAAAAACAAGTCCGGAGTTTTCAGCAAATAACACTTTTATAGAATCTTCTTCATTTAATTTAGTAAGGTCTAAATCTGCTCCTAAATTAACATCGGCAAAACAAAGTTCTAATAACGTCGTAATTAATCCACCAGAAGCTACATCGTGTCCAGCAGCAATTTTATCGCTAACAATTAAAGATTGTATTGTGTTAAATACAGTTTTAACATAAGCGGCATCTTTAACATTAGGCGCATCGCTTCCAATAGTATTTAATACTTGGTTAAATGAGCTACCACCTAATTTAAAATCGTCTTGAGAAATATTTATATAATAAACATTTCCGCCGTTTTGTTTAAAAACTGGCTCGACAACTTTGGTAATATCATTACAGTTAGCACCTGCCGAAATAATTACAGTACCGGGAGAAATAACATCGCCATCAGGATATTTTTGCTTCATAGAAAGCGAATCCTTTCCTGTAGGAACATTAATGCCTAAATCTATTGAGAATTCAGAAACGGCTTTAACAGCTTCGTATAAACGAGCATCTTCACCTTCGTTTTTACAAGGCCACATCCAGTTAGCCGATAATGAAACCGCATTTAAACCATCTTTTAACGGTGCCCAAACTATGTTGGTTAAGGCTTCGGTAATCGAGTTTCTACTTCCTGCAACCGGATTAATTAATCCTGAAATAGGCGAGTGGCCAATTGATGTTGCAACACCTTCTTTACCTTTAAAATCTAGAGCCATAACCCCAACGTTGTTTAAAGGAATTTGTAAAGGACCAACACATTGTTGTTTAGCAACTTTACCACCTACACAACGGTCTACTTTATTTGTTAACCAATCTTTACAAGCTACCGCTTCTAGCTGTAATACTTGCTCTAAATAGATTTGTGAATTTTTAGTTTTGTATCGTGGGTTTTTATATTTTCTAGAAACTGTTTTATCGGTCATTATTGTTTTAGGAGAGCTTCCAAACATATCTTCCATGGCTAAATCCATAGGTTTGTTGCCTTTGGTTTTAGATTGAAAGGTAAAACGGTTATCGCCTGTTACATCACCAACAGTGTACATTGGTGAACGTTCACGATCTGCTATTTTGTTTAATGTTTCTATATGTTTTTGGGCAATCACTAAGCCCATACGTTCTTGTGATTCATTACCTATAATTTCCTTATCCGATAGGGTAGGGTCGCCAACAGGTAAAGCGTCTAAATCTATTTTTCCACCGGTATCTTCAACCAATTCCGATAGGCAATTTAAATGTCCACCAGCACCATGATCGTGAATAGAAACAATAAAATTATCATCGCTTTCTACCATACCACGAACGGCATTAGCAGCACGCTTTTGCATTTCTGGATTAGAACGCTGTACCGCATTTAGCTCGATGCCAGATGCAAAAGCACCAGTATCTGCAGATGATACTGCTGCACCACCCATTCCAATTCTATAATTTTCACCACCAAGAATAACTATTTTATCGCCTTCCTTTGGTGTGTCTTTTAATGCTTGTTCTGCTTTACCGTAACCAATTCCTCCGGCTTGCATGATGACTTTATCGAAACCTAAGCGTCTTGCAGGTGCATCACTTGAAGATGCATTTTCGTTATGCTCAAAAGTTAAAACAGAACCCGTAATTAATGGTTGTCCAAATTTGTTTCCAAAGTCCGAAGCACCATTTGAAGCTTTTATTAAAATATCCATTGGGGTTTGATATAACCATTTTCTAGCTTCAAATTTTTGTTCCCAAGGTCTGTTTTCCTCTAGTCTAGAATACGATGTCATGTAAACCGCTGTTCCTGCCAAAGGTAAAGAACCTTTACCACCAGCAAGTCTATCTCTAATTTCTCCACCAGCACCAGTTGCAGCACCATTAAAAGGCTCAACCGTTGTAGGGAAGTTATGCGTTTCTGCTTTAAGTGAAATAACAGAATCGAAGGGTTTTGTAGTATAGTAATCTGGAACATCGGCACGTTTAGGTGCAAATTGCTCCACTTTAGGGCCTTTTACAAAAGCTACATTATCTTTATATGCCGAAACAATATCATTTGGGTTTGCTTCAGAGGTTTGTCGTATCATTTTAAAAAGCGATACAGGCTTTTCTTCACCATCAATTACAAACGTTCCGTTGAAAATTTTATGACGGCAATGCTCAGAATTCACCTGTGAAAATCCAAATACTTCAGAATCTGTTAATGGACGACCAATTTTCTTTGCAACCCTTTCTAAATATTCTACTTCTTCATCACTAAGCGATAAGCCTTCTTGTTGGTTATAAGCGGCAATATCCGCAATATCAAGTATAGGTTCTGGTTTTATATCTATGGTGAAAGATTCTTGGTTTAAACCATTAAATTTCTCAGAAATCATAGGGTCAAAATCAGAAAAATCTTTATCTGCAGCTTGAAACTCTTCAATTCTAATAATATCAGATATTCCCATGTTTTGGGTAATCTCAACAGCATTTGTACTCCAAGGCGTTATCATGGCAGCGCGTGGGCCAACAAAAAAAGCATCTAAGGATGCTTGTTCTATTTTTGACTGGTTGCCAAATAGCCATTCCAATTTAGAAATGGTTTCTGTTGATAATTCTTTTGTTGTTTGAACAGCAAATACTTTACTGGTTATGTTTCCAAAGAAATGAATCATTATATATTGATTTGTATGTGTTTAAAGAAAGCGCAAATTTAGGTCTTTTAAATAGAATATTTACAAAAAAAGTAATTACAATATGAAGAGTTATCCACGCTTTATTAAACAAAAAAAAGACGACTCGTGTAGAGTCGCCTTTTCTAAAATAAAATATGATTTAAAGTTTTATTATTTTTTTAGTAATGCTTTGATTGTTTGCTTCAAGTTTTAAAAGATACACTCCTTTATTTAAAATAGAAACATCTATTACTTTATTGCTTGGACTTACTTGCCCTGTTTTTAGTGTTTTTCCTAAAAGATCTAAAATTTTAAAATTTAAAACCTCCTTGGTTTCAATATTGAAAACATTGCTAGAAATAGGGTTTGGAAAAGTTTTTATTTGTTTGATAAAATTATCTGATACATTTAAAGTACTGTAACAAGTCCATGAAAGGTCGTCTATAGTTACACGATCTCCGCCAGAAGTTGTTTCGGCAATTACCACAGTTACATTTCCTTCAATATTAATATTGTCAATAGTTGTAGTTTGGGTGTCATCGCCATAAGGTAAGTCGCCCACTTTTACACCGTTTACTTGAACTTCTAAATTTCCAGTTCCGCCGCTAAAGGCTCTTTTAGTTGTTGCTATTAAGCTTCCTATGCCTCCTTCAACTAGTGGAGATGTTAATGATCCGGCAGAAGACGATCTACCATCAAAAACTAAAGCTCTACCACCGTTTAAAGTTTGGTCTGTTCTAGCTCGTGTAGCGCTCCATGTTCCGCCGTTATCGCCAGTCCAAGTTCTATCGGAATAGCTAGAAGAATTCGATGGCATAAGCTCAAACGTTTCACTTACGCAAGTGTCGCCTCCACCTGAAGCTTCTAATGTTGTTTCATTTATAGATGCACTTAAGTTAGATGTATTGTTTGCGGCATCAACTGCAAGAACAGCAAAAGTGTAACTGGTTTCTGGCGATAAATCTGTTATAGTAATGGTGGTAGCAGATGAGTTTGTTGATACATAATAGGCGCCATCAACATAAATATTATAAGCTACGACTCCAACATTATCGGTTGAGGCTGACCAAGACAAATCGGTAGTGGTTGATGACGTGTTTGAAGCCATTAGGTTGGTAGGTGTTGTAGGTGCTTCGGTATCAGGATCTGGAGTGTCTCCCCAACGGTTTTCGGCAGGGTTTCCTCCCCAAATAACAGTGGCCAAATACGGGTTGTCTATAAAAGGGTTTCTGTTGCCTTGGGCATACGTATTGGATGCGTTAGCATGGTAGGTGTTTCTATTGTCTTCAAAAGCAGAAACAGGGTCTTCCTCATTCCATTCTAAAAATAAATTAATCATGTCGGCATCAATACTGTTTGGAGTTCCTACACCAACGTAAGAGGGTTTACATTGTGTGCCGTATCTTAAATACATGTACATAATTATTCTAGCAACATCACCTTTCCACTCGTCACCAGGATACCAGTTTCCAGAGATGTTTTGTGCATTACCAGAGCCATCCATAAATTTTAAATTGCCTCTGTCGCTGTTCATGGTAACATCTGAAGGTCTTAAGTTATGAGCATCGGCATAAGGCGGAACATTAGTTCCATTACTATTTAAACTAGGGGAGCCTAGCGAGTTTGGAAATGTGTGTTCTCTATTCCAATCGCTGCCTGCGCTACCTCCATTACTGTTTTTACTACGACTTCTGTCGGTTATATAATTTCCGTCTGAATCGCTATAGCCGTATATTAATAATACGTTTGCGCTGTTTAAAGGGTCTTCGTCGGTAATTTTACTTGCTTCCCAAATACCAGGAGTGTAGCTTAGGTAATTGGTGTGTTTTGCGGCAGTTTCAACAGCTAAGTCATCAAATAGGTCTATACCAGTTTTATTAAAGTCGACATTGGAATAGTAGCTTTGTTGATTTGCAGGTGGCGTTAATTGCGCATACAGAAATGCGGAAATTAGAAGGGATAATGCTAAAAGGTAGTTTTTCTTCATGAGGGAATTTTTTTAAAGGAATTATGTAAAAATAAATGGTTGACAAACAATGACTTTAAATTTAAACATTATTTTAATGTTAAACTTATGGTCTAGGAATATGTTATAAACAGGTCTGGTTAAAAACATACTGATTGTAAAGAAAAAAAACCGAGCAATTTGCTCGGTTTTTAGTTTATCATGGTGTTTTATAAGCTAAAGTTTAATCTAGCAAAAACATAAGTACCATCAGAACCCATTTGAACAGAATCGGCAAGACCACCTTGGTCTGTCCATCCGTCAAATTGCGGTGTTGGGTAAGTGTTAAATAGGTTGTTTGCACCTAAACTAAATTTAACTTTATCTGAAACTTCATAACCTAAACTAAGATCTACTACTAAAGCAGCTTCATAAATATCTGTTGCTACCGGGAAAAGCGCATCGGCTTCTGCTTGGGTAGTTGCAGGCGAATCTACCCATTGGAAATCCTGAAGCGTTACTTCGCTAAATTGCGTTAAGGTTGTAGTGACATTAAACTTGTTACAAGAGTATCCAAGGTTTAACCCAAATTTATAATCTGGAGCGGCAGCCTTAAGATAGGCTTGAGAAAATGGGCCAAAAAAGGTAAACTCATTTAAATCGCCATTATTGATCCTTTTAATTTTTAAGTCGTTAAAATTACCGATTAATGCTGTTTTAATCTTTCCGTTATCTCCTACATTAAAATCGTAACCTAAAACAATGTCAAGCCCATTCGTTTTGGTATCTACACCATTTGCAAAAAATTGCGCGGCATCTACATTTAAAGGACCTAAAATAGCTTGGTCTGTAAAGTTATCGGTTAAAATAATACGGTCATCAACATTAATAGAATAAGCATCAACAGTTGCCGAAAAACCACCTTTTTTAAACGTAAATCCAATACTTGTATTAAAAGCTTTTTCTTCGCTTAATTGTCCAATTCCAAAGGCTTTGGTAACGGTACTATTATTTGCAGATAAAAGTGAAGGAACCGAGGTACCCGCAACAATATTGGTAAATTTTAAATTATAATACAGTTGTGCAAGCGATGGTGCTCTAAATCCTGTAGAAATAGAACCTCTAAGGGAAAAATAATCGTTCAGTTTTAGTCGTGTTGCTAATTTTCCGTTGAATGTATTTCCAAAATCGCTGTAGTTTTCAAATCGAACTGCTCCTGCAACCATAAAAGCTTCACTTACATTAAGCTCTGTGTCAAAATAAATTCCGTAGTTAGTACGACTTCTATCTACGGCGTTGTCTGGACTGTACCCCGGGAAACCTTGAGAGCCTCCAGGTAATTCGTCTCCATTGCTATCGGTAGCTACGTTTTGTACTGCAGGATTTGTAATGATTACGCCATTGTCATCATATAGTCCATAAGATGCTTCTTCGCCAGAAAAAATACCAAAATTCTCTGTTCTGTATTCAAAACCGAAAGCTAAGCTTAATCCTGAGGCTACATCATCTAAATATTTATTAAAATCTATACCTGTTGTATTTTGAGATAGAAAATGTCCACCTGCATCAAAATCTGTAGGCGACGAATCTTGCATAGAAGCATTGTTACTATCTTTTATGTAGTAGTGGAAGTTGTTTTTACCGAACGTGTTATTAAAATCTAAGTTCCAACCGTTTTCCATTTCGTGTCTTACACCAACCGATACAGAAACATCGGTAATGTTGGATGTAATTCTAGGAGTAAAGCCATTAGGGTATAAACTTGGTACGGCTCTATTATCGCCATCATCAAAACTATCACGAGAAAACGCATAAGCATCAGTATCTCTGTAGTTTCGGCCACCAAAGGCATAAATTTCGGTTTTATCGTTAATTGGTAACGATGAGTTTATCATAAAGTTAAAACCGTCAACACCTGCACTACCGTAACCTTTTCTCCAAGAAAAACCAGGTCTTAATGTATTTTGTCTAGATAAAAACTCGGTGGTAAAATTTATATAACCACCAGCATCATTTAAAGCAACACCGTAATTAGCATCAATTTTTATTGTGGTTCCATCCCAGCTTCTGTCTTCACCATCTAATCTGTTTTTCCCTTCAACGTTATAAAGTGTTTCTCCAGTTTCTTCTTCCCAACCATCACCAATCGCTGTGCTATAGGCGCCATAAGTAACACCACCTGTAAAGCCATCTGTGTTGTCTTTTAAAACTATATTGATTACACCTGCAATAGCATCGGAGCCATATTGTGCCGAAGCACCATCTCTTAACACTTCAATACGTTTAATAGCATTGGCAGGAATAGCATTTAAATCTGTACCCGAATTACCACGACCTCTAGTACCAAATACGTTTACTAAACTCGATTGGTGTCTTCGTTTTCCATTAATTAAAACTAAAGTTTGATCGGGTCCTAAACCACGTAGTGATGCAGGTACAATATGATCGGCTCCATCGGAACCTGATTGCTTACTCGCATTAAAAGAAGGAGCAGCGTATTGTAATATTTCATTAACTTCAACCTTACCTGTTGTTGTTGCAATTTCCGAAACATTTACAACATCTACAGGTACCGCAGTATCGGTAGCTGTTCTTTTTGGACTACGAGATCCAACTAATATAACTTCGTCTAAGCTAACGCCTTCTTCTAAAGTGACATTTATTATGGATTGGTTATTTACAGAAATAACATTGGTATTGTATCCAACATAGCTAAACGTTAAAGTATTAGCCGATTTAAGCGATATTTTATAGTTTCCATCGAAATCTGAAGTTGTTCCGTTGGTTGTTCCTGTTTCCGTAATGTTAACTCCTGGTAGTGGAATGCCAGAAGCATCTTTAACCGTCCCGCTTACCTGTTTTTGGGCAAATGTTACCGAAGTACAAAATAGAAATAGATAAAAATAAATTGCTTTCATATTTAATAATTTTAAGTTAGTAGGTACTAATATAATTAAAACCTTATTGGATGTTTATGTTTTGTTTATAATTTTTAGTGATTTTTCAATAAAACACGAAAATCACTTAATAATAATCAGTGTTATTCCGTTAGATAAAATTATAAATTACTACTAATTAACTATATATTTGCATTCGCAAAATAAGTTGTCCGGTTACAGAGGCAATTCATTTTAAAAAAAATAAGTTGTAAAAGGGTTTTCGATATTTCGGAAATAAAAAATATATTTTAGATGAAAGCAGGTATTGTAGGATTACCAAACGTAGGGAAGTCAACCTTATTTAATTGTTTATCAAATGCAAAAGCACAAAGTGCAAACTTTCCGTTTTGTACTATCGAGCCTAATATTGGTGTGGTTAATGTACCAGATCCACGTTTAGAGAAGCTGGAATCTTTGGTTAATCCAGAGCGCGTATTACCTGCTACAGTAGAGATTGTAGATATTGCTGGTTTGGTTAAAGGCGCTAGTAAAGGGGAAGGTTTAGGTAATCAGTTTTTAGCAAATATTCGTGAAACAGATGCTATTCTTCATGTTTTGCGTTGTTTTGATAATGATAATATTGTACATGTCGATGGAAATGTAAATCCTATTAGAGATAAGGAAACTATCGATATGGAGTTACAACTTAAAGATTTAGAAACTGCCGAAAAGAAACTAGATAAAGTTAAGCGTGCAGCTAAAACAGGAAATAAAGAGGCTCAAAAAGAAGAGGCTGTTTTATTAAAAATAAAGGAAAATCTGGAAGCAGGAATATCGGTAAGAGCTTTAGAGTTTTCTGAGGAAGATTATGAAGAATACGTTAAACCGTCTCAATTTATTACAGATAAACCAGTAATGTACGTTTGTAATGTAGATGAAGGCGCAGCAGTTTCTGGAAACGATTACGTAGAGCAGGTAAAGGAAGCTGTTAAAGATGAAAATGCAGAAGTTTTAGTTTTAGCCGTTGGAACGGAGGCAGATATAAATGAATTGGATGATTATGAAGAACGCCAAATGTTTCTTCAAGATATAGGTTTAGATGAACCTGGAGCGGCAAAATTAATTCGTTCGGCATATAAATTACTAAACCAACAAACGTATTTTACAGCAGGTGTAAAAGAGGTAAGAGCTTGGACTGTAGCGGTTGGAGCAACGGGGCCACAGGCAGCTGGTGTTATCCATACCGATTTTGAAAAAGGATTTATACGTGCCGAGGTTATTGCTTATGAAGATTATGTTGCCTATGGGAGCGAAGCTAAAGTAAAAGAGGCAGGAAAAATGCGTGTTGAAGGTAAAAATTACATTGTAAAGGATGGCGATATTATGCATTTCTTATTCAATGTATAAACGTTAATTTGGTACTATGTGACTTTTGGTATACTTTTGGGTCCAATGTATTGGATGCCCCAAGCTATCCATAAACTTATATTTTAGAACCTATGACGTTAATTAAAGTTGAAACGCAAATTAATGCAGATATAAAAACCTGTTTTGATTTAGCTAGAGATCTCGACTTTTACCAACAATCTTTAAAACATTCAAAGGAAATTGCAATTTCAGGAAAAACTACTGGTTTAGTAGATTTAGATGATATTGTAATTTGGGAAACTAGTCATCTTGGTTATGTTCAGCACCTTACATTAAAAATTGTAGATTTTCAATCACCAAAAATATTTGTTGACGAGATCGTTAATGGAAGTTTTAAGGCTTATAGACATGAGCATATTTTTGAAGAGGAGAACGATAAAACCATCATGATAGATTTGTTTTACTACGAACTCCCTTATGGTGTTTTTGGTAAGTTTTTAGATTGGATTTATGTAAAAGGATATATGAGCAAGCTATTAAAAACTAGAAATCAAATACTTCGTGCTAAAGCAGAACAGGTAATAGTCGCATAAGTAATAGTTTTTAAAATTATTTTAAAACCTTTTGTTTTTATGCTTTAAACAAAAGCTTTTTTCTATGTTTCCTATTCACTGTTGGGCATCGTAATTCTATCTTTAGGGTTAGTGTTGTTAAAAAATGCCAACTTACTTTCGTTTCATGCAAACATCAAAACAATTTTGGTACGGAATAGGTTTAGGGGTTTTAGGAATTGTATTGTTTTCCTCCAAAGCTGTTATGGTAAAATTGGCCTATAACTATAAGGTCGATTCTATTAGTATATTGCTTTTACGTATGCTGTTTTCCTTTCCTTTTTACTTAGTAATTGCCTACTGGCATAGAAACCAAAAAGTAAAAGCTAATCCCAATCAAAAAGATTATTTATGGCTGGTGTTTTTCGGTTTTGTTGGGTATTATTTAGCGAGCTATTTCGATTTTGTAGGGCTTACATATATCAAGGCGAGTTTAGAGCGTATTATATTGTTTTTGTATCCAACCATAGTCTTGTTGTTAAATAAGTTGTTTTTAAAACAACCTATTTCTAAAATTCAAGGTCTTGCCATTGGGTTAACGTATTTGGGGATTGTTATTGCATTTTCAAACGAAGTTTCAATTACAGGAATAGATGCCTATTTAGGAGGTTTCTATATTTTGTTAAGCGCCATTACGTATGCCTCATATTTAGTTGGAAGCGGATGGTTAATTCCTAAATTTGGCGTTATTAAATTTACGGCTTATGCTATGCTTGTTTCCTGTGTTTGCGTGTTTATTCATTACGGTTTTATTAGGGAGTTAAATCTTTTAGGTTTTTCATGGCAAGTATATGTTTTAGGGGCTTTAATAGCGGTTTTTGCAACTGTAATTCCATCGTTTTTAGTGTCCGCATCTATAAAAATGATTAGTTCATCAAATTTTGCAATTGTAGCAGGTGTAGGGCCTATTTCTACTATAATTTTAGCAGGCGTTTTTTTAAACGAAGTGCTAACTTGGGTTCAGTTATTTGGAGCTTTGGTGGTTATAATTGGTATTTTATTAGTGTCCTTAAATAAAACATCAAATACTTAAAGTTCGTTCTTAACAACAATAATTATTTATTGTTAATTAATTTGTAGTCTTCCTGTTTTATTTTTTAAATGGTTGTACTATATTAGCACACCTCACCAATTTTTCTAATTTAGAGCATGGCAGAAGAAACCAAATATACCGAAGACAATATTCGTTCACTAGACTGGAAAGAGCATATTCGTATGCGTCCAGGAATGTATATTGGAAAATTAGGTGACGGCTCTTCTCCAGATGATGGTATTTATATTTTACTTAAAGAGGTTCTAGATAATTCTATTGATGAGTTTGTAATGGGCGCAGGTAAAACCATCGAAATTTCAATACAAGGAAGTAAAGTTATTGTTCGCGATTACGGTCGTGGTATTCCGTTGGGTAAGGTTGTCGATGTGGTTTCGAAAATGAATACGGGAGGGAAGTACGACTCCAAAGCCTTTAAAAAGTCGGTTGGTTTAAATGGTGTTGGTACAAAAGCTGTAAATGCATTATCATCCTATTTTAGAGTAGAATCTTCTCGGGATGGTAAAAGTGCATCTGCAGATTTTGAACAAGGAAATCTTATAGAAAAAGAGCTGTTAGAAGAAACAAGTAGAAGAAAGGGAACTAAAGTTTCTTTTATTCCTGATGAAATCATCTTTAAAAAATATAAGTATCGTAGTGAGTATGTTGTAAAAATGCTCAAAAACTATGTGTATTTAAATCCTGGATTAACCATTGTTTTTAATGGTGAAAAATATTTTAGTGAAAACGGCTTAAAAGATTTATTATCTGAAAAAATAGCAGATACAGATTTACTATACCCAATTATTCATTTACGCGGTGATGATATTGAAGTCGCTTTAACGCATAGTAAAACGCAATATAGCGAGGAATATAATAGTTTTGTTAACGGACAAAACACAACACAAGGGGGAACACACCTTACAGCATTTAGAGAGGCCTTAGTAAAAACCATTCGTGAGTTTTACGGTAAGACTTATGATGCTTCAGATATTCGTAAATCTGTTGTAAGCGCCATAGCTATAAAAGTTATGGAACCTGTTTTTGAAAGTCAGACTAAAACCAAGTTAGGTTCTACAGACATGGGTGGCGATTTGCCAACGGTAAGAACCTATATAAATGATTTTTTAAAAACCAAGCTGGATAATTATTTACATAAAAACACTGATACTGCCGAGAAAATTCAACGTAAAATTCTGCAAGCAGAACGCGAGCGTAAGGAATTATCGGGTATAAGAAAGTTAGCAAAAGACAGAGCAAAAAAAGCGAGTTTACATAATAAAAAATTACGCGATTGCCGTGTACATTTTGGCGATACTAAAAACGCACGTAATTTAGAATCTACGCTATTTATTACCGAGGGAGATTCGGCTTCTGGTAGTATAACAAAATCTCGTGATGTAAATACACAAGCGGTTTTTAGTTTAAAAGGAAAGCCATTAAACTGTTACGGGTTAACTAAAAAAATAGTTTACGAAAACGAAGAGTTTAATCTTTTACAAGCAGCCTTAAATATAGAGGAATCGCTTGAGGATTTAAGATATAACAATGTGGTAATCGCAACCGATGCCGATGTAGATGGTATGCACATTCGTTTACTATTAATTACGTTTTTCCTACAGTTTTTCCCCGAAGTAATTAAAGAAGGGCACTTGTATATTTTACAAACCCCTTTATTTAGGGTTAGAAATAAAAAGGAAACCATTTATTGTTATTCTGAAGAAGAACGGCGAGATGCTATTGAGAAGTTAAAACCAAAACCAGAAATAACACGATTTAAAGGTTTAGGTGAAATATCGCCAGATGAGTTTAAGCATTTTATAGGTGAAGATATTCGATTAGATCCTATAATGTTGGATGATAATATGTCTATCGAAGATTTGTTATCCTTTTATATGGGTAAAAATACACCAACACGTCAAGAATTTATTATTGACAATTTAAAGGTGGAACTAGATATTATAGAAGATTAATATTTCTGAGAAGTCAGGAATCTCTATATTAAAAAGGAAAAAATATAGTATGTATTTAAGCTTAGTAAATAATTAAATAAATATTTAAAACTAGAGGTGAAAAATGAAACTTTGGTAAGTTTACTAATGATAAAGAAACTAACTAAGTTTTATATATTGGAATTCTAGATAATATTAAATAAAGAAAAGAAGAACATAAATTAAAAAGATTCCTGCCTGTGCAGGAATAAGTAGTATGACAGAAGACCAAAACGACGATTTAACTAACGATCAAAATGAGCCTCAAGAAACCATTACCAGAGTCACTGGTATGTATAAAGATTGGTTTTTAGATTATGCCTCGTATGTTATATTGGAGCGTGCAGTACCAGCAATAGAAGATGGGTTTAAACCCGTACAACGCCGTATCATGCATTCCATGAAAGATCTTGACGATGGACGCTATAATAAAGTAGCTAACATTGTTGGTCATACTATGCAATATCACCCACATGGCGATGCAAGTATTGCAGATGCTATGGTACAAATTGGTCAGAAAGATTTATTAATTGATACCCAAGGAAACTGGGGTAATATCTTAACTGGAGACCGCGCTGCAGCCTCTCGTTATATAGAAGCTAGAATTTCTAAGTTTGGCTTAGATGTTGTTTTTAATCCTAAAATAACCGAATGGCAAGCCAGTTACGATGGTCGTCGTAAAGAGCCTATTAACTTGCCGGTTATGTTTCCATTGCTTTTAGCGCAAGGTGGTGAAGGTATTGCAGTAGGACTTTCTACAAAAATATTACCACATAACTTTATAGAACTTATTGATGCTTCAATTAAGCATTTACAAGGAAAACGTTTTACTATTCTACCTGATTTTCCAACTGCAGGAATAGCAGATTTTTCTAATTATAACGATGGTTTAAGAGGTGGTAAAGTACGCGTGCGATCTAAAATTTCGCAATTAGATAAAAACACTTTAGTTATTACCGAGTTGCCTTTTGGAACCACTACAAGTTCGCTTATTGATTCTATTCTAAAAGCGAATGAAAAGGGTAAAATTAAAGTTAAAAAGATTGAAGATAATACGGCTGCCGAAGTTGAGATTTTAGTGCATCTACCTTCCGGATTATCACCAGATAAAACTATTGATGCCCTTTATGCATTTACAAGTTGCGAGTCGTCTATTTCGCCTTTAGGTTGTGTTATTGAAGATAATAAACCATTATTTGTTGGTGTTACAGAAATGTTACGTCGCTCAACAGATAATACCGTTCAGCTTTTAAAACAAGAGCTTGAAATAAGGTTAGGTGAGTTTGAAGAACAATGGCATTTCGCGTCTTTAGAACGTATTTTTATTGAAAATAGAATTTATCGTGATATTGAGGAAGAAGAAACTTGGGATGGTGTTATTTCGGCTATCGATAATGGTCTGAAGCCACATATAAAACATTTAAAACGTGCGGTAACTACCGAAGATATAGCACGTTTAACAGAAATTCGAATTAAACGTATTTCTAAATTTGATATTGATAAAGCGCAACAGAAAATTGATGCTTTAGAGGATCAAATCGCTGAGGTAAAACATCATTTAGCGCATTTAATTGATTATGCTATTGCGTACTTTACTAGACTTAAAAAAGAGTATGGAGAAGGGCGCGAGCGTAAAACAGAAATTAGAACTTTTGATGATGTTGATGCTACAAAAGTAATTATTAGAAACACGAAGCTTTATGTAAATAGGGAAGAGGGTTTTATTGGAACATCTTTAAGACGAGACGAATATGTTGGCGATTGTAGTGATATAGATGATATTATTGTTTTTACCAAAGCCGGTAAAATGATGGTTACTAAAGTCGATACAAAAACATTTATTGGTAAGGATATTATTCATGTTGCTATCTTTAAAAAGAAAGATAAACGTACCATATATAATATGATTTATAAGGATGGTGCCAAAGGCCCATCATATATAAAACGATTTGCTGTTACAAGCGTAACACGCGATAGGGAATACGATTTAACCAATGGAAACAAAGGTTCCGTTTGTTTATATTTTTCAGCAAACCCAAATGGCGAGGCGGAAGTGGTGTCTATCAACCTAAGACAAGCAGGTAGTATTAAGAAGTTAAAATGGGATTTAGATTTTTCAGATATACTTATTAAAGGACGTGCTTCAAAAGGAAATGTAGTTACCAAATATCCTATTAAACGTGTTGAGTTAAAGGAAAAAGGGGTTTCAACATTGAAACCAAGAAAAATTTGGTTTGATGATACCGTTCAACGCTTAAATGTGGATGGCAGAGGCGAACTGATAGGGGAATTTAGAGGTGAAGATAAATTATTAATTATCAACCAATCTGGTGTAATTAAAACCGTTACTCCAGAGGTTACTATGCATTTTGATGACGATATGATTGTCATGGAAAAATGGGAGCCTAAAAAACCAATATCTGCTATTTATTTTAATGGTGAAAAAGAACTTTATTACGTTAAACGTTTTTTAATAGAGCAAGAAGGTAAAGAAGAGTCTTTTATTTCTGAGCATCCTAATTCGCAACTAGAAATAGTATCTACAGATTGGAAACCTATGGCAGAAATTGTATTTGCTAAAGAGCGTGGTAAGGAGCGTAAAGAAAACTTAGAAATTAATCTTGAAGAGTTTATAGATATTAAGGGACTTACAGCACAAGGTAATCAATTAACAAAAGATAAGGTGAATCAAATTAATCTTTTAGATCCATTACCTTACGAGTCCAATGAAGCGGTTCATGCAGATGACTTAGAAGTTGTAGATGAACAAGAAATGTCTAAATCGAACGGAAATAATCAAGATCAAGACAGAGCGGCAGATAAACCAAACTCTAGTGAGGATGAGGATAAGGATGGCGAAGGACAAACTACTTTGTTCTAAATAAAAGCGTTTAAACTTCGCTAAAATCGACTTATTACGTCCGTTTTAGCTGTTTTTGGATTTTTCTAATAGCCGATTCAATTGATTTTTCTGGTTCTATAATATTAAATGACCCCCAAAATTCAGGGTCTGAAAAACCTGAGGTTTTATCACTTAAAATAGTGTTTGGGCGTATTAATGTAGTTCGTGTCTTGGCTAGTTTAGTGTTGTGAATTTCCCAATCTGTTACTGCCATTTCACTATTTAAAGTATAAACACTATTAAATAGTTTGCCTTTCCAGTTTACCTTAAAGGTTAAAGCTATATTACTGTATGCATAATGCCATTTGCCGTTTGTTGTTCTGTAATTTACACGATATGTGGCTTGCGTTGGGTAAACATCAACCTTTTTCGGTTTTTTTCTAACAAACATATTACTAGACAACTCTCTGTTTGAAATATTTAGGCTGTAAACCGCATTGGTTAACGCTAGTGTTTCTGCGTCGATATATAATTTACCGTAGTATAATGGAATGCTTATATTTTCGTTTTGCTTAAAATTTATAACAAAAATGTCTCTGCCATTTATAATTGTAGAATTATCAAAGCTAAAGGCATACATGGGTATATCATTGGTTGTAAAAATGAATTCCGGGTATTTAATAATATCGGTATATAGATTACTAAACGGACCACCTTGTAGTTTTAAAGCTAAAGTGTCTAGCTTGGAATAATCGGTGTTTTTTCTGGCTTTTATTAACTCAATATGGTCATTCTTAATATTGTTATACGGTTGTTTATGAATTTTAACAACCGCTTCAGATAAGGATGCGTTTTTTCTGCGTTTTTTTATGGTTTCCCTGTAAAAGGCCGTCATAACAGTGTTTTTGTTATTATATAGACTGCTTTTCTTTTTTAGCGTTTCTATGACTACATCTCGGGCATTTTTAGTAACTGTTGTAATTTTAATAGTGTTTAATGTGGTAAGAGCGGGTGTTAATTTAATTTTTGAATTAAGTTTAATGTCGCTTATTTTTAAATCTACCTTTTCATAGCCTAAATGAGAAATAGATAATGTGCCATCTAAAAGTGTAGTTGGTATTTTTAAAAGAAATTCACCGTCATTATTAGTAACCGTACTTATGTTGGAGTTGGTTATAACAATGTCGGTGAAAGTTAATGGTGTATTGCTATCGGCATCAACTATTTTTCCATTTAATTCTTCAAATGTATCCGGATTTTGAGCTATAATGCCTGTGCTGCTAAAGAATAATAGAACAGTTATATAGACAATCGTATAATATGTTATGTTTTTCATGGCTATATTTTGTGTTTAATTCATCTATTAAAATACAAAATATATCTGTAATTATCTAAAAATCAATAGATTTGTTTTATTCATAGGCATTGTTTGCACTATTGTCGGTTAATGTTTTCATAAATGCAATAATAGATTTTACTTCTTTTTCAGATAGGTTTAAATGATCAAAAGGCAAAGTTTGGTGTGCAAGGTCAAATCCTAGTCCGCCTCCGCCGCCTTGGTTGTAAAACTCCATAACTTCTTCTAAAGTATTAAAAACGCCATTATGCATATAAGGCGCAGTAAGGGCTATGTTACGTATGGTTGGTGTTTTAAACATGCCTAAATGAATATCTTCTTTAAACCTCCAATAAAAGCCTAAATCGTCATCAAGCTTTTGGTTTTTATTAGTTTCTGGAACACCAATAACCTCGCGTTCTGTTTCGGTGAAAAAAGGAGGTACAGTACCATTTGTTAAAGGCATAAAGTGGCAAGTAGCACATAATGCTTTTCCCATAAATAGATTGTAGCCTTGTTTTTCTTCTTCTGTATAAGTGTTTTTCTCACCTCTAATGTTTTGGTCGAATTTAGAGTTTAAACCGTTTAAGGTTGATATGTATGATGATATAGCTTTAATAACCGTTTTATTGCTTTTAGGAATTGAGCCGTAGGCATCTTCAAATAACTTATTATATGTAGAGTCTTTAAGAATAGCATCCGAAAATTCATGAACATTGGTATTAAACTCTTTATTGTTTTTAAAAACCATTGAAATTTGATCTAATAAGCTATTAGCTCTACCGTCCCAAAAGAAACTTTTTTGAAATGTGGAATTTATTAAAGTAGGGGTATTGCGTTGCAAGGGTTTACCTTGGTTATCTAAATTTAACGCCATACCATCGGCATAGCCTTTACTTGGTATGTGGCAAGTTACACAAGCCATATTACCATTTGCAGATAGTTTAGGGTCTAAAAAAAGTTTTTTACCTAAAGCAATTTGTTTTTCGGTTGGGTTACGGTTGGTTGTTGGAGTAAAATAGTTAAGGTTAAATGTGTTATCCTCAAAAAATGTAGGTGCATCAAAATTAAAAGGCGTTGTAGTAATTGGTTCCCAAATATTACTTGTTTTCCGAATTTCAACCCAATTTCTAGTTATAGGATTCATAAAATCTCTAGTAAACGTAAACCTATCAAAGGTGTTAAAATCGGTATTATTTTCAATGTAAGTTATTGCTTTAGTTATATGGTCTTGAAATTGAGAATCTAAATTAGCGTCTTTCGCTTTTACAATGGGTTGTATAGTGTATTTATAAACAGTATGTAATGCCTCTAATGAAATTTTACTTTCGTTTATTCCTAAATGGCTTACGGGAGTGTCGAAACCAGAAATACCTAAACTCACTATCCTAAATAATTGCTGGTGTGTCGCAATAAAAAAGCGTTGTGCATTTAATTCGCGTTTGGCAATTCCTTTTTTTAGCACATGTAGCATTCCTGTGGTAACATATACTTCTGCATTAAATTCATCGGTCGATGTTGCTTTGTCGTAAACACTTTCCTCTATTTTTTGAAAACCAACAGGATTAAGTATTTTGCCATTATCCTCTTTATACACAGGAAGTGCAGGTCCGTTTGCTCTATGGCCAACTTCTGGGTTTAGGTAAGACGCGTAGGGTTCTGTTTTTTTAAAAGCGGCTCTTGCTAATGTAAAATAGTGTTTCGATTTTTGTCCGTGTATGCCTTCGGCTTTTAAGCTGTCAAGATATGCAATTGATGTATTGATTTGCTCTAAGTAATAATTTTGTGCCGCCGACCAATTAGGAAGCGGAACAGTTTCATCTTTTGCTTTGTTGCAAGAATGAAGAATGGTTATTAATGTTAGAATGCTTAAAAGTTTAATGGTGGAAGTCATGTTTTGAATAAAATTATAAATACAAAGAATCTCCATTACTAAATGGAGATTCTTTTATTATTAAATAAAAATGTAATGTTATCTAGGTAAGCCTTGTAATAATACAATTTGACCACCTTGGTTATGAGGTAAAGCAGAAGTAACAAACTCGTCGCTTTCCCAGTAGTGTGGCTGTAAGTTTAATAAAAACGTATCTGGCACACCTACTTTGTCTGAGATGTCTACTAAAGCACCAAATTCTCCTGAAAAACCTGAACTTCCTGAAGGGTCAAGATTATTTTCAACTACTAATTCTAAAAGTACTTTGGATCCATTACCAGATAAATCTGTTTGATAAATTTGAGCTGCATGACCTCTACTAAAAGAGTTAGGGTCTTCTTGAATATAAACATAGTTTTCTGTTACACATATGTTGTCTGGACTTTGTAGGGCATCAAGGTTTCCGTCCATGTTGTTAGTATCTGTATTTCCACTTACAATTTGAGTTAGTTTCCCTTCTAATGGGTTGTTAGCATCTAATTCTAATTTGTAAACAGTGCCCCAATCGTTGTAAGTTCCTCTTCCTGGTCCTCTTCCTGTTACTGCAAAAAACACATTTAATGCATTGGCATCGCTACCTTTTTGGTAATCTACATCTTCAACACGCATAAATTGTGAGGCGTAAACTGCTGTACAAGCATCTTCCATTTCGTTTTTTGTCATGGCTGCACCATCAACGATTTCAACAAATTCAACGTCGTAAGTTTTTTGGAAATCAAGGCTACCTTCGTTATAAACTTTATCTGCGTCTACAGCAACTGCACCACCTGCACCATCAGAAACTTGCTTGAATCTTAAAACGTAAATTTTTCCGTTTTCTAAATCGGCATCACCATTTTCAGATAAATACATAGTAACTTGACCTTCAGATCCGCTAGAATCGTCGTCTCCACCAACAATAACTGTTTTACCAGCATAGGTGTTTTTTGGTAATGGCACAGCGTTTTCCCAAGAAAACTCACCTAAAGCATCTAATCCAAAATCGGCAGTAGGAGTAGGTGTTTCAATCCAAGGGTCAATACCTTTAACATCGTAAGCAATGCTTTCAGAAGCCGATAAAAAGATGTCTTTATCTCCACCATGTATCTCTTTTTCCCACATGGTACCAGAACATTGCCTTGCAAAATCTGCAACACCAGCATTTAATAACCAATCTCCTTTAATTGGGTTTAAGTTTTCATCAAAACGGATACGAGAAACACTATAATCATCTTCAGCATTAACTACATATATATATTCATTTCCATCTTTAAGAAATCCAGCGCCATCTTGTGCACCTATTAATCTAAAACCGTTAGAAAGTACATCGGTAGAGCTAATTAAAGAAAATGCATTTACTGTGCTAAAATCTGAACCTATGGATACTAAAGGTGCCAAGGTAGATTTGTTTTCAAACATAGTAATTGCTGGTGTAAAATCTTCACCATCGGCTCCATCTTCACCGTCGGCTCCGTCTTCGCCATCTATACCATCAATACCGTTTTTACCGTCTTCTGGTTCGCAACTTAAAAGTGTTGTACTTGTTGAAAAAACTACTAAAAATGCTAATAGTAGTCTTAAAAAATTCTTCATAATTTCGATTGTTTTATTTGGTTAATTATATGTAGTCAAAACTATTATTACAAGGTCGTAATGGTGTTAAGCTAGCCTTGTCCTTTTATTAATTTAGGGTTATAATAAAGTTATCTAGGTTAAAATAGTATTAAGTAGAGTTGCTAATTTGTTGGAGTATGTTACCCTAATATTACCTTGTTGTAAATATGTAAAAACTCTTAACTTATTTTTTAGATTTCTAAAAATAGAATAGCCGTATATTTACATGATTTTAATGTAAAGCATGACACAAGATTATATAGCATTTAATAAAACAGGATACTTTTCGTCGTTAATATGCGATTATTTAGATGAAAAAGCAGAATTAGAATCTTTTTACAATCGTTTTCCTAAACTCGAAAATTTTAAAGCTCAAATACAAGATAAAGCGGCGTCTTTTCCAATGGAAAACAGAAAAATGCTCGTTTCTGTTTTAAAAAAACAATATAAAAGTTTAGATACTTCAGCTGAAACTAATAGCCATATAGAGCTTTTAAATGCCACTAACACTTTTACTATAACAACAGGGCATCAACTTAATTTATTTACGGGGCCACTTTATTTTCTGTACAAGATTGTTTCCACTATAAATTTGGCTAAAAGGCTTAAGGCGGTATATCCAAATCAAGATTTTGTTCCTATTTATTGGATGGCGACAGAAGATCATGATTTTGATGAAATTAATTTTTTCAATTTTAAAGGGAAGAAATTTCAATGGAACAAAGTGGCTAGTGGTGCTGTTGGAGAACTTTCAACCGAAGGTTTAGATGCTATTCTTAATATATTTTCGAAAGATTTAGGGCAAACCACAAATGCACAACATATAAAAGCCTTATTTGAAAATGCCTATTTAAAGCATGATAATCTTGCTGATGCAACACGATTTTTGGCAAATGAATTGTTTAAAGATTACGGGTTAGTAATAGTAGATGCTAATGATGCCGCATTAAAAAAGTTGTTTATACCGTATGTTGAAGCCGAATTGTTTAACCAAACGTCTTTTAACAAAGTTACAGAAACAAATAATAGGTTAGTAGCAGTATCAGACGCTTATAAAATACAAGTAAACCCAAGAGAAATAAATTTATTTTATTTAGAAAAGGGCATAAGAGATCGTATTGTTTTTGAAGATGATGTATACAAAGTACTAAACACCACAATTATGTTTAGTAAAAATGCCATACAAAAAGAGCTTTTGGAGCATCCAGAAAAATTTTCGCCTAATGTTATAATGCGTCCTTTATACCAAGAGGTGATTTTACCAAACTTATGCTATATTGGTGGTGGCGGAGAGTTGGCCTATTGGATGCAGTTAAAAGATTATTTTGATGCCGTTAAGGTGCCTTTCCCGATGTTGCTTTTAAGAAACTCGGTACTAATAAGAACAGAAAAGCAAGTAGAAAAGCTTGAGAAGTTAAATATTACAACCGAAAATTTATTTTTAAAGCGAGCGTCTTTAATTAATAAAAAAGTAAGAGATATTTCGAATATCGATATAGATTTTTCGCCTCAAAAAACACATTTAGAAGATCAGTTTAAAGCGTTATATGAATTAGCAGAACAAACCGATAAATCTTTTTTAGGCGCTGTAAAAGCGCAAGAGTTGAAACAGTTAAAAGGTCTTGATAATCTAGAAAAGCGCCTGTTGAAAGCACAAAAAAGAAAACTGTCTGATGAGGTAGCACGCATGACAGCCATAAAAAACGAATTATTTCCTAACGAAAGTTTGCAAGAACGAAACGCCAATTTTTCGGAGTTTTATTTAGAGTATGGCGACCAACTAATTCCTAATCTAATTGAAAACTTAGAGCCTTTAAAAGGCGAGTTTTTAATTTTAAACTTGTAAAAGCATGCATAAAATAGATATTGAATTAGTAGAAATGACTATGGATGTCATGAAGTACACCATTGATAGGATTTCTTCTACTAATCCTAAAATAGGCAAGCCCAAAAAGGCAGAAGAGTTAAAGGCGTTGGTGGGCGAAACCATTACTAAAGAAGGTATTGGAGGAGAAGTTGCGTTTAAAAAGTGGCGAAAGCATTTAATGAAAGCTAATGTGCCGGTAGATCATCCGCGAAATTTGGCATTTGTGCCTGCAGCTCCAACACGTGCAGCTATTATGTTCGATTTGGTAACTTCTGCATCTAGCATTCATGGTGCCTATTGGATGGAAGGCGCTGGCGGTATTTTTTGCGAAAACGAAGCCATGAAATGGATTGTATCCTTAACAGGTTTACCAGAAGGTGCTTTTGGAGTGTTTACAAGCGGCGGAACAGCAGCTAATTTATCGGCAATTGTTACAGCTCGAGAACATTGGCGAGAGCACGACGCATTTAAAAGAGAAAAAGGTTTAATAATAACTTCAATAGGGGCGCATTCTTCTATAAAAGCTATGGCTAAGGTAGCCGATGTAGATATTCTTTTAGTAGATACTGAAGATGTTATGTATGGCTTAGATTTACAAAAAACAATAGATGGTTTAACCGAGCAACAACGCACGCGGTTATTTGCCGTAGTAGGAACAGGAGGCACAACTAATGCTGGTATTATTGACGATTTAGAAGGCATTGCCAAAATATGCGAAAACGAAAACATATGGTTTCATGTTGATGCTGCTTATGGTGGTGGTGCTTTGGCTGCCGATTCTGTAAGGCATTTGTTTAATGGTATTGAGCGTGCCGATAGTATAACCATAGATCCGCATAAATGGATGTTTTCGCCTTACGATTGTGGTGCTATTATTTATAAGGACCCAGAATTAGCTAAAAATGCACACTCGCAACAGGGGTCTTATCTAGATATTTTTAAAGATGAAGGGGCGCATGGGTTTAACCCAACCGATTATCAAATACAATTAACTCGTCGTGTGAGAGGATTACCTTTATGGTTTTCGTTAGCCACACATGGCACGGATAGGTATAAAGAAGCTATAGAACGTGGTATAGAATTAGCGCAAATTGCAGGCAGGTTAATTGAAGAAAACCCGAATGTAGAATTGGTAAGAGCACCTAGTTTGTCTTGTGTCTTATATAGAAGGATAGGATGGAAGCCTGAAGATTATACACATTGGACCTATGAAAATCATAAATCTGGTTTTGCCTTAGTTACACCTACCAAGTGGAAAAATGGCGATACTTTTGAAACCGTTTCGCGTTTTTGTTTTATAAACCCAGATACTACAGAAGACGATATAAAATCTATTTTAGATTCGATGGTTTAATTAAAAATGTTATAAAAAGAAACTGTTGAAAAGTAGCCTTAAAAAAACTTGAATAGATATTTATAATTATAAAATCATTACTATTTTTGCGCATGCAACATGATAAGGTATTAATATTAGACTTCGGATCGCAATACACACAACTTATTGCTCGTCGAGTTAGAGAACTCAACATTTACTCCGAAATACATCCATTTAACAAAATTCCAACCAACATAGAAGATTACAAAGCTGTAATTCTTTCTGGTAGCCCAAACTCTGTACGAGGTGAAGATGCATTGCATCCGGACTTGTCGGAAATAAGAGGGAAAAAACCAATGCTTGCCGTATGTTATGGTGCGCAATATTTGGCTCATTTTTCGGGAGGTGAAGTAGCACCATCAAATACAAGAGAGTATGGTCGTGCAAACTTATCGTTTGTTCAAAAAGGTGAAGCATTTTTATCTAATATATCTGAAGGATCTCAAGTTTGGATGAGCCATAGCGATACTATTAAGGCTTTACCAAAAGGCGGTGTGTTATTGGCTAGTACTAGCGATGTGGAAAATGCGGCTTATAAAATTCAAGGCGAAACTACTTTTGCTATACAGTTTCACCCAGAAGTATATCACTCTACCGATGGGAAACAGTTACTTGAAAACTTTTTAGTAACTATTGCTGGTATTAATCAAGATTGGACGCCAGATTCTTTTGTAGAAGAAACAGTAGCAGCTATTCAAGATAAAGTAGGAGGCGATAAAGTGGTTTTAGGACTTTCTGGAGGTGTAGATTCAACAGTAGCAGCGGTACTTTTAAATAAAGCTATTGGTAAAAACTTATACTGCATTTTTGTAAACAATGGTTTACTTCGTAAAAATGAGTTTGAAAGTGTTTTAAAACAATACGAAGGTATGGGCCTTAATGTAAAAGGTGTCGATGCTTCTAAACGATTTTTAGATGCCTTAGCCGGAATTGAAGATCCAGAGAAAAAGCGTAAAGCTATTGGAAACTCTTTTATTGAAGTTTTTGATGACGAGGCTCATAAATTAGAAGATGTTAAGTGGTTAGCGCAAGGTACTATTTATCCAGATGTTATTGAAAGTGTTTCGGCAACTGGAGGACCATCGGCAACTATAAAGAGTCACCATAATGTTGGTGGTTTACCGGATTTTATGAAACTTAAAATTGTAGAACCTTTGCGTGCTATCTTTAAAGATGAAGTAAGACGTGTTGGGGCTACTTTAGGCATTGATCCAGAATTATTGGGTCGTCATCCGTTTCCTGGTCCTGGTTTAGGAATTCGTATTTTAGGAGATATTACTGCAGAAAAAGTACGTATGCTTCAAGAAGTTGATGCTATTTTTATAAACGGCCTTAAAGAATGGGGCTTATACGATAAGGTTTGGCAAGCAGGAGCAATGTTATTACCAGTAAACAGTGTAGGTGTAATGGGCGATGAGCGTACTTACGAAAAATGTGTCGCCTTAAGAGCTGTTGAAAGTACGGATGGTATGACTGCCGATTGGGTAAACTTACCTTACGAGTTTTTACAAAAAACATCGAATGATATAATAAATAAGGTTAAAGGCGTTAATAGAGTAGTTTACGATATTAGTAGTAAACCACCTGCAACTATTGAATGGGAGTAATTTAGTAAGCAGTTTACGGTAGCGTTATAACTAAACCTGAAGACTGCGAACTGAAGACCGTTCTGCGTTAGGGATTGCAGCGGATAGCCCACAGCCCGACGAAGGATGTGCGAGGACTTGTAGCCTTTCGACTTTGCTCAAGACAGGCTCCCAGCGCGACCCTTGTGGGTAACGCCCAAATAAGTTTTGGCATGTTATGTGCTAGTGTTAAGAAAAATAGTTTTGCTTTAGTCCTTTATTAGGGTTGGCACGTATATAATTTTATAGTCGGGGTTTTTATATTTATTAGCAGATTACAATAACATGAATAGATTTTTATTAGTACTTTTTTTAGTTTTAGCATTTGGTTTTACAAGTGTACAAGCACAAAATTTTAGTACGCACCAGGTTAAAAACGGAGAAACGGTTGAAGGGATTGCAAAGCGATATTTTGTAACGCCTTCTGATATTTATAAGTTAAACCCAGATGCTAAAAAGTCATTAAAACCTAATACGGTTTTAATAATTCCTATATCTAAGGCTAATAGACCAAAAGTAACTGTAGATAAGCAGTTAGTGGGTTTTACAGAGCATAAAACGAAGCGAAAAGAAACGCTTTATAGTTTGGCTAAAAAGTACAAAATATCTGAGGATGATATTAAAAAGCATAACAAGTTCTTGTATGCAAACCCTTTAAAGAAAGGTGATAAACTTCAAATTCCACAGTTTAAAATTACAGAAACGGTTGAGGAAGTTGCTACAACAAAAACGTATACCGTAAAACCAAAAGAAGGGAAATGGCGTATTGCATATAAATTTGGAATTACTGTTGATGAATTGGAGGCTTTAAACCCAGATATGCCAGCGGTTTTAAATGAAGGAGCTTCTATTATTGTGCCAAATCTTGAAGCTAAAGAACAAAAGCAATACGACGAGAAGTACAGTTATTATAAGGTATTGCCTAAAGAAGGCTTTTATCGATTAAAGTTAAAATTAGGATTGGAGCAAGCTGAAATTGAAGCTTTAAACCTAGGATTAAAGGAAACGGGTTTAAAGTCTGGAATGATTTTAAAAATACCACATACAACAAATGTTGCTACAGCAAATAGTAACGAATTGGGTGGTGCGATGCAGGAAGGGGAAGCTCGTGATTTATCTAGAAGTATATCTAATTTGGATACCAAGCATATTGCTGTTATGCTGCCTTTTAGAATGCATCGTGTTGATTTTGACTCCGTAAGTGATATAAAAAGTAGTTTAAAAAGAGATCCTTATTTAGACGTGTCTTTAGATTTTCATTCGGGTGTTTTAATGGCTTTAGATTCTTTAAAAATTTTAGGTGTATCTTTAAAAGTAGATGTTTACGATACACGTTATGAGATTAGCGAAGTATCTAGGATTTTAAGAGAAAATAATTTTGAAAATGTCGATGCCGTTATTGGGCCATTAACACCTGCGAGCTTTAATAAGGTTGCTTTGGAGTTAAAACCTTATAATGTTCCTGTAATTTCGCCAATTGGTACAAACTTAAAATTGCACGACAATGTGTTTCAATCTAGACCATCTAACGACTTATTAAAAGATAAGGTGGTTAATTTTGTTAAGTCTGACTCTACGGCTAGTAATATCGTTATTATTGCCGATACTAAAAATATTACTATTGCCAATAGCTTAAAACGAGAGTTTAATGCTGCAAAAATTGTGTATTCTAGAAAGAATAAAGATGGTAAAGATGAGTTTTTTGTAACTAAAGAGGATATTGAGGGAGCGCTAAAACCGGGTAAAAACATGGTGTTTTTAGAAACACAAAATGAAGGTTATGCATCCAATGTAACGAGTGTATTAGCGTCGTTAAATAATAGAGTTAATCCTGAAAAAGCAGATGCTAAAGCAACCGAGATTGTTTTATTAACTACCAATATTAATTCGGCTTTTGAAGGCGATCAAATTAATAACTCACATTTATCGAGCTTACAGTTTCATTTTGCAGCAGCATCAAAGGAATACAGCGAAAATGATAATAATTCTTTCGTTAAAGCATACGAGAAATTATATAATATAACGCCAAATAAAAGGGCTGTTAAAGGATTCGATTTAACTATGGATGTGGTGTTGCGTTTGGTTTCGTCTAGCGATTTATATGCTTCAGTAATTAGTGCACCATTAACGGAATATGTTGAGAATAAATTTGCCTATAAAAAGAAACTTTTTGGAGGGTATTATAACGATTCTGTTTACCTAGTAAAGTACGACGATTTAACTATTGTTGAGGTCAAATAATAATACTTAAGGCTATACGTTTTATTCTTGTGAGCAAAGTTTTACTACTTTTTATATGTCTTTTTTGTGTTCAAGATAACGAGCCTTTCTTGGTTTGGAGTGATGCAAACAAACTGTCCTGGAAAGATTTTAAGGGCACGCCTAAAATGGACGAAGCAGCAGTTGCTAATACCGCTTCTGGAATAACATTTAGATATTCGGTTACTAAAACGGATAAAGATGAGGTGGTTGGTTTTACTACCGAGGTATTTGCTCATTTTTACCACGAAAAGTCTTGGTATAAAAAAGATCGGGCTACTACACATATTTTAGGTCACGAACAAACTCATTTTAATATAACAGAGTTATTTGCAAGAAAGTTTAGATATAGAATTAGTAAGCTGAACATTTCCAATTCTATAAAACAGGAACTTAAAATACTTTATAAAACGATTAAAGCAGAACTAGCTGTGATGCAAAAAAAGTACGACAGCGAAACGGATTTTTCAAGAAATAAAGAAGCGCAAGCATCATGGGATGTTTTTATGAGTTCTGAACTTGAAAAGTTTTCGAAATACGCATCAAATTAAAAACCAATTAAATAAACAAACTAAACCTATGCTGCCAGATAAACAATTTTTAATAGACTTGGCGCATACTAAAATGCCGTTTGGTAAATATAAAGACCGTTACTTAATAGACTTGCCAGAATACTATGTAGTTTGGTACCATAGTAAAGGATTTCCAAAAGGAAAATTAGGCACTATGCTAGAACAGGTTTACGAATTAAAATTAAATGGATTGGAGGAGTTAATTTGGAATATTAGAAAGCAATATCCTAAAAGGTAATTTATTTTTCATCGCTATAAACTTCTCCGCGGTGGGGTTTTAAGGCATCTCTTATAGGCTTCATTTGGTCTTCATTTACAACTAAAAAAGCAAGGGTATGAAGTTCGCTTAATGTTTCAACACCTGTAATGGTAATGTTTAACTTTTCTAATTGAATATATTCTTTTAAATGAATTTCATGGTGTTCTGCTATTTTACTGGCATCTGGACCGCGAAAGTCCCAAATAAGTTTAAGTTTACGCATGTGTATAAGTTGCTGTTTTTAGGTTCAAATATAAAGCTAATAGAAACAAATATAATCTCTTGTTTTAAAGTTTATTAATTATACTAATTAGTTTTTTTAATCGTTAGCAAAACAACTTGTATAATAGGTTTATATTATTATTTTTGTAAGCGTTGAAAAAAAATATCACGCTATATGTTAGGCGTCTAAACTAAGAGGCTGTAATACTATAACTAATAATAGCGTTATGCTACCCAATCGATGAACACTTTAAAATTTAATCTGATGACATTAAGATATTTATTTACTCTGTTTTTAACTTTAGCAGCGTTAAACGTAAAGGGACAAACTGCAGAAGACGACGTGCTTTTTACCGTAGATGGCGCTCCCGTATATGCTTCTGAATTTTTAAGAGTTTACAATAAAAATTTAGATTTGGTTCAAGATGAATCGCAAAAAGATGTTGATGCTTATTTAACGCTTTTTACAAACTATAAGTTAAAGCTAAAAGAAGCTAAAAGTTTGGAGTTGGACAAGAAACCAAGTTATTTAAGAGAATTGTCTAGCTATAAAAAGCAATTAGCAAAAAACTATATAACAGACTCTAAGGTTACCGATGCTTTGGTTGAAGAGGCTTACGATAGAACGTTAAACGAGGTTAACGCTAACCATATTTTAGTTAAACTTAATGAAAATGCTTCACCTCAAGATTCGCTTATCGCTTTTAATAATATATCTAAATTAAGAGAACGAGCTTTAAAAGAAGGTTTTGAAAAAGTGAGAGCAGAAGTACATAACGGACAAACCGTTTATGGCGAGAAGCTTGGTTATTTTGGTGGTTTTAAAATGGTTTATAAATTTGAAAATGCTGCATTTAATACAAATGTTGGTGATATTTCTCAACCGTTTAGAACGCGTTTTGGCTATCATATACTTCATGTTTTAGATAAACGAGAATCTAGAGGAGAGCGCACTGTTGCTCATATTATGGTAGTAGAAAATAAAAATGATTCTTTAGCAGAAAATCCAGAAGTTAGAATTCAAGATATCTATAAAAAACTAACTCAAGGTGAGGCTTTTGACGCATTGGCGAAACAGTTTTCAGACGATAAAAATTCAGCATCAAAAGGTGGTATGCTTAAAGCTTTTTCAAGTGGACAATTAAGAGCTAAGGAATTTGAAGATGTGGCATTCCGATTAAAAAATATAGGCGATGTATCGAAACCTTTTAAAACAGATTTTGGATGGCATATTGTAAAATTACATGAAATTTCGCCAGTACCAAGTCTTAAAACTATTAAGCTCGAATTAGTAGAGAAAGTAAAACGCGATAGCAGATCTAAGCTTATTGATAAAGCACTTACGGATAAGCTAAGGGCTAAGTATTCAATTAGCGATACGCCGCCAAATTTAAACTATTTTATTTCTATTTTAAATGATGATTATTTTAAGAAAACATGGAAGCTTCCATCGGATTTTGCAGGTAATCAACCTTTAGTTGCGATTGGAGATAAAAAATTAACGTATAACGATTTTGGTGTGTATTTAACTAACTCACAGCGTAATACTTCGGTTAAAGAAGCTTTTAAGAGATTAGTGTTAAATAAATACGAAGCCTTCTTAAATGAAAACTTAATCGATTATCAAGAAGCGCATTTAGAAGAGGATAATGAAGATTATGCAAATATTGTGGAAGAATATAGAGATGGGTTATTGTTATTCGATTTAATGGAAACAACCATTTGGAATGCTTCAAAAACAGATTCTACAGGTATTCGAAATTTTTACGATAGCCATAAGACTGATTATATGCAGGAAGAGCGAATAGATGCGATTGTGGCAACATCACCTAAACAAAAAACATTAAAAAAAGTATCGAAACTACTTAATGAAAATATGCCAATAGATCGTATTAAATCATTAGTGAACAGTAATGATAATGTCGATGTTATTTTTACTTCAGATGTTATGGATGCTAGCCATCAAACCCTTCCTGAGAAATTCAACTTCAAAAAAGGAGTATCTAAAATTTATAAGCATAACGATGCTTTTGTGGTAGTTAAGGTTAAAGAAATATTTCCAAAAGCACAAAAAACGTTCGATGAAGCTAAAGGCGCTGTAACTAGCGATTATCAAAATTATAAAGAAGAAAATTGGCTTAAAGCCTTAAAAGCTAAATATAAAATTGATGTTAATCAAGACGTTTTACAAGCGGTAAAAACTAAACTTAATAAATAAGCGTGCGTAAAAAAATATATATTCTGTTAGTTTTAGTGTCGGTTTGCTCATGCGAGTTTTTAAAAACATCCGATGAAGGCAGCCCAATAGCACGCGTAAATGAAAACTACTTGTATTTAGATGATATTGAAGATTTAGTCTCCGAAGATGCCTCGCAAGAGGATAGCACCTTAATAGTGCAAAATTTTATTAAGCGTTGGGCTACACAACAATTACTTGTTGATGGTGCCAAACTAAATTTAGGAGAAGATAAACAAGCTGACTTTGACAGGTTGGTACAACAATACAAAAACGATTTATATAGTAAAGCCTACATAGAGGCTCTAGTGGAACGCAGTGTAGATAGAAAAGTGTCGTTTGAAGAGGCTGAGATTTACTACAACAATAACAAGGAGGTTTTTAAATTAAATGAAGAGCTTATTAAGTTCCGTTACATCCATGTAAATGAAAACATCATTGATTTTGATAATATTAAAAAGAAACTGAAACGCTATAATAGCGAAGATAGAAAGGCACTAGATTCTATTTCCATTCAGTTTAAATCCTATTCGCTTAACGACTCCATTTGGATTAAATTGAGTCAAGTTATTAAGAAAATTCCATCTGTAAATTCTGAAAATAGAAATCAACTGTTAAAAAAATCTAATTTTGTACAACTCAAAGATTCATTAGGAGTATATTTGATGCAAATTAATGATGTTTTGGTTAGAAATGATACGGCACCATTGGAATATGTTAAGCCAACTATCGACCAAATAGTTATTAATAAGCGTAAGCTTGAGTTTATAAGAGAATTAGAAAAAGATATCACCAAAGATGCGATTAAAAACAAACAATTTGAAATATACAATTAACCTTAAATACGTATTTTCTTTATGCGTAGCCTTAGTAACAGCAAATGCTGTAAATGCTCAAGAGATTATTGAAGATGAAGTTAAAGAGGTAGTTACTAAAAAAGTAGATTCTGTTGATACATCAAATGCTAGAAAGGTAGATGGAGTAGCAGCTGTGGTTGGCGATTTTATAGTTTTAGAGTCAGATATTCAAAAAGAAAAAGATCAAATAACAGCAAGTGGAGGATCTATTGAAGGGGTAGAAGATTGCGAATTATTTGGTTTAATGTTAGAAAGAAAACTATATGCACATCATGCTATTCAAGATAGTATTCCTGTTTCTGATGCCGAAGTAAGAAAAAATGTAGATTATCAAATCCAACAGTTTTTACAACAAACAAATGGCTCTATGGAGCGTCTTTTAGAATTTTATAAGAAGGACGACGAAAAAACATTTAGAGATGAAATGTTTGAAATAAACAAATCAAACTTATTAGCACAAAGAATGCAAGCGCGTATTGTTGAAGAAATTGAAATTACTCCAGAGGAAGTAAGAGATTTTTTTAATAAAATTCCTGAAGATCAAAGACCAACGTTTGGTACAGAACTTAAAGTAGCGCAAATTGTTGCAGAACCTAAAGTTTCAGAAGAAGAACGCGAACGTGTTATTAACCGTTTAAAGCAATTTAAAGCAGATATAATAGAGCGTGGTGCAAGTTTCCGTTCTAAAGCTGTATTGTATTCTCAAGATCCAGGGTCGGCGAGTAAAGGAGGTAAATACACACTTAACAAGAAGCAACCAAGAATGGTTAAAGAGTTTAGACAAGTAGCCTTTGGTTTGCAAGAAGGAGAAGTGTCAGAGCCTTTTAAAACAGATTTTGGTTATCATATTATAACTTTAGAAAAAATTAGAGGTCAAGAGTACGATGTGGCTCATATTTTATTAACGCCTAAAGTATCTAGTGAGGCTGTTACAGAAGCTAAAGAGCGCTTAGAAAAAGTAAGAGAGCGTATCGTAGCTGGCGATATTACGTTTGCTGATGCCGCAAGAGAAATAAGTGACGAGAAAGAAACTCGAGGTGATGGAGGTCAATTAATTAACCCAACAACACAAGATTATAATTTTGAGTTAACCAGAATGGACCCAGAATTATACGCTCAAATTCAAAACTTAAAAGACAACGAAGTTAGTTTAGTTTTAAGAGAAGAAGATAGAACAGGAGGACAGAAGTTTAAACTTTTAATGGTTACAGATAGAATCGATGAGCACACGGCAGATTACGCTCGCGATTATTTAAAAATTAAAGATTTAGCTTTAGAAGAAAAGAAAATTAGAGCTATTGAAAAATGGCAAGATGAAAAAATACTTGATACTTACGTTAAAATAAGTAAAGAGCATAGATCTTGTGAGTTTTCTGGTAACTGGTTAAAAAAATAAAAAAGTATGTCGGACGTTGCTGCTATTGAAGGATTTGTAAAAAAGTTTAAAGCTTTAAAAACTGAAATTTCCAAAGTTATTATTGGACAGGACGAAGTTGTTACCCAAATACTTATTTCAATTTTTTCTGGCGGACATTCACTATTAATTGGTGTTCCTGGTTTAGCAAAAACATTAATGGTTAATACTATTGCGCAGGCTTTAGGATTAGATTTTAAACGTATTCAGTTTACACCAGATTTAATGCCTAGTGATATTTTAGGTAGTGAAATTTTAGATGAAGACCGCCATTTTAAATTTATAAAAGGGCCTATTTTCGCAAATATTATTTTAGCCGACGAAATTAATAGAACACCACCTAAAACTCAAGCAGCTTTATTAGAGGCTATGCAAGAACGCTCGGTTACAGTGGCTGGTCATCGTTATAATTTAGATTTACCATATTTTGTTTTAGCAACACAAAACCCAATAGAGCAAGAAGGAACATATCCGTTACCCGAAGCGCAGTTGGACCGTTTTATGTTTGCTATTAATTTAGATTACCCAACATACCAAGAAGAAGTACAGGTTGTAAAAGCAACAACGTCTGATGTTAAAGTAAAAGTAAACGCTTTGTTTACGGCTAAAGAAATAGTTGAATTTCAAAGTCTAATTCGTCGTATTCCTATAGCCGATAATGTTATTGATTATGCCGTCTCTATGGTTGGTAAAACAAGGCCAAATAGCGATGCGGCACCGGAACTTATAAAAAACTATGTGGATTGGGGTGCAGGACCAAGAGCGTCTCAAAACTTAGTTTTAGCAGCAAAAACACATGCCGCTATACAAGGTAAGTTTTCACCAGATATCGAAAATATACAAGCGGTTTCTCAAAGTATCTTACGACATAGAATTATTAAAAATTATAAGGCTGAAGCCGAAGGTGTTTCAGAAGAACAAATTATTAAAAGTTTATTTTAATAGCTTTGCATTGAATAAACTTCGATGTATATAAACCTTAAAAATAGAATCTTCGGACTAGATGTTCTTAGAGCAATAGCCATTTTATTGGTGTTGTTTTCTCACTCTACGTTATTACTTTTTCCTAATCAACAACATATTTTAATAACTGTAATTCAATTTTTTGGTACAGTTGGAGTCGATTTATTTTTTGTTTTAAGTGGTTTTTTAATAGGAACTATCCTTTTAAAACAATTACAAAAGGGGGAAGCCAAGTTTAAAGACTTTGGTTATTTCTGGGTGAGGCGTTGGTTTAGAACCTTACCAAATTATTTTTTAATCTTACTTATAAACATAGCCTTATTATGGGCTTTAAAAGGAAAAGTTATAAATGGTATAGGCGGCTATTTTGGGTTTATTCAAAATTTCAACAGTCCACATCCAGATTTTTTTACCGAAGCTTGGAGTTTATCAATTGAAGAATATGCATATATGATCGGGCCATTAATTTTGTTTGTTCTATTATGTTGCTTCAAGAAAACAAGTTATAATAATCTATTTTTGTTAACCGTTTTTTCTGTAATAATTGCGGTAATCTGTTTCCGGATTAATTTTCACGTTAATAATAGTATTACTTCAATGCATGATTGGAGTCAACATATTCGAAAAGTTGTCATTTACAGAATCGATAGCATCTATTATGGGTTTTTGGTGGCTTTTGTAATTTATAATTTTAATAAGTTTATTGTAAAGCATAAAAACTTGCTTTTCGGTTTAGGTCTTGTTCTGTTTTTAGGCATACATGTTTTAATTTTTAGTTTTGGCGTACAACCAGAAACCGCAACACTCTTTTTTAATATGTTCTACCTACCATTATTGTCCATAAGTTTACTATTATTGTTTCCTTTTTTTCTAGAGTGGAAGCCTAAAAGGTTTTTTAACTCACAAATCACTTCCATTAGTATATGGTCTTATGGGTTATACTTGGTTAATTACTCTATAGTGTTACTCACAATTCAGCATTTTGTAGATATTAACTTGCAATCAAGTATTGTAAAATTAATAATTCTGGTCGCCTATTGGCTTATTTCATTTTTACTGGCTTATTTATTATATAAGTTTTTTGAAAATCCTATAACTAATTTAAGAGATTCAAGATATATTAAACGGTTTATTTACGATTAGCTTGAAAAATTGTTAGTTTATTTAATGAAATGATAAAAAATAGACAATCAAATAAATAAATAATACTACTATAATAAATAACTATAATTACTTGTTGTATTCCATAGTTTCTTTTTAAAACTTTGCTTTAAATTCTTTAAGTTTGCAAGGACTAAAAAAACAACTCTAAAATAATATTACATGGCATGGAATGTAAGTATTCATGTCATTTTAACATTGAAAACAAATTCTTTTATGAACACGTATAAAGACTATCTTAAGCAGATCGAAGAGCGAAAAGGCCAGGGGCTTCATCCACAACCTATTGATGGAGCGGAATTATTGAGTGAAATTATTGCTCAAATTAAAGATGTAGATAATGAGTATAGAGAAGATTCTCTTAACTTTTTTATTTATAACGTATTGCCTGGTACTACGAGTGCTGCTAGTGTAAAAGCTAAGTTTTTAAAAGAAATTATTTTAGGAGAGTCTATAGTTGCTGAAATCACTCCTGCTTTTGCTTTCGAGCAATTGTCTCATATGAAAGGTGGACCTTCTATTGAAGTTCTATTAGCTTTAGCTCTAGGTGACGATGCTAATGTTGCTGCTCAGGCTGCTAAAGTATTAAAAACACAAGTGTTTTTATACGAGGCGGATATGGAGCTTTTAGAGAATGCTTTTAAAGGAGGAAACCCTATTGCTAAAGAGTTATTAGAAAGCTACTCGCAAGCAGAATTCTTTACTAAATTACCAGAGGTTGAAGAAGAAATAGAAGTAGTAACTTACATCGCTGGAGTTGGTGATATCTCTACCGATTTATTATCTCCAGGAGCTGATGCACACTCAAGATCAGATCGTGAATTACACGGTCAGTGTATGTTTGAGCATAACAAAGATATGCAAAACGAATTGTTAGCTTTAAAGGAGCAACACCCAGATAAACGTGTTATGTTAATTGCAGAAAAAGGTACTATGGGAGTTGGATCTTCTAGAATGTCTGGTGTAAATAACGTAGCGTTATGGACCGGTGTTCCTTTTAGTCCTTATGTTCCATTTATCAATTTTGCTCCAGTAATTGCTGGTACAAATGGTATTGCACCCATTTTCTTAACAACTGTTGGAGTAACTGGAGGTATTGGTATCGATTTAAAAAACTGGGTACAACAAAAAGATGCAGATGGTAATACTGTTGTAGATGCAGATGGAGAGCCAATTTTAAAAGAAGTGTATTCTGTAGCTACAGGGACGGTATTAACGATTAATACAAAAACAAAAAAATTATATAACGGAGATAAAGAGTTAAAAGATATCTCAGCTGCATTAACGCCACCAAAAATGGAGTTTATAAAAGCAGGAGGATCTTACGCTGTTGTTTTCGGTAAAAAATTACAAACTTTAGCTTGTAAAATATTAGGAATAGATATTCCTCAAGTATACGCACCTTCTAAAGAAGTATCTGTTGAAGGACAAGGTTTAACAGCTGTTGAAAAAATATTCAATAAGAACGCTGTTGGAAATACTCCAGGCAAAACATTACATGCAGGTTCTAATGTGCGTGTTGAAGTAAATATTGTAGGATCTCAAGATACTACAGGTTTAATGACATCACAAGAATTAGAGATGATGGCAGCGACTATTATTTCTCCAATTGTAGATGCGGGTTACCAATCGGGTTGTCATACAGCTTCTGTTTGGGATGATAGATCTAAGGCTAACATTCCTAGATTAATGAGTTTTATGAACGATTTTGGTTTAATTACAGCACGTGATCCTAAAGGACAATATCACGCCATGACTGATGTAATTCATAAAGTATTAAATGATATTACTGTTGATGATTGGGATATTATTATTGGTGGAGATTCTCACACACGTATGTCTAAAGGTGTTGCTTTTGGAGCCGATTCAGGAACTGTTGCCTTAGCATTAGCTACAGGTGAGGCTACTATGCCAATTCCAGAATCTGTAAAGGTTACTTTTAAAGGTGAAATGAGAAGCTTCATGGATTTCCGTGATGTGGTACACGCTACACAACAACAAATGTTAAAGCAGTTTGGTGGAGAAAACGTATTCCAAGGAAGAATCATTGAGGTTCATATTGGTACGCTTACTGCCGATCAAGCCTTTACATTTACAGATTGGACTGCAGAGATGAAAGCTAAGGCTTCTATTTGTATCTCAGAAGAAGAAACATTAATTGAATCATTAGAGATTTCAAAAGGTCGTATCCAAATCATGATTGATAAGGGTATGGATAATGATAATAAAGTACTTCAAGGTTTAGTTGATAAAGCAAATGCTAGAATTCAAGAATTAAAGACAGGTATTAAACCCGCTTTAAAACCAGATGCTGATGCTAATTATTATGCTGATGTTGTTATTGATTTAGATGAAATTGCTGAACCAATGATTGCCGATCCAGATGTAAATAATGATGATGTATCTAAACGTTATACACACGATACTATTCGTCCATTATCTTTCTACGGAGGAACTAAAAAAGTAGATTTAGGTTTCGTAGGGTCTTGTATGGTACACAAAGGGGATATGAAAATATTAGCTCAAATGTTGAAAAACATTGAAGCACAACACGGTAAAGTTGAATTTAAAGCACCTTTAGTTGTGGCACCTCCAACATATAATATTGTTGATGAGTTGAAAGCTGAAGGCGATTGGGAGGTTTTAGTTAAATACTCAGGATTTGAGTTTAACGATAGCGCACCAAAAGGTTTAGCACGTACTAAGTACGAAAACATGTTGTATTTAGAGCGTCCAGGTTGTAACCTTTGTATGGGTAACCAAGAAAAAGCAGAACCAGGAGATACGGTAATGGCAACATCTACACGTTTATTTCAAGGTCGTGTTGTAAAAGATACTGGCGAGAAAAAAGGTGAATCTTTATTATCATCTACACCTGTTGTAGTACTATCTACAATTTTAGGTAGAACACCAACTATGGCAGAGTATGAAGCTGCTGTTGATGGTATTGTATTAACTAAGTTTAAACCTTCTACAAAGCAATTAGTAAGCTAATTTATAGGTTATATAGTAATTATTTATAAATCCCGAGTCTGTCTAGACTCGGGATTTTGTTTTCAATACAATTAGTTATCTTGCTCACTTTAAAATTTAATACATAATTATGTTAGGCATTTTATTAATATACTTTATAGGAAAGCGATTTTACGACTTATCAGAGGAATACAACCAAAACAAATGGCTTTACGCTATTTTAGGTGTGGTTTTATATTATGTATCCAGTTTTGTTTTCGGAATGCTTATAGCCTTGTTGGATATATATGTGTTCGATTGGGGAATTGATTGGGATAATAATTTTGGTGCTAATTTTAATGGCTTACCGGTAGCAATATTGGCATTATGGGGCTTTTACATGTTTTTGGAAAGTAAATGGAAAAAATCGGTAATAGTTGTTAAAAATGAAATTGAAGATATTGGTAAAAATATAGAAGATATTTAATCTTTACTAACATACCGTAAATCCAACATGTTTATAGGGTTAATGCCTAATCCTTTTACATTTTTTCTAGTAAAACGAACAACTTCATCGTAAAATAACGGTACCATTAGCGCCTTATCCATGGCTAAGGAATCCATTTTGGTATACAAATGTTTACGTTTTTCAATATCGGTTATGGTAAAGGCTTTATTGTAAAGACTATCAAACATTTCGTTTTTATAATGAAAGTAATTAGAGCCACCAGGAGCAAAGTTTTTGCTGTAAAAAATAGATAAGTAATTTTCGGCATCTAAGTAATCGGCAATCCAAGAACTTCTAAACATATCTACTTTTCCGTTAGATCGGGCAGATCTTAAGGTTGCTTCTGGTAACACATCCACATTAATTTGTAAACCTGTTTTTTCAAGTTCACGTTGTATAAATTCACAGAAACTTAAATAATTACTAGTGGTATTTAAAGTGATTTCCGGATTGCTAATACCACTTTCAGCTTTAAATTGTTCAACTAGTTGCTTTGCTAGTTGCGGTTTATAGCTAAAACCTATAGACGTGTCATGTCCTGGTAAACCTTTGGGAATAAAGCCACCGTTAGCAGGGTTTCCAATACCATTACGTAAATACAGCATCATTTTTTTTCTGTCAAAACCATAATTAATGGCTTTTCTAATAAGCTCCGACTGTATTTCTGGCGATTTAGAATCTAAATAAAACCCAAGATATTCAGAGTTTAAATATGGCCCTCGAATCATATCAACGCTTTGGTTGTATTTGTCTCTGAGTTTGCCATCGGCCGTTAACAGTTCATCTTTGTAGGACGCATCTAAACCTGATAAATAATCAATATTACCTTGAGCAAATTGTAAAAATTCACTTTGCTTATCGGGTAAAAAGGTAAGTGCTATAGCTTCTAAATATGGAAGCTTATTACCTACGCTGTCTGTTTCAAAATAATTTTCATTCTTTCTAAAAACAAGTTTTATGTTTTCTTCCCAACGTTTAAATTTAAAAGGTCCTGTTCCTATAGGGTTAGCACGAAAATCGGCACCGTAATGTTCTACAATTTCTTGAGGCAAAACAGAGCAATACTTCATGGCTAAAAGCCCTATAAAAGCGGGGAAAGGTTGTTTTAAGTTAATTTGGAAAATAGTATCGTTAATAGCTTTAAAGTCATCAACCTTGTTTAAAACCCAACTACCAGGAGCAGCAATTTTTTCGTCTCTTAAGCGGTTTAAACTATAGGTGAAATCTTTAGCAACAACGGTTCTAGTAGAGTCTTTACCAAACAATTCGTGTTTATGGAAGTAAACATCGTTTCGTAAATTAAAAGTGTAGATTAAACCATTTTCAGATACATTCCAACTTTTAGCTATAGATGGTAAAAGATTTAGGTTGTTATCCAACTGCAGTAAGCCATTATATAATTGATTACACACCGAATTATCTTGAAGTGTTCTCGAAAATGCGGGGTCTAAAGTGTTAATATTAGCATATTCATTATAACGAAATACGAGATGATCATTTTTTTTAGAAGCATCATTATGGCATGAAAAAAGAAAAAACATGATACAACTAACTGATAAGAAGTTGATTATTTGTGTTTTAATAGTTTTTTTCATGTAAGTTATAAATTGTAAATTTGCAATCTTTTAAGGGTAAAGATAAATTTTAAATTACCTTGAAACAAGTTCGGATTAACAAATTATAATGAATAAAAAAGTCGCATTTTATACTTTAGGTTGCAAGCTAAATTTTTCAGAAACCTCTACCATTGCTAGAAATTTTAACGATGAAGGGTTTGATAGGGTCGATTTTGCTGAAAAAGCAGATATTTATGTTATAAACACATGTTCTGTAACAGAAAATGCCGATAAGCGCTTTAAAACGATTGTAAAGCAAGCTCAAAAAGCTAATCCAAATGCTTTTGTGGCAGCTGTAGGGTGTTATGCCCAATTGAAACCACAGGAATTAGCCGATGTTAATGGTGTGGATTTAGTACTTGGAGCAACCGAAAAATTTAAGATTACGGACTATATTAACGACCTCTCTAAAAACGATTTTGGCGAAGTGCATTCTTGCGAGATTGAAGAAGCCGATTTTTACGTAGGTAGTTACTCTATAGGCGACAGGACACGCGCATTTTTAAAGGTTCAAGATGGTTGCGATTATAAATGTACCTACTGTACTATTCCTTTGGCTCGTGGTATTTCACGTAGTGATACCATGGCAAATGTTTTAGAAAATGCTAGAGAAATATCGGCTAAAAACATAAAAGAAATTGTTTTAACGGGTGTTAATATTGGCGATTATGGTAAAGGTGAGTTTGGTAATAAAAAACACGAGCATACTTTTTTAGATTTAGTAACCGAGTTAGATAAGGTAGAAGGTATCGAGCGTTTACGTATTTCTTCCATTGAACCCAATTTACTTAAAAATGATACTATAGATTTGGTTTCGAAATCTAGAGCTTTTGTGCCTCATTTTCATATTCCGTTGCAATCTGGAAGTAACGACATTCTTAAAAAAATGAAACGCCGTTATATGCGTGAGTTATATGTAGATCGAGTTGCTAAAATAAAAGAGGTTATGCCTCATGCTTGTATTGGAGTAGATGTTATTGTTGGTTTTCCGGGAGAAACAAATGAGCATTTTTTAGAAACCTATAGTTTTTTAACAGATTTAGATATTTCGTATTTACATGTTTTTACGTATTCGGAACGCGATAATACTGAGGCAGCTACTATGGATAATGTCGTGCCAAATAATGTTAGAAGTAAACGTAGTAAGATGTTACGTGGTTTATCGGTTAAAAAGCGTCGTGCCTTTTACGAGAGTCAATTAAAGTCTACACGTACTGTATTATTTGAAAGTGAAAATAAAGCAGGTTATATTCATGGGTTTACCGAAAACTATGTAAAAGTTAAAGCACCATGGAATCCAGCATTAGTAAATACATTGCACCAAGTAGAGTTAACTGAAATAGATGCTGATGGCCTTGTACGATTAAAGTTTATTGAGGCTTTAATAAAAGCTAATTAACAAGTAATTTATCGAGTTTTTAAGTTGTTCAGCTCTCTTTGTTGCTTTTTATCGATTTAATTGTCTTAGATTTTGTCATGATATTACATTTGGTTCATTCTAAAAAACTCTCAATGAAACGTGTCTTAAAATCTGTAGTAATTGTACTATTATTACTTGTTGTTACATCTTGTACTAAGGATACAAATGGAGCAGAAAATAATTTACGCGGTATTTGGGAACAGGTGAAAGTAGTTGATGATCAAACGAATACTTTACAGTTGGTTTTTGGGAAAAAAAATACGGGTTTTGAAATCAATAAAGTTGAATTTGGTACTGGAGAAATAACATCTTCAGCATCTCCATTTTCATGGAAAATAGAAAATGATACTATTGAGGTTAATGGAACAACAAAAGATACCTATCAATTTAATTTGAATAATGAATTGGTTTTAGATGACGCTGAAGATGTGGTATTGAGTAAAATTTCTAATGATTATTCCAAATATTACGGAAAGGAATAAAAAAAAAGCTAAAGTTTTACTTTAGCTTTTTTTTTATTTTGTGTTCTTTGAAACTTAAATTCTTACGCCTACAGGAAGCATGCGTTTGTATTTTCTGTTGCTTCTTACAAATTTTGCAATTTCTGGGCAAGTAGGCATAACACTTAAGTTACGCGATCCTATTTCCTCAAAAACAAGCGATAAAAATTCCTTTTTAAAATCTTCATCTTTAATGTTTTCCGGGATAATTAGTTTGGTTAAAAATATTTTTCTTTCTTGTAATGAGTATTCAATTATTGCTAAATCATTGTCTACTTTAATTTCAAATTGACGTAGAAAATCGTTGTCAATTAATTCTGCAGCTTCAACCATGTTAATTTTGTTTTAATTCTTAGGAAAGTTAAAATAGTGAGTACTATTTCAATAACTTTGTGCAAAAGTACGAAAAATTTTTGACAGAATAAAGTTAATTAACGCTTAATGCCTTATGTCTCAAGAGTTAATACATGTTTACCTTATGCCAGGAATGGCGGCAAGCCCCAAAATATTTGAATATATTAAATTGCCCGAAAATCAATTTGAAATTCATTTACTAGAATGGCTAATTCCAATTGATAATGAATCTATAACCGACTATTCGCGTCGTTTATGTAGTAACATAAAACATGAAAACGTAGTGTTATTAGGGGTGTCTTTTGGCGGTGTAATCGTTCAAGAAATGAGTAAATTTATTTCGGTTAAAAAACTCATTATTGTATCTAGTGTTAAGTCCATGCATGAACTACCTAAAAAGATGCTTATTGCAAAAGCAACTAAAGCATATGCTTTAGTGCCTACGCAATTGGCTAGTAAACTAGATGTTTTTGAGAGGTACGCTTTTGGCGATACCATTACCAAAAGAATTGAACTTTATAAGAAATATTTATCGGTTAATGATAATAAGTATTTAAGTTGGGCTATTAAGGAAATGGTATGCTGGAATCAAGAAACATGTCATCCAGATATTATTCACATTCATGGTGATAATGATTCGGTCTTTCCCATAAAAAATATTAAAAATTGCATTGTTATTAAAAACGGCACTCATATTGCAATCATAAATAAATATAGATGGTTTAACGAAAATTTACCTAAACTAATTATAGGTAGCTAAACTATTTTTGTAATTTTATAAAAAAACTTTTTAAAATGAAGATTATACAGAAAGCATTAGCGTTTGTAGGACTATTAAGTTTATGTGGCTTATTTATTTTTGCGTTACAAGACGCACCAACAGACGAGAATTTTGAAACTAAATTAATAAACGATTATAATGTTTATGCCTTACAGGTGCCAGATAATTTAAATTTTGCAGGAGAACCTATGCCGCTTGAAAATCCAGATATTTTAGAACGTATGGATAGAGAGTTGTTAGTTAATACGTATTGGCAATCAAACGGATTACTAATGTTTAAACGTGCTAAAAAATATTTCCCAATTATAGAGCCTATTCTAGCTAAACATGGTGTCCCAGACGATTTTAAATATTTAGCTGTTATAGAAAGTGGTTTAACAAATGCAGTCTCTCCAGCAGGAGCAAGAGGTGTATGGCAAATTATGCCAGCAACAGGAAGAGAAAATGGCTTGGAAGTTAATAAAAATGTCGATGAACGTTATAATTTAGAGAAAGCTACCGAAGTTGCTTGTAAGTATCTTATTAGGGCTAAGGAGCAATTAGGTTCATGGACATTAGCTGCGGCTGCTTACAACGCAGGAAATGCGGGTGTGTCTAGACGTTTACGCGAGCAAGATGTTACTGGATATTATGATTTGCTTTTAGGCGAAGAAACAGGGCGTTATTTATTCAGAATTGTTGCGTTAAAAGAAATCTTATCGAATCCTAAAAATTATGGATTCAACTTTAGAGAAAAAGATTTGTACACCAACGTACCAACTTATAAAATAGAAGTGGATACTGCGGTAACAGATTTTACTAAGTTTGCACAACGTTTTGGTATTAATTATAAAGTTTTAAAACTTCATAACCCTTGGTTACGCGAGCCGCATCTTAATAATAAATCAAGAAAACAATACTATCTAGAAATTCCTCAGGAAGGCTATTATAACTAATATGTTATGTCTAGCTTTCTAAATAGTGATCTGTGGACTGTTCTTTTAATTATCAATTATGTAGTTGCTATTACGGCAGTTATAACTGTGATTCTTAAAAACTTAAATCCCACTAAAACGCTATCTTATATTATTGTTTTAGTATTTTTTCCATTTCTTGGCATTCTAATTTATTACCTTTTTGGACAAGAATATCGGAAAAATAAAATTTTTAACAGGAAACAAGTTCTTAACCAATCTACCGTAAAAATGATACATGAGGAGTTAGAGTTAGATGGTAAGTCTATTAGAAAAGTTGATGATTATCTTAATAACAAAGTTAAATTAGTAAAGCTTCTTTATAATAATAAGAATTCACCTTTAACCCTTTGTAATGAGTTAAAACTTTTTAAAAATGGGGATGAAAAATTTAAAGATTTACTTGAAGATTTAAAACAGGCAAAACATCACATTCATTTAGAATACTATATTGTTGAAGATGGTAAAATTGGTACCCAACTTTTAGATATTATTTGTAAAAAAGCTAATGAAGGCGTTCAGGTAAGGTTAACTTATGATGATGTTGGGAGCAAGCTTTCAAATAAAATGAAGCGGCAGTTACAAGCGAGTGGAGTAGAGCATTACCCATTTATGCCTGTTGTTTTTTCTAAATTCACAGGAAAGATGAATTATAGAAATCATCGTAAAATAGCGGTTATTGATGGTAAGACGGCTTATGTTGGAGGTATTAATGTTGCCGATGAATATGTTAACGAGTATAACGATAATTTTTGGAGAGATACCCATTTAAGGCTTGTTGGAGAAGCGGTAAAATCATTGCAAGTCAATTTTTTTACCACATGGCATTTTGTATCTAATACAAATCTTAAAATAGATAAATCCTATTTTCCAGAGGTAACTTGTAAAAATAGTGTAGCCGTTCAAATAGCGGCTAGTGGGCCAGATACAGATTGGGCAAATATTATGGAAGCCATTTTTACGGCCATAACAACTGCCGAAGATTATGTGTATATAACAACGCCTTACTTTGTGCCAAACGATCAAATTATTACAGCGTTACAAGTGGCATCTAAAAGTGGAGTAGATATAAAACTTATAATCCCTAAAAAATCCGATTCGTGGGTTGTTAAGCATGCTACCAATTCTTATTTAGAGCGTTTATTCGATGCTGATATTCAAGTGTACCGCTATAATAAAGGCTTTATTCATTCGAAAACTATCGTGGTTGATGATATTTTTTCAACTGTAGGAACATCAAACATGGACTACAGGAGCTTCAATATTAATTTTGAAGTCAATGCCTTTATATATGATATTGATACGAGTAAAGTATTAAAACAGCATTTTTTAGATGATCTTGAGGTATGCGAAAAAGTGGATCCAACCCAATGGTCAGAACGATCTAAATTCGAAAAAGTAAAAGAATCGTATTGCAGGCTGTGGTCGCCCTTAATTTAATTTTGAGTTTATCTACCTCTTCTTTTTTGAGATCTTACTGAAGCGCCTCCACCATAATGTTGGGTAGGACCAGCGGCTTGCTTCATGTTTTGTTTCATCATTTTAATCTGTTCTGTAAGCATGCCTTGTTTGTCCAGCTTCTGTGCTTCAGATAGTAATTTTTGAGCCTCTTGTTTTCTGCGTTTAGAAAAAGCAATACCTGCTAAATTTAATTTAGCCATGGCAATATCATGATCCATAGATAAACCTAATGAAAGCGATTTTTTAAAGTATTTCTCGGCTTCATTCATATTATCTTGAGAAACCATTATACCATGTAAATAATTAAAGTAACCTTGTTGCTTTGTTACTAATGCAGCCTCAGGATTTTTAATTTTGTTTAGCCATTTTTTAGCACCTTCAAAATCTTGTTTTCTTAATCTTAAAAAGGCAAGTAAAATAAACTCATTTTTAAAATATAGAAATATAAATATTAGCGATAAAAATATAAGGGCAATACCGTTTCCAATTTCACCTTCTGTAAATTGATAAATAGCAAAAGCAATGATTCCTGCTGCAATGATTAGTTTTATAATTTTATTGTACATAATTTTATATTTATAATAGAAAAAAGCGGTTTTTAATTATTAAAATAAACAGCTTTGAGGTTTTAAGAGTGCAAAGAAACTAAATTTTTATTAAAATATGCATATAGATAATTGACAAAGTATAGGGTTACCCCAAATAAATAAAGGTCTAGCATGTGTTTTTGCGTTCTTAAAAATATTTATTAAATTTTTTTAAAAATGATTTGCAAAGTAATAAAGGCTTTGTATATTTGCCCTCGGTTTTAACACAGCCATTCATACATAAAATACTATACAGATTTAAAAAAATAAGTTATGCCAAAAAGAACGTTTCAGCCGTCAAAAAGAAAAAGAAGAAACAAACATGGTTTCAGAGAAAGAATGGCTTCTGCTAATGGTAGAAAGGTATTAGCTCGTAGAAGAGCTAAGGGAAGAAAAAAATTATCTGTTTCAACAGAAACTAGACATAAAAAATAATGATTAACAATTGTTGATAATTAAAAGGTATTACTTAACGGTAATGCCTTTTTTTATATCTAGTGATTACTATTTTTGCAACACATTAAAGTACAACATAATAACGAGTAAAAATGCCGAAAAATCCTAAACTAAAATCGATATTAATTATTGGCTCAGGTCCTATTGTAATTGGTCAAGCATGTGAATTTGATTATTCTGGAACTCAAGCTTTACGTTCGCTTAGAGAAGATGGAATTGAAACCATTCTAATCAATTCTAATCCTGCAACAATCATGACCGATCCAGCTATGGCCGATCATGTTTACCTACTGCCTTTAAATACAAAATCGATTATTCAAATCTTAAAAGAACATCCACAAATTGATGCCGTTTTACCAACAATGGGTGGTCAAACTGCTTTAAATTTATGTATTGAAGCTGATGAAAAAGGCATTTGGAAAGATTTTGATGTAGAAATTATTGGTGTTAATATTGATGCAATTAATATTACTGAAGATAGAGAGAAGTTTAGAGAGTTAATGCTTAAAATAGGCATTCCAATGGCTCCTCAAGCAACAGCAACTTCTTATTTAAAAGGTAAAGAAATTGCACAAGAGTTTGGTTTCCCTTTAATTATTAGAGCCTCGTTTACTCTAGGTGGTGCAGGAGCATCCTTTGTTTATAAAGAAGAAGATTTTGATGAATTATTAACTCGCGGATTAGAGATTTCTCCAATTCACGAAGTAATGATTGATAAGGCTTTAATAGGCTGGAAAGAATATGAGTTAGAGTTACTTAGAGATTCAAACGATAATGTTGTAATTATTTGTTCTATCGAGAATATGGATCCAATAGGTATTCATACAGGAGATTCTATAACTGTAGCTCCAGCAATGACTTTAAGCGATAAAACGTATCAAAAAATGCGTGATATGGCTATCCACATGATGCGTAATATTGGTGATTTTGCAGGTGGTTGTAACGTGCAATTTGCAGTAAGTCCAGATGAAAAAGAGGATATTATTGCTATTGAAATTAACCCACGTGTTTCGCGTTCTTCAGCATTAGCGAGTAAAGCAACAGGTTATCCTATTGCAAAAATTGCTGCTAAATTAGCTTTAGGATATCATTTAGATGAATTGAATAACCAAATTACAAAATCGACTTCAGCTTTATTTGAGCCTACTTTAGATTATGTAATTGTAAAAATACCACGTTGGAACTTCGATAAGTTTGAAGGATCAGACCGTACCTTAGGGCTTCAAATGAAATCTGTAGGTGAAGTTATGGGTATTGGGCGCTCATTTCAAGAAGCACTTCATAAAGCAACACAATCGCTTGAAATTAAGCGTAATGGTTTAGGTGCCGATGGAAAAGAGAATAAAAACTATGATGAAATTATAGAAAAACTTACGTATGCTTCATGGGATAGAGTTTTTATAATTTATGATGCTATTAGAATGGGAATCCCATTAAGTAGAATCCACGAGATTACTAAAATCGATATGTGGTTCTTAAAGCAATACGAAGATTTACATTTCTTAAATAACGAAATTTCAACCTTCACTATTGATACTATACAAAAGGATTTGCTATTAGAAGCAAAACAAAAAGGCTACGGCGACAGGCAAATAGCACACATGTTAGGCTGTTTAGAGAGTCAAGTATATAGTAAGAGAGAAGAGTTAGGAGTAAATAGAGTTTATAAATTAGTTGATACTTGTGCTGCCGAATTTCAAGCAAAAACACCATACTACTATTCTACTTTCGAGAGTGATATGGAAACTGCCGATGGTAACCGTTATGCAGATAACGAGAGTGTAGTGTCAGACAAGAAAAAAGTGATTGTTTTAGGTTCTGGTCCAAATAGAATTGGTCAAGGAATTGAGTTCGATTACTGTTGTGTTCACGGTGTACTAGCCGCTGCAGAATGTGGTTACGAAACCATCATGATTAACTGTAATCCAGAAACGGTTTCAACCGATTTTGATACAGCCGATAAATTATACTTCGAGCCTGTATTCTGGGAACACATCTACGATATTATTAAGCACGAAAAACCAGAAGGTGTTATCGTTCAGCTTGGTGGGCAAACAGCCTTAAAACTAGCCGAAAAACTAACAAAATACGGTATTAAAATACTAGGAACTAGCTTCGAATCTTTAGATTTAGCTGAAGATAGAGGACATTTCTCAAGATTATTAAAAGAAAACAACATTCCTTACCCAGAGTTTGATATTGCTACAACAGCCGATGAAGCTGCTGCAATTGCCGATGTTTTAGATTTTCCAATATTAGTGCGTCCTTCTTATGTATTAGGAGGTCAAGGGATGAAAATTGTAATAAACAAAGAAGAGCTTGAAAAACACGTAGTCGATTTATTAAGCAGAATGCCAGGGAATCAATTACTATTAGATCATTATTTAGATGGTGCTATTGAGGCAGAAGCCGATGCCATTTGCGATGGTGAAAATGTGTACATTATAGGTATCATGGAACACATCGAGCCATGTGGTGTCCACTCAGGAGATAGTAACTCATTATTACCTCCATTTAACTTAGGCGACTTAGTTATGCAACAAATTGTAGACCATACTAAAAAAATCGCATTAGCGCTTAATACAGTAGGTTTAATAAACATTCAGTTTGCAATTAAAGACGACACAGTTTACATAATTGAAGCGAATCCTAGAGCATCAAGAACGGTTCCTTTTATAGCGAAAGCATATGGAGAGCCTTATGTAAACTATGCAACAAAAGTAATGTTAGGAGAGAAGAAGGTAACAGATTTCGATTTCAAACCAAAGTTAAATGGTTATGCTATTAAACAACCAGTATTCTCGTTTAATAAATTCCATAATGTAAATAAGAAACTAGGACCAGAAATGAAAAGTACTGGAGAAAGCATCTTATTTATAGACAGCTTAAAAGATGATGCGTTTTACGATTTATACTCAAGACGTAAAATGTATTTAAGTAAATAAACAGATTATAATATAAACTTAAAAATCCCGTTTTATACGGGATTTTTTTTTTGCGTTACCACAAGGGTCGGGCTTTCCGCTATATCTTTTTTTTTAAGGCATTGTTAGGATTAGGCATTGCGGCAATTTATAAGCCTATAGTTTATAAAAAGGTTTTGCTTATTAGTTAAAAAAAAGGATGCCGCTTCAATCCCTAACGCAACTATCCGCTAAAGTTTATCTAAACACTAATGGTTAATGTTTGCTTTTATAAATTATGGAATACAACAACTAAGACTCAAACAGCTCGATAGTTGCATTTTGTGTTTTAATTAAGTCCAAATGCTCTTCCATTTTAAATTCAGATGAATTAAACCTAGAAGATCGTGTTCTTGTTTGTTCCTGTCTAGCAATACTTCTGGCAAAACGTCTAATACTTTGTTTACTATCTAAAATTAAACCAGGCACCTTAACGTTTTTACCGTTTTCATCTTTGGCAACCATAGTAAAATAAGACGAGTTACAATGCTTAATTTCTCCCGTTTGAATGTTTTGAGATTCAACACGAAGTCCAATAACCATAGAGGTTCTACCTGTATAATTTACCGATGCTTTAAGGGTAACTAATTCGCCAACTTCAATAGGGTTTAAAAAATCAACCTTGTTTACCGATGCTGTAACACAATAATGTCTAGAGTGTTTTGATGCACAAGCAAATGCAATTTGATCCATTAAATTTAAAATATGCCCACCATGAATTTTACCACTAAAATTAGAGTGCGCCGGTAACATAAGTTCTGTAATTGATACTTGAGAATCTTTAGCGTGTTTAAACATATTATGTGTTGGTTTTAGTTTTTTTCTTCTACTACTTGTGTAATAAAATATTTGGTATCGCCTAGCCAAAATAAAGTTTTGTAACGCTCAAAATAATGGAGTTTTACAAATTTACCTTGATACTTAGTTAGGTCTTCAATAACTTCTTTTTGGTTGTCTTCCACCGAAAAAATAAATATTTGCGATTCTGATACGCCTTGGCTTATTTCGCCTTCCCAGGTTTTAAAAAGCATACCTCTGCTACTAAACTTAACGAGTTTCCCTGCGCGTACACCTTCGCTATAATGTACAAAGTATATAAAGCTGAAATAACCAGCAATTATTAAAAGGAAGATTATAAATGTTTTAAATAGAAATTTCATAAAATAAGTTTAAATATCGTCGTCGTCTTGCGCACGTTTAATTATAGCTTCTGGAAGTGCTTTTTTAGCTTTTGCACCCATTTTCTTAAGTTTTTCAACACTGGTAATTAAATTACCTCTGCCTTCAAACAACTTGTTCATAGCAGAATTATAGTCCACCTTCGATGCATCAATTTTTTTACCAACACCTATTAAATCTTTCATTAAGCCTTCAAACTTATCATATAAATTTCCAGCTTGTTTGGCTATTTCAATGGCGTTACGTTGTTGTTTTTCGTTATTCCACATGCTATCAATAGTTCGCAATGTAGCCAATAACGTAGAAGGTGTTACAATAACAATATTCTTTTCAAAAGCTTTGTTATAAATAGAGTTGTCTTCATTTACAACAACTGCAAAAGCAGGTTCTATAGGTATAAATAACAACACAAAATCTGGCGATTCTATATCGTATAAATCTTGGTAATTTTTTTCCGAAAGTTGATCTACATGCCTTCTAATAGAATTTACATGCGCCTTTAAATGCATAGGTTTATCATCATCATCTGCATTTACCAAACGTTCGTAATCGGTTAAAGATACTTTACTATCAATAATCATTTTTTTCCCGTCAGGAAGGTTTAAAACAACATCTGGTAATACACGTGTACCATCTTCCCGAGTAAAATTTTGCTGTACAAAATATTCTCTATCTTTCTCTAAACCAGATTTTTCTAGCACGCGCTCTAAAACCAGTTCACCCCAATTTCCTTGCATTTTACTATCGCCTTTTAAAGCTCTTGTAAGGTTTGTGGCTTCTTTTGTCATTTGCTGGTTTAAATCTTTTAAGCCTAACAACTGCTCCTTTAAAGCCGAATGCATACTAATGCTTTCCTTTTGGGTTAAATCTACCTTTTCTTCAAAAGTTTTAATCTTTTCTTGAAGCGGATTTAAAATATTTTTAATGTTTTCTTTATTCTGAAGGGTGAATTTTTCCGATTTTTCATCCAGTATTTTGGTAGCTAAAAGTTCAAAATCTTTGCGAAGTTGTTCTTGGCGTAGCTCTAATTCTTTATCGCGTTTTAAGTTTAATTCTTGAAGATTTTCAAATTCTGAATTTTTCCTAGCCAATTCCGTGTTTAAAAAATCCTTTTCACGTCTAATTTCTTCACGCTCCAATTCTGTTTTAGATATAATTTGACGCAGTTCTTCAATTTGATTTGAAAAATGTTGGTTTTGCTTTTCGTTTTCGGTTTGATGATGTGCTTTTAAATCATCAATTTGTAGTTGCAGGTTTGTATTACGTTCTTCAAGCGTGCTTTGTTCGCTTTTACTTTTAAGTTTTGTAAAAAGCATACCTAAATAACCACCTATTCCTGCGGAAATTAGTATTGCGATAATGAGAATAAGACTGTTGTTCATTAAGAGGATTGAAATTTCCTCAAAGATAGGTATTTTGCTATTCAAAGGGAAGTGAAGAACCTAGATTAAAGAAGATTCTTCACTGAATATAGTTTTTATTAAAATATAGGTTTTAATATTCTAAGCGAATTTAAGGTCTGGCTTCTAAAATTAGGTTAAAAGGTGTTTCAGTAGCTCTCTTAAATCTAGAAAAACCACCCGAAGTAATGGTTTGTTTTAACCGTTTTTCGCCAGATTGTGCGCCTAAGGCTTTACCAACTTCTTGATTTAAAGAACATGGCACGCAAAGTAGCGTTGAAAAGGCATAAAAAGCGCGCCCTACAGGATTTAAGTTTTCTTGTAATGAGTCGTTTGCAAAAGGCTCCACAACCATTAGCGTGCCATCTGGTTTTAAAGCTTTTTTTACATAATTACAGGCTCCAACAGGATCACCCATATCATGTAAGCAATCAAAAAAGGTTATAAAGTCATAGTCTTTTCCTGGAAAATCTTTTGCTTTTGCAACGGCGAATGATGTATTGGTAACGCCTGCATCTTTAGCTCTTTCTTTTGCTTGTTCTATAGATTTTTCATGATAATCATAACCAACAAAACTGGAGTTTGGAAATGCTTTAGCCATAATGATAGTAGATGCGGCATGACCACAACCAATATCTGCGACTTTTGCTCCTTGTTTTAATTTTTCAACCACACCATCTAAAGAAGGTAACCAGTTATCAATTAAATTTCCTTCATAGGATGGACTGAAAAACTTTTCAGTACCACAAAACAAACAGGTATTATGGTCTCCCCATGAAACACCATCGCCAGTTTTAAAAGCTTTTTCAAGTTTTGGTTCATCAAAATATAAGGATGAAATGGCATAAAATGCACCGGTCATAAATACAGGGCTTTTGGCATTTCCAAATACCATGGTTTGTTCCGGAGACATGGAAAAGGTATTGGTGTTATCATCATAATTAATATAACCAGAAGCGGCTTGTGCAGAAGCCCATTCTCGAATATATCTCTCGGCAGTATGAGTAGCATCTGCTAATTGTTTTGAAGACATTGCCCCAGACTCTGAGAGTGTTTTGTACAGGCCTAATTTATCTCCAATAGTGACCAAAGGGCCATTGGCAGCGGCTCCCATTTCTGTAACTACTTTGCCTAGTAAGTCGTTTAATTTTGTTTCATTTAATTCCATAATTATAAATTTAGATTGTTAATAATCTGTACTTAGCTATTAATTAGGGAATGCTTTTAATGCATATATATCTTCAATTATACGTTCTATCTCTTTATCTTCTATGCCATTATAAATACCACGTATTTGTTTTTTCTTGTCTATTAGTATAAAGTTAGGAGTATGAATAAAATCTTGTAAACCTCCATCTCCTTGTTGTACAAAGGCGAAATAGCTTTTTCGAGCTAAATTATAAATGTGTTTTTTATTGTCTGTGGTAACGTTCCTTTTTTTGTCTATCACACCTTTTTTTGTGGCATAGGTTTTAAAAACAGAAATATTGTCAATTTCTGGTGTTACCGAAATCGATTGATGCAAGTGCCGGGTTTTGTTTTGTGGTTTTGTTTTTACAACTAGAAACAATAGGGCATATACAAGTAGCCCATAAAAGTGATATTGATTTTAAATTTTTCATTTGAGTATCTTTTAATAAAATACTAAAAACAATTCAAAAGGGGAGAGTGTTAATGTTTTGATTTTCAATTATATAAATATAGTTAAATTTAGTGATAAAATCTATTTGTTGATTCTGAAATTTCCTATTTTATCATCAAAAGCTATTAAATCTTTTTGGAAAAAAAAGGAGGAGGTTATTTCCAAAAACTTAAAAGTATTAAGTGGTTGCAGTTAATGGAGTGGGTAAATTAGAGCCTATTTTAGGGATAAGTGTATAGGGATTAAAAATCCTTATCAGCTTGTTTTAATATGTTATCTAATTTAAAAACGTGAATTAAATGATTTATTTTTAGATTCAAAGTTTTATTTTGAATTGTACTTAAAATTAATAAATAAAATAAGGCGGGTGTAACGTGATGTATTAATCTCCCAAATGATGTTGTTAAATGCCATTCTAAATTTTTAGGTGTTAACACGTATACCATAAAATATGAAAATAACATTATAAAAATAACATTATAGCCAAACTCTTTAAGGCGCTTAAAATTCAATATTAAAAGTGAAATTATTAATAATGTAACAGGCAAGTGTATGTTAATCAAGTTTTTAACTGCGTGTAGTAGAATGGTTCCGTAACGCTTTATTTCAAATAATTTACTTAGAAAACCTATGTCTTGTTCAGCAATTAAATCATTAGTCGGCGCTATTTTAATCTTGAAGTATGTAATAATTAACAAAGGCCCAAAAGCACCTAAAATGTACCAAGTATTCATTTTCTTTCTATTAAAAAAAAATAGAACTGAGAATATTAAAAAGAAAACAATGCCTTCGTTCTTAACAAAAGCAGCGGATGCTACAAAAAAGCCTAAAAAAAGTAAAGTATATTTATTGAGTTTGCTTGTATTATTAAGAATTATAAATGGTATTAAGAAGAATAAAGCAAGTAAAGTGTCTGCATATTGATAACTGCCAGTCCTGTAAACTATTGGTGAAACACATAAAAATACTAAACTTAAGATCCAATACTTGGTTTGGCTTTTACCAATGAGTGAAGCACTAGATAATAGGATTAAGGAAACCGAAGAAAAGAAGGCAGTTAATAAAGGCACTATTGCGCTTATATTATTAAAAGAGCTCCAAATACTTGCAATGAAGCTAGGAAGCATAAGCGGATAGTCTGTGTGAGAATAGATGGACGTAAATTTGAATAAATATATATAATTATCCTGAAAAGTTAAAAATTTTGCATGAAGACTCCAGATAGCCCAAGCATCCCAAGCTCCCCATTTTTCAGAAAAAAACAAGAAAAAAACAGTAAAAATAAGAAGGCTTAATAGGCCTATAACCCATGAGGAAGTTTTTACAGTGAAACAGAATTGAGTTTGTAATGTTTTTTTTAATATTTTAATATTCAAACTTGTATAAAGCCAACAAGTTAGTATTAATATAAATTGAATGATTTTAGGGTTTACATGACAAAATAAAGAAACCGTGTAGCTATAAGAAAGGAGTATTGCCCCAACAATACACGATAAAATAGCATGTATTATACTGTTATTTACTATAGTCTTGTTTTCCATGACCATAAATATGGTTATCGATAGTGATAATAAAGTTAATAATGAAATCATTTAATTTTTTTAATAAGCTTAATATGATAACCTTTCTCTTTTTTTGAATATACTAAGTCAAATAAATTTATATTATAAGGAGTTTGTTTAACTGAAATACTATCTATGATTAGAACCATATCTTCTTTTGTAGTATAAGATTCCATTTTTTTTAAACGATATGGAGCTACTCCAAATTTAGTTTTAAAAAATTGAGCGAAAGAACTTGAATTAGAATCATAAAAAGTGATTTTATTAATATTTAAAAGTGGCTTTAAATCTTTTGTTACTAATTCTAAATTGTCTAATTGATTAAGCGTTTTAAAAGATTGTAATTTATAGTTAAACACAAATAGTATTAATACAAAGAATATTATAAAACTTATTTTTTTCATCTATTTAAGATATTGTACTTTAATATGCAATAAATTGCTCTAAGACCGTCTTTCCAATTAATCTTTTTACCTTCCTAATAAGTTCTACCATAGTAAGAAATTCCAACCTCGTATTTACGAACATCAGGAAATCTAGAAATTTTAGCTGTTACTTCGGGTTCAAAACCAAATCTGTTTTCTTTCAGATTCAAACTTTTAATCATTTTGCTATTAAAAAGCTTATAATATGTTTCCATATCTGTAAGATTTAGATTAGTTAGCATATTGCTTAAAAATGTTAAAAATTTGTTGCCAATAGTGTGCCAAAAGAATAAAATACGGTGTGGTTTACTTCCCATAAACCTAGAGCCATAAACCACATCTGCAAAACCATCTATTACAGGTTGTATTAAAATGTTGTATTCGTTTGGATTGTACTCTAAATCGGCATCTTGAATAATTAAAAATTCACCGGTAGCAATTGCGATTCCTTTTTTAATAGCAGCTCCTTTTCCATAATTTTTATCTTGCTTAAAGTATTTAACATCAAGACCACTATTTATTTCTATGTAATTTGAAATTATAAGTTCTGAGTTATCAGTAGAATAATAATTAACTAATATAATTTCTTTAGCAATATTATTTATAAGTTTAACTGCCTTTACTTTATCTAAAATTGAAGTAATTGTGTTTTCCTCATTATACACAGGAATAATTATAGATAATGTTTTGAAGTTCATGAGTGACTTAAAGTTATTTAATAATAAAGGTTTTAGTGTTGTAATCAAAAGTTATTAAATCTTTTGGAAACAAAGAGTCAAAAATACCATTTTTAATTAAGTTTTGTGGTGTGTTCGATGTTACTCTTTCTGCTGAAAACACAATCATTGTATCACACAACTGAATAGCCAAATCTATTTCATGAGACGAAAACAGAATCGTTTTATTGGTGTCTTTAGCTAGCCTCTGAAGCAATTTTAAAATGTATGCTTTATGATACATATCTAAATGTGTTGTTGGCTCGTCTAGAATAATTAAGTCTGTATCTTGAGCCAAAGCACGTGCTATCATGACTTTTTGTAATTGCCCATCACTAAGCTCAAAACACTTTTTATGTTTTAATTCTATAATATTAGTTTGTTCTAGAGCATTATTTATAGCTATGGTATCTTGTTTTGACATGGTACCTATCCAGTTGGTATACGGTTGTCTGCCTAAAGCAACCAACTCAAAAACGGAGAGGTTTTTGGATGTGATTTGTTCGGTAAGCACCAAACTCATCACTTTGGCTAATTCTAACGGCGCAAAATCCGATACGTTTTTACCGTCAATTTCAATAGTGCCTTCTAGAGGATTTTGAACTTGTGTTAAGGTTCGTAATAATGTCGATTTTCCTATGCCGTTTGCACCAATTAAGCCAACAAGTTCCCCTCTTTTTAATTCGATATTTATATTTGAAGCAATAGACGTCTGTTTCTTTTTAGAAACATAACCAATAGATAAATTTTTGGTTTTTAAAATGATAATTGGCTCCTTATTATTCATATTAAAATACCATTTTTCGTTTTCTAACTAATAACCAAATTACTACAGGTGCACCTATTAAAGCGGTTATAGCATTAATAGGTAACGTTAGTTCGCTATGAGGTAATTGAGCAATACTATCGCAAAGTAACATGACAATAGCACCAAATAAAAATACCGCTGGTAAAAGAATTTTATGATTTGAAGTGTTAAATACTTGTCTTGTAAGGTGCGGTATGGCTAAACCAATAAACGCTATGGGGCCAGTAAAAGCTGTTATAGTTCCTGCTAATAAACTTGTGGAAATGATAATAATTAAACGGCTTCTTTTAATGTTTAACCCCAAGCTTTTAGCGTAGTTTTCGCCTAAAAGTAATGTGTTTAATGCTTTAATTGAAAATATGGCTAGAATTAAACCGATACTGTATATTATAAACAGAATGGTAAGATCTGTCCAAGATAAATTCCCTAAACTACCAAACCCCCAAAATACATATTGCTGTAATTGTTCGGCTGAGCCAAAATAGGAGAGGACACTAACTATTGCCGCTGTGATACTCGCAAACATGAGGCCAATTATTAAAATAGCCATGGTATCTCTTACTTTTAATGACACCATTAAAACAGCCAATAAAACTAGAAAGCTTCCTAAACTAGCAGCTATTACAATACCCCATTTAGAAACAAATAAAGTAGCGAAAACACCACCAAAAGCGCTAGAGCCTAAAATAACTAAAGCAACGCCTAAACTAGCACCAGAGCTAATGCCTAACACAAAAGGGCCAGCTAAAGGGTTTCTAAATAGGGTTTGCATAATAAGTCCCGAAATACCCAAACCCGAACCTACAATTATAGCAGTTAAGGCTTTTGGCAATCTATAGTTTTGTATAATAAATTGCCATGTTTCCTGCGTTGTGGTTTTACCCAATAAACCATTAAAAACTGCTTCTAAAGGAATAGATACAGAGCCAAGACTAATATTCATAAAAAAGCACACTATTAAAATGATGCTTAGTGAAATAAATGAATATGTGTAGTTTTTTGGCATTTTACGAGTTTAGTGATTTTATTTTTATACCTGACAGGTTTGATGCTTAATTATTTTAATTTTTTAAAAAAGTAAGGTTTGTAATTTTCTAATAATTCTGGATGGCAAATTTTAATAAGGTCTTTTAAGACAATATCAGGTCTGGTCATACCTAATTCGTAATACAAAACACCTCCGGAAGCGCCTGTTGTATTGGTAAATGTATAGATGTTTTTGGTGTTAAATGCATCAAAAAGCGTATGGTTGTTATTTCCGTTTTCTAAAGCTTCTAGGCTAGAATAATTTGAAGGACTTAGCCAAATATCGGCACTTTTAGCTTTCACAAAAACCGATTCAAAATTCAATTTTAAACTACCAACGCCATTGGTGTCGTGCCACAAATAGTTAACATTAGCGTCTTTAAAAAGTTGTGCTTCGGTACTTGTGCCATTAGGTAAATACCAAATATCGCTATGCATGGCGCCGCTTAAAACTGTTGGATTATCTTTTATGTTTTTTGCTAGGTGTTTAGCTTCTAAATAATCTTTTTCTATGGAATTAAATATAGAATCAGCTTTGTTTTCTTTATTGTAAAGGGCACCAAAAAACTTAATCCATTCGGCTTTAGCTAGGGGAGAACGTTCTACCCAATCGCCATTAAAAATAACCGGTATTCCTGCTTTTTTTATGGTTTCTAATGAGCGGTTTTTGCCATCTATTCCAAAACCGACAACTAAATCTGGGTTTAATTCTAAAAGGATTTCGGTGTTTAAACCTTCATTTTTCCCTAATTCTCTTATGTTTCCGTTGTTTATTTGTGCTCTTATTTTTTCAGATGAAATATAATCGGTTCCAGGAAATCCTATTAACGTTTGTTCAACATCTAAAAGCTCTAATGCCGGAATATGTGTAGTAGATGTTACCACTATTTTCTGAATAGGATTGATAATAATACCATCATATTCACCCGTCATAAAGCTAGTTTTGGCAGCATTCTCTTTACTGATTAAAACATGTTTAAATCTTTTATCGGCATTAGGCCAAGGTTTTTCAATGGTTAAAACTTTATAGTTTTTGTAATTTTTAATCGAAAAGCCTTCGGCATATTTTACAAGTAAGTCTTGGCTTGTTTCAAGTTCTTCAATGTGTTCTTTTGGTTCATTTTTACAATTGAAGCAAATAACAAGTAGTAATAATAAAAATAGTTTAGACTTCATACACTCATGTAACATTAGTAACGCGCTATGTTTTATTAGATAATTAATTTTATGGAAAATATTAAACCTATGCGAAACGGGTCAAATTTAACAATATATATAGTAGCTGTAGTTATTATAGTTCATTTTCTTGCAGGCTTTATTTATCTACTCTATAAAATGAATAAGAAAAAGTAAAGTTTTATCTGTTTACTTTATATAAATCCTTTACTTTTGCAATGAATTTTGGTTTTGTTTTGTAAATGCAAAACGAATTAAAAGGGAATCTGGTGCAATTTTATAATTAATTCCAGAACTGTTCCCGCAACTGTAAGTTTATGCTAAACATGTTTTAGCGCCTCATAAAGAGGGTGTTGTGTACTACAACCACTGGCGTTTCGCTGGGAAGGAAAAGCAACATTAGATAAGTCAGGAGACCTGCCATTTTCATCATCTAAAATAACTCTCGGGTAAAGAGTTTTAAAGATTTATGAAAAATATATACATATTACTACCATTTGTATTTGGCTTTTCTACTGTAGCAAAAGCTCAGATTGATGCTGTGCAAAAGTTAGACGAAGTTGTAATTAGCGATACCAAGCTAATAGATTACGCAAATGGTATAAAAATAGAAATACTTTCAGATTCTATTATTAATAGTAATGCGACGTCTTTAACCGGTTTACTGGCTTTTAATTCCAATCTATATTTTAAAGAAAACGGTTTTGGTATGGTGTCGTCGCCCTCATTTAGGGGAACCAATGCATCGCAAACAGCAGTAGTCTGGAATGGCATAAATATAAACTCGCAACTTAACGGTCAAACAGATTTTAATACTATTAATACATCCAACTATAATTCCATAGCTATTAGAAGCGGTGGAGGAAGTGTACAATATGGAAGTGGTACTATTGGTGGAAGTATTCATTTAAATAATAATTTAAGTTTTACCGAGCATTTTGAAACGGTTTTAAGAACAGAATACGGAAGTTTTAACTCTAAAAACTTAGGTTTTAATACGGCTTTTGGTACTAAATTATATACCGGTAATGTTGCTGTAACTTATGTAGATTCCGATAACGATTATAAATACTTAGGTACAGACCAAATAAATGGAAATGGTGCGTTTAATAATCTCAATTTAAACGCCAATTTAGGGTTTTATGTTTCTAACAAGGATATTATCAAACTATACCATCAAAGTTATTTTGGAAATCGAAACTTTTCCGGAACGCTAGTCGCTCCTTCTAGAAGTAAATACGAGGACGAAAATTTTAGAACCATGTTAGAGTGGGCTAGAACTTCCGGAAAATTTAGCTCGAAAGTAAAAGCAGTGCATTTACACGAATTGTTTAAATATTTTGAAAACAAAGACAAAACTAATTTTAGTTTAGGTAGTGTAAATACACTTTTGGTTAATCATAATTTTAATATACGTTTTAGCGATAAACTACAGTTTAAAACCATATTAGAATATTCAAGCACAAAGGGAAAAGGAGATAGTTTTAAGGAACCGGTAAGAAACGCATTTTCTACAACAGCGTTAATTAATCACAAACTCAATAACGTAATTCGTTACGGCATTAACCTTAGACAAGATTTTATAACAGGAGGTGAGAGACCCTTTGTATTTTCTGTTGATGCTGGTTTTGATTTATTTGAACATTATCATATTCAAATAAACGGTTCTAAAAACTACCGTATTCCTACATTTAACGATTTGTATTGGCAACCAGGAGGTAATTTAAATTTGGTTCCAGAATCGTCTTACCAAATAGATTTAGGACAAAATTTTAATTACCCTAATTTTAATGTAAAGCTAAATGGCTATTATATTAATACCAAAGACATGATTCAGTGGGTACCGAATAATACAAGTATATGGTCGCCAGTAAATATTGGAGAGGTTGCGAGTTATGGAGCCGAATTAGAGGTGAAATCGCATTACACCATTAATAAGCATCAACTTCATTTTTCGGGTCATTACTCGTATACTGTTTCAGAAGATTTAGAAACGAATAAGCAGCTTATTTATGTGCCTTTTCATAAAGGTAATTTAAATGTGGCTTATGGTTATAATCGTTTTTCAATGTTTTATCAACATCTTTTTAATGGCAAAGTTTCTATTATAGGAAACTCATTATCTAGTTATGATTTTGGTAACATTGGGTTAAGTTATGTCTTCAATCAAAAGAAAAAAGTGAATTATACTATAGATTTTAAACTTAACAATTTATACAATACATATTACGAAAATGTGGCCTTAAGGCCCATGCCAAATAGAAACTTTAAAATACAAACAACAATTAAATTTTAAAAATGAAAATCAACAAATTACTAGTATTAGCCTTATTAACAAATATTTTTATTACCTCTTGTAGTGAAGATAACGATGACAATCCAGTGGTGCCAAAAGGCCATTATGAAAATGGATTATTAATTTCTCACGAAGGTAATTTTGGGCAAGGAAATGCCTCTGTATCATTTGTGTCAGATGATTTTTTAACAGTCGAAAATAATGTTTTTAGTAACGTAAATGGCTTGCCATTAGGGGATACAGCACAAAGCGTAACCTTTAGTGATGATTTAGCTTATATTGTTTTAAATGTTTCTAATAAAATAGAAGTTGTAAACCGTTACACATTTGAGTCTGTTGCTACTATTAATTCAGGCTTAGTCAATCCAAGATATATGACTATTTCAAACGGAAAAGGCTATGTTACAAACTGGGGAGACGGCGGTGATTCTACTGATGATTTTGTGGCTATAATTAATTTAGCAACAAATACCGTTTCAAATACCATTCATGTAGGTGAAGGGCCTGAATATATTTTAGAAAAAGGGTATATGTTATACGTCTCACATAAAGGAGGTTGGGGAGTAAACAATATTATTTCTGTAATTGACACATCAGACAATAATGTTGGAACTTTAGAAGTTAATGACGCTCCGGGAGCAATGGCTTTAGATTCCAATGGGAACTTAGTCGTTTTATGTAGTGGTGCTAATCAATATTGGTTAACTCCAGCAGTAGAAACTTTGGCTTCAATTACTCGTATAAGCACCAGTACTGCTGCTATTTTGGATGTCATGGAATTTGCTAGTGGAGAGCACCCAAGTATAATGGCTCATGATGATGATGAGTTGTTTTATATTTTGAATGGTGAAGTATACGAATTAGATGATAGTAGTGATGCTTTGCCAACATCAGCTATTTTAGATGTAACATCAATTAGCGCCTATGGAATTTCTGTGGATGATGATACGTTATACGTAGCCAACTCTAATTTTACAGAAGAAAGCGATTTACTTATTTACGATTTAGATAGCGCATCTCTTATGGAAACCATTGAGTTATCAATTGGAGCGGCTAAAATTTATTTTAACTAAAAATAATTAATTATAAAGAAAATTTAATCACTAAAGTTATGCTATAACTATGATTTTAAGGGGTTAATATTAGAAAGTAAATAACAACATATAAGAACAGTTGCATTTTTGTAACTGTTTTTTTTACATCAAATTTTAAAAATTATGAAGAAAAATTCCCTCAATTTAGTACTTTTTTTACTGTTTAATTTATCTGTAATAGCACAATCTTACGCCCCAAAAGTAGGAGCAGAAGGCACCACAGCTATTCATCGCGATTCTGAAGATTTTATTGCTTGGGCAACAGGAGTTATGGTAGTTCGAGGACCTCAAAATATTACAAACCCAACAGGAGATGCAGCAAACTTTGGAACGCCAGAAAACGCCACCAATAAATCGAATGGACAAATTGTAAGTCTTGGCGATGGTGGTACCGCAATTTTAACCTTCGCGAATGCGATAAGCAATAATTCTGGTTTTGATTTTGCTGTTTTTGAAAATAGTTTTAGCGATACCTTTTTAGAATTGGCTTTTGTTGAAGTAAGCTCAGATGGTGTAAACTACTTTAGGTTCCCTTCGCACAGCCAAACGCAAACGAATACACAAGTTGGTGGTTTTGGTAGTGTTGACCCAACATACATTTATAATTTTGCAGGAAAATATAGAGCGAGTTATGGTACACCTTTCAATTTAGATGATATTCCAGATCATGCACTGTTAAATAAAAATGCTATAACTCACATAAAACTTATTGATGTAATTGGAACTATCGATCCCACTTATGCAACTTATGATAGTTATGGCAATATTGTAAACGACCCGTATGCAACGCCGTTTGGTTCGTCTGGATTCGATTTAGATGCTGTTGGGGTTATTAATGCGGCAACCTTAAGTCTGAATAATACCAATAAAAGTACGCTTGCTTTATATCCTAATCCGGCTTCAAGTCATTTTTCTGTTGCTAAATCGGGAACCGTATCTATATACTCTGTTTCTGGACGTCTGGTACACAAACAAATTGTAAGTAATACTGAAGTTCCGGTGGCTATTAACCAACTAACAGCGGGTGTTTATATCGTGAAATTATCGAATAAAACAGGTGTGTATACTCAAAGATTAATAAAGAAATAACTTTACTTATTTTATGTTGTTTGAGAGAAGGCTGCCTATTTTGGGCAGTCTTTTTTATGTTGTCATTTATTTATAAGATGATAAAAATTCAACAAAATTACTGGTTTAGAAAAGAGTTTTACTAACCTGCGAGGTCTCCAAGACCTTGTAGGTTTACTTTTTTTTTGTATTCTATATTTACAAGGTTTTTAAAAACTTACAATACCTATAACCTAAAACAAGTATTATAATATATTTGAAGGATAACTATTTAATTCTAAAAAATAAACTTTATTATGAAAGTTTTATCTTTATCACCGACTTACAATACCCATAATTACAAGTAATGAAATTAATTGAATACTTAACAGGTCAAGGTGGCATGATGCTTCTAGGCTTAATAGCTATAACAGTGTTTGTTATAAGAAAATATAAAGAAAAGCGTTATTTTAAAGATGTTGAAAGGCGCATAAATAATAGAAATAAAAGCCAAGGAGCTAAATAAAATCTTATTTTATTTAAGGCATTAAATCGCAGTACCAAATACCATAATTATCTGTAGTGCAAACCGAATCCTTGTCGGTTTTTGGCGCATTATATTCTCGGTATACTTTTTCTCCTATTGTAAAGTTTATAGGCTTCTTGAAAATAGGGCCATCAAAACAAAAGGTGTGAAACTCGCCGTTTTCGCCGCAAGGATCTACACCTTCGGGTAAATTGTCTATAAAATGTTTGTCGATTATAGTACCAACAAAATCTTCTCCAAAATATTTTGAATTAGCACAAACCACAATAGTTTTAAAACCTAAATCTAAAAAGTCGTTTAATAGTGCTTTGGTGTCCTTTTTCCAAAGCGGAAACACAGCAGTAATTCCTTGTTTTTCCAATTGCTGTTCTCTGTAAGCTCTTAAGTCTTCTAGAAATATATCGCCAAAAGCGGTATGCGTAAAGCCTTCTTTTTTTAGTCTTGAAGTAGTTTCAAGCATCTTTTGTTCGTAAACGGCCATACTTGGCATTTCCGGTAGTTCTATTAAACTAGCAGGAATACCAATAGCTTTTGTTTGGGCTATAAGTAACTCCTTTCTTAAACCGTGCATAGAAACGCGATTGTAATGGCTGTTTACGGTTGTAATTAACTCGTTTATAGTAAAACGTTCGTCTTGTAATAGGTAGTGTAGCGCTAAAGCAGAATCTTTACCAGAGCTCCAGTTGAAGTAGGTTTTTAGTGTTTTCAATAAAATAGGTTTTAGTCGATAATCATGCCACCTTCAAGTGGGTTTAATTCATTACTCTCCATTAATAATTTAAAGGATTGTGCTGATTTCGATTTAATGGCTTGAAATTTAGCCATTGAGTCTTCGATATCTGCAAGAGCAAGTGCTAGCATGGGTTCATTTACATCGCCTAAAACGCCATAATTAAGTGGGTTTTCGTCGTACTCAAAACCTATTGAAGGCGGTAAACCATCACCCGGAACAGTTTCATTGTTTTTATTAACTCCATTGGCTATTAAAGGTTGCATAGCGTAGGTGTGACTTGGATTTGCACCTTGTCTGGCAAAATCTGGAGAATCGTACAGTGTTCTTGAGGCCTGTGTTTTACCAACCGTATTGCTGCCTATTTTAACCACATTCTCTAAATAAGGTTCTAAACCATTTATTAATCCTTCGCTTGCCGAGGCAGAACTTCCTGTGGCTAAAACGTATATTTTGTTTAAACCTAAACTGTTTATTGTAGTACCATCGTCTAACTTACTAGCAAAATTAAAATCGGTATTATTGTTTTGTAAAGTACTATTGTATATTAATTTTTCGAAGACTTCGCCAGTGTATTGACCGGTAATCATACTAGCCAAATATGCCGTTGTACTTACCGAACCGCCTGGGTTGTATCTTAAATCGACCACTAAATGTTGCACGTTATTAGATTTGAAATCTGCAAAAACTGTATTTAATTCATTTTCTGAACCAGATGTAAATCCATTGTACATTAGGTAACCCACATTTTCGCCACCTACATTTATAATTTGAGTGTCGTAAATAGGATCTTCGGTATATTGCACTTTTCCAACTGGTATATCTTCATTTAATGAGTCTATGCTATCGTCTGTAGTTTCTGCAGTATTTTTATCATTATAAAACCCTAGGTTAAGCGTATAGGAGTCTTGACCAAGTAGCGTTCTTAAATTATTGTTAGTAAGTCTTTGACCATCTATAGCATAAAATATATCGCCACGTTTTAAACCCGCATTATCTGCAGGACTATTAGGCAGTACTAAGCGTATAACACCAAAACCTTCGGTTGCACTATTTGGTGCTGCAAATAAGGCGTATTCCATACCATTTGTTATGGTGTTACCTTGAAATTGTTGCTCTAAGGCAAGGTAATCGTCTACAATCCAACTAAACCGATCTACAGTGTCTGGTTGGTATAAAAAGCTATTAAATAAATCAAATGGCGATTCAAAATTATTTAGGAACGCAGAGTATTCGGCGTTATTAGAAAATCGGTTATCTGCCAAATTAGGGATGTTATCTTTATATAAATAAAAAATATTCATGCCGCTATATATAAAATCGTTTATATCGTTGTCTGTAGCAGCAATATCATCGTTATCTTCAAAGCAATTGGTAAATAGAAGGGCTGCAAATATTAGTATTAGGGCATTTAACTTGTTCATATTTTACAATTTATATAGGTAGTCGGTAAAACTTTAAAAATACTTACATTATTGCGTAATACCGAATTAATTTTAAAAATGATTGATAATAAAGTTGAATTATAGTTTAGCTAAAGAAAATACAAACGAGTTTAATCAGTTATTTTGAAGTGTATTAGGTATACGTATTATTCTTGTTTAAAAATATAGATATTAGTTGGCGGTTTTGCTGTAATTTGGCGGATACACCCGCGTAAGGGATTGAGCAATTGTTGGAGCTCCTCTTTGAGAGCGACTTGTGAAAGCCCGACCCGACAGGGTTACGCCCCAAAAAATTTTTTTTTTAATTGCTGTGTAACAAATTAAATACTGTGTCGTCGTAATAGAAATAGCCGTAACCAAGCTGTTTTATTTAAACCAAACCAAAATGACTCAAAAGGAGTTTTTAAATATTGTAATGCCTTTTAAGGATAAAGTATTTCGATTAGCGAAACGCTTATTAGTATCGACAGAAGAGGCAGAAGATGCCACGCAAGAAGTGTTATTGAAATTGTGGAATAATAAGGTGAAAATAACCGAGTATAAAAATGTTGAGGCTTTTTCCATGACGATGACCAAGAATTACTGTTTTGATAAATTAAAATCTAAACAAGCACAAAATTTAAAATTGGTGCATAGTAATTATGAAGAGAAAAATACGCCTTTACAAAAGCAAGTAGAATTAAATGATAGTGTGAATTGGGTAGGGAAAATTATAGCCGATTTACCAGAACAACAAAAAATGATAATCCAATTACGAGATATTGAGGATTATGATTTGGATGAGATTGCAAAAATGCTGGAAATGAATAATACAGCGGTACGTGTAGCCTTATCGAGAGCAAGAAAAACAATAAGAGAAAAATTAACAAATACACATAGTTATGGTGTTAAATAATATAGAAAAATTACTAGAAAAGTATGAAAACGGTGAGACATCGCTTAAAGAAGAGCAGCAGTTAAAAAACTATTTTTCGCAAGAAACTGTAGCGCCACATTTAGAAGTGTACAAGCCTATGTTCGCGTATTTTTTGGTAAACAAGCAAGAGCAATTTACTAAAGACGTTCCTTTAAAAACAACCCGTAATTTTAATTACAAATGGATTTCTGTCGCAGCAGTAGCAGTGCTTATGCTAGGGTTTTATTTTGGTACTACTTTAGGTCAAGGTGATTTAGGTACGTATGAAGATCCCGAATTAGCGTTTAATGAGTTTACGAAATCTATGGAAATGATTTCGTCTAAATTTAATAAAGGCGCAGCAACGGTTAGCTATCTTAATGAGGTGAGTAAAGGAACTTCGACGTTAGGATATCTTAACGAGGTTGAAAATACAACAAGTATAATTTTTAAAACGTATTAAAGAAATGATCACAAATAAATTAAAAACAAGAACAATGAGAAATAAATTAATAGTATTCGTAATGGCCCTGATGTTAGTACCCTTAGTAGGTATGGCACAGAAAGATATTTTTGAAAAATATAGTGACAACTCCGATGTTACTTATGTATCGATAAAGCCTAAAATGTTTCAAATGATAGCTAAAATGGGTATTAATATTGACGATGCCGAGGCTAGAGCTTATATGGATATGGTACAGAGTATTACTAGTTTTAAAACTATTGTTACCGATAATAAAACTATTGCAGCTGAAATTTCTAAATGGGTTACATCGCGTTCTGGTGGCTTAGAGGAATTAATGGAAGTTAAGGATGATGGCAGCGAGGTTAAGTTTTACGTAAAAGAAGGTAAAGATGTAGACCATGTAAAAGAGCTATTAATTTTTGTAAACGGCATTGATAGTAAAATGGAAGAGAAAATTGAAATTAACGGTAAGGAACGTAAAATTGAAACTGTAGTGGTATCGCTTACTGGAGATATTGATCTTAATCAAATCTCGAAACTTACCGATAAAATGAATATTCCAGGTGGACAACATCTTGAAAAAAATAAATAAACCATCAATTAATCGATCATGAAACGAACAATCAAACTTTTAGCAATCGCATTAATTACCGTTGTTAGTTTTACTAGCTGTGGTAATGATGTGAGTTTGCAACGCTATTTTGTAGACCACCAAGAGACTAAAAACTTTATTTCGCAAGATTTTCCTTTATCTATGATAGAGATTGATAAATCTAATTTTACCGAAGCACAAGAAGAGGCTTATAATTCTGTAGATAAATTAAATTTTTTAGGATACAAATCTGATAGTACAGATCTTGAAACATTTAATACCGAAGTAGCAAGAGTAAAAGCTATTTTAAGTAATAGTAAGTATAATGACCTTATGGAGTTTAGCGATAGGGGAAATAAAATAGCAGTTAAATATTTAGGAGATGATGAGAATACCGACGAGTTTATTGTTTTTGGTAGCCATACAGAAATGGGTTTTGGTATTGTTAGAGTATTAGGAGACGATATGAATCCTGAAAAAATGATAACTTTAATGGAGACCATGAAACAAGCAGACCTAGATAAGGCGCAATTAGATAATATTATGAATTTTTTTAAATAGATCATTAATTTTAAAACATTATATAACAAAAAAAGCTTCCTGATTTAGGAAGCTTTTTTTGTTATATATAGGTATTCTATTTTATTCTTGATTGTTCTGTTTTCGCTTCTTAGAAAGTATACTTAAAACAATAGTAAAAAAGATAATAGTAAGTACCGTTAAAACAACAAAATTGTCAAGGGTTTTAAGAACCCCAAACACAAAAATACCAGCAATCATAAGTCCTGTTAGTATTAAAGCTTGTTTGTCGTTTATCATAGTTTAAATATTAAATACCTGTGTAATTACTAGGTGTAATTTGTTTTAATTCGTCTTTTATAGCATTAGAGACCTCTAAGGTATCAATAAAATTTGATATAGAATCTTGGTTTATTTTAGAGTTGGTTCTCGTTAAGCCTTTTAAAGCTTCGTAAGGGTTAGGGTAACCTTCGCGACGCAAAATAGTTTGAATAGCCTCGGCAACTACCGCCCAATTATTTTCTAAATCCTCAGCAAATTTACCTTCGTTTAAAAGTAATTTGTTTAAACCTTTTAAAGTGGATTTAAAACCAATTAATGTATGTCCAAAAGGAACACCAACGTTTCTTAAAACCGTACTATCTGTTAAATCACGTTGTAATCTAGATACAGGTAATTTAGCGGAAAGGTGCTCGAAAATAGCGTTTGCAATTCCTAAGTTTCCTTCAGAGTTTTCAAAATCTATAGGGTTTACTTTGTGTGGCATTGCAGAGCTTCCAACCTCACCAGCTTTAATTTTTTGTTTAAAATAATCCATCGATACGTAGGTCCAGATATCTCTATCTAAATCTAAAACAATGGTATTAATACGTTTTAAAGTATCAAACAAAGCAGCCATATGGTCGTAATGCTCAATTTGAGTGGTAGGGAAGGAGTGTTGTAAACCTAATTTTTCTTGTACAAACTGTCCGCCAAAAGCTTTCCAATCAATGTTTGGGTAAGCCACATGGTGCGCATTAAAATTACCAGTCGCACCACCAAATTTAGCAGCACTTGGTATATCGTTTAATAAGTTAAATTGCTCTTCTAAACGCACTACAAAAACTTCAATTTCCTTTCCTAAACGGGTAGGAGATGCCGGTTGCCCATGCGTTCTAGCCAACATTGGTATGTTAGCCCAGTCTTTAGATAAGTCTTTTAGTTTTTCTAAAATTATTAAATATTCAGGCACATAAACATTATTCATCGCCTCCTTAATACTTAAAGGAATAGCCGTATTATTAATGTCTTGCGATGTTAAACCAAAGTGGATAAATTCCTTAAATTCAGATAATCCTAAAGCATCAAATTTCTCTTTTATAAAATATTCAACAGCTTTTACATCATGATTAGTAACGCTTTCAATTTTCTTGATAGCCAACGCATCTTCCGATGAGAAATTATTATAAATCGCTCTTAAACTCTCAAAAATACCAGTATCAACAGCTTTAAGTTGAGGTAACGGAATTTCACAAAGCGCAATAAAGTATTCAATTTCTACCAAAACACGGTACTTTATTAAGGCTTCTTCAGAGAAATATGGCGCTAATTCACTTACTTTACTTCTGTAACGACCATCAATTGGCGAGATGGCATTTAATGCTGATAATGACATAATTTTTGTTTGGTTTTAAGAAGTTGCAAAGATAGAAAAGAAAGTTAGAAGTACGAAGTTACAAACGCTAAGATTAAAGCAAATTCATAGTAATCTCGGTTCTATCAACTAATTATTTGGGCGTGCCCCAAGGGTCGGGCTTTCCGCTAAATCTTTTTTTGCCATTTATGGCAGCAAAAAAAGGATACCGCTTCAATCCCTCACGCGGGTATATCTGCTAAAGCTATACTATAACTCAAGCTAATAGGCGCTCCGGTTACATTTGTTTGCGCTTAATTTTTTTCAATATATGGCGTGCTCTAGCTTTATAGGCCGCACTTTGTTTCGAGAAATCGTCCTGCAAAATACGTGCAAGTTCGGGGTGTACCCAATCCATACTATTTCCAAACATAAAAAGTGTAGTCATGCTATAAGCTTTGGGAGCCACTTTTACATCGTTAATCATATAGTCAAAACAGGTTTCTATAATACGTTCTATATGGGTTTGGGTTAAATTTGTTTTAATAAGATTATCCGTTTTTGCGTTATAAGCCGCAGCCAAAAATTCGCAAATTTTAGCTACAGGTCGCACTGCCGATTCTATTTTTACCTTGTGCATCTTCTCCGTAAAAACATCTAAATACGGTACAATGGTTTCAATATTATGGTTGCACATAAACTCGAAAACCCAAGCAGCACGTGGCGAAATTTTATCATCAACTCTAAAAAGGATATCCAATAGCCTAGGAACCAATTCCGGATTATCTTGCATTAAGTTTGCGTAAAATAAGCGCTTTTCCCGCGAGTGGTTTACGTAATTTAATTCCTTGTAAAGTTGCTCTGTAGTCAAAAGGTTTTCTTATTTTTAAATTCTAAAATTAGGCAAAATGAAAATAACAAAAAAAATACTTATTCTACTTTTAATTGTATTTGTAATAGCTCAGTTTTTTGGGCCGGAAAAAAACCAAGGTGATTTAGCCTCTATGGATGCTTTTATGGCAGAAACTAATCCGCCAGAAGATGTAGCAATTATTTTAAAAGATGCCTGTATTGATTGCCATAGCAATGTTACCAAATATCCTTGGTACAATAATATAACACCTGTAAATTATTGGCTAAACCACCATGTTGAAGATGGCAAAAAACATTTTAACATGTCTAATTGGGAAGGGAATTCAATAAAACGAAAAGATCATAAGTTCGAAGAACTTATAGAAATGGTTGAAGAAGGCGAGATGCCTTTAAACTCTTATACTTGGACGCATAGCGAAGCTAAACTTAGCGAAGCTCAAATAAAATCGGTTATTGATTGGGCAAAATTAGTTCGCGTAAAGTATGGTTTAGAACCTAAGCCAGAATAAATATAAAATTCTAAAAAGGTAAAAACCAAATTCCAAGGAGATATGGTTCTGCGTTGGAATTTGGTTTTTTATATTTTGAGATTTGGAAATTTTCATGAAGAAAAATTTACTTATTATAGGCTACGTATGGCCCGAACCTAAAAGTTCTGCGGCAGGAAGCAGAATGATGCAACTTATTGATGTTTTTCAGTCGGAAAACTATACCATAACCTTTGCAAGCCCTTGTGCCAAAAGTGACAATGCTTTTAACTTAAATAGTATTGGAGTTACACAAGTTTCCATTGCTTTAAATAACACTTCTTTCGATGATTTTATAAAAGACTTAAACCCAAATGTTGTGCTTTTCGATAGGTTTATGATGGAAGAGCAATTTGGATGGCGCGTTACCGAATACTGCCCGAATGCCTTAAAAATTTTAGATACCGAAGATTTACACTGCCTACGTAAAGGCAGACACCAAGCTTATAAGGATAATAAACCGTTTAATAAAACCTACTTATTTAGCGATACTGCAAAGCGCGAAATAGCAAGTATATATCGTTGCGACATAACCTTAATTATTTCGCAAGCCGAAATGGACATTTTAAAAAATGATTTTAAAATGGACGAGGCATTATTGCTGTATTTACCATTTATGCTAGAACAAGTTTCTAATCATGATATAAATACCTTTCCTAAGTTTGAAGCTAGAGCAAACTTTATAAGCATTGGTAATTTTTTGCATGAGCCTAATTACAATGCCGTATTATATTTAAAAGAGACTATTTGGCCGCTAATACGAAAAGAATTACCGCAAGCCGAATTACATATTTATGGTGCTTATGTATCTCAAAAAGTGACCCAGCTAAATAATAAAAAGCAAGGCTTTATTGTAAAAGGTTTTGCTCCAGATGTTAACACGGTTATGCAAAACGCCAAAGTATGTTTAGCGCCAATTAGGTTTGGAGCGGGTTTAAAAGGAAAACTAGTAGATGCTATGCAAAACGGTACGCCTATAGTAACCACTACCGTTGGTGCAGAAGGGATGTTTGGCGATTATGAACCTAACGGCTTTATTGAAGACGATGCTAATTGCTTTGCAAATAAGGCTATTCAATTGTATGACAACGAATGGTTTTGGACCGAGAAGCAAACCAATGGATTTGCTGTAATAAACAATCGATTCAATGAGCAAAAACATAAAAATATGTTAGTATCGCGAATTGAATCGATTATTAATAATTTAGATATACATCGTCAACATAATTTTACGGGACAAATGCTGCATCATCATAGCATGCAAAGCACCAAATTTATGAGTCGATGGATTGAAGAGAAGAATAAAGCCTAAGCAGTTACCTCACTCTTTTTAATTTTTCTGTAAGTAAAGGAGTTAAAAATGTTTCGCTTACCAAAACGTGTTTGCTTATCCGATTGCGAAAATTTAATGTACAACGCTTTGTTTACACCAAAAAACTCGTAAGTATTGCCATCTAAAAAAGTAACTTCTAAAAGTAACCCTTTATGTTGCCAGTCCATTATAGCAGTAGAAATAGTCGTATTAAAGTCTTCTAAATTTGCAGCTTTAGTTTCTGGAGCGATACTAACTAAAAAGTGATAACCATCAATAATTTGTCGGCTTTTTAATTCGGCCTCAACAGCTTTAGGATCACCTGCTTGAAATTTGTCTGGGTGCCATTCCTTAACTAAATTTCTGTATTTAGATTTAAGAAATTTTAAACTCATGTCTTGTTCTACTTCAAACAATTTCTTGTATTCGTTAATGCGCTTCATCTGTTACTTCGGTATTTTTTTAAATAGTGCGCGAAGATAGTCTTTATAGTTTACAGTTAGCCTAATTTATTTTACACAATATAAATATTTTAACAGCTATAACCCGTGAGTAACCAATATGTTACAGTTTAGCATTTAATACGTTCCACTTTAAATTCTTGGTGAATTGGGTAAACTGCTGGTCCAAATTGATTAAATACGGCAACATCGGCAGCATCCAAACCATAACCAATAGCTACATAACCACCTTTAGGGCCATTTTGTGTAGCATCAAAAGTATACCAACGACCACCAACATAGGCTTCGAACCAAGCGTGCATATCCATGGGTTTTAATTCGTGTAAATACCCAACTACCATACGCGCCGGAATACTTAAACTTCTGCATAACGCGATTCCTAAATGTGCCAGATCTCTGCAAACACCGCATTGTTTGTTGTAAACCTCGGTTGCCGAAATAGGGTAGGCAGTACTGCCAGGAATAAAACTTATAGTATTACGCAACCAATCTTCAATAGCGGAAACTTGATTAAAACCCGGTAAGTAGTTTGCAGTAATACTTGTTGCTAAATCGTTAAAACGGTCGGATTCGCAATATCTACTAGGTAATAAATAGCAAAGTAAATCGTTAGGTAAATTTTGTATTTCAACAAAAGGAGCTCCAAAATCTAGATCTGAAACTTCCGAGGTTTCTACATCGGCAGTGGTGTAAATTGAAAGTTGTCCAGCTGGTGCTAGTATGCGTTGGCACAGGTTTCCGTAATCGTCTGTAAATTCCGTAATGGGTGTATTTGGCGTTATTTTAAATTCATCGTGCTCAATCCATTGTTGTGCGCCACTACGCGGACGTAACATTAAGATAAATGGGGTTGGAATTTCTATTTCGAAAACCAAATTACAACTTACTCGTAACCACATAATTAAAATGTTTTAAAAACTGATTTTATGCCATAATTGGAAGTATTCCAAATGTAGTGGATTTAAGTTTTAAAGCCGGTGGTTATTATATATTAAAAGGACGAAAAACTATTATACTAGTAAAAATGCCTGTTTAAAATGATTATTGTGCGGTATTTAGTAGTTCTATCATTTTGCGTACACCAACCGTAGCTGTGTTTTTAATGACAGTTAAATTGCTATGGCTCGCTATACTCGGTTTTGGATCTATAAAATACGTTGGTGTGTTTTCTGGAACATAATGCATTAAACTTGCTGCAGGATACACTTGCATAGATGTACCAATAATAACTAAAATATCGGCTGTTTCGCATATCCTAACGGCTTTTTCTATCATTGGGACATCTTCACCAAACCAAACGATGTGTGGTCGCAGTTGGTGTCCGTTTTCGCAAACATCTCCTAAAACCAAATCTGTTTTCCATTCTTGAATTGTTTTATGGTTTTTAGTGCTTCGTACTTTTAGTAATTCGCCATGTAAATGAATCACATTTGTACTTCCAGCACGTTCATGCAAATCGTCTACATTTTGAGTAATAATAGTTACTTTATAACCCTGCTCTAGATTAGCCAAATCTATATGTGCTTGGTTGGGTGTTACTTCAAACAATTGGCGACGACGTTGGTTATAAAAATTTAAAACCAATTCTGGGTTGGCTGCAAAACCTTCGGGAGTTGCTACTTCCATAACATCGTGTCCTTCCCATAAACCATTGGCATCTCTAAAGGTTTTTATGCCACTTTCGGCACTCATACCCGCGCCTGTAAGTACTACTATATGTTTCATTAATTGTGCTTTTTTGTAATTCTTGTATTTAATGGAATAGAATCAAAGATACTAAGTATTCATTTTTAGTAATGCTAGAAAGTTTATTAGTTTTGCGTTATGACTGACCTAAAACTCCTTGAACACTTAGAAACCTATTTAACCGAACACCGTAAAAGTCGTTTTCACGATGTTTTACAAGAACGGACTAAACATTTTACTGTAGCTACGGAAGATGTTTACCAACTGCATAACACGAGTGCAGTAATGCGAACCTGCGATGTATTTGGCATACAAGAGGTAAATATTGTTGAAGAAGTAAACAGTAAAAGCATAGACCGAGAAATTGCTATGGGTGCTCAAAAATGGGTAGATTTAAATCGATACGGTAGCGTTAAGCATTGTATTAAGGACTTAAAACAAAATGGCTACCAAATTGTGGCTACTACACCACATACGGACGATTGCGAACTCTATGATTTTGATGTTACTAAAAAGTCTTGTTTTTTCTTTGGACGGGAAACCGAAGGCTTATCGAAAGAAGTGTTGGATGAAGCCGATTGTTATTTAAAAATACCTATGGTTGGCTTTACGGAGAGTTTAAATATTTCTGTTTCGGCTGCTATTATTTTACAACATGTAACAAGTAAGCTTAAAAAGACAACTATTAATTGGCAACTTACCGCACATGAAATACTTGAAAAACGTTTAGATTGGTGTAAAAAAACAATTAAAAGCCATGACGAGATCGTGGAGCGGTTTTACGAATTGAAAAAATAGTTATCTTTATAGGAATCAACTTTATAAAAGCGGAAATTATGAAAAAAAATATGGTAGGCTGGTTTGAAATTCCTGTGACAGATATGGATCGAGCTAAGGCGTTTTACGAAATTGTATTTCAAGTAAAAATAGATATTCAGGATTATGGCGAAATGGTAATGGGATGGTTTCCTTTTACCGAAGGAACCGAAGGTGCTGCAGGTACTTTAGTTAAGCAAGACTCTTATACGCCAAGTCATGAAGGTACATTGGTTTATTTTATGAGTGATGATGTGCAAACAGAATTGGATAGAGTAGAAGGTGCTGGCGGTAAAATATTGCAAGCTAAAACCGAGATTTCTCCAGAACATGGTAATATGGCCATTTTTGAAGACTCGGAGGGTAATAGAGTAGCTTTACATTCGATGGTTTAGCACTGCCTTATGCAGGTTTACCCACGTTAGGGATTGAAAAGGAAAGCCCGCAGCCCGACGCAGGAGGTGCGAGGACTTGTATTGAAAAGCCCGACCCTTGTGGTAACGCCCAAATAAATAGTTTAAATTTTTCTGCTACGGCCACGACTTAGCAGCTTATACTCTTCGTAACATTCGCTAATGGCATCTAGTATTTGAAGATCGTTAGCAGTTTGTATAAAGCCTTTAGAGTAGTTACACTGGCTAACAATTTCGTCTAGATCGACACGTTCTACTTGTAGTAAAACGGTTAGCATTTCGCGATCGAAACGAGAGGCCAAAAGGTTCCTGATTTCGTCGTCTTGCTTCATTTTTTTAAGCTTACGTAGTTCGGTTTCTTTTTTACCAAACATACGGTGTAAAAAATCGGCAGGGTTAAATATAGACCCAATAACTTTGGTTAGCCCAGACTTTTTGCTGGCCTCGTAACCAGAGCCTTGTAGCCCAGAAATACTGTAGCGGTAATTGGTGTTAATGTCTGGTACTTGGTTAATATCGACTTCTAAATAACCGGTAAGACTTAGTTGGTTTACAACCACTTCTTCTAGTGCTAAAGCCAACTCGGTAAGTGCTATTTTAGAGCTTCCAAACTTTATCCAATCGTTAGTTACACGAACTTTTATAGATTTAAAACCTAAATAGGATAGGTGTAAGGTGTCGTTAGCTTTTGCAGTAATTGCAAATTCACCTTCTTTATTTGTAGTGGTACCAATAACTTGGTTTAGGTTAACAATATTAACGCTTTCTAGAACAGAATCGTCGGCCGAATTAATAATTACACCTGACACTTTCCCTAGCTCTTGTGCTATACTAATAGCAGAAGTTATAAGAAAGGTAAAAAGTAAGATATAATTTTTCATAGGCCTAAATTGCTTACCAAAAGTAATAAACAAAACGGCAATAAATTGCCGTTTTGTTTTATTTTGACTTAAAATTAACAAAAAAGTTTAATTCCTAATTTTCTAGGATTAACATATTTATGGTAAGCTTAACACTTAGTATCAAGCGTTTTTTTATTATCGTCTAGAACGTCTTGGTCTTGAACTTCCGAATTCGCTAGAGTCTGAACGACGTGGTTTTGAATCGCCACCTTCGCTTCTGCGTCTATCACTTCGGCTTCCAGAAGAAGCGCCTTTTCTGTCGTCACGTCTTCCGCCACCACGTCTGTCGTCTCTTCGTTTTCCACCGTCGCGTCTTCCGCCACCGCGTCTGTCGCCGCCTCTTCCGCCACCGCGGTTTTCAGAAACTTCAACATTTACAAAACGTCCTTCGTGTTTAAAGTCGGTAAAATGTGCTAATACTTTCTCTTTGGCTTCATTTTCTGTATTAAAGAAAGAAAAAGATTCTTTAGTTTCCACTTTAAAAACATCATCTCTACCTAGTCCTAACTGCTCTTTTAAGAAATCTTTTAAAGACATCCAATCGAAACCATCTTTAGAGCCTACATTAATAAAGTAACGTGTAGAGTCGTTTTTACCACCTCTAAAATCGCGTCCGCCATCACGTCCACTATCAAAAGAGCCTTCGGCAATATTTAAGTTTTTAGATTTGTTGTAGTAATTATAGAAACGTGTAAACTCTACAGAGAAGAATTTTTTAATTAATTCATCTTTATCCGTATCAGCAAATAATTCGTTAATACTTGTTAAGTGCTTATCTATTTCGTGGTTAATTTCTGTGTTGTGAATTTTATTTGCAAGCGACATTAATTGTACTTCGCAAATATCGGCCCCATCAGGAATTTCCTTTTTATCGAACTTTTGGTTTATAATACGCTCAATACTTTTAATTTTACGAACCTCACTTTTAGAAACAATAACCATTGAAACTCCAGTTTTTCCGGCACGACCTGTTCTACCAGAACGGTGTGTGTACGTTTCAATTTCGTCCGGTAATTGGTAGTTTATTACGTGTGTAATATCATCAACATCAATACCACGCGCAGCAACATCGGTTGCTACAAGCATTTGTATTTGTTGGTTTCTAAACGATTTCATTACCAAATCTCTTTGGTTCTGGCTTAAATCGCCATGTAAGGCGCCAGCGCTATAACCATCTTCAATTAAGTTTTCGGCTACTTTTTGAGTATCACGTTTTGTTCTACAAAAAATTACCGAAAATATATCTGGATTGGCATCACTTAAGCGTTTTAAAGCTTGGTAACGGTCTCTTGCGTTTACTAAATAGTATTCGTGCGATACGTTACTTGTACTTTCATTTTTATTACCAACAGTAATTTCCTGTGGGTTATTCATGAATTTTTTTGCAATTGTTGCCACCTCGCGAGGCATAGTTGCAGAAAATAACCATGTGTTTTTATCTTCTGGAGTATGCGATAAAATATCTGTAATATCTTCTTTAAACCCCATGTTTAACATCTCGTCTGCCTCATCTAAAACCGAATATTGGATTTTAGAAATATCAACCAAACGACGGTTTATCATATCTTTCATTCTACCAGGCGTAGCCACAATAATTTGTGCGCCACGTTTAATTTCTCTAGCTTGGTCTGTAATACTAGACCCACCGTAAACGGCAACTACATTAAGGCCTTTACAATATTTACCATACAATTTCATTTCGTTGGTAATTTGTAAACAAAGCTCTCTAGTTGGCGATAAAATTAAACCCTGCGTGGTGCGGCTAGAAACATCAATTTTTTCTAACATTGGGAAACCAAAGGCAGCCGTTTTTCCTGTTCCGGTTTGGGCTAGTGCCACTAAATCGGTTTCAGATTCTAATAAAATTGGAATTGCTTTTGCTTGTACTTCACTAGGTTTTTCGAATCCTAAATCGGTAATTGCTTGTAATAGGTCGTCATTAAGACCTAAATCTTGGAATGTGCTCATTTTTGTTATGTATGCGATTTGTTATGTGGTGTTACATAAAGAAGCGAATCGACATACTTAACTTAAACTTCCAGTAACACATCCTCACTCTGAGGAATTTATAGTTCCGATACATCGGAATTTTCAAGATGCAAAGATAGATAATTTATTGGCATAACACTCTAGAAGGGATTTTTTTATTTTAAACACGTAGTCTTACTAAAAGCGAACTCTTTAAAACATAAGTGATAGCTGTTCTATTTGGGCGTTTTAACACGCTTTCCACTGTATCTTTTTAAAACCTTATAGCTTGGTTTGGGCTACTTTACTATCTGCTTAGTTTTAGGTTTAAGTAAGTTGTATTCTTATTAAGTTTTAAAAAGGATGCCGTTGCAATCGTTAACGCAGTTCATGTTACCATTTATATTTCTAATTGATATAATAATTCGCTTTACTTACTAGATAAGGTAGATTTAAAGTAGGTTATTATTTTATGTTAATTGCTGAATATCTGTCAGGATTTATAACTTTTTATTAGTTATATATGCATGTTGGCAATAGTTTTTATTTAATTCTAATAAACTTATAATGAGTATTAGTGGTGTCCGTTTTTGCTCTCCGTACAAGTGTGTCTTTATTTCCATTTCCGCTTAATGTATAAAAGAAATGATTTCTAAAATCTTTTTCGTCCAATATATTCATGTTTAAATCCGTAATATTTTTAAGATATATATTTGATTCGCCCGATGTCCAATTTTGCTTTGTTGTAAAAATTGATTTAATAATAAGTGAATCTTTGGTAAAAGTCAGACCATAATGATAGTCGCTTTTGTCAATGTATTTCCAATCTCCAATCAGTTTATTGTTATACTCGTTTGAGACACAACCAAGGAAAACAAAAGTAAGGATTATGTATAGTGAGTAGTTCATCTAATTATTGCCAACCGTTTATTATAAGAATAGTAGCGGATTTGCATTCACTAACTTTTCCGTTAAATACAGGCCTTTTTTATATTTACTTATTTTCGTTTTAGCGATTAAACCGTAATTAAATTTATACGGTGTGAGCCATAGTAATTATTATTTTTCAAATATTAATCCCATAATTTTTAGTTTAATTACCTGTTCTTTGTCATTTCTTATGAATTGTAGGGTGTAGTTCGGTATACTAAAAAGGTCTTTGGATAATGACTGGATTTCACTCTTGGAAGAACCTTTTCCATAGCGTAGTAATAGTTTGCCGTTTTCTACTTTTACTTCTTTTACTACTTGCAAACCTTTGTTCAAATAAATACCTTCAAACTTTTTTAAATCTGTTTTTGAATATTGATAAGGTTCATATTTTTTGAATAGCCAAGGCTTTTCATTCTCGTTTGCATAAACTTTAAATTGCTTGTTGTCATCAAATTCAAAGACGATATTGCTCATTAAGAATTTATGATTTCCAATGGGTTCTAATTCGCCGATTTTATCACCATCTGTTACCATTAAAACCAACTTTTTCCCTTTTACTCGTAATGTGTTGAACCTTATATCTTCGTATTCATTACCCAAAAAGAGATAATCTCCTTCATATTTTTTAAGTTCAGAATTGGTTAATTTGACTCTTTTTTGTTTGCCTTCTTTTTTTCTTAGGGATTCTTTTTTTTGAACGTATAAATCTACGAGTTGAAAGAATTTTTCTTCAAAATCATCATCGAAAGTATTTTGAGTAGTAAAAAATGCTATATCCAAATCAGGGAAATAAAGGTATTTAGAAACAAATCCTCCCATTATCATACCGTCAAACCCCATAGCTTTATAACCATTGTGTGTTTCAAATTCTACACCTAAACCGTAGTTTATTGTTGTTCCGTCATTTAGTTTGGCTTTTGTATGCATTGTTTGCCATATTTTAGGAGTTCCAATAGTAGCATTTTTCAGTCCTTGATGCCATTTAAACATATCTCTTGGCGTTGTCATAATCTGACCATCTCCGTTGTAGATGGTTGAATGTAAATGGCTTTTATAGTATTTTCCATCTTCTTTAATATATCCAATGGCTCTATTTTTTATAATGGAGTATGTACTGGTTTTTTTAATAGTACTTTCCATTTTGAGTGGTGAGAAAATGTGACTTTGTAGATATTTTGCGAAAGCTTCTCCCGATGCTTTTTCAATAATATTGGCAAGTAAAATATAGTTTGCATTAGTATATTCAAAATACTCTCCCGGTTTAAAATTAAGTTCATCTATGTTTACTATGATGTTAATAACTCGAGATTGCGTAAGTAAATCATTAAAGGATAAATTTGTTAAGTAAAAATAAGGGTCAACCTCTTTTATTCCACTGGTTTGATTTAAGAGTTGTTCAATGGTTGGGTCGCCTTTTTTATAGCGAGGAAGATTATCGATGTATTTATATGCAGGTTCTTTGATGGATAATTTACCTTCATTTTCTAACAACAAAATCGCCGCTGCCGTAAATTGTTTTGCTATTGAACCAATATCAAATACTGTTTCGGATGTTATGGAGATATTATAGTCAAGGTTTGCACTTCCAAATTGTTTTTCAAGTACGATTTTATCATCTTTGAATACCGCAATTGAAAACCCAGGTTGGTCGTTATCTACTTGGTAGAGGGTGTCTATTTTTGATACTATATTTTGCGATGTTCCAAATATTGGAATTAGGAGAGAGAATATTATTAGTATTCCAAAGTGTTTTTTATTCATAGACATAGTTTTCTTGCTCTAAAGGCTAAATTAAATTTTTGTTGTTACAGTTGAGGGAGGTTTTATTATGGCTAACTCGTAATATGGTAACTTTTATTAATCATATCCCGCAAATAAGTTAGGATATAGTAACTTATTTGTTACCGATATCCTATAAATATAATTAATTTTTCTTACACAAATAAGATGTTTTTTTAATACACTTTTTAAGTAGTATTTGTTATTTAAGTGAGAATAACATAAGACAAACTCTTTGTCTTAGTGCCTTTTCGGGACATAAATTATGAGGTTTCTCCAAACACTGAAAAGGCAAAGAGATTCAATTTAACTTCTGCAAATTACCAATACGTTCCAAAAGCGTAGGATGCGAATAATACATAAATACATAAGCAGGATGTGATGCTAAGATGCTCAAACTAATTTAATTATTTTCAGTTTTAATAAAATGATATAATAATTCCCAAAAGGTTTCATTTGCAACGCCTCCTTGTTTTAGACCCCAATTGACTAAAGTAGGCACTTTGTATTTATGTGCAACTACAATATTTAGTTTAGGAATAACGGTAATAAATTGTCCGCCCCAACCGTGTGCGGTATATGCGCTTTCAAAATCTGGATGATTTTTAAAGTTATCAACTAGCCACCACATATAACCATAGGAAAACTGGAAAGGGCTAGATTCATTTAGTCCATAGCGTTCATTTACAATTTCGGTTGGTGTTACTGTAGTTGTAATTTTGTCAATCCAATTTTTTGAAATCAATTGCTTTCCATTCCATTGTCCTTTATTAAGCATCAGTTGCCCTATTTTTGCCATATCTCTTGTTGAAAGGTATATATGATGAGCAGGATATTTGGATTTTCTTTTGTTGTATTTCCTTTTTTGGTTTTTAATATTCCAATCTTGAAAGCCTAACGGAATGGCTAGCTGTTCTTCAATTTCTTGATACACACTATTTCCCGATTTTATTTCTAATATGGAGCCAGCTACATTAAAATCCCAATTATTATAAACAAAATATTCTCCTGGTATTACCGACCCTCTTTCTAATATGTTTTTTTCATCATATCCGCCATTGGCAGGCTCATAAAAAACTCCAGAACGCGCGCTAATTATATGGTTAATGGTGGCACTTTTTTCAATGTCCAAAAGGCCATTGTATTCATCAATGCCAATTTCTCCTATAGTTTGGTTTAGGTTAATAACTCCATTTTCAACATACTTACCATATAAAATACTTAAAACACTTTTCCTGCAAGAAGCTATATAGCTAATCTCCTTAGTATCTCCATATTCAAAAAGAATTTTTCCATCTTTTAAAACTAGCATTCCAGTAGTTTCAAGATTGTTTTTTAAAAAGTTGGTTAACGAATCTAATTTTTGTTGTAAAAATCCTGTTCCTACCAAAGAATTATTGTTTTCAAAAGGAGTGCCTTCATACCGAGGATTATGTGTTCTGCAACTAAGACAGATGCTAAATACAGTAATAATAATTGGAATGTATTTTAATTTTTTCATTTTGTTTTTTAATTAATTTGAACTTATACCAATTGTTATATATGATTTGTTTTGAGTGATAATTGGTATTAGTACTATATTTTTTGAGCTTATAGTTTAAATGCCTTCAATTGAGTTATTGTTAAATGTTCTTTGCGCAGCCCATTTCCAAGCTATATAAAGAATTAATAATAATGTGCCTATTTCAATACTACTGAAAAATATATAGTGTAAACTATTTGTGCCTGTTGCAAAACTTCCTATTTGTATAACTATCATTAAAACACCAACAATCATATTAATAATTCGATTCAATTTATTCTTTAAAATCATAGAAAGCATAATCATAAGCATGGGTATTTCCATAATAATAGCAAAGCTTAGTAGAAATGGTTCTGTAAATTCTATTCCGTCTACATTACCAACTAAAAGGTCGTTTAAAAATTTAGAATGATACAATGAAAATACGTCGCAGAAAATGTAATTTACGGTTAAGAATATCCATAGTTTAGATAAAAGGTTTTCAGTTGTCTTCATTTTTTAAAAATTAAAACCAAAATGTAAACCAGGTTCTCCAAAAAAGAACTTAGACCATTTTTCATCCATATTTCTAAATTCATCCGGCATTTTGGTGTGATAAGGACGATGTGTAATAGCTAATGATGGCTCTATAAAAAACGCTTTTTTAAATAATTTTATATGATAACCAATTCTATAGGTATTAAATATCTGGAAACCGTCATCAATTTTTTGTCCGTTTTCATTTATAAAATCTTGCCACGCATTCATAACATGAATACTGCTATACAATCCTTTCCATAAGAATCTTTGATAAACTATAGCAAACCCTTTTTCTTGTATAAAGCCAGGGAAATTCTCGTTAGGGTCAGTTTTTAAATTTCCGTAAGGTATTCCAAGAGGTTCAAAATATCTCCATTTTTTTTGCTCTAATGAAATGGCATCTTTAGGGCTGATTCTATAGCCTAAATTAAGTTGAATAAAATTAGGGGACTCATCGTCAGGGATGATGTTCATAAGCATAAACCCCGTACTTCCTACAAAACAAGGTTTGTTAAGAATTTCTTCTTGAGTATATTGCGCACTCACTTTTATGGAGATTGCAAACAGTATAATAATTAAAATTGAGGTTTTATTAAGCATTGTAGAAGTTTTAATAGTTATTTACAATGCAAAAATAAACAGGTGATAAATCTTAAAACGTTCACTTAAGTGAAGAAAATAGTTATCTCTTTTCTTTTTCTAAAATTCTTGCCTTTATTCGGCTTAAAGATTGTGGTTTAATACCCAAAAAACTTGCTATTTGATGTTGAGGGACACGTTGTATTAAGTCAGGTCTTTTTTTAATTAAGTTAAGGTACCGTGCTTCAGGAGTTGATATTTTAAAATTATCAAAATCAATTTGCTGTTTAGAAACAATCTTTTCGGAAAGAATTCTGCATAACGACTCAAACTTAGGGAACTTCTCAAATATTTCAGCTTCCATTTCAGGATTTGAAATTAGTAGGATTGAATCTTCAACACAACTTAAATAATATTCAGATGGTTTTTTATCTATTACAGATTGTGGTGTTATGCCTTCGTTTTCGGTATAAAATGCTGTGGTTTTTTCTTCGCCTTCAATAATGTAGAAAGTACGAACACAGCCTTTTAGTACAAAGTAACCTTGGTTAGATAATTCGCCTTGCTTTAGTAATGCGTGTCCTTTTTTTACAGTATGAAAAATGTTTAATGAAGAAATGGCTTCCTTTTCATTATCATCTAAATGAATATATTTTGATATGTAATCAAATAATAAGTTTTGCATATTTAAATATACAATATTTGGTGTTTTATGTGTAAAATATAAAGGTAATCTTATACTGTATTGTACATTAATTTAGTTTTTTGAAAATCTTTTTGAGCTAAACTCACTAAATATGTACCTAGTTCTAGATTGTAATTATAGCCACTTTTTACGTTTAAAATAAATAAGCATGCCTATAAACAGAACAATCATAACACCCCAAAGAATAAAATAAGAGTACTTGTATTTTAGTTCTGGTATATATTCAAAATTCATCCCATAAATACCAGCAATAAAGGTTAACGGGATAAATATAGATGCCATAATGGTAAGCACCTTCATAACTTCGTTCATCTTGTTGCTAATGGTTGTCATGTACATATCCATTAAACTCCAAATCATTTCGCGGTATATATCGATGTTTTCTGAAACTTGAATTAGGTGGTCGTAAACATCTCTAAAATAGGTGATTGTTTTATGATTAATAAGTGAGCTGTCGGTTTTTTCAATGCGATTTATAATTTCGCGAAGCGGAAAAATGGCACGACGTACTCTTAGTATTTCACGTTTAAGGTTTTGAATATCTTGACTCACATCATCCTTTACATTTCCCGAAAATATTTGAGTTTCAAAATCTTCTATTTTATTCCCTAGAACTTCTATAACACTAAAATAATGATCGACTACAGCATCCATAAGTACATACAACAAATAGTCGGCAGGCATACTGCGCACCCGTCCTTTGGCCTGTGTTATGCGTTCGCGAACTTCGTCGAAAACATCACCTTCCGATTCTTGAAAGGTTAATACGTAGTCTTTACCTAGTATAAAACTAACTTGCTCTGATACAATTTTTTCGTCCTTATCGTAATACAGCATTTTTAATACTAGAAAAATATAATCGTCGTAGTCGTCTATTTTTGGGCGTTGTGAGATGTTTACAATATCTTCAAGCACCAAAGGGTGTAGTTCGTAGTGCTCTCCAATTTGCTCTATGGCATTTACATGGTTTAAACCATTAATGTTTATCCAAGTGATAGTGCCTTCTTCGTAAGAAAAACATTCTTCAATATTTTGAAGCTCTTTTACTTCGCATTTGGTTTTATTATAATCGAAAGCCTCAATAAATAATTTTTGATCTGATTTTTCGCCTGTATAAATAACACTTCCTGGAATTTGCCCAACTTTTTTCTTAGACACTTGACTTCTTATTTTTTTAGCCACTTTTTTCATCATCTTATAAAGATATAAATTTATACAGCACTAGAACCTTCGTTATCTACCGAAAAATCTTCAATAGCATCTTTCTCTATAAGGGTTACTGCTTTTTGTAACATGAGGTTGTTTGGGTAGGTTACTAAATCGCCATTTTCGAGTCTTAAGTGAAGTTGAAAGGCTCTAATGTCTTCAATAATAGCTCTAATAGGGAAATCCTTATCATGAATTTCTATTTTATCGCCTACTTTATACGGAAAATTAAAAAACATGATAATACCCGAAGTGATATTACTTAATATAGACCAAATTGCAAATAGGGCAATGCCTATAATAGCAAATACAGACGAAAATACAACGGCTAAATCTTCAAACTTTGCACCAAAAACAAAGGCTTCAATTAACAATACAACAACTAAAAGCGTTACTGTAATATAACGACGCATCAATTTTATTCTAGCATCGTTAATACCATTCTTTTTTGCCACTTTAGTAACGGTATAATGTGTAATATAGCGTACCAATAATAGCGAAAGAAATACAATGCCTGATATTATAAGTTGGTTTTGATAAGTTTGCATAAACATAATTTATATGTTGAAATTCTGGACAAAGATACGTTCGAAATAAAAATATAAACCCTATTAATCATTCAAAATAATTAAAACATTTTAAGCTAAGCTATTATAGTTTTAAAGTGGTTCTTAAAGCTTCGTCGGTTATGCTTTTCTTGTTCCAGTAAGCCGATTTAATAGTGTTTAGCTTTGTTGCTTTGGTAGTTAGGGTCTTAGCGTTTTGACCATAACCACTTTTTTGTGTTTCTTCCCAAATTAAAATATCAAAAGGAAAATCTGGATTAAAGGTTATGGCTAGGGTTCTATTTAATTCTGGGTAAGTAATAGTATAGCTATTTGCTGTTAATGTAGCTTTGGCAACAAAAGGTTTTACCTCGGTATGGTATAATTTTAAATATTCAAACGACGGAATAATCTGTAAATCGCCAACGGGTAAAGATTTAGGATTAACACGTAGTTTAGTCCATAGTTCGTTTTCTAAAATGGCTTTATTGGTTTTAAAGTTTTGGTCCGCTTCGCCATCAAAATAAGAGTGCGAAGTAATTTCAAAACTAGAACGGTTGTTAAGTTGCATATATACATGTCCGCACCATTCTTGCATAGATATAGAAACCTTGATGGCATGGGCATTATTTGCAACGGGATAAAAGGAACTTTGCATTATAGAATACGGGTAAATTCCGGTAACAAAGTTTTTGGTGCTATTTAGTTTTAACACAGGAATGTTATTCGGGTTAGTATTATCTGCTTTTACTTGCGTATCCGGAAGAAAATCTTCGGTAACAAAAACTAATACGGCTGTTCCTTGGCGTAACTCGCCATAACGCGCTTGTTCCAATTTATATGATGAAATTTCGGCTTCGCCAGCGTACCAATAATTATTAAATTCTTGAGATAATTTAGCAGCCTCTTGTTTAGGCGTATGAGCAACAGCCTCGTTACTTGATTGCGCAACCTCGTTGTTTTTAGTTGTGTTGTTTTTACAGCTTGATAAAACGAATAAGCATAATGTAACTAAAACTAAAGCTCTAACTTTTAAAATGGTTTTAAATGTTTCTAGGTTTTTCATAATAGTAAATTTACAATGCTAAGTCGTTTCAGCAATGGCATTTAACGTTTTGTAAACAAGATGCACAGGTAGGCCCATAACATTAAAATACGAGCCTTCAATTTTTGTAACACCAATTTGTCCTATCCATTCTTGTATGCCATAAGCACCAGCTTTATCGAATGGTTGGTAGTTTTTTATGTAATAATTTATTTCATCATCACTTAATTCTTTAAAGGTAACTTTAGTAATACTATACAGTGTTTTTGTGTAGGTTATGGTTGTAAAACAAACGGATGTTATAACCTCGTGTGTAGCATTGCTTAACGATTTTAGTATGTTAAAAGCTTTTTGGTTATCGCGAGGTTTTCCAAGTGCTGTATTGTTGTGCCAGACAATGGTGTCGCTAGTTATTAAAATATCTTTAGGTTGTAATTCGTCTTTAAAAGCTAATGCCTTTAATTGTGCTAAGTAATTGCTTATTTCAAAATGCGTTAATCTTGGCGGATATTCTTCTTTTACAGGTTTTAACTGAATTTCAAAATCGAGACCTAAATTTTTAAAAAACTCTTGACGCCTAGGAGATCCAGAGGCTAAAATTAGTCTATGATTTTTTAATTTTTCTTTCAACATATTTTTTTGGGTTTATAGTCACGTTTACATTCGCAGTCTAAATCTCAGTTTTTAGTGCGTCATATAGAGCTTTGTGCGACAAAAGTTAGGTTTAAGTGTACTTAGTAAATCCTAATTTGATAATTATTAGCACCTCACTAAGCCCAAATAACTAGCTTAAGGTAAACAAATAAAGCAATAAAGACAACACTCCTAAAAGCATAATAATTTTATACATTTGGCTAATATGATGCATGTCCTTTTTATTTTTTGCACTAAAGGTTTTAATAGATGTGTACATTAACGGTCCCACAATGCAAAGTAAAAAATAGCCAACAGCAATAGGTTGTTTATACAAATCGAAAACCACATAAAAAATAACAGCTACTAAAGGAATAAAACTTAATCCGGTTAAAACGTTTTTAGCTCGCACTCTACCAATAGCAATGGGTAAGGTATTTAGTCCGGCGTTGTGGTCGCCATCTATATCTTCAATATCTTTGGCTATTTCGCGTAATAAATTTATTGAAAATGCAAAAATAGCGTAGTCTAAAATCACTTTAAAAAAAACTGTTTGAATGTCTTGGTTGGAGGCGGTCATTACTGGAATTAATTCAAAAACGCCTACAATAATAATACTCAACGCTACCAAAAAGGAAATAACAATATTGCCAAACAAAGGTGTGCCTTTTAAATAGGTAGCATACACATAAAGCAATATGGAAATAAGTACGAATATGGTAAAAAACGGAGCGCGACCTACAACATGCGATAAATAAAAGCCAATACTAACACCAATTACATTAAAAATTATAAATAGGGTATAGGCTGTTTTTTCAGAAATGTGTTTGTTAATAATAACGCGGTTTGGTTTGTTTACCAAATCGGTTTCCACATCGTAAATATCGTTAATAATATTTCCTGCAGCGGCAATGCAAGTAGTTGCTATAATTAAAAGAGTAATACCAAAACTATCTAAAGTGGTTTCAACACCAAAAGGTTCCAAAAACGCATATTTAATGAGGAGTTGCACCAAGGCAATCATCAATAAATTTTTCCAGCGGATAAGGTTTAAAACATTCAAAAATTAAAGGTTTGATGCGAGTTTATCAAAAAAGAATTTCACGAAAAAGAAAATAGGAATAGCAAGAATAATAAATAGTGCTATGGTTTTTTTTGTTCTAATTTTTTCTTGTTTTCTTATGCGTGCTTTTATGGCTTCTTTTTCGGCTTTAGTAAGTTTTTTATGAAGAAAATGAACGTTATGATGTAAAAAAGTTTCACTATCTAGCTTTTCCTTTAAGCTCGAAAATGCTTTTGTGGTAGATTGGTTAAAAACACTTTGGTTGTTGCCAAAACCAATGTAACCAAAACTAGTGCTATGTCTTCTTTGTTGTCTTGCCAAAATTGTAACTAATCATATTTAGCATTAAAATTACCATTCCATTTGCTTTGTACTTTAAGCACTTGTTCAATAACATCTCTAACAGCTCCTTTACCACCCTTTTTATGAGAAATGTATTTAGAAATGCCTTTAATTTCTGGCACAGCGTCCTGCGGGCAACACGGTAAACCAATAAGTTCCATTACAGGATAATCCGGAATATCATCACCCATATACAACACGTTTTCAGCCTTAATATTCTTTTTACTAAAATAGTCATTAAGCTGTTCAATTTTATTGTGGGCGCCTAAATAAATATCGGTAATACCTAAACCACTCAACCTAATACGTACACCTTCGTTAGATCCTCCCGAAATAATACACACATTAAACCCTTGGTCTATAGCCGTTTTTAAGGCGAAACCATCTTTAATGTTCATGGTTCTTAGCAATTCGCCGGTAGAGGTTACGGTAACCGTTCCGTCTGTAAGTACGCCATCAACATCAAAAATAAATGTGCTAATGTGCTTTAAATATTCCTTATAACTTTTTTCTTCCATGAGTACGTTTTATAGAGTCGGTAAGCAATTCGTAAACCGCTTTATGGTGCTCGTTATCTAATTGTTTTAAATGCTTTTTAATAGTCTTTTTATCGTTGCGTTTAGCAGGACCTGTTTGTGCTTTAAACGGCGACATATCCTCAATTTTACTTGCCGTTTCCTTAATTAACGGTTTTAGTAAATCGAATTCGGCACCCTCGCTTTCGGTAATTTCATGCCCTATGCGGTACAGTTGGTTTGTAAAATTATTTACAAAAACAGCCGCTAAATGCAGTACACGCCTTTGGTCGCTATTAATTCGCTTTGTAGGGCTGCCTAGACTTACAGCTACCTTTTTAAGTAGAGGATAGCTTTTTTTATCAATCGTTTCAATGCAAATTGGCACATTAGCAAAATCTAATTTAGCCGCCTTACTAAAGCTTTGTAATGGGTATAAAACACCGCGTTTTAGTTTCATATCCAAATCGTAAACACTAACGCTCCCCGAAGTATGAACCACCAATTTATCCTCAAAAGGTAAACTGCTAGAAAGCTCAGAAATAGCATCGTCACTAACCGCAATAATGTATACATCGACGTCCTTTAAAGCCTCTAAATTATCGGTAACATCAACCAAATGGCTATACGGTTGTAAACTAGACGCATTTCGGTTATACCATTGCACAACAGAAACATCGTTGGTTTTTTCAAACCCCTTAAATAAATGTGTGGCTACATTGCCAGCACCTAAAATTACTACTGAAATCATGTTGCAAAAGTACTAATGAATTCTCAAAAACAGACAACCAAATTATTTATTTTTGGGCGCATCCCAAAAGGGTCGGGCTATCCAATACAAGTCCTCGCACCTCCTACGTCGGGCTGTGGGCTTTCCTTTACTATCCCTTGCGCGCTTGTTTGCCAGAGTAGTTTATAGTTTCAAAGGCTTTTTCATGTTAATAAATCCATCAGACATTTTAAAGCTTTATCAACTCTACCTAAAAAAATAGCTTAATTTTACAATACTATGAAAACCGATATACAAACCCGAGAAGACGTCGCTTTATTAGTCACTTCATTTTATAAAAAAGTTAGAGGGCATAATGTTTTAGGCCCTTTTTTCAACGATGTAATAAAGGATTGGGACGCCCATTTAGAAAGACTAACCACCTTTTGGGAAACCAGCCTGTTCATGACACGTAAGCTAGAGCATAAATACCAAGGCGATCCACTACAAGCCCATGTAAAAGTAGATAAAGACAATAACAATAGTATTACAGAATTACACTTTGGGCTATGGCTAAACCTATGGTTCGAAACCTTAGAAGAACTCTTTGAAGGCGAAGTTACCGAAAACGCTAAACGTCGTACGCGCAAAATGGGATCTTTTTTATATTTAAAAATTTTCGAAGCAAGATCAAAGTAGGCTAAGGTTATTAACCAGTCTCGGTATTCATTAAGTTAATTTTATAGCTTTTACACGTCAAAAAAAATAAGATTAAGTTGTAAGATTGTTTTATTACTTTTTCATTAGCTTTAATAGAGAGTATCTCTGTAAAATTTTAGTGGTTTTTAGTCTAATATCTAACTTCTTCTGTTATTATCAATTCCTCAAACTTTTAGAAGAATTTAACACTTCCAAATAAACATTAATCCTTAAATTTGCACAACCTTAAAAAAGGGCTCTGATTATGCAAAAAAAGCTAGCCAATATTTTATTTTCTACAAAACTTACTGCTGTTTTATTTATTGCTTTTGCTGTTGCCATGGCAACCGGAACAATTTTAGATGCAGGACAAGAAACATCTCCAACACCATACACCAGAAACTTAATTTATAATGCCTGGTGGTTCGAGGCTATTATGGTATTTTTTGTTATAAATTTTATAGGTAATGTATTTAGATACAAGCTTTATAAAAAAGAAAAATGGGCAACGTTTATTTTACATGGGTCTTTTATTTTTATTCTAATAGGAGCATTTATTACTCGCTATGCTAGTTTTGAGGGTATGATGGCCATAAGAGAAGGCGCCACCGAAAATACATTTCTTTCGCAAAAAACATACATTACCACATACATAGATGGCGATTATAAAATTGACGGTGTACCACAACGTTTGCCTATTGAGAGCGAGGTCGATTTTTCTGCACGTTTAGAAAATCATTATAGAGTCGATACCCAATACGGAGAACAACCTGTAACTATCGAGTTAGAAAAGTTTATAGTAAGCGCCGAAGAAGATGTTATTTCAGACGAAAATGGAGAGGAATATTTAAAAATTGTAGAAGCAGGCGGTAACGGTGCGCATAATCACTTTTTAAAACTAGGTGAGCAAGCTAGTATTCATAATGTTATTTTTACTTTAAACAATCCAGCTAAAGGCGCTATTAATATAAATTATAGCGATAGTGGTTTAACCATAGAATCGCCGTTTGAAGGCTCTTACATGACCATGGCCACAAGAGCAGAAGGCCTTTTGGTAAAAGATAGTTTACAACCTTTAGTTTTAAGATCGCTTTATAAAATTGGCGATATGCAAATGGTGTTTCCGAAACCTGTTGTTAAAGGTGTTTTCGATGTGGTTCAAAAAGCACAATTTCTTAAAAACGACGAAGATGGTTTAGTTTTAAAAGTGACTACTAATGGCGAAACAAAACGCGTTGGCTTATTAGGAGGAAAAGGCACTAACAGTAGCTTTAAACAAATACAAGTTGGTGGTTTAGATTTTGCTTTTAAATATGGTTCTAAAGTTTTAGACCTACCATTCTCGATAAAGCTTAACGATTTTGAAGCGGAACGTTATCCGGGTACTGAGCGTGGTTATTCGGCTTATTCAAGCGAAGTAACGGTTATAGATGATAGAAGCGAAAATTTCGACTATAAAATATTTATGAATAATATTTTGGATCACGACGGCTATCGATTTTTTCAATCGGGATTTGATCCAGACGAAAAAGGAACAATCCTTTCTGTAAATCATGATTATTGGGGTTCTTTAATTACCTATTTAGGGTATTATATGTTATATTTTGGATTAATGGCTATTTTGTTTTCTAAGCATTCTCGATTTGGAGAAATTAAGCGCCAGTTAGAAAAAGTAAAAGCAAAAAAGGAAAAACTGCTTACCATTTTGGTATTGTGTTTTAGCTTAAATGCTATGGCGCAAGCACATGAGCATCATGAAGGCGATGGTCATGACCATTCGCAACCTACAAAAGCACAAATAGATTCTATTCTTAAAGCTAATATTGCGCCTAAAGCGCACGCCGATAAATTTGGTCATTTAGTGATTCAGGATTTAAGCGGACGTATGATGCCTGTTAATACGTATGCATCGGAAATGCTTAGAAAATTAAGCAAACATGATACCTATGGCGATTTTGATGCTAACCAAGTATTTTTGTCTATACAAGAAAGCCCTATGCTTTGGTATAATGTACCTATTATTTATTTAAAACCTAAAAAGGGTGATTCTATTAGGCGTCTTTTGGGGGCTAATAAAGATGTTAGTTATGTGCCTTTGGCAGATTTCTTTTCGGATAGAGGAGAATATAAATTAGCACCGTTTTTAGATGAAGCTTATAAGGCACAAGTACCTAATGGTTTTCAAAAGGAATTTAAAGAAACCGACCAACGTGTTAATTTATTGTACAACACCATAGAAGGGATGTCTTTAAAGATTTTTCCTATTCCTAATGATGATAACAATAAATGGATTTCGAATTTCGATTATAAAAAGGATACGTCTGTAATTAAAGACTCTTTGTATTCTAACTTTGTAAACAATGGGTTTAGAGCCTATTTATATACTTTAAACCAAGCAATACGTACTGGTGATTTTACCGAAGCTAATAAACTACTGGAAGCATTTAGTAAAACACAACACCGTTATGGTGGCGATGTTATGCTTAGTGATGATAAGGTATATACCGAGGTGCTTTACAATAAGTACGACATTTTTAAGAAGCTTTTTAGTTGGTATATGTATGCGGGTAGTTTGTTGTTTGTCTTGTTGATTGTACAAATATTTAACGATAAAAGGAAGTTTGTAAATGTTTCAGTTTCTGTATTAAAATTTGTAATAATTGGCTTGTTTGTTTTGCACACGGCAGGTTTAATAACACGTTGGTATATTTCTGGACATGCACCTTGGAGTGATGCTTACGAGTCTATGATTTATGTAGCTTGGTCTACCATGTTGTTTGGGTTAATTACAGGTATTAGTAAAATTCATAAAAAAGATTCTAATCAAAAATCAACAACATTTCCATCAAAAGTAGCTGGGTTTTTTAAAATGAAATCTTCTAATCTTACCATTGCGGCATCGGCTTTTGTTACTGCAATGATTTTAATGATTGCGCACTGGAATTGGATGGATCCTGCTATTGCAAACTTACAGCCTGTTTTAAATAGCTATTGGTTAATGATACATGTTGCGGTAATTGTGGCAAGTTATGGTCCGTTTACTTTAGGTATGATTTTAGGTGTGGTTTCGTTAATACTTATGATTTTTACTAATAAGGCTAACAAGGCCAAAATGGATTTAAATATTAAGGAGTTAACCATTATAAACGAAATGGCCTTAACGGTTGGTTTAGTAATGCTTACCATTGGAAATTTTTTAGGTGGTATGTGGGCTAACGAAAGTTGGGGACGTTATTGGGGTTGGGATCCAAAAGAAACTTGGGCGCTTATTAGTATTATGATTTATGCTTTTGTAATTCACATGCGTTTGGTTCCGGGACTACGCGGACGTTGGTTTTTTAACCTGATGTCTATTGTGGCCTTTGCTAGTATTTTAATGACGTATTTTGGTGTGAATTTCTACTTAGCTGGTTTACACAGTTATGCTAGTGGCGACCAAATTGTAAGTGTTAAATTTATTAGTTTTGCTTGTGGTTTAGTGGCTGTATTAGGGGTTTTTGCCTACCGTGGCTATGCTAAGTATTATAAGAAGTAATCCGCTTATTTTTCTATATGTATTTATTTTAAATAGGTTGGTTATCTGTATATGGGTGACTGCCTATGGCAAATTGTAACCCGCGTTAGGGATTGCAGCGGCATCCTTTTTTTGCTGCCATAAATGGCAAAAAAAGATACAGCGTAAAGCCCGTCCGCTTGCTCTGAGCGCAGACGAAGGGTGTGGTAACGCCCTAATTTATTTTTCTATTAAAGTTAAAACGTACTCGTAGCTTATTCCGAAGGCTATAGCTAACCCGAAACTTAAGAGTGTGCCTATTAGAATGTACTCGGTGAGTTTGCGGTCTTTGGCTTTTGATAAATCGCCGAAACGGAATACGGATTTGGCGGCTATTAAAAAACCTACTCCTTCCCAGTGGTTTGTTATGATAAACATGAATACGAATAGGCGTTCAAGAATGCCTATATAGGCACCGGCATCGGCTAGAGAGGCTTCTTTATTATATTCTGATAAATCCCATTTTGAAATTATGGTTTTCATTATAATGGACGATACTTTAGTGATGCACAGTAAACTAGTTATAAATAATAGGATTTTTGGTGTAAATAGACTGTCGATTTGGATGGGGTAGGGTTGGTATATTTTTATTACGAGCGCTAGTACTATAAGGTGCGCTAATTGGTCTAGCCCAAACAGTATGCGGTGGTTTGTTTTTGTTTTAAGATGAAGTTTTATTATATCGATTATATAATGCGAAATTGGTATAATTAGTAAGGCTAGCCAATATTTAAAATTGAACTGAAGCACAACGAGTAACGCTAACATATGTACTATGATATGCCAGTATAAATATTTGGATTTATGTTTGTGGGTTTCTTTGTGTTGTACCCATTTATAGGGCTGAAATAGGAAATCGCCAATTACGTGTGCAAGTATAAATTTTATGGCTAATGCTAACATAGACTTTGTATTTGGGTGGTGTAGTAGTGTAATAGTTTTGAAATTTCGTCGTAACCAGCGCGTTTTAAGCCTTGGCTAATATTGCCTTGAGTTTTGTTTAAAATTTCGGCTATTCGGTTTTGGTTGAGGTTCGGGTTTTCTAAAGTTGTTTTTATTAGTGTTGCTGAGGTGCTAGACCAATTGTTTATAGTTAATTGTGCCAACTCTAACATAATATTTATGGCAGCATCCAAAGACAGGAATGGCGATTTAATGGCTAGTGTTGTTTTTTTTAACTGCTCGAAACACTCGCCAGAGTTTACAAAGGCAGTTCCGTTAGATTCGGTTATGTTTGGAGAATTATAGGTTTTATCGCCTATGCCAATAGCAAGCCTAACATCTATATTATCAAATTGTTTTATAGTGGCTTTAATTAGTATACAGGCGTGTAGGGCTTGTTCGGGTTTTATTTCTAATTGAAAACTATCGCCTCTGTAAATATCCCAATGTAATGGTGTTTTACCAAAACTGCTTAAAATAGATTTAAGTGCTTGTAGCCATTTTTTAGGATCGCTCTTTTTAGAGTTTATTATATCGCCTGTTATTATGCTGGTCATAAAATTTGTAACATATTATACTCAAATGTATTACTTATTATTTGAAATTGCAAAATTATTATCTTTAAAGCTAATAATTCTTAATATTAGTTAATTAGTTAATATTTTAAATTATTAGCTTTTTTGATTATATGTTAAATTATTAGTAAAACCCATAATAGTCTAAAATCACCATTTTAATAAGGCTATTAGCTTAAAGCATTTAGAGTATTTTTTATATTAAAAGAAGTAATAAAGAAAAGTACAATCTAATATCTTTGTCGCAGAACATAAAAAAATATATATGAAGTTATTTAAAGAATTTAAGGAGTTTGCTGTTAAAGGTAATATGATGGACATGGCTATAGGTATAATAATTGGAGCGTCTTTTAATAAGGTAATAGATGTGATGGTTAAAAAAGTATTTTTACCGCCATTATCTTTATTAACCGATGGTGTTAATATGGCTAACAAACGTTTTATCTTGCGAGAAGCTGTAACAGATGCTAGTGGCACTATTGTAACCGAAGAGGTTGCTATTGGTTATGGCGCATTAAGCGAAGCGTTTTTGGACTTTTTAATTATTGGTTTTACTGTTTTTATTGTGGTTAAATTTATGAATAGGCTTAAAAACAAATCGCATGATGCCAAAGATAAAACTGTAGTGACACCAAAGGATATTGAGTTGTTATCGAACCTTAACGAGTTAATGCAAGAACAAAATGCTATATTAAAGCAAAATAATAGTGCCAATTAATAACCTTTAGAGTTTTTATAGGCTCTAAAAAACACGATGTAATATCATGGCAAAAACAGGACGAGAAAAGAATACGAAAAACAAAGCGAAGCATTCTAAATTAATGGCTCAGAAAAAAAATAAAAAGAAAACTGAAGCGCAATTAAGGAAAGAAAAGCTTAAAAACATCATTAAAAAGATGAAAGAAAATTCGAGTGATAAAGAATAAAAGCTATTTTTGACGCTTAAAATTAACTAATCACCCAAAATTATGAACAAACTTATTACAGCGTTTTTGTGTTTTTTTGTTATTCAAATTAATGCACAAGAAGAGACAGAAACAACAACTTTTGATGCCGAAAGTTACCAGAAAACCTTAGACAGTATTAATAATAGCTTTACCTACCAATATGGCGAAGTTATACTAAATGATGGTATGGCTATACTAAATGTACCAAAAGGTTTTAAATTTTTAGATGGCGAACAAAGCAAGCGTGTATTAACCGATTTATGGGGAAACCCACCTAGCGAACCACTTGGGTTGCTCTTTCCGGAAGCTATGACACCCATGCACGATGAGTTTACTTATGCCGTAGAAATTGAGTATTCTGATGAAGGTTATATAGAAGATGAAGATGCCGAAGATTTAGATTATGACGATTTGCTGGAAGAAATGCAAGAAGACATTAAGGTTGATAATCCGCAACGTACAGCACAAGGATATCCAACCATGGAATTAGTAGGTTGGGCATCGCCACCTTATTATGATCAAGACAATAAAAAATTACATTGGGCAAAAGAATTAAAGTTTGAAGATTACGATGTTAATACGCTTAATTATAACATTCGTGTTCTTGGTAGAAATGGTTTTTTAAACTTAAATGCTATTGGAGATATTGATATGTTAGATGCCTTTAACGCCGATAGAGATAATATTATACATAGTGTAGAATTTACAGCAGGAAATAGATATAGCGATTTTAACCCAGATATTGATAAAGTTGCTGCTTACGGTATAGGCGGATTAATAGCAGGTAAGATTTTAGCCAAAGCAGGATTTTTTGCTGTAATATTAAAATTCTGGAAATTTATAGCTATTGGAGCCGTAGCCTTATTTAGCGGTTTTAGAAAGAAATTATTTGGAGCAGGAAAAGAAGATGCTTAAAACCAATTTAGTAATACATATAAAAAAAGAAGCACTATGGCGCTTCTTTTTTTAGTTAAATACATTTGATATTTTGTTATAACGAATATCCTTAAAATCTTTAATAACCATATCGGCCTTAGAGTAGTCTTGGTTTTTAGAGTGGAAACTATCAAATCCAACACAATAAATACCTGCTGCTTTTGCCGCTGTAATTCCGTTTGTAGAGTCTTCTATAACCATACACTCTTCTTTATTAAAACCAGAGGCTGCTGCAGCTTTTATAAAAATTTCGGGATGTGGTTTCGATTGTTTTAAATCGCCACCACTTAATTTATCGATAAAATACTGGCTTAAATCAAAACGATCAAAAATTTGATTAATACTGGTCATAGCTGCAGACGATGCTAAAACTAAAGTCAGTCCGTTTTTATGGTAATCCTTAATTAAATCTAAAACGCCATCAATAAGGCCTAAATCAGAATTACTATAAAAAAAGTGCTTATAATACTTACGTTTTAAAGCAACTAAGGTTTCTGGGGCCTGCTCTAAATTAAAGTGGTCGCATAACCGTTTACAAATATTAATTGTAGATTGTCCTGTGAATGATTCGTAAAGTTCTGTTGAAACATTAATGCCAACTTCATTAAACATATCATGATAGGCTTTGTTGTGCATGGGTTCGCTATCAATAATAACTCCGTCCATATCAAAAATAACAGCTTTAAGCATAGAAAATTTTTTCACGAAGATATTAGATTGTAATTTAAATGCCTAATGACCAAGAAAGAAGTGTTAAATACACCTTTGTTTTTTAAAAAATGGTGTTTTGACGTAAAAAAATGTATTATGTCGAAAAAAAATACTAAATTGCCTTCCGTAAATGACAGAAAACATCTATAAACTATTATCTATTTTTATAATTAAATGAGTGACCAAAAAAAAATAAAAATTCTATTTATTGATGATGATAAGGCTACTAATTTTTTAAATAAACATTTAGCTAAAGGACGTGAAAACATTGAGTCTATTTATTTGAAACACAGTGGTTTTGAAGCTATGGAGTTTCTTGAAGGTTGCTGTACTGAAACCGAAAATATTCCGAATTTAATTTTTTTAGATATTAACATGCCAGCTATGAATGGTTGGGAGTTTTTAGAAGAGTTTTATACCCTAGATGAAAATTTAGTAAATCAAATTAAGGTGATTATTCTTTCCTCATCTGACGATCCAGGAGATTTAAAAAGATTTGAAAATAATGGTAAACTACTAGATTTTTTAAGAAAACCATTAAATGTAAAAGCGTTAGATTCTGTCCTACAAAAAGTTTAAAGTTTATTTAGAATGTTATATATATGGGCAAAATACTTCTAGTAGACGATGATAGGGCAACTAATTTTTACAATCAAATTATTTTAAAAAGAAATAAGGTTGATCATGATATTAAAGTTATGGAAAATGGCTTGAAGGCCATAGAGTATATCCGAAACAATAGTCAGCCAGATTTTATTTTTTTAGATATTAATATGCCTGTCATGGATGGTTTTCAGTTTTTAGAGGCATACGAAAGTTGGCTAGAAGGTGAAACAAATAACACTAAAATCTATGTCATGATGAGCGTCGTTTTATCCGATGATAAGCTTAAAAAATTAGCGCATTATAATTATGTTAAAGTAATAAATAGCAAAGTGTTAACAAAAACAGAGATTAATAAAATTTTAAAAAACTAGAAGTCAAAAAAACTTTTATAAATAATTCCCCAATTATCGATTTAATGAAAGTTGTAATTAAAATTTTTACAAGTTTAATAGCGCTATTTTTAAATAAAATACCTTATTTTAATTTGAAAATTTCAAAATTAAATGCTTCAATTTTATTTGTGGTGTTTAGCACTTTTGTTTCTTTCGCTCAAGACACTAAATCTTCAGAAGATATACCTATTGAAGATCAACGTTCCTTTATGATTTTAAACTTATCGGAGCAGGTAAGATGGCCTAATTTAGATAATATTGAAACTTTTAAAATTGGTATTCTTGGAACCGAGTCTATTTATAATAATCTTAATAAAGTTGCAGAGAACAAACGCCTTTTTGATAAGCTTATTGATGTAAAAAGGGTTATGGGTATTGGAGAAATTCAAAACTTTAATGTTATCTACGTTAATACAGCATACGAGTATTTATTAAAAGATATTCTTGAGGCCACAATTGGTAATAAAATTTTAATTATTACTGAGGGCTATCCAACCAATTCTTCCATGATTAATATGGTTCAAGTAGGTGAAACTTACAGTTACGATATTAATAGAATGTATTTTAGAGAGGCTAACCTTAAAATGGTTTCTACCTTGGCTAGTTATGCTGTGACTTCTACAGAGCTTAAAGAGAAACTTTATAAAAAAGCAGAACAAAAATTGTATGTGGTTAGTAGGGAAAACGATCAGCAAAAAGAAATTATTAAAGAGCAGATTAAAACCATTGGAAGCCATATAGATAGTTTGAATAAGAAGGAAGAAGCACTTGCCGAAAAGGATAATTCTATAAACTCTTTATTTCTTGAAGGCGAATTAAAGAATAAGAAATTAGAGGAAATTATAACGATAGAACGCGAAAATGAACGCAAGATTAATGAGCAGATAGCGCGGTTAAACTTTCAGAAAAATAAAATAGATTCTATAAATACTCGAATTCAATATCAACAAAAAATATTGAACGATCAAAGTAGTGATATTCAAGAAAAAACAGCCATTTTACAAGAAAAGAACATTATAATTGATACACAAAGAAAGCAAAATATTGTACTATCAATCCTGTCTACTTTACTTCTTATATTAAGTATGTCTTTATTGGTGGCTTACATTAAAAATAAGAAATTAAATATTCGTTTAAATGCACAGCATATTGAGATAAATGAGCAGTCTAGACAATTATCTTTGAAAAATAAAGAATTAGAGCAATTTGCCTATATAACAAGTCATGATTTACAAGAGCCTTTAAATACTATATCTAGCTTTATAGATATTATTAATGAGGAATATGAAAGTAAATTTGATGAGGATGGCGTGCAGATGCTTGGGTTTATTAAAGAGGGTAGTGTAAGAATGAAAAAGTTAATTGACGAACTTTTACAATATTCCAGATTGGGACGCTCTAAAGAGTATGAAGATGTTAACTGTATGCCGCTTTTAGATGTGTTAACACACGACCTTCAAAACACCATCAAAAACTCTAATGCCGAGATTAATTATGCTGCTTTACCGACTGTAAAAGGTAATGAGGTGGAATTACGATTGTTGTTTCAAAACTTGATAACTAATGGTATAAAGTTTAGAAATCCAGGTGCCAAACCTATTATAGACATAACATGTAATGAGATTCATGAAACAGATAGCGTTTTAATGAAAGATCAAAAATACTGGGTATTTTCTGTTACCGATAATGGTATTGGTATAGCTAAGGAATATCAAGATCGTGTGTTTGATATTTTCCAACGTTTGCACTCCCGTTTAGAGTACGAGGGCTCTGGTATTGGTTTAGCACATTGTAAAAAAATTGTTGAAGCTCATTCAGGTAAAATATGGTTTACATCAGAAAAAGGTGAAGGAACCACGTTTAGTTTTTCAATTCCTAAGGAATCGTAGAATTATGGTTTATTTCCAATTCATTAAAAGTATGGAGATGTAGTATGTTATTCATAACTTTGTGCAGCATCAAATAGTATGCATTAACCCTTTTTTTAAAACTACAGCTATCAAGAATTCAGCCCAAATACACCCAAATAACAAACATAAGTCAGGATACAATTTAGATGCTTTAAGTGAATCATTTCCGGGGTTAGCACCTTTTGTTTTTACAAATAAATATGAAACAAAAACTATAGATTTCTCAAATCCTAAAGCAGTAAAAGCACTTAATACGGCTTTACTTTATAAGCATTATAATATAGTATTTTGGGACTTTCCAGAAACTAATTTATGTCCTCCAATTCCTGGGCGAGCAGATTATATTCATCATATTTCCGATGTATTAAAAGCATCAAATATTATGGGTAATATTAAAGTTTTGGATATTGGAACGGGAGCGAGTTGTATTTATCCACTTATAGGACAAGCCGAATATCATTGGAGTTTTGTAGCTACAGATATTGATAAAGGAGCCTTAAAACATGCTCAAAATATTATTGCTAATAACAAGCTTGATAATGTTGTCAGCCTGAGATATCAAAGTGATGCCTCTCAAATATTTCAAGGTGTTTTAAAAGATACCGATAAGTTTTCAGTATCTATTTGTAACCCGCCGTTTTATAAATCGGAAGCCGAAGCTTTAGAGGCTAATGCTAGAAAACTTAAAGGTTTAAATATGGATGCATTAAAACCGGTAAGAAACTTTTCTGGAACTCAAAACGAGTTGTGGTATAAAGGTGGCGAAAAAGCTTTTTTACATACGTATTTATATGAAAGTTCTTTGTTTAAAGACCAGTGCGAATGGTTTACGACTTTAATTTCTAAAAAGGATTTAGTAAAAGGCATGTACGCCTCGTTAAAAAAATTAGGAGCTACCAATATTAAAACCATAAATATGGGACAAGGCAATAAAATATCCCGCATGGTGGCGTGGACTTTTAAATAAGCTTGTAAAGTAATCTTACTGCATACTACGTTTTAATCCGATTTAGCTTATTGTTTTTTCTTTCTATGGTCTGTTTTAATATAGAGTCCAGCTTGCAATCTATGCAGGTTTAAACCGTTTATTTTTCTGTTTAAATAGCCTAGTTGGACATTGCAAGATTTTGAGATGTTAATTCCTAATGCGGTGTATAGCCTGTTTTCTGTAAGAATATCACTTTCAAGGGTGACTAAAAACTCATTATTCAACCTTATGAATAAACTTTTATTTAAAGTTAATTTAGTTCCTAATCTGTATCGAAATCGGTGAGATGTACTTTTAAAATCATATTTATGAAAAAAGCGCTGTTCTACTCTAAATCGATGATCGAAAGGAAGGGTTGACACTTTATGCTTAAAAGTTACCTGTTCAAATATTCTATTCTCGTAAGTATGTGGTTTATCGGTATAAAAACCACCATCAATATCTCCATATCCATACGCTAACGATGTGGTTAGGTTTGGAGATACCTTATAATTTATACCACCATAAAGTAGAATGAAATTAAAATTTTCTGCTAATTCGAACATCCAAACTTGCGAGAGTGTACTTACACTTAATTTATCGGATACACGATGTGTGCCTGCATAAGTAAACCATGAACCTGTTTTTTCCTCTTGGTTAGATTGTGAGTAACCATTACAAACAGAAATACTTAATAGTATCACAATTAGTAAATACTTCATAATATATGCTTTTATAACAACTAGAATTTGAAATAGGATAAAAAATAAAAGGAGCTCAAAATGAAAGAGCTCCTTTTACAACTAAATAAGAACCTATTAAAAGTGTTCGTTTAAGTGATGGTGTTCATCAATTAGCGGTCCACCTTCAATAATTTGATCAGATGCATGTTGAGCAAATTTCTCAAAGTTTAAGTGGAATGAGTGTGCTAAATGAATAGCTTTCCCAACATAGGCTCCCTTTTGCAACCAAGTGTTCATAGGGTCTAAAATTTCAGAAGGTACACCAGGACAATATTTAGGCATGTATAAACCGAAAATAAAGTTTTGTTCGTAATCTACATTGTCTAATTCACCATTAAGAATAGCAGTAATCATTGCTCTGGTATATTTTAATTTTATACGAGATCCAACACCGTAAGGTCCTGCGCTCCATCCTGTATTAATTAGCCAAACGTTTACTCCAGCTTCAGTCATTTTTTTACTAAGCATTTCGCCGTAAACTGTTGGGTGTAATGGCATAAAAGGTTCGCCAAAACATGCAGAGAATGATGGTACAGGCTCGGTAATTCCAGCTTCTGTTCCAGCTACTTTAGCAGTATATCCAGAGATAAAATGATAAGCAGCTTGTCCCGGAGTTAATTTAGATACAGGAGGTAAAACACCAAAAGCATCACAAGTTAAAAAGAAAATATTCTTTGGGTTGTTAGCATAAAGCGTTTCTTGAATATTATCAATATGATGAATAGGGTAGCTTACACGTGTATTTTGAGTAATGCTACTATCAAGATAATCTGGTTCTCCATTGTCTTTAAAAACCACGTTTTCAAGAATAGCTCCAGGTTTAACCGCTCTAAATATATCTGGTTCTTTTTCTTCAGATAAGTCTATTACTTTGGCGTAGCAACCACCTTCAAAATTAAAAATATTATTGTCTGCTGTCCAACCGTGTTCGTCATCTCCAATTAACTTACGCTCTGGATCAGCCGATAAAGTTGTTTTTCCTGTTCCTGATAATCCGAAGAAAATTGCAGTATCTCCAAACTTACCTACATTAGCAGAACAGTGCATTGGTAATACATTACGTTCTGTTGGTAAAATTAAATTTAATGCAGAGAAAATACCTTTTTTCATTTCTCCTGTATAAGCAGATCCTCCAATTAATGCTATTTTTTGGGTAAAGTTTAGTATTGAAAAATTACCTTGACGAATACCAAAATCTTTTGGGTTTGGACATACATATCCAGGAGCACAAAGAATTAGCCAATCCTCTTTAAAATTCTCCAGCTCTTTTTCGCTAGGCCTCAAAAACATATTGTATACAAACATGTTAGACCACGGTAATTCGGTTACAGTTCTAATATTAGTTCTGTATTCTGGGTCTGCACATACATAACCATCTCTAGCATAAATTTCTTTTCCAGAAAGGTATTTAGTGACTTCGTCTTTTAATTTATTAAAGTTTTCAGTAGAAACAGGTTTGTTTGTTTTACCCCACCATACTTTATCTGCTGTATAATCATCCTTTACAATAAAACGATCTTGAGGTGAACGTCCTGTAAATTTTCCAGTATTTACTGCTAGGGTGCCATTAGCTGTTTCTTTCCCCATACCTTTATCAACTGTGATTTTTTGTAATTCCTCTGGTGATAAATTCCAGTTAACCGTCACATCTTTTAGTCCATATTGCTCTAAGCTTGGATTTTTTGTTACTGTTGTTTCCATTTTTATTGATTTTAAAGGTTCCTATTAATTATTATTTAAAATGGCCATATAATTGGCACTAGTATTAAAGTGATTATGAAAAAAATGAATAGCAATGGTGCTCCCACTTTTAAATAGTTCATGAATTTGTATCCGCCTGCCGTCATTACCATAGCATTAGTGGTTGTTCCTATAGGCGTTAAAAAGGCTGTTGATGCGCTTATAGCTACAACAATCATAAAGGGTTCTGGTGATAGGTTTAATGAGCTTGCTGCTAGTATGGCTATTGGTGCCATTAATACTGCCGTTGCAGAGTTGTTTATAACCTGACTAAACGTTGTAGTTAGTAAAAACACACCGCCTAATAAAAGTATAGGGTGTATAGCGCCTAAATACTCTACAAGTCCGCTTGCTATTAATTGAGCTGTTCCTGTTTTTTGAAGCGCAATACCCATAGGTATCATAGCTGCAATCATAACTACACTAGTCCAACTAATGCCTTTATAGGCTTTAGAAATAGGTACACAACCTGTTAGCAATACTATACCAGCAGATAGCAGTGCTGCTATAGATCCTGGTACGATTTTAAAAACCATGAATATTATCATGAGAATTAAAGCACCTAAGGCAATAAATGATTTGTAGTTAAGGTTTTCTACGTTTTTAGCCATGCCTTCTGGACTTCCAATAATGACTAAGTTTTCATGTTGTTTTTTTAAGTCTTCAATATGTTCCCAAGTACCTCTAATTAAAAACGCATCGCCAGATTTTACCGTAATCTCTTTGTCTAAAATGGGTTGTCTATTTCTAGAAATAGCTAGTAATTGCAGATTAAAACGATTAAAATAAGAGCTTAAGTTATATTTTCGACCCACTAACATAGAGTTCGGGTTTACAATAACTTCGGTCATACCAACCTCCTGATTAATTAAGTTATTTTTAAGCTCGTCTGTAATCGGCTCAAGAGGTAAAAGTCCTAATCTAAACGTAATCATTAATCGGTTTATATCTTCCGTTTCTCCTTTTACAGTTATAATATCATGATATAGAAATTCTGTATTAGTATCTGGAAATTCTATAAACTGTGGTACTTTTTTTAATACACTAGGGTGTCTTCTTTTTATTCTAATAATAGAAATGTTAAAGTTTTTTTCAAGATCCCAAGTATCTATTTTAGTGTTTAGTAAAGGTGATATTGATCTTACACGTAATCTGTAGTATCCATTATGTACTTTATAAGCTTCAATCCAATTATGAAGTGTAGACTCGATATTTACAGGTTTATTATTGGTTTTGTTTTCCGGTAATAGTTTAAAGCCTATATATCTAAAATAGAATAAGGCTACAATAAGTAATGGTAAACCTATAAGAGCGAATTCAAAAAATGAAAACCCATCAAAACCAGCTTCAACTAAAGCATTACTAGCTATAATATTTGGAGGTGTTCCTGTTAAAGTTAGTAAACCGCCTGTATTAGATCCAAAGGCTACAGGCATTAGCATTTTAGAAGGTAAAGTACCGATGCTCCAAGCAGATGAAATGGTAAGTGGCATTAAGGTAGCAACTGTACCCGTATTACTAACAAAACCAGATAAAACACCTGCGCCAAGTGTAATGATTACTAATAGCTTTGGTACACTTTTTCCTGCCCATTCTACAAACTTTTTACCCGCTAGAGCCGTCCAGCCTGTTTGTGCAATACCTTCTCCTATTATAAACAAGGCAGCAATCATGATAACAGTAGGATTACTAAAACCACTTAAGGTTTCTTTAGTATCTAATATTCCTGTTAAGAATAAACTTAACATAGAAATTAATGCAACAATATCTGGTGTAAACTTTCCCCAAACAAAGAGACCAATAGTAATAATTAAAATGGTTAGCATTAAATAGATCATATCTTGTAATTCTTTATTAGCTTTGACTGCTATAGGGTTCGTAATAATTATAGAGTAAAATTACTGTGATTATCCTGTAAGAATTATGACGAATGTCATGCTTTAGGTAAAGGCGTTATTTTTAAGTATTTGGTATATTTATAATCAAATGATTAAAGAAAATGTTAACGAATACGTTTTCGTTATACAGAGTTTTGCGATATTCTATGTTTTAGATGAATTAAATGATTTATAGAATCCGTAAATGGGATTAAAAAATTAAATAGATACATTAAATATCCTTATTAATAGTTCGATATTTAGAAGATGATCATATAGATACTATTAGGTAACAATTAAAAAACAATAAATATATACACATGAAATTAGATGTTTTAGCATTTGGAGCACATCCTGATGATGTAGAACTGGGTTGTGGTGCAACACTAGCAAAAGAAGTTAGTAAAGGTAAAAAAGTAGGCATTATAGATTTAACTAGAGGAGAGTTAGGTACACGAGGTACTGCAGAAACTAGAGATGAAGAAGCTTTTAATGCTGCAAAAATATTAGGCGTTAGCATGCGTGCTAACTTAGAATTTGCTGATGGTTTTTTTGTTAATGATAAACAACACCAATTGGCTATTATTAAAATGATTAGAAAATATAGACCAGAACTTATATTATGTAATGCTGTTGATGATAGGCATATAGACCATGGTAAAGGCAGTAAATTAGTAAGTGATGCTTGTTTTTTAAGTGGTTTAATTAAAATTGAAACTAAAGATGATGGCGTAATACAAAAACCATGGCGACCAAAGCAAGTATATCATTATATACAATGGAAACATATAGAACCTGATGTATCTGTTGATGTTACAGGGTATATAGATAAAAAAATGGATGCTGTACTGGCATATAAAACTCAGTTTTTTGATGCGAATAGTAAAGAACCACAAACACCTATATCGAGTAAGAACTTTACAGATAGCATAATTTATAGGTCTAGAGATTTAGGGCGATTAATAGGAGTAGAGCATGCCGAAGGATTTACGGTAGAGCGTTATGCAGCCGTTGATAGTTTGTTCGATTTAAAGTAGTTAGAATTCTAGAGCAAATTATTTTCATTTTTAACTAAAAATTTTAAAAAAAGTCTTTGTTATAAAGAATGAAATCAATTACATTTGCACACGCATTACAGAAATGTACTTGCAAGGAGGGTTTTAACTCGATAGTTAGGGCAATCCTTTTTGAAAAACTTTTTTAAAGTTTGATAAAAAACACATGGTGGTTGTAGCTCAGTTGGTTAGAGCATTGGTTTGTGGTACCAAGGGTCGCCGGTTCGAATCCGGTCTTCCACCCAAAAAGTAAAAGCCTTTCAAGAAATTGAAAGGCTTTTTTTGTGGAATTAATTTAACTATTAGTCAAGCTTAATGCGTTCTTCTCTATTAGCTAGCTCCCAAGCCGTATGGAAAATAAGTTTAGCACGGGTTTCTAAAAATTCATAGTTTATTTTATCTGGCGTGTCCGATGGTTTGTGGTAATCGGCGTGTGTACCATTAAAGTAAAAAATTACAGGAATGTTGTTTTTAGCAAAGTTGTAATGGTCCGATCGGTAATAGAATCGATTAGGATCGTTATCATCATTATATGTATAATCGAATTCTAAATTGAAATATTTCTTATTAACGTCTTCAGATATAGTATGCAACTCTTTACTTAATTTATCAGCACCAATAAGGTATAAGTAGTTTTCTCCACTAGCTTCATGCTTTGGGTCCACACGACCTATCATGTCTATATTTAAATTGGCTACTGTGTTTTTTAAAGGGAAAATAGGGTCTTCATCAGAGTAATAGCGCGATCCGTAAAGTCCAATTTCTTCGCCTGTAACATGTAAAAATACAATGGTACGTTTTGGACCATTACCTTCTTTTTCGGCGGCTTTAAAAGCTTCAGCAATTTCTAAAATGGCTACGGTTCCAGATCCATCATCATCTGCGCCATTATTAATATCGCCATTTCCAGATATACCAATATGATCTAAATGTGCCGAAATAATAATAACTTCATCTGGTTTTTCACTTCCTTTTATATAAGCAATTACATTTTCAGAATCTTTAACTTTATTGCCAAAATAACTTCCCGGAATTTCTTGAAAATAATCGTCCTCTGCAATTGGGGAAGGAATGTTATTGGATTGGTAATTACTTTTTATAAACTCAATGGCTTTTTTCTGTCCCGGTTCTCCTGTTTTTCTACCTTCAAAATCATCAGAAGCATAGGTGTAAAGCATCGTTTTAAGCTCGCTAGCAGTTATTGTGTTCGCGTAGGTTTCAGGCGTAGTTTCTTTTTCTGTTTTGTTTTTATTTTGCGATGAGCTACAAGAGGCTATTTGTAGGCTAGCACAAATTAAAAGGGCTAATGTTTTCATGTTAAATCATTTTTTATATTACGATATTACAAAATTGTATTTATAGACATGCAGGTTTTCAGTCTATTTTAACAATTCATTTTCGGCATCAATAGCAAGTCTGTGGTCTTGATTAGCGATTTGCCATGCGGTAGCAAATATAAGTTTGGTTCGTTTTTCTAGTAACTGATAATTAATTTTATCTGGTGTATCTGTTTCTTTATGGTAGTCGGCATGTTCGCCATTAAAATAAAAAATAACAGGTATGTCGTGTAATGCAAAATTATAATGATCAGATCTGGAGTAGTAATTATTGGTATCGTTTAATGCATTATACCTATAATCTAAGTCTATATTAAAAAAGGTGTTATTTGTTTCCTCAGAAATAAAATGAAGTTCCTGACTCAACCTATCGTCACCTATTAAGTATATATAGTCTTTTTTGTTTTTATGTAAGTCGTCCACACGACCAATCATATCTATATTTAAGTTGGCTATTGTATTTTCAAGAGGGAAAACTGGGTGGTTGGTATAATATTCAGAGCCTCTTTTTCCTATTTCTTCTGCTGTTAAGTGCAGAAATAAAATACTGCGTTTAGGTCCGTAACCATCTAACTTTGCCAAGTTAAAGGCTTGCGCCATTTCTAGGAGAGCCACAGTTCCAGAGCCATCATCATCGGCACCAGAATTTATTTTACCATTTTCATTAACACCTAAATGGTCTAAATGAGCAGAAATAATAATAATATCTTCAGGGTTTTCTATGCTTTCAATATAGGCAAACACGTTTTCAGAACTTTTATATTGGTTTGAAAAGAAGCTTTCTGGGATGGTTTGGTAGTAATTAGTGCTTCTTAAAGGCGATTTTATTTGCTCGTCTATGTAGTATGATTTTAAATAATTGGCTGCTAGTTTTTGTCCGGGTTCGCCAACTTTTCTGCCCTCAAAATCATCGGAAGTAAATTTATATAAATGCGTTTTAAGCTCGTTTTGAGTAATGCTATTGGCGTATTGCATTACTATAGTGCTGTCTGATAAAACAATAGCGTCCTTAAGGTTTTGTAATTTCACAATGTATTTGGGCGTAGAGCACGTGCCAACCAATGTAAATAAAGAGAGTATTCCAATAAATTTCATGTATAATAAGTCATTATTAATAACATGTAACTACACAATCAAATTATTTCGTTAGGGGCGGGGAATTAATAGCTTGTTAGTTTCATAAAAACTAACGCAAATATATATATTTTGGGATGAAATTACTTACTACTCAAACGAAATGTCTTCTAATTCAGATTCATCTATTTCAATATCCAAATCCTCTAATTCTTCTAAAGATTCTTCTTCAAGTTTAACTTCCTTAGCTTCAATGGCTTCGGTGTCCGCAATTTCAGTAGTTGTAAAAACGGCTTTGTACGTTGTAAGTGCCAAAGCAACAATAGTTAATAGAAATGTAAATTTAATTATTTTTTTTACTTGACCTTCTTTTTTAGATAAGTAAAAGGCAATTATTCCAAATATTAAAGCTGCTATTGCAGGAAATATAGCTAGGTTAGAAATAGGTAAAACAGAAAAAATAACTGCGAATATCGACGCTATTAATGCTAAAATTGTAAATGCTTTTTTCATTTTTATATGTTTAGTTTTTTAAGCCAGAAGCAGATTTAAGTTTTAACTCGCCTGTGCCAACAGGAATTTTAAATTGCACATAAACAGGAATCTTGTTTTCATCGGCAGATAGCCATATAGTTCCGTTTACTTTATTATTACTAGCAGAACCCATAGATAACTTATAACAAGCCTTTTTACCTAATTTTGTTGATATGGTTTCTTTTCCTAAATAAGTTACTTTAGCTTTTACCTCTTCACGATCAAATAGTATAGTAAATATTTTACTTGTTCCTGGACTTAGGTTTGTTAAATCGAATGTTCTTATACTATACAAAGTCGAGATAATATCTTTAGTATCAGCACCAATTGTTACAGTCTTTTTCTGTACCCAATTGTTTTTCTTGGTTTGTACAGTTTTAACGGTATTGGTTTTATGGCTAAAGGTGTATTTCATGTTTTTAAAATAGCTACCTTCATTAATTTCGCGGTTATGTAAGTATGGTGTTAAGGTTTTTGGGCTTACATAAGTTTCGTATAAATCTCTAATTTTAAAAAAGCTATCCCATTTACTATAAGTAAAAGCTCTACATTTTAAACGTAAAAGTGTAGCTTTCGATGTTTTAACGGTGCTGGTTTCCATAGTAACTTCGGCCAAATCCGTTAAAACTCCAGACATGTTGTAAGATGCTGTGTAGGCTAGTTTTTCATTGGTGCCAATAGCGCTATTCTGTGCATTAATTGTTATCGAAACAAAAAATAATAACAATAAAGATATACGAATCATAAAATATAGTTTTGGTTATAACGACCTATTAATCATTTATTGTGCCGAAAATACAATGCTAATAATTATTATGCTAATTTATTATTTTTTAATGGTTTCCGTTTACTGATTTTTGTCATAGTTTTTAAGGGCTAATTGTGGTAATTTTAAATTTAAATGTATGCGTCATGAAAAATATTTTATTACCCACAGATTTCTCTAAAAACTCTATAAATGCCATTAATTACGCTTTAAAGTTATTCGAAAATGAAGACTGTCAATTTTATATTTTAAACATTCAGAAGGCATCCTCTTTTATTTCCGATAATATGATGGCAGTAAATTCATCTACAACTATTTATAAAACTTTGATAGATGCTGCTAAAAAATCAATATCTAATATTTTAACAACCATTAAAAATTCAAATAATAACAAAAATCATCAATTTCATTCTATTGTCGATTACGATAATTTTATAGACTCTATAAACCAGGTAAGCGAGAAGCATAGTATCGATTTAATTGTTATGGGAACCAAAGGGGCTTCAGGACTAGAAAAAGTGCTTTTTGGCAGTAATACGGTACGCGTTATGCAACGTTGTTCGGTTCCTGTGTTAGCTATTCCAGATGGTTACACCTATAGCTCAATAGATCGTTTGGCATTTATAACCACAAATTCAAAAAAGTTTAAAACTGGAGAGTTAGATATTTTAACGCAATTTGTAAACAATCATAATGCTGCGTTGGGAGTACTTCATCTTTCCGACGAAAATAATTTATTGTATAGCGCTCAAGATAACTTAGATTTTTTTACCCGTAATTTCAACGATTTAAAACACGATTACATAAATACAACAAGTAGTAATCTGTTTAACGATGTAAGTGCTTATGTAAAAGAAGATAATATAGATATTCTTGCTATAATTAATAAAAAACACTCCTTTTTACAACGTTTATTTACCACACATACCGTAGAGTGGCTCGCCTTTAAAATAGATATTCCCCTTTTAGTACTGCAACATAAGGATTAAGTAGCTCTATAAATAGGCTGTTTTTCCGTTTTATGCCTTCATGCTGTAACAATTTTTGGTTTTCTTCGTCATATAAGTATCAATCAATAATTAATCATCATGAAGCAAGACAATCAACTTTTAGTCATTACACATTTAAGTCAATTAATAACCTTAGTAACCGGTTTTGGTAGTTTACTATTACCATTAGTGCTGTGGCTTACACAAAAAGGCAAAGTGTATCAAATGGATACACATGGCAAAAACATTCTAAACTTTCAATTAAGTTTAATAGTTTGGTGCATAATCTGCGTACCGCTAATTTTATTATTCGGTTTAGGTCTGTTAGGCTTTGCAGTTTTAGGCATTGTATCTATAATTTTCCCAATAGTAAACGCTTTAAGAGCAAGTAGAGGCGAAGCAACATACTATCCATTAACATTTACTTTTATCTCTTAATTTTATTAGTTAGTATTTTGAACGAGATAAGTAAAACGCTCACTTTTTAGTGGGCGTTTTTTAGTTTAATAATTATTTTGGCGTTACCACAAGGGGCAGGCTTTCCGCTACAAGTCCTCGCTTCTGCGCTCTGGCGCAAAAGCTGTGGGCTTTTCACTGCAATCCTTAACGCGGGTGTGCTTGCTAGGGTTTGGGGTTTGGGAGTGGGTAATGGTTTGTTGTGGTTTAGGCCGAAAAAAAAGCAGCAACCTAATTAAGATTGCTGCTTTGTATTATGAGATTCCTGCGTTTGTAAGCATTTAGCTATTTAGCATAACTGGCATAACTAGCATGGTTATGTGTTCACCTTCATCCAATCCATCAACAGGTGTTAAAATACCTGCGCGATTTGGCATACTCATTTCTAGTTGTACATTATCTGCATTTAGGTTGTTTAACATCTCGGTTAAAAAACGCGAGTTAAAACCTATTTGCATATCGTCGCCTTGGTAATCGCATGTTAAACGCTCTTCAGCTTTGTTGCTGTAGTCAATATCTTCGGCAGATATATTTAATTCTGCTCCAGCAATTTTTAAACGTATTTGGTGTGTGGTTTTGTTAGAGAATATACTAACACGACGCACAGAGTTTAAAAACTGGTTTCTGTCTATTACTAACTTATTTGGATTTTCTTTTGGGATTACCGCTTCGTAATTCGGGTATTTTCCGTCAATTAAACGACAAATTAACTCGGAGTTTTCAAAAGTGAATTTTGCATTACTCTCGTTGTACTCTATAGTTACATCATCCTCGCTAGCTGCTAAAATTCCTTTTAAAAGATTTAAAGGTTTTTTAGGCATTATAAATTCTGCTACTTGGTTGGCTTTAATATCGCCACGTGTGTATTTTACTAATTTATGCGCATCGGTAGCAACAAATGTTAAACCCTCGGTTGAAAACTGAAAAAATACACCACTCATTACTGGGCGTAAATCGTCATTTCCAGCAGCAAAAATAGTTTTGCTAATGGCGGTTGCCAAAACATCCCCAGTTATAACGGTTTTACTTGGATCTTCTAACGCTACGGCTTTTGGAAATTCGTTTCCATCGGCATAAGCTAAAGCATATTTACCGTGGTTAGAGCTAATTTCAACTGTGTTATTATCTTCTACAACAAAAGTTAAGGGTTGCTCTGGAAACGTTTTTAAAGTATCTAATAATAAACGCGCAGGAATAGCCACACTGCCTTTACTGTCGCTTTCAACCTCTAAAGTAGAAGCCATAGTGGTTTCTAAATCGCTTGCCGAAACAGTTAATTGGTTACTATCTAATTCAAATAAAAAATTATCTAAAATAGGTAAGGTATTCGAGCTATTAATAACGCCACCTAAAACTTGTAATTGTTTTAATAAATAGGTACTTGATACTATAAATTTCATGTGTTGGAATATATTTTTTTAAAAGATCGCATGTGGCATTTATTTGAAAGGTTGAAACTAAAACGCTAAAACCCTTATAAATGCTTCATTTAAAAGCTTAGTTTTTATTGTAATTATACTACTTACAAATATATTCCAAACAGTCTATATTTGGAAACAAACTTATTAACATTTAAGAAGCGTATCTTTTCTTTCTTAGGTAGTTAAAGACAAAACCAAACACCGCTAGTAAAAGTAATGGTAGCAAGATGTTTATAAGTTGCCACTTGGTTTTTTGGGCCGCTATTTTTTGTTGATTTAAAAAGGCAATGGCGATTTCTTTGGTACGAATGTTTATAAGTCCGTTATCGTCCAATAAATAATTAACCGCATTTAGTAAAAATTCTTTGTTGCCATAGGTTTGTCCGGTCCATCTATCGAAACCTAATTCTAGCGGTTTATTTTGAGCCATTTCATTTTTAATAACATCGCCATCGGCAATAACTATCATTTTTGTAGGTTGGCTAATTGTCTTGTCTTGGGTAAGCTTAAAAGGCTTTACGCGGTTGCTGTAAACCGAATTAAATTCCCCTTCCAACAACACAGCAAGGGTTTGGTTCCCTTTGTTAAATGCCTTGGGGTCTTGCTCTTTAGTTACCAACTCTAAACTTACTTCTCTTGGTGTGCCTTCTAGCTTGGTTAATGGTGCGGTTTCTAAAAGTATGGTCTTTTTAATGCTGTTTTTTAAGGTGTCTATTTGGTTGGCAAAATCAAAACGGACTAAATTTAAATTATTTATAATGGGATGCTTACTGCTCGATCCTGCCAATGGCGAATAAGGCCATTTAAGATGCTGAAATTGCGATTGGCTGCCTTCGCCCATAGCCAATGTAATAGGCGCAGAGTATAACGTGCTAACCATATACGGGTTAATACGAACGCCATATTTAAAAAAGAAATCGGTTAAATTTAAGTCTCTAGAAATAGCATAATTAGTACCTTTTGCGTTGTAAAGGCTATCTTTTTCCATGGCTACAGCATCAACTAGCCATAAACTTTTTCCGCCATTCATGGTGTATTGGTCTAACACAAGTTTTTCCGCTTCGGTAAAGGCTTCGGTAGGTTTTGCAGATATTATTAAATCGAACGCATTAATAGCTTTTAACGTGTTTTGCGGGTTCGATGCTACACTATCTAAAGTAAAAGGTGCTATGTAATAATACTCGCCAAGTTTTTTTACAAAATCGGCAATGTATTTATCTTCTAATTGCTGGTTGCCTTTTAAAATGGCAATTTTACGACGTTTAGGTTTAGTAAGTTTGCTAAAGCCATCGGCAAAGGCGTATTCTAAATGCTGTACCGAGTTAGTAACTAATTCTTGCTGAGTAGCTCCAATTTTATTTTTAACCAACGGAATGGTTACCGTTTGCCCATTATAACTTGCTAATGCCCATGGAAAAATAACAGCCTGCGATGATTTTCCGCTTTCTTGAACACTAAGTTGCATAGGTGTCAAGCCACGTTGTGTTAGTTGTTGCATGTTGCGCTCTCGTGTGCTTTCATCTTCTAAAGGGTTTATAAAGTTAAACACGATGTTTTTATTGGTAGCAGTAAACTCTTCTAATAGTTGTTTGGTTTCGTTTTGAAGACGTCTAAATTCCGAAGGAAAATCTTCGCCTTCTAAAAATACATCAATTACTATTGGTGAGTTAACATCTTTAATAATATCTATGGCCGATGTACTAAGCGTATAGTGTTTATCGGTAGTTAAATCGAAACGCTTATAAAACATATTGCTTATAACGTTTACAGCAATTAAAGCAATACAAAGTATTAATATGTGTTTTAAATTATTATTCAAACTTTTTTTCTAATTGATACGGACGTATAGATTCTACAATATTATTTACAAAATTAAGCTCTAAACATTCTTGTTGGTTGTTAAAAGCTCCGGGTTTAAACCCTAAATTATAGTTCCATTTATTTTCAGAATTTGCCTTTAATGTGGTATCCCAACCTAACCATTCTGGTTTTCCTAAAAGCGCAGTAATTTCACTTTTTTGTTTTCCTATTAAAAGACTATCATTTATAATTTGAGTAGCCATTTCATAACGTAATTCTGGTTGGTCTTCCCAAGCCTCGGCATTAAAATGTTTCTCATGGTGGTAGCTACTAAAAATGTTCAACATTGGGTAAAACAAGTAAAAGTAAACAACGGGAGCTAACACTAAACTAACTATAAATGTGAGCCATTTACGCTTATCTATGGTGTTTACAAATAGCCAAACAGCAATAAACACAAGCACCATAAAAATTACAAAAAGAGGCGTTACTATCATTTACTTTGCTTTGTTAATATTAAGTTTTGTAATGGCTAAAAATAAAAACGTAATACTTAAAAAGTAAACAATATCTCGGGTATCTAAAACACCACGGCTCATACTTTTGTAATGCGAGCTCATGCCTAATTGTTCTATAAAATTACTAGAAGTAAATTCGGCAAAGCCTTCAAAACCAATATAAAATATAAAACAGATAAATACAGCAGTTATAAAAGCCACAATTTGATTGTCTGATAAGGTAGATGCAAAAACGCCAATAGCTGTATAAGCTGTCACTAAAAATAGTAAGCCAAAGTAGGAGCCTAAGGTGCTTCCTAAATCTAAATTACCAACAGGGTTTCCTAATTGATACACCGTGTAAACATAGAGTAATGTGGGTAAAAGCGCTATTAAAATTAACACCAGCGCTCCAAAATATTTACCTAAAACGATATTAAAATGCGAAATAGGTTTAGTGAGTAAAAGCTCTAAAGTACCTTGTTTTTTTTCATCGGAAAAACTGCGCATGGTTACTGCAGGAATTAAGAAAATTAATATCCAAGGAGCCAATAAAAAGAAGGATGATAAATCGGCAAAGCCATAGTCTAAAACATTAAATTCTCCTTTAAATAGCCAAAGGAATAATCCATTTAAAACAAGAAAAAGGGCTATAACTAAATACCCTATTGGCGATGCAAAAAACGAGTTTATTTCTTTTTTAAGTATAGCTAGCATTTGTTTTTTCTGTTAATTCTAACTTTTTAGTTTAGCGTTTCAATTTTATCCACACTCCAAGCTTCTGGCCTAATGCTAAATAGGGGTTTAATTTTTCTCCAAATAGAGTTAAATAACTCGGATTTTCTATAGTTTTCCAAAGCTTCTTCAGATTCCCAATAACTATACGTAAAATATATACTTGGGTCTTTTTTGTCTCTATAAAGCTCTAAATAACTACAACCTTCAAACGCTCTTATTTTGGTTTTAGTTGCTTCGAAATTTTCAGTAAAAACCTCAATATTTTGTTTGTAAAACCCCATTTTAACTATTCTAACCAGCATAATATATCATTTAAATTAAAAATTGGCTGCTTTAATATTAACCGGAATTTCTGAGCCTTTAGGAATAACGGGTTTAGGTTCAAACCTAATGCTTACGGCATCCATAATACCCAAACCTAAAAGGGTAGAGGCACTACCAACGGTAGCACTATTACTTTTATAAACGGCAATTTCTAAAAAATCGCCAGAGTTAAATACAACCAATTTACGCCCTTCGTCATTTCTTTTATTTTCAGGGATTTCAAAATTTACAATATCACTGTATTTATTATGTATTTTTTTAAAGGTATAGTGGCGTGCCGAAATTTCAAATTCGCGCCCTTTTTGAATGGTTTCAAAAAAGCTGCGCTTAATGTTTGTTACCACGTTGCCATAATTGTCTATATAAATAACACTACCAATAATTTGGGTCTTGTCTTCATTTATATACGGCGTTATATTTTTAATAGGCTTAATTTCTGTAATTGGTTTACCAATAACCTCCAAGGTACCACCACGAGCAATATGGCAAGCTACTTTTACAAATACATCCAAAACAGGAAAACTACTTTGTATTTTATCGTGTATGTTAATTTCAACTATTTTTTCGGGTGCAATTTCAGAGCAAATCATACTCATTATACCATTATTGGCACAAATAAAATAGTGGTCGTCTAGTTTTAAGGCTATATGCTTATTGTCTGGGTTAATTTCAGAGTCAATACCAATAATATGTATGGTGCCTTTTGGGAAACTATTATACGCATTTTGAATAATGTAAGCCGCCTCAGGAATATTAAATGGCGACACAGAATGCGAGATATCAACAATCCTAACATCGGGTAGCTCACTATAGATAGCGCCTTTTGTAGCGCCACTAAAGTAATCTTTTTCACCAAAATCAGTTGTTAATGTTATAATTGCCATGGGCAAAATTGTTGATATGTTTTTAATGTAACCTTACTCAAAATTATGTATTTTTGAGTTATACTTGTATGTGATACAAACCTACATAAATTTTCGTTTTAGTTTTTGTTTTTTAAATTAAAATTGTAGGTTCATAAAGTCATATGTCAGTAAAATAGGAAATACTTAATAAATCTAATAAATCATTTCATCTAAGTAAACACTTTAAAAAATGTTTTTACTCAACTTATAATAAATAAACGCTTTTGAACGAAATTATTATTGAACTTGAAGAAATATCTCCAAAAGAGTTTTTTGGAGCACAAAATGCAAATATAGTACTACTTAAAAAGTACTTCCCGAAATTAAAAATTGTAGCCCGCGGAAACAAAATAAAGGCCTTTGGAGATGAAGAGTTGTTAGATGAGTTCGATAGGCGTATCTCAATGCTTCTTAAGCATTTTGGTAAATATAATAAGCTAGATGAAAACACCATAGAGCGTGTTTTAACAAGCCAAAGTAGCGACGATTACACAACCTCTAACCAAAGCGGAGAAGCCATTGTACATGGCGTAGGCGGTAAAATTATAAAAGCACAAACGGCCAACCAACGTAAAATGGTCGAGCTTATGCGCAAAAACGATATGGTTTTTGCCATTGGTCCAGCAGGAACAGGTAAAACCTACACAGGTGTGGCATTGGCGGTACAAGCGCTTAAAAATAAGGAAGTTAAGCGTATTATTTTGACACGACCGGCGGTCGAGGCAGGCGAAAACCTTGGGTTTTTACCGGGCGATTTAAAAGAAAAACTAGATCCTTACATGCAACCCCTTTACGACGCTTTACGCGACATGATTGCGCCCGAAAAATTAGCACATTATATCGAGAATGGTACCATACAAATAGCGCCATTAGCCTTTATGCGTGGTCGAACTCTGGATAATGCTTTTGTGATTCTAGACGAAGGACAAAACACTACACATGCTCAAATGAAAATGTTTTTAACACGTATGGGTAAGCACGCTAAATTCCTGTTAACCGGCGATCCGGGTCAAATCGATTTACCGCGTCGTACCATTTCTGGTCTAAAAGAAGCCTTATTAATTTTAAAAAATGTAGAAGGTGTAGGCATGATTTTCCTAGACGACAAAGACGTTATTCGTCATAAACTCGTTAAAAAAGTAATTGCTGCCTATAAAGAAATCGAAAACAGAGATTAATTTTTTTAGTAGCTATTTCCCGCTTTCCACTATATCTTTTTGCTTTTAATGGCAAAAAGGATGCCGTTACAATCGGGGCTAGGGCATTTTAGTTATTAACATTATTTATAACTTGCTAGAACATTTTTGCCTGGTTTTAGGTGTTTTTTTTCTGTTCATGCTTAATTAGAGTGTTTTTTCTTACATATTCATTCACTAAAAGTTAACAGTTTTAACAAAGGCTTAAAAGATTTATGTTTAGGTTTTTATCGTATATTTAGGTGTAAAAACTTACAATTCGTTAGTAAAACTTTAGGATTCTTTTATGAAAACATTATAAGTCTTACGTCTTCCCTTTTTCTTTATTTGTGTCATAAACTTAAAAAAATATAATATGAAAAAGTTATTTTTAATTGCAGGATTATTAGTTTTTGGTTCAACCTATGCACAAGATGAAGAAATCGATATCACATCAGATAACTCTTGGTTAAAAGCAGGAATAACGGCAGGAGTTCCTGTTGGAGATGCAGGTGATGCATCGTCATTAAACCTTGGTCTAGATTTAAGAGGACAGTACTTAGTTAACCCTAATTTAGGAATTGGTTTAGCTTCTGGATATAGCCATTATTTTGGTAAAGATGAAGTTGAAGATTTTGGAGTTATTCCAGCAGCAGGTTTTATTCGCTATTATTTTACACCTAATGGGCTATTTTTAGGCTCGGATGTAGGATATGGTTTTTTATCTAATATCGATGATAATGATGGTGGATTATACGTAAACCCACATATTGGTTACCATAACCGAGATTGGAATATTTACGCTTTTTACCAAAACACGTTTGCAGAAAACGATATTGATGTGCAAAACGTAGGTATAGGTCTTACCTATAACATTAGGTTTAAATAAATTAGTATCTAATACATTATAAAGCATTAAAAGGGAGAAATATTTATTTCTCCCTTTTTTATTTTCAGTTGTTTAGCATTGTTAAACAAATTACATTTGCAAAACAACTAGCACACTATTTTTTTTATGAATACCATAATAGATACCAATTTCAAATTTCCAGGTCAAAAAAGCCTTTACAAAGGAAAAGTAAGAGCCGTATATAACATAAATGACGAAGAGTTAGTCATGGTAGCCACCGATAGACTTTCGGCCTTCGATGTTGTTATGCCAAAAGGAATACCTTACAAAGGGCAAATACTTAACCAAATAGCAACCAAAATGATGGCAGCTACCGAGGATTTAGTTCCAAATTGGTTAACCGCAACACCAGACCCTAATGTGGCTGTTGGGCATTTATGCGAGCCTTTTAAAGTAGAAATGGTAATACGTGGTTACATGTCTGGGCATGCAGCACGCGAGTATAAAGCGGGTAAACGTAGGCTTTGTGGTGTTCCTATGCCAGAAGGAATGAAGGAAAACGATGCGTTTCCAGAGCCTATTATAACACCTGCTACAAAAGCAGAAATGGGCGATCATGACGAAGATATTTCGCGAGAAGATATTATAGCAAAAGGTATAGTCTCAGAAGCTGATTATCTTGTACTTGAAGATTATACACGTAAATTATTTAAGCGAGGATCAGAAATTGCAGCCTCGAGAGGATTAATTTTAGTAGATACTAAGTACGAATTTGGAAAAACTAAAGGCGGACAAATTGTTTTAATCGACGAGATTCATACACCAGATTCTTCACGTTATTTTTATGCAGATGGGTATCAAGAGCGTCAAGATAAAGGAGAAGCTCAAAAGCAACTATCAAAAGAATTTGTGCGCCAATGGTTAATTGCCAATAATTTTCAAGGTTTAGAAGGGCAAACAGTACCTTTTATGAGCGATGAGTACATACAAAGCGTTTCAGATCGTTATATCGAACTTTACGAAAACATTACAGGCGAAACCTTTGTAAAAGCAGATGTTTCTAATATCCAAGATAGAATAGAAGCTAATGTTTTAGCCTATTTAAAATAGTATTTTAAAAAGTATTATTTCTTTAAAATACAACGACCTTGTTAATTATAACAAGGTCGTTTTTTATATACACATTTTGTAAAGTAAAGTCTCTCTTCTCCCTTTTACGTGCAGACTTATGCGTATATTTTTTTAAAATACTTTTTCCGTAACCAAAAGGATACCCTAACTAATAAAATAAGAGCAGGGACTTCTACCAATGGGCCAATAACACCTGCAAAAGCTTGTCCAGAATTTAAACCAAAAACTGCAATAGCAACTGCAATAGCTAATTCAAAATTATTTCCAGCTGCTGTAAATGCAACGGCAGCCGTTTTAGTATAATCTGCTCCCATAGCTTTTGTAAAGAAAAAGCCTATAATAAACATTAAACTAAAATAGATAAGTAAAGGCACTGCAATTATTAAAACATCCATTGGTATTTCAACAATTAATTCGCCTTTTAGCGAAAACATTACCACAATGGTAAATAATAAGGCTATTAAAGTTAATGGCGAAATAGCAGGAATAAATGTATTTGTATACCAATGTTCGCCTTTAAGTTTTACCAAAATTAATCGGCTTAAAATACCCATTACAAAAGGAATCCCTAAATAAATGGCAACACTTTCAGCAATAGTTGCTATCGAAATATCAACTATAGCACCTTCAAAACCAAAATAGGGCGGAAGTACAGTAATAAAAATCCAAGCATAAAAGCTATATGCAAATACTTGAAAAATACTGTTTAAAGCTACTAAACCAGCACCGTATTCACTGCTGCCTTCAGCAAGATCATTCCACACTAAAACCATTGCAATACAACGTGCTAATCCTATTAAAATAAGACCCACCATGTACTCTGGGTAATCCCGTAAAAATGTAATGGCAAGAAAAAACATAAGTACCGGACCAATAACCCAGTTCAGTATAAGTGAAATGGATAGTATTTTGGTGTTTTTAAATACTTTGGGTAATAGTGAATAATCCACTTTTGCAAGTGGCGGATACATCATTAAAATTAGCCCAATAGCAATGGGAATATTTGTAGTACCGCTACTAAAGGAATTTATAAGGTCTGGAAATGTAGGGACAAAATACCCAATACCAACACCTATGGCCATAGCCACAAAAATCCACAACGTTAGGTTTCTATCAAGAAAACTTAATTTTTTTTGAGCCATGTTTTTATAAATTTACTTGCGAAAAAACATAAAACAATTCAGTTGCAATTTGCAAACTGCGCTCGTTGTATTTTTCTGCTTGTTGGGGTGTGTTGTCAAAAGCTTTAGGATCTTCAAAAGTAATAGGGATTCTTTTTTCTGCACCAGCTATAAAAGGGCACCCACCATCTGCTTGAGAGCAGGTCATAATGGCTGCGAATTCAGATTTAGGGTTAAAATCATCGTCTAATGTTTTAGAAAATCCAATTATGGGATGTGCATTATCTGCATATTTAATGCTGTACACTGGATTTTTACCTTCAGAAAGCGTTTTAATTGTAAACCCCGAGTTTTCTAAGGTTTTAGCTGCCATTGGGAAAAGTGCTGTAGCTTCCGTTCCTCCCGAATAACAAAACACATTTTTGATATTAAAATAGTGCGCCATGGTTTGTGCCCAAACTTGCGATAAATGACTTCGACGCGAGTTGTGTGTGCAAATAAAATTGATTCTAATAGCTTCTTTATTACTTACTTTAAGCTGAATAAAATCAATTAGCGGTTGTAAAACTGTTTTGCGCTCTGCCGAAATAGTTTCTGGTTTTAAACGTTTTATTAAATTATCTATTTCTGTAAATAAGGTGGATTGTGTCGTTGTCATTTGGTATAACGTTATAGTTTAAATTTTGATTTAGCAGCAGTTTCCATCTGGCGTGCAACAAGGTTCATCGTTTAAATCTGAAAATTTTAATTTTGGTTTTTCAACAGGAATTCCACATTTATCCTTGGCTAAGCAATCTGTTTGTTTAGAGGTTAATAGGAAGTTTTTTCCATTAAATTCTAATCCAAATTTCCCGATGGTTTCGGCTTGGTATTCAACTTCAATATCTAAATCTTCAATACCTAATACTTTTTCAGAAAGCTCAATAATATTTAAAAGTTTTTCTGGATGTAATCTATGGTCATAATCATTAGCATTCCATAGTTGAAAGTTAACAACGTCTTCCTTTCTTTCTGTACCACCACAATCTATAAAGTGTTTTGTTATTTTACCAACTTCGGTTACATGAAAGTGGTTTGGTACTAATTCGCCGTTTGGTAATTGAAAACCTATAGTTTCCAATCTTCCTAATACTGATTTTACTTCTGATAGTTTCATAACTGTATTTGTTTATTGCAATTATACGATTAATGTTTAAAAATTTTTTTAGCAACAATCTTTTTTAGATACATCTTGATCTAAAAACTGAAGCATAACACCTTTCATTTTTACCCAATTATCGGTGTCAATGCAGTAGCAAACGCTAGTGCCTTCAACATTACCTTTTATTAAGCCTAAATGTTTAAGTTCTTTTAAATGCTGAGATATTGTAGGTTGTGCTAAACCTATTTCGTTTACCAAATCGCCACAAACGCAAGCATTTATGTTAAATAAATGTTGTAATATAGACACTCTGGCAGGATGTCCGAAGACTTTTGCAAATAGAGCTATTTCATTTTGCTCGTCGGTAAACATTTCTGTTTTAGCTAATCCCATGCCTTTATTTATTTGTTTATTGCAATATTACGATTAAGCATTCTGTTTTCAAAATTTATAAGATAAATTTAACAGAAAAGGAGCTAGGTTGTTTTCCTGATCTTCTTTGGTTTTACTTTTTGTTTCCAGTACAAAATATAAATGGTACCTAAAACGGAAGGTAATATCCAAGCTACTAAATTTTTAAATCCCATACCAGCAACAAAAAAGGCGGTAATTGAGGCTATTAATGCACCATTCATTTTTCCTAGGTGTAAAATTAGCCATGAAGTTTTAGGCTTCTTAGCTTTTTTGTAAAATATAAAATCTTTTACAGAAAACAACAGTCCAAAACCACCAAAAACAAGTAGGATAATACCATTAAAATTGTTGTTTACAAGTGCGTAAATACCATAAACAATCATGATAATTGAGAGTAAGAGCATAACACCAGAAATAGTGCGATCAACCCAATTGGCATTGGTTTTAGTTTTAAATGTTAAAGCTTGTTGCCCCGATAAAACGAGATAAATAGTAAATATCCCAATTAAAAATAACAATATATTTTCATGGTTGGGCATCCAGGATATAGGAATGGAAATAAGTGAACTTGTTAGCATGCCAATAGAGAAAAGTTTCCCCAAAGTTTTATGTAGTTTCCCTCCCTTTTTTACAATAATACTTCCAATTCCTGTTATTAATCCTAATCCGCCAAAGAAGGCATGAATGTAAATTAATAGTGTTATTGTTTGTTCCATTATGATTTGATTACGGTTAGTACTTCAAATTAAAGATAATGGTTTTAGTTCTCAAAGTTTAAAAAGCTCAAATGTGTTTTTAAAAGGATGAGTTGGGTTAATTGGTGGTCTATTTAACCTTTGAGTTATAAAACTTCAATTAATTCTAAAGGATGGTCTATTATCAATTTAGCACCATTAGCAATCAATTCTTCTTTTTTCCTAAAGCCCCAAGATACCCCAACAGCAAACATATTGGCATTGTTTGCGGTTTGTATATCAACATCAGAATCACCAACGAAAATAATGTCTTCTGGTTTTATGCCTAAACTTTTACTTATTTTAAGAGCCTTAATTGGGTTTGGCTTTTTATGAGCCTCGGTAGTTAATCCATCAACAGATTCAAAATAACCTGGTAATAACGCTAAGGCTACTTTTTTGGTGAGTGTGTCATCTTTATTTGATAAAATAGAAAGCTTTAATTTACGTGCCTTTAGGGCCGCAAGTAATGCTATAATACCATCATAAGGTTTTGTTTTGTTGATGCAATTATTAGTGTATATATCCATCATGGCAGTAAAACCTATTTCTGTTTGTTGCGCATTACAACTGTTATTAGGTAATGCCCTAGTAACGAGACTTTTTATACCGCTGCCTACAAAATTATTATAATCTTGATAACTATGGGTTGGATAGTTAGCGCTTTTTAGAACTGAATTCATAGCATCTGCAATGTCTTCAATGGAATTTACTAGTGTGCCGTCTAAATCGAAAATAACTGCCTTATAGCTCATGTTTTTTCTTGTTTAATAATTAAACTTAACAACACGCCCATTTAATGGTTGTTCGTTTCGGTAATTGTTAATTGGCATGTTACTTTTAAGTTTTAAGACTTCTTCAACAGACAATATAATAGGGTCTTTAAAAACAATCCAATTAACACTTTCTGTGCACGGAGGTGTCGTTAAAGAACCGTTATATGTGTAGTACTTTTTATCCTCTAAAAATAAATTTGATAAATCAATTTTCTGGTGAATATCTTTAAAAGCACCTTCTTTTATGGGTAAAAAACTTTCAAAGAATTCAAATAATTGGCTTTCATTTCCTTCTTCGCCTAAAATACCTAACACAGTAATTTCTCCAGCTTTACTAACATGTACCAGGTGCATTTCAATAGGGTATATAATACCGTTTATTTTATGTTCTGACGGTTCATGAAAATGGATTTGTTTTAAAAAGAAGGTCTCATTTTTATAATTTATAGAGTCGCCAGGTTCAAAATCAAATTGGATGGAGTGCCCATTGTTTTTAACTTCACTTATTAAAGTGCTAGGTGTATATTGAATTTTTAGCTCATGATTCTTTTTTATAGAATCAATATCTCTATGTATAATGTTTATTGGGGACTGCGATGTTCCGTCGCAATCGGAATTTTTTTCAATTTCTATCCAATGTTCAGGAGAGGTTTCTCCAGCATAACTCCAATGATGTTCGTTTGCTGCTGTATGATCTGTTTTTTTTGAGTCTTTACATGATAGTATAGTTATTAGGACTATATAAAAAAAACAGACTAAATTTGATTTTCATAACTTTAAATCAGGTTGATTTTTATTGATCAAAATTAATTAATTCAGGTATTTTAAAACCTTACTTTTATCATGTTTTAATCTTTTTAGGGAACTTGGTTAGCCAATTAGTTTATCTCATTAAATTTATACTATTATCGTTGTCCTGAAAATTGCATAGCCTCGCCTTTTCCAAAGCCATAGCTAACACCAAAGGTTACAAAACGCCCACGTTGTCTGCTATTAAATAAATAGAAGTCCGATTGCGAGGTGGTTGTTTTGTTTATTCTAGACGCAAAAGCATCACGAATACTTAGGTTTAAAATAACTTTACCTTTAAGTATCTTTTTTCTTAAACCAAGATCTGCAAAAAGGTTATCTGCAATTTCGCTTTGCACGGTTTTAAATTTGGATTGATAATCGCCGGATAACTCTAAATCGAAATCTGCTGGAAGTTTAAACTTAGTGGTTAAACTAGCGGACCATTGGTTGCCTTTAAAATCAAAATCTGTGTCTTCAAAAACCCCATTTCTAATAAAGTAATTGATGTTAAAATCGCCATTAAATGAAAACCAATTTGTTGGCGCGTATTTTCCGTTAGCTTCAAAACCTGTGGTAGTATTGGTACCTATATTTTCGGGTGTTGACGTGCTTACATTATCTTCGAAAGTTGAAATACGCTCAACAACATCAACCGTGTATCTGTTGTATAAACTAAAATTTAATGAGGCTTTACCTAATTTGTTTATACTTGTAATCTCATAAGAATCAGTGAATTCTGGTTGTAAATCTGGGTTACCAGTAAATATGCTAAAGTTATTTTTAATGTTAGAAAAAGGATTTAGATCTCTTAATCCTGGTCTTCTTATACGTTTAGAGTATCCTGCTTGTATAGAAAAATCGTCACTTATTTTATAGGAGGTATGTATACTAGGAAATAAATTGGTGTAGTCGTTTCCATTACTTTCGTTGGTGGTTTGTAACAAAGTGCTAAGGTTAGTATGCTCTAACCTAAAACCAAGTTTAAGTCCCCAAACATCGCCTTCGTAAGCTGCGGTGGTGTAAAAGCCTAAAACATTTTGATCAAAATCAAATACATTGGTTAAGTCGGGATTGTTTACATAAGTACCATCTTCTAAATCGCTAACAGCAAAATCGTTAGAAACGCTATTTATTACATATTGCGATCCTGTTTCTAAAGTGAATTTTTCTAAAAATGGATGTGTATAATCTAGTTTAAAGGTATAATCTGCCAAGGTGTAGTCAGTACGCGTTTTTTGTTTAAAATCGTCGTTGTCGCCTAGAGTATAGGTGTTTTCAAAATCTGAAAATTGATCTTTTCTAAAAGAATTTCCTAAAGCACTAAAAAGTAAACTTTGGTCGGCATGCCGTTTAAAGCTCTTTTTATATTGTAGTTCGTAACGCAGTTTTGGATTGTCGGCTTCGGTTAACTCATTTCGTAACCAGCTGTCTGTTATGGTATTGCTCGCGTCTGTTTGATTGTAGTAGGTTTTAGAGTCTTGATCTTCAATCTCGTAAGCATACGACCCAGAAAGGGTTATAACGTTATAATCGTTTATATGGTAGTCGGTTCCAATTAATATATTTCCAAATTTTTCATTAAAATCGCCATCGCCGGTGCTACTAACGGTTATGTTATTTACTAAATCTCGGTTTATAGATTCTGTTTTATTAGGATAGGTACGAATACCAAACCCGAATTGGCTAAACAGATTAAATTTTTCGGTACGTTTATTCACGCTTAGGCCAAAACTATTGCTGTTAGGAACACCAAAGTTTAAAGTGGCAGACCCATTAATACCTCGTTTTTCAGATTTTTTAATAATGATGTTAATAATTCCAGATGTACCTTCGGCATCATATTTAGCTGAAGGATTAGTAATAACTTCAATTTTTTCAATCATATCGGCAGTAATACTTCCTAAAGCATTACCATCTGCACTAGCTAAAACAGAAGGTTTACCATTAATTAGAATTTGAACACCTTGGCTGCCTCGTAAACTAATTTCGCCTTCTATATTTACATTAACCGATGGTATATTGTTTAAAACTTCAAGTGAACTAGCACCTGTTGAACTTAAATCTGCGCCAACATTAAAAACGCGCTTATCCAGCTTAAATTCAGTCGAGGATTTTTCAGCACGAACCACAACTTCATCTAAAGCTTGATTATCTTCCTCTAGGGTTATTGTTTTTAAGTCTATGGTGTTTTTTACAATATTAAATTGTTTAATAGTTTTCGTTTCAAACCCCATAAAACTCACCTCAATATAAAAGTTGGTTTCGTTTGTTTTTAAGGAGAAAGTCCCATCTTCAGCCGTTATCGTTCCCGTTAAAGGTGTTTTTGAATTAGTGTCTATAACCGAGATAGTGGCATATTCTATAGGCAAATTAGCATTGCTTTCTAAAACTTTTCCAGTAATTATAACTTGAGCTGAAGCTAAGTTTAAACTAAAAAGGGTGAATAAAACGAATGTAATATTTTTTAGCATAATTGGATGGCAATTCAGAATTGTAATACAAATATAAAATTTAACTATAAAAACGCCTGCTTTTATAATTTAAACAAATTGTTTTTCTTGACAGCATCCGGATAATTAGTATCAATTAATTTTATTTCGATTAAATTATCAATATCTAAAATCTCAATTTCAGCTATATTTTCGTCATTATTCATCCAAATACTTACTTTTTTTTCAATAGATACTTGTTTCCCGTTTTTATAAGTAAGTTTCAAAAACACTGGTAATGGTAAGCCACCAAAGTTTTGAATATACACCTTTGAGTTTTCAAACTTGACTATTCCTAAATCACCATAACCATTTTCAAATACCCATTTGTTCCAAAACCAATTTAAATTAGTATTGCTCACATCATTGAAGGTAAACATGAAATCATAAGGAGTTGGGTGTTTTCCTTTCCAACGCTCAATGTATGTTTTTAAACAACTTTTAAAGATTTCTTCTCCTAGTAAATGCTCCAAAGTAAAGTACATGAATGCCGGCTTTCGATAGGATAATTGACTATGAGCGGAGCTAAATGTTAATAAATATGAGGGTGTTATAAGTGGAACATCCCAAATATTTCCTGCATTAGCATTATAACTATTTAAATTTCTATTGAGTTCGGCATCTTCCTTTGGTGTGTTTTTATAATACTCTTGTATAAATTTTATTGTGAAAAAGGTAGCCCAACCTTCTTCCATCCACGAGTATTTTACTTCATTAATGCCCATAAGAAATGGAAAATAGGAATGTGCCAATTCATGAAAAGTAACATCTGTATTTTCAAAGTCTTTATCGCTAACCCCATTATTTGCCATCATAGGGAACTCCATCCCGTTAAAACCCGGTACACCAATAAAGGTTGTAAATTGTGGATATGGATACATCTCTTTAGGATAAACCATACATAAATATTCGAACGATTTTTTTTGCGCATTGATTAAATAGCTTACAGCATCCGCCTTTGAGGGATCAAACACTAAATTTGATGCTATTCTATTATTTTCAATGGTTACCGTATTGCCAATCCACCTAAAGGTATTACTCACACCAAAAGCAAAATCGGGTACATATTCTGCTTTGAAATGCCACTCGTTTTTTGTGCCCTTAGCTGAATTAATTGGAGTGCCTCCAGTTAGAATGGTAATTGGTTCTTCTGTTGTTTTGGCTGTGTTGAAGCGTTGCAACACCTCAGGCGTAAAAACGGCTTCTGGATTTTGTAAAATACCTGTAGCCCAAATAGTATAAGTGTCAGGAACTTCAATAGTTACATTGAAATCGGAGAAATCATTATTGGTTTCTTGACTTCCCATAAATTCCATCATATCCCATCCGTCTATGTCGTCGTATCTCGCTATTTGCGGATACCAATATCCTACAAAAGCGCTTGAACTATCGTATGCTCCAATTCGATCCACATGTATTGGAGGCATTTCAGTTGTCCAATCCATAGATATAAGGGCTTTGCTTTTAGGAAGTATCCCATTTTCTAGATGTACAATTATATAAGTCCCTAAAACCGTAATTTGACTACTTTTATTATCGTTGAAAGCGGTATTGTTAATTTTTAAATTGGTAATGTGTACACCATCAGTAAGATCTTCAACAGGAACTAAATTTGCTCTAGGCACCCCTTTTTTATAATGATTAGGGTATAATTTTATATAAATAGCTATTAATGTATCTGGACTATTATTAGCGTACTCAATAACCTCGCTGCCTTTTATTTTCCATGTCCCTGGTTCTATGGCTGCTTTTATTGTATAAGAACTAAAGTTTTGCCAATAATGATTTCCTGGTTTGCCAGCTACGCTTCTAGTGTTTGATTTATAGGCCTTTTGAAATTCAATAGGTGTGTATAAATTTTTTTGTGAATAAAGATTTAGAGAAATGAATACGATTAAAAGAAGTTGATATTTTTTCATATTAAAAAGGTAGTTTTAACTTATAGGTTTTTCTCTTCGAATCAATGGGATTGGTCAATTTAGCTTTTAAAATTTTAAATAAAAATTATTGATTTTTATTCTTTTTCGGCTTACTTGTATTAGCCAAAGGATTAAAATCCAAACATAAATCTAACCAATACGCCAAATTATCGTCATTATCAATACCTTCTGGCGTTATAAAAATATAACCTTTCATAGGTCTTCCAGTAAAATCCATGGGTAAACATTCTGGCTTTTTTAATTCTTTTTCATAAGTATCTACACCAATTCGCGCCATCAATAAACTATCGCCGTACTTTTTGTCGATATGTAAGCCGCATAGCATTTTATCATCCACTTTAAAACACAAGCCGCCCATCATTTTAAGCTCAGTAAAATGGGTGTGTTTGTCTTTTAAGTGTTGTCTGATTCTATCTGCCAACAATTCATCGTATGCCATGGTAATATATTTTTAGTTTATTATATATTTTCCGAATTAAATTATAAACAAACGTATTTGTTTTTCCGTAATGAAAAGACATAAAACAGACAACAACCATAAATAATATAGCACCAAAAATGGCTGTTTCGGGTTCTAAAGATTTGTTTAGAAATCGTTTTAAACCATATCCAGTGTAACTACCATATAGTAGTACGAAATGTATAACATAGATAGATAGCGTTTTTTCTCCTATACGCGCAATAATAGATTGTTTTAAGTATTTTTCGAAGGCGTAAAAAACACCAAACAATATAAGTACATTACCCATTCTTGTAAACAAATAGTTGTAATCGGCACTCATTTTAAAAAGCGGGATGGACGTTACACGGCTTAGTTTTGTAAGAAATAATGATGAAAAGTAAATAAGAAAAACGCCTGTTACAAAAAAGGAGATTACCGTACTTATTTTAAATTTTTCTCGGTGTACATGCCTAAAAAATACTGTAGAAATAAAGGCGCCAAATGCCGAATACCCAAACCATGGTAAAATTGTAAATATAGAGCCGTTGGTTTTTGTTATATAGTTAGCAAAAACTTTAGGAACGTTGTCTAAAATGATATCTCTATAAAGTGGCTCGGTTACAAAACAAATGCACCCAATAGCAAAAAGTACTATCGAATATAAATAGCTGTATTTTTTAAAAACGCTATGCAGTGCAACCAAAAGAATTAAAGACAATCCTATGCATTGTAAAACATCAATAACAAGAATATAGGTGTTAAAATCGCCATACAGCCAATTAAAAATATTAATTCTTAAACTATAACCTATTAAAATTAAAAGTAACCCTCTAAACAATCCTTTTTTTATTCTAGCTTTATCATTTCCTTTGGCATATGACCGCAGTAATAAGTACGCGAACACCAATCCAGATATAGTGAAAAAAGTAGGCGCTGTTATACCTCTAAAATACGACCAGATATTATAAATGGCATTGGATTCGTCCCTATAAGCGGGAGCCAACAAAGTATCTATAAAATGGCCCTGGAGCATCATTAATATAGCAAATGCTCTAACAGCATCAATAAAGTATAAGCGGTTGGTTTGCGCCATAAATGGGTTTACTTTTATAAATATACTTTTAAATATTTGAAATGAAAGTTTGTAAAGTTATATATTTATGAAATCATAAAAATAATTATGGAACAACTCATAAAAACATTTTCTGATTACGCTTGGGGGTTGCCTTTAGTTATCTTACTTATTGGCGGTGGTTTGTATCTTTTAGTACTATCTAGATTTTTACCTTTTAGGTATTTTGGGCATGCTATTCAAGTGTTAAGAGGTAAGTACGACGACCCAAATGATCCTGGAGAAATTTCACATTTTAAAGCCTTAACAACAGCATTATCTTCTACAATTGGTATGGGGAATATTGCCGGAGTTGCAGTCGCTATTTCAATGGGTGGTCCAGGAGCCATGTTTTGGATGTGGGTAAGTGCTATTGTGGGCATGTCTACTAAATTTTTTACATCATCGTTGGCCATTATGTATCGCGGTAAAGATAGTGCTGGCGAGTTACAAGGCGGACCTATGTATTTTATTCAAGAAGGTTTAGGCAAATCTTGGAAACCTTTAGCTGTTATGTTTAGCCTTTTTGGAATGATTGGCGCGTTACCCGTAGTGAACGTTAATCAATTAACTCAGGCCATAAACGATATTATTTTAATACCAAATGGAGTAGAAGTAGGACTAAAATCGAATCTTATTTTAGCAGCTATACTTGTTGGTTTAACTTCCGTTATCATACTTGGTGGTTTAAAACGTATTAGTAATGCAGCGTCTAAAATGGTGCCTTCCATGGTACTACTTTATTTTGTTCTCGTGCTTTATATTTTAATTTCAAATTATAACGTCGTCCCTAAATATTTCATATTGATGTTTACAGATGCTTTTTCTGCCGATTTTTATAAAGGTGATGCTTTTATGGGCGGTGTTTTGGGTGCTTTAATATTGTTAGGAATTCGTCGTGGTGCGTTTTCAAACGAAGCAGGTATAGGTACAGCGCCCATGGCTCATGGAGCAGCAAAAACCGACGAGCCAATTCGCGAAGGGTTAGTGGCTATGTTAGGACCAGCAATAGATACTTTAATAGTGTGTACATTAACAGCATTGGCTATTTTAGTTACGGGTGTTTGGGAAACAACTTCAAATAACGGCGTAAGTTTAACAGCTTCGGCATTTAATCATGTAATGCCGGTTTATGGAAAGTATTTACTAATGGTTTGTGTATTGATATTTAGTATCTCTTCATTATTTTCTTACGCTTATTATGGTAGTAAATGTTTAGGCTTTTTAATTGGAGCAGATAAAAAACACTACTACAATTACATGTATATATTAAGTATAGTTCTTGCTGCAACCACCCCTTTTAGTGTGATGCTAAACTTAATTGATGGTGTTTTCGCCCTTATGGCAATACCAACTATGTTAGCTACAATAACCTTAGCGCCTAAGGTAATAGTAGAAGCAAAAAAATATTTTAAAACCTTGTAAACAGTATTGCTATAAGCCTATTTGGGTTATAGTTTATACGGTTTGCCTAATAATTACTAATGCTTTTCTATACCTATTTATAAATTTGATTATTAACTAAACCAAAATAATATGACAGAAAAAGACAACGCAAAAGCCTATTGGAAAGAAAACATCCGGTACGTTTTAATACTATTAGCCATATGGTTTTTAGTATCCTTCGCAGCAGGAATTCTATTTAAAGACGAATTAAACACCATCAGGATTGGCGGTTTTAAACTCGGTTTCTGGTTTGCACAACAGGGTTCTATGTATGTTTTTGTTGTTTTAATATTTGTATACGTTCGTTTAATGAATAAACTAGATAAAAAATACGGTTATGATGCATAGTTTATTAGTTGAAGGATTCGGAGTCCAAAATTGGACGTATGTTTTAGTAGGAATTACATTTACCATATATATAGGTATTGCTATTTGGGCTCGCGCAGGATCAACAAAAGAGTTTTATGTTGCAGGTGGAGGCGTTTCCCCATTAGCAAATGGTATGGCAACTGCGGCCGATTGGATGAGTGCGGCCTCATTCATTTCCATGGCAGGAATTATTTCTTTTGATGGGTACGACGGAGCCGTTTACCTTATGGGTTGGACCGGTGGATACGTGCTATTAGCTCTATTATTAGCACCATATTTAAGGAAATTTGGAAAATTTACAGTTCCCGATTTTATTGGCGACCGTTATTATTCCAACACCGCACGTCTAGTAGGCGTAATTTGTGCATTAATTGTATCATTTACTTATGTTGCAGGACAAATGCGAGGTGTAGGTCTAGTATTTTCTCGTTTTTTAGAAGTCGATATCAATACAGGAGTTATAATAGGTATGATTATCGTGTTGTTTTATGCCGTTTTAGGTGGTATGAAGGGCATCACATACACACAAGTAGCCCAATATTGCGTGCTTATTTTCGCATTTATGGTACCAGCCATTTTTATCTCTATTCAAATGACGGGCAATCCTATACCACAATTAGGTTTTGGGAGTCAATTAGCCGATGGTTCAGGAACTTATTTATTAGATAAATTAGATGGTTTAAGCACAGATTTAGGCTTTAACGAATATACCGAAGGCTCAAAATCTACCATAGATATTTTTGCGATAACCTTAGCATTAATGGTTGGTACAGCAGGATTACCGCACGTAATTGTACGTTTCTTTACCGTTAAAAAAGTCAAAGATGCACGTAAATCGGCAGGATTAGCATTATTACTCATCGTTATTTTATACACCGCAGCACCAGCAGTATCTGTTTTTGCAAGAACCAATATGATAGAAACCGTTTCAAATCAACCTTACGCCAATATGCCAGAATGGTTTAAAAAATGGGAAACAACAGGTTTAATAGTCTTTAACGATAAAAATAACGACGGCTTAATTAATTATGTAGCCGACGAAGCTAAAAATGAATTAGTTGTCGATAAAGACATTATGGTACTCGCCAATCCAGAAATAGCACAATTACCAGACTGGGTAATTGCTTTGGTAGCAGCAGGAGCATTAGCAGCAGCATTATCAACAGCGGCAGGATTATTATTAGTTATTTCAGCATCAGTTTCTCATGATTTAATCAAGAAAATGATCAATCCAAACATCTCAGAAAATGGCGAATTAATCGCAGCACGTTTAGCAGCAGTAGTGGCGGTTTGCGTAGCAGGATATTTCGGAATTAATCCACCAGGATTCGTAGCAGCCACCGTGGCATTAGCCTTCGGGTTGGCAGCAGCATCCTTTTTCCCGGCTATCATATTGGGTATATTTTATAAAAAAATGAATAAGGAAGGCGCTATTGCCGGTATGGTAGTCGGTATTTTATCCATGCTTTTTTACATGACTAAATTTAAGTTTGGCTGGTTTGGCGGCGGTACAAAAGCCGATTGGTGGTTCGGCATCTCGCCCGAAGGTTTCGGTACAGTCGCTATGATTATCAATTTCATCGTGTCCGTAGTTATCATGAAATTTACGCCAGAACCTCCACTAGACGTTCAAGAAATTGTAGAAAACATCAGAATACCCAGCGGAGCAGGAGAGGCTACACATTAATATATAAATAATTTGGGCGTTACCCAAGGGTCGGGCTTTCCGTTACAAGTCCTCGTTTTTGTGCTAAGGCTCAAAAACTGTGGGCTTTCCACTGCAATCCCTAACGCGGGCTAGTTTGCTATGGTAAGTTTCTTAACAATATTTTATAATAATCCGCCTCAACAAAACAGTCCTAATCTCCATTAATTTATTAATTTAGAAGACACATATTTTTCATCAAATATCTAAACTAAAATTCATGAGTAATTATCACATAAAACATTTAGAAGAGTATTATCAAGTTTATAGAAAATCGGTGAGAAACCCAGAAGGTTTTTGGGAGGAAATAGCAGAAGAACATTTTCTATGGCGAAAAAAATGGGATAATGTATTAAGTTGGGATTTTTCCAAGCCAGAAGTAAAATGGTTTGAAGGCGCTCAATTAAATATTACAGAAAACTGTTTAGATAGGCATTTGGCCACTAGAGGCGAAAAAACAGCTATTTTATTTGAACCTAACGATCCAAAGGAAGCAGCGCAACATATCACTTATAACGAATTACATAAACGTGTCAATAAATTTGCTAATGTTTTAAAAGCGCAAGGCATCAAAAAAGGCGATCGTGTGTGCATCTATTTACCTATGATTCCCGAATTAGCCGTATCCGTTTTAGCATGTGCAAGAATAGGAGCCATACACTCGGTCGTTTTTGCAGGGTTTTCTTCCACAGCATTATCAACTCGTATAAATGATAGCGATTGTAAAATGGTATTAACCAGCGATGGGTCTTACCGAGGTGCAAAAACAATCGATTTAAAAGGTATAGTAGACGAAGCTTTGGAGAGCTGTCCAGGAGTTAAAAACGTTTTAGTTGCAAAACGAATTAACTCAGATATAAATATGGTTTCTGGTCGCGACCAATGGTTGCAACCACTTTTAGATAGTACATCCGAGCATTGCGAAGCAGAAATTATGAATGCCGAAGATCCTTTGTTTATTTTATACACATCGGGATCAACAGGTAAACCAAAAGGCATGGTGCATACCACCGCTGGATATATGGTTTACACCGCATATACCTTTAAAAACGTATTTCAATACCGCGAAAACGATGTGTATTGGTGTACTGCCGATATTGGTTGGATTACCGGACACAGTTATATTGTATATGGCCCGTTAGTAAATGGAGCCACTTCAGTAATGTTTGAAGGCGTACCAAGTTATCCTGATTTTGGTCGTTTTTGGGATATTATTCAAAAGCATAAAGTCAATCAGTTTTACACCGCACCAACAGCAATTCGCGCCTTAGCAAAACAAGGGGCAGAGTTAGTTGAAAAATACGATTTATCATCTCTTAAAGTTTTAGGTTCGGTGGGCGAACCAATAAATGAAGAGGCATGGCATTGGTATAACGATAATGTTGGTAAAAGAAATAGCCCTATTGTAGATACTTGGTGGCAAACCGAAACAGGAGGTATTATGATTTCTCCAATTCCGTATTCAACACCTACTAAACCAACTTATGCTACGTTACCGTTTATAGGTATTCAGCCAGCTTTAATGGACGAAAACGGCGATGAACTTAAAGGCAATCAAGTAGATGGTCGATTATGTATTAAGTTCCCTTGGCCATCCATGGCTAGAACCATTTGGGGAAATCATCAACGTTATAAAGAGACCTATTTTTCAGCCTATGAAAACAAGTATTTTACTGGCGATGGTGCACTTCGCGATGAAGTAGGATATTACAGAATTACGGGTAGAGTAGATGATGTTATTATTGTTTCAGGACATAATTTAGGCACTGCACCAATTGAAGATGCCGTAAACGAGCATCCAGCCGTAGCAGAATCTGCCATTGTTGGCTTTCCGCACGATGTTAAAGGAAGTGCTTTATACGGTTATGTAACTCTGAAAGATACAGGCGAAAGTCGAGATCAAAATAATTTAAGAAAGGAAATAAATCAAATTATAACGGAAAGTATAGGTCCAATAGCTAAACTAGATAAAATTCAATTTACTAGTGGATTGCCAAAAACCCGATCTGGTAAAATTATGAGACGTATTTTACGTAAAATTGCGCAGAAAGATACCGGTAATTTAGGGGATACTAGTACATTATTAAATCCAGAAATTGTTCAGGAAATTATAGATAATGTGCTTTAATTTCTATAAATAAAACTATACTAAACTTGGTTTTCATCTTAACATGAAAATTAAGTTTAGTTTTATTAAAAGTCAATATTCAAGTCTATTTACCCAATAAATAGCCCCATTTTAAATTTTTGCGCTTATCCAAACGCGATAAGATTTTCAAAAACACAATTGCTGTAATAAGGGCATCACCATTAGCCGTGTGTCTATCTACTTTAGGTACATTTAATTCTTCACACAAATCATCCAAAAAGTAATGTTTTTTTAAGCTTTCTTGATATATTTTGTGTTTCGATTTGTTAAATAATACGCCGGTATCAATAAATTTATTTTTTAATTTTCCTAAGCCATGTCTAGAGAGCATTTCATTCATCATGGTTTTATCAAAATTCGCATGGTGCGCTACTAAAATGGCATTTTTTATATAATCTAAAAACACTTTTATGGCTTCTAATTCCGTTATTTTCTCAAAATCACTAGATTTCATGATTTCATGAATTTTAACCGTGTCTGGGTTAAAAATGTCTTGTTCTAAATATAATTCAAGACTTTGATTTACCGGAATTGTTTTATTTACAAAAGCAACAGCTCCAATTGATAGTATTCTGTCTTTTTTCCTGTCGAATCCAGTAGTTTCCGTATCAAAAGCAACAAAACGTGTTTCGCCAATTGGTGTTTTCTTCTCGTTTTTAAAACGATCAAGATAAGCCAACCAAAAATCTGGATAATCTTTTTTATGCTTTTTAAACCAACTAATCATATAAAGTTTTTTAAATCAAATCTATTTATTAATACTTCTTGAATTTCGTGTATAGGCTTAAAGCATCGTCTTAGTTTTAATTTTTCCTCTTTAGTTAAAGTTTTAAGGTTTATAAATTTTCCGGAATTACCATTTAATAATCCTTGTTTGGTTTTAAATTTAGAAAGCGCCTTAAAAGCATACGAGCAAGATTCGTATAACTCTGAGTTTTCAGGTTCTAATTCTGCTAACTTTTCAAAACGCTCGTAGGTGTTGTTAACACCTTTTATTTGCTTGTTTAAAATGAGTAGTCTAGCCGCATCAACTAAAGGCATAATGGCTCTGCTTTTTATATTGAAAAGCTCTTTTTGTTCACCGTTTTGCTCGATTAAAAATTGTTTAAAAAAACCAAGAGGTGATGGACTTTTTACAGCATCTCTACCTAGAAATTTATAAAACAGTGAGGCCTTATTTAAGGTTTTAAAGATGGTGTCTGTAACCTTATCTGTGAGATTGCTATTGCCATATACAGCATTGTAATCAAAAAACACAGACGATAGTAATATGGCCTTTTCATCTGGATTTAAAATCCAAGTTTGAAATTGGTCTTGCCATTCTGAAAGCGATTTGCACCACTCTGGGTTACTAGCCATCATATCAGCTTCGCAATACTCAAAACCGACTTTATTGAGTGTTTTATTAACGAGCTTTGAAAGTTCTAAAAAATAATCTTTAGTTTCAGAATAGTCTTTTTTAGAAACATTTTCAAAAATCAAGGCATTGTCTTGATCTGTAAATAGTAATTGTTCCCGCCTACCTTGACTTCCTAAGGTTAACCATGTAAAAGAAACTGGTGGAGGTGTAGCCATTTTTAAAACAGCCAATTCAATGGCTCTTATAGTTACCGCATCATTAATTTGAGAAATCAATTTAATAATATGTGATAAGGGAATGTTTTGATCTAAATAGCTTTTTAATAAACCATTGGCTTTATGTCTAGCAGCACGAAGTTTTTTAGTCCGTTTGGCTCTTTTTATATCCTTTAAAATTACAGTAGGGTTGTTACCCAAAGTGGTTAAAACATCGTGGTGCGTTAATACACCTATTAATTTAGAGTTTACAGTGCCATCTTTGGTAATACATAAATGCCCTATACTATTTTTTATCATTTGTAATTGACCGTCGGCTACTGTTAAGTCTTTTTTTGCTGTAATTACAGGAGAACTCATTATTTGAGTTACTTTAGTTTCAATAGGGAAAAGGCCTGTTGCAATTTTGTTTTTTATATCGCTATTGGTAATAATACCAACTGGCTTTTTATTAGAATCAATAACAATTATACAACCTATTTTATGCGTACACATTTTTTTTGCTGCACTTTTTAAGGTGGACGATGTACTGCAAGTAATGGGCGCTTTAGTGTAATTTGCGGTTTGAAAACTTACAACATCTTGAGAGTTGCTGGGAATATAATCTACAAATATTTTACCTGCTTGTTCAGAGGTGTAAGGTGTGTAATCATTTGAAGCAAAAGCGGTAATTAAATACTTTTGAATATTAACACTTTTATCTGTTACCGACTGAAAAATAGAAATTGGAATGGCATAAATTATAGATTCTTCGTTTGCAGTGGCGTTAAGGTGGTATGGCGTTTTTGCAATTAAAGCTCGTAAACCAAATAAATCGCCCGTATCATGGATGTTTGTAATTTCATTTACGTCTCCATTTTTATAATATAAACTTATGGCACCATCTCTAACTACATAAAAGCAATCGTGGTTAATATCTCCATTTTTAAAAATAGTATCTCCTTTTTCCAAATAAATAATATTAACCTGTTCTGCTATTAGCAATAGGCTGGCCGTATTAATCAAATTAAATGGAGGATAGCGTTTTAAAAATTCACCAACCCGTTCTGCAATTGAGTTTTTCATAAAACTAATTCTAAATTAGTTTAAAATCTAGAAGCAATTCACCTTCTATAGAAGCTTGTAGATGGTCGCCTACAAAGTTTTGTCCAGCACCACTTGCCGGTGTTCCTGTAAAAATTAAATCGCCAGGTTCTAAAGTCATGTATTTAGAAACAAACGCTATAATTTCAGCAAAATTATAAATCATATTACTCGTGTTTCCTGCCTGTACTTCCTTTCCGTTAATCATTAAACTAAAGTTAATGTCGTTAATATCTGAAAAATTGGAAATTAATTTAAAACCATTAACAGGAGATGCTCCATCAAATCCTTTGGCTAATGCCCATGGGCCTTTGTTAGTTCTAGTTGCATTTAGAACATCTTTGGCCGTATAATCAATTCCAATACCAATCTCGTTTATATAAGATGCCGCATCACTTTCTGCAATATCTTTACCAGATTTCCCAATTTTAGCAACTAATTCCACTTCATAATTTAGTTGGTTAGTAATTTTAGGAAAAGGAATGTTTTTATTGTCTGTAACTAAAGTGCTTTCTGCTTTTAAAAAAATAACTTGATCGCCTGTTTTAGGGGCAGCAATTTCACTCTTATCGTTTACGTAGTTTTTACCAATGCCAATTATTTTCATTGTCTAGTTGTTTTATAATTTTATTGTAAATGTAATAATTAGTCTATTATAATTTATATAAAGTTCATTTTAGCATGCAAATAGCCTTGCTGCAATATGTTTTGCGAAACTAAAATGATTTAAGTAATTTAAAATGAATAAAATAAGGTAGATATTAGTTTCTAAAACGTAGCTTTATAAAAAAATATAATATTATGGCGAAATCTAAAGATGCAAAAAAGAATGTTAAAAAAGAAGCAGTTTTAACGGCTAAAGAAAAAAAAGCAGCTAAACTTGTAAAAAAGTCAAGTAGAACATAGTTAATTATCCTAATTATAATGTATTAAAAAGCCACTCATTCCGAGTGGTTTTTTAATTTTAAGATCTTTTATATTATCAATCTTTAATGCGTAATTTTGTAATCTATATTATTTTAAAATAGTTATGCAACACCTTAAAGAATCTTCAAAAAATCAAGATAAATCCAAACCTAAAGTAACCATGGCGCAAGCCTTTAAAACGATTATTTGGCCAAGGCGAAAGTTGGTTTTTATAGGTTTAATTTTAATTGTAATACGAAGTTTAGCGGGTTTGATATTGCCTTGGCAAAGTAAAGTGTTACTTGATGAAGTTGTGCCAAGTAAGGATGTGTCTCAAATTTATACCTTAATTGGAATTGTTTTAACTGCCATAACGGTTCAAGCTACAACATCGTTCGCATTAACAAGAATATTAAGTGTACAAGCCCAATATTTAATAAGCGAACTTCGTGCTCAAGTACAGAAAAAGGTATTGTCATTACCCATTAGTTTTTTCGATAATACAAAGTCTGGAGCTTTGGTATCGCGTATTATGAGTGATGTTGAAGGTGTTCGTAATTTAATAGGAACTGGTTTGGTACAATTAGTTGGTGGTTCGTTTACAGCTATAATCTCATTAATTATTTTAATTAGATTAAACCCTTGGATGACACTTTTTGTGTTTGTTCCGCTTTCTATTTTTGGTTTTATTGCACTAAAAGCTTTTAAATATATTCGTCCTATTTTTAGAAAGCGTGGTAAAATAAATGCCGAAGTAAAAGGTAGACTTACCGAAACTTTAGCAGGAGTGCGAGTTATAAAAGCATTTAATGCGGAAGAGCAAGAAAATATTGTATTTGAAAAAGGTGTAGATAAATTATATCAAAATGTAAAAAAGAGTTTAACGGCTACGGCTTTTATGACGAGTTCTTCAACCTTTTTAATTGGTGTTGCTACCACAGGAATTATGGGTATTGGTGGTTATTATATGATTCTAGGAGAAATGACTACAGGTGAATTTTTATTCTTCACATTAATACTTGGTTTTATGATTGCACCTATTGTCCAAATGAGTAATATAGGAAGTCAGTTAACAGAGGCTTTAGCAGGATTAGATAGAACGGAAGAGCTAATGAATATGACTGCTGAAGAAGATAATGTAAATAGAACCATCCAGCTTGAAGCTTTAAAAGGCGATGTTGAGTTTAACGATGTGTCTTTTGCTTATGAAGCAGATAAAGAAGTGCTTCATAATATTAGTTTTAAAGCTCCTGCAGGTTCCGTTACGGCATTGGTAGGGAGTTCAGGCTCAGGGAAATCTACTATTGCAGGGTTATCGGCTACATTCTTAAATCCAAACTCGGGGCAAGTCACTATTGATAATCAGGATTTATCGAAGGTAAAACTGAATAGCTACCGTAAATATTTAGGTGTGGTATTGCAAGATGAATTTTTATTTGAAGGTACAATTAGGCAAAATATTATGTTTCCTAGACCAAGTGCTACCGAAGAAGAATTACAAAATGCAGTAAAAGCAGCCTATGTAAATGAATTTACAGATCGTTTTGAAGATGGATTAGAAACCTTAATTGGAGAAAGAGGTGTTAAACTTTCTGGAGGACAGCGTCAGCGTTTAGCTATAGCAAGAGCAATTTTAGCAAACCCTAAGATTGTTATTTTAGATGAAGCGACTTCAAATTTAGATACTGAAAGTGAAGCTTTAATTCAGAAAAGTTTAAATGAATTGGTTAAAGATAGAACTACAATTGTTATTGCTCACCGCTTAAGCACTATTAGAAAAGCAGACCAAATTTTAGTTATCGAAGCCGGTCGTATTGTGGAAAGAGGAACGCATGACGAATTGATAAAACTTAATGGCAGGTATTTCGATTTGTATACCTATCAAGCAAAAATATAAAACAGATGAAAGTAACAGATTTAACAACTAACGAGTATAATCCGTTTTATGAAACTTATATAGCGAAAGTTTCAGATGATATCACCTTGCTAGAAGGCTTTATTGAGGCAAAAACTCAGGTTGAGAATTTCTTCAAATCTATTCCTCATGATAAATTAGAGTATCGTTATGCCAAAGATAAATGGAGTATTAAAGAGGTTTTTCAGCATATAATAGATAACGAACGTGTTTTTATGTATCGCTGTTTTAGGATGGCAAGGCATGATAAAACTCCGTTGGCAGGCTACGAGCAGAACGATTACATTTTACCATCTGGAGCCAATAAAAAATCGATAGCAAGTTTAATTGAGGAATATCAAGTGGTGCGACAAAACTTTATAGTGCTCGTTAAAAGTTTAAGTTCGCAAGATTTAGAAGTAATAGGTACGGCGAGTGGGAGTGCCATGTCTGCTAGAGCTGCAGCGTTCATAACACTAGGTCATGAAATCCATCATATTAATATTATAAAGGAACGTTATTTTAAAAGCGCTTAGGCGTTAACAAAGTTCAATTTGCTTTTAATCACAAGAAAAACGGTTAAAGAAAGCAATCCGAAAACCGAAAACCCAATAAATAAAGGCAGCACCGAAGTCTCTACAAAGCTACCTATATAATTGGCTATGGGTACAGCTAAAACAGTAGACAAAAAACCATTAATAGCAGCACCAATACCAGCAATATGTCCTAAAGGTTGCATAGCTAAAGCTCTTAAATTTCCAAAAAGGAAACCTACAGCAAAAAACTGCATAGCAAAAAAGCTTAATAAAATATAAATACTAGGGTTAATTCCAGACCAAAATAAAATAACGTACAACACCGAAATTAATGTGTACGCTATACATGCATAATAAGCAAGCCTAGTCATGCCATATTTTACAACTAACTGACTATTTAAAAACGTAGAAACACCAATAGAAATGGCCAAACTCGCAAAAATATAAGGAAACATTTCTGCTAGGTTGTATTGCTCTTGAAATATTTGCTGAGACGTGCTTAAATACACCATAAACGACCCAGTAATAAACCCTGAAATTAATGTAAAAGCAATGGCTTCTTTATTTTTAAAAAACTCTTTTGTTCCGTTAACGTATAAGTTTGATGAAAACTTGATACGCTTCTCTTTAGCAAGGGTTTCTGGTTGCCTTATCCAAAACCAAATGACTATAAGTAGGCCGAAAATTAAATTAAAATAAAAGATGGACTCCCAGTTAAAAAAATGAATTAAAAGTTGTCCTAAAGTTGGTGCTATTACGGGAACTAAAAGAAAAAACATAACAATTATTGAAATGATTTTTGCCATATAATCCCCTTGAAATTCGTCTCGAACCATAGAAATACTTATAGTTCGTGCAGTAGATAGCCCAAAACCTTGCAAGGTTCTTCCTATAATCATCCATTCAAAATCTTTAGTTGAAACACATATAAAACTCGCAATAAAAAATATTACGAAACCAACATAAACCAGAGGTTTTCTTCCAAAGCTATCAGATAGTGGTCCCAATATTAATTGACCAAAACCTATTCCCAAAAATATCATGGTAATTAGCAGTTGGTTGTCTTCAGGGTTGGTAACGCCTAAAGCAGCTCCAATTTGCGGTATTGCGGGCAGCAATGCATCTATGGCTAGTGCTACAATAGACATTAATGACGCCATTAACGCAACAAATTCAAACTTGAAATTTTGGGGTTTCTTCATTTTGCAAAAATAGTAGAATTTTAACCTTTTAATAGTCTAAACGCTTCTATTAATACAAAATTAACATTGTTAAAAAAGAGATGTTAAATTGATTTAAACAGGTTTTCAAAGATGTTATTTTTTCAAACGGTTTTGGGAGGAGTTAATTAGCACTATATTTGCATTTCTATTTTATTTATGCCTTATATGTCCTTTAAAAAACTTATTCAACCTTTAAAAGAAGCCTTAGAAACTAAGGGTTTTAATAGTCCTTTACCTTTTCAAAAATCTATTTTACCGAAAATTAAAGGAGGGGCAAGCTTGTTTTGCATTGCACCACTAGGCTCAGGAAAAACAACAAGTATCGTGCTTAGTGTTATTCAGAAATTAAAAGGAGAAGCGTTTGAAGATGCACCTAGAGCTTTAATTTTTGTAAAAGACAAACAAGCAGCTTTAAATTTAGAATTAGAATTTAATGGATATTTAAGAGGAACAGATTTGAGGGTTTATTGTGCTTACGATCAAAAAAACATTGACGATCAGCGTAACGAAATTTATGATGGTGTAGACATTGTTATTGCAACTCCTAAACGTTTAAATAAACTGTATTATCTAAACGGAATAAACTTGAATAAAATACAAATGTTTATTATTGAAGATGCCGAATTTTTGTTTCAAAACAACAATTTAGGAGAAATTGCACGAACACCAGAAAGTATTGGTAAATGTCAATACTTAGTGTTTTCAACTAAATTTGATACGCGATTCGAGCGTTGGCAAGATTCATTTATGTATAACGCACAAGTTATTATTTCTAAATAAAATTTCAATGAAGCAAAAAAATAAGATACATGGTCTTATGGCTCTGTTCATGCTGTGTTCTTTTTTAGGATTTACCCAAATTAAAAAAGAGGATGTAATGTTTGGATTTACATACGGTACAGGGTCTCAAAATAAATATCCTTTTAATGCCGACGATTATACCCATGACGTAGATTTTTATAAAATTCAGATTAATTACAGGTTTAAAGACAAGAAAAAATGGGCTTTCGAAATTAATTTAGAACCTAGTTTTAATGTTGTAGAACACCAACTTTTAAATAAACAGTATATAAAGCCAAATGATGCTGATAATTATCAGGAATTAAGGGAGCTGTATGCTCAAAAAAGAACTATAAGAGAATATGTTTTAAACTGCGGTATTATAGCTAGATATAAAATATATAGTGGTGTAAGTACCTATGCAATTGGTAGTTTAGGGCCAATGGTAGCCGATAAAGCGACCGAACGCTTAGCAAAAGGTTTTGCATTTTCTGATATTTTTGGTTTAGGGATGTCTTACGATATTGATAAGTTAAGATTTGATTTTAAATACTCGGTTAGGCATACATCAAACCTAGAAATGAAACAGCCCAATGGCGGACATAATACGACCAATTCTGAAGTGTCTATTTTGTATAATTTTTAAGATTATTTTGTAATATTTTACCGATTTATTACAATTTGTGTATTTTTACATATCTTTTTTTATATTTATATAAAACTGTAGTTATATACATGCCAAAAACTAGTCTCTCTCTCAAATTATTAAGCATTAGCCTTATTGTTTTTGCGAACGCTTTATTTAGTTATGGTCAGTCAGAAAAAGGGTTTTATCGTTTAGTTGATTCTGCCGACTTTTATCTTGATGATAATACAGAAAAAGCACTTAGCTTTCTCGAAGATATCCCTAAACCTGTAGAAAATTATATTTCTGGTAGAGTGGCCGAATATTATTCATTAAAGGCGATTATTCATGACGATTTTAATGAGTTTGCAGAGTACTACCAATGCGTTAATTTGGCTATTAAATTTGGAGAAATAGAGAAGGAGTACTGTATTGCTGGCGAGGTTTGCGTGAGTATGTTTTCTAACTTATATTTTATGGATAAGCATTCTATGGCTTATCCTTACTTGGATAAAGCACGAGATTTTTACAAAAATTGCGATAAGAAGTATGGTATATTTGAGGTTGAACAGGTAGAGGCCTATGCAAAGTATCTTGATGGGGAACATGAGGAAAGTAATCGCTTTTTACTATCTAAATTAGATACATATAAAGCAGTTAGCGAGGATCCCTACTACCAGATGTTTGCCTTGTACATGATTACTTCAAATTATATTTGGATGGAGGATTTCAATCACGCTCACAAATATTTCAAGGAATTTAAAGCGCTAGAAGGAAAACCAAAGGTTATTAAGTTAAATTACTATGCTTTTAAAGGCGCTATAAATAGTAGTTTTGCTGATAATTTTTTCAAGGATAAACAATTAGATTCCACGCGTTTTTATTTAGAGGAAACATCCAAAGTGACAGATTATTTAGCCGTAGATGTTTTAAAGGATTACTACAGGCTTTCTTCAGAATTTTATAAACATCTAGGTGAAGTTGAGATCTCTTTAGTTTATACCGATTCCTTGCTTTCATTTCAAAGCCATTTATATAAAAAAACTATTGAGGGTAGTATAGAAATAAATGATTCCTTTTTATTAGAAGATTCGGATGTAGTAGAAAAGGGAGATTCAAATGAAATAGTAAGCAGTGTTTTAGGCGGAGTCTCTGTAGCTGTATTACTAGCTTTTAGTATTTTTTGCTTTGTAATTTACAAAAAGCAGAAAAAGAAATTACTTGTTAATAATTTAGATGCCAATAATAATTTATCTTATTTAAAGTCTAATAATGATCAGCTTACCACAAAGGTTTATGGATTAGAGACTTATATTAAAAATTTAAAACAAGAGATAAAACAAATTTCGATTACGGAAGGTGTAGAGTTTCAAAAAGATAAAATAAAAGAATTATATAGAAATTTGCATATTAACTCTTCCACTTTATTAGATAAAACGGGTAACCATTTGGAATTGGTTAATGAATTCAACATTGAGTTTTTTAAAAAAATTGAAACCGACTATCCACAGCTTAAAAAAACGGAAACAATAATTTGTTATTATTTACTAATGGGATTTTCTAATAAAGAGATTGCTGTTTTTTTTAATACAACAATTAGATCTGTTGAAAGTAGACGTTATAGAGTTTCTAAAAAAATAGAATTTAATAATGAGGAAGAAACTTTACTTGAGTTTCTGGAGCGCACATTTTCTGATACATTAAGTTTAAATACTACAAATTAAGTGTTTTTACTTGTTTTTTGTGAAAATGAGTAATAATTGAGTAGTTATTTATTGCTCCATTTTATAGAAATTTAAGATATTTGGATTGCTATTATTAATTCAATTTCTTGTTTAATTGTTAATTAAAGATTTAGTTTGAAATACTGGGTTGGTTGTGTTTCAAAATAGTTTTAATTATTAGACAAGAATAAAAATTGAGATTTATTAAGATTTTAATTGTAGATCTTAATATTGAAGTGAAACAAAGGAGCCTAATTTATTAGGCTTCTTTTTTTATAAAGGAATATTACCATGCTTACGTTTAGGTATCTCAACTTTTTTATCTTCTAGCATAGCAAAAGTTTTTAATAGTTTACGTCTTGTATTTTTTGGCAGTATAATTTCGTCAATAAAACCACGTTGCGCTGCTTTATAAGGATTAGCAAATGTTTCGGCATACTCAGCTTCTTTTTCGGCTAATTTTTCTTCAGGGCTCTCTGCTGCTGCGATTTCTTTTCTAAAAATAATTTCACTTGCACCTTTTGCACCCATTACAGCAATTTCTGCTCCGGGCCATGCGTAGTTATAATCTGCACCAATGTGTTTAGAGTTCATAACATCATAAGCACCACCATAAGCTTTTCTGGTAATAACGGTTACTCTTGGCACTGTTGCTTCACTAAGCGCATATAAAAGTTTTGCGCCATGAATTATGATGCCATTCCATTCTTGGTCGGTTCCAGGTAAAAAACCTGGAACATCAACTAAAACGAGTAATGGTATGTTAAAACAATCGCAAGTACGTGTAAAACGAGCCGCTTTTCTTGAGCTATTAACACCTAAAACGCCTGCGTAGGCCATAGGTTGATTAGCGATAATACCAATACTACGACCGCCTAATCGTGCAAATCCGACAATAATACTTTCGGCGTAATTTTTATGAATTTCGTAAAATGAATCTTTATCTATAATTCCAGAAATCACCTCTCGCATATCATACGGTTTGTTGGAACTTTCAGGGACTATATCAGATAAAACATCTCGAATTTCATCCTCTAGTTTAAAATCTAGCTTATTAGCAGTTTCTGTATTGTTTTGAGGTAAATAGCTTAGTAATTGTTTTACATCTTCAAGACAGGCAATATCATTTTCTGAAGTTTTATGTGCTACTCCCGATTTTGTAGCGTGTGTTTCAGCACCACCAAGCTCCTCGCTGGTAACTTCTTCATTTGTTACTGTTTTTACAACATTTGGTCCGGTTACAAACATATAGCTTGTGTTTTCTACCATAATGGTAAAATCGGTTATTGCAGGTGAGTAAACTGCTCCGCCAGCACAAGGTCCCATAATTGCCGATATTTGCGGAATAACACCGGATGCCTGTACGTTTCTAAAAAATATATCGGCATATCCACCAAGCGATCGCACACCTTCTTGAATACGCGCGCCTCCAGAATCGTTAAGACCTATAATTGGTGCGCCCACCTTTACGGCCATATCCATAATTTTGCATATTTTTTCGGCATGAGTTTCAGAAAGAGAACCGCCAAAAACCGTAAAATCTTGCGCATAAGTATACACCAATCTGCCATTTATAGTGCCGTAGCCAGTAATCACACCATCGCCATAATATATTTGGTTTTGCATGCCAAAATCGGTAGTTCTATGTGTTACTAAAGCGCCAATTTCTTCAAAAGAACCTTCGTCTAATAAAAAATTAATACGTTCTCTAGCCGTTAGTTTTTTATTAGCGTGCTGTTTATCTATACGCTTTTTTCCACCTCCTAATTCTGAGAGTGCTTTATGTTTATTGAGGTTGTCTATTTTGTCTTGTCTCGAATCCATATTTTTTTAGCAAAGGCGCAAAGGCGCAAAGTTAAATGGGTTTTATGTTTTTGCTTACTACTTACTTTATAGGTAATCGCAATAACTTCTGATCTTCAATATATTGTTTAACAGCTATTAAAGCTGCTATTTTAGCTTCATTTTCTGTTTCAGCTTTTAAAGCTTCAGGTGAATAGTAGTTTTTTACAAAATGGGTGTCGAAATTTCCAGAACGAAACGCCTCATGTTCACATACATATTTACCAAAGGGTAGGGTAGTTTCTATACCTTTAACGTGATAATTTTCAATGGCTTTAATCATGAGTTGAATGGCTTCTTCACGCGTTTTAGAAAAGGTGATTAATTTAGCAAGCATAGGATCATAGTAAATAGGAATATCCATACCTTCTTCAAAACCGTTATCTACACGAATACCTTTGCCTTCTGGTATTTTATAAACATCCAAATGTCCAACGCTTGGTAAAAAATTATTAAGAGAATCTTCAGCATAAACACGCAATTCTAAGGCGTGTCCATTAATTTTTAAGTCGTTTTGTTTTATTTTAAGCGCTTCGCCACGGGCTACTTTAATTTGTAACTCAACCAGATCAACACCAGTAATTAACTCGGTAACTGGATGTTCTACTTGCAAACGTGTATTCATTTCTAAAAAGTAGAAATTATGGTCGGAGTCCAATAAGAATTCTACCGTTCCAGCACCTAAATAATCGCAAGCTTTAGCAACTTTTATAGCTGCTTCTCCCATTTTGTCTCGTAATTGAGACGATAAAACACAAGAAGGCGCTTCTTCTACTACTTTTTGATGGCGACGCTGGATACTGCACTCACGCTCAAAAAAATGTAAGACGTTACCGTGGCTATCTGCCATAACTTGAATTTCGATATGCCTTGGCGAACTAACATATTTTTCAAGAAACACAGAGCCATCACCAAAGGCAGAAGTGGCTTCACTTATGGCACGTTTCATTTGCGATTCTAATTCGCTTTCTTTTTCAACTACGCGCATACCTTTTCCACCACCACCAGCTGATGCTTTTATTAAAATAGGAAAGCCAATAGTTTTTGCTATATTTTTTGCTTTTTTTACATCGGTAATTGCTTTATCAATACCCGGAACCATAGGAATATTGTATGCCTTTACTGCATCTTTAGCAGCAAGTTTACTTCCCATTATTTTTATGGCTTTTGATTTCGGACCAATAAAAATGATGTTATTAGTTTCGCACAATTCAGCGAAAGCGGCATTTTCACTCAAAAAACCATATCCAGGATGTATAGCATCGACATCTAATTGTTTGGCTACTTCAATAATTTTATCCCCTTTTAAATACGATTGATTAGAAGGCGGTTGGCCAATACAAACAGCCTCATCGGCAAATTTTACATGGGGTGCATTACGGTCGGCAGTAGAAAATACAGCAACCGTTTTTATACCCATTTTCTGAGCCGTTTTCATTACTCTTATGGCTATTTCACCACGGTTTGCAACTAGTATTTTTTTCATTAATAAATATTTTTTGTCATTCCCTCGGGGGAAGAAATCTTATTTTTTTATCACAAATAATAAATTATAAGAACTTTATATATGCATTCTAAAATCCTTGTAATCGCGATGTTTTTTAATTTTCGAATTCAATTAAATGTTGATTTTTTTCAACAGCATCACCATTTTTAACAGAAATAGATTTTATAATCCCCGATCTAGGTGAGCTAATACTATTTTCCATTTTCATAGCTTCAAGTATAAATAGGGTGTCATTTTCTTTAACTTCTTGTCCAGCTTCAACATGCAGTTCTAATATTAAACCAGGCATAGGAGCTTTAATAAAATCTATTTGTTTTGCTGTTTTAGCAGAAAGCCCCATATCTTTTATTAACATATCTAATTTATTAGAAATGCTAACCTTATAACTATGATTTCTTATGCTTACTTGGTAGGTTTTATTACTAAAATCGGCTTCTGTTATTACTGCCTTAACAGATTTATTATTTTGTAAAATATGATAGCTGTTTTCTGAAGTTTGATGCACGTCTAGATTAGAAAGTTCATCATCAGAAATATTGAAATCAAATGTGTTATTAACTTTTACTTTATAACTTTTATCCATGCGTTTGTAATAAGAACTGATATTAATTCTAGTAAATATAAGTATAAAATAGAAAATATTTAAGTAAGAAAAAGTCTTTGGTTTTTGGAATCTGATTTAGCTTTCTTAAAAAAAAGAAAGTAAAACAATCTAAATTTCAACTTAAACCGTAAATATTAAATAACTACAAGAGGTGTCTCCGTGAAAAAAATTACGCTTTTACTACTTTGTTTTACTGTATTTCAAGGCTTTTCTCAAAATTTAGGACAAGGCTATATAGCCAATGATTTGGCGCAACACCCCATGCAAGAGTTGGACAAACCAGACTATTTGGAAGCTGTAACCGATCCGTCTTTTACTAGCACTCAAATACGACGCATTACTCAAGCCACTGTAGGGAATTACGTAAAACCTATGTATAGCACTATACAGGCTTGGAATGCCGATGAGAGTTTGTTAATTGTTTATGGAGGCGGTGTGCATCAACTTTTAAATGGTACCGATTATACATTTATTAGAAATTTAACTGAAGTATTTCCCGATGATATTGAAACCATTTTCTGGTCGTTTACAGACCCTAATGTGTTCTTTTATATGGATGGGAATAATGACGATTTAATTAGCTATAACGTGCAAACACAAGTAAAAACGATACTTGTAAATATTAGAACGTTAAGTGGTTGTCCTCCTGCAAATGGATTAACAGGCGGTAATGATATACAAATGATGTCGTGGGATAATGATGTATTTGCTTTTAGATGTGGTAATGATGCTGCGTATTATTACAGGATTTCTACCCAAAGTTTAACGCAATTTAATATTTCGAATATTGAATATACAGCGCCAATGCCGTTTCCTAGTGGCAACTTATTTTTTCATAGAGGTGCGGTTTACGACGTTAGTGGTCAATTTGTTAGAGATTTAAATGTTAATGGTATTCAGCATTCATGCTTGGGTAAATTAGGCAATGGAGATGATGCTTATTACAATGTTAATTTTGAGGAAGGAAGATATGGCGGTTGCCAAGGTACTTTAGTGGCGCACAATGCCACTACTGGTAATTGTTTTGCTGTAACTAGTTATACCGATTATGATTATCCTAAGTCGGGAACTCACATTTCGGCATTGGCACATAAAAATTTAGAAGATGGGTGGGTTGCAGTTTCTTGTTTAGGTTTTGAACGTGATGGCGTTAAACTTTTAGATCAAGAACTATTTGTGGCTAAGGTTAACGAAACGGATGCCGATGTTTTTAGAGTAGCGCATCATAGAAGTGATGAATCTCCTTTTAGTTATGCTGGAGAACCTCATGTAACTATTAGCCCAACAGGAACACGATTATTATTTGCAAGCGATTGGAGTGGCTCTATTGATGGCGCCTCGGTAGACACCTATGTTGCCGAATTAGCTAGTTATACGTTATCTAGTACTAGCATTTCAGTTGAAAATGAAAACATAAGTTTATATCCAAATCCAGCAGGTAATACATTGCATTTAGCATCATCTTTAAATCAAGATATAGACTTTAGTATTAAGGATGTTTCTGGTAAAATGATTTATAAAATCCGTTTCTTAAACGACAAGCAAGTGGATATTAGTTTTATAGCAAACGGCTTATATTTCGCCACGTTTACTACCGGAAATACTATTAAAACAGTAAAGTTTATTAAAAAGTAAGGCTGTTTAAATTTTGAATTGCGATCTGTTTTGATGCGTTTTAATAGCTTTTCTAGATAGCATTATACCAATAAATAAAGACAAAAAAGCACCAACCCAAATACCGGGAACAAAGTCTATAAACAAGAAAAAATCGTAAGCGCCATGAAATAGTATGGCCGAAAATAATCCAATTAGGTTTAACGCTACTTTGTTGTTCGAAAATTTAGCTTTACCCATATAATAGCCCATAATAATGCCAAAAGTAGCATGAGCTGGAACAGCAGTAAAAGCCCGGGCAAGGGCAGTATGGAAACCACCATATGCAACATAAAAAATGTTTTCGGTGGCAGCAAAACCCATCGATACCATTACGGCGTAAACAATACCATCAAAAGGCTCGTTATACGCTTTGTTAGATTGTGCAAAATATCTTATAATAATGTATTTGCTAAACTCTTCAATTAAGCCAACAACAAAAAATGCTTTTATAAATTGCTCAAATATGCTTGTTTTGTTGGTTAGCGGTAAAACTATGTCGAAAACGTAATACAAAATAGAAGTGATAATAATGCTAACAACGGCACCAAGCAGAAAATTATAAAGAAGCAGTCGTCTAGGTTCTTTCTCGTACTTATCTTTTAAATAAATGTAAAGTATAATTATGAAAACAGGAGCAATGGCTACAAGTAATAAACTCATTTTATATGTTTAGTTATAGCTTGTAAAACAAACTCGTAATAAGCTTTATTGGAAGGTACAAAATGGTTGTTATTGTTACCAATAGATCTAATAAGTGCTTTAAAGTCTTCAAAAGATACTAGTTTTAAAGCTTCAACCTCTTCCTCTTGTTTTATTAATTTTTCCAGTGGCACATTTAATTCGGCAATAAACGTATTATGAAATTCATTATCAATAATACCATTATCATAAGACTGTAAACATTCAAAAACACCAATTTTGTGTAGTGCTTTTTCTGAAATAGATAGTCCAATTTCTTCTTCAATCTCTCTAATGGATCCAGATTCTATAGTTTCGCCAGCATCAATATGTCCTGCTACAGAAACATCCCATAGCAAAGGGCAAATAGCTTTTTTTGCCGATCGTTGCGACAGTAATATGTTACCATCGCTAGTATAAAACCAAATATGCGCCGTGTGGTGGTAATAGCCCTTGGTATGGATAATCGATTTTAACTCCGATTTTCCTGTAGGATGTCCTTGGGCATCAACAATATCTAAATATTCGTCCATAAACCTAAAAAAAGCCTCGGTTAAGAGGCTTAAATTTTATTTGAAATAGCTAAACGTTTCTCCGTCTTCTATTTTTAGTAATGTTTCGTAAATTAATTTAATAACATTTTCAACATCATCTCTATGTACCATTTCTACGGTAGTATGCATGTAGCGTAATGGTAACGAAATTAATGCCGAAGCAACACCACCATTGCTGTATGCAAAAGCATCGGTATCGGTTCCTGTAGCACGCGATAAAGCCGAACGTTGAAAAGGAATTTTCTTAGCCTCAGCCGTATCTGTAATTAAATCTCTTAATTTTTGTTGTACTGCCGGAGCATAAGCCACAACAGGGCCTTTACCAATTTCTAGAAATCCAGCCGTTTTAGGTTCAATCATTGGCGTAGTAGTATCGTGAGTAACATCGGTAACAATAGCTACATCTGGTTTAATAGTGTGCGTAATCATTTCTGCGCCACGTAAACCTATTTCTTCTTGAACCGAATTGGTAATGTAAAGACCAAAAGGTAACGTTTTTTTGTTTTCTTTAAGTAAACGTGCCACTTCCGCAATCATAAAACCACCCATACGGTTATCTAATGCACGACAAACAAATTTATCACCATTTAAAATATGAAACTCATCCGGATACGTAATTACGCAACCCACATGAACTCCCATTTTTTCAACCTCGTCTTTGTCCTTTGCACCAACATCAATAGTAATGTTATCTGGCTTAGGCGCCTGTTCTTTAGCCTTATTACGCGTATGTATTGCAGGCCACCCAAAAACACCTTTTACAATACCATTTTTAGTATGGATGTTAACTATTTTACTAGGTGCAATTTGGTGGTCGCTACCACCATTTCTAATCACGTAAATTAAACCGTTATCCGATATGTAATTAACATACCACGAAATCTCATCGGCATGCCCCTCAATAACCACTTTATATTTTGCCTTTGGGTTTATAACCCCAACCGCAGTACCATAAGTATCTGTAATAAATTCATCAACATACGGTTTTAAATAATCCATCCACAGCTTTTGTCCGTCCCACTCATATCCTGTTGGTGCCGCGTTATTTAAATATTTTTCTAAAAAGTCCATAGACTTTTTGTTCAATATGCTCTTCTTTGCCATTTATATAAATTTTGTACTAAAATAATAATATATTATCTATAATTGTTTCTTAATTTAAAGTTTTTGGGCGTTACCCATAAAGGGTCGGGCTTTCCAATACAAGTCCTCGCACTTCCTTCGTCAGGCTGCGGGCTTTCCTTTGCAATCCCTAACGCAAGCTTATTCTAAATTATTGACATAGAGTTAGTATTAATGTTATACTATTTGGTAATAACTTTTTTATAAATAGTATTACCAATATTTAAATAATATAAGCCCTTAGGTAGGCTAATAATATTAATTTTTTCGTTGTTAGAAATAGATCCCTGTTTTACTGCTTTCCCTAAAGTATCATATAGGCTATAACTAAGCTTTTCTGAAATTCCAGAGATTTGTATATAGTTATTAGATGGATTAGGAAAAACACGAATAGATGTGCTTTTAACTTCAGCATTAACTGAAAGTGTGCTACACGTAGTAGTTCCTTGAATTTCTGTGTAAGTTGGGTTATACCCATTATCGAAAACAGAATATTCAGCTTCCGATATTTGCCCCGGATCCGTATCACCAATTAAAGAGCCAATGGCACAGTATTCTTCAAGTTCAATATTAGTATTTATATTTAAGTTTCCAGCAACGGACGTAAGATTGTCCAAACCGTTTAATGAGGTAAGAGCATCATTTTGAAAAATTTGAACATTTTCGCCTATGGTCGTTAAATTAGTTAACCCGTTAAAAGAAACAAGTTCATTATTATCCCAAACCCAAAAACTTGTAGCTACGGTAGTCAGTGCATTTAAGCTATTAAAAGCAGTAAGAGATTGATTGTCTCTAACTCTAAAAAATCGACCAACAGTAGTAAGTGCATCTAAGCCACTTAAAGTGATAATAGATTCGTTTCTATACACATAAAAATAATCGCGAACAGTAGAAAGCGCATCTAAGCCATTTAAAGACGTAAGACTAAAGTTATCATCAATAAAAAAATTACCTCCAACAGTTGTTAAATTATCTAAACCACTTAAAGAAGTTAGTGCATCGTTACTTTGTATAAATACTTCACCACCAATGGTATTAATACTAGTTAAAGTGTTTAGGTTAGTAATATTATTTGGTGTGGCTTCCGTAATTACTAAGCTTCCTGTTATATTTGGTTGAGTAATAGAAAACGCATCAACTTCAGCTTGACTAGTTAGTATAATACTTCCAGCATAAACGGTAGCCGTAGATGTAATACTGCAATCGGTCATATTTTGTATTTCTGTATAAGTGGGGTTGTAACCATTTCCAATTAAAACATATTCTTCTTCTGAAATTTGTCCTGCTCCATCTCCAAATAATCCTGAAATAGCACAAAGATTAGTAAGGCTATAATTTCTGTCCATATCTAACTCGCCATCTACTGATGCAAGAGCATCCAAGCCATTTAATGTGGTAAGCGCCCAATTACTAGTAACATGTAAATTAGAACCTACGGAAGCAAGGTTTTCTAAGCCACTTAACGAAGTAATTAAGTTATTTGAATCTATGCGTAAAATGCCGCCAACAGAAACAAGAGCTTCCAAGCCGTTTAATGATGTAAGCTGCTCATTTCTAAAAATTCTTAATTGCCCACCAACTTGAGCAAGTGTCGCTAATCCATTAAGATTTAAAATATTACCAGCTGTAGCTTCATCGACAGTTAAGTCCCCAGTAACTTCAGTATAATTAAAGGCATCAATTTCTGCTTGCGTGGTTAGTGTAAGATTGCCTGTGTAAGTGTTTTGGGCGAATCCTAAATAGGTTAATAATAAGAATAAAATAGGAGTGTTTAGTTTTATCATTGGTAAAATAATTAGTTTTTAAATAGTATTTAGTTAAGATTAAGCGAAGCATTTTTGGCTTAAACCAAAATTTAAGTTGTTATAAATAGATATGTTTTTTTAAGAACTAATGAGAATTAATCATTTTTATCAAAATACTCTTGGTTAGATACCGAGGCATCACTAATTCTTAAACTTGCAGTTTTAAACCATACCTCGGCATAATTACCATCGGCATATTGTTTTTCAAGATTGCCACCATGGGTTTCGGCTCCAGAACACCAGTTTTTGTTTATTTCAGGAGATTTTCCATTGGTTTGGTTGTAACAGCCTAATTTAAAAAATAAACCTTCGCCTGTGTATGCTTCTTGGCGTTCCACACCATCTTGCCCCAGAGGAACAAATAATTTTTGGGTTTGTTCTGGTATGTCGGCAGTTGCGGTGTATTCAGATTCTATTAAGTTTTTTGTAAATGTTTTTGTGTCGTGCCCTTTGCTCGAGAAGGTTAGCGTCATAATACCGTTTACGACTTCTATTTCATAACTAAATTCTTCACCTAAAGCAATACCATCTTTTGGTTCTTCTGGATACGCATTAGCCTCGGTTCCAACAACAGAAAAATCGTTACCCCAAACAGCCGAAGAATAATCCCATCGTCCAGAATTATCATCGCCAGCGGTATTAATTTCATAATGCCAAAATACCGATCCTTTTGTATGGCCTGGGAATTTTTTGTAAAATATTTTAAGCGGTTCGTTTTCGTGTTTATCGGCACTATGAATTTGTCCAACTACCACAGCATGTGTAGCTGCTACACGCGCATCACCAGTAGTAGAAACATTCATAACCTTAAGTGTTGCCGTTAATTTATCGTTAGCTGTTTTAGGATAAAACTTTTTTACCTGTGCTAATTCTGTTCTAATATTGTTCGATGTTCCGTGTGTATCGCCCGCATTAGGAGCCTTAAAAACTACCCAATTATTTTCGCCATCATTTTCAGTATAGAAAAAATCTTTATGCTCAAAATTTATAGCTTTTCCAACGTTAGAGCCATCACCTAAAATCAATTTCCAATCGTTAAAAAACGAAATAACGTCGCTAGCATAAATACTTTTTTCTGTTTCTAATGTTTCAGTTTTTTTAGCACCGTTGTTACAGCTACTTAATATTAAGAATGTACTAAAAACTAACCATGTGGATAGAGGTACTATAAATTTTTTATTCATTTTTGCTATGGATATTATGTTAGTTAAAATGTTGTTTTATTGAAGTTTGTAGATAGTAACAAAGTTATCGTTTTTTTCTCTTGGACAGCCAAGTATCTTGATTATTTCAATTTTCAACGGTCTCAATTATGATAAAATGAGTATTTTTGGCATAATAAATGTCCCATTGTTTATTGCATGAAATACTTAAAATACATACTTATATTTTTCCCTGTCTTACTCTTCGCTCAAATAGAAGAAATTAAGCAGGATTCTGTGTCTGAAAAGTACCTTATTATTAAAGGCGATTCGGTACCTAGAACATCTATAGATTTAGATGAAGTCATGCTATTACATAGATTGGAGTTTAATAGTAAAAAGGACAGAATTAGATATTTAATTCTACGCCGAAAAACCATTAAAGTATATCCGTATGCTAAAATGGCTGCCGAACGATTAGATTCTATGAACTCGCGCATGATGACACTTACTAAAAACCGAGATAAAAAACGCTACACCAAGCGCGTACAAAAGTATATTGAAGGTGAGTTTTCTGAAGAATTAAAAAAAATGACCCGTACCGAAGGACAGATTTTGGTAAAGCTCATTCACAGGCAAACCGGTGTAACGGCTTTCGAGCTTGTTAAAGACCTGCGCAACGGTTGGCGAGCCTTTTGGTATAATACAACAGCAAGTATGTTCGATATTTCTTTAAAACGCGAGTACGACCCAGAAAACGAAAAAGAAGATTATTTAATTGAAGATATTTTACAACGAAATTTTCAAAGCGGACGCTTGGAACGTCAAAAATCGGCAATCGAATTTGATTTTTACGATTTAACCAATAAATGGGTGCATCAAAAATCTCCTGAATAAATGCGTATTCAATCGCCATTCGAAGAGAAACTAAACAGTATAACCCATGCTTTGGGTGCCTTATTTGGTGTTGTTGCCTTGGTATTACTTTTAACACACAATACCAATAAAACAGATTGGAGTTTGTTTAGTGTTATACTTTACGGGCTTTCTATTGTTATTTTGTTTTTAGCCTCTACATTTTATCATGCTGTAAAACAGGAGCGGGATAAGCACTATTTTAGGATTGCAGATCATATTAGTATTTACTTCTTAATAGCAGGTACATACACACCGGTATGTTTAATTTCGTTAGATGAGTCCTTAGGTTGGGTTCTTTTTTTTATAGTTTGGGGTATAGCAGCTTTTGGCGTTATTTTAAAATTGTTCTTTACAGGAAGGTTCGAGCTTTTTTCTACCTTATTGTATTTGGTAATGGGTTGGCTAATTGTTTTCGATTTTCCAAACCTCTCCAACCAAATAGGCGAACAAGGCATTTTTTGGCTATTTGCAGGAGGTATGGCTTATACCGTTGGTATTGTGTTTTACGCCATTGATAAAATACCGTACAATCATGTTATTTGGCACTTGTTTGTTTTGGCGGGAGCCGTTTTTCACTTTTTAATGATTTTTAATTATGTTATTTGATAAAATAAAAATTGTAGAAGCTAACACCACTAAAGATTACCTTCAAATAGAAACCTTAGCAGGTGTTATTTGGCGCGAGCATTATATTCCTATTGTTGGTAAGCCACAAATAGATTACATGCTAGAAAAATTTCAATCGGTAAAACCTATTACAGAGCAAGTTGAAAATGGCTATGCATATTATATTTTAAAATTCGAAGGAGTTTCCGTTGGCTATATCTCCATAAAGAAGGAAACCGATGCTTTGTTTTTAAGTAAAATTTATGTGTTGAGCACTTATAGAGGAAAAAAAATAGGCAAGACGGCCATGGCTTTTGTTGAGGATAAAGCTAAACAGTACCAGCTTAATAAAATAAGATTAACTGTAAATATTCATAATACAAATTCAATTAAAGCCTATGAAAAACTAGGGTTTAAAAATATCGGACCTATTGTTGCCGATATTGGAAATGGTTTTATTATGGACGATTATGAGATGGTTAAACAAATACCTGCGTAGGCAGGAACCTCATCTATACACCAAGAATTAAGTTTTTTAAGTAAGTATTGTAAAAGCGTTTTCCATGTATCAGATTCCTGCGTTGGCAGGAATATCAGCCCTCAATTACCTCTTTATATTCCTCGAAAAAAGCCTCAAACAAGCTCATGTGTAAATTAAAAAACACCATAACATCTTGCCAGGAGTTTTTGTTATGTATCGATACTTTTTGCTCTAAACGCACGTAAATTCTAGAAATCTCTTTTTTGTTTTCTAAAAAATATTCTTCGTCGTAAGTAGCTTCAGGAAGATAATCGTCCAACAGAATCGATTTTAAAGCCACTAGTTTTTCCCAATATTTAATGCGGTGTTCTAAATCGTCCTCAAGATCTAGAGCTACTAAAGCCGTTCTATTATCAAAATGAAATTTAAAACTAAAGCCTTTCAGTTTGGTATCGTACAATACCCATTTCCGTGGAAACGATTTTCCAAAGCTGGTCCAAAATTCTTCTCTTAAACGTCTTGATTCTTCTTTGCTAAACATTTAATTGGTTATTGGTTACTTGATGTTGGTTAATTGCTTTTGGTTAATTGCTTTTGGTTATTGGGTTGTGCTTGCTAGTTAACAGTTATTTGGTATTAATAAACCAATAACAAATAACCATCACCTTATAACTATATTAAGTAAGCCACCGCAACACCTAATATAATCGAAATAAACTTCGAGAAATTAAACTTATGTCCGTCGCCACTTTCAAACAAAATGGTAGTCGAAATATGGAAAAATATACCAATAACTACAGCGTTTATCATGTGTGCATAATCGGCAAGAAAGGTTGAGTTATGCGAAATCCAAGTACCTAAAGGAGTCATAAAAGCAAAAGCCACTAAAAAGCCACCAATTTGTAATTTCGTGTAGTTGGATTGTAATAAAAACATGGTAATTAAAGTCGCAATAGGTATTTTATGCACTAGAACGCCATAAACCATATCATTATGGTCGTGTATAGAAAAGCCTTCTAAAAAGCTATGTATACACAAACTAACAAATAATAACCAAGGGAAAACAGTTTCATTTTTATGGATGTGTACATGCCCATGTTCGGCGCCTTTCGAGAATAATTCCAATACGATTTGCAGCATAATACCGCACATTATAAAAAGCCCAGTAAGTTTTGTGTCTAAATGGTCGTACACTTCCGGAAGCAATTCAAAAAGCGTTAATGCCAATAAAAAAGCACCACTAAAAGAAAGTAATAGCTTGGTGTTCCACGATTTTTGCTTTTTAGTTATAAGCGCTAAAATAAAACCTAAAACTACCGCCAATAAAGGTAAAAGAAACTTATCCATTCAAAAAAAATACTATTCAAATTTAAAACTCAATCTAAAATAATCTATAACAGTCAAAATAATTTGGTGTCACATACAGTTCGACTTATTTAAAAATCATCACTAAGCGTTCCGATGTTTTAGCGCTAAATTTTCTCAATTTATAGTCACCAAAAACCTCTAATAAATACACACCAGCCTGTTCAAAAAGCAATTCAAAATCCGCTAAAGTAAAACCACGAACGCGCTCCTGGAAATTATACAACTTATCATCGGCCGTAAAAGTAATATCTTTTATAATATATCCATCTTCAACAAAGCGTTTTAAATGAAAATCGATGCCATCAACAGTTTTAATTTCCTCGGGCACCAAATTATCAATAACAAACTCACTATTCATAAAATCTATAACCCCAAAACCAAATTCATTTAACTCCGCTTTAATAGATTTTATGGTTTTTAAATTATCGGCATCATCCTCAAAATAGCCAAAACTAGTAAACAAATTAAAAACCGCATCAAACTCCTTATGGTATGGTTTACACATGTTGTGCACATCAAATTTAAGGCGGTGGTTTTCAAACTGTTTAGCAAACTTTATGCTGTTTTCGCTTAAATCTACACCCGTAACATCGTAGCCAATTTTATTAAGGTATAACGCATGCCTGCCCTTGCCACAAGCCAAATCAAGTATAGTGCCGCCCTCCGGAATATTCAAATAATCCGTTAAGGTTTCCATAAAAGCTTGCGCCTCTGTGTCGTCCCTGTCCTTGTATAAAATGTGATAATATGGCGTGTCAAACCAAGAAGAAAACCAAGTCGTTGTGTTGTTAGTCATAGTGTTGTTTGGGGGTTACCACGCCCAAAAGCGCGGTCAGGCTTTTCGTTACAAGTCCTCGCACCAAAAAAGGTGCTGTGGGCTTTCCACTTCAATCCTTAACCCGGATTTATCAATAAACGTTATGTTTGCCGCAAAATTACGTTATTTTTGCAATGTAATACCTAATGTAATTGGGTTTTTAGGTAATTTAGCGACATTTATTTTTGTTTATAACAAGGCAGAATTTTTAAGCATAGCCTGAGTTACGGTTTAAAAATTTAAACAAGTTAAAAGCAAAAAGAAAAAGCAGAGAATTTAAAATTTAAGTTGCTTTACGTATAAAGACGAAAAAAATGGGAGAAAATTTCAATATGGTTGCCAAAACCTTATTTGGCTTTGAAGATTTATTGGCCAACGAGCTTACACAATTAGGTGCAATGCATGTAAAAAAGGGCGTGCGTAACGTTGCTTTTTCTGGCGATAAGGGCTTCATGTACAAATGTAACCTAGCATTGCGTACAGCAGTTAAAATATTAAAACCCATACATTCGTTTAATGTAAATAGCGAGCAAGATTTATACGATAAAATTTATGCAATGGATTGGACCCAATATCTAAAACCTACAGGGTCTTTAGCTATCGATGCTACTATTCATTCCGATTTATTTACGCACTCGCTTTACATAGCACAAAAAACAAAAGATGCCATTGTAGATAAATTTAGAGAAACCGATGGTCAACGCCCAAACGTAGATCTTAAATTTCCAGATGTAAAAATTAATGTACATATCGATAGGCGTCGTTGTACAATCTCGTTAGATTCGTCGGGAGATTCTCTGCACAAACGTGGTTACAAAACAGCAACCAATATTGCACCAATAAACGAAGTATTGGCAGCAGGTTTAATTATGTTATCCGGTTGGGATGGTCAATCCGATTTTATGGACCCTATGTGTGGTTCCGGAACCATGCTCGTTGAAGCCGCTATGATAGCGTGTAATATTCCGCCAAACCTTATGAGAAAAGAATTTGCTTTCGAGCGCTGGCCAGATTGGGATGTCGAGCTTTTCGAAAAAATTGAAGAATCCTTGCTAGGTAAAACTCGCGATTTTCATCATAAAATTACAGGGTATGATAAAGCTCCTAGTGCGGTTTCAAAAGCTATAGATAATGTAAAAAACGCTCAATTAGAAGATTTTATCGAGGTGCGCCACGAAGATTTCTTTAAAACACAAAAAGCGGGCGAAAACAAACTACATATGGTATTTAACCCTCCTTACGGCGAGCGTTTAAATATCGATATGGAAGAGTTTTATGCCAACATTGGAGATACGTTAAAACAAAATTATCCAGGTACCGATGCGTGGTTTATTACCTCAAACCTAGATGCTTTAAAACATGTAGGCTTACGTCCTTCAAGAAAAATACATTTATTCAACGCCAAACTAGAATCGCGTTTAGTAAAGTATGTTATGTATGAAGGTAGTAAGAAAGGTAAATACATGAACAAAGACTAAATTCCTGCGAAAGCAGGAATCTGTTAATTTTTTGACGTGCTCAATTTACTAGTTTAAGATAGTAGAGATAGCGTAGATAGCTATGTAAAAATAAAAATCCTGCAATTGCAGGATTTTTTTATTTATAACAAATTTATTTTCTAAAAATAGCAACTCCTATTTAGTATAAGCACCTGAAGAATACGTTAACTCATAACTATGCGTATAGATTTCAAAAACAATCCCAAAAGGGTCTTCAACATAGCACATTTTAAAAGGTTTGTCTTCCGGGTAGTATTCCCTAATAGGCATACGTTGTTTACCACCGTAAGCTATAATTTTTTCAATGAAGTCCTCAATATTTGGGTCTTGTATGCAAAAATGGAAAAGCCCAGTGTTAAATGGATTAAATTCCGGAGCCTCTTTTACGCCATGCGGAAACGAAAATAACTCAACCCCAATACCATCGGAAGTTGCTAAATGGGCAATTTCAAACTCGGTCCACTCGTCACCAAAAACATCAATACACATTTGGCCAATGGCGGTTTCTTTTTCTTTTTTAATTTTTGAAGGCTCCATAATAACATACCATCCCATAACTTCCGAATAAAATTTTACAGCTTCGTTTATATTTGGTACAGTAAGTCCAATATGAGAAAAGGACTTAGGATAATCTTTATTTGTTGTCATAATACATAATTTAGATTGCAAAAATATTCTATATTTGTTTAATTGGCAATAACTTACCCAAATGTAATATACCTAACTAAAAGAGTTAATTGCTGATTTATAGATAATTAAATGTGTAAATTTTGAAAAAAGAAATTAATTGTCCTTTAAATTACACCATGAATTTAATAGGTACAAAATGGAAACCATTGGTTTTATTCCATTTACTAGAAGGTGGTTTACGTTCGGGCATATTACAAAAAAAGATACCTGGCATTTCTAATAAAATGTTTACCCAAACCTTACGGCAATTGGAAAAAGACGGCCTAATTAACCGAAAAGTATTTCCGGTTGTTCCGCCTAAAGTGGAGTATAGTTTAACGGAAAGAGGAACATCTTTAGAGCCTATTTTAAGAAGCTTAGATGCTTGGGGAATGGAAGATTGTAAACGCTAATTAATTAGCTGTAATATTAAGAAAACTAGTTATGTCTTTTAAACACACATTTAAAGCCGAGGTAAATTGGCAAATTGGCGACAATGAAACCACAGCCAACCCAAGAGGTTTTAGTAGAAACCACGAGGTAACAATTGCTAATAAAAACACACCTTTAGAAGTTTCGGCCGCTAAACCCTTTCGTGGGGACGATACGCGTTATAATCCCGAAGATTTATTGTTATCGGCCTTAGCATCGTGCCACATGATGTCTTATTTATATGTGTGTTCGCAAAATAACATTGAGGTTGTAAGTTATACCGATACTGCCGAGGCTATATTAGATGTTGAGCCATCGGGTAGTGGGCATTTTAGTAAAGTAACTTTAAAACCCGTGGTAACCATTAATGATGCTTCGCAATTGGAACTCGCTAAAGTGTTGCATGACAAAGCTAATAGCTTATGTTTTATCGCTAACTCTTGTAATTTTCCAATAGAACATTATGCGGAGGTTTTAGTAACTAAGGAATAAGATAATTTGGTGTAAAAGGTTTATTGCTTTTTTGTCCTGGTAATTAAAACAATTATAAGAGATATTATAAATAAAATTGTTTTACCTACCAAAGCGCCATAACCAAATTCACTCAGTTTGGATAAACCTAAAGATAGAATTTGAATAATATTATATAAGAATACTAATGATGCTATAATGGCTATATAATGAATTGCTTTTTTCATAAAAATAAAAAATGAGCGGTACTAATACCGCTCATTCTTGTTTAAATATTATTTAATATTTTACAGTGGTAGTTGTTGGTGCATAAATACCGAAAGTTATAGCGTTTACAAGCCCATTAACAAAAGAATGTCTTGTGAAAATAGTGTAATCTTCAGAACCATTTGCCATTTCCTTAGTGTCAGAAACACCAACTGGAGCTAGTCCGTAAATCACATAGTGATTCCATTTAGTTATTTCTGTATTGCCTTTTGCCCCTTCACCAACAACGCTGGTATAAGAGTAACAAGAAGTTAAAAAAATTGATGCTGTAAAAGCAATTGTAAATAATCTCATTGTTTTTTTAATCATTTTTGTTTGATTTTTAAAATTAAATAATTTGTTAAATTGTTTACTCTTAGATGTTTATTATTAAAACAATTAACAGTAAATTAAGAAGCTAATTTAACTTAAACATGTAAGAAAAAGCAAATGAAATAAGGGAAGATTTAATAATATTTGTTAAAAAAAACTAACCCTCTTATCAACAAAGTATTAGAGCTAAAAAAAACTTATTACCTTCTTAAAAAGTGAAATTCTACAAACTAAAAAGTAGTTTAACTGACACCAAATTCAATTGCTGTCTAACATTTTAAAAATCGCGAGTAATTTAGGTTTGCAAAATTATCAGCAATATAATTAACCCTTTCGTGGGGACGACACGCGTTATAACCCCGAAGATTTATTGTTATCCGCCTTAGCATCGTGCCACATGATTTCTTATTTATATGTGTGTTCGCAAAATAACATTGAGGTTGTAAGTTATACCGATACTGCCGAGGCTATATTAGATGTTGAGCCATCGGGTAGTGGGCATTTTAGTAAAGTAACTTTAAAACCCGTGGTAACCATTAATGATGCTTCGCAATTGGAACTCGCTAAAGCGTTGCATGACAAAGCTAATAGCTTATGTTTTATCGCTAACTCTTGTAATTTTCCAATTACGCATCAAGCGCAAATAATAATTAAGTAGATGCTTTTTAAGGTCTGTCTCTTGGTGGTGGCGGTCTAGAGTCTTTTTCTGGCTTCGTAAATTCGGTGGTTTTAGATTGTTTTACTTTTTTGAATAGCGGGATTCTATACGCTAAAAAGTAACTGTAACTTGTGCCAATTCTACTACTATCATAGGTTTTTCCAAACCCTGGGATGTATACGTTTTCAAAATTATCAGGAACCGTTTCGGTAACTAAAGCTTTTAATTGTAAATTTAAGCCAATATAAAAGTTGTTGAATAATTCGGCTTTCATTCCTAAAATAATTTCTGCCCAAATCGCGGTTAAACCTTTAAATTCTTGATTCTCTTCGGAGGTATATTGTGGTGCCCAATATTGATCGATACTGTAAACTGTAAATTTATTTAAATCGTGACTAAAAGTACTTGCGCCCACACGAAAACCAGTATAGATCATGTTATCCATGTCTAGCCAGTTTTCATACATATTAAAATCTACACCACCTTTTATATAGCTTCCGGTGGTTGTAACATCTAAATAATCGTTTATGGTGTTTTTTTCTTCAAAACCTAATTCGGCAGCGAGATACATTTTTTCTTTTAAGCGATAATCGGCCATAATTTCAAAACCACTGTAATCATCATCAAAAAAAGAACGTGCCAATTTACCTATGTCTCCACCTAAACGCAGTCCGTATTTTAGCTTTATTTTAGTTGAATCGTTTGCAGTACTAACAATGCTATCGTTTTGTGAATGTCCAGACACACAAAATAACAAAAGGCATATTAGTGTACTAATGCGAAATATTAAAATGTGTTGTTGTTTCATCTTCTACAGATTGATTATCGGTTAAAGGTTGTCTAGAAATCATCCAGTTATCGTCGTCCTCAACTATGGTTAGGGTTACATTTTTAAAAATAGTTTTATAGCCGCAGGCACGCGATACGTAAACTTCTTCTCGGCTATAGTTTATAATGATTTTATCATAATTACCGTCAATAAAATCATCTGTATCATCATCGGGTGTATCATTATCATTTACCTCGGCATCGCTAACAAGTATGTATTCGGTGGTGTTGTCTGTCGTTTTAAGCGGCAAAATAACATTATCAGTATTCGTAAACACATAATCTTCTAAATACTCATCTAAAAATTCGTCGTTCTCAACGCCAATAACGACTAAGTCAGAAACATTTAAAAAGATATCAGAATCCGTAGCATCTATAAAATCTATAATTAATCGCGGTGTTGTTGGTGTGGAGTCCGGACAAATATCATCGCGTTCGCAACTGTAATTTCCAACGATAATTAGAATTATAAAAAGGAGGCTTATTTTTTTCATCAAAATTTATCTTCTTTCCAAAAGTACAACATTTTCCACGTGAAAAGTTTGTGGAAACATATCTACAGCTTGGGTTTTAATCACTTTGTATTGGGCATCCATTAAAGCTAAATCTCTAGCTTGTGTAGCGCTATTACAACTTACATAAACCACACGTTTTGGTGCAATGTTTAATATTTGTTGTACCACATCTTTGTGCATACCATCTCTTGGCGGATCTGTAATAATAACATCTGGTTGTCCGTGGGTTTCAATAAACTGGGTATTAAAAACCTGTTTCATATCGCCAACAAAGAACTCAACGTTATTTATGTTATTTAATTGTGCATTTTCTTTTGCAGCAGTTATAGCATCGGGTACAGATTCTACACCAACAACCTTACTAGCTTGTTTAGCAACAAATTGAGCAATGGTTCCAGTACCAGTATATAAATCGTAAACCAATTCGTTTCCTGTTAAACCTGCAAAATCTCTTGTGATTTTATATAGTTCGAATGCTTGGTTAGAGTTGGTTTGGTAGAACGATTTGGCGTTAATTTTAAACTTTAAGCCCTCCATTTCTTCAAAAATATGATCGGTACCTTTGTAGCAAATCACCTCTTGATCGTAAATAGTGTCGTTTGCTTTTCCGTTAATTACATATTGTAAAGACGTAATCTGTGGAAAGGTTTCTGCTAAAAAGTCCAAGATTAATTCGCGCTTAGCTTTGTCTTCCTTAAAAAACTGAATCATAACCATAATGTCACCAGTGGTAGAGGTTCTAATCATCATGGTTCTTAATAATCCGGTTTGGTTTCTTGTGTTAAAGAATTCAAGGTCGTTATCAATAGCAAATGTTTTTACTGCGTTCCTAATAGCGTTTGAAGGATCGGCTTGTAAATGGCATTTTTTAACATCTAGAATTTTATCCCACATACCTGGAATATGAAAACCTAGAGCGTTTCTATCTCCTAAATCTTCATCCGACTGAATTTCCTCTAGTGTTAACCAACGGCTATCACTAAACGAAAACTCCATTTTATTTCTGTAAAAATACTGTTCTGCCGAACCTAAAATAGGTGTAATCTCGGGCAACTCAATATGTCCAATACGTGTTAAGTTATTAGTTACCTCTTTTTGTTTGTAAAACAACTGATGCTCGTAGGCCATATTTTGCCATTTACAACCACCGCAAGTTCCAAAATGAGAACATTCTGGTTCGGTTCTTTTATCTGAAAGTTTATGAAACACCGTGGCTTTACCTTCGTAATAAGCCTTACGTTTTTTAAAAGTTTGTACATCTACCACATCACCAGGCACGGCGTTAGGAAGAAAAATTACTTTTCCGTCTGGTGCTTTTGCAATTGTTTTTCCTTTAGCGCCAGCATCAATAACTTCTACGCTTTCAAAAACTTGTTTTCTTTGTTTACTTCTTCTTGACATGCTGCAAAAATAATAATAGCCAGTAATAAAAACGGATTTATTTGGGTTAACTTTAAAGGAAATAATAATTCTTTAAAAATAAAATGAACCTTTTTAGTTTTTTAAGGTCTTTAGAACAGTATGAAGGTTGAAAATATACATAGGCGGCATGTGAATTTATCGAAAGATGAAGTTGGCCTTTTACTTGAAACTTTATCTAGTAAAGATGACAAAGTGTGGCCAAAAACTAATTGGCCGGCAATACGGTTTAAAGATGGCTTAAACGTAGGTGCAAAAGGCGGTCATGGTATTATTCAATATGAAATAGAGGGTAATATTCCGGGAGATGAAATAGTGTTTAGGTTTTTAAAACCACATGGGTTTAATGGGATTCACAAATTTGAAATTAAAGATTTGGGCGATAATACTACTGAAGTAAAACATAGTATTATTATGATAACCGAAGGTATAGTAGCCACATTAAAATGGGCTTTAGTAATACGCTGGCTTCATGATGCATTAATTGAAAATGCTTTTGATACTATTGAAAACAATGCTTTAGACAAAAAGAAGCATACTAAATGGAATTTATGGGTGCGTATTTGGCGCTTTATATTTAGTAAGATAAGGTGAAAAAGAAAAAGACTAATGACGGTGTGTTGGTGCAACAATTTCAATTGGGAAATAATATGGCATTAACAAAATTGGTAAAACGATGGCACAAAACGTTTTGCGAAAAGGCCTATTGGTTGGTTAAAGATGCCGATGTTGCTAAAGATATAGCCCAAGAAACATGGAACGTTATTATTGCTAAAATAGACCAATTAAAAACTCCAGATAGCTTTGGTGGTTGGGCATTACGTATTGTATATACAAAGTCTTTAAATTGGATTAAGACCAATAAACGTTTAATCCCCATTACTGAAGAGTCAATGGTGAAACAAGTTGCTTTTGTTGAAGAAAGCGATACAAAAGAGGCTGTTAAAGTCGAATTACTTAAAATAATACAAAAACTTCCGGAGCGACAACAGGTGGTTATTAGGTTGTTTTACTTACAGGAATACTCGTTAAGGGAAATTAGTGAGCTATTAAATGTCTCTGAAGGAACCGTAAAATCTAGACTATTTCATGCTAGAGAAAAATTAAAACAAATTTTAAAAGCTTAGAATTTATGAAAAGTGATAAAGAAAGTATTGACGCATTAATTAAAGAAACATTAACCGAGGAGGAAGCAAAATTCTACGAAGATTTGCATGAGCAAAATGTTCTAGAAATGATTTTTGGTTTATTTCAAGGGAAAAATAAATGGATTTTAATCTTTATGAACTTGGTAACGGTAATTTTCTTCGGATTATTTATTTATTGTTTAGTTCAGTTTTTTAATGTAGAAACCACAAAGGAATTATTAAAATGGGGTTTAGGAAGTCTTGTTTTTTTAATAGGAGTTAGCATGTTAAAAGTATTCGTTTGGATGCAAATGGATAAAAATGCCATTATTAGGGAGGTTAAACGATTAGAGCTACAAGTATCCTCATTATCTGGACGGATTACCGATTAAAGTTATTTTAGCGTATTAATGTACGATTAGCTATTTGCGTTAGGGATTGAAATGGATAGCCCACAGCCTGACGTAGGAAGTGCGAGGACTTGTAATGTAAAGCCCGACTCTTGTGGTAACGCCCAAATTAAGGGCAAAAGAAAAGCTGCATTAGTTGGGATACCAAGCAGCTTACCATTTTTAATAGAGGTTAAGTATTTATATATTTTTAAACGTAATACGTGTTTTATATTATTTTAACTATTTCTAATTACTAATAAGACACATAAACATTTGAAACGTCACATATTTTTGTTTTTTTTTAATTAATTTCGCACCTCCTAGGGATGATTTCTCTCCCACGCTGAATTTTCGAGACTTTTCGAAAGGATAAAGGTGCAGAAGGAATTGCATATTTTTAATATTTAAATTTTTTTAAAATGGCAATTTTAGACCAATTAACTTCGCAACAAGCGATAGATTTAGAAAACAAGTATGGTGCACACAATTACCATCCGTTACCTGTAGTATTAAACAGGGGAGAAGGTGTGTATGTTTGGGATGTTGAAGGCAAGAAGTATTACGATTTTTTATCGGCATACTCTGCGGTAAATCAAGGGCATTCTCACCCAAAAATAGTGAATGCTATGGTGAAGCAAGCGCAAACCTTAGCTTTAACATCTAGAGCGTTTCATAATGATATGCTTGGTAAATACGAAAAATTTGCTTGCGAGTTTTTTGAATTTGATAAGCTTTTACCTATGAATACAGGAGCTGAAGCTGTGGAGACGGCTTTAAAACTTTGTAGAAAATGGGCTTACGAGGTAAAAGGGATTGATGAAAATAAAGCCGAAATTATTGTTTGCGAAAATAATTTTCATGGACGCACTACGACTATAATTTCGTTTTCTAACGATCCTGTGGCACGTAAAAATTTTGGTCCTTACACCAATGGTTTTATTAAAATTGAATATAATAATATTGAAGCTTTAGAGGCTACTTTAAAAGCCAATAGTAATGTGGCAGGTTTTTTAGTAGAACCTATACAGGGTGAAGCAGGTGTATATGTACCCAACGATGATTACTTAACAAAGGCAAAAGCACTTTGCGAAAAATATAATGTTTTGTTTATTGCCGATGAAGTGCAAACTGGTATTGCTAGAACGGGGCGTTTATTAGCTACTTGTGGTAACTGTAGTTGTGAAACTAAAAATTGTGAAAAATCACCAGATGTAAAACCCGATGTTTTAATTCTGGGAAAAGCCATTAGTGGCGGTGTATATCCAGTGTCGGCAGTTTTGGCTAATAATAATGTAATGGATGTAATTAAACCAGGAAACCATGGCAGTACTTTTGGTGGAAACCCGGTAGCTGCAGCAGTAGCTATGGCGGCTTTAGAGGTTGTTAGAGATGAAAATCTTGCAGAAAACGCGTATAAGCTTGGTAATTTATTTAGAAGCGAATTAAATGATTACATAAAAACCAGTAACATTGTTAACTTAGTGCGTGGCAAAGGTTTGCTAAATGCCATTCTTATTAATGATGATGAGGAGAGTGATACCGCTTGGAATATATGCTTAGCGCTACGTGATAATGGTTTACTTGCAAAACCAACACATGGTAATATTATTCGTTTTGCACCACCTTTAGTTATGACGGAAGCTCAGCTATTGGATTGCGTTAGTATTATAAAGAAAACGTTAAAACAATTTGAAAATTAATTAAATATATATGGAACAAAAATCGGCTTTTGAAAGCTTTGAATTGGAAGTAAGTGAAGATATTATAGGGTATTTAAACGAAACTGCTAAATGGACTTATTTTTTGTCAATTCTTGGTTTTATTGGAATTGGATTTATGGTTCTAGGTGGCATTGGTGTTAGTCTTTACACGGGTATGAATCAAGTAGGAGGTACCGATGCTTATGGATTAGGATACTCTGCTGGTGTTGGAATAGTTTATATTATTTTAGCACTCGTTTATTTATTTCCGGTTTTGTATTTGTTTAAATTTTCGAACAAAATGAAGCAAGCTTTAAAATTGAAAAATAATGAAGCTTTTAAAATGGCATTTTTAAATTTAAAATCGCATTATAAGTATATGGGCATTTTTACGATTGTTATTTTTTCGCTTTATATTTTAGTGATTATAGGAGTAGCAACCGGAGCGGCATTGTTCTAGTTAAATATGTAAACATTAAGGCATATAAAAAGCGACCATTTGGTCGCTTTTTTTATTTGTAATTTTATGCTTAATTATTGGTTTTGATATTGATCCATCATCTCTTGGGATTGTCTCATGATTTCATCCAATCCAACCGTAGATATTAAGTAAATATAATAAACAAAGTATAAAATATTTATTATTAATATAACCAAAGCTACTGTTTTTGCGGTATTCATAGCTTTTACACTTGCCATGTCAAAATTTTCAGGGTTAAGCTTTACAGCTTTTAATTTGCTAGTTGCAATAAAGAAGGCGATACCTGCTAAAATAAATCCTAAACCGCCCATACAGCAGCATAAAAGTCCTAAAATTGCTAATACGTAAACAAGTGTTGGATTGAGTTTTTGTTGTTCCATGTGTAAATTTTAATTAGTTATTTTAATAATGTAACTTATTATAATTGTTACTACAGTTAAAATAGCTAGAGTTCCAATTATTTTATTCGAATGTTTAAATTTAAAGAAAATATTTATTCCAATGAATAAAAATAAAGTAATTAAACTATAAATAGCAGGGTACATTTGAAAAGCGTCAAGAAATTCACCTCTAAATAACAGAGCCATTGCACGTTGCATACCACAACCCATACAATCTACTCCAAAGAGTTTTTTATTTATGCATGGCAACATGTATTCTTCCATAAATTATAAATATAATATGGCTAAATTACTAAAAGTGATTTAAGAAAACGTGTTGGCTTATTTTAATTTTTATTGTTTACTATAATTTTTTTGTTAAAAACCTGATTGTCTTTTAAATCGATTTTAGCAACATAAACACCATCGCTAAGTGCTTTGGTAGAATAGCTAAGTTTAGCAGAGTTAGATGAAATAACATGTTGCATAACTTGTTTTCCAGCAACATCATAAAGGGTAAAAGACTTGATGTCTAAACTGTTTGGATTTAAAATACTTATTTCAGAAATGGTGTTGTTTTGAAATACCATGAAATCGTCAAGAGTATTTTCTGTAGTACTTAAACTCGTGTCGGTTTTAGTAAAAGTGACCTCAAAACGATTATTATATACACCTTTGTCTAAAGTAACATTAAACGTGTTGTTTATAATATCGGTATACGTATCTGTTTCATTGTCATAAATATAGACATTTACACCATTAGGCATATCTTTTAATTCGTGGATAGTAATGTTTATAACGGTATTACTCGTTGCAGTTTTTATGCCTAAAGGTAATCTTGTGTTTTCGTTATATTTAATCGATTTAAGTACTAACTCTTTTTCACTTGAAAATAGATAAACATCATCTGCTAAATCATTTATATTTTGTGCATCAAAAAACTTATTAAAAACGTCGTTATTTGGTGTGCCTTCTCTAAAAGCTATTACATTTTCCTTGTAAAACGTTTTGTTAATATGCGAATGCAATTTTATTTCAGGAATAATGGTAGGGTTTTCAAAAATAGATTTATAATCTACACCATTATGGGATATAGGAATTACTTGAGAAGTTCTTTTATTCTTTTTGTTTGAAGTTTTGGTAAAAATGGATCCATCTGTAGCATCTTCAGGATAATAAATGCGCATAGAATTATCAAAAGTAGCATATCCTCCGTTTACATCGCTCTGTATTACAAATCCTTGACCTACTGCAGCATAGCGCCTAGAGTTATTTAAGGTGTAATCTACGGTGCTCGTTGTAGTGGAGGTATTATCGCTACCATCACTATCATTGTAAGTTTTAAAAGCTGCTGCTACATAAGTACCGTTATCCGCATCGTCGGTTAAATCACCTGGAGCATATGTTGCATATCCACCTTCGTAATCTGTTAAGAAATGCGAGCTTTTAACAACTTGTTCCCAAAAAAATAGTTCACCATCTAAATTGGCTTGATTGCTACCAGAGTTTACAAAAAATAATTTTAAATCTAGTGCAGAAGGATAGGGGTTTCCTGTTAAGGTTACAACTTTGTTAGGTGTTCCAGATGGTTGGTCGTCAGTGCCATCAAAAGAACAACTTACTGTAATTGTACCATTGTTTGGTCTACCTCTAAAATCTAACATATTATTAGGGTTAGGGCTTCCTTTTAATGAAAAACCATAACCTGTTTCGGCATCTCCTGTGTTTAAAATTTGTTTCCAATTCCAGTAACCTTCGCCATCGCGTATGGTGTACATCCAATGGCTAGATAATGCAGTTGCTGTCCCCTCGTAAGCCGGAATAAAACCATAAGGCGTTGAAGTTACATTTTCTATATCTGTTTCATCGGCTGGATCGTATATTGTAGAGCCATTAAAAGGAACATTTGCTTTTAATGCACCATCAACAGGCACACCTACTGGCGAACAGAAATAATTGTATTCATAAACACCCGATGTTTGGTTCTGAAAAATCGATAATGCTCCAGCATCAGAATTCTTAATGTCATTGTTTTGAACAAGCTGTGCATCACCTCTAAAATATAGGTTGGATGTTGGAGTTTCTAGTCTAATATCATTATTTACAAACACTACAATATCCTTAGCATATAAAAAGCTACTGTCATCTACATATAAATCTGGATCTTGGCTAAATATAAAATTAGCAGCAAGGAGTAGTAGTAAAGTAAATTTATAGGTCATAATTAAATGGGGTTAATTAAGCAGTAAAGATAGTATTTTTATATTGTATTATATATATGTCTCTCTTTTTAACGCTGTTGTGTTGTTTTTAGGGAATAAAATAGTGCTTCGCAATTTGATAGGATTGTTATTTTTAATGTAATTTCGTGGTTAAAATACTATTGAATGAAATATTTAAATTATGTTTTAATTATTATTGGTGCCTTTGTAGCGATGTATGCTAAAGTTGATGCCAATCAAAATCAATACATATTAATTGGTGGTATTGTTTTATTAATGATAGGTATTTACAGAGTGTCAAAAACAATACCAAGCAGAAATAATGATGATATAAATAATTCTGAAGAACAATAACTATGAGTTTTAAGGTAGGTAATTTTGTTTTGGTTTTAGATGAAGATTTATCTGGTGTTATTACACATATAAAAGGAACCACCATTTCTATTGAAACTGAAGATGGTTTTTTACTAGATTTTGAAACCCATGAATTGGTTATAAAGGATAAGAAAGAATCTATAGCTAATCAAATATTTTCAAATTCGAATATTGCAACTGTTGTTTCAGAAAAAGAAATACCTAAACGAAAAAATCAACCTAAGGTAAAAGCAAAGGAAAGGTTTCAGCCCACAATGGAAGTGGATTTGCACATTCATCAATTGGTGAAATCTTATCGCGGTATGTCTAATCACGATATGCTAACGCTTCAATTAGATACAGCAAAACATAAACTAGAGTATGCTATTAAAAACCGTATGCAAAAAGTGGTTTTTATACATGGTGTGGGCGAGGGTGTTTTAAAAATGGAGCTCGAATATTTATTTGGCCGCTATAACAACGTAAAGTATTACGATGCCAATTATCAAAAATATGGTTTTGGTGCAACCGAGGTTTATATATACCAAAATGTGGCTAATTAATTAAGGAAAATCTGGAGTTACCGTTCTAGTGTCTGTCGTATCACTATCGTCTAGGGCGCCAAAATCAAAAACATCTAATGAGATTAACTCTAAATCAAAATTTGATATTTGTAACGTTACCAAGTATTCTTGACTAATAGTATGCTCTCTGTAAGCAGTCGCTGAAACAGAAGTATCTATGTCTTTATTCAAGTAATCGGCTATTTCGCTTGTGGAAAAATCGTTTGCTGGATTTTGATCTTGACTATCATTTTCTTCATCTCTTGTATCAACACCATCTCCATCATCATCGGTATCTAGATAATCCGGAGTTCCATCGCCGTCAGTGTCTTGTGCATCACTTAAATCTTCATCGCCATCTGGGTCTGGATTTTCATTTTTAGTTAAAATATTATCGCCATCATCATCGGCATCAATATAGTTTGGTATGCCATCTCCATCGGTATCGTCATCCTCATAATCCCCATTACCATTCAAGTCTTCTAATTCGGCAGGAATTCCATCATTGTCATCTTCCGTTAAAACCGTTTTTAAATAGGCGCTTCCGCTAGTACTTTCTATGTCTTGAGTTATATTTACTTCAGAGCTTGGTATGACCTCACAAAATAAATCGCTTGGTAACGATGCGTTACCATAAGTTCTGTAATTGAAAGGGTTTGTAGTACTTATGGTGTATGTTTTTTCATATACACCAGTTTCATCTACATCTAGAATATTTCCAATACTAACATTGGTTAATTTTAAAGATAAAGATTCAGACGGATCATCTTTAGTTTTGTAAAAAACCAAATCGTCGCCACCTTCACATACTTGAAAAGTGTCATCAAAATCTAATTCAACTGTTATAATATCTCCATCATCACAACCATTAAAGGTTAGTAAGCTTGAAGCGAGTAAAACAAAAAATAACTTACGCATTGTTTCTAGGTTTTAGGCAAAAATAATAGAATTGATACTCATAACGTAGTAATCCTAAATAAAGTTCAAAGCAATCTGTAAATTTTGTTATTTTGTCGTTTGTATTTTGTTAGATAAAGCGATGGGAAATTAGAATATACTTGTGTTTTAGCTAATTTACTAATAAAAAATACCTTACTTTTTTTATCCTAAAATGTAATCTTTAAAAGCTATGATTGCTAATCGTTTTATTTCAAGTATTTTTGAACTTTAATTTACAGCCTTATGAAGTCAGTTTATTTTGATAATGCAGCCACTACACCTTTGCGTGAAGAAGTTATTCATGCTATTTCGGAAGTTATGAGAACTAATTTTGGTAACCCATCATCTTCTCATAGTTTTGGTAGGTCTTCAAAATCATTAGTTGAAAAATCAAGAAAAGCCATTGCACAGAGTTTAAATGTCTCGGCAGGCGAAATTATATTTACTTCTGGTGGTACCGAAGCAGATAATTTGGTTTTAAATAGTGCAGTAAAAGATTTGGGTGTAACACATATTATTACCACAAAAATTGAACACCATGCTGTTTTACATACCATTCAAAAATTACAAAAGGAGTACGGTATAATTATTAGTTATGTGGATATTAAACCAAGTGGCCACATAGATTACAGTCATTTAGAGCGTTTATTACAAAAAAACGCTAAAGCCTTAGTGAGTTTAATGCACATTAATAACGAGATTGGTTCTGTTTTGGATATTAAGCAAGTTGCCAATATGTGTAAATTGAATAACGCCTTATTTCATTCGGATGCTGTGCAATCTATTGGACATTATAACATGGACTTACAAGAGATTAAGGTCGATTTTGTAGCAGCTGCAGCACATAAATTCCACGGCCCTAAAGGTGTTGGTTTTGCATTTATTAGAAAAAATTCTGGGTTATTAAAGCCTTTAATTGTTGGAGGTGAGCAGGAGCGCGGACTTCGTGCAGGAACAGAGAGTGTACATAATATTGTTGGCATGGAAAAAGCATTACTAATGGCCAATGATAATTTAGAAAAAGAAGCACAATATATAAAAGAGTTAAAGAGCTACTTTATTGATACGATGAAAGCAGCAATTCCTAACGTGACTTTTAACGGAAGTTCTAATGATTTTGATAGAAGTACTTACACTTTAGTAAATGTGTGTTTGCCAATTGATCCTAAAAAGGCAGCTATGTTGTTGTTTCAATTAGATTTAAAAGGAATTGCTTGCTCTAAAGGAAGTGCTTGCCAAAGCGGAAGCTCGCAAAAATCGCATGTATTATCTGAAATTTTAAGTAATGAGGATTTAGAAAAACCTTCTATCCGTTTCTCTTTCAGCATTTTTAATACTAAAGAGGAAGTGGACTATGTTGTTGATGTTTTAAAAGCTTTTGCCCAATAACAGCTATATTTTTTTTAGGTAAAATCTGTTAAAATTCATTTTTATTGGATAAAAAGCTTTATATGTAGTTCTTTTTGTATATTTTTGCACTGAAAGTCTCTCACGCTTTAACCAACATGGATCGTTATGAGATTTTTTACTTTTATCTTTATTATAACCATACAAACAACGGCTTCTGCTCAAGTTGGTATTGGAACCACAGACCCTCATGAATCTTCTGCTTTAGATATAACCTCAGATTCTCAAGGATTTCTAGCCCCAAGAATGATAACTGCAGATCGAATCGCTATAAGCAATCCGGCCGAAGGACTATTGGTTTTTGATACTGAAGAAGATGCTTTTTTCTATTTTGATAGTTCTGTATGGGTAAAACTAGAGGGCTCCGTTACCAGAGATAATTACAAATTAGTTAAATCTGAGGCAGACTTAGCTGATGAACTTGCAGCAGGAGGCGGCTTAGAATATTTGTTAGATGAAAATTTTCTTTATGAAATAAATGGAACCATTACTTTAACTGCTCCTATAAACTTAAATGGTGCTTACGTAATAGGGGAAGATACTAATGAAGATATTTTGTTAAAAGCGGGAGGAACACTATTTCAAGGTGTTTCAGGAGGGTCTATTAGAGGGCTAACCATATCAGTTACTGGAGGCTCAGTATTTGATATCACTGGAAGCTTTGCCGAAACGCTTATTGTAAGGGATTGTGTTATAGCAAATTCGGCGTCAGTTGGTACGTTGTCATCATTTAATCTTATCTTTTTTAGTATCGTTCAGTTTGTAAATAATGCGGATGGAATAACGTATACCGATATTAATGAAGTTTTAATAAATTCAAGTGGATGGGATAGTAGTAATGGAGGGGTTTATGAAACGTTTACAGGAGATTTTGATGTGATATCTAGACAAGGCGGTTTTAGTGAAGTTACTACCGCTTTAGCAGGAATGGATGTTTCAGCTGTAACCTCTGTAACGGGAGGAGCCTCCATACGGAATGTTTCGTTTTTAGGAGGAGGTAACTATATAAATGGAACCTCTCCATATGCAGGATATGATTTTACTAACGATTGGGATGTTAATACCCCGGGAATAGCAGTAGAAACCGATGGCGTAGCATCTGGTAACTTTTACTACAATGGTAATTTAACCACAGGTTTTACTCAAAGTATAACAAATGGTACTGCTGTAGAGATACAGGGTAACGGTAGTTTTGAAGCTAACAGTTTGTTTAGGTTTGTTGTAGGTTTAGGAGATAATAACAGGTTGGTTTATGATGGGTCAAAGCCTAGAGAGTTCCAAATAAATGCATCGCTATCTATACGTGTAACAGGTGCTGTTGGTAATTTTTATGCTTTTGTTATTGCGAAAAATGGAACTATAGTTACCGAGTCTAATTCTATTGTGTATATTGATAATGACACTCAAATTCAAAATGTTTCTATTAATGCTAATGTCGATTTAGCTAATGGAGAATTTATTGAGGTTTTTACTCAAAGATTAACCGGTTCTGGAACAGATAGCCTTATTGTATTTTCTGAAAATTTAAGTATTAAATAATTAATTAAAACTTCATAGTTGTTCTTACATTAAAAACACGTGGTGTTAAGTAATTAGGAATAGCAATTTGCGATTTACTACTTACATCTCTTACCCAAGTGTTTGTTATAGAGTTTTGAACATCAAAAAGGTTGAATATTTCGAAACCAAATGACAAGTCTTTAAATGGTTTTTTCCAGCCTTGATCAAAACGCTTGTTAGCATCAACCAATACATATTGAAGTCCAAAATCTGCACGTTTGTATGATGGCAATCTACTTTGATATAAATACGGGTCTGCATAACTAGGCGAACCTCCAGGTAATCCGGTGTTAAATACCATATTTAAGTACATTTTTAAATTTGGCATATTGGGCACATAATCTTGAAATAGAGCAGCGAATTTTAAACGCTGGTCTGTTGGTCTTGAAATGTAACCTCTATCATCAATGTTTTCTTCGGTACTTAAATACCCAAAACTAAGCCATGATTCTGTTCCAGGAACAAATTCTCCATTTAAACGCAAGTCTAAACCATAAGCATAGGCTTTAGCGTTATTATTGGCAGCATAACGAATACGTACATTTTCTAGGGTATACGGATTAACATCACTAAGGTTTTTATAATAAGCTTCGGAGGTTAATTTAAAAGGGCGATCCCACATTTTAAAACTATAATCGTTTCCTAAAACTAAGTGAAAAGATTTTTGCGCCTTCACATCTGGTTGGACAACGCCATTAGCATCGCGAAGTTCTCTGTAAAAAGGGGGTTGGTAATATAAACCTCCTGCTACTCTAAATAGCATGTCTTTTTCCCAATCTGGTTTTATGGCAAATTGCGCACGCGGACTAAAAACCACTTGATTTGATGTTGAAATACCATCGCCACTAACAGACCAGTTATGAGCACGAATACCAGCGTTATACCAAACATCACTACGGCCTATTGTGCTACGTTTGCTCCATTGGCCATAAGCTTGTATTCGGTTTATTTGAGTGTTGTTTGTTGCTCTTACATTTTGAAAAGGAACTAACGGACCCGTAAAAGGCGCGTAAGGTTGCTCGTTAGTAGTTGTTTTTGGAGGTCTTAATGAAAATCCAGCAGAGTCTATAGTTTCCCATTCTACCAAACGGTCTCTAATATCTTCATTAGTGTATTTTACAGACCATTCAAAACGATTATCATTTACTTTAAAATCTCCTTTGTGTTCAATAGTCGTTATTAAGGCATCTAGGTCGTTTCTACCATGGTTTAATTGGCTACCAATACCTTGGCTAAACTCAACTTCACCTAAATTTTCATCACCAATATTACTATTTACATCGCCTAAACGATATTGCGCTAAAATGTCGAAGTACTCTTCCTCAGTAGTATGGTAGGTAGACGCTATTAATTTTAGCGTTAAATCGTCATTTACAAAGTAAGATCCTTTAAAAGCACCAAAAAGGGTTTGGTACCTGTCTTTTTCTTGACCATCATAAAACACTAATAATGCTACAGGTTCGCTTAAGGTTCCGAAGTTAGTTTGGCGGGTTTGCGGTTCAAAGTCATATTTATTTATAGATGCACTACCTAAAAAACTTAAATGAAATTTATTCGAAAATTTATAAGTGAAATATCCTTGTGCATCTGCAAAAGTGGGTTTGAAATTGGTTTCGGTTTCTTTTGCATTTACAAGCAAACTATTATCTCGGTAACGCACTCCAATGATACTAGTAAATTTTGAGTTTTTACTTATGTTTTCAACTGAAAGACCGCCACCTAAAAGACTTAAATCGGCATTTACTTCAAATTGATACGGGTTTTTATAGGTGATATCTAATACCGAAGATAATTTATCGCCATACTTTGCTTGAAAACCACCGGCAGAAAAATCTACGTTTTGTACCAAATTTGTGTTTACAAAACTAAGTCCTTCTTGTTGTCCTGAACGTACTAAAAACGGACGATATACTTCAATACCATTTACATAAACTAAGTTTTCATCATAATTTCCACCACGAACAGAATATTGTGTACTTAGTTCGTTGTTATTACTAACTCCTGGTAAGGTTAGCAATAAATTTTCCACACCAGCATTCGCCCCAGGAATTTTTCTAATTACATCTGGCTTTATAGTTATTATGCCTTCTACTTCTTTACGCCTATTACTATTTACAATAACGGTTGCAATTTGCTCAATAGTTGTACTCATTACAGGGTTAAACTCTAAGTTTTCACCATTTTTTAAATTGAATGTACTTACTATTTTTTTATGTGAAATATGAGTAAAGGCTACCTTAACATCTTTACTTGCCGGAATTGTTAAGGTGTAAAAACCATTAGCATTTGTTTGCGCACCAGAAGTTTCAGTTTTAATATTAACATTTTCAATGGGCTGATTTTTTTCATCTAAAATAACACCTCGAAGCGTTGCGCTTTGAGCAAAACTAAATGTTATGGTTAAATAAAACAGGGTAGTGGTTAGTAGTTGTTTTGCCTTCAAGTGTGTAAAATTTATTTTCTATAAAAGAACGTTTCAAAAGTAGAATTATTTCCAACATTATCAGTAACAATTACTTTTAAATTGTTTTTGGTGTCTGTAATTATGCTATCATTAAAATCGTAAGTTAGCATATTCTTCTTGTATTCATACTCCATTAAAATCCATTTCCCGTTTATAGATGCTCTAAAATTAGATATCCCGGAGCCTTCATCTGTAATTTTAATTTTTAAATAACGATACTTACTTAACCACTGTTTGTCTTTAAAATTTACAGCCGAAATTTTAGGACTTATTGTGTCCATGGTTAAAGCAAATGTGCCTAGTTTTTTTGTGCTTGCCGTAAGTAAATCGCCTTTTCTTTTTGTTGACGTGTAGGCTGGATAATTTTTGTATCCTATTAATTTGGCTATATATAGTTTGTTTTTGTCTTCGTTTGTAAACCTACTTACATCGTAGGTAATATTAAAATTCTTTTTAGTAGGCTTAATGTCTTTATGAAGTTTAAGTGTGTCATTTTTCACTTCAAAATCTAAATAGAAATCTTCGTAAAAAGTGTCTTTATAAAAATCGACTGTTACATTACCTGCTTTTAAGTTTGTAGCTTGGTTAGCCTTAATGTAGTATGGTGTAATACGTTTTTCTTTAGGCTTAGTAATGCTTTGTTTGCTGCCTTTAATATGCACAGTTATCCAAGATTCATTGTTTTTAAAATCGGCTACTCTTATTTTATATATTGAATAGGTGCTGTCTTCTACTTTAATTACACCATCATTTAACACCGATTTATATAGACTTAGCGGATTGTTTTTCTTGAATAATTTTTGAATCCGTTGCTTTTCGGTTGTAAAATGTTCATAGTCTATTAACTGATTAATATGTTTGGTTTCATCAAAAGAGAAGCGTCCAAAGTCTATTTCAAAATTTCTATTTCCATTTATAAAGGTTTGAATGTTATATACACCATTAGAGTTTGCTGCCAAATCTTGCCTGTCTATAGTGTTTACCGCAAAACCAATATTACCAAAGGCTTCAATGTTTTCTGTAGTGTAATCACCATTTTTAAGCGCTGTTAATCGTAATTTTTGTTTGGTATTCGATTTATTAATAAACGAATGGTCATCTAAAGGATAAGCGTAAATCGATTTCACCGTTGGATAGGTGGTGTCTTTTATATCCATCCCAAAAAGCATTGGGTTAATTGGGCGTTCTTCTTTATCTCTAATTTCGAAATGTAAATGTGGACCGCCAGAACTTCCTGTGTTTCCGCTGTAAGCAACTAGGCTGTCCTTTAAAAGTGGTAAATCTTCGGCTTTAGGGAATAATTCAATTTCATAAGATTCTTGCTCGTACTGTTGCTTTTTGATGAAGGCTTCAATATCTGGCGAGAATTTTTGAAGATGCGCATACACCGAGGTATAACCATTTGGATGGGTTATGTATAAGGCTTTGCCGTAACCATAATGCGATACTTTTATTCTGCTAACAAAACCACTAGCTACAGCCTTAACTTTTAAACCTACGCGTTGCTGAGTTTTTATATCGACACCCGAGTGAAAATGATTAGAACGTAATTCGGCAAACGTGCCAGCCAAAACTAATGGAATTTCTAGTGGTGAACTAAAATAATCTTGTGGGTAATTGTTTTGAGCATTACTGAATAATGAAAAAACTAAAATGAGGGACAGTATAATTCGCATATATGAGTATTATGGCTAAAATATTAATTTGATATGAAAGTGCAAAAAATAATACAATAATCAAGCCATGTGTTTTTTGATACCATGATAAATTATGAAACTGAAATTTTATGACAAAACAATTGTAATTTATGGCTAAGAATGTTAACTTTGTAAGGTAAGTATTGAAATTTGTAAATGAGTAATATTGAAGATATTGTAGATTCTTTAGAAAACAAGATTAGTAAAATATTACACAAACTTGAGCTTTTACAACGTGCTAATTTGAAATTAAATGAAGAATTAGAGATTTCAAAGCAAGAAAATTTAACACAACAAAAGCATATTGCTAGTTGGGAAGAAAAGTACGAAGCGCTTAAAATGGCAAATACAATACTTGGTAGTGACGAAAATAAAAGAGAAACTAAGCTTAAAATAAACGCATTAATTAGAGATATTGATCATTGTATTGCTCAACTCGCTGATTAAAGTTAATTACATTCAATGTCCGAAAAGCTTAAAATAAAGCTGTCTATAGCTAACCGAGTATATCCTTTAACGATTGATGCAAGTCAAGAGGAAGGATTGCGAAAAGCGGCTAAGAACATTGAAGTGATGATAAAACAATTTGAGCAAAGTTATTCTGTTCGAGATAAACAAGATGTTTTGGCTATGTGTGCCTTACAATTTGCATCTCAAGTAGAGCAGAAGTCTATAGATAAAGCAACTGTAAGTGAGCATGTAGAAGAAAAACTAAATGCTTTAAACGATTTATTACAATCGCAAATATAGTCTCTAATACGTTCTTTAAAATAAACTAAAAGTTACTGCCTACATTGGTTATTTTTTTTGATAAACTCAACGTTAATTCTTTAAAAAGGGTGAGTTTAAGTTGTAAAAGCAAGCTGCTAGTACCAAATTTATTTTTGGTTACTCGAGCAGATCCTTGATCAGCTTGTTAGCCCTAAACTTGTTTTTAAGGAGTTTATACAAAACTTTATACTGGTGTAGGCTTTTTTATATACCAATTTGACTGAAATGATTAAATAGTCAAAAGGGCATTTTATATTATAATCAACTAAATTAACGATGGATAACTCAATTATATTTGCAGTAGGTGGTGTTATATTAGGGCTAATAATTGGCTTTGTAATAGCAAAAACACTAGAAAAAAATAATGCTTCAAAACTTGTAAAAGAAGCGAAAAAAAATGCGGCTTTAATACTCAAAGAAGCAAACAGCGAAGGTGAAAGCCTTAAAAAAGATAAAATTCTTCAGGCTAAAGAAAAATTTATCGAACTAAAATCTGAGCATGAAAAGGTCATTTTAGCACGCGATAAAAAAATGGCTGAATCTGAAAAAAGAACACGCGATAAAGAGTCGCAAGCGTCTAGCGAATTAGCTAAAAGTAAAAAGCATAACGAAAGTCTTGAAAGTAAAATTAATGACTACAACCATAGGCTTGATGTTTTAGATAAAAAGCAGGAAGAGGTAGATAGGTTACATAAAAGCCAAGTACAGCAATTAGAGGTTATATCAAGCCTTTCTGCAGAAGAAGCTAAAGAGCAATTAGTAGAATCTTTAAAAGGTGAAGCTAAAAATGATGCTATGGCTTTTATACAAAGCTCTTTAGAAGAAGCTAAACTTACAGCAGAACAAGATGCTAAGAAAATTATAATAAACACCATACAGCGTATTGGAACAGAAGAAGCGGTAGATAACTGTGTGTCTGTTTTTAATATTGAATCTGATGATGTTAAAGGACGTATTATTGGTCGAGAAGGTCGTAATATTAGAGCTATTGAAGCAGCAACAGGTGTTGAGATTATTGTAGATGATACTCCTGAAGCAATCATTTTATCATGTTTTGATTCTGTACGAAGAGAAGTAGCACGTTTATCATTACACAAATTAGTTACCGATGGTAGAATTCACCCTGCTAGAATTGAAGAGATTGTTAAGAAAACTCAAAAGCAAATCGAGCAGGAAATTATAGAAGTTGGTAAGCGTACTGTTATAGACTTAGGTATTCATAATTTAAATCCTGAGTTAATTAAAATGGTTGGTAGAATGAAATACCGTTCGTCTTACGGCCAAAACTTGTTGCAACACTCGCGTGAAGTGGCTAAGCTTTGTGGGGTAATGGCAGCAGAATTAGGTTTAAATCCTAAAATGGCTAAAAGAGCAGGTTTATTACATGATATAGGAAAAGTGCCAGATGCAGAAGCAGATATGGAAACTCCACACGCTATTTTAGGTATGCAATGGGCTGAGAAGTTTGGTGAAAAACCAGATGTTTGTAATGCTATTGGAGCACACCACGACGAAATAGAAATGAAATCGTTATTAGCACCTATTGTTCAAGTTTGTGATGCTATTTCGGGAGCAAGACCAGGAGCAAGACGTCAAGTTTTAGATAGTTATATACAGCGTTTAAAAGATTTAGAAGATATTGCTTTTGGATTTAATGGTGTTAAAAAAGCTTACGCAATTCAGGCGGGTAGAGAACTACGTGTTATTGTTGAAAGCGAAAAAGTAGACGATCAAAAAGCGGCAGATTTATCATTTAGTATTTCTCAAAAAGTACAAACTGATATGACGTATCCAGGTCAAGTTAAAGTAACTGTCATTAGAGAAACAAGAGCAGTTAATATTGCTAAGTAAAAAGAAAATTAAGATTATTTAATATATAAAAAAGTCCAGTTTTAAACTGGACTTTTTTTGTTTGGTATAGTTACCGTAAACGTAGTGCCTACATTAAGAGTGCTTTCAACGGTTATTTTGCCGCCATAAGTCTCTATTTGGTTTTTTATCAAGTATAAACCAACACCTTCCGAATCTTTATTGTTATGAAATGTTTTGTACAAGCCAAAAATAGAATCGCCATATTTTTCTAAATCAATTCCAATACCGTTATCAGAAACAATAACTTGGAGTTTTTCGTCTTTAATAATCGTGCTAACAGTAGCTACGGGATCTCTATCTGGATGTTTGTATTTTATAGCATTAGTAAGTAGGTTTTGTATAATGCTCTCTAAGTATATCGCATTATAATAAATAAATAGCTTAGGGTTTATATTGTTGTTAATAGTAGCCTTGTTTTCTGTAATAACAAGGTTTAACATGTTTAGTATTTTATCTGTCTCTTCGGCTAAATAGAGTTTTTTAAATGCCGTAGGTTTATGGTTTTGTATCGATACAATTTCATGCAAGTTACTAATGGTTTTAGTAAGCGAAGCAGATAAGCTTTTAAGATATTGTAATAGGTCTTCTTTTTCCTTTTCAGACTTAGATTCTTCATGAAATTTTAATAAACTCTCAAAATTACTAGCATGTTGTTTTAAATTATGAGTAACAATATGCGCAAAGTTTTTAAGTCTATTATTTTGTTTACTAACAAGGTTTAACGTGTTCGATATTTTAATTTCATTTTCAATAAGGTTGGTAATATCTATATGTGTACCTAAAAAACGAATAGGTGTACCGTTATCATCCCATTTTATAATTTTGCCTTTGTCTAATATCCATTTGTAAGTACCGTCTTTACATTTTACGCGGTGTTCATTAATGTAAATAGGTTTTAGGCCTTCTAAATGGTCTTGGTAGTCTTTATAATATTTATCTCTGTCGTCGGGGTGAACGCGTTTATTCCAATCATTAACATTGGATCCAAAGGTAGTGTCATTCTCAAAACCAATAATTCTTTTAGAAGATTCAGAGAAGTATACTTTATTAATGGTGGCATCAAACTCCCAAACACCAATATTGGTAATGTCTACCGCTAATTCCCATTTTGAATTTTCTTGTCCAACATTGTTAAGGGGAATATCAGTCTTATCCAACTTCAATAATCCTCTAACTTTGTTAAATATTGGCATATATAAAAGTTGTTATTATGTTAGTTTAATAAGATCTAGGGGATTGGTTTTTATAAATTTACAAATAATTAGCTGGAAATAAAAGAAATAGATGTAGTAGAGTTCTCTTTTTTTTACTTTCTATTAGTTTCTAGGGTGGTATTTCTCAACCACCTCGCTTAAATGACTTTTATCTAAATGCACATAGATTTCAGTGGTAGTAATACTTTCGTGTCCTAGCATAAGCTGAATAGAGCGTAAATCGGCATTGTTTTGTAATAGATGTGTGGCAAAAGAATGTCTAAAAGTATGTGGCGAAATATTTTTTTCTAACCCAATTTTCACCGCTAATTGTTTAATTATGGTAAAAATCATAGCGCGCGTTAACTGTTTACCTCGTCTGTTTAAAAATAAGGTATCCTCGTGCCCCGGTTTAATGTTTAAATGAACCCGAATACTAGTCCTATAAATATTTATATATTTTTTGGTAACATCTATAATAGGGACAAAACGCTGCTTGTCTCCTTTACCGGTAACTTTTATAAAGCCTTCATCAAAAAATAGGTCTGATATTTTTAGGTTTATTAACTCGCTAACGCGTAAGCCACAACCATATAAGGTTTCTAACATGGCTCTATTACGTTCGCCTTCAGGCTTACTTAAATCAATAGCTTTTATTATTGTATCTATTTCGGCTTCCGATAGGGTGTCTGGTAGTTTCCTTCCTATTTTGGGAGATTCAATTAATTCTAACGGATTGTCTTTTCGGTAATCTTCAAATACTAAATAATTAAAAAAACTGCGCAGGCCAGATATTATTCTAGATTGCGATCTAGCATTAACAATTTTAGCAATCTCATAAATAAATTGTTGAATAAGCTCTACGGTAATATTAACAGGCGTATGGTTTATATTATTAGCTTCTACAAAGTTTATTAGCTTCGTAACGTCCAAGGCATAATTATCGATAGAATTTTGCGATAACCCGCGTTCTATCTTTAAATATAGTTGGTAATCGTTTAAAGCATGTTTCCATTTCATAGTTGTAAAAGTAACTATTTATAGGTACAATGTGTAGTTTTTTTATGCAATGCGGTTAAATTATTAGCTAGAATTGTTAATAAGTTGAATTTTAAAACCCTTAAATACAGTGTTTTACTAAATATTGTTGACAAAATTGTTAATAACATTGATGTATTTGTAGTATTTTTCAAAAATTTAGCTTTAATTTGCTGTAATCAAACTAAAAACATTTTAAATTATGAAAAAATTATTTTTATGCGCTGCTATTGCAGTATTCGGATTAACAAGCGTTAGTGCTCAAAACTTTGGTTTAAAAGCAGGTGCTGATTTTGCTTCTATGAAGTTTAAAGCTGAAGGAGCAAGTGTTTCCACTTCAGAAACTGGCTTTTATATTGGTGCTTTTGCTGATATTGATGTTTCAGAATCATTTGTATTTCAACCTAGTGTTATGTATGTTTCTATTGATGAATTAGATCAAATCGCTATTCCTCTTATGGCTAAAATTCCTGTTTCGGAGGAGTTTAGTGTTTTAGCTGGTCCTAGTTTAGGGATTTTGCTTGATACAGGAGAAGGTGTAAAGTCGTTAAATTTTGGTGTTGAAGCTGGAGCTGCCTACGACATTTCTGAGCAGTTTTTTGTTGAAGCTAGATATAGTTTAGGTTTAGCTAACTTAATTGAAGATGCTCCAAGTGGGTATTCTTCTAAATTAAGTGGATTTTTCGTTGGCGTAGGTTATAAGCTATAAATTTAAGTATTTAATAAAAAAAAGGGAAGTTAATAGCTTCCCTTTTTTTTTATGCAATAAACTGAAATAAAAGCACTTAAAAGATAAAATAAATAGTACTTGGTTTTTAGTAAAAACATCCTTAAAAGCGCTTGTTTAATCGATGAAATGCATTATATTTTAACATTTTATAGACTTCTACTACAGTTCTAAAAATTAGATTTGCCACCGAAATTATTCAAACAATCAAACTTAAACAATTATGAAAAAATTATTAATTATTGCTGCGGTTGCAGTATTCGGATTATCAAATGTAAATGCTCAAGATGATGCAAAAGCTTATGGATTTAATGAAGGTGATGTCTTTTTAGAAGGTAACATCGGATTTAGTAGTACTAATGACAAAAACTTTGATGAAAAAACAAACAGTTTTACAATTGCTCCTAAAGTTGGTTTCTTTTTAAATGAAGATTTAGCTATTGGAGGTCAATTAACTTTTAATTCATTTAAAGAAGAAGTTTCAGGAACTGATACTGTTGATAACTCTACATTTGGTGCTGGAGTGTTTGCTCGTTACTACTTTTTAGATTTAGGACAACGTTTTAAAACATTTACTGAGTTTGGTATTACTTATGCTACTAGTGATAATAAAATTAGCGACTTTAAAGTTAACGCTATTGGTGCTAGTTTAGACTTAGGTATTAACTATTTTGTAACAGAAAAAATTGCTTTAACTTTTGGTTTAAGAAACGTATTAGGTTTCACATCTACAAAGGTAGATGCTGATGGTGCAAAAGCAGATTCTAATTTTAACTTAGGTTTTGGAGATGTTGCTAATCCATTTGGAGGTAATACTTCTTTTGGTTTACTATTCAAATTATAATAAATAAATCAAATAATAGTAAAAAAAACCGAAGTTAATAGCTTCGGTTTTTTTATGCTCATTTTTTAAATATCTTTACTACATGAAAAAACTAATCATAATAAACGGTCCTAATTTAAATTTATTAGGTAAGAGAGAACCTAATATTTACGGAAGTTTGTCTTTTACAGAGTTTTTAGAAGAAGTGAAAGGTAAATACCCGGACGTCTCTATTGATTATTTTCAATCGAATATAGAGGGCGAATTAATAGATAAATTGCATGAAGTCGGTTTTAATTTTGATGGTATTATTTTAAACGCAGCGGCTTATACACATACTTCTATTGGTATTGGCGATGCTATTAAAGCTATTGAAACGCCCGTTGTAGAAGTGCATATTTCAAATACGTTTAATCGCGAGGAGTTTAGGCATCAATCTTTTATTTCGCCTAATGCTAAGGGTGTTATTCTTGGCTTTGGCTTACAAAGTTACGAGTTGGCTATTCAGAGCTTTTAGAATAAGGATGTAATTAGCTTCCTTGAAAGGTGAGAAACGCTAAATAAAAACCATATAAAAAATGCGATTCAGTTTTGAATCGCATTTTTTATTATAAAATTTTTAAGATAAATTTAAATAATATAGTTTAGGTTTGTGTAGTATTAAATTTACAATTCTGTGCTATGAGAGGAATCTTAATTATTTTATGGATAATCTGTCCTTGTTTTTGCAATGTTAATGGGCAGGAAAGTGATACTATAAAGGAAGCGTCGTTTAACATTAGTAATGAGGTTAATATTAATAACGAAGTCTTACCCTTCGCTACCTACTTTTCAGAATATAATATAAGTAAAAACTGGATTTTAAGAGCTGAAAACGTGCAAACTAACTTTGGTGGTTTTAGTATAAATTATATGGTAAAAGATTTTCCTTTACTGGCAAAATATAGCATTAGTAATAAGTTTCATGTTTTGTTTGGGCCAACATTAAATTTATTACTCGTAAACGGAACGTTAGAAGAGGTAAGCTCGTCGGGAACCTTAGGTGTACAATACGAGTTTAACGAATCGTTTTTAATGGAGGCGAGGTTTAATTATAACTTAGAAAGTGAGAATTCTTTTAAAACCAGTCTGCCAACTACTAATTCGATTTTAAAGTTGGGTGCTAAATATAAATTCTAAAAAAAATGCGATTCAGTTTTGAATCGCATTTTTTATATCGTTTAAACGTTTATAGTCTTATAAATGTATTACTTCGTCATAAGCAGCTGCAACAGCTTCCATTACCGCTTCACTCATTGTAGGGTGAGGGTGAATAGTTTTTAATACCTCGTGACCTGTAGTTTCAAGTTTACGTCCTAAAACAGCTTCAGCAATCATATCGGTAACACCAGCACCAATCATGTGGCAACCTAACCATTCGCCATATTTGGCATCAAAAATAACTTTTACAAAGCCTTCTTTATTTCCACCAGCACTTGCTTTACCAGAAGCAGAGAATGGGAATTTACCAACTTTAATATCTAAACCCTTATCCTTTGCTTGCTTTTCGGTTAATCCAACCGATGCAATTTCAGGAGAACAATATGTACAACCTGGTATGTTTCCGTAGTCTATAGCTTCAACATGCATTCCTGCAAGTTTTTCCACACATAGTATCCCTTCCGCGGAAGCGACATGAGCTAAAGCTTGACCAGGAGTAACATCTCCAATAGCATAATAACCAGGAATGTTAGTTTGGTAAAAATCGTTAACAATAATTTTATCTCTATCAACAACAATACCTACATCTTCTAAACCAATGTTTTCAATATTAGATTTAATACCAACGGCACTTAAAATAATATCTGCTTCAAGTACTTCTTCACCTTTACTTGTTTTTACAGTAGCTTTAACACCTTTTCCAGAAGTATCAACGGATGTTACTTCGGCCGATGTCATTATATTTATTCCAGATTTTGTAAACGAACGCTCTAATTGCTTAGACACATCATCATCCTCAACAGGAACAATTTTTGGTAAATATTCAACTATAGTAACTTCTGTACCAATAGAGTTATAAAAATATGCAAACTCAACACCAATAGCACCAGATCCAACCACAATCATTTTCTTTGGTTGTTTCTTTAAAGTCATGGCTTGTCTGTAACCAATTACCTTTTCGCCATCTTGTGGTAAACTAGGTAACTCACGAGAACGTGCACCAGTTGCAATTATTATGTTATCGGCGCTATATTCTGTACCATCAACTTCAACTTTTTTAGCTGGTTTTAGTGTACCGTAACCTTCAATAACATCAATTTTATTCTTCTTCATTAAAAACTGAACACCTTTGCTCATACCATCTGCAACCCCACGGCTACGTTTTACAACAGCATCAAAATCATGTTCTGCATCTTTTACTTTTAAACCATAGTCCTCAGCATGCTTTAGGTATTCAAAAACCTGAGCCGATTTTAATAAAGCTTTTGTTGGAATACAACCCCAGTTTAAGCATACGCCACCAAGATTTTCTTTTTCAACAATAGCGGTTTTAAAACCTAATTGTGATGCTCTAATAGCTGTTACATAACCACCAGGACCACTTCCAAGAACAATAATATCGTATTTACTCATTTGTTAAAAAGTTTAGAATGCGAATTTACGAAATCGATTTTTAAAAAAGAATAGACAGCTTATTAAATCCTAAAAAAATATTAAGTAATATCCATTATGTAACTGTTGTTTTGTAACCTCATAATAAGGAATAGAATCTGTGCTTGTTTTATTACCTTTGCGTTGCAAGTTTTTATTTATGAACATACCTAGAACGAGTTTTCCTCGCATTGTAATTATTGGCGGCGGTTTTGCAGGCGTTGCCTTAGCAAAAAAATTATCCAAACAAGAAGTGCAAGTTGTACTTTTAGATAAAAATAACTATCACACCTTTCAGCCTCTACTATATCAAGTATCTACAGGTGGTTTAGAGCCAGACTCTATTGCTTACCCTATTCGTAAAATTTTAAAAGACTTTCCAAATTTCTATTTCCGTTTGGCTATTGTAGAGGAGATAGATACTCAAAAAAGCAAGGTAAAAACCAATATAGGTAACTTAAAGTTCGATTATTTAGTCGTGGCTTCGGGCTCTACAACAAACTTTTTTGGTAATACCGAAATTGAAAAACACAGTATGGCCATGAAAACCATACCGCAGTCTTTAGATTTAAGAAGTTTAATTCTCGAAAATTTTGAAGATGCTCTTTTAACCTCAGATTTAAACGAGCGTAACGCTTTAATGAATTTTGTAATTGTAGGTGGCGGACCAACAGGCGTAGAGCTAGCTGGTGCATTGGCCGAAATTAAAAAAGGCATCCTACCAAAAGACTACCCAGACCTAGATACGCGTTTAGCACAAATTCATATTATACAATCTAGTAATTGTATATTAAAAGGTATGAGTGCGCAGGCCTCGGAACAAGCAGAGGAATTTTTAGAAAAACTAGGTGTTAATGTATGGAAAAACGTTAGAGTAACCAATTACGATGGTAAAACGGTTACCACAAATACCGATTTAACCTTCGAAACCGCCACTCTAGTTTGGGCGGCAGGCGTAAAAGGAGCCACCATAAAAGGTTTAGATGCACAAGATCTTGTTAGCCGTGGCAACAGGCTTTTGGTAAACGAGTTTAACCAAGTAAAAGGCTATAACCACATATTTGCTATTGGAGATATTGCCTGCTTGGTAAGTGACGAGTTTCCGCATGGTTTCCCTATGATGGCGCAACCTGCCATACAACAAGGCGACCAATTAGGCGATAATATTTTAAAACTTATTGAAAACCAACCTATGGAGCCCTTTAGCTATACCGACAAAGGTGCTATGGCAACCATTGGCCGAAATAAAGCCGTAGTCGATTTAAAACGATGGAAATTTCAAGGTGTTTTCGCTTGGTATGTTTGGATGTTCGTGCACCTGTTTTTCCTAATAGGGTTCAGAAACCGAATGGTGGTGTTTGTAAACTGGGTGTATAATTATGTCCGTTTCGATAGGGAAGCCCGATTAATAATTCGTCCCTTTAAAAACAAACATAAAGTATAATAACCTTTGGCCGATTCCCGAAGAAAAATCGGGTCAAGCTTTACTCATCGGTTTATATTTTTATTATATGAAATCGTGACTATAAATATTTAAGCAGTCGCTTTTTTGTGTTGCATATCTGCATGTAGGCAGACAGGGGTGTAACAACACAAAAAGAGCTTCAGTAATGGCCTCAATTCTTATTGGGGGCATACTTAGTAAATAATGGTTTAAAGATTTAGTTTTTCACGCCTTTTTACAGATGAGTTTTATCAAAAGAAAAAAGACCTACAAGGTTTTTAAAACCTCGCAGGTCAGGTAAACTTCTTAAATAATGCTAAGACTCCAGATCTTCACAAGACAAAATACTTGCATCTTTTTTTTATGAATTAAAGCTTATAACCATAACGAAACAAACTGCATACTGCGACTTATTTAAAGATCATCAGTAAAATGTCTGCGTTCCTTATCATTATTAAACTTGTCCTTATTATACTCTGCAGAATCACTTTTTGGAATAGATAACGATTTCCATTCCTTTCCTTTTAAAAGTTTGCCTAAAAAAACAATTTGTCCTACGTGGTAAGCATAATGGGCTAGTTGTCTATTAATGGCCTCGGTAACAGTGTGACCTCCGTTTCTAATGTAAATAATACGTTCTAAATCTTCGGGTTTTAAATCTTTAATAACTTTAAATAAACAAAACCATCCGCTTTCCCAAGCAGCTATTACAGCTTCTTCCGAAATGAAGTCACTAACAAATTCATCATCCCTGTTTCGCCAGCTTTTTTCGCCGTCTTCAGTTAAAAAATTGGTCCATCTGCTTCGCATGTTGCCAGCCATATGTTTAGCAAGTATTGCAATACTGTTGGCATCTTCATCACTTTGCCAAAGCATGTCATCAAAACTTAGCTGTTTAAACGTTTTATCGCCTAAACTTTTATAATATTCAAACTGTTTAATTACACTTTCTAAATAACTTTCCATATAATAAAGGTAAAGCGTCAATTTTTAAATAGCAAGCTTTTAATACACTTCAATAATTTTTTGAAAATTAGATAGCAATTTATTTCCTTTTAGTTATTAGGAATAAACTTTAGCGACACGCCATTTATACAATGACGCATACCTGTGGTGCGCTTTGGTCCATCATTAAAAACATGTCCTAAATGACCGCCACATGTGGCACAATGCTCTTCGGTTCTGGCATAACCCAAATCGTAATCTGTAGAAAAACTAACATTACCTTTTATTTCTCTATCAAAACTTGGCCAACCTGTACCAGAATCAAATTTATCGGCACTCTTAAATAAAGGTGTGTCGCATCCTTTACAAACATAAACACCATCAACTTCGTTTTTGTTTAACGGACTTGAAAAAGCACGTTCCGTTCTTGCTTGTCGTAATACATGAAATTCTTTAGCGCTTAATTGCGCTTTCCACTCAGTTTCTGTTTTGGTTATTTTATAAGTCTCTTCTGTGGTATTTGTTTTTTTTTGTGCTGCAGAGTTGCAATTAAAAAATAAAACTAAGGCAAAAGCAATTATTAACTTGTTCATATATTCAATTTTTTTATAATGTTTAAGTCGAAATATTTTTCAAAACATAACAGAATTAAATTTACGTTTTTTTAATATGTGACAAAATTATAATTTAAGTGTCCAATTAAAATAACCATGCATTTTTTATGTATTTTTAAGACTTGAAATTAAACCATCGAATTATGAAAATGAAATACACCCTTTACTTAATAGCCTTATCGGCTTTAGTATATTCTTGTGCTACGAATCCCTTTACAGGAAAGAAAACTATGGCATTAGTGCCTAACTCTCAGTTATTTCCAACTGCTTTTGCTCAATATGGTCAATTTTTGAATGAAAACAATGTAATTACTGGAACTAAAGATTCCGAAATGATTACAAGAGTAGGGCAACGTATAGCAGTTGCTGCTGAACGTTGGTTGAATGCAAATGGTAATGAAGGGTATTTAAATGATTATAAATGGGAGTATAATTTAGTAGACGATGCTACTGTAAATGCATGGTGTATGCCAGGTGGTAAAATTGTGTTTTATACTGGAATATTACCAATAGCAGAAAATGAAGCTGGTGTAGCGGCTATTATGGGGCATGAGGTAGCTCACGCTTTAGCTAACCACGGACAACAACGAATGAGTGCTGGGTATTTACAACAAGGTATTGCTGTTGCGGGAAATATTGCAATTAAAGATGAGAATGCAAGAAATGCTTTTAATCAATATTATGGTATTGGATCGCAATTAGGTGTTATGTTACCTTTTAGTAGAAGTCATGAAACAGAATCTGATCAAATCGGAATTTATTTAATGGCTATTGCAGGTTATAACCCAGATGAAGCTGCCGAATTATGGAAACGTATGAAAGCTAATAGCGGAGGAGAAGCGCCTGCAGAGTTTATGAGTACGCACCCATCCAACGATACAAGAATTGCTAATCTTACTAAATGGGCACCAAACGCAAAAGCCGAGGCAAAGAAATTTGGTGTTACTACATTTAGAAATTAGTATTTATGATATAAATAAAATATTTGCTTATTTTCGAAGCTGCTCATAAAAGGGCAGCTTTTTTATTATGGCATTTTTAGAGAAAGGAAGTAAAAAGTTATTAAATGCATGGGCCTTTTACGATTGGGCAAATTCTGTGTATACATTAACAATTGCTTCGTCCATTTTTCCTATTTTTTACTCGGCATTGTTTGTTAAAAGTACTTCGGAAGTTAAAACGGTATTGGCTTTTGGTTTCGAGTTTAAAAGTACAGCTCTAATAACTTTTGTTACCGCATTTACTTTTTTGGTTGTTGCTTTTACTTCACCAATTCTATCTGGTATTGCTGATTATGTTGGAAATAAAAAGAATTTTTTGAAATTTTTCTGTTATGTAGGTAGTATTGGTTGCATTGGTTTATATTGGTTTGATATTACTCAAGATAAGATTCATTTAAGTTTGCTGTTTTATTTTATGGGGTTAATAGGATATTGGGGAAGCTTAGTGTTTTATAATTCGTATTTGCCAGATATAGCATTTCCAGAGCAACAAGATAGTATTAGTGCCAAAGGATTTTCGTTAGGATATTTAGGTAGTGTACTGTTGCTTGTTTTAAATTTAGCCATGGTTATGTTCCCATCTTCTTTTTTTATTGCCGATAAAATTTCAGAAAACGGAGAAATAATTGAATCCGCAGCTCAAGTAGGTATGCGTTATTCATTTGTGCTTGTTGGCTTATGGTGGCTTGGTTTTAGTCAATATAGTTTTTACTGGTTGCCAAAAGGAACTTCTAGCGGACATAAAGTCACTGGAGCTATTATATTTAATGGCTTTAAAGAATTGCGTTTAGTGTGGAAAGATTTAAATGAAAATTTAAGATTAAAACGCTATTTGCATGCCTTTTTCGTGTTTAGTATGGCTGTACAAACCATTATGTTGGTAGCTGTTTATTTTGGAGAAGAAGAAATTTTATGGGGAGATGATGATGCTAAAACATTTGGATTAATAGGTAGTATTTTAATTATACAGCTTGTTGCCATTTTAGGGGCGTTTTTAACTTCTCTTGCTTCATCAAAATTCGGGAATATTAAAACGCTAATTGTAGTTAATATTACATGGATGGGATTGTGTTTTTATGCTTATACCATGCATACGCCAACGGAGTTTTATATTGCTGCTAGCTTGGTAGGTTTAGTAATGGGCGGGATACAAGCTTTAGCGCGTTCAACCTATTCTAAGTTTTTACCAGAAACGGAAGATACCACTTCATATTTTAGTTTTTATGATGTTGCCGAAAAAATAGGGATTGTGATAGGTATGGTGATTTTTGCATTTATAGATCAAATAACAGGAAGCATGCGAAACGGGATTTTGTTTCTATTCGTTTTCTTTTTAGCTGGCATTATTTTACTTTTTAGAGTACCTAACGAGCGTTTTAAATAAACATTTTAAAATGAAAACCCAAGAAGTAAAAAATAAATTTAAAATTTTTGATTTGCCAAAGCTTATAGTTAGGGCAAGTAAATCTTGGTTTAATAGTGGTCCTTTTGAGAGAAGTGCTGTGGTAGCATATTACGCCATTTTATCTTTACCCGCATTAATGGTAATTATAGTAAATCTAGTAGGTGCTATTTGGGGTAAGGAGATAGTTCAAGGAGAATTATTGTCTCAAATTTCCAAAGCATTAGGAGCTCAGACTGCTGAATCAATAAGGCTTATGATGGTTGATAGAGGAGAAACGTCAACATCTATTTTTACTACTTTAATTGGGGTTGGAACTTTAATTTATGGTTCCACGGGTGTGTTTTTTCAAATTCAGAATGTTTTAGATAAAATATGGAAAGCGAAACCAAGGTTTAAAAATGGATTAATTGAGACCGTTTTTGGTAGGATTAAAAGCTTTGGTTTTATTCTTGTTATTGGCTTTTTGCTTTTAATTAGTTTTGTACTAACGTCTACTTTAAGTGCTTTTGGTGAAAATTTAAAACATTATATATCTCTAGATTTTGTTGACTATGTTTATTATCTGGATGTGATTCTGTCCTTAATCATGATTTACGTGCTTTTTGCAACTATGTTTAAAATACTTCCGAATGCTAGAATACCTTGGCGAGCTGTTCGTATTGGAGCAGCATTAACATCAGTTTTGTTCGTTTTAGGGAAATATCTTTTAGCTCTGTATTTTAGCGAAATGGAACCTGGGTCTACTTATGGGGCAGCGGGAGCAATTATTTTGATTATGTTGTGGGTGTCGTATTCTAGTTTAATTTTGTTTTACGGGGCTCATTTTACTAAAATTTATTCAGAAAAGTATTTACAAGAAGAGCCAGAGCAAATTATTCCTTAACATTAAATAGATTTGCTACATAGCGGCTTTTAGGGCTTCTCGGTTCAATATATAATTATAAGATTATAGTTTTTACGAATATTAATTCTATTTATAAAGTATAAAAAAAGCCCGGATTTATCCATTCGAGCTTTTTTAATGTTTGTTTTTAATATTATGATTCAGCTGGTTTTTCAGCTTTTTCAATTGATATTACAAGTTCGTCAGAATCGTTGTTTAAATCAATCTTAATATTATCGCCATCTTGTAGATTTGATGCTACAATTTCTTCAGCTAACGCATCTTCAACATATTTTTGAATCGCTCTTTTAAGCGGTCTAGCGCCATATTGCTTATCGAAACCTTTTTCTGCTATGTAATCTTTAGCGGCTTCAGTAAGGGTTAGTAGGTAGCCCAATCCTTTAATTCTGAATAATAATTTTTCAAGTTCAATATCAATAATTTTATTAATATCTTCTTTTTCTAAAGCATTAAATACAACAACATCGTCAATTCTATTTAAGAATTCTGGTGCAAACGATTTTTTAAGGGCATTTTCAATTACGCTTCTAGCATTGGCGTCTTCTTGTGCTTTTTGAGACGCTGTACCAAAACCAATTCCGGTACCAAAGTCTTTTAATTTACGAGCACCAATGTTAGACGTCATAATGATGATAGTGTTTCTAAAATCAATTTTTCTGCCTAAACTATCTGTTAAATAGCCATCGTCAAGCACTTGAAGCAACATGTTAAATACATCTGGGTGTGCTTTTTCTATTTCATCTAAAAGAATAACCGCGTAAGGTTTTCTTCTAACTTTCTCAGTTAATTGTCCGCCTTCTTCATAGCCTACGTATCCTGGAGGTGCTCCAATTAATCTAGAAATAGCGAATTTTTCCATGTATTCACTCATGTCAATTCTAACTAGAGAATCTTCACTATCAAATAATTCGCGAGATAGTACTTTTGCTAATTGGGTTTTTCCAACGCCTGTTTGTCCTAAAAATATAAACGAACCAATTGGCTTGTTAGGGTCTTTAAGTCCAGCTCTGTTACGTTGAATAGCCTTAACGACCTTGGCAACCGCATCATCTTGACCAATTACTTTTCCTTTTATAAGGTTAGGTAGTTCTGCTAATTTGTTAATTTCGGTTTGCGCAATTCTGTTAACAGGTACACCTGTCATCATAGAAACTACATCGGCTACATTGTCTTCTGTAACAACTTCTCTATGCTGTTTGGTGTCTTCTTCCCATTTTTCTTGAGCGATTGCTAAATCTTTTTCAATGCGTTTTTCATCATCTCTAAGTTTTGCCGCCTCTTCGTATTTTTGTTTTCTAACAACAGCATTTTTTAATTCCTTGATATCTTCAAGTTGTTTTTCAAACTCAATAATTTGCTTAGGAACTTCAATGTTTGTTATGTGTACGCGCGACCCCGCTTCATCTAAAGCATCAATAGCTTTGTCTGGTAAAAAGCGTTCAGTCATATACCTATTTGTTAATTTTACACAAGCTTCAATAGCTTCAGGTGTATAATCTACATTATGATGTTCTTCGTATTTGCCTTTAATGTTGTTAAGAATCTCGATAGTTTCTTCAACCGTAGTTGGTTCTACAATAACCTTTTGGAAACGACGCTCTAAAGCACCATCTTTCTCGATATATTGTCTGTACTCATCTAAAGTTGTAGCACCAATACATTGTATTTCGCCTCTTGCTAAAGCTGGCTTAAACATGTTTGAAGCATCTAAACTCCCAGTGGCTCCTCCAGCACCAACAATGGTGTGTATTTCGTCAATAAACAAAATAACATCATCATTTTTTTCAAGCTCGTTCATTACGGCTTTCATGCGCTCTTCAAATTGTCCTCTGTATTTTGTTCCAGCAACTAAACTTGCCAAATCTAGAGTTACAACACGTTTATTAAATAATATACGCGATACTTTACGCTTAACAATTCTAAGTGCTAAACCTTCTGCTATGGCAGATTTACCAACTCCCGGTTCACCAATTAAAAGTGGGTTATTTTTCTTTCTTCTACTTAAAACTTGAGACACACGTTGTATTTCCTTTTCTCTACCTACAACAGGGTCAAGTTTGCCTTCTTCAGCCATCGCTGTTAAATCACGTCCAAAATTATCTAAAACAGGAGTTTTTGACTTTTTATTCGTCTTACCTGTTGGAGCATTAAAAATGTTATCCTTGGTAGATTCTTCTTCTGGTGCATTGTCGTCATCTTGAAATTCAGACTTAGGCTCTATATAGTCGTTGTCGTTTGTAATCATAAGTTTAAATTGTTCTTTAACATTATCGTAATCTACTTTTAGCTTGTTTAAAAGCTTGGTAGTGGGGTCGTTTTCGTTTCTTAAAATACAAAGTAATAAATGCGCCGTATTAATAGAGGTGCTTTGAAATAATTTAGCTTCTAAAAACGTAGTTTTTAGCGCTCGTTCTGCTTGCCTTGTAAGATGTAGATTCTTTTTTTGATTAGAAGCTATTATGATATTAGGGTTCGCAGGACTTAATATTTCAACTTTTCGTCTTAAATGATTTAAATCTATATCTAAAGCATTTAAAATATTTATTGCTTTTCCGTCGCCATCGCGCAAAAGACCAAGCATAAGGTGTTCGGTGCCAATAAAATCATGACCTAAACGCAATGCTTCTTCTTTGCTGTACGCAATTACATTTTTTACTCTTGGGGAAAAATTATCATCCATAAATCGTGTCCTTTCTGCTTTAAAAATAGTAAAACATTTTAACTAAAGTCAAAAACTATACCTAAAAATGTGTTAATACTAAAAACATTTAGGTTTTAACAAGATTTTAAGTCTTAAAATTATGTTATGCCAAAGCAGAAAAAAACAATAATATCCTGTGCTTTGGATTAAGCTTTAGCACTAAAAAAAGGAAAAAGAATAAGTGAAAAAGCCGAAAAACTAAATGTTTTGAGTACTTAGCGCTAATTGACGAAAAAAACTTTATTAAATCAAAATTTTAATGCTCATACTTATTAACGAATTAAGTCGTGTAAATTGTTAATAAATTACATGAAAAAGGAGTGCTCATAGTCGTACTGTGACTGTTGGAATTCTTATATTAGCGTGTTAAGAAATTTACATAAAACTAAATTAATTTATATATGGCAGAAGGAGAAAAATTGATCCCTATTAATATTGAGGATGAGATGAAATCGGCTTACATTGATTATTCAATGTCAGTCATTGTGTCACGTGCTTTACCAGATGTAAGAGATGGTTTAAAACCGGTTCATAGACGTGTACTTTACGGTATGCACGAACTGGGAGTTAGAGCTAATACAGCACATAAAAAGTCCGCAAGAATAGTTGGAGAAGTTTTAGGTAAGTATCACCCACACGGTGATACATCAGTATACGATGCTATGGTGCGTATGGCTCAAGAATGGAGTTTGCGTTATATGCTTGTAGATGGTCAAGGTAACTTTGGATCAATTGATGGTGATAGTCCCGCAGCAATGCGTTATACAGAAGCGCGTATGCGTAAAATTTCTGAGGACATGTTGGCAGATATTGATAAGGAAACTGTAGATCATAAATTAAATTTTGATGATACCTTACAGGAACCAACAGTTTTACCAACTCGTATTCCAGGATTATTGGTTAACGGAGCTTCTGGTATTGCAGTAGGTATGGCTACAAATATGCCACCTCACAATTTAACCGAAGTTGTTAATGGTACAATAGCATACATTGAAAATAATGATATTGAAATTGATGAACTAATTACACATATAAAAGCGCCAGATTTTCCAACAGGAGGAACAATTTATGGCTACGATGGTGTAAAGGAAGCTTTTCATACAGGTAGAGGTCGTATTGTAATGCGTGCTAAAACCAATATTGAAGAGGTAAACGGTCGTGAATGTATTATTGTTGACGAGATTCCATACCAAGTGAATAAGGCGGATATGATTAAGAAAACTGCCGACTTAGTTAACGATAAAAAGCTAGAAGGTATTTCGCTTATTCGAGATGAATCTGATAGAAACGGAATGCGAATTGTTTACGTTTTAAAACGTGATGCTATCCCGAATATCGTATTGAATAAGTTATTCAAATATACAGCGTTACAGTCCTCATTTAGTGTGAATAACATTGCATTAGTTAACGGGCGTCCGCAGATGTTAAACTTAAAAGAATTAATTCATTATTTTGTAGAACACAGACATGAGGTAGTAGTAAGACGTACTACTTATGAATTGCGTAAAGCAGAGGAGAGAGCTCATATCTTGGAAGGTTTAATTATTGCTTCAGATAATATTGATGAAGTTATTAAAATAATTAGAGCATCATCGAATGCAGATGAAGCAAGAGCTAACTTAATTGAACGTTTTAAACTCTCTGAAATTCAAGCTAAAGCAATTGTAGAGATGAGATTGCGTCAGCTTACTGGTTTAGAGCAAGATAAGTTACGTGGAGAGTACGAAGAAATTATGAAGACTATTATCGATCTTAAGGACATCTTAGAGAAAAAAGATCGTAGAATGAACATCATAAAAGAAGAGTTAGAAGTAGTTAGAGAAAAGTATGGTGATGAGCGTCGTTCTGTAATTGAATACGCTGGTGGAGATTTAAGTATTGAAGATATGATTCCTAACGAAAAAGTGGTAATCACTATTTCTCATGCAGGTTATATTAAACGTACATCTTTAAATGAATATAAAACTCAAAATAGAGGTGGTGTAGGGCAAAAAGCATCTACCACAAGAAATGAAGATTTCCTAGAGCATTTATTTGTTGGTACAAATCACCAATACATGTTATTCTTTACTCAAAAAGGAAAATGTTTTTGGATGCGGGTTTACGAAATACCAGAAGGTAGTAAAACATCTAAAGGTAGAGCTATTCAAAACCTTATAAATATTGAGCAAGACGATAAGGTAATGGCATTTATTTGTACTCAAGATTTAAAAGATGAGGAGTATATTAACAGTCATTATGTAATTATGGCAACTAAAAAAGGTCAAGTTAAAAAGACCTCATTAGAGCAGTATTCTCGTCCTAGAACAAACGGAATTAACGCCATTACTATTAAAGATGACGATGTTTTATTAGAAGCTAAATTAACTACAGGAGAAAGTCAAGTTATGTTAGCATTAAAATCTGGTAAAGCTATTCGTTTCGAAGAGGCTAAAACTCGACCTATGGGACGTGGTGCTTCAGGAGTAAGAGGTATTCGTTTACAAGATGAAAAAACAGACGAAGTTATTGGTATGATTGCTGTCGATGATATGGCGAGTAACGTACTTGTTGTATCAGAGAACGGTTATGGTAAGCGTTCTAGCTTAGAGGACTACAGAATTACCAATCGTGGTGGAAAAGGTGTAAAAACCATTTCTATTACAGAAAAAACAGGTAACTTAGTGTCTATTAAAAATGTGACAGACGACGATGATTTAATGATTATCAATAAATCTGGTATAGCTATTAGAATGGCTGTAAAAGATTTAAGAGTTATGGGACGTGCTACTCAAGGTGTTAAATTAATTAACCTTAAAGGTAAAGACTCAATAGCCGCTGTTGCAAAAGTGATGCATGATGAAGATGAAGTTGAATTAGACGAAGATGGAAATGTAATAATCGCTGAAGATAGCGAAAACATTGAAGCTTCTGATGATGGCACAACTCTTGATACTGATATAGAAGATAATAACACGGAATCTTAAATTTAATATTATTTAAAATGAAAAAACAATTAATCATCGCTTTAGCATTTTCAATAAGTGCATTTACATTTGCACAGAAAAAAGAATTGAAACTTGCAGAGAAAGCTATTAAAAGTAACAATTTCGCTGAAGCTAAAGCAGCTATTACTCAAGCGGAAGGCTTATTGTCTGGTATGGACGATAAATTGAAAGCTAAGTTATACTTCCTAAAAGGGCAAGCTTTATACGCTAACGGAAAAGGAAGCATTAATGATATTAGTGCGGCTCTTGAAAATTTAGAGAAGGTAGAAGGTGCTTATGGCTCTGAAATTAAAGAGATGAAGCAAACCATTTCTAACAACTTAATTACTACTGGTAATAAAGCTTATGAAGGCCAGGATTATTCTAAGGCTTCAAAGTATTTTGAAAAAGCGTACAGAGTAAAAACTCAAGATACTATGTTTCTTTACTATGCGGCGGCAACTGCTGTAAACGAAAAGGAATACGATAGAGCTTTAAGTCTTTATGAAGAGCTTAAAGATTTAGGCTACACTGGAGTTTCAAAAGAATATTTTGCTACAAATAAGGAGACTGGTGAAGAAGAAATCTTAACCAAAGAAACTCGAGATTTATACGTAAAATCTGGAACTTTTATCAAGCCAGGTGAGCGCACAACGGAATCGAAAAAGCCTGAGATTGTTAAAAATATAGCACTTATTTATATTTCTAATGGAGATAACGAAAAAGCGCTAACAGCAATTAAAGACGCTAGAGCACAAAATCCAGACAATGTAGATTTAATTATTAACGAAGCTAATATTTATTTACAGTTAAAGGATGAAGATAAATTTAAAGATCTTATAGAACAAGCTTTAGTTAAGCAACCCGATAACGCATCATTACATTATAATGTTGGTGTTGTTAATATGAATAAAGGTGATACAGAAGCTGCTAAAAAATCTTTTGAGAAAGTATTAAGTTTAGAGCCTAGTTATTCTGATGCTGCATTAAACCTTTCAAATTATTATATTGAAAAAGGAAACGTGGTAATTGAAGCTATGGGGAAACTTGGTATGAGTAAAGCTGATGACGCTAAATACGAAAAATTTAAAGTTGAAAAGAATCAGTTATTTCAAAACGGAGCTGATATTCTACTTGATTTTATAAGTAAGAATCCAGATACTAAATCTGATATTTATACGCAGTTAAAAAACATTTATTTAGCTTTAGGTGAAACAGCCAAAGCAAATGAAATGAGCGATAAAATTGCAGCAATGTCTGGTCAATAAGGCAATCTGTTTTCATAAATTTATATAAGAAAGCCGCTATTTAGCGGCTTTTTTTATATTATCTTTTTTATAACGCGGAGTTTATGTGTGTGCATTTTTTTGTCAACATTATAAATACCAGAATGGTCTAAGCGGTCAATTCTAACTTTACCGTGGGCGTGTATAATGTAGTTGTCCTCCATGATAATACCAACGTGCGTTATAATACCTTCGTTGTTATCAAAAAAGGCTAAATCACCTGGTTCGCTTTCTTCTATAAAACTCAAAGCTTCTCCTTGAGTTGCTTGTTGCGAGGCATCACGCAATAATTTATAACCATTAAGCTTGTAAACCATTTGTGTAAATCCAGAGCAATCAATACCAAAAGGTGTTTTTCCACCCCACAAATACGGCGCATTTAAATAAGTAAATGCCGTTTGGATAATATTAGATTTATCTAGTTTTTGATTAATGGAGTTGCCTTCGTAATTATGATTTACTAAGGATAGTCCGTTTAAACTAGAGCCAATGGTTATGGGGAATAGCTGATTGTTTTTATCTTCAATAAACTCAACTAAATCGGTTGATAATATTGGGTTTTTGTTATGTAGGTCTTTATATTGTTCTTCCGTAATTTCGGCATACTGTTTATTGTCCACCCAACCTTCATATTTATCAAAAGCTAGTCTAATTTTAGTCCATTGCTTACGTTGTTCTAAAATTTTAAAAAAGTCGCCATATATAACTTGCGAAATTAATTCACTAGCATCTGCTGGTTCATTTCGAAGCGGAACAATGCTTAAATTACAAATACCGTATTGCATTAAAAAAATAGTGTTATAAAATATCTAAAAAGAAAAATAGCTCTGTGGTTCATTGGGGTAAATACTGTTTTGACCGTTTGTCATTTTATTTGTTAAGGACGTTCAATAATTACAGCAGAAGCACCACCACCACCATTACAAATAGCTGCAGCACCAATTTTTGCGTTATTTTGTTCTAAAACATTCAATAGAGTAATTAAAATTCTAACTCCAGAACATCCAAGTGGATGGCCTAATGAAACCGCACCACCATTAACATTTACATTTTTATCTGTAAGGCCTAATATTTTAATATTAGCTAAACCTACAACAGAAAAAGCTTCGTTAAATTCAAAAAAGTCAACATCATTTAAAGAAATTCCTGCTTTGCTTAAAGCTTTAGGTAAAGCCTTAGATGGCGCTGTTGTAAACCACTTTGGTTCGTGAGCAGCATCAGCATAACTTTTTATGGTTGCTAAAATTTTTAGCCCTAATTCTTGTGCTTTTTCCTTACTCATTAAAACCATGGCGCCTGCACCATCATTTATCGTCGAAGCGTTTGCAGCAGTTACTGTACCATCCTTAGAAAAAGCTGGTCGTAATTGCGGAATTTTATCCATTCTTACGTTGCTGTATTCTTCATCTTTAACTACTATTATGGGTTCTCCACGACGTTGAGGAACTTCAACAGGTACTATTTCATTATTAAATTTACCGTTATCCCAAGCCGCTGCCGATCTGCTATAGGATTGTATAGCGTACGCATCTTGATCTTCTCTAGAAAACTCATATTTGGTGGCACATGCATCGGCACAAACACCCATTGCATTTTGATCGTAAACATCAACTAATCCATCTTTCTGCATACCATCTACCAAGGTAGTAGGTCCAAATTTTGTCGCGTTTCTGGCGTATAAATAGTGTGGTATAAGACTCATGTTTTCCATACCACCAGCAACCACAATATTTGCGTCGCCTAATGCTATAGCTTGTGCGGCCTGCATTACGGTTTTCATACCCGAAGCACACACTTTGTTTATTGTTGTACAAGGCACCGTATTTGGTATACCAGCAAAAATAGCGGCTTGTCTTGCTGGGGCTTGACCAGTTCCAGCCTGTACCACGTTACCCATTAGAACTTCGTCAACTAGTTCTGGACTTAAATTTATTTTTTCTAAAGCGCCTTTAATAGCAATGGCTCCTAACTTAGGAGCTGGTATAGTTGATAAAGCACCCATAAAACTTCCAATAGGAGTTCTTGCTGCAGAAACAATTACGACTTCTTTATTCATCAATTTAAGGTTTTAGTGTAGTACTTGCGAAAATAACGATTTTTTGGTAGAAATTTGAAAGATTAGAATAGAACTAATCACCTTGCTTTTTGTTTCTCTTAAAAGTAGCCGTTTAACCTCATATTTTTAGCGTTTTTTAAAGTTTATATTTAGGTAAAATTTAAAAAGTTTAACTAATTGAATATTTTGGTTAAGGAGTAAAAAATGTTAAGAGGACTTGCGTGTAAAACCCATTATAAGGCAATAAATTTATTACATTTGATTTTTAGACGAATTTAATGATATCTAGCTGAATGATTTAGGGCAGCTATTTAACTAGTTGATGCTAAATTGCGCACCATTCATTTAGAAGGATTGAATACAAATACATGAAAGACTTAATAAATAAACTATATAAAAACCATGCTTTAATATATAAAGTCTTGTTGTTTATATGTACCACATTTTTAATTGTCTATTTGTTTCCTAAAAGCGGGAAGTTTAAATATAGTTTTGAAAAAGGCAAACCTTGGCAATCTGAAAGTTTACAAGCACCGTTTGATTTTGCAATTAAAAAAACAGATGCTGAAATTGCTTCAGAAAAAAACAGTATTACAGAGCATGCAACGCTGTATTTCGATTTAGATAATACTGTACAGAAAAAGGTTAATGATTCTTATAACGAGCAGTTTGCAGCTTCATTTCCCGATTCTTTATCTAGGAGTATTTCAATTAAATTGTTTGATGCAGGTAAGCAAGTGGTTTCAGAATTGTATGCTTATGGCGTTTTAAGTGAAAACTACGATTTTGATAAGGATAGATCCATTGTTATATTGGATGGAAGAGAAAAAAAACAAGATGGTTTCTATTCTAATCTTGTTAAGCAAAACGACGTAACCCGTGTTATAGAAAGCGTATTAGCAAAAAGTAATTTGTCTAGTTTTAAAACTCAGTTTTTAGCGTTTTGTTTCGATTTAATTGAACCTAATATTACCTATAATAAAACCTTTACGGATAAGGCTATTAATGATGAATTAAGCCGAATATCGCATACAAGAGGAAGTGTTGCCAAAGAAACTTTAATTATTTCTAAGGGTGAAGTTATTGAAGGCGATAAATATCAAATTTTAAAATCGTTACAGTCAGAATACGAGTCTCAGGTTTGGAACGAATCTAATTATAATTGGGTTTTGTTCGCTTATACGCTACTTGTGGCTTTAGCACTATTAATGTTACTTCTTTTTTTAAGAAAATATAGAATAGCCGTTTTTGAGAATAACACCAAAGTTACCTTTATATTTTTCAATATTCTTTTAATGGTTTTTATTACCACTTTGGTGGTTAAATACGATTCTAAATATATATATATTGTTCCAATATGTATTTTACCATTAGTGTTTAAAGCCTTTTTTGATGCTCGCCTTGGTTTATTTGCACATGTATTAACAGTACTTTTATTAGGGTTTATAGTGCCCAATAGTTACGAGTATTTGTTTTTGCAAATTATAGCAGGAATTGTAACTATTTTAACGGTATCTGAGCTTTATAAACGGGCTAATTTGTTTATTTCGGTAGGGCAGATAACACTTATTTACATTATAGCTTATTTTGCTTTTTTTGTAATTCACGAAGGAAGTGTTGAAACCTTAAAGTGGGAAACATTTATATGGTTTATTTTATGTGGACTAGCGACCTTGTTTGTACAGCCTTTAATATACGCTTATGAAAAGCTTTTTGGGTTAGTTTCAGATGTGTCACTTCTAGAACTTTCTGATACCAATAGTAAATTACTTAAAGAGCTTTCAAATAAAGCACCAGGCACATTTCATCATTCATTAAACGTAGCTAATTTAGCAGAATCGTCGGCTAATGAAATTGGAGCGAATGCGATGTTAGTTAGGGTAGGAGCACTGTATCATGATATTGGTAAAATGAAAAACCCTACGTATTACACCGAAAATCAATCTACAGGTATCAATCCGCACGATGAGTTATCTTCAAAAGAAAGTGCTAAAATAATTACCGATCATGTTATTGATGGTATAGAAATCGCGAGAAAAAATAATTTACCAGATAGAGTTATTGATTTTATAAGAACGCATCATGGTACTAGTGTTGTATATTACTTTTATATGCAAGAAAAAAAGGATTATCCAGATATGGAAATCGATAAATTAGATTTTAGCTATCCTGGACCTAAACCATTTAGTAAAGAAACGGCTATATTAATGATGTGCGATAGTATTGAAGCGGCATCTAAAAGCTTGAAGGAGCCAACCTCAACCAAAATTGAAGCCTTTGTAGAAAAAATTATAAATAAACAGATTGAAGAAGGTCAATTTTTAAATGCGAACATAACTTTTAAAGAAATTCAATCGATAAAAAAAGTGCTAAAGCACAAGCTTGCAAACATTTATCATTTAAGAATTGAATATCCTGAATAAAAAGTAAAAAAAACTTGAAAAATGTTTGCGTTCTTTAAGATAAAAACTAAATTTGCATCCGCATTTAAAAACAAATGCGTAGTTCATTTAATAAATTACTGGAGAGGTGCCTGAGTGGCCGAAAGGAACGGTTTGCTAAATCGTCGTACCCCAAAAGGGTACCCGGGGTTCGAATCCCCGTCTCTCCGCAAGTTTCTTTATTGAAATTTAGATAACCAATTCGGGGTGTAGCGTAGCCCGGTTATCGCGCCGCGTTTGGGACGCGGAGGTCGCAGGTTCGAATCCTGCCACCCCGACAAAATAGTATATCAATCTTTATCAAAAACCTGTTAATCTTATGATTTACAGGTTTTTGTGTTTTTAAGGGTGTCATATGAATGTAAATAATGCAGTTAAAAAAGTCAACAAATCGGATAACAAATTGATTTTAGTAAAAGTGTTGACCGAATTGTTAAAATTCAATGATTAGTTGATAGAATAAATGTATCTTTAAAGTGATTTGACTTTCGTCTGGTACTAAATAAGTATTAACAAAAAGACGAAATCATGAGAACAACAGCAACTTTCAGTATTTTATTCTGGGCAGATTTTTCCAGAGCAAAAGCAAACCAAGCTTCCGTTTATGTAAGGATTACAGTAAATGGCAAACGTGCAACAATCAGTTTAAAACGAAAAGTTTCCGTAACCGATTGGGATGCCCACAAGGGAAGATCTAGAGGCACTAACCAGAACGCCAGAATACTTAACACCTATTTAGAAGTAGTAAACAGTAGTATTTTTAAATGCTATCAAGAATTAAAGCTAGAACATAAGCTTATAACATCCCAGGTTATAAAAGCAAGGTATTTAGGAGAAGATGAGCAAAATCACTCCGTTATTGATATTATTAAGTATCATAATGAAGATATGCAGGATAAATTAAAATGGGGCACTCAAAAAAATTACTATACCACCCAAAAGTATGTGTCAAAATTTCTATTAGAAACGTATAAGACCACTGACATCTATTTGAAAGAACTTGACTACAACTTCATAATTAAGTTTGAAAAATATTTAAAAGGACATACTCCTAAGGACCACCAAAAACCTATGGGTAATAATACGGTGATGAAACATATAGAGCGTTTCAGAAAATTGATAAATTTAGCATTTAAGCTGGAATGGATTGACAAAGACCCCTTTATAAATTTCAAAGCTCAATTTATAAAAACAGAGCGAGGCTTTTTGAGTTTGCAAGAATTGAGAGCAGTAGAAGAGAAGCAATTTGCAATTGAGCGGTTGCAATTGGTCAAAGACCTGTTCGTGTTCAGTTGCTATACAAGTTTAAGTTATATAGATGTCATTAATTTAACGGAAGGTAATATTAGTATAGGAATTGACGGCGAATTATGGATTTACTATAAACGAGAGAAAACAACCAAGTTTATAAGAATCCCGTTATTGCCACAGGCATTGGAAATCATAGAAAAGTATAAAAGAAAAAATAAGTCAAAGATTCAAGAAAGTTTGTTTCCAAAAATCTCAAACCAAAAATTGAATGCCTACCTAAAGGAGATAGCTGATTTATGTGGTATCAAAAAGAATTTAACATTCCATATTGCTAGACACACCTTTGCTACCACGGTAACATTAAGTAATGGTATGCCTATAGAAACAGTCTCAAAATTATTAGGACATTCTAGAATATCAACTACTCAAATTTATGCCAAGGTTATTGAGCGAAAAGTGAGTGATGATATGAAAAAATTAAGAGAACAGTTTTTGAAGGCAAAAAACGATTCAGAGAAGGTGTGTCAAAGTTTATAGACCTTATTTTTCTAATACATTTTGGTAAAAGCGTTTCATTAAAAAAGTCTTGAACATAAACCTAAAATGAGAAATGTGTATTTTAGGCTCAAGTTCGCTTAACTTATAATTTTATTGATATGTGGAGGAATTGTTAGTCACGCTAGACTTAGGGGCTGGTGCCGCAAGATATGGGAGTTTCGGAAACAACGACCATATATTTAACTTTCTAGTGTTTATAAGGCCTATAAAAGGTGCTGTTTTTAAAGGTTACCGAATTGGTCTCGATTTAACAAACTTTGATATATCAATAGTGTTTAAGTCGTCAAAATAGATTAAAACTTTTCAGATTTGAACCAAGTTATAACGTTTTTTTGGACATGAACTTGCTGCAATGATTTTAATAGAAATATTAAATAATTGATTCTTTTTTTTATCAAATAATGAATTTTATACTATCTGCTTAATTGCTTGTTAGTTTTGTCTTTTCTATAGTTTAAAGCCTTGTTTTTAATGCTATTGCTGGACTATTTGTGTATTTTTGAGAATAATGAAGGCTAATTTTACATGCGTTTGTACTGATTTTTTAGGCAAAAAAAATACTTAAAAACAAGCATCTAATACCTAGGAGTTGTGTATACATATTAGTTCTAATAAGTATATATTCAATGAGATGCCTTTTTAATTTTCAATTATAATAACTCAAAAAACAACTAGTAAATGTCAATAAAAAATTATCATTATGTAGATTATTTATGGGATAAAACCAAAGAGGAAAAGATAAAAAATGATGAAGTAGCACTGTTTTTATACAGATCAAATATCTTAGGTAGTGATCTTAGAATTACTAATTATGGCGGGGGAAATACCAGTTGTAAAACTATTGAGAAAGATCCATTAACAAATAAAGACGTAGAAGTAATGTGGGTAAAAGGTTCTGGTGGAGACATAGGAACTTTAACGAGAAGTGGGATTGCAGGTTTGTATACAGAACGTCTAAGAGATTTAAAAAAAGTATATAAAGGTGTTGACTATGAAGATGAAATGGTGGCACTTTTTAATCATTGTATTTATGATTTAGACAGCAAAGCGCCATCAATAGATACGCCTTTACACGGTTTGCTGCCTTTTAAGCATATAGATCATTTACATCCAGATGCTTTAATAGCGGTTGCAGCTGCAAAGGATAGCGAAAAAGTTACCAAAGAAATTTGGGGAGACACAATGGGTTGGGTGCCTTGGAAAAAACCTGGATTTGAACTCGGTTTAATGCTTGAAAAATGTTTAGCCGATAATCCTGGAATTAGGGGTATTGTTTTAGGAAGTCATGGTTTATTTACTTGGGGCGACACTTCTTATGAATGTTACTTAAATAGTTTAGAGGTTATAGAGCAAGCTTCTGCCTATATTGAAAATAGAATTGCTGAAAATAAGGTTGTCTTTGGAGGCCAGATATTAGAAAGTATTTCAAAAGATAACAGATTGGAAAAAGCGGCAACTTTAGCGCCACTTTTAAGGGGATTGTGTTCTTCAGAAAATAGAATGATTGGTCATTTTACAGATGATGAAAAAGTTTTGGAATTTATTAATAGTAAAGATTTAAAACGTTTGGCCCCAATGGGAACTTCATGTCCAGATCATTTTTTAAGGACTAAAATTCAACCATTAGTATTAGATTTAAGTCCTACAGAAAATGTAAATAATACCGAATTAATTCTTGAAAAATTAAAACCAGCTTTTAATAATTACAGAAAAGAATATGAGGCATATTACAATACTTGTAAAAATGAAACAAGCCCCGCAATAAGAGATTCAAATCCTGTAATTATTTTATATCCAGGAGTTGGAATGTTCAGTTTTGCAAAAAATAAGCAAACGGCTCGAGTTGCAAGTGAATTTTATATTAATGCAATAAATGTAATGCGAGGTGCCGAGGCTATTTCCGCATACACTTCTTTACCTCGTCAAGAAGCTTTTGATATTGAATATTGGTTATTAGAAGAAGCTAAATTACAGCGTATGCCAAAGGAACAACCCTTGTCTAGAAAAGTGGCATTAATTACAGGTGCTGGTGGAGGTATTGGTAAAGCAATTGCAGATAAGTTAGCATCAGAAGGTGCAAATGTTGTACTTGCAGATTTATCTAAAGAAAGGTTAAGCGAAGCTGCTGCAACCTATAAAAGTGATACTGCAATTTATGTTCAAGGCGATGTAACAGATAAAAGTTCTATATCAGAAACATATAAACAGGCATGTTTGGCTTTTGGAGGTGTAGACATTGTTGTACATAGTGCAGGGTTAGCAATATCAAAATCAATTTTAGAAACTACCGATAAGGATTGGGATATTTTACAAAATGTATTAGTTAAAGGTCAGTTTGAAATGGCAAAACAAGCAGTCTCTATTTTAAGAAAACAAAATTTAGGTGGAGATATTATAAACATTGCAAGTAAAAATGGTTTGGTTTCGGGTCCAAATAATGTTGGATACGGTACAGCCAAAGCCGCACAACAACATATGTCTAGATTGTTGGCAGCAGAACTTGGTGCAGATAAAATAAGAGTGAATGTTGTAAATCCTGATGGTGTTATTGTAGGTAGTAAAATTTGGGAAGGGGAATGGGCAGAAGGAAGAGCTGAAGCATATGGAATTACCGTTGACGAGTTACCTGCACATTATGCAAAAAGAAACTTATTAAATGAAATTATTTACCCAGTAGATATTGCTAATGGAGTGTTTTCTTTAGTAGCTATTTTAAATAAAAGTACAGGAAATATTATTAATGTTGATGGAGGAATGGCAAATGCTTTTGTAAGATAATCGACTTTTAAAAATTTAAATTATGCAAATATCTAAAGAACAAATAGCAGTTTTAAATAAAGATTTATTAGTCGACCATAAAAAAAGTTTGGCAGATTTAGCTGATAAATATCAAGATTTGGAGCAAGTTATAGAAACTATTTCTAACTACAATATTGCAATTCCAAGTTGGGCATTAGGTGCTGGAGGAACACGTTTTGGTAGATTTGGTTTTGGTGGAGAACCAAATAGTTTAGAACAAAAAATTGAAGATATTGGAGTCATTAACATGTTAACAAAGTCTGCTAATGCTGTTTCGTTACATATTCCTTGGGATATTCCTAAAGATGCAAATGCCATCAAATACAAAGCGAAAAGTTTAGGAATTCATTTTGATGCCATGAATTCTAATACATTTCAAGACCAAGACAACCAAGAGTATAGTTATAAATATGGGTCTTTATGTCATACCGATAAAAAAGTTAGAGATCAAGCTGTTGCGCATAATAAAGAAGTAATTGATTATGGAGTAGCTCTAGGTTCTAAATCTTTAACTGTTTGGTTGGCAGATGGTTCTAATTTTCCTGGGCAAATTAATTTCCGTAGGGCTTTTGAAAATACGTTGGCAAGTTTAAAAGAAATTTATGCACATTTACCTTCAGGTTGGAAGCTGTTTATAGAGTATAAACCGTATGAGCCAAACTTCTATTCAATGGTAATTCAAGATTGGGGAACATCTCATATGTTGGCCAAAGATTTGGGCGAAAAAGCATATACTTTAGTCGATTTAGGGCATCATTTACCAAACACAAATATTGAGCACATTGTGGCAACATTAATGACAAGAGGTATGTTGGGTGGTTTTCATTTTAACGATAGTAAATATGGTGATGATGATTTAAGTGTTGGCGTAATGAAACCATATCAGCTTTTTTTAATCTTTAATGAATTGGTTTATGGAATGGAGAATAACAGTTCTAAAAATCCAATTCCTGCTTGGATGATTGATGCAAGTCATAATTTAAAAGACCCCTTGGAGGACCTAATTCAGTCTATTGAAGCCATTGAAAACGCATATGCTAAAGCATTATTAATCGATCAGAAAGCATTAGAAAAGGCGCAATTAAATAACGATGTAGTGACTGCTCAACGTATTTTACAAGAGGCTTTTAATACTGATGTAAAGTCAATTCTGGTAGAAGCAAGATTAAGAAATGGTGGTGCTATAGATCCAATTTTTGCTTATAGAAAGTTAGAAGTTAGAAATGAGTTAATTAAAGAAAGAGGTATCAAATCAACAGCATCAGGATTATAAAAGATGGGGGCTCAAGTAAAACAAAAAGTTACAGCGGTTTTTGATGTAGGAAAAACAAATAAAAAGTTTTTTCTTTTCGATACTAAGTATAGAACAGTTTATAAAGAGTATACATCAATAAGGGAAATTGTTGATGAGGATGGATTTCCAACAGAAGATATTTTTGCACTTCAAGATTGGATAAAATCGGTTTTTAATAAGATTGTGCTTTCTGATTTATTTGATATAAAATCAGTTAATTTTTCAACCTATGGCGCAAGTTTCATTCATTTAGATGAGAACGGAGAAATTTTAACGCCGTTGTATAACTATTTAAAGCCAATTCCGTCAAAAATAATTGATGAGTTTAAAAAAAACTATGGAGATGTTTCGGCAGAGACCGGAACACCAGAATCAGGTATGTTAAATTCTGGAATGCAATTATATTGGTTAAAAAAATGCCAGCCAGAAGTTTTTAAAAAGATTAAATATTCACTTCATTTCCCTCAATATATTTCTTATTTGTTTACAGGTATTCCATTAAGTGAGTATACAAGTTTAGGTTGTCATACTGGGCTTTGGGACTATAACAAACAAGATTACCATAGTTGGGTTTATAAGGAGGATATTAATATGAAATTACCTCCAATTGTTTCTGCGCAAACTAGTTTAAATACGGTATATCAGGAAAAAAAAATTAGAATAGGTGTTGGGATCCATGATAGCTCAGCAGCATTGCTTCCTTTTATTTATAGTGAAAAACAACCTTTTTTACTAGTTTCTACAGGTACTTGGAGTATTTCTTTAAATCCTTTTAATACTGAAAAATTATCAAAAAAAGATATTCAGAATAATTGCCTAAATTATATGAAGGTAGATGGTGGTAGAGTAAAGGCAACACGTTTTTTTATGGGTAATGAGTATAGTTTGCAGGTTAAAAAACTAAGTGCTTTTTTTAATCAGAACTTAGGCTTTCATAAAACAATTAATTTTGATTCAAAACTCTATTTAAAGCTCAAAAATGATAGACATTTCAAGTTTAGTTTTGAACAAATCAGTGTTGGGGAAAATACTGTTGAAATAACAGATCTTGCTCAATTTAAATCGTATAACGAGGCCTATCATCAATTAATGATTGATCTTATGCGTATTCAAGAAATAACTATAAAAAATGCTATTGGAGATACGAAAATTAATAAAATATATATTGATGGAGGTTTTACAGATAACGATATTTTTATAAAGCTAATGGGGCATTGTTTTCAAAACTATAAAGTGCGAACCACAAAATCACCTTTGGGTTCCGCTATAGGTGCTGCTATGGTAATTTCTAAAAAAGAATCGAATAAAAAATTTCTAAAAAAGAGATATGTTATGCGAAAATTGAGTTCATTAAAAATTTTGAATGAATCATAAATATTTAGACAATATGAAAAATTATAGCTGCCTTATACTTTGCTTTTTATCAATTCAAATGATTTTTGCAACCGATTATTATTGCGATCCAGTAAATGGAAAAGAGAGTAATATTGGAACTAAAACTAGTCCATGGAAAACATTAGCAAGTGTTTTTGAAAAAGGCGCAAAGTTAAATGATGGTGATGTTGTTTTTTTACTTTCTGGAAATCATGGTGATGTGAAAATTACCGGTGTAAATGAAAAATATATAAACATTAAAGCGGTTGAAGGAGAAACACCAATAGTAAATTCCATTGTTTTTGGAACGGAAGAAATTCCTGCATCTAGATGGGTTATTAGTAATGTTAATTTTAAAGGAAGCGCTTCTAGCATTGTTTTTATTCATGAAAACAGTACTAGAATTAGATTGATTGAAAATCAGTTTATTTCTGTAAATAGCATGAATACTGCAATTACAATTAAGGGTACGCAATGTAAAATTGAAAGTAATGTTATTTCTAATTTTAAAAATGGAATTAAAATTTCTGGTAATAAGAATCAAATTAGAAATAATAGAATAGCTTTTTTTAACAATAATGCAATTGAGGTTTCTGGAGAATATAATTTATTAGAATATAATTTAATTAAGGAAAGTGTAGTAACAGATTCAGATATAAATAATGGTATTTATCTAAATGATTTAAATATAAAAGGAACAATTTTTAGAGGTAATACAATCATCAACTTTATTACATTTAATCGCGATAATATTGGGTTGTGTAACGGAATTTATGGCAAAAATCTAAATGTTTCTGAAAGTGTTTTCGAAAATAATGTGATTGTTAGCAACGGTGAAAACGGTATTTCAGTACAAGGAGAATTGAGCAACTTAAAAATAGTTAATAATACTGTGGTTAACCCTTATTTTGGTTTAGATTTTGAAGGAAATACGATAATCAATTCCCCTCTTAAAATAAAAGTTTTGGGATTAGACAACTCATCAAATATTATAATAGGAAATAACTTGTGTAATGATGTATTATTTGAGAATATTAAGGGGGTTGCCGACCATAACCTTACAATTCCTGTTTCTGTTCATGATTTCGACATGTGCTTTAAAAATTGGGCTTTATTTGATTTTTCGTTAGGTAGTGATTCTAAGGCATTGAATATGGGTGCTTCTGATATGGCGCCAACACTAGATGTCAGTTTGAATAAACGTGCTTTAGGTAATTTTGTTAATATAGGTGCATTTGAGTATACCAAAATTAATGAAGGGAATGAGGTTTTTAAAATTACTTCTCAAATTTCAGATAGACAGATACATTCTAAAGGAAAAGGTGATTGGGATGGTCAAGCTGAAATTCGAATTGGAGGCGTGGGAGAAGATTTAGATGGAGCTGGAGTATTTCCATTTAAAATCCCTTCAATCCCAGTAGGGAAAAAAATATTGAAAGCAAATTTTAAAGTGTATTTAACTAAAATAGATAACCAACCTCAAGGCGGAATTGATCTGTATGGATTACCTCCAAAGGCTAATTATTGGGTAACAGAAGATATGTATTATCAAGGTACGTATGGTCAAGATGTTTCGGCTAGACCAATCCAGAATAATTTTATTGATTCGGATATGTATTCAGGAGTACCTAAAATGAGTAGTTCAGGACAGACCGAGCTGGGTAACTATTTAAATACTGTTGTTGAAGCAGGTAGTAAGTCTGGCGATTTTGTTTTTTTAAGAATGAATCCTAATTCTAAAAATGTAACAGATTTTAGTAGATGGAACTTTGTTAGCGCAAATAACGACCAAAAAGATAAACAACCAGAGCTAGAACTTACGGTAGGATATCCTGAATTGAATCAGGGGAATGTGAATAAAAAAGAAGCTATAAAAAATACTATTGTTACAGCTTCAAGCCCAATTAATAATGGAGATGTTGCTTTTTACTTTTTCGGCATTGATCCAAATGAAAACGTAGATTTAAAACTCCTGAATTCTAAAGGCGAACAAGTTTTTACACAGACCTTAAAATTATCAAATTTATCTGACAATGTTTACCGTACTGATAATTTAGATCTTTCTACAGGAAAGTATTTCCTTGAATACTTAATTGGCACAGAAACAAAAAAACAAATTTTATTTGTTTGGTAATTACTTCATTAAATAACCTCTATTACGCTTCTTTTGTGTAATTATAATTAAGTAGAATAATTAGTAGTTAATTTATAAATAAAACTGTTAATAATTTAATTATTCTATTAGTAATTAGAGTATTGTAGGAATCATTCTCTAAAAAGGTAATAGCGGTTTGTACTATCTGTTTAATTGTTTGTTAGATTTGTCTTTTCTAGGTTTTATAGGCTTTAAACGCTAGGTTTAGTCCTGTAATTGTGTTTATATTTGAGAATAACCATTCCTGTTTTTGCGGTTATAATTAGGCTGCTTATTTAAGGAATAATGATTCTCAATATAAATCTTATGCATAAAACAACTACAATTCTTTTGCTATTAATTATGTCGGTTATCCAATTAAATGGACAAAACGCCTTCAATTTAGACGCGACTACTGGATCAAGATTCACTAAAACAGATAAGGTTTGGCCAATACATATTGGCGAAGGTAATGTGTGTATGTGGAGTGACGATAAATTGGCTGCTTTTACGATCACTATTGATGATAATAATGAGCAAAACATTCCGTTTTGGAAATCTATGATTACCAAATATGGCTTTCATTTTACATGGTTTGTTATTACGGAAGCCGATTCGCAATACAATGTGCAGAACTGGAATTTGTATAATGACCTTGCAGTTATGGGAAGCCAAATAAACGGACATGATGATAGAAATTGGTATAACAACCCAACAGGAGGAGAAGCAAACCCAACAGATGCAGATTACTTGGCAAGATTACAAGCAACCGTTACGGCTATTAATACAAATGTAACTTCTGGTAATGATTGTTTAACCTATGCCTACCCATATGGGGAAGGGAATGAAACTGAAGCGAGAAAAACGTTTATAGGTGTTAGAGGAACGCAAGGTGTTTTAAATCAACCAAACACTGTAAATTATCTCGATGTAAACAGCGTTTCTAATGTTCATATATATGGTAATAATACGGATAGAGATAAGTATGTTTTACCACTTTTGGATAATGTAAAGAAACTTTATGGAACTAATTATTATAGAGGTTGGGGTAGCACACATTTTCATGGTTTAGATACTGCAGGAAAAACTGCTACTGATGAGTTTTTACAATACTTAGCAGATAAGTCAGATTTATGGGTAGCTGGGTTTACAGAAGTAACGCAATATTCTCAGTCTTTTGCAACGCATAATTTAATAATAGATAATGTGTCGGGTAGTGAAATAAAGTTCACTCTTACAGATGATATGTTAGATTCGGCTTTTTATTTTCCTCTATCAGTTAAAATACGAATTGATAATTCTTGGGCTAGTGTTTCAGCAAGTCAAAATGGTTCATCAATAGATCTAAAAATCATAACAAATAATGGTAATAAATATGCGTTAGTAAATGCAGTTCCAGATGCGGGGCAGGTTACGTTAACGGGTGTTGTAGATGCAGCCCCCGCAGTAATAAACCCAATTATAGGAAATCAATCAATGATTGAAGGAGGTACGCTACAGGTAGATTTTTCTGCTTCCACAACAGATAGTGATGCTATTTCTTTTACCGTTTCTAATATTCCAAATTTTGCGGTGTTTACAGATAATGAAAACAACACAGGACATATTGTTTTTTCGCCTGAAGTTTCAGATGCTGGTGATTATCAAAATATTACGGTAATTGCTGATAATGGAAGAAGCTTTACGTCTCAATCGTTCAATTTAACTGTAAGTCCAGATTCTGGTGGAAATCCAACAACGGAATACATGATTACTCCAACAGGAGACGGTATTATTTCAGATGTAGCTAATTTACCAGAAGGAGGTACAAATCCTTGGTTAAATGGGAATGATATTGATGGCACTAAAGTTTTAAAATTAGGACAAAGTGCTTCCACAGGAGCTAGCGCTACAACTAACGCAATCATGCCTTTTCAATTGCCCGTGCGTCCAACAGGTAAAACCGTTGTTGCAGCAAATTTGAAAGTTAATATAGCTTATATAAGACATTGGGTTGCCTCTGATATCGATTTATATGGGTTGCCTTATAGTACTTCTAATACCATTTCTCCAAAGGATTTTTATGACGGAAATTTTGCAGACCCTGCGTCTACAGTAACGGAAATTCAAGATGCATTTGTTGTTAGAGATGTTAGTGGGGCAGAACCATTGGGAACTGAGATTTTTACAGATAGAGAAGTAAACTCTGATGCTTCTGGAGCTAATTCTTTAGCGGCTTATATTAATGCGCAATATGATGCTGGAGCAGTTGCTGGAGATTATGTCTTTTTACGCTTAAGTGTAGATGCTACGGCGGGTTCTGTTGGAGCTCATTATTATGGTATAAGTGATGAGTCCACAGCTCAAGCACCTACCTTAACCTTAGAGATAGAAAATGTATTAAGTGTTAAATCTTTTGATACATCAAGTTTTAAACTTTATCCAAACCCAGCAGTAGGTGGTAAAGTGTCAATATTATTAAACGGTTTTGAGCTTAATAACACAATAATGAAAGTTTACTCCCTAAATGGAAGTTTAGTTCATAATGAGGTTGTTATAGGCGCTCCAAATTCAAATTTTGAAACCTATTTAGATTTAAGTCCTGGTTTATACATTGTAAAAGTAGCAGATGGGGTAAAATCAAAAACAGAAAAACTAATAATACAGTAAACTAAAGTTAAACTAATCTTTTAAATCTAAAAATTATGAAATCAAAATTACTTAATTCAATATTAGGAGTTGCGTTATTGGCAGTGCCGTTTGTGACACAAGGACAAACAATAGTTTATAATGTAAATCCAGAAGTTGTGCCAACTCAAACATATTTCAACGATGGTATTATATCTAATATTTCAGATGTACCAACCAATAATCCTTACCTAAATGGTAATAATGTTGGAGGTATACAATCATTAAAAATAGGGGCTAGTGCATCTACGGGGGCAGCATTTACAACCAGTGCTATAATTCCGTTCAAATTACCAGCTCGCCCATCAGGAAAACTTGTAGTTTCCGCAAACTTAAAAGTACATGTTAATTATGGTCGAGAATGGATTAGTTCAAATGTGGATTTGTATGGGTTAGGTTATAATGCGGCTAGTACAATTTATCCTGCAAATCATTATGATGACGCTTATCCAGATGGAACTGCTGGTGTTACAGCAATCCAGGACGATTATTTTGCAAAGAATGTTGCTCCAGGATCTTTAGATACACCCCGTTTCGAAGAAACAAGCTTGTCAGGAGATGTAGCTTTGGTAGCATATTTAAATGCACAATATGATGCGGGTGCTGTTGAAGGTGATTATGTTTTTTTAAGATTAAATGTAGATGACCCTGCAACTACAGGTGCTCATTATTTTGGAGTTGATGATGGATCGACTGCTAAAGCACCAACATTAACAATAGAAGTGGAAGATGAAGGTACAGGTCCAGTATCCTCAGTAGATTACACTATTGAAACACCTGCAGAAGATGGATATGTATCTGATCCGGCTGTAATTACTGCTAATAATCCGTATCTAGTAGGTGCTTCAAAATTAGGTTCTAGTGCCGTAGATGGTTCAGGTAATTTAACAAGTGTTATAATACCATTTTTATTACCAGCAAGACCTACTGGAGAAATCGTTGATTTTGCAAATTTAAATGTTTATGTAAGCTTTGGAAGGCAGTGGCTTAACGCAAATGTAGATTTATATGGTTTACCATTTAAAAAGGCTATTGCAAACGGAGGTACAGGAAGTGAAATTTTTAATGTAGACCATTTTGCTGGTGTTTATCCAGATGGTACAGCTGAGGTTACTGCTATAGAGGATGATTATTTTACTAAAAATGTTGCCTTAGGAACTTTAGATACTCCGAGATGGGAAGAAACTACTGCAGAAGCAAATCTTATAGCTTATTTAAATGCACAGTATGATGCTGGTGCTGTTGAAAATGATTGGGTGTTTTTAAGGTTGAGCATAGATAATACATCAATGACAGGTTCACAATATTTTAATATTGATGGCGGTGATTCTGCAAACCCTGCTAAATTAGAAGTTGGATTTTCGGGTGTTTCGTTAAGTGCGAATAATTTTGAAAAATTAGCACTAGATCTTTATCCAAACCCAGTTAAAAATGGAAGGTTAAATGTTTCTTTAGATGGTTTTATTAACGATGCTAGATTAAATATTTATTCTTTAACGGGGCAAAAGGTTTATTCTGAGAAAGTTGAAGTTAATTCAAGAAGTAGTTATAGTACAATATTGAATTTAAAATCAGGATTATATATTGTTAAACTTGAAGATGGTAGTAAGACGAAAACTAAAAAGTTAATCGTAGAGTAGTGATATAAATAAATAAAAAAACGAGAGGAGTTGTGTCTTCTCGTTTTTTATTCAAAAATTTAAGGGGTAATCATGAATTCAAAGTTGTTTTATATAGTTGTTTTATTTGTGTGTGTTGGATATATAGCACATGCGCAAACCATCTATTATTGCGACCCTGTTAATGGAAAAAATTCAAATGATGGCTCTCAGTTAAATCCTTTTTTAGCTTTTGGAAGTGTTAATTGGGCTTCCGTTGGGTTAAAAAATAATGATATTATTTATTTATTAGATGGCCAACATGGAAATGGCTATTTAGGAAATCAGCAGTTTTTAACAAATTTGCTAATTAAATCAGTGAATCCTCAACAAGCTATATTAACTAAAATCCAGATAAACAATAGTAATCATATTACTTTTGAAGATGTTCAATTTGATGCTAGTACAGGGGTTTTTTCAAAAGATGATGCGATTGTTATAGGCGATGCTAATACCAGCTATATTACCTTGAAGAATTGTTTAATTCAGTCAGCAATTGATTCATCTACATGGACACAATCAGATTGGTATTCTAATTCTGTTAGTGGGATTCAGTTTAGAGGAGGTAATATTACATTAATCAATAATACGTTTCTCAATTTATACCATGCAGTAGAGTTGCGAGGAGATAACACATTGATGCAAAAAAATCTTATTAAAAATTTTGCTGGAGATGCTATTAGAGGTCTTGGTTCATTTAGTACTTATGAGAATAATATTATTAAAAATTGCTTTATAGAAGATTATGCAGTAAATCATGATGATGCGTTTCAAGTTTATAAATTGTCTGGAGATTTTGTTGTAACCAATTTGGTTTTTAGATTCAATAAAATTATTATTTTTGAAAACCCTTCTCAATTTGTTATTGATAATAACCTGATTGGAACTTCGATGCAAGGTGTGATTATTACAGATGGTTCTGCAGATAGCTGGATTATTGAAAATAATTTAGTTGTTAACGATCAATATCATGGTATATCATTGTTTGGTGCTCAAAACTGTAGGATACAGAATAATACAGTTATTCAAAGCCCGCTTTTTAATGATACAGATCAGATTCCAAGGATTTATATTGATGACCAAGACAAATCAGGACAAACTAGAGCCAACAAGAATAATATTGTTCGAAATAATATCTGCGCTCAGTATACACCTTGGACATATGATACAACAACATTAGTAGAGAATAATATAGATATAAATCAAAATGACTATGCTAATTATTCAAATTACTTTTTAGATTATCCAAATGGCGATTTTCAGTTAAAAGAAACTAGTCCTGCTGTAAATTTTGGAATCAATGAAGACCTTACTTTGGTAGATATTGATAATAATGATAGAGTATTTAATAATGAGATTGTAGATGCTGGGTGTTTTGAATTTCAGGGAAATCCGGTTATTGTTCCAGGAGGAACTTATGCAATAAATCCATCTGGAGACGGCATAATTTCTGATGTTAATGATTATACAGGAACAAACCCGTGGCTTACTGGTAATAGCTCGGGAGATCCGTCTGAATTGACCTTGAAAATTGGAGGAAGTGCAGCAAATGGTGATGGAATTACTTCTAGTGCTATTTTACCTTTTCAGTTGCCAGCTATACCTTCAGGAAATGTAGTTGTTTCGGCAAGTTTAGAAGTAAATGTCCATTACGTAAGAAATTGGATTACCTCGAATATTGATTTATATGGCTTACCATTCAATAGTAGTAATTCGCTTAATTATTATGATCATTATGATGAAGTTTATACAAACTCGCGTGGAACAGATGTGGCTATTCAAAATGATTATATTACAAGAATAGAACCTGTAGGTTCTGCCGTTACGCCTGATAGAAAAGTGATTACTTCTGAAACAGGAAATAACAGCTTAATTGATTATATCAATGCTCAATATGATGCAGGAGCTGTAGCAGGCGATTATATTTTTTTACGAATGAATATTGATGCTCCAATTAATCAAAGTTCACCAAGCTCGTTGCCAACGGCTGGGGCAAATTATTATGGTATTAGCGATGAATCTACGGGTTTAAATGCACCATTACTCAGGCTTCAAATTTCATCTTCTTTATCTATAAAAGAAAAAGTATATGATAAAAATGAATTGTTTATTTATCCTAACCCTACTAACAACGGTAGCATAACAATAAAAAGTAACCTGTTAAACAAAAAATCTAATATTGAAGTTTATTCGTTAGCAGGGGCCTTAGTTTTTAAGGAAAATTTATCCAGTAATATTAATTACATAGAAAGAACATTAGATTTAAAAACAGGTATGTATATAGTGAAACTTTATAACGAGTCGGGTTCTATTTCTCAAAAACTAGTAATTAATTATTAAAATAAATATTAAAGATGTAACTCTATCAGCTTGTATTTTATTAGCGAATACCAACAGATAAAGGAGTATTACTATATCTAATATATTATAATCTCAAGCAAAATTTAATCAAACTATTGATGAAGTAAGCCAAATTTACAAAGTAGGAAAATCAATACATATAACTGTTTTGTTAGATATGAAGTTATTAAATAGAGTTAATTATTTTAAAGTTGAATGAAGAAATTCTTTTACTCTTATTTTTTTTCAAAACATTTTTTATTACGGTTGAAGTATTTATAAAAATACAGAAAAACAGGATTAGGATAAGCCTAATTCTATTTCAAAAGGATGGTAAAAGTTATTAAATTTTTTCAATCAATTGTCTAATTTAAATATAGTTTAAAATGAATATGTTAAAATTTCAGTATGTAATTATTATGATCTTTATTGGGGCTTTGTCTATAAATGCACAAAATTCTCAAACAATTCAAGCACATTCAGACGATATTACAATTACAGGCAGCAACACACCTTGGGGTTGGGTTGGTCAAACAACCGCAAGATTGGGTCATAATAACGGGCAAGCTTTCGTTATACCATTTCAACTACCTGTATTACAAAGTGGTGAATCTATAACATCTGCAGATTTATCAATAGAAGTGATTTCTTATAGTAACCAACCAAGTAGCGTAAATATTGATTTATACGGTTTGCCATTCAGAACAACTTCGGCAGTAAATTTGAATAGTGATTATTTTATGGGAGCATCTGATAATTCGGCAACAATGATTAAAGATAATATCTTTGAAAACGATATAGCGGGTTCTGTAAATTTAGATGTAAACTCTCAACAAAATTTAGTAACCTATATTAATGCGCAATACGGTTTGGGAGCCGTCGGAGGCGATTTTATTTTTATACGTTTTAATGCTGATGCCAATAGTTCTGAAACATGGAATCTTGCTTCACAAGACAATGGTAATAGCAGTATTAGACCCTCATTAAATATTACTATAACGAATTCTACGCCTATTAATACAGCTCCGGTAATTAATGTTATTGGAAACCAAACTGTTGAAGAGCAATCAACTTTAAATGTAAATATTTTTGCAAGTGATATTGATGGAGATACACTTACTATAACTTCTAGCAGTCTACCAAATTTTGCAACCTTGACTGATAATGGTGATGGTACAGCTGTTATTTCTTTATCTCCTCAATCTGGAGATGCATCAACTTATTCTGCAACAATTAGTGTTAGTGATGGTACTGAAACAGTTACTGAAGCTATTTCTATTGTAGTTTCAGTATATCAAACACCTATGGCAGGAGTTTATTATTGTGATCCTATAAATGGAAATATCAATAATGATGGTTCTCAAGCAAATCCTTGGAGTACATTATCTGCAGTTGTTTATACAAATAAAGCCCTTAATCCAGGAGATATTGTTTACTTAATGTCTGGCGATCATGGAGATCCTTATATCAATAACATGTCTTTTACAAACTATGTTACTGTAAAAGCTTTAAGTGGAAATGCGCCAATAATTAAGTCAATTCAACTGGTTAATTCTTCGTATTGGGCTTTTGAAGGGATTAAAGTAGATGGTACAGGTAATAACAAAACCAAAGAACAAGTATTATTTTCTGCAGATATAAATTCTCATCATACAAAAATAGTTAATTCAACAATATCATCTGCAGAAAACATAGAAACATGGACTAAAACAGATTGGTATAACAATGTTACTAGTGGTATTCAGATTAGAAGCGACTATGCTTATTTGGAAAATAATGTAATAAAAAACACGTATCATGCTTTAGAGGTAAGAGGAGGGTTTACTGAAGTACATAATAACCTAATTGAGAATTTTGCCGGTGATGCAATACGTGGTTTAGGAAGCGATAGTACATACGAAGATAATATCGTTAAGAATTGTTATATTGATGATTATGCCATTCAACACGATGATGGTTTTCAAGCATATATTCTTCCAAATAGCGGTATTATATCTAATGTTACTTTCCGAAACAATAAGATTATTCTTTTCGAAAATCCATCACAATTTGTGATTAATAATAATTTGATAGGAACCTTAATGCAAGGAATTATTATTACTGATGGTAACGCTGAAGGTTGGGTGGTAGAAAATAATTTGGTTTCTAGTAGTCAGTCGCATGGAATAACACTTTATGGAGCGCAAAATTGTAGAATTCAAAACAACACAATTATACAAACACCTCATGTTACAGTGCTAAATGATGTGCCTTGGATTAGTATACAGAATCAAAGTAAATCAGGAGGAAGAGTGAACAAGGACAATATAATTCGTAATAATATTGCAGGTAGATATACTACATGGACCTATGGTTCAAATACAACAGATGAAAATAATTTAGATATCGATCAAAGTAATGTAGCTAATTATGATACTTATTTTGCTAATTATTTAAATGGAGATTTTCATCAAAAAGCCACGAGCCCATCAATAGATTATGGTGTAAATACAGATTTATATTCATCGGATATAGAAGGTAACCCTAGATCGATGGGAGTAAGTGTTGATGCTGGAGCTTATGAGTTTACAGGATCAGTAACCCCACCAGTTAACAGCGTACCTGTTTTGGCTTCAATAGGAAATATAACTTTAAATGAACTCGAAACTGTTACTATTGGTATATCAGCAACTGATAGCGATAACGATACATTGACTGTCTCAGTAGGGAATCTTCCAAGTTTTGCAACTTTTACAGACAATGGAAATGGAACAGCATCATTATCTTTTACGCCTATAGAAGGCGATGCTAATTCTTATAACGTTACTATAACAGTTACTGATGGAACTGATACAGACCAAGAAATTATTTTAGTAACTGTTAACGAAGATGGAACATCGCCTGCAAATAATTCGCCTGTTATTACAAATGTAACTAATCAATCTGTAGAAGAAGATGGTATACTTAATGTAAATATATCAGCAACTGATAGTGATAATGACACAATAATATTAACTACAACAAATTTACCAAGCTTTGCAACTTTTGTAGACAATGGAGATGGTACAGCTTTATTCGAATTTAAACCTCTAAATAATGACGCTGGAACTTATACTATTAATGTTGAGGCAACAGATGCTATTGATACCACAACTATCAATTTTGTTTTAAGTGTTTCAGAATTATCTGTAGTCGTTGGAACAGCTTATTATTGTGATCCAATAAATGGATCTATGGCCAATTCAGGTACACAAGCTAGTCCTTGGAAAAGTTTACAAGATGTATTTTCAGCTCAAAAAACTTTTAATTCTGGCGATGTTATTTATCTATTGTCTGGGGCTCACGGTAGTCCCTATATGACAGGTACACATTCAGATTATGTAACCTTAAAACCTTTAAGTGGAGAAAATCCAGTTTTAGCTTCTGTTCAAGTTGAAAACGGTTCATATTGGGCCTTCGACGGTTTAACCTTTTCAACAAATGGCTCTGGAGGGGCTTTTACAAGAGATTATATGTTCTTAACAAAAAACAATGCCACTTATTTAAAAATCGAAAACTGTACATTTTCCTCTACAGATGATTCTTCAACTTGGTCAAAAAGTGATTGGTACGCAAATGCAGAAGATGCGGTTATTATTCGTGGTGATAACATTATTTTTAATAATAACACAATCAAAAATGTATATTTTGCATTGCAAATTGAAGGGGATTATGCTGAAGTTAAAAACAATTTAATAGATAATTTTGGTGCAGATGCTGTTAGGGCTTTGGGTTCGCATGCAATCTATGAAAACAATATTATTAGAGATGCTTATATAGAGGATTACAGTATAAATCATGATGATGGAATTCAAATGTACGACAAGGATAATGTAGCTGCGGGAATAATTGATGATGTTATAATCAGAAATAATAAAATATTCAGCTTTGCAGACCCTATAACTCCAGCAATGATTAATGATAATTTAGTAGGTTATTCTATGCAAGGAATTATTATTACAGATGGACATACTGAAAATGTATCTGTTGAAAATAACTTAGTAGTTTCAGATCATTATCACGGAATAACTCTAACTGGAGCTATAAATTGTAAAATTCAAAACAATACCGTTTCTAAAACACCTACTTCGTTTAATCCTACTACAGATGCAACACCTTGGATTCAGGTTAAAAATGATAAACAAGGTAATGGTAGTACAGGTAACATTATAAGAAATAATATTGCGACGATGTTTACGCCTTGGACTTATGATGCTGCAAACAATACAGAAGAGAATAATATTGTAGCATTAGCTAGTGATGCTTCAAATTTTTATGTTAATTATAATAATTTTGATTTCAATCTTAAAGCTGGAAGTCCAGCAATAGACGTAGGAATAAATACAGGGTTAACAACTTTAGATATTGATGGTAATCCAAGGTCTGTTGGTTCTGCTGTTGATTGTGGAGCTTTTGAACTTCAAGCAAGTGCAGATGTAACTTCTCCTGTTATTGTTACTGCTAATAATTCATATTTTAATGATGAATTTGTTATAGTGTTTAGTGAAAGTGTTACTAGTGTTTCTTCAGAGTTGATAGGGAATTATACTTTAAGTGGTGGTGCAACTGTAAATTCAGCAATTTTATCTGCGGATAATAAAACAGTTACACTTAAATGTTCTGCTTTAATTGGAAACACTAACTATACAATTACAGCTAATAATGTAAATGACTATGCAGGAAATGCGTCTTCTAACTCTTCTGCAATATTTGTTTATGAGTGTGATACGGATTGGGCAAGTTCTTTTCAGGATGATCAGTGGGGTTATTATCCTTCATCAAATGCTTTTGATAATGATTTACAGACCAAATGGGCTGCAGAAGGTAATCAATGGGTACAAAAGGGTTTTTGTCAAATAACGACTGTAGAATCTGTTGATATAACTTTTGGTCTAGGTGATGAGAGAGCTTATAGTTTTGTAGTTGAGGTTTCAACAGACGGACGTAATTATACTCAAGTACATTCTGCCACTAGTTCAGGAACTACAACATCTTCAGAAAACTTTGACTTTACTGATGTTTCAGCAAAGTATGTTAGAATACTAGGATCAGGAAGTAATGTGAATGGATGGAATAATTATTCTGAAATTGTGATTCATACATCTGGATATACACCGCCAACCAATTTAACACCTGTATTAGCGCCTATTGGCAATCAGACTTTATTAGAAGGAGAAACGTTAAATATAAATGTTTCTGCAACAGATGCAGATGGAGATACATTAACGGTCTCAGCAGCTAATCTTCCAAGTTTTGCAACTTTTACAGATAATGGAGACGGAACAGCGCTATTATCACTAACTCCAATTGCTGGTGATGCGGGAAGTATTGATATAACGGTTACGGTTAGTGATGGAGAATTAAATGATAGTGAGGTTTTAAATATACAAGTTAACGCTATACCTCAAGGCAATAACTACTCTGTATTGGCGAGTATGGATGATCAATCTGTTTACTACAACGGAAACATGCAATGGGTAGGATATCATACTCATAGGATAGGATCAAATAATAAAACTTCGGCGGTAATTCCTTTCCAGATCCCAGCACTACAACAAGGAGAAAGATTGACATCGGCTACATTGAATTTTTATTTATTACAAAGTGGAGGAGGATTAGTACACAAAGTTGACCTTTATGGATTACCTTTTAGAAGTAGCAGTACTATTTTGAGTTCAGATTTTTTTGCAGGAGCATATAATACAGATCAAAGTGCAACGCCATTGGAAAATGATATCCTAGATTTAAATTCTGTAACGGGGAATATTCAAAGTTCATCTTCTCAGTCTATTATAGATTTCGTAAATGACCAATTAGATAGCGGAGCTGTTACAGGAGATTTTATATTTTTTAGATTTAGTTTAGACTTTAATGGGTCAGGAAATTACAATTATTGGGATATAGCATCACAAGATCATACATCATCAAGTTATAGGCCTGTTTTAAATTTTGATACAGCAGAAAATGCATCTAGAAGTGTATCTAAAAGTAATAAGGAGAAAATAGTTGATATAGATAATTCTAGTTTCAATATTTATCCTAACCCAGTAAGTAACGGTAAATTGACTATTAAGAGTAGTCTGTTAACTAAAAAAGCAAATATTGAAATTTATTCAATATTAGGAAGACTTGTTTATAAACAGGAGGTTTTATCAAATAATTCCAATCAATTGGAAATGATGTTTAATTTAAGCACAGGTCTATATATTTTAAAATTATCTAATGAGTTTAGTTCTATTGCTCAAAAATTAATTGTTAATTGAAAATAAAATTCAAAATGAAGCATATGCTGTTTAGTTTTATTGTTTTGGTTTTTATTTCTTGTGAAAATAAGGAAGAGAATGCTGTTGTAGAACCATACAACGGCATTCATCTGCCTGCAACTATTTCAATAGAAGCTAGGGATATGTTAAGTAATTGGACCATTGAAGGTAGAAATGCTGGTGCTCAATTACCAAAAGCTAATGCTCCTTTAGAAGTATGGAAAAAAAAACAAGATGAAGCTAAAAATGCAGCAGCTAAATCGCTTCCTAAAATAGTAGAGATATATAAGCCAACTATTGATACTGTTTTTTTAGGAACTATTAGAGCCATTGATGTAAAGCCAAAAAACTATAAAAAATCAAATAAGGTTATTATTTATGTACATGGAGGCGCATTTGTTTTTTATCCTGCAGATGTAACTTTATTATCTAGTATTCCTTTGGCCGATGCTAGTGGATTAAGAATTATAACTATTGATTATACACTTTCTCCTCAAGCAAAATTCAATCAAATTTTAGATGAAGTTATTCAGGCATACAAGGAGCTTTTAAAAGAATATAAAGCAGAGAATATTGCCATTTATGGGGATTCTGCAGGAGGATCCATTACTGCAGGTGCTATTTTAAAAATGAGAGATTTAAAAATAAACCTACCAAGCTCAGTAGTACTTTGGTCTGCTTGGTTAGATTTAGATGAAATAGGAGATACGTACTTCACGTTAAAAAAAACAGATCCAAATTTAGTCTACGCTAATTTTTTAGAAAATTGTGCTGAAGCTTATGCTCCAAGAACGGAGTGGAAAAACCCCTATGTTTCCCCTGTTTATGGTGATTTTTCTAAAGATTTTCCACCTACCTTAATTCAAGTTGGAAGTAAAGAAATCTTTTTAAGCAATTCCATAAGAATGTTTCGTCAACTTAAAGAAAACAATAAAGAAGTTGAGTTAGATGTTTATGAGGGTATGTGGCATGTTTGGCAAGGACATTATCCACTTCCAGAATCTAAAATGGCAATAAAGAACACTAAGAATTTTATTTTTAAACACCTAGGTCAAGAAATATAGAAATTTATGAAAAAAGTAATTTTATTTATTTTAATAGTTAACGGTTTTATGTTAAACTCATGTGCTCAAAGTAATATCCATGAGGAAGAAACTCCCGTTGTTGAAAATAAAACTGAATTTTTTGAATTAAACTTTGATGCTATAAATCAAGGTAAGTATACAAAGCAAAGTTTAATAAGCGAAGGCGGAGATATCCGTTGGGCTCTTTTGGGTGATAGAGCTAATATTGTTGCAGATCCAAAAGGGCAGAAAGGGAATGTATTAATGGTAGATTACCCTAAAGGAACTGTAGGGCCGGAAACGAATGGTGTACAGTTTATAAAAACTTTGCCAGCGTCAAATGAATATTATTTAGATTATTATGTTTTTTTTGAAGATGGTTTTGATTTTAGGCAAGGTGGCAAATTACCAGGGCTAACAAGTGGAGGTTCAACTTATACAGGAGGTAATCATCCTGATAATGGAGAGGGTTGGAGTGCTCGTTATATGTGGGTTAAAAAAGGGCAAGCAATTGTATATTTTTATTATGTAGATATGAAATCTAAATATGGAGATTCAGTAACCACTGGAATTAATTTTGAAACTGGAATTTGGTATCGTTTAACACAAAGAATTAAATTAAATGAAGACAATCTAGCAAACGGAATTATGCAAGTATGGGTTAACGGCAAAGAAGTTATAAATAATATAAACGTTCGTTATCGATTATGGGGGAAAGGAAATATAGATTCATTCTATTTTTCAACTTTTCATGGTGGAGCGACTGAAGATTGGTCTCCGCAAAATGATTCTTTCGCTTTGTTTGATGCTATTAAAGTAACAAAAATAAAGCCTGAATTTTAATAACATAATGCTATAGTTTTATGAAAGTTCGAGGTTTCGGTGCTCTTGTTTTTTTTCTTTTTTCTTGTGTTTTCGCTTATGCGCAAAAAAGTTTAAAGGTTGATGCCGTTTTTTCTAATTACATGGTTTTACAGAGAAACCATAAAATTCCCGTTTGGGGAGTAGTAAAACCAAATACAGAAGTACAAGTAGTTTTTAAAGGAAAAACAATTATAACAACATCTAATGCCCAAGGAAATTGGAACGTTTATTTTAAAAAACAAAAAGCAGGAGGTCCGTTTCAATTAAGTGTTTCTTCAGAAAAGGATACTATCAAATTCAACGATATTTTAATAGGCGAAGTCTGGTTAGCTTCAGGGCAATCAAACATGCACCTAGATCTAAAAAGAACGTTAAATGGCGAAGCGGTTGCTAAAAAAGTAAAGAATAGTAATATTAGAATTTATAATATGAAACCAACTTTTCCAACCGGAGAGGAAGGTGTTCATACAATTGAAGAATTAAATAAAATTCAGAATAATAATTATTTTAATACCCAAGGTTGGGTAAAAGCAACAACAGAAAATGTATTATATTTTTCGGCAGTGGCTTACTATTTTGCAGAAAAGCTACAAAAGGAGTTAAATGTTCCTGTTGGTATTATTCATAATGCAGTTCCCGGCTCTCCTATTGAATCTTGGTTGTCTAAAAAAATTATTGATGAAGATGTTGAAATTTCAGAATTGGTTAAACAACGTTGGGCAGATAAAGAAGAAGAAAAAGACGGGATGATTTCAGTTGCTAAAAAGCAAATATCTTTAAGCGAGAATAAAAATCAAAAGCATCCGTGGATGGCTAGTTATAACTATAACAATGGAGTGTTGCCATTAATTAAGATCCCTATTAAAGGTATTATTTGGTATCAAGGAGAATCAAATGCAGAGCATCCTGTTTTGTATAAAAAAATGTTTAAAAAAATGGTTGCTTTATGGCGCTCAGACTTTAGTGCAGATTTCCCTTTTTATTACGTTCAACTAACAAGTAGAGAAGATAGAAGTGCGTGGTCCGAGTTTAGGAATGCGCAAAGAGAATTGTTATATGAAGTACCTAGTTGTAAAATGGCTGTTATTACCGATGTTGGAGATAGGCAGGATACACACGCTAAAAATAAAAAGCCAGTGGGAGAGAGATTAGCACTTTTAGCTCTGGGTAATGCATATAAGAGCGTAAAGGGATTTGAAAGCCCAATATTTGATAAAGTTACGTTTTCTAAAAACACATATTCCATTCATTTTAAAGGGGAATTTAAAGCTTTAAAAGCTAAGCCATCAAAAGAAGTTATTGGGTTTGAGATAAGTGATGATAATATCAACTTTGAAAAATTAGAACCAATTATTCTAAAAAAATCAATAAATTTTAAAGCACCTAAGCATTATGTTACCCCATTATATATTCGCTATGCATGGAAGCCTTATACAGATGCTAATTTGGTATCCGAAAGTGGCTTACCTGCTTCAACGTTTCGAATTAAAATTGAACGATAATTAAGTTTTTAATAATAATATGATTACACCAGAATCAACAGTAACCATCAATGGATCAGGTAAAGACATTGATTTGCTTAAATATACATGGAAAGCACAATGGATTACGCATCCTACAGAGTCAACGCTTGATTATGGCGTTTTTCTTTTCCGTCATGTATTCAATCTCGAAAGTTTAGTAGAGACCTTTAATCTATTTGTTTCTGCAGATAATCGTTATAGACTTTATGTTAACGGGGAAAGTGTTTGTTATGGGCCTTCTATTGGCGACCTGGGCCACCAACGCTATGAAACAATTGATGTTGCAGATAAGTTAAAAGTAGGTGAAAATGTCATTGCTGCCGAGGTAGTTAATTTTGGTGAATATAGAAGTGTTTCGCAAGTTACACATCAAACAGCATTTATATTACAAGCAGATAGAACCCTTAATTTTGATATTAATACCGGAACTGCAGATTGGAAAGTGGTAAAGAATAAAGCTTTTTCTCCATTAAATATAACAAGCGACATGATGAATGGTTATTATGCTGCTGGTCCGTGTGATAAAGTTGATGCATCAGCATATCCGTGGGGTTGGAATACAATATCGTTTAATGATAAAAATTGGCTTTCACCTAAAAGTGCCACAACTGAGTTTGCTGTAGGTCGCGGTTTTATTTATGGTGGCGCTTGGCATCTTATACCACGAACTATTCCTTTTATGGAAGAAAAGATTGAGCAGTTTAATAACGTTGCAAGGGTTAGTGGTATGGAAAAAGACGAAGCTTTTATAAATAATTGCGGCTCAACAATAATTCCTGCCAATTCAAAAGTAAAAATACTTATTGATCAAACGTATCACACTACAGGTTTTCCAGAGTTAATTTATAGTAAAGGAAAAGGAAGTGAATTAAAAATAACTTATGCGGAAGCCTTATTTAAAGATGTTAGTAGTAATGAGAGTGTTTCCGATGGTAATTTAATACATGTAGATTTAAAAGGTAATCGAAATAATATTGAAGGAAAATCAATTTTGGGCTATTATGATATTCTTTTACCTGACGGAGGAGAAAACAGATTTTTTAAACCGCTATCAAGAAGAACATACCGATTTGTAGAGCTTGAGATTGAGACCAAGAGCGAAGCTTTAATTCTAAATAATTATCATGGCGTTTTTACAGGTTACCCTTTTATAGAGAAAGCAAAATTTAAGACTACTGATACTTCTTTAGAAAAAATATGGAAGGCGTCGTGGAGAACATTGCGTAACTCCGCCGATGAGATGTATTATGATTCATATTATGAGAATTTACAATACATTGGCGATACAAAAATAGCATCTCTTATTTCAGTTTATGTCTCTGGAGATGATAGATTAATGCGAAAAGCAATCCAACAATTTGATGATTCAAGGACTTCAGAAGGCTTAACACAAAGTCGCTACCCTTCAAATATCGTTCAAATTATACCCCCGTTTTCTTTAATTTGGGTGGATATGATTTATGATTTTTTCATGTATCGAAACGATCCTGAGTTTTTACGACAATTTATTCCGGGTATAAAATCTGTAATAGACTGGTTTTCTATAAGGGTTGACGAAACCGGAATGGTAACCAATTTAAAGTGGTGGAATTTTACAGACTGGACTATAGATTTTCCTAGTGGAATACCACAAGGTGCAGACGATGGTTATTCGGCAAATATTTCATTGCAATTTGTTAAAACACTAGAAAATGCAATAGCTGTATTAAGTTATTTTAATTTAAACCATGAAGTAAAAACATACCAAACACTATCAAATAGAATTAAAAAAGCAGTTTTAGAAAAGTGTTTTGATAGTAACAAAGGACTTATTTCTGAAACTCCAGATAAAGAAGCTTTTTCTCAGCATACTAATATCCTAGGTGTATTAACGAATACTTTTGAGGATTCTGAACAAGCTGTTATAATGAAAAAAGTTTTAGAAGATAAAACGCTTTTTCAGGCAACAATTTATTTTAAGTTTTATTTATTTCGAGCCTTACAGAAATCAGGCATGGGTTATAAGTACTTAGATTTATTAGGTTCATGGAGAGGGATGATCGATAATGGTATGACTACTTACGGCGAAACAGATATTAATCCCCGTTCAGAATGTCATGCATGGAGTGCAAGTCCTAATTTCGATTTTATACACTTGGTTGCTGGTATTTATCCAGCAGAACATTCGTATAAATCTGTTATAATTGAGCCAAACTTAGGTAAGTTGGATAAACTTGAAGTTGAGTTTCCTCATCCACAAGGAATGATTAAAGTGTTATATGTAAAAGCAAAAGATAAAATTGAGGCTCAAGTTTTGTTACCATACAGAGTGAACGGAGAATTTAAATGGAAAGGTAAATCGGTAAAACTTGTTGGAGGAAAACAAAATATTTCATTAAGATAAAAAACATAAAAAAGAATTATGAAGTACGGTAATTTTGAAAAAGGAGGAACGGAATACAAAATAACAAATCCTCAACCACCAAGAGATTGGTTTAATATGCTCTGGAACCCAACTTACTTAGCCAGTGTAGGGCAAAATATGAATGGTTTTTCATTGTATCAAAATGAAGAAGGTGTTGTTACAAATCTTTTTGGAAAACAAGATGACCGAAGTGCTCCAAGAAATATTTATGTGCGCGACAATAAAACAACCGAAGTTTGGTCTGTCGCTTTAAGACCTACTCATGTAGAACTCGATAATTACACTTGCTCTCATGGTTTAGGGTATTCTATTCTTGAAAGTAAAAAGAATGGGATTAGAGTATCGTTTCAGATATTTGTTCCTAGAAAAGAAGCAGCCGAAATATGGTCTGTATCCGTGGTAAATGAGTCAGGTGGAAATAGAGATTTATCTGTGTTTACTGTAGCTCCAGTCGTTCTAGATGGAAAGAGTTTAACCTATGGCTATAACTCTGCAGTAGATGGTTATCATGATAAAGAAAAACAACGTTTATATTTTAGAAATAGATCCGTTAGCGTAATGACTGAGAAGTACCGTGCATTTACTTATACAGATGTGCTTTATGATCATTTTGATATAAGTAAAGATGTCTTTTTAGGTAAAAGTCAAAGCTACTCTAACCCAGAATGTATTCTAGATGGGCAATTAAATGATAGTGATGCATCTACAGAATATATGGTATCTGCATTACAGCATAATTTGAATCTTAACGTTGGAAAAGAACAACGTATTAATTTTGTATTGGGAATTGTTTTTGATGAAAAAGAAGCGGATAAGGTTACTGCACTTTATGCTAACAGTTCGCTTATTGATGCTGAGCTTGAAAAAATAAAGAAACAAAATATTGAAAGACTTGGGTTTAATTTTGTTGATACCCCTATAGCCGATTTTAATAATCTTTTTAATATTTGGATAAGGCACCAATTGTATCTTATGGCAGATTGGGCTAGATTCTATTTTAAAGGGTATCGCGATACGCTTCAAGATGCTGCTGGTATGGCAATTTTAAATCCAGAAAGAGCTATAGCTATGTTAAAAAAAGCGCTTGAAAACCAAAGAAGTGATGGCTTTTGTCCAAGAGCATTTAGAGTGCCGTCTATGGATGTCGCTGCTGCAGATAAACATTATTCAGACTCACCAAGTTGGATAAGCCATGCAACGTATTCTATTCTTAATGAAACTGGAGATATTTCTATTTTAGATAAAGTTGTTCATTATTCGGATAAAGGAGCAGGTACGGTTTGGGAGCATAACCTACAAGCAATAGATTTTCTTTGGGAGGATAGGGGAGATCGAGGTTTATCGCTTATAAGACATGGCGATTGGAACGATTTAATGGATAAAGTTGGAGCAGAGGGAAAGGGAGAAGGAGTGTGGATGAGTATTGCTTTGGCTAGAGCACTTAAGCTTATTGGAGAAATAGCAGAATGGAAAGGTGATATAGAAAGGGTAATTCAATGTGAAATTAGATATCAAGAAATTAAAGCGAATATATTAAAACATGGTTGGGATGACGATCACTTTATTTATGCCTTTACAGATGCAGGTAATAAGGTAGGGGATAGTGCTTCAAGCGAAGGTCAGGTTTTTATTAATCCGCAATCATGGGCTATGCTTGCTGGAATTATTGACATTGATAAGTACGAAACTATCATGGAAAAAGTAGAGCCAATGGTTAATACACCTGTTGGACCTGTTCATAATTGGCCACCTTTCACGAAATATAATAAAGATATTGGTTCAATTACAGGAATACCTCAAGGTAACTTTACTAATGGTAATGTGTATTGTCATGCCGCATCTTTTAAAATAGCAGCAGATTATACCGCGGGTAGAAATGATAAAGCATTTAATACATTTATAGACATCCTGCCGTCTGAAGAAAAATCAGAGCCTTATGCTCAGGCAAATAGCTACGTAGGGCCTTCAGCTTTGCGTAAAGAAAGAAATGTTTCCGATGATCCTTGGAGAACTGGAACCGTAGCATGGAATGTTTTAAACTGCTTTGATAATCTTCTGGGCTTTAAAAGAGATTTTAAAGGCTTTTCAATTAATCCTCAAATACCTTCGCATTGGGATAAATTATCGTTCAAAAGATTTTTTAGAGGGGTTTTATTTAAAATTAACATTAGCAGAGGTAAAACACAAAATATTTTAGTTGATGGAGTAAAACAATCAGATGCTTTTATTGAAGTACCAAGTATTGGTTTGGCTAAAAAAGAAGTAATAATAGATTTTCAATTAGGAAGTAAAAACTAGAATATATGAGTTCAGAAAAACAAAATATAGTTATTGAAGAAAAAATTTCTATCAAAGAGAAAATAGGCTTTGGCTTAGGGGATACGGCTTCAAATCTAGTTTGGCAAGTACTAATGATATTTCAGCTGTATTTCTATACAGATATTTTTGGTATATCGCCAGCTGTTGCCGGAACCATGTTTTTAATAACAAAAATTTGGGATTCAATAAATGATCCTATTATGGGGATTATTGCAGATCGAACCAATACAAAATGGGGTAAGTTTCGCCCGTATATTTTGTGGCTAGCTTTACCGTTTGCTTTGGCAGGTGTATTAACTTTTACAACCCCTGATTTAAGTATGTCAGGTAAAATTATATATGCTTATATAACGTATACCATAATGATGATGGTGTATACAGCTATAAATATACCGTATTCTTCATTAATGGGAGTGGTGTCTGCGAGTCCTAACGAGAGAGCTAGTTTTTCTCAATATAGGTTTATGTTGGCTTTCTCAGGAGGGTTATTAGTTCAGGCCTTAACATTGCCACTTGTAAATTCTATTGGCGCAGACAATACCGATGTGTTTTCTGCTAAACTAGAAAATAATCAAATTGTAATTGTCGAAAATGGTATAGGTGCAACTAAGTTAATTGTTAACGCTGATTTAGGAGAAGAAGATCCTATAACTAAAAAATTAACGGTAATAGTTTATAGAGAAGAGTTAAAGAGTGAAATTGATACAACAACTGATATTTTGTTTTTGGAAGAAGGTTTTGGAACTTATAAGTTAAATACTAAACCTTATTATGATGAGGATATCTCTTCAGCAATTTTATCTGTAAGTGTTATTAATGAATCCAAAGGTTTTCAAGGTACAATGGTTGTATTTGGTATTTTGGCTATTATAATGTTCTTGATAACATTTTACTCAACAAAAGAGCGGGTTTCTCCTCCAAAGGAGCAAAAAAACAATATCAAAAATGATTTTAAAGATTTAATAGGCAATGGGCCTTGGTTATTATTATTGGGTATAGGGATTATTAGTTTGGCCTATGTTGCTATTCGCTATGGTTCAGTTATGTACTACTTTAAATATTATATAGGAGATGAATCCTTAGCTAGTTCTTTCTTAGTTTCAGGAACAATAGTTACTATAATAGCCATTTCGTTTACAGGTAAACTGTCTAAAAAGTTTGGAAAAAAGAAGGTTTTTATTGTATCTCAATTAATTACTGGTTTTTTTACAGCTTTGTTTTTCTTTGTGGATAAGACTAATATAACTATGATATTCGCTCTTAACATAATTGTTAGTTTAGCTTCAGGCCCACCAGCACCAATCTTATTTGCAATGTATACTGATTGTGCTAGTTATTCAGAATGGAAAAATAAAAGACGTGCAACAGGCTTAATTATGTCGGCATCTACAATGGCACAGAAATTTGGTTTAACTGTTGGAGTTGCTATTGCAGGTTGGTTGTTAGCAGCATATGGGTTTAAAGCAAATTCTATTCAAACCGAAGAAGCAGGTTACGGCATCCTTTTAATGGTTAGTTTAATTCCTGCAGTTGGTAGTTTTTTAGTTGCTGGTGTAATGAGTTTTTATAAACTAGATAATAAAACTATGGACGAGATAGAAATAGAATTAAAATCTAGAAGAGAGTTATCAGAATAATAAATGTTGTAATAAAATAAACAGATATGGCAACTATACTAAGAAATTTAATAATTTGTCTTTCATTTTTAATATTTTCATCTTGTAAAAATGATGTGAAAGCTGTCGAAAAAAAAGTAGAAAGTAAGGAAGAGTTGATAGCACGAGTTTTTTCGGTGGCAGAAAATCAATATCAATTTTTAATAGATAAAATAGATACCATAACACCACTATTGCAACCAAGAAGTTTAAATAAAGATGGTACTTTAAGAATGGCATATAAGGAAGATTGGACTAGCGGTTTTTTTCCTGGTTCTCTTTGGTATCTATATGAACAAACAAAGGATCGAAGATGGTTATTAGAGGCAGAAAAATTCACTAAAGCGTTAGATTCTGCTCAATTTGTAAAATGGAACCATGATGTTGGCTTCATGATTCAAAACTCTTTTGGACATGGTTACCGTCTTACAGGTAATGAAATTTATAAACAAGCGGTGGTTGATGCAGCGAAATCATTGAGTACCCGATTTCGTCCAACTGCAAGAGTCATTCAATCGTGGGATACAGATGCTCCTTGGATTAAAGGAAAAAACTTAGACATGCCAATAATTATTGATAATATGATGAATTTAAATTTGTTATATCAAGCATCCAAGCATACTTCAGATTCTATATTTTTAAATATTGCAAATTCTCATGCTTTAACAACTATTAAAAACCAATATAGAAAAGATTATAGTTGTTTTCATATCATTGATTATGATCATATTACAGGCGAAGTGCGAAAAAAAGTAAATTTTCAAGGTTATGCTGATGACTCTTCATGGGCTCGCGGTCAAGCTTGGGGGGTATATGGGTACACTGAAGCTTATAAAGAATCTGGTAAAAAAGAATTTTTAGAACACGCTAAGCATATAGCTAAATTTATAATGATGAATAAAAAAATTCCTGATGATTTAATTCCTTATTGGGACTATGATGCGGAAAGCACAAATGAGGTCCCCCGAGATGCCTCAGCTGCTGCTATTGTGGCATCTGCATTACTCGAATTACAAATGTTTGATTTAGAAAATAAAAAAGAATATCTAGATTATTCTGAAAGTATATTAAAAACACTTTCATCAAAAAAATATTTGGCTAGCGAAGGTGAAAATGGAGGTTTTCTTCTAAAACATTCTGTCGGTAATTTTCATGAAAACAATGAGACTGACGCGCCTTTAAACTATGCTGATTATTATTATTTAGAAGCGTTAATACGATGGAATAACATTTAAGTAGCCTTTATTTATTTTAGATTTTCAATAGAGGTTAAAATAAATCTATTGCTGTTTGTGTTTGCAATAGTTATAAAATCAGTTGGTTACAGCTTTTAGGTCAGGGGTAAGTTAAGTTTTGTTAAAAGAGAATTCTGATTTAATTAAACATAAGCTCAAGTTTTTTATGACAATTATTACTGCAAAACAAGAGTTTGTACTAACTGCTTGAACCTTTGTAAGTTTTGTCTTTTCTTCAATATGAAAGGGATAGTGATATAAAAACAGACCCTATTTTATATATATTTGAGGATATCATTATAATTAAACTTTTTACTAATTAACTATATTTTTACTCTCGATTATATTTAAAAGATATTTTAATGTCGTCTTTTTTAAGAATTCTGCAATCGGGTGTATAAATTTTAAATTCATTTTTTATGGGAATAAAACATTTTAGATTAATTGTGTTTCTCTGTGTTTTTATGGTTACGGGAGTTTTTGATTTACAAGCTCAAGAAATTCAAATTACTGGTAGTATTACATCTTCTGAAGATGAACAGCCAATTCCAGGGGTAGCCATTTTAATTGAAGGAACTAATAAAGGAACAACCACAGATTTTGATGGGGAGTATTCGATAATAGCAAACCAGGGAGATGTTCTTATGTATAGCTATATTGGTTTTACAGGCCAAAAAAGAACCGTTGGAGGTAGTAATGTAATTAATATTCAATTAGTAGAATCTGTTGAAACGCTAAATGAGATAGTCGTAACAGCTCTTGGCATTTCTCGAGAAGAGCAATCTTTAGGCTATGCAATTTCTAACGTAGATGGTGAAGGCCTAGCGGAAATTAAAAGTATTAATGCCGTTAATTCATTATCCGGTAAAGTTGCAGGGGTAGATATAGCACAGCCAAACACAGGTGCAGGAGGTTCGTCAAAGGTTATTATTAGAGGTAACACTAAGTTTAATGGCTCAAATCAACCATTATATGTAATAGACGGCGTACCAATGGATAATAATTCTATGGGGCAAGCTGGACAATATGGTGGCCAGGATTTGGGAGATGGAATTTCGTCAATAAACCCAGATGATATTGAAACCATGTCTGTTTTAAAAGGACCTGCAGCATCTGCACTGTATGGCTCAAGAGGTGGTAATGGAGTTATATTAATTACAACAAAATCATTTAAGGATAATACAAAATCGAAATTCAATATTGATTTTTCATCAAACCTTACATTCGATCAGGTGGTAGGGGAATATGATGATGTACAACACATATATGGACAAGGTATAAAAACGCCGCCTAAGGATATTGGAGACGCTACAGGTATGTGGAGTTGGGGAGGTAAAATAGATCCTAATCTGCAATTCATTTCCTTTGATGGTGTTGTTAGAGATTACGGACTTAAAAAAGAGCATATTAAATCTTTTTTCAGAACAGGTTATACAGCGCAGAATACTGTAGCATTATCAGGTGGTAACGAAGCAGCAAATTTCAGGTTCTCAGCATCCGATGTCAATACTGATGATATAGTTCCTAATAGTGGTTTACATAGAAACAACTTTACCATTCGTGGTGTTATGAAAATGTGGGATAAATTAAGTTTAGACGCTAAAGTAAATTATTCGATAGAAGATGTTGATAATAGACCATATTTAGGGTTTTCTGGTGCAAATACAGCCTTGGCTCTTTTGGGATTGCCTGGGAATTTTGATCAACAATGGTTAAAAGATAGTGCTGTGGATAGTAATGGAGATTATGTGTTTTGGAATTCTGCAACACGTATTATTAATCCTTATTTTTCATTATATAATATGAAGAATGAATCTAAAAAGAATAGATTGTTAGGGTATGCATCTTTAACATATGAAATTAATGATTGGATTGATTTTAAATTCAAATCGGGTGTTGATACTTTTACCTATGATTATTATAACTTTTCTCCTTTAACAACGCCTTTAGCGGAATGGGGAGAAATGAGACGGATAGACTCTAAAACGACAGAGTCTAATACAGAGTTTTTATTAACTGCAAATAAAGAGCTAAATAAAAATTGGAGTATTGGTGGAAGTGTTGGAGGTAATTTAATGAGTTTTGAAAATGAAACAACAACAATACTAGGTAAAAACCAAGGGGCAGAAGGAGTTATATCAATTAATAATTATAATGAATTTGTAATAGATAAAGCTAATCCTAGAAAAGAAGTGAGATCGCTTTACGCGTTTGCTAATTTAGGGTTTAAAGATTATTTGTTTGTTGATGTAACAGGTAGACAAGATTGGTCGTCCACCCTTAAAAAAGGAAATAACGGGTATTTTTATCCCTCAGTAGCAGGAGCTTTTGTTCTTACAAAAGCAATTGAGAAAATTAAGAGTAAAACGTTGCCCTACGCTAAGTTAAGAGCATCATATGCAGAAGTAGGAGGGGATACAAGTCCTTATGCCAACAATACCTATTTCGATTATCCATATTCATCAAACGGAATAAATTTTTCGACAGTTAATGATAATACGTATTTTACCAATATAAATCCATCAAGAACAAAAGGTTATGAATTTGGATTAGATGCTAAATTATTTAATTGGAGAGTAGGCTTAGATGTTACTTATTATAATCAAACTACTTTTGATGAAATTATGAACATTCCTATCTCAAATTCAAATGGTTTTGAATCTGCTAGTATTAATGCAGGTGAAATCAATAACAAAGGATGGGAGGTTATGATGAATATCGTGCCAATTAAAACAGATAATGCGCGTTGGGATTTAACATTCAATTTTGCTAATAACGAAAATAAAATTGTTAGGTTGCATGAAGATGCTAAAAGACAGACTATTGCAACAGCAGATTGGATAAGCTCTTTAATTACAGCCGAAGAAGGCGGGTCTTATGGTGATATTGTTGGTTATGATTTTAAGCGTACAAGTGATGGTGTTCCAATAATAGGACCAAACGGACTTCCTTTTAGATCTGACGAGCAGGTTACCTTAGGTAATGGGCAGTATAAATTTACTGGAGGTGTTACTAATACCTTTCAATATAAAGGATTTAAAATTAGAGCTTTGGTACAAGTTAAATCTGGTGCCGATATCTTGTCTATGACAAATCAAAAGCTTTATCAACAAGGTGCTCATATTGGAACCATTGAGGGAAGAGACGAATGGGCTCAATCTGAATCGGAACGAGAAGATGCAGGTGCACTTTCTAGCAATTGGGTTGCAACAGGAGGATATTTAGCTAATGGTGTTATTGAAGATGGAGTTGATGGAGAAGGTAATACAGTCTATAAACCAAATGATGTTTATGTAGATCCTAGAGATTATTGGGGTAACGTGGCTAACGCACATATTACTAAGCCTTTTGTTTATGATGCCTCTTATGTTAAGCTAAGAGAGCTGTCATTGTCTTACACCTTAGATGGGGAAGCTTTAAAGAAGTTTAAATTTGTTAAGGGGTTAACAGTATCTATTATTGGACGGAATTTATGGTTAATTCATTCAAATGTACCTAATATTGATCCAGAGTCAACTTATAGTATAAGTAATGGTCAAGGTTATGAATATGGTTCATTACCACAACGACAAAGTTATGGGTTTAACTTAACAGCAAAATTTTAAAAAATGAAGAAAATAATAAACATTTTGATGTTGTTTGTGTTTTTTATAACACTTACAACAAGTTGTGAAGATTTTGGAGACTTAAATGTAGATCCAACAACATCAACTAAAGCAAATCCGAAAACCTTAATTTCTAAGGTGCAAATTAGTTATTCAGGAAATAGAGAAACGCAATGGCGGTCTCTAGCGGCTTATCATATGTCCATAACTCAAATGGTTTCAGATGGGTGGACAATATCACATGGGCAAGCGTATAAGCTAGATATAAGCTATATGGAATATATGTGGAAGAGTTCTTATCGCGAAATTAACGATTTAGTTTTGGCAATTCAAGAAGCAGAAAAAAATCCTGAACAAGTAAATTACCAAGCCGTAGCTAGAATTTTAAAAGTTATGATTTTTGCTCAACTTACAGATACTTATGGCGATTTGCCATATTTTGAAGCGGGAGCGCAAGCAGAATCAGATAATTTACATCCAGCTTATGACAACCAGGAAGATATATATAATGACTTTTTTAAGGAATTAAAAGAAGCGGCAGACCAACTAGATAGCTCTATGGTTTTAGAGGGTGATTTAATATATAATGGAGATGTTGATAAATGGCGAAAATTCGCTAACTCTTTAAGGTTAAGATATGCTATGAGATTGGTAAATGTTAACGAGCCAAAAGCTGAACAAGAAGCTAAATTAGCTATTGCGGACGGCGTTATGGAAAATGTTGATGATGCCGCAGCTGTAGAGCATGGCGATTATAATGTAAGTACAAGTGGGGCAGAAGAGATTAGAGGAAACGGATTTTCGCAAGTTCAAAATTTTTCTGAAGAAATCATGGTAGCTTGTGATACTTATGTGTCTTATTTAAGAGAGAATGACGACCCAAGACTTTTAATGATGTTTGGTATGTATGCCGCAAATCAAGAAGATGCTACATCTCGATATAATTCAAAATCCTCAACTGAAACTAGTGTGGAAATCACGCAGGAATATCTTGCTAAATATGGGGTATTAGAAGGGTATGCTCCGGGGTACTTTTTGTGGGAAGCCCCAGAGGGATCTCCCGCAGATATTTGGTCTCCACGTTTTGTAGAAAAGAATGGTAAGACAGTACAAATTGATAAATATTTTAAATCTTTACAAGTTCGAAGACACTTAACTCGTGTTGATATGCCGTCCATTTATCAATCCTATTCTGAAGTAGAGCTTTGGCTTGCAGAAGCTGCGCAAAGAAGTTGGAGTAGTGCTACTGGAGATGCAAAAACGCATTATAAAAAAGCGATTTTCGCAAATGTTGATGAATTAATTCAAATATTGGGAGCAGAGCCTAATTTAAATTTGAATACAGATGTTTATGCTGAAAGCTTATGGAATAATACAATCGATAAAATGGAGGCCATAAATATGCAACATTATGTTAATAATTTTTATAATGGTATTGAAGGGTTTGCAAATTGGAGAAGATCAGGATTTCCTAATCTTAAACCAACAACGGATAACGCTTATACAGATCAAACCTTAAATGGATTAATTCCAAGAAAATTGCCTTATCCAAATTCTGAAATGAATTTTAATAGGGAAAATTTAGAAGCTCATTTAGATAATGGTGTTAACTTTTGGGGCACACCTGTTTGGTGGGATAATAGTAAAACTAGAGGAGTAGATTTATCAGACTAATTAAAATTATTTAATATGAAAATTAAAAAATATATAATTGGAATTTTGGGAGTGTTATTTTTTATGGCATTATCCTGTAATGATGAGAGCATAAATAACCCTGAGTTATCAGACGCAGATTTAAAAGTTTATTTCTGGGGTGAAGGAGATAATGTTACGGGCATTGCTTGGGAAGGTTATGATGTTTTAATAGGTGAAACATTAGACTTAAAATTACAAGTTTCTCCTAAGGAGGATACAAGTGTAAAATGGGTTGATGATGAAACTGGAGAGGTTTTAAGCGAGAATCTTAAATTCACTTATGCGCCAACACAAGAAGAATCAAGACGCGTTAATTTTATAGCTACACGACTTTCTGGTTATGAGAAAAAAGTAGTCTTTAATTTTAGAGGTAATCTTGATGGGTTTACTAGTAAAATAAACGAGTGGCAATCTGTATTAATCCCGCAAGGAACACAAACAGGAACATTTAGTGTTGAGTTTGATATGATTCCTAGTAAAGATAATATGGATGGTATTGTTGGTGTTTTAGACGGCGTGGCAACGACGTATTCAAACAATTCATGTATTGTTAGATTAAATCCATCTGGGAAAATAGATGCTTACAATGACACTGGTTATGCTTTTAGTAATGAGTTGGAATATCATGCAGGTTTAACGTATCATGTTAAAATGGATATCGATGCTGTTAACATGAGTTATGATATATACGCTAATCAACAAGGAGGTGAAATTGTAGAAATTGGAAAGGATTTTAAATTCAGACGAAAAATCACGCATTTGGACTATTGGTCTATGGTTGCCGGAGATTTTAATTTGAGTGATCCAGGGACACATAGGGTTTTAAACATGCAAATTACTACGCTTACAGAAAATCAAGCTCCTATTTTTATTCCTGTAGATGATGTTGTTTTAGCAGAAGGCGTTACCCTTAATATAGATATTGAGGCTGTTGATCCTTTAGGAGAGAATATTGTTTTAGAAGCTTCTAATCTACCTCGTTTTGCCACTTTTATAGATAGAGGTTTTGGTAAAGGTACGATAACATTTAGTCCTTATAATAATTGTGGTGGTTGTGATGTAGGACTCTATGATATCGAGATTACGGGGGCTAATAGTGTTGAATTATCTAAATTAAATTTTACACTCGAGGTATTAGATCCTAATGCAGGATTTGATATTCTGGTTGATTTGGCAGATGCTACACTGTGGGATAACGGAAATTTTGATCCCGGTTATCATGAAGTTGTCCTTGGACATACAGGTGCAGGAGAAGGAGGAGATGGTCATGTTGCGGGGGTTCTGCCTTTCGCTTTGCCAGAGGTGCCTACAGGTAAAAAGATAAAATCTGCTATTTTGAAATTAAACATAACCCATAATTCTGTTTGGTTTCCTGTGGAATATGATATTTACGGTATATCTTCTAGAACCACGCCTGATATCTTAGCATCAGATTTCTTTGCAGGTCCTTATGATACAGATCCATCGGCAACAGCAATCCAGAAAGCATTTTTGACGCATACCACAGTAGTTGGAAATGATGTTGAAATGGATAACGTTTCAGGAATAGAATTGGCTTCGTTTATGAATAGCCAATATGTAAATGGAGCAAGCGCTGGGGAGTTTGTTTTTATAAGAATTAACCCAAATAGAATTGATATGCCAACGTGGGCACAATTGAATTTTCAAAGTGGGCAAGGTACTTTGGTACCTGTTTTAACTGTTGTTTTAGAAAACGAATAGATTTCTTTAAGTGATAAATTAAATTATAGCAATATCAAATAATAATAAACCCCAGTACAATTTTTTAAGCTGTACTGGGGTTTTTAGTGATAATAGCTTATCGTAATATCTGTTAAGCCGCTTCAAAGTCTTTCGTTAAAAGTTTTCTAGCTAATTCGAGTTCTGAAGCAGTAAAAGGTTTGGCATTTGAAGCAGAAATAGCGCCTTTAAGCTCATTTATATTTTTAGCACCAGATAATACTGTTGATACTCCTTTTTGATCTAAGACCCAACGTAAGGCAGCTTGTGGCATATTATCAATATCGTCTTTAAGTAAAAACTTAAACGCATCTACTTGATTAACTCTTTCAATAATATCTTCTCTTGAGTATCGAGAGTTTAGTGTGCCTTCTGGAAATATGGTGTCCTTTTTTATGGCTCCAGATAAAAACCCGTTAGCTAAACACTCTCGACCAAAAACTCCAATAGGATATTTTTCTAAAGCTTCTATTAATTGTTGAGACTCTCTATTCATTAAACTTAAAACGACCTGAATAACATCAATCTTTTTTTCTTTAGCCCAAATTCGGGCCATATTTTCTGTTTGTTGAAACATTGAAATTGAATGACCTACAAAACGAACTTTCCCTTGCTTTTTAACTTGTTCTAAGCCCTCCCAAACATTTTCATTAATTTCATCGGGAGAAAAGGGGGAGTGAAGAAATAACACATCAATATAATCGGTCTGTAAACGTTTTAAACTTTCTTCAACAGAATCAATTACACGAGATTTATAGAATTGTGAAGCTCCCTTTTTTAGTGTTGGGTTTCTTCCAAACTTTGTGGAAATATGTACTTTGTCTCGTTTGTTTTTTAGAGCTTTTCCTAAAACAATTTCAGCTACGCCATCTTGTTTTTGGGTACCGTATTGTGGAGCTGTATCAAAAATGTTAACTCCCATATCAATACCAGCATGTATGGTGTTAATGCCATCTTTTTCTTCGACACCTCCGTAAACTTTATTTCCAAAAGCCCAAGTGCCCAAACTAATTTCGCTAATATCTAAACCTGTTCTTCCTAGTTTTCTATATTTCATAAATACTTTTGTATTAATTCTTCCATAATTATAGATGCATTTTTTAAATATACTTTTGCTGTTTTTTCACCTATATCTTTCGTTGCTAATCTTGGGTCTTTACCTGAAACAGCATCTAGTTCTAGACTTATTGGTCTATCTTTTGGTAAACAATTTAAACAGACAGTTTCTGGAGCATAGTGTAATTGTAAAGAGGTTTCTCCAAGGGCAGAATGATTTGCTACTAATAAGTTGTCTGGTAAAATATCAAATTCTGCAAAGGACCAAACATGTATTTTAGGATATTTTATATTGAATTCTTCTGCTACTTTTTTTAATATAGTTAGATGAGGTTCTCCAGCGTGGCCAGATAATATTACAATAATTTTAAATCCTTGTTGAACAAGTTGTTCTAAGTATTCTTCGCAAATAAGTCTTATTAGATTTTCAGAAAATTCAATAGAATGCTTGGGAAAATCGACACCAGGATAAGATTTTATTAAGTTGGCTGCTAAATTAATAGTGGGAAACACAAGTCCTCCTTTTTTCTTTGCTAAATCCAGACACAAGTTATAGGCCTTTATACTATCAAGTCCTGTTGGGTTATGGTTTCCATGATATTCAATGGCACCCCAAGGTAAGTATGCAATCGGGGTTTGCTCTTGTATAGCTTCAATTTGAACTGGCCGCATTTGGTCGTAAAATCCCCAAATCTCTTTTTTGTGTTCTATTTTATTTTTATTATCCATTTTAGGAGAAAATTAAAATTCGTCAAAAGCAATTTGATTACTAGTAACGCCCAACTGAGTAAGCATTTTAGAACATGCTTTAATCATTATTGGTGGGCCACATAAATAAAATTCAATAGCTTTAGGGTTGGGATGGTTCTTCAAGTAATTATCAAAAACAACCTGGTGTATAAATCCTTTAAATCCAGTCCAACGATCTGCTTCTAATGGTTCAGAAAGTGCTAATTCAAAATTAAAATTAGAGTGATTATTTTCAATATTTTTAAAATAATCATCATAAAAAATGTCTTGTTTAGAACGCGCTCCATACCAATAACTAACCTTACGGTGCGTTAATTCGTTTTCAAAAAGATGCGCTATGTGCGAGCGTATAGGAGCCATTCCTGCACCGCCACCAATGTAAACCATTTCTTTTTGAGTAGGTTTTATGTGAAAATCACCAAAACTACCAATAGCCTCTACTTTATCGTTAGGTTTTAAATTAAAAATATAGCTAGATCCAATTCCTGGCGGGCAATCTTGACCTATAGGTGGTGTTGCTATTCTAATATTAAACTTTAGAGTATGTTCTTTTTGCCCGTTGTTCGCTAATGAGTAGTTATTGGAGCGTTCTACCTCTTTGTTGCTACTTACTAAATCAAAAAGTTTTTGATGATTCCATACTGAAGCAAAAGGTTCTGGAATATCAAAATTATCGAATAATATTTGTTGATATGTGGGGATTTTAATTTTCATATAATCTCCCGGCATAACCTCTATTTTTTCATTTGTATTTATAGGCTTTAACACAAGCTCCTTTATAAAAGTTGAAACATTTTTATTACTTACAACTTCCAAATTGTAACTTGTTTTTTTACGTGCACCAATTCCTCCTGGAGTTGTTATGTTTAACCATATTTTGTTGTTACGGTTTTCTATTGGATACGTTGCTAGTCCTTGGCAAACTGGCGCGCGTGCAGGAGAACCATCTTTTATATTAAAACGGCCATTGTGCTTTGGGCATTCAATTATTTTTCCTTTAATTAAGCCTTCACTTAAATGTGTATTTCCATGTGTGCAAATACCATCTGTTGCATAAAGGCAACCTTTGTTATCCCGATAAAGAGCAAAAGTGTTTTTTATATGGTCAAACCTAATAATATCATCTTTACCAAGTTCTGAGTTTGAGCATATTTCAAGCCAACCATCAATATCTGGTTTTAGATTTGATTTAAATAAACCTTCAGTAGTTCTTTTTTTTGCTTCAGGTAATTTTCGTTTAACATAGTAGGAAGGGTCTATTATTTGTCTTTTTATAGTTGGAATAATTTCGTTCCAAGCCATGTAGATTGATGTGTAAACAGGAGGGCAGTCATCTTTAATTAATTGGTGTAATTTAGGGAGCGCATGATAAGGAACCAGAGGAAACATATGGTGTTCTACATGGTAATTCATGTTCCAGTATATAAACCTACTTATCCGATTCATATACACCGTCCGGCAATTTAAACGATGGTCTAATACATTCTCTGCAAGTCCAGCGTGTTGCGTTGTATTGTGTATTATCATTAACCAAGTGCCAAAAAACTGTGGTAATATAAAAAGGAATATTGGTATCCACGAATGTAGAATAATAGCAGAGAGTATAATTAAAGTATATAGGCCTATATAAATACGTGCATTGCGTACTATTTTTTTAAATTCTGTTTCTGGTATATAAGTTTTTTCTGCTTCAGAAACCTTGCCAAACGCATGGCGTATTATACTTGGATAATATGATTTATAAGTGCCAAAATTTACAAGAGAAAGGAGTAAACCTTTTATGTTTGGTGGACGCGGTATCTGAATTTCAGGATCTCGTCCAACAATTATAGTATCGCTATGGTGGCGCGTATGGCTCCAACGCCAAACAATTGATTCTCGCATAACCATAAAAGACGCTACTTCGTATACCACATTGTTTAACCAATCTGTTTTAAAAGCTGTTCCATGGCTACATTCATGCCACCTAGAATCGGAACTTGTACCATAAAATACAGCGTAAATAAAATAAGGTATAATCACTAACCACGATCCCCATAGTAGTATTGTGGCATATGCTGTACTAAGAAGTATAAATAGTAATAATAATGTATCTAGTATTGCAGGACTATCTTTTCTTGTTAATAAATCGCGCATAACCGACCTTGGAACTGGGCTTTGATACCAATCAGCTTCAGCAAGTCCCAGTTCTATGGCGCGTTTTGCGTTTTTTCCAGTAAGCGTATAGTCGAGTGCATGATTGGAGCCTAAGCTAGCGGTTTCACTAATTGTAGTTTCCTTGGTTTGGTAAATTGTTGGTTCTGTGTCAATCATTCAAATTTTATTATTAAACAGAAATTTTATTTAATTTTTGATTTTTATGAATTAATGATATTCAAAAGCTAGTATTCTTTATATTAGAAATAATAAGCCTGTAATTATTGTGTTTTGTGGGTTAATTAATTGTTTGTTAGGTGATTGAGTAATCATAGTTGGTTTATAGTTACTTGTTTTACAAACTTAGATTAAACAATAGCATCAGGCAATAGACGTTTTGTTGGTTGTGTTGTTCAAAATGTCTACATTTGAGAAGTATGGATAATTTTTTTCATTATTTAGCGGAAGACTCAGAAGCGGAGGATTGGGGTATCTATGTACCTACATGTGGTTATCAGCACATTTATCCTAGTGAAGCTTACCCTTTGGAAGGTCATCCAGAAACCCATAATTTTGAACAGGAAATTGGAAGGTCACTACCTGGGTGTTATCTTGTTTATGTTCCAACAGGACGAGGTTCACTTGAAACTAAATCTGGAAAATGGGAAGTAAACCCTGGAGATATAATGGTGCTTTATCCAGGCGAATGGCATAATTATAAACCATCTAAAGAAACCGGTTGGGAAGAGTATTGGATAGGAATTAGAGGCGAAGTTTTATCAAACAGAATTCTAAAAGATCTATTTCCTGAGAACACCTCATATGTAAAACAAATGGGGTATCAAGAGGAACTGATATTCATTTTTAATCAATCTTTAAAGTTGGTGAAAAGAAATAGTTCGGGGTTTAGAAAAATTTTAGCAGGTATCGTTATTCAATTAGTCGCCCATGTAATTTCATTTGAAAAAGAAGAGTTGGGGAGTCGGGAAGAGCAGCTTTGTAAAAAGGTAATAGATTTTATAAGAGAAAACCTGAATACGGAAGTCGATTTCAAAAAACTGGCAAGTGAACACCATCTAAGTTATAATAGATTTAGAACAGTATTTAAAAATAATACAGGAGTCTCCTTACAGCAGTACCTTATTCACGAAAGACTAGAACATGCTAAGCGACTTATGGTTAATACAGAGCTTTCGCTTAAAGAAATTTCAGCAAAGACTGGTTTTAATTCTTTATTTTATTTTTCGAAAGTATTTAAAAATAAAATGGGGTACTCGCCTGGTCAAATTAGACGAAAATAATATTTATGAATTAAATAATAGTAATTAGGTGTTTTATCTAGTTTGTAGTTATAAATAAACATTCCGTTTTAATATAAAATTGGTGAATACCATCTTGTTTGCTTCCTTAATCACTTTTCCAACAAAAGCGATAAAATTCGATTCTCAATAGATTGCATAATCAGGCTCGTACCTCGCTCTTTTTATAAATCTTTATGAGCCTCAAATTTCAGGATTGGTAATTCGGAAAAGGTAACAGCGGTGGCTCTATGGGAAGTAGATGAATTAGGAAATCTATATGCTGTTTTCTAGTAGTTATTTTTCTATTGAAAATTCTGCTAAATAAGAAAAAGAAAAGGAAAACGCTCAAGATATAATAAGTAAATGGTTTTATCGATAATGTAATCATATGCTGAATTAAGTTAATATAATTCAAGAGTTACAATTATAGCTTCTTAAATTCTGATAATTTTAGTGTTTGATTTGAGTAGTAAACTATCTTAAGTAGAGGTATAGGTTTTTTGAAAATTTATCGGAAAAAAATGTATAGCAAGAGGGTAACACGCTAGCGCGATGTTTCGATTTTTAGTTTTTTAAAAACCCTAGTGAAATCAACAACTTTCGGCGATTGATTGTTTTGATTTTAGAATTTTAAACATTGTTTTTTCAGAAAAAATCCCCGCAACCCAATAAAAACAACAAATTTTTTCAGAAAAAATGGATAAAGGATATGAAAAAGAGCGGTTTGAGAAGCTAGGAATTAAGGTTTCTGTAGCAGATAGATTTCGAAAATTTTGTAAAAAAATGTCAAAATCACAATCGATGACATTGTTATTAATGATTGATTTTTTCGAAGAAAATGGCATTTCGCCAAACGAAACTTTAGGTCCAAATATGCAAACTTTAGAGAGTGAAATCAAGAAGCGTATCAATGCAGTAATTGCTATCATAAAGGATATCGAAAAGCATCATGACAAACCAACAACTGCGATGTTGCAATCATTATTTATGGAGTTTGAACCTAAACAGGAAAAGCTCATTTTGGAGAAAGAGGTCAAGGAGAAGAAGGTGCAAACTGATAAAGAATTTAAAGAGATCACCGTACCTAAAATACGATATGAGCGTTTAGAACAGAATATGAAATCTGTTAAAAAAGATTTTGTTTATGTATTGGATAAGGTTAAGGTTGTAAAAAGCAGATTCGGTAAAGACTATTTAAAATTGGAGCTTACAGAGGGTGAACTTGAGAAAGTTAGAAGAAATATAAGTAATTCTTAAATGAGAAAGATCCATTCTAAAATATGTAGGTTGGAATATATAAAAGCTAAATTTTGATGATGACTAACGACTTTATTTTTCCCTACCCAATGTAATTTACCATATTACTTTCGTACCATTTTTATCGAGCTAATTTTTGTGAGTATAAACTATATTCTTTTATAATCTGTTCAGATAATTTTACTTACTCTGCTGTTGTATGAAAGCATTGTTTGTTTTTTATAAAATTTACAGACATTTATCTTGTTTTGGTTCTTAATAAGCTATATATTTATAATACCAGTAAGTAAAGTAATTTATTTTGAGGTCATTTATAGTTTTGTCAACAAATCGGCTAACAGCTTGTTTTTAAAATTTTTAAATGATTGATATATAGTGGTTTGTAGGATATGAATGGCTTCCTGCCACCCCGACTAACCTAGAGATAGGTATTATTTAAAACACCGTTAATCCATGATTAACGGTGTTTTTTGTTTTATATGGTTTAGTTTGGTGTCATTTAAAATTAAATAAAAGGTGTGCAATTAGGTGTACACTTTTCTCAGCTAATAGGTGCACTTCAATAAATAATTTGACTTTTATTCTTATCCCACAATAGTGTAATTATAGCTATAAGTTATGCACATGAAAAGCTTATATTAAATTATAAGGCAATGCATTAATATTTAATAAAAGGTATTTAAAACTGAAGTAAGAAGAGTTTTTATTTTTTGAAATAATCATTAAAATAAGTTAACTGATACTTTATAACATTAGACCAGTAATTCCAATCATGACCTCCTGGACGTTCAATATAATCGTGGGCTATATTTCTTTCCAATAATTTTTTGTGTAAGTTTTTATTAACTTGGTAAAAGAAATCATTAGTACCGCAATCGAAAATTATTTTTAAGTTGCCATCTAGTAAATACACTAAGTTTATTATCGTGTTTTCTTCCCAAGCATCTTTATTTTTAGGGTATGTTCCTAAACGTTTAGAAATATCCCAATTATTAGGAAAAGGTCTAATGTCTACACCGCCACTCATACTGCCTGTTGCTCCCCAAATATCTTGATGTTTAAAGGCAAGATATAATGCACCATGTCCTCCCATACTTAGTCCCGTTATAGCACGTCCTTTTTTTTCTGTAATTGTGTTGTATTTGCTATCAATGGCTTCAATTAGCTCTTTAGAGATATAAGTTTCGTATTGCATTTTTGTATCAATAGGGCTATCAAAATACCAACTAGTAATTCCTCCATCAGGACATACTATAATTATGTCGAATTTTTTGGCATATTCTTGTAATGCAGGTACATGTTTTAACCATTCTGTATAGTTTCCATTAGCGCCATGAAGTAGGTATAATACAGGCTTTTTGTAACCCGAAGAATTATCTGGAGTAATAATTAAGTTCGGAATGTTTTTCTGCATGGTTTTACTCTAAACCAAAAGAGTATCAATTTGTGAGTTTACAGAACTTATACATAATATCCCAATTAGGAGGCTAATTAGTTTTTTTTTGAAGTGGTACATAACACAGTTTTTATTTAAAAATGATAGGGTTAATGGTTTTGAAAAACTATTTAATAGTAGTATTAAACGTTTTAGTAGAGTCGTGTTTTAAAAATTTTATAATCAATTGATTTTATGTGAAAAATTATTAAGACTTTCTCTATTTCTTTAAAATAACTGTAAATATAACACATATTAATTTTCGTTTAGATGTTCTCTCAAATAAATCTGTATATTTACGATTATTAAACTAAAAACTAAATAGATAAAAATTTTAAATTATGGGAATAATATCGTTTGTTGGCTTTACTTTACTTGTTGCAATTATTGCGTGGTGGTCCACTAGAAAAACCAATGAGAATACCTCCGATGGCTATTTTTTAGGGGGAAGAAGTTTAACAGGTCCAGTAATTGCCGGTTCGTTGTTGCTTACAAATTTATCTACCGAACAAATTGTAGGTATGAATGGTGTATCATTTAGAGATGGACTTCCTATAATGGCTTATGAAGTTATAGCAGCTATTGCTATGGTTTTTACTGCCTTTGTTTTATTACCAAAGTACCTTACAGTAGGTATAGCAACCATTCCGCAATTTCTTGAAAAGCGTTATGGTAAAACAACAAAAACTATTGTTTCTTTATTGTTCTTATTGGGTTATGCTATTTCAATGTTACCAACAGTTTTATATTCTGGGGCATTGGCTATTAATAGTATGTTTGATATTCCTGAAATGTTAGGAATGGAGCCTGTAGCTGCACTTTGGGTAACTGTTTGGTCTATTGGAATTATAGGTAGTATTTATGCTATTTTTGGTGGGCTAAAAGCCGTTGCCGTTTCAGATTCAATTAACGCTGTTGGTTTAATTATTGGAGGATCATTAATTCCCGTTTTTGGTTTAATGTATATTGGTGATGGAAATATGTTTGACGGATTAAATATTCTAACAACTAGTTTACCTGAAAAGTTTGATATTATAGGTGGTCCAGATTCTGATGTGCCGTTTTGGACATTATTTACTGGTATGATAATAGTAAATTTTTATTACTGGGGAACAAATCAAGCTATTATTCAAAGAGCGTTAGGTGCTAAAAATTTAAAGGAAGGACAGAAAGGACTTTTATTAGCTGCATTTATTAAAATATTAGGACCTATTATTGTGGTATTACCTGGTATTATAGCTTTTTATATTTTTAATGGCGATATTCCTAATGCAGATGAGGCCTACCCAATGCTTGTTAAAAAAGTACTGCCAGCAGCCTTTATTGGTTTCTTTGCTGCAGTATTGTTTGGTGCTATTTTAAGCTCATTTAATAGTGCGCTAAATAGCTCTGTTACCTTGTTTGGTCTAGATTTTTATAAGGAATATATTAATAAGGATGCCTCAGAAATGAAGGTTGTAAAAGCAGGTAAAATTTTTGGTGTTGTATTAGCCGTTTTTTCTATGGCTATTGCACCCATGTTATATGGTGTTCAAGGTGGTGTTTTCACCTATTTACAGCAACTAAATGGAACACATAGTGTGCCTATTTTAGCTATAATTATTGTTGGAATATTTTCAAAGCGTGTTACGGGTAAATCGGCTAATATTGCCATTTTATTTAGTGCAATAACCTATTTAATTATATTATATGTTATTAAGCCGGATATTCACTTCTTACACCTTATGGGGCTTCTTTTCGTGTTAACAATTGCTCTTATGTTTATTATTAGTCATTTTAAACCAAGAGAAACAGCATTTGAGGAAGAATATACTAAACAGGTGGATATTACGCCATGGAAATACTTAAAGCCTGTTGGTTATACAGTCTGTACTCTAGTAATATTACTTTACGTGTACCTATCCTAAAAAAATAGATTTTTTGATATTATTAAAAAAGGTGCTACTTAATTAAAAGTAGCACCTTTTTTTTAGAAAAACGAAGTAAGTGTTCTGGTAACAGGATATCTAAGAAAGGTTAAAATTTGTTTTTTCTACTGGTATTTTGATTCCGATAGTGCTCTAAACTAGGACTTAATTCTAGGTTATACAATGTGCCTTCAACCAAGTTTTGAATACAAATTAATTCTTCATAATTACAAACAAAACTAACTTGAGGTGCTGGAGTTTCCAAAAGCATGAGCTGTTCTTGATTGTTGCTATTACAAGTAGTAATTAGTTTATTTATAGAGGTTTCAATATGTTGTAAAAAAGTGAGTAATTCTAAGGCTGTAAAATGCAATGCAGTATTATTAAAAACTAAATTTATTTTTTTGTAATCCTCTACGGCATAGCGCTTCCACCAAAAAACTAAACCAAAATCATTTTTATATATTACTGTAATATCGTCCATGTTTAATTTAAAATTAGCGTATAATCAATATCTTTTGTTGTTAAGTTCTTAGTGAAAACATGGTTTGAAGTAGTGGAAAAAAGGTGTTTTAGTTCTAAAATTTCTTGGCTATTAAACATTAAAACTAGATTGTGCTGCATGGACGGAATAGGAATTTTACGTTTTACTCTAGCCGATGCATATTTAATTTGTCAGTATTCAATTTCTAGATCTAGTATATAAGATTTAAATTGTTTAAACTCTTTTTTGTTAAGCTCTAGGTATATATTATTAAATTCTAAATGATAAATTTCACATTGGCAACACAAGTATAATTCGCCGCTTTTTACTTTAGAAAGTACTTTTATTTTGGTACACATGGTCTTAAATTTTAGTAGCAGTCCGTTTTTATTAAATTCATGTTTAATGGGGCTTTAAGCTTGTTTTTGGATATGTTTTCTAAAGTTTTTAAAACACCTTTTTGCATAGCAACAGAGCCGCAAATCATTATCGTGCCCTTGTTTTTTAAAACTCTAGATATTAACTCTTCTTTTTCCATTAATGCATTTTGAACATATTTTTTCTGACTTTCGCCTTGCGAGAAACTTAAATAAACACCAGATAATCTTTTATTATAAAAGGCATCGTCAATATGTTTTGAGTACATTTTGTACGACTCATTTGTGCGTCCGCCCCAAAACAGGTAGTTTTTAGAATGTTTTAGGTTATCATCGCTATTCATGCCTAAAAAAGGAGCAATTCCGGTACCATTGGAAATCATAATAACTTCTTTTGCCGATTTTGGAAAATGAAAGGCTTTATTCTGTTCTATATTGGCAGCTATCATATCGTTTAATTGTAAATCGTTCAAATAATTTGAGCATATTCCAAACTCATGTTTTTTTATACTTAAAAGAATATTTTTACCTATTGTACCAATAGAATATTGCCTTGGTATTTCGTTTTCTTTGGGTATAATAGAAAGTAAATCACCAGACCGAAAAGCTCTTTTTTTAATGGGTTGTAATTCTAGTAAAAATGAATTATCGCTATTTATGGTAGTGCGTTTTACTACTTTAAAAGAGGTTAGCTTATTTTTGCTATGATTTGTTGGCGGCTCATTAACTTGAAGTGTTAAATTTTTAGTTTTGCCCCAAGAGTCTATCCAGTTTTTAAACTCGGTAAACGACTGATTGTTAATTTTATGAAGCGCCATACAAGGCATGTATTTTTGATGTTTTTGTAGCATAGAATCTACGAAAATGGCGTATTTACAGAAGCCTTTATAGGCCAACGAGCCAAACCCAACAACCGCATATTTTAAGTTGTTTTGTTGCCGAGTGGTTTGTACTAGTTTTTCAAAATACTTGGCGTTAACAGGAGGGTCTCCTTCGCCGTAAGTAGAGGTAAGGACAACAAGGTGAGTTGCTTTGTTATAGGTAGTATATTGGTTTAATTCTGAGATGTAAACCGATTTACCTTCGGCAATTAAAGCGTTTAGTAATAATTTAGCAAAGCCAAAAGTACTACCTGTTTCCGAGCCAACAAGTATAATGTATTCGGCAGAATCTTTATTATACGTGTTTTTAATTTTTACAGCACTACGTTTTCGATTTAAGGTCATAGAAAACCCAGAGATAACAAAAAACAAAATACTAATACTTGTTAATAGTAAAACAACAGACCACAAGATGGAGCCTTGGCCCGTATGTAAAAATAAACTCCAACTCGTAGCAAGAGCTATAAAACCATCCGATTTTTCACTTACTATTTTTCCGTTATACTGGTTTACATGGAGCTCTTTATCATGTAATTTTAAAATATAGTAATCTTCAATATCATCAGAAAAAGGAAACTCAATACGTTTTATATCACCTAGAGTTAAATTGTTAAAAATATTAGAATCCGTAATTTTAGATAGGGTAGGAGTTGTAGTTTCTGTTGGAATGTGATTATTTTTTGTTTCTGGTAATAGCGAAAACCTTTCCAACGACAAAAACACGCCCGTAATGGTAATTATAATTATTGGTATTAAGGTGTATTTACCTAGTATTACATGGTAGTATTGGTTAAAATCTTCTTTAATAGTTTTGGCAAAAAAAGCCTTAATACTACCTTGACGTTTTACTATTAAAATAATACCTGTAACCGCCATTAAAAACAGCAAAAAGGATACAATGCCAACAATGGCACGCCCTGTAGATTTTAAAAATAAAGACCTGTGTAAATTAGTTGCAAAATTAAATATGGGGGCTTTTTCAATAATATCTCCCGTTTTTTTTGCGGTAAACGGATTGATATAAAAGGTTTCGCTTTCGCCTTGTTTGGTAACTACCGAAGCGGTAATAAAATCATTTTCATCAATGTTTAAATAAATGACCTCATCGTATTCCGTTTTTAGACTTTCTAATGTTTCAGAAAGACTAAGGGATTGAGCATCTTTTACAGCATAGGGTTTTAGCTGATTCGATATAGGTTCGAAAGCTAAAATAGTACCAGTTAAAGCGGCTAGAATTATAAATAAGGAAGAAGAAATAGCCAAAATAAGATGGCTAAGTCTCCATATAGAAATGGTCATTGGTGCAAAATTTGTAGCGCATTTAACGAGGTTTCGTTAAAGCGCTTTATTTGATTGTTGCTATAAAATTTATAATGTCTTGTCTTAACTGAATTTGGGTAAGACAAGACATTAAAGTGCTTATTTGTTACTTTTGAGGCATCATTCGAACGTATCTTATGTACCCTTTACCTTCATGTTTTAGCTTTATGTTTTCAGTAGTTAAAGGAAACTCTACATCTTTAATATAATATTCTTTGTCTTCAACAGCGGTTTCAAAACGAAGGCTATAACCAGCATCAATTTTATCCTGGTCTATTTCAATAACATTAATGGCACGCTCGCCACCACCAATGGTAGCGCCAGTAATGGCATCAATATCCGTTTTTGTTTTTCCGTAAAAACGCCACCATTCGGCTATATCGTGGTACCATTCATCATCATCACCTTGTACATAAAGTGTTTGTTCATAGCCGCCTTCCGGATTTATAAGCGAGATAACAACATAAGCGCCTTCACCCGAATAATTAATCATTTGCACCATACATTTAAAGGTGTTTGGCTTAGGAGAAAAGGCAAATAAAGTCACTACTAAAATGGCAAGAAACGCCATATATTTGGTCTGTTTTAATAAGGTTGTCATACTAAATTATTTTAAGAAATTAATATCAATGGCGTTGGCTTTAAGAAGCTCGTTTTCTTGTGCTAAATCATAAACAGATTCTTCAAATTCTGTTAAAGCACTTTTATTGGCGCCTTTGGCAATTAGATATTTTAAAATTGAATCGTCTTTAGATTTCATGGCTGCAATATGTAGTGCAGATAGCCCTTCGTTATTGGCCGCATTGATATCAATTTTTGATGGCTCTAAAAATTTAAGTAGCTCTAAATCTAATTTTTCAATAGCAATTTGGTAAAGCGTGTTATTACCTGATTGAGTTGCCGTAAAATCTACATTTTTGTCTTGTAGTAGCTTTGCTTTTTCATAAAAATCGGCTTTATTTCGTGGGCTGTAAGCGTTCACTAAATAATAAGCTAAATTATTACCGCTATGATCTACAAGTTCAGTATTTGCGTTTTGTTCAAGTAAATAAGCTACTACTTCTGGTTTATTACGATTTACGGCAAGTGTTAAAGCAGATTGCCCATCTTTATTAACTAAATTTATATTTTTAGTTAGGTTAAGCAAATGTTTTACAACCTCTAAACTATTAGCCTGAGCAGCTTTAATAAATGGTGTGTTACCGTCTTTATCGGTAGCATTAGGATTTAATCCTATGCTAATAAAATAGTCAATTACATCAGTCTCTTTAGTGCTTCCAGCTACATTTAAAAGCGGGTTTGCACCATTGGTTGTTGTTATGTTTGGATTAATACCTAGGCTTTCTAAATAGCTGTAAACTTCCATACCGTTAGAGTGTCCGCGACCACCTTGACTAGCAAAAATAAAAGCGTTACCACCTTCTTTGTTTATAGTATTGTACTCAATACCTTTAGCTACAAGCTGCTTTAGCATAGTAATATTACCAGTTTTGGCGGTGTAATTAAATACCCCATTACCATAGTTATCTTTACTCTTTAAGCTAATACCTTTAGTTTCAAAGTAATCTACAATCTCAAAATCCGATAATTTAGGAATTAATAATAAAAGGGCATTAGCACCATCTTTACTAGTTTCGGTTTTTACATTGGCACCGTGTGCTATAAGCGCATCATAAATTTTTGTATCCGTAACGCCCGCTGCGGCTGTGAAAATTAATGGAGAACTTCCTTTGTCATCAATAATATCCACACGCGCACCAGATTCTAATAAGTGGTTTGCTAACTCTAAATTACCAGAGTAAGCCGCCCAAAAAATATAGGTTCTGCCATCGTGCGTTAATTTATTAGTGTCGTTTTCTTTAAAACTTAACAGGTATTTTACAATGTTTAAATCTGCCTTTGCAAAAATACTATTTGTAACAGCATCAAAACCAGAGGACGTAAGTTGAGTTGGACTGTGTCCGGCTTTAACGGTTTGTTTAACTGTTTCTAAACTTGGCTTCTTAGCCCAAAATTTTCTATCTCTTAATAGGTTGCTGTCTTGCGCTATGGCATTTAGACTACAAACTAAAAGCAGTACAATTTTCACTAATTTATTCATGTTTTATAATATAAAAGGGTTTGTGGTTTTATTTAGACTTAATAAAAATAATTTGATAATTTTTGACAAATTTAATCAAGAATCATTCTAAATAAAAAAAATCACGCTTTTATTTTTACTTTTTTTTAAACACGATATTTTTTATTGAAAGAGAGTAGAGGTATTAGTAGGTTCTTAAAGAAAAGAAATTTTTAGAAGTTGCTGTAATGTTTTGCAACTCGATATTTGTAAATAACTTAAGGCTATACTTTCTAACTAAAACGGTATAAAACCGGAATGCATTTATAACTAGTAGGCAGCTAAATGGCTAATAAAACCCCAATTGAGCCATATGTTATAATAGATGAGATATAATTTATACAAAAAAGATAACCGACTTTATATATTTACTCTTTAAAGTTTTTTTTGATGCGCTTTAATATCTGTCAGATAGCTAACAATGAATTAAAAAACGACAGACGAAGCTAAAATTGAAGAATGCTATTTGTTAAAAACTATAAAAATAGTATAACAAAATAAACGGCTTATTATTTTATGAAAAACAAACTGATACTTGCTTTTGTATTCACATTAGTTCTTTTGGGACTGCTTTTAATACCTTTTAATGGCGATTCAGAAAATACTTTTATCTTTTTTCTTGGTAGATTTCATCCCATAATTTTGCATCTACCCATTGGCGCTTTAGTTATTTTGTTTGTGCTAGAAATTATTGATGCAAAACGACCTGAATTACATTTAGATTCAGCATGTAATATTTTACTATGGTTTTCTGTAGTTAGTATTCTACCAACAGTAGTTTTAGGCTTTTTTCTGGCGTCAAGCGGACATTATAATGAAGATTTGTTAAATACTCACCAATGGTTAGGATGGTTCACTGCAATAATTTGTGTGTGGCTTTTGGTTTTACGTAATAAAAAATCTGCTGAAGCTCCAAACAAAGTGGGTAAAGGGTATAAGGTGTTTCTTTTAGTAAATGTGGTTTTATTGTCTTTAGCAGGGCATTATGGTGGCTCGCTAACACATGGGTCTACGTATTTAACTAAATATATGCCGTCTAATATGAAAACAGTTCTGGGCGTTTCAAATCAAGATTCTTACCTAGCAATGAATCCAAATGATTCTACATCAGAGGCTGCTTTGTATTTTAAAAATAATATTAAACCTGTAATGCAAAAACATTGTTACGATTGCCATGGCCCTGAAAAAGAAAAGGGCGGTGTACGTTTAGATGTTTTGAATTGGGATATGATAAACGGCTCAGATGCCGAAGGTTGGCATTCCGCTTTAGATATGATTAATTCTGGAGAAATGCCTCCAAAGGAAGAGCCTCAATTAAGTGATCAAGAACGACGTGATGTTGTAGATTGGATGACAACTAACTTAGAAAAAGCGGCTGCTGCAAAACAAGCTAGTAATAAAGGTGTGATGCGCAGATTAACCAAAAGGCAATACACCAATAGTTTAAACGAGTTACTTGGTGTTAACGTTAACTTTGGCGATGTTTTACCAGACGATGGTAAATCTAAAATGGGATTTAGTAACAATGGTAGTGTACTACAAACATCTGTGTTACATATTGATTACTATCAAAAAATAGCCCGAGAGGCATTAGATAAGGCTATTGTATTTGGAGATAAGCCAGAATCTAAAAAATATAAAGTTACTATAGGTACTAATACAGGCGATGGTAAAACGGGTGCGCAGTATGGTGGTTACCAAACGGCAGCCATTAATAATAAGGATTTTATTATCGATATTTTAAACGAAAACGGCACGCCTATTTCTGGTGCATCTACTACAGAAAAAGATACACTTTTGGCCTTGAAGAATAAAATAGGCCTAGGCATGCGCGGTTCGGCAAGTAACAGGTATAGCGTAGAAAAGGAGGGTATGTTATTATATTCTGCATTACCAGCTAAAGAAGTGGCGCCAAAGTCGTGGCAAGGGCCTTCACCAAATTTAAAATTATTGGTTAAAGAAGATTTTCCAAGAACTGGAGACTTTGTTTTTAGAGTCCAGGCATCAAAAGGTTATCTATCTACTTCGGTTGAGCGTCTAATCGATTTAAGAAAAAAAGAACCTGCAAGAAAAACACCTAATGCTATTAAAGTTGTTGCTAAGGATATTAAAAATCCTAAAGGCTTCGTTTTAAAAGATAAACGCTGGTTAATGCCAGATAATGTTGCAAATAATGTAAAAACCAAATTTGTGTATAAGGTTCCTAAATCGGGAATCTATCAGGTAGATTTGGTACATCCTTATATCTCTGAAGATGCTATGCCGTCGTACCAAATTAGTCTTTTTGGTGGTAGTAAAGAAGGGCGCGTAAGTGAGCGTTTATACATGGATAAAAGCTTAGAAAACGTAGATCAAGTAGTTACTCCTGTTACTTTAGCTTACTTATCTAAAGGAACACATAAAGGATATATTGGTGGCAAATTTTTTGTTGGCTTTAGCCATATTGTACTAACACCACTAGCAGAAAACGATCCTTTACCGCAAATATTAGAGGAAGAAGCTAAATTAAATAGTCAGCAATATGCCGGTGTTAATCCATCCATTCAGGTGTTTTCGGGCACAAGAACAGACGATGGTATGGATTATAAAACCTTTGATGAATGTGTGGAAGTTGATGTGCCTTTTGGTGAATTAAAAACCTACGAGTTTAAAGGACGATTAGAAAATTTACCCATCCCTTTGGCAGGAAATCAAGTAAGTGGAGACCTTGCAAACATGTTAACCGTGGGACTTTGGAATAATCATTTGGTTAAAGAAAATAGTCTTACAGGTCCTCCATTACTTATTAAATCGGTGGAGTTTGAAGCGCCTTATCATCCTGTTTGGCCTCCAAATAGTCATACTGATATCTTTTTCGATTCGCCTAACAAATCAGATAAAGAAGTTTATACAAAAGAAGTTTTAAATAGCTTCATGACAAAAGCTTTTAGAAGATCTGTTACCGCAGAAGAATTGAATAGGTATGTCGATTTTTGGAAGAGTATAAAAAACGATTTCGATCGTTATGAGGATGGTGTTAAAGAGGTTTTAGTTGCTGTTTTATGTTCACCTAATTTTATTTACTTGTTTGAACCTGAGGATTCTAATTTGCCAGACGCTAAAAAGTCTGAAGATGAATTCTTCCTAGCCTCACAATTGGCTTATTTTTTATGGAATTCGCCACCAGATGAAACCTTAACAACCTTGGCTGCCGAAGGCGATTTGCATGATGAATTACCAGAGCAAATTGAACGTATGGTAAACGACTCTAAAATAGCGCGAATGATTCATTCCTTTACTTATGAATGGTTGCGATTAGATAGACATAAAACCATGGATACCGATGTAAATGAATATAAAGATTACACCAGGTTTGTTAAAGAAGACATGGCTAATGAAACATATGAGTTTATTAGTTATGTGCTTAAAAATAACATGAGTATTATGAATTTTATAGATTCAGATTTTGCTATGCTGAATCAAAATCTAGCAGAGTTTTATGGGGTTGATGGGGTTAAAGGTCATCAATTTCGACCTGTAGAATTGCCAAAAGACTTAAATAGAGGAGGTTTGCTTTCTCAAGGGGCATTTTTAAATGGACATTCTGATGGTGTTCAGGCACATCCAATTAAGCGAGCCGTTTGGTTAAAAGAAAAAATATTGGGCGATACGCCACCACCGCCACCACCTAATGTACCAGAATTGGATCCTGATACTCCAGGTTTTGAAGATATGACATTAAAAGAACAACTGTTTTTACACCGAAATAAGGCAGCGTGTTTAGATTGTCATAGAAAAATAGATCCTTATGGTGTTGTTTTTGAAAATTACGACGCCGTTGGTAGGTATCAATTAACTTCAAAAGGTAAACCTATCGATACAAAATCTGAATTACCAGATGGGACTGAAGTTGAAGGCGTGCAAGGGATAAAGGATTATATCATTAGAATGAAAAAGGAAGATTTTACAAAATCCTTAGTCGAGCATCTTTACGCTTACGCCTTAGGACGCGATGTAAGTTTTGCCGATCAAAAAGAAATAAATAAAATAGTTGAAGAAGTTATAGAAGATGATTTCCGTTTTCAAACCGTAATAGAACAAATTGTTTTAAGTTCTTCATTTTACAAGAAAGAACAGAATTGGTTTAATAAAATTTTTGGATCATGAGTAAAAAACCTTGGCATTTAGATCGTCGTACGTTTATCAAAGGATTAGGAGTAGCATGTATGCTGCCTTACTTTGAAAGTATGGCCTTGAGTGGAGTTTCTAAGTTTCTAGAACCGGTTAAACCTAAACGACTGTGTTTTTTATACTTTCCTAATGGTGTTGGCTTGCCACCTAGAGAAAGTGCATTTCATAAAAGTTGGAACTGGTTTCCGGAGGGAGAAGGTTCAAATTATAAACTAACTAATTCCTTATCACCTTTACAATCACATAGAAACGATATCTCCATTATGGGAGGGTTAAGTCATCCATACAGTCGTAAAGTATTAGGTCATATTGCTGGCGATACGTGGTTAACTGGTGGTGATTTACGTGGGGAGTACAAAAATAGTATTTCAGTCGATCAGGTTGCAGCCGAAAAACTTAGTAGATATACACGTTTTCCATCATTATCATTATCTACCGATGGTGGCGTAGGTTACAAATCGAGAGTATCAACTTTATCTTTTAATTCATCGGGACGACCAATTCCTTCCGAGCATCGTCAACGCGAAATTTTTGAACGTTATTTTTCTCCAAATGGAGGAGGTTCTACAAACGAAAGAAGAAAGAGTATTCATCAAGGAAAGAAAATAGTAGACTTGGTTTTAGAAGATAGTAAAAGCCTTCAAAAGCGTTTAGGGGCTAACGATACCATGAAATTGGATGAGTATTTAACGTCTTTAAATCAAGTTGAAGAACAGGTTAAGCGAAACGAAAAATGGTTGAATGTACCTATGAAAGAATTTGATGCCAGTTTAATTAATATGGATGTCGATCCTACTGATGCACCACAAGATTATGTGCGTTCCATGATTGATTTAATGGTACTAGGTTTTCAAACGGATGCTACTCGGGTTATGACTTATATGATGGCAAGAGAAGACGGCATGGGATTTGGCGATAATTTCCCCAAAATAGCCTTAAAACTAAAAGGGCATCACAGTATTTCGCATGATAAAACAAAAGGACATTGGGAAGATTGGGGGCGTTTAGACCAGTGGTACGCAAAGCAGTTTGCATATTTTATTGATAAAATGAAAAACACAAAAGACGAGAACGGTTCCCTTTTAGATAATACCTTAATTCTTTACGGTAGTGCTTGTAGTTCAACCCATAATGCTAGAAATTGTCCATTGGTTTTGGCTGGTGGTTCAAATTTAGGAGTGGATCATGGTACCTACACCAAATTCAATGAAAAGGAAGTACCAATGTCTAACCTATTTGTAAGCATGTTAAATAAAATAGATGTGCCTACTGATAAATTTTCAGATAGTACCGGAAAATTACCTTCAATTTTATAAAAATTCCAATTAAAACCAACTAAATGACTAACAAGACTAAGATTCCTATAGTTAGCAAAGATTTATTGTTTCCTTTTATTATTATAACTTCATTATTTGCTTTATGGGGTATTGCTAACGATTTAACAAATCCTATGGTATCGGCATTTAAAAAAGTAATGCCCGAATTGTCCAATATTCAAGCATCATTAGTGCAATTTGCTTTTTATTTTGGCTATTTTTTTATGGCTTTACCGGCAGCTTTATTTATTAGAAAGTTTAGCTATAAATCAGGGATTTTATTGGGTTTGTCGCTTTATGCCATTGGCGCATTTTTGTTTTATCCCGCTGCTAAATATGAGGAGTATAATTACTTTTTAGTTTCCTTATGGGTAATAACCTGTGGTTTGGCTTTCTTAGAAACCACTGCAAATCCTTTGGTACTAGCTCTTGGTGACAAACGAACAGCTACACAACGTTTAAATTTAGCTCAAGCGTTTAATCCTGTGGGATCATTAACAGGAATGATTATAGCTCAAGTATTTGTGCTAGGTGCACTGCGCTCAGACGATTATACAGCAGAAGCTTATACAGCTTTATCATCAACCGAATTAGCTACCGTACGAGAAAACGATTTAGGGGTTATTAGTATTCCTTATTTAAGTTTAGGTGTATTGGTGTTAATAATAATGGTGGTTATATTTTTTACTAAAATACCAAAAACACCGGTAGAAGATAAAATGAGTTTGTCGGATTCATTTTCAAAATTATTTCAAAACAAAAGCTACTTAATGGGCGTTTTAGCACAAGCGGCTTGTGTAGGTTCTCAAATTATGTGTTGGACCTATATTTTTCAATACGTTGATAATTTAAATGCTAGCACGGGTTGGAACCTTACAGCAACAAATTACAATGTGGCGGCTATGATTTTGTTTTTATCAGGACGATGGATTGGTACCGCTTTAATGAAAAAGGTAAACCCACCAAAAGTTTTAGGTATTTTTGGAATGGGAGGCGCCATAGCTAGCATTGGAGCCATTGTGTTACCGGGCATGATGGGCTTATTATCTTTAGTAGCAATTTCAATATTTATGTCCATTATGTTTCCTACTATTTACGGCATAGCCTTAAAAGATATGGGTGATGAGGCTAAAATAGGTTCAGCAGGATTAGTAATGGCTATTGTTGGAGGCGCGTTTATGCCTATAATACAAGCTGCAATTTTAGATTTAGGTGGCGACGGATTTAACGATTTAAATCTACTAGGTTATATACCAGAAGTTAATATGTCCTTTATTTTACCGGCTTTATGTTTGGCTTTTGTAGGGTATTATGGTTTTAGTTCTTTAAAAAGAATGAAAGTTGAATAAGTTCCTAAATATTCAGGTTATAAAAAAAGGGACTTTTTTTTTTAGTAAAAATAGATTCATATTATTTATTGCTTTAGCCTTATGCTTTGTTTGTATATCGTGTAATCAAGACGACAACGGAGTTAAGGTGAAAAACAGTGACAATCAATGGCCCATGTCTGGTGGTCCAGATGGTAGTTGGAAATTAAACACAGCTTTGCAAGTACCTACAAAATGGTCTGTGCGTAATAATCAAAATATAAAATGGAAAAAGGCTTTACCAGAGGGCGGACAAAGTGGTATAGCCGTTTGGGATAAAAAAATATTTTTCACTATTAATCCTCCATTAGATACACCTCCTTATGCTGAATTAAAGGCAAATTATGAATATGCTAAGCAAGAATATGATAGCATTTATAATGTCACTTTTAATACCCTATTAAAAAATAAAACATTGGCCTTTAGTAAAGTTTTGTTGGCTAAAGAAAACGCTTTAAAGATTTGGGAAGTGTTTTTGGCTAGTAATAAAAACTATGCACAGCTTTCTGGGAAGAAAAAAAATACGGCTTATAATAGATTATTAAAGCAGAATGAAAAGGGTAAGGCATTTACTGAGGCTTCGGAAGACTTAGTTGCCTTTGTAAATGTATCGTCTAAGGATGCCATATCTAGTTTTAAAAAACAAAATGATGCTTTGGCTCTTATTAATACCAAAGGATTAAGCGCAGATATTGAGCTTTACTGCCTGAATGCAGATACAGGAGATATCTTATGGACACGCCCAGTAAAAGGAAGTCTACCAAGCGATTATAATTATGGTTTTAGCGATTCTACAACACCATGTCCAATAACAGACGGACAGCATGTTTGGGTTATAAACGCGAGTGGAGGTATGGCGTGTTTTTCTATGGTAGGCGATTTAATATGGGATAGAACGTGGATGCCAACAGTTGGAGGTCCGTTTAATAAGCAATTCGATTCTGTTCTTTATAAAGATTGGATTTTAAACGTGGAACCTTCAGAAGAAAATGATATAACTAGAGTAAAGGTTTGGAATTATTTACATGGTTTTAATAAGTTTACAGGAGAACGATTGTGGGTTACCAAAGCCGCTATTACGCATTATAACACCCCAGTTTTAGGAGAAACAGCAGAAGGAAAACCGGCTATAATGATTGGTAGAGGTGGACCACATAAAGTTCCCGAACGCCCCGTGGGTTTAAGTTTAATAAGTTTAGATGAAAAAAATGTAGGCGACGCGTTATGGAATTGGGAACCAGAAGCTCCAAATAAAATTTCGGGCTACGGCGCATTAAACACCCAGCATTGGGATAAAAATAAGGTTTCTTGGATTTATAAATGTGAAAAAAATTTAACTGTAGATTCCCAAACGGGTAAGCTCATAGACCAAAAACCATTAAATGTTGTAGATCAATATATTTATGATGAGCAAGAACAAAAATATATACTAAAGGAAGGAGTTAAATTGAAAAACTCTGAAAACGAATTCCATTGTAATATGGCTACAAGTAAATATACTTTTTATATGGTTATGCATCAGCCATTTTTTGCACGTCATAATATTGAAACAGGGAAAAATGAACATTTGGAGCTGCCAAGAGAAATTAATCCTGATGGTAGTTTTGTTTGGAAAACACCTCAAAAGAACGATGGGCTAAACTCTAGAGGACAATTACATAGTAACGATAAACGGGTTTTGGGAGACGGTTTTCAAAGGATATTTTTAGGGTCGCCGGTAATGATTAATAATTATATTTATTTCACGAATGCCTTAGGGATGGTTTATGTTATTGATGCTAACGCTGAAAAATTTGATAGTACGGCCTTAGTAGCAGTAAATGATTTAGGTAAAAAAGGAGAAACGTGGACCGTTAATTCGTTAAGTTTTGCCAATGGTCATATTTATCATAGAACGTTAAAAGAAATAATATGTATCGGTTATTAGGTGATTAAATGCGGGCCATTAAATACCCGAAAGTTGTTAAAGACATGGAGCGTATTTTAAAAGAAGCTAGAACACCATCGGATGTATTTGTATTCGACCAAGTTTCTTTTTAAATATGAAAAAAGGCCTAATTCATATAGTGTATATTGCGAATGTGAAATAAAATAAAGCAAATGAATTCTTGATCTTATTACCCATATTTTTGATTGAAAAATCCGTATCAGTGAATGATAAATCGTATATTTTTAAAAAAAATTAATTACTAATCATTTCTATAAATTTATTATGAAAAAAAGACAGTCAGTAAAACTAATTTTATTAATGGTTATTCTAGGGTTTCTAGGATGTAGTAACACTAAAAAAGACACAACACCTTGGGAAAGTTTGTTCGATGGTAAAACACTAAATGGCTGGTCCGTAATAGGAGGAAAGGCAACGTATAAAGTTCAAGATGGTGCCATAGTTGGAACCACGGTTAAAAACACACCAAATACTTTTTTAAGGTCAGATAAGCTTTATGGTGATTTTATTTTAGAGTTGGATTATAAAGTAGATCCTTCTATGAATTCTGGTATTCAAATTAGATCAAATAGTTTTCCATATTATAGAAATGGAAGAGTGCATGGTTATCAAATAGAAATAGATCCATCAGATCGTGCATGGAGCGCAGGTATTTTTGATGAAAGCCGTAGAGGTTGGCTAAACCCATTAACCGATAATCCTACTGCTCAAAAAGCGTTCAAACAAAACGAATGGAATCATTATCGTATTGAAGCTATTGGCGATACCCTTAAAACATGGATAAATGGCGTAGAAGCTTCGCATTTAATAGATGATAAAACGGCAAAAGGATTTATTGGATTACAAGTGCACAGTATTAAAGATTCTCAAAAAGAAGGCACAGAAATTATTTGGAAAAATATCAATATTCTAACCGAGAATTTAGATAAATATTCTAAAAAAACATCCTTAAAGCCTATTGTAACTAAAAATGCTTTAACCATTGATGAACAAAAAAAAGGATGGAAACTACTTTGGGATGGGAAAACAACAACAGGTTGGAAAGGTGCTAAATTAAATGAGTTTCCAAAAGAAGGTTGGGTAATTGAAAATGGCGAATTAACGGTTCTATCTTCTGGTGGAGCCGAATCTAGAGCTGGTGGCGATATTGTAACCCAAGAGTTGTTTAGTAATTTTGAATTTAAAGTAGATTTTAAAATAACACCGGGTGCCAATAGCGGGATTAAATATTATGTAGATACCGAAATTAATAAAGGTCCAGGATCTTCAATAGGATTAGAATTTCAAATATTAGACGATGCTCTTCATCCAGACGCTAAGTTAGGAAATCATGAAGGTAGTAGAACTGTTGGTTCATTATACGATTTAATACAAGCAGATCCTAACAAGCACATGAACCCGATTGGCGAATGGAATACAGCACATATCAAATCAAAAAACAACCATGTAGAACACTGGTTAAATGGTATGAAAGTTTTAGAATACGAAAGAAAAAGCAAAGATTATTTAAAACTTGTATCGGAAAGTAAGTATGTAAAATGGCCAAAATTTGGTGAGTTAGATAAAGGGCAAATCTTATTGCAAGATCATGGTGATAGAGTATCTTTTAAAAACATTAAAGTAAAATCGTTATAAACTATAAAATATGAGCAGTAGAAGAAATTTTATAAAAAAAGCCGCAGCAGGAACGGCTGGAATTGCATTAGGAAGCACAGCAAATGCCATGTCTGCAAAAAGTTACTCAAAAATTTTAGGATCTAACGATCGTATTCATGTGGCAATTCAAGGTCTTGGACGTCGTTATCAAGCATATTTAGGCGCCATTGCAGCTAAAGACAGTAATGTAGAATTAGTGTATTTATGCGATGTTATGAAAAGCCAGAGAGACAAGGCTGCCCAAGTGGTATTGAAAGCTTTAAACATTAAACCAACGTTAGAAAACGATATTCGTAACGTAATTAACGATAAAAGGGTAGATGCTATTTTTATGGCAACACCAGACCATTGGCATGCCCCAGGAGCGTGTATGGCAATGCAAGCTGGTAAACATGTTTATTTAGAAAAACCATGCAGCCATAACCCGCAAGAAGGTGAGTTATTGGTAGCCTATCAACAAAAATATAATAGAATGGTGCAAATGGGTAATCAGCAGCGTTCTTCATTACAATCTCAAGAAATTATAAACGATATCCATAACGGAATAATTGGAGATGTTTTTGAGGCTACAGCTTTTTACACTAGTAGAAGAGGCTCGGTACCACACCAAACAAAGGCAGCTCCACCAGAAGGCTTAGATTGGGACCTTTTTCAAGGGCCAGCACCACGAAGAGATTATACCGATAACACATGGGATTACAATTGGCATTGGTACGGTTGGGATTATGGTACTGCCGAAATGGGCAATAATGCTACCCATGAACTAGATATTGCACGTTGGGCTTTACAGGTTAATTACCCAGAGCGTGTGGATGTATATGCTGGTAAGTTTCATTATAAAGATGATGGTTGGGAAATGTACGATACCATGCAAGCTAATTTTGAGTTTTCTGGAAAAAGAAGAATCATGTGGGACGGACAAAGTAGAAATGGTTACCAAAAATTTGGTGCAGGTCGTGGTACTATTATTTATGGATCAAAAGGCTGTGTATTTATAGATCGTGATGGATATAAATTATACGACCAAAAGAATAAAGTTTTAAAAGAAAACATTATAAAAGGTATTGAATCTGGAAATTCGCTTGGTGGCGGTGGTCAACTTTCAACAAACCATACATTAAACTTTTTTGAAGCCATAAGAGGAAAGGCCCCATTAACGTCTCCAATAGAACAAGGCGTTATTAGCCAGATGCTTACGCACTATGCAAATATTGCTTCAAGAATTGATGATGCTTTCGAAGTAGATGAAACAACAGGACGCATTTTTAATAGAGAAGCCATGAAGCTATGGTCTAGGACTTACGAACCAGGTTGGGAAATTAAGCCTGTGTAATTTTAAAACAATAGTATTAAGTCGCTTAGTAATAATATTTAGATTGAAATATGAATTGGTTTTTTCAGCGTGTTTTATTTAGTGATAAAACACGCTTAATTTGTTTTAGTTTATTGGTGTTTGGTTTTAGTTGTAAATCGCGAATTACCAATAAAACAGATGGTATATTAAAACCTAGCGGCCTAGTTATAGAAAATATTAGAAACACGAATACCATATCTATAATAGATGCTAAGCCAGAGTTTGGTTGGGTGTTGCCAAGCAGAATTAAAACGCAGGTAGCATATCAGATTCTTATAGCTTCATCCAAGAGTATATTAGAAAAAAACTCCGGAGATATGTGGAATTCTGAAAAGGTTTTGAGCAGTAATTCTATAACTGTTGAATATCAAGGAACGCCATTAAAAGTAGGTCAAACTTATTTTTGGAAGGTTAAAGTTTGGGGTGATAGCCATACCGAAACCGCATTTTCAGATAGTCAATCATTTAAGTTAGGTAAAAGCAATACGACCATTACCACCTCCAATAGTTTTCAAGTAGATTCTATTAAGCCTGTAAAAACATATAAAACCGCTAACGATGCTTACTTAATCGATTTTGGAAAAGATGCCTTTGCTAACTTACTTTTTCAATATGAAACAAAAGAAAATGACACCTTAATTATTCGTATAGGTGAACAATTATTAGATGGTTTAATTAATAGAAAACCACAAGGCACTATACGTTATCAAGAAATTAAAGTGCCCGTAAATCCGCGAAAGCACGCGTATATTTTACCTATAAAATCGGATAAAAGAAATACCAAGAAAGGAGCTATTATATTACCAGACTCTTTTCCTGTATTAATGCCTTTTAGATATGCCGAAATAGAAAATTATAAACAAAGTTTTAGTGCCGATAATTTTACCCAATTGGCATATCATAGTTATTGGGAAGATGATGAAAGCTATTTTGAAAGCTCAGATACTATACTAAACCAAGTTTGGGATTTGTGTAAATATTCAATTAAAGTTACCACATTTGCAGGTGTGTATGTTGATGGAGATAGGGAGCGTATTCCGTATGAAGCAGATGCCTATTTAAATCAATTAAGTCATTACAACACCGATAGAGAGTATGCTATGGCGCGCCAAACTATAGAGTACTTTATGGAACATCCTACATGGCCAACCGAGTGGCAATTGCACGTGGCATTAATGTTTCATGCCGATTATATGTACACAGGAAACACAGAGCTTATTAAAAAATATTATGAAGATTTAAAGCATAAAACCTTAATGGAATTGCAACGTGAAGATGGATTAATAAGTTCATCCAACGCAACTCCAGAATTCATGATAAAATTAGGCTTTAAAAACCCTAATGCTAAATTAAAAGATATTGTCGATTGGCCTCCGGCTCAAAAAGACACAGGTTGGAAATTAGCCACAGAAGAAGGCGAACGTGATGGCTTCGTATTTAAACCTATAAACACGGTAGTAAATTGTTTGTATTATAGAAATCTTGAAATTTTAGCAGAATTTGCTCAACTATTAAATAAACAAGGAGAAGCCAAAGGATATAGAGATTTGGCAGCCGAAGTAAAGTTAGCAATAAATACTATTTTATTAGATGAAAACAAGGGCTATTATAGAGATGGCGAAGGTACAAATCACGCAGCTTTGCATTCCAATATGATGGCATTAGCGTTTAATATAGTTCCTGAAAAACATATTCCATCGGTAGCCAATTTTATTAAGTCTAGAGGAATGTCTTGTAGTGTATATGGGTCTCAATATTTATTAGAAGCCTTGTACAATGCCAATAAAAGTGATTATGCTTTAGATTTGATGCGTTCTACCGAGAATAGAAGTTGGTATAATATGATTAGAATAGGATCTACCATAACGTTAGAAGCTTGGGATATGAAGTATAAACCAAACTCCGATTGGAATCATGCTTGGGGTGCTACACCTGCAAATATTATTCCTCGCAGTTTATGGGGTATTCAGCCTAAAACACCTGGTTTTAAAGTGGCTAAAATTCAGCCACAATGGGGCGATTTAACGTTTTCAAAAATTAAAGTACCAACCGTAATGGGAAGCATTAGTGCTAATTTTAATGTTAAGGAGAACTCAGAAATTATTTTTAATATTGATGTTCCGGGAGGTATGACGGCAGAATTTGTTTTACCAAATTATGTAAACGATGTTTATTTAAATAATCAAAAAGTAAATAAAAATTCAATTTTAATCTTACATTCCGGAATAAGTACTATTACCGCAAAATTTTAATATATATATATTTAAAATTACAAATGAAACGACATACTTTATTTTTAATCTTTATTTTAATTTTTCAATGTTACAATGGGTTTTCTCAACAGTTAAAAACAGCAGCGATATTTAGTGATAATATGGTGTTGCAGCAAGGTGTTGAGGTTCCGGTTTGGGGAACTTCAAAACCTTACGAGGAAATAACGGTTAAGTTTGCAAATCAAACCAAGGCTACAAAGGCGGGAAAACATGGAAAATGGAAGGTTGTTTTAGAGCCTTTAGAGATTTCTAAGGTAGGTCGCGAGATGCTTATAAAAGGAAAGACATCGCTTAAGCTAAACAATATTTTGGTGGGCGAAGTGTGGGTTTGTTCTGGTCAATCTAATATGCAATTTGGAGTTAAAAATGTAAAAGAGATAGAATCCTTAATACCATTTGCTAAAAATATAAGAAGTTTTGAAGTTAAACGTACCGTTTCTTTTAAGGAAGCAGATGGGGTTTCTGGAACATGGACAACAAACCACCCTGAAAGTGCAGTAGCATTTGGCTTTGCTTATTTTTTGGAGGCCATAGGCGATGTTCCGGTTGGAATTATTCATGCATCATGGGGAAGCTCTTCCATTGAAGCTTGGATGCCTAGAGATATGGCAAACCAATTACCTTATTTTAAGGCCATAATGGATGATTTTGATGCCGATACAGAAACACATAGCAAGATTCAAATGGCACTTAATAAAAAAGAAGGTTGGACAAGAAAAGAGGATGTTTTTTTAAGACGGCAACCTAATATTTTATTTAATTCCATGATAAAACCATTAGCACCTTACGCTTGTAAAGGTCTAGTTTTTTATCAGGGAGAACGGAATGCTCGTTACTTAACTGGTGTACCCGAAGTAACTAAAGCTAATTTTTTTCATAGAGTAATAGGTATGAAGGAATATGGCGATGTTTTAAAATTATGGGTGCAGCGCTACAGAAAAGAATGGGATAATACTAATATGCATTTTTCAATTGTAATGTTACCAGGTTACGGAAAAGGTACCATTGCAAACCCAAATATAGACTCAAAAAGTCCAACCGAAGAGTCCTTTGCATGGTTGCGAGAATCGCAATTAAAAGTTTTACAGTTGCCTAATACAAGTGTAGCTAATACTATTGATCTTGGCGACGAAAAAAATATTCATCCTACAGATAAGTTTCCTATTGGTCAACGTTTAGCACTTTTAGCTGCAAAGTATACGTTAAATAAGAGTGTCGTGGCAGAAGGCCCGATGCTTAAAAATGTTGAGGTAAATGCTAACACACTTGTTGTTCATTTTAAAAATAGCAAGGGCTTAAAAACTACAAATAGAAAGGCTCCAACAGGTTTTTGGATAGCAGACAGCTCTTTAAAATGGCAAAAGGCAGAAGCTAAAATTATAGGAGAAAATGTAGCGTTGAGCCACCCAGAAATTGCTAAGCCACTCTACATTCGCTATGCATTTGCGGGTAAGCCAGATGTTAATTTGGTTAATAAGAATAACCTGCCAGCTTATCCTTTTAGAACGGATAAATAGCATCAATTTTTTTACGTTTGTAATAAGTTATTGTTTTTTACAGCTATTTGTAACCTCAACTTAGTTTTGCTATAACGTGAACAATATAGACGGTTTATAAGGCTTTTTAAAAAACGGAATAGACTAGATAAATAGATTGTGATATAGCAGATATTTTAAAGGCTTCTTATAAATGTTTATAAGAAGCCTTTTTTATTAGATATTGATTAGCAATGTTTCCCAACATGTTGTTTGATTTTTTTTTAAAGTACTTTAAGATTATATAAAAAAACCACTCAAGTTATCTTGAGTGGTTTTCTGTTTTTAAAATGGTATCTCTGTTTAGGAAACCTCGATCTATTTATAAATTATTTAATTTATAATAAATTTAAAATTGAGCTTTTCCTCTGAATTATGAAGAATCAATATATACATACCTGCATTTAGATTAATATCGATATCCTTCATTTTGCTGCTTAAATCAATATTTTTTTCTTGATATATTTGTTTTCCTGTACTGTCATAAATATCGAGAGTACAATTATCTATAATCATACTTGTATGAACAGTAAATTTTCCATTATTCGGAATAGGAGCAATAAAGCTTTTTCTTTCATCGTTTTGATTGTCTTCTATATCTAAGGATTCATTTTTCACAATGACTTCTTTAGAAACCGTTAACTCACAATTAAGTGGAGTCTTATATCTAAGTATTAATGATTGTGAGTTTAATTTATTCCATTTTACGGTTACCTTATTATCTTCTTTAGATACAATTTCTCCGTTTATTATTATCCAATCATACTTATTCATGTTAGCATCGGCTGTGTATTCATATAAACCGTCTATGTTAGGGTTTTCTTCACCAATAATAGTTACTGGGTAAGTAGCAGAACTTCCTAGTTCTTTAGTTTCTGTTATAAAACCATTTAAACCACTTATTTGTTTGGTTATTTTAGTTTTATCAATTTCTAAAGTAATAGAACCATCATTATCGTTTTGTATGTTTTCTATAACAAATGCTTTATCAGTTATTTTTCTTATAGTGACGTCATTTTTCGGAATTTCAACACCCGAAGATTTTAATGTAATGGCATCAATAGTAAACGAGCTTTCATTAATTTCATCTGAAAAAGTTACATTAATATAATTAAAATCTGAACAGTCATTACTTACATCATCTACAGGTTGAATATCAGTTATTATATCGGTAAAATCTATATAGGCAGATAAAACCTCAGCATTACTTCTGTTACCTAAATCATCGTATGCAACGACCTTAAACCTCTTAGCACCAACATAGTTACTTACAGGAACGCCGTATTCACCGCTAGTTTCGGTAAGTTTTTTGTTTATTAAAACTTCACTTGTTCCTAAAAGTTCATAAACTTCAACAGTTATATTATCTATTAAGGTCTCGTAAATTAATTGAACATCGCTTCCAGAGGTGATATTATCTGTACTAGAAAGACCTCTGTCTGGTGTTAACTTTAAGTTTGCAATAGCGTTTAAAGTATCTAATCTTACCGTCCAGGAAGTTTCTGCAATGCCCTCTCCAAAATTATCATTTTCGTCTATAAAAGTAGATTGATCTATTGTTACACGATACGTGCCATTATCGGCTGTAAAGCTTTCTAAGCCGTAAATAGTATAATGTAAATCATCCGTTTTTTGAATAATTATTGGAATGTCTAAATCCTGCCCATTTTTAGTAAATTGAAAAGCAGAAGGTTCTAACTCTGAAATGAGAGCCCTATTTAATTCTATCTCTAATTGGGTAATGTTTTGAGTGTTTGTAGCACCTTGACTAACAGTTTGTATATCTAAAATTTTTGGTAAGTTAGTGTCTACTATCCAATTAAAGGTTTGTACTGCTAACCCGGAAACACCATCTGTTGCTTTAATATTTGTAACATCTATAGCGATTGTATAGTCGCCATTATCTTCATTTAATGGATTAATTCCAGAAATGGTATAGTTGTAATCGTCAACTTTTAGAATGGTAAGTCCACTAACAGTAGCATCATTAATTGTAATTTTATCTTCGGTAAATTCTTCTGTACGAATAGGTTTGTTGAAAATAATATCGATACTATTTAATGGGTTTTTCTTTAATTGATCGGACTCGAATTTGAGAATTCCTAACTCATTAACAAACTGTAACCAATCTAATTTTTTACCGTTTCTACCATCATTTCCTGCTAAGTCTTTTATTCCTATGGTATTTACCGTCAATTCATAAAATCCAGATTGTGTAGTAAGCGCTTCAATATTTATTGAAAATGTAGTGGCATCAATTTTACCAATCAAAACATCATCTGTTGGCACCGAAGCACCTTGATGAATGACTTCGACATCCTCGAATGTAAACGTGTTAAAATCAATTTCTTTATTAAATTCGACTGTAATAAAATCTACCGATGTTGTATTGTATTCCTCGGGAGGATCAATAAATGCTATAACTTGAGGGATATCTCCATCTATTGGTGTAAAGTACAAGGTGTAGGTTTCTATATTTGAAATCTTATCTAAAACATGTAATTTATTTTCATATTTAGGATTTAAACCATCCTTTAGTGTTACATGGGTTTGCCAAAAGTTCTGTAATGGAATTTCAAAACTATCACTATCTCTAACCACTCGTGCTAAGGTATAATTTTTAGCAGCAGGGTTTAAAATATTACCATAGTTCCATCCTGTTGTACTTGGGTTTATTCTTATTTTAGAAGTTAAAGTTGCCGGAGTAACAGCTGCTGTTATTTCTATAGCGTCGACTTCTGATACATCTTCGGAAGTTCCATCTGATAAATAAATCATATCAGGTGTATCATAAACATCAGATACATCATTAACCAAGAAATCTGATATATCATCACTATCGGTGCCATAGGATTTAACACTTCTAACCAACTCATGTATAAACGCCCCTTTGATTAAACTTAAATTTGCATTTCCGAAACTACTTTTATGATTTACTTTAACATCAAATTCAACAAAATGACCAATTAAGGAACTTGTAAAAAACCATTGTCCTACAGCCGATGTTTTGGGTTGAATGTCTCCAAAGTCAACATTTAATAATCCGAGTTGCGTTGGCTCGTTATTAAAATTAGAACCTATCATATTAAAATCTATTAATAGCCCTTTTTCATTTTCCACAATTTCTGGTTGCATAGATTCTACATTAACATTTGTAGCTAATCCATAACCATCGTTTGTAATCATTAGTGATAATTCTGCTGGAATAGAAGGCTCTACAATATCTTTAGTAAGGGCATCGTCACCTAAAATATCACGTTGCATAAAATAATGAAGTATTAAATCTGGACTAGGATTAACTTCTAAGGTTACCGGATTAAGTGTTATGCTTACTGTTTCGCCAACTTCTGGATCGAAATAAGAGAGTATTCCGCCAAACGCATAAGATTTCACTACCTGTGGAGCAGCTTCTTTAGTTGGAATAAATGTAACTAAACCTTGTCCGTTTGAATCGGAGTCTACAATGCCCTCACCATTCAAGAATGCTTCTTTGTTAATTTGAAATAAATGCGATTTGTTTTCGCCAAATTCATCTTTAACAACTAATTCTAAATTAATTTCAGTTATTGCTTTTGCGCTAGAATTGTTTATTTTTAAAGTACCTTCAAAAGCTTCACGCGTCATTGTTAACCTTTGAGGAAACTCTATAGTTACCGATGCACAAACGCTTGCTGCGTCTTTACTTTTTTCTTCAACAAACTCTTCTATCGACTCTAAGTCAGAATTATACATGTCTGCAACAGAAACAAAACCTCTTGTAAATGCATGAGTTAATAAATCTGTTTTAATTTTCTTATACTCGTCAATTTGTACTTTATCTATAATATCTGGATATGAGGTGCCTGGTGATAAAATATCTAAATCCCAAGCCTCGATAGTAGTATTCCATCGGGTAACAAAGCTATCAATATAAGCTGTGGTTACTGTTGTTTCTGCCATGGCATTTTTAAGAGCAATTACGTCTTCTGGAGTTAATACAGTTTCCGAATCCATGGCATTGCCGGTAATGCTTAAGAAAAGGGACAAATTATCATTGTCTCCCTCTAAGTCGGGATTTTGAAAATATTCTGATAACATGTTAAGGTGTGCAGTTTCGGCTTCTGTAATTTTCTCAAAGTCTTCAAAAATATAGTCGAAATTCCCTCCAAGTTCATCTAAAGCTGATTTACTATAATTTGTTTTTGCAGATCCACTGCTACCGCCACCGGAAGGAAAACAATCTTTTAATGTTATTATAGACCATATACAGCCAAAAGGAGAACTGATGCAGCCAGCAGCTCCTAATCCCAAATCTGTTAGACTTGTTGATGTTAAAAGACCGAATGCACAACTAAGGGAGGAGGTATATGGATTACAACTTAATATTGTTGATGTAATACTTTTTGTGCAAGGATCGCAAAAATCTGGAAATGATGTTAATGTGCTTGTGCCTGAACCCGGTGTATAACCATAACCGGTTCCTGAACCACCACCTCCAATGCCTCCTGGGCCGCAACCCGAGCAACCACCGGTAATTACTGGTCCTGCACCACCCGTTGATGCGCATGTGTTAACATAGGCTGTGTATGAAAATAATTCTTTTTCTGTATCGCAAATATAAACAGCCCTTAAAGTTACAGGAACATTACAACTACCACCACCGGCTTGTGCTGCCTCACTTTTATGTGATCCAGCAGTTTTACTGCCATCGCTTGTGTTTTTAACTAAAACAGGTATGGTTACTGCAGATTTTGCATTTAATTCATCTAATGAGGTGATAAGGGGTTGAATGGAATACCCATCTGCTTCTCCCGTATTAATACTAACTTTTCTAGCAGCAATTAAACCGTGATTAGTAACTGTTATATAAGTCATCCTAGATTCTCCTGGGTTTAAATCTAATTTAGGATTATCTATTTCCATTACAACAACAGGCAAGGGCACATTAGTTTCAAAATCTACTTGTAAGGTAATATCATATTCATCTAAAATTTCTATGCGTTCTACATCCCAAGAATAGGTAACCGCTTGGTAAGGTAAAAACGCTGTAACTTTTGTGTCTTTACCAGGATCTACCAATATATTGTTTTGGTAAGGATTATGTTTTTCTGCCGAAATATTTATAACATACCAACCTTCATTAATATTAGGAACTTCAAATAAACCTAATTCATTGGTAAGTCCTTCGGCTATTACAACTCCCGTAAACGGATGTTTAACAATTACTTTAGCATCTTTTAAATGTGGTGCACTTGCTGTATTATACGTGTATTCATCGGTAGCATCAACAATTAGATTTCCCGTAGATTCTGATACCGTTTCTAACCTAAAAGGAATGGAAATAGATTTTCCCTTTCGTTGTTTTACAACAAAGTTTCCATTAATAGGTACGTTAACCTGTTCTTTTACTGTAGGTTTAAATTCTAAAATGATTTTAACCTCTTCGTTAGGTTTAATTCTTTCAATTACTTTTTGAGAATTTAATCTTAACCATCCTAATTCTGGTAATAATATTTCTACATTTTCGGCGTCTATTGCTCCTACATTTTTAATTGCAACTTCATAAAGTCTTGCTTGATCCTTAACCATAGTTGTATTAATAGAAATAGGAGTTGCCATTAATTTAGCCTCTTGATCTTTGCTGTAATAATAACCTTGCTCGGTATATGTAGCACCTTCGTTTGATTGGATTACTATTTTAAACTCGGTATATTTTAATTCTGAACTCGCTACTGTAGATACTAGAGTGTAGGGAAAGTTTATTGTTTCTCCGGGTTCTATATCCATGGGTGTTTGTTCTATAGAAAACTCAGCATCAATAGGAAGCTGAATGTTAACACCCGTTAACCTTGTATTGGTTTTGTTTTTAAGAATAAACTCTTTGCCTAAAGGCTCGTTAACAACTGTTTCCCATTTAATGTATTGTGGTTTATTAATCATATCTAAACCCAATAATTCAAAACTTTCTTGAGGAATAACATCTTCTCCTGGAAAGCTTGCAGCTACGGTGTAAGAACCGTTTTCGTTTTCGAAGGGAACATATTCAAAAACAAAAGCTCCATTAGCATCAGTTTTTACTGTATAATCTTTTACAAAATCTGCATTTTTTATTTTTAAAGCAATATCTGCATTTGGCACATTTTCATCTGATGCATTTTTAGCAATTCCATTAACTTCAACAATTTCGTTAGTTTCATATATTTCTTTATCTAGCGTTAAATCTACAGAATAGGATGGAAGGAGTTTTATTAGTATTTGGTTCTCATTATTTTCATAATCTAATTCATTTATAGAATAATCAGCGTTTACTTTAACTGTAAGGTAGTAATCTCCAGAAAAATTTGGAAGCTGAATATTTTCAATATATTCAAAATTTTCGTCTACCGCAATAACCTTATTTATTATGGAAGACACAAAAGGTTTTGTACTACCAATATTAGGTGTTTTAGATAAATAATAATCGATTTTACTTTTTGTTGGATAATCAATATTTCCTTGATTTTTTATAAAGCTAGTTACATCTATTTTCGTTCCTGCTTCTACACTTGTGTTTGTTGAGATTTCTGAAATAGAAGCATCGGGTTTATTTTGATTTGAAATTAGTATCCAGCCAAATCCAGAACTATAGCCCGTGGCATCCACTTGAATTCTGGCGGTTTCATCGCCATCTTGATTAGGATCTATAGTTGTATTGAAGGTAACTTCAACCTCCTTTTGGTTGGCAGGAATTGTAACTGTATCTGGCAGCTCGATAATGTTTGCTAAATCGCTAGATAGGTTTACAATTACTGGGTTTTGAAGAATGTTTGGATCGTCAGTGTTTCTTGAAATAACAAGCGTGTTATTATCCGCACCTGCTTTAATTGTTGATGGCGTTATTTTTATATTTAATGCTAGCCCATCATTATCTAAAATTGTAATATTTCCATTTACAGAGGTACTTAGTTCTGTATCATCAACACATGAGCAACTATCAAACTTAATTTTTGAAGTTATGATAACTGTGCGCTCACCTTCAACCTCGGAATTATTTACAGCGCCAATATTGAATATTTTCTCAGATTCTCCTATTTGGAATGTAATTTCGGAGGGTAATATTAATTGATTAGCGGTATTTGCGCTAATTTTTACTGTAACAGGTTTATCTAATTGATCTGTTCTTTTTAAGGTTGCATAAGAAGCTTTGATGCCATCGCCTTCAGAAATTTGAGCAGGGTTTATGCTTATAGTGAAATTGGGAAGATTTATAGCTCCTAATTTAATTTCCTTAACAGCAGTAGTATAACCATCTGCCTTTGCAATAATATTAGCTGTTTCTGCTTTTTCTATGATTTGAGAATCTAATATTGTGCCATTAAAGGTTACTGTTGTAGAATTGGCTAATAATGTAACTTGACTAGGTAATTGTAATCTTTGTGGCAAATCTGTAGACAGTGTAATAGTTCTATCTTCATCTACAGAAAAATTAGCATTTAAAGTAAAGGGTATGTTACTGCCTATTGCAGATTCAAATATCTCTGGATATTCTAAGCTAAGTACAACATCTTCATCATCTAGCAATGTTAAACTCACACTTTCATCGCTATAAGCCTCGCTTTGGGCGATAATATTAACGGTTCTATCGCCTTCGTAAGTTTCATTATCAATCGTGTTTAAATAAAGAAATTTTGATGATTCATTTTCGCCAATTGTAACCGTACTAGGCAAATTGAAAGCACCTACAGCATCAGAAGAAACTGTAAAATCTTCCTCTATACTTGTATCACCACTTCTTACAAGTTTAAGTCTTAATACATCATCTGAGTTTTCAAAAACTTCATTTTTAGAAAGTGTGAAAATTAATCTTTTTAATAAATTTTGGGTATCATTTGAAATGGCTGTATTATTTTCTTTAGCATTTGCAGGTTCTCTAACTTCGGCATTTGTAACTAGAGTAACTTCAATTTTTACTTGGCCATCAAAACCAATAATTCTAGGGATAATAACGTCTATATCTCGTGTTATAGTTTCATTCTCTGTAAGCGGATTGGAATAATTTGCATTTCCGATAATATATTTTTTTCCATTGGTTTGAGATACTATTGCTATTTGTTCTCTCCAGCCTCCAATTGCAGCAGATAAGCCAATGTTTTCAACTTCCCAACTAATGCTGTATGGCGCATTAGGTAAAATATCATTTTGCAGTACGGATATTGCTCCAACTTGTAAATCTGGATTTTCACCTTCAATAATGGTTAATTCTCCGTTTTGGTGGTTGCTCCCAATATCGACTCCTGCACTAGAACTTACTATGGTTTCTGTAAATGACATATCATATGTCTCACCAGTACTATAGGTTAATGGTATTTCTATAGGAATTTCAATAAGGCTACCTGTTTGTCCTGTAAAATTTGCATTGCTTCCAGAGAAACATAAAAATAAATATTCGCCATTACCCATCCTTTTTGGGTAAATAAGGTGGTCTGCATTTCTACCAGTAAAACTGACCTCTTTTTCTTTAACTATTAAGTTGTTTGGGACTTTTATTTTAAATTGAAAACCCGCAATACTTTCAGTATTATTTAGTGCAATTACTATTTTTGCATCATCTCCAGGAGCAGCCTCCAAGTCTTCTATAATTAGGCTGTTTTGTCCGTATGCTGTTGTAATAAATGACAACAGTAATAAAGTGAATTTTATAGCTCTCATAATTTTTTATTATTAATTATCTTTTATTATCATTTTACCTTTTAATGTAGCGTTGTAACCCTTAGTGTTTATTAAATAGAAATAAATTCCAGATGGCAATTTTTTACGTTTAAACAGGTATTGGTTATTCCCTTTTAATAGAGTTTTTATAACTATTTCTTCTACTTTTCTGCCGCGTACATCGTAAATTGATAAGGTTGTGTTTGCTCTATTGTTATCTAAATAGAAATCGATTGTAGTTTCATCTTTAAAAGGGTTTGGGAAATTGTATGTGTGAGATGTATTTCCGATATCAAATTCATTAGTGCTTAGTGCGTTTCCTAAAATTTCTGAAGGAATCTCATTGGCATCTATACCTGCTAAAAGAACGGATTGAACAGAAGCGCTCGTGTTGGCCATTTTAGCTAGTGCTATTTTTCCATTTAAACTCGCAATAAAAGAGTAGGCAATAAGATTAACACTATTGTTTTTATTAGCCATGTTTACTGAAAAACCAAGCGGAGAAATTAATTCTTCTATTGTTTCTTTAGTGGTGTCATTAATTAAAATTTCGAAACTAGTTACATCATGTCCATTAGTGTCTAAGTATAAATATCCATTTTCTATACTAATTTTTGAAGTCGCGGCACTATGTGTTTTTTCTTTGGCTAAGGCACTTTTGGTGGTGACTTCCTTCTCTTGATTTTGTATAATATTAACTTGCCCAATAACATCTAGAATATTGATGCTATTACTACTGTCCACATCGGCTGCATTAAAATTAAAATAAGGAACATAGTTATTAATTATATGATTAATTGAAGTTTGTATATCCAAGACATTTAATTGACTATCTAGATTGGAATCTCCAGATTCATATTGTAAATAATAATTTATGATACTGTTTTTAGCATCACCAGAAATTTGCCTTAGTTCTACTTTTTGATTATTGGGGACTTTCCAAGTTTTAATTAAATCGATTAATTTAATACCAGTTTCTGATAGGTTAATATTTCTAGAGAAACTCCCAATTCGTAAATTATAGGTTTGGTTATTAAAGCTGCTTTTAGAATGTTCGTAGGTATTAATACTAAAATCTTTTACAGTAGTCTCGCTATTTAGGTTAATATCTCCAGCTTCAATAGTTTGTCTATCATACACAAAATCTATGGTTCCTGGTAAAGCGGTATCAATGCTAGTTAATTTGTTTGATGATAAGTTTAATGTGTTTAAAAAAGGCAAATCACCAAATATATTAGGAACACTGTTTGATACATTGTTTGCACTTAGGTCTATAGCTACAATATGCCCATCGTAAGTGCTTACTCCATACCATTTGTTAGTGTGTAGGTTATTGGTTGAAACATTCCAACTATTAGTCCACTCATCGCCATCTAAACTGTTGTATAAACTAACTAATGCAAGGTATTCTTGTTCTACAACAGGAATATTGGATTTGTCTTCAATACCTTCATAATTAAACTCTGTATTTCTAAAGGTACCTGTAGTTTGCCTAATTGAAATTTTAGCATTGGAAGGAATTTCGCCAATTCTAACATCATTGAATATAATTTCGCCTGCATCATTGGTAATAGTAGAGGTGTGGGTAACATCGTTAACTAGTAAAACAAACGTGTTTTTGGCATCAAAATTATTGTTTTCTAAATCGTATTTTGTAACGTTTCCTAGTTCGACGGTTAGTTCACTGCCTTCTAAATTTAATACCGTATTAAAATTAATAACTTGGTTTCGTAAATCTATATAGGTGTTAGTAAAATCGTAGTACAGTTTCTTTTCAACATTATCGAAACCATTACTAGAAATATCTAAATGCTCTAGGGCTACAAAATCTGATAATACAGATGGAACCGTACCGGTAAAATTATTATTACCAATGGCAAATTTTTTCAAGTATTGTAAATCAGAAATAGTATTAGGTACATTACCAGATAACGCGTTAGAACTTAAGTCCAATGTTTCTAAATCTGTTAATAAACTAATATTTGTAGGTATGCTACCTTGTAAATCGTTATTATTTAAAGCTAGTATTTGTAACTTACTTAAGCCCGTAATATCCGCAGGAATAACCCCAGATAGATTATTATTAAATAAATTAATAGAAACCACGTGCCCTCCTTTAATACTAACACCAAACCAACTGGTTGTATTTACATTATTTACACTAATATCCCATGAGTTTGTCCAGGAATCGCCGTTTGTTGCGTTGTATAATGTTTTTAAAATTTCGAATTCTTCATCTACAAGAGGTAAACCAAAACTTAAAGTGTTATAGTAAATATTGGAGTATTGCGCTGCACCTGTGGTTTGATAGATTCTAATGTTATCAGTTACTTCTAAGTTTAGTAAATTGATATTAGAAAATATTAATTTTCCATCGTTTGAAAAGCTAGTTTTTTGATACACATTATTTACAAATAATTGAAATTCGTTGCTGGCATTAGTATTTACTTCTCCATTATTAAAGGCAATTAATAACGCGGTAGGTAAATCAATATTAATCTCGTTAGATTCAATTTCGATATTTTCAATATTAATAGTTTGGTATCTCAGGTTAAGGTTGTTTAATTCTAAATTAGAAAAGCTAGCATCTAAATTTTCTAAAGAATTATAACTGACATCCAATTCTTCTAGGTTTGTTAAATTATCTAATTCTATGGGTATTGTGTTTATGGTATTATTCCTAATGATTAACGATTTTAAATTTGTTAATTGACCCCATGAAGCTGGTAGTGGACCAGAAATATTGCAATATCTTAGATTTAATTCTTCTAAGCTTTCCAGTCCAGAAAGGTTATCGAGATCTGTAGAACTAAAATCATGTGTATAATAACTAGACGTTGTCGTGGAACTTAAATCAAGTTTCCTAAGAAATTTTAAATTACTGAATGAGGCAGGTATTGCACCTACAATTCTATTGTTTGGTAAGCTTATTTCAACAATATGTCCATCTTCAATACCTAAACCATACCATGCTCCCAAGTTTAGATTGTTTGTGCTAACATCCCATTGATTTATCCAATTACTATCGCCTTGTGTGGCATTGTAAAAATCTACAAGTGCTTGATATTCTTCGTCTGGAATTTCTGCCAAATCTAAAGTGGTGTTAGTAAAGTTTATAGTTGTGCCATATGAAGTTCCATTTTGTTGGAAAATGGACACTTGCTGCTCTGAAGTTAAAGAGCTTAGGTGTTCTTTTGGAATTATAAGACTTCCGTCGGCTTCCATAACAAGATTGGTTGCCACATTGCTATTGTTTATTCTTAAATAAAAACTGTTTAATTCCGAAAAATCATTGTTAGACCTATTGTAGCGGGTAATATCTGGCAGGTTGGTTAATACCACATCATCTCCATTATACACAAACTCATCTAAGGTTATGGTTTGATAATATATACTTAAATTAACGCTGGAATTTAAAAAAGCCTCAGTATCCGTAATCTGATTGTAATGAACATTTAATGTGGTTAAATTAGTAAGGTCTTCTAATTCTTGAGGTAAAACGGTAATGGCGTTATTACTTAAATTAATTGTTTTTAAGCTTGTTAAATTGGCTATAGAGGTCGAGATAGTTGTTATGTTATTATACGAAAAATTGACTTCTTCCAATGCTGTTAAGGCATCAATCTCGCTAAATACAGTTCCTGAAAGCGCATTATTATTTAATGTTAGCGATTTTAAATTGGTAAGTTGCGACCATGAAGCGGGTAGTGGACCAGAAATATTACAATATCTCAAATTCAGTTCTTCTAGGCTTTCCAATCCAGATAGATTATCAAGATTGGTGGAACTAAAATCGTGGGCATAATAACTAGACGTTGTCGTGGAACTTAAATCAAGTTTCCTAAGAAATTTTAAATTACTAAATGAGGCAGGTATTGCACCTATTATTCTATTGTTTGGTAAGCTTATTTCAGCAATATGTCCATCTTCAATAGCTAAACCATACCATGCACCTAAGTGTAGGTTATTAACACTTACGTCCCATGTTGTTATCCAAGAGCTATCGCCTTGGGTAGCATTATAAAAATCGACTAATGCTTGATATTCTTCGTCCGGAATTTCTGCTAAATCTAAGGTAGTGTTAGTAAAGTTTATAGTTGTGCCATAAGAAGTTCCATTTTGTTGGAAAATGGACACTTGTTGCTCTGGAGTTAAAGAGCTTAGGTGTTCTTTTGGAATTATTAGACTTCCGTCGGCTTCCATAACAAGATTGGTTGCCACATTGCTATTGTTTATTCTTAAATAAAAACTGTTTAATTCCGAAAAATCATTGTTAGATCTATTATAACGGGTAATATCTGGCAGGTTGGTTAATACCACATCATCTCCGTTATACACAAACTCATTTAAGGTAATGGTTTGATAATATATACTTAAATTAACGCTGGAAGTTAAAAAAGCCTCGGTATCCGTAATCTGATTGTAATGAACATTTAATGTGGTTAAATTAGTAAGATCTTCTAATTCTTGAGGTAAAACGGTAATAGCGTTATTACTTAAATTAATTGTTTTTAAGCTTGTTAAATTGGCTATAGAGGTCGAGATAGTTGTTATATTATTATACGAAAAATTGACTTCCTCCAATGCTGTTAAATCATCAATCTCACTAAATACAGTTCCTGAAAGCGCGTTATTATTTAATGTTATCGATTTTAAATTGGTAAGTTGCGACCATGAAGCTGGTAGACTTCCGGATATATTGCAATACCTCAAATTCAGTTCTTCTAGGCTTTCTAATCCAGATAGATTATCCAGATTGGTGGAACTTAAATCGTGGGCATAATAACTGGACGTTGTTGTGGAACTTATATCAAGTTTTCTAAGAAATTTTAAATTACTAAAAGAAGCTGGAATAGCACCTTTAATTCTATTGTTAGATAAGTTTATTTCAACAATATGTCCATCTTCAATAGCTAAGCCATGCCATGCACCTAAATCTAGGTTATTAACGCTCACGTCCCATGTGGTTATCCAAGAGCTATCGCCTTGGGTAGCATTATAAAAATCGACTAATGCTTGATATTCATCATTAGGAATTGCTGGTAAATCTACAGTGGTGGTTGTAAAATTAATATAAGTGCCTCCTGCCGATCCTGACTGTTGGTATAGTCTTACTTGTTTTTCAGAAGTTAAAGTATTTAAAAATGATTTTGCTAGCACAAGGCTACCATCAGCTTCCATCCTAATGTTTGTAGCTACATTGCTTCCATCTATTTGTAAATAAAAGTTATTTAATTCAGAAAAATCGTTACTGGATCGTTTGTAACGCATAATGTTAGGTAAATTGGTTAAAACCACATCGACCCCATTGTAAACAAACTCGTCCAATACTACTGTTTGCGAATTAATACCTAAATAAATATTGGTATTTAAAAATCCTTCTATATCAGTAATCTTATTATACTCTAAATATACATGAGTTAAATTAGTAAGGTCTTCCAATTCTTGTGGTAAGATGGTAATCTCATTATATCTTAAATTGATAGTTTTTAAGTTTGTTAAATTGCTTATTGATGCAGGAATAGCTGATAAATTATTATTAGAAAAATCTATAGATTCCAATGCTATTAAATTACCTATCTCGTTAAAAATAGTATCTGCAAGTTCGTTATTGCTTACTATTAGAGATTTTAACTCTGTTAATTGACTCCACGACGTAGGAAGGCTACCTGAAATATTGCAATACCTAAGGTTTAAATCTTGTAAACTTTCTAATCCAGAAAGGTTTTCAAGATTTGAGGAGCTCAAATCATGGCTATAAGAACTTGAGGTTGTGGTTGCACTTAAATCAAGTTTTCTAAGAAATTTTAGATTGCTGAATGAAGCAGGTATAGCACCTCTAACTTTATTGTTTGGTAAACTAATTTCAACAATATGTTCATTTTCAACAACAACTCCATACCATGTTGCAGTATGTAAATTATTACTACTAATATCCCATTTGGTTCGCCAATCGTCTCCTCCCATTAAATTGTAGAAATCTACTAAAGCTTGATATTCTACGGTTGGTACAGGATCATTTTGTGCAAATAAAGGAGTCGAAAATACTAAAAGAATAATTTTTAGTAAAAAGTACTTTTTCTTCATTTTTTTTAATTTTAGTTGTTAGATAATTTTTGATGTTTTCCAATTCCATAGATTTTAAAATACATGGTAACCTATTTCTTGATGTTCTCTTGATTTATTATTTGCATTCGAAAGACTGAATAGGAATAGAGTACACCAATATAAAAGGGACTTGAAAAAAAATATTTTAGAATTTGTAGAGAAATGAAAATTCTTAGAATAAAATTTTTTACCAAATACATTATTTGAGAGTATCAAAATAATTATTGGAACAATTAATATGAAGTAATTTGTTATCATGATTAGCAACTTATATCAATTAATCTATTGCCAATTTTTCGGCAAAAGTTAATTATCAACCTATTAGTAAATTGCTATTAATAATATGGAGGAGCACTAATTTAAAAGATTTTTGAATTAATCTGTTTTATTTCCGATTAAAGTCAATATTATCAGTTTATAAGCAGTACTTGTTTATTTTTTTTAATTTTAAATATTGTGTCTAATATTTCGTTAAAAGAGGGTAATTAAATTAGTTTTGAATAATGGCAAATGAAGTATAAGGTTTAGGTATCTAATTGTTATTTCTTGGTATATGGTGTAGCTTTATATTAAAATTTAAGCACATAATCAGGCAATTTTTATGTGGTATTATTTGAATGAATATTACAATGAGCTTGTTTGTATTTCTTCCCGAATACTGGTTTTCAAAATTGTGTTCAAAAATCTGTTGAGTTTAGTGTTCATTGGTTAGTAAAATAATTTTATTTTTTAATAGTTTATTAAGATTTAATATCGCTTTATAGAATTAACCATTATATATGTTTAGCAATAATAAATTAGCTGCTCAAATACTATTTCTTGTGGAAACGAAAAATGATTTTAAGTAAATTAGACATGTTCAGGTTTTATACCAAATTTTTGAATAAAACATTTTCTGAAATAATAAAAGTCATTAAACCCTACTTTTTCAGATATTTCACTTATGGAGATTTCTTTTTCTTTTATTAATTCCATAGCTATGGTTAAACGGTAGTTTTTTATATAATCAAGTGGAGATGTATTTGTTATGGCTTTAATTTTTCTAAATAAACTAGATCGACTCATGGCTAGTGCACTCGCCATTTTTTCAACACTCATATTGGTATCAGATATATTGTTTTCAATGTAAGTGTTAGCCTTATCAATAATTTTCCTGTCGTATGCAGATAGTTTTTCAATTAAAGAAGAATCTCTATAATTGGCATTGTATTTTTCAACAATGGTTTTCTTTAATTCTATAAAGTTCCTAATAGTTTTAATTAATATTTCTGGATTAAAGGGTTTATTAATGTATGCATTTGCGCCAGAACCAAAGCCTTCTCTAACATCGTTTTCAAATGTTTTAGCGGTAAGTAGGATTATTGGAATATGGCTTGTGTTAATTTCATTTTTTAAGGTCTCGCACATTTCGAAACCATTCATTTTAGGCATCATAACATCTGATACAATAATGTCTGGATTCATTTTTTTTGCAACGCTAATGCCTTTCTTTCCGTTTTCTGCGGTTAAACAATTAAACTCTTTTGATAGGAATGAAACCATCCAGTTTAGAAGTTCTTCGTTATCATCAACCAGTAGAACAGTAGTTTTATTCTTGTCTGTGTCAAATTCAGTTTCTTTAATTTTACTTTCTATGTGTTCGGTTGAGTTAGTTGCAGTTTTTTCAACATTAAGAACAAAATCGTTTGAGTTGTAAAACTCTTTGTTTACGGGTAAAGTGACTGTAAACCTTGTACCTTCATTATGCTCACTTTCAACTTTTATGCTTCCTTTGTGTAAAAGCACAAGACTTTTTACTAACGATAATCCTATACCCGAGCCAAGGTGTTTATTGCTTGAGTCATCTACCTGGAAAAATCGATTAAATATTTTTGGAAGTAAATCTTTTGAAATACCAATACCTTTGTCTTCAACAGTAATAGTTACTTGTTCTACTTTTTTATTAACCTTGCCTACAGAATAAACATGTGGAAACTTTGAGTTTTGTTTTATAGGTTTTTCACTTAGATGGACTATTATAGAATATTCATCTTTATTGTATTTAATTGCATTTGAAATTAAATTACGGACAATTTTATTTATAACATCTCTATCAATAAATACTCTATTTTCAAACGAACTTTCAAAATTTATAAGCGTTTTGCTTTTTGCAGATGGATTATTAAATGAGTTGCAAATATTTTTTATAAAAGCATTTATGTCTGTTCTAAATAGTTTTAATGTTTTAGCGTTTTTTTCAACTTTTCTAAAATCTAAAATTTGATTGACTAGCTCTTTTAAATAATTAGTGTTTTTCTCTGCAATTAATAGGTTTTCTGTAATTTCATTGTTGCTAGAAATAGATAAAGCATGGTGTATAGGTCCAGAGATAAGTGTTAATGGCGTTCTAATTTCGTGAGAAACGTTTGTAAAAAACGTAAGCTTTTCTTCTTGGAGTTCCTTGTCTTTTAGTTTTTCTATTTTTTCTAACTCTAATTCATGTAAAATCTTTTTTCTTTCTTTGTATTTCTTTGTTAAAAGCATAGCTATGATTGCAGCTAGAATAAAATAAAGTATATAGGCTAAATTAGATTTCCACCAAGGCGGCGAGATATTTAATTCTAATTCTATGGGTGAATTAACCCAAACACCATCGTTGTTAGACGCATTAACAGATAAAGTATACTTACCTGAGTTTAGGTTATTAATATGTATAACGGGGCTATTGCCTTTAATAATTGATTCATCATTTTTTAACAAAGACCATGCGTATTTATTTTTATTGGGTATAACATAGTTTAAGGCTGCAACATTTATCGTTATGTTTTTTTGATAATATTTTAAATCTATTCTTTTTTTAAACGTAATTGTTTCTGTACCTAAACCTGTGCTGTCTTTAGGGAGATAATCTTCATTATCAATTTCAATTTTTGTAAATACTATTGGAGGTACATATAAATTCTTTTCTAGTTTTGAAGGTTGAAACTTTGTAAAGCCTTCATTACCACCAAACCACAATGTTTGGTTTTTAGATTTATAGCTCGATTTGTTTATAAACTCATTACCTTGAATTCTATATTGTTGATCGTAAGTTTGAATGTTAGAAAAATCTTTAGAAATACGAGATAAGCCTTCAAAAGAGCTAACCCATATTGAATTATCAATACCTTCGTTTATGGATTTTACATTCATGCTAAAACCCTCGAACTTTTCGATAGTACAATTACCGTTTTTAATGTTTAAGTCCGTTATTTTTAATAAACCATTTGATGTGCCTACCCAAATATTATTGGTAGAATCAAGAAACAAATCATTTATTTCATATATGGAATCCTTTAATGGATTATTGGAAATTTCAATAAATTGATTCAAATTAAAGTTGTAAATAAAAATAGTATTGGATGAGCAGATAAACATAACATCCTTTTCTTTCCAATAAGAAATGACTTTAGTTTTGTTTTTTAATGAATTAGGCAGCAACCTTTCTTCTAATTGCAAGGTGTTTTCATTAACAAACAATAAGCCTTTAGTGTTTGATGCCAGCCATAAGGTACTATTCTTGTCCTTCTGAATGCCGTATATAGAAAAATCTTGAAACAATCTTTTTTCAACTCGTCCAGATTCTTCATTAAACAACTCGAGTCCAAAATCATTTTTTCCTAAATCATGACTACCAATCCAAAGATGGTTTTTATCTTTTTTACAAATAGCCTTAATATGACTAGATATATTTGAACTTTCAAAATTTGTAAAATTATCTTTTTGTAGTAAAGAAATACCATGGCCATCTGTACCAATCCACATTCCGTAATTATCTTCAAAAAAAGTATTGATAATATTTGAGGCTATAGTGTTTTTTAAACTCGCAGAATGGCTATAAGTTTTAAATGCATAGTTTGTAGCGTATTTAATATGTACACCGCCGCTATAGGTGCCAAACCATATGTTATCTGAAACATCTTTAATTATGCCGTGTATGGAGTTATGAGTTAGACCTATATTATTTTTTTGATCAGAGAAATAGCCTTTTAATTTATGTTTTTTTAAATTTAAAACATATAAACCATTAAAAGTCCCGATGTAAATCTTACCATTTTTACCTTCACAAAACGACCTAATAATACCATTTTTTAAAGCAGGAGTTTCTCCCATTAAATAGTACTTGGTCTTTTCTTCATTTTTTAGTAATACGGCAAACCCATTCCAGTTACTGCCAAAATAAATATTGCCAGAAGTATCTTTATAAATAGTATTTATATAAGAAATTTTATTAGAATCTATAAAATCAGCTTTGTGAAGCGTATTTTTTGCTTTATCGTATTCGTAAATAAACTTACCTGAAGATATTAAATACATACCATTTTCAAGTGGTTCTATGTCTAAAATTGAAGAAGATAATGGCGTTATTTGCTTTTTAAAAGCATTAGTTTTTGGACTTTTTACGAATAAACCTTTTGAAGTAACTGCCCAAATGGTGCCATCTTTCTCTTTTTTTAAAGACTTTACCACTAAATTTTCTAAACGATTAATTATACCGCTCTCGGTTTTATAGGTTGCTCTAGTTATAGTTGCATTAAAAGCGTTGTAATAGTCTAGTCCATTATCTGTTCCTATCCAAATAGAGCCTTTATTACCAGCTAGAAGTTTTGTAATATCATTTGAGGATAGGCTATTTAAATCGTTTTCTTTATTCTTAAAATATGTAAATGTCTTACCGTCATATTTGTTTAGACCATTTTTTACAGTTCCAAACCACATAAAACCTAAACTATCTTGACATACAGCCAGAACTGAGTTTTGCGATAAACCTGTTTTAGTGTTCAGGTTTTCAAAACGAATTTGAGCATGTAAATTATATGTTGCAGATATAATAAGCAACAATAAAAACCTGATAAGAAGCTTGGCCATAATATAATTTACTTGGGTACTCAAATTTAGTTAAAAAGAAAAGAAGAATGAAATGCATAATTCATCAAATAACCGAATTGTAGCAATTTAGTAGTTTGGAATAAGTGTAACCATCTGTTTTTTAGTATTTTAAATCGTGTTGTTTAAAAAATCAAGGAGGAAATGTGCAACAAATGACCTAATATTTGAACAGATTTTAAGTGATATATCTTTTTTTGAAACAAATATCAAATATTTGAAATTTCTCTAAACACAACTTTTGATAGAATTATTAAAATTTGTAACAATCAAATAATAATAAACATTTTTAATTATGAAATACATTTCAATTTTAATACTCACATCAATTTTATTTCTAATTTCTAGTAGTTGTGATAAAGATTATTTGAAAAAGGAGGTTGTTATTTCAAATATGGAGAGAGTTGCTAATTATGAATTAGAACATCCTTCAAGAGATAATATAAAGAAAAATAATAATCATGAAAATGGTTGGGTTCCTTCAACCTTTTATGTCTCGCTTATTCCTTTATATGAAGCTACAAACAATGAAAAATATTTAAGCGCTGTTGAGGATTGGGGTAGCTCATTTGATTGGAATTGTGCTCCAAGGTTAAGGCATGCAGACGATTTGGCATGTGGACAGGTGTTTTTAGACTTGTATAGACATAAAAAGGAATCAGTATATATTGAAAAATTGCAACAACGTATGGACTCGCTTGTAGCAACTGCAATTCCAGGAAGAGAAGATTGGTCTTGGTGCGATGCATTATTTATGGCGCCACCAGTTTATATGATGTCTGGCGAAATTTTAAATGACCAGAAGTATTATGATTATGCGGATAATATGTTTTGGGATGTATATGATTACTTATATGATAAAGATGAGCATTTGTTTTACCGAGATGCTCGATTTTTTAATAAAAAAAGCCCTAATGGCGAAAAGGTGTTTTGGGGACGTGGTAATGGTTGGGTAATTGCTGGTTTAGCTAGACAGATTCCTTATATAAAAGATGAAAAAATGAAACAACCTTACATAAAACTATTTAAGGAGATGGCTAAAAAAATATCTAGTTTACAACAAGAAGATGGTATGTGGAGAAGTAACCTACTAGATCCTAATGATGTTCCTAAAAAAGAAGCATCTAGTACAGCTTTTAATGCATTTGCTTTAGCCTGGGGAATTAATAATGGTTTGTTAGATGAAGAAAGCTATAGACCTGTAGTTGAAAAGGCGTGGGTGAGTTTATCAAAATGTATAAATGAAGAAACTGGTATGATAGGATGGGTACAACCTATTGGAGCAGCACCTGGAGATACCGATAAAAATACAACCATGGCTTATGGAGCTGGTGCCTATGTATTATTAGGAACTGAAATATTGAAATTACCTAAAAACTAATTATACCTAAAAACGAACTAAACTAAAATTAAATAATTATGAATGAACGTATTTTAAAAAAATGTATTTTACTCGTAATATGTTTTGCTAGTATATTGGCATCAGCTCAAAATTCGAGCACAATTACAGGAGTCGTTAAAGATACAAACGGAATAGTGTTACCAGGTGTTAATGTTATTTTAGAAGGCACTAATAGTGGAACAGCTACAGATTTTGATGGTAATTACACTATTAATGCATCATCAAAAGATATACTTGTCTTCAGTTTTTTAGGTTACCAAACAACAAAACAAGTTGTTGGTAATAATACAACAATCGATATAATATTGGAGGAAGATGCCGCTCAATTAGATGCCGTCGTGGTAGTAGGTTATGGTACTGCTAAGCGTAGTGATTTAACCGGAGCATTAACATCTGTTTCATCAAAAGATTTTGACAAGCAACCTTTAAGTGACGTAAGTCAGGCTTTACAAGGTAGAGCTGCCGGTGTTCAAGTTTCTCAAACAAGCGGAGCTCCAGGAGGTGATTTTAAAATACGTATTAGAGGAGCAAACTCTATTACGGGTGGTAATGATCCATTGTATGTAGTTGATGGGCAGTTTGTTTCTATTTCAACGGTTAATGTCAATGATATTCAATCTATGGAAGTGCTTAAAGATGCTTCGGCTACTGCTATTTACGGAACAAGAGGAGCCAATGGTGTGATTTTGATAACTACAAAAAAAGGTAAACCTGGTAAGGCAAAAATAAGTGTGGATATGTTTACTGGAATATCTAGCGTCACTCAAAGACTAGATTTAATGAGCGCTGCCGAATTTGCAGAAGGTGTTAATTTTGTTGAAGGCGTAGATCCAAATCAACCAAATCCTTTTTACACTACAGAAGAAATTGACGCTTTGCGTGCTTCTGGAGGACAAGATTGGCAAGAACGTCTACTAAAAACAGGATATACTAATAACTTTCAAATTTCAGCTAGTGGCGGAAGTGAAAAGATGGACTATTATATTTCTGGAAATTATTATGATGCAGAATCTACAGTAATTAATCAGGACTTTAAAAGACTTAATTTAAGAAGTAATTTTAATGCCAAACTTTCAGATAAAATAAAAGTTGGTCTTAATTTCAATTTAGGACAAGAAGAAACAAATGGTTTTAAAGCAGATATAGGTAGAGGTTTAGCATGGGATCCAACCACACCTGCTTTTAATGAAGATGGTGATTATAATTTTAATTCTATTAAAAATGTTGCCACATCTAATACAAACCCTTTAGTTGGTGCGCAAAATAATATTAGGGAAAACACGACAGATCGTTTAAGTGTAAATGGATATTTTAATTGGGATGTCGCTAAGAATTTAGTATTAAATTCCTCTTTAGGACTTGTAAGAACTGAAAGAGACAATAATGCTTATGATCCATTGATTTCTAGTTCAATTGGTGTTGCTTTTCTAGAAAACACATCTATATCTAATTTGTTTAATACAAATAGACTAACCTATTCTATAGATATTAATGAAAATAATAGTTTAAAAATAGATGCTGTACATGAGTTGGTTGTAAACAAAAGTAACAGTACAGATATTACCGCAAGTAATTTCTTTACAGATGTTGTAACGTTTAAAGATTTGTCTGCAGCCAATATTCAAGTTGTAGAAAATTCGGAAAGTAATAGAGATTTAGAATCTTTTCTGGGGCGTATTAATTACTCATTAATGGATAAATATCTACTTACTGCTTCTTTAAGAGCTGATGGTACGAGTGTTTTTCAGAAAAATAAATGGGGCTATTTTCCATCTGCATCTCTAGCATGGAAAGTTTCTGAAGAAAATTTTATTAAAAATATAGAAACCATAAATAATCTTAAATTTAGAGTAAGTTATGGTAAAGTGGGTAATCAAGGTATTAATCCGTTTGGTACAAGGGCAAGAGCTGTACTAGGAGCAGATATTAATTATCCGTTCGACGGTTCAATAACCACAGGAGTTGCACCATCTAATAGAGTGTCTAATCCAGATTTAACATGGGAAACTACAGAGCAAATAAATGTTGGTGCAGATCTTGGGTTGTTCAATTCGGCTATCACATTATCATTAGATTATTACAAAAAAAACACAAGCGATTTATTACTTGATACCCAATTACCAGAATTTGTTGGACCAACAAGAAAGTTTGTTAATGCAGGTGAAGTAGAGAATAAAGGTTTTGAAATTACTTTAGGAACCAGAATATTAAGAAAAGATAATTGGAGTATAAACTCAACATTAAATCTTTCAAGTAATAAAAATAAAGTACTAAGTCTTAACGATGATGTTGAATTTATAGAAATAGGCTCAAATGTAGATTCTCCAATAAGCCCAACAAGAGTTGAAGTTGGTTTACCTATTAGCACATTTAGAGGCTATATTTTCGAAGGTGTTTACCAAATAGGAGAAGAAGCAGAAGCGGCTTTATTTAATAGAGTTCCTGGTGATGCAAAATACAGAGACATAAATGGAGATGATGCCATAACAACGGATGATATCACTAAAGTTGGTGATGGTAATCCAGATTTTGTTTGGGGGTGGAATTGGGATGTAAGTTATAAAAACTGGAATTTAAACTTTTTAATTACAGGTTCTCAAGGTAACGATATTTATAACTTCGCAAGAGCTCGATTAATGGGCTTAGGTGCTCAACAATTTCATGCGGTGCATGGTGATTATAGAAATAGGTGGACACCAACCAACCCAAGTAATATTCCATCAGGAACCGATGGAACTCAGACCATATCTACACAATTTTTAGAAGACGGGTCTTATGCAAGTATGAAAAACATTGCATTAAGCTATAATATAGATGCCGAATTTTTGAAAAAAATAGGATGTTCTAATGCACGTGTCTATGCAAGTGTCGAAAATTTATTCGTAATAACAAATTATACAGGTTTTGATCCAGAAGCGTCTGCGTCCGTAAGTAACCAAGACGCTGTTGTGGGGATAGACTTTAATACTTTTCCGCTTAATAGAACTTTAACGTTTGGAGTTAATCTTTCATTTTAAAAATATAAACTAAATAACATGAAAAATTTAAATAAAATTTTATTAATTGTATTAGTTGTTTTTTTAGGCAACTCATGCTCAGATTTAGAAGAAGATACTAGTAGTTTACTAACCATAGGTAAAATTGAAACAGAATCAGATATTCAAGCCAATATCGCACCTATTTATAGACGACTTCTAGAATTACACGCAGCTCCTCATCGTGCAAGAATTGGCACATACGGTGGAGACGATATCACTACATGGGCCGCGGGTAATAAAGCTCCGTTGCGAGTATTTGATAGGTTTGATTATGGAAGTGGAGAAAATTCAGATATTAATTGGTTGGATGAACCATGGAATGCCTATTGGCAAACCATTTACTACTGTAATACATTAATAGATGGTTTAAAATCTTCTAATGCTTCTCAAAATCTTTTGGAATTAGCTGATGCTGAAGCCAGAGTATTTAGAGCTCTTGCTTATCTTAATCTAGTAAAAGTTTATGGTAATATGCCGTCAATATTAGATGGTGTATTGCCAACTGGTAACGAAAGACGTGCTACTGTTTTAGAGAATTACCAATTAATAGAAAGTGATTTACTAATTGCCGAAGCTATACTACCAACACCAGGGACAGAAGATACCGGACGTGCATCTGCAGGGTTTGCAAAAACAGTACTTGCCGATTTATATTTAACGTGGGCTGGATGGCCAGTTAAAGATGCTAGCAAATATCAACTTGCAGCAACTAAATCAAAAGAAGTGATAGATTTTAATTATTATGAATTACTTCCAATTGAGGATTTATGGACAACTGAAGGCGCAGTTAGTGGAGAGACCATTTTTTCATTAAGATATTCAGATGATCAAAGTATTAGTGGAAATCAGGCCACAGCATTCACATTTCATCAAGGAAGAGGTTTTTCAGATTGTTTTCCAGAATTACAATTTTTTAATGATTTCCCTGAAGGACCTAGAAAAGACGCTACGTTTATTACAGACATTCCTAATAGGTTTGCTCCAGGTGGTGTAATAACTTCTAGAGATCCAGCAACTATCCCTTGGCCAGATTCTGATAGAGGGCACCCAATGTATAAAAAATATGTGCTTTCAGAAGATTTAACCATTAGTAATAGACCCGAAAGTTTCAGAGCAATTGACTTATATCGATATGCAGAAGTTCTATTAATTTATGCTGAATCTCAAGCGCAAATTGGTGAGAATGCAACTTCTATTGAAGCATTAAATCAAGTAAAAAGAAGAGCTGCGGGCCTACCTTATTTAAGTCCAGATGGATCTGTAGATGTTGCTACCGCAACTGCAAATGAAATTGTAGACGAAAAGGGTTGGGAACTGGCCGCGGAGTATAAACGATGGTTTGATTTGGTTAGAACAGAACGCGTAGCAGAAATGGCTAATAAAAGAGATCCTTCTGAAGCGGTCGATTTAGTTAGAATTCCAACAGATGCTCAATATATAGTTCCTATACCTATTAGTCCCATTAATTTAAGTGAATTGCTTCAAAATCCAGAAGGGTTCAGAATTCAATAAGCTTAAAAAAAAACTATTTATAACTCTATAAGATATTTGTAAATAGCCATTATTCAAAAAAATAGTAATAATTTAAACGAAACTAAACCATGGAAACTAATAACTTAATGCAGGCAAGATTTTTATCCTTTTATAGTAAGCTAGTTTTACTTTTTTTATTCTTTATTATTTTAAACACTAGTGTTAGTGCCCAAAATATTGATTTTGATATTTATAAAACCACGTTGATTGATGATTATAAATTCACTAGCCAAACTAAAGATACTTATGATCCGTTTATAACCGATCATATGGGTTTAGTTGATGCTAATGGGCAGTTTCTGGATATGAAAGGGACATATGTAGTCAACGGTGTTACCTTTAATAGTGATGATATTAATTATTATTTAAACGAAAACCGAAATCTACAATCGGCTTTTGTTAAAAAGCACATGACAAGAATATTTACCATGGTAGCAGGATATATTAGCGATGAAAGTATACACTATCAAGATGTTAATCTATATAATAAAATTGTACTTGCACTTCAGTATTGGAAAGATGAATTTTTTAATTTCGAATTCAATAATTTTTTCGCGAACCAAATAGGGTTACCTACTGAATATGGAAAAATATTAATACTCATGGAAGATGGAGAAATTCAGTTGCCAAGATTGTTAATTAATTCTTATATCGATAAAATGGCTGAGATAAAGCAACGCGAAGATAATGGTGCCAATTCTCTAGATGTTTTAGCGCATCATTTAAACAGAGCAGCCCTTACTAATAATCAGTCATTAGGTGCAGCAACAATTGAGGAGACCTATTTTATAGTACGATTAGCGAATGGTACAACTGAATCTGCTTCGCCAAATTTTAGTGATGGTATTAAGTCAGATTGGTCTTTTCAGCAACACGACGCACAAATGCAAACCACAACCTACGGGGAATCATTTATAATATCTGCTACAGAGATTTTCTTCTTTTTAAATAGTGGTATACCGGTAGATCCTTCAAAATTAGAAATTTTAAGTTCATTTATTCACAATGGCTATGCTAACGGTTTTGTTGGTCCAAATGTGGATTGGAGTGTTGGTGGTAGACACATTTCTACTGGTGGAGGTTCAAGCGGTTCTGGATCAACTAATAAAAAACCAAGTGTAAAAAGTTTAAAGCCAAATAAGGGGCCTCTTGAAAAAATGGCCATTTTTGATGTTAATAATGCTTCGAACTATTCAGATTTTCTAGAGCGTCAAGATGAAACAAAAACACCATTTGAAGGTGATGGTTTAAAATTTGGAAATACTCAATATTTTCGTTCAGATTATATGACACAACGCGTTAAGTTTGATGCGGCAACTTCTTCTAATGAAGGCTATTATGCATCGGTTCGTTCTAAATCTACAAGGGTAATAGGTACAGAAAATTCTAAAGGTCAGAATAGATTAGGTTGGCATCTTTCTAGTGGGGCTACTTACTTTATGGTTGATGGTGATGAATATATTAAAGATCTTCTACCTTTAATGGATTGGACAAAAATACCAGGCATTACAGCTGTTTCCGACGATCCTTTATTATATGATTGCTCAGTATTTGGAAGCGGGCAAAACTGGATGTGTACTTTGGGAGAAACCGATTTTGTTGGTGGTGTTTCTGATAGTATACATGGTGCTGCTGTACAAGATTATTATGATTCTAGAACAGGAGTAATAGCTAAAAAATCTTGGTTTTTTCTAGATAATTATATTGTTTGTCTTGGTGCTGGCATTAGTGCTAACACAACAGGGAAATTAACAACGTCTGTAAATCAAGTGCTTTTAGATGGAGATGTTACAGTAAAAGTAGGATCAGGAGCTCAGCAAGTATTGGCTAATGATACTAATGAGACTTATACCGATCAAAATTCTAATACATGGATACATCATGATAATATTGGATATTATTTTCCAGCAGGTAATAAATTATCAGTTAATAATACTTTAAAAACAGGAAAATGGTCGGATGTTAGTGATCTTAACTCAAATACTAATACTCAAAGTGACAATACATTTCAACTATGGGTAGATCATGGAGAAAATGATGATATACAAAACCAAAGCTATAGCTATATTGTTGCTCCTGCTGCAGATACTGCAAACGACATGGTAGATTTTGGTCAATTACCAGTAGAAATTTTAGAAAATACAGCTTCAATACAAGCCGTAATACAAAATGTTTCTGGAAATGAAATATTGCAAATAGTTTTTCATGAGGCTACAACGTACGATAATGGAAACGGTATTCGTATTACTGTTGATAAGCCTTGTGTGTTAATGATTAAAAATTTCAACAGCAGCGCAGTAGATTTATATATTTCAGATCCAAAACAAATTCAAACTTCAATAGATGTGTTGGTAAATTTACCTGGAATTAATGACACTAGAAGTTTAAACTGTATTATGCCAACAAAGGACTATAGAGGTTCATCTGTACATTATATTGTTGATAATAATACCACTAAATTTCAAAGTTCAACTGTAGAGTTTGAGCCATTAGCAGATGCCTATGTTCGTGGTGGTACATATGACGATGATAATTTTGGTAATGATACTTTATTAGTTAATAAGCAAGTTACTAATGATGATTTTAAGCGTGAGTCTTTTTTGAAATTTGATTTGTCGTCTGTTAGTGGAACGGTGGTTTCGGCAAAATTAAGAATGACAACAAGTACGGTTGGTGGTTCTACAAACACAGGAGATAATATTACTATTAAATCGGTAAGTAATGACGCTTGGACAGAAAGTGGTATTGAATGGGTAAATAAGCCACAAGAAAATATTAGTGTAGTAGATAAAATTGATGAAACAGCAACATTATCTGGTCAAACAGCTGAATGGGATATCTCTAGTTATATCCAATCAGAATTAGAATTAAATAAACAACAAACCTCACTACATGTTTCTACAAAGGAAACGACTTCTAGTATATCATTTTATTCTAAAGATCATACAAATGCATCACAAAGACCTGTTTTGGTTTTAGAGTTTGCTGCACCTACACTACAATTCGATAGTTCAATTTCAAATGGAATAGAGTCCAATAGTAGTGTAAATATACCAGTAAGTCTTTCTTCAGCTAGCAGCTCTGTTGTTGAGGTAGATTATACGGTAGTAGGCACGGCAAAAGGAACAGGTCCAGGAAAAGATTATACACTTGCAAACGGTACCTTAACTATACCAGTAAATCAACTGAGCGCTAATATTTCAATAACAAATATTGTGGATGATTCGGATATCGAAGAAGATGAGACCATTATTATTACATTATTAAACCCTGATAATGCTAACTTAGTTAATAATGTTTTGCACACGTATATTATTGTAGATAACGATGAAACATCTTATAATTCTTCAGAGGATTCTTATGTTAGGGACGGTTCTTATGCTAATGATAACTATGGAAATCAATCAGAATTAATTATTAAACAAGGCGGTACAGACTTTTTGCGAGAATCTTTTTTAAAGTTTGACTTATCTTCTGTTAATGGTACAGTAATCTCTGCTAAATTGAGAATGACATTAAGCGCTGTTGGTACTAATGAAGACACTTCTAATATAATTATTAAATCAATAGATGATAATGATGATGATTGGGATGAAGGCACAATTACTTGGAATAACAAGCCTGATGAAAATAATAAAGAAGTTGCAATTACTGAAATAATAGGATTTGCATCTGGCGAAACCGCAAAATGGGACCTCACTAAATATATACAATCGGAGTTGGATGAAGACCCACAAAAAGAAGTATCCATACATCTATCATCAGATGTAACACAATCGAATATTAAATTTCATTCTCAAGAAAGTTCTAACGCAGCTCTAAGACCAGTTTTGGTTCTAGAAATTGCCCAACCTAAAATTGAGTTTGAAAATGTAATTTCAAGTGGTTTAGAGTCTGTTAGTAGTTTTGATATACCGGTAATTCTCTCTTCTGTTAGTGGCTCTAATGTAACTGTGGATTATACAGTAACAGGTACAGCAACAAATACAGGTAGCGGAAAAGATTATACACTTGCAAATGGTACTTTAACCATATCTGCAGGGCAATCTAGTTCTAATATTGTAATTTCAAATATTATAGATGATACTAATATAGAAAATGATGAGACTGTAATTATTACTTTATCAAACCCTGCTAATGTTACTATGGGAATTAACACCGTTCATACCTATACTATAGTAGATAATGAAGCATCCTTTGAGGCTGTTGCAGATACCTATGTTCGCGATGGTGGTCAAGCAGCGACTAATTTTGGTAATGATGATGAATTGGTAAATAAGCAAGGTAACACAGGGTTTCAGCGTGAGTCTTTTTTAAGGTTTGATCTATCGTCTGCAACAGAAACCATAACCTCTGCAAAATTGATAATGACAGCAAAATCTATTAGTTCTGGAGCAGATACAGATATTATAAACCTGAAATCGATTGCAAAAGATAATTGGGATGAAGATGTTGTTATATGGAACGATTTACTTCAAGATGATTCAGGTAGTAGTATAATAGATAGTATACTTGAAACGGCAACAACATCTGATGAAACTGCAGAATGGGATGTTACCGCGTACATTATTAATCAAATAGAAAATAACAAAAAGGCATCAATAAATGTATCAACTAATTCAAGTTCCTTAATAAAATTTTATTCGAAAGAGGCTGTTGCCTCTCATAGACCTGTTTTGGTTTTAGAATATGGTGCTAACAATAACACAGCTAAAGCTTCTGCTACTAAAGAAACTTTAGATATTGCTGAAAATGAAAAAGAAATCAATTTTAATCCAATAATTTACCCAAACCCAGTTACAAGTAGGTTTTATATAAATCATTCAGATAATATTACAAAAATTGAAATTATAGGTATTGATGGTAAGCTTGTTAAAAGTATTAGCAATTATAATCAAAGTAGTAAAATGGAAGTAAATATGGACAACTTTACTAATGCTATGTACATCGCAAGAATTACCGATAACAATAATAATTCTATAATTAAAAAATTGATTAAACACTAGCTTGCTGCTTACAATAAATTGAATTAAAACATGAAAAAATATAGTATTTATTTATGCACTATTCTATTATCTATAATAATTATAGGCTGTAAAACTAAAGAAGAGTCAATTATATATACGGCTTCTATTGAGAATCCAGACACATCTTTACTTCCTAATTTTTCATATGCTGGTTATAAATATGGGGAAAAAAAAATACCTGCAAAACCAGTTCTTATAGATGTAACGAAGTATGGTGTATTGGCAAATTCTAAATTAGATCAAACTACAAACGTTCAAAAGCTAATAGACAGTATTGGTCGGTTAGGCGGCGGCGTTTTGTTTTTCCCATCAGGAGAGTATAACCTTAATAGTATTGAAGCGGAAGAGAATTTTCTAACTATAGACTATTCTAATGTTGTATTAAGAGGAGATAAAAATACGGTTTTTATGGATTGTCAAACCTTAATTCAATTAGAAAAAAGTCCGTGGCTATCTCCAGCAATTCTAAGAGTTGGGAATACATTACAAGGCACAGATAAGTTTTGGGGAGTACCTGCTGGAGTAGAAAGTAAAGACGTATTTGTAGGAGCTACTGGCGTTGGTGTATCGGGAAATATTTATCCTGCAAAAGAGCTTACCAAAGTATTAAAAAATTCTAATAAAGGAAGTAAAGTATTAAGCGTAGAATCTACAGTTGGAATTAGTCCTGGAGATTTTATATTAATAGCGATGTATAATACCACGGATAGCGGTAATTTAATTCATGAAATTATGAATCCGTGGCATACGTTTAAACCTTATATGAAAAACGCTATTGAAGCTGGTAAAAATAAGGCAGCATCCTACCAATGGTTAGTAGAAGTAGATCGTGTTTCAAAACAAGACATATATTTAAAGCAACCTTGTCGAGTTGATATTAAAACAGAATTTAATCCTATAGTAGCAGCAGCGCCAATGTTAAGTGGTATTGGAGTAGAAAATATCACTTTTGCTAGCAAATGGAAAGGCGATTACTGTCATCATGGTTGTAAATCGTCCAATAAGGCCGAAAGTTTAATTATGGACTATGGTTGGAATGCTATTCAATTTGTACGTACGTCTCATAGTTGGATAAAAAATGTAACTATTAAAAATTATAATTGTAGCATTAGCCTATTAGATAGTAAGAATGTTACCGTAGAAGATATTAATATTTCTGGCTACAATGGTCATTACGGCATAAAAGTATATTCTCATGCTAATGATAATTTAATTCAGAATGTAAATTTTGAAGCCAATTTCACCCACATGTTAAGTGCAGAAGGTAATAGCTATGGTAATGTTTTTAGAAATATTCATTATGACTTAAAGAAAAATGAGCTGAAAGCAAATTTTGATTTCCATGGGTTTGGAGATAAAACTTTTGCACCACCAGCGGATAATCTCTTTGAATTAATTACAGGTTTTAACAATATTACTGGAGGAGGTGCAACATTTAATTTACCTCATACAGCTAAAGGAAACACATTTTGGAACGTGACATTTGATGGCTTAGAAAAAGACGATGATCTTTTTAGATATTGGGTATACGAAAACAAGAAATTTGGGACTAGCAATGAAACAGATGATTATATCTATTTTCCAGGTACAATTGTAGCAGGAGCTATCTCTAATTATGAAAATATACAGGTTAACTCAGATATAAAAGACAGACAATCTGATTTCCTGTATTTTAGAGACATTAATAAAAGTGTCTTACCGGTTTCATTATACCAAGCGCAGTTAAATAATAGACTTACAGCACAGTCTCGTAATCTTTCTAATTAAAAAACATCAAATTTTATTATGAAAAAATTAGCAATAATTCTTTTTGCGATAGTTTTTGTAGCATGTAAAAGTGATAACAAAACAACTACAGCTGCCACAAACGAAGCAACCATAAATAAGCAACCAAATATTGTTATTATTTATCTTGACGATTTGGGTTATGGAGATTTAGGCGTTTACGGAGCAAAAGGTATAAAAACACCAAACATAGACAAGTTGGCTAATGAAGGTGTAAAATTTACAAACGGTTATGCTACCTCTGCAACATGTACACCAAGCAGATATGGCTTGCTTACAGGTGTTTACCCTTGGCGTAATAAAGATGCTAAAATCTTACCAGGAACAGCGCCATTAATTATTGATACAGCACAAATAACAATTCCTAAAATACTTAAAGAAAATGGATATTATACAGGCGTTGTTGGTAAATGGCACCTTGGTTTAGGTACAGGATTAGTTGATTGGAACAAAAAAGTAACTCCTGGACCAAACGAGGTAGGGTTTGATTATTCCTATATCATGGCGGCTACTCAAGATAGAGTGCCAACGGTTTATATAGATAATGGTTTTGTTGCCAATTTAGACCCAAAAGACCCTATTAAAGTTAATTATGATAAGAATTTTGAAGGAGAACCAACAGGAAAAGAAAACCCTGAATTATTACGAATGAAATGGCACCATGGGCACAACAGTAGTATTGTTAATGGTATTCCTAGAATTGGTTATATGAAAGGTGGCGAGTCTGCAAAATGGATTGATGAGGATATGGCAGATCATTTTTTAGTTAAAGCTCAGGAATATGTTGAAGCACATAAAGAAGAACCATTTTTCTTATACTATGCCATGCAACAACCGCACGTTCCACGCACACCAAATCCAAGATTTGTAGGAGCTTCTGGTTTAGGACCCCGAGGAGATGTTATTGTAGAAGCAGATTGGGCTGTTGGAGAATTTATAAAAACACTTGAAGAAAAGGGTATTTTAGAAAACACATTAATTATTTTATCTAGTGATAATGGCCCGGTTTTAAATGATGGCTATTTTGACGATGCTGTCGAAAAATTAGGGGAACATGACCCAAAAGGAGGTTTAAGAGGTGGTAAGTATAGTTTGCTAGAAGCAGGAACACGAGTACCTTTTATTACATATTGGAAAGGAAAAATTGAACCTACTGTTTCTGATGCCTTAGTGTCTCAATTAGATGTTTTAGCATCTATAGCTGAATTAACAAATATTGAAGTTAATACTACAGATAGTCAAAATTTATTAAGCACGCTTTTAGGGAAATCTGAAAAGGGTAGAGGGAATGTGGTTATTGAAGCAACAACAAGAACAGCTTATAGAGAAGGAGACTGGGTAATGATTCCACCGTATAAAGGTAAAGCAATAAATGAATTGGTAAATATTGAGGTTGGTAACTCTAAAGATTATCAGCTTTACAATTTAAAAGATGATGTAAGCCAACAAAATAATTTAGCAAAATCGAACAAAGAAAAAGTAAAAGACATGGTTGCTAATTTTGAAAGTATAAGGGGGACAGATTATAAAAATGTTGAAGCATTAGAATTGAAATAAAAATATTAGCATTACAGAGATAGCGAAATAGTAATTTTTCCACGTTAATTAAGCTTTAAAATATTCCAAAAAAAGCATATAGTTGAGAGATGTATTTATATAAAATGTTTGATTCATTATTTTATAATAGCAGGCTTAGACTAAGCCTATTTTATATGAATTTAAAATGATTTGAATTTAAGAATATATAGATTTTAAAGGGAATAAGGAGTCTTTTGGTTAATACGCCCTATTGATTGCATCATTTGACCTAATAAAATTGGCAGGTGCAATTTATATTTGAATATCTAAAATACCTCAATTATTTACTTGTTATAAAATCTAAGCGATAATCTTGATTTATTTTAAAATAAATTATTAAGAAAGTTTAAATTTTTAATGTTTCGCGCTAAAAGAAAACAGTCGTTGTTTTTATGAGTTTTTGAAATTAAGCATTTAGTTAAGGATTTTATCTTTTACAATTAATCTATTTAAATAGGTTATTAACTAAGAACAAATTATTAATTAAAAACTAAAACAGATTATGAAAAAAATTACAATTTTATGCATTTTAATGGTATTACCTTTTTTAGCAATAGGACAATTAAAAGATTACACTTTTGATGTAGATAATGATACTGAGGGATGGACAGATGGAGGATTAGATATAGCCGTAGCATCACCAAACCCATCGGGTGGTTTCTTATTTGCTGAGGGCAAAGGAGTGGGCACTGGGTTTCCTCAAATAAGAAGCGAATTTTTTGCTCCATTATTAGCAGTTGCTGCTAATCAAACAATTAGAGTTACCATAGTTGCAGAAAATGCTACAGATAACGATAAATGGCAATTTGTAAATTTAGATGAAGGGAGTATTAGTTTTACAGCTGCAGAGTCTACAGCATTTACAATGCCTATAGTTACTGCTGGTAGCGGAACGTCTACTTTTGAATTTGATGTGCCTAGAAACACAGATAATACGGATGGCGGAATTGAAAGGTTCTCATTAAGAGCAAATAAAAATGCAGCTACAGGTGTTACTGGAACGCTTAAAATTGAGAGCATAACAATAACATTAATAACAATAACATCAGAAAGTGCATACGTTAGTAATCCAGGTTTTGAAACAGGCCCTTTGCATGATTGGACTTTAAACGGTTCAGATGTATCTATGAGCAGTCCAACTGCTGTTGCAGGAAATGGAAGTGCAAATGCAATTCAAATTGCTTTTGATGGACCTATAACCTCTCAGGGTAATAGTATAGATAATGTGGTTTTTGATTTTGGACAAACTGTAAATCCATCAGAAGTTACGGCTCAATTAGATGCTATGGCTACAAATGCTGGTGCACAATTTCAAGTCTCTATAAGGACTTTTGATGCGGCAGATAATACTGTTGAAACCATAAACTCAGGATCAATAGGTATAGATGCTATAAATACATGGGAAACCATAGAAATTAGTAAAGCAGTTTCTCAACCATTTAATAAGATTCTTTTTAGACTTAGATTTCGAGGAGATGCAGAAGCTGGGGATACAGTAACTATTGATAATGTTGCATCTGAATTTAGCTATGTAACTTTAAATATTGAAGATGGAGTAACAAATGACAAAGCTTTTAAAATGTATCCAAACCCAACTAAAGGAGATGTGCTTTATGTTAATAGCTTAAATCAATTAGCGTCTTCTGTTAGTATTTATAACATTACTGGTAAACTAGTTTTACAATCAAATGAAATTATAGATAGCAAGATTAATATCTCAAACTTAAATAATGGTGTTTATGTTGTTAGAATAAAGGGAGATAGTAATGGAGATAGTATTAAAAAACTGGTTGTAAATAAATAGGGGAAATATATTCCATCTTTTAATTTAAATTTTAAATAATAGTATTATAATTAATTTGTATTTCCAATACCGCTATCAAGTTTTATTAACAGCATTTTTTAGAGATGCTACTTACTTAAATTCAATGAAAATATTAAGAATTTTATCAATTATATGTATCACTTTTTCTTCAAATTTAATTCTTTCACAAAATAATGATTGGGAAAATCCTGCAGTATTTGGTATTAATAAACTACCAGCTCGATCAACTTCTATTTCATATGAAAGTGAAAAAAATGCGATTATTGGAAATAAAATTAATTCTGATAGATACCATTCTCTTAACGGTAATTGGAAATTTAAATGGTCAGAAACGATAGCGGAATCATCACAGGATTTTTATGAAAATAAGTTTAATACCTCTAAGTGGGATGATATAAAAGTACCTGCCAACTGGGAATTAGAAGGCTATGGTACTGCAATTTACACAAACACAATATATCCATTTGTTCCAGTAAACCCACCTTACGTTCCAACTAATGATAACCCTACAGGTTGTTACGTTAAAGAATTTAAAATTCCTGCTAATTGGAAAAACGAAAGAGTGGTTTTACATTTTGGAGGTGTAAGTTCTGCATTTTATGTGTGGGTTAATGGAAAAAAAGTAGGGTATAGCGAAGATAGTTGTTTACCTGCTGAGTTTGATATAACAAAATACTTAACTAAGGGAACAAACAAATTGGCTATAAAAGTTTTTAGATGGAGTGATGGAAGTTATCTTGAAGATCAAGACCATTGGCGCTTAAGCGGTATTCATAGAGAAGTATATTTAGAGGCCACACCTCACACTTATATTCAAGACTTTTTTGTTCGTACAAATTTAGATAGTAGCTATCAAGATGCTGTTTTAGAAATAAGACCAAAAATTGTTAATGAAACTAATAAAACATTAAATGGATGGAATATTGAAGTAGCGCTATATGATGATAAAGGGCATTCAGTTTTAAAAAATCCACTTGCAAAAGATGTAAATGACATTATAAATGAAAAATACCCTTATAGTGGAGCTACAGAATTTGCATTATTAAAAGAAAACGTTGAAAATCCTAAGAAATGGTCTGCAGAAACGCCAAACCTTTATAATCTGGTTATAAAACTAAAAGATGAAAATAACAATATAATAGAGGCACGAAGTTCTAAAATTGGATTTAGAAAAGTAGAAACTAAGGATGGCCAATTATGGGTAAATGGTAAAGCAATATTATTATATGGAGTAAATCGTCATGATCATAATGAAAGAACAGGTAAGGTTGTAGATGAGAAAACAATGCTTAAGGATATCGAATTAATGAAACAATTTAATTTTAACGCCGTTCGAACGTCACATTATCCTAACGATCCTAGATGGTACGAGCTGTGTGATGAATATGGAATCTATGTTTTAGATGAAGCTAACCTTGAAACTCATGGTGTAGGTGGTAAATTAACAAATAATCCTAATTGGAATTCAGCATTTTTACAGCGTGCTATTGGTATGGTAGAGCGCGATAAAAATCATCCTTCAATAATAGGCTGGTCATTAGGAAATGAATCTGGAATGGGACCTAATCATGCTTCTATGGCAGGGTGGATAAAATCATATGATCCAACTCGATTTATTCATTATGAGGGTGCGCAATATGAAGATAGTACGTTAGATCCTGGATATGTAGATGTGGTAAGCCGTATGTATACTTCAATTCCAGAAGTTGTTGAAATTGCAAATGATGTTAGAGATGACCGACCAGTAATGTGGTGCGAGTATGCACACTCTATGGGTAATTCCACAGGAAATCTAGCAGAGTTTTGGGACGCTATTCGTGAAAACAAAAGAATGATTGGTGGTTTTATATGGGATTGGACAGATCAAGGCCTTATTAAAAAAGATAAAAACGGTCAAGAATTTTGGGCTTATGGTGGCGATTTTGGAGATACTATTAATTCTGAGAATTTCAATATTAACGGAGTCATTTTCCCAGATCAAACACCACAACCGGCAGCTTGGGAATGTAAAAAAATATTTCAGCCAATGACGGCAAGTATTGTATCCATTGATAAGGGCCTTATTAACGTGGAAAATAGACACAATTTTCTAAACTTAAGTCAGTATGAGTTAGAATGGAAACTTGAAGAAGATGGAAAAGTAGTACAAACTGGAATAATTAATGATTTAAATATAAAGCCAAAAGAAACCGTTGAGGTAAAATTACCTTATAAACTTCCAAATTTTACTCCTGGTAAATCATATTATATTACTGTGAGTTTTAAATTAAAAGAAAACACGCTTTGGGCACAAAAAGGCGATGTTGTAGGTTGGGATCAGTTTGAAATTCCTTATGATGAAAGCTATTCTAGTACCACTTACAATTCTACATCTTCTGAAATTGAGATATTAAATGATAAAAACACACTACAACTTAAAAGTGATCATACTAGAATATCGTTTAATAAAAAAACTGGTTTCTTAAGTTCATATAAAATTAATGATAAGGACATTTTATTTTCAGAAATGAAACCTAATTTTTGGCGCCCAATTACAGATAATGATGAGAGAGGTTCAAAGGTTGGTAAACATCAAGCTGTGTGGAAAACCGCAGCTGACAATTTAATATTAGATGATTTTAAAATTAATAGTGAAGCAAAACTTGTTGAGATAGAAGCAAGTTATAGCATGAAAAACATGGATTCTAAGTATAAAATGTCTTATCAAATTCAACCAAATGGTTATATAAAAGTTACCTGTGTTTATATGCCTGGATCAGAGGACCTACCAGAACTTCCGCGCTTTGGCGTTCAAATGGAAGTTTCTAAAAACTTAGAAAATATGCAATGGTTTGGTAAAGGACCTCATGAAAATTATTCAGATAGAAATAAAGGAGCTGCATTTGGAGATTATAGCGCACAGGTTACTAAAGATTTTGTGAATTATGTTAAACCTCAAGAAAGCAGCAATCGTACTCAAGTTAAATGGTTTAATTTATTAGATAACGAAAACATAGGCTGGCATGTAAGAGGTTTACAACCTTTAAGTGTTAGTGCATGGCCATATTCTATGCTCGATTTAGAAACATTTAAACATATTGTAGAGCTTCCAAAACGAGATTTTATTACCTTAAATATAGATTATAAGCAAATGGGACTTGGTGGCGATGATACTTGGACTATGAGATCAAAACCACATGAACCTTACCGTTTGAAAAACAAGCGTTATGCCTATAGTTTTGAAATTAAACCCGAAATAAGCAAAAAGAATTAAATCCGAATAAACTAAACACCACGCAATATGCTTAAAATAATTAAATATTTAAATATTGGAATTTTACTTGTAATGACGTCATGTCTGAATTCAAGTTCTGATAAAAATAGTAAGGCTATAAATGATAATAAAGCCTTATCAGAGAAAAAACCCAATATTTTATGGATTATAGCAGATGATTTAGGTGTAGATTTAGGGTGTTATGGAAATGATTTAATTTACACACCTAATCTTGACAAACTCGCTAGTCAAGGAGCGCGTTATACTAATATGTTTACAGTTTCGGCTGTTTGTTCTGTGAGTAGATCGTCTATGATTACTGGTATGTACCCTACAAGTATTAATTGTCATCAACATAGAACACAATTTAAAGATTCACTACCTAATCATGTTAAACCTATTACCGAATACTTTAAGAATGCAGGCTATTATGTGACGAATAAGGGTAAAACGGATTATAATTTTATCCACACACAAGAAGATCTTTTTGATGGTAAGCAATGGGAAAATCGAAAATCAGGACAACCTTTCTTTTCGCAGATTCAAATAAAGTATCCACATAGACCTTTTGTTAAGGATACGGTACATCCAATAAATCCAAACGATGTAAAGCTTCCGCCTTATTATGTTAATCATCCCCTTGCTAGAAAAGATTGGGCTATGTATTTGGAAACTGTTCAACAAGTAGACAAAGAGGTTGGAGAAATACTTAATAAATTGGACAAAGAAGGCCTTTCTGAAAACACTGTAGTTATGTTTATAGGAGATCAAGGAAGACCTATGGCAAGATCAAAACAGTTTTTATATGATGCGGGCATCCAAACACCTTTTATAATGCGTTGGCCAGGAAAAATAAAACCAGGAACTGTAAATGATCAACTCATAAATAATTTAGACCTAGCAACTACAAGTTTGAAAATCGCAAATGCAACGGTTCCAGAATACATTCAGAGTAAAGACTTTCTTCAAAGTGATTCTCAACGAGACTATGTTTATGCAATGAGAGATCGTAGAGATGAGACGGTAGACAGAATACGTATGGTAAGAAGTAAAAAATATAAATACATTCGAAATTATTATACAGATAGGCCTTACACTCAGTTTAATGCCTATAAGAAGAATTTTTACCCGGTGTTAACCTTAATGCAAGTAATGTATAAGAAAGGAGAGCTTAATGCAGATCAAGCACCATTCTTTAGTAAATTTAGACCTTCGGAAGAATTTTATGATTTGAGCGCCGATCCTTTTGAATTACATAATTTGGCTGATTCCGAAGCACACAATTCTGAAAAAATTAAACATAAAAATGCGCTAGACAAATGGTTAAAAGATACAGATTTAGGAACTTATCCAGAGGACCAAAAAGAAATAGACTTTGCAAATCAATTAATGCAAGGTAAATTTAAGCAGAAGATGGAAGCAAAAGGACTCTCTCCAGATATTTCTGATGAAGCATACTTAAATTATTGGGAAAAAACTTTATTAAGTAAGGATAGAAAATAAAAATATAATACCAATAAATACACCCTATAACAATTAATACAAAATATAAAGAAATGATAATTAATAAAATTTGTAAAAGTCAATACCTATTAATAATTATGGGGCTTATAGTTATTTTGGGTCAGTCGTGTAAGGAGAAATCTGATACGCAACCTCAAGAGGCACCATCAGTAAAACCAAACATTATATATATTCTTGCTGATGATATGGGTTATGGAGATTTGGGAAGTTATGGACAAAAAATAATTAAAACTCCTGTACTTGATAGAATGGCTAATGAAGGTATGCGATTTACACAACATTACTCAGGAAGTACGGTTTGTGCACCTTCGAGAGGCGTACTTATGACCGGGTTAAATACAGCTCATGCTTACATAAGAGGTAATTTTTCAATAAAAGAGGAAGGAAATTTACCAATTCCAGATAGTACAGTAACAGTTGCTGAAATCCTGAAAAATGACGGTTATAAAACTGGGGTTATAGGGAAATGGGGATTAGGAGGTCCAAAATCTGTAGGTGGTCCAAACAACCAAGGTTTTGATTATTCTTTTTGTTATCTCGATCAGCGTAATGCTCACGAATATTATCCAGAATACCTATGGGAAAATGAAGAGAAATATGCGTTAGAAAAAAATGTAAATAAGCAAGAGATACAATATAGTCATGATCTTTTCACTAATAAGGCATTGGATTTTGTTAAGCAAAATAAAGAAGAACCTTTCTTTCTATATCTGCCTTATACGATTCCGCATAGTAAGTATCAAGTGCCTGACGATGCACCTTATTCAGATTTAGATATGCCACAGCCAATTAAAAATTATGCGGCAATGATTACTCGCATGGATGGCGATATTGGAAAAATAATTGAGTTGCTTAAAAGTTTAAATATTGATGAAAATACCATTGTAATATTCTCAAGTGATAATGGACCAACGCGCGATGTAAATAAGTATTACGATTGTAATGGTCCGTCACGAGGATTTAAAAGAGACCTTTACGAGGGCGGCGTAAGAGCTCCAATGATTGTGCGTTGGCCAGGTAAAATTAAAGCAGGTACAACAAGTGATTTAATATCTGATTTTTCAGATTTCTTACCATCCGCTTGTGAAATTGCGGGAATAGAACCTCCTAAAAATATAGATGGAATTTCTTTTCTTCCAGAATTACATGGTAAAGAACAAAAGGAACATGATTTTCTATATTGGGAATTTTATAAGTACCATTATGGATGGAAAGAAGGTGGCGACCCTAAGAAAAGAAATTCATTTGAAAGTCAAGCTGTAAGAATGGATAATTGGAAAGCTGTTAGAAGTGGTATAGCAAAGAATCCAAATGCAAAACTAGAACTTTACGATTTAAGCACAGATATAGGAGAAACTAATGATATAGCAAGTAAGCACCCAGATGTTGTTGAAAAAATAGAGCAGTTAATTGAAAACACACGTTATGATGTAGAGTTTTTTAGCAAGCAGTAATTTTTAAATAGAACTATATATGATTAATAAGTTTGCAAAACATGTAGTCGTTCTTTCTATATGCTTTATTTCTCTTGTAAATTTTGCACAGAAAAAAAATATTGATGCTTCTTCGGTTGTATCTTATTTAATAGATCATCAAAAAGAGAACGGTGCCTTTGGCCCACATAATAAAGAATATACAGATTTAGCTTGGAATTATCCAGCCTTGCATACGCTTAAAATTCTTGGAGCAGAAATACCAAGAGAAAAAGAAGCTTTTGAAAATGGTAATAAATCTTGGATTGAGATAAATTCTAGAAAAAATGGACCTTGGTATTGGTCCTTTTTTCAAAAAGCTCATTTGTACAAACTTTTTAATAGCACTCATGTAGATTTTGAAATTGGAGTAAAACGAAACCAGAACTGGGACATTAAATTTAAGCCAAGAGAAAATTACTTAGAGGTAAGAGGATATACTAAGGGGCATTTTTTTGATATACCATCACTGTGGCATATGTTGGGAGCATTGTATTTGTTAGATGGTAATGTTTCAAATAAAAAGTATGTAGAAAACTATTTAATAAAGCGACAGGCAGAGAATGGTGCTTTTGTGGATGATGTTACAGATTCGCCTACCGCTGAAAATGCTGAAACAAATTTAATAATTACTAGTTATGCAATCTTAACATTAAAGCGTTTAGGCAAGGAAATCCCTAATACAGAGAAATGTATTGCTTGGCTTCAATCGTGTCAAACAAAGGAAGGCGGGTTTAAATATAGTCCAGATAGTAAAGAAACTAGTAATAAAGCAGATGTTTGGTATACTTGGTCTGCAATACAAGCTTTAAATGCATTGGGAGTTAAACCTAAAAACACTAAAAAATGTATTACCTGGTTAAATTCACTTCAAAATTACGATGGAGGTTTTGGAGATAGACCAAAATGGAAATCTAGACTATATAGTACGTACTACGCGGTTTCTTCATTAAATGCACTCACATTAAATGCTACAACGGCTATTACTTCTAAAAGTCGAAAACAAAAAACAAAGATTATACCAGAAAACAAGTACTCCATTTTTCAATCCTACCAAAAAAGTCCTTCTGGAGGAGAAGGCATGATTGATTCTATAGTTAATATGAAAATAAATTTGATTGGGGTAAAATCAAATATAAAGACGATTGATTTAAATAAAGGTATAAGCTCCCAAGTAGAGAATAATAGGAGGTATGCAAAACAAAAAGGATATCCATTAGAGGTTTTAGAATTACCTGAAAATTACAGTCATAAGTTGTTATGGCCTAATAGACAAAAAGCAGATCATGTTTCTAATTTTATAATTCCACCAAACTTATCAGAATCAGAAGCGCAGATATATAAAATAGCTTATTTTGCTGGACAAACAGGACTTACTTGGAAACGTTTTAAAAGTGAAGTTATACGCCCAATGAAAAAATTAAAAAGCAGCACACTTTTTTACCCAGAATTGGATTATACCATGCTAAACGCGTATAAGGTTTATGACGATGGTTTGGGTAGTGGCAATGGTTATAATGCCGTACCTGGTGCGCATTTTGGAAATATAGATTGGGTTAGACATTTTCCTTATAAAGAACGTTGGGAAGGTGTTTTACCTATTATTGCAGATGGAGATGCTCATGGCAATGTAGTAAAATGGCGAAAAAATTTGTTGCAATTTAGAAATGTATTTATAGCTAAAGACTATAATTATAAGGACTATATAGATGCTTCATTAAACGATAGATCTGTTTGTGTTATTCATATGCCCTCCGGTTCCGTTAGGTATTATGGCGGAATGGCGGCTATTGCCTACTTAAAAAAACACAGGAAAGTATGGCAATGGTGGGAAGATGAATAAAAAGAAAATTTAAATAACAAGGTAGTTTTAGTTTAATTATTAATTAAATTAATATTTTACTAATCGTTATATATCATATAATTTCAAAAGAAATAATATATAAAATAAAACTTGGTGTAATTTATCACACTAAATTAAAATAATTATATACATGCATAAGTTGTTCTTGACATTTTTATTTTTTTATTCCTATTTAGGATATACTCAAGAATTTAATCAGGATTATTTAATCGATTATATTTCAACAGATCAAGGACTTTCTCATAATTATGTGTCTCAGGTCGTAAGCGATTCTTTAAATTTTAAATGGATTGCATCAGAAAATGGACTTATTAAATATGATGGCAATAGTTATACAACTATAAAACCAGGACCAGATTATCCAGGACTTCATAATGAAAATATAGAAACTCTTTTTATAGACAGTAAAAACAATCTTTGGATTGGAACTAAGAGTGGTGGTTTGTCTAGAATAACACTAGAAACTGGTGAGTTAGATAATTTTAATACTGTGCTAACAGGTAACGAAAGAGCAGCATTAAGAGTTCGGGCAATTAATGAGGATTCCAATGGAAATATATGGGTTGGAACTAGCGAAAATGGTCTTTTTGTTATTAATAATACTTATAATGAATTGTTGGAACATTATCCTTTTAAACAGGTTCTTAGTATCATAAAAGATGATTATGGTAATATGTGGTTTGGCTCTAAAAATACTTTAAAAAAGTATGATCCTTCAGAAGAACGAGTTTTTTCATTTGTACTAGATGAAGAACTTTCTACTATAACAGATGTAGTAGAGGATGCTAAACGTAATTGTTTGTGGATAAGCACATTGTCTGATGGAGTTCAAGAAAATAAAAAAATTTTTCAACTAGATTTCACAAAATTAAGTATTAAAAAATTTAGTACTGGAATTGAAACAGATTATTTTCCAACACTTCATTTGGATAATACAGACAGCCTATGGATTGGTACATGGGGAAATGGGCTGTATAGGTATAATGAGGGTTTACAAGAGTTTGAAAAAATAAACTTGGTATATCCTCCAAATGAAAAAAACACGGTTAATTATGATATTGTAATAAATATCCATAACGATAAAGATAATGTGTTGTGGATTGCAACAGGATTAGGAGGCATAGTAAAATTAACAGAAGGAAAAGGTTTTAAAAACTTAGATGCCCTTGTTCAAAATTCAGTTTTAAAGGAAAATCTTGTTATACTTTCAATACTTAAAAAAGAAAAATTTTGGCTTGGAACTTTACGCAATGGTCTATTTATTGGAGACTCTCTTGCAAACCTCAACCAAGTTAGAGAAATCGGAAATAAAAAAGTACTATCTATTTATGAGGATAATTCTATTTTCTATGTTGGAACTCCCGATGAATGTTTTTTATTAAATGCTTCTGGCGAAAAAATAAGTTCTATTAAAATTCCTTTAGCTACAGCTTACTTAGCAGAAAAGGAAGGATTGATTTGGGTAGGTACGCAACAAGACGGGGTTATTTTATTAGATGTCTCTAATCCTAAAAATCCGGTTATTGGAGATCAGTTTACTTACAATACTGAAAAAAAATCATTAGGAAGCACCCGAATTACTTCTGTAGTTCGAGATAGTGATAACAACATGTGGATAGGAACCTACAACGGTATGTATATGTATGACTATAGGAATAAGGAATTTGTTCATCATGCTGAGTTTTTCGATGAATCTTTACCGGCTATCATTAATGTTGCATTTGTAGATAATGGTTTTATATGGTTAGGAACTCCCGAAGGTTTGTTTAAATTAAAATATATAAATAATACATTAAAGTTAATAGATAAATTTTCAAAAGCAGATGGACTTTACAATGATTTTATTTGCGGAATTACGAGTCATGACAATATACTTTGGTTAACCACTACCACCAATTTAGTTCGCTTAAATATCAAGGATAAGTCTTTCGTAGAATATGGAAGAAATGATGGTGTTTACACATCGCAATTCTATATAAGAAGTTTTTATAAGGATGATGCTTCGTGGATATATACAGGTGGTTTAGGAAATTTAACATATTTTCAGCCTGATAATATAAAAAAAGAAATAGTAGAAAATACCGATATTACATTAACACATTTATATGTTAATAATGAGGTGGTAACACCTAGCAATCCTAAATATGAATTTGTCAATCTTAATAAAGATTTTAGTTATGTTGAGGATATTGAATTTACTCATAAAGAAAAGTCGTTTGCAATAGGTTTTGCAAGTTCCAATTTTGCAAACAAAGTCAATAATTATAGATATAAGTTAGAAGGCTATCAGGACAATTGGGTAAATTTAAAGTCACAAAACGAGGTTCATTTTGTTGGATTGCCACCAGGTAATTACAAGCTACTAATAAGCTCGTCAAAAGATTTACAACAATGGTCTAAACCAAAGCCGCTTAATATAAAGATTAATTATGCACCTTGGCTTAGTCCATGGGCTTTTTTATTATATTTCGTAGTATTTACTTTAGTAATTACCAGTTTTTATTATATGCTATTAAGGCATTCCAAACTGCGAAATACATTAAAAAAGGAACAAGAATTAAGTGAAGCTAAATTTACATTTTTCACTAATATTTCTCACGAATTTAGAACACCACTTACGTTAATTACGGGGCCTGTTAAAGAGCTTATTTCAATGACGGATTTAAAAACAGAGGTAACCGAAAAACTAATTACTGTAGATAAAAATGCAACACGTTTACTTAACCTTATTAATCAATTACTTGATTTTAGAAAAGCAGGCCATGGACTATTAAAACTAAATGTAAGTGATGGGAATTTTGCTCGATTTACAGAAGAAGTGTTTCTTTATTTTAAAGAACAAGCTGCGGAAAAAAACTATAATTATGAGTTTAGTAAATCTAATGACTCCATTGATTTTCCTTTTGATAGAAATAAGATAGAAATTGTATTATGTAATATAATTTCCAATGCTTTTAAGTTTACTAAAGAAGGTGGAACTATAAAACTATCTGTAAGTGAAGAAGATAATTTTTGTGTATTAAAGCTTCAAGATAACGGAGCTGGAATGAGCCAGGAATTTCAAGATAAAATTTTTAATCGCTTTTTTCAAATACAAACAACAAATACCTTCGATTTTATTGGTAGTGGTATAGGTTTAAGTTTTACCAAGAAAATTGTTGAATTACATCATGGTAAAATAGAAGTTAATAGTGCAATAAATAAGGGAACTGAATTTATAATTAAATTTCCTTTATCTATTAATTATAGCGTTAAAGATATTGATTTAGATACTAGAAATACTGATAAGATTGAAATATATGAAAAACTTGATCTTGATGATTTAAATATTAAAAATTTAGATATAGAACAAAAGGACAATACAATATTAATAGTAGACGATAATAAGGACATTAGAAAGTATATCCGTCAGTTTTTATCACCGCATTACAATATATTGGTGGCTAAAAATGGAAAGCAATGTATAAAAATAGCATCAAAAGAAAATTGCGATTTAATACTATGTGACATAATGATGCCAGTAATGGATGGCTTAACAGCTTGCAAAAGTTTAAAATCCAATATAAGTACGTCCCATATTCCAGTAATTTTGCTCACCGCACGATCATCTAACATGTATGAAATTAAAGGTTTAAAAACAGGAGCAGATGATTTTATAACAAAACCTTTTGATCCTCAGATTGTAAAAGCAAGAATTGCTTCACTTCTAGAAAATCGATCTAAAACCAGAGAGTATTTTTTAAATAAAGTACGCTTTGAACCAACGGTTTCAAAAGTTGAAACAGGTAATTTTGAACTTGAATTTATAAATAAAGTAATTACTGCTGTAGAAGAAAATCTTACTAACGAGGAATTTGGAATTAATAGTTTGATTGATATTTGCCATATGAGTCAATCTACGTTATACCGAAAAATTAAATCGCTTACAGGGCTTTCTCTTACAGGGTTTATTCGTTCGATTAGATTAAAAAAATCTGCCGAGTTAATTCTTACTGAAAATATGAAAATGGCCGATGTTGCTATGCAGGTAGGGTTTAACGATTATAAATACTTTAAAGTCTCCTTTACAAAGCAATTTGGATGTCTTCCGTCCAAGTATAAATCAAAAATTAAGTTGCAAGTAAATAATGGTTGAATTTATGCAAAAAGCATGTTATTAATAGATTATAATAGGTGATTTTGATTTATTCACCCTATCAATTGAATCATTTGTCTCTATTAGAGCAGCTGTACTTATATAATTTTGTTTCATAAATTATTATATCCCAAATAATTTTTAATAAATAGGTGTTCGCGCAGAAACATTAACGGAAAGTAGTGACGTTTTTACTATCCCAATTGTTTTTAATATTCCGAATTAAGGAATGTATTAGTAATAAGCATTTTAATTTTAGAATTAAATAACTAATAATCTAAAGAATAAGAAACTAAACATGGGTAAGCCAATACGTTATTACATTTATAAACGCTCTTTTTTGTTACTATTTTTTATAGTTGTATCCTGTAGTAAAGAAACCAAACTTAAACAAAACAATAGGAAACCAAATATCTTATTTCTTAGTATAAATGATGTCAATGATTTTGTAGGCTTTTTAGATGGTAGATACAAAGCTATCACACCAAATATGGACAAAGTTGCCGATTTGGGAGTTAATTTTGCAAATGCTCACTGCACAACGCCTTCCTGTGGCCCTAGCAGAAATGCTATCTTATTTGGACAGCATGCCTTTAATTCAGGTTTATATCGTTATAATAAGGATATGCAAGAGGTGCAGGTTGAAATACGAAAAAAAACTCCAGAATTTATTTCTTTACCACAATTACTTAAAGAAAATGGATACAATACATTTGCATCTGGAGAAATTCATTGCTACAATTGGACATATACCCACATGCATGGTAAAAATGAATGGACAGGACACTACACTCCAAAACAAAAGGAGATGAAGCCTATTGAAGATTTAGGTTATACGTTTAGTAAATCTCGGAAATTTTATCCTACCCTGAATGATGACTCAGACTACCAGTCGTATGATGTGGTTAATTACGGAATTGAAATACTTGAAAAAAAACATGAAACTCCTTTTTTTCTTGCATTAGGTTTATATGAAGGACATTTACCTAATATGATTCCTAAAAAATATTTTGACTTATATAATGAATTAGAAATCACTCCTACTTATTTAGAAGATTTGGATGATATTCCACCTGTAGGCATTGAATTCATACATAATGGTAATGATGATAAGAAGATTAAACAGGCCGACAAATGGAAATTGGTTATTCAGTCTTATTTAGCAACGCTTTCATTTATAGATAATCAAGTTGGTAGAATAATAACGGCTTTGAAAAATAGTGAAAATTACAAGAATACTATTGTAATATTGTGGTCAGACCATGGTAATCATTACGGTAGTAAATCAAAATTAGGAAAATTTACGCTTTGGGAGGGAGCAACCCGTGTTCCACTCATAATCTGGGATTTGAGTACGGATATACAAAAAGGAAGGGTGTGTAATGAAAGTACATCTCTTGTCGATATTTACCCCACCATCATGGCACTAACAGGTATTAAATCTCCAACTTATCTTGATGGCATTGATTTGACTCCATGGCTTAAAAACCCACAATTAAAACGTGATATTCCTGCAATTACTACTATGGGGAGAGGAAACTATGCCATTAGAACAAAAGATTGGCGATATATTAGATATCATGATGGTAGCGAAGAATTATATCATAATGCTGTGGATAAACTTGAAATTAAAAATTTGGCTAATATTGATACATATCAAGCTCAAAAAAAGCATATGATAAAGTGGCTTCCAAAATACGAAGCACCATTGAATGATATGAATGCTGGACCAATGATTTTTTATGATGCTGACCGATAAAATAGGTAGTTTAATACATAAAGCGTTAAAAGTCTCCTTTACAAAGCAATTTGGATGTCTTCCTTCCAAATACAAATCAAAAATTAAGTTGCAAACTCAAACCAAGATATAAAAATTTATTAAAAAGTTTTAGCGGTGTAGTGGCTATTTACGTTTTTATAAAATACTTGTGTTAAGTGTCTCAGGTTTGTTATGTGGTATCTTAAAATTCAATGTATTAATTAGCTGAAGTGCTTTAAAGCTATTTGTTTTTTATAATTAACAAAATAGATTTTTTACAACTGAAAAAAGCACTGTAAAAAAATGAAGTTATAAGAATCCTTTGTTTTTATTCGGTTTTAAAGGCAATTTTGATTTATTCTCCCTAAAAATCGAATTATTTGACCTAATTAAAACTTCAATTCTAATTTAAATTTGACCTATTAAGATTCTATAATAGATAGCTTATAACTAATAGTTTTTATTTATGATTTTAACAACCACTAAAACCAAAATTAAACAAAGTAAATTATGGAAAAAAGTACTTTATTACCGCAATTAATCTATGTGTTCTTCACTTTTCAATTATTATTTAGTAATAATATTCTAGCCCAAAATCAAGAAGAATGCTTTGATTATAACAAAACAGCATTGTTTACAGGCCTATGGTTTGGAGATGGAGAAGCCAAATTTGAAAACAGTAAAATAATAGATGGGATTACCTATCATGGAGGTAAAATTTGGGCCATAAAGGAGTATAGAGATGAGGTGGTTGAAGCTTTTGGTGATGGATATGGGATAGAGGGAATCTACTGGGATCTAGAACGATACGAAAATATTAAAAAAGAATTAAATACAACGCCTCCACCAACATCTGCAGAAAAAACTGCAATAGAAAAAAGATTAAATAATATCATTTTTTGGGTGCATCCAGACGGTCCTTTTAAAGACTTTGATCCAACCCATGCTCGAAGTACATCTCCTATTATTCCAGCTCCAGCTGAGGTAGTTAATACTAGAAGTAAGGTTTTATCTTGGATGATGGGTGTTGTATATACCGAAGGTTTTCGAGGAGGTAGAATAATAGATGATAGAGGTGACATTGCTTTAGAAAAAATGCAAAAAGCGTTTGATTTGATTAAAACTGTAGGCTTTGAAACAGCAACCTTAACGCGAGAAGATAAGAACACATCAACCCCTAAATATGCAATTAAGATTAAGGAACCAGATTTTAAAATTCTACATGCACTTCCGTTTCGAAGATGGCACAGAGTTCCTGGAATGCCACCGGCTGTTAATGGACAAGTATCACCTCCATCAGACGTAGAGCAATATCCAAGTTGCTCTTTAAGTGTAAATCCGATAAACCAAGAAGATAAATTAGTAATTAAAAATCCATTAAACCAAGGAGATGGCTTAACAATCAAGTTACCAAATGGTTTACAAACTGCAGAATGCAAAATTTTTGATATCCAAGGAAAAGTAATAGATAATTTTAATATTACAGCCAATGTGCAAACTTACCATCAAACAGCTAAATTAAGTAATGGATTATATTTTATTAAAGTGTATTTTGAAGGTCAAGTAAAGAGTATAAAGTTAATTATTAAATAGATTACTTATTTATCGTCAAAATATAAACGATACACTCAAAATAAGATATAACAATTAGTTAAAATGTGTTGGCATTTAAGTAGCTAAGTTTGTGTCTTATTATAATTGCTTTTGTTAGTTTTTGTTTAGTAGGGAATCTCCTTTTATTTTAACTAATTTTTATTAGAAAAAGTTGAGTATAGTGCATTGTTTTATAATGCAAAAAAAAGATTATAAAGAATAAAAAGAAATATATCAAGAATAAGCATGAATTTTTATAAATCGTCTGTTTTACTAGGGTTAAAGACTAAATTTGATTTATTCCCCCTAAGAATTGAATCATTTGACCTAATAAAAACAACAGTTGTATTCTATATTTGACCTATTAAGTTTTAGTAATAAAAGACTTTGAAAAAAATAATTTTTATCTGTGATTTTTAACAACCATTAAAACCAATATAACAAAAACTAAATTTAGTAAATATGAACATAGAGATACTTAAAAGAAAACTATTTTTAAAAAAGCAAATCAAGGTTTATTTAATTACCTTTTTGTTATCACTAAGTGTAAACGCGTTACATGCACAAGAGATAAAAGGTGTCGTCACCGGGTCAGGTTTACCATTAGCAGGAGCCAGTATAATAGTTAAGGGAACAAATAAAGGTGTAGTTACCGATTTTGATGGTAATTATTCTATTAACATAGCAGCAGGACAAACATTGGTTTTTTCCTATATAGGCTTTATCAATGAAGAAATTTTAATAAAAGATCAAACTATTATTAATGTAGTAATGGAAGAAGATCTTTCTACTCTAGATGAGGTTGTTATTGTCGGTTATGGAACACAACTTAAAAAAGAAGTTACTGGTGCCGTTGGACAAGTAAAAGCAGAAGAATTAGAAAAAGTAACAACTTCTGATATTGGTACAGCTTTACAAGGTCAAATAGCAGGTGTTAATGTATCATCTTCATCTGGTGCTCCTGGAGAAGAAGCAAATATTTTAATTCGTGGTTTTAGTTCATTAATAGATGGACAAAACGGACCGCTATATGTAGTAGATGGTATTCCTTTTGATTCGGACCCTGGTTTAAGTATTAGTGAAATTGAATCTATAGATGTATTAAAAGATGCAGCATCGGCTTCAATTTATGGTACACGTGCTGCTGGTGGTGTTATATTAATTACAACCAAAAAAGGTAAAGTTGGCCAAATGAGTATCCGTGTAAATTCAGAATATGGATTTCAAGATATCAACCCAACGTTCGATCTTATGACTAAGGAGCAGTATACCTATGTGCAGCTAACAAGCACAAGTATCAACCAAGTTAAAACTAAGGGTAATGTAGATGGAGATATCCATAGAAATCCAAATAATTTCACAAACAATAGCACCTTAGATGATTTATTGCTAAATGATATGGCACCTATTCAAAATCACTCTATTAATATATCTGGCGGAAAAGAGGGTTTAACATATAGTTTTAATGGTAATTATTTTGGTCAAGAAGGTATTTTTTATAATTCAGATTTTAAAAGATATAACATCAGATCCAATGTGGAGTTTAAAAAAGATAAATGGAAGGTTATAACAGGCTTAAATCTTAGAAGAGATGAAAAGCTGGTGCCTTTAAGTGGCTTAACAAATAGAATTTATCGTTTAAGACCTTTTACAACTCAAATAGACTTAGATACTAACTCTTTAGAAAATGCTGCGGCACCTATAGGCAATCCTAATCAGGATTACTTTCTAAATGATGCTAGACGTATTGCTAGTCAAGCACGATCTTTCAAAACAACAGATGAAAGATTTATAAATACGCATACGGGTAATATTCAAATAGAGTTTGATCCCATTAAAGAATTAAAGTTTACTGCGCGATTTGGAGCAACTTATTCCGATCAAAAACAAGAAAGACAAGTACCAAGATTTGATGTTTTTGATACTGATGGTAATTTAATCTCCGATCCAGATAACATAACGTCAATTAGACTAACAGATATTACATATTCTAAAATCACATCAGAGCAGTTTGTTAATTATAAAAAACAATTAGGAAAACATAACTTCAACCTATTGCTAGGTACATCTTTTGAAAAGTCAGAAAATGAACGTTACCGTGTAGAAAAAAGATCGAACATAAACCCTGCAATTACCGTATTGGATAATTTTTCAGATATTGGAACAGTAGAGTCTGGAGGTCAGGATTATACAAGAACGCTAATTGGGAACATTGCAAGAATCCAATATAATTTTGATGGTAAATACCTATTAAGTGCGAGTGGTAGATATGATGGCTCTTCTCAATTTAGTAAAGATAATAGATGGGGCTTTTTTCCATCTGTATCAGTGGGTTGGAATATTTCAGACGAACCATTTTGGAAGCCTTTAAAAAAGACAGTAAACTCGGTTAAAATGAGAATGGGGTATGGAACTACTGGTAATGATAGATTTAGTGCTTATAGTAATCAAACCGTTGTTCAAGTTGGTAGTGATTATGTTTTTGGAAGTGATAATGCTTCTGGAGACATTAATAATCCTAATTCTGGAGAAGTTGTACTTGGAACAACACAAGTTGATTATGCTAACGCAGATTTAAAATGGGAAACTAATGTTGAAACAAATTTAGGTTTCGATTTAGGGTTTTTTAAAAACAAATTAACCTTTACTACAGATGTTTATAAGAATGAAAAGGAAGACTTACTTTATCAAGTAATTAATCCACCTTCTACAGGTGTAAATGGTAATAACGGAACCACTATCTTCAATGTAGGTAACATGCAAAATACGGGTGTGGAATACGGTTTAAAATACAAACATAAGGGTAGAAAATCTGGTTTTGATTGGAACGTGGCTGCAACGTATACTAGTAATAGTAATGTGGTTACAAAAACAAGTTTAAACAACCCAATTATTTATTTAGATGGAAGTTATGTTTCCGATGCTGGTACCCAAGAGTTGGTAAGTGTTATTACCGAAGGTTATGAAGCTGCTGCTTTTTTCTTAAGAGAAACGGATGGTGTTATAAAAACACAAGAAGAGCTTGAAGAATATAAAACTATTGACCCGGGTGCACAAATAGGAGAGTTTAGATATATCGATCAATTAACAGTAGATACTGATGGCGATGGTGTTGCAGATGCAGGGGATGGAACTATTGATGATGATGATAGAGTATACTCCGGTAGTGGAACTCCAGATTGGGAAGCTGGCCTAAATATTTCAGCAAACTATAAAGGTTTCGATTTCACCATGCAATGGTATGGAGCCTTTGGAGCAGAAATCATGAATGGAGGTAAGGCTTATGCGTATCAAGTAGGAACACATAGAGATCTTTTTTATGCTTGGACAGAACAAAATCCAACATCAGATATTCCATGGTATGATGGTGGTCAATCATCATCTTATAGAGGTGCCTCTGGATATTTTTTAGAAGATGGAGACTTCATAAGATTAAGAAATGTATCCTTAGGCTACAATTTACCTAAAAAGGTACTTAATAACTTAGGTTTTAGTAAATGTAGATTTTATATACAAGGTCAAAACCTACTTACCATAACAGATTATACTGGTTTTGATCCGGAAGTAGGAGGTAATGGGTTAAGCACCCGAGGAATAGATCAAGGAAGATATCCGCTAACTTCACAATATAGATTAGGTGTTCAACTTCAATTTTAATAAAATACCGATGGAAAATAAAGACAAAAAAATAAAATTAAAGATGAAAAATACATTAAAGAATGGAATAATTCCTCTTATGCTTTTTGTAATTACATTGCATTCATGTACAGAAGAGTTAGATCAGGTAAATCCAAATGCACTTACAAACGAAAGTTTTTGGCAGAATACAGGTGATTTAAATGCGGGCTTAAATGCTGTTTATGCGTCGTTAAGAGATGAAAATATTATAGGTACTTTGTTTGAGCCTTATCGAACAGATGTAGCGGTACCAGGAACACAAAGAAATTTTACTTCAGGGAACCCTATATACGATCAAACATTTGATTTAACCACAGACGAAGTTCAAGATAAATGGGATGCTTGTTTTACCGGAGTCTTTAGAGCGAACCAAGTTATTGATGCTTATGAAGATTTAAAATCTAGTTTTGGAGATGAAAGTTCGCAAGATGCAGGAATAAGAATTGTTGCTCAAGCAAGAGCACTTAGAGGATATTATTATTATGTGCTTCATAATTCTTATAACAATGGTTCTTTACCATTATTTGCCACGGTTCCTGCAACGTTTGATGAGTTTCAAAAATCATTCTCTTCATCTGATGATATTAAAGACTTTTATAGAGAAGATTTGCAATATGGTTTAGAAAATTTACCAAAAACATATAATGATTGGGGCGATGTAGGTTCGGGTAACTTAGGACGAGTAACAGCAGGTTTCTGCGAAGCCTTAATTGCTAAAAGTTATATGAATGAAAATGATTTTACAACTGCAGAACCAATACTTTTAAATGTAATTAATAATTACAACTATAATTTAGCAGATAATCTAGAAAAATGTTTTACTGGAATTGATGAGTTTAATAACGAGTCTATTTTTGAAATTAATTATAAACAAATTGGCGTTGAGTTAGGTACAGACGAGAAAAATGTATCTCAAAGAATTTCATCAATACTAAATATAAATAGAGTTATTCAACCTTCATCTTGGATAACACTAAAGTATAGAGCAGAAAAACCAGACCCATTGGATGATGCAAATTATCTAAATAGAAATCTTTATGATAGAAGTAATGGAGACCTTATTGGTGTAGACGAGAATGTTTTGAGAAAGTATAGTTTCCGAATGGGTAATTCTATTTCTTCGGTAGATGATGTAGATTCTCCGATGTACGGTGTTACAACTGGCGAATATGGTATAAGTAGAAATGCTAGATCTCATGCTAAAGCTTCTCCTAATTTTTGGAAAAAATTTACAGGTTGGAATACTGAAAATGGTGGAGATGGAGAAGATCAAGACCCAAGTGTTGATGGTAGATCGGGTATAAATATCCCTGTGATTCGTTTAGCCGAAATTTATTTATTATATGCAGAATGTATGATTGAAAAAGGCGATTTAACCGAAGCTTTAAGGTATATAAATAGAATTAGAAAAAGATCGCATCTTATTTTATTAGGTAACGAAGGTATTGGCGAATTTTCTGGAAATTCTACCTACATGAATGATATTGATATGGATCCTGATAATGGAGAACAATCTGTAAATATTGATAATTTAAAAGAACACTTAAGGTTTACAGAAAAGCCATTAGAATTAGCTTTAGAAGGTGTAAGGTATATAGATTTAAGACGTTGGGGCGTTTGGAAACAACAATTACAAGCCATTGCTTTGCCGGAATATGATGCTTTTAGTTACAGGCAAAATATTAACGGAGCCAATCCAATAAGGTTTAGATGTTTTCTAGTTCCTACAGGTGAAGTGCCTCCTCTTGAAACACTTAGAAACCCTGATAATATTGAAACCAATACAAATAGAAGAACTGAAGAAGCTCATTTAAAAGATCACTTATTAGGATCTCAAAATTTTAATGAAAGCTTACACTCTTATTTCCCAATACCTCAAGATGAGATTAACTCTAATTTAAACTCAAATTAATTTTTATAATTATGAAAAACGTATTAAAAATTTTGTTTTTACTGCCTATTATACTTATTACTAGTTGTAATGAAGATGATTACGAAACACCACCATCTTTCACAGACCTTTTTATTACCATGAGTTCTGGTGCAAATGAGGTAAGAGATTCAGAGGTTAATCAATTTTTCTCCTTTAGTGATATTTCGGCAGGAGCTCTGGTAACCGAATGGACTATTCCAGAAAACTCATTCTTTCTAGAAGGACCAATTCCGAACAACTTACCTAATCATGATAATTATATAAAAGAACCTATAACTAACGTTTCAAACGAAAAAACTGTTAGTATTCTATTTAAAAAAGGTAATTCAGATACTAGAATAAAATATTATGGTGAATTTGCAGATTCTACATCTTACAGGTATAATATTTTCGATACCGAAACCAATACGTCAATTGAAGATACTATAGCAACCGTAAACGTAAATGGCGTATGGGTTGCTGAACATGAATTTTCATTAGATGTTTACGATACGGTTGTTGCAAAACCAGAAATTAGATATTTAAATGAAACCATTATTGATTATGAAAGCAATTCTGCTGTAACCTTAAATTTAGGCGATCAATTAATTGTTGAAGACCTTAGTAATTTTATTGAGAACAATAATGCGAGACCAGAATTAACAACGTGGCGTATTGTAACTAATGTAGAAGATGAAGATGATCGCGTAACAATTTTTAGTAGCACACTTGAAAGAGGGAGCGATTTTGAAAAAAGAATTATTGATACGATTCCATTTAATTCAGTTGGCGATTTTAAAATAGAATTATTAGCTAGAAGAGAACGTACGGAAACATTAAATGCTAGTGTAGATACTTTTATAATACCTACAGTTTTTAGTGTAGTACCTTAAACTAAAGGTATTACCAATACATTGTTTTAATTTTTAAATACGCATAGTTTACATGATTATTTTGAAGCAAGTTTTTTGCTTAACGACGTTATGCGCTTAAGTCTATAACTTATAGGTTAATAGTAAATTATATAATTAGCGGGAAATTTAAAAATTATAATACAACATTTAAAATTACATTTTAATAAAAATTAAAGAATAAGAAATCAAATATGGAAAAGCAAATATGTTATTACCTTAATAAATTTTCCTTTCTGTTACTACTGTTTTTAGTGGTATCCTGTAAAAAAGAAAATAAAGTTCAACAAATAATCGATAAAAAACCAAATATCATTATAGTATATATGGATGATCTTGGCTATGGAGATGTTGGATTTAATGGTGGTGAAATTGCGACTCCTAATATGGATAAACTAGCAGCTCAAGGATTGGTTTTTGAAAACGGATATGCCACTTCTGCAACTTGTACACCAAGTAGGTATGCACTTTTAACAGGTATATACCCTTGGCGTAAAAAAGACGCAAAAATACTTACAGGATCTGCTCCGCTTCTTATTGATACGTCTCAAGTAACTATTCCTAAACTTATGAAGGAGTCTGGTTATGTTACTAGTATAGTAGGAAAATGGCATTTAGGACTGGGAGATGGTAATATTAATTGGAATACACATATTTCACCGGGTCCTAATGATGTAGGGTTTGATGAATCTTATATTATGGCTGCCACTCAAGATAGAGTTCCAACTGTATATATAAAAGATGGAAAAGTAATTGATTTAGATCCTGCTGACCCGATAGAAGTTAGTTATAAAGAAAATTTCCCTGGAGAACCTACAGCATTAGATCACCCAGAAATGCTCAGGATGAAATGGCATCATACTCATAATAACAGTATAGTAAATGGTATTTCAAGAATTGGTTTCATGAAGGGAGGAAATAGTGCTAAATGGGTAGATACCACCATGTCTAAAACGTTTTTAAAAGAAGCACAGCGTTTTGTAATGGATAACAAGAGTAAACCTTTCTTTTTATATTATGCATTACAGCAACCCCATGTTCCAAGAACTCCTAATCCAAAGTTTGTTGGGAAATCTGGAAAAGGGCCTCGTGGCGATGTTATTGTAGAGGCAGATTGGACTTTAGGACAACTAATGAAAACTTTGGAAAATGAAAACTTACTAGAAAATACATTAATAGTATTTACAAGTGATAACGGACCTGTTTTAAATGATGGTTATTATGATGAAGCTGTAGAGAAAAATGGTAGCCATAAACCATGGGGGCCTTTTAGCGGAGGTAAATATAGTCTGCTTCAAGCAGGAACACATGTACCTTTTGTAACATATTGGAAAGGAAAAATAAAACCAGGAACTTCCAAAGCTATAGTTTCTCAATTAGACCTTTTGGCTTCTCTATCTGATTTAGTAAAAGAAGAAATACCACAAACTGATAGTCAAAACTTGTTAAGTACGTTTCTAGGAGAAACCTCTCAAGGAAGATCGGAACTTGTAATTGAAGCTATGTCTAGAACAGCTTTAAGAAAAGGCGATTGGGTTATGATTCCGCCTTATAAAGGACCAAAGGTTATGAAAAAACAGAATATTAAAACTGGTAGTTCTGATGAGTATCAACTTTATAACCTTGTTGATGATATAAATGAACAAACAAATTTGGCTAAAAAAAATACTGCTAAACTTAATGAGATGATAGAATCATTCAAGAGTATAAAAGGTAATGATTAACAATGATTTTAAAAATTTAATTTAAAAATTTAATTTAAAAAAAACATGAAAATTAATAAAATAAATTTTAAAAAATTAACACTTTCATTCTTGTTAGTTAGTTCTTGTATGCTTTCTGCTTGTCAAGATAAAGATGGTTTTGTTGAAGAAAAAGAAGAGGGAATTCCTACCGAAGAAATTCCTGAGGAAGAAACCCTTATTCCGGACCTTGTAATAGGTTCACTAGAATTCGAGCAAACAGGACCAGTAGGTGGAGGTTACCCAAATGTTGTAACATGGGATCCTAATGAATCTGGAAAAATTTATTTTGGATCTGATATTGGTGGTACTGGTAGATCAACTAATTATGGAAAAAATTTCGAATCTGTAGCGCGAGGATTGGGATATGAAGATTCCCATCAAAAAATAGCAACCCTTAATGCAATTAATGTAGATGGGAGTACTATTATTGTTGGCGGAACTGGGTTTAAAGGAACAGGCGGTGAAGTTATTTCCTCTTCAAACGGTGGAGATACCTGGAGTCACGACTCGTCAGATATATCCTTTTCCGCACAAAATAGCAATACCCCTTTACCAACCAGAAGACCCCGCTCTACAGATCCAAGTTTAATTCAATGGGTAAGTGGTTCTACTTGGGTTGCTGGTACCTATAAAGATGGAGTTTGGATCTCAACTAACAACCGTAAAAGTTGGAGTAGATTAAATGTTTTTAGTGATGATGTATTTATACGTGCAATGGCCATGTCACCAGATGATTCAAATACCATTTATGTAGGTTTGTGGGGAGATAATTCATCAATTGAAAATAAAGGGTTATGGCGCATAAGTAATTTAGATACGACACCCGAAGCAATAAAAGTTTCAGGAATACCAGATGTGGTGGAGTCTATTACCGTTTTAGGAAATCGTCTTTATTTAGCTTGTGGAAGATTTGGGGTAAGAAGATACGTTCCGTCAAATAATAACCTTTCCGATATTACTAACAGTATAGGAACCACAGTTATGTCTACTACCATACATGGTGTGGAAAGAGCCTGGAATACAGATAGAGTTGTTGTTGGTACAGCCAATGGGAATGGTAATATCTGGGTTTCTGAAGATAGTGGAACAACCTGGACTAATACCACTAATTCAGGGGTGTCATTTAATCCTTGGGGAAGTGATGAAAATTTAATTGTATTTGAGGAACATGGTAATTGGGCTTTAGGTGGTGTGAAATGTGATGTAGCTGCAATTCAAGTATCTCCTCATAATCCAGATGCTTGGGTTGTTTGTTCTACTTCAGCAATTTGGACTACAGATAATGCAGGGGCTACATGGCAACCAGCTAATGGCTTTCAGATTTTAACATACAGAGATGTGGAGATAAGCCAAAATGGAGTAATCGCAGTTGCAAATACAGATCATGACATACTGTTATCTAATGATCAAGGTGATAAATGGACCGCAATAGGATTTGGAGAGGTAACAACTGGAAATGGACTTGCTTTTTCACCAAATGGAGAAGAATTAGCGTTTGCCGTTAATGAACGAGACAATAACACTACAGCAGGTAAATTTGGGGTAGCTTCTAGTCCTAACACGCCCTTATTACCAGAAGTGAATGAAATTAATAATTCGGCTTCTCCAAAGAGAATAGTAGGCTCTTCTTGGGTTAAACTTCCTGACGGAACAGAACGCCTTATTGTTGCTATAGATGATGGAGGAGTCAGAACAGTCGATCGCGTTAATGGCAATTGGTCAAGTTGGATTACACGAACTACTTCTTTTATGGGATTGCAATCTAATAATGGAATTAGGTGTTCGGTAGTGACAAATGGAGCTTCAATTACATTTATTTATGACAGAAAATCTGGTGTCTGGAGAACAACAGATTATGGTGAGACTTGGACTCAGGTTTTAACAGCGCCAGCTGGAAGTGATGAAGGCTATTTAGCATATGATAGCTCTAACGACAAATTATATGTTTCTACTTCAAATGAGATAATTAGAATTAAAGATGCCTCTAGTGAGTTTTCAACCGATAATTTATTGTTTCCAACTAATAAACCTGGGGCACTAGCTTTAGATTCAGTTGGTCGTTTATTAGTTTTTGCAAAAGCTTTGAGTTCTGGCACTTTAGATTGTGCGTTGTATTGTAATAGTAACCCAGGAACTGATCAAAATGCTTGGAATGACGTTGCAGATGAAACATTTAAAAGAGTAGCGCCGCCAGTTACCGATATAGATATTTTAGATAATACAATTGTTTTAACAACTTCAGGCAAAGGGCTGCTAGTTTCTAAAAGTTATCCTAATTAAAAGAATACTATAGAGACTAGGTATGCAAAAAGCTCTTTGTGTATTCTAGGTTTTTAAAATATTAACAGATGTATATTTAATCTGTAATTAATGACCAAAGACTAATAAGAATTAAAGAAGTTTTATAAAACAAAAAGGATTGTAAAATATATTTAAAAATTAGGATGTAAATGAAAAATAAAATTTGCTAAGCAACTAACGCTATCATAATTATTACAATTATAGCTTTAAAATTATTAAAGGCAAAGACTAAACAATAACAACTAAATACAACCAGACATGAAGATTAACAGAGCAAATTTTAAAAAGCCAAGATTAGTAATTTACATTATTTTAATTGTGTCTTACTTTTTTACGGCATGTCAAGAGAAAGAGTTTTATACAGAAGAAAAATCTGAAGCAGATTTATCATTTACTGCTTCGTCCGATCTTACAATAGGAACGATAAAATTTGAGCAAAGTGGACCAGTAGGAGGTGGTTACCCGAATGTTGTAACATGGGATCCTAATGATGCTGATAAAGTTTACTTTGGATCGGATATCGGTGGGACTGGTGTTTCAACTGATTATGGTAAAAGTTTTAAAACGAAATGTAAAGGGTTGGGGTATCAAGATTCTCACCAAAAAATAGCAACTCTTAATGCCATTGATGTTAACGGGAGTACAGTAATTGTTGGAGGAACAGGGTTTAAAGGTGTTGGTGGTGAAGTAATATCTTCTACAGACGATGGAGAATCTTGGAATGTGGACTCTTCCGATATTTCTTTTTCTGCTCAAAATAGTAATGCACCTTTACCAACGGGTAGACCACGATCTACAGATGCAAGTTTAATTCAATGGCTATATGGTAATACATGGGTGGCTGGCACTTATAAGGATGGTGTATGGATATCAACTGATAACCGTTCAAATTGGACTAAGATAAATGGCGTGTTTAATAGCGGTGCTGTTCACGTTCGTGCTATGGCCAAACATCCTACTGACTCTAATTCAGTTTATGTGGGATTATGGGGAGATGATTCATCCATTCCGAATAAAGGATTGTGGCTCATAAGCGATTTGGATACTTCGTCGCCTTCAGGTACGAAAATTTCAAATATACCAGATGTAGTGGAATCTATTGTGCTTTTAGGAAATCGACTTTATCTAGCTTGTGGCAGATTTGGGGTAAGAAGATATGTGCCATCTAACGGCAATTTATCTGATATTACTGGTAGCATAGGTACATCAGTTATGTCAACTGCTATAAGTGGGTATAAAAGAAATTGGAATACAGATAGAATTGTTGTTGGTACCGCTGCTGGTGATGGAGATATTTGGCTATCTGAGGATAGTGGAACAACTTGGGCCAATACAACAGCTTCTGGAGTATCTAACACGCCTTGGAATGGCACTCAAGATTTACTTGTATTTCAAAAGCATGGAAATTGGGCTTTAGGTAAATCCAATTGTGACGTTGCGTCAATTCAGGTATCACCGCATGATAATAGAAAATGGGTTGTTTGTTCTACTTCAGCTATTTGGACTACTCATGATTCAGGAGCTACTTGGAGGCCAGCCAATGGATTCCAGATTTTAACCTATCGAGATGTGGATATAAATAATCAAACTGGTGTAATAGCAGTTGGGAATACAGATCATGATTTAGTGGTATCTAGTGATGGAGGTTCTAATTGGTATTCTGCAGGGCTTAACGGTGTAACTACGGGTCATGGAATTACTTTTTCGCCTGATGGATCTGAGTTGGCACTTGCAGCTAATGAACGGGATAATAATAATGAAGAAGGTAAGTTTGGAATCGTTTCTTCGCTTTCCACATCTTCTCCAGTAGTTGACGAAGTTACAAATACTCCTTCTCCTAAGAGAATTATAGGTTGTTCTTGGGTTGAGTTTCCTGGTGGAACGGAGCGTATAATTGCTGCAGTAGATAATGGAGAGATTATAACTTCGGATAGACCTTCAAATAGTAATAATTTTTCAACTAATTGGGTTTCACGTAGTACTCCAGCTTTTAGGGGGCTTCAGTCTAACAATGGGCTTAGATGTTCAGTGGTAACTAATGGTAATACAACTACATTTAAGTTTGATAGGCTAACTGGTGTTTGGAGAACGACAGATTACGGTGTATCATGGACTAAAATTCTAACTGAACCAGTTGGAAAAGATGAAGGCTATTTAGCTTATGATAGCTTAAAAGATATATTGTATGTTTCAACTGATGAGGATGTATTTCGAATTGATAATGCTTCAGTTGGTTCTTCTCCTTCTAAGGTTGATTTAAACTATCTAACTGATAACCCGGGAGCAATGTCTTTAGATCCTAGTGGCCGTTTATTAGTATATGCAAGGCCTAAAAATGCAAGCAGTCCCGATTGTTTTTTATACAGACTTAACAATCCTCATAACACTCAAAGTGGTTGGATTGATAAAGCCGATGATACATTGAGAGAAGTAGCGGCAACAGCAATTGATATGAGCGCATCTGATGATTACATTGTTTTAATAACAGATGGTAAAGGCTTGCTCATTTCTTCAAATGATTAAAAACTAATTTAATACAATAAATATATTAGACGGTGTAATTCTTTTCGCCGTCTATCATTATAAGTTTTTTAAGTTTATATTTAAAAAAAATCAGAATAGATTTATTATGAAAAAATCAAAATTTTTAATCTATATTTTTATAGCTTTATTAGGTTTTGGCAGTTTTGCTCAAACGTATGAAGTCCCTTTTCAAAATCTAAAAATTTTAAATGGTAATACTCATGCGCATTCTATATTTTCCTATTCTCATGGTAGTCATTTAAAAAAAAGTGCAAATTTTATTAAAGGAGATAAGGTTATGTTTACAGATTCTCTCTTTGTTAGCAGGCCAAAAAATAAAGAACTTAAGGAAAATTGGGACTTGTTTCAAGGTTTACCAGAAAAACATTATGAAGAAGCTAAAAATGCCAATTTTAATTTTTACTGCGTTACAGACCATTCACAAGAAGAAGCTTTTTTTCCAGATAGTAAAAACAATACAGCGTGGGCAGTTGCCCAAAAACAAGCAGAAATGGCTTCAAATAGTGATTTCACAGCTTTTATGGGTGTAGAACACTCAGAGAATGATAGCAATAATGGAAGGGGACATTTTAATGTAATTGGGTCTTCTACATACATTAATGCCATTCGTCCAGGAATAGATATTCCATATTTCTATAATTGGCTTAAAGAAAATCCAAAAAATTTAAAAACAGGAAATCCGGTAGTGGTAACGTTTAATCACCCCGATAAAAAACAATTTAATAACTGGGCGTATCGTGATGATGAAATTACCGAAATAATAACCTTGTTAGAAATAATTAATAGCAAAAAGTCTAAATATGAAGGTTTTGTAAATGCTTTAGATAAAGGCTGGAAGGTTTCTCCAGTAGCAGGTATTGATAACCATAATTACACAGAAATTTCAAAAGCAGAATCAAGAACTTTTGTTTTAGCAGAAAATAATTCGCCAAAAGCTATTTTAAACGCTATGCGTAAAAGAAGAACGTATGCTACTTATGATAAGAATTTAGAGTGTCGTTATTCGGTTAATGATTCTATTATGGGAAGTAGTATCCCTAAATCAGAAACCTATAATCTACAATTATATATTAATGACCCTGATATTGATGATAAGACCGATAAGATATCCAAAATAGATATTATAACTCGAGAAGGTAAAATCATTAAATCTATTGAGCCTAAAAGCTTGAAGCACGAAAACTACTTTAATGTGTCTATAGAAAATAAAGATATAGATACCTATTTCTTTGTTCAAGTTTGGGATAATACAAAAACTAAAAAAGTAGAGATTTCAAAACCCGTAGCTTGGCTTGCACCAATATGGATTTTAAAATAAATAACAATAAACTACAGGATCAATCCATACAAAATCTTTTAAAAAAATATAAAATGACTATTCATAAAATTACTTTTACTTTAATATTATTCGTGTTAATGAATTCGTGTTCGAATCAAACTACTGTAAAAGGTAGCGACGATTTAAATAGTATTATTAGTCAATTAACTGTAGAAGAAAAAGTAAGTCTGCTTCATGGATTTATTTCCGATAGTATTCCAAAACGATTTGAAAGTGGTGGTATTCCAAGATTAAATATTTCTCCAATAAAAATGCTAGATGGACCAGTAGGTTTACGTGATTTTGACAGCGATCAACCTTCTACAGCGTTGTCATCTACACTTTCTTTATCCTGTTCTTGGGATTCAACAGCAGTTAGAAAATATGCAAATGTGTTAGCTAACGAAATGGTTTCATTTGATAAACAAGTATTGTTTGGGCCTGGAATTAATTTAATGCGCTCACCTTTAGCTGGAAGAAATTTTGAGTATATGGGCGAAGATCCTTATTTAACAGGAACACTTGCAAATATTTATATAGAGGAGTTACAGAAACATAATATTGCTGGTTGTGCAAAACACATTGTGGCTAATGATATTGATGGTTTACGCCATTTTATTAGTTCTAAAGTAGATGAAAGAACATTAAGAGAGTTACACCTTTTACCTTTTGAAAACGTTGTAAAAGATGCTAATGTTTGGACAATAATGGCTGGTAATAATCTTGTAAATGGTGTTCATGTTGCAGAAAACAAAAATATACTTAACTCTATTTTAAGAGACGAATTAAATTACGACGGTGTTGTTGTTAGTGATTGGAGAGCAGCCTATACACCACTAGCAAGTTTTACAGGAGGTTTAGATATGAGTATGGGATTCTGTGCTTATGTTTACGGAAATGGAGATTTATTAGAGCTTGTAAAAAATGGAACAATAAAAGACAAAGACTTGAACGATCGCGTTTACCGTATTTTAAAACTCTACCAACGCACAGGACTTTTAGATAAGGAAAAGACCAAGAGTGCATTTAAAGTCAATACACCAGAACATAAAAAAATAGCATTAGAAACAGCGGCAGAAGGCATGGTTTTATTAAAAAACAACAATACATTTTTGCCATTAAAAGCAAATGATATTAGTAAAATTATTGTTACTGGACCAGCTTTAAATTATGTAGCATCAGGAAGAGGATCAAGTAAAGTAGACTCTGAGTTTTCTACAACACCATTGGCAGGTTTAATTAATGTTTATGGAAAAGATAAATTAATAGAAATAAAAGACATTAACGATATTGACGATGCTAAGTTAAAACAATATGTAAATTCAAAATATCCAGTTTTATACTTTGCCGAAGGGCAACAAGGAGGTGAAGGTCACGATATGACAACTTTAGCATTACGTGGTAATCAAAGTGAGACTATTAATAAATGGAGTAATAAATTTTCAACTGCGGTAATTGTACAATCTGCTAGTGCTTTTGAAACAAGTTCATGGGAAAACAATACAAAGGCCATTTTAAGCGCTTGGTATGCTGGCCAATCTACAGGCGATGCTATAGCAAGTATTTTAAGCGGACAAACAAACCCTGGAGGGAAACTAAGTTTTACAATGGCTAAAAAATTAAACGATTATGCGCCACATGCGTTAGGGACTTGGCCGCCAAAAGCAGTTATAGATCCAGCACCGCTTAAAGCTTCTTTTATACCAGAAGAACGTTCTGCAGTACATGGTTACGATATGGAATATAAAGAAGGCGTTCTTTTAGGATATAGATGGTTCGATACAAAAGGCATTAAGCCAGCTTATGAGTTTGGATTTGGATTAAGTTATACAACATTTAAAATGTCAGATTTTGAAATTGAAGTGACCAATACAAATAACGAAGAGCCAGAAGTTCATATTAAAGGAACAATTACCAATACAGGTTCTGTTGCAGGAAGTGAGGTTATTCAAGTGTATGTAGGAGATCCTCAAAGCTCTGTAAATAGACCTACTAAAGAGTTGAAAGCTTTCGATAAAATTAAGCTTGCGCCTAATGAAAGCGAAACTTTTTCTTTTAATTTAACAAAAGAAGCGTTTGCCTTTTGGGATGTACAAACTCATGATTGGAAACTTGAGGAAGGAAAGTTTATAATATCTGTTGGAACATCTTCACGCCAAATAACTAATCAAGAAATTATAAGATTAGACTAATCTTATCTGTTACGCTAGTAAATAACTGAAATTGTATTTCAAATTTCAGCTATTTACTGGTATTTGTTCTGTTGGTAATAGTAGCAGAAATATTAAAAACAATGGTTTTCAATATGATATAGGTGTATTTTTTTTACTTGTAAATAGATAAGAAAAATCTTATTAGATAAAAAGAAGAATTCTATTTTAAATTTGCTCAATGTAAATGCTGGTTTTCTGAGTTTTAATCAAATTTTTCAACCTTTGATTGACTTATTGCAGGAAAATATATACGGCATTTGAGTTAATTTCTATCTTAAGTAAAATGTAAAAATCCCATAAACAAAATGTTTATGGGATTTTTTTGTGGAATTTAAACAATTCCTAGCGGAGAATGAGGAACTATCCAAAATTTCATTTTTTAAGAATTCATAGGGCTTAACAGCATTGATAAATTAATTACGCACCGAATTACGCACCACTTCCTAATTTATTGTTAATCTAAATTAAAAATGGATAATTTTTGATGAATTTGGTCAACTGAAATTTAAATTCCTACATTTTTTACTATTGTTCTAATTAAAATTTAATTTTATCAATTGTCATTCCATTTAAATAATCGGGTTTATAACCCGAATGTCATTAGCTGGAGTCAAGTTATCCCTATAAATTAAATCTAGCCTTTGATAAAACTGATAGTATTTTTATGGGGACTGAACAATTACAAATTTTAATGTTTTGCATCTATTTTAAAACCTTTGATTCAGTATATTATAAGAATGATCATTAATATTTTTCAGATTTGGCTTAATTCTTTATCAATAACATTTTTTTCGACCTCCGAGTTATGAACTCTAACCGTTTAGCATTAAAACTACTCAATGCATATTAAATTATACTGATTTACAGAGTTTTAGTTTTATTTGTTATTGTATTATTTCAAATAATATCAATAAATGTTGTACCTATGTTGTACCTTAGTTTTGTATATTTACTTTACACACTAATTTTCATCATTTATGTCATCAGTTAGAGCAGTTATAAGGACAAAACCCAATTCTCAAAACTTATTTCCCATTGTAATTCGAATAACAAAGGATAGGAAAACTTCTTTTTTATATACTGGTCAATATATTAAGAAGAATCAGTGGGATAATAATAAAGGACAAGTAAAAAAATCTCATCCTGATGCATTAAATATTAATCAATTAATTTTAAAAAAACTTTCAAAGGTCAATAGGGGATTATTGGATGCAGAAACGAATAATAAATATTTATCTTCAAAAAATGTTAAAAGATCAGTAATTTCTAAGAAGACTAATGAATTTTTTGAAGTAGCAAAAGTCTATCTAAAAAAAATTGAAGACAGAAAGAAATTCCATCAGTTAGATATTGAAATTAAGCGCATTGAAGTTTTTAAAGAGTTCCTTAATAAGGATAAACTTTTTTTTGATGAATTAAATATTGAGTTACTCATAAAATTTGAGAATTTCCTACTTAACGAACGCAATCTATCAAAGCGGACAGCAGTTAATTATATGATTACCATTAGAACAATTTTTAATATATCAATAACTAAATCTGTAGCTAATACTCAGTTTTATCCATTTGGAAAAGGAAAATATCAAATTAGATTTCCAGAAACTAGAAAGATAGGGTTGAATATTGATGAAATCAGAATTCTTGAAAACATAAATGGGCTTACAAAAGAACAACAGTATGCTTTAGATGTGTGGTTAATTAGTTTCTATTTTGCAGGTATAAGAGTTAGTGATGTGTTGAAGTTGAAATGGAAGGATTTTTTAGATGATCGACTACATTATACAATGGGGAAGAATAACAAGTTAGTCTCTTTAAAAGTTCCAAGTAAAGTTTTAAATATTCTAAATAAACTTGATAGGAATGTTAACTCAATATATTTATTTAAAGAATTGGAAGGTGTTGAAGTTAAAGACGAAAAATTAATAAGAACTAGGATAAAAACAGCAACAAGGAATTTTAATAGACGATTAGAGATAGTTGCAGAAAAAGCAGGAATAGATAAGAAATTAAGCATGCATATTGCACGTCATAGTTTTGGTAATATCTCTGGAGATAAAATACCTATTCAAATGTTACAAAAATTATATAGACATTCTTCGGTGACAACTACCATAATGTATCAGTCAAATTTTGTTCAAAAAGATACGGATGAGGCATTAGATAAAGTTATTAATTTTTAAAATTCAGGCGTGGTGGAATTGGTAGACACGCTAGAATTAGGGTCTACCGCAGTAATATTTGGGAGTTCGAGTCTTCCAACCTGTATAAAAGCCGAAGAGTAATCTTTGGTTTTTTTTTGTTAAAAAAGGTGTTTTTGCAAAGTGGAACACTTTTCTGCTTTGCTAATGAATCATTCAAATGATTTAAAAAGCTAATCATTTTATAACCAATATTGGTTCCATTTCTTTTACTTCATATTCAATTTAAAGATCTTTTTAAGCGTCTTAGATAATTTAGATTAATTCTAGGGTAATATTATAAGCATTCATAGTTAAGGATTAAAGTAATTTTGAGTGTTAAATTAAAAAGAAACTCTTTTATGATTAATTTGAATTTGAAAAATTTGATTTTAATAGCTGTTGTTGCGCTATTCAGTTTTCAAGAAGTTATGGCTCAGGTTTACCCAGTTTCCGATCCTTCGAATAATGGTAATTGGGTTTTGAATACTGATATTAGTGATGAGTTTGATGGAGGTGCCTTAGATGAAGTGAAATGGCAAATTCAAGGAAAGGATGGTATTTATAAGTCTAACTTTATTGGTAGAGCACCGTCTCAATTTAATCCAAATAATGTTTTAGTAGAAAATGATAAACTCAAAATAAGAACAAAATGGGAACCAAGTTTCCCCTTTTCATCAACGCCACAAAACGGTGTTGCTTATGAGAATATAACGACAGCTGCTCTTATAAGTAAGCAGCAATTTCAATATGGCTACATGGAAATAATGTCTAAAGCTGCAAAAGCTGAAATTACAAGTTCTTTTTGGACCACAGGTTTTCAGTCAGAATTGGATATGTTTGAAATGTTTGGAGACCCAAAGGACGTTAATTTAGCGTGGAGAAAACGACTTAAATTTAATATGATTAGTTGGGACCCTAACAATACATATTATCTTCCAGATGGTAATGGGCCAGCGCATACGCGTAATATTCAAGCAGACAATAACACAGCTGATGCTTTTCATGTTTATGGGTTTGAATGGACTTCAGAATATATAAAAGTTTATATAGACGGTGTTTTACATCCTAATGGCACAATTTTAAAATCTGTAATCACTAATAATGGTGCTGATAATGAAAGATGGGTAACAGACGTATCTTATTGGATTTGGTTTGATTCGGAAACGTTTCCTTGGTTAGGCATACCAGATCAAAATGACTTAGCAACACCAGTAGATTATGAAATTGAATATATTCGAGTTTGGCAAACAAATCCTGCTATAGATGAGGTTTCAGTAACTGGAACTACAGACGCAGCAGAACCAGATTCCAATGGGGAATTTACTGTAAGTTTACCTAGTGGAGTTCTGGCAGGTGAAGATATTTTAGTGAATTACACGGTAGGAGGAACTGCAACAGAAGGAACAGATTATTCAAACTTATCTGGAACAGTAACAATTTTAAACGGAAATAACAGTGCTTTAATTCCAATTAATGTGATAGATGATAGTGATACAGAAGGTAGCGAAACCATAATAATTACTTTGTCATCTACAAGTGTAGGAACCATAAATACAACTCCTGCAGAGATTAATATTATAGACACAGCATTATCGGGAACCACTTTATCTGCTGGGGATGTAGCCATTGTAGGATGGAAAGCAGAAGGTAGCAACAACGGTGCCGTTGCATTTATGCTTTTAAAAGATATTGTAGCAAACACCAAAATATCATTCTCAAACAGAAGTTGGAAAGGATCACAAGATGGATGGACAGGAGATTACAGTGTTGATGATGTTTGGACATGGACAGCTGGTACTTCTTATAGCGTTGGAACTATTTTTAAATTAGATTCAGACGGTTTAGTAAAAAGAGCTACTGGAGGAACTGAATCAATTGTAGGTAGTATGACTCATGATGTTTTAGGGAAAATTGATTCATCAGATGATGATTCAAGCTTTGACCTTTCTAGTGGTGGAGATTCTGTATTAGTTTATCAAGTATATGGTGCTTTTTCAGAACCAATAGATCCAATGTCATCAGCTTGGATAACAGGTATTAATACTAACGGTGGCTGGGGAACAGGAGGAGGAAATACCTTTTGCGCCTTACCAACAATATTAGCTAACGGATTAACTGCCAATGCCGTTGGTTCAGATCAAGATAACGGTTTTTATACCAGTGAGTTATTAGGTAATGTATCTTCTCTTAGGGCTAGTATTAATAATAGTGCTAACTGGATTACAGATGAAGATGTAATTTATAATTTATGGAGTTATGCCGAAAGTGTAGGTGCTAATTTTGGCAACATTGGAAGTGCTGGCACATTAAGTATTTCAAATTTTGATAGAGCAAAAGGTGTTTCAATCTATCCAAATCCAATAAGTGCTTCAACTTTACAGAACATAAATGTTTCCGCTTCTGGGGCTAAACGAATTGTACTATACGATATTTTGGGTACGCAATTATTATCAGTTGATAAAAACACAGAACCTTATAAGTTGCCAATTGAAAACTTAAAAAGCGGCGTATATTTTATCTCTATAATTTTCAATACAAAATCAGAAACAAATAAAATTGTTATTAAATAAACTTAAAAAAATGAAAAATTTTACGCTCACAAAAATTGTATTTATTGCTTTTATTTCCATGATAGCAAATACCTTTTTTTTGGAAGCTCAACAAACGCGTCCAAATGTAATAGTAATTTTAGCTGATGATTTGGGGTATGCAGATGTTGGGTTTAACCGAGATGCAAGTTTTCCCGCTGATCAAGGAGTGATTCCAACACCAAATTTAGATGTTTTAGCTAACAATGGTATAATTTGTAAAAATGCTCACGTGGCACATCCCTTTTGTGGGCCAAGTAGAGTAGCAATTCTAACCGGTATGTTACCACATAGAATTGGAGCACAATATAATTTGCCAAACGATATTACTACAACTTTAGGGATTCCAACAAACGAAACTTATTTTTCTACGTTACTTCAGGATTCAGGTTATAATACATCTGCTTTTGGTAAATGGCACTTAGGGTTTGAGGAAAATTCTTATCAGCCATTAGATAGAGGTTTCGATTATTTCTTTGGATTTCTTGGAGGAGGAAAAGGATATTTTGAAGAAGGTTATGAAGATAATTTTTATAATAGATTAGGAGGAAGTAATCCAGTAACTAATGAGTATCAAGATCCATTATGGAGACAAAGAGGATATGTCACTGAAAGCGAATTTAGTGATGCTCCAAATGAAGATTATTTAACAGATGTGCTTACAGATGAAGCTATAGCTTATATAAACACAAATGCACCTTCTGATGATCCATTTTTCATGTATTTAGCATACAATGCACCACATACACCTTTAGAGGCACCTGATGCTGAAAGGGCTCAATTTTTATCAGATAATCCAAATTTTTACAACTTGGTAAGAAATAGTTCGTATATGTATAATGCAAATCAAGTAAGTGATAGTAACATGGAAGATGATGTTCGTGATGATATTGGAGATGCAGCCTATGATGCCATGACCCAACAAGAAAAAGACGATGCTATTTTAGCAGCAAGAGAAGCAAAAATTGAAGAATTTACTCAGAATCGTATTACCTATGCTACTATGGTTTCTAACATGGATGCTAATATAGGTAGACTTGTTGATGAGTTAGATAATAATACCGTTGAGTTTAATAATACTGTAATCATATTTTTAAGTGATAATGGAGGTTATACGTACAGTAAAGGCGCTGTAAATTACCCGCTTGATGCATTAAAAGGAAGTGTAAAAGAAGGTGGGCATAAAGTACCGATGTTTGTACATTGGCCAGCTCAAATCACTTCACCAGCTGTTTATAATCATCAATTAAGTTCTTTAGATTTATATCCAACATTAGTAGGTTTAGCTGGAACAACAGTACCTGTAAGTAAAACTATTGATGGTGTAGATTTCATGGATGATTTAATAGCAGGTAATGATGCTAGAGCAAATGAATCTTTATTAATTATGAGACCTTATAATGGCTTTCATAATGGAGGTATTGCTATGGGACAATGGAAAATAGTAAAGACTGGAGGAAATGGTACATGGAAATTATATAATATTTTAACCGATCCTGGAGAAACAACAGATTTAAGAGGGTCTGAACCTAGTGCAGAACAAATTATTCAAGATATTTTAGATCAAGCTATTGCTTTAGTTGCTGAATTTAAAGATGTAAAACCAGCTTGGTTTGATAACGATGGAGGAGGCGCAGGACATCCCCACAGTTCTGAATGGAATAATGGTACATTGCCTGGTTATAATTTACTTCTTGAAAGTCAATTATTATTACTTGAAAGTGAAATTAGTGAAATCAGTATTACAGGTGAAACTGACGCTATTGAAGGAGAGATTGATGGTGTTTTTACAGTAAGTTTACCAGATGGCATTTTAGCTGGTGAAGATATAGATGTAACCTATACATTAAGTGGAGAGGCAACAGAAGGAACAGATTATACAGCTTTATCTGGTACAGTAACTATTTTGAACGGAACTAATAGTTCTGATATTACGATTGTAGCTGGTACTGATGCTCTTGAAGAAATTAGTGAAACGGTTATTATTACATTACAATCTACAAGTGTAGGAAGTGTAAATACTACGCCTGCAAGTATTACTCTTTTTGATCCAATTACACCTACTGTTTTAACGGCAGGTGATGTTGCTATAGCTGGTTTTAAAGCTGCGAGTGGTAATAGTGGAGAGGTAGCTTTTGTGATCCTTAAAGATATAAATGCTGGAACTAATTTGAGCTTTTCAAACCGTGGATGGAAATCTGATGGCTCATTTAATACAGGTGGCGGAGGTAGCCCTTTTGGTATTGATGATGTTTACTCATGGACAGCAACTGATGCTCATGCTATCGGGACTATTTTTAAACTTGGAAATAATGGAAAAGTAACAACTGTTATAGCAGGAGCTGAAACCGAAGTTGGTAATACAGTACAAACATTTGGTACTGATGGCGATTGGGATCTTTCACCAGCAGGAGATAGTGTTTTAATCTATAACGGAGATTCTTCAACACACCCAGCTGATGGCAGTAGTAATTGGATTACTGGATTAAACACTAATGGTATAGTATCTGCTGCAGGTTGGGCCGCAGGTGGTGGTAATGCATATTGTGAGTTACCAACTGCTCTAGTAGGGTTTGATATTGATGTTACAGGTGGTGACGAAACTTTAAACCTTTGGGATGTAAACCATGGCGTATATACTGGTGGAGCAACGGGAAGTATTGCTACAATAAGAGCTAATATTAATAATTATCAAAATTGGGACTTAGATGAATCAAATGCTTATTTTTTATGGAGTAGTTCTGAAACTGTTGCCTCTAATATAGGAGACATATTTTTAGGACAAATAACGTTATCATCAAATAGTACCGATAAATCAAATTTTGATTTAAAAGTGTATCCAAATCCATTTTCAGATAGCTTTAGTGTAAAACTTAATAAAAACTATGATAAAGTACAAGTTGAAGTTTTGTCACTCACCGGGAAAATAATAAAAAAGTTAAGCCCAAATTTATCTAATTTCAATATTGATACGTCTAGTATGTCTGGTGGTATGTACTTTTTAAGAGTTAAATCTGATGATTTTTCAATAACACGAAAAATAATTAAGCTCTCAAAGTAAATAAGTCTATAAAATATTTTTTTTACAATAAATGCCTAAACTAAATTCACATAGGTAATATATAGTATGTAAGGGGTAAAAATTATTACAATGTAACTTTTTAAAGTTTCTAACTTTACATACTATAAACTTATGAAACAAATTAAATAGCTAATTAAACTAAAACAAATGAAAGTAAAAAAAGGATTATTTGCTAAAAATTTATGGGTTAAGAGGTTACTCATATTGTTTTTGGTATTAAGTTATGGGTTTACAGCCCAAGCACAAGAGGTCACTGTACAAGGTGTCGTAAACGGTGAAGATGGTATGCCTATTCCGGGTGCTACTGTTTTAGTACAAGGCACAACTAGAGGTGCTGTAACTGACTTTGATGGGAATTATGCCATTATTGCAAACATGGGTGATACATTAATATTCAGTTATGTTGGAATGCAAGGGGTGTCTCTTAAAGTTTCAGATAAACAATTAAACGTGACATTAAAGGAAGATGTTTCCGAATTAGAAGAAGTTGTTGTAATTGGTTATGGTACTCAAAAGAAAAAGGAAATTACTGGAGCTGTAGCTCAGGTAAAGGCAGAAGATATAGAACAAGTTATCACGAGTGATATAAGTAATGCTTTACAAGGTCAAATTGCAGGTGTAAATGTTACTGCAACTAGTGGAGAGCCGGGAGAAAGTGCAGGTATCCTTATTAGAGGGGTTTCTTCATTAACAGGTTCTAATTCCCCGTTATATGTTGTTGATGGTGTGCCGCAATCTAATGGTGATCCTGGATTAAACCCTAATGAAATTGAAACCATAGATGTTTTGAAGGATGCAGCTTCTGCATCAATATATGGAACTAGGGCCGCCGGAGGTGTTATTTTGATTACAACTAAAAAAGGTAAACCAGGAAACACTAAGGTTGGTTTAGATATGTCAAACGGTTTTCAAATAATCACAAGGCAAACACCTTTAATGAATACCAATGAACAGATATTTTTCGATATTAGAAATCCAAGAAATAATAATGTTCCAGCTTCTGGAGATCGTTTCAGTTTACTTAACGACAACGATTTAAGAGATTTCACTAATAATGATTTAGCAGAAGTTAATCGTTACAACTTTAATATATCAGGAGGACAAGACGATATAAATTATAGTCTTGTTGCTGGTTTCTTTGACCAAGAAGCAACTGTTGTGAATTCTAGTTTGAAACGTTATAATATGAGAGCAAATGTAGCTTTAGAAAAGAATAAATGGTCATTCAATAACGGTTTTGGTTTTACAATAGATGAAAGGAAGCGACCTAGTTTTTTGCTTCTGTTTTTTGGACAACAAGCAGCACCTTATTTAGATCAAGTTAGTGCTAATACTCAATCTGCTAGTAATGATACTGATGATTCTCAAACAGGAAGTGCTTTTCAACGTGTTCTTGAAGCATTAACACAAACAAATGATGCTGGTCGTTATAGGTTTGAAGCTAATTCTAATATTAAGTTTAAAATAAATAAAAATTTAGAGTTTTCAACGTTAATAGCAGGAACCTTTACTAATGAGTTCAATAAAATTGTTCAACCTCCTTTTGCATTGTTTGATGCTAATGGAGCTAATTTAAGACCAGCTTCTGAAAGTTTTGTTTTTGAGGCAAGATCTCGAAATGTCTTATTGAATTTTAATGCTGGTCTAAATTACTCAAAAGAATTTAATAAGCATAGTGTCGAAGCATTAGCACTTTTCAATTTAGAACAGGATTATTATACGTCAATAGGAGCTGTAAATAGAGGATTGTTATTCCCTAGCACACCTACGTTATCCTCAGGTTCAATTCTTCCAACTGTTGGCTCACAAGGCACCTTTAGTTTACGTGGTGTTCCACAAAACGCTAACAATCCAGATTATCGTATCAAAAGAATAGGTACAGTAGGCCGGATACAATATAATTATGATGAGCGTTATTTATTAAGTTTAAGTGGACGAGTTGATGCTTCTAATCAATTTTCTTCGGATAATCTTTATGCATTTTTTCCATCTGCTTCTGTTGGTTGGAACATCTCTGATGAAAAATTTTGGAATATAAATACGATTAACAGTTTAAAATTTAGAGCTAGTATTGGTACTACAGGGAATGATAGATTTGAACCCAACACAAGATTTAATCAACTTGTTCCTCAATATGATGCCAATATAGGTGGTGCACAACAACCTGGACTTATTCAAGATTCTTTTGGTAATGCAGGAGTTAAGTGGGAGGTTACAATTCAAAAAAACATAGGTTTAGATATGAGTTTTTTGAAAAACAAAATTACAGTTACTGCTGATTATTATGAAACTGATAAAAATGATTTACTTGCTGAAATTCAAATTCCTGCTAGTTTTGGTGCTACTGTCCTTTTTGATAGAAACCAAACGGGTTCTCGAACTACAGTTGTAAATGTGGGGAGTATGACTAATAAAGGTTTTGAAACTTCAATTAGATATCGTCCAAAAACGGGTAATGTACGTTGGAATATTTTAGGAACGTTTTCTACAAATAAAAATGTGGTTACTAAGTTAAATTCTGAATCTGGAAGGTTTTACTTTCCTAACAACCTAGTGTTTTCAGATCCTAACTCGCAACTTATTGGATTAGAAGAAGGTCGTGAGGCTGGTGCCTTTTTAGTTTATGAAACAGATGGTATCTTTAAAGAACAAGCTGATGTAGACGCATACAACGCACTTTATAGTGAAAATAAGTCTTTAGGAGATAGAAAATTTGTTGATTCTGATGGAGATGGTGTTTTATTTAGTGATAAAGATAGAGTATATAAAGGGAGTGGGCTTCCAGATTATGAGATTGGTCTTAACTTAAGTGCAACTTATAAAAATTGGTATTTTGCAGCTAACTGGTATGCTTCTTTAGGAAACGAAGTGATAAATGGTACAAAAGCATTCGCATATAGGTCCGGTCGACATAAGGACTTGCTTTACCAATATATTGAAGGTGTTAATGAAAATACTTCAATTCCTAGTTTTCCTTCTACTTTTGACAACTCTGTAAATACTAATTTCTCTAGTTTATCAGACGTTTTTATTGAAGATGGTTCGTTTTTAAGACTTCGTAATGTGGTTATTGCTTATACTTTGCCAAAAGAAGTATCTGAAAAAATCGGTTTTTCTAGATTAAATATTTTTGCCAATGCACAGAATGTTTTAACGATAACAGATTACACAGGGCTAGACCCAGAAGTAGGAGGTAATAGTATTGAATTTAAAGGAGTTGATAGAGGCCTTATACCAGTAAGTGCTAGTGTTAACCTAGGATTAAGATTAAACTTCTAAAAAACATAAAAATGAAAAATATAATTATAATTTTAATTGGTTTTATGATGTTCTCTTCTTGCGAAGAGTATTTAAACGAACCCAATCCCAATGCTCCAGATTTACTGGATAATGCCAATTCATTGGAAGATTCAGATAGAGTTCTTAATGGTCTTTATAATACTTTATTTAATCAATATGTAATGAGTATTCAGGAAGATAACGTTTGGTCTGATATTGGAGCTCTAAAAAGACGTATTGAACTTTCTACAAACGCTCAAGGACATACAGATTTCTATGCTCAAGATGTAAATGGACAAACGGCCAGAATTGCTCAACGCTGGAGTGCGTTGTATCGTGGTATTTTTGTTTCTAATCAAGTGCTTGCAGTTCTCGATAAAGTTAAAGGGAATTTAAGCGCCGGAGAACTTGAAGAATGGAATATACAAAGATCTCAAGCGCTTTTTTTTAGAGGCTTATATCATTCTTATGCGCATTCTGTTTTTAATAATGGTAAGATTATTATTCGTGATAAATATGAAACTGATTTAGCAAAAAGAAATAAAGATGTTTCTTCATCAGCAGATGTTATTGCGTTTTTCAGAAAAGACTTAGCAGATGCCATTGAGTTTTTACCAGAATCTTGGGGAGCATCAGATTTAGGTAGGGTTACAAAAGGTGCGGCAACCATGATTTTGGCTAATTCATATTTATATGAAGCCACAGAAGGTAAACCATTACTAAACCCTGATATGGCACTTATAGAAAAAGCTAAAGATCTTTATGAAGATTTAATAAATGATTACGGCTACGCATTAGAAACACGAGTTGATACTAGAACACTAGAAGGTTCTTACATGTTTACTCATAATGGTGAATTTAATAAAGAATCAATTTTTGAAATCCCTTATACTAATGAATTTGGGCTTGAGTTAGATCAATACAATGAAAAAAGTCCACATAGTAGATTAGCTAAAGAAACGGCTCATTTTAATTTCTTTGGAAATGATTTTTTACAACCAGCATCATGGTTATTTATAGCCTATGAAAATGAAGTTATAAATCCTGCAAATGCGATGAATATAGTAGAGCGAGGTAATAATACGCCTGGTTTTAGAAGAGAGTCTTTAAGAGCCTCTAATATGCTTTTCATGAATAATGATTTAGATACGCCAGTTTACAATGTGCCAAACGTATTACAATCCTCATTTGGAAATGGAGATAATCCTATTGGTTTAAGAAGTAATAGTTTAATATTTACGGCTTTTAAGAAATATACAAATCATGATATGGGTGTAAAGACTGAAGAAGATGCGGGAGTAGATGGTAATGCATTTTTATCGGGTAAAAATGTCATAATTAACCGATTATCTGAAGTGTATTTAAATTTAGCAGAATGTTATATTTATATGGGAAGATTGGGTGATGCCATAAGTTCTATAAACGAAATAAGAAATCGTTGGGCGTTAGAACCCTTAGATTTAGCAGCTCGTGTAGATGATCCAAGTATGGCATATGACGACGCTTCACTTATGGATCGTCTTATGTATTTTGAAAAACCTTTAGAGCTTGCTGCAGAAGGACACGCCATACGCGTTATAGATTTAAGACGTTGGGGAGTAGCAAAAGAACGCTTTACAAGTTTAAGTTCACAGTATTACCAAGGTGTTACTTTTCCAAATGCTAAGCATAGTTCAGACCCTCCTATTACACCAGATTTGGCAAGAGGCGCAAATGTTGGCACCAATCTTTTAGGTGATGTTATAGAGGTTATTGATGGTACAGGAAACAATGTTTTTAAAGAATTTGAAAATGCGGCAACTAATTATGTTCATGATTATAGTGATGTCTCAGTTGGAAAGAATGGATATTTACCTATTCCAACAGAAGAGACTAACTTTAATGAAGAACTTTAAAAAATAACATTATGAAAAAATATAATATCATTTTAATAGCTTTTTTAGCCTTATTTAATTGTGGGCCTAAAGACGATTTTGAACCGCTTTCAGATTTAGTTGTTGCGGATTTATTTACACCAAGCTTGAATAGAGTTGATGAGACAACAATTAATAATATAATACCTATTTCTGTAAACGATTTTAGTTCTCTAGCAGATTTATCTCAAGGAGTGGTTTCTAGGTCTTGGTCAATTAGCCCAGGTACCCGGTTTTTAAAAGATACTTTCCAAAGAAAGGACTCTTTAAATTTAGAAGCATTTATAGATCCTGAATTAAATTCTTCTAACTGGAGGCCAACCGTTCATGTGTTATTTCAAGAGCCAGGTGAAAAAATAGTGACTTTAAATAGTTTTTTCCCACAACCTGTAAGTTATTTGGGTAAAGATGCCGTGCAAGTTGAAGATTTATGGAGATTGTCCAATTCACTTACTTACGATGTATACGCTAGATTAAATGCTGAAGCTTCAATTACTAACACAACAACTAGTGAAGAAGTTTTATTAACAGCTGGACAAAATCCAAGTGCTACTGATACAAGTGGTTTCACAACTTTAACATTAGAAGCTGGTACAACTTTAAATTTTAAAGATTTGTCTACCATAGGCAGACCTGATGGTCGAGTTTGGAATTTTGAAAGCGGAACTCCAGAAACCAGTGAAGACCAAGAGATTGATGTTTTGTATAACAGACCTGGAGAATATTCCGCCACCATTACAGTAAATAGAAATAAAAAAGGAAAAGGGTTGTTTTTTGCTGAACAAACAAAAACGTTACCTGTAATAGTTAAAATTATACCTTCTACACAACCATTTGTTATTAGTAATAACGGAATGGCTGTAGACGATAATAATCCAACACTTGGGACTAATATTTTGTCTTTTCCTGTAAATGGTATAGTTGAGACTGTTGGCAATAGTAGTGCCAATTTTACTGTAGATATTACTAATGGTTCCTTTACTACTTCTAGTAGTCCTAGTGCTGTTCGTATAAGTTCAAGTAATGGATCTGTTGTTGAATTGGTGCTTTCTGAGCCAATATATAATTCTGATACTGTAACTATAAGTTATAACGGTACGTCTATAGAGTCTATTGATCAAAGAACACTAGAGGCATTTACAAATGTGTCTGTAGATAATTTGTTTACAAATTTTCTAACAGATGTTGCTAATCCAAGCATGGAAACGTCTGTTGCTAACGAGAGAAATGCAAACACACTTGGCTATGGTTTGTTTGTTGGTGGTGGTAATAATTTAGATAATGCCAAAAATACTGATGGTAGTTTATTTATAGATAGGAGTACCGAACGTTCTAGCGACGGTAATGCTTCTTTAAAATTTAATGCAAATATGCCTTTTGATAACGGTATAGGCTTTTTAAGTCTATCAAATACGCTATTGTCAAACTCTAATATTCCTGCTGGAGATTATATGCTAACATTTGATATGTATATAGAAAATGGATCAGATTTTGAAGGAATTTTTCAAGTTATTCAGCAAGGAGAACCAAGAACGCAAACAGTTTCTATAAATGCACCAAATACAGATGAATGGTTCACTGTAAAACGTGAATTTACAGCTGGAAGTGCATTAGGAGGTAATTTAATTTTTAACTTTAGAGACTCAGATAACCCTAGTATTTCTGGGAGACAGGTTTTTTATCTAGATAATTTACAAATTATAGGTGTAGAGAAAAGACCTTAAATTCCTTAACTATTAAAAATAATAAGAGTGAGGCTGTCTGAAAAGGCAGTCTCTTTTTCTTGTAAGTATAATTGTTAAGAAGACTTATATCATAGAACAAATTGAATCCCCAAATAAAGACACCGTTGAGTCGGATGGAAATGATATAATAATAATAATAATAATAATAATAAAAACCTTTAATACAGGAGATTTTTTATACTCATTAGTTGGAAATATATTTCAATCTAGTAATATTTTTTATCATGTAAAAGGTGGCTTATATACGGTTTACATAAAAGGGCAAAATTGTAATGATACCAAAACTGAGCAACATTTACATTTTTATATTCCTAAGTATTTTACACTTAATAATGATGGTAACAATGATACTTTTGATTTGGGCGGTCTTGAATATTTTGGGAGTTCTCAAGTTTCTATTTTTAATCGTTACGGAAAACTTTTAAAACACGCTGTAAATAAAGCATTTTCATGGATGGTACCTTTAATGGTTTTGAATTACTTACCGACGACTATTGGTATGTTATTATTATTATTGATAATCAGATATTTACTGGGCATGTCGCATTAAAAAGGTAATTTTGGTGAATATATATACCAAATTTAAACTAATAATACTTGGCTATTAGTTACGCAAAAGCTAGATTCTTGTTATACTTTCTATAATCAACTGAAGTTAATTTGATAAAATAAGTTTACTACAGGTAAAAAATACAAACACGTACCAATATACTTAAATTAACAATTGGTAATATCCAATTTAGTGTGTGCCTTACGACGGTTAGTTTATATAAAAAACGTCTCTTTATAATTAAAGAGACGTCTAAACTAAATAAAAACTAAACTAAACTATTTTTTAATGAATTTTTTTGTTGCAACTCCATTGTCAGAAGTCAATTTAATAATATAAAGAGATCTATTGAGGCTTGAAACATCAATACTTGATCTAACATTCGTAGTTGTTAATACAGATTTACCTAATAAATCAAATATTTCAATTTTTTGTAAAGGCTCTAAAGTGTTAATATGTAATAGATTTTTAACAGGGTTTGGATACATGTTAAATTCAAAAGCATTAAGATCTCTTGTGGATAACAATGGTGAGTTTTTAGTAATTTCAAGATTATTAATTTGCATCGTGTTTATTGCACTGTCATCCCTGGCAAAATTCAAGGCCCAATCCATAAAATAAGCACCAGTCCCAGTTAATGCAGTATAAACAGCTGGATTCATTGCTGTTGAAACTGTTGTTGTTGATGAACCTTCTGTTCCTAAAAGGCTCTCTATTTTAGCTTTTTTAGAAGATGAAGCCGCATCAGAGCCAATAGTATACTCAATAATCACTTCATAAGTTCTGGCATTTAATTCATTGTTTAAAATTCCTGAAGCTACATCAAAAGCACTACCATTGCCCTGATTATTATTTGTTAAGGCAAGCTTACCAGCAGCAGCTTGATTAGCTATCATAACACCATCTCTTACATTGGCTTCACTACCCGCCGTTGGGTTATTTTGATTAAGTAACCCTAAGAAACATAAGTTTTCTCCAGCAGTTGTACCATAAGTTTGACCATTAAAACCTAAATCTACAGAGATTTTTATAGTTATAACATCTGTATTGACAGCAATTATAGGCTTACTATCTACAATCGCATAAGTAAATGCAGCTTGAGTTCTAATAACATCTTTTGGATTAGCAGTTGTAAAAGCTACCCATGTATTAGCATTGCCAAAATGTCCAGCTTTCCAGTCTGGATGATCGTTCAAGTTTGTTTGAGGAAGACCAGTAGTGTAATCGGTAGTAGTAAAATCTGATGAAAAGATAGTTTGTCCACTTGTGAAAATTGTAAATGCAAAAATTAATAAAATAGAAGAGTAAAGTTTTTTCATGATTAAAAATAGTTTAGCAATTAATAAATTTGTTTGATATAAAGTTATTAAACATAAGGGCTGTAGAATGGTTAAATATTACCCTCTACTTCTCTTATTTTATCTTAAATTGACTGTTATATGTTTGGTTTCTAGATAGTTTTAATAAAGCTATTTTGGTAGTATCTTTTTATTTATGTGGTTTTAAATAGAAGTCAAATACAATTTTTTGAAATTTCGAATAAATAGCTATGATATTTATCTCTCGTTAAGAATAATACTAAACTTTTAAGAGGTAAAATGTATTAAGAATCAAATCAATATATTCATGAGGTTAGGTTTTTTGAATTTTATTATAAATAATTGATAAATAATGACTTATGCATGTTTTTGGAAAAATAATAAATTATTTAGATGAGGTTATATTAATTTGGAGTGTTAAAAACACTAAGAAATTATCATTAATTTGTCGAATTAATTATAATACTGTCACAAAATCATTATATTAGTGAAAGTGTTTAAGTGGAAATTGTCGATTTTTTCATTTGAATAAAAAGTACAGGCAAATAATTTTTGAATTATTAATTTTATAAAGAAAACTTAGGACGATAATATTCATGAAGCTAGTTTTAAAAAATACAGAAAACTTTGTTAACAAACGAATCAATATATACAAGAAGGAAGTCCCTTGTTTAGATACCGCATGGCATTACCATCCTGAATATGAGCTTCTTTATATTTCAAAAAGTAGCGGCATTAGATTTGTAGGTGATAATGTTTCTCACTTTTCTGTAGGCGATTTAGTTTTAGTTGGATCGTATTTACCGCATCTTTGGAGGAATGATGAATCTTATTATCAAAATGATGGAGACTTGATAGTCAAAACCATGGTTATGAAGTTTTTGCCCAATTTCATGGGAGAAGGTACATTTGATAACTCTGAATTTGTTAAAATAAAAAGGTTACTAGAGCAATCTAAGTTTGGAGTATCCTTTGATAAAAAGATAAGCAAGCAATTACATGATGAAATTATTGAATTGAGCGACTTATCTAAAGGCGAACAATCCATAAAACTTCTGCATATTTTATATAAATTATCATTATGTGATGAAAAATATAAAACGGTATTGTCTTCAACAGATATGCGTCAGTTTTCAAAGGATAATCCTGATCGTTTAGATAACGTAATAAGGTATATCTCTGATAATTATAAAAGTGAAATTAGTTTAGGAGATGTTGCTGGAATTGCTTGTATGACAACAAACTCTTTTTGTCGCTTTTTCAAAAAAATGACTAACAAATCATTTACTGAGTTTTTAAACGAAATTCGTGTTAGAAATGCAGCGCGTATGCTTGTGCAAGAAAACTATCCTATTTCAGAAATATGCTATATGGTTGGTTATAAATCAATCCCTAATTTCAACAAACAATTTAAGAATATCATAGGCGATACTCCCAAGTCTTATAGATATAAATTGTGAGTATTTATTTTAAATACCATTTTTCAGGTAATTTAATTTTATTATTGGGTAATTAGTGATAAACTTCATTTCTAATTTTCATATTATTTTGCATTTGTAATATTTGATATAAATGTTCAAAAGTATAGTTGAAATTATCTTTGAATTATTAAAATAATAATAATTAGAGATTTTTGAACCTTTCTATTCTTTTGTTTTTCTGCTTTTCAAATGTTTTCATGGTCTTAATTGGTTTAGGGATTAATACCTCGAGGCTTACTTCGTTTTCCTTTTTTTAGAATTTAGTATTTGATTTTTGGAATTTTAATACTTCGTAGGCTTGCCCCAAGCTAGCTTATTTTTTTGGGATTCTTGCTTATAAGTGTTAAAAAGTTGCATATTGGTAAAATAAGATATGAACAGGGTAAGTTTTATCAATTTTTGCTCACTATTTTCTTCTTGTTTTGTAGAATCAACCGCTTGATAACAATATAAATTAATTAGAGAATTAAATTAAAATCAAAATGGAATATCAGTTTAGGCACATTGAAATATCAACAACAGAAGAAAAAAAATGGGATGGTTATTGCGAACGTGGAAATTTTCGTAGATATATTTTCTCCAGCTAAAGGAGTACGTGCATCTTATATAGAACATTTAGGATCTCCTGTAGAATTTTTAGAAATTTCTGAATAAACATAATACAAACAATATAATCACTTTAATTAAAGAAAATGTATCCAATAGCACAACAGGCAATGGCGCCTGAAATAATAAAAAAAATAGATGAAGCTGGTATTATAGCAGTACTTATTGTTGATGAATTAAAACATGCGGTACCTTTAGCTAAAGCACTTTTAAAAGGAGGCGTTGATGCTATTGAGTTAACACTTCGTACACCCGTAGCACTTGATGCTGCTCGTTTAATTAAAAAAGAAGTTCCTGAAATTTGTTTAGGCTTTGGTACGGTTTTAACAGTCGATCAAGTAAAAGCAGTAGTGGATGTTGGAGCAGATTTCGCAGTGTCACCTGGTTGTAATCCAAGAATTATTGCCGAAGCAAGAAAACAAGGGTTGTCTTTTGCGCCTGGAATTATGACGCCAACAGATATTGAAATGGCACTTGAAGAAGGGTGTAGGATTTTAAAATATTTCCCTGCAGAATCATCTGGAGGAATGGATCACTTAACAAACATGGTGGCGCCTTATCAATATTTAAACCCAAAATTTATTCCTCTTGGAGGATGTAATTTAGAAAATGCAGGTTCGTATTTAGAATCTTCATTAATAACAGCAATAGGTGGTTCATGGGTGGCTAAACGTCCATTAATTCAATCTGAAAATTGGACAGAAATCACAAAAAATGCCATGGAAATTAGAACGTTAATAAAAAAGATTAGAACTAATAAATAATATTATGAATACAGTAGTAACATTTGGAGAAATCATGGGTAGAATTGCTGCACCTGATAATTTAAGATTAAGACAAACACGTCAATTTGATATGACGTATGCCGGTGCAGAAGCTAGTGTAGCAGCATCCATTTGTAATTTTGGTGGTGTAGCTCGTTATGTTACCGCCCTTCCTAAACATGCTTTAGCCGAAGCAACCATTGATTCTGTTCGTGCCGTTGGGGTAGATACTCAATATGTATTACGAACAAATAAAGGGCGTTTAGGCTTGTATTTCTTAGAAACTGGTGCAAATCAAAGACCAAGTAATGTGATATATGATCGTGCAGATTCTGCAATTGCTATTACACCTCCAGACGCATACAATTGGGATGCTATTTTTAATGGTGCCAGTTGGTTGCATTTAAGTGGCATTACACCTGCACTGTCAAAAAATGCAGCAGAAGCAACTTTAGTGGCAGCAAAAAATGCCAAAGCAGCTGGAGCTTCTGTTTCAATAGATTTAAATTTTAGAGGAAAACTTTGGGATTGGGATGCGTCAAAATCTGCTCGTGAATTAGCACAAGACACTATGCGTAAAATTTTGCCTTTCATTGATGTCGTTATAGGAAATGAAGAAGACTGTCATGATGTATTAGGGATTAAAGCCGGTGATACAGATGTTCACAAAGGGAAATTAGATACGTCTCGTTATCCAGATGTGGCTCGTCAAGTATCCAAGCAATTTCCAAATGTAAGTAAGGTAGCAATCACGTTACGTGAAAGCTATTCTGCATCTCACAATAATTGGGGTGCTATGTTATATGATGTAGCTTCAGATAAGGCCTTTTTTGCGCCATTAGATGGGAATGGGAATTACCAATCTTATGAAATTAAAAACATAGTTGATAGAGTAGGTGGTGGAGATTCTTTTGCTGGAGGTTTAATATTTGCGTTAACAACTGCAGATTTATCCGAACCTCAAACTGCGGTAAAATACGCTGTGGCGGCATCTTGTTTGAAACATTCTATAAAAGGAGATTTTAACTTTTCTACGCGTTCGGAAGTAGAAACATTAATGGGTGGTTCTGGTTCAGGAAGGGTTGTACGATAATGAATGATATGTTTATGATTCCAAAAAAAAAATGCAATTGCATTTTTATCATAGGACTCATTGCTTTAATGACTCTACAATCTAGCTGTTCTGGTAGTGATTCACCAACTGATGAAGAGGAAGAAGAAAAAGAAATAATAATAGTACCTCCTGTTGATAATACACCAAATAGTAATTATCCATTGTCAGATCAGTCTAATACAGGGAATTGGGTTTTAAATTCTGAAGTTAGTGATGAATTTGAAACCTCTAATTTAGATGAGTCTAAATGGCAAATCCAAGGAAAAGGTGGCGTGTATAAGTCAAATTTTATAGGAAGAGCGCCTTCTGAGTTTTCTGTAAATAATGCTGTAGTAGAATCGGGTAAATTAAAAATAGTAAGCAAATGGGAACCTACTTATCCTTTTAATCAAGATAGAACTCAAACAGTAAATGGGGTCGTTTACAAATACAAAAATATAACTACAGCAGCTGTTATAAGTAAAAAGCAGTTTAAATATGGTTATATGGAAATTAAAAGTAAGTCGGCTAAAGCACCATTAACCAGTTCTTTTTGGACTACTGGGGCTAACACATCAGAATTAGATATGTTTGAAATGTTTGGAGGCCATAAAACCAATGAGGCATGGAAAAAAAGGTTGAAATTTAATATTATTAGTTGGGATCCAAACAGTCCATTTTATCAGCCAGTTTTTAATGGGCCAGTTCATACTAGAAACATTCAAGCCGATACTAATACTGCGGATGATTTTCACGTCTATGGATTTGATTGGACTCCAGAATATATTAAAGTATATATTGATGGCATTTTGCATCCAAATGGAACGATATTGAAATCGGAACTTACAAATAATGGGGCCAATCCAGAAAGATGGGTCACAGATGTAAATTATTGGGTATGGTTTGATTCTGAAACCTTTCCATGGTTAGGGTTGCCTACGGAAGCAGATTTACCAGCTGAATATCAAATAGAATATTTAAGAGTGTGGCAAAAACAGTAAATGAGACTAAGTGCAAAAATTAACAAAGTAAGTATGAAAAAAAGAATGAAGAATAATTTTTATTTTATAGCTCTATTAGTAGGGACTTTTGTTTTTGTTGGTTGTAAAAGCCAAGATACTGCAAAGAAGACAACACTAGTTAATAATGCAGTATATCCATTTTCAGATCCAACTAATACGGGTAATTGGGTGCTAAATACAGAAGCTAGTGATGAATTTGAAGCCTCAAAAATTGATGAAGATCGATGGTATATTGTTGGTAAATTTGAAAACGGAAAACCTGTTTATAAAGATCCAGATTACCCTAATAAAAGAGTTTGGAAGGGACGTGCCCCTTCTCAGTTTTCAGGTAGAAATTATCGTTTAGAAAACGGTAAATTAATTCTTGAAACCCGGTGGGAACCAGATTTTCCTTTCGCTGATGATAATAAACAAACCTGGGGTCCAGATAAAAAAGTTGAAAAATTTGAAAACTTAACGACAGCCTGTTTTATTGGTCGAAAGAATTTCAAATATGGTTACATGGAAATAAAAAGTAAAGCTGCTGATGCAGAAATTACTAGCGCATTTTGGGCAACAGGAAGTCAAACAGAACTTGATATATTTGAACAGTTCGGAGATCATCGTCAAAAAGGAAAAGAATGGAAAGACAGAGAACTATGGTGGTCTATTCATGATTGGAGTAAAGAAGGAAAAGGTAAAACAGTTTATACAGAGCGTTTAGATTATGGGTTTAGAGTCGCTGATGATTTTCATGTTTATGGTATAGAATGGAATGAAAACGGGCTAAAACTTTATGTTGATGGCAAACTATTTACACAAGCCACTAAAGAGCAAGTAGATGCTTATGCTAAAGAAAAAAACTTACCTAACGGGTGGGTTATGGATGGTCCAATTCATATTTGGTTGGATCAAGAAACATTTCCATGGCACGGTGTTCCAGATAGCAAAGAAGATTTAGAGTTAAATAGCCCTGATGGAAAAAAAGATGATGGCGTTGTAGATTTTGAAATTGAATATGTGCGCATTTGGCAAAAAAAACAGTAAATGGTTCGATTATTGAATAAAGTAGATTATATACAAACATTAATTATTAACATTAAATTTATTATTATGAAAAAAATTCTTTTAGTACTAGTATTAGTTATGACGGTTTCTGTAACTTTTGGACAGAATAAGTGGCATGTAGGTCAAAACGATAAGTTTGTTGCAGCTGCAGCAACTGAATATAATTTAGATGAAGATCAACAAGAAACACTTCGTGAATCTAGAATGGATATGGTTAAAACTTATATTAGTGCTAACCAAGACTTTAAATCTGGAAAAATAACTAAAGAAGAGAAAAATGAAATCACAAGTAATTCTAGTAAAGCTTTTAACAGTACTATGGTTAAATTAACTGGTAAATCTTATAAAGAGCTAAAGCCTTTTTTAGATAAAATGCGAGAGGCACTTAAAAAATAATTGATTTTTTAAAATAAATAAACCGGGTATATAGTTAATATATATCCGGTTTTTAATTGTTTTTTAAACTAAAAATACAAAAAACACTTACAATTAATTAAAACCATTTTTGGAAAGAATGCGAAAATAAATTGCTCAAAGTTTTCATTAGACTTTAACCAAAATAATAGGAAAAGCGTATAATGAGTATGCTCCTTTTTTGAATAGAATACGGAAGGAACTTAAAAATCTTTAGCTTAAAAAATAATTTATAATTGAAAAATCCTCAAGGTCAAATTCTTGGGGTTTTTTTTTGTACGTCTTTCAATTTTATTAGAGCTTTCCCTTAGTACTGTTTTTCTTCCTTTAAATTTTGAATGAAAGTTAACTTATGTAAGAATTATTTTACAAAAACTATATGCAAGGTAAATTATTTATGATGTAGGGTAATTTAGAATAGGTTTTCACTATGTTATAATGTTAATTTTGAGTTAAACTATTTTGATGTTTTCTTAAAGCCTTAAGAAAAGAATAGTTAAATATTTAAACCAATACAAAAATATATGACATAAACTCTACTACAATTAACTAAACAAAACTCATTTTATATAAAAAAAATCGGCAAATGCTGGAACATTTCCCGATAACATAAAATGATTCAAACTTAATTAAACCATTAAACTAAAAACAAAAATATGAAAAATCACCTTAATTTAAAGGGAAATACCCTTTATTCATTAAAGTTTGATTTAAAGTTGAAAATTACAATTTGTTTAATTGTATGTTCACTTTTTCAAATACATGCAAATACCTTTTCTGAAATAGAAAAATTAGAAGTTGAATCGACTCAACAGATTACAGTCACAGGAACAGTTTCAGATGCAAACGGTCCATTACCAGGTGTAAACATTCTTGTTAAAGGAACCACAAACGGTGCACAAACCGATTTTGATGGTAATTATAGCATATCTGTTGATAATGCCAGTGTCGTACTTGTGGTTTCTTATGTTGGTTATGCAACTCAAGAAGTTGTTGTAGGAAATAATACAACGTTAAATATAACCTTATTAGAAGACGCAGCAAAACTTGATGAAATAGTTGTAGTTGGTTATACTACAAGAAAGCGAGGAGATATTACAGGCTCTGTAAGTACTGTGAATGCCGCTGAGATTCAAAATTCAGCAAATAAGGATGTTGCTAAATCTTTATCCGGTAAAGTTTCTGGTCTTATTGTTGCAGATAGAGGTGGTTATCCCGGTTCTACAAGTAGTGAAGATTTAACCTTACTAATTCGTGGTGTTTCAACATTAGGAAACAATTCTCCGTTAATATTAATAGACGGTATTCCTTCAGGTTCTTTTCAACAATTGGCACCGCAAGATATTGAGTCTTTATCTGTTTTAAAAGATGGCGCCGCTGCTATTTATGGTACTAGAGCGGCAAATGGAGTAATTTTAATTACTACTAAAAGAGGTAAATCTGGTAAGCCTAAATTTAATTTCTCAACCCAATATTCAGTTTCTCAATTTTCTAATTTTCCATCACAAATGACATCGGAGCAGTATGCCATTTATGAAAACGAAATAGCAGATAGAAATGGATCAGCATTGCCTTTTTCACAAACAGATATTGATACATATGCTAATGGCAGTGATCCTATAAATTTCCCTAATACGGATTGGGCAGATTTAACATTTGCTAGTACTTCGCCAGAAACAAGAAATTCATTGTCTATATCTGGAGGAAGTGAAAACGTTAGTTATTTTGTAAGTGGAGATGCACTTAATCAAAAAGGTATTTATAGATCTGGCGATTTAAATTTTAAACAATACCAATTACGTTCTAATATAGATATTAATTTGTTTGAAGGATTTAAATTAGGTGTTGATTTATCGGGTAGAATAGGTGAGACAAATGAGCCTGGTGTTGATAGAGCAAACATATATAAACATATATATACAAATTTACCAACACAGGTTGGCATATATCCTAATGGATTACCTGGTTTTGGTGGTGAAAACGGACAAAACCCATACCTAATGGCTAGTAATGCATCTGGGTTTACTAATAGAATTACTCATAATTATAGAGCTAGAATTTCTTATAATTGGAAATTAGATCAATATGTTGAAGGATTAAGTATAAGAGGATTTGCTGGCCTTGGTCAAGTTAGTTATGAAAATAGATCTTGGGATAAGCCATGGTCATATTATCAACTGGTTAATGGTGAATATGAAGAATCTCAAGGATATCAAGTTAGTCCAGATAGAGTGCTACAAGATACTTTTAATAAAAGTAACCAAACGTTATTGAACACTACTATTCATTACTCAAAAACCTTAGGTGAAGATCATAATTTAAGCGCCTTTGTTGGATATGAGAATTCTTCAACTAAAAACCGTTCTTTTTTTGCTCAAAGAACTGGTTTTAACGTAGAATCAATTGCAGAGTTAGATCTTGGGTCTGGTGATAATCAAACAAATGGGGGGACTTCTCAAGATTTTGGATTTGTTAGTTATTTTGGTTCATTATCCTATGATTTTCAGAAAAAGTATTTTATTGATTTAACAGTCCGTCGTGATGGTTCTAGTAGGTTTGCTCCTGGAAACAAGTTTGGTACTTTCCCTGGTGTAGCACTATCATGGGCAATAGATAAAGAATCATTCATGGAAAATGTAGACTGGATTAATGCTCTAAAAATAAGATCATCCTTTTCAAGAATGGGTAATGATAGAATTGACCAATTTCAATATTTAAATAGTTATGCCCTAGGTTATCCTACAAATGCTCAGGGTAATGGATGGTATCAACCTAATGGCTATGTATTTGGTACGCCTGGAGTAGCTTTAGGTGGTTTTGGTAGAAGTGTAGTTCCAAATGAACAAGTGACTTGGGAAACAGCAGACATGATGAATGTTGGATTGAGTTTTTCTTTATTTGATAGCAGGTTATCAGGAGATTTTAATTATTTCTACCAAAAGAGAACAGATATATTAGTTGGAAGTAGCGGTGTTCCGGATATTTCGGGGTTAACAGGAAGTGCTTTACCAGATGAAAATATAGGTGAAGTGAATAATTTTGGATGGGAATTTGAATTAGGTTGGAAAGATAAAATTGGAGAAGTAGATTACAATCTTGGTTTTAATTTTACTAATGCTCAAAATGAGGTAGTAACTCTTGGAGAATCAGATAATGTTCCTGATTATAGAAAAAGAGAAGGTAAATCTGTAAACTCTTATATAGTTTTCCCTACAGCGGGTATTTTTAGAGATCAAGCACAAGTAGATGCTACGGCAGTAAAAAAAGATGGCACCGTAGAAGGAGAGCCTATTTATCTTGATACTAACGAAGATGGTGTGATAAGTGCTGATGATAGAATAAGAGTTGATACGTCGGCTATTCCAGAAATACAATATGGTATTTATGGTGGAATGAATTATAACAATTGGAATTTTAATTTTCTTTTTCAAGGTCAGGCACAAGCAGATGTGTTAGTGTTTTTTGACCAATCGGGAGCTAAACCAGATTTTGTCTTTAATGATAGATGGACTCCTAATAACCGTGATGCATCTTATCCAAGAGCATTTGCTCAAGGAGATACCTATAGTGGCGTGCAAAACCAAATAGCAGCTTCGGCGGTTAATAGTGGTTTTGAAGGTGCAGATTTATATTTAAAAGATGCTTCTTTTTTAAGGCTGAAAGAAATTGAAATTGGTTATACACTTACAAAAGATGTTACAAAATTTGCTGATATTAAAATATCGCTTAGAGGGTTTAATGTACTTACCATGTTCTCCGATATATATGATTTAGGTTTAGATCCAGAAGCAACAGGTTATAACAACTTTAGAAATAGTACATACCCGTCATTAAAGAGTTATACTCTCGGATTAAATATAAATTTTTAATTAGTTATGATAGTAGATAATTTAAAAAGACAACAAATGAAAAATATAAAAATTGTATCAATAACTTTTCTAATTGCTTTTTTTACAATCTTTGGTTGTGAAGATGTAATAGATGTAGAGCCTCAAGATAGGGTTACAGAATTAGCTGTTTATGCCGATATTGAGCAGGTAGAGGCCTTAGTTTACCCAATGTACAATAGTACAGAAGGTTGGGCTACAAGTAGAAATGAATTTTGGGGACAAAGGATTAATATTGAAGGCGCCTCTTTTGAAGCTAAATTTAATTTTAGAGACTTAAATAATATATACCAATTAAGAGCTGGTGGATGGTCTAAATCTAATGTTGGACTAGCATTTGCTGGAAAATGGCAAAATTACTGGTCTTATGTACAATCTACCAATGAGTTTTTAAGCAAAATAGATGAGAGTCCTGCTATGGCGTCAGATCCAGTAAAAGCAGAAGTTTTGAAGGCAGAAGTACGTTTTTTAAGAGCTAATCTGTACACTAAGTTAATTAAGTATTTTGGTGGTGTACCAATAATAACAGAGCCTGCGAAAATTTCAGATAGCTTTGAATATACTAGAGATAGTTATGAAGATTGTGTTAAATTTATTGTAGAGGAATTAGATGCAGCAGCAGCTGTATTACCACCAACACGTTCAGCGTCAGAATTTGGTAGAGCTACAAGAATAGCGGCTTTGGCAGTAAAATCTCGTACGTTATTGTATGCTGCTAGTGATTTACATGATCCTAATCTTTTACCACAAACAACTAATACCGAGCTTTATTCTTATCCCGTTGCGAGTAAATGGGAAGATGCTGAAAATGCTGCTAAAGCCGTAATTGACATAGTAGGAGAAGATGCCTTAATTCAAGTGGCAGATGCTAAAGGATATCAAGATTTGTTCTTATCGCCTAATGATAATATAATATTTGCAAGACCTTATGCAGCTGGTTTTTATGAAGTTGGTACAGGAGGGTTTAATGCAGCAAACTCGCTTCCAGATCAAGCGCAATCTCCTAGTGGTTATGGTGGTTGGGGATTATGCTCTCCAACACATAACTTTGCTTTAGAGTTTAATTTTGACGATGGTACTTCTACAGGAGGTGTTACGCCAACTAACCCAAATGATAACAGAGAAATGAGATATTATGCAAATCTTAATTTTCAAGGTGCTGAATTCAGAGGACGCCCTGTTGATTATGCATTAGCTGTAACTCCTAGTGCTGCGACTCCTGATGGTTTAGATTCTCCAAATGGACTTGGTAATGTATTACATTCTTCAAAAACAGGGTATAATATTAGAAAGTTTCAAGATGAATCTTTAAGCGCTACTAATGGAATCTCTGCTAATCGTCCATATATTTTATATAGAGTAGCTGAAATGTATTTAAATTATGCAGAAGCACTGGCTGAACAGGGTAAAGATGGTTTAGCGAGCACCTACCTTAGTAAGGTATCTGTTAGAGGAAAACAACCAGTTATTAATTTAACGGGTGATGCGCTTAAAGATGCTATAAAAAGGGAAAGACGTATTGAACTTTGTTTTGAAGGACATAACTTTTTTGATGAGAGACGTTGGTTAAATGAAGATCATTTAGGGTTTGATATTAAAGGATTGAGATGGACGAAAGAAACAAATGGAGATTTAACTTTTGAAGAGTATTCTCTTTTCGAAGATCCTACCCAAGGCAGAATATGGTTTGATAGACAATACTATCTACCTATACCAGAAGGCGATTCAGAAATAGTGCCTACTTTGGATCAGAATGATGGATATAATAATTAATTTGTTTAATATTTAGTAGTTAGTTGTTTTTTAAATACCGAAGGTTGTGCCTTCGGTATTTTAATATTTATAAATTCCATATGGGTTTGAAAAGATGTAAGTAAGATAAAACCTGTTTATATTGGGTTTTTTAATGGTTGCAAAAAAAAATATAATAAGGTAATATAGATTATCTCTAGGGTAATTTAGAATCAAGCTTAAAAATATTTATAACCTATTTTAGTAAAATGTTAGATACACATAGTCATTGACTCTAAATGATTAATATATCTACATTTAAACAAAAGTCTTTTTTAAAATGCATACTATGGTAATTGAAAAAATTGAAACATTTATACTTAAAGATAAGCTTTCCCAAAGTTTTTTCTTTTCTCAATGGGAATATGCAGAGAGATGTATATGTGTTGTGAAAGTAACTGCATCAAATGGTGAATATGGCTGGGGAGAAGGTTATGGACCAGCAACAGTATTAGAAGCAGGGATTAAATTAATAGAGCCTATTGTAATTGGAGAAAACCCACTAGAAAATGAGGTTATTTGGAATAAAATGTATCGTAAAACGCTCGATTTTGCGAGGAAAGGCGTTTTAATGGCATCATTAAGTGCCATTGATATTGCAATTTGGGATCTAAAAGGTAAAATTTTAGGATTACCAATATCTACTTTATTGGGAGGAGCGCATAGAACCAAAGTAAAACCTTATGCTACAGGTTTGTATTTTACGAACCATAATAATTTTTCAGACGGTTTTGTTGAGGAAGCTCAGAAATATGTTTCTCAAGGTTTCAAAGCCATGAAAATGAAAGTTGGTTTAGGTATTAAGGAAGATGTTAAGAATGTTAAGCTAATTCGTGAAGCCATTGGTGATGATATTGATTTAATGATAGATTCAAACCATGCATATACTTTAAGAGAAGCAGTTGAGCTTTGTCAAAAAATAGAAAAGTATGATATCAAATGGTTCGAAGAGCCTATATCTCCTGAGTTTTATGAGCAATATAGTGAGCTTAGACAGCGAACAACCATTCCTATTGCCGGTGGTGAATGTGAATATTTAAGGTTTGGATTTAATCAGTTAATCAAAAATAAATCTGTAGATATTATTCAACCAGACATTTGTGCAAGTGGTGGTTTAACTGAAGCAAAAAGAATTGCTGCCTTAGCAAGTGCAAATGGTGTAGATTTTATTCCTCACACTTGGGGTACTTCAATTGGTTTGCACGTAGCTTTACATTTTATATCAAACATTGAATCTATTCCTGGAAGAATGTATCAACCGGATTTTTTAATGGAATACGATCAAACAGAAAATGCACTACGAGATAAATTATCTTACCCTTCCATTGAAATGAAAGATGGGATGATTGAAGTTCCAAATAGACCAGGTCTTGGTATTGATATAGATGAAGATGTTCTTAGAAAATATTCAGTTTCTTCTGATATTGAAAAAAAAGATCTCATTAAGAAATTATAAAAGTAAAATAAAATCCCTAATCATAGACTTTAAAATGGCAAGTAGATTATTGAATTATTAATAGTCTGCTATAGCTAATTATTGAAATCAAAATATTAAAAATGAAAACAGAAAATTTCGGATATAAAAAGTTATACATAGACGGTAAATTAGTTGATGCAGAAAGTGGAGAACGAGAAGATGTTATTTGTCCTGCAACAGGAGAAGTAATTGCGCAAATAGCTAAAGCTGGAAAAGCAGATGCTGAAAAGGCTTTACTTTCATCTCAAAAAGGTTTTAAATATTGGTCTAAACTGTCTTTGGCAGAAAGAACAAAGTGGATGCTTAAATTGCGCGATGCTATTTTAGAAAAATCTCATGAATTAAGAACCGCTATGGTTCATGAAATGGGTAAAACTTATGCAGGCTCTCAAGAAGATATCGATAGACTTACCGAGGCGTTAGAATGGTATCCAAACGCCATGCAAAATTTAAGGGAAGAGCAAATTCCAGATCATGATAACACGCATACTCACAGAATGATTTCTCAACCTGCAGGAGTTGCAGTTGCTTATTTAGCATGGAATTTTCCTTTGTTAAACGTCGGTTATAAAATTGGACCGGCATTAGCTTCGGGTTGTTCTTTAATTATTAAACCATCAACATTATCGCCATTATCTACATATATGGTTGGTGAAATTTTACAAAGCATCAATTTCCCTTCTGGTGTTGTTAATATTTTAGCAGGTTCTAGTAGAGATGTTGCAACGCCAATGACTACAAGTAAAATACCAGCTGTAATAACCATGATAGGTTCTACACAAACTGGTCAAAAAATAATTGCAGATAGTACTACATCTATTAAAAAACTAGGAATGGAACTAGGTGGAAACGCACCATTTATTGTTTTTGAAGATGCAGATTTTGATACAGCTTTAGATTTAGCCATTGGATTAAAATTTGGTAATACAGGTCAAATTTGTGTCGCTGCTAATAGAATTTTTGTTCATAAAAATATTTATGATAAATTCTTAAAAGCTTATGTGAAAAGAGCTTCAGAACTAAAAATCGGATTTGGAACTAAAGAAAATCCAGATGTTTTTATGGGCCCATTAGCTTCTAGAGGATCAAGAGATAGGATGTTCGAATTAGTAGAAGATGCTGTAAGCAAAGGTGCTAAATTAGAATATGGTGGAAAGATTCCTGAAGGATTTCCGGAAGGTGGACACTGGATGCAACCAACAATTGTTTCTGGTACAACACCAGATATGAAATTATTTAGAGAAGAAACTTTCGGACCAGTTGCTGGTGTTATGCCTTTTGAAACAGATGATGAAGTTTTAGAATTAGCAAATGATACGGAGTTCGGATTGGCGTCTTATATTTTTACAAATAATCATAAAAGAATAGAGCGATTTACAGAAGACTTAGAGTTTGGAGAAATTCAAATTAATGGTGTAAAATATGCGATTTATTTACCTCATGGAGGTTTTAAAAATAGCGGTATTGGGCATGATTGTTCTCATTTAGCACTCGATGATTATTTAGTTAAAAAACGAGTGTCAACGGCACTATGATTATGGTTGAAAATAAATTACAGGACAGTCTTAAAGAAGGAAAAACACTTTACGGTCCTTTTAGTAAAGTACAAGACCCAGCAATTGTTGAAATAGCAGCTTTAAGTGGTTTCGATTTCGTAATTATTGATATGGAACACGGTTCTTATAGCATCGAATCTGCTCAAAATATGATTAGAGCTGCTGAAGCAAGAGGAATAACTCCTGTAGTCCGAGTTACTGAAAATTCAGAAACTTTAATTTTAAGAACTTTAGATATTGGAGCTAAATGCATTCAAGTACCTCAAATATGTACTAAAGCAGATGCTGATAGATTGGTGAAATCTACAAAGTTTTATCCAAAAGGGCAAAGAGGCATGTGTCGTTATGTGCGTGCAGCTGAATATACAAATATTGGTCCTGCTGATCATTTTGGAAAAGCAAATGATAGTATAACTACTATTATTCATATAGAAGGAATGGAAGGTATCGAAAACTTGGAAGAAATTGTTCAGGTTGATGGTATTGATGTTATCTTTTTAGGCCCCTATGATTTATCTCAATCATGCGGTGTTCCCGGACAAGTTAATGATCCTAAAGTGGTAAAAGCAATGAAAGGAGCAGTTGAAACTGCTAAAAAGTATGGTAAATACGTTGGAACATTTACGGAGTCTCCAGAAAACGCCAAAATGTGGAAAGATATAGGCGTACAATATATTTCTTATGCAGTAGACGTAGGATTAATAATGAATACTTTTAAAGATATAACAAACCAATTACATAGCTAATTGGTTTGTTTTTTCATGATAAACTATACTAACAACTAACTAAACTAACATGAGCAATTTTAAAAAAAACGCCTTCAAATATTCTACCATAGTAGCTTTAGGAGGATTTGTATTTGGTCTTGACGCAGCATTAATTTCAGGGGCTTTTAAATTTATAACTGCAGAATTTGATTTAAATGAGTGGCAAGTCGGATCTCTTGGGTTTGGACCAGGAATAGGTGTTTTAATAGCTTTGCCATTAGCAGCTTGGTCGAGTAATAAATATGGTAGAAAAGCAACCTTGAAAGTAATTGCAGCAATGTATTTAATTTCAGCCCTTGGTTCTGCTTTTGCACCTTCCTTTATAACATTATTTTTTGCTCGCCTTTTGGGTGGGTTAGCATTTAGTTCAATCACCTTAGCAGCCATGTATATTGGAGAAATTGCACCTGCCGAATATCGAGGAAAGTTAGTGTCTATGACTCAAATTAATATTGTAGTTGGTCTTACAGCTGCATATTTCATTAATTATTGGCTCCTTCAAACTACAAATTCTGATGCGGAATGGGTTAATACTTTAGGATTAAAAGAATATACTTGGAGATGGATGCTAGGTATTGAAATTGTACCCGCTTTAATATGGTTTGGATTATTATATATTGTTCCTCGAAGTCCAGCTTGGTTGATTTATCAAGGAAAGTATGAAGAAGCCAAACGTACATTAGCGAAAGTTGTTCCAGAAAGTGAAATTGGCGACCAAATTTCAGAAATGCAACTAAGTGTTGAAGAAAGTAATCAAGACAGATCTGTTGGAACTCAAATGAAAGAGATCTTTAGTAAAAAGATGACTATCGTTACAATTGTGGCTTTTACAATGGCTATTGTACAACAATCTACAGGTATAAACGCCGTTTTAACCTATGCACCAACAGTAATGGAGCAGTTAGGCTTAGGAGAACAAGCAGCATTTCAACAAGCCATTTGGGTTGGATTAGTAAGTATTATTTTTACTGTATTATCATTAGTGTTAATAGACAAGTTAGGAAGACGTCCAATGATGATTTCTGGTTTGATTTGGGTAATTTTAAGTCTAGGAATTTGTGCTTATGGTTTTGGTTCTGCAAAATATGAAGTAACCAATGAGGCTATTGCAGAAATGCAAGATATTCCAGAAGTTAATAAGTTAACAACCTTAGTAGGTAAGCAATTTGCAACAGATATTGAGTTTAAAGAAGCCGTTAAAGGTGTTATGGGAGATATTTCTGCTAGAGATAATTCCAGCGTATTTTTACAGAAATCTGCAGTACTAAATGCAACACTAATCTTGATAGGTATTTTAAGTTTCATTGCAGCATTTCATTTTTCTGTAGGACCAATTATGTGGGTGTTGCTTTCTGAAATTTTTCCAATTTCTGTTAGAGGTATAGCCATTCCATTTTTTGCGCTACTTTCAAGTGTAATTAGTGCATTAACTCAGTTTTTATTTCCGTGGCAACTTGCCAACATGGGAGCAAGTACTATATTTTTGTTCTATGGAGGAATCGTTTTTATAGGTTTGATAATACTTTATAAATTTCTACCTGAAACTAAAAATTTAACAATCGAAGAAATCCAAGCAAAACTTAGTAAAAAATAATTTTCATTATATATACTTATTTATAGATATATGGAAGTATCATCTTTTAATACTGAGCTTAAACTATTACATGTTTATATATAAAACATGTAATAGTTATGAGAAGGGTAAATATGTTTTATAATGTGTTATTTATAGCTTACTCTTTACCCTAAAAACCTACTATTTTTACCATGATTTATACTAATTTAATTAGTTGGTTTAATTTTAAATTTTTATTAAGTATTTATGGAAAAGCTAAGATGCCTAATTGTTTTTTTACTAGTAGTTTCTTGTCTACCTACTAGCGTAGCACAACAAAAGCCAAATATTATTTTCTTATTCTGTGATGATGCTGGTTATGCCGATTTTGGGTTTCAAGGCAGCAAGGTTATGATAACGCCTAATTTAGACAAGCTTTCTCGTGAGGGAGTGAAATTTACACAGGGTTACGTTACCGATGCAACCTGCGGTCCTTCTAGAGCAGGTTTAATAACAGGAAAATACCAACAACGTTTTGGGTATCAAGAAATTAATGTTCCAGGTTATATGAGTGAAAACTCAAAGTATCTTGGAGATGATATGGGCTTGCCATTAGATCAAAAAACAATTGCAGATTATTTAAAAAAACTAGGCTATAAAAATGCTGTTTATGGAAAATGGCATTTGGGTAATGCCGATCGTTTTCATCCCTTAAAAAGAGGATTTGATGAGTTTTATGGTTTTAGAGGTGGAGCAAGAAGCTACTTTCCTTACAAAAACTTCAATGGCGTCCATCATGATAACAAAATGGAAAGAAACTTTGGGAACTTTGAAGAACCTAAAGGGTATGCTACAGATGTTCTTGCTGATGAAGCAATATCATTTATTGAGAAAAACAAAAATAATCCTTTCTTTATTTATTTAGCCTTTAATGCAGTTCATACACCTATGGATGCTCTGGATGAAGATTTAGAAAAATTCCCTAATCTAATAGGAAAACGTAAAGAGGTTGCAGCTATGACATTGGCTCTTGATAGAGCTTGTGGTAAAGTATTAGATAAGTTGAAAGAACTAGGTATAGATGATAATACGATTATTGTTTTTTCTAATGATAATGGAGGTCCAACAGATAAAAATGCATCATTAAACTTACCGTTAAGTGGAACAAAATCAAATCATTTGGAAGGTGGTTTAAGAGTGCCATATTTAATTAAATGGCCAAAGAAATTTAAAGCAGGTACAGTTTACAATTATCCTGTAAGTACTTTCGATTTATTACCAACATTTTATGCAGCGGGAGGTGGAGATGTAAAAGATTTAGAAGATGTTGATGGTGTTAATTTAATCCCTTTTGTTGATGGATCAAACGAAGCACGACCTCATAAATATCTATTTTGGAAAAAAGAAGCACGAGCAGTATGTAGAGATAATGATTGGAAATTAATTCGTTTTGCTGATAGACCTGCAGAATTGTATGATTTATCGAAAGATATTACAGAACAAAACAATTTAGCATTTCAAGAACTTGAACGTACTAAAGAAATGTTTAAAAAATTGTTTGATTGGGAATTGACTCAAGAACGTCCACTTTGGATGTTAAAACAACAATTTGAGAAATATGATATCGACAGAATGGATCGTTATAGAACTCCCGAATTGGTAAAAAAAGAGATGGAAAAATATCAAAAAAGTGAACAGAATACAACAACTATAAAAAATTAACATAATGAAAAGATTATATAAAATACTTTTTGTAGTTACTTTATTCCTTGGGTATAATTGTGCAGACACAACTTCAGAAAAGAAAGAAAGTACTAAATTAGAAGTTCCTGTATCAAAATTTTATCCAGCTTCAGATTTAGAAAACAAAGAAGGTTGGGTATTAAATGAAGAAATTAGTGATGAGTTTGAAGGTATTTCAATAGATACAACCAAATGGTTTGTAGAAGGGCAAAATGGCGATTATTACATCTGGAAAGGACGAGCACCTTCTCAATATGCTCCTCACAACGTTGTTGTTACAGACGGTAAATTAATATTAAAAACACAATGGGAACCAGATTACGCATTTGCAAAAGAAAGTTATGCGGATGGTGCTCACAAAGATACTTATGGCTTACACGAGGGCAAACCTTTACCTGTAACAACAGCAGCTATTGTTAGTAAAAAACGATTTTTAAATGGTTATATGGAAATAAAATCAAAAGCACCACATGCAGCAATGACCGCCGCATTTTGGGCAATTGGTTTTGAACAAGAATTAGATATGTACGAACAATTAGCTGTTCCAAAAATAGCTAAAGAAGGTTCTATAACTAATAATATGAATAGGACTGCCATTCATGATTGGAGTCCTCCTTCTACAAGACCAACAAAAGCTTTTGGTTATGATGAAATGCTACCTTATGTAACTTCTGAAGATTTTCACGTTTATGGAGTTGAATGGGGAGAAGATTATTTAAAGATTTACAGAAATGGAAAATTCATTCACGGGTTTACACAAGATGAATTAGGTACAGACTGGGTTTTAAACAATCCTATGGAAATTTGGGTAGATTCAGAAATTTTTAAATGGTTAGGAGTCCCTCATAAAGAAGAATTACCAGCAACTTTTGAAGCAGAGTATGTGAGGGTTTGGCAAAAACAATCAGATAATTTATTAGCAAAAGATAGAGCATTTTATGGTTTTGAAGGCCCAATTTTGTTTGAAGAAAATGAAAGACCTTTAACTATGGTGCCTGAAGATTCAAATGCAAATGACTATCAAAAATTTTGGCTTTTTAGTGAAGGCTCAGAAAAATACTTAAAAATTACTGAAGGGCATTATGCAAGTGGTGTTGAAGCACTTCAATTTTTTGGATATGGAAAAAATGATTCACTTAACGTAGAAAAAGTTTCAGCAAAAACACCTGTAGGATCTTTAAATTTACCTGCTGGAAACTATAAATTGTCTGCAAAAGTTTGGTTAGATCAAGGTCGAATTACTGATACCATTCATATGTCGTTAATGAATCCTAAATTAGATTTACAATTTAATGGATTAAAAGAAATGCCAAGACTTGAATGGTTAATTGTAGAAACCACGTTTTCAAGAACAGAAGCATCAGCAAAAGATGATGGGATAATTATAGAAATCCGTAAAGAAGATTTGCCAGAAACCAAGGCAGCAAAACTTTTTATAGATGATATAGAAATTAAAAAAGAAAACTAAACAAAAGCTAATAGAGAGAATAAAATGAAGAGATACACAAATTATCCACTTTTTATATTACTTATAGTATTTGCATTTAGTAATTTTAGTTGTGCACAAAAAGTCATAGAAAAAGCTAAACAAGAATCAAGAGAACAAATAGGACCACTTCCTTATTCAGACCAAAACAATGAAGGTGGTTGGGTACTTAATGAAGAATTAAGTGATGAGTTTAAAGGCACAGAAATAGATACTACAAAGTGGTTTGTAGAAGGTTTAAATGATAGATATTACATTTGGAAAGGAAGAGCACCTTCTCAATTTGTACCTCATAATGTTATTGTAGAAGATGATAAATTGAAGCTAAGAACAGCTTGGGAGCCAGACTATGGGTTTGTAAAAGAAACCTATGGAGATGGTAATATGGGTACTTCTCAATATGGTATTTACAAAGATGGATCTCCAATGCCAGTGACTACTGCAGGTGTGTTAACTCACAAACGTTTCTTGTATGGTTACATGGAAGTGAAATCTAAAGTTGGTAATGCCGCAATTACTGGTGCTTTTTGGGCTATTGGCCATGAACAAGAATTAGATGTTTATGAGTTGATGGGGAACCCTAAGAATAAAAAAGGAAATATTAGAGAAGATTCTTATTTAGCAACTGCACATGATTGGAGCCCACCAGCGCAAAGACCAACCAAAATTTTTAATCACGAATTAGATTTAGGTTTCAGAACCGCAGACGATTTTCATGTATATGGAGCTGAATGGGGTGTAGATTATTTAAAGTTGTTTATTGATGGAAAAATGGTTCGTCATTTTACACAAGATCAATTAGGAACTTCTTTTGTGTTAAATAATCCTATGGAAATTTGGTTAGATTCAGAAATTTTCTTCTGGTTAGGTTTACCTCATGCTGAAGAATTACCTGTAGATTTTGAAATAGAATATATGCGTGTATGGCAAAAACCATCAGATAATTTATTAGCTAGTGATGCTGCTTTTTATGGTTTTGAAGGCCCAATTTTATTTGAAGAAAATGGAAGACCTTTAACATTATTACCAGAAAGTTCAGTTCCTGATGATTATCAAAAGTTTTGGACAATTGATGAAGGTTCTGCAAAATATTTATCAATTGCTTATGGAGATTACTATAAAGGTGTAAACAGTTTAAAATTCGCAGGTTTTAGTAAAACAGAAAATTTAGAAGTAGATAAAGCTGTTGCTATGGCGCCAGCAGGTTCTTTATCTTTAGAATCTGGAGACTATAAATTATCAGCAAAAGTTTGGCTAGATCAAGGCGTTGTTGCAGATAAAATTCATATCGTTTTACAAAACCCAAAATTAGAAGTAACTTTTGATGATATTAGAAGTTTACCAAGAAGAGAATGGGTCACTATTGAATCTAAAATAACAAGAACAGAAGCTTCAGCAATAGATGATGCTATTTCTATTGAAATTAGAAAAGAAGATTTACCTAAAACCAGGGCTGCTAAGTTTTTTATTGATGATATAACTATCAAAAACTAAAATTTCAGATTAAAAAAAACAACAAAAACAAACCTAAATATACAATATAATGAGCACTCATAACAAAGCAATAACAAACACTTCGGAAAGTCCATACGTAAAACTAAAAAGTATCAATTTTGGTGATTGTAAATGGAATTCTGGTTTTTGGGCGGATAAAGTAAAAGACGCAGCAGATAAAATGCTTCCTTATATGGGAGACGTTTTATGTGGAGATATCGGTCATGGTCTAAATAATTTTAAAATTGCTGCAGGAGAAAAAGAAGGAGAGCATAAAGGTTTTTACTGGCATGATGGAGATTTCTTCAAGTTTATGGAGGCTAAAATGTATATTTATGGTTTGACCAAAAATGAATCTATTTTAAAAGAATTAGATGAATATATAGCTGTTATTGGAAGAGCGCAAGAAGATGATGGATATATTCATACTCACGTTCAAATTACAAAAGGTGTAGACAGATTTGAGAATAGAAAATACCACGAAATGTACAATTTCGGACATTTATTCATTGCAGGATCTGTTCATTATAGGATTACAGGGCAAACAAATTTTCTGGATATCGCTGTTAAAATGGCAGATTTATTATATGCTTATTTTATGCCAGATACCAAACATTACCAACGTTTTGGTTTTAATCAAACTCAAATTATGGGCTTGGTAGAATTGTATAGAACTACAAAAGATAAGCGGTATTTAAAATTAGCCGAAAAGTTTATCAATAGAAGAGGAACTTACGAAATAAAACATGATGATACAACGGTAGGTTATCCTATTGGAGATATGGTTCAAGAAAGAACACCACTACGAGAATCTACAGAAGCTGTTGGTCACGCTGTGTTAGCTTTATATTATTATGCCGGTGCTGCAGATGTATATGCTGAAACTGGAGAAAAAGCATTATTAGATGCATTAGATAAGTTATGGGAAAACGTAACAGGAAAAAAAATGTATGTTACAGGTGCTGTAGGACAAGCACATTATGGTGCTTCGACTAATTTAGATATGATTGAAGAAGGTTTTATAGATGCGTATATGATGCCAAATATGACGGCCTATAATGAAACTTGTGCAAACCTTTGTAATGCTATGTTTAGTAGCAGAATGATGGGGATTAACGGAGAATCTAGATATGCAGATATTATAGAATTAGTATTGTACAACAGTGGATTATCTGGTATTAGTATAGAAGGAAAAGATTATTTCTATTCTAATCCTCTAAGAATGGTAAACAATTCTAGAAATTACGACTTGCATGATGATGTTACTGAAAGTCCTGTTAGACAGCCTTATTTAGAGTGTTTTTGTTGTCCGCCAAACTTAGTTAGAACAATTTGTAAAAGTTCAGGATGGGCATATAATTTATCCGAAAATGGTGTGGCTGTTGTTTTATTCGGAGGGAATAATTTAGATACTACAATGTTAGACGGTTCTTCTTTAAAATTGTCTCAAGACACAGAATACCCTTGGAAAGGCCTTGTTAAAATTACAGTTGATGCATGTAAAGATTCAGCTTTTGATATTCAAGTTAGAATTCCAAAATGGGCATTAGGCAGTACATTGAAAGTAAACAACCAAGACGCCGGCGTTGAAGTTAATCCGGGCAATTTTGCAACGATTAATAGAACTTGGAAAGTTGGAGATACCATTGTTTTGGATATGCCAATGGAGCCTACATTCATAGAAGGTCACAACAGAATTGAAGAAGTTAGAAACCAATTGGCAGTTAAAAGAGGACCAATTGTATATTGTATAGAAACTCCAGACATTCCAAATGGTACTGCTATTTTAGATGTGTATTTAAAAGAAGAATCTAAATTAGAAGCGGTTCATAAACCAGATTTCTTAGGTGGTGTTACCGTTATAAATACCGAGCTTTTATTAAGAGAAGGTAAAACAGACGATATGTATCAACCTATTACCAAGTCTGTTTTTAAACCATATGAAACACAACTAGTACCATATTACGCATGGAGTAATAGAGGACAAGCTGAAATGACGGTATTTATGCCAGTTGTTTGGCAATAGTTGGTATGATTGTTGTTTAATTAATTCACAAAAAAATCTATTTTAAAAATTAAATTATGATCAGAATGAAATACCGAAATATATTTACTTTATTAACCATTATTACATTTTCGGTTTGTGCTTTTGGACAGAGTAGTCTTGAACAAAGCAAGAATAAAGGTAAAAGAATATATTTATCTAATTGTGTGTCTTGTCACATGGCGAATGGAGAAGGAATGACAGGAGCTTTTCCACCACTTGCTAAGTCAGATTATTTAGAGGATACAGAAAAAACTATCGAAGTCATTTTAAATGGTGCCAGCGGCGAAATGAAAGTAAATGGTAAAAGTTATTACGGAGCCATGGTTGGGTATAGCATGTTAACCGATCAACAAGTTGCAGATGTAATGAATTATATTCAGAATAGTTGGGGTAATGAAGCGGAGATTGTTGATGCAGAAAAGGTGAAAAAAGTTAGAAATTAAGAATATTTAATTAGTCATTTTAGAATAAAAAAAGAGGTCGGATTATTATAATCCACCTCTTTTTTTATTCAATATACTTCTTTAAGGCTTTACCAAAAGAGTAATATTAATTTAAACTAAACCATGATCGGAAAGCGGTAAACTTTTGTATCGTTTACCTGTTGCTTTAAAAATGGCATTTATTATAGCGGGAGCAATAACTGGAACACCAGGTTCTCCAACACCTGTTGGTTTATCGTTACTCTCAATAATATCCACGTGTATTTTTGGAACATCAGGCATTCTTAGCATTTGGTAATCATGAAAATTACTTTGCTCTATAGCGCCATTTTTAGCAGTAATTTTTCCATAGAAAGCTAAAGACATTCCGAAGACTGCAGCACCTTCCATTTGAGCCTTAATGGTGTCTTTGTTAATAGCCATACCACAATCTACTGCTAAAGTCACTTGATGAACTTTCAATCTGTCATTTTCAACTGAAACTTCTACAGCCGCTGCCACATAAGAATAAAAACTATAGTGAACTGCTAACCCAATAGCATGTCCTTCAGGTAAAGATTTACCATATCCAGCATTTTTAGCAGCTGTTTTTAAAACGTTTTTTAATTTGGCTGTATCATATTTATACTGGTCTTTAGTGTCTTGAATCCGGTCTTTACCAATCAAATTTAATCTAAATTCTAGGGGGTCTATACCAGCTTCATGTGCTAATTCATCTGCAAAAACATTTATAGCGAAACCATGAGGAATATTTATTACAGAACGTAACCATCCAATTCTAACATGAGCATCGGCCTTTCCCGTTTCTACTTGTATATTAGGAATATCATAAGGTAATTCTGTAGCACTACTTGATTCCCAGGGCTGAGGTGAATTTTTTCCAGGCGAAAATGTTGAAGCTATAGTTGGTAATGCAAATCTATGTAACCAACCCGTTACATTACCTTTAGAGTCTAATGCGCCTTTTAAATATTGAGATGAAACAGTATGATAATAACTATGTTGAATATCATCTTCACGAGACCAAACCACTTGAATTGGACCGTTTACAGCTTTAGAAATTGCAGTGGCTTCAACTATAAAATCTGGTTTAGATTTTCTACCAAAACCACCTCCTAAAAACGTTACGTTAATAGTCACATTAGCTTCATCAGTATCCAAGAAATTAGCAACTTCTTTACGTGCGGCTTGCGGTGCTTGTATAGGTGCCCAAACTTCACATGAGTTATCTTTTACCCAAACAACCGCATTAGGGACTTCCATAGGAGCGTGTACCAAGTGAGGGAGTTGATATGTGCTTTCAATCACTTTTGAAGATGTTTTGAATGCATCCGCAATACTACCAACACTTTTTTCAACATGTCCTGCTTTTTGAATATTTGCAGTCATACTGTTCATAAAAGTTTCAGAATCATAATTTGCATTATCGCCGTTATTCCATTCTACATTTAGAGCGTCTCTCCCTTTAAAAGCAGCCCAAGTATTTGTAGCAATTACGGCAATACCACCTAATGAACCAAAAGGTTTTCTTATTAGTGGTATTTCTACAACATCTAACACGCCCTTTATCTTTAAAGCTTCAGTTTTATCCAAAGATTTTACAGTTCCAAATGCAACAGGACAGCGTTTTACCGCTGCAAATTTCATATTTGGTAAACGTTTATCTAATCCGAATACGGCACTACCATTTGATAAATTTTCAACATCTATACTTGGTAATGTTTTACCTATATATTTAAAATCTTTTGGATCCTTTAATTTTACTTTTTTGGGTATTTCAAGTGTTTTAGCAGTTTCAACTAAATCTCCATAACCAATTTTTTTGCCACTAGAATGAATAATGAAATGATTTTCTGCCCTACATTCAGATTCAGGAACATTCCATGTATTAGCTGCGGCTGAAATAAGAACGGATTTTACAGTAGCTCCCATTTGACGCATTTTTTCAAAAAGTGTTCTTATACTTCTAGAACCATCTGTGTTTTGGTTGCCATATTTTGAATCTCCAGTAGCTTGTTTTACAATAACTCTGTTCCAATCAGCATCCATTTCATCTGCAATAATAGAAGTCATTGATGTTCTTACGCCTTGTCCCATTTCTGAGCGAGATGCAACTAAAATTAAACTTCCGTCAGTATTTAGTTGAACAAATAAATTTGGATTGAACTCCGAAAATTCAGCTGTTTCAGAATCTAAACCAGTAAATGAATAAACTGTTGAAGCTAAAACTAGCCCTCCTGAAGCTAAACCAATACCTTTGATAAACCCTCTTCTGCTTATATTTTTAATTGGCTCCATAATTAATTTTTGTTTTTTTGTTCAACACAATGATTAATAGCACCTTTAATTCTAGGATAAGTTCCGCATCGACAAATATTACGAGCCATATTACCGTTTATCTCTGCTTCAGTAGGGTTTGGGTTATTGTTTAACATGGCGGTGGCTGTAATTAATTGACCCGATTGACAAAATCCGCACTGAGGTACATTTAATTCTGCCCAAGATTTTTGAAGATCTTGAAGGTTTTTTGTTTCTCCTTCAATAGTAATTATTTCTTTTCCTTGCATTGCAGAAACTGGCATTAGGCAAGAATTTATAGCGTTACCATCCATTAACACCATACAAGCACCACATAAACCTTTTCCGCATCCAAATTTTGTGCCTGTAAAACCAATAATGTCTCGTATTACCCATAGTAGTGGCATGGTAGCATCCGCATCTACGGTATGTTCTTTTCCATTAATTTTTAGTGTTATCATAATTAATTCGTTGTATTATATGTTTTAATAAGTAATTGATATAGCATGTTATAGATAGATTATAAATGTATCTATTTTCCTTTAAATTGATTAGCTCTAGTTACCCTTAATTAGTCAAAAATTACCTTAATTTTTGTATGAAGCATTATGATTTTATAATTAAGATAATATTGTTATATGATGAGGTATTATAAAGTATGTGTTATTAAAAAACTATTCCGTTCTTGGAAGCTATAAATAGCGCATTATTAAACTTAAAATGACGGTATTTATATCTGCGATTTTGGTTAATTAATATTTAATAAAATGAAAATAAAGTTATTAGTATTTTTACTTTTCATATTCTTAACTACCGCAATTAGAGCACAAAATTTAATTTCATTACCTCCAAATATAGCACCTGAGGATAGAATATGTTTTGCAATGTACACCGTGCATGAAAAAACGGTAAAACTAAATGCCCAATTTTACCCAATTAAAAACTTTGAACCTTTTGAAGCTTCTCTTGAAATTCAGGAAAACGGAAAATGGGTAAAAAGAGCAGATGCAAGAATTCAATACCCAGGCTATACGTCACTTTTTAGAATTGAAAATTGGGATGACACTAAAGAAGTAAAATACAGAGTGGTTCATAACAATAAAGCTTTTTATGAAGGCATTATTCGTAAAAACCCAACTCATAAAGATAATTTTGTTTTAGCGGCATTAACCTGTAATTCAATTTATCCCCAACATGGTGGTGATATCCCAAGAACGGATATTGTAGAAAATCTTAAAAAAATACAACCAGATTTATTGTTTTTCTCTGGAGATCAGGTATACGATCATAGTCAACACTATCTGTATTGGTTAAAGTTTGGTAAAGATTTTGAAGCGATAATTAGAAACACGCCTACCATTTGTATTGTAGATGATCATGATGTGGGACAAGGTAATATTTGGGGTGCAGATGGTAAGCAAACCGAAACAAGAAGTGGCATTTCGGGAGGTTATTATATGCCAGTAGATTATGTAAAAGAAGTAGAAAGAGCACAGACAAGCCATTTACCAGACCCGTACGATCCTACTCCAATAGAACAAGGTATCGGTGTGTATTATACAGATTTAAAGTGGGGAGGCATTAGTTTTGCCATTTTAGAAGATAGAAAGTTTAAATCGGGATTATTAGATTTACCTAAATATGCACCAGATATTTTTCCTAATGGAACAAAAGATGCCATTTTTGATGCAACTGTTGACACCAGAAAATTAGACATTCCGAATGCAAAATTATTAGGAGATAGACAATTAAAGTTTTTAGAAGATTGGACAACAGATTGGGAAAATGCAGAAATGAAAACAGTATTAACACAAACTGTTTTTGCAATGGTAAATAATTATACAGGCAAACACGACAGAGAAATTATTGCAGATTTTGACACAAATGGATGGCCGCAAACAGGAAGAAACAAAGCTTTAGCAGTTATAAGAAAAAGTTTTTCTCTTATGATTGGTGGAGACCAACATCTAGCAACCTTTGTAAAACACGGAGTAGATAATTTTGGAGATGCAGGTTATTCTTTTGTAACTCCAGCAATTGCAAATTATTGGATGCGTTGGTGGGACCCTAAAAAACCAGGAGCAAATAGAGCAAAGAATGCACCCTATTATACAGGCGATTTTTTAGACGGTTTTCAAAATAAAATAACTGTTGAGGCTGTTGGAAATCCATCCGCAGAACAAATAAAAGAAGGCGGAAAATTATCTACCAGAGTTGCAGGTTTTGGAGTTATTAAATACAACAAACCAAAAAGAACCATCACTTTTGAATGTTGGGAAAGAAATGTAGATATTACAGACCCAAATCAAAAACAATACAAAGGTTGGCCAATTACCATTTCGCAATTCGATAATTACAGCCCAAGAGAATATTTCGAACTTCCAACATTACAGTTATCAAAAGAAAACCAAGTAGTAACTGTACTTAAAAGTAGTACAAGAGAAGTGGTTTCTTCAGTTAGAATAAAAGGGTTTAAATATCAACCTAAAGTTTTAGCATTAGGCTCTTACACTATTGAAATTGGAGAAGGAAATACACCATTTAAAATTTTTAATGTTGAAGGAAAATTAGAAAACAAGAAAAAATTAGAGATAAAAATCTAAATTTCAAAATGTATGCTAATTTCTATTTGATATAATAAATAATTGATTTTTTTTAGATTAAAAGATTAAAAAATGATAAAAAAATTAAAAATTTTCTCATTAATAGCCTGTTATGCCTTAACTGGTTGTGCTCAAGAAAAAAAAGAATATTACAGTCCAAATTACGAGTCGCTAAATACTCATGAAATTCCAGATTGGGCTTTAGATGCAAAATTCGGAATTTATGCTCATTGGGGACCTTATACAATGACTGGAGATTGGCCAGATGACCCAACTTACCCAAAATCCGGGAATTATCACACAGTAGGTTACAGAGGTTTGTATCAATTAGGAAAAAAAATAGATCCAAGAAGAGTTGCTTTCGAAAAACGATATGGTGCTGTTAAAGATGGTTTTGGTTATAAAACTTTAGCTGAAAATTTTACAGCCAGTAAATTTGATCCTGTTGCATGGGCAGATTTAGTGCAAGAATCTGGAGCAAAATATGCAGGTTTAGCAGTAGTACATCATGATGGATTTTTAATGTGGGACAGTAAAGAAACACCTTTTAATGCTGGTAACATGGGGCCAAAAAGAGATGTTACTGAAGAATTATTTGCAGAATTTAAAAAGAGGAATATTAAAACAATGGCAACGTTTCATCATGCCAGAAGTTTGGAAATGTACAATAAATGGATACCAACTTTAAGAAAAAATCCAGCATATAAAAATGTAGATTTATTACAAAAAGAAAATGAAGAGTATTATTGGTTTTTGGACAAAAAAACCTTTTCTAAAAAACGCTTTGATATTACAAAAGAGTTTGTTCAAAAATATAAACCAGATTGTATTTGGTTCGATTCGGGAGGTGTAAAAGAAACGCAAGAACAAACTTTAGCAACCTTTTTTAATATGGGTATAGATGCAAATAAAGAAGTTTCTGTACATAATAAAGATAGTCAATTTGGTAAAAAAATTGGATTATATTCTTTTGAAAGAGGATATAAAAGACCAGAGTTTATTCCTTGGCCATGGGAAGATGATACGACAGCTTCTAATAGTGGTAGTTGGGCTTGGTGGCATGGAATAACTTATAAAAAGTCTAGCGATTTAATTTTAAGATTAATTCATTTAGTCTCTCATAATGGAGGATTGTTGTTATCTCTGAATCCTAGACCAGATGGTTCTTTTGATCCAGAAATGATAGAAATGCTAAAGGATATTGGCAAGTGGTTAAAACAAAATGAAGAATCAATTCATGGGTCGAGACCTTGGGAAATTCAAGGCGAAGGACATTTAGGAGAAGAAGAGTTACGATTTCAATGGAATAGAAATATGACAAGATGGGCAAAACCTGATGTGTCTATTTTTGACGAAACAGATATTCGTTTTACCACCAAAGGTGATACACTATATGCTATTCAGTTGGCTATTCCTGAAAATGGAATTACCACTATAAAATCTTTAGGTTTAAATAAAACACCTAAATCTATAAAAAGTATAGAAAGTATATCTTTAATTGGCAATGGAGAATTAGAATTTAAAAGAACAGAAGAAAATTTAGAAATTACATTACCAAGTGATTTGCCTAATGATGTGGCTTTGGTTTTTAAGATTAACATAAAAGGAAAATTAAATAGAATTCTTCATAAAAATGAAAGATGATTTTTGATTTATTAGTAATACTTACTTTTTTATTAATACTAATATTGTGTATTTCTAAATGGAAAATTCATCCATTTATAGCATTAATTTTAACAGCAATTGCATGAGATGTCACTTTAATATTAGGAGGTAAAAATACTGTTTCTGTTGTTTTTAGAAGGATTAACACACACACACACAATAATACCACAAACTCCAGGGCCTTTAGCCGTAGCATCTTTATTGGGCGTAGAAATGGGCAGACTTTTTATGATTAACTTAATAGTTGCCACATTTGCAATGATTGGTGTCATTTTATTTGTGGTTTTAGTTTTTTAGGATTCTAAACTTTTTTAAAGGTAAGATAAAGGAAGTATCAGTTAAGATTTGTATAAAAACAATTCTTTATTATTTTTTTCTTTGCAGAGTTAAGTCTTGTTTTAAGTTAGAAACTTAATATATCAAATAAAAAATAACAATAAAATACATCTTTATGACAAACAATAAATTCACTTTTATCCTTTTAATTTGTTTTATATTTTTCTCTACACCGGCTGCTATAAACGCTCAAGTAGCTTTTAAAGAAGTTTTTAAAGAATTTCCAAGACAAGAAAAAAATCTAAGAAAATGGGATGCTCCAGTAGTTGTAGATTTAGATCAAGATGGTTATTTGGATTTATTAATAAACGATCATGGTTATGGTATTCAAGTATGCTGGAATAACAAAGGTAAATTTGCTAAACCTTATGATATTATAATGGGCGATTTACATGGTGTTTCCGTTGGAGACATAGATTTTGATGGGAATTTAGAAGTGATTATGTCTCGTGGAGGAGGGTCTGGAAGTAATGCCAGAAACTCAAAAATGTATCGTGTTATAGGTAGAGAATTTGTGCCTTTAAAAGATTTTAAAGAACCATTAGTTATGATGCGTGGTAGAACCGTTGATTTTATTGATATTAATAATGATGGACACTTAGATTTGTTAAATTTAGCATTCCCAGATGGAGCTAAAAAAGGGGAAACGGAGAACTATATTTATGAAAATAATGGAAATGGAGAACTAATTCTTAATTCCACTTTACCAGCTAGTAAATTTGATGGTCAAAAAGTATTGGTTACAGATTTTAATGGCGACAATATTTTTGATATTGTAATGTATGGTAATAAAAATGTTATTATGTACCAAGGTGGAGAAGGTTTTACTTTTGAAGATGTTACAAAAAAAGTATTACCAAATGATATAGATGAAGTAAATGGGGTTTCTGAAATCGACTTTGATAATGATGGCGATTTTGATTTATACTTTTCTAGAGGTCTAGAATTTAAAATTGGTGAAACTTTTTTTGATAAGGAAACTGAAACCTTTGGGTTTTACACTAAAAGAGGTGAATTTCAATTTGATGATTTAGAAACAGGAGACATTCTACAAATGGAAAATTTCCAATCGCAATGGCCAAATAATGATACTTATTTTATTGGTGAAGCATCTTATGATTATGAATTCTCTGGAGAAACACATTCAGGGAAAAACATAAAATTAGTAATGAGTGATGCACTTGGTTTTCCAGACAATGCCAATTATAAAGAAAAAAAGGGTTGGTACATAGGTTATGTAGGTAATCAAAAATGGAGAATTGCTGGATTTCTTTTTGCGCCTGCTACAGGTATTGTTCATGGTGTGAAAGATTATCCAAAGTATGAGAACCCTGAAGGTCTTGAAGATGTTTTATTAGAAAACAAAGGAAAGAAGTTTCAAGATGCTACAAACAAAACGAATCTTTTATTTAAAGAACATTCTTGTGCTACTACAATTGCTGATTTTGATAACAATGGTTTTAGTGACATTTTAGTTGTTCCAAGAGGAAACTTAGTTAACGAAAATCAAACTATCTTATTTTTAAATAAAGGTGGCTATCAGTTTGAAAGACTGAAAGGTCATAACATGATATCTACAGAATTAGGAGCTATAGGAATGGCTGTTGAGAGTTTAGATTATAATAACGATGGTAATGTAGATGTTGTTTTAGGTAACGAACGTGGTAAATGGCATTTGTTTAAAAATGAATTTAATATTGCTAAAAAGAATAACTTTATTGTTGTTGAGGTTGGAAATTCTCCTTCAAAAAAGGCAACAGCTTTAGGCGCAATAGTTACAGTTAAGTCTGGTAAAAACATTCAACAAAGGCGAGTAGGTTCTACAGGAGCACAGTATTCCTTAAGTTTTAATGATCTTGTTCATTTTGGTTTAGGTTCTAGTAATCAACCTGTGAAAGTTAAAGTTACTTGGACTAATGGGGAAACATTAGAAAAAACGATTACCAGTTTTAACACAACTACCTTTATTGGTAAATAAAAGAATATCAACTAACTATTTCTAATATCATTTATTTTGGGAATAAAATCTAAAATCACTAAAAAGCGTTATAATATTTTAGCGCTTATTTTTGGTACAGTAGTCATCAACTATTTAGACAGAACTAATATTTCTGTAGCAGCATCTGCAATAAGTGAATCTTTAGATTTAACTACCGTTCAAATGGGATCGCTTTTCTCAATATTTGGTATCGCTTATGCTGCATTACAAATCCCAGGAGGTATTATAGTTGATAAAGTACGTTTACGATTTTTATATGCGTTTATGCTTCTTCTATGGTCTATAGCAACACTATTTCAAGGTTTTGTGAGTTCATTTAAACTTTTACTAGGGCTTAGAGCAAGTATTGGTGTATTTGAAGCACCATCTTATCCAGCAAATAATGCCATAGTAACTAAATGGTTTCCAGAAACGGAACGCGCTTCGGCAATAGCCATTTATACATCTGGTCAATTTATTGGTTTAGCCTTTTTATTTCCTGCACTAACTTTAATTCAAGATAAAGTGGGCTGGAGAGGTTTATTAATAATTTCTGGTATAATTGGGATTCTTTGGGCCGGTGTTTGGTATGCTTTTTATCGTGATCCGGATCAGCACAAATCAGTAAGTGAAGAAGAATTAAAATTGATAAAAGAGGGTGGAGGATTTTCAAAAAAAATAAGAACGGCTTCAGAAAAAAAGGAAAAGTTTAATTGGGACGATTTCTTTGAAGCTTTTAAACACAGAAAGTTGTGGGGCGTTTACTTAGGTCAATTCTGTATGGGCTCTATGTCAATATTTTTCTTAACATGGTTTCCAACATATCTAGTGGAATATCGTGGACTTGATTTTATAAAATCAGGATTTTTAGCATCTATTCCTTTTTTAGCTGCATTCTGTGGTGTGCTTTTAGCTGGTTTTTCATCAGATTATTTAGTGAAAAAAGGAAAAACACCAGAATTTGCAAGAAAAATGCCTGTATTGATAGGTTTATCTTTATCAACATTAATTATTGGTGCAAACTTTACCGATAGTACATTCTTAATTATTTTATTTTTAACGATTGCTTTTTTTGGAAATGGGTTAGCATCAATCATGTGGGTATTTGTTTCTTTAATAGCACCAAAACGAATTATCGGACTGGTAGGTGGTGTGTTTAATTTAATAGGTGGTTTGTCTGCGGTTGTTGTACCTTTTGTTATTGGAGTACTAGTTCAGGATGGAGATTTTAGTCCTGCATTATTTTTCATTGGAGCAATAACAGTCATTGGTTTTCTATCAATTTTATTGGTCGTTGGAAAAGTTAAGCGCATAGAGTTGAAAGATGCTGATGATGAAATTGAAGATATAGGATTATGAAAATAACAGATATAAAAGTATTCCCTGTAAATATTGCAGGTAGAAGCCAACTTAATGTAAAAGTAGAAACCAATCAAGGTATTTATGGTTGGGGCGCTTCTGGAATAACAGGAAGAGAGTTAGCAGTTATTGGAGCGATAAATCATTACAGACCATTATTAGTTGGTAGAGATCCAAGACAAATTGGTGCCATTTGGCAAGATTTATATCGCGGACAATATTTTGAAGGTGGACGTGTATTAACTGCTGCAATTTCAGCAATAGATATAGCACTTCATGATTTAAAAGGAAAAGCCTTAGGTGTTCCAGTTTATGAACTTTTAGGAGGAAAACAACGCGATTATGTTGAGTGTTTTGCTTCATTACGATTTAGTAGTAAAGAAGAATTAATTGAACGTGCTAAAGTTTTAATTAAAGAAGGTTGGCGGATGCTACGATTAGCTCCAGCTGAATATGAAGAAGGAAAATATGCTTCAGAATTTGAACCTAGAGATTCTATCGCAATTATTGCCGATTGGGTTTCTGCATTAAGAAAAGAAGTAGGTAATAAAGTAACTATCGGTATAGATTATCATCACAGATTATCAGTTCCAGAAACCGTGTCATTTATTCAAAAAATGCCTGTTGGAACTCTTGATTTTATTGAAGAACCTATAAGAGATGAGTCCCCAGAGGTTTATCAAGAATTAAGAAAAATGATAAATGTTCCTTTTGCTATTGGCGAAGAATTTGCAAGTAAATGGCAGTTTTTACCATATATAGAAAAGAATATTACACAATTTGCAAGAATAGATGTTTGTAATGTTGGAGGTATTACAGAAGCTATAAAAGTGGCAAACATGGCTGAGGCGCATTATATAGATTTATTGCCACATAATCCTATTGGACCCATCTGTACGGCTGCAACAATTCATTTAGCTGCTGCTTGTCCAAACTTTACTTGGTTAGAAGAAATGAACACACCAGTGGAAAATCCAGGATTAGATGATATTAATTATTATCCTGTGCAACCCAAATTAGAGGGAAATCGTTATAAAGTTACAGACGCTCCAGGTTTAGGGATTGAGTTTAATGAAGAGTTAGCGCTTAAAGAAGGTTTCAAACCTGTTGAAACGCCACGTTTAAAAAGAAAAGATGGTTCTTTTACGAACTGGTAAATCAATAAATAAAAATACAATGAAATTATTTTTTTCAATACTTTTTACTTTCGCATTTAGTGTCATTTATGTCCAAGCTCAAGAAAGACCTAACATCATCATTATGATGACAGACGATCAAGGTTATGGAGATATTGGTGCACATGGAAATCCATATTTAAAAACACCTCACATGGAATCTATTGGAGAAGAAGGTATTGAAATGACTCACTTTTTTAGTTACCCAAATTGTTCAGCTTCAAGAGCTGCATTATTAACAGGAAGATATCCTTACAGAACAGGTGTAACTGCGGTTACTCAGGTCGATCATTTCATGAATACTTCCGAAGTTACTATTGCGGAAGTTCTTAGAGATAACGGTTACAGAACAGGCATATTTGGAAAATGGCATTTAGGAGATAATACACCAATGCGTCCTATAGATCAAGGTTTTCAAGAAACTTTAGTACATAGAGGAGGCGGTATTGGGCAAGCAGCAGGACCTGCTGGAAACACATATTTTGATCCCGTTTTGGAACATAATGGCAAACAAAAAAAGTATGAAGGCTATTGCGATGATATCTTTACCGAAGCTGCATTAGATTTTATGAGTCAAAAAGACGGAAAACCATTTTTTACCTATTTAGCAACTAACTTACCACATTTTCCTTTACAAGTTCCAGAGAGTCGAGCAGAGCCTTTTAGAAAAATGGGTTTACATGAAGACAATGCACTTACCTACGGAATGATTGATAATATTGATTACAACGTGGGAAGAGTTCTTGATAAATTAAAAGCCTTAGGTATTGAAGATAATACGATAGTTATTTTTCTTTCAGATAATGGTCCTCGTCACAGAAGAACAAAAAATGATAGTTACCCAGGAAGGTGGGTTGCTAATTTAAGAGGCACCAAAACAAGTGTTTATGATGCTGGTATTCGTGTGCCTTTTTATGTAAAGTGGCCTGGGAAAATAAATCCTGAAAGGCAAACTTCGGATATGGGAGCCATTATAGATATATTTCCAACCTTATTGGAAGTTGCTAAAGTAAACGCACCAAAAAATATTCATATAGATGGCGAATCTCTATTGCCACTTTGGACAAAAAATAAATCTGATAACCTAAAAAATCGAGATTTTGTTGTACAGATGCATTATGGACCAACACCATTTAAATACATGCATTTTTCATTGAGAACACCAAAATACAAATTGGTAAGTCCACATAATTTTCCTCATGGAATAGTGCATCAGCCAACAGATTTTGAATTAAAAAATGTATTGAAAAATTTGGAGCTTTATGATGTTGAAAATGATCCAAGTGAACGTATCAATATCGCAAAAAATCATCCGGAAATTGTAGACGAGATGTTATCGCGTTACGAAAATTGGTTTGATGAGGTTACAGAAGAACGAGATGCAAAAGGCATTGAAAAAATTCATTTAGGCACTAAGGCACAACCACATGTTACTTTATCTCGATTTGATTGGGGGGGACCTCGTGTAATTTCTCGATTTGATTACGGTGGGCCACGTGTTATTGAAGATAATCAATTAGGTTTTTGGGGTGTGAAAACTGAAGCAGGAACTTATAAAGTATCTTTTGATTTGCCTGAAATAGAATCAGATGGTATCGCACATTTAAAGTACAATAATTTGCATATATCTAAGCCCATTCTAGCTGGACAAAAACAAGTTAATTTTGAGACCGTTAAATTACAGGCTGGAGAAGGGAACTTCCATGCTTATATAAAAATGGATAGATTGCCTATAGGGCCAGTTTTTGTGGATGTTATAAAATTGAATTAGTATTTAATATTATGAATTTTAATAATAAAGCCATTAATATGAAAATTTTCTCAAATAAGATAGTCGTTTTATTATTGTTTGCCATAGTTTTTAACTCTTACAATGTTCTCGCACAAACGTTAGAAGCAACTGCACTACAGAAAATTAATGAACTCAATGCACTTATTGTAACAGCTGAAACTTCAGGAAAAGAAGCTTTAAGGGAAAAACTAACGGTAAGAACAGCTGAGGTTTTTTTAGATTATGCCAATTGGGATGAAGCAAATATTACTAAAAATACAGACTATTTTGGAGTGACTTGGCATTATAAAGACAATGCTTCTCAAATGGCAAATTTACTTCCGGATTTTGAAAGACAAGATATCATAACCATGTTGGATTCATCATTAGTAGAGTTGAATAAAATCATAAATGATGATATTATTAGAAAGCCAACACCTAATGTAGATTGGGCAAATATTACTATTAGCGGTAATAAATTATTACACGAAGGGAAACCAGTTTTTTTAGCAGATTGGACATGGAAACCAGAAACAAGTCTTTTTCAGGAGTATCACGGTCAATTAGACGGATATTTTATGACACCAAATTATATTACTGATGATACAGGAACTATAAGAGTTAACAAGCTTAATGAAATAAACAGTAAACCTTCAGGTAAAGCAGGTTTCATTTTCATCAACAATAGAAATGTGCCACAATGGGCAATTGATAAGTATGGTGCCGATTTTGTTATAAAAGATGAAAAGAATGTTAGGTACACAGAGTATGATATAGACCACCCTGGAGCAAAAGAAATGATGGGTTTTTTAATCCAAGGGATGATACCACAAATGTCTGGAAAAAATTATAGCAAATTAGGCTATATGATGTGTAATGAACCGCATTTTATTAATACTGTAGAAGCCAACGGAAATTTGAGTTGGGCGAGTAGTGGTGTTTCAAATTATACTATTGAAGCATTTAAAGTTTGGTTACAAAATAAGCATACAACCATTGCTAATCTTAATACACTTTGGGGAACTAGCTTTGCAGATTTTGATGCAGTAACCATTACTATTCCAATATCGGTAACGCTTCAAGGTACAGCAAAATGGTACGATTGGATGTCTTTTAATATGGACAGGGTAACCAATTGGTATCAATTTATGAAAGATGAAATTATTGCTGCTGACCCAAACGCTAAAGTGCATCTAAAAATAATTCCAAAATTTTGGACTAATAATGAAAGAACCAGAGGCATAGATGTCGAAGCGCTTACACGCATGTCTGGTTTTATTGGAAATGATACAGGAGCAGTTCATAGAAGTGCACCTTGGAATACCGAACCTTGGGAGGCTGATTATATTTTTGAATGGAGTGAAATGTCTATGGCACATGATTTCTTTAAATCTATTAGCCCAAATAAAATGATGATTAATACAGAATCTCATTTCTTATCTACAAAAGCATCCATTAATTTATATTTGAATCCGTTACATTCAAGAGCTACTTATTGGTTAGCACATACACAAGGTTTAAATGCAAGCCAGACATGGTTTTGGTCTAGACGAGAAGATGGTAGCCCAAGGAATGAAAACGACCCAGGTTATGCAGGTTCAAATAATCATCAACCAAGAGTAGTCAATGAGTTGCATGCCACTTTAATGGATTTAAATGCACATTCCGAGGATATTGCAGCATTTCAAAAGCAACGAAAACCAATCAGGATTTTTTATACAAAAGCATCTTCAGTAAATAAGCCTAAACACATGGATGATGTTTTGGAGTTATATGAATCACTTTCATTTGAAGGTGTACCACTTGGCTTTGTTACTAAAGATATTTTATTAAACGAAAGTCCTAGTGATTGGGATGTTGTACTAGTTCATAAAACGCAGTTTGTTACCCAAGAAGATAAAGATGCATTACAGGCTTACATTAATGCTGGAGGTAAAGTGATCATGGATAATGTTAGTTTTAAAAAGGACGAATATAATAGAAATACCAGTAGCTTAACAGGAAGTATAACGTATACTTCTGGTGCGGAAAACATTAAAAATGCAGCGCTATCTATTGTTGATGGTTTTGGAAATACTCCAAATGTAGAATTAACAGAAACGAGTAGTGCTGGTCATCCAATTTGCTTATGGAAATCTGTTGAAAATAGCTCAGGTAATCAAATCATGTCCATTATAAATACAGGAAAAGTAGACGCGCAAATCGAAATAAACTTAAAGAATCCTGTTAATGGAACTACAGTAAAAGATCTTTTAAAAGGAGTTGATATTACTAACATTAAAACTTTGAAACCTTACGAATTACTTTTTGTGGAACTCAGAGATGAAGATAATAATCTTGGTTTAAATGATTTAAATATTGAAAACGATATTCGTTTATTTCCCAATCCATCTTTGGGCTTGGTCAGTTTACATTTTAAAAAAATTATGGGCTCAATTAAGATTGAGGTTATTAGTTTAGATGGTAAAAATATTTATAATTCAAAACACAGTAATACTAAACAATTAAATTTAGACTTAGGTTTTGCTTCTTCAGGTATTTATATTATTAAGGTTTCTAGTGAAGGTTTAAGTAAAAACTTTAAGCTTATTAAGGCATAATAAACAAGTAACTTTATAAGATTACTTCACTTTTAAAAACAGGAACGGTATCATAAAGTCAAAACATGTTAAAATATTGCAATCATGGGGTAAGTTAGTAATAGAAAAATTTAATTTTTATTTATTTATTTGATAACTAATTAAACTAAAAAAGTAATGAGATTACTAAAAATTATTTTTCTATTAGCAATTGTAGTCAGTTGTAAATCTAAAACAGAACAAAGAGTAGAAGAACCAAAGAAAAAGCTTAATGTTTTATTTCTTGCCATTGACGATTTGCGTCCAGAAATTGGTGCTTACGGCTCAGATATTGCCATAACTCCTAATATGGATAAATTGGCTGCTAATGGTTTATTATTTAACAGAGCTTATTGTCAAGAACCAATTTGTAGTCCATCTAGAGCAAGTTTAATGACAGGAGCAAGACCTGAAACTATAAATGTTATAGAAAACTTCACGTATTTTAGAGATGCTAATCCAGACATATTAACATTACCGCAACACTTTAGGGCTAATGGTTATGAAACTACCAGTACTGGAAAGATTTATCATAATACCAGATTTGGCGATGCAGAATTATCTTGGAGTAGAGAGCCAGCTTATGATAAAATGACCGTAGAAAAAAGCAAGACACCAGGTGGATTTGCTAATCCAGAAAGTCAAGAAATGTTCAAGAAGAATCAGGCTGATATGATCGCAAAATATGGCAAGGATGCCCCTAGAAATGGTTTAGGAAAAGGTCCTGCTTATGAAAATGCGGATGTTCCAGATACGTTTTATGATGATGGTTACAATGCAGAACTAGCTATTGTAACATTAAAGGACATGTTAGAAAAAAATCCCGACAAACCTTTCTTTTTAGGTATGGGAATGAAAAAGCCACATTTAGATTGGTTAGCACCAAAAAAATACTGGGATTTATATGATCCTACTAAAATAAAATTAGCAACACAAACTGAAGGTCCAGATGGTGGAGCAGCAATGGGATTACATCCTTCATTTGAATTACGAGCAAGATATGGGATTCCTAAAAAAGGATCTATTGATGATGAGATGGCTAGAACTTTAAAACACGCTTACTTAGCTTGTGTAAGTTATGTTGATGCGCAAATTGGTAGAATGATTGATGCTTTAGATGAAGCTGGAGTTCGTGAGAATACCGTTATTATTCTTTGGAGTGATCACGGTTGGCACTTAGGAGATATGGGGATTTGGGGAAAAGCAACAAACTACGAAATAGCAACACGCGTACCATTAATAATCTCAACACCGAATATGCCAAATTCAACACGTGGTGCAAAATCTGATGCGCTTGTTGAATTGGTAGATATGTATCCTACGCTTTGTGAGTTAGCAGGTCTTGATAAACCAAGTCATTTAGAGGGGCAAAGTTTTGTCCCTTTATTAAGTAACCCAAACAAACCATGGAAAAAGGCTGCATTTAGCCAATTTCCAAATCCAGCATTAAGAGAGTGGGCAGCAAATCCATTATCGCAAGGGATGCGCGAAACGTATTTCGGGCCTTTAATTGAAATACAAGAAAAGCGTATAAAAGCACAAATGGGGGATAAATGGAACAGAGATTTATTTGAAAATAATGTAATGGGTTATGCGATGCGAACTGCTAAATACAGAATTATTATTTGGAAGGATTATAAAAAACCAGAAAATGAGCCTCTTTTTGTAGAATTGTATGACCATATAAACGATCCTAAAGAAACTAAAAATATAGCTGATAAAAACCCTGAAGTTGTTAAAGCGTTAATTGCTCAATTTAACAAAGGTTGGAAAGGTAATCTTGCAAAACAGTAAGTTTAATTAGTTAATAAATTCCCGTAATGATTAATAAAATAATATCAAAGACAGCTGTGTTTACAGGAGCAATTCTTTTTTTTTGCCTTTTAATAACTAGCTGTGGAGCACAATCAAATTTAATATCGAGTTCAGAACCTACTTTTTTTGAGGATTCAGAAATAATTCCATTAGAAAATCGAAATCGACGTAAATTTGATAACGCTGTTATTGCAGATCTAGATCAGGATGGTTATTTAGATTTATTGTTGACTGAACATTCCAGAAGAGTAGAATTATTTTGGAATAATAAAGGTGTCTTTTCACAAGGAGAACCCTTTATATTTGGAGATACACACGGCATTTCAGTTGCCGATTATAATAACGATGGACTAATTGATGTTTTAGTACAACCAGGAGGTGGTGATGGTAAAAACCCAAGAAAGTTGAGAGCTTATACCATAGGGAAAGATAGATCCGTTTCAAAAGAAAATGAGTTCAAACATTTTGAAGCGAGTAGAGGTAGAGCGGTTAAGTTTTTTGATGCTGATAATAATAGTGAACTCGATTTAATTTTATCTGCATTTCCTCCAAACAAAAAAATTGAGCGAGCGCATTTCTTATATAATAGTGACAAAGATCAGGAGTTTTCGTTTATGGATTTATTGCCTCATGCCGATCGTTTTAATATGCGCACCACGATAACAGATTTCAATAATGATAATATCAAAGATTTTTTGTTTTATGGAGGCAGTAAAGTTATAGCTGTACAAGGTGAAGATGGACTTGGTTTTAAAGATGTTTCTAAGGATGTTTTAGGTGATTTAAAAAACACCAATTTAGTTAATAGCATTTCTGAAATAGATTTTGATAATGATGGTGATTTTGACTTATTCTTAACACGATCAAAACATCCTTTTGATTCTGAAAGTGACTATGATGAAACTACAAAAACTTATTTTTTTTTTGATAGAAGAAAAGCATTTCATCATGAAGTAAAAATTGAAGGCGATTTAAAATTGGAGAATTTACAAATGGCGTTTCCTCATTTTGATGTATTTATTGGAAGTGAAAAAAATCTATTCGAACGAAAAGATGATGAACATGGACATCATGATTTAACAATCACTCAAAAAGAAGCAAAAGGTTGGCCAAAAGACACTTCAAAAAAAGGATTATATATTGGTTATTTAGGTGATAATCTATGGCGTTTTGCTGGAGAAACCAATTCGCCAACATCAGGAGTAATTCATAATGTGATTGAAAAACCTGAAACTATAAGGTTAAAAGAGTTACCTGCCAAGTTATTAGAAAACGTAGGGGGTAAGTTTGTTGATGTTACTTCAAAATACGGTATCGATATTACTGAACAAACTACCAGTTCTGCTATTGGGGATTTCAATAATGATGGGTATTCAGATATTTTTGTGGTACGCTACGGAAATTCTGCTTCACAAATTGAACAATTTTTATACCTCAATCAAAAAGGTGAAAAATTCATAAAAGTTAAAAGTCATGGCATTATAAGAAAAGAGCTCGGTGCAACTGGCATGGGTGCGGATGTATTTGATTATGATAATGATGGTGATTTAGATATCATCTACTGTAACGAACGCGGTCAATGGCATTTATTTACCAACAATAGCCAAACTCCAAATAATTTTGTAAAAGTTAATGTTGGGTATTCGCCATCAGGTAAAGCGTCTCCAGTAGGGGCTGTATTAACGCTTACTGCAAATGGGCAAACATACAAGCGTGTGGTTGGAGCAACTTCATCCTCATATTCTCAAGGTTTAGATACCTATTTACATATTGGTTTGGGCACTAGTAATAAAGTCGATAAAGCAGAGGTTGTATGGAGCAACGGCGAAAAACAACAATTAAATATTAAAACATTAAACACAACTTATTCTATTGGGAAATAGAATTTCTAACTAAATAAATACATATCATGAAATCATTTATTGCAAAATATTTTTCACTTCTAGTTCTACTACTTCTGGTTGTAGGTTGTAATGGAGTAAAAAAGGAATTAACACTAGAAGAGCAAGCTTTTGAAAAAGTTGAGGTTCTTGAATCTCTAATGAATGAAGCCCGTTCAAAATCAATTGATGTTACTAGGGAAGAAACCGTCTTATGGTTCTCGAAAGAGTTTTTAAAATTTGCCGATTGGGATGAGACCAATAAAGATGCCGTTGAAAAGCTATTTGGTTATGAGCGTTATTATGCTGAGAACAAAGCACAACTTGCATTAGATTTACCAGATTTTGAACGCAAAAAAGTGGTTCAAATATTAGATAAAGGTATTGATGATTTAAATAAAGCCATCAGTGGAGAAATCACGCGTCGTCCTGTGAATAAAGTGGATTGGCAAAACACCAAAGCTGGAGACAATATGTTTGTAAGTAATGGTAAACCATCTTTCCCATATGATTACTTTTCAAAAACCGTTGGTCAGCCACTAACTAATGATCAGGTTTATAACGACCACTTAGGTGCGATTTATCACGGTGGAGAAAATCTTTATCCTGTAGATCATGATCGTGCGATTAATTCTTTCTTAGTAAAGGAAGATGGAACTTTTGATGATGAACTTATGAAGGAACTTACAAGTATTCCAGATACCAATATCGGATTCTTGATTTATTGGTCTATGGGTATTCCAGAATGGGTAGAAGCAAAAGAACCTGAAATTAGAAAAGGACGCTCTTTATTTACTGGTTTTGATATAGATAACCCTTTAGCTAGAGATGTATGGGGGAAAATTATTCGTCATACTGGAGAATTGACTAAAGGAAAAAAAGTAACCGAGTTAGGATATATTTTCGCAAACGAACCACACTGGTTTTCAGAAAAAAATCATTGGACGTCTAATTATAAGGAGATGAACGATATATCATCATATACTCTAAATAATTTCAGGTCTTGGTTAAAAAATAAATATAATGGTAATATTAAAACACTAAATACAAACTGGGAAACATCGTTTGCTAGTTTCAAAAATGTTGAAATAGAAATTCCAATTGATAAAGCATTAACTGGGAAACCAATATGGTTTGATTGGAATCGTTATAATATGGATAGAGTTACAGACTGGTTCAAATTTAATCAAGATGAATTGCATGCCGTTAATCCAGATGCAGATACCCATATTAAATTATTCCCTAGAACATTTTATGAAGATTCACGTTCACATGGAATGGATTTTGAAGCGCTTACTGAATTAACCACAATGATTGGTCATGATGCCAAAGCACTCGGAAGTCCAAGTATTAGGGCGCACATAAATTCTGATTGGGTAGAGCAATATGCCTATAAGTGGGATGGGATGGCTATTTTACATGATTTTCTTGAGTCTGTTGCCCCAAATAAAATAAATGTAAATTCTGAATCTCATTTTCTTTCATCGGGTATGTGGAGAGATATGGAAGCACGTACAAGTTACGTTCGTAATGTATATTGGCTATCAACCTTAATGGGTATGGATGCCAATATGGGATGGTTTTGGGCAAGAGATCCTGATGGTTCTCCAGAAGATAGATTAGAAGGAGAACTTAACTTTTTTGATCCAGGCTTAGGTGGTGCTTATGCCGGCTCCAACAACATGCAACCTCATATAGCTAATGAGGTAACACAGGTTATGTACGATTTAAATACCTTTTCTGAAGAAATAGTAAAGCTTCGAGAACAACCTCGTCCGTTACGATTATTCTATTCTGAAACATCTGCCATTAATACATCAAATTATATGACGAAAAACGGAAAGTTATATAAGTCCATGTTTTTTGAAGGCTTGCCGTTAGGTTTCGTCACTAAAAATATCATTGAGAAACAAGATAATAGCACTTGGAACACAGTAGTAGTTTATAATACAAAATATGTAACCGATGCTGAATTTAATGCGTTGCAATCTTATTTGAATAATGGTGGTACGGTAATTCTTGATTCTTCAGAAAGTTTATCAATGAATGAATATGGACAGAAACGAAATAAGAAGTTATCTGCTAGTAAAGGAAACCTGATTATATTAAATGACACTGATATTTCTAACATTAAGAGTAAAGCATTAGCAGAAATTGCAGACCATATGCCAGATGTTGTTGTAGAATCAGATAATGGTAAAGACTTTAAAACAACAATTTCAAGAGTGGTGAAGCAAGATAATGGTTCATACTTGCTTAATTTACTTAACGTAGGTCATGATACTACAAAGATTAAATTATCCTTAAAATCTGGTGCTCCAATAAAAATTAAAGATTTGATGACGTCTAACCCTGTTGATTCTGAATTTGATTTAGCATCAGAAGAAGTATTGTTATTAGAGATTACTAAATAATAGAGTTTTAAATGAAACAAATTGGTCTTTTTTCGTTGTTAGTGCTTTTTACCTTTAAGCAGGTTATTGCACAAACTCCTACCAAAACTTCGGATTCTCTGAGTTCATGGAAGTTGGTTAAAAGCTTATCCGATGAATTTGATGACTCTGAGGTAGATTGGAAAAAATGGTACAGAAAAGCGGAGTTGCCAAATACAACAGGCTGGAAATGGAATAATGATGCCAATGTTAAAATTGCTAATGGTGTAGCAGAATTAACCATGCAACATAATACTGATAATTTTCCAGATGATGGTACTTTTTTTAAATCTGGAATACTGAAATCTAAAGAAACTTTTACGACAGGTTATGTTGAAGCTAGGATAAAAGGTGCTGTTATTGATGTTCCTGGAACTAAAAATGGTTGGGGTGTTTGTCCTTCATTTTGGTTGTATAGCGATTTTGATAGAGAAGCTGAAGATGGTAAGACAATCTACTGTGAAATCGATGTTGTAGAATTACAACAGTTTGACTGGTTTAAAGGACATCAAGATGATATTCAAGATTCAGATCATAATTTACATTTGGTAAAAAAGATAAATGGTAAGGGTGTTTGGTTTCGTCCAAAACAACATATAGAAACTCAAATGAATAAATATAGAATCCCTGATGATCCTAGTCGAAATTATCATGTTTACGGTTGTGAGGTTAATGAAGAAGAAATTATTTGGTATGTTGATGGTGTAGAAATTGCTCGGAAACCAAATACTGATTGGTATAGACCAATGAATGTAACGGTCTCTTTAGGCTTACGCAGACCTTTTGTTCAATTTTCAAATAATGCCAATCGTGCTGTTGATCCTTTAATTAACTCTGAAGCTAAAGAGCAACTTAAAGGAATGCCAACTACTATGTATGTTGACTATATTCGTGTTTGGGAAAAGCGGTAGTATTAAAAATAATGTTGTTTTTTTGAGATGACAACTTAATTTTGAAATTATTATGAAGTTTTTTAGCTTAATATATCTTTTACTTATTATTCTTGGATGTGACAAAAAAGAGGCAAAAATAATTACCAATAAAAAACCAAACATCCTATTTATTGGTATTGATGATTTACGCCCAGAATTAGGTTGTTATGGTTCAGATATCGCCATAAGTCCAAACCTAGATAAGCTAGCAAGTCAAGGATTACTTTTTAATAATGCCTATTGTCAACAAGCTATTTGTGGGCCTTCAAGAGCTAGTTTACTCACAGGGATTAGACCAGAAATTAGTGGTGTTTTTCATAATTATATAAAATTTAGAGAAGCTAATCCTGATGTCATAACACTTCCTCAGCATTTTAAAAATAATGGTTATGAAACCGTTTATACAGGAAAAATATTTCATCATGGCGATTTAGATGAAGAAAAATCATGGAGCAGATTACCAGCACTTGACAGTATGTCTTCAAAAGGCATTAAAAACCCAGTTGGTTTTGCTTTAGAAAAAAATAACAAGGAGCGCGCTGAAACTAGAAAAGAAATGGTTGAAAAATATGGCGACATTGCTAAATACGGATTAGCATCTGGTATGGCCTATGAATCTGCAGATGTTTCAGACAATACTTATAGCGATGGCTACAACACCGAACTGGCTATAGCGACCATGAAAGAAATGCTTGCTAAAAAAGACAAACCTTTTTTCTTAGGCTTAGGATTCAATAAACCACATCTTAATTGGGTGGCGCCAAAAAAATATTGGGATTTATATGATAGAGACAAGATAAAAATAACTTCTCAAGATACGATTCCAGAAAACGGGGCAGAAATGGGATTACACCCTTCATTTGAATTACGAGTAAGAAGCGGGATTCCAAAAAAAGGAGCTATTGATGATGAATTAGCTATCACTTTAAAACATGCATATTTAGCTTGTGTAAGCTACGTAGATGCTCAAATAGGTAAAATGATAACTGCCTTAGAAGAGGCAGGAGTTAGAGACAATACCATCATTATTGTTTGGAGTGACCACGGATGGCACTTAGGCGATATGGGTATTTGGGGAAAAGCAACCAATTATGAAATTGCGACAAGAGTACCCATGATGATTTGGACACCCGATATGCCAAAAGGAAGTCAAGGTAAAACCACAGAGGCCTTAGTTGAATTGGTAGACATATATCCAACATTGGCTGATTTAGCAGGGTTGGGAATACCAAATCATGTTGAAGGAACTAGTTTTAAACCTTTATTAGAAAACCCGAAAGCCGATTGGAAAACTGCTGCATTTAGTCAGTTTCCTTCGCCAGCTTTAAGAGAATGGGGAGCTTTCCCAATAAGACCTGCAATGCGAGAAACTTATTTTGGACCACTACTAGCAGAAGTTGAAGAACGCATCATAAAACAACAAGGCGATAAATGGGATAGAAAGCTTTTTGAAAATAACTTAATGGGCTATGCGATGCGAACTCAAGATTATCGTTTGATTGTTTGGAAAGACAAGACACAACGAGAAAGTAAACCTATATTTATTGAGCTATACGATCATAAAACAGATCCTTTAGAAACCATGAATATTGCTGATAAAAGCCCAGAATTAGTTACTGAGCTTTTGATTCAATTTAATAAAGGATGGAAAGGGAATTTATCAAAACACTAAATTAATATCAAGACATGAAAAGAAGAGCGTTTTTCAAAAAAGGAACAATAGCCGCAGTTGCTACAGGTGTTATTCCAATGGTTACTGCATCATGTGCAGGATCCAAAGACATGGTTTATGATAAAATAGAAGACAAATGGTATCACTTAGGAACAGGGAAATCTGGAACACCAAATAGAAAAAAAACTATTAATTATGATGTTGCAGTTATTGGTGGTGGAGCTGCTGGTATTTGCGCTGCAGTTTCTGCTGCAAGAAACGGATCTAAAACAGTTTTAATTCAAGACAGACCAGTATTGGGAGGAAATGCGTCAAGCGAAATCCGTGTTCATTTGAATGGTGTAAATAATATTAATGGTAAAGCAGAACGCGAAACTGGTATTATTGAAGAGATTTTGTTGCACAATCGCTTTGAAAATGAGCAAGAGTCTTTTCCTGTTTTTGACCATGTTTTATATGATTTTGTGGTCAGAGAACCTAATTTAGAACTCATGCTAAATACACAAGCTATTGAAGCTGTTATGGATGGGGGTAAAATAAAATCAGCTTTGTGTTGGCAGGCCACTACAGAAATGCTATATACTATTAACGCACCAATATTTATTGATTGTTCGGGCGATGGCTTACTAGCAGCAACTTCGGGAGCAGAATATAGAACGGGTCGAGAAGGAAAAGCTGAGTTTGATGAAACTTATGCACCCGATGAACCAGATGGTTGGCAAATGGGAGCAACGCTTTTAATGTCCTCAAAAGATATGGGGAAACCTATGACATATAATCCACCTTCTTATGCAATAAAATATACACATGAAGGTGGTCATGAAAGACGAAAATTTGCAGGTTTTCAAGATGGAATTTGGTGGATAGAGATTGGTAGTGATGATGATATTATTGGTGATGCAGAAAAGAATAGACATGTATTAATGGCCTATTTGCATGGTGTATGGGATTATATTAAAAACTCTGGAAAATTCCCTGAAGCAGAAAACCTAGCTTTGGATTGGGTAGGGTCTTTACCAGGACGAAGAGAGTCGCGTCGTTTTATAGGCGATTATATTGTTTCTGAAAAAGATATGACGGAGCACAAACATTTTTATGACGCTGTAGCTTTTGGTGGTTGGTCTTTAGATGAACACAACCCTGGAGGTATATTAGATATTAAAGAACGCCCAAGCTTTTTCCATTATCATTTTAAAGAAGTGTATCAATTTCCGTTTAGAAGTTTGTATTCTAAAAACGTTTCTAATTTAATGTTTGCTGGCAGAAATGTGAGTCAAACACACATTGCATTATCATCTAGTAGAATTATGGCAACTTGTGCGTTACAAGGGCAAGCTGTTGGAACAGCAGCAAGCATATGTAATAAAAGAAATATACTTCCAAGAGAAGTTGGTAAAACACATATTAATGAGTTGCAAGAGCAATTATTAAGAGATGATGTTTTCATTCCGAAAAGGCCAGCAAACGATTCAAATGATTTAGCAAAAAAAGCCAATTTAATTTTTGGATCTACAACGTCATCAGGGGATGCTAAAAATCTCATTAATGGTATGTCAAGAGATATTGATGGTGAAATTAATCATTGGCAATCAGATGGATTATCTGCTGCTATTCAGCTAGAATGGGAATCTCCTGTTTCATTATCTAAAATTGAATTAAAATGTGACACCAATGTAAAACGCAACATTATGATGCGAAAGGATAGTAGAAACGATGATTTATACGGAAATGCTATACCTAAGGAAATGTTGAAAGCATTAACTTTACAAGGACGTGTAAACGGACAATGGGTTGATTTAGGTAAAGTTGAAGAGAATAGAACCCGTTTGATTAAATTTAATTTTAAATCCATTAAAGTTTCAGCTGTCAAAATTAATATGACCGAAACCTATGGAGCAAAAAATGTAAAGTTGTTTGAAGTACGCTGTTATGCTTAATACAAGATTCATATTATAAAAACATTAAGATTTTTTTTGTTTATAGCCTCTCTTAGCTAAACCTTCATAACAATATGTGTTTTTTAAAAGGGTAATTTTGAATTTATATAAGATAAATTAATACTGTGGTTTACCTTCATTTACCATTAATTTTATCATTAAAGATTTGGGGCGTTAACTAGATTAGCTTCTTCATTAAAAATAACTCTAAATAATTAGAAAAATGATTAAAAATAACATTAAAAGTTTATTTGTTTTTTCAATATTAATGATTCTTGTAGCATGCTCGGGAGTTAAAGATAAATCCTTAAAAGGAAATGTTCCAACTTCAGTTGCTTCAGCAAAAGCTTCAAAACCAAATATTTTATTTGTGCTTTGTGACGATTTGGGTTATGCAGATGTTGGTTTTAATGGTTCAAAAGATATATTAACTCCAGAGCTTGATAAGTTAGCTAATGGCGGTACCATTTTAACTTCAGCTTATGTTACACATCCATTTTGCGGACCTAGTAGAGCTGGCTTACTTACAGGACGGTACCCGCACACGTTTGGATCTCAGTTTAATTTACCAAAAAATAGTGAGGTAAGTGTTGGGGAAGGGATTCCTTTAAGTGAAAAGTTTATGTCTAAAATGCTTCAAGAATCTGGTTATCATACAGGAGCTATGGGAAAATGGCACTTAGGTGCAGTTCCAGGTTATCATCCTAATGATAGAGGTTTTGATGATTTTTATGGTTTCCTTGGTGGCGGGCATGAGTATTTTCCTAGGGAGTTTATACCTAAATATGAAAAACAAAAGGCAGCTGGTGTGAAAAATATTTGGGATTACCTTACTCCATTAGAGCACAATGGGAAGGAAGTTACCGAAACCGAATATATTACAGATGCTTTATCTCGTGAAGCGGTACGTTTTGTAAATGATGCTTCAAAAGAAGATAAACCTTTCTTTCTGTATTTATCTTATAATGCGCCTCATACGCCTTTAGAAGCAAAAGAAGAAGATATGAAGGTTTTTGAGAACATTAAGGATAAAGATAGACGTACTTATGCAGGTATGGTATACGCGGTAGATCGTGGTGTTGGTAAATTAGTAGAAGCTTTAAAAGCTACAAATCAATATGAAAACACACTCATTGTTTTCTTAAGTGATAATGGTGGTAGACCAGATAAAGGAGCGGATAATGCTCCATTAAGAGGAAGAAAAGGTGATACGTGGGAAGGTGGATTTAGAGTGCCTATGTTTTTTCATTGGCCAAATCACGTAGCTGCTGGAAATCATTATGATCATCCAGTTTCGGCTTTAGATTTTTACCCAACATTCGCAGATTTAGCAGGAGCGACGCTACCGGCAGGTAATAAACTAGATGGTAAAAACATTTGGAACGATTTTTCTTCTGGAACAACAGCAAGAAAAGGCGAAATGATTTTTTCTATGCGTCATCGTAATGGATTTTCAGATGTTTCAGTGAGACAAGATGATTGGAAAGCAACTAAAGCATACAAAGGTGGTTGGAAACTTTATAATATTACTAATGATATTGGAGAAGAAAAAGACTTGGGTAGTCAGAATCCAGAAAAACTTAAATTACTTGTTGAAGCAGCAGAAATATGGAGTAAAACCCATACAAAACCGCGTTGGTTTGATCCGGAAAACCTGAGTGAAATATGGGACGAACAGAAAATGGGTGAATTCAAAGATACTTTTATCATCAATTAATATAAAGATTTTCTAATTTGGTTGCATGATACATGAAGTAAAACAAATTGTAGAGACAGCTATTCTTAATCAAAACTCAGGTATCAAGAATGTACTTGCTACCGTAGTTCATTTGGATGGTTCATCCTATAGGCAACCAGGTGTTCGCATGTTACTTTCTGATGATGGTTCTATGGTAGGTGCTGTCAGTGGTGGTTGTGTAGAAAAGGAAGTTTTAAGACGTGCTCAGTCTGTTTTTCAAAACGGTAAATCTAAAATCATAACTTATGATGGACGATACAGATTAGGTTGTGAAGGCGTTTTGTATATTTTGTTAGAGTCTTTTTATGTTTCAGATGAATTTAAATCGTTTTTCTTTCAGAATTTAGAGTTAAGAAAACAGCTTACTGTTAAATCTTACTATAAGAAAGAAGATGAATGTGTTGGTGCATTTTATTCTGAAGTGACCTTTGATAACCATAGAAGAATTACTTTTTCAAAAGATGATAATTTAGACAGGCTATTAAAAGAAGATTTAAAAACATATTCTCAAACCCTTTCACCCTGTTTTAAATTACTTATCATTGGTGGCGAGCATGATGCTGTGAAACTTTGTAAAATAGGAAGCCTTTTAGGTTGGGAAGTTGATGTGGTGACTTCAATGAAAGACCCAAAACAACTTCAAGATTTTCCTGGTGCAAAAACAGTAGTTTCATATAGTCCAGAAACGTTTCTTGTTGATGGTTTAGATTCTGAATGCGCTGTAGTATTGATGACTCATAATTATGCGCAAGATCTTAGATATTTATTAAGGTTAAAAAATAGCAAACTAACTTATATTGGTGTTTTAGGTTCCGCTAGAAGACGAGAACAACTTTATAATGATTTATTTGAATATACTTCTGATTTGGAAGATGATTTTTTAGATAAGATACATAGTCCTGCCGGGTTAAATATTGGGGCAATAACACCTGAAGAAATTGCATTGTCTATTCTTTCTGAAATTTTAGTCATAAATAGAAACAAGGAGCCTTATTCTTTAAACACCATCACAGGGAAAATACATGTAAAATCTGAGTAAAATAGCCATAATAATATAAAAGGTGTACCCGCAATTTTTCTTCAACATTATAATCAGGAACTTCTCAAACTTATAAGGCGATTAAGGTGCTAAAGTATTTTTAAATAGTAAAGAGGTTGATACTATGACACTTGCGTCAAAGAATGCAAATAATTTATTAGATATTGATATACTAGAGGATTATAGTAAACTAATTAGATGAATAAATTGTAAATTGGCTTTCTTATCATGATAAGATGTTAAAATATAGTTCTCAATAAACTTAGAGATTTATTTAATTTTGTAATTTTAACAATCAAATTATGAGTTGGTATTAAAAAATCTTCTGTAGTATTTATGTCTAAAAAAATAATCTATATAATTGCTTTAATGCTTTCTTTTTTGAGTTTTGAGATGTCTTCTCAATCAAAAACTTTAGAGCCAAAGCAAAACTTGACTATTTCTGATGGGTTAGCGCATAATGGAGTAACTACAATTTTAGAAGATTCTAATGGGTTTTTATGGATAGGTACCTATGATGGATTGAATAGGTATGATGGTTATGAACTTAAAACATATAAAAACACATTAGATAAAGATATTTTAGTAAGTAATAGAATCAGGAATTTAATAGAAGATGATAAAAATAATATTTGGATAGGCACAGACGAAGGGATTTCGACTTACAATTATTTAAAAGAGGAATACCATAATGTCTACACAAATAAAAATAATAACAAAGGAGAAAGAGGACCAGTTGTTAGAGATATAAATTTGAACAAAGGCTCTGGCCTTATTGTTTGTAGTACGGAAAGTGAAGGGGTTTTAGTTTTTAAAAGTGATCAAACACTTTTAGGTCAGTATATACCAAATCCAAACGAATTCGGAAAAGATGTCTTGTTTTATAAATCGGTTCAATTAGATAATGATTTTTACATTTTTTCTTCATCTGTCGGAATCTTAATTTTTAATGTTCGAACAGGGCAATTTAACTCTGTTTTAGATTCACGTGTTTCAGAAAGTACTTCCATTTTAAAAATTGATGGGAGCAAGTTACTTGTAACATTAACTAATGGTATAGCTATTTGTGATTTTACTAAAAAAAATGGTGTTTATGCGTTTAATTTAACTCGTGAAACTCTAAAATCTTATCAGTTTAATACGTCATTAATTGATGATTTAGGCAATTTATGGTTAGGGACCTTGAACGATGGTTTAATACATTTAGAAAATATAAAAACTCAGGATTTCAAAAACCCTTTAAAAATTTTAAGTTATAAACCTAATACTGGTATATTAAGATCTAGTTGTTTTAGTATTGCGACTAATGGTAGCTGTTGGTATGGCACCTTCAACGAAGGTGTTTTTAAGTTTGATATTAAAGAAAACCCCTTTAATAGCTATGGTGTTGAGATGGAGAATGATTTTGGGCTTCAAACCAATCATATCGGCTATATCTCAGCTATAGATAGTGACAAAGTTTATTTAGCCAACCGTATTTTTGGATCTAATAATGGTGGTTTAGATCTATTTAATACCAAAACTAAATCTTTCGAAAAACTACCTTTTAATATTTCAAATCTAGATGTAGAAAATGTTGGTGCTGTTTATGCAGATTCAAGAAAAAATGTTTGGATTAAAATTGAAAACAAAGGCCTTTTTAGAGTTCGAGAAGGGTTAAAAAATCTTGAAAAAATAACCAACAATAAAATATCAGATTTTGATAAAATCAAACCAAGATCATTCACAGAAGATAATGATGGAAATATTTGGATTGGTTGTTTAGATGATATTTATAAAATCACAATTGACAGAAATAATGAGGTTGATTATATAGAGAATTTAAATAGTAATCCTTTTTTTAAGACTAATAATTTATCTCTTGTTAGATACGTATATAAAGATCCAATCTATGATTTTATTTGGTTAGGAGCCGATTCTGATGGACTATTTCGTGTAGATATTAAAAATAAAGGGTCTGTTAAAGATTACAAAGTTAATCAGTTTGTTAACGACAAAAATAATAAGCGTTCTATTTCAAGTAATTTTGTTACTTCTGTTATAAGATTGCCAAATGATGAATTATGGATAGGTACAGAGGGAGGTGGGATTTGTAAGGTGGTTAAGAGTGATACAGAACCTGAATTTATTTCATTTTCTGAAAAACATGGTTTGTCTAATAATGTTGTAAAAAGCATAATGTATGATGATGAGAATAACTTGTGGGTGGCAACAAACGTAGGATTAAATAAATTTAACACCATAGAACAAAGGTTCAGAAGGTTTGGTGTTTCTGATGGTTTACCATTTGAAGATTTTTGGTTTTCTTCAGAAAAACTAGATAATGGTTATTTTTTGTTTTCAGGATTAGATGGCTTTTGTTATTTCAATCCAAAAGCTTTACAAAGTTCTGAAGATCTTCCAAGGTTAGAGTTTGATGATTTAAAAGTGTTTAATAAATCTATTCTACCGGGAGATAAGTTAGGAAACCGAGTATTATTCAATAGGCGATTAAAAAATCAGGATGAACTGATTTTAAATTATGATGAGAATGTTTTTTCCATCAAGTTAACCTCTCTGCACTTTTCTAACCCAGATAATCATAATTTGAAATATAGGTTATTGCCAGTAAGTGAAGATTGGGTTGAAATCCCATCAAGCCAACAAACCATATACTATAATGGACTTCAACCTGGAGAATACAATTTAGAAGTCATGGCTTCAAACGCATTAGACGATTGGACTGCACCCCAAAAGCTAAAAATAACAATAACGCCTCCATTTTGGAGAACGATGAAAGCATATTTATTGTACGCTTTATTGAGCGTTTTAATTATTTATTTGGGAGTTAAGATTGTATTAAGAATACAAAAACTAAATCATAATTTAGAAATTGAACAATTAGAAAAAGATAAGGTCAAGGAAATTAATCAGGCTAAACTTAGGTTCTTTTCAAATATATCACACGAATTGAAAACACCTCTTACTTTAATTAGTGGGCCAATAAATGCGTTATTCAATCAATTTAAAAATAATGAAGAAATAAAAGGAAAACTTCAGATTGTTGAGCGTCAATCGAACAAAATATCACATTTAGTCAACCAGGTTCATGATTTTCAAAAGGCAGAAGCAAATGCCTTAAAGATGAACTATTCAAGGTTTTCATTTAATGCTTTTATTAAAGAACTTATAACAGATTTTTCGTTTATGGCTGAAAACGATCAAAAAAAGTTAGTGTTTGAGGATAGTGATGCAAATATAATTGTGTCAGCAGACAGAGATAAATTAGAAAAAGTTTTTTATAATATTCTTAGTAATTCGTTTAAGTACACAAAGCCAAACGATACTATAAAAGTTGATTTTGAAAGCGAAGAGAAAGACTTAATAGTCTCTATAACCGATACAGGAAAAGGTATTGATAAAGCTGATTTAGCGCATGTTTTTGAGCGTTTTTATCAATCTCATAACCATCAAGATATCCACTCCAGCGGTTCTGGTATTGGTTTGTCGTTTACAAAATTATTGGTAGAAATGCATTATGGTTATATTAATGCAGAAAGCGAACTTGGTAAAGGAACCACAATAAACATTCGTTTACCTATTGTAAAAAAGGAAACAGCAAAAGATCAAGAAAAGGTAGAAAAGGATATTCTATCTGCCGAGGCTGGATTTAAATTTAGTAGCCAATTAATTGCAAGTAATAATCCTAAAGAGATTATAGCAGATGGAAGTTTTTCTGAAGCTTTAATCTTTTATGTTGAAGATAATTTAGACATGAGAATGTTTGTCTCTAATTCGCTTACTAAGTTTTTTAAATTAAAGACTTTTAGTGATGGTCAAGAGTGTTTAGATGCTATGGAAGATGAGTGGCCAGATTTAGTAATTAGTGATGTACATATGCCTCAACTTAACGGTTTAGATTTGTGCAGAGCCATAAAATCTGATATTAAAACAAGTCACATCCCTGTTATTTTACTAACTGCGCTTACAAATGTTGAGGATAAAATTCAAGGTATACGTGATGGTGCCGATGCATATATTCAAAAGCCATTTAATGTACAACACCTTATTACTAGAACAGAATCTTTATTAAGAAACAGACAGCAGTTGCGAGAGCGTTTTCAAATTGGAATTCCTTTAACTAAAGAGAACAACTTAAACAACCGAAATGATAATGCCTTTCTAGAGAAATTATACAATTTAATTGAAGAAAATCTAGATAATCAAAATTTAGATTTAAACAGTTTTACTAAAGAGTTGTATTTAAACCGTACTCATTTTTATCAAAAGGTAAAAGCACTTACCAATTTAACACCGTTTGAAGTTTTAAAAGATTATAGACTTAAAAAAGCAGCAGAGTTTTTAGTGCATAAAAGAGTGTCCGTAAATGAGGTTTATGCTATGACGGGGTTTAAGAGTAGAACACATTTTAGCAAACTTTTTAAGGAGCGCTATAATATTACTCCAGGTAAATATGCAGCTGAAACTAGAAAAAAATATACTTCAGAATAGTTTTTTTAACTTAGAAACCTTAGTTAAAATCAACCTTCCCATTTAATATAAAAGACATTTAAAAACACTAAAAAGGTAATTTAGTAATATTATGGGGTAATATTATTTTACGCTATGAGTGTTTCTATTATTAGTTTTACATCAAGGTTTTTGCTTTATCTATGTGAAAATTAAAGTATTACTCTCAGATACAAATAATTTACTGATACGTACAGTAAAAATGTATTAACAAGATAGTTTAGCAAAACGATTAATTCATGAACTAATAAAAACTAATATTTATTATGAAAACACAATTACTTAAAAAATTAACTTTTGCATTTGCACTTTTTGCAGTTGCAACTTTATCTGCTCAAGGTCCATGGACATTTGATGCTGACCTAGAAAACTTTGCTGCAAATTTTGGTACTGGTCAAACAATTGTTTGGGACGCTGATGGTGGTGAAGGAGCCTTAAAAATGACAAGAATAACTGGTAACGCTAATTTTGGTCCTAATGTACCTAATAAAGGAGGTGGTATTGATGCTGATGCATTTAACACTGTTAGAATCAAAATTAAAAATGGATCAGATGCTAATAGTTTTAGAGTAGGTGCTACAGGAGGAGATGCTACAGCAGGTAATATAAACATTAATGGTGTACTTGCTGCAAATTCATCTGTATATGTAACATATGACCTTCCTATGTCAGGAGCAGCTTTCTGGAATGGAACTTTATCAAATTTCTGGATTGCTATCAGAGGTAATCCTGGTAGTCTTGGTGCTGAAGGCGATATATTTGTTAGTTCAATTGAATTAGTAAATGTAACTCCTTTACCTCCTGCTGAGTTTTCAGAGTTTATTGCAAATCCTAATTTTGAAGATATAACAGGTCTTGGTCACATGTCTGGAGGTGCTAATTATGATAGAAGCATAATAGAAACTGATTCTCAAAATGGTGATCGTAATATGCAATTAACGTTTAATACAGACCCAACATCAACACAATTTACATTTAGTAATTTTGCTAAAACATATACGCCAAATCTTGTGGCTGATGATACACAGTTTACAGTAAAAGTATGGGTGAAGTCAGCACACGATGCTGATATCATAGTAAGGTTAAAAAATAATGATGATGGAGCGCCGGGTATCGGAGGTAATGAAGAACTTATTGACGACACTCAATCTCTTATTGGTAATAACACATGGCAAGAATTAACATTTACTATTCTTCCAACTATTGATGTTGAGCAAATTAACTTTTGGTTTGCAGTTAATGTGGTAGACGGTACGGATCCAAATGACCCAAAAAATGGAGATACATTCTATTTTGATAATATGTCAGCTTCAATAGGAGCACCAACATTAAGTATAAAACAAAATACTTTACAAGGTGTAAGTGTATACCCTAACCCAGTAAAAGAGACTCTAAGTATTAACAGTCCTGCTGGAAGTGATATTTCAATTTACAATGTTTTAGGAGCGACAGTTAAAACCATTAATAAAGCAAATGCTTTACAAAAAGTATCAGTTTCAAATTTAAAAAGTGGTTTATATTTTGTAAAGGTTATAAACGACGGAAAAGTTTTCCAAAATAAGATTATAAAAAATTAAGTTTAGTTTTAGTTTTTTAGTAAAAGGGTTCCATATTTTTATATGGAACCCTTTTCTTTTTATAAACATCTTTTAAAACACAGGTAAAGCGCTATAATTAATAGTTTATTTACTGCAGCATACACTAAATATACCTTTGGGAACATTTTTTTTTAATATAGGTTGTTATTTTGGTATTAAATTAAATACACTCTAATGAAAAAACTATTGTTTCCTTCAATGCAACTTGTAGTCCTTTTGATAATGTTTGGGTTACAACAATCATGTGCACAGCAAAATTTAAATAATTCATCTTCTGTAACATTTAAAAAAGATAATGATGCTGGCGTGTATAGCATAGAAACTGGTTATACAATTTCTAAAGTTCGAACTGCAAAAAATAATAAAGAAGTATATATAGTTGCTAGTAGTTATGAAGGAACTGTTTTAGGAGTTTCATACGATGGTTCAATTTTATGGAAAAATAAACTCTCTGGTTTTATGAATCATGATATCTGGGCAGGCGATATTAATAACGATGGTGTAGATGAAGTTTTTGCAGCGAATGCAGATGGAAGTGTGTATTGTTTAAGCAACAATGGTAAATTACTTTGGCAATTTAAGCAGAATAATGCACCCATGTATTCAGTAACTGTTGTTAAAAAAAACAACAAAGCCTATGTGGTTTGTGGGGGATACGACAATAGTTTTTACTATGTGTCTAATGAAGGGAAGTTGGTTAGTGAAGTGGCTTCAAAAACTTACTCTATAGAAAAACCATTTGGTAAAGCCACACATAAAGTATTGCCGCCTAATGGGCTACATGTAACTAACTTTATAAGACCAGCTAAAAAAGACGGAAAAGATATCCTAGTAGTGCATGGTGTGCAAAATAGTATGAATGGAAATGGATCCGTGTATTTTTTCAATCCTTTAGAAATCATGCCTTTCGAAACTATAAAAGTTAATAAAAAAGGGCCTTATGGAGATGTTAGAGTTGTAGATATAGATGCCGATGGAAATAGTGAAGTTCTTCTAGGTCGTGTTGGAGCAAGAGCTAAAGGAAATGGCGTTATTATAATTGATGCCAAAACTTCAGAACAGGGCTATTTAGATACTAAAAAAGTAAAACATAAAGGGCTTAACAGAGGTATGTATAGAGTAATGCAACCTGAAGTTATTAGTAATAATGGCAAACCTGCCTACATGATATTGTTAGGTAGTAACATTATCATTTCAGATGTAGATTCTGATATAGCAGATGCAGATGTAGCTGCTACACGATTTTCTTTTAACGATATGTTCAAAGATTCATATTCTAATACCGTTATTCTAGCGAGTGCTCAAAGTGGAGGTAGTGCAATTCATATTATAGATTTTAATAAAAATTCGTGGAAAAAAGAGTTTGAAAAGTTAGATCCACCAGGAAAAATTCAAGCTATCATAACAAATACAAAAGAGATAAGGAAGAATCTTAAAAACTTCAAAAAACCATCCGATCAATATAAATCTGCTCCAGTCTATTTTATGACAGAGAGCAGAAAAGATGAATCGGCTGCAACTGTAATTAATAGTATTGAAGCCAAATACGATAATCCAATTTTCTTAAATGGAGGCAATTTTGATAAGGAAAATTGGGATCGCTCTGCAATGACTAGCGAAATCTATAAGAAAAAGCGTGATGGACGCATGAAATATGTCTTAACTCAAGAAGAGGTTTTAGAAAAAATAACAAAACAACACAATCAGTCTTTCGGAAAAGGAATTTCATATTGGGGAGGACATGGTAATGATCCATACATGTATCAAGTTTCAACCACAATGAAGGGTATGGATATTGCTAATGGCAAAAAAACAGTACTGGTCTATCCAGAGGTTGTAGATAGTTCAGACGAATTCAAATTTGTAATGAATGATTTATTATTACCATTAGCAAATTATGCTAAAGATAAAAACGGTAACTTATTTATGCGTAATAAGCATTTATTTTGGCAAGCCGATGTTTATACGGATATGTGGCAACCATTGGTTTCAGGACGTTTTGCTAATGTATTTGTACCATCTATGGAAGAAACTACAGACAAATCAATGGAACTGAGCTTTACATCTAGACTAGGACTTTGGGCAAGTGGTTCTGTAGATAGTTGGGGAGCACGTTGTGCAAGAGACAATCCTAGTTTTGATCGTCTGCGCCAACATTCTAACCAAACATTACCTAACCATTTTTTAAGAACAATGGTTTACAGTATTTCTAGTGGCGCACAATACATTAATAACTTCTCAGTAGATCAAGACTATATGAGTTTGTTATGGGAGTTAATAGCAGAGGGTGTTTTATATGTGCCTAAGCGTTCAGATATTTTAAGTTTTTCCCCTGTGCATTTAAGTATTAATAACCCAAATGAAGATTATTTAAAAACTTCTAGTAACGTAAAATGGTTAACCTTTTTTAGGAAAGATGAAGACAATCTTGACGAGTTTGCATTTAGTAGATTAAATGGAACGTGGCCAGGGGCACCATTAACAGAATGGGATTTTTCAAGATATGCAGCAGGTGCAGAAGAAAGACGTCTAAATTTTATACCAAAGTATAGCAACGGAATGGTTTTGATAACACCACCTCAAAACGGAGCATTTGTTGATAAAGATGCCGTTAGAAAGCCATTAGTAGATAACATCCACCCTTGGTACAAAAACATTATGAAAGAGTACCATACCGATGGAAAAAGCTATATGTCGGCAGATGGTAAAGAAACCTACAAAGCAAGTGAATATTGTAAAGTTATTAAAGCTGATATTGAAAAGAGCGCTTCATTATTACCTATAACTGTATCAGGAAATGTAGGTTGGGTTGTTGCCCAAACATCTCCAACGCATTTACGATTAACATTGGTCGAAAATGGTTATATAAATCCAAATGAAGCAACAGCTCGTGTAAAATTAAACGCCATTAAACCGCTTAAAATATCTGATTTATTAAATAATGAAGAATTTAAAGTTGACGAAGATTCATCGTTCGACATACAAATTCCTTTAGGTGGGTTCAGATTTATAGATATTGAATTGAAAGAAAAATTATAAATATAAAAATATAATCACTATTAACGTTCTGTTTTATAGTTTTTGGAGTAATGCAAATACCTTAAACTAGCTTTAAAATATTCACAGATACATTTTATGTATTTATAAAGACAGTTTTTGAGGGGGGGTTAAATAATTTTATAGCTTAATACTTTTAAGTCACTACAAATAAATCGAAAGAGATAAATGAAAAACATGAGTTTCAAAACATTGCTTATTATTTTAGCTTTGACTTCATTCAGTTGCTCCAACAAGAAAAAAGAAGTTATAACTGCTCAAAGTGATAAGCCAAATATTATTTTATTTGTTTCCGACGATCATGGAATAGATGCCTTAGGAGCGTATGGTAATTCAATTATAAAAACACCAAATCTTGATAAATTAGCTGCTGAAGGCACCAAGTTTAATAACGCATATTGTACAAGTGCTAGTTGTGCTGCAAGTAGATCTGTTATTCTTTCTGGTCAATTTGGACATGCTACTGGATCTTACGGTCATGTACACGATTACCATCATTTTAGTACTTATGATGATGTAAAAACGTTACCTGTTTTATTGGAGAATGCAGGCTATGAAACTGCAAGAATTGGTAAGTACCATGTAGCACCAGAAAAAGTGTATCATTTTAATACCGTTTTAGAAGCAGACCCAAGAAATACAGTAGAAATGGCTAAAAAATGCGATGCTGTTTTGAAATCCGAAAAACCATTTTTCTTGTATTTCTGTACAGACGATCCGCATAGAGGTCAACCTTTTACTCCCGATCCTTGGGATGCACCAAATAGTTTTGGCAACAAAAAGGAAGGTTATAAAGATGTTGAAACAGTCACTTATAACCCAGAAGATGTTTTAGTTCCAAATTTTTTGCCAGACACAAAACAAAGTCGTGAGGAAATTGCTCAATATTATGAAAGTATTTCGCGAATCGATCAAGGTTTCGGTAAACTTATGAATATGTTACAAGAAACTGGTAAAGCAGAAAACACCATTGTTTTCTATATTTCTGATAACGGAATGGCATTCCCAGGTGCAAAAACAACAGTTCATGAGCCTGGAATTAAATTGCCATGTATTATAAAGGATCCAACAAATAATTCTAAAGGAATAACAAGTAATGCTTTGATTTCTTGGGTAGATTTAACCCCAACCATTTTAGATATGGCTAAAGTTGATTTTGAAGCTGGGGCATTTCATGGAAAATCATTTAAAAATATTGTAAATGAAACAAATCCAGAGGGGTGGAATGAAATTTATGCATCTCATACGTTTCATGAAATTACCATGTATTACCCAATGCGTGTCGTAAGAAGTGATAATTATAAATTGATTTGGAACATAGCCTATCAATTAGAATATCCATTTGCATCTGATCTTTGGGCGGCTTCAACTTGGCAAGGTGTTTATAGGCAAAAAGAGGAATATTTCGGGCCTAAAAAGGTTCAAGATTACTTATTCAGACCAGAATTTGAACTTTATGATTTGTCAAAAGATCCAAATGAATTAAACAACTTAGCAAACCATAAAACGTTTGAATTGGTTTTAGAATCAATGAAAACAAAAATGAAATCATTTCAAACAAAAACATCTGATCCTTGGAATATCATGTGGAGCCATGATGCTTCATTACAAGGAAGTGGTGTTAACTTATAAATCAAGATATAGATGACCAAGAAATTAAAGAGTACCATTTTAGGATTTATTTTAAGTTTAACTTTATTAGCTTCATGCAGCACAAAAGCGACTACCGAAATCATTGAAATAAAGTATGCCGAAGGCGATATGACATCTGTTGTTCGTAATGCCATTGAAACTTCAAAATCAAAAGATATTAAACTCGTTTTTGAAAAAGGAAATTATACGTTTCATACAGATTATGCCATCGGAAAATATTTGTATGTTACGAATCATGGCAATGGATTTAAAAAAATCATTTTTAATTTTGAAGGCTTTAATTCGGTAGAAATTGAAGGGAATGGTTCAGAGTTTATTTTCAGAGGTCAAGCAGCACCTTTTATTTTTAAAGGATGTAACAAAATCAATGTGCGTAATCTAACTTTAGATTGGGATATTCCTTTTTCTTTTCAAGGTGATGTTATAGCTGTAAATGAAGAAGAAGATTATTTTGATTTAAAACCTTACACCAAAGGATTCTCTTGGAAACTTAGAAAAGGTCAAATTGAATTTCCAGGTATCAATCATTTTAATTTTACGGCTCTAGGAAGCACATTATCTCATAATAAAGAAACTAAAGCCATAGACTATGGTGCGTGGGACATGTCTTTAAATCCAAATTATATTGAAAAATTACCTAACGGAAATTTGCGTTTTCATGATAAGAATATTAAAAAATATCCAAGAGTTGGAAGCGTTTTACAGTCAAAAGGGGATAAGATCAACAATCGCTATGCACCTGCGTTTTTAGTTAGAAATTCTAAAAACATTGTATTTGATAAAGTAGTAATTCATCATGCTTTAGGAATGGGGTTTTTATTTGAACGCTCTGAGGATATAAATATTCTAAATAGCGGAATTTACGTTCGCGAAGGTTCAGATAGAGTGATTTCTATCATTGCTGATGCCACACATTTTGCAAATTGTAAAGGAGATATTTTAATCGAAAACTGCCGTCTTGAAGGGATGTATGACGATGGTACAAATGTGCACGGAACATATGTTCAGGTTGATAAGATTTTAGACAATAAAAAGCTACGAGTTGCACTTAGACATGATCAACAAATGGGCTTTGAATTTGCAGGTGTTGGTGATGCGATTTGGTTTATTAAAAACCCTAATCCACAACGTGCTGAAGAAAATAAAGTGTCTTCTGTAATGGTTATTAATGACATTTATACTGAATTGACATTTGAAAATGAGCTACCTTCAGATTTAAAAGAAGGCGATATTCTTGAAAACAAAACATGGAACCCTAATTTTACAATGCGAGGGAACATCATTCGTGACCACAGAGCAAGAAATATTATTATAAAAACACCTAAAAAGATAATCATTGAAGATAACGATTTATCATCTATGATGTCTTCTATCATGTTACGAGGTGAAACTTTTTATTGGTTTGAATCTGGCAATGTAGAAGATGTTATAATTCGTAACAATCGCTTTGTGCATTGTGCTTACGGAGGTGCAGAACATGCTGTTTTAAAAGTATCTCCAAGACTTGCAAAAACTTTTGATGATACGATGACTTACGATAGAAATATTCAATTTATAAATAACACAATCGAAACTTTTGATAACAGAATTGTGTGGGCAGATCGAGTTGATGGATTAATTATAAAAGGCAATACCATTAAGCAAACAACAACCGAAAAACAACAATATCCAGATGCTTATATGTTTGATTTGATTAATTGTAAAGATGTAGAAATTACAAACAACACTTACGATGGAAATTGTGAAAAAACATTAAAAGCAGATGAGGCTTCTAAAGCAACTTTAGATGTTAAAAAGAATACAGGTTTCAAAAATTTATAGTCGTGATAAAATCAAATTTATTACTTGTTTTTTTTAGTGTATTAATGTTGTTTACCACATCTTGTAAGGCACAACAAATAGAAGAGTCCTCAATTCAAGTGGTGCTTTTAGCTGGTCAATCTAATATGGCTGGAGCTGGAGATTTTGATGAATTAGAGGATTCTGAAATCAAAAGAATTGAAAAAATATCAGCTAGAGTATCGTTAAGTTTTAATGGTAAACCTGCTAAACCACTGTCGTATTATAAGAATAAACCATCCGAAAAGTATCATTTTTTAAAACGTTTTGGACCGGAGATTTTTATAGGTTTAGAGTTAGCAGAAGCAAACCCAAATAAACACTATTTATTAATCAAAAGATCGCAAGGTGGAACTGCTCTTTATGGAGCATGGAATCCTGAGTGGACGGAAGAAAAAGCTAAAGAAGTTGAGAAAGTGCATAAACAAAAAATAAAGCTTTACAGTATGCATATCGCTGATATTAAAGAAAACTTGGAGCTGTTAGAAAAAAAAGGAAAAAGTTGTAAAATTATTGGAATGGCTTGGTTTCAAGGTGAAAACGATGCTGTAAAAAAAGTGGCGGCTGATAGTTATGACGAAAATTTAACCAAATTAATCAATGCTTACAGAAGTGAGTTTAATATCCCTAAAATGCCTTTTGTAATCGGACAAACCAATTCTAGATATGGAATAAAAGGAGGTGCAGCAATAGTTAGAAAAGCTATGGAAAAAGTCGCTAAATCTGTTGAGCATGTTGATATTATTAAAACAACAACTGATACCACTTGGAACGATTTCCCAAAGCATAGTGATAATGTGCATTATAATGCTGAAGGTCAAAAACGTTTCGGTATAGCGTTTGGAAAAAAGTTGATGAACTTAATTGAAAATTAAAATGAAAAATCTGTTTTTTTTAATATCACTTTTGGCACTTCAATTTGTTTCTGCAGAAGTAACGCCAAATACATTGTTTCAAAATCATATGGTTTTACAACGAAATCAACCAATAGCGGTGTTTGGAAATGCAGATTCTGAGAAAAGTATTGAAGTTACGTTTAAAGGGAAAACATATGCTACAAAAGTTAAAGACGGATATTGGAAATTATTTTTAGATGAATCTGAAGCTGGAGGACCTTTTGATTTAATAATAAAAGGGAAGAATACTATTGTTTTATCCGATGTGCTTGTTGGTGAAGTTTGGCTATGTTCAGGACAATCCAATATGGAAATGCCGATAAAAGGCAATATAGGGCAACCCATTAACGGAAGTAATTTAGCAATTTTAAATAGTGAAAATTCTCAAATACGTTTATTTAAAGTTGGAAAAGTTACGGCTCAAACGCCTTTGGATTCATGTGAAGGTACATGGAAATTAGCGCAACCTTCAACGGTTAAGAATTTTAGTGCAACTGCTTATTTCTTCGGAAAAATGCTTCAAGAAAAATTAAAGGTTCCTATTGGACTCATTACAAGCAGTTGGGGCGGAACACCAGCTGAGTCTTGGACTCCCAAAAATATAATTGATTCAGAATTTAAAGGTTTGAAAGGTTTTAATAACGACAGTTCAAAACCACAAAAGCATCCTTCAGTATTATATAACGGCATGATTCATCCACTAAAACCATTTACTTTTAAAGGTGTTATTTGGTATCAAGGAGAAGCTAACAAAAACTATTACCAGAATTATACCCAATTATTTTCATCTATGATAAAAAGCTGGAGAACAGAATGGGACCAGGGAGATTTTCCGTTTTATTTTGTTCAAATTGCACCTTTAGGTTGGGGGAATAATCAAGCTAACCTGAGAGAAGCTCAACTAAACACGATGCTTTCAGTTCCAAACACAGGAATGGCAGTAACCTTGGATATTGGTGAAAAAGAATGTATTCATCCTGCCGAAAAGCAAAAAGTAGGAGAACGGTTAGCGCTTTGGGCTTTAGCAAAAAATTATGGATTCGAAGATATTCAATATAGTGGTCCAGTATATAAATCTATGACTACTAAAGAAAATGTAGTGACGCTACAATTTGATTATGCACCTTCAGGCGTGTTTAATTTTGGTAAGGAAATGAATAGTTTTAAAGTGGCAGGAGCCGATAAAGTATTTCATAAAGCTGAAGCAAAAATAGCAAATGGAAAACTAGAAGTTTGGAGTGATAAGGTTCAGGAACCAGTAGCTGTAAGATACGGTTGGGAAGCTTGGGTTGATGGGGCGTTGTTTAATACTTCAAAATTACCAGCATCATCATTTAGAACAGATGATTGGTAAGAATAATAAATAAAAATTTAATCAATAAAATGAAGTTTAAATTAATAATTACAATCCTTTTAGTTGTCTTTTTTGGAGTAGTAAGTTGCACACAAAAAAAATCAGAAACTAAGATTCAGGATAAATCGCAAACAAAACCAAATATCATTTACATCCTAGCGGATGATATGGGTTATGGGGATGTTGGTGCATATGGACAAACGAAAATTAAAACGCCAAATATAGATAAAATGGCTATTGATGGTATAAAATTTACCAATCATTATTCAGGTCAAACAGTTTGTTCTCCTTCTAGATGTGCATTAATGACGGGTATGCATATGGGAAATGCATCAGTTACTCGTAATGGCCAACTTATAAATCCAGATGATGTAACGGTTGCAGAGTTATTAAAAACCGCAGGTTATAAAACAGGAATTATTGGAAAATGGGGGCTTTCAGTTGGGGCAACATCTCCAAATAGCCCAAATCAACAAGGTTTTGATCATTATTTTGGATTTGAAAATCAAGGATTTGCACATTTTTATTATCCTGAATATCTATGGCGTAACCATACAAAAGTAGAATATCCAGAGAATTTAAATATTCGCGATAGCGAAGGGCGATATATAAAAGGTAAAGGAACTTATAGTCATGATGAATTTGCCAAAGAAGCATTACAGTTTATTAATGATAATAAATCAGAACCATTTTTCTTGTATTTGCCTTTTACAATCCCACATGCTGAATTAACAATTCAAGAAGAAGCAAAAGCCCAATATAGAGGTTTGAATTGGCCAGAAACACCAAAGAAATTAAAAATAAATGGAAAAGATCAAGGGTATGGTAGTCAATATGTAAATGGTTATTGCGCACAAGACGAACCCAATATTACTTATGCGGCTATGATTACCAAAATGGACGAAAATATAGGTCGTATCATGAACTTATTGGAAACATTACATATTGCAGAAAATACCATAGTTATGTTTGCTAGTGACAATGGACCTTCAGATGAAGGCGGTCAAAGCATCTCGTTTTTTGAAAGTGCAAAAGACTTAAGGGGTAAAAAGAGAGATGTTTATGAAGGAGGCATAAGAGTTCCTTTTATAGTAAAATGGAAAGGCGTCGTTAAAGAAGGAGTGGAATCTGACTTACCAAGTGCTTTCTGGGATTTTTTGCCAACCGTATGTGATTTGGCAGGTGTAAATACACCTGAGAATACAGATGGAATTAGCTTGATGCCAACTATTTTAGGGAATAGCAACGAACAAAAAGCACATAAATATTTGTATTGGGAATGGCAAACAAGAAAGCAACCACACTTTGAAGCTTTAAGAGTTCAAAACTGGAAATTTTATAAAATTACACCTTTAGATAAAAACAAAGCATCCTATTACGAGTTATATAATTTGGATACAGATGTGTCTGAAACCAATAACATAGTTAGCGAATATTCAGATTTAGTGAAAGAGTTTACTCCCTATTTAGAAGAAGCTAGAAGAAGTATTTAAGAATTTATTTTTCAACAGGAAATCAAAAGAACATGAAAAAGTATCACGTATATTTAATATTAAGTATCATTTTTTTAACGAGCTGTTCTAAGTCTCAAAGTATTGAAGGACGTTTAGTGGAAACGTTAAAAACAGATTGGAAATTTACGAAGGGCGATGTTGAAAAAGCTGAAACATTAAACTTTGATGATGCCAATTGGGAAACCGTGCGAGTACCGCACGATTGGGCAATTTATGGCCCTTTTGATAAAAAAAATGATGCACAAGGCGTTAAAGTACATGCCGATGGTGAAAAAAAGAAAAAACTAAGATTAGGTAGAACGGCAGGTTTGCCACACATTGGTATTGGCTGGTACCGCAAAACCTTTAAAACTCCAGATAACATAAAAGATAAAAAACTTTTTGTGGAGTTTGATGGTGCTATGAGTCATGCTCAAGTATACGTTAATGGCGAATTTGTTGGAGAGTGGCCTTACGGATATTCCTCATTTCATTTTGATATTTCCAGGTTTATAACCAAAGGCGAAAACACTTTGGCAGTTCGGTTAGAAAACAAAGAACAAAGTTCGCGCTGGTATCCTGGTGCTGGAATCTATAGAAATGTACGTTTGGTATATACAGATAAAGCACATGTAAAACATTGGGGAACATACATTACAACACCAAAAGTTACTAACGCAAATGCAGAGGTACATATTAAAACTTCCGTTTTAGGACAAGGAGATTTAACGCTGCTAACTGAAATTTATAATTCTAAAAATGAATTAATAACGAAACATAAGATGACTCAAATTGTTTCAGGTGAATCAGAAATAGCCCAAACATTCAAAATTGACAATCCAGACATGTGGTCTATTGAAACACCATTAAACTACAAAGTGCTTTCAAAAGTTATAAAAAATGAAAAAGAGGTAGATGTTTACAAATCTACTTTCGGTATTAGAAATTTTGAATTTACTATTGAAGATGGTTTTCATTTAAATGGAAAACGCGTTCAAATTCAAGGGGTTTGTATGCATCACGATTTAGGTCCTCTAGGTACAGCAATAAATGTTTCTGCATTAAAAAGACAACTAGATATTTTAAAAGGCATGGGTTGTAATGCCATTAGAACATCACATAACTCGCCAGCACCAGAACTTTTAAAATTGTGTGATGAAATGGGTTTCATTGTTATGGATGAAGCTTTTGATGAATGGAAAAAAGGGAAAAACAAAAATGGCTACATGCACCTTTGGGATGAGTGGGCTGAAAAAGATTTAGTGTCTTTAATTCACAGAGATCGCAATCATCCTTCCATTTTTATGTGGAGTGTTGGTAACGAAATTCTAGAACAATTTACAGATGAAGGTTGGGAAAAGGCTAAATTCTTGGTTGATATCGCACATCGAGAGGATAGTACAAGACCTGTTACTATAGGGATGAATAAAGAGGCGCCAGCAGAAAATAATTTTGCTGCACAATTTGATGTAAAAGGTTGGAACTATCACACGCATTTATATCCATGGTTAAAAGAAAAACATCCAGACTGGAAATTTATTGCAAGTGAAACTCAATCTACAGTCGCAAGTCGAGGGTATTTCGATTTAGATACTAAGCCAACAAAACATTATAGAAGAGACAATATGCAATGTTCAGATTATGCATTAGATTATTGCAATTGGTCCAACACACCCGATGTTGGTTTTGCCATGTTAGATGATAACCCGCATGTTGCAGGAGAGTTTGTATGGACAGGTTTTGATTATTTAGGAGAACCATCTCCTTATAATATAGAATGGCCAACCAAAAATTCATATTTCGGTATTGTAGATTTAGCAGGATTTCCTAAAAGCATGTATTATATGTACAAAGCTCGTTGGACGGATGAAGATGTGCTTCATATTTTACCACATTGGAATTGGGATGCAAACGAAGTTAAAACGTTGCCAGTACATGTGTTTACCAATTTTGATTCTGCGGAATTATTTGTAAACGGAAAAAGCCAAGGGATAAGAACTAAAAACCCTAAAGAAGTATATGAGCGTTATCGTTTAGTTTGGAATGATGTGCCTTATGAAGCTGGAGAAGTAAAAGTTATTGCTTTAAATGCCAACGGAAAACCAGCCATGGAGAATAGTATAAAAACAGCTTTGGAACCTTTTAATATAAAACTTACTAATAACTATTCTGAAATTAAAGCAGATGGAGAAAGCTTAACCTTTGTTGAAGTAGATATTATTGATAAAGATGGTAATTTTTGTCCTTTAGCAGATTCAAATATAACGTTCACAGTTGAAGGTGAGGGTGTATTTGAAGCTTCAGGAAATGGAAACTCAACAGATATAACATCATTTCAAAGTAATCAAAGAAAAGCGTTCAACGGTAAATGTTTGGCTATTATTCGTTCCACAGGAAAACCAGGAAAGATTGTTGTAAAAGCGTCTTCCGAAGGATTAAAAAGTTCTGAAATTGAAATTGACGTGGTGGAATAGAAATAGTGATTAAAGCTCTAGAATCATCAAACCCAGTACTTCATTAATCAAACTAAATATTAAAAAAACATTCATGAATTATCAAAAATTAGTAAAACTTGTCTTTTTAACATTAGTTGTATTTGTTGGTTGTAAAGAAAATAAAAAACTAACCGAAAACATTTCAGAAGAAGAAAATCCAACTCAACCAAATATTGTAATCATTTATGGAGATGATGTGGGTTATGGAGATGTAGGTGCTTATGGTTCTAAAATGATACCTACACCAAATATTGATAAATTAGCATCTCAAGGATTGCGTTTTACAGATGGACACTGTTCAGCTTCAACCTGTACGCCATCAAGATATTCAATGCTTACAGGTATTTATGGTTTTAGAAATGGCGTAAATATTTTACCACCCAACGCACCATTAGCAATTCCTACGGATATTTTAACGCTTCCAAAAATGTTGAAAAAAGCAGGATATGCCACAGGAGTTATAGGTAAATGGCATTTAGGTATTGGAGAGAAAGGTGTGGATGTAAATTGGAATGGAGATGTAAAACCAGGACCTTTAGAAATAGGTTTTGATAGTTCTTTTTTATTGCCATCAACAAACGATAGAGTGCCTTGTGTGTATTTAGATAATCACAAAGTGGTTAACTTAGATCCTAATGACCCCATATACGTCAGTAGAAAGTTAGTAAATGTGCAAGGAAAAAATAACACGCAATATCCTGATGCTAAAACGAATCCAGAGGCTATGACCGTTTATAAAAGTACACACGGACATGATAATAGTGTTATCGGTGGTATTGGTCGAATTGGTTACATGTCTGGAGGAAAAAAAGCGCTTTGGGATGATGAAACCATTACAGATGTTTTTGTAGAACAAACCAAAGATTTTATAGCTAATAATAAAGAAAAACCATTCTTTTTATATTATGCAGCACAAGATATTCATGTACCACGAAGACCGCATCCTCGTTTTAAAGGCGCAACAGAATTAGGGTATAGAGGTGATGCTATGGTTCAGTTTGATTGGGCTACCGGAGAAATAATGAAAACACTTGAAGAACATGGATTAACAGAAAATACAATCGTTATTTTTTCAAGTGATAATGGACCAGTATATGATGATGGCTATGATGATGGCACAACTATTGAACAATCTTATGGAGAAGTTGACAGAGGTCACGATGCTTCTGGTATCTATACAGGTGGAAAATATCAAATTTTTGAAGGTGGTACACGAGTTCCTTTTATTGTTAGATGGCCTAAAAAAATCAAACCTGGAATATCTGATGCTTTGGTAAATCAAATAGATTTAATAGCATCTTTTGGTGAATTACTAGATGTTAATATTTCTGAGAATGAAGCTCCAGATAGTCAGAATAACTTGAAAGCATTATTAGGAGAAGATGCAAAAGGTTTGCCTTATATGTTGGAAGAAACCAGACATCAAAGAGCTATTAGAGTTGGAGAGTGGAAATATATTATTGGTAAAAACAGAAAAGAGAAAAACTCAACTGGAAAGCCACAGCTTTATAATTTGAGCAAAGACCCAAGTGAGCAAGATAATATTATTGATGAAAATCCAGAAAAGGCTAAATCTCTAGATCTGCAACTTCAACAGATTTTGAAATCATAAATTAAGAAGGATAAAGTAAACGAATTTTATAATGTAGCATCAGATTAAATCAAAGAAATGAAACGTAGAAACTTTTTCAAAACAGGAGCAAAAGGCGCCTTGGCAGCAAGTTTATTGCCATTATCGGGTAGTATAGCTGCCCAAAATTTAGAAACTGGTGAAAGTAAATTAATTCATTTCAATGATCCAAAAGGTTCAAAAAAAACAGATCCCAAAAGAAGAAAAACGTTGAGTTTTGATGTTGCTGTTACTGGTGCAGGTATGGCAGGTATTTCGGCCGCTGTTTCGGCTGCTAGAAATGGCTCTAAAGTTGTTTTAGTTCAAGATAGACCAGTTTTAGGAGGTAATGCCTCTAGTGAAATGCGTGTAACCGTTAATGGTGTTCAAAGTTTAAAGAACAAGCATAAAATAGAACGAGAAACTGGTATTATAGAAGAATTACTAATAGAAAATTGGCATTATAATCCGCAAGCATCTTATCATGTTTGGGATCATGTGCTGTATAATTATGTGGTTAGAGAAAAAAACATAACCCTTTTAATGAATACAGCTGCTATGGATGTAAACATGGATGGCAATACCATAAAATCTGTAGTGTGTTGGCAATTAACTACAGAAACTGAATTTACTTTACAAGCTAATATGTTTTGTGATTGTTCTGGAGATGGTTTGGTAGCTGCAACTGCAGGTGCAGAATTTAGAATGGGTCGTGAAGGAAAATCTGAGTTTGATGAATCGTTTGCACCCGATGAACCTGATGGTTGGGTAATGGGAGATTGCATTATGTTGACAACCAAAAAAATGGATAAACCTGTGCCGTTTTATCCTCCAGAATATGCTATTCCTTTTGATGGAAAAGAAGCAGAAAGAACGGGGCATAGAAAAATAAAACAAGTAAAAGATGGCTTTTGGTGGGTGGAAATTGGAAGCAATGTTGATATCATTGGAGAACGCGATGCTATTAGGCATAAGTTAATGGCATATCTCTATGGTGTTTGGGATTATGTAAAAAATTCGGGTCATCATCCAGAGGCGGATAATGTGGTTTTAGATTGGATTGGCTCTATTCCTGGAAGAAGAGAATCTCGTCGTTTTATGGGTGATTTTATTTTAACTCAAAATGATATGCTGGGGCTTCGTCATTTTGATGATGCCGTAGCATTTGGTGGTTGGAGTTTAGATGAACATAATCCTGGAGGAATTGAAGATTTAAGTCAACCAGCAAGCTTTTTCCATTCTAGATTTGATAATATATACGAAGTGCCATTCCGTTGTCTTTATTCTAAAGATGTTTCCAATTTATTGTTTGCAGGACGTAACGTAAGCGTATCGCATATGGCATTATCTTCAACAAGAATTATAGGCACTTGTGCTATGATGGGGCAAGCGGTAGGAACAGCTGCAGCTATGTGTTCACAAAAAGGGGTGAATCCAAGAGGTTTATATAAAAATCATATCAATGAATTACAGGAACAATTATTAAGAGACGATTCTTATTTTCCTAATCGTCCAGCTAATGATCCGAATGATAAAGCTAAAAAAGCAAGTTTAATATTCGCCTCTTCAACATTATCTGGCGATGTAAAAAACCTTGTAGACGGTGTGTCTCGTGATGAGGTAGATAAAATACACCATTGGCAATCTGATGGTTTGAATGCTGAGTTGCAATTGGAATGGGAGAAAACGCAAAATTTAACAAGTGTTGAAATAAAGTTTGATACCAATCTTCAACGTAAAATCAACATGCATAAACAACCTAAAAAGCATTTAACACAACCGATGGAAATTCCAAAAGAGTTGATTAAGAATTTTAGTGTTGAAGCCAGAGTAAAGGGTAATTGGGTGAAAATTGGGGATATACAGAATAACCTTTCTCGATTAGTAAAAGTTAAATTTGATGAAATTAAAACAACTGCGGTTCGTGTTAAGTTAAATGATACTTATGGTGAGCCAAATGTAAAAATGTTTGAGATTCGTTGTTATTAATAAGTATGAACCTCTATAAAGTTTTTTTTCTGTCTGTCTATTTTCTTTTGTGTTATAACACAAAGGATGGGCAGGTTTCAAATTATACTGAAATAAAGCATGAAATTAATTTATATCATCCAAGCAAAGGAGAAGAAAATCTTGAGCCACAAATACTCGTAGAAATGCGAAATAAAAACGGGTTTCCTGAAGTATATTATATGAATGTGGAATCTGTAATTTGTTATGAACAGGTATGTAAAATTGTATCCGTTAAACTTTTTTGGAATAGTATTGGTCAATTTCAAAAGTATGAATTAGAGGATGGTGTTACTTTAGAAAAATATGAAGCCGATGTATTTGATACTAAAGACTATATTAAATTACAGTCTATTTTAGCCAATTCAAAATCGCCATTCAAAGATGTTGAACCTAACGAGATTATAACAATTTTAGACGGATCTGATAATGATGTAGATGCGGTTTCGGGAGCAACAGCAATTCAATTAGATGAAAAAGATACCGTACCTGGTGCTGCCTTATGTTGTTACACCTTATGGCATTATGCCAATGGCGACATTATATCAATTATTCGTGAAAAAACGAAAGCTTCTTGCAAGTTAAAAAAGTTAAATACATTTTTAGATGATGGTAATGATGACTATAAGTTATTTAGTTTAGAGACTTTATTATCAAAGCAAATATATAGTGACACCTTGCTTTCATCAGTAGTGACTCAAACAACTGATAATAACGTTTTATTAAGACCAGCTATTGAATATATTGAAGGTGCTTCTGAAAAAGCGTATGCTAATGCCTTAAAAGAACTCTTTTATTCAGGAAGCCAAAATCAAAAAATAGCCAGCCTAAGTTCATTACTAAATACCAAAAAGACTATTACAAAAGCGTACTTAGATGATTTAAGTAAATATTTACCTAAATCAAATTCATACCAAGAAGTCTCCTTGCTTTTGAGACTCATGGAAAATAAGAATCCAGATTCTCAAGAAGTCATAAAACACGCATTGCCAATGCTTAACAATGAGTTTTTAATTGCAAGACGTATCTATTGGTTTTTAAAAGATCAAAAACTCGATAAAAAACAAGAACGTCTTGTGAAAAAGTTCTATAAGAACAACAAAAATAGACTGTAACCAACTTAACAAGTATTAATTATGATTATTTTTTTAATTTCTATTGCGATTCTAGTAGTTAGTTATTTTGTTTATGGAAATTATATAGAAAGAAGGTTTGGCGCAGATAAAAACCCTGAAATGCCAGCAATATATTTATTTAAACCAAAAGCCAATTTATTAGTCCAAATATTATATAACACTTAATTTAAAACAGTATGATAAAATCGATAAGTATAATAACAAGTTTGCTATTAACGTTTAGTTGTTTAGCTCAAAAAAAACCTAATTTAATAATAATTCATACTGATGAACACAACTTTAGAACTTTAAGTTGTTATCAAAATTTATTATCCGAAGATCAAGCTTTTATCTGGGGTAAAGGAAACAATGTTAACACCCCAAACATCGATAAAATAGCCAATGAAGGTGCAATTTGCACAAGTTACTACGCTTCCTCTCCAGTTTGTACACCATCAAGAGCATCTTTAGTTACTGGTTTATATCCACAAGCTACTGGCGCTCCAAAAAACGGATTGCACATTAGTGAAGATATTCCAACATTTGCTACCATTTTAAGAGATCAAGGTTATGCCACGTCTTATGTAGGTAAATGGCATTTAGCTGGTCATGAAAAATATACGTTCGGAATTAAATATAAAGCTGGATTTGATGATAATAGATATATGATGCGCGGTGGTCATGCACCCTATTTTCATATTAAAGACGGTAAAGTAGTTGATGGTCTTGGAGATAAAGCAGCCGCTAAACTACCAAAAGAAGAAGTCATTACCCAAACAGATTATTTTACGGATAAAACACTTGATATTTTAGAGCGTGATAAGAATAAACCATTTGCTTTAATGTTGTCTATTCCAGATCCTCATACGCCAGATTATGCACGACCACCTTACAGAACAATGTATGATGATATGGAAGTTCAAGCTCCTAAAACCATGGCAGCAGAATATACAGCCATCAAACCATCATGGGCAAAAGGAGGTCCAAAAGATAAAAATGAAGGGAAAGGATTTGATAAAGTAGCTTTAAAACAATACTTCGGACAAGTAAAACATATTGATGACAGCGTTGGACGTATTTTAACTTTTTTAGATGATAATAATTTAACTGATAATACAATTATAATCTTCACTTCAGATCATGGTGATATGTTCTTTGAGCATAACAGAAGAAACAAAGGCGTGCCTTATGAAGCCTCATCAAGAATACCATTTGTAATTCGCTATCCTAATAAAATAAAACAAGGAAAAATCATAAATACAGCTTACACTAATGTAGATTTTGCTCCAACTATTTTAAGTATTATGGATGTTAATACAAATGCCAAATTTCATGGTTTAGATACTTCAAAAGATTTTGTGAACAAAACCAAAGAATTAACTTCAGATAGAATTACGTATTTCGCCAAATCTGGCGGTTGGTGGGTTTCTGCAGTAAATAATAGATACAAACTTGTTATAGATAAAAGTGAGAAACCTTATTTATTCGACCTAAAAAAAGATCCAGATGAGTTGATTAATTTCTATTATGATGAAGATTACAAAGCTATAGCGAAAATGCTTCAAACGGAATTATTTAGACAGCTTGTAAAGTATGATGAGCCTGGATTAAAAAATAAAAAACCTTACGTAACTCAATAGAGCTAATAATATAAAAAAAACACTTATGAAAAATACCTTATATCTTTTCGTTACAATAGTATTTTCAACGTTAATTGGTGCTCAAACACTAGAAGATGTAGCTGAAACCAAAATAACTTCTCTTGGTAAATTGATAAAGAAGGCTGAAAAAAAAAGTATTGATGTTTTAAAAGAAAAAACAACCATTCGAACAGCTGAACTTTTTTTAAAATTTGCCAAATGGGATGAAAAGCATATTGAAGAAAACACCGTGTCGTTTAAGTTAGTTGATTCTTATGAACAGGAAGCCTCAAAAATGGCTGAGGAATTGGCTAATTTCGAAAGAAAAGATGTTATTCTTATGCTTGATGAAGCCATAGCTGATTTAAAATCACTCATTGATGGTAAAACATTCAGAAAAACCAGTCCAAATGTAGATTGGACAAAAGTTAAAGTAGAAGACGATCAATTAACATTTAATAATCGCCCTGTATTTTTGGCAGATTATACTTGGAAGCCAAATACCAAAGCGTATAATGAATTTCACGGTAATCTAGATGGGTTTTTTCTAACACCTACACAGGTTACAAAAGAAGATGGTAGTATTAACCCAAGAGTAGTAAGTGAGTTAAACGACAAGCCTGATGGTTCTTTAGGATTCATTTTTATGAATCATAAAAACGTACCGAATTGGGCTGAGGAAAATTATGGTCCAAATTTTAAAATGCGTGAAGATACTTATACGGCTTATGATATTGATAATCCTGGAGCAAGAGAACTTCAAAAGAAATTATTGAGTTATGTTGTGCCTAAAGTAGCAGGAAAAAATTATTCAAAGCTTGGTTATATGTTATGTAACGAACCTCATTTTTACACTTATTATGATAGCAGAAAGAAAAAATTACCTTGGGCATCTGGTTCCGTTTCTCAATTTACCATTACAAAATTCAAAGATTGGTTAGAAAAAAAGCATAAAAACATTGCAACTCTAAATGGTTTATGGAATTCAAATTTTAAAAATTTCAGCGAAGTTTCCATTGAAATCCCCATTGATATTAGCTTAAAAGGTACTCCTAAATGGTTTGATTGGGCATCTTTCAACATGGATAGAGTTACAGACTGGTATACTTTTTTAAAATCTGAAATTAAAAAACATGATACTGAAGCTAAAGTACACCTCAAAATTATGCCAAATTTATGGACAGATAATAAACGAAATCATGGTATAGATTTGGAGGCGCTAACTAGCATGAGTGATATTGTTGGTAACGACTCAGGAGCAGCTCATAAACGTATTTGGGGAAAACCTCATAGCTGGGAAAAAAATTATGCTTTTGAATGGCGCGAATTATGTATGGGATTTGATTTCATGAAATCGGTTAGTCCTGAAAAAATAAATTTCAATTCAGAATTGCATTATTTATCTACAGTTCGGTCAAGAGATTTGTATTTAGATCCCAATTATGCTAAAGCTACATTTTGGTTGGCTCATAGTTATGGAATGACGGCAAGTCAAATATGGTATTGGCCTCGAAATGCAGACGGTTCAGTATCAAAGAAAGCAAAAAATGATAAAGGTTATGCGGGCTCAAACAACCAGCAACCTCGCGTGACTAATACGGTAGCAACCACATTGATTGATCTAAATACCTATTCAGAGGAAATCATGGCAATGCAAAGACAAAGAAAACCATTACGTGTTTTTTATTCAAAAACGTCTGCTATAAATAAAGATCGGCATATGGATGATCTTTTTAAACTGTATGAAGCATTACATTTTGAAGGCACACCTCTTGGTTTTGTTACAAAAGATATTATAAATAAGCAAGAGAATACGAATTGGGATGTTGTTTTAATTCATGATACACCTTTTGTTACAGATGTGGAACTGCAAGCTATTCAATCGTATATAAACAAGGGTGGAACTGTTATTGTTGATGCTAATAGTTTACTAAAAAATGAATATAACGGGGTTTTACCGAAATTAAATAGTGATGGAGGAATGTTAATTCAAGCTGCTTCAATTTTAGATATGAAAAACAAGGCATTAACCATTTTAAAGAATGAAAATTTACTGCCAGACATTAAAGTTGAAGAAACCAATAGCATAGGTAAGAAAGGGTGTATTTGGAAAGTGGTTAAAAATGAATATGGGAATCATGTACTATCTGTAGTTAATGTTGGTAAATCTGATGCTTCGTTACATATTACTTTAAGGGGAAGCTCGAATATTAAGTGTAAAGATTTACTAAAAGGAATTTTTGTAGATAAAAATCCAACATTAAAACCCAACGAAGTTTTCTTTGTAGAAGTAACAAAATCAGAATAATATCATTTCGATTTTTTTGCACATAATCATGTTTTCAATTGAAGATATTCATATTTTTATGTGTTATGGTTAAGAGGTGTATCTAGCAATTAATAACTATCAAGTACATTGTTTTTACTTGTAGCTACAATTTCTTAACCAGTCAACACTAATTTTATCAATAATAAACAGTCATAATGATTAAAATAAACAATCTCTTTTCGAAAATCTTTATAGTATTAATTCTAGCTTGTTTCTCTGCCTCATGCAACAGCAAATCGCAGACTAAAAAGCCTAATATTCTTTGGGTTATTGCCGAAGATCTTTCGCCTTTCATGGGGTGTTATGGCGATTCTATCAATCAGGGACACACACCAGTAATAGATAAATTAGCCTCAAATGGCGTGCTTTTCACAAGAGCCTATGCAACTGCTCCAGTTTGTTCTGCAAGTCGTTCAGCACTAATATCTGGCATTATGCAAACCACTACTGGAACTCATAATCACAGATCAAATAGATTTACAAATGATGAAATTGTGCCTGAAGCATTAAGAATTTCATTTCCAGAAGATGTAAAAACCATACCTGAATTAATGAAAGAAGCAGGTTATTTTACCTTTAATAGTGGAAAAGACGATTATAATTTTCATTACGACAGAAGAGCACTTTACGATGTTGGAACCGAAGAGGGTTATAAAGCAGGTATGAACGGTTGGCAAGGTAATTTTGCCATCGATTATATGACTGTAGATAATTATGTATGGAATGCCAGAAAAGATAAAAATCAACCTTGGTTTGGTCAAGTACAAATTATGGGTGGAAAAAAAGATTCTAAATACGTTCGTGAAGGTGAAAAGTTAGAAACGAACGATGTACCATTACCTCCATATTTTCCGAACATTCCATCGCAGCGAAAAGCTTGGACAGATCATTATAATGCAAATCGTGGATCCGATGTTACCGTAGAAAAGATATTAAAGCAACTGGAAGCTGATGGTGAGTTAGAAAACACCATCATATTTTTCTTTTCAGATCATGGAAGCAATACGTCTTTGCGTCATAAACAATTTTGTTATGAAGGTGGTATGTTAGTGCCACTCATTGTAAAAGGAAATCATTCAGTTTTAAATTCAGGATCAGTTAGAAATGATTTAGTATCCTTACTAGATGTTTCTGCCTCAACATTGGCATTAGGTGGTGTTAATTTACCCGATTATTTAGATGGACAAGATTTATTTTCAAAAACATACGAAGAACCAAAATACGTTGTAGGTGCAAGAGATAGATGTGATTACACTATTGATAGAATTAGAACAGTTGTTTCTAAAGATTACAGATACATTAGAAATTTTTTCCCAGACAGACCAATGCTTCAAGCAGGTTATAGAGATAATAAACCAATTGTTAAAGATTTTAAGAGGTTGCATAAAGAAGGTAAGTTAACTCCTTATCAAGACAAGCATTGGTTTGGAATTCGTCCTGAAGAAGAATTATATGACTTAAAAGCAGATCCTCATCAAATGAATAATTTGGCGTCAAATCCAGAGTTCACATCAATTCTTAAAGAACATAGAAATTATTTAGAAAATTGGATAAAGGAAACAGACGATAAAGGGCAATATCCTGAAGATTCAGCACAATTAAAAGCTACATATGATATGTGGAAAGATCGTCCACGTTTTAGAGATGCTAAAGTAAATCCAGAATATGATCAATTTAAAATAAAAGAGTAATTCAATAATATTGGAACACTATTTGAATTTATCATTTTAAATCTAAAAGCACATGATTAAATATTTGAGCTTCGTACTTATTGCATTAATTTCTTTTACGAGTAAATCACAAAATTTCTCTACAGATGGAAATGGCATTAGAAACAGTATTACTGCCAATGTAAAAGGGAAAACTGTTCTCTATTTATCAGAATTAGATGGAAGTGTTTCAGCCTATACAATGGAAGGCGAAAAATTATGGAGAAACGCGTCTACATTAAAAGCAGTTATGTTCGAAATAAATGCTATAGATGTAAATGGTGATAAAAAAGACGATTTATTAGCCGCAAGTGCGGATGGAAATATTTATTGTTGGAATCATAAAGGAGAACTTCTTTGGAAATTTAATCCAGGACATAAGGTTCGTTTTTCAGAAATTGCTGTTGTAAATAATGAAAAAATTCAAATTTTTGCAGGTGGAAATGATTACAAATTATACGAATTAAATGCTGAAGGACAATTAGTTTCAGAAACTGTAATTGAAGGTGTTGTTAGAAAAATTGAAGGAGGTAATTTCATTGATACAGATAAAAAATCACTCTTTTTAATGACTTATAATCATGATAAATTTCGTTGGGAATTTATGGGTTTTCTAGATGCTGAAAGCAAAGAAGTAATTAAAGATGTGTCTATTAATGATAAAAGGCTAAAAGAATTAAGAAAAGCAATGGTTACTGATATTACTATTTCTGATATCAACAACGATAAAAAAGACGATATTTTGTTTTTTGCAGATATTTCTTTTACACCTTTTATGGCTGCTTTGGATTCAGATTTTAATGTATTAGGCAAGTTTAACGCCACAAAAAAAGAAGCACAACGTTATGGACACTCACAAGGAACATTTTTAACAAATAGAAATGAAATTATGTTCCAACATGGTGGAATATTATTTGTATTGGATTCAAAAGGAAAATTGATTGATAAATCAGGATCAAAATATGGAAATATGGTTCATAGTGATTTTGCTTATGATTCAAAATCCAATCAATTAATTGCAGCTGGTGAAGTTGATGGTGGAAACGCTTTATATTTTTATGATGTAAGCAAAAACAATTGGTGGAAAACAACTCATAAAAAGCAAGGTAGAATGCTTGAAGTAGAACAAAACTTGAATACGTTGTATGAGCAAACTCTTAATTTCACTCCTCCAAGTTATCAAAAGAAATCCGATAAGGATTGGGTGATGATAACTTCGAAAAAAATCGATTCAAAGGTTGAAAAACTGAATGGACAAGATATTAAATTCGTCATTCAAAAATCGCCAAAAGAAAGTACAGATCGTTCACATATAGTTGCTAAAATTGGAGATATTGCTCTAAAAAAAGATAAGCGAGGTAAATATCAAGATTCTAGAGAAGACATTGTGCAAATGGCTAGAAATTACGAAGCTCAAGGTCAACCGTTTACTTTTTGGGCTGGACATGGTAACGACCCATTTTATATTCAAATTGAAACATTAGAACAAATATTAGAAGTCGCACCAAATACCTGCTACGGATTTGTATATGCAGAAATGGATAATGTTGAAGACCCAAGAGTTATTCACTATGTAAAAGAGTATTTACCTCGATTAGCGAAAGCCATCAGAAAAAACAATAAAGCAAAACTCTATTTCAGATATAAAAATATGTTTTGGGCTGCAACTTCGCATTTACCTTTATGGAAAGATATGTTTTTCTCTGGGAAATATAGTGATATTTTGGTTCCAGCATCCGAAGATACAAGTAATCGTATTCAAGATTTAAATTTAGCAGGACGAGTTGGAATGCATTCTGGAGGGTATGTAAATGATTTTGCTATACGCTTAATTGATGACAACCCAACAAGTTGGAGACCATTATCTCCTGGAGGACAAAATTCAATATCTCCTTATTTAAGACAAGGTGTTATTATGGCAGCTTATGGTGCGCGTTACGGAATTGTAGCAAACAACAATTTTACTGAAGAACCTGGACTAAATGTACTTTTTGCATTAATGAAATCAGGTCTTCTTCCTATTGTTGATAAAGAAGATATACTTTCAATTGGTTCATGGCATTTAATTGAAGATGTTGACGAACATTTAATTCATTCAGTAGATAACCATCATGATTTAAAACAATATAAAAAGGATGATGACCATGCTGTTCTTTCTGTAGGACAAATGCATTGGGCAGGAACTGATGTTCCTGAATACGACTATTCGAATGCCGCATTAGGTGTAAAATATCGTTGGTTAAACTATATGCCAGAAATGCCACATGGAATGGTTCCTGTTGCTCCAATTGAATCAAAATCCATGGTTAAAAAACAAGGTAAACCATATTTTGTTTCTAACGGAAAAGTAGGAATTAAAAACGAAGAAGAAATACCTGCCAATCGATTTGGAGAAACCATTAAAAATACGGTTAAAGAAGGCGAAAAAAGTTTGCCAATCATTGTGAAAGGTGCTTCTTGGAGTGTTATTAAATTAGATGAAAACCATTCAAGAATTATTTTGATAGATCCTAATTATATTAATCCTAGAGATTGTGAAACAACCATAATTTTTCAGAATAAAGAACCAAAATGGGTTAAAGATGTTTTAAATAATGAGGAACTAATTCTATCTGGCGAGTCAATCAAGCTAACAGTACCTGCAGGTTCATTGCGTTTTATTGATGTAGCGTACTAATTTTTAGGCAGTATCTCATAAACTGTGTAAGTTTTAAATCAAAAAGTTACTTTTTTTTCTTATTCCATTTTTTAGGAAGAGCAATAAATTCTACAAAAGTTACTTTTCAATCTATATCAGCATCTTTACGTTTAAAGATTTTAGCACCATCGATTGCATCTCCTTTTTTATTTTCTTTACCTTTATAAAAAGTAGTCATTTCATCAGCGCTTACAGAACCATTACTATCTGCATCTATTTTACTAAATTGTTTCTTTTTTCTTTCTTGGCATCATCTTGAGCATTCGTTTGAGTAAAAACACCTAAAGCAATAAGTAAAATACTTAATTTAATAATTTTCATCTCTTTTTTATTTAATAATTAATAACTCAAATTTCTACTTTTAAATATAGTCAAATGTACACGTGAGTTTATATTTTTTGCTTTCAGGTATGGTAAAGTAATTAGTGAGGTTTAATTGTTAAACTAATTACGCATAGAAACATTTATTAAACCAGTAAAGACAACTTAAGTATTTGCATCTATTATTTTTGATTTGTAAGTGTAAAATTCCTTTAAAAAAGGTAAAAGTTGCATAGAATAAGGTAAACTACTTTTGGATATTAAGAAAAACTCTTCCGATATTTAAAAAAGTTTAAATAAGATTTATGAAGAGTATAGGTTCTAAAAATAGTTTGTTGTTCCTTTTATTGCTAACATTAAATGCTTTCTCTCAAAACGATTGGGAAAACGAATTGATGTTCGAGCAAAACAAGTTGCGTTCAAGAGTACCAAGTTATTCCTATACAAATCATTCTGATGCTTTAGAAGGCAATAGAGAGAATTCTAGAGTCCAATCTTTAAACGGAACTTGGAAATTTAATTATGTTGAAAAATCTCAAAGCAGACCTAAAGATTTCATTCCAAACGATTTTAAAAGTGATGAAAATTGGAGCGATATTTCGGTTCCATCTAATTGGGAATTACAAGGTTTTGGGCAACCCATTTATTCTAATATCATTTATCCTTTTACACCAGATATTAAAAATGGAGGAAAAAGAAATTTCAATTATATGGGGCCACATCCACCTCAATTTCCATTTATAGAAAAATATAGAGATAATCCTGTTGGAAGCTATTATAGAGATTTTACAATTCCAAAAAATTGGAAAAATCAATCTGTAATTTTACATTTTGGAGGTGTGTCTTCCGCTTTTTATGTTTGGGTAAATGGTAAAAAAGTTGGCTATAGTCAAGGAAGTAGATTGGCTGCAGAATTTGATGTTACAGAACATTTACAAGAAGGAAAAAACAAAGTTGCAGTTCAAGTTTTTAGATGGAGTGATGGTAGTTATTTAGAAGATCAAGATATGTGGCGTTTAAGCGGAATTCACAGAGAAGTTCTTCTGTTGGCGCAACCAAAAATTTCTTTAAATGACTTTTTTATAAGAACAAAATTTGATGAAAAGTTAGAAAATGCCAAATTAGAAATTCGTCCTCATTTATGGATGAAAGGAGATGAAAACAACCTAAAAGATTGGAAAATTACTGCAGATTTATACGATGCTAATAATCAAAAAGTTCTAGAAAAACCAATGTCTTACAATATTGAAGATGTGTTTTTTGAAAGATGGCCACAAAGAGATATAACAAAATTTGCTTTTTTAGAAGCGAACATTAAAAATCCAAAAAAATGGTCTGTTGAAAACCCATATTTATATACCCTGGTTTTTGATGTTAAAGATGCATCAGGAAACATTGTAGAATCTCGTAGTCAAAAAGTTGGTTTTAGACAAGTTGGTTTTTCAGATGAAAATGAGTTGTTAATCAATGGAAAAGCAGTAAAAATTAAAGGTGTAAATCGTCATGATCATCATCCAATTAGAGGAAAAGCGTTGACAAGAAAAGATTTAGAAGACGATGTAAAGTTGTTAAAGAAATTCAATTTTAATGCAGTTAGAACTTCACATTATCCTAACGATCCCTATTTCTATGATTTATGTGATAAATACGGAATTTATGTAATGGATGAAGCAAACATAGAAACGCATCATTTAGGAAGTTATGCACCACAGCAACCAAGTTTAGCAATCCCTATTTTAAGTAGAGTAATGCGAATGATTGATAGAGATAAAAATCATCCATCTATCATTTCTTGGTCTTTGGGTAATGAAGCAGGAACAGGACCCGCTTTTGCAGCAGCTGCAAGTTGGGCTAAAGATTATGATGCTTCACGTTTTATTCATTATGAAGGAGCTCAAGGAAATCCAAATCATCCTGAATACAAAGAAGGAGAAGAAGGACAAAAAGTATTTAGAGGAAAAGCACACGCAAATCCTGATGACCCAAAATATGTAGATGTTTTAAGCAGAATGTATCCAGAGATGTATCAATTGGAAGCGATGTCTGAAAGTAAATATATAGACAGACCCATTATTATGTGTGAATATGCTCATGCAATGGGAAATTCTATTGGTGGTTTAGGTGAGTATTGGGATGTAATCAACTCTAAAAAGAATTTAATTGGTGGTTTTATTTGGGATATGATAGACCAAGGTTTAGTCAAAAAAGATAAAAATGGGAATGATTTTTATGCATACGGAGGCGATTTTGATGATTACCCAAATGATAAGAATTTTTGTATTAATGGCGTTTTTTCTTCGGATAGAAAACCAAATCCACACGCTTGGGAAGTAAAATATATTCATCAACCATTTAATTTTAAAGCGAATGTGAAGAGCGGAACAGTTTTAGCAATTAATCATTTAAATGAAACCAATTTAAATAACTATGATGTAAAATGGTCTGTTTCTGAAAACGGAAAAGAAATTCAATCTGGCGTTTTAGAAAATGTTGATGTAAAAGCAAAATCATCATCAGAAATAAATATTCCATATAAAAAGGTTCGTTTTAAAGATGAAAACGAATATTGGTTAAAAATTTCTGTTCACGAAAAACAAGAAACATTTTGGGCAGAAAAAGGTTTTGAAATTGCAAAAGATCAGATTTTATTAAAAGAGAAAACTGAATTAAATAATTTTAAAAAGAATAGCGATTCAGAGGCTTTAATTGTTGAAGTTGATAATAAAATTACTATTACAAGAAATGGTGTTACCATAAAAATATCTAAAGAAAACGGAAACTTAACTTCATTATCTACAAAAGGGAAAGAGCACATTTTATCACCGTTAAAGCCTAATTTTTTTAGACCACCAATCGATAACGATTTAAGAGGAGCAAGCAGTCGTGATTTTAGAAAATCAAGAGATTATTGGGAGTTATTAAATGAGAAATTAGAAATAAAATCTGTAAAGGTAATTTCAAAAAAGAAAAATGAAGCGATTATTTTAGTTGAAAAATTTCACAAAGACGAAGTGAAATTAAATATTCTATACACAGTTTTAAGTGATGGAAGTATTGTTGTTAAAATGGAAATGGATGCCAAAGAAAATTTACCAAGTTTGGTGAAATTCGGAATGACATTAGGCGTTTCAAAAGCACATCAAAACACAACATTTTATGGGAAAGGTCCTTGGGAAAATTATATTGATAGAAAAAGAGGAACAGAAGTAGATGAATTTACCTTTAAAACTGATGACTTATTTACCAATTATGTGTTTCCACAAGAAAACGGAAATCGCTCAGACGTAAGATGGTTACAACTATCGGGAACCGAAAAAAGTAGTTTTAAAATTGAAGGTTCGCCAACTTTTGGTTTTTCAATCTGGCCATATACAGCGGAAAATATTCAAACTGCAAAACATCCTTTCGATTTAGAAAAACAAGGTTTTTATACCTTGAATTTACATTTAATTCAAATGAGTGTAAATGGAACTTTATCTGAAACCTTACCCAAGTATGTAATTCCTTCAGGGAAATACAGCTTCGAATTTATACTAAATGCACAAAATTAGAACAATGAAAAAATTTGGAATTATACTTTTTACAGTCTTATATCTTGGGAGTTTAAATTCACAAGAAAAGGGAGTTATCAATAATGCAGATAGCAAATTTGTAAAGTTTAAAAGTGTTGATATAGGCGATTGCGTCTGGACAGATGGATTTTGGGCAGATAAGTTCGAAATTGCTGAAAACTCTATGATGCCATCTATGGGTAAATTGTTGGCAAGTGATACAGGACATGCTTTAAATAATTTTAAAATTGCCGCAGGCCTTAAAGAAGGGAAGCACCAAGGCATGTTCTGGCACGATGGAGATTTCTATAAATGGATGGAAGCTGCATTATATATTTATGCAATAAATAAAGATTCTAAAATTGTAAAAGAAATCGATGAATATATCGAGATTATTGGCAAAGCTCAATTAGAAAATGGGTATTTGCAAACACAAGTTTCTATTCCGGGTAAAAAACCTTTTTCAGAAAGAAAGCATCATGAAATGTATAATGCTGGTCATTTATACATAAGCGCCATTATTCATCATAGAATAACAGGTAAACGTAACTTTTTAGACATCGCCATTAAACACGCAAACAATTTATATAGTGTTTTTCAACCCCAACCAAAAGAATTAGCGCGTTTTGGCTTTAATCAGGTTCAAATTATGGGCTTGGTAGAATTGTATAGAACTACAAAAGATAAAAAATATTTAGAGCTCGCAGAAATTTTTGTGAATATGCGTGGTAAGTCTAAAGTAACCTCAGATGATTCAGTAAGATTTAGAAATATTGGTGATATGACGCAAGAAAGAACAGCTTTAAGAGATGAAGATGAAGCAGTTGGTCACGCTGTTTTAGCATTGTATTATTATGCTGGTGCTTCTGATATTTATGCAGAAACTGGTGAACAAGCTTTGATTGATGCATTAGATAGAATTTGGGGAAATATTGTAGACAAGAAAATGTTTATCACAGGAGCTTGTGGGCAAAAACACGATGGTGGTTCTTCTCAAAGAGATTTTGTACACGAAGCGTTTACGGTAGATTATGAAATGCACAACGCACATTCTTATAATGAAACCTGTGCAAACCTTTGTAATGCCATGTTTAATTATAGAATGTTAGGTGTTAAAGGCGAAGCAAAATATGCAGACGTAATAGAAACAGTAATGTACAATAGTGCATTATCTGGAATTGATATTGGAGGAACAAATTTTTTCTATACAAATCCTTTAAGAAGAGGTTTTGACCATAAAATGGGAGGAACAGATTATCCAAACAGAGTGCCGTATATTCCTTGTTTTTGTTGTCCGCCAAACTTAGTACGAACTATTGCAAAACTTTCAGCTTGGGCATATAGTTTAACAAAAAATGGAATTGCAGTTAATTTATATGGAGGAAATAAATTGGAAACAAATTTGTTGGATGAATCCAAAATTAAATTAGTTCAAAAAACAGATTATCCTTGGGATGGAGCAGTTTCTATTGAAGTATCAGAAAGTAAAAAAGAAGCTTTTGATATTATGCTACGCATTCCAGAATGGGCAAAAGGAAGTACAGTTTCTGTAAACGGAAAAGAGGAAAAAGCAACAGCAGGAACTTATTTTACAATGAATAGAAAGTGGAAAAAAGGGGATATAATTTCTTTACATATGCCTATGAAACCAGAATTAGTGGTTGGACATAGAAACATTGAAGAAGTAAGAAATCAAGCAGCTATTAAAAGAGGTCCAGTTGTATATTGTATAGAAACACCAGATTTACCTAAAAACACCAATATTTTAGATGTATATATTCCTTCTGATATTGAATTGACTCCACAAAAAGAAGTTAACTTTTTAGGAGGTTTATCAACCTTAAAAGGAACAGTAATGTTAACTGAAGATAGAGGAGATAAAATGTATAAAACATTGGAAAAACCAACTTGGAAAACTTTTGATGCTACTTTTATACCTTATTATGCTTGGAGTAATAGAGGTGTTAGCGAAATGACGGTTTTTATGCCAGTACTTTGGAAATAAAACACAAAGAAGTTTTAAAAATGTTTAGAACCGAGTTAAAAAGAATAATTAAGTAATATGAAAAAGTCAATTTTAATTTCAAAAGCCATATTTTTTTTAGTAACATGTGTTTGCCTTGGTCAAAATCCAATAGATAGAGTTTTACCTGCTGATGATTATTTTTATAATCCAACAATAAACACAGTAAATCAAGCAACTTTCCCGAGTGGTTCTAGTTCAACATCAGCATTACAAACGTTAATTGATAATTTATCAAGTTCTGGTGGTGGTGTTTTAACAATTAATGCTGGGATCTATATATTAGAACAAATACATATGAAAACGGGTGTGCATATTCGTATTCATCCAGATGTTGTTTTTAAGTCTATTCCAAGAAACGCATTATTTAGAGCAGGTTATGATAATAATTTTGAAAATGTAAGCAATTGGAGTTTTCAAAGTACAAATGGAGAAAAATTTACTTTCGATTTTTCAGACCTACAACCTACTAAAGATATTAGAGCTTTTCAATTAGGAAACACAACCAATTTTAAATTGGCAGATTTTTTGGTTCTAGATAATTATACAAAGTTCAACGCAGTTTCTTCAGGAGCAGTAGGTAGTTCCCCTTCAAAATTTCCAACATTTGGAATTATTGAAAATCTTGATATAAAAAAAGCACATTATGGTTATGGTTTAACTCAAAACCAGGTTGCTCAAGATATTTTATTCAGAAACTTATCTGGAGAAGGAGGTGTTACTTTACGTTTGGAATCTGGATTTCAAGGGTTAGCCGATTTATATCTAACAGATCAAACACCAATTCTTAATAATATATACGCACGAAATATCTCTTGTTCAAACGGTGCTCATGCAGTTATGTTATCTCCTCACACAATTACTCAAGGAACAGTAGATGTAAGAGATGTTTCAGGCGTTAGTTGTGAAGCTGTGGTTTCTATTGGTTTTGGATTTTTATCAGAAAGTAAAGGGCAATCAGATTCAAATGGAAATGCAATAAATGGTCATAGTCCAGGCACTTTTTCTGAAGATTCTGTTATTGCTAATGTTATAGCCGCTTTTGGTACAGAAGCACAAGTTAGAGGGGCACGTTTAAGACACATCCCTTGTGCTTTAAGAGGGTATATAAGCATGACAAAAAACTTAGATGAAGAATCTTATGAAGCGCCATCTTTAGCACCTGTATATTATTTGGCTTTAGAAGATTACGTTTCATTAGGTAATCCAGAAGGGCGTTATCAAATAGTTTTAGATAATGTTAATCACACAGGTTTTTCTTCAGAAGTAAGATCAGATGGTTTAATTACTGATGGAGGAGAAAATGATTTTGAAGGTTGTGATATTGATGGATCTCCAATTTTTATTAAAGCAGAAGATAGAAATACGCCAAACCCATTACAAACTTCTACTACAGCAGTACCTTTGGGTTCTGAAGAGTATGAAGTAGCTTTAGAGCTTAAAATATTCCAAAATATTATTTCAAAGAACTTGATGGTAATCTCTAATACATCTGCTGAAATAAAAATATATAATGCTTTAGGAATGCTTATCAAGTCGTTCAATATTCAAGAAAAAACAACAGTTATAGATGTTTCTTTTTTGCCAACCAGCTTATATATAATTAATTATAAATCTGAAAACGCAAATATTTCTAAAAAAATAGTTCTCAATTATTAAAATTAGATGTCTAAAAAAATAGTTTTCTATTTCGTTCTCGCATTACCTTTTACCATAAATTGTGCGTAACATAAATAAATTCAAGAGCAAAAATCAACTCAAAAAGCTAATGTGCTATTCAATGTTCAAATTCATCAACAAATCATATTTACTTTTAGTTTTGCTTTTAGTGTCTTGTTCAGGATTAAAAACTAAAAGTGATTCAGATACTAAAAAGCCAAATATTGTTTTTTTACTTGTAGATGATTTGGGTTGGGGAGATTTTGGATGTTATGGCGCAAAATTTAATGAAACACCAAATATTGATAAATTGGCTAGTCAAGGCATGCTGTTTAGTAATGCTTATGCGTGTAGTACGGTTTGTTCGCCTTCGAGAGCTGCTTTGTTAACCGGAAGATATCCTGCTAGAACACATTTAACAGATTGGATTTCTGGTCATGATTTTCCGAACGCAAAGCTTTCTGTTCCTAAATGGAATATGAGAATTGAACATAACCGAACTACATTTCCTGAAGCTTTAAAAGCAGGAGGTTACAATACCTCTTTCTTCGGAAAATGGCATTTAATGCCAGAAAATCAAGATGATTTTGAACAACATTACCCCACAGACCACGGTTTTGATATTAATATTGGCGGCAATCAATGGGGAATGCCAAAAGGAAAGGGGAAATATTTCTCTCCTTTTGAAATGCCTAACCTTGATGATGGTAATCCTGGAGATTTCCTAACAGACAAGTTAACAGACGCGGCAATAACACACTTAGATACTATAAGTAAAGAAAAACCATTTTTATTATACTTTTCCTATTATACATTGCATGGCCCAATTATGTCTCCAAAGGATTTGGAAGAAAAATATAAAAAAAAAGCTTTTGGATTTGAAAATTTAAAGAACGAGTATCTCAATCCAAAAAGAGCAGGCATGGTTGAATCTTTGGATACAAGTGTTGGAAGAATTATCGAAAAATTAGATGAACTTGGAATATCAGATAATACAATTATTATTTTAACGGCAGATAACGGAGGGAATTTTGATAAAACTACTGGAGGACTTAAAGGCTATAAAGGATTTTCGCACGAAGGTGGCGTTAGAGAACCTTTCATTGTAAAATGGCCAGGAATCACTAAAGCAGGAGCTAAAAGCGATGAAGTCGTTATCGGGACAGATTTCTATCCAACAATCCTAGAAATGGCAAATTTGCCTTTAAAACCTGATGAACATTTAGATGGGTTAAGCATAGTGTCATTACTGAATGGAACTTCAGAAAGTTTAGAACGCGATGCGGTCTATTGGCATTATCCACATTATCACAGAACAAAACCTTATGGAGCTATTCGAAAAGGTGATTTTAAACTGATTGAGTTTTTTGAAGACGGCGCATTAGAATTATATGATTTGTCAATAGATCCAAATGAAACTCAAAATATTATTAAAGCCAATCTTGTATTAGGTGAAGAATTACTTTCAGAGTTGAAAAATTGGAGAGCTAATGTAGGAGCTCAAATGATGGATAAAAATTCTAATTATGATCCAATAAAAGCCGAAGAAAAGAGGAGAAAGAAACGGATGTAAGTTTGGGAAAGAATGCTTGAAGATTCCATTTGACGATAGTGATGTTACTTCTTAAAAAAGATTTAGAGATTATTAGATTGTTGTGAGGTCTGAAGATGTAAAGACGTGCGAATAATATTGAGCTGACAAAATCAGTAGATATGATAAATTTTTTACTCTCAAATACATTTTCTAAACTAAAGAGAACAAATATTTAGCAGTATCATTCAATATTTGTAAATATAAAATTAAATTTTATGATTGGTGTTATCAAAAACAGTTCCTTAGTTTTAACTATTTTGCTTCTCGTTGCATGTTCTTCAGAATCTAATAATGATGATTTTCAAGAGGATGACCCAAAAGTGCAATTGCAGGTTGCCCAAATGTTACATCTCCTGGACGAGGAGAGTGTAATTAATATATATAAATTCTAACTTTTTTAAATCATTAAATGAATTTCAAACTAATCAATTTACTCATTGTTTTATTCATCTGTTTTTCTTGTAAGAATTCAGATGTAAAAAAAACCAAAAGCACTAATCAAGAGAAAGTATCTTATTCTAAACCTAACATCGTTTTATTATTTATAGACGATTATGGGTGGTCAGATATTGGCTATCGTAACCCTACTTTCAATACACCAAACTTAGATCAATTCAAAAAAGAAAGCTTAGATTTTACAAGAGCTTATATTCCAACACCCACATGCAGTCCAAGTAGGTTGTCATTGTTAACAGGAAAAGAAGCAGTAAGATTAGAAATGTCTAGACACATTCCTGAAGAAGAACATTTTATAAGCCCGAAATATAATATTTGGCCAAAAGACCCAATGAAAAGACCTTCTATAAATTATTTGCCTTTAGAAGAAGTAACCTACGCTGAACGATTAAAAGAATATGGCTATTACAATATGTTTATTGGTAAATGGCACCTTGGGCATAAAGGTAAATACCCTACCGATCAAGGTTTTGATGCTGAATTTGGTACAACCAATCATGGACACCCAAAAAGTTATTATTTTCCATTCTTTAAAGGTGGAGACCCAAATGGCTTCATGAAAAATTATAAAGAAGGCGATTACTTAACAGATGTTTTAACGGATGGCGCAGTCGATTTTATAGAAGGTTATGATAAAGATCAACCATTTATGATGTCCTTTTGGTACTATTCAGTGCATGGGCCATCAGTAGGAAGAAAAGATTTATTGAAAAAATACCAACAGGCAGGATTAAAAGGGAAATATGCACATCATGCGGCTATGGTAGAAGCCATGGATGAATCCGTTGGTCGTGTTAGAAAGGCATTAGAAGAAAAAGGAATCGCAGACAACACAGTTGTTATTGTTTTATCAGACCAAGGTGGAGCTTACACAAATGCGCCGTTAAGTGGAGGTAAAAAAGGGGGTAATACTTTAGGAGAAGGCGGTGCAAGAGTGCCATTTTTAATAAACTATCCAGGTTTAACTAAACCAAATACAGAAACCAACATACCAGTTCAATCTGTTGACGTTTATCCAACATTAGTTGAGATAGCTTCAGGAGCTAAATTTGAAGATAAACAAATTCAAGGCGTTAGTTTGTTGCCTTTAATTAAAGGAGGAGATATTGAAAAACGTAATCTTTATTTCTTTAGAAGTTATGAAGATCAGTATGCAGCAGTAATTTCCGGAGATTGGAAATTGGTTAAATACCACAGCGGAAAATTTGAATTATTTAATGTTGAAAAAGATATTAGCGAACAAGACGATTTAATAGGAACTGGTTTAGAAATTGAAAACAAATTAATTTCTGACATTGCTAATTGGGAAAAAGAAGCAGTGCCTGCATATTAAAAAGAATAATATGAAAATTAAACAGATAGTATTTTTATTAGTATTTATTCCTTTTCTAGGCTTTGGTCAAATTGATAAAGAGTCTAATTTTTATACAGAACCTATAAGTTTTAAAGTGACTAAAAACTTAAAAACAGATTTTAAAGTTGATGCTCTTTTTGAAACAGATGATAGTAAAGAACTACAAAAAGCAATTGATTGTATTTCAGAAAAAGGAGGAGGAAAATTAATAATACCGAAAGGAAATTATTCATTTACTGATATTGTTTTGAAATCAAACGTTCATATAGAAATAGATTCAGATGCAGTCATAAGGCCTTTTAAAAGGTCTAATAATAAAAACTATTTTATCTTTTTATTATCAAGTGATACCAAAGAACCTATTGAAAATGCTAGTGTTGTAGGTGTAAATGGTCAATTTACTATTGATTTATCACATACTGAACATAAAAAAGTTCGCTGTTTCTCAATTAGAAATGTTCATAATTTTAAATTATCAAACTTTAAAATAATTGATAATTATACACTTTTTGCATCTTTAGAATTTCTTCCATTGGAAATAAAAAATGGCGATAAATTATACAGTTCTAAAAACGCATTAATAAAAAATATTGATGGATTAGGAATCGCAGATTATGGTTATGGTTTAGTACAAGTTAGAACGGGTAAAAATATGTTGTTCAAAAATCTTAGCGGTATTGGCGGTACAACTTTACGGCTAGAAGGTCACTTAAAAATATTAAGGGCTTTTGGCGGTAAAGACAATATGGAGCATATTATTGGAAGAGGTATACGTTGCGAGAAAGGAAACTCTGCACTCATGTTATCGCCTCACTATATCCATAATGGGCTTGTAGATATTAGAGATATAAGTGGAATTGGTTGTGGATTTGCAGTAAGAATAGAAACTGGGTTTGCTAATAAAGATGAAAAAGTATTAGGCTTAAAACCTGGTTACTTTAGTCCAGAATCTGTTGTTAGCAATGTAAAAGCAACTTTTGCTTCTAGTGAAGCACAAATAAAACCAAAGCATTACAAATTTATGCCTTGTAATTTAAGAGAACTGATTTCAGAAAAGCCTATTACGCCATTCCCACATGGAGATAGTTACAATGGGCCTTCAATTGCAGCGGTTGTTTATAATTCAAATTATAAAATTAATTTTTCAAAAAAAGAAGTTGTACTTGCTGAAGGATTTCAAGATAATCAGGTAGTTGTTACAAATGAAGACGCTATTAAAGATTCAGATTGTCCGTAAATAATTTGTATTAATTTTAAGTATTAAAAGTATTAAATATGAAAACAGTTATCTATAGTTTGTGTTTAAGTTTTCTTTTTGTGTCATGTAAAAACAAAGAGACAGAACAACAACAAAATATACCAATTAAAAAACCAAATATAGTACTGTTGCTTGCTGACGATATGGGATATGGTGAATTAGGTTCGTACGGACAAAAAGAAATTAAAACACCATTTCTAGATTCTTTAGCGTCTCAAGGCATGCGATTTACAGATTTTTATGCTGGCACCTCAGTTTGCTCTCCATCTCGTGCCGTTTTAATGACAGGAATACACACGGGGCACGTAAGTATTAGAGGTAATAAAGGAAAGTTTGAAAAAAAATGGGGGCGTGTGCCTCTACGTAAAACAGAAGTTACACTTGCCGAAATGTTGAAAGGAGCAGGCTATCAATCAGCTATGATTGGCAAATGGCACTTAGGTGTTCCAGAAGATATGAGTACATGGGCAAAAGGGCGTGGTTTTGATTATGCAGTACAAGAACAATGGGGTATATCGGCAAAAGGTAATGAAATAGATGAAAGAGTACATTGGGTTAATAATAATCAAGACTCTATTTTGTATGATTATACGAAGTATTCTTGTTTAGATGAATTTAGAACCAATTTCGCATTAGATTATTTAGAAAACAAAAAAGAAGATGATAAGCCATTCTTCATGTACATGTCTTATAGAATACCACATGCTCATGAATATTTTATAAAACACAACACCTTATATGCAGAAAAGGGTTGGCCAGAGGAAGAAAGAAATCATGCGGCTCGAATTACTATGTTCGATGGACAAGTAAGAAGGCTATTTAATTTATTAAAAACTAAAGGCGAATTAGAAAATACTATTATTCTTTTTTCAAGTGATAATGGCCCTCAAAAAGAAAATCATGATCCATTATTTTTTGAAAGTTCAGGAGGTTTAAAAGGACATAAAAGAGATTTATATGAAGGTGGAATTCGAGAACCTATGTTTGCTTACTGGAAAGGTAAAATAAACGCCGGAACTACTACAGATCATCCTTCAACGTTTTATGACGTAATGCCAACATTTGCTGAAATAGCAGGTGTTGAAGCACCTAAGCAAACAGATGGTATTTCTTTCTTGCCAGAATTGTTGAATAAAAAACAAGCCAAGCACAATCATTTATATTGGGAAATTCAAGAAGGCAGAAATGAAAAAGGTTTTAGACAAGCCACAAGAAAAGGAAAATGGAAAGCCGTACGTTACGGAGATTCTTATAAAACGGAATTGTACGATTTAGATAATGATATTAACGAAACCAACGATATATCATCAAAATACCCAGAAATATTAGAAAAAATGAACGCCATTTTGAAAAAAGAAAGCGTGAAGATTGAACATTATCCAAATTCAGGAGGCATCTTTAAATAAAAATATTATGAAGAAAATTGCAATAGTTTTTTTTGCTTTAATAACTGTTTACTTAAGCTTATCCAGTTGTAAGTCAAAAAAAAAAGAACCTGAAGCTATAAAACCAAACATTATTTGGATAATGGCAGAAGACATGAGTGTAGATTTAGCTTGTTATGGTATGGCAGCTGTAAAAACGCCATGCCTTGATAAAATGGCAAATGAAGGCATTCGTTTTGATAATGCGTTTGTAACTAATTCTATTTGTTCTCCAAGTCGGTCAGCTATGATGATTGGTACGCACCAGGTAAAAACAAACACACATAACCATCGTAGTAATAGAGATATTCCTTTGGATAAACAGTTTACTCCAGTAACTCAAAAATTGAGAGAAGTAGGTTATACAACCATTTTAGGAAATCATGCAGTAATGAAAAAAGGGCGTAAAATAGACGTGAATTTTAAACACGACGCTATTGGTGAATGGGATGGTGAAACAAAATTTGGGTTGTTTGATAAATACGATAATTTTGAAAAAGTAGATGAACCATTTTTTGCACAAATTCAATTGGCGGTGACTCACCGTGGTGATTGGTGGAATGAAGTTAGAGAGCTATCTGAACATCCTGTAAGTCCTGATGATGTGGTTTTACCAGAGTATTATGCAGACGATCCTACCATTCGTTTAGATTGGGCTAAATATTTAGACCAAGTTGAATATATGGATAACGAAGTCGGTATGATTTTTAAAGAATTGGAAGCCAAAGGAATGGCAGATAATACAATTGTTATATTTATAGGAGATAACGGTCGTTGTAACCTTCGCGGAAAAGGATATCTGCACGATCCAGGGTTAAAAATTCCTTACATCATTCATTATCCAAAGTCTTTTAAAGGAGGTGAGGTAAGAAAAGATGTGGTAAGTGCTACAGATATCACAGCCTCTATATTAGATTTTGCAGGGATTGATATTCCGGATTACATGACAGGAAAAGCCATGTTTGCTGATGATTTTAAACGTGATTATGTATATGCTGCTCGCGATTTATGGGATGAAATAGAGGAAAAATCAAGAGCAATAACCTCTGAAGAATGGAAATACATTAGAAACGATAAACCAGAAATTCCATTTGATGCGCATCAAGCCTATTTAGAGTTTTATCGTCCTGCAGTTCATGTGATGCGAAGATTGAAAAATGAAGGAAAGTTAAACGATGTTCAAAAATTCTTTTTTGAAGATTCTAAACCAGCAGAAGAATTATACAATTTAAAAAGTGATCCACAAGAATTAGTTAATCTAGCAAGCAATCCAAAATACGCATCAATTTTAAAGGATTTACGAGAAAAAACCCGTACTTATGATGAAGCATATCGACCAGTAAGTACAGTTTATAATCCTGTTCATCCGGGTGCAGTTGATGTATTAAATTATGTTAAGTCTGAAGAACCAAAGTTGTATCAAGATATGAAGAGCGGTGTAGAAATTGGTTTTAAAACAATGGGACAAGCTTATAAAGCTCATAAGAAGAATCAAAAATAATATATGATATTTCAAATTATGAAAAATGATTCAATTCGAAATATTAACCTTTTTATTTTTAATTTGATATACAACAATTTGTAATTGATTTTAGTGAAGAAAAATCTAAATAAATAAGTAATTATCTGAAGTATTTGGTCATACTAAAAGCCAAAATTATAAAGGTAAATTGAGCCTAAAAGTAAATTCTGAAAATTTAAAAGAATAAATTTTTCCTCTTAATATTAAATGATGATTTTTTGATAGAACTCCGCTCTTAACTTAAGGTATGGCTTTGTTTATCTCAGATTTTTGAATGTTAATTTACTATTAAATACAATTTATTTACTAGTACCTACACTATTAGGTGACAAAGTTTCAATATTTACACTAAACTAAACCATTAATGAAGTTCAATATTATTTCAAGACCATTTATAAAAGCTATTGCTTTTGTTCTTTTACTTTCAACTTTGAGTTGTGATTCTCAAGTTAGGAATGCAGAAGGGGAATCGGTATTGTTCACTTTAGATATAAAAGAAGATGCTACGTTAGCTGTAGTGTCCAGAATACTTCAATCTAAAGATAAACCCATTTCAGAAATCAAATTTGAAAAAGGGACGTATCATTTTTATCCTGATAAAGGATTTGAAAAATTTTGCTACATATCCAATCATGGTGATTTAATGGTAAAAACGCCTTTTCCAATTCAAGGTTTAAAAAACTTAATTATTGATGGTCAAGGTTCTTCGTTTATTTTTCATGGTGTTATCATTCCGTTTTTAGTAAATGAAAGTAGTAACATAACGGTAAAGGATTTATCAATTGATTGGCATGAGCCCTTTCATAGTGAAGGATTAATCGTAGCTAATGATGAAAAAAATAAAACGTTTGATATGCAAATATCAGATGAGTATCCGTATGAAATACGTAATGGCGAAATCTATTTTATAAAAGAATATTACGAGCATACTCTTGGGCAATCTATTTTATTTGATCCTGAAAGAAAGGCTGTAACTTATAATACTCAAGAATATACAGGTATAACTACAAAATCGCGTACTACTAAAAAACATAATTTAGGAAAAATTAATTATAAGTATGACCATGATGATCGAGCACCAGAATTTATGGATATTGGTGTAGAATCTAGAATAAAGGTTGAGCAATTAAAACCTGGATTAGTACGTGTGCATGGGCATAAAAAAAGTATGCCACCAATTGGTATGATTTTAACCATGAAGGGCGAACAAGGTTTCAATAGAGTATCTCCAGCGTTTAGAGTAACGCATACTAATGGGTTTAAAGCTACCAATGTAAATGTACACCATGCTGGAGGTATGGGAATTATTGCTGAAAACTCTTCAGATTTAATTTTAGATAATTTTAATATCACACCATCAAAAGGGCGTATGGTTTCTACTGCTGCTGATGCTACACATTTTGTTGGGTGTCGAGGGAAAGTAGTATTGAAAAACTGTACATTCAACAATCAATTAGATGATGCTTCGAATATTCATGGTACGTATCAGAAAATTATAGATGTTATAGATGACTATACTATTGGTGTTAGAATGATGCATCACCAACAATTAGGATTTGTTATTGGTGGTGAAAAAGATAATATAGGTTTTGTGAGACTTAGCGAATCTTTCTTCCCTTATGCAAAAAATACTATAAAGAATAAGGAATACTTAAATAGTAGATATCAAAAAATAACATTTAATAATAAATTGCCTAAAGACTTAAAACCAGGTGATTTAATTGAAAACTTAGATGGCTATCCAGAGCTTTTGGTGCAAAATTGTATTATTAGTAATAATAGAGCTAGAGGTTTATTGATTTCTAATCCAGCAAATACAGTTATAGAAAACAATGTGTTCAGTACAGAAATGGAAGCCATTTTAGTGCCTGTAGAAAGTGGTTATTGGTATGAGTCTGGTAATGCAGCAAACGTAATTATTCGAAATAATGTTTTTAATGATTGTCAATACGGTGGGCATAACAGGGGTGTTATTCGATTTGTTACAGATGATGATAATGAAAATATTGCTTTTAAAAACATAGAAATTTCAAATAATACATTTAATCAATTTGATAATCTCATCCTTGAAATTTCTAATACTGATGGTTTAAAATTTACTGGTAACACCATTACCAATTCTGGTACATTTCCAAAATTACATCCTGATAATCCAGCTATTAAAATTAAATCGTCAAAAAATATAATTTTTAAAGAAAATAACTATACGGGTAATGTAGCTCCTGACAATATATTAAAAACAGATAATGCTTCGCCTAACTTAAAATTTGAATAATCATAAATCAACATAATTATAACTAAAAACCAATTAAATTAAAAATAAGAATCAATTTGACTCTAATCTAAGTTCAATTAACTAAACTAAATTATATGAAATTAAACAAGAAATTAAAAACCAAGAAAAGTTGGAGTAAGGTTTTGCTTTATACTTTAATTTTTGCGTTAGGCTGTTTAACTACAGTACAAGCGCAACAAATCACTGTCTCTGGTATTGTAACAAGTTCTGATGATAATATGCCTATACCAGGTGTTGCTATTGTTATAAGTGGGACAGCAATAGGGGCTGTTACCGATTTTGATGGTCTATATAACATCCAAGCCAACTTAAAAGATGTTTTAGTATTTAGTTACTTAGGTATGACTACTAAAAACGTTATTGTTACTGGTGCTAAAATGAATGTGACTATGGATTCCGATTTAGAAGATTTGGAAGAAGTAGTCGTAATAGGCTATGGTGCTGTTAAGAAGAAAGAACTAACAGGTGCTGTAAGTCAAGTAAAAGCAGAGGCTATTGAACAATTTGTAACATCCGATGTTGCAAGCGCACTTCAAGGACAAGTAGCAGGTGTTAATGTAACTGCTGCTTCAGGAGAACCTGGTGAAGCTTCTAATATACAAATTAGAGGGGTAACTTCATTAAGTGGAACAAATACACCATTATTTGTTGTTAATGGTATTCCTCAAATAGGAGACCCAGGGCTTGCGCCTAGCGAAATTGAAACCATAGATATACTAAAAGATGCCGCTTCTACCGCAGTTTATGGAGCAAGAGGTGCCGCTGGTGTTATTTTAATAACTACAAAACAAGGTAAATCTGGACAAATGAGTATTGATTTTAACTATACTTATGGTATTCAATCTTTAGGTAGTGAGGCAACACCATTAATGAATACTCCAGATCAGTTGTTTTACGAAATAACACGTAATAATAATACCCAAATTAGTTTTCCATCACTCATTGAGCGTTTCCCTGAATGGATTAACAATGATAATACTTTTGATGATTATGTATTAAATAGAAATGCAGAAGTAAAAACGTATAATTTAAGTGTATCTGGTGGTACAGATAAATTAACCTATAATATTGTGACTAGTTTATTTGATCAAGATGGTTCTATAATCAATTCTAATTTTAAACGTTACAATGGGAGAGCTTCAACAACATATAATACCGATAATTGGAAAATAGATGGAAGTTTAGCCTTTACTGTAGAGAATAGAAGACGATCTAGTACAGGATTAATTGTTCAAGCAGGTCGTTATAGTCCTTTTTTTCCTGTTATAGACCCTAGTAATGAAATTAGCGAGAGTAGTGAAGTAGGAGGAGTAAGAACACCGTCTATTGCTTTAAATAGTTTACTTAGAAGATTAGATGATGCTAATAGAGATCGTATTAATGCAAGTTTAAGTATTACAAGAAAACTTTCAGAATCATTTAATTTTGTGACTAGAGTTGGTGCCAATGTTACAAATGAGACGCGAAGTATTTTTAGACCAAATTTTATTCTTTACGATATAGAAAACGAAGAACCAATTATTGATGAAACTAGGAGTGGAGTTACAGAACTTTCATCTAGAGAAACTAAATTTAACTGGGATGCTATTTTGAATTTTAAAAAGCAACTAGGAGACCACTCTATAGCTGCAACGGGAAGTGTCACTTTAGAAGAGGATAACAGTAAATCTTTTGATGCATCTATTCAAGGGGTTATAAATAACAATATTACTGTTTTAGATATTGGTAATGAATCTCTAGATGATGTAAATAGTGGTGCAGGTACAAATGCGCCAGGAGCAATCAATGATTATACGACACACAGAGTTGGTTTGTTAGGTAGAGTTCAATATAATTATAAAGAGAAATATTTATTATCTGGTTTAGTTAGACGAGATGCATCTTCACGATTCGGAAAGGACTTTAGATGGGGAACATTTCCTTCTATTTCTGCCGCTTGGAATATTTCTGATGAACCGTTTTGGCAATCATTAAAGTCTAAAGTAAACAGATTCAAATTAAGATTAAGTCATGGTACAATTGGTTACGATGGATTTCCAGATTATGCATTTGCAAGTACAATAGCTTCAGAAGGTGATTATATTTTTGATCCGGCTGATAGTGGAGAAACGATAGGTACTTCTATAATATCTTATTCAAATGAAGATATAAAGTGGGAAACTTCGGTCTCTAACAATATAGGTATAGATATTGCATTTTTAAAGAATAAACTATCCTTGACTGCTGATTATTATGTTACTAATAAAAGGGATATGATATTTCCAGTAACACTTCCAGGTTCAGCAGGAGCATACTATGATGATATCTTGTTCTTGAATATTGGAGATATGCAAAATAAGGGGTTAGAGCTTGCTGCTAACTACAGAGGGAAAATAGGAAAAAGTAGACTTAGAATGGGGGCTACTTTTACTACCAATGATAATGAAATTACCAAAATGCAAGACGGGGTTACCCAAACACCAAATCCTAATGTAACACTTGTAAATGAAGGGCCTAATGCTACTGTAAGTTTTATTGCAGAAGGCTATGAGGCTGGTGCTTTCTTTCTTTACGAAACAAATGGAGTAATACAAACTGCACAACAATTAGCTGCATATCAAGCTTTAGATGGTCGTGCAAATGCAGATTTTGGGGATTTAATTTATGTAGATACAAATAACGACGGCAAGATAAACAATGATGACAGAGTTTATAAGGGTAGTGGACTTCCAGATTTTGAATATGGTTTAAATTTAAATTGGAGTCTAGGTAATTTTGATTTATCCATGAACTGGTATGGAACAGTTGGAGCCGAAGTTTTAAATGGTAATAAAGCGGCTGCTTTTAATTTTCAACGCCACCTAGATTTAGTAAATATGTGGACGCCAGATAATCCAATATCTCAAACCCCTATCTTTAGAGGAGATGCTGGAGACCATTTTAACTATTCAGGTTTAACAGACCAATGGTTAGAAAATGGAGATTATTTAAGGTTAAAGCAAATTACATTAGGGTATTCTTTACCTAAAGATGTTTCAGAAAAGATTGGTTTGGATAGATTTAGATTATCTTTTTCTGCACAAAATGCATTGACTTTTACAAAATATTCTGGCTATGATCCAGAAGTTGGAGGGAATAATGTGGCTAGAAGGGGTGTAGATAATTCAAGATATCCTCTAGCAGCGATATATACTTTAGGTGTTAAAATTGATTTTTAAAAAAAAAGAACATGAAAAAATATATAATTATAACAATGACTTTGACAGTACTTTTTGGAAGCATACTGTCATGTGAAGATTATTTGGAAGAAACAAATCCAAATGAAATATCTGCAGATATCTATTGGTCGAATTTAGAGGAGTCTGAATCCAATTTAGTTTCTGTTTATGGAGCTATGCTTAATGAGTTTTTAGTAAATGCTCGTGTTGAGTCATGGAGATCTGATGAAGGTTATCCAGGGAGCCGTTTTAACGATAGAAATCCTGATGGGCAAGAAGCTGCTGAGTTTGCTGTAAATTGGTCAAATCATTTAATAGATGAAGACACCAACGAAGTACAGTTACGATGGAATGCTTTATACCAAGTTATATTTAGAGCTAATCAAGTTATTCAAGGCTTAAATGGCATGTCTGATGATTTAAAAAGTCAACCTTTATGGACTATCCAAATGGGACAAGCTCGCTTTTTTAGAGGTTTAGCACATTTTTATTTACATTCAGTCTATAAAGGTGGTAATATTATTATTAGAGATGTAAACCCTGTAACAATAACAGATATAACTAAAGCTCCTTCAAATTCTGAAGACGTTATTGAATTTTTTAGATCGGATTTATTATATGCCTACAATAATTTACCTGGGCAAATGGAACCAAAAACTAGAGCAGATGCTGGAGCCGCCGGAACTATTTTAGGTATGTCGTACCTGTATCAAAATGATTTTTTAACTGCTCAAGGATACTTTGATGATATTATTAATAATATAAATAAAGACTATGGCTATACTTTGGTTCAAGATATGGACCTTATGTTTACTAAAGCAGGAGAATTTAATTCAGAATCTATTTTAGAAATAAACTATAGCCTCCATAGACCAGAAATAACTAATTTTAATGAAGATGATTTTCTTACTAGAAATGCAAGATATTCTGCTCCTAGAGATGGTGGAGGTTCAAGTGTTTTAGAAACTTTTACTGCGGCAGCATGGTTAGTTCATGCATATTCTAGTGATGAGTTGGATGAAAACGACCCAAGAAATACAGTAACCGACCGCTCAGGTGTTACAAGACTAAGAAAAGTATCTTTAAGAAACTCTGCTATGCTAGCCGTAGTAAATGATGAGGATACAGAATACTACCAATCACCATCTGCAGCGATATTGCAAAATTTTCAATCTCAAGGAAAGTTTGGTTATTTTAAAAAATACACGAATCATGATTTTACAAACAGCGAGCAGAATATAGGTGTTAATAGCTGGCAATCTGGTAAAAATGTTATTCTAAATCGTTTATCTGGTGTTTATTTAATGATGGCAGAATGCTTAAATGAAAATGATGATATTGATGGTGCATTGTTTTATATTAATGAGATACGTAAGCGTTGGGGACTTAAGCAACTAGAAGGCTCAGATTATGATGAAAAAGCTGAAATAAGAACCCGTTTGCAATTATTCGAATACCCTATGGAATTATGTGTAGAAGGCTTTTCAACTAGAAACATTGATTTACGAAGATGGGGTATTGCTAAAGCAAGGTACACTGAGTTAAGTCAAAAAGAATTTTATGCAACAGATTATGATTATTTAAATGAAGATGCTACTGGAACTGCAACTAGAAATGCTAGTTTAGTTAGAGAGGGTGTAGGTCCAAATGCTGGAGATTTTCAGATTGTACCAGAATTTTCAGGTGCTGCACAATTTTACTCAGATGGTTATTTACCTTACCCAGCAAGTGAGACCATTAATAATCCAAATGTTTCAAACTAAATAAAAAAAGAAAAGATGAAAAAAATAATAATATTAACAGCTTTCATACTTGTTGCTATCTTTGGTTGTGACAATGATGAATATGAAGCGCCATACGGAGGTTTCTCTAGTTTTACATGGGTAAGTAGTGTAGATGCTTTAAGTACTGACTATGTAGTTCCTTTAAATGACTTTATAGGGTTACTTGATGTTTCTCAAAATCCTTTAAGTCATACTTGGAGTATTCCCGAAGGAACGAGTTTGTTAAGTAAGGATTTTAAAAACGCGGCTCAAGACCTTTCTCCATTTATAACGGCAACAGGGCCACTAAATACTAGTCAAGAACAAATAAATGTACTTTTTAACTCACCTGGTATAAAAGAAATTACGCTTACAAATACATTTAAAGATGAGGTAACAAATTCGACATTGATAGATGGTGTTTGGCAAATTACAGAAACATTTACAATAAAGGTTTTTGATGATATTAAGCCTGCATTTATAGTGATGAAGGGGATAGAAGAGGTTTTAAGTATTTCTGAAACCGATTTGCCAACAGCCGCTAACTCAAATTCGTGGAAAACAGTTACTATTGAGGCGGGAGAGCAATTAACATATATGGATATGACAACCGTAGGGGAGCCAGATAAGAGAACATGGACTTTTAATGGAGGTAAAGTTGAAACTAGTGGGAATCAAACCATTAATGTGCCTTATTTTGGTCTTGGAACTTTTAAAGCTGGATCTATTAAATCTGTAAGAAGTAATACTGATACAGCCCCAGCAGGAGAAGCCACGAAACTAATTCCATTAAATGTAGAAGTTATTAAATCTAGCCAGCCTTTTGTAATTGTAGGAACACCTTCTTTTGATGCTGATGAAGTGCTTTCTTTTTCTGTTAGTGGAGAAGTCGCTTCTGTTATAAATCAACTAGGTAAATTTAAAGTCAACGTTACAAATATTGGTTTTGATCAAGATATTGCTGTTACTTCTGTAACCGTAAATGCTAGTGATGCTACAAAGATAGATTTAAAACTAGAAAGTCCAATTTATAGTTCTGATGCTGTTACGTTATCATACACTGGAGGAGCTGTTGACGCAGAAAGAATTTTGTCTGTTGACGAAAGAGCTCTTGAAGATTTTACTGATATCAATGTAAATATGTTTTTTGAAGGCGCTATGAATGTAGAAGGCTATACCAGTTATGAGGACATTTGGGGTGGTAGTGGTAATCTTTATAAAAAAGCAAATACCGAAGGATATTTTGGGCAACACAACGCAAACAATGAAAATGGTCCACTTTATTATTGGCGTGATGAGTCTAAAAAGAAATTTGGTAACAGCTCTATGAAATTTGAAACTACAGATGCTGGTATTCCTGACATAGCTAGGTTACAAGGTGCTGGTTATAGAACTTTAAGCCCTGTAACTGCAGGTAATTATATACCTAGTGTTTGGATTTACTTGGATCCTTCAAATACCATGAATAATATTCAGTTTAATTTTACGGTTGGACCTTCGATGGTATTTGATATTTCTAATACACCAAAAGATAAATGGATTGAATTGCGACTCCCAGAAATGGCTTTTCCTGACTTAGACACAGGAAGATTCGATTTAAACATAACTAATCCAGGTCAAGACGATGCAGTAGTTCAAAAGCTTTGGGTAGATGCTTTTGATTTGCTAATTGTTGAACCAAGAATCTAATAGAAAAAGTTAATAGCAAATAAACATATAAAGGACAATAAAATAATTAGTCCTTTATATGTTTTGAAGTATAAAAATTTTAAAAATGAATTTTATGAAGAATGTTTTTCAAGCTCTTTTATTGATTGTGCTATTTTCTTTAAATAGTTGTAAATCAGAAAAAAAAGAAGAAACTAAAGCTGTAATTGATAATGAGGAATCTAAACCCAACATTATTGCCATCTATTTAGATGATTTAGGTTACGGAGATTTAAGTGCCTATGGAGCAACAGAATTACAAACGCCAAATATTGATGCATTAGCTAGTGGAGGTATTAAGTTTACTAATGGCTATGCTTCGTCAGCAACTTGTACACCAAGTAGATATGCATTACTTACAGGTATGTATCCTTGGAGAAATAAAGATGCAAAGATTTTACCAGGTACGGCTCCATTGTTAATAAGCACAGAGCAGCAAACACTGCCTAAAATGCTTAAAAAACAAGGCTATCAAACTGCTATTGTTGGTAAATGGCATTTAGGTTTAGGAACTGGAATTGTAAATTGGAATGAACGTGTTTCTCCAGGACCAAATGAAGTTGGCTTTGATGAGTCTTATATACTTGCTGCAACTCAAGATAGAGTTCCAACCGTTTATATTGAAAACGGACATGTTGTAGGATTAGATAAAAGTGACCCAATTTCTGTAGATTACAAAAATAATTTTGAAGGTGAGAAAACGGCAATTACTAATCCAGAACTATTAACAATGAAATGGCATCATGGTCATAATAACAGTATTGTTAATGGTATCCCAAGAATAGGCTTTATGAAAGGTGGTCAATCTGCTAAATGGAGCGATGTAGATATGGCTGATCATTTTTTAGAAAAAGCGCAAACTTATGTAAAAGATCATAAGGACAAACCATTCTTTTTATACTATGCTATGCAACAACCTCATGTACCACGTACACCACACCCACGTTTTGTTGGTAAATCTGGTTTAGGACCAAGAGGCGATGTTATTTTGGAAGCCGATTGGTGTATAGGTGAATTTATGAAAACTTTAGAAGCCGAAGGTATATTAGAAAATACTTTAGTCGTTTTTTCAAGTGATAATGGCCCTGTTCTTAATGACGGCTATTATGATGATGCTGTTGAAAAAATAGGAAAGCATGATCCAAAAGGCGGACTTAGAGGTGGAAAGTATAGCATATTTGAAGCAGGAACCCGTGTACCATTTATTACGTATTGGAAAGGAACGATTCAACCTGCAACGTCTGACGCCATAGTTTGTCAAATGGACATATTAGCCTCTTTAGCAAATTTAGTTGGTACAAAAGAAAAAAGTACAGATAGTGATGATTTATTAGATGCTTTATTAGGAAAATCAAAAACAGGAAGAGAAAGTTTAATCATTGAGGCGACCGGTAAAACGGCTTTACGAGAAGGAGATTGGTTAATGATTCCAGCTTATGCAGGAAAAAACTTTAGAGAGAAAGTAGGTATTGAAGTAGGTAATTCTCCCGATTTTCAATTATACAATCTAAAGGATGACGTTGGTCAACAAAAAAACTTAGCTAGATCCAATCCTGAAAAGCTTGCTGAAATGTTAAGCACTTTTAAAAACTTAAGAGGGGAAGATTATACAAAAGGCGTAAAAGAAGTACAATTTAAATAGTATGATTTAGTTCGAAAAGTCGTTTGATTATCCTTTTCATAGCGACTTTTTTTTTTGACTATAATTTTTACAACCTTTCTCTAATGATGCCATGACCAATACCATGTCGATATCAGAATTAGCAAAAAGGCTTAATAGTCTTATCGAGCAGAAGAAAACCAGTCGATTCGAACTTGATATAAAAAAGAAGGATCTGGAACGTCACGAACAGCTCCTTCGAAAAGGAATTATTTCAGAACAAAATTATGAAAGCAAACAGTTAGAGTATTTGAACTTTTTAAAAACCCACCAAAATATGGATGTTTTGATATCACAACTCAAAGAGGCTTTAAGAGCGACCGAACAAGCATCAAAAACCATTGATTATAAACGAACCAGAGAAGAAACTCAATTATTGAAAAGCGTGTTTCATTCATATAATCAGCTAAAAATAGCTATTAATACATGGGAACAGGTTTATGTATTAAAATCTAATGACAAAGGCAAAGTCGCTTTTTCAAAGCATTGGCATTCCGGTCAAACCGTGACTGCTGGAGATTTGGTTTTTACCATTTCCCCAATGCACAACCCATACTATATAGCGAGATTAAGAACACCCAAGACCAATTCAGGTAAAATCCAAGTGGGGCAGAAGGTTAATATTAAACTTTATGATTATCCGGAATATGAGTTCGGGGTAATCCGAGGTAAGATAAAAAGTATATCAGCAATTTCAGATGCAGCTGGTACTTACAGTATTGATGTTATTGTACAAAAAGAATTGGTTACTTCCTTTGGAAATAGTATTGAATTTAAACAAGAAATGAAAGGTGAGGCTGATATAATTACTGAAGATTTGAGACTTTTGGAACGATTTATATATCAGTTTAAGGGGCTTTATAACCGTTAATCAAGGTGTAAGAAAAAGGATTTTAGTTATTATACAACGGACTGTCTAAACTTTTATTTACATTTAGTTTATCTCTTAGAGCTTTCATATCATCACTTACTTTTCTATCTAATATTTTTGCATAATGTTGTGTGGTTCTTAATGATTTATGTCCTAGCATCTTACTAACTGATTCTATAGGTACTCCGTTTGTAAGAGTGACAGTAGTTGCAAATGTATGGCGAGCAAGATGAAAAGTTAAGTTTTTGGAGATTCCACACAAGTCTGCAATTTCTCTTAGATAAGCATTCATTTTTTGATTGCTTAAAACTGGAAGTAATTTGTCATTTTTTAATAAATTCGGATATTTTCGATATTTTTTTAAAATAGCAATGGCCGTTGGTAAAAGGGGTATGTTGCTCCGTGTGTCAGTTTTTGCTCTTTTTATTTTAATCCATTTATCTCCGTCGATTCCAATAACAATATCGTTGTCAGAAAGCTTTTTTACATCCGCATAAGCCAAACCAGTAAAGCAACAAAATATAAAAATATCCTTTACATAATCTAATCTTTCCGTATGTAATTCCTTTTCCGTTATTGACTGTAATTCATCTTTAGTTAAAAATTCCCTGTCCACAATTTTCAATTTTCCTTTCCAATGTAAAAAAGGGTCTTTACTAATCCAATCATTTGCAAATGCTATTCTTATTATTTTCTTAAAATTCGTCACGTATTTTATTGCAGTATTATGAGCACATTTTCTTTTTGTCTTAAGGTAGTATTCAAAACCACTAATAAATTTATGGTTAACCTCTTTAACAGGTATATCATTTAAATTATACTCTAAGTTGATGTAATCCGAAACGTGTTTTTTTGCAGTTTTGTAGCGTTCGATAGTACCAGAAGCAAATTCTTTACCCACAAGTCTCGCAATTTTATCATTATGATCTTGAAAGATTTCCAATAGCATCTTGTGTTTTATATTTTTTCCTAGATAGATATTTTTGATAATTTCTGAGGAAATTAATTGTTTGTTTTCAGAAAGAGTTTCTTGGATTTTATAAACTTTAACTTTAATAGCATCCATATATCTATTAAGTTCACGAACATCAGCAGTAGTCCCTCTAACCTTTCCAGCTTCTGAATTCCATTTAGTCAAGAGCACTTTTCGTTTTATGCTAAATTCACTGCGTTTACCATTTACAGTAATTCTTAAGTAAATCGGAACATTATTATTTTTATCAATATCGTTTCCTCTAGGATAGAATAAGACTGAAAATGTAGTTTGCATCGGTGCGTAGCTTGTAATCTCTTTTAAGATACAAAATATTCAAACACGAATTACATGTAAAGTGTTGTTTAGTAGTGTTTAATAGAAATTCGGTGCGTAATTTCTATTGAAAATTTACGCACCGAATCCCGCACCTTTTATTTAATATTAAATCATTTTGTTTGCTATTGAATAAAATTAAAAAACCCCATAAACATAATGTTTATAGGGTTTTGATGGAATATAGTTAATTCCTAGCGGAGAATGAGGGATTCGAACCCCCGGAGGTGTGACCCTCAACAGTTTTCAAGACTGCCGCATTCGACCACTCTGCCAATTCTCCTTGAGTGCCTCATCAGGTATTCCCTGAATGCGGGTGCAAATATAAGAGCCTTTTTCCTTGTATTCAAATAAAAACTAAACTTTTTTTATAATAAATTTTAAGTGCTTCAAAATCTGCATATTTTGCATGGCAATATTATAATAAATATAAAAGCAAACCTTATTTTTGCAAAAATAGATTACATATTAATGGATACCATACAACAGCTAAAGTGGCGTTATGCAACAAAAAAATTCGACGCCACCAAAAAACTAACCAAGGCCAAATTAAATATCATAACAGAAGCCTTTAATTTAACCGCAACATCATTTGGTTTGCAAACCATAAAACTGGTTGTAATCGAAAATAAAACAGTTAGAGAGCCATTAGTAGTTCACTCATACAACCAAAAACAAGTGTTAGATGCGTCGCATTTATTGGTAATCTGCATACAAGATAATATAGAGGAAATCGATGTTTCGGCCTATTACCAAAACATAAAAAACACGCGTAACACCCCAGAAAACATATTAAAACCCTACCGCGAAGGTTTAGTAAGCATGATGCAAGGTAAATCGCAGCAAGAACGTCAAGAGTGGTCCAAAAACCAAGCATACATTGCTTTAGGCAACCTGCTAACCGTCTGTGCTATCGAAGCCATCGATTCCTGCCCCATGGAAGGATTTATACCAGCCAAATACGACGAAATCCTTAAATTAAACCAAAAAGGACTAAAATCCGTATTACTTTTACCCATAGGTTATCGCGCAGAAGACGACATGTTTTCAACTCTAAAAAAAGTTAGAAAACCAATCGAAGAAGCCGTAATAAACATATAAATAATTTGGGCGTTACCACAAGGGTCGGGCTTTACGCTATATCTTTTTTTGCCATATATGGCAGCAAAAAAAAGGATGCCGCTACAATCCCTAACGCAAAGGCAAGGTCCCAATCAACATAAAACAAAATAGAATATGCCAGGATTTGAATTATTTGGAGATTTAGAAAGAAAACAAGTAAACGATGTATTAGATAACGGCGTACTTATGCGCTACGGTTTCGATGGTATGCGTAATGGCCACTGGAAAGCAAAAGAACTAGAAACCGAACTTCAAAACACATTTCAGTCCAAACACGTACAATTAGTATCATCGGGTACAGCAGCCGTATCGGTAGCCTTAGCATCAGCAGGAGTAGGAGCGGGAGACGAGGTAATCATGCCAACTTTCACCTTCGTAGCCAGTTTCGAGGCTATAATGATGCTTGGAGCAATACCCGTTTTGGTCGATATAGACGATACTCTAGGATTAAACCCAGAAGCTGTAGAGCAAGCCATAACACCAAATACAAAAGCCATTATGGTGGTACAAATGTGTGGTAGTATGGCAAATATGGACGCATTGCAAACCATTGCAGAAAAACATAATATATTACTAGTCGAAGATGCATGTCAAGCCATTGGCGGAACCTATAATGGCAAGCCACTAGGAAGCATAGGCGATTTAGGCTGTTTCTCATTCGATTTTGTAAAAACCATAACCTGCGGCGAAGGCGGAGCCGTAATAACCAACAATAAAGACTATTACTTAAATGCCGACCATTATAGCGATCATGGTCACGATCATGTAGGAAATGATAGAGGAGCCGAAACACACCCCTTTTTAGGCTATAACTTTCGTATTTCAGAGCTTCATGCAGCAGTAGGGTTAGCTCAAGTAAAACGCTTACCAGAATTTTTAGAACTGCAAAAAAAGAATTTCAATATATTAAGAGACGCTTTATCTCAAATTCCAGAAGTTACTTTTAGAACCGTACCAGAAGGCGGCGTAGAAAGTTGTGCCTTCTTAAACTTCTTCTTACCAGATCTAGAAACCACCAGAAAAGTTATTCAAGCTTTTAAGACAGAAGGTGTCGATGTATGTTGGAATTATTACGATAATAACTGGCATTACATTCGCGAATGGAACCATTTAAAAGACTTAAAATCGCTATTTCCAATCTCTAAAGAGGTTAAAGAAGGTTTAAGTTACCTTAAAACAAAAACTTTCCCAAAATCCGATCATTATATTGGCAGAAATATATCGTGTTTAATAAAATTATCATGGACCGAGGCAGAGGTTAAGGAGCGTGCTTCTAAAATGGTTAAAGCAATAAAAGAAAATATTTAGTGCTTTATAAATTAGTTATAGAACAAAGTTATCTATAAATACTTTAATCATTTAAACTTGTAAAAACCCTATTAAAAACTTTAATCACTAAAGTTTTTAATAGGGTTTTTTTATGCTTGTAAGTGTGTTGAATACTTAATAAAAAATACAAGCCAATTAATTAGGTTAAAAATAACTGTATCTAATTAGCATTTCAATACATCATATTATTTCCCTTAAATGCAAATTCAAAAAATCCAAAAAATGGTCTTGGGTTCTTTATTTAACTAAATAAAAACCGCTTGAGTTCCTTGTTATCAATAGCCTGTTACATATATTGCATCAATTGTTACATATGTGATATTCCTTTATATAACGGAGTTTTACATTTGGAATAATTAATAGCGTAACTATTTACCTAAATTAAAAGTGCTTAATAAAATTAGACTTTACTAGGTAATAATCAATCTCTCCTAAAGCAAATAGTTTTCTAAATACTAATCATTTAGAAAAGGTGTTTACAATTAAAATTAACAGCTATAAAATAACGCTATGAAACAATATTACACATTTTTTGTATTGGCATTTATGTTAGGTTTTCTAAACAGTAATTCGCAAACCGAATTTAGAAAAGATTCAACACATATTTACTCATGGTTTAATGGGGATTGGTTGCACCAAACCCGAGAACTTTATGCGTTTGGGTACGAGGGGAATAAAGAAACACATGTATTGCGGTTACATGCTAGTGGCAGTAATTGGGTTAATTATTATCAGCGTAATAAGGATTATGATGCATCAAATAATATTACAGAAAGTATTCAACAAAATTGGAGAGATGGAGCTTGGGTTGATGCATCAAGAGATACCTATGTTTACGATGGTATGGGCAATGAAATTCGATTCCAGTATGCCATAAAAATTGATGGAGTATGGACTGTTTTTAGAAGAGAAATTAGTACTTACAACGGCAATACACTAAGCTCTAAAACCTTTGAGAATAGAAATGGTGGTAATGATTTGGTGTCAGAAAAAAGATTTTTATACGATTACGGACTTACTTCTTACACCCTTCAAGAGGAGATAGAACAAATCTATTATGCCGATGTTTATGTTTGGCAAAATGTAGGGAAAATAAAGTATACCTATACAGACTTTAATGAAATTGAAAAGGTAGAGGACATCGGTTTCAATCAACAAGACGGTGCTTTTAATGATTTTGCAACGTTGCAAACATTTTTCAACTACAATGTTTTACAACAATTGGAAAGTCAAGTTTATCAAATTCATATAAATGAAGGTTATAGAAATCAAGAACAATATCTTTTTGTTTACGAGTTAGGAAACCAAACAGAATTTATAAGGCAAGAATGGGATAATACTAATAGCATATGGAAAAATGCATCCAGAATACTACGCACTTTCGATGCTAATAATAATGAAACATCATTAATATACCAATCATGGAAAAGCGATATCGAATCCTGGCAAGGTTTCACACGTATAGATTCTTTTTGGAGTGCTTCTGAAGCTTTTGATGTTACACTTACTACTAATAAACCCAAAGATATGGAGTATGCTATTTCGGTATATCCAAATCCAACTTCAAATTTTATAACTATTAATAGTACTTCGCCAGTAAATTATGTAACGTTTTTTAATCTTCAAGGAAAACGACTGTTTTTAAGCAAAAACCAAACAAAAATTGATGTAAGCCAATTAGAGTCAGGTTTGTATTTGGCTAAAATAGAATATGGGAGTAATACAATTACAAAAAAGGTAATTATTAATTAAAAAAATAGAAAAAATTATGTTTACGATTAAGCTAAAAATCAAAACCATTGTAAAAGGATTAATCATGCTATGTTTTGTAGCAATTACTCAATTAGTAAGTGCCCAACAAGGCTTTAACTATAAAGCCATTTTAAAAGATGCCGATGACAATGTGCTAAGCAATACTTACATGACGGTACAATTTAGCATTCATCAAAACACAGCATCGGGGGCTGTAGTATATCAAGAAGACCATAATTACACCACCGATGCTAACGGACTAGTAATACTAAACATAGGTACAGACACCACTCCAAGTATAGGTGACTTTAGCACTATTGAATGGGGTAAATACCCTCATTTTTTACAAACAAGCATTACTTATAGCGGTGGCACTATTAATTTTGATGCCACCGAGTTTATGGCAGTGCCTTATGCTAAACATTCTCAAATTGCAGAAAGAATTATTACACTTCCTGAACCTTATATTTTAGGAAGAAGTTCAATAAGCTCTAATGCAAGATTTCAATATAATGGAAAACACGGATGGCAGGCTGCACAAAAAATGTGTGAAGCAACCTATCCTGGAGATCCTAATGTACGTGCTTTTACTTTAGAGCAAATAACCCAAGCCATAGTTTTAGGAAACTATGATGAAGCTAATTTAAGTAGTATTGATCAAGTACGATTTTGGGCAATTACACCAATTACCTACAATGTAAATAATACCTATTTTCCAAGTGCTCATGAAAATAATGCTCAAGGGCTCAATATTAACGCTGGAGATAGTGGTCGAGGAACAATAGGAGAAATACGTATCGAAGATTCAACTTTTATAGAAAACGGGAGTAATCCTTTTAAAACGTATTTAAAAGTGTTTAATGGGATTGGTCCAAATTTTAATTATCCATGTATGTGTGGTACATATAAATAATTTCGGTCTTGAATTTATATAGATATTACTGCGAAAATCTTAATTTAAGTTAGTTATAAATTTAATGGTATACAAACTTTAATCTAAACCCATGAAAGCATTCAAAGTCATTTTACTACTCTCCATACTTGTTTTGTCTTGTAAAAATGACACAAAAACAACGGTTGAAAATAAAACGCCAGAGGCAGAGGTCGTTAAAAAAGAAACGCCGCGTGAAACCATTAAAAAACAGGAAGGTACATTTCTCTGTAACATAAACGGTGAAGCTTGGAATTATACCAAAGCCTCGGGTATTGTAAGCCGGCATAAAAAAACGCAAAAGCGCACAGCTATTATTACGTTCACAAAACAATTAGAAAAAGGTAAGGAAAGTGTGCAGCTTTTTTATGATGGCGATACTGATTTATTAGAAGAAGCTACAGCCATTCTTAAAACACCAAAAAAAGGTGGCGGAACTATGAGTGCCATGTATCAACTTAAAGTAAAAGGAGGCAAGCGTGTTCCAGAAAGTAAAATTAGCGGCACCTTAGATTTATCGAACCTAAATGCTTCAGGAACTGCGGAGGTATCACACATGAAAATTCGTTTTGAAGAAGATAAATTAGCAGATGAAGCCATGGGAACACTGTCCTTTACACCAATTAGTTTTAGTGGTGTAGGTTACTCAGATGCAGAAAAACTATTTCAAACTAAATAATTTAAAACGATTTAATTATGAAAACAAAAATGACGCTATTCATCATGTTTTTAACAACCATGGCTTTTGCTCAAAAAGGTATTAATTATAAGGCTATTATAACAGACGGAAGTGGTAATTTAATAGCCAACACAAAAATAGAGGTGCAGTTTAATATATTAAAAAGTGCTGCGCAAACCAATGTGTATTCTGAAATTCACGAACCAACTACCGATGATAAAGGCATTATAGTTATCAATATTGGAGAAGGAACATTAAATACTGGAAGTCCAGATTTTACAAGTATAGAGTGGGGCATAGACACTCATTTTCTAAATGTTTTAATTGATAAAGGAGATGGTTTAGTTGATATGGGAACAACTGAGTTTAAGGCTGTGCCTTATGCTTTAAATGTTGCTAAAAAGCAGCATGTACTAAGTGTTCCAGCAGCTGTGTTTTATCCCAATAATGAGGTGTGTTCTTTTTTCAATTCAATAGGTCCGGGTGGAGCAGAAATAACTAATACCAATGGGTCTACATCAGTATGCGTATTACAGGCTTCAGTACAATTGCCTCATGGCGCACATATAGATACTTTTACAGTGTATTACATTGATAATTCGGAGGCTCAACTAGCAATACAATTAATTAAAGAAAGTTTTGAACCTGGTTTTGCTTTAGTTTCAGATATTATTGAAACGACTGGAAATTCGACTGATATTATCGAAGAAACGGTAGCACTCGATCATGTTGTAGATAACAATAATGGCGGGTATTTTGTTCGAGTATATTGTAGAAATTGGGACGCTTTTGGGGCAAAGAAAATTAAAGGTGTAAAAATTGTATACACGTATTAATAATTAAAAACAGACTAAAAAAATAAAATCATGAAAACAAAAATTATAATATTAAGTCTATTAATTTCCTATTTGGGAAATTCTCAAGCCATAGACAAATATAGTATAGATTCTGGAGGAGGATTAGCAAGTGCTGATGGCATCCAAATGGTTTACACAATTGGTGAAGTTAATGTGCAAGAATTGCGTGTTAATAGTATGCTTCTTTCCGAAGGTTTTATTAATGGTGATATGGAGCAAATCACTTTATCTTCAAATAATTTAGAGTTTGAATCGGGTTTTAAAATATACCCAAACCCTACATCAGATGTTATTAATATAGAATCCTCGCACCCAATAGATAAAATTAATATGTATAACTTATTAGGAAAAAAAGTGCTCTCTGTTAATAATACAAATAGGGTAGCGCTAGATGGTTTACCTGTAGGTATCTATTTGATAAATGTACAATATAACAATGCGATGATTACAGAAAAAGTTATTATAAAATAATATAAATCTGAATGTAAAATAGAATAAAAATTAAAAGTAGTCTTAAATAAATTTAAAATAATCAGTATTATGAAAACAAAAACAATCAACATCAAATTAAGAAGTTTAACTATAATTTTTCTCGCATTACTAGCGTTTAATTGCAGTGATGATGAAGATGAGAAAGTAACTACCGTTGAGGTGTGGAAAGTGACTTCAATAACTACAGAAAATGTTTATGATTTTAACAAAGACGGAACTGAATCGAATGATTTGTTTTCGGAATTGGATTGTACATTTAATCAAACCCTGACATTTAAAAGTGATAAAACTGGGCTTTTTTCAGCGGCAAGTACTTTAGCACTTTATGTTGGAGCAGATGGAAATACGGTTGAAGCTGCTTGTATTCAAGGAGAAAGTTTTAATGCAGATCTCACATGGTCAGAAACAGAAAGTAATAGAACATTATTAATAAATGGAGAAAGTATTGTTGGAACTATTTCAGGTTCTCAACTAATTTATAATTCTGAATTACCCGTGTATTCAGATGACTCCGGGGATTCTATTGAATATTACGAAGGTATTAGATTTGTTTATGATTTACAATAAGTTTAAAAAAAGTAAAAGGAGCACAAAGTATTTAACTTTATGCTCCTTTTTATTTTAAGTCTAAGTTAAAACCTTATAGGGTCTAGTAATTTACATAATCCACAATCTCCAAACCATAACCAATTAAACCAACACGTTTAGTTTGTTTGGTGTTCGAGATTAATTTAAGTTTATGTATGTTTAAGTCGTGCAGTATTTGGGCACCAATACCAAAATCTCTATTGTCCATATTAATTTTTGGAGCTCTAGCTACCTCATTTGGTGTTTGATGTTCCTTTAAAAAGGATAATCGACTCAATATATTCATCGATTGAATTTCTTGATTAATAAACAGTATAGCGCCTTTACCTGCATCATTAATAACCTTAAACATATCGTCCAACTGCTGGTCGGCATTGTTGGTTAATGTGCCTAAAATATCATTATTAAATAAGGTGGAGTTAATTCTAGTAAGCACCTCTTCATTATCCCTCCATTGGCCTTTTGTTAAAGCTATATGAACTTGATTATTAGTAGTTTGCTTGTATGCTCTTAATCTAAAACTTCCAAAGCGAGTTTCAATTTGAAAGTCTTCTTTTTTATCAATTAAAGAATCATGTTGCATTCTATAAGCTACTAAATCTTCAATAGAAACTATTTTTAAATCTAACTTTTTAGCAACTTTAAATAGTTCTGGTAAACGAGCCATAGAACCATCATCATTCATGATTTCTACAATTACACCTGCTGGATTTAAACCCGCTAGTCTAGCAAAATCTATCGCAGCTTCGGTATGTCCTGTACGTCTTAAAACACCACCTTCTTTAGCTACTAAAGGAAAAATATGACCTGGTCTAGCCAATTCAAAAGGTTTAGTATCATCGTTAATTAAGGCTTGTACGGTTTTTGCACGATCGCTAGCAGATATACCAGTTGTAACACCATTTCCTCTTAAATCTACCGATACTGTAAAAGCAGTTTCCATAGGATCCGTATTGTTACGAACCATCATGCCTAGTTCAAGCTCTTTACACCTGTTTTCGGTTAAAGGTGCACAAATAAGACCTCTACCATGAGTGGCCATAAAGTTTATCATTTCCGGTGTTACTTTATCGGCAGCAGCCAAAAAATCACCTTCATTCTCACGATTTTCATCATCGACCACAATAATAACTTTTCCGTTTCTTATGTCGTCTATAGCTTCGTGTATAGTATTTAGCTTAAACTCTTGTTTTACTTTTTGTGTCATAGTGCTAACCATCATAATGCAAAGATATGGCTTATTTTAAGGATTCTAAACAAATGGCCTTTAAGTCAGTTTTTATTTTTTCTCTTAATAGAAAATGAACAATAAAGTATAAAGGCAGTCCAAGTATTAAAAGTCCAATACTAGGTTTGTTTTCTGTTTTATTGATTTGATTATAAAATTGATAGCTGTTAATTATCGATTTTATATAATACACAACAAATAATATCAATGAAATAATACTAAGTTGTATAGATGCTGTTGCCAGCGGTACTAATTTATTATTTTTAAACACAAAGAACAGGACTAGCAATACAATACCTATAATATAAAGCACTATGGCGAATTTAGAATGTTCTTTGTAATTTGTGCTTATAGCTTCAGTAGTGTCGTAACATTCATTGATAGCTAAATGGCTTGCTCTTAAGTCTGAAGTGGTTAAACCTCTTGAGGTTAATAACTCAAGCGCTTTATGTTTTACAGCTTCATCATGATGTTTTACAGCTTCATCATGGTTTAACGTATCAAAATTATTAATGGTGTTAATTAGCTCTTCATTATTATAATTTTGTAAAAATTTAAAATCGACAGCATCTTTTTCTTTTATTTTAAATAGCTTTTTAAAAGGTTCTACAATACCTCCAAAATCCACTAAACCTCTATCGGCCGTTGCTCTTTTAGTTAAGAAAACACCCAATGGAAGCATGAGTAATGTTGAGAACCAAGGTGCTAGAATGGGATTGAAATCTCCAGATTTAGCACTATTCATAGCAAAAATGCCAATAAAGTGATAGGTTAAAAATAGGAGTATAGCAATAACTAACGGTAAGCCAATACCACCTTTTCTAATTAAAGCGCCTAGAGGTGCACCAACGAAGAATAAAATTACACAGGCAAAACCTAAGGCAAATTTTTCATGGAGAGAAATAACATGTCTGTTAAGCCATGTTTTAGAAACCTTCATTGAGGCATCTCTTGTATTTATAAATTGTTTGGAGCTAATCATGGATTTTGAAGTAACATCCACCAATTGTATTTTCTGCTTCGTATCGAATAGATCGAGAATGGGGCCATCATAATTGATGGTATCACTAATTCTTTTTCTAGTTGGCATTTTCTGCGTAATTCCGGTACGAGTGAATAGATTTTTAGAAAAAGCTTCAGTTTCATCGTTATATTTTAATACCAATGAATCGATTGTTTTGGTTAATCCATTAACGTCTAACATGTTGTATTTGTCGGTTTGCGACTGCTCATCAAAATCGACATCATTCATGTTAGATAAATCGATGTTTATAATTTTAGTTTCAAACTTACTTTTTACGAAGGGCTTTTTATTTTTATCGGCTCTCTTTTTAGGGTTAATATCGCTATAATAATAACCATCGGTTAAAATAAGCTTTAAAACATTAGAGTCTTCTTGACTAGCAAGTTCGCCAGTTTTAGAGGTAATTACGGTAGCATTAGATCTGCCATCATCGCCTTTAAGATGTATGGTAACATCTTCTAAATATTGGTTTCTATCACCACTTTTCTTTTCAACCTTTATATTATATGGTGTAGACTCTATGGGGTTAAATTGGCCTTCGGCAATAGCCATTGAAGGTTTTAGTTTAGCAATGTTTTTTCTTAGGTTATATGAATTAAGCTCTGCCCAAGGAATAACATTGTTTGAAAAGAAAAAAGTTACAATACCCAAGCCTACAATAAAAACACTTAACCCAGACATGGCACGTTGTAACGAAATACCTGTGGATTTCATGGCTGCAAACTCATAGTTTTCTGCAAAACTACCAAACACCATAATAGATGCTAAAAGAATGGTAAGCGGCAAAACTAAAGGGATAAGCTTAGGCATAAAATAAGCCAAAAACTTAAAAATTATTACAATATCTAAATCTTTACCGGCTAGCTCTTTTATGTAAAGCCATATGGTTTGTAAAACAAAAATCAGCATGAGTATGATAAACACGCTGAAAAAAGTTTTAAGGTATGTTGTTATTATGTAGCGATCTAGAATTTTCACTCGTTTGGGCCTAATCTAATTTATTAATGTAATAATCTTGATATTTATTAGCATCAAAGGTAAATAAGGTTTTTGATAAAGGCTCATTAGTTTTAAAAGAATTAACAGTAAGTGTTGTTTTTGTACTGTTTTCGCCTATTTGAATCAGGTTATAGATGTGTTTTGTTTGTGCATCAATACCTAAAAGAATACTTTTTATTTCGGAATTCGAGTCGATCGGTAAAAGTTTAACGTACTGTATTTTTCTGCCGTTTATATTTTGAACGATATCTAAAGTGTATGTATAACCATCTTCATAAAACGAAAGCATTTTACTTGGTGTAATGGCATCATTTTCTTCATCGATGTTTGATGTAATGGTTACTTCTTCATCTTCAGTGCTAATGCTGTACATGGTTTTACCATCAAAAAGTCTTGTAATACCAAGTATGTTTAATCGGTATTTTTCACCTTGCATAACCACATCACCTTTAGTTTCTTGCTTTATGTTTTCTGATATATTTTCTAAAGTGTATTTAAAATCTAGAGAAATATTGTCATAGCTTTTTACTTTTTCTGAAACTTCATTTAATAATGTTTTAGCCTTGTTTTGAGCAAAGGCGTTTATTGAAAGTGTAATTAATAATACAGTTAATAATTTTTTCATTGAAAATTTAAATTTTTTAATTCCGCGTATGCGAAAAAGGTACTTAATTATATTTCGTTTTCTAAATGTTGATCTAAGGCAATTAAATCTGTAACTAATACTTGTCTTGCCTTACTACCTTCAAAAGGACCTACTATTCCTGCTGCTTCTAATTGATCGATTATTCTACCAGCTCTATTATAACCTAATTTTAATTTACGTTGCAATAACGAGGCCGAACCTTGTTGTGCTGTTACAATAACTATAGCCGCATCTTTAAACAGTTTGTCTCTATCGGATATATCTATATCAAGACTTGTGCCACTTTCTTCGCCAACATACTCTGGCAGTAAATAAGCATCTGGATATGCTTTTTGTGCACCAATAAAGTCTACTATTTTTTCAACTTCTGGCGTGTCCACAAAGGCACATTGTATCCTTATCATGTCGTTTCCTTGAGTGTATAGCATATCTCCGCGACCAATAAGTTGGTCGGCTCCTCCAGCATCTAAAATAGTTCGCGAATCGATTTTACTAGATACTCTAAAGGCAATACGTGCAGGGAAATTTGCTTTAATAATACCCGTAATTACATTAACGGAAGGACGTTGCGTTGCTATAATTAAATGAATACCAATGGCACGCGCTAATTGGGCTAATCGGGCAACTGGTGTTTCTACTTCTTTACCAGCAGTCATAATTAAATCGGCAAACTCATCAACCACCAAAACAATGTATGGTAAATATTGGTGCCCATCGTTAGGGTTTAGTTTTCTAGCTTTAAACTTAACGTTGTATTCTGCTATATTTCTACAAAGTGCATTTTTTAGCATTTCGTAACGGTTATCCATTTCTATGCATAACGAGTTTAGCGTATGGATAACTTTAGTATTATCTGTAATAATAGCATCGGCTTCGTCTGGAAGTTTTGCTAAATAATGACGTTCAATTTTATTGAAAAGCGTAAGCTCTACTTTTTTAGGGTCGACCAAAACAAACTTAACTTCGGCAGGGTGTTTTTTGTAAAGTAACGAGGTTAAAACGGCATTTAAACCAACAGATTTACCTTGACCCGTAGCACCAGCCATAAGCAAGTGAGGCATTTTAGCTAAATCGACTACAAAAGTTTCGTTACTAATGGTTTTACCTAAAGCAATAGGTAAATGCATTTCTGAGGCTTGAAATTTCTTTGAAGCAATAACAGAGCGCATTGAAACTATAGTAGAATTTTTGTTTGGTACCTCGATACCAATAGTACCTTTTCCAGGAATTGGAGCAATAATACGTATCCCTAATGCGGCAAGTGATAATGCAATATCATCTTCTAAATTTTTAATTTTAGAAATACGAATTCCGGCTTCGGGTACAATTTCATATAATGTAACTGTTGGTCCTATGGTTGCTTTAATACTAGAAATACCAATTTTATAATTGTTTAGTGTATCAACAATTTTGTTTTTGTTTTCTTCAAGCTCTTCCTGGTTAATAGTAATACCTTCGGTATCGTACTTTTTTAATAAATCGAGCGGTGGGTATTGGTATTTTGATAACTCTAAAGTGGGGTCAAACTGCCCAAAGTCTTCAACAAGCTTGTTAGCTAAATTATCATTTTCAGAACCTTCTTCAATAACCTCTTCAACCTTTATTTCTAAGGCTTCGGGTTCTTCTTCAATTTCTGGTTCTGGTATTTTTACTTCTAAAGGCGCCGTTTCTATTTTTGGTTTAGTAACTACAGGTTTAGGTTCGGTAACTATAGGTTTCGGTTCTGGTGTTTTAGTTTCTAAAGCTAATTCGTGCGCTGTTTTTATAGCTTCAGCTTCATCAGATAAACTATTATCAAAAGGAACAACAACATCATCTTTCATGTCTTGAAGCTCATCTTTAATATCTTTCTTGGCCGATTTAAAAAGATTTGTAATACTCTCGAAAGTTACTTTAAATCGAATGGCTAAATAGGTTATTAACCCAAATAAAAGTAGGAGAGAAGTACCAATTTTGCCAATATAGTCTTGTAGGAAGCTATTAATTTCAAAACCAACTACACCACCTAAAATATCGTTTTTATTTCCAAAGAATCCAAAAAGAATAGACAACCAAATAATTATAAGCACCCCCCAAAACCAGTGTTTTCTTAATTTGGTAGTCGCGATGTTCATTAAAACATAAACACCAGATAAAAATATTAATCCCGAAAATATAAAGGATGCTACGCCAAAACCACGTTGTATAAAAAAGTCGCTTAACCAAGCGCCAGATTTACTTAACCAGTTTTGTGTTTTTACTTCTCGAGATGTAAAGTCGGATAGTGTACTTTGGTCTATTTCTCCTGTAAATAGAAAAGAAACAAAGGCAATAAAAAGCAATAGTCCTGTAATAACAAGAAAACTCCCTAAAACCAACTTTTGTTGACTAGACAATTTAAAACTAGGTGCTTTTAATTTTTTTCTAGGTTCTTTTTTAGTCTTTGGTTTGCTTTTAGCCATTAATGGTGTGCGATTTCAAAAATTTGGATTGTATTTTATAACTGAACAAAAATACAAATTACTAACGTTAACGAAACTTTATTTTTAAAAATTGCTAAGCAAGGCATGTAATTTTTTTTAAAAGTGCGATAAGAAGACAAGGGGCACTTTTAAATTGCCCTTAAAATATTTTAGGAATGTATATAATAAGCCCAATAATACTAGAAAAAACAGAGGCTATAAAAACAGCCCCTGCAGCTATATCTTTTATTAAACCAATTTTGTCATGACGTTCTGGATGAATAAAATTTGCAATTTCTTCAATAGCAGTATTTACACCTTCAACACTCATAACTAAACCTATGGCTAATATCTGGACAATCCATTCTGTTGATGAAATGTTGTAATAAAACCCCAAAATCGTAACAAAAATAGCTATTACGAACTGAATTTTTATACTAGCCTCGGTTTTTAAAAGTAGGACAGCGCCCTTAAAGGCATATCCAACACTTTTTAATCGGTTTACTAAAAATGATTCTTTTTTAGGCATCTTGAAGCGCTTCTAGGGCAGCTTTGTAATTTGGTTCGTCTACAATTTCTCCAACTTGCTCCGTGTATTTTACAGTGCCGTTTTCATCAAGTACAACTACACAACGCGAGTGTAAACCTTCTAATGGGCCATCAACAATATTTAAACCGTAGGTTTTACCGAAGCTTCCATCTTTAAAGTCAGATAAATTTACAACATTATCTAAACCTTCGGCACCACAAAAACGACCTTGAGCGAAAGGTAAATCGCGAGAAACACATAATACTTTGGTGTTTCCTAATTCGCTTGCTTCCTTGTTAAATGTTCTTACAGATTGTGCACAAGTGCCTGTGTCAATACTAGGAAATATATTTAAAACCACCTTACTGCCTTTATAGTTGGTTAAACTATGCACTGCCAAATCGGTTGTAGTTAATAAAAAGTCTGGTGCTTTTGTTCCAACTTCAGGTAAATTACTTGATGTGTTTATTGGGTTTCCTTTTAAGGTTACTGTTGCCATGATTATTTGTTTTTTTATTAGTTTCGTAAAATTAAGAATAAATAGATGTTTAAACTATTTGTTTTATAATTTTTTAATCCTCTAAAAATGTGCGTGTTTCTTGCTTTTAAATTGGTTTTTAACGAAAGGCAATCGTTAAGGTCCTGTTAAAATCAGTACTATTTAAAAACCGCATAGTACTAAACCTCGTTAGTGTAACTGTAAATAAATAATAATCAAATTTTAAAACAAAAGTAATATTATGAAAACGTCAAAATTATTTAAATCTACAGTATTAGCCGCAGTTATTTTTACTTCAATATCAGGATTCGCCCAAGAAAAAATGATGAAGAAAGATAAAATGATGAAAGAACAAACCGTAATGGTTGGTGGTGCAGAAATGTATCCCAGTAAAAATATAATAGAAAATGCAGTTAACTCTAAAGACCATACTACTTTGGTAGCAGCAGTAAAAGCAGCCGATTTAGTAGAAACCTTATCTAGCGAAGGGCCGTTTACCGTATTTGCTCCAACAAATGCAGCTTTTGCAAAATTACCAGAAGGTACTTTTGAAACTTTAGTAAAACCCGAAAATAAAGCCATGTTACAAGGTATATTAACATACCATGTTGTTGCAGGAAAATGGAATGCTAAAGCAGTTTTAGAACTAATTAAAAAAGGAAATGGTAAAGCAGCAATTAAAACTGTAAGTGGCGGAACCATTACGGCTTGGTTAAAAAATAAAGACGTTTATATAACCGATGAAAACGGCAATTCTGCTATGGTTACTATAGCAAATGTTAACCAATATAATGGTGTTATTCATGTTATTGATACGGTATTGTTACCAAAATCTTAATTTATTAGGGATTTATTAAGATTGTGTAAAAACTGCTTCATTTTTTGAAGCAGTTTTTTTGTTCCCTACCTTAAGTTTGATTAAATTTATGGGGCAATTAAATCTTAAAACTATAAGTATTTGTTATGTTAAAATAAAAACAATCAATTTTATTTATGGTTTTTCAAGAGATTTAATCGGTAACATTGTAAAGCAATAAACTACAAAAAATATATAATTATGGATCATAATAATTCTGGAGACATTGGTAAATGTCCTTTTATGCAAGGCGCACTTACAACAACCGAAAAGACAGTAACCGATTGGTGGCCTAATAGCTTAAACCTAGATATCTTGCATCAGCACGATACTAAAACAAAAATTTTAGGAGAAGATTTCAATTATCAAGAAGCCTTAAAAAGCTTAGATGTTGAAGGGCTTAAAAAAGATCTTCATGAGTTTATGACCGATAGTCAAGATTGGTGGCCAGCAGATTGGGGACATTATGGAGGCTTAATGATTAGAATGGCGTGGCATTCTGCAGGGTCTTACAGATTAGCCGACGGGCGTGGTGGCGGAGGCACAGGTAACATTCGTTTTGCACCGCTTAACTCTTGGCCAGATAACGTAAGTTTAGATAAGGCTAAACGTCTGCTTTGGCCCATTAAAAAGAAATACGGCAATAGTGTAAGTTGGGCAGATTTAATTATCCTAGCAGGAACTATTGCTTACGAGAGTATGGGCTTAAAAACCTATGGTTTTGCTTTTGGTCGTGAAGATGTTTGGCATCCAGAAAAAGATGTGTATTGGGGTGCAGAAAAAGAATGGTTAGCGCCTAGTGATGAGCGTTATACCAATGTAGAAGCTCCAAATACCATGGAAAACCCTCTAGCAGCCGTACAAATGGGGTTAATATATGTAAACCCAGAAGGTGTAAACGGTAAACAAGACCCATTAAAAACAGCAGAACAAGTTCGTGAAACATTTAAACGTATGGCCATGAACGATGAGGAAACTGTGGCCTTAACAGCCGGTGGACATACTGTAGGTAAAACACACGGTAATGGCGATGCTAGTATTTTAGGTCCGGAGCCAGAAGCTGCAGGGGTTGAAGCACAAGGTTTAGGATGGGCAAATCCAACTAAAACAGGTAAAGGCAGATATACTGTAACAAGTGGTTTAGAAGGTGCTTGGACAACGCATCCAACAAAATGGGATAATGGCTTTTTCGAAATGCTATTTAACCACGAGTGGGAATCTAGAAAAAGTCCTGCGGGAGCCGATCAATGGGAGCCTGTAAGCATTAAGGAAGAAGATAAACCGGTAGATGTTGAAGATTTAACTACAAGATTAAACCCAATGATGACCGATGCAGATATGGCCATGAAAATGGACCCAATTTACAGAGAGATTTCATTAAAGTTTATGAATGATTTTGAGTACTTTTCAGATACTTTTGCTCGTGCTTGGTTTAAATTAACACATCGCGATATGGGACCTAAAGACCGTTGGTTTGGTCCAGATGTACCTCAAGAAGAATTAATTTGGCAAGATCCAATTCCAAAAGGTAATGCCAATTATGATGTTGAGGCGGTAAAAGCTAAAATTGCAGCAGCAGATTTAAGTATTTCAGAATTAGTTACTACGGCTTGGGATAGTGCAAGAACATTTAGAGGAAGTGATTTTAGAGGTGGCGCCAATGGAGCGCGTATCCGTTTAGAGCCTCAAAAAAACTGGGAAGGTAATGAGCCAGCAAAACTACAAAAGGTATTAGCTGTTTTAGAACCTATTGCAGCAGAATTTGGAATTAGTGTTGCCGATACCATTGTACTAGCCGGTAATGTAGGTGTTGAGCGTGCCATTAGAAATGCAGGCATGAACATGACTGTGCCTTTTGCTCCAGGTAGAGGAGATGCTACGCAAGAGATGACCGATGTAGATTCTTTTGAATCTATGGAATCGTTGGTAGATGGTTACAGAAATTACCAACAAAAACAATATACGGTTAGTCCAGAAGAAATTATGTTAGATCGTACGCAACTATTAGGTTTAACGGCTGCCGAAATGACTGTTTTAGTTGGAGGTATGCGTGTTATGGGAACCAACTATGGCGGTACAAAACACGGTGTGTTTACAGAGCAAGTAGGCGCATTAACAAACGATTTCTTTGTGAACCTTACCGATATGGTTTACGAATGGAAACCATTGGATAACGGTACTTACGAAATTAAAAACCGTAATACAGGTGCTGTAAAATATACCGCAACACGACTAGATTTAGTATTTGGTTCTAATGCCATTTTACGTGCTTATGCCGAAGTATATGCGCAAGATGATAACAAAGAACGCTTTGTTAAAGATTTTGTAGCTGCTTGGACTAAAGTAATGAATGCAGATCGTTTCGATATAAAATAATAATAATTAACATAGCAGAAAAGAGGAATGGATTTAAAAATTCATTCCTTTTTTATTGAATAGAAATAAAAATAATCCCGTTTTACATTTTAATGTTATGCTTTAAAAAACGTGTAGGCGCTATAACTTAAATAACGAGTTTTACTTGTTCTCGATACAATTTTTTTAATAAAAAAATCACTCGAACTAACACAGCGTAACTAATTAACATAAAGTGAAAATCAGGTATAATACAATTAAAAACATGGAAAATATTGATAGCCTTTTTGAGAGTATAAAAAACAGACAAACCAGCGTGTTAAAGGCCTTGTTAAGTGCCAACCCTAAATTAGCCGAAGCCAAAGACGAGCGTGGGTTTACACCATTAATTCTGGCTACTTATTTTGATAACGAAGCGGCAACCAAAATATTAATAGCGCATAATGCACCCATAAATGCAAAAGATGCCTCGGGTAATACCGCTTTAATTGGGGTGAGTTTTAAAGGCAATATAGCATTTGCAAAGTATTTAATTGAGCATGGGGCAGATGTAAACGAAGTTAATATTAACGGAACCACAGCCTTGTCTTTTGCAACCCAATACAATAAAATTGAAAGCGTAAAATTACTCTTAGAACATCAGGCCGATAAAACAATTAAAGATTTTAAAGGTAAAACAGCTTTAAATTATGCACAGGAAAAAGGGTTTAGTGAGCTTGTAGAACTTTTAAAATAGGGTTTTTACAGCCTGTTGGTATAGCGGTTAAAAATGAGATGTGTTTTTTGTGAAAATTTGGGCACCCCCCAAGGGTCGGGCTTGAAGCCTGTCTTGAGCAAAGTCGAAAGGTTGCAAGTCCTCGCACTTCCTTCGTCAGGCTGTGGGCTTTTCACTGCAATCCCTAACGCGTGAAAATAGGTGAATTTAATGAGCTATAAGTAAATTGTTTATTGTTTTTTTATTTGTTTTATACGGGTGTTGGCAAACGTAACTTGGTCGTAACAGTTGTAACAAAGCTCTGTAGTTCAATAAATTGAGTTGATTTATCTTTGAAAATAATCAAGATAATACACTCCAGAATATTCATCTATTTTTTCATAAGTTTGATTATTCTCATTGAAATCATTTAGTTGAAAGTATAATTCACCATTAATAATTATTTCCAAAACATTATTTCTTACCGACCAAGTCCCATTTTCAATATCGCCTGGTACATCCTCGCAACCTTGAGTTGGCTGTCTTTGCGTAGCTGTACCATCTGAAAGTAATATGTATCTAAAAAATGATTCTGGATAATATCTAAAATAGATGGTTTGACCATCAATATTTCTTGTTATAGTTGTCCAACAACCTGTTCCATCATTTGACTCAAATCCTTGATTATGCCACCAAAACCAAGCTCCAGTTGCCCAAGATGGGTGAATATCAACATCTTCAATAGTTACAGAGAAATCATTTGTCGTAATAAAATCGCCATCATCATATTTTATTTTACCAGTGACAGTTCTGGGCAATGAATTTTCATCAGAATTAAATTTTAAATTTATCGAATTATCAGAGGCAATGTTGACTTCAACATCTACATCAGACGGAAAATCTTCTATAAAAATAAATTCACTATCCCCAGGTGTTTCAAATTCATCAGAACTGTTAGGAATTCCTTCAAAATCATACGTTATTAAGTTATAATTAGGACAACCAGAAGAAAACCAACCACAAAACCAACTTGTTGCGTTAGATACTTTATCATTAATATAGTTTTTAATATCCAGCCATTTGGACTTAATATAATTAAGTTTACTAATTAGTATAGATACAATTGCATTATTTCCATTCACATCAGTTGAAATTAGATGACGAATTTTTGTTTTTATTGAAAAAGGTTCAAAAGAATTATTATCTATTTCAAAATTATCGGAGTTTCCCTCTGAGTCATTTAGTAGATTTTCTATTGGCAAGAAACATTCGTCTAAAACCGATTCATTTATAGCGCTAACTATAGAAACAGCAGCATAAATACCTCCTGTTACACCCACAGCTGCTGCAATTGGGCCAATAGGTGTTGACCCAGACAACACAATTATTTTTACAAATGCGACAATGCCAACAGAGGTTAAAACAATTTTTGCTTTATTATCTCTTAAACAATCCCAAGCTGGATTAAAACTTGAATTTCTTTTTTCTAAATTTAAATAATCGGTCGTGAAAATTGGATTAGCATTAAAAAATCTCGCTACTTCTCTTTTCTCATCATTCGAAATTTGAGATAATTGAGTGAGATAATTATTTAAAATGAGTTGGGATGTTTCTAGTTGTGTAGTTATCTCTTCGTTATAAACGTTGCTGTTTAATAAATTGGTTATTTCATTATTAAATGAATTGAATGGTGTAATTACTTCATTGGCTATAACTTGTTCAATATTTTGAACATCGTTATTTAAAACTTGAAAATCTAAATTTCCACTTTTATTGCCAATAGTCAATTCTAATAATTGATTTCCTTGATTAATTTCTGGAATAAGAAAAACCAATTCATTATCAGATGATTTTTTCAATTCAATTTCTTGATTTCCAAACTTTCCGCTGTATGTGTCTTGACTAAGAGGAACATCTGTATTCACAATAACAAAGCCTAAAGGCATCACAGATGAATTTTCAGTTGTCAAATTGAAACTTTCTTTTATTGTTGTTTCAGGATTTTGTTCGTCCTCAGAACAACCGAATAAAAGAATTGAAATAAAAATTAAGAATATTTTTTTCATCAGATTTAGTTTTAAGATTACAAAAATGTGAATTAAATGTCGATAAGTCAATACCCATTGTCGGGTATTTATGTTTGCTAACGGTTAGTATAAGAATAGTAAGGGATTAAAAATGCACTTACTTTCGGATTTAGCGCTTAGCCAAATTTACAATTTTACCGTTATTTTTCTTTTAACTGTCAAATTGTAAATTTGGCGGACTTTGTTAATATGCACCAACTTTGGGTATGGCACTTAACCCTTATTATTTTTATACAGTGTTACCAACTGGCTTTATTCTTCATCTTCTATTCCCATCATCATTAAGTAATGTCCTTTGTTTTCTGTGTGATAGAAAATATTCTTAAACACTTCTATATATTTGACAATCGTATCATCAGGTGCTTCAATATATAAGTCATCAGGAAGAGTATGAGAACCTTCATTTGTCCAGCTTAGAAGAGAGCGACAAATGTCTTTTTCTTCTCTAGATTCAAATTTGTTAATTAGAAAATCATCCCTTTTATTACCTAAAATACTATAGAAATTTTCTAAAATTCTTCTCATAGTATTTTGAATAGTGATTCCCGAATTGTGTTCCCATTCCTTTATTTCACGCCACAATAATTCATATGAAGATTGTATTGGATTTTGCTCTCCATATGAATGAATTATAGATTGATTATTGTTTTTTCGTAAAATCCAAAAAGAAGGTTTTTGACCTCTTCGATTAAGTCCTTCATATGACACTTCTTTATGAAAATAGACGTTATGAGTTAATAAAATCAATTGTTTAATATTTCCTTCATCTATTTTTATTTTTTTTGCTATTTCTTTAACTAATGTGCTAACAATGAAAAGAACATTACTATCTAAACTAGATATTGGGTCGTCAATAACAAGTATTCGTTCATCATTTACGCTTTCTTCATTAAGTCCGCCTTTGGTTAATTGTAGGTAGTATAAAAATGTAATAAACGTAACTTCTCCTTCACTTAAAGTTTTTTCTGCAATTGTTCCATCTTCTCTTTGTATTTGGTAAAAACCATCTTCTGTTGCAGGTACAATTTTGAAATTAATAAAACCATAGTTGATTAGAAGTCTATTAATTTCGTCAATTGTAGGCTGAATACTAGTGACATTTTTACTCAAATTTTTAATTTCAGTATCTAGTGTGTTATAAGCATTTAGCTTTTCTTGAATTTGTGATTTTAATGCAGTAATTCCTGTTTCAATACCAGAGTTATCTGCATTGAATTTTGTTATTTGGGTTGTGAATTCGTTACAACAGTATTTCCATACGTGTTTTATTAATGTTTCTCGTTCGGTATTGTAATTACTTACTATAAGATTGTTTTTAGTTATTTCAGAGTTTGCATTGCCAATTAGATTTGATATAAGCTCAAATTGCTCATCTAAATTAATTAGTTCAACACTTCTACTAGGTTCTTTAACTTTATTGCTTAATAGCTCCTTGTTTGCTGTAATTTGGCTTATTAGTGTTTTTAAGTAGGCTGAGTATTTTTCTAATTCAAGCTTATTGTTTTTGTCGTTTTTTTGATTCGTTTCTAATTGATTTAGTTCATTTATCAAGTTAGAAGACAACAAAAGGTATTCTTCCCTTAAATTTTTAATAGTTTTTATATCATCTATAAATTCTCCATCAAAAAAACTATCTAATTGTTTTTTGAAATCCTCAGTTATCGTGTTTTCTTGACAAAAAGGACAAGTTTCATCTTCTTGCAAATAACTTTGACCTTGGTTAACCCAATCGTTAATGTTCAATTTCTGAATTAATTTTGCAATATTAACATCAGCTTTTCCGATAATTATTTTTTGCCAAATAATAGATTTTTCAATTTCAATAATTCTAGCAAATTGAATAGAACTTAATAATGATATATTTTCAGGTCTTTCTCCAAAAACAGTTTTAGATTTCTCTTTTAAGTAATCAAGTTGTTTTAGGTCAGAAGTATTGTTTTTAGTATCAAATAGAATTTTGGATTTGAATTTTTCTTTATTTTGAAAACCGACAAAAGCATCTTTAAAAGTGGTTTCGTATTTTTTATAAATATTAGACCAACAAAACTCTTTAAAAGCTATTAATAATTCATCTTTCTTTTTTGATATTCCTTCAAGAGTTTCTTTTTTTTTGATTCTCTCGGTTTTCAGTTCTTTTAATAGATTTCCTTTTTCTTCAATTACTTGTATTTGGTCTGCGGTTGCTTCTCCCAAAGTAAAAACACCACCAAGTTTTCCATTACCAAAATTTCTTGTTCGGAATTCTTTATTGTAGACTAAAGTCTTTATCGGTTCACTTTCCCAATCTAATGAACAATGTTCAAATTTTGTTTCTTCTATATCGTGTAAATAGTTTGAAAGTGTTGTTTTTCCACAACCATTTGCCCCATAAATAAAGTTTACTTTTTTTAGATTATCTATTGTTGTTCCATCATTATCAAATGTTGCAATTTGTTTTACGGATATAGATTTAATCATTTGAGATGCGGTTGGTTTTTAGCTTGTTGGTAACTCGTTATATAATAATATTCATTAACGATATCCCGCAAATAAACCAGAATATGCTAAGTTTTTTTTTGTTGTTATCCGGTAAATATAAATAATTTTTCTTACAAAACTCAATACAAACAAAAAACCACCTTGCTTTCGCAAAGTGGTTTTTAAATAGTCATTTTTCTTTTTCTAATTTATTTATCAATAGAACCTAAAACACGTTTCATAAAGTTATTAACGGCATCCTTTTTAGAGGTACCTTCTTTAATCATTTTATTAACTTCAATGGCGCCATACATGTTAGAGATTAGCTCTCCAATAACGTCTAATTCTTCATCTTTTAACGAAGATACTTCGGTTAAGGCTTCTAGAGTTTCAATGGTTTCAACTATATAGTCTTCATCATTGTCTTCTATAAATTGTGTTAAGTGTTTTATTACTGGTAGTTTCATTGATTAATATATTTTTTTCATTTCCGCACTTTTACTAGACTTAGTGTAAATTACGAAAACGTAAGTTGTTTTATTATGCTACTTCGTCAACTAATTCTTTTAAAACCTCTAACTTATTGGTTTGCGTTTGGTTTACAAAAGCACCACCTTTAAAGGTTGCAAAAGTTGGTAAGTTATCTACCGTAGCTAATTTTCTTGATTCTGGAAATTTTTCCGCATCAGCGATAACAAACGTAATATTTTCTAACTCGCTAGCTAATTTCTTAACTTTTGGTTTCATAATACGACAGTTACCACACCAAGTTGCAGAATATTGTACTACAACAGTATTGTTAGCAGCAATAATTTCGGCTAAATTATCTTGACTTAATTCTTGTACCATAATGTTTAAATTTATAGGAGTAAAATTCCAAATTCCAAAAGCTGTTAATCTGTAGTTTTCGGAATTTGGATTTTACTACTTGTAATTATTAATTAGTTAGAATGTGCAGCTAAATACTCTGCAGTTGCTTTTGCATTAGCGCTCATAGCGTCTTTTCCTTCTTCCCAGTTTGCAGGACAAACTTCTCCTTTTTCTTGAACGTGCGTTAAAGCATCTACTAAACGAAGGTACTCACCAACATTTCTACCTAATGGCATATTGTTAATGCTTTCGTGTTGTACAACACCGTCTTCGTCAATAATATATGTAGCTCTGTATGTTACGTTATCGCCTTCAACTTGTACAGTTCCTGTAGCTTCGTCGTAAGTTTCGTTAGTAATATCTAAAATACCTAAGATGCTAGATAAATTACGGTTGCTATCTGCAAGAATAGGGTAAGTTACACCTTCAATTCCGCCATTATCTTTAGCAGTACTTAACCATGCAAAGTGTACTTCTGGAGTATCACAAGATGCTCCTATTACGATAGTGTTTCTTTTTTCGAATTCTGCCTTAGCAGCTTCAAAAGCATGTAATTCTGTTGGACAAACAAAAGTAAAATCCTTTGGGTACCAAAACAATACAACTTTCTTTTTGTTATTTACCGCTTCTTCTAGAACGTTTACTTTAAAAGTATCGCCCATTTCGTTCATTGCGTCAACGTTTAAATCTGGAAATTTTTTTCCTACTAATGCCATTTTATTAAAATTTTATAATTACTGATTGTTTTATTCTTGTGCAAATATACACTTGAAAATGCGTTATCAGAATTAATAAAATTTTAAATTTTTATCTAGGAATAGATATAATTTATACTGAAGTTAATCTTGTATAGCTTAGGTTTATTTGCTTGTTTTTAACTGTCTAATTTTTAAGTTTAAAGCAGCAAAAAGTAGTGTTGTAAAAGGACTTAGCCAATTAAAAATAGCATACAAGAAATATTCGCCAACACCAACGCCTAAAACACCAGATTGGTATGCGCCACAGGTATTCCAAGGTATTAAAACCGATGTTACTGTACCAGAATCTTCTAAGGTTCTACTTAAGTTTTCTGGGGCTAATCCACGGTCTTCATAGGCTCTTTTAAACATTTTCCCAGGAATTACTATGGCCAAATATTGATCGGAAGCAATGGCGTTTAAACCTAAGCAACTTATTACGGTACTGGCAAATAGTCCAAAAATAGAAGTAGCCACTGAGAGTAAGGCACTTGTAATTCTGGCAAGAGCACCAATACCATCCATAATTCCACCAAAAACCATGGCGCAAAGAATTAAGTAAATGGTCCATAACATACCTTGCATGCCTCCAGCAGAAAAAAGATCGTTAAGTTTCTCGTTATCGGTAGTAATTTGAGTATCTGTAAGAATAGAAGTTATTATAGCCGAGAATTTAGAATCTCCTAATCCTTCTAGTATGTTACCTTGAAAAATAAAGGCAAATATAGCTGCCAAAATAACACCAGAACATAATGCTATTAAAGGTTTTGTTTTTAAAAGAATTAATGCAACAACTGTTATTGGAACCAAAAATAACCAAGGTGTAATAGTAAATGTAGTGTCTATAGTACTTAGTAAATTACTAATATCTGCACTACCAGTAGTTGTTATTGAGGCGCTTATAACGGCAAAAACAATAAGCGTGATAATTATGGTTGGTACCGTAGTAATGGTCATGTATTTAATATGCGTAAACAAATCGGTTCCGGCCATAGCAGGAGCAAGGTTAGTGGTGTCACTTAATGGCGACATTTTATCTCCAAAATAGGCACCCGAAATTACAGCCCCAGCTATCATGCCTGGGTTTATACCTAAAGCTGTGCCAATACCTACAAGCGCAATACCTACGGTTGCAGATGTGGTCCAGGAGCTTCCCGTTGCAATAGAAATTATGGCTGCTATAATTACAGAAGCTGGTAAAAATATTTCTGGACTTAACACTTGTAAACCATAGTAAACCATGGCAGGTATTACACCGCTAACTAACCATGTTCCTGCTAATGCACCTACTAGAAATAAAATCATGATTGGGATAAAAACACTTTTTATATTTTCCCAAATTTCGGTATACATGCGTTTTAAAGATACTTTATTAAATAGACCCACAATGGCAGCAATAGCACCACCAATTAATAAGATAAATTGATTTGAGTAATCGCCTAAAAGTGAGCCATCGGCAAAAAAGATATTATAAAACAAGAGTGCCATAAGAAGAACAACAGGAATAAGGGCTTCTATGAAATTAAGTTCTTTATTTTCTATAATAGTTTCGTGGTCTGCCTTAATTTCAGAAATGTTTTCTTGGTCTTCCATGTGATTTTTTTTGGTGTTGTAATGTTACGATTTTCTTAAATTCTTTCAAAATTATGTGACTTATTTGAAAGATTAGCGTCCTAACTGTATAATATCTAAATTATTAGACCATGACTTTGACTGCGATAATAGTATTTTTTTTAGCCGCAATATATTTTTTGATTTATCTAAAATATAGTTCAAAGGCCAATTCTATAAAACTTCTTAAAAATAAAGGTTTAACCGATAAAGAAAATATCATATCACACACCAAGTCTTGCGTTTCGGCTGTTTTACTTCCAGACGAATTGTATTTTCCTTATTAAAAGGTTATGGCCACTCTCTTGTAAAAGTGCTTTATTTAAAAACTGAAAAGTAATTAAAGTCGTATATACAATAGTTTTAATAGAGAAGTTTTTTTTAATGTATAAGCTATTATTAATTAAGTTTAGGTTAAAACTTATTGCGTAAATGGACTATAGTTATATTTGAATTCTAGTCTTCTATTCTTCTCTCAAAAAATAGTTATGAAAAAAATATTGTTATTTACCTTATTGGTTTTAACTTGGATTTCAAATAATGCTCAAGTTGGTATAAATACAGCATCCCCAAAGGCGTTGTTAGATATAACTTCAACATCAGCAGCATCACCAAATTCTAATGATGGTTTATTAGTGCCTAGAATTGATGCTTTTCCGTTGATTAATCCTGTTGCCGATCAAAATTCTATGATGGTCTATCTTAATATTGATCAAATTTCGATTAATATTAACGGAACTGCAAAAGATTACTCTTCTGGATTTTATTACTGGGATAATGCTCAAACGGATTGGATTCGCTTTCTTCAATTAACAGATTGGACTATTAATGGAAATGACAATACAGACAGCAGTTTAAATTTTTTAGGAACCACGAATAATCAAGATTTAGTTTTTAAACGAAATAATGTAGTTGCAGGTTTGTTACATACTAGCAATACCTCTTTTGGGGTTAGTAGTTTAGCTGCTAATGCATCTGGTATTAATGGCACTGCTATTGGTGTTAATGCTTTGAGTAGTAATTCTGGAGGGTCTAGCAATACGGCTATTGGTAGTAGTGCTTTAGCTGCCAACGTATCGGGCATTAGAAACACTGCTATAGGTCATAATGCCTTACTAAATAATTTAGGAGGAAGAAATACCGCCATTGGATATGGAGCAGGAGATACTAATACTAATGGAGATTTTAACACGTATATTGGTGAGAATGCAGATGCAACAAATAACAATTTACAATCTGCTATAGCAATAGGAAATGGGGCTAGAGTAGGTGCTACAGCTACTGTTTCTATTGGTAATAATGCAGAGGCTACAGAGCAAGATGCCATTTCAATAGGAAGAAATAGCGATGCCTTTGGAATAAATTCTATTTCAATAGGTCGCAGTACAGGTAGTAATGGTCTAGGTGCCGTTGCTGTTGGAGCTAATAGTGATGCTAGTTCACAATATGGTTCGGCTTACGGCTCGTTTGCGCAAGCCATCGGAACAAGATCTACGGCTTTAGGTTATAGTAGTGATGCTAACGCAACAGATGGCGTGGCAATTGGAAGTAGTAGTCAAGTTTCAGGGTTAAATGGTGTTTCAATTGGATCTTCATCTAAAACTACCGGAACAGATTCTGTTTCCATAGGAAATTCGGCATCTGTAACAGCAGGGAATTCTGTTGCCATTGGAAGTTCTACAATTGCATCGGCAGACCGCACAACTAGTGTGGGTGAACAAGCTGTAGCAAATGCGGCGAATGCCTTGGCATTTGGAAGTGGAACAGTTGCTTCGGGTGTAAGAAGTTTGTCTTTAGGTAGAATAGCGGAAGCATCTGGAGAAAACTCAAGTGCTGTAGGAGAGAATTCTATATCTAGTGGGGTGTCCAGTTCTGCATTTGGTAGTAAAGCTGAAGCTACAGCAGATTACAGTTTAGCTTTGGGGTTTTTAGCTCATGCGGCAGACGAGTCTTCAGTGGTAGTTGGTAGTTATTCAGAAGTAACAGGAGCAAGTTTAAATTCCATAATACTTGGTAATTCATCTCTTATTTCAGGAAGTTCTACAAATAGCATCGCAATAGGTAATGATATTACTATTACAGGCTCAAAAACTAATGCTACGGGTGTTGGTTACCAAGCATCGCCAACAGCGTCCAATCAAATAATGTTGGGTAATGGGGCTGTTACTGAAGTTGTAACATCGGGAGCAGTTAGAGCTAACTCTTTTATATCCAACACTACTACATATCCCGATTATGTTTTTGAGGATTATTTTAAAGGTTTCTCTGAAATTAAAGCTGATTATAAGTTTAATACTTTAGAAAAAGCAGAAACTTTTGTTAGTGAAAATGGTCATTTACCGGGTGTAAAATCATATGCGGAAGTAAAACGCAGTGGGTTTAAATTAGATATTACTGAAGCTACAATAACTAATCTAGAAAAAATTGAAGAGCAGTTTTTGTATATTATAGAGCTTAACAAGAAAATAAAATCTCAAGAGCAATTAATTAACTCTCAAAATTCAAAAATTGAATCGCTTGAAGAACGCTTAACCAGAATTGAAAAACTTCTTGAAAAATAGAGCTTTAAAAGTGTTATTTTCGTTTGCTAATAAATTATGCTTTCTGTAAATCTAGTATCCCGACATCGATCATACAAGTTCGCATCATTTTATAAGTGCGCTTAATATCAGCATCTAACCCAATAGAAAACCGAATTAAACCATCGCTTAGTCCCATTTCTTTTTGTTCGTCTTCAGGGATTTCTGATGATGTAGAACTTCCCGGAGCGCTAAACAATGTTTTATAAAAGCCAAGGCTAACTGCAAGGTATCCTAAATTTCTATGCTGCATTAATTCCATTAATTCATTTGCTTTTTCTAAAGAGCCAACATCAATAGTTAACATACCGCCAAACCCATAGGCTTCATTCATCATACTTTTAAATAATTCATAAGAAGGATGCGATTTTAATCCAGGGTAAACCGTTTTTAAACCATCTGCTTCAAACTTTTCAGCTAAAAACAGACCATTTTTACTGTGTTGTTGCATTCTAATGTGTAACGTTCTTAAGTTTTTCAAAATAGACGCAGCTCTTAAACTATCCATCGTAGAGCCAAGTAGCATGGATGCACCATCGTTTACATTTCGTAATTCATTTATAAATTCTTGAGTACCACAAACAACACCGCCAACAGTATCGCTAGATCCATTAATAAACTTAGTTAAACTATGTATTACAACATCAGCTCCCAAAGTAGCTGGTGATATGGATAATGGTGAAAATGTATTATCGACTACTAATTTTAAGTTGTGTTTTTTAGCAATTTCGGATAAACCTTTAACATCTGCAACCTCAAGAAGCGGGTTACTTACAGATTCACAATATAAAACTTTTGTATTTTTGGTAATAGCGGCTTCAACGCTTTCAAGTTTCGTTATATCTACAAAAGTCGTTTTAATATTAAATCGTGGGGTGAAATTTTTAAAAAACGCATAGGTTCCTCCATAAATGGTTCTGCTAGAAATAACATGATCTTCTGCACCACATAATTGAAGGATAGTGGCCGTTATTGCTCCCATGCCAGAAGCAGATACATTAGCGGTTTCTGTGCCTTCCATAGCAGCCAATGCTTCGCCTAAATATAAATTTGAAGGTGTTGAATGACGCGAATAGAGGTAGCAACCATCAGCATTACCTTCAAAAGTATCAAACATGGTTTTTGCCGAAAGAAAGGTATATGTAGAAGAGTCTGAAATGGAAGGATTAACACCTCCAAATTCGCCAAAATACTGTAAATCTTGAATGTTGTTTGCTGGTTTAAATGCCATAGTTTATAGTTTTTTAATACGTTTATCGTATAGAAGTTTAAAATTAATTAAATTAAAAATCGTTATATTTAGAATAAAATACAATAGAATGATGTATAATTAGAATATAAAACTATAATATGTTGCTTTTAAAGATTTTAAAACTTGTTTAAACGTGTTAGCAAGCGTTTTAACGAAATATTTTCAAGTATGATTTTTGATGCTACCGATAAAAAATTATTAGAATATATCCAACAGGATAGTAAGCAGACTAACAAGGAGCTTTCCAATAAATTAGGGCTTTCTGTTACTGCCGTATACGAACGGATAAAAAAACTAGAGAAGGAAGGTTATATTAATGGTTACATAGCTATTGTAAATAAAAAAAAGGTAGAAAGAGATTTTGTGGTATTTTGTCATGTGAAGCTATTGCAACATACCCAAGAATTTGTAAAGCGTTTTGAGAAAGAGGTAACCTCTATTAACGAGGTGTTAGAATGCTATCATTTAAGTGGTGATTACGATTATTTACTTAAAATTATCGTAAAAGATATGGCAGAGTATAGGGAGTTCATGGTAAATAAACTTACTAATATTAACCATATTGGGAGTACACATAGTATGTTTGTAATCTCGGAAGTTAAATATACTAATGCCATTAATTTTTAAATGAAATCTGTTACCTATAAAATTATTGAGTTTGTAATTATTTTTTTAATAATCCCAATAAGCTTTGCGGTGCCTTATTCTCCTTGGTTAAAATTAAGTTTTGGGCTGTTAGGTTTTCTTTATGTTATTTATATATTGCTAAGAGTAGAGCAGTTAAAATTTAAAGTATCTAAAACCATAAAATGGAAACCCTTCTGGAAAATAACAGGTATTAAACTTGTGCTAATTGCTTTTTTAACGACCATATTTGTTTGGATTACGGATAGTGAGTCTTTATTTACTGTTTTATTAAACAAACCTTTAAAATGGCTTATGCTGCTTTTTATTTATAGTTTCTTTTCAGTATATCCACAAGAGCTATTGTATAGAACATTCTTTTTTAAGCGGTATCAAAGTTTGTTTAAAAACAAATCTCTTTTCTTATTACTAAATGCTGTTTTATTTGCCTTAGCTCATCTGTTTTTTGGGAGTATATTAGTGCTAGTACTAACTTTTATTGGGGGCTTATTATTTGCTTATACTTTTAAAAAAACACAATCTACACTTTTAGTCTCTATAGAACATGCTATTTATGGTTGTTGGTTATTTACAGTGGGTATGGGAAGTATGCTTGGTTTTCCAACATAATCGTTTTATAATTAAATAGAAAAATGATTAATAGCTTATAGTTAAATCTTTTTATTACTTTTATGGAGCTATTAACAACCTTAACTAACAAAACATGAAAAAATTAGGACCAGTCATTTTCGGATTTATTATTGGAGCAATTTTAACTTATTATTTTTGTCCGAGACCTCTTGGAGATAAGCCAACTATGGGATCGGAATATGTAGTGCCAAAAGACACTATTTCGGTAAAGGAAGCCAAATTATTTAGTGCTAATTGGGAAAAAAATAACGAAACAGAAATAGATTCTACTATTGAAGTGGAAGGCCCAAGAAAGAAAATGCGCTCGGTATGGTGGTCATTAAAAGAAGTAAACCAATATTTAGCTTATGCTAAAGCACAATCGGACACCTTAGGATTTAAAATGACAGGTGTGCGAATCTATCTAGGGAACTATGGGGATCGAAAAAAAGGATCTAAAAAGAACAGAAACACTATGTTTATTGTGCCTACAGGCCCTAAATCGACATCTAAAGCTAGTAGTGTAAATATGTTTTTTCCACCAAGTGATCCAGACATTCCTGTACCGCCTTTAAACGATGGTGGTGGAGGTGATAGTGGTTACCCGAATTAGGCGTTTTTTTGGAAGAATTTTTATACCAACACAGATGGATAATAACAAGAGCCGTAGAAATTATTGCGGCTCTTACTGGTATTGTGTTTTTTAAGAAATATAAATCTACTAACGCGAAGTATTTTATATATTTTCTGATTTATCTTTCCATTTGTGATTTTATTAACACCTATACTTTATTTACTGGAAAAGGGGAGTTTTTTCATTTTTTAAAGGGGACATCATTACAATATAATTATTGGTGGTCTACTTTATATTGGAAAATTGGAGCTATTATGTTTTTTGTTTTCTACTACCATAAAATACTTTCAAACAAAAAATTTAAAAACATAATAAAATTTAGTGGCTTATTTTTTCTGTTTTTTTCTGTTATTTATATTCTCTTAAATTTTAATGATTATTTTGTTAGATTCTTTCCTCCAATTAGTATTCTAGGTGCATTTATTATATTTCTATGTACCGTATTTTACTTCATTGAGGTTCTACTAAGTGATAAGATTTTAGTTTTTTATAAATCATTGAATTTTTACATTAGTTTCGCTATTTTTATTTGGTGGTTAATTATAACTCCAATTGTGTTATATGATATATATATGCTTCACAAAGATTTTAATTATATTAAATTAAGATTTTTGATTTACTTATTGGCTAATATTACTATGTATTCAACATTTACTTTCGCGTTAATTTGGTGTAAACCAGAATTAATAAAAAATAAACTTACATAATGATTGATTTTTTAACGCGTAATTTTAATTTTATCACTTACGCTTTGGAGTTTCTAGCGGCATTTGTTGGGCTGTTATGTATAAAAAAATATAGAAATACTTCAACACGTTATTTTATTTACTTTTTGTTTTACATTTTTTTCGTGGAAGTTATTGGTGCTATGCTTGCTTACACTCCAAATTTTTTACCAATTCAATTATTAAGAAAAATGGGGGTGCGCGTTTATAATTGGTATAATTTATTATGGCTTTATGGAAGTATTGTATTTGTGGTCTTCTATTTTCATGCTATTTTAAGACGAAAAAAACTTAAACTTGTAATACGTGTTGTAGGGGTTATATTTTCAATAATTATGCTATCACATTTTATATTTAATTTTGAAGTATTTTTAAATTCACGTTCCATTTTTTATCAAATAGCTGGCCTTATAACTACCTTTGTCTGTATAATCACATATTTTATTGAATTAACAAATAGTGATTCTATTCTAAATATGTTTAAAATATTTAGCTTTTACGCTAGTGTTGGTCTATTTTTATGGTGGCTAATAATAACTCCTGTTTTATTTTTTGATACCTATAATACAGAATCAGATTGGGATTTTGTTAATTTAAAAAGACTCATTTTTTTATTTGCCAATATATTTATGTATTCTTGTTTTACACTAGGTTTAATAATTTCAAAACCAATTAATGCTTAATTTATTTAATCTTTTTTTTCTTATTCAATCAGCGGTATCTACAGCCTCAGAACGCTATTTATTGGTGTACATGATAATAGTTTTGATTATTATTACATCTTTAGTTATTGTGTTTTTTGTGGTTTTTCAAAAGCGTAAAAACAAATTGCTTCAAGATAAAATTAAGCAACAACAGGCTTTTGAAGCTGAAATTATATTGGCACAAACCGAAGCGCAAGAACAAACTTTAAAAAATATTGGTTGGGAGTTACATGATAATGTGGGACAGTTATTGTCCTTTGCTAGCATGCAACTTAGTATATTAAAAATGCAAGTAGCAGATGATGTTAAAGATAAGTTTAAGGATACCTCAGAGGCACTTAGTAATGGTTTAAAAGAAGTTCGTGCACTTTCAAAAACGCTTAATAACGATGTTATTTTGAATATAGGTTTTGAAAAATCTATTACCAATGAGTTAGATCGCATGAAAAAGATGAAGTTTACATCTGCAGAACTAAAAATTATTGGAGATAAAGTACCTTTCGCTGATCGAAAACATGAAATAATTGTGTTTAGAATACTTCAAGAGTTTTTGTCCAATTCAGTAAAATATTCTGATGCAAAAAATATTGGAATTACTTTAAATTATAAGCCGGAACGCATCATTATTACTGCAACTGACGATGGTAAAGGTTTTGATGTTAAAGAGATTGAGCAGGGTTCTGGTTTAATTAATATGAAAAGTAGAGCCACACTAATACATGCAGATTTCGAATTGAATTCTAAACCAAGTAACGGTGTGCAATTGGTTCTTAATTATCCTTTAAACTAGTGCGCTCATTTCGTTATTTCTTTTACAGGGCGTATTGCTCACCAAAGAAAGCGTAATGTATTACTAAACATTCGAGACTATTATAATATTACGCAATGCTATCCAAAATACTTAAAAACGGTTTTTAGTAAACTAACTTTTTGTTTATAAGGCGCATATCTAAATGATGGGTCAATCCAATTACCTCGTTTTACTATTGGTTTTGTATTAGAAAAAGCTTCAAAGCCATGTTTGCCATGATATTCTCCAATGCCACTTGCGCCAACACCTCCAAAAGGTAATCTGTGGTTTCCAAAGTGGATTAGTAAATCGTTAATTACACCACCACCAAAACTAAATTTATTAATAGTTTCTTTTATAAAAGATGAGTTGCTAGAAAATACATAAAGCGATAACGGCTTATCTAAACTCCATATAATTTTTTCAATATCGGATGGCGTATCATACACTAATATTGGTAAAATAGGACCAAATATTTCTTCTTGCATTATTGGACATTCTAGATTTGGCTCATCAATTATAGTAGGAGCGATGTAACACGTTGTTTCATCTATTTCACCACCATGCACTATGGTAGTGTCTTTAATTAATTCAGCTAGTCTTTTAGTGTTTTTAGTATTTACAATTCTAGGGAAGTCCACAGAATTTTTAGGGTTATCGCTGTATCTATTAATTATTTCGGCTTTTAAAGCCTTGATAAGATCTTGTTTAATATTAGATTTTACAATAACATAATCTGGTGCAATACAGGTTTGGCCTCCATTTAAAAGTTTACCCCAAACCAAGCGTGTTGCTACTAATTTTAAATTAACAGAGTCGTCAATAATACAAGGCGATTTACCACCAAGCTCTAAAATAGTAGGCGTTAAGTGTTTTGCTGCCGCTTTTGCTACAATTTTACCAACTGTTGTGCTGCCAGTAAAAAATATAAAATCCCACTTTTGGGCTAATAACTCGGTAGACGTTTCTACACCACCTTCAATTGAAATAGCAAGGTCTTCTGGAAAAACATGTTCAATTATCGAGGTGATTACTTTTGAAGTATTTACAGTTAGTTCGCTTGGTTTTAATACAACCGTGTTACCTGCGGCAATAGCCATAATTAAAGGTTCTATGGCTAACAGAAAAGGGTAATTCCATGGTGCAATTATTAACACTGTTCCGTAAGGTTCTTTATAGATGTAATCTTTAGAAGGAAAGGTTAACAGCGACGCTTTAATGCGTTTAGGTTTTGCCCATTTTTTTAGGTTTTTAATAGCTAAGTTGAGTTCTGAAAGGACAATGCCTATTTCGCTTAAGTAAGCTTCAAACTCCGATTTTTTAAAGTCTTTATGTATCGCATCTAAAATGTCCTGCTCCCTAGCTAGAATTTCTTTCTTTAAGGCCTTTAAAAGGGATAGTCGATAGTCGATATCCTTTGTTTTCTGCGATTTAAAAAAAGAGTGTTGTACCGAAATAAGTTCTGAAATTGATTTCAAAGTTTTCTTTTAAAGGTATGAAAAAAATAAAGAAAGCGAAGTTGTTTTAATTACAGACAAGCATTCCAAATGGCATCATCTGGTAAAGGCGCATCAATAGAGATTGGTTCGTTTTTTACCGGATGCATAAACTCAATATGTCTGGCGTGTAAACTAATGCTTGCATCTTTGTTACTTCTATCAAACCCATATTTTAAATCCCCTTTAATAGGGCAGCCTATATTGGATAGCTGCACACGTATTTGGTGGTGTCTTCCTGTTTCAAGGTTAACTTCTAATAGAAAATAATTGTCTAATTTTTTAATTATTTTGTAATGAAGAATAGCCTTCTTACTTTCCGGAACTTCCTTTGTGTGTGCTTTAGACTTATTATTTTTAGGATTCTTTTTTAGCCAATTAACAAGCATGTCCTCTTGTTTCGGTGGTTCGTTTTTTACAAGTGCCCAATAGGTTTTGCTAATATCTTTTGAAACAAATAACTTATTTAATCTAGGTAAAGCTTTACTGGTTTTTGAGAAAATAACAAGTCCTGTGGTAGGTCTGTCTAGCCTATGTACGGTTCCTAAATAGACGTTTCCTGGTTTGTTGTATTTGTCTTTTAAATATTCTTTTACAACATCACTTAGTGGTTTATCGCCAGTTTTATCGCCTTGCACAATATCTCCCGCTCGTTTATTTACCACGATTATGTGGTTGTCCTCGAATAAGACTTGGAGGTTGGATTTGTTTGATAGTATTTTAGACACGTATTTCACTGATTTTCACGGATGCTTACTCTTGTGTTTTTTTACCCTTGCAAAGTTTTAAAGCGCATGAGTAATACTGTATTCTTCGCCTGTGACTGAAAACTTAATATTTCTCACTTTCATTAGGGAAATCGGCACTTTTTACATCATCTACATATTGAGAAATAGCAGTGGTCATTTCATCATACAAACTTAGATATCTGCGTAAAAAACGTGGATTAAATTCGTGTGTCATACCTAGCATATCGTGTAATACAAGTACTTGTCCATCTACATCTGGTCCTGCACCAATTCCAATAATTGGAATGCTAACGCTTTCGGCCACTTGTTTAGCAAGTTTAGCAGGTATTTTTTCTAAAACAATAGCAAAACAACCAATTCTTTCGAGCATTTTAGCGTCTTCAATTAGTCTTTCTGCTTCTTCTTCCTCTTTAGCACGAACGGTATAAGTTCCAAATTTATAGATAGATTGTGGCGTTAAACCTAAATGTCCCATTACCGGGATTCCTGCGTTTAAAATACGTTTGATAGATTCCTTAATTTCTTTACCACCTTCTAGTTTGACCGAATGTGCGCCACTTTCTTTCATGATTCTAATAGCAGAACGTAAGGCTTCTTTAGGGTCGCTTTGGTAGCTTCCAAAAGGTAAATCTACAACAACCAAACATCTGTCGATAGCACGAATTACAGAAGAGGCATGATAGATCATTTGGTCTAATGTAATAGGTAATGTAGTTTCGTGTCCAGCCATAACATTACTGGCTGAATCGCCCACAAGAATAACGTCAATACCAGCACCATCAACTATTTTGGCCATAGTATAATCGTAGGCCGTAAGCATAGATATTTTTTCGCCATTGGCTTTCATATCTACTAATGTTTTAACGGTAATGCGTTTGTATTCTTTTTTTGCTACAGACATGTATTTTAAATTTAGTTCGTCCGTAAAAATACTAAATAAAGAAGATACTTTTATAGTTTTCTTTCAGGTGAATTTTGAGAGTTGATTATCAGTTGTTTTGGTTGAATTTCAGGATACCGATATTCCAAAATATATTTCTCGCAAAGTTGAATTAGATAAAAAGAGAAAATAAAATAGAGAAAAGAAAATGCGGACTTGAAAGTGAAATTTTGAGTATATCTGAAAACCGAGACTGTGACTATAAACTGAATTCTAACAATCTGTTAAATAAACACCAACAGCTAAACCGCCTTCGCTAGTTTCCTTATATTTAGAATGCATATCTTTTGCGGTTTCCCACATGGTATTTACCACTTTGTCTAAAGGTACTTTTACATTTTCGGGATTGGTATCCAAGGCTAATTCTGCAGCGTTTATAGCTTTAATAGCTCCCATGGCATTACGTTCAATACATGGTATTTGTACTAAGCCTCCAATAGGATCGCAGGTTAACCCTAAATGATGTTCCATGGCTATTTCTGCTGCAATTAAAACTTGTTCTGGTGTGCCTCCAAGTAATTCGGTTAATGCACCGGCTGCCATGGCAGACGAAACTCCAATTTCTGCTTGACAACCACCCATTGCTGCACTTATTGTGGCGCCTTTTTTAAAGATACTTCCTATTTCGCCTGCAACTAACAAAAATCGTTTAATATCCTCGAAATCGCCGTCGTGGTTTTCTATAACCAAATAATACATTAAAACCGCGGGAATAACACCAGCACTTCCGTTTGTTGGCGCTGTTACTACACGACCTAATGATGCATTAACTTCGTTTACGGCTAAGGCAAAGCAACTTACCCATTTAAGGATTTGGCGAAATTTAACTTCGGTATCTCGTATGCTATAAATCCACTCTACGGGCGTGGTGTATGGCGATTTACCAACTAAGGTTTTATGCATATCGAAGGCACGTCGTCTTACATTTAAACCACCAGGAAGACTGCCTTCGGTATGGCAACCGGTGTACATAGAATCTAGCATTGTGTCCCAAATGCGTTTTAATTCTGCATCAATTTCGGTTTCTTCCCGAATGGATTTTTCGTTTTCTAAAACAACCTGCGATACGGGTTTGTTTAGTGTTTTACAAAATTGAAGTAGCTCTGTACCTTTATCAATAGGATAGGGGAATGCGCATTTTATTTCGAAATTACGTTTTGAGTTTTTTCGTTCTTCTTTTACAACAAATCCGCCACCAATAGAATAGAAGGTTGATGCTGTTTTTTTACCATGACATACTGCTGTAAATTTTAATCCGTTGGCATGAAAAGGCAAAAACTTTTTATTGAAAACGATATCTGTTTTTGGGTTAAACTCTAAGTTATGTTCATTATTAAAAGCTAAGGTGTTTGTGTCTTTTACTTTAGAAATAATGTCGCTAATGGTTTCGGTAGGAATGGTTTCTGGATTTGCGCCGTATAAACCTAGTATTACAGCATAATCTGTGGCATGTCCTTTTCCGGTTAAAGATAGGGAGCCATATAAATCGACTGTGATACTTTGCACAGCGTCGAACTTTTTGGCGTCTTTAAGTTCTTTAATCCAACGTTCGGCAGCTCGCCAAGGTCCAAGTGTGTGTGAACTTGAAGGGCCAACGCCTATTTTTAGCATGTCGAAAACCGATATACACTCCATAAATTAGTCGTTTTGCTGTAAAGATATATCAAAAAATAATCATAAGTGTAAAGTTGTTTAGCCTTGTTATTTTAAAAATATTAGAGTTTAAAAATCTTTTTAGTTATAACTGTCTTAGTGCCTTTTATGGAAAGAAAATAAACACCACTTTCTAAATTTTCTGTACTAATTTCTCTTTTATTATTAATGAGTCCTTTTTGTAAAATTTGACCACTTAGATTTACGAGATTGTAGTGTGTTAAATCATGATTATTATTACTAAAGTGTAAGTTGATTTTGTTTTGAGCTGGGTTTGGATAAATTTTCAAGAAATCCTTATCAATACTATTATTGGATGTGGATAAGGTAAAGGAGGATAAAGCACAAACGGCATCAATATCTGCTCCAGGCGTAGTGCTAGAACAAGAACCGTTTGGAATATCTGTAATTTGAATGGCATTAAATTTTAAAGTTTTTTGAGAATATCCGGTTATTACAGCGTCTATATCAAATCCGCGTATTGAGCCGCTTATGGAACCTATTTCATAAAACCCATCATCATCAATATCTGGTAGGTTATTGTTAATGAGTTGCGTTTCTGTAAATGCATCGGCTGGTCTAATGGCTAAATCGCTGGCTTCTACTTGCGGTCCAATTTCAAAAACATAAACATCATTTTCCTCTGTGCCGCTATTGGTTAAGAGATTGTTTGTAAAACCTAGTTTTATAGAGCCACCCTGACCTAAATAAACATAGCTGTAAGGATCTCCAGAGACAAAATCATTTAAGCCAATAGCGCCCTCTGGATCGGGGTCGGCATTATCACATCCTGGGTTGTAATCAATAAGTACGTCTGCAAAGGTTATACCGTCTGTACATAGTTCGCAACCATTATTAGACCCTAAATTTTGGCAATCTGGGTCGTTACAGTCAATAAGTGTGTCGTTGTCATTATCAATACCGTCGGCACAGGTTAAGGCTGTATTTTCTTGACCAAAAGTAGACATGGTTAAAAATGTAAATAAAAGAAATAGATGGATTGTAAATGTTTTCATGAGAATAAAGTTTTTTGTGTTAATAGCTTGATTTAAAGATAGTAAAACAAAGTGTTATGTGAATGTTCTTACGTGTTAAAGTTTTGATTTATAATTAGTTGTAAAAAATGAAGCGTTTTTTTACATATACTTAATTGAAAACCCATTTTAAATATTAAGGACAAGGTTTTTAGATAGTTGTGCAAGGGATTGAACGGTATGTTTGAGCTCCCCGACTTTTTAGGAGGGAGCGAGTAGTGAAAGCCCGACCCTTGTGGTTGCGCCCAAATTCTCGATACATTCCGCTTTGGCGCGATAATTAAAGTGACAGAAAACCAAAGTTTTATTACTTATAAGTGACTGAAGACTGCATACTGACTACTGCAGACTAAAAATATGACACTATGTCATAAATTTTCAGTTGGCATAATGATTGACTTATACAACCTGAAATTAAAAATGAATACAAAGTTTCTGTGAAGACGGAAATCTATAAACAATAAATAAAAAAATATTATGAGTAAAATTATTGGAATCGATTTAGGAACAACCAACTCTTGCGTTTCTGTAATGGAAGGTAACGAGCCAGTAGTTATTCCTAATGCAGAAGGAAAAAGAACGACACCATCTGTTATCGCTTTTGTTGAAGGCGGTGAAATTAAAGTTGGTGACCCAGCAAAAAGACAAGCGGTAACTAACCCAACAAAAACAGTTTATTCTATTAAACGTTTTATGGGTAACAAATATTCTGAGTCTAAAAACGAAGCAGAACGTGTACCATATAAAGTGGTAAAAGGAGATAATGATACACCTCGTGTAGATATTGATGGTCGTTTATATACACCTCAAGAATTAAGTGCAATGATTCTTCAAAAAATGAAGAAAACTGCCGAAGATTACTTAGGTACAGATGTAACTCGTGCGGTAATTACTGTACCTGCTTACTTTAACGATAGCCAACGTCAAGCTACTAAAGAAGCTGGTGAGATTGCTGGTTTAAAAGTAGAGCGTATTATTAATGAGCCTACTGCTGCTGCTTTAGCATACGGTATGGACAAAAAAGGAACTGACCAAAAAATAGTAGTATTTGATTTTGGTGGAGGAACACATGATGTATCTATCCTTGAATTAGGAGATGGTGTATTTGAAGTACTTTCAACAGATGGTGATACACACTTAGGTGGTGATGATGTTGATGAGAAAATTATTAGCTGGTTAGCCGATGAGTTTAATGCTGAAGAAAATATGGACTTACGTAAAGACCCAATGTCTTTACAACGTTTAAAGGAAGCAGCTGAGAAAGCGAAGATTGAATTATCATCTTCTGCGCAAACAGAAATTAACTTACCTTATATTACTGCTACAGCTAGTGGACCAAAGCACTTAGTGCGCACATTAACACGTAGTAAATTTGAGCAATTAATTGACGATTTAGTAAAACGTACTATCGAGCCTTGTCAATCTGCATTAAAAGCAGCAGGTTTATCTAAATCTGATATCGACGAAGTTATTTTAGTAGGTGGTTCTACACGTATTCCTGCAGTACAAGCTGCCGTAGAGAAATTCTTCGGAAAAGCACCAAGTAAAGGTGTAAACCCTGATGAAGTTGTATCTCTTGGAGCTGGTATTCAAGGTGGTGTATTAACAGGAGATGTTAAAGATGTATTACTTTTAGATGTAACACCTTTATCTCTTGGTATTGAAACTATGGGTAACGTATTTACTAAGCTTATTGAAGCTAATACTACGATTCCTACTAAAAAATCGCAAGTATTCTCTACAGCAGCAGATAATCAACCATCTGTAGAAATTCACGTATTACAAGGTGAAAGAGCAATGGCTGCCGATAATAAAACAATAGGACGTTTTCACTTAAGTGATATTCCACCAGCAAGAAGAGGAACTCCACAAATTGAAGTAACTTTTGATATTGATGCTAATGGTATCATTAAAGTATCGGCTGAAGATAAAGCAACTGGTAAGAAACAAGATATCCGTATCGAGGCTTCTTCTGGATTAAGCGAAGAGGAAATCGAGAAAATGAAAGCTGATGCTGAAGCAAATGCTGAAGCAGATAAAGCTGCAGCTGAAAATGCTCAGAAATTAAACGAAGCTGATTCTATGATTTTTCAAACGGAAAAACAATTAGAAGAGTTTGGTGATAAATTATCGGAAGATAAAAAACAACCTATCGTTGATGCTTTAGCAGAGTTAAAAACAGCTTACGAGTCTAAAGACTTAGCAGTAATTACTCCAGCTTTAGATAAAATTAACGAAGCATGGAAAGTGGCTTCTGAAGAAATGTACAAAGCACAAGCGGAAGCGCAGGGTGGTGCTCAACCAGGACCAGATGCTGGAGCAGGAGATGCTCAAGCTGAAGGAAGTGATGTTGAAGACGTAGACTTCGAAGAAGTGAAATAAGTTTAATTACTTAATGTTAATATAAAAACGCAATCATTAATTTGGTTGCGTTTTTTTTATGGCGTTACCCAAGGGTCGGGCTTTTGGCAGTCGCTTTTTTGTGTTGCATAGGTGCAACAACACAAAAAGAGCTTCAACAAATGCCTCAATCCCTAACGTAATTATCAACTTAGGTTTGTTTTTTAATTGAAAGTTATTTCAATTTTTGGATAGGTTCGTTTAATGCTTTTACGGATATGAAATCGTTTTAATGTTTTATATCCGACGTTAAACGAAGTTAGTTGATTTTTTTTACAAAGTCAAGCGCTTTATTAATTTATAACTCATTATAAAACTTCACATATATCCATTCAAAATATTTATTTTTACCAGAAATTTAAAGCATGTCCTTTTCATCAAAAATAAAATCTAATTACATCCCAAAACGATTAGCTGTAAAGTTAAACTCTAAAGGCGAGCAGTTTGTTGTGCAAGGACATCCATGGGTGTTTTCCAATAATATTATAAAAATAAATGACGATGCAAAATCTGGAGATTTAGCCATCATTTTTAGTAAAAATAAAAACCGAGTAGTTGGTTTAGGCTTGTATGATGCCAATTCGCCCATTCGCATTAAAATGTTACATAGTAGCTATGAAAAAGCAGAAATTAATGCCGCTTTTTTCAAAAGTAAAATTGAGCTAGCTTACCATAAAAGAGAACCCTTATTACGCACTAATACCAATAGTTACCGTTTGCTTTTTGGAGAAAATGACGGTTTTCCAGGTCTTATTGCCGATGTTTATGCCTCGGTTTTGGTGGTTAAAATTTATTCGGAAATTTGGTTGCCCTATCTAGAAAGTATTATTCCTAGTTTACAGCAAAGGGCTCAAGCCGAAACTGTTGTAGTGCGTTTAAGCAGAAGTTTAGAGCAATCTAAAGCACATAAACTTGAAAATGGAGAAGTGGTTTATGGCGTTTTAGAAAATGAAGTTGTAGAATTTGTAGAACATGGTGTTAACTTTTCGGCCAACGTTATTAAAGGACATAAAACAGGCTATTTTTTAGATCATCGAGCCAATAGAAAACAAGTAGGCGAGTGGAGCAAAGGCAAAACCGTTTTAGATGTTTTTAGTTACGCTGGCGGATTTTCGGTACACGCTTTAGCCAATGGAGCCAAAGAAGTTACAAGTTTAGATATTAGCAAACAAGCTCTAGAAATAGCTCTGGAAAATGGAAAACTTAATAGCTATTCTGGAATACATAAAACTATTGCTGGCGACGCTTTTGCGGAATTGAAGCTGCTTATACTTAACAACGTGACTTTTGATGTGGTGGTTATAGATCCGCCAAGTTTTGCAAAACAAGCTTCGGAAATTGATTTAGCTAAAAAGAAATATGCCCAATTGGCAGAATTAGGCGAACAATTAGCAGCTAAAAATGGCTTGTTGGTTTTAGCATCGTGTTCATCACGAGTTTTAGCCGATCAGTTTTTTGAAATTAACCATAAAACCTTAGGGGCTACAAAAAGACCTTATAAAGTGGTTTTAAAAACGGGTCATGATACCGATCATCCTATTGGCTTTCCAGAAGGCGCTTATTTAAAATGTGGGTATTATAGGTTTAAAGGGTAGTTTTTAAATGTTTATTTTGCTATGCGTGCATAATAAAATAATGATTATATTTGTCGAAATAAGATGATACCATGACAACTAAAATCACGCAACTTCTACAAATTAAATATCCAATAATTCAAGCACCAATGTTTTTGGTTTCTAACGTTTCTATGGTTAAAGAAGCTATGAATGGCGGTATTGCAGGTTGTATTCCTGCTTTAAATTACAGGACTTTAGAGGAGTTACGTATGGCTTTAAGAGAGTTAAAATCTGCCAAACCAGAAGGTGGTTCTTTTGGGTTTAATCTTATTGTAAACAAATCGAATGTAAAATATTTAAACCAACTAGAAGTCATTTGTGAAGAAGGTTGCGATTTTATAATTACCTCTCTAGGAAGTCCAGAAGAAACCATAAATCAAGCCCATAAAGCACGGATTAAAGTTTTTTGTGATGTTACCGATTTACGTTTTGCCAAAAAAGTGGAAAGCTTAGGAGCCGATGCTATTATTGCTGTTAATAATTTAGCTGGCGGACATCGAGGAAACATATCGCCAGAAGTTTTAATAAAAGATTTAAGTGCAAATTGTAATATTCCTGTTATTTCTGCGGGTGGTGTAGGATGTAAAGCCGATATTGATAAGATGTTAAGTTATGGTGCAGAAGGCGTATCCGTTGGAAGTCCGTTTATTGCATCTATTGAAGCAGGCGTAACAGACGAGTATAAACAAGCGTGTGTTGATTATGGTGCTGAAGATATTGTTATGACCGAGCGTATTTCTGGAACACCATGTACAGTAATAAATACAGATTATGTTCAAAAAATTGGCACTAAACAAACGTGGTTAGAGTCTGTTTTAAACAAGAACAAAAAACTTAAAAAGTGGGTTAAAATGATTCGCTTTTCAATTGGTATGAATGCGACTAAAAATGCAGCAACCAAAGCCACATATAAAACCGTTTGGGTTGCAGGACCAAGTATAGAGCATACCGATAAAATTTTACCAACTAAAGCGATAATAGAGCGTTTGGTAAGTTAAAAGAGGACTTATATTCGTGTAGACTTACCTTTTCTTATTTTGAAAGTACATAAAAACTAATAACCCTATAATTACTATAAAACCTAATACCAGTATAAGTTTTACTATATCAATTATTCCTGCAAAATTATTGGTGTTACTATCAAAAATGGTTGAAGAACTGGAGAAGTTTTTAGGTATAAAAAGCAAATAGCCTGAACTTTGGTCTACCTTTTTTACATCATTTAAATATTGTTTAAACTCACCTTTAGTAATGTGGTCTTTTTTGGTTTCTAAATAATAGTATAAATTTATAGCTTTTTGCGATCTATCATAATTTACTTTCCATTCGTAATAGAAACCAGGAGAGTTAACAAATAGTTTATTATTTGTTATGTCCCAAGCTGTAGGCAAGTTTACTTTAATTTTATGTTTTCTAATTATTGGGTACACTATAGCTATTTCAGATGTTCTTTTTTGCTTGTTGGGCATATACAGCGAATTCAAAAGATTGGTTGCTGTAAATGAAGCCGCTATGTGGTTTTCCTTTTCAACCATAGGCTCCCAAATACTATCAATTTTATAGGTTTCAAAAACTTTAAAAATATTGCTGATTTTTCGATCCTTGAAAGTAGGAGCATTAGGTGAAGACACGTTAAAATAGTAATTAGAATAGAAGTTTTCGTATTCTTTTTTAATTGCGTTTTTACCATTGTTTTTAAAGTAATTACGCATATTATCTGCTTCAGATTCATAATACGTACTAACAACTTTAAGTATTGCACCTTTGCCTATAGTATCAATAGTAAACTCTTCTAAAACTTCAACTTTATTTTCAGATTTGGGTTTAATTTCATCAAACTCCGTATTACCTTTTTGTAAAACTAAACCAAATCTATAGTCAGGAAAATGAGTACTATCATAATCACCTCCTTGGTTCGTTATAGTAGGGTCGTAATAATATTTGCTTTTATTATCAACGACCTTTACCACACAATGATCAAAAAATTTAGGAGATGGTAATAGCTCTTTTATAGAGTGTTTTAAAGTAGTATTCACTAACATGGGATAAGCTTCAATTCCCATTTCTTTCAGCATCGTTATCATTAATAGACTTTTATCTTTGCAATCTCCAAAGCGTCTTTCAAATACAAGGTTTGGTGTAAATGGTTTGTAGCCACCTATGCCAAATTCAAACCCAAGGTATCTAACATCATTTTGCACAAAATCGAGTGTGGCTTTTATTTTTTCACCTTTAGAGGTGTAAGCCTTATTAATTTCATTAATTTTTAATTGTAATTTGTTGTCAATTTTTGTGTTAACCTCGTATAATTTTATTCCCCAATCAACAACCTCTGCCCAAGATTTATACTCACTAACAAACAGTGTGTTATATATAAATTTCCAAGAAGGTATATTATCTTCGTAATCCAATTTTGAAGTATTAGAAACGACCCAGTTGTATTTATAAAGGTTATTAACTTTAGTAAGTTCAAGTACAGGACTCGTATTAAATGCTTTATGATTTAGCTCGTTATTTGATAAAATAGAAACATTTATTTTCCCAATAGGATCGATATCGTTTAAATAAAACGATTGAGAGTACTTTTTACTAAGCGGGTTAAAACCATAAATGGAATAGGAGTAATCAATAATATCGCCCGTTCTTACATCCGAAATATTCATAACTGCCGATAGCGATCCATCATACAAGTAAATCTCTGCATTAAGTTCGCGGCGCATAACTTGAAAGTTTGATAGGTCTAGTTTATCAATAATCTTACCGTCTCTTATAACATTAATGCTATGGAATTTTAAAGATTGATACGCTGGATCGTAAGATACACTTACTGTTGATGCATTTTGAATACCTACATTGTCTGTAATTTTCATTACCAATCGTGAGTATTCTATTTTTTTCGATGCATGTATTTGATTGTCATATAATAAAATAAATGAACCATCTGAAACATCATCTATATGCATTACATCTTCAGTGTAATTAATAGTATCAACCCAATTGGGTGTTTTTTCTTTTAATACTTGCGAAAAAAGTTTAGTTGTGGATATAGTAATTACTAGTAGTGCAATAAAAAATGATCTCATAAAAGGTTGGTCTTATAAGTGGTAAAGTTAATTTTTTATGTAAACTTTATATTTGTTTTTAGGAAAATCGATGTATAAATTTTCTTATTTTCGATAAAAAGCTAATTATTACAGCCTTAAGAATTTGGAAAAAAGACTGATTAGTGTTCCAAACAAATGGAAAATTAAGTCTCTTTTTATAAGGGATTACTAAAATTATTCAGCTTAATTAATTCAATATTTTAAGAGCTGTGTTTAAGTTTTAATGATTAAAAACCCTTAAAAATAGTTGTTTTTATAGTGTCCCATTCTTCTATTAAAATACTGTAACAACACGTACTGCGTTTAAATCCATCGGGCATTAATACATCGTTCCTCAAAATACCTTCCAGAGTACCACCAATTTTTTCAACAGCCTTTCTAGATCTTATATTTCGTTCATCTATTGTAAATCCAACTTTATCAAATTTTAAGGTTTCAAAGGCATATCGTAGCATTAAAAACTTCATATTCATGTTTAATCCTGTACTTTGAAACTCTCGTCCAATCCAAGTCCAACCAATGTATAAAACTTTGTTAGCGGTATTTATAAATCCATACCGCGTGCAGCCAGCATAGGTTTGTTTTTCTTTATCGAAAATAATAAACGGCATAGCTTTATTTGCTTCGGCTCTTTCTAGAGCTGTTTTTACATAAATTTCTAAATCTTGAGGCGAATCAATTTTACTAGGGGAATATTGCACCAATTTATCTTGTTTGGCAATGTCTATTAACTGCGTGTAATTTTCTAAACTTAAGGGTAGTAGTTTTACGCGGTTATTTTCTAAGATTGGTGTTTTCATTAATAGGTCTTTTTTAGCATGCCCTAAAGGGAATGAATCTCTTAAATTGAACTTAAATTTATGAATGATTGTTCTAGCATTTTGTACTTTTACAACTGCGAATAAAAATAAACTATTATATGCAATTATCTAAAAAAGATACGCTGGAGCGCGCTAAATTGGCGTGTAAAAACACTTTAATGGAAACATTACAAATTGAAATGATTGACTTTGGTGAGGACTTTCTAATTGCAAGAATGCCCGTTAACTCTAGAGTATATCAGCCAGATGGTGTTTTGCATGGCGGTGCTACAGCAGCTTTAGCAGAAAGTGTTGGTAGTTTTGCTTCTCATATTTTTATTGATACCGATAAGTTTTTTGTTCGCGGAATAGAAATTTCGGCAAATCACTTAAAAAGTGTTAAGGAGGGATTTGTTTATGCAAAAGCAACGTTTATTCACAAAGGCAGAACCACCCAATTATTAGAAATTCGTATAACGGATGAAGCCGATAATTTAATTTCTTTTTGCAAGCTTTCAACTATTGCTTTACCTAAAAAATAAGAATGATTTCAAACGATTTTTTTGAGCGTATTGAATCGCATTTTCAAAATAAATTACCATTTGTAAGCTACAGGAAACCTAACCAAGATAAAGTTTCGGTACGATTACAAAATGATTCGAGTTTACATTTTACTGCAGATTTTACAGAAGAGGGTTTTGTGTTTTCGCCGTTCGATGATATAACAAAAACAGTGTTAATACCCAGTGCTTCATCCGAAATTATTTCAACGTCTTATGTCATTCAACAATCCGATGAAGCTTCTAAATCGTTGCCAGGCGCATCAAGCGAAGCGGAGCATTTTCATATTAATTTGGTTAATAAAGGCGTAGAAGCGATTTTAAATTCAGATTTAAAGAAAGTGGTGTTATCGCGACAAGAAACGGTAAAACTAAAAGAAGATAACCCGTTTAAGATTTTTAAACGGCTTTTAAATACCTATAAATCGGCATTTGTATATTGCTGGTATCATCCAAAAGTAGGGTTGTGGTTAGGTGCAACGCCAGAAACTTTAATTAAAATTGAAGGCCAACGGTTTTCAATTATGGCGTTAGCAGGCACGCAAGAGTATAATGGTAGTTTGGATGTAGTTTGGCAAAACAAAGAAAAACAAGAACAGCAATTTGTAACCGATTTTATAATTGATAACCTTAAACCATTGGTGGAGGATTTTAAAGTTTCGAAAGTCGAAACCGTAAAAGCCGGAAATTTAGTGCATTTAAAAACAATGATTATGGCGCAGTTAAAAGCAAATACGCCATTAAAACAAGTTATTGAAGCCTTGCATCCAACACCTGCAGTTTGTGGATTGCCAAAGCAAATGGCGAAACAATTTATATTAGAAAACGAAAATTATAACCGCGAATTTTACACAGGTTTTTTAGGTGAGTTAAATTGCGAAACCATTATCGCACCAAGATCAAGTAAACGTAATATAGAAAATAGAGCCTATGCTGTAAAGCGCAAAAGCACACAGTTATATGTTAATTTACGCTGTATGCAGCTAAAAAATGAAGCAGCCATAATTTATGTTGGTGGTGGTGTAACCGAAAGCTCCAATGCGGTTAGCGAGTTGGAAGAAACGGTATCAAAATCGGTAGTTATTAAATCTGTTTTATAAATGGTAATTTAAAGGGCTATTTTGTATTTTTGCAGCACTCATCTTGACTTTTTTATTATATCCAGAAAGGAGTTAAAATATGTTTATATAAAACTGTTTTTTTAGGCAAAGCATCGCTAAGTATAATGAAATAGACAAAATATGGGCGGATTATAGCCAGTTTTTATGGAGTTTAAAAAATCAAGAAGAGTTCTTTTATAAAATTGCTACATGATTTACCCTAAAATTCCGCTTGCCCAAACCGTTATTCAACTTTGTAAAACTAAAGGTGCTAAGCACATTATTATTTCACCAGGAAGTAGAAATGCACCTTTAACTATTGGTTTTACTAACGATCCTTTTTTTAAATGTTATAGTATTGTTGATGAGCGCTGTGCAGCTTTTTTTGCACTAGGAATAGCGCAACAATTAAAGGAACCTACGGCTGTAGTTTGTACTTCGGGTAGCGCATTACTAAATTATTATCCGGCAGTTTCTGAAGCTTTTTTTAGTAATATTCCGTTAATAGTTATTTCGGCAGATAGACCTAAACATTTAGTAGGTATTGGCGATGGACAAACCATTAATCAGAAAAATGTTTTTGAAAATCATATTTTATATTCGGCTAATTTAAAGCTAGATTTAAAAGATGAAAAACAGGTGCCAAGTCACGAAGAACTGCCTATTTTTAAAAACCTAGAAGATAAATTTGAACGTTTATTAGGACTGCAAAAAGATATTCAAACTAATAATGAAGAAGAAATAAATACAGCCATAAATGCGGCAAACATAAAAAAAGGTCCCGTACATATTAATGTGCCTTTTGATGAGCCTTTATATGATATGGTTGAAACCTTGAGCGTTTCGCCAAAAATAATTGAAGCTGTAGCTAAGGAAGAGGATGTTGAAGATTATGTTTTAAAATCTTGTTTTGAAGATTGGAATTCGGCATCGAAAAAAATGATATTGGTAGGTGTAAACGGACCGAATGAAATAGAGAAGAAATGGTTAGACGAAATAGCCGAAGATGATAGTGTAATTGTTTTAACCGAAAGCACATCAAACCTACATCACCCAAGTTTTTTCCCTAGTATTGATAAGTTAATTGCACCGCTAAATCCGGAGGAAAAAAAGCAGTTGCAACCAGATATTCTAGTAACATTTGGAGGTTTAATTATCTCTAAAAAAATTAAGCAGTTTTTACGACAATACCAGCCTAAACACCATTGGCATATTGATGCTAAAATGGCCAACGATACGTTTTTCTGTTTGGATACGCATATTAAAAAGTCGCCAAACGCGTTTTTTGAATTGTTTTTGCCTAGAGTTACGCATTACGTAAAGAGTAATTATAAAGCTACTTGGACAGCGGTAAAACAACATAGAAGTAAGAGACATAAAGCCTATATGGCAGAAATTCCGTTTTCGGATTTTAAAGTGTTTAATAGTGTTTTAAAATCGATTCCAGATAATTATATATTACAATCTGGAAATAGCTCGACCATTAGATATACACAACTATTTAAAATACATAAAAGTATTGATGTGTTTTGTAATAGAGGTACGAGTGGTATTGATGGAAGCACATCTACAGCTATTGGTTGTGCGGTTGCTAGCATGAAACCAACCGTTTTTATTACTGGCGATTTAAGTTTCTTTTATGATAGCAATGCGCTTTGGAATAATTACATACCTAGAAGCCTTAGAATTATTGTTGTTAATAATAAAGGCGGAGGTATTTTTAGAATTTTACCTGGACATAAAAACACTGAGAATTTTGATACGTATTTTGAGACCAATCATAATTTAACTGCCGAACACTTATGTAAAATGTATGGTTTAAATTACGAGGTAGCAACAGATGAAGCAGCCCTTAAAACAAGCTTGGAATCGTTTTACATTGAAAGTGAGCATCCTAAACTTTTAGAAATTTTTACACCGAAGGATATTAATGATGAAATACTGCTAAATTACTTCGAGTTTGTAAGATAATAATGTGACCGTTAGATAATTATTGTGTCAAAAAATTAGTACCTTTAAAACGGATAACTATTTAATTTTTTTCTAACATATTTAAACTTTATTATTATGAGTAAAAGAGACGAGCTTATTGTAAAATATGCTGCCGATTTAAAAGACAAATGCGGTGTTAACCCAGACATGGATTTATTAACTAAAGTAACTATTGGTTGTGGACCATCTATTTATAATAAGGATGCTGCAACGGTTTCAGGATCGGATGACTCTGAATTAGCTACTGTTAAAAATAACTTCTTAATTAAAAAATTAGGATTAAGTGATGGACCTAAGTTGGATGACGCTATTGCATCTGTAATGGAAACTTATGGAAAATCTAACCGTAACAAATATAGAGCTGTTGTATACTACATGCTTACTAAGCATTTTGGTAAAGAGTCTATTTACTAGAACCTAGTTTATAAAATATTTAAAACGTTACATTGCTGTAGCGTTTTTTTTTGTTTTTAATTTTATGGATATCGTAATTAAGAATTTTTGTTGTTTGTACTTTGTTGCTGCCATGACATGCGCAAGGGATAGTAGTGGAAAGCCCACAGCCCGACGTAGGAGGTGCGAGGACTTGTAGCGGATAGCCCGACACCGACCTTAGGAGGTGTTGCGCCCAAAAAATTAATTAAATTTTGCTGTATAATTAGTATAACTTGAGTGCTTATTAATATCGTGTAAGATTTAAAATTTATTACCTTTGTGGCATGATAAAATTAGGGGAAATAAATACGCTTGAAATACTTCGTGAATCTGAACATGGAGTTTATTTAATTGATGATGAGGATAACCAAGTGTTATTGCCTAATCGATACGTTCCTGAAGAATTTAAGATTTGGGAAAAGCTTGATGTATTTGTGTATTTGGATAATGAGCAGCGTCCTGTTGCTACTACCGATATGCCTTATATTAAAATTAACGAATTTGCATTATTACGTTGTAACCAAGTTTCAGATTATGGTGCTTTTTTAGATTGGGGATTGGTAAAAGAATTGTTTTGCCCATTTAGCGAGCAGGCTTTTAAAATGAAGCAAGGTGGTTGGTATTTGGTACATTGCTATATAGATGAAAAAACCGATAGGTTAGTGGCGTCTAGTAAAACAAACCGCTTTTTAGATAATAACGAGTTAACGGTTAGTGAGTTTGAGGAGGTTGATTTAATTGTTTCGCATCCATCGGACATTGGTGTTAATGTTATTGTAAACAAAAAACATATTGGTTTAATTTATAAGGATAGTATTTTTAGGGATTTAAGTGTAGGTGATAAGCTTAAAGGAATTGTTAAAAAGATTAGACCAGGAAATAAACTAGATATTACTTTAGGCCAAGTAGGGTATAGGAATATTGAACCTAACGCCGATCGTATTATGAAAGCGTTACAGGATGATAATGGGTTTTTAAACTTAACAGATAAATCGAGTCCGGAAGCTATTAAGGATACCTTACAAATGAGTAAAAAGAACTTTAAAAAGGCTATTGGAACGTTATATAAAAAGCGCTTAATAGAGATTAAAAGTGATGGGATTTATTTAGTAGAATAAAAGGAATTACTTTGTACTTTATTGTAGATGGAATTTACGGCATCGAATAAACTGTCGTATTCTACTTTATCTGCTTTACAGAAATCGTTTTCTATAGCAGCATTCATTTTTCCTGCTAAATCATGACCAACAACACCATAAGCATATAGATTTTTAGCCATTTTTCTAATTAAGGGTACGTGCACTAGGTTTACGGAGTACGAATTAATACGGTTTGCAACTACACCATAAGGCATAGTTTCTTTAAAATATTTGTTTAGTTCATTTATAATTTTTGGTGCATTATTAATGTCTAAATGTACGCCTTCATTTATTTCAACTACGGCTATATGGTTAAAGAAATAAATATAGCCAACTTCGTTTTCGACGAACTTTGTAATTTGTTCAGAAAATTCAGATTCTAATATTTTCATTTTGTTTGCAAATCTTTTCCTCGTTGCACTAGGTGGATTAATATGAGGTAATTAATTGTTTATGTGACACATAAATACTTAGCAGGTCACATTATAAGTAGAATAAAGTGTTAAATAAACTATAATTTTTAAGACCAATAGTTATTGTTATGTAGTATTTATCTGTTAAGATTCTTCTAAAAAATTATCTTTATTTTTTTATTTTTGAATTCTTTTTACCATTTAGAGATTTTCTATAAGAACTCAATAATTGTACTCAGCCTTAAAATTTTATATTAAAAAACATTAAACTTTTTTTTGTTGGGTGTAGAAAATAAGAGAGTAGCCTCATTAATTTATTTTTAAACTTTGAAATAAGGCTAGGATGATTTTAAAAATAATTTGCTATTAATAGCATTTCAAATTTAGTATTTTTACCACATGATAAATCAAGACACTATAGTAGCTTTAGCAACGCCATCTGGCGCTGGTGCTATCGCTGTAATAAGACTTTCTGGTAACGAGGCTATACAACTAGCAGACTCCTGTTTTAAATCTGTTAAGGCTAATAAGTCGCTATTCTCTCAAAAAACGCATACCATTCATTTAGGACATATTATTGAAGGCGACAGAACTATAGATGAAGTTTTAGTATCTATTTTTAAAAACCCGAATTCTTATACTGGTGAGGATGTTGTAGAGGTTTCTTGTCATGGTTCTAATTACATCCAACAGGAAATTATTCAGTTATTTGTTAGAAAAGGATGCCGAATGGCTACCGCTGGTGAGTTTACACTTCGAGCATTTTTAAATGCTAAGTTAGATTTGAGTCAAGCTGAAGCTGTTGCCGATTTAATTTCTAGTGATAATGAGGCGTCTCATCAAATAGCCATGCAGCAAATGCGTGGTGGCTTTTCTAGTGAAATAGCTAAACTTAGAGAGGAACTTTTAAATTTTGCATCGTTAATAGAGTTGGAACTTGATTTTGCAGAAGAGGATGTCGAGTTTGCAGATAGAACGCAGTTTAAGGAATTGGTGGAGCGTATTCGTTTTGTTTTAAAACGCTTAATAGATTCGTTTGCTGTGGGTAATGTTATTAAAAACGGTATTCCTGTGGCTATTGTTGGCGAACCAAATGTGGGAAAATCTACGCTTTTAAACGCGCTATTAAATGAAGAACGTGCTATAGTATCGGACATTGCAGGAACGACTAGAGATACTATTGAAGATGAAATTTCTATAGGTGGTATTGGTTTTCGATTTATTGATACCGCAGGTATTAGAGAAACTAAAGATGTGGTTGAAAGTATAGGTATAAAAAAAACCTTCGAGAAAATAGACCAAGCACAAGTGGTTATTTACTTGTTTGATTCTACAGAGTTTAAATCGGCTAGTGCAACCTTTAAAGTTGAAATAGAAAAAATAAAAAACAAGTATCCTTTAAAACCGCTTATTGTCATTGCTAATAAGATGGATAAACTTTCTGCGGATGCTATGCAGGTTATTCAGTCGCAAATAGAAGGCTTAACCTTAATTTCTGCTAAAAGTGGAGATGGTGTTGATACGCTTAAAAATCAGTTACTCAGTTTTATTAACACGGGTGCCTTAAGAAATAATGATACCATAGTTACCAATTCGCGTCATTACGATTCTCTTTTAAAAGCTTTTGAAGAAATTGATAAGGTTAAGTACGGTTTAGATTCCGGATTATCTGGCGATTTATTAGCCATTGATATTCGTCAGGCTTTGTACCACTTTGGTGAAATTACCGGAGAAATTACTAACGATGATTTGTTGGGTAATATTTTTGCTAATTTCTGTATTGGAAAGTAAATAAGCATTTTATTTGATGTCATTTGAATTGAATTGATATCAAAACACTTAAAAACAGTTATTTAAAATTAATTCTATTTTCTTCTCCTCTTCTAATAAAATAAAACGCCTTCATATCTGGGGTAAAAGCACTATTGGATTCATAAATTTCTGTAGATGCAAGACCTGGAGCAAATGGTATAGGAGTTAATCCTGGTGGCTTTTGAGCAAGATAAGGGTTTTCTATGGTCAGAGAATCATTTTCTATTGCATTCGAATTATCAGTTTTATAAGCACTTAAGAATATTATTGTTAGTAATACTGAGAGCTTAATTATGAGGTTTATCATGTCTTAGTTTATTTTAATTGACTGGATATATTATGAATCTATCATGAATTTTTTTTGTCGGTGTATCTCCCAATTTTGTTAGAGCAATTGAAAGTTCTTTTAATGTGAGCACACTTAACGGAAGTTGATGTTCTTTAGGCTGGTAGATAGTTCCCATGGGATAATCAACTCCAGCTGATTGAGTCATTTCAATGTGATTTCCAAGTATGGTTGAAACCTCATAAATGTTGGTGAATTTTACAAGTCGTTCAATACTCATTTTAAAAGCATTCCAATCATTTATGTATAGTCTACCAGGATAAAAGGTGTCTCCAGTCAAGAGAATTTTCGTCGAAGTATCATAAACCGCAATTGAAGAAGCTTGGTGTCCAGGAATTGGTATTATCTTTAACATACGATTTCCTAAATCATATTCTACAACTTCTGTGGGCCAGTTGGCTATCTTAAAAAAATCTTGTACATCGTTAACCTCAAGACCGATTACAGAAGTGTTCGGTTTTCCTTTGAATTGTCCATCGCCAGCATAGTGGTCTCCATGCTTATGAGTATGAGCAACAATTAATTCGACGGCTCCATTCTTTTCAGACCAATCGTTAATAATTTTATTTACAGTTTCAAAAAGAGGGAATATATCATCTTCTTGAGTAGCTCCAGTATCCATTAGTAGCGCTTTGTTCTCACCAATAAAAAGGAACATAAATGGTGCTTCGTAATTTGTACACTTGTTTTGACGTAAAATATAAGTATTGCTGTTATACTTAACGACCTGAATAGGTGGGTCATTATTATCTTCACAGTATTCAGAACCATGAATCCAATTTTGAACATTTAAATCAACGGTGTCTTCTATTGATGGTTGGCATGACGACATCAGAATTAGTATTGATAGTAAGATTGCGATTTTTATTCTCATATGTTGGTCTATATTGGCTTTAACGGTCTGTATAAGATGTCGTAGAATTCCGTAGGGTGGCTATGCATTTTATATCTTGTGAGCACTTGATTTTTTTTTATTTATGGTTTTTAGCGCAAGTTTCATTAAAACGATAATTAGGATAATAAAAAAAGCAGTTGTCGAAATACTTTTGATCAGTGAAAATATGCTAGTCGTTTTTACTGAAATCTCTGTCAAATCAGGGTAGCTTTTTAACATTGTGATAATTCCTGAATTCTCCAAGTAATCTGCTATTCCCGCAAATATTGGTATAAAACATAAATAAGTAAATGGAGAGTTTAGTTTGTTCAGTTTTTTTAGAAAATATGCTAAAAGTAAGCTGTATGTCAGTGCGAAAAGTAGTGGATAAATCATATCCACAGGTATCTGGTTAGTTAAATAAGTCTCACGCCCAATTTCTCCGAGCGAGTTGAATAATTCACTTACATAATTCAAATCATATCCTGTGGGCATCATATCCAATAATTTCATACCGTTAGAGAATTCCATTGTTTTGGGAACTGTAACAGTCAGCATAAAGGTGTAAACTAGATTGGTCAAGATAAAAAGTCCTAAAACCTTTTTGCCCGAAATATTCTTTTCTATGAATTTTCTTAATCGTTTCATTTTTTTCTCAAATAGATACTATTCATAAATTGTCTGTTAGCGTTAGATTGCTTGATGGTTTCCTTTAAGACCTATAATCTACAACTATTCAGATAAAATCAGATTTAGTTATTTTCTTTCAAGCTCCTCGATTCTTTTCTTGTAGCCATCGTCACCACCTATTTCAAAAGCTTTAGTTACATATTTAATTGCATTAGCGAAGTCGCCTTGAGCTTCATAGTAGTCTGCCATTGAATTATAGGCACTTGCGCTGTTGGGATAATAATCAATATTCAATTTGAAGAACATTAATGCCTTTTCAGGTTGCCCCATTTGTAAATTCATATAGCCATAGCCACTAAACATTTCCTCAATCATTGGAGGGAAGGGATAACCGAAATGCGTTGAATAGATTTCTTCTTGTTTTTCCAATAGCTCAACCAATTCTTCTACTGTCGTTTCAGGATTATTATATTTTTGCGGAGATTTAAACTGGTACCATTTAAAAAGAAAAATCAATCCATCTCTCATCGATGGGAGAGGAACGGTACCATGTAAATCTTCATTGTACACATTCCATGAGACATTTAGTCCACTCTGTTTTTTAGAGGTTGCAAAAGTTGAAAAGTCAATGATTGAACGTGCAAACAAAGTGAATTCTGAAGCGTCGTCCATAATATTCTCCATGGTTATTTCTTCATCCCACATATGTAGCTGTTCTGCTGCTAAAGACACATAAAGAGATTTGCCTTCATAATTTTCTGAACTTAGCTTTTCTTTTGCTTGCTTCAATAATTTTTGGTCGTCCCAATCCAAACTTGGATCTATGGCTATATAGTTTTGAAAGAGATGCTTATGATTAATCAGCATATTTATCGTAAACAGTCCTGCATATGAATGGCCAATTAATGTACGGTAAGGTGAAGAGGGATATTTATTTTCAATGTATGGGATTAGTTCTTTTTCAATAAAGTGGCTAAAGTTTTCAGCACCACCAGTTTCATTATCCATTGCCTGCCCACGCCTCATTTTAATTTGTGAAGTAGTTAAGTCCCGTATCCTGTCAGTTTTGTTAGAAATTCCAATTAGAATTATATGAGGCAAATAATGTCCCCAATAATTGTCATAAACTGCTTCTAAATTTTCTTTCAAAGAAAATCCATCTAACAAATAAACAACAGGATATTTTACATTACCATTTGGGTTATAATTCTCAGGGAGTTTAACCCAAAACTCTCGATATTCTTTCAATGTCTCTGAATATACGGTATCAATAATTTCTGTTTGAAATTCACTCGATTGAATCAACTTTGATTGTGCCGATATTTCTTGAAAGACAATAATGAGTCCTATTGTCAATACTATTTTTAATCGATTTTTCATTTTATTATTTTTATTAGTTGTTGTTTATGTTTTTAATTGCAATTAGTATTTAGTTCTTGATGATCTGATTTAGAAATTAGTGGAATATTTTGTCCATCAAGAATTTTAATACAAGATAAGTTTGGATTTCTGTCTACTTTTAAATCTAAAAGATATTGATTTGAACTTACATCTAAGTTTATTAGTAAATTACTGGTGATATAAAGATGGGTTAAATTTTGATTTGCTGAGAGATTAATAGTTTGCAATTCGTTATCAGAAACCAGTAATGTTTCCAAATTTATATTTGATAACACCTCTAAACTTTGCAGTTTATTCGATGTTAATAGCATGTTTTTTAGATTGGGTGCTGCACTAATATCAAGTGCATTCAAATCATTATTACTCACGTGTAATACCTCCAACGACTCACTAGAAATACTAAAATTCTCGAAATAATTCCAAGACAAATCCAATTCTTTTAATTCACTTAATTCTGATAAGCCAGTGATTGAGTTTAGTTGATTGGCTATTAAATCAAGTAAAACTAGTTTATTATTAGAACTAAGATCAATACTAGATAAATTGTTACCTGCTAGATTTAAAGTATCTAAATTTATATTGTTGCTTACATCAATTTGTGTTATATCATGCTGAGCAGCAATTAATGTTCTTAAACTAGTGAATCCTTCTATTCCAGTTAAATCGTTAATTACTCCATATTCTAGATTGCTTAAGTCTAGGTTAGTTATTTTTTGTGCATCACTTTTTAACATCTGCTGGTTTACAATTCCATCAGAATCAATACCTTTTTCTATAAGTATCGCTTCAAAATTTTCATCAGGAATATTTAAATAAATATTAGGCAACTCTAAAGTGTTAATATCACTAGAGCACGAAACTATAATACCTATAAGTACAATTATGCAGAAATGTATTAGTGATGTTTGAGTTGATTTTTTCATGTTCAATTGTTTTAAAAATTAAAGCTTGTCTGTAGTCTCCAATAAATTCTGCTCCCTCTCTATAAATTACCATTCTTGTTTCCATTTATTTTAACCATTTAATTGTTCCAACCATTTTAAAATCGATAGGTTTGTTTCTTTTGGTAACTCTTGTTGAATGTGATGGCCACAATCTAAACTAATCACATCCAAATTTGGAACAAAATCCTGTAGCCTTTCAAATTTAGGTATCATGTCTAGATTACTATAGATCATAAGTGTAGGTTGGTTGATAATTGGGTCTATATCTGCAAATAAATGCCAGTTTTGGTCAAGGTTTCTATACCAATTAATGGCTCCATTAAATCCAGAATTTTTAAAGGCCTTTACAAACACAGATAAATCATCGTCGTTCATAATAGGCTCACCAAGGGGTTTTTCTGCTTTTGCAAGATTCATCATAAACATTCCTGGTTCTGGTGGTGCAAGATGCACATGCTTACGAAATAAATTACGAAGAAAATTTTCTGCATGGTTCTCTAATACAGCGTCTGCAACTCCTGGGTGTTTATTAAAATGAACAAAATAGAAATCGTCTCCAAAAACTTCATCCAAAAACTCAATCCATGGTTTTTTGCCGCGTTCTTGATAAGGTAGTGCAAGATTTATGACTTTATTGACACGCTCTGGATGTAAGAGTGCAAGGTTCCAAACTACATTTGCACCCCAATCATGACCCACAAAAACAGCATCTTTGTACTTGTAATAATCAAGTAAAGCCACCAAATCATCTGTTAAATGGGTGATACCATATGCTGTTACTTCTTTAGGGCATGATGAATTACCATATCCTCTTTGATTTGGAACTATGACATGATAACCAGCTTTAGCAAGAACTGGGACTTGATAACGCCATGAAAAAGCGTGTTCAGGAAAACCATGACAAAGTACAATTGGATTGCCAATATTTTCTTTACCTGCTTCATATACTTCTAACTCAATCCCGTTTATAGAAATTAAATTTGGATTAGGGAATTTTAAAGATTTTATTTCTGCTTCCATCTTACTATTTGTTTTTAGCTATTATTAAATCTTCTATTTTTTTAAAATTTTTTGAATTAGGTACGTGTTTAGATACTTTTAATAAAACAACTTCTTCTATGGATGGGAATATTCGTTTGGCTCTTTTAAGCATTTTTTCACCAGGAAACATAATGTCTTTTTCCGCAGCTATAATGGTAAGTGGGGTTGTTATATGTTTTGCCGACTGCTTAGAGATAGTTGGCAAAGGAGAAAAATCCATATTGCAATTTTGAAAAGTCATAGCCATAAATGTTAATCCGAAATCGTCATATTCTGAGAAAAGCGAATGCATTACTTTTTTGATGCATTTTTCCTTTCCGTTTTTTATAAAACGTTTTAACGGTATAAAAACATTGATTAAATTCTTTATTGGATTACCATTTACAATATATACAGGTGCTATTAAGAAAACGTGTTTTATGAGTCTTTGGTTAAATTCTAAAGTCTTAAGAGAAATAAAGCCTCCAAATGAAAATCCTACTAAAGTAACTGCTTTTAACCCTAGTAAAATTATGACTTCCGTTAACCATTCTCCGTAATCTAAGGACTTCATATCTAATCTGTTTTCAGCACTTTTATTAGGTTGGGCAAGTACGTCTATTGTATAAACACAATATGTCAAAGATAAATTGGGGAATGATTTTAAAATTAGAGGTGCGCAACCCCCTGTGCCATGAATAAGGAGAAGTGGTGGGTTTTTTACGTTTCCTGTAATAATAACATTTGTAACTCCAAACTTTGTTTCTAGAGTTTTTTCGGAAAAGTTAATATTCAGCTCATTTAACTTTTGATTATAAAGGGTGATAATTTTGTCTTTTCCTTCTTTTGATTTGAAAAACATATACTGTTCGTTATTTGATTGATGATTATGATTGATGTATTTAAAACTTTATGATGAGCGATGAGAGATCTTTATTAAACTTTATTTTTTATTGTTAATAACACAATTTTTTTTACAAATATCTATAAAGAAGCATTATACCTCTTAACCTTCATGAAGCCTTATGCATAAAGTTTGATGATTAATTGAAAATTATGGCGCAACTATATAAATTATGATGCAAACAAGCCTTTCCATTAAATCTCGTATCCTTTTTTTTGGTTTAATAAACATTTTTGGCTACAGATTATTTTTCAACAATTAAGTTTTCCAAATACCTTAGAGGAGTAGCTATTAAATTCTTTCGATTTTTTGCTTTTTCATTAAAACAATCCAAAGTCTCTCTATTCAATGTTCGGCCCTTCACAAAAACATAGGTGGGATTTTTGAGCGAAGACAACTTAACAATCGGGTTTTCATTCATAATAATATATTAGCAATTTTGCCTTCTGTAATAGTCCCAAGTTGATTCATTCTTGAATGCGTTTTAGAAGTGTTTACAGTAGCTGTTTTTGGAACTTCATAGTTAGAAAGGCTAGCTTCTTTATAAAAGGCCAGTTCTTTATGAATAGAAAACCCTGGAAGCGTAACTCCAATTATTAAATGGACTAATGCAGCGTCCTGAGCTTGAGCAGTGCATAAAAGAACGTAAGTTGAACCTATCTCATAGGATGTATCTGTTTAGGGTTTTTGCTAAAATCTATACCCTATTCGCAGGTGCATATTTAATTCTATTTCACTTTTGTTCTTTAAATAACCAGCGCGTTTAGCAAATGTGTAACTAAATCCTGCACCAAGACCTGCTTCATAATTAAAGTGTTTACTTAAATTTCGCCTAATTCCCCAAGTGGGTATAATGGAGAAATCACTTACTACAGGAGCATTGTCTGTATTAAATAAGACGAACCAATCTGGATGATAACCCATTTTTAAAGCAATAAAATTGCCACTATTTCCATCAATTGGTTTTGAGTTCTCTGATCGTTTTTTGAGGTTGTAATAGAATCTTGGCTCCACAACTATAACAGGTGTTAGTAGAAATGGTGAATCATAATCATCGTAGAAAGTAGTTTCCCAAATACCAAAATCAAAACCAAGCTCTGTTCTCAGTGCTACGTTATTTGATAGTTTTACTTCATTATATGCCCAGATTCCTAAAACTCCAGTTTGTAATCCGAATGTTGATTTTTCTACACTTGTGTTTTGAGCTTTGGCGATTAGAGTTAGTCCGCATAAAATTACGGTCATTAAAGTTTTTTTCATGATAATATTTATTTTAGATATAATTGAACTTATAAATATGATTTATGTCCAATTTTTTCTCATTACCCAGAACTTCCTGTTTATGAAACGTAGTGTATAAATACACACTATATTTCACTTTAGTTCAGAGCTAAATTTTTATATTTTGTCAATAGATAAATTCGCTATATATTAAAGTTTATAACCAGCTAAACGCTAACCCTACATTAAAAAGGACTGCATCTCTGTGTGCATCCCCATCTAAAGACGCACGACCAATAACTAATTTAGACTGAACATTAAGCGCAAAGTTTTTCTTTTTGTAAATTTCGTAACCTGTACTTGCCATAACAGCACAACCAAAGTTCCAATCGTCATTTACATCGTCTTTGATATCGTATAGTGCAGGAGAATCTATTGCTAAACCAATTCCGCCATGAATCCACCAACGGTCTTTTACCCAATATTGTACAGATGGAATAAACGCTCCAAAATTTCTGTCATTATCCTGAAATTCGTATATAATTCCTGGTAGAGAGGCAGTAACAGCAAGTCTTTCGTTCAACATATAGCCAAACTTTAAATCTGGAAATACAAAGGTTCCCTGAGATTTGTCGAACGTTTGAATACCTTCACTATCTTCTAAACTGATTAGACCTCCACCTACTGAAAATTCAATAATAAAGCCATCTCGCTGTGTTGAGGTTTCTGAATTTGTGTTTTGAGCGTATGTCATACTTGATACTAATGCAAAGGCTACGCAAGCCATTTTTGATAAGATTTGTTTTTTGATTGTTTTCATTTTAATTGATTTCATAATTGTTCGTTTTTTGATTGTTTTGATTAATGATTTCTATTTTTATTTAAATGGTATTTTTTTATTTTGAATATGCGATTAATTCCTCCACATATCGAAAATCACCTTGATGTTGAGTGAGTTTTATGAAATTTTTTACAGATGGCGCATATAACCAAACTTCTGTTTCATTTGCACTATATCCTCTGGAATTGGTAGTTTTACCCGTATATTTTATTGTATAGGCCATAAATGTTCCGGCTTCCACTGTTTCTTCCTGGTAGGATAGCACTATGGCATCCTGACTTTGATTTCCTGTAGTTCCGTCCTGACTAGTCCAATTGTTTTCATACTTCCACGTTTTACCTACTTCTAGAGGCCAGTCATACTTTGGTGTTTCGCTTATTTCTGGTTTAACAATGTCAGTAACTGGAATTGTATCCTTACCGATTGTCATACTTAACACTCCGTTTGCACTGATTATTTCTCTTGTGTCTGTTCCATCTGAGCGAACTTCTCCTTCAGTAGTCACACCTTTGTATTTCCAGACCCATTTCTCACCAACTGTATAATTAGATAAGGTTGGTTGTTGGGTTATACTAGATTTAGTTTTGTCATTACAGGCGCTAAGGATTACCAGAGCAAATAGTATAATAAATTGATTTTTCATTTTAATTGATTTTATAATTATTCGTTTTTTTGATTGATGTTTTCTATTTTAATTAAAAGTTAAGAAGCATTTCAAGAAATTTTGTTTTCGCTAATTTTCCAACAGCGTAATTTATTACGCTTCTTTACTTAAAGATGATTTATTATAAATAACTGGCATTTGTTCTTTCCATTTTTCCCATATACCGTCATTACTTACTAGATTTGCCATAAAATGCCCAACATTTATTCTACTTGTTTTACCTGCATTAAAAATTGCACTTCTTATTGGAGAAGGATAAATTTTATAGTCTGATACTTTATCATCATTAATTAAACCATCTGGTCTCACTACTACCCATTCAATTTGTTTATTATTTTGTCCTATTTGGGTTCGTAAATAATCGGCTGCTTTTTCATTGTCTACATGAGGTGGTAATACTAAGCGAAGTAAACCGACGACACATTTTTCAGCAAATGAAATTGTTTCGTTTAAGTCACTATTACGATTTCCTGTAGTGTTCATTAAAACAAACTTTGTTGGACTTTGAGCATTGTTTGATTTTATGGCATCACATAAGCGTTTCGTAGCATCTGTTACTAATCTTCTTGGTTTCCCATATACACCTTTCCATGTTAAATTGTGACCAAGACAAGATACTACAGCATTGCAACCACTTGTAATAGCACTCATTTCTGTATTGCTTAACTCTAATATACTTGCAGAGATAATTTGTAAGTTTTCATTAGTTTTCCACGATTCTGGTATTTTTTCTGGCGATCTTACAATCACTTTAACCTCGTATTCTTTCATTAAAAGTTGTTCTACTAACTTGCTACCTGTGGCACCACTGGCACCGACGACTAATACTGTCATTTTATTGTTGCTTTTTGACTATTCTATAAATTCTTTTATTAATAATTTCTGATAAGTTCCAATTATACAGTTTCGGATCTGTTGTGCTGTAGAATGCAATTATTACAGTATCATTATTCTTATAATATTTTGCAAAACTTTGGTAACCAGGAACCCAGCCCGAATGTTCATACTCATAAATTGAGGAATATATGTCTTGCTCACCTTCGTTAAATAAGGATCCATTGTTTAAAGCTCTAAGAAAAACACCAACATCTTCTGCTGTGGCATGCATACCATAATCATTTTCCTTTATATCATACGGATATCCAATATGATAGCCACTCATTACATTATCTATGTTTACTTCATTGAGCGAACTGAATGTGTTTTTTAGACCTAAAGGATTTAAAATTTCTTTTTGAATGAATTGAAAATTGTTAAAACCTAATTCATCATCCATTATTTTATTAATTAAAAGATAATTGGTATTGCAATATTCGTAGTCCTTACCAGGGGCAAAATTGGCAGGCTTGCCTTGGATCAATGCTAGGTTTTCTTCATAGGTTTTTATTGGATCTTCCCAGAATTTAGGAGTGTCAGTAAAATTAGGAATGCCACTTCTATGCTGAATCATTTGCCTTAAAGTGATTTTATCTGCATTTTCGATGTCTCCAATAATATCAGGCAAATACTCAGCTAAAGTTTTATCTAAAGAAAGTCGTCCTTGACTTACCAATTTAGTTACAGCAACTGCATCGTATAGTTTGCTAATACTGGCTATTTTGAACATGGCATTAGGTTTGGCAGGTATTTTATTTTCTCGATTATGCCAGCCAGAAGCATAATATTGAGGTTGTTGATCTGCTTGGTCGACGTAGACAATCATGCCGTCAAATCCATGTCCAATAGCTTCATCTAATTGTTCTTGAACCGTATTGGGTAATGGAAGTATCCAAGCCTTAACCAAAAGCCATGGTACGAAGAACATTGATGTAATAGTTCCTACTAGTAATATAATTCTAATCATTAGTTTGGTTTGTTTTTTGTTCATTGGTTTTTAGTTTAATTTGATTCGATAGGTTTAGAAGTAATATTGACTTCTTTTTTATGAGAAGGAAACTTCCATTTTAATCCAAACAATGGTCTCAACAAATTAATTCTTCTAAGAATAAATTCATATAACAAAAAACAGACAATAAACGTAAATAGAGTGATTCCTATAAACGCTAGTATAGGATGAAGGTTTAAAGGCAGAATAAATAATGCACCTGCATATAAAACGAACATGTGAATAATATAAATAGGATAGACAGCTGAACTTAAATAGCTGAGTAGTGCACTTGGTCTATTAAGGTAACTATAGCCTATTCCAAATAAACCCAATATCCAAGTATTAGATTCTATAGTGGTGATATACATATTTGATATGGACTCATATCCTGTAAACCGAATAACAAATAAAACAGATGCTATCCCTATATATAACCATTTCCATTTAGAAACGGTTAGCCAGAATGCTTTACCGCTATACACAAAAAGAAAACCAAAAAAGAAAGCAAGAAGCCCTATAAAAAAACCATGCCAAGTTTTAGCGTAAAGTTCAAATAGCTGAGGTTTAACAAAATCTATTTCTATCATAAAAAATACGGATATAGATAATGGTCCTAAAGCATAGGTCATGACTTTTGAAATGGCTTTCTTAAATTTTCCATTTTCATTATTCTTCAAATAGTAAAAAACAGGTGACAACACTAAGACATAGACAAAAATGTTTCCTAAAAACCATAAATGTCCCATATGCGGAAAATAACTTAATGGCATATTATAGTACTTCTGAAAAATTAAAAAATGTAACGGAGTGATGGCTAAAATGCCGAAAAAAAAGGGTAAAAGAATTCGTTTACCGCGATCTAAGAATAATTGCTTCCATTTTCTTTTTTTCATTGCAAAATATAAGCCCATTCCCGACACAAAAAACAGCATAGGTATCCGCCAAACATTGAGCATCGTCATCGGTTTCCAAAGTCCTTCTAAAGCGTCTTCACTTCTTATAAAACCTATGAACATGGCCCAAGGTTGAAATATAATAGCTATATGATAAATTAGTAATAAACCTATAGCAATGACTCTTAGCCAATCAATATCGTATCTTCTTTCTGTTGTCATCTTGTTTTATGTTTATTGAAGCATCATAGCTACAATAGGACGTGCTTTTTGTAATTCATTAAGATCTAATGTAAATCCCATTGGTTGCAATTGCTGAATTAGCATTTCATAGATAGGTTTCATTTGAGCAAAATCTACCATTGCTGTTTCCCTTGGTGTAGCTCCATAATTATTACGAACCATTTTATCAGCTTTTGCATCTATAAGTAATTGTACAATTTCTATTCGCCCGAAGAATGCTGCAGTGTGTAAAGCTGTTCCACCATCATTATTTTTTAGAGACAAATCTGCATTTCCATTGATCAATGCTTTCGCGATTTCAGGTTTATTAAAAGTGGCAGCTGACATTAAAGGTGTAGATCCAGACATGGCCTCTTTTTGATTAATATCAGTCCCAGCTTCAATATGTTGCTTAACGGCTTCCAAATTTCCTGTAAGTACAGCACCATGAATATCTATACTTGGTTTGTCTACTGTTTTGGTTGCATTCGCCGAATCACTTGAACTTGATTCTTTGTTAGATTGTGCGCATGAACTTGTTAATAAAAGTGCAAAGAATAACAGCTGAATTGTTATTCTAATTGAAGTAATTTTAAGTGTTTTCATAATTTAAATTTATAATTATTAATAACTTAATTTTTGTTTCTACAAAGATGCGATACTAACTTAGTTCGTTAATAATCCGCATGAAGCCTATTGTGTCAAGTTTGGTGAGAGTTTGAAAATTATGACGCAGGAGTATAAATTATGACGCAAACAATCATTTTTTGATAAAAAACTTTCAACTATAAGCGACATAGTGTTTAAATAAAAATTTCTACTTTTGGAACAGTACAAAGCAATATGTCTAACATCTCACATCAAGGTAAATTTATAGAGCAAGCTCAGTCGCTTATTTTAGAGAATATCTCTAATGAGCAATTTGGGGTTTCAGAATTGGCAGACCTTATGAATATGAGCCGATCAAATTTGTTGCGGAAGATTAAGAAACAAACACAAGGTAGTGCAAGTCAATTTATTCGTGAAGTCCGACTTCAAAAAGGGATGACTATGTTAAAAGAAACGGAACTTACTGTTTCTGAAATTTCTTACGAGGTTGGCTTTAGTAATAATTCTTATTTTATTAAATGCTTTAGAGACTATTACGGATACTCTCCAGGCGAAGCAAGAAAAAAAATAGTTGAACAAACAGAATTTGAACAAGAAGGGGTAGATGTAGATGAAGATACCCAAAACACAGACGCTATTGAAGTTGCTAAAAAGGGGTTTTCCCAACAGTATCGCATTCAAATATTATTAGCAATTGTACTTGTTTTAGTGATAGCAGCATTCTTATTTTATCCAAAAAAAGAAATACCGAACGCTTCTAAAGAGGATAATAACCGAAAGAAATCTATAGCAGTGTTACCGTTTAAGAATATGAGTAGTGATTCCGATAACCTGTATTTTGTGAACGGACTTATGGAGTCGACATTAAACAATCTACAAAAGATAGAAGATATCCGAGTAATAAGTAGGACTTCTGTAGAAAAATATAGAGATACAGATAAGACAATAACAGAAATCGGAGAAGAACTCGACGTCAATTACTTGATTGAGGGTAGTGGACAACGGATTGCTGATCAGGTTTTGCTGAATATTCAATTGATTGATGCGTCAAATGATACACCTATATGGGCAGAACAGTACAACCATAAAACGGAAGACATTTTTTCTGTACAAAATAAAGTTGCCAAAAAAATTGCAGAAGCCATCGAAGCAACAGTAACACCAGCGGAACTACAACAAATAGATAAAAAACCAACAGAAAACGTATTAGCTTATGATTATTATTTAAAAGGACTTGAAGCCTTACAAACAAAGACGAAAGAGGGTTTGAAAGCTGCTATTAATTTATTTGAAAAAGCGATAGAACAAGACTCGGAATTTGCACTCGCATATGCTAAGATTGCAATTTGTTACTATTACTTAGATGTAAATAAAATTGAAAAGAAATATTTAGACAAATTAAATGAATATGCAGACAACTCCTTGCTGTATGATTCTACTTCTGAATTGTCTCTGATTGCAAAAGCGCTGTATTATATAAACGCAAACGAATTTAGGTTAGCGATACCCTACTTGGAAAAAGCACTAAATTATAACCCAAATGCTTCTTCTGTAGTACTAATTTTATCTGATTTATATGCTCAAGCTGTTCCAGATGCACATAAATACCTTACTTATGCATTAAAAGGAATTAAATTAAATATTGAAGCTAACGATAGTATATCTAAAAGCTTTATCTATTTAAACTTGAGTAATGCATTAGTGCAAAATGGGTTTGCAAAAGAAGCCTCAAAGTACATTGAAGAATCTTTGAAATATAACCCCAGAAATCAATATACTACCTACTTGAAAAATTTTATAGATTATGCTAATAACAAAGATTTAAATTCCTTAAGAAAAAAAATGCTCATAGAGTGGCAAAAAGATACTACTCGCGCTGATATCACTCAAGAATTAGCCAAAACGTATTATTTTCAGGAGGATTACGAAAACGCATTGGTTTATTATGAGAAATATATTAGTATACTTTCTACTAATAAAATTGACCTATATCCAGCAGAGAACCTAAAAATTGCTTACACCTTTAAGAGAATGGGTTTTTCTCATAATGCTGAAAAATATATAAATAAATATAAAGACTATTTGGAAAAAGATGAGTCAATTTATAGCGAGGCAAGTTTAGCTATGCTTTATCTTTATAAAAATATGCCAGATAAAGCTATAGAAGCTTACGATAAATTTAGTTCACAAGATGGTTTCCAATATTGGATTTTATTGTTTCTTGAGGAAGATCCACTTATGAAATCCTTGAGAAGTCACCCGGAATATGAGGAAGTGATTCAAAAAATTAAAGATAGATTTTGGGTAAATCATAATCAGTTAAAAAAATCATTAAAGACAAAAGCACTTATATAATCGTTTTGATTTAAGATAACGTTTAGAGCGACTATACTTATGACTATTTTTAATCTTCAAAATAGCAACAGGATGATTTTGTAGCGACTTTTAGTTATATAACTAAAATGTATTATTATTATTATTATTATTATTTGAAAAAATTCAACAAAAAGCTATAAAAAGAAAATATTACACCTCAATATTTCAGAAGTACTGTGATTAGGAGATTTTTAGATATTGTATCGAAAAGTATTAAATATAACTGCTTCATAACTAAATCATTTTACCAGAATGCCATAAATATGAGGGATTTAATTTACTATCTACATGTAAAATAATGTTCTCTTTTTTGTAACTTAAGCTTAGTTTAAAGCTTTTAATGTGGTTTCGTGAAAGAGTGGGTGATTTGTGCCTCATGGTAATTGAAATATTTTTCTTATATTTGATGTAGTTACTTAATTTATAGGTAATTAAAATCTTCCTTTTAAAAAAGACAATAGCAACTTTTTTTATTACCCAATAAGTATGGGATATATTATGGTTTTAAATGAAGCCATAAAAGGTGTATTGTATAACTAAAACAACCAAAAAGTAATACGCTTCTAAAATAGAAAGGTTAATAGCTGCAAGAAAATCAAACGCATCTTTAAATTTTATTATAAAGACATGAGGACATTTCAAAATGAGTGGTCATTTTGCCTCATTGTTGAATGTGAAATTTGATGTTAGTGATTAATATCTAGTGAAATTAAAACAATTAGTTTAACATTTAAAAGCAAACCAATGGCATTATTATTTTTAGGAAGTACTGATACTTTAAGATATCCAAGCGATCGAAAAAAATTTCTTCAGCCTTATCACAAGGATGGTTTATTAGTTGGAAAAGTTACATTTAGAGATGATGACCGTACCACATGGAGATCGTTTAGGAAAGAAGAAGGTAGTGAAGTTGAAAAACTACAGCAATTTCTTATGAATTCTGGGTTTTTAACGAGTAGAATGAACATTGGTATATTTGATTATGCAACGCAGTCGGCAGTTCGTTTATTTCAAGAATATGTAAGAACTATTGATGAGGATGGTGATAAATCTGTGGTGCCCGATGGATTTGTTGGTAGTGGCACTATGAAGCATGTTAATCGATGGATTGCTCAAAACAAAATTTGTAGTTGGGGGCCGTTGTCTTCACCTTCTCAAGAATATAAAGATTGGTTTAAATTGTTGGAAAAAGCGAAAACATTTTATGCATCTAATCCTGGACCTATTTTAAATCATGTAAATAATCTTAATAAAACATATTCAACACGAAAAGTAGAGGATTGGAAATTTAAACAAGATGAAATTCATTTAATAGGAATTCGTCGCAATCAGGATAAGGCAGTACACAATCGCGAAAATGATGATATTTTTATATTATTAGTTAACGGTCAGGTATTTAAATTCTGGGGTTCTACAGATCCAAGTGCTCGAATGGCAGGTCGAAAAGACGAACCTTTTTTAGTAGAAGGGCAACATGATTATCGATTTGGCTGGCATAAAATCTGGAAAGAATCAAAAATCTATAAAGCAGGAAAACCTAATATTGCTACTGGTGTTTTAGTTTTACGAGACTGGGATAATGATAATTCTCTGTCGCCTAAAGATCTTGATATAACAGATAATAATGGTAAAGCCTTAGGCATACATGTAAATAATTCAATTAACATTCATTGGTCTGGTATGGGGAACACTAATTTCTCGGCAGGTTGTCAAGTAATTTCTGGTAAAAGTTATATAAATAACCATAATCAGGTTATTGATTGCTCAAAGTTTGCATCCAGAAGTTATGGCGATTTAACTACATCTGCTAAGAAAACCAAAGGCGCTTATAATATGCTTGCAGATATGGTTATCTGTTATACAAAACCAGGCCTTAATAGTTTTTTGTATACTTTAGGGCGTGAAGAGTCTTTAGATATTGATTCTGGTTTTGGGGCAAATTATGCAAAAAACGCTCTAGATAAAATGACAGGGGTTTAAAGCTAGAATTCTAAAATATCATCGGTATTGTAATTATTACACGAGTTTAGTTTTGGAAAACGAGAGGTCTGGCAAGGCCTCTCTTTTTATTTAAGTAAACAACCTTAATCTAATTTAACATGTTACCGGTCGAAATTATTTATTAATGCGTTTGTTTTCCATTTCCTTTATAAATAATCTAAGCAAAAAATGTAAAGATTTGTTTATATCATTTTTAAGTTAATTTATTTAAAAGAAGAACTGAGTGTTCAGTTTTTTTTTTTTTTTTTTTCTACAAAAAAAAGTGTTAATAGCACGAATAAGCCCATGGAATTAAAAGGTTACATAAAATATTTAAAACCTTATTACACACTTGTTCATCAAGAAACCTTAACCCATTAAGAAACATACATTAAGTTTATCAATTGGGTTTCTGGAGAATTCGATTTATATCTTCAGGAAAAAACTGAAGGTTTAAAAATTTACTATCCTAATGGCTATTTTAATATTAAAAATATAGCTAATAGTGGGCAAGAAATAAAACTTCAAATTAATATATTGAGCAGGTCTAAAGAGATATGCTACAAAATAAACAAACAGCTACAATCTATTTTTAATCAAATAATTCAAATTTATAATAACCAATCTATAAAATAGTAAATTATGAATCCTAGTAACCAACCTATATCCGAACCAAAAAATAAAACCTTAGTTCCAATTTTAATTATAGCGGGTCTATTTTTCATATTTGGTTTTGTAACCTGGATAAATGGTGCTTTAATTCCGTTTATGAAAACTATAAGCGAGTTAACATCTGCGCAATCGCTTTTAGTGGCATCGGCTTCATATATTTCATTTGTAGTTATGGCTTTGCCCGCGTCTTATATTTTAGAGAAAACAGGTTATAGAAAAGGAATGTCTTTAGGATTATTTATTATGGGTTTAGGAGCGTTAGTTTTTATACCTGCTGCCGAGGCTAGAACATATTGGATGTTTTTAGGTGGTATTTTTATACAAGGAGCTGGAATGACACTTTTACAAACAGCATCCAATCCTTATATTACTATTTTGGGTCCTATAGAAAGCGCAGCTAAACGTATTTCTATTATGGGAATAGCTAACAAGGTAGCTGGTGCATTAGGATCACTTATTTTTGGTGCGTTATTATTGTCGGGAATCGACGAGATTAACGAGCAGTTAAAAACCGTTTCGAGTACCGAAAAAGCACAATTGTTAAATACTATGGCAGATAGTGTTGTTATGCCTTATATTACTATGGCTATTGTTTTATTTGTATTAGCCTTATTAATTTTAAAAGCTCCATTACCACACGTTGAGCCAGAACCAATTGAAGAAACAGCAAATGGAACGACTACCAAAACTAGTATTTTTCAGTTTCCGCATTTATGGTTAGGTGTGTTAACCTTATTTATGTATGTAGGTGTCGAGGTTATTGCAGGCGATACAATTATAGCTTATGGTATTTCTTTGGGAATTCCGGCAGCAGACGCTAAATTTTTCACAACATTTACATTAATGGCTATGGTGGCTACGTATGCGCTAGGGGCTATTTTAATACCAAAATATATTAGTCAAACTCAGGCCTTAAAATTTAGTGCACTAATAGGTATTATTTTTTCATTTTGCATTGTTTTTACAACAGGTTTTACCTCGGTATTATTTGTGGCAGCCTTAGGTATTGCCAATGCTTTAGTTTGGCCAGCAGTATGGCCTTTAACATTAAACGGTCTTGGTAAATTTACCAAAACGGCATCGGCACTATTAATTATGGCTATTTCTGGGGGTGCTATAATTCCACCTCTATATGGGCAACTAGTGGATGGAAATAAAGCGACGTATTTAGCCGAAGGCATGAATGAAGCATTGTCAACAGCAACTGCATCAACAAAGGGATACTGGATTTTGTTACCTTGCTATATAATAATTTTATATTACGCTATTTCAGGCCATAAATTAGGATTAAAAAAAGATATGTAATATTCTGTTTTTTGATAAACAAATGGCTCTTTTTATTAACACATAAGTAAATTTCAACAAAACTTAAACTACTTTTGTTCAAGTTAGAAGTTGTAAATCCCTATCAGAAAAATAAATTAGCATTGTATTTGGAGACGTACACCTTCCGTAAATAAATTCTAAATTATAATATGGTGTTAAGACTCTTTTCTTTAGTTGCAATATTTTTGTTAGCTATTTCTTGTGGTAGCGATGACGATTTACAAGAAAATCAAGGTATTAATAGTTTTTATAGTAATACTTACAAATCAGCTTCAGAAACAGATTTGTATGGTATTTGGGCTATTTTTAATATTGAATATCAAGGCATTGTTGCAGATGTACCACTTAACTATCAAGATTGCGGTAGAGATTTCTTTATTTTTTCAGAGAATAAAACATATACCGAATATGTATTTGAAAATAGTGGCTGTGATTATTTTTTAAATGTGCTTAACTGGGAGTTAGCAAATGGTATAATTAATTTATCTAATAATTTTAATCAAAATGATGAGCTAGTTATAACAAAATTAGACAAAAATCAATTAGTATTTAAAAGTAGGTTTGATATTGATGAGGATGGCGAATTAGATGTCATAACAATTTACGCTAAACCTTATAAACCAAATGAAATTGATGTTATTTCGAATACCTTTTATAGAAATAATGAGCCAGAGTTTGAAAACTTAATAAGTTATAAATGGGATGCCTATACAGGTTTTAACGAGTTTGATCGCTACGAGATTTATAGAAGTGAAGGCGATAATTGTTCCAAAGGAAATACCACACTTATTAAAACTATAACAGAAGTTAATGAAACTGAATTTATAGACTTAAATCCGCCAAAATCGGCAAAAAGACTTTGTTATTTTCTTAAAGTTTATACCAACCAAGGTTTATTAGGAGAAAGTTATCTTAATGATTTTGCTACAGAATATATTAGACCGTCGCCAGTAAATCTTTACGAGCCTACTGTAAACTCCAATCAAATTTCTTTTAATTGGAGTAAAAGTGAAGATCCTTACTTTTCACATTACGAAATAGCGTTTTCAAATTATGGTGGAGGTACTGGTTCTGGTCAACAGGAATATACCGTTGCTATCTTGAATGATATAGAGGCCACGTCTTTTATTGATGAAAATCCGCCTTACCTAGAAAATCCATTTTACGTGCTCTATGTGCATAATATTTTTGGTAATAAAACCAGTTTTGTTAATAATGAAGTTACTACGTTTTGGGAGGTAAACTATAAACGACAAGAAATTATAGATATAAAAGCTATAGAGAGTTATGCCATAGATAACAACGAGCCCATAGTTTATTTTTACGGTAAGGAGCGCGGGCAAGAAACAATTTATAACATTCATCGTTTTAATTATGAAACTAAGCAAACCGTAGCTGTTTCCAATTATACCCCAAATTTTTCAACAGGAATACCTATAAAATCAATACGTACAAGCTATGGTAAAGAACTTTTTATAGAGCAAGCATCAGAGTTATATGTTTATGATGCGGCTACCCTGGAATATAAATATGCTTTAAAACCCAATATATTAGGTGTCCATGATTTTATATACACCAATAATGGCTATTGGTTATTTATAACTAATAATGAGGTTTATACATTTACTAGAGATAATGCCAATTTAACCTTAGTAGATACTAAGCCACATTTTACAAACCATCAGGGTAGTTTTTATTATAAATGTTTTGGTTTAAATAATAACAAAATAATTGTTGGTCATAATAATGAAGTGAATAGTTATGTATTTGATATAGATGTAAATGGCGTATTATCCTTTAGTCAAATTGTGCCAATACCAATTTTGAATAATTGGGAATCAAAAAGCGAATATAACGCTGCAAGTCAATACATAATCAATTTTAAAGAAAACAGGTTATATTCAACTAGTTCTTTTGCCTTCCTAGAATCTTTCGAAGAACCTTATTTTACTTCAGGTTTAAGCATTGATGGAACAATTATTTTCGGAACCAATAACGATCCTAATTGGCAAGTCAACTCAGAAAGTATTCATAAAAAAGAAGCCTTACAACTTAATAGAAATACGCGTTTAGTAACCAAAACCCCAACAATTGGTTATCCTTTATTTGTTTTTGAAAACTACAAAGGCGATGTAATGAGCATTTCCAGTGGTTTAAAAAAAGAAAGGTTAACTGATAATATAAATGATAAAGCTGATATTTTTATCGAGGGTATTAAATAGAATTAAGTTAAACATAAGTGTCTTTTTTGTAGGTAAAAACTGTTTATGTTTAAAAAAAAGTAAAAATAAATCGATAAAATGATTGTTTTTAACGATTAATTACATAAATTTGTGTAAGAACCCCAAAAATCTACAACATGAACATAAAGGTTATAGTAATCAGTTTAAGCCTTTTATTCTTTACAGGCATGAGTTATGCACAAAAAAAGAAGGCTCCTAAAAGTTTTATTAGCGAGAAAGTTACCATTAGCAAATACCATAACAAAGGAGAGCTAGAGCGTATGCACAAGGGGCAGTTAATAACCTTATATACAGAGCGTATAGAGGTTTTAATTAAGACATTGCCATATATTGCATTTGCAACAAAACCAGGTATTACAATGGCTACCTTAGGTATTCCAACTAACAACGATAATAAAAAGGCGTTGGACAGTCAGTTTGATTCTACCGATACGTTTATGGAAGAATCTAACAAATTTCTAATAGAATATCTTCCCTATGCAGATACAGGTAGTTTAATTACCGGTATTTTGTTTTATGAAGATATCATGAAGTCACTACATCAGTACAACGATTTTCGTTAGATTTTAATCATCTGTTTTTCGATTGTTTTTAGTAAAAAATTGTCGGTCATAGAAATTCTAACGTTGTGTTATTTAACTATTTACTTTGTATTTTATCGATTATTAGCAAAGTGTGGACATTATAAAATGTTATTTAACGAAAAAATTGGTATTTCGTGGATTTTTTTCTAATTTTGAGTATCAACTAAAATGAGCAATTAATTTTAGTTTTAAATATAAATTTAACTATGAAAAATTTTACCCAAATCATTTTCATATTACTTGTTTTAACTAGTAATAGTTATGCGCAACAAGAAAAAGGAATAGTAGGCGAAGATAACTGGCTAAATAATTGGACAGATTTTAGACCTAACCAAAATGAAAGCCCAGAGCCTACAAAAATATTAACAGGTAGTATAAGCGAGAATACTACACTTTTTAAAAAGGATGTGTATTTATTATTAGGTAGTGTTTTTGTTTCAGAAAACGTTACACTTACTATCGAGCCAGGAACTGTAATTATTGGCGATTATAATTCAAATGGTTCTCTTACTGTCGCTAAAGGCGCTACTATTATTGCAGAAGGTCTTCAAACAGATCCTATTGTTTTTACATCTAACCGCAGTGTTAAAAAAGCTGGCGATTGGGGTGGATTAACCATACTAGGAGATGCACCTTCAAATAAATTCGGTAATGGATCAGTTGCATCATTTCACAGCAATTTAAATTCAGATTCCTATGCCGCTGTCAATTTCGGTGGTGAAAATAATGACGACAGTTCTGGGATATTAAGATATGTTAGAATTGAGTTTGCAGGAAAACGAGTAGCTAATGGAAGTTATTTTAGTGGTTTATTATTGGCAGGTGTTGGTAGCGAAACCATTGTAGAAAATGTTATGGTAAGCTACGCTGCTGGAAATGCTATTGAAGTGTTAGGAGGAAACTTAAGCATGTATAATATGGTTTCTTATAAAGCAAATAGCAACGATTATAAATTTAATTATGGCGCGCAATGCCAAATCCTTAATTCAATGGCAATACGATCGCCTTATGTTTCTAGCAATGAAGGTTCAAGATGTTTACAAGTGTTATCGTATAGTAAGGAGGATGAAGTAGATTTTACAAAAAGCGGAACACGCGTAGTTGCTAAAAATTTAACCTTTTTAAATGATAGCAAAGATTTAAAGACAGATATTAAAATGAATTTAGTTCAAGAAGCTGTTTTTATTGGTAAGGATGCTTTACTTAATATGAATAAAAGTGTTATTTCTGGATTTAATCCTGCGGTTATTCTAGATGAAAAAATAGCAATTAATCAGGAAAATTTAGAAAAAATAAACTTTTCTGCGATGCTTTTTAACAATTGTAATGGAAACATATTTGTTGAATACAATTCGAATAATGAAGACTTAGAAAACTGGTATGGTAATAGTGCTTTTTTTAACGTGTATTCTAAAGGTGATAATTTTGAAACTTTTATAGATACCAGAAGTGCTAAACGACCAGATTACAGATTACGAATCAATAAAATTATAGCATCAAACGAAGTGGATCCAGATTTAAGAATGGATTAAAAATAAAACCCTAGTCTCAATATTTTCCTATTTACCCTCTCATAAATCTTGAAAATTTTTAATTATTCTACCTTGGTAGAAGATATTAGTTTCTAGACGTTTTATTAAAAAATATAAAATGGCATGAGGAAATTTACTTTATTTTACATTCCGGTTTTGTTCGTTTTTTATTTTAACGATTTAACTTATGCTCAAATAGTAATTAGTAAGCCTAACTTAGGGTTTACTCAAGCCTGTGCTAGCCCTTCTTTTAATAGCTACAATGTGTCTTTTTCGTTTTCACCAGAATCCGAATTGGAAGCTTCAAACCAATTTATTGTAGAATTATCAGACGGAACAGGAAGTTTTTCTAATGCATCACAAGTATATGCTTCTAATGCAGGAGTTGTAACAACATCGCCAGTAACTTTTAGTTTTTCAGTACCAAATACAACATCAGGCGAAGCCTACAGAATCCGAATTAAAAGTACGGCACCTACATCAACAAGTTTAAGCTCTAATGCTTTTCCTGCCTATTACAAATTACAAGACACACCCTTCTCTATTAATAATTTAATAGCTTCTGGGGTGTATTGCTCTGGAGGAAGCTACTTATTAACTATAGATAACCCTGGCGGATCGGAAAATGATTCACCATTACAATACAGTTCTTTAACCTTTAATTGGTTTAAAGAAACGAGTCCAACAACATCCGTGTTTATTTCAGAAGGTAATACCTTATCCGTTAGCGAACCAGGAACCTTTTTTGCCGAAACTAATTACGGAACATGCACATCAAATTCATTTTCTAATCGTGTAACTATTAGTGAAGCGGCATCAGGCTCAAAAAGTAGCATCAGTTCTAGTTTAGGGAACCCATATTGTTCAACCGATGGTCCAACCGCATTAAGTGCTATTAACGCCAATGGATACCAATGGTTTAAAAATGGTGAAGCTATTGAAGGCGCAACAAAACAAATGCTAGAAACCAATGAAACTGCAGAATACACGGTAAACATCGATTTAGGAAATTGTATGACGAGCGCCACTATAAATTTAGATGCTTCTCAATTTTCTAGTTCCATAAATGTCGATGATGTTAATGAGTTAGATGAAAATGAATCTTTTATAGCCACCGTTACAACCACGTCTAATGATTATGAGTTCGCATGGTTTTTTAATGATGTCTTAATTGAAAGTGCCACTACAAGTAGCTATGAAGTTTCAGAAGTTGGTGCATATAAGGTTACTGTTACGCAAACGGTAGGTTGTAAATCATCAACAACATATAATTTTATTGCGCAATCCACATTTCCTAGCGTCGAAAAAATTCCTAATGTAATTAGTCCAAATGGCGACGGAGCAAATGATACATGGATAATACCTAAAGCTTATGTTAATGGGACTATTACCGAAGTAGTAATTATAAACGCCCAAGGCAATATTGTTTTACAAACCAAGAATTATCAAAATAATTGGCCGGAAAATCAAATCGATTTTAAAGATATTAATCCACTTTACTATTATATAATAACCACATCTAGTGGTAAAACAAAAAAAGGTTCAATAACCGTATTAAGGTAGCATGAAAAAATATCTATGTCATATAGTTTTATTTTTCTGTATTATACAGCAACTCTATTCTCAAGCAGATGGAGTTGTGGCGTTTAATATACCTGCCCGAAATTCTTTAAAATTCAATAAACAATTTATTAACCCAACCTTTAGTTTTGTAAGAGAGCAAAATAAATATTTAAGCATTAATAATAATAGGCAATGGGCACAATTTGATAATGCTCCAGAAACCTATTTGTTTAGTTATTCCGGTAGGTTTCGAGAAAATGTTGGGGCTGGTTTAAGTCTGTTTCAACAAAATTATGGTGTCCTAAATACCTTTGGCGGAGTTGCCAATTTTGCATACAATGCTGTACTTGATAGGTACAGCAATTTAACTTTTGGACTTAATCTAAGTTTTTATAAAAGTGGTATTAATCAAGGTACTGTGGTTACCAGTGTAACGGACGCTTCGATAAATAACTACCCTTCCAGTTCGGTAATAACCATAAACCCTGGTTTAAATTATGGCCTTGATTTTTTAGATTTTGGGGTTTCAATTAATAATCTAGTAGCGTATAATTTTACGAGTTCAAAAATGATTGAAGATAATCCAGAGCAAAGTATTCAAGCTCATTTGTTGTACACGGGGTATGTAAATACGCGTGGTTTTTTTGATGAAAGTAAATTTACGGGTTTAATAAGTTCAGACTTTAAAAAAGACAATACAGTTATTTCGGGTATGGTAATGCTTATGGTACCAAAAGGAATTTGGGCGCAAGCGGGTTATAACAGTTTATATGCCGTTTCTGCGGGAATAGGTTTAAATATTAGTAACCAAATTGCGGTTGAATATAATTATGAAAAAGGTGCAGGAGGATTTTCAGCCTTCGGAAATTCTCATGATATTACAATAGCGTATAAATTTAATAATAACTATAGATACGATTATAGTGGTGATGATGATGAGGAAGGGTTGTTATTGTCATCTAACAAAAAACGTAGAACATTTAAAACGCGCAAAAAGCCATCAAAAAAGAAAACGACTAATACACCAAAATCTAAAACGCCTAAAGTTGTTGCAGCAGAAGTTCCTTCTGAGAAGGAAGAAAGTACACCAGTGGCAGTAAAGGATGAAAATAATGCGGTTCAAGTAGCAGAAGACACTAAAGCTAAGGAAATAGAAGCAGCAAGATTGCAAGCAGAAGAGCAAGAACAAGCAAGAATAGCAGAACAAACAAGAGTTCAGGCAGCAGCAGAAGCTAAGGCTAAGGAAGAAGAAGCCGCAAAATTAGAAGCAGAAGAGCAAGAACAAGCAAGAATAGCTGAACATGCAAGAGTTCAGGCAGCAGCAGAAGCTAAGGCTAAGGAAGAAGAAGCCGCAAGATTAGAAGCAGAAGCCTTAGAACAGGCGAGAATAGCAGAACAAGCAAGAGTTCAAGCAGCAGAAGAAGCTAAAGCAAAAGAAGTTGAAGCAGCAAGATTACAATCAGAAAAGCAAGAACTAGAAAGATTAGCTGAACAAGAAAGAGTACATGTAGAAGAAGAAGCTAAAGCGAAAGATGAGAGCGAGGAACAAATAGAAGAAGTTCTTTTAGATGAAGTTTTAATTGAGTTTAAAAAATCTAGAGATGAAGCAGCGAAATCTCAAGCATTACTATTTAATCAGTTAGATGAAAAAGTAGACAGTAAGCAAGAGGATTTAGATAACTTAAAAGAAGAAAACGATTTAAGTGAAAAAGGCATTGTTAGTCAGCCAAAAGTTTTTAAAAGTGTTTCAGCAGAAAATGCAGAAATAGAAAGCTTAAAACTCAAAATTGATAATTCAATAAGTTTTGGTAAAGCTAAAATTACCGAAATAGAAGCCTTATATAAAGAAAGACTTAAAAAAGTAAAAGATAAAAAAGATGGTGTAAATATTGAATACTTAAATTTTATTGAAGCATTAAAAACCGACATTTCAAAAGCACAACAAAAGAAACAAAAATTAATTTTAGCTTTAACAGATATTAAAATAGCTACTGATTTTGAAAGAAGACGACGAATAAAACGTGCCGATTATGATAATGAAGAGGATAGATATAATAAAGATAGAACAGCCTTAGAGCGCATAAAGAAATTTACAGAACCAAGTGCAACAGTATTAACAACAGAGGATTTTGACTTTGGAGAACCACTTAGCAACATTCAAATAGTTAACGGTATTAATAACGTTGATGAAGGCTATTACTTAGTAATTGCCGTACATAAAGATGTAGCTAAAAGAGATGAGTTTTTAAAGAAAGCAATTCAGTCTGGAGAAATTAATGTTGACTTCTTCTATGATTTAAATACCAGTAAATATTACATTTATAGCGAAAAGCACGAAAGTATTGGAGAAGCTAAGTCGGCTATGGATAGAAGTAAAGGTAGTAAGCCATATAACAGTAACATGTCTATGGTTAAAATACAAAACTAAATGATTTTGAATATAACATTATGGTGCTTTTTGTTGGATATAAACCGTCCAATTAACAAGTTAAAATAATATATGCAACATGAAAAAAACTACAATTAAAAACATTGGAATTTTTTTAGTTTTACTCGCTATGAGTACACCGTTGTATGCCCAAAACTTTGTGCCTTTTTCGCCAAGGTTTAATCAAGATTTAAAAGGAGATATCCAATTAATAGGTAATAATATTTTAGGACCAGGTAACGATGCGTTTAATAATGCAGGTATTTACAATCATGATGTTAACATGGTTTATATCGATATAGATGGCGATCCTTCAACATTTAGTTCATCTAGTGCAGATTTAACAATTCCGAATCCGGGATGTTATAGAATTATACATGCGGGTTTATACTGGGGAGCCGTTACTAACGGAAATGAATCTATAACAGACGTTAAATTTAAAGGTCCATCGGGAGGCTACCATGATGTTACAGGTACAGTTATCTTTAATGCCAATGGCACTTCGGTTGATAATGGAGATAGTTTTCCATATGCTTGTTTTGCCGATGTAACCTCTATTGTAACTTCTTTAGCAACAGATTTAGGTACTTACACAATGGCAAATGTATCTTCTTTACAGGGAGAAACAGCTAATTTTACGCCAAGAAATGGTACAGGGAATTCGGCCGGTTGGTCGCTTTACATTGTATACGAAGATCCTACATTACCGGGTAAATCTATTACTAGTTTTGATGGATTTAGCGCTATAAGTTTAGCGGGTGGTAATGCAACGCTAGATGTTCCTGTTACTGGCTTTAGAACCGTTCCTGCACCGGCACCGGTTAGAGCAAATTTTGCTTTTGCAACGCTAGAAGGAGATAGCCCTATACTTGGCGATCAATTACTTTTAAATGGTTTGAATTTATCAACCGTCGATCGTCCTCAAACGAACTTCTTTAATAGTTCGGTTACTCAATTAAGCGCTTTACCTGTAACGAATAGAAATCCTAATAGCACTAATACATTGGGATTTGATACCGGAGTTATAGTAGTTCCTAATCCTTCTAATTCAGTCATAGCAAATAATGCGACATCGGCAACAGTGCGCTTAGAAACAAGTGGAGATACTTTTTTTCCTTATTTCTTCTCTTTAGCAGTCGATATTATAGAACCGAATATCGTTTTAACCAAAATTGTTGAAGATGCTGCTGGTAATGATATTGGAGGCATGCTAGTAAATTTAGGAGACGAATTAAATTATGTCTTAGGCTTTCAAAACACAGGAAATGACAATGCAACAAATCTTATAATTAGAGATATCCTTCCAACGAATGTGGTTTTTAATTATCCTAATGATATTGGGTTGCTGCCAACAGGTGTGTCTGTACAGAGTTATGATCCTTCTACTAGAGAATTAGTTTTTAGTGTTGATAATTCTGTGGTGGAAGAAAATGATCCTATTCAAGAAATTCGATTTAAAGTTACAGTGGTTTCAACTTGTAGTTTATTAAATGATGCGTGTTCAAATATTATTAGTAATCAAGCATTTTCAACTTATAACGGAACGCTTAATCCAACCTTTACAATATCAGACGATCCTAGTTTTAATACAAACACAGGGTGTTTATTAACTCCAGGAGCTACTAATTTTTTAGCAGATATAGATTGCGTTTTTGAAGAGGAAGTTATTTTATGTGGTGCTAGTACGGTCTTAACATCGGGTAGTGGTTACGATTCATATTCATGGTCTACAAGTCCGTCAGGAACACCAATAATAGGAACTACACAATCTATTACAGTAACCCAAACAGGTACTTATTATGTAAACAACACAGCTGTAGCGCCTTGTCAATCTACAGAACAAGAATTTGAGGTTATTACATTTGGAGCAGGAGTTACTAATCCTGTGGTTCCTTTTGCCGATGAAGTTGTTATTTGTCCTAATGATGGAAAAGAATTACCTAATATATTTTTGTGTGGTGCAAATGGTCCAAGATATATAGAAACCAATATTACAGATACTACTTCAATTATTTGGGAACAATTAGATGAAAGTAGTTGTACTGCTGAAGTGAATCCGAACTGCGCTAACGAAGATGCTGCTTGTACCTGGAATCAGGTAGAAACAGGTCCTAACTTTTTAGCAGATACTGCAGGTCAATTTAGGTTAACCTTAAATTACGATGGTGGTTGTTTTAACCAGTTTTATTTTAATGTCTATAGTAATTTACTAGAGCCTACAGTAACGTCTAGAGATATTTATTGTACAACTCCAGGGCAGATTGTTGTTGGGAGTGTACCTAGTGGTTACGAGTTTAGTATTGATAATGTAAATTATCAATCGAGTAATTCATTTTCAGTAAACACAGCGGGTATTTATACCGTATACATTAAACAAATAGGAGTAGACCCAAATCCATGTGTATTTACGGTTCCAGATGTACAGATACGCCAAACAGATTTTACAGTTTCTACGGTTGTCAATCAACCCTTATGTAATGGCGATTTAGGAAGTATTTCTTTAGCGGCCAATGATGTGCGACCGCAATACTATTTTTCCATTTCAAGTGGAGGTACTTTAGTAAATAGTGTAGGGCCTATAACACCAAATAATTACGAGTTTTCTAATTTAAATCCCGGTTTATATACTGTAGAAGTTTCTACTGAAGATGGTTGTACTTACACGGAAGATATTGAAATTATTGAACCTGATGTTTTAGAAGCAACTTCGGCACTTACAACGCCGTTAACGTGTACTGATGGTGAAATTACCGTTTACCCAACAGGAGGAACAGCCCCATATTTTTATTTTGTAAATGGAGCGGCCGATTTTCAAACGGTGCCAACAATACCTGTTACAGCTTCCGGAGTATTTAATATTCGTGTTGTAGATTCTAATAACTGTATAACTGAAACATCTATTTCGGTCGAGGCTATTCTTCCTCCAGAATTTACAGTTAATGCTAGTGATATTGCATGTTCAGATTCAGGAGATGTAGGTAGTATAACCTTTAACGTTACCAATGCTAATGGAAATACCTTAGCATATAGTATTGATAATGGCTTAACATACTCAAACTCTAATACATTTACAGGTTTAGCTGAAGGCACTTACGAAGCTTTAGTTCAATATACTTTAGGTTCAGAGGTTTGTATAACTAATACCGAGAGTGTTACCATAGATACACTTGCTACAGTAACAGGAACAGTTGCTTTAACGACACCTTATAGTTGTTTTTCAGATGGCGTAATTATGGTTTCAGGAGTTTCTGGAGGAACAGCGCCGTATTCATATAGCTTAAACGGTGTAACATTCCAAAACGCTACTACGTTTACAGATTTAACTGAAGGGGTATATACAGTAACTATTAGGGATTCTAGTGGCTGTGCTTTTATTGCGGCTCCAATTACTATTCATGCTTTAAATCCACCTACAGATATGGATTTTAGTGCTACAGCTTTAAGTTGTCCTGCATTAACATCAAACGTAACAATTACTTCAACAACAGGAGGAGCACCAACTTTAGAATATCAGATTATCGCACCAACAGCAATGGCTACGCCATACCAAACTTCAAACGTTTTTAACGGGTTAGTTTCTGGAGCTTACACCTTTCAAGTAAGAGATGCTAATGGTTGTACCTACAGCGAAACGTATAGTATTGCACCCTTAGATCCTGTACTTATAGAAACTGTAATTACAAAAGGTTTAGATTGTACAGCGTCTCCCGATGGTGGTATAAGGGGAACAATTACAGATGGTGCCGCACCGTTTACTTATGCTGTTTCTTTAAATGGTGGGGCATTTAGTGGCGCTAACCCAGTTACCGGTAATGCTTTTACTTATGCGGTAGCTACCGATGGTACGTATCAATTTCAAATTACAGATGCTAATGGCTGTATGGCAGAGTCTTCAGTAGAAACAATAAATGCCATTTCATTACCAGAAATTATTTCAGTGATACAAACTGGACCTATTTTGTGTCATGACGATAGTAATGCTGCAATTGATATTACTATAAACAATTCGGTTGGTACAGCGCCTTTCACTATTAACGTGTATAACGAGACTACAGCAACAGATTACGGTACGCAAACAACAAGTTTAACAGCGGGTGTCTATACCATAACCTTAACGGATGGTAATTCTTGTATAGATACCGAAAGCTTACCAATACTAGAACCAGATGCAATAGATTTTGATATTGATAAGGTTGATATAACTTGTAATAATCCTGGAGGTTCTAGTTTAGGTTCAATTACCGTAGAAAACGTTACAGGAGGTACAGCGCCATTTACCTATTACATTACAAATAATTTTGGCGATGCTATTCCTGGAAACCCATATGTTGCAACTACAAACGAAAATCACACATTTAGTATTATTAATTTTGGAACATATACAGTAAATACTATAGATGCTAATGGCTGTAGCTATACAAGACAGGTTGTTATGGCTTCGCCGCCTTCCGATTTGTTAATTGATGTAACTACCGTTGTTCCAGATTGTACAACAGGAGGAACTGCGGTTGTTGAAGCTATTTCGGCGGTTGGAAGTGGAAGTTACGAGTTTGGTATTTTAGAATTTAATTCGGCGCCATATACATCAATTTATTTGCCAGCAGATATTGGTTTTCCTAACCAAAGAACCTTTACTAATTTAACACCAGGTGTTGTATATACTTTTGTTGTTCACGATTTGGTAACCGACTGCTATTATGTGAAATCTTCAGATGCCGCTATTGCACCAGCATCATCACTAACTTCTACTGTAGTACCTAATAGCGTAAGGTGTCAAGGTGAAGATAATGGTAGTGTAACGTTTACTATCGATAATTTTGACAGCACAACAACTTCTGTAGATTACGAAATATACAGGGCTTACACTAATGCTTTAATAGAAGGTCCTATTAATGTAGGTGTAACCTTTGGTAGTCCAACAACCATAACAACACCATCACCAGGAACTTTATCGGTAGGTGAATATTATATCCGTTTTACAGAAAATGGTACTGGTACTTTTGATGGTTGCGAATCGGCTTCTGCTATTTTTGAAATAAGTGAATCGGCAGTAGCATTATCACTAACAGCTTCAGTAGATAAAAATGCAAATTGTACTCCTAATTCCGGAATTATTAGTGCTATAGCTTCAAATGGAACGCCTCCTTATTCATATCAATTAACTACATCGGCAACACCACCTGCAGTTTCAGATCCTTTATGGGACGTTGTAAGTTCGTTTAATGCCAATGCAAATAGTTATTACGTTCATGCTATAGATGCTTATGGTTGTATACAAACCACACCAGTTATTGTATTAGATGCAGACCCAGAACCTATTATTACAGCTGTAGCAACTAACGAATGTACAGCAGTCGATGGTCAGTTCGAAATCGATGTAAATTTATCAACGTCAGGTATTGCACCTTATAGTTATAGTATTAATGGTGGTGCTTTTCAAACTAAAACGGCTCCTTTTACTATTTCAAATTTACCTTCAGGAACACATACTGTTGAGGTTCAAGATGCAAATGGTTGTGGTAATATGGTTTCAGTAGATATTCAAGCGCCTTTAAATGTATTACCAGATATCACAGTATTTTCAACTTGTAATAATGACGACGGACAAATAATAATGAACGATGCAGGAGGTTCAGGGGCTTATTCCTATGCTATTGCACCAAATCCATCTTCAATTTCATTATTAGGGAATGTGTTTTCTGGAGTGCCTTCAGGAACCTTTACTGTAACTGTAACCGATAATATTTCGGGTTGTGTTGAAGATGTCACCATAGTAATGCCAGAAGCTACGCAACCTAGTATAACAACCACAGCAACAGCGGTAACCTGTTTTGGAAGTAATTCTGGTTCATTCGAACTAAATGTAAGTGGGTATTCTGGAGCTTATACTTATGAGGTTTTCGATAGTTCATCTACTTCAGTTTTAGGAGTAGTTAGCGCTAATACATCAACCAATCCAGAAGTGGTTAATGGCCTGGTAGCAGGTACCTATTCTGTAGTTATTACAGAATCAGCGAGTCCTTTTTGTTCCGCAGATAGTACAGTTATAATTTCATCGCCAACTCAAGGGCTTAATTTAATAGCCCTAGAAACATCTAACGTAACTTGCGATGATGGTCAAGGAACCATTTCTGCAACAGCAACAGGTGGTTGGGGAACCTTAGAATATGAGTTAACAGGAACAGCATCGGTTGCTTATTCTCCAAACGGTACATTTTCTAACTTATCTGCAGGATCTTATACCGTTAATGTAAGAGATGCTGGTGGTTGTATAGATTCAGAAGTTATTGTTTTAGATTTTCCAGTAGATATAGATGCTACAATTACAGCGACCCCAAGTATGTTGGCTTGTTATGGCGATGCTAATGCAACTATTACTGTAAGTGGCGTAACTGGTGGGCAAGGTAGCAATTACACCTATACACTTAATAAGCTAACGCCAACGGTAAGTACTTCAGGACCTCAAACCTCACCAGTATTTAATAATTTAAGTGTTGGTACTTATAATGTGGTTATAACCGATGGCTATAACTGTGAGTTTACATCTACAAATGTTGTTATTACGCAGCCTACAGAAATAGAAGCGAGTTTGGTTAAAACAACCTCTCAAACCTGTACCACACAAAGTACTTTAACGCTTAGTGCTTCTGGCGGAACAGGTAGTTACGAGTATAGCGATACAGCATCGTTTGCAAGTATTTTAGGTTCTTTTGCAAGTTCTATTACTATTGCAGTTTCAACTGGGACTTTTATGTATTACGTGCGCGATGCTAATAATTGTTCAGCAAATGTATCGAACGAGATTACTATAGACCCGCTGCCAACGCTAATAGTTAATTTAGATACTACTAACGCTACAATTAATTGTGCCGGAGATGATAATGGTGTTATTATCGCTTCCGCGGAAGGTGGCCTAGGTAGCTATATCTACACGTTACAAGATGCATCAGGAACAGATATTACTGGAGCTACACAAGATAGTCCAGGGGTGTTTACGAATCTTCCGGTTGGAAATTACCGCGTTCAAGTTGAAAGTGGTGATTGTTTAGAAGTATCATCAAATGCACCAATAACTAATGCAGGAACATTACTCGAGGTTGTATTTAATCCAATAGACGTGACTTGTAATGGTGAGAATGACGGTATGTTAGAAATTACAACCACTGGCGGTACAGGAACCATTAAGTATGCAATCTCTCCACAATTAGATCAGTTTTTTAATGTTGAAACTGTTGAAGATTTAGCACCAGGAAATTATGATATTGTGGTACAAGATGAACAAGGTTGTTATGTAACTTATAATTTTGATATCGATCAACCAGATCCTTTAGGATTTAGATATACTATTGACAGTGAAGCACCTTGTGTTGATGATGAAACTGCATCGTTTACTGTTGAAATTTTAGGAGGAGATCCTCCATTTAGCGTAAGTTTAGACGATATTACGTATATAGCGTTACCAATTGGCGAAAACACGTATACGTTTGAAGACTTGGAAGGCGGTGAGAAAATGGTGTATATTTTAGATAGTGGAAATTGTGGTGGCGATAGTCCATTTTCAATTCCGTTGGCAGACCCTGTTAATTTAGATCCGCAAGCCGAAATTGAGTACGGATGTATTAATGATGCTACGGGCACAAATACAGTAACCAATACTGTAACTATAACGGTAGATGATAGTATTACAGATACTTCGGTATTAGAATATGCTTTAGATGGTGGTGCTTTTGCTACCGGAACTGGTGTTTTCGAAAACTTAAGTACGGGAGACCATAGTATTGCTGTACGCCATCCTAATGATTGTGTTAAAATTACAAATAACAATATACCTTTCGAAATTGAATCCTTTCAGCCATTAGCTTTAGTGCTTGAAGATGGCGGTTTAAACGAAATTGTTGCGGTGGCATCTGGAGGAGAACCGCCTTATGAATTTATATTTAACGGACAATCAAATGGAACCGAAAATACCTTCTTAATTTACGAGTCAGGAGATTATACGGTTACTGTAATTGATGATAATGGTTGCGAAGTATTAGCAACGCGATTTTTCGAATTTATTGATGTTTGTATTCCAAATTACTTTACACCTAATGGCGACGGTAATTTAGATACTTGGGGACCTGGTTGTTCTAGTCAATATAGAAATTTAACCTTCGATATTTTTGATAGATACGGTCGAAAAATAGCAACCTTAAGGGTAGGCGAAAAGTGGGATGGTAAATACGGTGGTATCGAATTACCTTCTGGCGATTACTGGTATTTAGTTAAGCTAAATGAACCTAGAAATAAACGCGAATTTGTTGGACACTTTACACTGTATAGATAAATTATGAAACTAAGAAAATTATATATAATTCTGCTTCTCATGGTTATCTCTAACAGTTATAGCCAAGAGTTAAATTTGCCAGTATTTACACAATATTTAGCCGATAATGATTTTGTTGTTTCGCCTACCTACGCCGGTATTGGCGATAATTTAAAAATTAGAGCAAACGGTTTAACACAATGGGTAGGAATTAAAAACGCACCTGATAATCAATCTATTTATGCCGATGTTAGAATAGCAGATCGCTCTGGTCTTGGATTTTCATTTTATAATGATAGAAACGGAAATACTATACAAACTGGTGGTAAAATTTCGTTTGCACACCATTTAATATTGGATTATTACGAAAAATTATACCTGTCTTTTGGTATTTCATATAACGTTAATAATTTTCGTATTGATATTGATAATTTTAATACTACTTACGAAAACCCTATTATAGATCCTTTTGTTACAGACGACAGACGAACATCTAACAGTAATTTTGATGTTGGAGCTTTGCTGAGGTATAAAGGCGCATTTTTAAGTATTAATGCCAATAATATTTTAGAGAAAAAAATAGATGAAAACATAAGGATAGCAGAACCAAACTTGTTATTAAATTACCAAGTGTATTCGGGGTATATTTTTAAAGGTCCTAAAAAAAGTGGGTTGGAGTACGAGCCATCAATCTATTACCAAATGTTTAGTAGCGATAGGCGTTCTAGTACAGATTTAAATTTTAAGTTTAGAAAATATAACAGAAACTACGATTACTATTGGGCTGGAATTTCTTATCGATTCTTAAACGATCAGTTTTTTAAACCCTTAAATATTGGACCTATGGTAGGTTTTCAAAAATCAATATTTTACTTTGGTTATGCCTACCAAGTGACTACAAACGAGTTGTCTGCTTATAATTCTGGTACACATGTGGTAACTATTGGGCTAAACTTTTTACAAAATATTAGTAATTGTCCGTGTACCCAAAGTGCTATTAGAAAGTAGATTAGCCTTCAAAATGCTGAGGTTTTTAAAAGTGTAAACAGTTATTTATTTTTAATTTTAAGTTTTTTTTTAGAGTTTTTTAAAACCGACATTCTTTTTTTTTCGTTAGTATTACAAAGTCGTATACATCTAAAGTGTTTTCAAGTGAAAATGCAGTGGAAAAAATGACAGCCAACGTTTAAAATGGATAATACTACGCATAACATATTAAACTCTTTTTTTATAAAGATAGCCGTAATAGCTATGAGTTTATGTTATGTGTTTGGACCTTCGCATTATGTGGTTAGTCAATTACTACACACCATATCTCATAGTATTGAAGCTTCTACTTTATTTTCGGGGCATCATAGTCATGAGCATCATCACGACCATCATCATATCCGGACAGGACATGCGGTAACGGAAACGCATAGCCATGAAATTTTAGAGGTTATTGATTCCGTTTTAGAAAGTTCAAATTCAGAAAGCGATTCAAAAAAATCTGAAATAGTAACTTTCAAATTAGATAAACATTTAGAGACTAATAAATATTACCAAATTCAAAATTTAGATTGGTCTTTAAAAGGGCAGTCTGCATTTAATTTCAATAAACAAAAAGTTCGTAAAGGCTATATTAATGGTTTAATAGAACCACCACAATACGTTTAGTACATTAGTTTGTAATTCATTTTTATGAGACTACTACGCAAACTATAATTAAAAAAACAATCAAATTTTACTTATCAACTTCTAAGGGAATTAATACTTTTATTAATGGTCCTAGGGAGTGCAATACATTAAATAATGTTAAAAAATATAATAACAGGACTGTTATTCATTTTTAGCGTTGGGCAAAGTTATGCTCATGAGCTAAGTGGAACAGTTATTTCAGAGGAAAGTAATAAACCGCTTCAAGGCGTTGGAGTGTACAATAAAACCACAGGTAACTATACGTATACAAATGTTTCTGGCTATTTCGAAATTGATGATGTTTCGGTTAACGATGTCATTTACTTCTATCAATTAGGTTTCGAAAATCAAGAGCTAATAATAGATGAAAGTCATTTAGATAGTAATATCGATGTGTTTCTATTAATCTCTAAAGCCTCTTTAGATCAAGTTTTAATAGTATCAAAAGTGAATACTTTAAGTACTTTTTTAAACGTCGATTTAAAAACAAACCCTGTAAAAACATCTCAAGAAATTTTAAGAAAAATACCAGGATTAATTATTGGTCAGCATGCCGGAGGTGGTAAGGCCGAACAAATATTCTTAAGAGGTTTCGATATTGATCATGGTACCGATATCGCTATAGATGTTGATGGTATGCCAGTAAATATGGTATCGCATGCACATGGACAAGGCTATGCCGATATGCACTTTATAATTCCAGAAACTATCGATAATATAGATTTTGGAAAAGGTACCTATTATGCAGATAAAGGAAACTTTAACACCGCAGGCTATGTAGATATTAATACTAAAAAATCCATCGATAATAATGTTATTTCGCTGGAAGCAGGTCAGTTTAATACGGTTAGAGCCTTAAGTATGCTTAAGTTGGTAGATACCGAAAATAGTTCGGCTTATTTAGCATCAGAAGTAATGCTGTCTGATGGTGTGTTCGATTCGCCTCAAAATTTTAATCGTATCAACATCATGGGGCGTTATAATTCTAATAATTATATAGATCAAGAATTAACCTTATCTATGTCTCATTTTCAAAGTAAATGGGATGCCTCTGGGCAAATTCCTGTTCGTGCCGTAGAAAGTGGTCAAATTGGACGTTTTGGTGCTATTGATGATACCGAAGGTGGTAACACAAGCCGAACAAATATCTGGTTAAATCATAAAAAACAGTTGGATGAGCATTCGGCTATTAAAACATCTGCTTATATTTCTAAATACGATTTTGAGTTGTTTTCAAACTTTACCTTCTTTTTGGAAGATGAGGTAAACGGCGATCAAATTCGTCAATATGAAGACAGAACCATAGTTGGTGCTAAAACGGCTTACGAGCATACATTGCATTTAAAAGATCACGACGCGCAATTAAAGTACGAATTAGGTGTTGGTTTTAGATATGATGATGTTAATGATGTGCAACTATCTAGAACCAAAAATAGACAAGAATTATTAGAGCGCTTAGCCTTTGGAAATGTAGATGAGTTAAACGGATTTTCATATGCTAATATAACGTACAAGAAAAATAAATGGACTATTAATCCTGGCTTACGTTTGGATTATTTTAATTTCGATTACGAAAATTTATTAACCGAAACTTACGATAGTGCTAGTGAAAACAAAGTGTTACTAAGCCCAAAGCTGAATTTTATTTACGCACCATCATCAAAACTACAGTGGTTTGCAAAAACCGGATTAGGGTATCACTCCAATGATACTAGAGTTGTAACTGCTAATAATGGTGAGGATATTTTACCAACAGCTTTTGGTACAGATTTAGGAATTATTTCTAAACCTGCAGATCGCTTAGTTATTAATGCGGCACTTTGGAGCTTATTTTTACAACAAGAATTTGTTTACGTTGGAGATGCTGGAATTGTGGAGCCTAGCGGAAAAACAAAACGTTTTGGTGTCGATTTTGGACTGCAATATCAACTAAATGATTATGTGTTTTTTAATACCGATGTTAATTATACATATGCAAGAAGTAGCGAAGAAGCTAGTGGAGAAGATTACATTCCTTTGGCACCAGATTTTACATCTTCGGGTGGATTAAATGTTAAAGATTGGAATAATTTTTCTGGAGGAATTAGCTACAGAATGATAGGAGATAGGGCAGCTAACGAAGATATTTCTATAGTTGCCGATGGCTATTTTATAACTGATTTAAACCTTAATTACACGCTTAAAAACTGGACGTTTGGGGTTATTGTAGAAAATCTATTTGATAGCGCATGGAACGAAACCCAATTTGCTACAGAAAGTAGATTGTTTAACGAACCTAATCCTGTTGAAGAAATTCACTTTACACCAGGAGCTCCATTTTTTTTAAGAGGAAAAATATCAGTTAAATTCTAAAAAAAAATAATATTTTTATAGAAAGCGCACCGTTATGGTGCGCTTTTTGTATTTACAGCAATAATTAGTGAGGATTTTAGTTCCCATATACACCTAAAACCATTTACTTTCTTGTTATTTTTGTAAATGGTTTAAAATGCGTTTATTTAAAATATAATTATGAAAAAATTAGTTGTTGTTATAGTGTTGTTGTTTACTGTAAATTCATTTGCGCAAATTTTAGAACCTGTTAAATGGACAACCGATGTAAAAAAGATATCGGATTCTGAATATGAGTTAATCGCTATTGCTAACATTGATACCAAATGGCATTTATATTCGCAAACCGTTCCAGAAGGCGGACCAATGCCCACAATTTTTAGCTTTGTAAGTAATGGTCATTATTTAAAAAAAGGGAATACTAAAGAAGAAGTAGGTGTAACAGTTGATGATCCAACTTTTAATATGAAGGTTAAATATTTTGAAACTAAAACCGAATTCAAGCAACGTATTAAGCTAAAAAAGAACCCACCTTTTAACATTGAAACCGAAATAGAGTATATGGTTTGCGATGATAAACAGTGTATTATGCCCGATCCAGAAAACCTTACATTTAAAATTCAATAGATTTTACATCATCAATTTATATCTAACTATGAAAAAACTTGCCTGTATATTATTAATCGCTATAGCGTTTGTATCGTGTAACAAAGAAGAAAAGAAAGATTATGTAACGCTTTCTGGTAAAATTACAAACCCAACGTCCGATTCTTTAGTGGTGGCTCAAAACGCTATTATAAAATCGATAAAAGTAAATCCAGATGGTACGTTTTCCGATACTTTAAAAGTAGCATCTGGAAATTATGTGTTGTTTGATGGACAGGAGCAAGCCAATGTGTATTTAGAAAATGGTTACGATTTAAGGCTCACCATGGATACCAATAAATTTGATGAAACTATAAAATTTGAAGGCATAGGGGAAGACGTTAATAATTATTTAGCCGAAAAAGTATTGTTACAAGAGCGTCTTTTGGATTATGATGATTTAATGGCTAGTAGTAAAATAGAATTTGAAAATAAACTAAATTCAAGTATTGAAGAATTTAAAAGCCTGTTAACTGCAGTGCCAAATGTTGATGCCACTTTTGTTAAAAACGAAAATATAAGTTTTGGTATGTTAAAAGAGCAGCTAAAACTGGAGTATAATAAAAATAATAAACCGTCATTATTTAATGGAAAGGCTGCACCAAAATTTAATGATTACGAAAATTATGCGGGCGGTAGCACATCTTTAGATGATTTACAAGGAAAGTATGTTTATATCGATTTATGGGCGACTTGGTGTGGACCTTGTAAGGCTGAAATACCAGCGCTAAAACGTGTAGAAAAAGCATATCATGGTAAAAATATAGCTTTTGTTAGTATTTCTTTAGATAGCCCTAATGCTTACGATAAGTGGAAAGCTATGGTAAAAGAAAAAGAATTAACTGGTGTACAATTATACGCTAAAGGCGATCAAAAATTTGCTAGAGATTTTAAAGTAAACACCATACCTAGATTTATTTTAATCGACCCAAATGGCATTGTTGTTAACGATAATGCACCTAGACCCTCCAGTAAACAATTAACTAAGATTTTTGATAGGTTAGAGATTTAAAAAATAATATACCTGAGAATACTCTAAAATAGACTGGAAATAACGTGGTCTGTTTTGACACATTTAAAATCTAAAAAACAGGATTAGTTTTTATAATTTTACCAGGATTTCCAACTACAATCGAATAATCTGGAACGTCTCGTATTACAACAGCACCAGCACCAATAATACACCATTTTCCTATTTTAATATTAGGTATTACTATCGCACCTGCCCCCACATGCGTCCCCTCTCCAATTGTTACTAAACCACAAAGTGTAACGTTAGGCGATATATGCACAAAATTATCTATTATATTATCGTGGTCTACACTTGCAAGTGTATTAATTATAACATGTTCGCCAATGGTGGCATTTGGTTGAATAACAGCTCCAGCATACACTACTGTACCATGTCCTAATTTTACACTAGAATCTATTATTGCAGAGCTATGTGCAGCTTTTAGATATTTACTTTTTAATAATTTTGAAATGTCTTTTCTATGTTTGTTATCTCCAATGCCTATAATAAAAGGGTAGCCTTTATGTGGGAAACAATTACTGTTTAGTTTAATACCAATAGTAATATTTTTGAAATTGGTGTGGCTATTACTAGGACAGTCGTCAAAAATTTCAGTTACAATATCTCCATTTTGTTTAAATATAGATTGAATAATTTGAGAGTGCCCTCCAGCGCCATATATTCTTACTTTATTTTGACTCACTGCTTCTATAGAATTTAGTTTTTTCAAAAATATTTGAAATCGAATCTATAAAATATGATAATTGTTAGCTAATCTAAATATGATTGTATAACTAAAGGATAAATACTATTATAATTATTTCTCCAAAATTTCAACCTCAAATAGTTTATCCCAACGTTTTCCTGTAACAAAAATGGTTTTTGTTTTTGGGTTATAAGCAATACCGTTTAAAACATCTAAACCGGCATGTTGGGTAACTAACTTTTTTAATGGTTTAAAATCTACCACGCCAATTACAGCTCCATTTTTCGGATTAATAATGGCTACACCATCTTTTTGGTAACGGTTGGCATAAATTTTACCATCTATCCATTCCATTTCGTTTATACCAACAATTTTACCTTTGTTAGTATACACTTGTATGTATTCTTGTTCTGCTAAAGTTTCAGAGTCTAATAACCATATTTTTTCAGTACCATCACTTTTATAAATGGTGTTGTTATAATTACATAAACCCCAACCTTCTTTACTATTACCATACTTAAAGCTGCTTAGTTTTTCAAAGGTATTTACATCATAAACAAAGCCTGTGCCTTTTTGCCATGTTAATTGGTATACTTTATTGTTTAAAATGGTTAAGCCTTCACCAAAATACTCATCGGCTAAATCAATGTTTTTAATAACGTTTCCTGTTTTGTAGTCTAGCTTTCTAAGTTTCGATTCTTTGTGCTGCCCTGTGCTTTCATAAAGGGTGTCGTTATGAAACTCTAAACCTTGGGTGTAAGAAGTAATATCGTGCGGATATTCATTAATTATTTTATACGTATACACTTTTGGTAATTCGCTATTTAAAATGGTAACTGCCGATGTGGTTGTTTGTTTTTCGCCTTCAACATAAACCGTAGCTTCAATGCTGTGTTTTCCTAGTTTAAAATCTTTTAAATCTGAATTTTCATTAATTCGTTTACCATCTAAATGATAGGCAACCGAGTCGATAGTAAGCCCTTTTTTGTTCTCAATAGACAATTTTAAGGTGCTATTATTGGCAATATTCCCTTTTTCAGCATTAGTTTTTATAGAAAAATCACTTTTTTTTTGACCAGAATTAGATCCACAAGCAATTAAAATTGCACTTAAAAATATGATAGTGAGATGTTTGAATGTTTTCATTTTCGATATATAATTTATAGCAAGATATTTATTTAAAATCGGTTTAAAAAATCATTGTGAAAATTTTAAAAGTTTGTATCTTTGCAACCGGCAAGTCCTACACAACCAGCTCCTGTTGAATCCTCCAGGTCGGGAACGAAGCAAAGGTAAATGGTCGTAGCGGTGTGATGTAGGTAGCTTGCCTTTTTTTATGCAATAAACTCAAATCTTGAAAGCTTAGGCGAATCAGGATTTTTTAGTTTTATAAACATTCTTGCAAGGGTTGAACCTTATGAGTATTATTGTATTTTTAAAGTATTAAATAACGTTTTTATGTCTAAAGTTGTATTAATAACAGGTGGTTCTTCTGGTATTGGAAAATCTATAGGTGAATTTTTAATTGATAAAGATTTTATAGTGTATGGCACCAGTAGAAGCCCAGAGAAGTATAAGGACAGTAAATTTCCTATTCTGGCACTTGATGTTAAAGAGAATCTTACCATTTCTGAAACCGTACGTACTATTATTGAAAAGGAAGGCAAATTGGACATTGTTATTAATAATGCTGGAGCTGGTATTACCGGACCTATTGAAGAAACGCCCGATGAAGAAATAAAGAATAATTTTGATACTAATTTTTTCGGACCAATACGCGTTATAAAAGCGGTGTTACCGCAAATGCGCAAGCAAAACTCGGGGTTAATAATTAATGTCACCTCAATTGCGGGTTATATGGGTTTACCATATCGTGGCATTTATAGCGCTAGTAAAGGTGCTTTAGAGCTTTTAACCGAAGCTTTCAGAATGGAAATAAAAGACTTTAATGTAAAAATGACCAATGTAGCACCTGGTGATTTTGCCACCAATATAGCCGCTGGAAGATACCACGCGCCACTACTTGAAACGTCGCCATATAAAAAACCTTATGGAGATACTTTAAACTTAATGAATACGCATGTTGATAATGGCAGCGATCCTTATATTATGGCAAAAGCTATTTATAAGATTATTAATAATCCCAACCCAAAAGTACATTATAAAGTAGGGGAGTTTTTGCAGAAATTTTCTATTGTATTAAAACGTATTTTACCAGACACCGTTTACGAGAAAATGCTAATGAACCATTATAAACTGTAACTTTAAGTAAAACCTTAAGTTGGCAGATGATTTAGCCCTGATAGTAACGGCATCCTTTTTTGTGAACGAAAGGTTTTAAAAAGCACTTAGCTTATAGTTATGTAGCTTGCATAATAAGAATTGAAAAACTAGAGCTCAAAAAAGATATAGTGGATAGCAGGTAATAGCTTCAAATAATTATTCCTAGCATAGACAAGAAATGGGAGCAATGTATTACCTATTAATTAACCCAAGTAATTGTTCTTCAAAATTAACCGAGAACATATTGGTATTGCTGTTTACAATTTTATTGTTTTTATCTACCAATATGGTTTTTGTCATTGGGTAAATAGCTAAAACATTCGATGCTATTTCTGGACTTTTAAACAGGTATTCGTTTTGATTGTAAAACCCGTTGCTTTTTAGAAGTTTTTTAGACTTTTCTATATTTTCCCCATCCATATTAATGGAGATAAAATTAATCTCAGGATATTTAACTTTTAACTCTCTTATTTTATAATGACTTTCCTTAAAATGGTCAAAATATTTGGAAGACCAAAAGCATAATACGGTAGGAGCATATACTTTTGCGTTAAGTCTATATTCGCTCTCGTTGTAACCAAAAATTTTAATATTTGGTAATTTGTCGCCATTTTTAAGGTTGTTAACAGAGCTTGTAAAACGTAACATGCGCTCTTTTCCTTTTTCACTCTTACTTATGCTTAGGTAGTTTTTTAATAACTCCTTATTATGTTCTATATTTTTACTTTTAGCTAAATAACCAATGGTAAAATGGTAAAGTAAATCGTCCTTAACCTCCGGGTTTAAAATTAAACTATCAATTAATTTGAGTCTGTCTAAATTAAAACACAAGGATTTTTTATCGAAACAGGCATTCTTTTCGTGGGTATCGTGCGTTTTAAGCGATAAGTTGCTTAAATTATAACGTAAAAACTTATTGTAACCATGGTGGTTACTTAAAAAAGAATCGTTGTAATTAATTTCTTTTCGGTAGTTATAAAAATTCTTAGGTAAAGATTTTAAAAGAGCTGCTTTGTTTTCACCAACATGCACAAAAGGATACACCTCTTTACTCAGGTAATATTTATAATCGATATTAGCATGCGCAATTTTTAAAAATAAATCTGACGGATCGTTTTTCTCAACAAAATGGTCTAAACGTTCTGCCTTGGAGTCTCTTAAAGAGTCTGCCTTTTTTTGAAAATCTTCGCCGTTAAGCTGGCAAATTTTAATGATATATTTTTCTTCCTTTTCGTTTTCTATATATTCATTAATAAAGTAATTGTTTTTATCATCGCCTCTACCACTGTAAACAAGTGATTCATCAAAATCTAAAGTATTAAGCCTAAACAATAAGCTGTCTTCGGGTTCTAACAATATTAATTGATATTCGCCACCATGCCTAAACGTGTAAAGCCCTTTGTTTAAATTATCAATTTTATAAAGAAATCTGTTTCTGCCATCTAACTTAACCGTATCAATAATAGTCTCGTCTTTAGATAAAACAATATAGTTTGTATTGGGGTTAATAATCTCGCCACCCAAGTACGCAATATTCAATGCAGATTTCTCGTTGTTTTTTTTACAACTTAATAATGAGATTGAAATAAATAAAATAGTAAAGTAAAACTTCATATAACCCTCAAGCGTATTTGTAATAGCAAAAATATAGCTTGTTATGATAAACTCCTGTTAATGCGTTGTTAAATATTTAGGAATCAAAAAGTCCCATAACTACTTAAAATTTGGGCCGCTATGTTTCGTCTTACCAATGTAATTTTCTACTTTTGCAAAAAATTAAATAGTCCTTTATGTTATCAGTATCAAATCTTTCTGTCCAGTTCGGTAAACGTGTCCTTTTTGATGAAGTAAATACCACTTTTAATAATGGTAATTGCTACGGAATTATTGGCGCCAATGGTTCTGGAAAATCTACATTTTTAAAGATTATCTCTGGGAAGCAAGACCCAACTTCGGGCCATGTTTCTTTAGAAGCAGGAAAGCGTATGTCGGTTTTAGAGCAAAACCATAATTTATATGATGAGAGCACGGTTTTAGAAACTATTTTAATGGGTAACAAACCCTTATTTAAAATTAAAACTGAAATTGATGCCTTATATGCAGATTATACTGATGAGAATGCTGAAAAAATAGGTGAGCTTCAAGTTAAGTTTGAAGAAATGGATGGATGGAATGCAGATAGTAATGCCGCTGCCATGTTATCTAACTTAGGTATAAAAGAAGAGTTTCACCATACTTTAATGGCCGATTTAGATGGTAAACAAAAAGTACGTGTGTTATTAGCACAGGCTTTGTTTGGTAATCCAGATGTATTAATTATGGATGAGCCTACCAACGATTTGGATTACGAAACCATTTCTTGGTTAGAAAACTTTTTAGCTAATTATGATAACTGTGTAATTGTCGTTTCTCACGATAGACACTTTTTAGATGCCGTTTGTACACATATTTCAGATATCGATTTCGGAAAAATAAACCACTATTCTGGTAACTATACATTCTGGTACGAGTCTTCGCAGTTAGCAGCAAGACAACATGCACAACAGAATAAAAAAGCTGAAGAAAAGAAGAAAGAATTAGAAGAATTTATTCGTCGTTTCTCTGCCAACGTTGCAAAAAGTAAGCAAGCAACAAGTAGAAAGAAAATGATCGAAAAACTTAACATAGGCGATATTAGAAGAACCAGTCGTCGTTACCCTGCTATTATTTTCGAGCGCGAAAGAGAAGCTGGAGATCAAATATTAAATATTGAAGGACTTGGTGCTTCTATTGAAGGCGAAGTGTTATTTAAAGATATAGATTTAAACTTGGCCAAAGGCGATAAAGTGGTTGTGTTTTCTAGAGACTCTAGAGCAACAACAGCATTCTATCAAATTTTAAATAATAAAGAACAAGCAGATTCTGGCAAATTTATGTGGGGTGTAACTACCACACAATCATATTTACCATTAGATAATGATGAGTTTTTTAATAACGAGCTAACTTTAATCGATTGGTTACGCCAATACGCAACTACCGAAGAGGAACGCGAAGAAGTAAACATTCGTGGTTTCCTTGGTAAAATGATTTTTAGTGGCGAGGAAGCCTTTAAAAAATCGTCTGTATTATCAGGAGGAGAAAAAGTAAGATGTATGCTATCTAGAATGATGATGATGAGAGCAAACGTTTTACAACTAGACGAGCCAACAAACCACTTAGATTTAGAGAGTATTACAGCATTTAATAACTCCCTTAAAAACTTTAAAGGCACCATATTATTTACAACTCACGATCATGAGTTTGCGCAAACCGTTGCCAATAGAGTAGTGGAGTTAACGCCAAATGGAGTTATAGACCGTTATACCACGTTCGATGAGTATATGCAAGACAAAAAAATCAAGGAGTTACGTAACAAAATGTATGGCGTAACAGTTTAATCTAAAACAAAAATAATTAGGGCGTTACCCGTAAAGGGTCGCGCTTTCCGCTACAAGTCCTCGCACTTCCTATCGTCAGGCAGTGGGCTTTCCACTTCAATCCCTAACGCGGGTTAATCTGCGTACTGGTTTGTAAAAGGTAGGCTACTAGTGTGTTTGTATAGGGGTTTTGCTGTAAAAAAAAGTACAAATAATCAATTATAGAAGAAGTTCAAGGCATAAATCTTAATTTAAAGATTTATGTCTATACATTTTAATTGGTGCGAAATTTTAAACGGATTAGCTTTAATTAGTATTCTAACTCTAGTTCCGATAAGAAGTTTTCAAAAACAGGTTTTGCTCTTTCAAGTTCATCCTCATGTACGTGAATATGCAATATGCCATGAAAAGGAGAGCCTAAACCACCTAATCTAGCGTATTCAGATTCATCTTTAACTATAGCCGAAATATTTAAGTTTTGTAGTTCTTTAAAAATACGTTGTATATCAATAAAATAGCCTGAAAATACTTTAATATAGTTTAACATGGTATAATCTGTAAGAGGGTTTTTTACATGTACGTAATATTAGTAAGGTTTAGATGTTCTAAACCCAAAAGATTACTGATACAAAATAAGTCCTTCCTTTGCAGTATCCAATAATTAAAAAGTTTGTGCTTAGTTGTTTATATTATGGTAATTCTAAATTCAAATTTTTAAGAATAAGCATAGCTTTTTCATGTTCATCCTTATGCACATAAATTTGCTTTAGTAAACTATTGGACATTCCAAAAATAGGTAACAAGCCAGAATCGGTTTGTTCTCTAACCACAGGGATTATATCCTGTTTTTCCAGTTCTAGAATAATTTTTTGAACTTCCATAACTTCACCGGTAAAAATCTTAATATAATTTGAATCTGTCATAGCTTTTGGTGTTTCAATGTGTCTAAATATTTGGCATAACAATACATTATTGCGCAGCGTCAACGTCAAAAATATAGCCAATAAATTATAGCTTTGTATTGTAGTTTAAAAATGTAATTGAATGGCTAATCTAGCTCTAATTCCGAAATTGAATTTGAACTTTCAATAATAGGTTTTGCTCTTTCAAGTTCGTCTTTATGCACGTGGATTTCTTGCAAACCTTGTATAGACGATCCAAAACCTGCTAATCTTCCAGATTCAGATTCATCTTTAATAATGGCGCAAATATTTACTTCTTCAAGTAATTTAAACATGCGTTGTACTTCAATAAAATTCCCAGAGAATACTTTTATGTAGTTCGACATATCTTAAAGGTTAAAAGGTTACCTCTTAAAGATACAATATTTTTAATGCAAAAACCTGTTAATTAAATAATAATTAACAGGTTTTTTTAATAATAATTAGTTGTTATAATTAATTATAGCGTCTGCAATAAACGGCTAAATTATCTTAATTCTGCACCTAATTGATTTTCAAAATTACTTTGTAATTTTTTCATAATCCTATCAATTTGCTTGTCGTTAAGCGTTTTGTTTTCATCTTGTAGCGTAAAACTAACCGCGTAACTCTTTTTACCTTTTGGTAAGTTTTTACCTTGGTAAACATCAAATAAGTTAACAGCTGTAAGCAATTGCTTTTCGGTTTGCTTAGCTATTTTGTAAATAGACTCAAAAGTAACACTGTCGTCTAGCAATAATGCAAAATCGCGACGTACTCCAGGATATTTAGAAATGGCTTTAAACTTAATCTTGTTATGCTTAACTAAATCTAAAATGCTATCCCATTTAAAATCGGCATAGATAACCTCTTGCGCAATATCAAAATGCTTTAATATTGGTTTTTTAATTAAACCAAATTCTACTAATACATTTTTACCAAGACCAAACGTTAAACCTTCGGTAAATAAATCACTTTTAATAGGCGATTCGTTAAACCTAGAAATCCCTAAACGTTCTAAAATAGCAATTATATAACCTTTCATTAAAAAAAAATCGCTCTTTTTACTCGTATCTGTCCAGTTTTCTGAATTTTTATCTCCTGTTATAAAAGCCGATAAATGCTTGTATTCCTCACGCTTATCACCATAACCGTGGTAGGTTTTTCCGAATTCGAACAATTTTAAATCGCCACGTCTTCTATTAATGTTAAACGATACCGCTTCCAAACCAGAAAACAATAAAGATTGTCTCATTACAGACAAGTCGTTACTTAAAGGATTCAGGATAGTAATATTGTGTTCTTCCTTTAATTGCTCGCTTAAAGCGGCATAATTAGGTGTTGTAAGCGAATTTGAAAGTATTTCAAAAAAGCCTTGCGAAGCTAATTGGTTTCCAACAATATTCTGAATTTTATAATCTTCAAAACGAGATGTTGTAGAAATTGATGCGTTAAGTTTTTCGGTAGTTTTAATATTATTATACCCATAAACTCTCAAAATTTCTTCAATAACATCGGCTTCTCTTTCAACATCGTTTCTATACGCAGGAACCGTTAATCCTAGACCAGCTTCGGTAACATTATTTACCTTAATGTCTAAAGAGCTTAATATTTGTTTTATGGTTTCTTTTGGTATTTCTTCTCCAATTAATTTTTCGGTATTATCAAAGCTTAAACGCACTTCAAAATCCTTAATTTTTTTAGGATAGAAATCTAAAATATCACTTGTAATTTCACCGCCAGCAATTTCTTGAATAAGTAATGCGGCACGTTTTAAAGCGTACTCGCAAGTATTTGGGTCTATACCACGCTCAAATCTAAATGACGCATCAGTATTTAAACCATGACGTTTAGCAGATTTTCTAATGCTTACAGGATTAAAATAAGCACTTTCTAAGAAAATATTTGTGGTATGCTCGGTAACTCCAGAATCTAAACCTCCAAAAACACCAGCAATACACATAGGTTTATCGCCATTACAGATCATTAAATCATCTTCGTGTAATTCGCGTTCTACACCATCTAAAGTCACAAATTTAGTGCCTGCAGGCAAGGTTTTAACCTCTATTTTGTTTCCAGAAATTTTTGCAGCATCAAAAGCATGTAAAGGTTGCCCTAAATCGTGTAACACATAATTAGTAGCATCTACAATATTGTTTAAAGGTGTTAAACCAATAGCTTTTAAGCGGTGTTGCAACCAAGCAGGAGACTCGGCTACTTTAATGCCAGAAATAGAAACCCCACAATAACGAGGTGCTAATTCTTTGTCCACCACTTCGATATCCATTTTTAAGGTACGGTTCTCCACATGAAACGCACTAATGGAAGGTGTAATTAATTCTAGGTTAATATCTTTTTGCACCAATCCTGCTTTTAAATCGCGAGCCGTTCCTAGGTGGCTCATTGCATCGGCGCGGTTTGGTGTTAATCCAATTTCGAAAACTTGGTCGTTTTCAATATCAAAAAGATCGGCAACTAAGGTGCCCACTTTAATATCGTTATCTAAAACAAGGATACCGTCGTGCGATTTTCCTAGACCTAATTCATCTTCTGCGCAAATCATACCGTGACTTTCTTCGCCACGAATTTTACCTTTTTTAATGGTCCACGATTCACCTTCTGCGGTATATAAAACCGTACCAATAGTAGCAACAGGTACTTTTTGTCCTGCATCAACATTAGGTGCGCCACATACAATTTGTAAAGGCGCTTCTGCACCAACATTAACCGTGGTAATTTTTAGTTTGTCGGCATTTGGGTGTTTAACACAAGTTAAAACCTCGCCAACAACAACACCTTCTAATCCTCCTTTTACGGATTGATAGGTTTCAATACCTTCAACTTCAAGTCCTAAATCTGTAAGTAGTTCGCTAGTTTGTTCTGGTGTCCAATCTGTTTTTAAAAATTGTTTTAACCAATTGTATGAAATCTTCATAAATCAATGTCCTATTTAAGCGTGCAAAGATAAAATATTGAAGTCAGCATTCAAACAAAGGATGGCATTTTGTTAATATGTTAATTTGGGGTTGGTTTTGTCGGGGTTTAGGGTTGAAAAAAGACTGAATTTGTTCGGTTAAGAATTATAAAGAATAGATGCAAGTTGATAAAGTTGTAATTGAATGATTATTGATGTTTTTAGGTGCAGTTTGGAGTTTTGAAATAACGAAGTTTCGTTTATCGTTTAGTATAAGAGCAGTAGCGAATTTAAAGGCACTTAATTTTCGGATAGTAAGATACCTAATTAAATACAATAGCGGTTTGAGTTTTCACCCAAACCGCTATTGCTTTTATATATTGTTAGGCATTCGTTCTTGTTAATTCTACCGTTTTTAGTAAAATAAGAAGTGAAAATATTACAAAAGATATATAGCACATAGGAATTCCTTCTGCTGTTTTTGGGCATTCGATAATTTTTGAAAATTGCATAATAGAGCCATAGGTTGCAATACTCCACGCAAGCCCTGTAAATATAAAATAAATACGATTGCTCCCTTTGATTAAATGATTGATTAATGGAATTACCAAACAAGCCATAATAATATAGCAAGCAGGTATATTTATAATCTTTGGGCAAATATCCCCATAATCAATTTCTTTGTAGACTAACTCGCCTGCTCCATATATACCGAATAGAAAGATTAGGTAAAGAATATATTTTAATATAGTATTCAATTGGTCCTGTTTTTTATTCTTCAATTTTCGGGGTAATTACTTTTGGAACTACAGTTCTAGAATTTATTTTTATATCATTTAAATTCTGTACGGTTCCGTTTATATATGTTATGTTCACACTTTTAATAGTATCTTTTCCTAAGCCTATATGAATAGTAGCACTTTGGTCAGAAACCAAGCCTTCACCAATTACATAATCTTCTGTTATCATTTTTCCAGACGTTGTAATTACTTTAATTTTAGCACCAATGTTTTCGGAATTTTCGTCAAAAGCTAATTGAAGGTAATTATTTTCACCTCCTTTATTGATAAAGACTTTTGAAGGCCCCGACATGTTTACCCAAACTAAATCTAGATAACCATCTTGGTTAAAGTCACTAACTAATGGTGTAATTGCATAATTCTTGTTTACTACACCACTTTTATCTTCAGTAGCTACAAAAGTATGATCCTCTTTCTGAGTTAAAAAACGTCCTGGTAATTTAAACATTTTATGAGGAGGGAATTCTACATAATTTTCGGCAACAATTAATTCTTGTAAGCCATCATTATTCATGTCTGCCATTACTGCTCCCCAAGAAAATTCAAAATCTGCTACTTTTACTTTATCTGCTACATCTTCAAAAACGAAATTTCCTTTGTTTTCAAAAAATATCCAATCAGAATTAAATTCACTTTCATCTACCTTTCCTCTAGCTAAAAAATGAGGAGCTGAAGAACCAGTATTAGAGAACATAAAGTCTACTTTTCCATCGTTATTGTAATCTCCTACCGCTATACCCATTGGATACGCATAGTAATTGGTAGTTGGATTGGGCATATTTTTAAAGGTTCCATCTCCATTATTTTTATATGTTCTTACTTCGCCTGTATCGTGAGCCACAATTAAATCTAGCCAAGAATCATTGTCTATATCTACAAAAATTCCCATAAAGGTATTGTGTTGGTAGTATAAACCCGATGCTTTGGTTACGTCTGTAAAAGTATTATCACCATTGTTGAGTAGCATTTGACTAACAGCTCCATAGTTTTTACTGAAATTATTTTGACCTACCATTTGTTTTTTTCTAATGTAATTAGAGATAAATATATCAATATCACCATCTTTATCTATGTCTCCTAAGGCAAAACCAAGAGGCGTTGCATTATCTGCTAAACTGTAATCGACCTTTTTAGGTATAAAAACCCCTTGAGTATTATAATATATAGTTATACCGTCTTCACGAGAAACTATTACATCTGAAAAACCATTGTTATCAAAATCTGCAGAGGCAGCACCTAACGTTGTTAAATTGGTTTTTTGAGGTAGATTTACATTTTTGGAAATAGAAACAAAAGCATTGTCTTTATATTCAAATAATTCATCTTGTTGATTAAACCCTCCACCAAAAAACAGTTCATCAACGCCATCATTATTAATGTCAATTAATGTAGATGCTATAACCGGAAGAGACTCTTTACCATTGTGTTGCTGATTAAAATCGATAGGAACCTCACTAAACGTTGGTATTAAACTTTCTTCAATTTCATTATTGTATGGATTGTTTCCATCTGTGCCAAACTTAAATGCAACTAATAGTATTGCCAAAAGAACAATTGCTAAAAGACCAAAAAAAATATACTTTAAAAACTTCATATTTAAATTATTTATAATTTTTACTAAATTGATATAATGATAGGCTAAACAAGATGAAATGGACAACATTCATTGCAATAGGTGCTATATATTTTCCGATGCTAGGAACTACAAAATAAACTGAAAACACTAAAATTAACAATAAAATAGGATTTGTAATAGCCATCCATTTATTATAATAGGTTTTTGATTTTAGAATTGAAATAATAAAAAAGATAGATAAAAGTAAGATTACTACTCTTAACACTTGTACTAAAGACTCACTTAGTAAAGTATAATTCTCTAAAATTTGCGTGTAGATATCAGAATTCATCTGTTCTTTAAGATGAACTATAGTTCCTAAAAAAGCTCTAGATGTTATCCAGAAACCACCTACGGTAAAGGCAATAATACCTAAAGTAAAAACAATGAATGCCCATTTGTTTTCTTTTCCTTTTAACATTTTGTAGATGTGATAATAACCAACAAAGTATAGTGGAGTGCCTATAACGGCCAAAAAATGCCCATATATAAGATTGTTTTGCGGCACAAATGTAAAGAAGTTATAGTTTTCTGCATTACCAATTAATTGATCACTATAGTGTAGTAAAAACTCTCCTAAGCCGACTATTATACTTGCTATTAAACCAAAAATTCCTGTGATAAAAATTAATTGCTTTTCTTTCATTTTCTTACATAATTTTAATATGCTTTATATCTATTTTCGCATTGGTCGAGAGCTCTAATTGATGATTACAAAAAAAAACAAGAAATAATAATTATTCTCGGCTATTGAGATGAGTTATTGAGTACAACCGTTTCATTTTTTTATGATGCCTAACGGTTTTACGGATATGAAATCGTTTTAATGTTTTATATCCGATGATAAACGAAGTTAGCTGAAATTTTTTACAAAGTCAAGTTTTTAAATAGTTGACTTTTCAACAATCTACAACTCCTCCAGCATCAAATTAAAATCGTATTGTAAGTCTTCGTGCAGTTTAGCCATACTTTTTTTGGCTAGAAGTATTTGGCGATTGTACATGTTTTGTAGTTGCGTACTGCGTTTTATGCTAGGTTTAAAGTCTTTTAGTTTTTGGCAGAAATAGAGTAGGAGTTCTACTTCGGTTTCCTTTTTTTGAGAGTAGCGAATAAACTTTTTAACGTTACGGAGTATTTTACGTGCGCTTTTTCTAATATAGAAATAGCTATTGGTATTAATAAGGTCGAATTCCTCGTCCATATAACTTTTAACGGTTTGGATGTAGCCACTTTCGTTGTGCGACTCGAAGAGTAAATAGGTAAGGAGCTCTTTGTTTTCTTTTTTAAATCGGGCTAAACGCAAGCATAGTTCTTGGGTTTCTTTGTGTGAAAGTGTATTGAGTTCTTTCTTTATTTCTGGTAATGGTACAGCTTTCATTTATAAAAGTCGATTTATTAAGACCTAAGTGGTTTGTTGTTAAATACCGATAATGTATTATGTTTAAGAGACCTGCGAGGTTTTTAAAACCTTGTAGGTCTTTTTCCCTGATGTTATAAATATAAAAAAAGGATTGTAAGTATAAGGGTTTGCAGGTGTTAAATAAATAATTGTTGTGTACTTAAGCTAGCGGATAACTGCGCTAGGGATAGCATTGGAAAGCCCACAGCCCGACGTAGGAGGTGCGAGGACTTGTAAAGTATAGCCCGACCCCTGTGGTAGCGCCCAAATTATTTTTAATAACGTGTTACCTTAGTTTAGGGAAATTACTTGGGTTTAGCTCGTGCATAACGCTGTAAATAGCTTCGTAGATATCTTCTGCTGATGGTTTTGAGAAGTAATCGCCATCGTTACCATAAGCTGGCCTGTGTGACTTGGCTGTAATGGTTTTTGGCGAACTGTCTAGATATTGAAATGCGTTTTGCTCGTTTAGAATTTTATCTAAAATATAGGCCGATGCGCCCCCAGGAACATCTTCGTCTATAATAACCACGCGATTTGTTTTTGCGATACTTTTTACGATGTCGTGGTTTAAATCGAAAGGCATTAGGGATTGCACATCTATAACTTCGGCATCGATACCTATAGCCAATAAATCTTTGGCTGTTTGCTCTACAATACGTAATGTAGAACCGTAGGATACTAGGGTGATATCTGTACCTTCTTTTACGGTTTCGACAACGCCAATAGGGGTTTTAAGTGTGCCTAAGTTGTTTGGCATTTTTTCTTTTAGTCTGTATCCATTTAAACATTCTACCACAATTGCAGGATCGTCGCCTAGCAGTAGGGTGTTGTAAAAACCGGCTGCTTTAGTCATGTTTCTAGGCACCAGTAAATTTACACCTTTTACCAAACTAAGTATACCGCCCATTTGCGAACCAGAATGCCAAATACCTTCTAAACGGTGCCCACGAGTTCTTATTATTAACGGTGCTTTTTGCTTGCCTTTTGTACGGTAATGCACGGTGGCTAAATCGTCGCTAATTATTTGTAGGGCGTATAAAATGTAATCGAGGTATTGAATTTCGGCTATTGGACGTAAGCCACGTAACGCCATACCTATACCTTGACCTATAATGGTGGCTTCTCGAATTCCAGAATCGGCCACTCGAAGTTCGCCGTATTTTTCTTGTAAGCCTTCTAAACCTTGGTTTACATCGCCAATGTTACCAGTGTCTTCTCCAAAAACTAAAGCTTCGGGATGGCTACCAAAAATGGCGTCGAAATTATCACGAAGAATAATTCTGCCATCTACTTGTTCGGCATCGTCGTTATATGTGGCTTTTATTTCTTTTATACGCGTGTTTCTACCTTGCGTTTCGGAATATAAATGCGAACTGAATTTAGGTTGTACTTGTTCGAAAATAGAATCTATCCAATTACGAAGTGTTTTCTTTTCTGGAAACGTTTCTTCTACAGTAAAGCGTAATGCTTTACGAGCATGCGATAAGATGTCTTTTCGTGTTGGCTCGTTAATATTTGCTAAACTTTCTTTTAGTTTAGTTATAAATACGCCATTAACGCTATTGGCTGCAACTTGTTTTAATATAGATAGTAATTCTTGTTGTTCCTTTTTTATGGGTCTTAAGAAGGTGTTCCACGCCGATTTTTTGGCTTCTCGAACATCTCGTTTTGCTGCTCTTTCAATTTCTACAATCACCTCGTTTGTAGCGATACCACTTTCTAGAATCCATTCGCGGAATTTAACATTACAATCGTTTTTTGCTTCCCACTCTAAGCGTTCGGCGTTTTTGTAACGCTCATGAGACCCCGAAGTAGAGTGCCCTTGCGGTTGTGTTAATTCTTGTACGTGTATTAAAACGGGTACATGCTCCTCTCGTGCTATGGCAGATGCTTCTTGGTAGGTTTCTATTAAGTTGGCATAATCCCAACCTTTTACACGAAGTATTTCGTAGCCGTTACTATCTTTATCTCTTTGGAATCCTTTTAGAATTTCCGAAATGTTTTCTTTAGTGGTTTGGTATTTGGCATGTACAGATATACCGTAATCATCGTCCCAAACACTAATTACCATAGGCACTTGTAAAACGCCTGCAGCATTTATGGTTTCGAAAAATAAACCTTCACTTGTACTTGCGTTACCAATGGTTCCCCAAGCGACTTCGTTTCCATTTTCAGAAAATTTTGAGGCGTCTATGCCTTTAACATTTCTGAATATTTTTGAGGCTTGTGCTAATCCTAATAAACGCGGCATTTGACCTGCAGTAGGAGAGATGTCGGCACTAGAATTATATTGTTTAGTTAAATCTTTCCAGCTACCGTTATTATTAAGACTGTGCGTAACAAAGTGTCCACCCATTTGGCGGCCAGCAGACATAGGTTCTAGCTCGATATTCGTATTAGCGTATAAACCTGCAAAAAATTGCTCGGGTGTTAACTCGCCAATAGCCATCATAAAGGTTTGATCTCTATAATAACCAGAACGCCAATCGCCTTTTTGAAATGCCTTAGCCATGGCAAGTTGTGGTATTTCTTTACCATCGCCAAAAATACCAAATTTAGCTTTTCCTGTTAAAACCTCCCTTCGGCCAACTAAACTACATTCGCGACTAATCATAGCAGTGCGATAGTCGTTTATTACTTCTGCTTTAAAATCATCGAAAGATAAATTGTTTTCCAAGTTGGTTGCGGGTTGCATAGGTTCATGCTTTTAGTTTTGCGAAAGTAGTCAAAATAGACCTTTTTTGCAATTAATTGCCTTGTTAAAATACTGATAAATTTTTAAAGATGTAATGCTTAACTAGTTTTGTATTGCTAATTATTGACTAATAAAAGCGTTTTATTGATTATTCAATAATTAAAACGATTTAAAACCATCGTCTTCTAAATAGGCCAAGTAAGGCTTGTGGATCTGCTGTAAACTTAATACGTATTTTTTGATCGTATCGTGGTTGACCCATTTCCCAACCTAAATTTGAATAAACAGGTAGGTAAACCTCAAAGTAATCGGTAACTAAATTAATACGAATACCAGAGTCGTAAACAAACTTAGCGGAGTTAAATTTGTTTTTAACCAATCCTATATCGCCATAAGCAAGAATATAGTTCCAGAGTGTTGTACTAGCATTTAATGTTGTGATCCATTGGTTAGCGAATGGCGTTTCTAGTTTAGATTTAAATCCTCCTTCTGCCTCAATGTATTGCTGACTAAAAATACCAGTATCTTCAGAACGTCCTAAATAGTTGTAATCAAAAAGATAATCGGTTGGACGATCTAATGCAAAACTGAAATAATTAGAGCCTAAATTGCTATTGTTTGAAAGGAAAGCTCCTGCAAATGCCCTAATATTTAATTGTCGGTTGCTTTCAAAAAGGCGTCTAAATTCATAATTGAAAGATACTTTACTAAATTTATCGGCAATTTGAAAATCGGTGTTCCACTTACTAAAATTAATAAGATTGTCGTTAGAATGCACGTACCTAATATTAAAAACACTGTAGTTAGGCTCGTTGGAAGCATCAGGATTAGTAAAATCTTGATCTCTGTGAATGTTAACGTGCCTTAAGCTTAAAGCGCGACGTTTATTAGATCTAAAATCACTGTTTTCTCTAAATAGAAACTGTACGGATGGCGTAATTTGCCTAACAAATAAATCTTCTCCAAATGAACTGTATCCTGTAGCTATACCGTAATGTATGGTATATAAATTTTTGTTTTGAATATAATGGGTTTTAAAAACAGAAGCTGCACCAGTTAACGATCTAGATTTAAAAGAATATCGAGGTGCAATTTTGTAATTAAATAGTTTTCTTAAAACGGTTTTGTTATAAATTTTAGCACCAGCAGTAAAACCATCATAAATATTGTTGTACTCTACAATAGGCATAAAAAACACTTGATTGTAATACGGGTCTTCAATATCTTGAAATAACCTAAACTGTAATGGCTTATTGTTAAAAAAGAAGCCTTTTAAAGATTTCCAGTTGTCTCTTAAATTAAACTCAGGTATAGTATTATCGTAGTTTAAAACCATTTTATTGGCTTCTTCTCTTGGTATGGTAATGGTTTTACTACCTTTAATGTTTTCTACCCAGCGTTTAGAAATTACGCTATCGTTATACAAGCTATATAACGAAATAGGCATGCTGTTATCGCCTTTGTTTTTAATGGTTAAGGTAATTGAGTCTTCGGTCTTTTTTAATTTACTAATTTTGAAATCTATTTTTTTTCTACTGTTTACATAGTCATCAAAAAACCAATTGATGTCTTTTTTGGTTTTCGATTTTATATAGGTTTCAAATTCCTTTACTGTGGTTTGTTTAAGTTTATTTTCTTTAACAAAAGTTTCAATACTATGCTCTACAATATCTTGATTTACAAAATCGTCTAGATATTTAAGTCCTACACCAGCTTTATATTTATTAGCTATATTTTTGTTGAATTTTAATAAGGAATCTTTAGCCATGGTTAATGGTTGATCTCGATTCGTTCTAGCCATTAGCATATACGATAACACGTATTTATCGTTAAAACTCATATCGGAAGCATGAAACGATCTTACGCCCCAAAAATTAGCAATACTACCAAGGAATTTCATGTTAGGGTAGTGCCTTTCCACATAATTCATTAGATAATAAATTTGAATACCATCAATTAACCATTGTTCCTTTCTTGGATTTAATAGTAATGTGTTTTCTAAATAATTATGTAATGCGATTTTTAAATATTTTAATTCGTATTGAAAATGATTAGGATATGTTTTTATAAAACTAGGCAGAAAATTTAAGCCGTAAATAGGATCTTTATCATAATCAATTTGAGAAAGTAAAAGTTTTTTATGAGGATATTGTCCGAAGATTTCAAACAGAAACGTTTTTACTTTTTCGTTGATTAAAACCTTTTCTACAATATCAACTTCCTCGTCGTGAATGTTGGAAATTATAGATAATTCGCCGTCCTGTAACGTTTTAAAATCTGAACCTTTAGTTAAAAATAATCTGTTGTTGTTTCTGTTAGATCCTTTTAGGTTAATGATTTGTTTTGTAGGTAGTTGATGTATGTTACTTATATCTAAATCTGAAGTTAATGCGTAGCCATTAGGATACTCAATTTCTAGATTAACATCTGAAATTGGTATGTATAAATCGTCTAAGTTTTTATTGCTATAGTATTGCCATTCTCCATTAAAAACAGCCGGAGAAATATACCAATATCTTAGATTGATATCGCCAGTATCTGTTATACCATAATCGGTAAATTTAGCATTTGGTATTTTTACTAAGTATTCTAAATTTAAGTTGTAGGTACCATTTGGTTTTAGAGGTTCGTTAAGAGCAACTTTAAGAATGTCTATTTGATTTTTAAGCTGTTTAAACTCTACATCTTCGCCATTTTGTTTCATTGAAGTAATAACAGAGAAGCCTCGATCGTCATTTTTAGCAAGATGAAAATTGTTGTTATACTCGTCTGCAATACGAATAGCTAAAGGTGTTTTTTTTGTTGAATAACTATTGTTCCAGTCGTTAAGGTAGATGGTGTCTAATTCGACATTGGTGGTATTTTGATATTGAATGGACTGCGATATTTTTATTTGTTTGTTTTCTATATCGAAAATAGCCTTAACATCCGTTTTGTTTTGAGCAAAACCGTTAAGAGAGAAACACAGTAAAATAAAACAATTAAAAAATCTAATTTTCAAATTTATAAAACATTTTAGGTTAATAGATTTATTTATGGCGCTGCAAGATAGCAAAAATAGGATGGCTTAAAACTTGACATGTTAGTTAATTTATACGTTGTATATGGCGTAACACCGTAGAAAGCCAATACCTAATTTTTTTAGAAATTTGGACTGTAGCCAGACTCTTTATAAAAACTATCTAGAATGGAGATAACCTCATCGGCAGTATCCACAACGTGAATAAGGTCTAAATCTTTTGCGCTTATGTTTCCAAAACCGTCAAGTAAGGTCTTTTTTACCCAGTCCATAAGTCCTTCCCAGAAATCTGTTCCAACTAGAATGATAGGGAATTTTTCACTTTTATTAGTTTGAATAAGAGTTATGGCTTCAAAAAGTTCATCTAAAGTACCAAAACCACCAGGCATCACTACAAAACCTTGCGAGTATTTAACAAACATAACTTTTCTAACAAAAAAGTAATCGAAATCTAAACTTTTATCGCTGTCTATATACGGATTGTCATGCTGCTCGAAAGGTAAATCGATATTTAAACCAACTGATGTTCCGCCACCTAAATGTGCACCTTTATTACCAGCTTCCATAATACCAGGACCACCACCGGTAATAACGCCGTAACCAGCTTCAACTATTTTTGTAGCTACATTTTCAGCTAGTTTATAGTATTTGTTATCAGGCTTTGTTCTGGCAGAACCGAAAATAGAAACACAAGGTCCTATTTTACTCATTTTTTCGAATCCGTTAACAAATTCGCCCATTATTTTAAAAATGGCCCAAGAATCGTTAGTTTTTATTTCATTCCAACCTTTGTGATGCTTTTCTTTTCTCATGTTATGTTTTTTTATTTCCGCGAAAGCGAAAACTTTATTGTTTATATCATTTTTGCCTAAACTCAGGCTCGCTAATTTAATTCTTTTTTAAGGAACTTAGCTGTGTAACTTTTTTTGTGTTTTACAATGTCTTCTGGCGCGCCTTCAACCACTACTTGTCCGCCGCCTTTACCGCCTTCGTAACCAATATCTATAATATGATCTACGGTTTTAATAACATCTAGATTGTGCTCTATAATAAGTACGGTATTGCCTTTATCGGCTAGCTTATTAAGTACAATCATTAAAACTCTTATGTCTTCAAAATGTAAACCTGTTGTAGGTTCATCTAAAATATAAAATGTGTTTCCGGTGTCGCGTTTTGAGAGTTCGGTTGCTAATTTAATACGCTGCGCTTCGCCACCAGAAAGGGTTGTACTTTGTTGCCCTAGCGTGATATAGCCTAAACCGACATCTTTTATGGTTTTTAGTTTTTTATGTATTTTAGGGATATGCTCGAAGAATTCTACAGCTTCGTTCATGGTCATGTTTAATACATCGCTAATGTTTTTGCCTTTGTAGCGAATCTCTAATGTTTCGCGGTTAAAACGTTTTCCTTGGCAAGTTTCGCATTCTACATAAACATCGGGAAGGAAATTCATTTCGATAACACGTAAACCACCACCTTGACAGGTTTCGCAACGACCTCCTTTAACATTAAAACTAAAACGACCTGCTTTGTAGCCTCTAATCATGGCTTCGGGAATTTTAGCAAATAAGGCTCTAATTTCTCCAAAGGTCCCCGTGTATGTTGCAGGATTACTTCGTGGTGTTCTACCTATAGGTGATTGGTTAATGTCGATAACCTTATCTATATGCTCTAAACCTTTTATGCTTTTGTAAGGCATAGGTTTTTTTACGCCATTAAAATAATAAGCGTTTAAAATAGGGTAAAGAGTTTCGTTAATTAATGTGGATTTTCCGCTACCAGAAACACCCGTAATACCAATCATTTTACCTAATGGCAGTTTAACCGATACATTTTTTAGGTTGTTACCCGTACAGCCTTTAATTTCTATAAAGTTGCCATTCCCTTTTCGGCGTTTTTTAGGAATTTCAATTTCTTTTTTACCGTTTAAATAATCGGCCGTTAAGGTGTTATGGGTTTTAAGTTCGTCTGGTGTGCCAATGCTAATAATTTCACCACCGTACTTTCCTGCTTTTGGGCCAATATCAATAACGTAATCGGCACGCTCAATCATGTCTTTATCATGCTCTACAACAATAACCGAGTTTCCAATATCTCTAAGTGAAACTAGAGAGTTTATTAGTTTTTCGTTATCGCGCTGATGCAAACCAATACTAGGTTCGTCTAAAATGTAAAGCACACCAACAAGCTGCGATCCTATTTGTGTGGCCAAACGAATACGTTGTGCCTCGCCACCCGATAAGGATTTTGAGCTACGGTTTAAGGATAAATAATCTAAACCAACATCGAGTAAAAACTGAATTCTAGATTTTATTTCTTTAATAACCTCTTCGCCAATTTTTAATTGTTTTTCTGAAAGGGTTTCGTTTAACGTACTAAACCATTCGGCTAGCTCTACCATATCGGTATTAGCAAGTTCGGCAATATTTTTGTCGTTTATTTTGAAGTAAAGGGATTCTTTTTTTAATCGAGAACCTTCGCAAACCGGACATTCTACTTTGTCCATATAATCTTTAGCCCAACGTTTTAAAGATCTAGATTCGGCTGTGTTATATTGATTTTCAATAAAATTAGCAACGCCTTCAAAGTCTATTTTATAGTCGCGAGTAACACCTAATGTTTTACTTTCAACTGAAAACTTATCATTTCCGCCGTAAAGAATAATATGTTTTGCTTCTTTAGGGATGTCTTTATAAGCATCGGTTAATTTAAAATCGAAACGTTGTGCAATGGTTTCAAGTTGTTTAAAAATCCAACTGTTTTTTTGCGGTCCATGTGGTGCCAAGGCTCCAGCTTTAATAGATAACGAATCGTCTGGAATTATTTTAGCCTCGTTAATTTGATACAGCGTACCAATACCATTACAGTTTGAACAAGCGCCTTTAGGAGAATTGAACGAAAAATTATTTGGTTCTGGGTTGGGATAGGAGATGCCTGAAGTAGGACACATTAAACTTCTACTAAAATAGCGTGTTTCGTTGGTGTCTTGATCGATTACTAAAAGCACATCGTCACCATGATACATGGCTGTGTTAATGGTTTCGGTAAGGCGTTTATCGTTATCTACAGTATCATTAATTACGAGTCTGTCTATAACAATTTCGATATCGTGATTCTTGTAACGGTCTAATTTCATCCCTTTTACAATATCCCGAATCTCGCCATCGGTTCTTACTTTTACAAAGCCTTGTTTGGCTATTTGTTCAAATAATTCGCGATAATGTCCTTTTCTAGAACGTACTACGGGCGATAATATATTGATGCGTTTATCGCTAAAATCTTTAATGATAAGTGCTTTAATTTGCTCATCGCTATAGCTTACCATTTTCTTGCCTGTATTATAGCTGTAGGCATCACTAGCACGTGCAAATAATAGTCTCATAAAATCGTAAATCTCTGTGATAGTTCCTACTGTGGAACGAGGCGATTTACTAGTTGTTTTTTGCTCGATGGCAATTACAGGAGAAAGACCATCGATTTTGTCGACATCCGGACGTTCTAAACCGCCTAGAAACTGTCTGGCGTATGCAGAGAATGTTTCGATGTAACGACGTTGTCCTTCGGCATAAATGGTATCGAAGGCAAGTGAAGATTTTCCACTACCAGATAACCCTGTAATAACTACAAGCTTTTCGCGTGGTATGGATACATCAATATTTTTAAGATTGTGTACGCGTGCTCCTTTAACTTCTATAAAATCTGTGAATTCACTCATAAAATGGCAAAGTTGCGAAGTTACACTTTTTGCGATTAAAAATGAAGTAGGGTTAAGCTGTTGTTTTGTTAAATTCTATTTAAAATGTTTGGGTGTAATAAAGCATGAGAATTATTTGATAGCCATCTTTAAATTCAAAACTTTAAGAAAAGGAGTAAGGTTTAAATATTCGATATTTCTATCGATATTTTCACATCTTCCCACAGTTTGTTTTCATGATATTCCCCACAAATGGTATTGAAAACAGTATATGCATTTTCCCAGTTAAATACATTTAAATCGGGTATGGCACCATCAAGTATAATTTTGTTAGTGTCTAGAGAAACATGTAGTACCACTTGTTGCGATATACCGTTCATGTTAAAAGTTACCCAAGCATTTTCATTGTTGTAACTATCAACTGTACCAGAAATTTGAGCAGTGAAAGCATTGAAAAAGCTAGCTACATTTTGTGTGCGTTCAGGCTCATTTCCAACATTAACAGAGCTTGCATCAATAACCACATTGGCACCGTTTAAAAGATCTATAAGGTCTACAGCACTGCTATTTAGGTTGTAACTTATTACCGTGTTAAAAGTTCCGCTAACACCAGCTCTATTGTCGAAATCGGGATATTTATAAGCTGTCCACGTTACTTTAATAGGATTGTTTTCTTGTGGTGTTTCAGATTGTAAAATGTCTAAAAACGTTTTAAAACTATTTTTTTCCTCTTCTGTTAATTGCTCTTGATCTGCAGGAGGCATTACGATATTGGTAGTCGCATTAATGCGCTCTAACATTTGCGAAATATTCGATTTAGATTTTTCGTAAGAGTCATAACGGTTAGCCCCTTCGGTGTGGTACAAATGACAAGAAATACATTTATTGTCTATAACAGATTTTAATGTAGTCTCATAATAAACCTTAGCTTCGGCATCATTAGATGGATATAATTCATCTGCATGATTACTGGTACAGCTTGTAAATAAGCACAATTGAACTATTGCAATTAAAAATACTATTCTATTATAACGCATTTTACTAAAGCTATTTCGTTAAACATATCATCATAACCACTAAAAACACCTTTAATTTTAACGCTCATGCCTTCTGTTAAGTTTTGTTTGAGATTGCTATTATCGATTTCGCATTTTATACCATCGTTTAAAATTAAAATTGAGGTATTCGTACTTTCTTCAATAAGACTAATTTTTCCTGAAACTGTAATAATTTTATCAAAAAGAGGTGTGCTGGCATTGGCATCCTGATTAAATTTTTCAATAAGTTGAATTGCTGAAAAGGAATAATCTGAGTTAGATGATAAAACATCTTGCTGTGGTTTGTTGTATTGATATGTAGCATAGCAAATTACAGCTATTATAACAACACTTATGAGGGTAATGGCGCGTTTCATCTTTCTAATTATTTGTAAGTAGCATCTATAATAACCTCAATTTCTGGGGCGATTTTATCTTTTACTAAAGCAGGAACTTCTATGTTATAAGCTTCTAAATTAATTGGGAATTTAGATTTTAAGGTTACCGTTTTGTCCTCATTAACTATAATTTCTGCAATAGTATTTAAAGGTTTTGTAACACCATGGAAAATCATTTGACCTTTAATTTCAACGTTTGCGTATGTTTTAGCTTCTGTTAAATCGATATCTTCATTAAAAGTACCTTTAAACTTGGCAGCAGGATATTTTTCAGAATGCACATATTTTTCATTAAAATGTTCTTCCATTAATGCTTTTTCGAATTTAAAAGATTTTAGAAGTACATTAAAAGCAACCGTTTTTTTAGGTAGCAATAATATGCTTGCAACTTGATTGTTTTCGGCATAAATATTTTCTACAGGAGTTTCAGAAAAAAATGAAGCCTTTGCAGTTCTGGTAATTAGTTTGTCTTGAGCAAAAATGACGTTAAAAGCTAGTAATAAAATTAGGGAGGGAAAATGTTTCATATTAATTTTTAATGTTTATTTTTTTTTGAAATTGAAAATTCACGTAATAGGCTAAATCCAAAATTAATTTCTCTATTAAAGAAATCGCCACTTTGGTTAATGGCGAATTTACCCGGATGTAAAGCAAAAGCGTTGGTAAAGTAGAGCTGAAAAACATGACCTCCGGTTTCTATATCGAAACCAACAGAAAGTGTGTTTTTCTTTAACTCGTAAGCATCAAAAGTGTCTAGAGTATCAAAATATTCAATATTTATAGATGTAGAACCCGAAATTAAATAGCGACCACCAATACCAATGGATACTATTGAATTAGGATCGTTAACTGTTTCTGTTAAGTTTCTGTGAATCCAAGTTGGTGAAAGTTGTACCGAGAGTTTTTCGGAAATTTTTCTACTTATTAAAATTTGATTAACATAATCCAATCTGCCATTAAAGTTTTTATTGCGCGCTTCAGGAAAGTATGTTCTAGATTTAATATCTAAACCGCCATAGTAACTAAGTGAAAACGGAAATGTATTTTCACCATAAGTTTGTCGTAGTAAACTTAATTTAATAGAAGTAGAGTAGGTTTTGTCGGGTTTGTTAGATCTTGCTAAACCCAATTGAATAAAGTCGTTAAGACCATATTCAAAGCTAATATTCATGTTGTTGATATTATCTAAACCAAAAAAATTATCAATACCTTTTATTTTACCGAAAACGTGAGAAATTCTAAAATGTAATTGATTTTTTTTAACACGTTCGGTAGATTGCCCTAGCATTAACCGTGTAGATTTAAAAGTAGCAATAACTTCTTTATTTTCTTCAATGGTCATATCATCAAGATCATCGAAAAGTGAGTCAATATCGTCTTCTTGAGGTTTTGTTTGAGAGAATAAATAAAAAGGAACTAAAAAAAGTATTAAAAAAGGTGCTTTTAATTGCATACTGGGAAAAAAAATTAGTGGCAAATATAATAAATGTAAGTATATGTTGTCTGACTGTTTTTATTAATAAAAGCGTTGGGGTTCTGTTAGCTTCTTATAAGATAATTTGATTTGAAGTTTTTATATTGTCGATCTCCAAACCAAAAAACAAAAACTTATGAAATGTTGGTAGTTGAGCACCACTTTCGGTGGTAGTCCAATCGCTCCATGAAGCCTCTAAACCCTCTATTGGTAGTATGGAAACCCACATTTTAAAGGCCGTTGGTTTATAATTTTCATCTAGAATCCATAGGTAAGAATCTCCTGGTGTTGAGCCACCTGAGTTATAGGTTATAAGCAGTGCATCGTTATTTGAATCTGTTTTTACAAGTTGACGTTGTACTCCAACATCGAAAACTTTATATGGGCCAACTAGCCAAAAAGAATCATTATTAAAGTAGCTTACAGCCTGTTCAATGAGGGCTTTGTTACTATCGCTTTGGTGTAGTGTATTATCTATGTAAACTTCACTTTTTGAGGTGTCATTTAAATTTAAAACAACCTTGTTGTTTTTCCAATACACATTACAGATATTGTTTGCCTTATCCCATTCGTAATGGTGTCTTTTTTTAAAGGTCCATTCAATATTATTTGTGTTTTTATAGGCTTGATAATCCAAGGCATCTAGCATTTTATTAGCTAAAGCATCGGCTGGTTCTCCGTGAATACCTACTGGTAAATCTTCGTTATGTTTTATGTACATGTACCCAAAAAGTAGAAGGGTAGGTAGCGTGAAAAATATAACTACTCCAGCAATTATTTTTAATACTTTTTTGGGTTTTATAGACATAAAAATTGACTTGTTATTGTGAGATTTTAACGCCAAAATTATTAAAGAAGTACGGTTAATTAAAGGAAAACTTTTAAAAACCGACAGCGGTATCATCTCCTCGATAATCGGCACCACCTTCGTACGAGTTATCATCTAAAACAAGAATACCGTCTACAATACCTATTATAGGTGAATCTTCTTCATTAATTGTATATCCTAAGTTTTCCAGTTCACTAACAAGCTTACTATTAAATTGGTTTGGTTCCATTCGGATTTCATCTGGCAACCATTGGTGATGAAAACGAGGTGCATTTACAGCGTCTTGCATAGTCATTCCAAACTCATGTACATTTAATATAGTTTGTAAAACTGAAGTAATAATGGTTGATCCACCCGGCGTACCAAGCGTCATGTATAACTTGCCATTTTGTTCGACTATGGTTGGAGTCATGGAACTTAGCATACGTTTTTGAGGTTCAATTTTATTAGCTTTTGCACCAATGAGACCGAACATGTTTGGGATTCCGGGTTTGCTACTAAAATCGTCCATTTCATTATTTAAAAAGAAGCCCAATTCTGAACAATATAGTTTAGAACCATAGGCACCGTTTAGGGTTGTAGTTACAGCAATGGCATTTCCAAATTGATCGACGATAGAGTAGTGTGTGGTTTCGTCGCTTTCTACAACTTGAATGTTACCATGAGAAACATGGCTTGATAATGTAGCTTTTTCAAAAGAAAAATCTGCCATTCTACCGTTTAGATAGTCTTCTTTAATTAAGGTTTCTACTGGTACATTTGCAAAATCGGGATCGCCTAAATAATAACTTCTGTCGGCATAAGCGCGACGTTCTGCTTCGGTTATAACTTGAATGGTTTTTAACGAGTTATGTCCGTAAGTTTCTAGATTAAAAGGCTCAAGCATTTTCATTATTTGCGCTAAACAAACGCCGCCACTAGAAGGTGGAGCCATTGATATTACTTTTAAATCGTCGTAATTAAATGTTGTTGGTGTGCGCCATTTTGCTTCATAATTTGCCAAATCTTCTTCAGTTATAATACCACCATTATCCTGAATAAACTTGGCTAGTATTTTGGCTGTTTGGCCTTTATAAAACTCATCTCTACCATTTTTAAGAATACGCTCTAAGGTATTGGCTAATTTAGGATACTTAATGGTGTCTTTTGCTTTCCATGGTTTATCAAATTTTATAGAATCTTTATTAGCTTTTAAAAATAGCGGTTGGTACTTTTTAAATTTGGCTTCTTGTTTTTTGGTTACCACAACACCTTTTTTAGCCAATTCAATAACCGGGGTAATGATGGCTTCTATGGGTAATGAACCTAACTTTTCATGCACTTCAAAAACACCAGCAACACTACCTGGAACACCCACGGCCATAGCTCCTAAAGTGCTTTTTTCGGGTATTACATCGCCGTTTTCGTCTAGATACATGTCTTTGGTAGCTGCTATTGGTGCTTTTTCCCTAAAATCGATAGAGCCTATATCGCCATTAGCTTTTCGGTATACCATAAAACCGCCACCACCTAAATTACCTGCGTAAGGATAAGCAACTGCTAAAGCCAATTGGGTGCCACACATGGCATCAAAGGCATTTCCCCCTTGTTTTAGAATGTTGTTTCCAATTTCAGAAGCTTCGGCACGAGCCGAAACTACCATGGCATTTTTTGTAATTAGTCCGCGTGTTACTTCAGTTTTATTATTAGCCTTTTTACATGAATAGAAAAGGCACAGCATTAACGCCATTGTAAAACTATGTTTAATCATTCAGTTGGTGTTTTATAAGTTCTAATTTTTCTTTTGACGAGGCAATAACTTCCTCAAAGAAATCTGAAAACTCTTTTTCAAATTCAGTGTAAAAAGCTTCTAGTTCAACAACAGCCTCGTTCATGCTAACACGATTTTTAGTTCGGCGGTTCATACCATTTAAAACCCTAGATATCCCTTCAATAGAGGCATAACTTAATAGCCAATTATCTGCTAACATATAAGGCATCATTTTTTGTATTCTTACAGGTAAAATATCAAAATTTGCTTCTAACGAATCGTAGAAGGTTTCTACATATTCATTTAGAGGGACGTCTGAATATTTACTCCAGTTTTTTGCTAAAAAATGATCGTATAAAATATCTACAATAACACCAGAGTAGTGGCCATATTTTTCATGCAGCCTTTTGGTGCTTAATCTAAACGTTTTATGTGCATCGGTATAGCTATCAATATGTCTATGTAATAAGATGCCAATTTGAATTTCTTTTGGGTAAGTCTTGTATTGTTTACCTTTTATACCATCGGCTATAAAGTTTCCAATGGTTACTAAATCGTTATCACCAGATAAATAAATGTGGGCTAAGTAGTTCATTGGTGAAATTTACGAATTCCGTTTCAAGAAATCCGATTTTGAAATACTATATTTGTTTTTTTAATAAAAAATATATGACACTTATAAAATCAATTTCAGGTATTAGAGGAACCATTGGCGGACAAGTAGGCGAGAACCTTACTCCAATTGACGCTGTTAAATTTGCATCGGCTTATGGTGTGTGGTTAAAACAACAACGTCAAAAAGAAAACTACAAAGTTGTAGTTGGAAGAGATGCCCGTATTTCTGGTAAAATGATTCAAAACTTAGTCATGAATACCTTAATAGGTTTAGGTATTGATGTGGTAGATGTTGGACTTTCTACAACACCAACCGTAGAAGTTGCAGTACCAATGGAGCATGCCGATGGTGGTATAATTCTAACCGCAAGTCATAACCCAAAACAATGGAATGCCTTAAAATTATTAAACGAAAAAGGTGAGTTTTTAGATGCTGTTGAGGGTGCTAAAATTCTTGACATTGCAGAAAGCGATACTATGGAATTTGCCGATGTTGATAGCCTAGGAAAAATAACGAAAAATAAAGCATACATAGATTTACATATTATTGAAATTCTAGATTTAGATCTTGTAAATGTACCAGCCATTGAAGAAGCTCGTTTTAAAGTGGTTGTAGATGGTGTAAACTCTACGGGAGGTATTGCAATTCCCTTACTTTTAGAGCGTTTAGGTGTAGAAGTTGTTAAGCTTTATTGCGAACCAAACGGACACTTCCCTCACAATCCAGAACCCTTAAAGGAACACTTAACAGATTTATCAGACGAAGTTAAAAAGCATAATGCCGATTTTGGTATAGTAGTCGATCCAGATGTTGATCGTCTTGCTTTTATGGACGAAAACGGCGATATGTTTGGCGAAGAATACACCCTTGTGGCCTGCGCAGATTATGTCTTAGGTAAAACTCCGGGTAATACGGTAAGTAACATGAGCTCAACAAGAGCATTACGCGATGTAACCGAAAAACATGGAGGCATGTACGAAGCTAGTGCTGTTGGCGAGGTAAACGTGGTGAATTTAATGAAGAAAAACAACGTGGTTATTGGTGGCGAAGGTAACGGAGGTATTATTTATCCAGATGCGCATTACGGACGTGACGCTTTGGTTGGTGTAGCTTTATTTTTAAGCCTATTAGCCGATAAAAAAATGAGTGTTAGCGCACTTAGAAAAACATATCCAAGCTATTTTATGGGTAAAAAGAAAATACAATTAACACCAGGTTTAGATGTTGATGGTATTCTTAAAGGCATGGAAGAGCGTTACCAAAATGAGCAACTAACCACTATCGATGGGGTTAAAATAGATTTCTCAGAGAGTTGGGTGCACCTACGTAAAAGTAACACAGAACCAATTATCAGAATATATACCGAAGCAAAATCGCAAGAAGAAGCCGATGCTTTAGGCGATAAATTTATAGCAGAAATTGGTGAAATTGCAGGAATTTAAATTTTTTATTAGAAGCTATTCCCGCTTGTAGTTTATCCTGAGCGCAGTCGAAGGACTATATCTTTTTTAAACCACGTTATTACAAAATTTAAGTAACGTGGTTTTTTTATTAGGTTTAGGTAAATACAAAATTTCGGTTTTTATAAGGTTTAAAAAAGGATTAGCCTGTCTTGAGTCCAGTCGAAAGGATTCAATCGGGGCTAACCTTTCCGTGAAGGTTATAATTACTTTTAAAAGTAGGTATCTCATCCTCAAAAAAAATCACTTCTAAAATTTGCTTAATATTTAAGTTAAATTACAAAGACAGAAACACCTAAATATTAACCTAATAGATTTGTTTTTTATTAAATAATATCAAGTAAAAACCATTTTTAGATAAGAATTTATTTACCAAAAAGCCAATTTGCTACTTTATATTTAAAATAGTTATATTGTGCTATCTTTAAAACTGATATTTTAAAAAATTAACACCTCTTTTTTATTTAGGGGTTACGATAGACTTTATGAAGAAAATAGCATTGCATTGGAAGATTATTATAGGAATGGTTTTAGGAATCATTTTTGGTTTTATAATGAATACCGTTGATGGTGGAAAAGGATTTGTAGCCGACTGGGTTGCGCCTTTCGGAACCATTTTCATAAATCTTCTTAAGTTAATTGCTGTACCTTTAATTCTGGCATCATTAATTAAAGGTATTTCAGATTTAAAAGATATTTCTAAAATAAAATCTATGGGTTTACGTACCATAGGCATTTATGTAGCAACTACTTTAGTTGCCATTGTTATTGGTTTAAGCATTGTAAATATTGTTAAACCAGGGAATGGTATGCCTCAAGAAACCATCGAAAAAATTAAACTTAAGTATGAAAATGACGCTGGTGTAACCGATAAATTAATGAAAGCGTCTGCTCAAAAAGAAGCGGGTCCGTTACAAGCCTTAGTCGATATTTTTCCAAGTAATATTTTTAAATCCTTTGCCGAAGCATCCATGCTTCAAGTTATTTTCTTTGCCATTTTTGTTGGTGTTTGTTTATTGTTAATCGGAGAAAAAAAGGCAAAACCATTAATCGATTTCTTCGATTCTCTAAACGAAGTGGTCATGAAAATGGTAGATCTAATCATGCTTTTCGCACCTTACGCAGTATTCGCATTATTAGCAAATGTTATTATAGCTTTCGATGATGTCGAAATTTTAATTAAACTTTTATATTACGCGTTCTGTGTAGTTGGTGGTTTAGTTTTAATGATTGGTTTCTATCTTATTTTAGTAAGTGTGTATGCCAAAAAATCACCAATGTGGTTTTTAAAACAAATAAGTCCAGCGCAATTATTAGCCTTTTCTACAAGTAGTAGTGCGGCAACATTACCTGTAACGATGGAACGTGTCGAGGAGCATTTAGGAGTTGATAAGGAAGTATCAGGATTTGTATTACCAGTTGGTGCTACCGTAAATATGGATGGTACCAGTTTATATCAAGGTATTGCCGCGGTATTTATCATGCAAGTTATTTGGCCAGAAGGTTTAACCTTTACCAATCAATTGGTAATTGTACTTACAGCATTATTAGCGTCTATTGGAAGTGCTGCGGTACCAAGTGCAGGTATGGTTATGTTGGTAATTGTGTTAGAATCTATAGGGTTTCCGGCAGAGTTGTTGCCAATTGGACTAGCACTTATTTTTGCTGTAGATAGACCCTTAGATATGTGTAGAACAGTTGTAAACGTAACCGGAGATGCTACAGTGTCTATGCTTGTAGCTAAGTCTTTAGGTAAATTACACGACCCAAAACCGAAAGAGTGGGACGATAATTATGAGGATGTTAAGTAAGCGATCATGTAAAGCTAAAATAACCCAAACTATATTTTGGTGTGTTACAAAAATCTTTTAAATTTATATCAAGCGAAATATAACTTCTAGTTTCGTATAATAAAAACAGTATAAATGAATTCCAATGTAGCGTTAATATCGCCGGTAGTTTCTGCCGAATGGCTTTATGAACACAAAAGTGCCAACAATTTAGTTATTCTAGACGGTACAATAAATAAGGTATTTAATGCAGATTCTCAGCAGATTCCAAATGCGAGATTGTTCGATATTAAAAAGAAGTTTAGTAATCTGGACGATCCATTTCCTAGCGCGTTTCCTGCTACCGAGCAGTTTGAGGAAGAGGCTAGGGCATTAGGGGTTAATAACGATAGTGTCATTGTTGTTTACGACGATAAGGGTATTTACTCTAGTGCACGTGTGTGGTGGCTGTTTAAGGCTTTTGGATTTACAAACGTGGCTGTTTTAAATGGTGGGTTTCCAGTATGGAAAAAAGCAGGTTTCGCTACCGAAGCTATGAAGCATTACACAGGTGAATCAGGTGATTTTACAGCAAATTTACAGCCAAATTATATGCAGTTTTTTGATGATGTAGAACAGGCTTCTAAAAATAAAACACATAAAATTATAGATGCTCGTTCGGCAAGTAGGTTTAGCGGTGAAACTCCAGAACCTAGAGAAGGCTTACGTTCTGGAACTATTCCAAACTCTGTTAATTTGCCGTTTACAGACCTTTTAGAAGATGGTATATTAAAATCTAAAAAAGAATTAGCTAAGGCTTTTTACATGGTTGCAGAGCAAGACGATCCTATTATATTTTCCTGTGGTTCAGGAATTACAGCTTGTGTATTGGCATTAGGTGCCGAACTTTCGGGGTATAAAAACATTTCGGTTTACGATGGTTCTTGGACCGAGTATGGCAGTTTAAAAAAATAAATTATGGAAAACCCAAGTACATGGACTAAAGACGAATTGTTAGCCTATATTTTAATTTATATAGCGCATGCCGATTTAGAAGAATCTAAAAAGGAAAAGGAATATATTTTAAGTCGAGTTGATAAAGCGGTTTATAAACGCGTGAGTGCTCAATTTGAAAAGGATAACGATTACCAAAGTATTCAGAATATAATTGAAGCCGTTAAAACACATGACTATTACCGTAACGATTTAGCCGATTTGTTTGCAGATATTAAGTTAATGGCGTTTGCAGATGGCGATTTTGATATTATGGAACAAATGATTTTTAGTCAACTAAAAAAGGTTTTAAAAGAGGCTTAGTACCTTGTAAGGTATTGTTTAAGTTATTAACTTCTATAGAATTCTTTTAATGAGCATTTAAAATACCGGATATGAAAACGATTTTTTGTTTCATACCCGATATTGGTGTAAGTATTAGGTTTCTTTGTTTTTCCCTAGTTTTTTAAAGTAATCAAGCCTACAAACTAATATTCCTATATCGTGGATATTTTAAAGTATATGAAAATTTATAACTCTCAGATTGGTTGGGTGAAATCGTAAATTTCCATTTTAAAATGCCTTTTTTAGAGTTATAATCTGAAGTTCCCGTTTCAATATCATCCACTTTTATTTCTTTGTCTTCACTAATAGGAATTCTATCTAGAATTACAATATCTATGGCCGTTGGTTTGTTGTTTTTTAGTTCTATTTGGTAAGCCTTTTCTATAACTTTATTATTGCCTATAAAGGTGTTTTTCTTGTAATTATTAATAGGTTTCCTTTTAATAGCTACATTAGGGTCTATACCTAAAGATACCGTTAAACTATCGCTTATGGCATACGGGTTTATAGTTGTAATTCCTGAATAGCTATCTTCAAAATACACATTCACTTCTCCTGGTAATAAATTATATTGTTGCCAATCGCCAATTTTTGCTGTTAAAAACACATTTTCGTTAATTACGGGTGCTGCAAAATATGAAAATGTTGCGGGAACCGTGTACTTATCAATATCGATAACGGTAATATTACCATCACTTTCAACCGAAGTAAGTTTTTGTATTTCAAAATTTGTGTTGGTAATACCTGCTTTTATAACATCGCCATTAGAGGTTATGCTGCCTTTTTTTGTAGTAATTATGATAACACCATCTGATGCTCTACTACCATAAATGGCTGTAGCCGCTTCATCTTTTAGTACATCTACGCTAGCAATTCTGTCTTCATCTAATTTTTTAAAGGCGTTTTCTGTACTTGTAACGCCATCTATAACATACAATGGTTTGCTTTTAAATTTAAAAGTACCAGCACCTCTAATTTTAATATTCGAACTAGTAACGCTTGCTACACTTCCTGTAAGTGCCGATGCAGCATTAGAACCATACCCAACTACGACAACTTCTTCTAAACGAGATACATCTTCTTGAAGACTTATATTAATAACACTGGAGTGTATTGGTATAATTTCTGAAACATAACCTACATAGGAAATCTCTAATTGTTCTGCGCCTTGTGGCTCTATAGAAAAGTTACCATCAAAATCTGTAGAAGTTCCTATACTTGTACCTTTTAAGATAACACTTGCCCCTGGTAAAGGCATGCCACTTTCGTCTGTAATAGTACCTGTAATAAGTTTAACAAAAGGATTGTGTTTAAAGTCGTTTCGTTTTGTGGCATTTTCTGTGTTGTAATTGTAATTTCGGCTAACAAAATTTAAGTATTTGGTATTCATTTCAGGTTTTAAATTATTAGTGTTCGGGTCGTTTGTAGAGAGTGTTAAACTAACATTGTCCCAACGAATACCTGTGTTTTGATAAACATGTGCTTTGTAATGTAAATCTATTGGTTTGTTTATATCTTTTGCCTTTAAATCGTAAATAGGAAACCAACCTGCGTTTTTAACGTTGTATTTTATAACAAGATTAAGTTGCTTGCTTACATTGGTATGAAATTTCGCTTTTATTTCGCCAGATTGAATTTTATCATCTACATGAAATTCTTGTAGTTGTTTTTTTATATCGCCGATTTGCTCGTTATAATCCCTGTTGTTTTTTAAAGATTTATTGATAAGTGTATTTACCTCGGTAATGCGTGTTCGGTAATAGGCTGCAAATTGTTTTAGCTTTTCAAGGCTTACTACTTGATTTTCGTTACCCAGTTTTCTGTTTTCTTTTATAATATTAAGTTCTTCTTGGTAGCCAGACATAATATCTTCTTCAGCTTTAACAGCGTCCTTTAAACGTTCTATTTCGGCCTTAAGTTGGTTTATGGTTTCAGATTTATCGAGTTTAGATAAATGGTTTATGGCGTAGTTTATAGATATTATAGAGGCGTCATTTAATCCGGAAATTTGAATACTGTTTTCTAGAATGTGAGGAGAAAGTTTGGTAAACGAAAATTCGGTTGTTCCTGCCGAAAGTAACATAGTAGCATGTCGTGTTATTTGCGCGCCATCAACAAAAACGGTAACGGATTTAATAGCCGAAGGTATTGGTTTAGGGCTGCTAGCAAAAACAAAAGAGGTGAAGCAAAGAAATAAAAAGCATAGTTGTTTCATGATTAGTGGTTTTAAGTTTCCAATAAACTTATAACCAATCAACACATTAAAAAATAAACAATGAGTTATCTATATGTATGCTTGAGTTAAATACTAATTTGAGTGAGTTTAATTTTAAAGTCTGAATAATGTAAGACACTTTGTGTTAGATATAAATGGTAATTAAATTGTTTTCTACAACATAGGATAAGCCTTCAATTTCTACATTAGTAAGTATTCCAAAATCACAACATTCATTAGTTTTTGGTGCTGTTGTATCGTATGAGATTGTTGCAACAATTTCAGAATTTATTTGTATTTCTAAAGTGTCTGATGTGTTTTGTTTTGCTATATATAAATTGCCGTTGCTTTCGCTAATACTAAAGGGCATAACGTTTTCGGAAGCATTTTTAATCACAATGGATTCTGCTTCAATATTATCTTGAAGTATAACATTTATGTAGGTTTCGCTATCAATTAAATTAATATTTAAATTAGGTTCTTCACATAAAACAGTAGAACAATCGGGAGTAGCATCATCTGTTTTGCAAGAAAAGCATAGGAAAACAATTAAAAGGTAGGTTAGTGTTTGCTTCATGGTTTTTAGTTTATTTTAAAGATGAGAAAAACCCGTAATGGTTGCGTTGTTTATTTATAAATAAATTTAAGGCAAATATACTAGTCTAAAAACCGGCTTTTCAATTCTGGTGTAGGAATCATGCAAGCGTCTTTTTTACCATACCATTTATAGCGATTTTTAGCAATAAAATCGTAAACCCAATTGCGAATAAAGTTAGGCACAATAAGGAAAATAGCTAATATGTTAGTCGGGAAACTAAGTTTAGCGGCTATTTTTAAGGCTGCTCTACTTTTGTAATTAATACTGTTTTTTGCTGGGTTGTATAAAATTATAGAATCTATTAGAGCGGTATCTGTATTAAATTTTTCTATAATTTTTTTACCGGTTTCACTTTGTAAAGGCGCAAACATAAATTTGCTCTTTTTATCCCGTTTTATAACATATAAAACAGAGCTATTGCAAAGATTGCAAACACCATCAAAAAGGATTAAGTTTTTATGTTTTGGTACTTTACTATTCACGTTGTAAAGATAGTGAATATGCTATAAGAACTTATAATTATGTTTAGCTTCAAATTGAAAAGAATACAGCTATTACTAAATCAAGTATTTAATGCTTTTGAACGCCTATTTATGCTCTGTCTTAACTTCATACAAAATAACCTGTGCTGTTTTGGTGTAATCTGCATTCCATCCATAATAATTACCGGTTTTAAAGTAGTTTTCATGAGCGTAACCATTACCAACATAATCGTAAATTAAGGTGTAATCGGTATTAATACCTTTAGCCTCGCACACCAAACCATAGTAGAATTTTCCGTTTTCAATTTTAATTTTAAAGGTAAAAATTTCGTTATCTACTTTGCCAACGTTCAATTTTTCATCGAAGGCACTTGTCCAAGGTTCGCCAGCATCTGGTTTGGTGTAATAATCTATTTGAATTTCGCCGCTATTCCATCTAATTTTAACGGTTGCAGGCGAGCCCTCTAAACCATCAGTTTCCTTACCATGAATTTGAGCAACAATGGTTCTACCATTACCCTCAACATAATCAACTTTTAAAGTACTTTCTAGTATGTGTGTGCCTGTAGACATAGACCAATTATCGGTGGTCGATTGGTTTCCTCTCCAAAACTCACGTAATTCTGTTCTACAATATTTACCGTTAAGTTCAGATTTTCCGGATGTTGTAAACCCCGTAAATTTGGTGAATAGGGTGTAGCTACCATCGTCATTTTTATAGAAATATTTAGATTGGGCGGTAGTTAGGGTATTGTTTTCAATGGCTTCGTAAAAAACAGAAGTTGCTTTGCCATCGCCATTATCTAATGGTACAGATAAGTACCAATTTTTCCATGTAATTTTAGAGGTCTCTTCGGTTGGAGTTTCTTCTTCCTCTTCTTCTTCAATCTCAATAATTTCTTTTTCTATCTCTTCAACCTCTGTAATGTCTTCGTTATTAGAGGAACTGCAAGAAAAAATTAAAGCATTGCTTATTATAAAGAAGAATAGGATCTGTTTCATTTTACATAGTTTACAATTGGTTAACCAATTTAATTATGTAAAAATAAGTAAAATTTTAAGAAGTTGTATTTTTATTAAAAAGCCTTACTTTTTAACAGCTTCAACAAGTTCCAATTGATCTAGGCTAACATTGGTTGTAAACATCCCGTAATTAACAACGGCCTTGTTTTTTTCTATTTTATCAATAGTACCAATGGCGCGACCATCTTCCATTCTTACGCGGTCTCCAATACGAATAATGGCTTTTGGTTTAGGCGCTTCAATAGCTTTTTGTTTTGCTATTTTTTTCTTTTTCCTAATAACTTCAACTTTCTTTTCGGCTTCTTGTTTTACTTGGTTTTCTTTAGCTTTTATAGCTTTCTTTTGTTTGGCTGTAACTTTTCTACGTTTCGAATTTTCAATCTGTACGACTTTAAAAAGCTCGTCCATTAAAGCCTTTTTCTGCTTATTGGTGAAATATTTTTCAGCAATATCATTTACTTTTTGTCCTAAGTAAATTAGGCGCTGGTTGCTATCGTATAACTCTTGATAGCTTTCTAGCTTTTTCTGAATCTTGGTATTAATTTCTTCAAGCTTATCAGCTTCTTCTAGCTTCTTTTTCTCGTTTTGTTTTAGCGATTGTCCCGTTTTTTCAAGTTTAGAACGTTCTTTTTGTAATTTAGCAATAGTAGCATCAAAACGTACTTTGCTGCGCTCAATTTTCTTTTTAGCACGATTTATTAAACTATACGGAATACCGTTTTTCTGCGCAACTTCAAATGTAAAACTACTTCCGGCTTGACCGATAACCAATTTAAAAAGCGGTTCTAAACTACGTTCATCAAAAAGCATATTAGCATTAAGCATAAATGGCAATTCGTTAGCTAATATTTTTAAGTTGGAGTAATGTGTGGTAATAATGCCGTAAGCTTCACGATGATAAAACTCCTCCAAAAACGTTTCGGCCAAAGCACCACCAAGTTCAGGATCACTTCCTGTTCCAAATTCATCAATTAAAAAGAGTGTGTTTTTATTACACTTTCTTAAAAAGTAATTCATTTGTTTTAAACGGTAACTATAGGTACTTAAATGGTTTTCAATAGATTGGTTGTCGCCAATATCGCTTAAAATTCTATAAAACAAACAGACTTTACTGCGCTCATGTACCGGAATAAGCATCCCACTTTGTAGCATAACTTGCAGTAACCCCACGGTTTTTAATGTAATACTCTTTCCACCGGCATTGGGACCAGAAATAACAATTATTCGGCTGTCATTTTTTAATTCTATAGTCTGCGGAAATGTTTTTTCTTTCTTCTCTAAATTGTTTAAATAGAGTAATGGGTGATATGCATCTCGTAAAAACAGACTTCTCTCTTCCGAAAATTCAGGAAGAATACCATTCATAGATTTGGCGTATTTCGCTTTCGCGGAAATAACATCTATATTAATCAAGAAGTTCTGGTAGTCTTTTAATAATGGTAAAAACGGACGAATAAAATCGGTGACTTCTTTTAAAATACGAACAACTTCTTCTGATTCTTCATACTCTAAATTATTAAGTTCTCTGCTGTATCTTAAAGTGGTTTCTGGTTCTATGTAAACAATACTTCCTGTTTTGCTGCCTCCCATTATGGAGCCTTTAACTTTTCGCCTATACATCGCTTTTACAGCTAGTACGCGCTTGTTATCTACAACAGATTCTCTAATGTCATCTAAATACTCTAAAGCATGATAGGTGTTTAAAGCACTAGTAAAACTAGCGTTTATTTTACCTTTTATGTTGTTTATAGATTGTCTTAAATCGAAAAGTAAGCTGGAAGCGTTGTCTTTTATATCTCCAAAACGATCTACAATACCATCTACTTTTTCTATTAGAATTTTGGTTACCTCAATATGCGAAGCGTAGGCATTTAAATTAGGGTAGTACTCTGCAAACTTTTTTAAGAATACTACAATTTCGTTTACCGTAATAGACATGGCCACGATTTTTTTTAAGCCATGAACTTCTAGAAACGTGTTTTCTATATTAAGTAACTTTATTTCTTTGGTAATGGTATCGAAACCGTGGTTTGGTATGCGGTTATCGTTATAAAATGACGATACGTATTCATTGGTTAAACTTAGTGCTATTTGTAACTCTTCTTTGGTTTTAAAAGGCAAAATTCCCAATGCTTTTTCGTGCCCAAGAGGTGTAATACAAAGTTCGCTAACTTGCTGTAAAACCGTTTGAAATTCTAAATCTTGTAATGTTTTTTCGTGAATGTGAATCATTCCTAAATATGTAACTCGTTTTGTTGGTGTAAAAATAGCTTTTTTGAAGCATTTAGTGGCGCACTTCTGGTTGAAACCTTAATCTGATAAATAGATTGTTTATTTAGTGTCGACTTTAATAATTAGGATTCAGAATTTAACTCCTTCATTATTTCAGCAAAATAACGATACGATTTAATTCTACTATTAGCATCGTACGTATTAGTAACCGCAATAAGTTCGTCTACTTGTGTTTCGTTTAAAAAGTCTTGAATGTCCTGCTTTACGGTACTCTTACTACCTATAAAGGTGTATTTAGTCATTTGTTTAACAGCAGGATGTTTCATGGTTTCTCTTAATTCTGCTGTCATTTCCGAAGGTTTTTCTAAATGTTCGCGTTTAGTACTTGTTAATAGAGCGATTATCATTTTAAAAAAGGAGGTTGCCATAGTTTCGGCTTCTTCGTCAGTATCTGCAATAAAAACATTAATTCCCGCTATTACATAAGGTGCTTTAAGGTACTCAGAAGGTTCAAATTCATTTCTGTAAATCGCTATAGCGTTATGTAAATGTGCGGTTGTAAAATGGCTTGCAAAAGCGTAAGGCAAGCCTTTTTTAGCGGCTAAATGAGAGCTATCTGTACTAGAGCCTAAAATATAAATAGGCACAGGTACACCTTCGGCAATGGGCACTCTAACTTTCGATATGCTGTTTTCTGCTGAAAAATAGTTCTGAATCTGTTCAATATCTTGAGGAAACGAATGTGTAGCCTGCAAAAAATTAGGACGAATGGCATGCGCCGTTTCTTGGTCGGTACCAGGAGCTCTTCCTAATCCTAAATCTATTCTATTAGGGAATAAAGTTCCTAGAGTTCCAAATTGCTCGGTTATAATAAAAGGGGAGTGGTTTGGTAGCATAATGCCGCCAGATCCAACGCGTAGTGTTTTAGTTTCCTGTGCTACTTGGCTAATAATAATTTGAGGTGCATTACTAGCAATACCTGCCATATTATGGTGCTCTGCGTACCAAACGCGTTTGTAACCAAAGGATTCACCCTTTTTTGCTAATTCAATGCTGGCCTTTAAAGTTTGTTGGTATGTTTTCCCTTCAGAAACAATAACAAGGTCTAAAATGGAATATGCGGTTTGTTTCATGCAATTGTATGTAGTAAATGAAATGCGAGTTTTAATCGTTAAAAAAGAATAGCGATGATTTTTTTCTAGTAATAATAAAATTGATGATTAACCGTGTATGGTTTCAGATTTTCCATATTTCTGAATCACTTGGCCTTCAAACTCAATAAGTTCTTGCCAGCGTTTATCTACATCAATGCCTTTTCCGTATTGTCTAGCAAAGCCTATAAATGTGGTGTAGTGTCCAGCTTCGCTAATCATTAAATCATGATAAAACTTCGATAATTCTGGGTCTTTTATACGTTTAGATAACAGTTTAAAACGTTCGCAACTACGGGCTTCAATCATTGCCGAAAACAGAAGACGATCTACCATACTTTGTTGCCTGTTTCCGCCTTTGTTCATAAACTTATAAAGCTCATTAACATAGTGGTCTTTACGTTCTCTACCTAGTACGTAACCACGTTTTTTTATAATGTCATGAACCATTTGAAAATGTTCTAACTCCTCCTGAGCCAATTTTATTAACTCGGTAACAAGTTCCTCATGTTCGCTATTATTAGTAATAATGGTAATAGCATTAGTGGCTGCTTTTTGCTCGCACCAAGCATGATCGGTAAGTATTTCTTCAATATTCGATTCTACAATGTTTACCCAACGCGGGTCTGTTGCTAATTTTAAACCAAGCATATTTTTTTGTTTTTTGTAAAAGTAGGTATAATCATTAAAATTATACGTAATAATTATTTGGGCATTCCCTAAAGGTCGGGCTTTCCACTATATCTTTTTAAAGGGTTATTGCAATAAAACGAGGTTTGTGGTAATTTATTAAAATCTAGACTTAATAAGTCCATTGCTTTAAAACTTTAAAAAGGATGCCGTTGCAATCCCTAATGCGAGTTACGTAATGCTATAAAATTAATACATTCAAATCAAGTTTATATGTGTTATTGAACATCTACCCCTAAATCCACTCCCAGTAAGGGAAGTCTATCAAGCCAGTTTTATGATGTTAACGCATTAAAATTGTTGGCAAAAAGTATTATGTTTAGTCTTCAGTTATAAGTCATAAGTCATCCGTCTTCCTTCTTCCGTCATCAGCCTTCAATCTAGCTAATATAATTCCAAATATTTTTAAACTTACTAAGTTGCTTATATGTATTTAAATACACTTGATTTTCTGGAAGTGCTAACGAAGGGTCTATTTTTAATACCGATTTAGCATGGTGTCTTGCCAACTGTAAAATATCGTTATCCTTAATAATGTCGGCTATTTTAAGGTTTAAAACGCCACTTTGTTGCGTGCCCATAATATCACCAGGGCCACGTAATTTTAAATCCACTTCGGCAATTTCAAAACCATCATTAGTACTAACCATGGTATTTAAACGCGTTTTACTGTTTTCGCTTAGTTTATGGCTAGTCATTAAAATGCAATAACTCTGTTCTGCGCCACGACCAACACGACCGCGCAATTGGTGTAATTGCGATAAGCCAAAGCGTTCGGCGCTTTCAATAATCATTACAGATGCATTAGGCACGTTTACACCAACTTCAATAACCGTTGTTGCCACCATAATTTGTGTTTCGCCCTTAATAAAGCGTTGCATTTCATAGTCTTTATCGGCAGGTTTCATTTTTCCATGAACAATAGAGGTTTGATATTTTGGCATAGGGAAGTCTCTAGATATACTTTCATAACCATCCATTAAATCTTTATAATCCATTTTTTCGTTCTCCTTTATTAAAGGATAAACAATATAAATTTGACGACCTTTATCAATTTCATCTCGAATAAATTTAAAAACATTTAATCGGTTTTTATCAAATCTATGAACCGTTTTTATGGCCTTTCTTCCGGGTGGTAATTCATCAATAATGGAGATGTCTAAATCGCCATAAACCGACATAGCTAATGTTCTAGGAATTGGTGTTGCGGTCATAACCAAAACGTGTGGTGGAAGTTTGTTTTTCTTCCATAATTTACTGCGTTGTTTTACGCCAAATCGATGTTGCTCATCTATTATGGCGAGCCCTAAATTTTTGAATCTTACCTTGTCTTCTAGAAGGGCGTGCGTGCCTATTAATATTTGTAATTCGCCATTTTCTAACGATTCGTGAATTATTTTTCGTTTTGAAGTTTTAGTTGAGCCTGTTAATATTTCTATACTGATATTCAGTTTATTACACCACTCAAGTAATCCGTTATAGTGTTGAACTGACAAAATTTCAGTCGGCGCCATTAAGCAAGCTTGAAAATTATTGTCAAGCGCCATGAGCATTGACATAAAGGCTACAATGGTCTTACCGGAACCTACATCGCCTTGTAAAAGTCGATTCATTTGTGCATTACTGCCTAAATCTGCGCGAATTTCTTTTAAAACACGCTTTTGGGCATTGGTTAATTGGAAGGGTAAATGGTCTTTAAAAAAGGAATTAAAATAGGTGCCAACTTGATTAAATGGAAAGCCTTTTATTTTCGATTTATGAATTAAATTTTTAATAATTAATTGCAATTGAATATAAAATAATTCTTCAAATTTAAGCCGGAATTGTGCCCTTGAAAGTAGCTCTTGATTCTTCGGAAAATGCACATTAAAAAGAGCAGATTGTTTAGTAATTAATTTTAATTCTGAACGTAAATTATCAGAAAGAGTTTCAGTAAATCTTCCCTTGGTTTCAAGAAATAATTGCTGCATAATTTTATTAATCACGCGATTTGTTATGCCTCTATTGTTTAATTTTTCGGTTGATGGATATACAGGTTGCATAGCCGAACGCATATTTTTTTCATGATCTTCTAGTAATTCTAATTCTGGATGCGCCATATTAAATTTACCACTAAACCAGTTGGTTTTTCCAAAGGCTACATAGGTTTTATTTAATATTAAGCTGTCCTTAATCCATTTTTGCCCTCGAAACCACACCAGTTCCATGGTTCCGGTATCGTCTTGAAACGTGCCTACTAGACGTTTACCACGCTTTTGTGCAACTTCCTTAAAGCTTGTTATTTTTCCAATAACCTGCACGTCGGCATTGTTGCGTTGTAGTTGGTTAATTTTGTAATACTGCGTTCTGTCTATGTATCTGTTTGGAAATAAGTTGATTAAATCTTGATAGGTGTGAATACCTAACTCCTTACGTAGCAAATCGGCACGATTTGGACCAACGCCTTTTAAATAATCTATTGGAGTTTGTAGGTTTACAGACATAAATGCGAAATTAATTAAAAAATAAGTCTTATTAAATACTTAGTTTCTTTATGAATTTGTGATGTTTTTAATAGTATTACTATTTTCTTTCTAAAAAATGCTTGAAAAATATGAAATATAGTATGTAATTCTATTTCATTAGTTAAATTTGGTGCTCTTAAAAAACAACTTAACGCATATTGATTGATGAGAAAACTCAACGAATTTATTTGGGAAACACACGGTATTCATGCAGGAACCGAGCAAGATCACGTAAAACATGGTATTGATAAATTAGAGGATATAGTTGATAAAGCTATTGAAGCCGGAAACCCAAGTATTACGTTTATAATTCACTCGCCGCGTTTAACAAGTTTTCGTTATATCGCAGAAACGGATACCAATGTAAAGTTTATTCGTGGTAATAAATCGTACTTAAATTATCCAAAACGTATAGCAGGACTTCGTGAAAAATACGACGGACAAATAAACATAAAATATGGTGTTGAGTTAGAGTGGATGGGACCAGACATTGGTTTGCAGTGGAGTCGTTCTAAGATTTTTCAAGCCGAAGACGCCGATTATGTTATTGGTTCTGTGCATTTTGCACCAGAAGGTTTACCTTATGATGGTTCTAAGGAAGAAGCTCAAGAGTTATTAAAAATGCGTGGTAGTCTTGAAGCTTATTGGGGTGGTTATTTTGATGAAATGACCCAAATGATTGAGTGTTTTGGAGATATGATTCAAATTATTGGTCATATAGACTTACCAAAGCTAAATGTAGATATGCCAGAGGCTTTAGTTAATTTTGAAACCAGTGCGCACCCATTAGCTAATAAATTCAGGACCCTTTTAGAGCTTATAGCCGATAGGAATTTATCGCTAGACGTTAATATGGCTGGTAAATTTAAAGGTGTTGGTGTGTATCCGGTTCAAAGTATATTACGACGTGCCAACGAACTACAAATACCGGTTTGTGTGGGTACAGACACACATCATGTGCGCTATTATGGCTTAAATTATAAAGAGAGTTTAGAATATATTCAAGAAGCAGGTTACGAGAGTTATGTAAGCTACTCTAAACTTATACCGGAGAATCGTACGATTTTTGACGACCATGATTTAAAGGTGAAGTACACGGTTTTAAATAAAGGTATCGAGTTGTTAAATCAACGTTTAGATGAAACCCAACGCCGTATAATTCCAGATTTTTCTTTTGGTGGTTCGTTTTCTGAATTTGTAGACATTTACAGAAGTGCTACAGGAATGGGAGATTATAACGCTATTAGAATTCGAAAATATGGTAAATCTATTACAGTTACCAACGAAATTCCTAAAAACACACAGACCATAGTAAATGGGTTGTTTTCTGAGCATTTAGACGAGCCTGGAGTGATTTCTTCATTATTTAACACTTTGGCATCAGAAGGTATTAATGTGGAAACAGCGCGTTTAAAATCGAATAACGATGGTACAGCGGTTGCCTTTTTATCTTTAGATAATAAAAACGGAAAAGTTCAAAATGCTATCGATTTTACAAAGGGAACCGATGGTGGTTTGTTTAAATCCTTAACGTATCAAGAACATGCTGCAATGCCTAATTATTATACCGAAGGCGTATATTTACTTGAAATGGATGGTGTAAAATTAAATTTAGCCTTAAGGGATAAAGTTATTTTAACTAAACATTTTAATGCACCTGGAGTATTATTAATATTGTTATCTGCGCTAGCCTCTAAAAAAATAAATATTATTGATTTACGTCTAGGAAAACTAAACAATGTTGGGTATTCGGCCCTAGCTGTAGATGGCGATAGCGATGTAATAAGAGCGTTATTGTCAAAACTTGGCGACCAATACTACGAAGCTAATTTAATTGAGTTTCACAGTTTTTAATATGGTTTTTATGATTTTGGGCTAATCTTTGATATCTTTAAAATCATGAAAAATATAGTATTCCTTTTATGCTGTTGTGCAAATCTTCTATATGCGCAACAAACGGATTATGTAGATTTTAAAGAAGTAAAAACGGTATTGGCTTTTAATCAAATGAAAGTGGATAGTACCGTTTTTAATTCTTACGAGATAAAATTCGATGTTTTAAAACAGACGGATTCTGTTTATTTGGATGCTATAAACATGCAGTTTAGTAATGTAGCGTTAAACAAAAGCAAAGTAAAATTTAAAAACGATGGTAAAAAGCTAATCATTTACCATGGGTTTAAGGCTTCAAAAACGTACACGCTTAATTTTCTATTTTTTACTTCACCTAAAAAAGCCATGTATTTTATTGATTGGGATAATGAAGATGCTATTACTTCGAGTTATTCTGATATTAACAGGAATACTGTCCAGAAGAAGCAAATTTGGACACAAGGCCAAGGGAAGTACACAAGCCATTGGTTGCCTTCCATTGACGATATGAATGACAAAATTGAGTTTGATATTAGTTGCGTGGCGTTAAAAGGTTACGAGGTTATTTCAAACGGAAAAATGGTTTCTAAAAGAGAAACACCTACTTACAATTTATGGGAATTCGACATGGAAAAGCCCATGTCTAGTTATCTTGTAGCTTTAGTTATTGGTAAATACAGTAAAAATGTAGAATATTCCAAAAGTGGTATTCCGTTAGAAATGTATTATTACCCCGAAGATTCGCTAAAATTCGAACCAACGTATCGCTATACAAAACAGATGTTCGATTTTCTTGAAGCTGAAATAGGTGTGCCATATCCGTGGCAAAACTACAAGCAAGTACCAGTAAAAGACTTTTTATACGCAGGTATGGAAAACACAAGTGCTACAATTTTTTCAGATAGTTTTGTAATTGATTCCACGGCATTTGCAGATAAAAACTATGTTAATGTAAACGCACACGAGTTGGCGCACCAATGGTTTGGCGATTTGGTAACCGAAACTTCGGGTACACACCATTGGCTGCAAGAAGGTTTTGCAACTTATTATGCCTTGTTAGCCGAACGCGATATTTTTGGAGAGGATTATTACTATTGGCAATTGTATGAATATGCACAGGAGTTGTTAGATCAAGATAAGGCAGGCGGAAGCACCTCGTTGTTAGACCCTAAATCGAGTAGTACTACATTTTACAAAAAAGGCGCTTGGGTATTGCATTTACTTAGGGAACGAGTGGGAGATAAGGCTTTTAAAATGGCTGTTAAAAACTATTTAAAAAAGTACGCATATAAGAATGTTGAAACTGAGAATTTTATAACTGAAGTTGAAAAGGTAAGCGGTGAAGATTTGACTGATTTTGTAGAATTATGGTTGAAAAACAAAGCGTTTAACTATGATGAGGCTTTAAATAGTTTGAAAAAATCAACATATATGCAAGAGTATTTAATGGTTGATTGCGAAGTGTATACCTCAAAATGTAGTAACTATTTAACCTCTGGAATTTCAGATGAAGCTAAAATAAAAGTGATTTCTCAATTACCTAGTCAGATAAAAAAAGAGGATTTTAAAAACAGTTTGAAAGTGCGACAAGCTATTGCTCGTAATGTATCTAAAATCCCTTCAGAATTAAAAACCGAATACGAGTCGTTACTTAATGATAAATCTTATGTTACCATTGAAACAGCTTTATTTATTCTGTGGCAGAACTTTCCGCAGGAGCGACAAAAATATTTTGAGAAAACTAAAGATATTCATGGGTTTAGCGATAAGAATGTAAGAATGCTTTGGCTGGCATTGCAGTTAGTGTCTCCAGACCTTGACGATAAAAATAAACGAGAGTATTTTAGTGAGCTAACGCGTTATACAAGCCCGCAATTCGGATTTGAGGTGCGCCAAAATGCATTTCAGTATTTGCATCAAATTCAAGCGTGTAGGGATGTTTGTAAAGAAAATTTAAAACAAGCTACTAAACATCATAATTGGCGATTTCAGAAATTTGCAAAAGCTTTAAGTGAAAAAGAAACACCTTAAAGATTAATGTATTCGCTTTAAGGTGTTTTTGTTTTATAAGCAAGTGTTATAATTTGTTGATTTTAAACGTTTCTACTTTATTTTCAGAAAAAGCTTTAACAATGTAAAGGCCAGCCTTAAGTAAAGATACATCCGCTAAATTCGTGTTTAAATATTGGTTGTAAACCAATTTACCATCGATTTGATAAATTTGTAGTTGGTTTATAGCTTGTGTTGATTTTATGTTAATCTCGTTTCTTACAGGATTTGGATATAGAGCCACCGTTTTTAATGCGGTATCTGATATGTTTAGTTGGTTTTCTTTGAAGAATCTAGTCATAACAAATCCATCCTCGTTTTCGTTGTGGCCAGAAACCAATATTTTACCATCAGATAGTTCAATGCCACTGTTTAGATTTTCTACGTTATCCAATTCTATATCTATTATTAATGTTCCATTATCTGCGAAGGAAACGTCTGAAATGCCATTTTCGTTAATTTTAATTAAAGCGTGAAAGATTTCGTTATTGTTACCTTCGCCTAAAACGTAAATGTTGTTATCAGTTTGCGAATCAAAAAAATCATAAATATAAAATGAGTGATTAAATAGTTTTAATATGCCGTTGTTCCCAAAGCTAGTGTCAATGCTACCATCTCCATTTAAACGTAATAGTCCTGTTTGTGAGTTGTTTACGCCACCAACACCATCTACCGACATGAAAATTTTTTCGTTTGGTAATATATAGGAGGTATTAGTGAGAGCATGATTGGGTGTTAAATCGTAATAAATTGTGAATCCGTTATTCCCAAAATCGGAATCTAATACGCCATTGCTACTTGCTTTTAGAGCAAATTCATTGGATTTGGGGTCTCCTGCTGGCATGTCGTTGTCCGGTAGATAAACAGTGCCTGTTACTAGTATTTCATTATTGTTGTATAGCTCAAGGTTAATTACCTGTATTTCTTCATTTGTTACTGCATGACCTAGGTCTATTTGGGTTATCCCGTTTGTGCCGAAAGTTGTATCTAGGGTGCCATTGTTATTAAACCGCGTAATAATTAATTGATTTTCTTCAGTTGTAGTGGATATATGTTTACCAGCAACAACAAGTTTACCATTACTATCTATTTTTGTAGAATATCCAAAAGTTCCCAATATCCCCAGCGATGCTTTACCATTGTTTCCAAAACCGCTATCTGCATTTCCAAATGAATCAAGTTTTAATATGGTAAGTTCTGCATTAGTATTAGAGATGCCTGTAACACATATGTATTCATTTTGACTTATAACATCAATTCCTAAAAAATCAGTTAACTCCAAAGTGCCGTTATTTCCAAAATTCGGATCTAGGTTCCCATTTGTGTCATACTGGGCAATAATACTTACGCTTTCATCAGAGTCATTATTTCCTATTGCTACATTAACTAATTTTTCAGAATTTGTTACACAAAATCCACTAGGCAAATCTTGTTCTATATAATCTAAAACTTTAATATTACTCACACCATTAATACCAAACGAGGTGTCAATATAGCTTTGAGAAAATGTAATAGTTGTAATAGTAGAAATAAGCAAGAGGGATGTAGTAATTTTTTTCATAATTCAAACAGATTAGTTTTGGTTAATTTGTTTAAAGTTATGAAAATAAGTTGGTTATGGTTGTTTTTATGTAAGATTTAATACATTTTTATTATTTTGGATTTATGTTAATAATTTTTCAATTTTAATAATATATATGGTTTTTTGATAAAACTGTAATAGTTACTTTCTCCGTTCCGTATTAGCGGGATTTTGACATATTAAGCACTTCGCTAAATAAGTTATAGATAACTCATAAACACCATCGGTTCTTCCAATATTTGTAGTATTTACATCATACGAAAAACCAAAACGTAATTGTTCGAATTCTAAACCAACAAAAGCGTTTACAGAGGTTAATAAATGACTGTTATAGTTGTTTTTAGCAGGGTTGGTAACTGCCGTAGCACCAAGCATTAATTTTTCTAAACGCACAGTTACTCCAAGATCTAAACGGTTATATTCGCCTTGTTGCATGTAATTTGCCGAAAGTAGCAAGTCGTTATAATCAAAATAAGGGAATTTATAACCAACATGTAATGAGTAAAAAATATCCAAGGGTACATTGCCATTTTCAGCAAAAGAAATATTAGGCTTGTTAAGGTGCTTTACAGATGCGCCTAACCATAAATCGGTGTCATTTCTTGTGTTTTTTTTATCAAATACAAATCCAGCTGAAAAATCGAAAAAACTAATATTTCTATGGGCATTCATAGCAAATGGATCGGATGACGTAGCATTTATGGTTCCAGAATTTATGTTTATTTGGTCGGACAAAACTAAACCACTAAAGTTAAAAGATTTAGTTCCAAATCCAACCTCAACAGCTGGTCTAAAAAACCATTCGTTAGCTATTCTAACATGATAAGCGAAATTAACATTACCTTGCACATGATTGTATTTGGTTTTGTTTTCATGTTGGTTAATAATACTGAAACCAATACCGCCAACATCTTCAATCCAGGAATTAAAAAAGGCATATTCCGTATCCACTCTTAAATCGAGACTAGGCCATTGCGTTCGGTGTATTAATCCGAAATAGGAGGCGTCCTCAAAACCTGAAAACCCGGGGTTTAAAGTTTCTGGGACTAAAAAATATTGAGAAAAAACAGGGTCTTGTGCGTATGTTTTAAACGAAAAACAGCACAAAATTAATAATATGTATAGTCTTATTTTCATTGTGTTGCTTGCTTATTTAATAGATGTAAAAGCGCCTTTTTTTGTAATGGTTCGTCCATAAAATGTTTTTGCAGAAAATGTGAAATAATAATTGCCATTTTCGGCTTCAGCATCATTTATTTTTCCGTCCCATCCTTTTATAGTATCGCCTTCTTCGGAATAAACTAAGCTTCCCCAAGTGTCGTAAATATTAAAAGTAATGGCGTTTAATGCTATAGATTCTGGTGAAAAATAAGCATTCATGCTATCTCCATTGGGAGTGAAAGCATTTGGCATAATTAACCTGTAGCCCTTTTCTATCACTAAGCTAAATTGTTTGGTATAAATACACCCAAATGGGTAAGTTACCGTTTGAACAACGGAATAAGAACCTTCATTAATATAGGTATGTGTTGGGTTTTCATCTGAAGAGAAATTGCCATCTCCAAAATCCCAAGACACCGATTGATAGTCTCCCGTTGCTAAATTTGTAAAATCAATGGGGTCTTCAATGGAGAAAAACCCATAAGAAGAAATTGCGCTTGATGTTAATGAGAAATCTGCGTCACCAAAACTCGGAATAGCAACATTATATGAGAAACTGGTATTGCAATTTGCACTATCTGAAACATCAATTATAACTAAACCATTTTGTGTGGTACTCATAAACTCACCATTTGAACCGCTAATCGTTCCGCTGGACCAATTTATGTTGTACGGCGGAACGCCACCTGAAACTAAAGCTATAAAAGTTTGGTCAATGCTTTTTGTATCGCAATCATAAATGGTTTCGGTATCCACGTTTATTTCCAAAGGTTCAAATCTATCAATTTGCCAATCGCCAGAAATGGTACAATTATTAGCATCGGTAATATTTACTGAATAATTTCCTGGAGGAATATTATTCAGGTCTTCGGTAGTTGTGCCATTGGACCAAGAATAGGTAAATGGAGCTGTGCCGCCTGTTACAATTAAATTAATGGCTCCACTATTAGCATCATCACAATTTAAAGCATCGGTTGTATTTGCTGAAAGCGATAAAGCATCGGGTTCTGTTATTGTAAATGTTTCAGAAATAACACAGGGTTTTCCATCGGTAATGGTTACGGTGTAAGTTCCTGGTCCAATATTGTTTCGCTCTACTCCAGCAGTTGCGTCATCGTCCCAAACTAAATTGACTGGGTCTATACCTCCAACTAAATTTAAGATTATTCTACCATCATTTTCTCCAAAACAAGACACATTATTAGTTACTGGGTTAATGGTGAAAATTGGTGGTTCTGCAATAGTTATGGTTACTGCTTTTTCACAGTTGGTATTGTCCGTAACTGTAATGGTGTAATCTCCAGGAGATAAATTAGATTGTGACATGCCAGAGCCTAAATTACTCCAAGTAACTGTGTAAGGCGAATTGCCTCCAGAAATGTTATTGATGGTTATTGTAGCATCATTATCATCATAGCATTCAATTTCGGTGGCAGAATAATCAATTATTATTTCGTCTGATTCGTTCAAAATAACTTCTAATGTATCTGTACAGTTTGATCTGTCGGTTACAGTTACATTGTAGGTTCCTGCAATTAAACCTGATAGGTTTTGTTGATTGCTTGTAAATCCGTTAGGTCCTATCCAAGAATAGTTGTAACCAAAAATGCCTGGTGCAACTTCTATAGTTCTTCCACCAACGGTATTTATATTAATTTCCCCAGTAGCCTCGCGAAAACAAATAATATCTACCTGATTTATTAAACTTACGTTAAGTTCAACAGGTTCAACTATAGAGAAACTAGTATCTATTGTTGGGCAATTGCTAGCGTCAGTTATAGTTACTTCATAATCACCAGGACTAAGGTTGGTTAAGTCTTGGGTTGTTGCAAACGGAACTCCGTTTCTAGTCCAATTGTAGGTGTAAGGTGTGGTTCCTCCAGAAACTTCTATTCCAATAGAACCATCGTCTGCATTAAAGCAAGATATGGTTTCAGGGTCAAAATCTATAGTCGAAAATATAAGTTCTTCAGGTTCAGTAGTTGTAAAGTTTTCGGTGAATGGGCAGCCACCATCATCCAAAATAGATACGGTATAATCGCCCGGTTCTAAATTAGAAATATCTTCATTTGAACTAGTAAAACCATTAGGCCCAATCCATGAAATTTGATAAGGATCTCCTGTTAAAAACGGTACACCTCCTGTAATGGTAATATCTAAAGCTCCTTCGTTTGCCGAATAACAGTTGCTGTTAGTTTGACTAGTTGTTATGCTTATTGATGGGTTTACGGTGATTTCAACTTCAAAAGTATTGCCAATACAAGATCCAGAAGTAGGTGTAACGCTGTAGGTAACTGTTGCAGGATTTGTAGTTGTATTGGTTAACGTTTGGCTAATGTTAGTTTGTGGTGCGGTTTCGTTTGAAGCTCCGGTAATCGTGCCTGCAGGATTAATTGTGGGTGTTGCCCAGGTGTAAGTGGTGCCAGTTGGAGTAGTGTCGCCACCTGTGTTATCTGGTGCTATAGTGAATGCATTTACACTACAAATAATATCCGTTTTGTTGCTGATGTTCGGCGTTTGGTTTATAGTTATTTCTGCTATGTTAGAAGTGATTTGAGTACAACCACCAGATGAAAAGGTAATTACAGCGTAATAATAAACTGTGCCAACACTTGTAGAAGGAGGATTGAAAGTTTGATTCGTTTCTCCTGTAATTTCTGAACCTGTAGAAGTATCGTTTACAGAATTGCGATACCATTGAAAAGTTGGTGTGCCAACTCCATTTTCGTAGTTTACGGATAATTGGCTTAAAGTATCACCTAAACAATAAGTATTTGATGTAGGTTGACTAGTGAAATTTGGAGCTGGATTTACTGTAACTTCTGCAGTATTACTAACTACGCTACAATCTATTCCAGGTTGTGAAACTTCTACATAATAATATAAGGAGCCTACAGTAGCTGTTGGTGGTGTGTAACTAGCATTAGTTGCTCCTGTAATTATATTGCCACCCGAATTGTTATTAGTTGAATTGCTGTACCATTGATAAGTATAAGTTGTACCTAAACCTCCTGAGGCTGTTACCTCTAAATCTTGGGGTGTAATGCCTTGGCAAATGGTTTGTGAAGCTTGGGGTTGATTTGTAGTTATGGGATCATCAACCACTACAACTTCGGCAACTTCGCTAGAAATATCGCTGCAACCACTACCATTAAGACTAATCATAACATAGTAATAATAACTACCCGCCGTATTGAACGTAGTTGGAGTGTACGAAGAATTAGTAGCACCTGAAATACTTGTACCTCCAGAATTGGAATTAGTTGTGTTGCTGTACCATTGGTAGGAGATTGTTCCTGTTCCACCAGAATGGGAAATCGTTAAAGCGGATGCTATATCGCCACCAACACATAAACTATGTGTTGCTGTAGGATGAGTGTCAATTTGAATACCTTCAACAATTTCGATGGTGGCAACATCAGAAATAATTTCGTTACAACCAGCACCAGATGAAAACGATACTACGCAATAATAGTATGTTATTCCAACTCGGCTGTTTGGTGGTGTATAAGTTGAGGCTGTTTCACCAGTAAGTTCGCTTCCGCCAATATTGGTGTTAGAGGTGTTACTATACCATTGATAAGTTGGTGTTCCTGGACCATTTACAGAAACAGATAATGCTGTAATAGTACCATTTAAGCATGCCGATTCTGAATCAGGTTGATTTGTAAATGCAGGAGCAGGATCTACGGTAATAACTAAATTTACGGGTGTTCCATCACAGCCACCTATTGATGGTGTAATTACGTAAGTAACATCTTCTGATGTTGTATTTGAATTAAAAATAGTCTGAACAGGAATAGTGTCTGAGTTTCCAGAAGGAATAAAACCTGTAACACCAGTTGGTGCAGTTGCTGTCCATGTAAAAGTTGTGCTTGCTATATCTGCTGTTAGTGTCACTTCTGTAATATCAGTTCCAGAACAAATAGTTTGTGTTAGGGCTGTGTTAGTTATGTTTGGGATTGGATTGACGCTAAAGTCTTCTGTATCTGTTGTAGTTCCACAACCATTAGTTACACTAAATGTTATTTGATGATTCCCAGAAGTTGTGTAGGATATGGTTCCTGGGTCTAATGTATTCGCTGAGGATGGTGTGCCTCCGGGAAAACTCCAGTTATACGTTATAGTATCGGTACTTGGGGCACAGTTGTCTACAATAGCTATAGGAGAAATAGAAGCAGAATCACAGGCATCACTAATACTATTTATGGTAGCTGTTGGAGGTCTTTTAACTTCTATAGTTTCAGAAGTACTATTCGTTCCACAAGAATTCTCGGTTGTTAAAGTTAAAGTATATGTACCTGCAGTAGCAAAGTTAATAGATGGTGCTGCTGAGTTTTCGTCTGTTCCATTAGTGAAGCTCCAACTTTCGGTAGTTCCGCAAAAATCAGAACTATAAGTGACTTCCCAAAGGTAGGTTTCGCCACCGCAACTCTCACTTAAATCGGTTGTGTTTGTTGTTTGTACGGCCAATGGGATACAGCCATTGTTTGTGTTTAATGTGAAGGCAGGGTTTAGTTCGGGCTCTATGCAAATTTCGTCTTGAAAATTTGTTTCAGGACAAATGCCATTATCGGCTGTTATTATTATTGTGTAGTTTCCAGGTGTAGAATATTCATGACTAACAGAGCTGTAATCGAATGTTGTAATTTCGCTTGTACCATCTCCAAAATCCCAAGTAAATTCTACAAAGTCAGAACAATCAAAAGCGGAGGCGGTATCTGATGTGTTATTAAATATAATTTGAGTAGCAACACATGCAGTTTCATCAACTTCAAATCTAGCATCGGCATTTTTTAGTATTCTAATACCGCCTGAATTACCAGGAGTTGTAGCACAAGAATTTTGAATAAGTATTGTTGCTTCAAAATCACTGGGGCAGTTCGAAGTGCTATACGTGTGAGGAATTGGGTAAGGGGTTGAGTTTTGGGGATCGGATGCGTTAAAAAAACTACTTGAAATCATATCCGATTGTAGGAATCTAACAATTGTGCCATCTCCATAATCGACGTCATATACCGTATCAATTGAATTTGCTCCCCAGTTTGATGAAATGGTGAAGGCAATTTCTGCTGGAGCGCATAAGTTTTGGGTGCTTCCGGGACTAACAATGTTTCCTTGGGGGTTTGAAGCATTTTTAACACTAAATACTTTACTCGCTATGCAGCCATTATCTCCAGTAGCTGTAATTTCCATTCTAAAAGTATCTGCATAAGTATAAGTGTGAGAAATAGTTGGAGTGTTAAATGATTCAGAATTGCCATCACCCCAATCAATTATGAAATTATTAGCGCAACTTGAGGTACTGGTGTTCTCTACTGTAATGTTGAAAGTTTCGTCTGATGAAGTACTCGAGCAATTATTAAAGTATTGTGCTGGGTTTGAAAAGTTTGCATCTTTAAAATCGATATCGGGTTTTTGTACTACATTGACTGTATGTATTCTCGAACTAGTACACCCATTAGCATCAGTTACCGTCAATTCCACATCAAAACTTTCTGTACCACAGCCAAGAGCTTCAAAATTATGCGATGGATTAGCACTAGTACTGGTGTTGTCATCTCCAAAATCCCAACTATAAGTAAAAGGACTGTTTCCGGATGGGTTGGAAGTGAAATTTATAGAAGATCCAGAGCAAGTTCCATCATTATTAAAACTAAAATCTACGGTAGGCGGTTCGGTAACTTCAACTGTGGCATTTCGGTTTATAGTAGCTGAATCGTTGCTATCATCGGTTACAGATATTAAGTGAAACACAAAAGTTCCAATAACATTGGTGTTAGCGGAAACTGTTGCAGTATTTCCAGTTGATGTTATAGTTTGAGCTGTTCCATTTAAGGTATAGTTAAAAGTATATGGAGCATTTCCACTAGAGCCAGTAAAGGTTATTTCTGGAGGTGTGTCATTCAAGCAAACGGTTGTAGTACCAGAAATACTTGCAGAAGGCGGAAGAAATTCACTATCTGTTACTGTTTCAGTATTAAATGGCGTTTTAATACTTTTTAACGCAGTTTCTTTTAAGGTAGATTTATTTAATGCGAAAATTGAAACGCTAATTATTAGCAATAGCAATGCTGTAAGAAAGTAGTGCTTTCTCATGTATAAGGGTTTGGTTGTTAATAGCTAAGCCTAAAATAATTAATCTTTTTAATGCAGCCCCATTAAAGGCGTTTATTTACTTGTTTTTTCTATAAAATACCTAATATAGGGTATGTAATCAATTGCTTTGGTTTTAGTTTGTTTAACTTTCAAGGCAATATTGAAAAATATTGTACTTCTTAGTATATTTACTCCCATAAGATAAAAAATGAAGGCATTAGTAATTTCGGGAGGTGGTAGTAAAGGCGCATACGCAGGTGGTGTTGCTGAGTATTTAATTAAGGAAGAAGGTAGGGATTACGATATGTTTTTAGGAACATCGACAGGTAGTTTGTTAATTCCGCATTTGGCAGCTGGAAAGATTGATAAAATCCACAAGGTATTTACCAATGTTAATCAAAAAAATATTTTTAGTGTTAGCCCTTTTATAGTGCGTAGAAAAGGGGATAGGGAGTATGTTTCCATAGATTTTTTAAACTCGGTGTGGCAGTTTATTAAGCGGAAGCGCACCTTTGGTGAAAGTAAAGCGCTAAGACGTTATTTAAAAAGAAATTTTACTTACGAGGAGTTTAAGCAAATAAAAGAAACCAAACACGATGTTGTGGTTACGGTCTCTAATCTATCTAAAAACATTGTGGAATATAAATCTATAAAAGATTTTAGTTACGATGAGTTTTGCGATTGGATTTGGATTTCGTGTAACTACATTCCGTTTATGTCTTTAGTAAAAAAAGATGGTTTTGAATATGCCGATGGCGCTTTTGGTTGTGTGGTTCCTATTCGGGAAGCTATTTTAAGAGGCGCTACCGAAATTGATGCCATTATTTTAGAATCTGAAAGTATGGCTTATAACAAGGTACTAGGTAAAAATCCTTTTTCTTTAATGTTAAATCTTTTTGGACATCTTTTGGATCAAGTAGAACGTAGCGATATTTTAATTGGAAAGTTGGCAGCTAAAAATAAGCACGTAAAACTAAACTTGTACTACACGCCTTCTAAGCTTACGGAAAACTCGTTGGTTTTTAATAAAAAATTAATGACCAAATGGTGGCAACAAGGGTATTATTATGCAAAAAATAAATTTGAGCAAGCGCAGTCTAACGAGTTGCGCGAAAAAGATTTACCACAAACTTGATACTTCTTCTTTTATAAAAGCTAATGCAGCATCGCTAGGTGAACGTCGCTCCATCATTTCGGTTAAAACAACTTCGCGAAGTTTGTTTGCGGAATCTGTTTTTTCGGACATGCTTGCTTTTCTAATAAGCTGTATCGTGGCGTTTTTTGATGTGGTTACAATACTCCAACATTTATCGGTAATGTAAATTTGTTGCGATAAGTTATGCTCAAACTCTTGCTCAATACTTTGTATAAGTAGCGATTCATAAGCATCTTTATCTGAAGAAGTTGGTGTAATTCTGATTAGTAATTTTGAAGGGGAAATGCGTTCTAGAAAAAGTGCCATGCGTTCGTAAGCCTGTAAGCGTAATGGCATAGTATTAACCTGCATGTCCTTTTTTAATAAATAACGACGTCTACTATCTTCGTTTTTGGTATGTTCTTTAAAAAAATAATAGGCAATAGCACCTGTTATTACTGTAGGTATTGCAAATAAAAAAAGGTCTATAATACGGCTGATATCCATAAATAAAGTTATTTAAATACAAACATAAGTGGTTTGTCTCTATTGTACAAAAAAGACTTGATTATTTGTTAAGACTTGATTATTTGTTAATTGGAAGTTTTTTTACAATAAATAGCCAATAGGTAATTAAGTCTATTGGCTATTTAAGAAACGAGGTTTAACCCCTTGATTAATATTTTATAATTTTTTGAACGTAATTAGTTTCATTAATTTTTAGGAAATAAGTACCTTTTGATAGATTAACAGTAGAAACTTCAGTATTCAAACTAGTTATTTTTCCGCCTGAAACTTCATTTCCAAGTATTGTATAAACTTTAAAGTCTTTATTAATTAACGATTTATTTTTCAAAGAAATATTAAAGTGGTTATTATGAGGATTAGGGTAAATATTGTAGTTAATATTTTTTAAATCTTCATCATTTACAGATAAGGAACTATCAAAAATTTGGTCTAAAGCCGCTTGGTTAAAGGCATCTAAATCATTACTAGTAGTTCCAAAAGTATTAATACTAGTGGAGTTAAAAAGAGTTGTCATTACACTAAACGTGTTGTTTTCATAAAAAGTCATTGTAGTTTCCCCTGCATTTGGATATGTTTCAGGTCCAAACTCGTAAATACTTTCTGTTTCTGGTTTTGTACTCACCCCATCGGCATACCAAAGCGTGCTAAAAATCCAAGTTAAAGGAGTAGGATAGCTAGTTCCGGAACTAGTGGTTTTATTTGCTTGTGGAACTCCAGTACCACCATCGTCGGCATAACTTTGCATATTATAAGAGCTTAACCAAGCATAGTCAAACATAAATTCGCCAGCGACAAAATTGTCAGGAGCAGAACCATAGTATTCATAAATTACATCGCTTCCAATTAGCCAAAGTTTACCTCCATTATCCAAGTAAGTTTTAAGTACTGCATTTCCTCCAATACCGTCGGCCCAGAAGTTTAGTTCAAAACCATCATCTCCACAAAACCAAATTACTAGATCTATACCGATTAAATCTGTTGCTGTCGGGGAGCCTGTTACATTACTATTATGTAAAGTTATATTGGTGTAAGTTGTTCTTAATAATGAGTCATATATTGTTAAATTGTCTACTGTGTCAACATCGTTATCAGTTACAAGCAAAATATCATTTTGAGAATACCCGAGCAGGACAATAAAAATTGTAATTAAACTTAGTAATTTTGTTTTCATAATTTTATAGATATTTAAGAGATTATCTATCAAATTTATTCAAAATAAAAGTGAAATGTATGCAGGTATTGTAGAATTAGTTATCTGTTAATTTTTATACTATTAAATTATTATTCAGTTAAAATGAATAGGTTATTTAAAATCTAAATTATCAAATTCTTAATCAGGGATATTAAAAGTTTACAGAATTAAAATTTAAATTATCATTTAATTTCCGCCCAAATACATACAGTCCTTTAAGTGTTGCATCCCTTTAAAAGGCACAGGTGATTTCTCGTACTTGTATGTTCGGCTAAGTTGTTTTGAAAGGTTATGATCGTCTACATTTATTTCAATATCGCTCATTTTAAACTGGCACGGGTGTTCGTAGCCTGCAGCATGAGTAATTTCTATAAATTCTTTCCTGAAAGTTTTAAAATATTGTGCCAAACGCTCAGATTTTAAAGGTACATTAATACCGTTTTGTGTCCATTTTTTTTGCGTTGCAATGCCTGCAGGACAACGATTGGTATGGCAAATTTGAGCCTGAATACAACCTATACTCATCATAGCTTCTCGCGCTACATTTAAACAATCTGCTCCCATAGCAAAGGCCATGGCTGCCTTAGCAGGAAACCCTAACTTTCCGCTACCTATAAATACAATACGCTCAGATAATCCTTTGTCTTTAAATAGTTTGTAAAGATCACTAAAGCCATAAACCCAAGGCAGTGAAACGTGATCTGCAAAACTTGGTGGTGCTGCTCCGGTTCCGCCTTCGCCACCATCTACGGTAATAAAATCGGGACCTTTGCCTGTTGCTTTCATGATGTCTGCCAACTCTTTCCACTGGTCTAATTTCCCAATAGCAGCTTTAATACCTACAGGTAAGCCTGTGGCTTCAGCTATTTTTTCTATAAAATCGACCATTTCTGGAACATTAGAGAACGCTTTGTGGTTGGGTGGTGATAATACATCTTTACCAACTTCAACACCTCTAATTGCTGCAATTTCTTCTGTTATTTTTGCACCTGGTAAAACGCCTCCTTTTCCTGGTTTTGCACCTTGTGATAATTTAACTTCAATGGCACGGATAAAAGGATTCTCATTAACAAGTTTTACCATTTTTTCCATTGAAAAACCACCATCTTTTGCACGAACACCAAAGTAACCTGTACCAAAATGGAATACTACATCGCCACCATGACTGTGGTGAGGCGATAATCCGCCCTCGCCTGTATTGTGATATGCTCCGGCTATTTTTACCCCTTTGTTTAAAGATTCTACAGCTTTTGCTGATAAGGATCCAAAACTCATTGCAGAAACATTAATTACAGATGCTGGTCTGTAAGGGCGCTTACGTTTATTAAACTCTCCCATTACTTTAGCGCATGGTAAAAAGCAGTGGTCAACAGTGTGCGGATGGTTTTCTGGTAATTTATAAGGCATCATAGCATTATTAATAAAAATATGCTGGTGTGCGTAAATATCTCTATCGGTTCCAAATCCTTCGTAATTGTTTTCTTTTTTTGCAGAGGCGTATATCCAACCACGTTCAATTCTATTAAACGGTAATTCTTCTCTATTATTAGCTACAAAATATTGACGCATTTCTGGACCAATACTTTCTAGCCAGTAACGTAAATGCCCTACAATAGGAAAGTTATGACTAATAGTATGCGACTTTTGAAAAAATATATCGCGAATAGCAACAATTAATAAAACTATTAAAAGCCAACCCCACCAGGCTATGCTTGATAAAAAATCGAGTTTTGAATCCATATTTAGTTTTTAAGATATATTTAAAACGTTAACCAAATGAGTTAATATTTTAATCAATAAAGATATTTAAAAATATGGTATAAAAATATTGAATGAATATCTTTATGAAATGAATTCTAAGTTAAAAAAGCGATTAATCTGGTTTGCAGGGGTTTTAGTTTTATTAATAGCACTTTTATTTGGTGTTAATTATAAATTAAAAAGCGAACTTAAAGCAGGTTTGCATAACGTTTCTGATACTATAAAAGTAGATTATAAGGATGTTAGTTTAAATATCTTAACAGGACATGTAAATATAAAAGAGTCTACCGTTACGGTTTATGGTAAAACAACCGATTCTATAAATTTAAAAGTTAATTTTCAAGATTTAAGTGTTTCTGGGGGAAGTTATTGGTCGTATTTGGTGAATAATAAAATTGCCGTAGATGATATTGTTTTAAGCAAACCACAGATTACTTATTTTCATAACGATTTGGTTGATAAATCATCATATAGCCATTCATTAAATTCCAGTTTAAAGCAAGACATAGAAATTGGCTCTATTCAGGTAAAAGATGGCGAAATAGCGATGTACAAGGCATCAAATGATTCATTGTTATTAAAAACAAAGGCTATTCAATGTCATATTAAAAACCTTTTAGTTGTTAAGGATGCTATCGAACCAAAACTGACTTATGATGCGTTTGATGTTAAAACGGGATACTTATTTTATGCTATGAGCGCCTATGAAAATTTAAGGTTAAAAACACTTGTTTTAAATCCTGAATCAGCTAAATTTAGAGGAATTACTTTGAATACAAAATACATAAAAGAAGCTTTATCTGCAAACACCAATGTTGAGCGCGATCATTATGGGTTAAGCATAGATTCTTTGGAAATAGCGAAACCAAATTTTGATTTTGAGCGCGATACCGTATTTCATTTTAAAAGTCCGTTAGCAACAATTTATCATGCAGATTTTGATGTTTTTAGAAATAAATTATTACCAGATGATCTGTCTTATAAGCCTTTTTACAGTAAAGCGCTACGTGATTTAAATTTTAAGCTTGGTATCGATGTTTTTAAAATTAAAAACTCATCCATTAATTATATCGAAAAGGTAAAACTAGACTCAAAAGGTGGCGAGCTTGCTTTTAGCGAGTTAAATGCAACCATTAAAAACATAGGCAATACTTATAACGACAAAACGGCAATGGATATAGAGGCTGTGTTCATGAAAAGTACGCCTTTAAAGGTGCAATGGGATTTTGCTGTTAATAATCAAAATGACGCCTTTGTTTTTAAATCTGAAATTGGTAAACTGCAAGCCGAAGATTTAAATCAATTTATAGAACCAAACTTAAATGTTAGGTTTGAAGGCGAGTTTAACACTATGTATTTCACTACTTATGGTGACGAGAGTACCTCGAAAACTGATTTAAAAGTGAGTTACAAAAACTTCGATGTTATTATATTAAAGGATAATGGAAAGGAAAAAAACAAGCTTTTATCGGCTGTGTTAAACGTTTTTATATCTAAACATAGTAAAGATGGTAATGATATTTTTAGGTATGGCAAATCGGAACCTGTTGAGAGAGATAAAACTAAATCGGTATTTAATTTTGTTTGGCTTAGTTTAAGAGCTGCACTTTTAGAAGCATTAACAGGAAATGGTGAAAAGCAGGAATAGAATTAAAATTGTTTATAATTATTAATAATTCTGAAGTAAAAAAAGCGTAACAATGGTTAATTTCACGACTTAAATTGATGATGATTTGGAAAAGTATTTAAGCCAGTTAAATGAAGCACAATTAGAGCCTACAATTCAAATAGAAGGGCCTATGATTGTTATTGCTGGAGCAGGTTCAGGTAAAACAAGAGTGCTAACATTTCGTATAGCATATATGATGAGTAAGGGCATAGACCCTTTTAATATTTTGTCGCTAACATTTACAAATAAGGCGGCAAAAGAAATGAAAGAACGTATTGCTACCATTGTTGGTGCTAGCGAATCTAAGAATTTATGGATGGGAACGTTTCACTCCATATTTGCTAAAATATTAAGAATTGAAGCCGATAAACTAGGCTATCCAAGTAACTTTACTATTTATGACTCTCAAGATTCTGGCCGTTTAATAGCGTCTATTATCAAGGAGATGAATTTGGATAAGGACATCTATAAATACAAACAAGTATTAGGTAGAATTTCGTCGTATAAAAATAGTTTGATTACGGTTCGTGCCTACATGCAAAATCCAGAATTAAAGGAGGCCGACGCTATGGCAAGACGTCCGCGAATGGGCGAAATTTATAAGGAATATGTAGACCGTTGTTTTAAGGCGGGTGCTATGGATTTTGATGATTTGTTACTAAAAACCAATGAGTTGCTTACGCGTTTTCCGGAAGTTTTAGCAAAATATCAAAACCGCTTTAAATACATTTTGGTTGATGAGTATCAAGATACAAACCACTCGCAGTATTTAATAGTTAGAGCTTTATCAGATAAATTTCAGAATATTTGTGTGGTAGGTGATGATGCACAAAGTATTTATGCTTTCCGTGGTGCTAACATTAATAATATTTTGAATTTCCAAAATGACTACGACGATGTAAAAGTATTTCGATTAGAACAAAATTACCGTTCTACTAAAAACATTGTTAACGCAGCAAATTCTATTATAGATAAAAATGAAACCAAACTCGATAAAGTAGTTTGGACGGCTAATGATGAAGGTGGAAAAATTATTGTAAACCGTTCTTTAACCGATAGTGACGAAGGACGTTATGTGGCGAGTACCATTTGGGAAAGCAAAATGCAGAATCAATTAAAAAATAGTGATTTCGCTATTTTATATCGTACCAACGCGCAATCTAGATCTATCGAGGATGCCTTAAGAAAGCGTGATATTCCATATAGAATTTACGGTGGCACCTCCTTTTATCAGCGTAAAGAAATTAAAGATGTTGTTGCTTATTTAAGGTTAGTAATAAATCCTGCCGATGAGGAAGCCTTAAAACGTGTTATTAATTTTCCGGCTAGAGGTATTGGTCAAACCACGGTAGATAAACTTATTGTTGCTGCTAACGGTTATAAGCGCACCATATTCGAGGTGATGAAAAACATTGATAAAACCAATGTAAGCATTAATTCAGGAACAAAAACAAAGCTTAAAAACTTTGTAACGCTAGTTGAAAGTTTCCAAGTGCTTAACCAAACAGCCGATGTTTTTGAGTTAGCAGAACATGTTACTAGAACCACCGGAATTATAAAAGAATTCAATAAAGATGGCACGCCAGAAGGTATTGCTAAAATGGAAAATATTGAAGAACTTTTAAATGGTATGAAAGATTTTGTGGAAGGCCAGAAAGAAATTGCCGATACCACAGGATCTTTAGCAGAGTTTTTAGAAGACGTGGCTTTAGCCACTGATGCTGATGGGGATAAAGGTGATCCAGATCACGTCGCATTAATGACCATTCACTTGGCAAAAGGACTAGAATTCTCCAATGTATTTGTAGTTGGTTTAGAAGAAGATTTATTCCCTAGTGCTATGAGTGGTAATACTCGTGCCGAATTAGAGGAAGAACGTCGACTGTTTTATGTGGCCGTTACTAGAGCCGAAAAACAAGCGTATTTAACTTATGCCTTATCAAGATACCGTTGGGGTAAATTGGTAGATTCTGAACCTAGTCGTTTTATTTCAGAAATCGATGAGCAGTATTTAGAAATTGTAACGCCTATTGAAGAACGCCGTTTTAACCCGATGCTTTCCGCCGATATTTTTGGCGATGCAGAACCAAATATTAAGGCTAATCCAAATAAAATAAGATATAAACCAGCCAAAAAGCCAGTGTTTAAAAAGGCTAATGCTGCTAAAAAAGAACCTGAGAAATTCCAAGTGACAACACCTAAAAACTTAAAGCCTGTTGCTAAAAGTGAGGGAGAAGCAAATTTGTTTGACAGTAAATTAACAGTAGGAAACCTTGTAAAACATTTACGTTTTGGCGTTGGTGAAGTTAAAAAGATTGAAGGTGTAGGCGCCGATACTAAAGCAGAAATTAATTTTCAACATGGTGGTGTTAAAAAGCTATTGTTGCGTTTTGCAAAGCTGGAAATTATTGGATAGTATCCAGTTTGCAGTATTTAGTAAGTAGTTGGCTGTTTTCAGTGTGGAGTTTGCAGTCAGAAATTTTCGATCGTCGGTCTTTCGGCTTCGGTCAATGAACTTCTGTCTTCAGTCAAGGGTCTTCGGTCATCCGTCTTCCAACTTTATAATGTCAAAAAAAAATAAAATCACCGCAAGTTTATTTTAAATAAAGCATCTAAATTTTAATAAACAAATAATAATTATCAGTATGAGAATTTTTCTTTTATTACTATGTGCTTTAAGTTTTAATGTGTCGCAAGCCCAACCAGGTGGTGGTGGCGGTCGTGGAGGTCGTTCTATGGGCGGCGGTCAAGGTCAAGGACAAAGTGAACGACAACGACCAAAAACGGTGGAGTTTAATGCCTCAAACATTGTTGGGATTTTTAATTATGATGATAATGAAGCGGTCGATAAAATTAAACTAAAAAGTAAAAAAGAATCCGCCTTAATTTTAGATGTTCGTCAGGCTATAATGCAATATAACCAAGCGGTAAATGAGATTGCGCTTAATAATAAGGATAATTTCGATACGCTAAATGTGTATATGAATGCACTCATGAAATCATCAAGACCACAAAGAGGTCAGCAAAGAGGTTCTGGTGATTATGGTATGCAGGAAGATAATCAAGATAATCCCATACGACAAGCCAAAAGGTTAGCAGAAAAAAAAATGGAACCTGCTAAAAAAGGAATTCAAGAAGAAGAAGCAAAGCTTAATGCAAAGCTAGAAGGTATATTAAATGAAAAGCAATATAAAAAATGGCTTAAATATCAAACAGCTGTCAAAAAAGAATTAGAGCCAGAAGCCAAATCAGAAAATAACAGCAATATGTCTCGTGGTGGCGGACAAGGAGGATCGTCTAGAGGTGGTGGCCAAATGGGGTATTAAGAACTAATTATTTAAAGCACTATTTAAGTTTTTAATAGTGCTTTTTTTATATGTCTTATCTTTAGGGTTTAAATTATATAGGGAATCACTTTAGGATACCAAAATAATATTTAAATTGTATAAGTAAATTCACGAGATAAAAAATGGCTACTTTTCTAAAAATATATAATGATAATCCAAATCCCAAAGCAATTGCGCAAGTCGTAGATATTTTAAAAAAGGGTGGTTTAATTATTTACCCAACCGATACCGTTTATGGTTTAGGTTGTGATATTACTAACATTAAGGCTTTAGAGAAAGTAGCGAGAATTAAAGGTGTAAAGCTCGAAAAATCTAATTTCTCATTCATTTGTCACGATTTAAGTAATTTAAGCGATTACGTAAAACAAATAGATACTTCCGTTTTTAAAATCTTAAAACGTGCACTTCCAGGAGCGTATACCTTTATTCTTCCAGGTTCAAAAACGTTACCAAACCCATTCAAGAAAAAGAAAACAGTTGGAATTCGTGTGCCCAACAATAATATAGCCTTAGAAATTGTAAAGCTATTAGGAAATCCTATTATTTCAACTTCAATACGCGACGACGATGAAGTTCTAGAGTACACTACAGATCCCGAATTAATTCTAGAAAAATGGGATAACCTAGTAGATTTGGTAATCGATGGTGGTTATGGCGATAACGAACCATCAACGGTTATCGATTTATCAGAAGGTGAACCTATAGTAATTAGAGAAGGTAAAGGAAGCTTAGAGATTTTCTAAATCATCATATCAAACTAAATGTCAGTTCGAGTAATCTCGAATTTTTTTCGAGATTGTATCGAGAACCACTCTAAAACCGGTATTCTAATTTAAAATACAACGCCATCTATTTTTTTAAAACTAGCACAACAAATTAATTTAAATTTCCAAACCGCAAAATTCAGAAATTTGCCCATGAACATATCAGAGATTAACAGCGACATTCCCGTTTTTGCTTCCGATACTATTATATTCGGTGTCTTATGCATTACGCTAGCACTAATATTTCACACCTCCAGTTTACCAAGGTTTTCAAAGTTTTATAAAATTGTACCAGCGCTACTACTATGTTATTTTTTACCATCAGTATTAAGTTCTGTAGGGTTAATAGCCGATAAATGGATAGACGTCACAGCCACAATAACACACTTACAAACCCTTTATGGCAATTTAGAAGGTGTTAGTAATTTGCACGATTTAAAGGTGTATATCTCAACAAACCAAATAGATGAACCGGTGTATGCCCAATTTATAGATGGTAGCAAGTTGTACTATGTATCGTCGCGGTTTTTGTTACCCGCAGCATTGGTGTTATTAACCATGAGTATCGATTTAAAAGGTGTTTTTAAATTAGGCTCTAAAGCTTTAATCATGTTTTTAACCGCAACCCTTGGGGTAATGATTGGTGGTCCGTTGGCTATTTTATTTTTTAGTTATGTAGCTCCAGATATTTTAATAGATGTAGAAGGTACCGAACTATGGAAAGGATTATCAACCGTAGCTGGAAGCTGGATTGGTGGCGGTGCCAACCAACTCGCCATGAAAGAGCAGTGGGAGGTAAGCGATAGCCTGTTTAGTATCATGGCTGTAGTAGATGTATTGGTGGCCGAAGTTTGGATGGCATTCCTATTATTAGGCGTTGCTAAATCCGATAAAATAGACGCTTATTTTAAAGCCGATAACTCATCTATAACCGCATTAAAAAATAAAATGGAAAGCTTTAGTTTAGAAACTGCAAGAATTCCATCTTTTAACGATTTAATAATCCTTTTAGGTATTGGTTTTGGTGTAACCTCGCTAAGCCATTTTGTAGGCGATAATTTAAGCGTTTGGGTAATAGAAAACGCCCCGTTTTTGGTTGATTTCGGACTAGGTAGTGCCTTTTTCTGGTTAATAATTACCGCAACAACCGTTGGTGTTATACTATCTTTTACCAAAATAAAAAGTTACGAAGGTGCAGGCGCCAGTAAAATAGGCACCGTGTTTATTTACATTTTGGTAGCCTCTATTGGTATGAAAATGAATTTAAATGCCATAGTAGAAAACATAAGTCTATTCGCTATTGGTTTCGTTTGGATGCTTATACATGTTGGTTTACTATTTGTAGTCGCTAAAATTATAAAAGCCCCATATTTCTTTTTGGCAGTAGGCTCTAAAGCTAATATTGGTGGTGCAGCTTCGGCGCCTGTAGTGGCAGGAGCTTTTCATCCGTCTTTAGCGCCAGTAGGTGTTTTGTTGGCGGTTTTAGGCTATGCTTTAGGCACGTATGCCGCATTTGCCTGCGCTTTAATGATGAAGTGGGTAAGTTAGTTTTTTGAGCGCTATTTGGGCGCCTGTCTTGAGCGTAGTCGAAAGGTTACCACACCCTTCGGCTGCGCTCAGGGGTAGGCGGTCGGGCTTTCACTACTCAATCCCTGCTATGTCGGGGATTTCAAATATGCCGTTAAATCCCTAACGCGGGTTTCTTTGCTAATTTGGTTTTAAAATTAAATATTGTTGTTGTTTTGAAGGGGTTCGTTTAACGTCTCGGCTATGGTTTGTACGGGGTTATAAAGAGATGATCTTTCTGTTTTACACTATGTTTATAAAGGATACGGAACTTTATTATTAGCACTGAAACCCGTATTAAATATAGCCATTGTTAGCTTTAGTTTTTAATACGTGAATTTTAAGGAATATAAATCAGCTTCTTTCATGGTTATACGAAGTTTAATAGTATTACCTATTAAAGAAGAAATATTAGTGTTTTTTTTCCAAGGAACTATTCTAGAAATTTCATCACCTATCATTTTATCAGAGATGTAACTTGTAAAATTATCTATTGGATTATTATTTCCATCCAGTATTTCTATGATTATATAGCCACCAGCACTTGTGGAATAATTAATTTCCAATTGATCTCCTTTAAACTGAAATGGTTTTGTAATAAAAAAACCTTTATTGAACCTAGCATTTATTGATGAAAAACCGTCCAATCTAATTTTATATAAACTGTTACGTGCAAAAATCCCCATGTATTTATCATCCAAAGGCACAACATTTAAAGTAATATAATTAGATCTATTTCCCCATTTTTTTTGATCCATTCCGGGTCTTATAAAAGCTTCTTTAAATTGCCTATTAAATTTAAGTCCATCTCTTGAGCTCATTATAACTATATCAGTAGAATTACCGTTTTCAGGAAAAAATCTAGTAGCTAAGGAAATATAAAAATGTGGAGCTCTAAAATACGGTTGTACTCCAGAAGTATATAAATGTTCTCCATTAAGGTTTGGGAATATATTTATAGGGGTGCTCCAATTAACAAAATCCTTAGAAGTTGTTCTTGCAAAAGATCTCAATCCATTAATAAATCTTCTAAAATAGATAACATATTGTTCTTCTTTTTCCGACCAAAACGCTAAGTTTTGAGAATCAAATTCGTAATATGTTGTATCAACTTTAAGAATAGCTTCTTTTTTTCTCTTAAATTTTATACCATCGTTTGAATAAAAAGAGAAGAGTCCACTATTTATTGTGCCAGCTATCGCTCGATATTTGTATTTAGATTTTGGGTTTAAGTCTTTAAAAGGAGTGAAATTGTGATTAAAAGGAGGTTCGTAATGAATGTAATTTTTAATACTGTCGTTTAAAAAAGTATTTTCTTCTTTCCAACTGTATCCGTCTATACTTGTTGCGCTTTTAGTTATTTCACCAGGATTCCCATCAAAACCTTTACCTTTCCAAAAATTTAATTTATCTCTAAAATAGATTCGATATAAGCTATCCGTTTTAATTATTGTTTGATAATAACCGTTTGGGATGTTTTTGCTTTTTATTTCTCGAGGGTGATTTAATTTTAATTCTAAGCCAGAGATACTATCTATTAAGTGATCATCAATAAATATTTCTCTTTTTGACTCTAGATTTAATATGTTTTGGGAACATAACTTTATAGAGGTAATTGAAAGTAAAAGAATTATTATTAAGTTTTTCATTGTTATTTTAATTAAAGCTAATGCAAAGATAAGTTTCCGTTTCAATGAAATTTATCGATTGTTAAACGAAGTTAGCGAATTTTTCTGACAAAGTCAAGTGGTGTGCTAAAACGATTATATAAATTTGATATTGAGTTTATAAGCTGCGTTAGGGATTGAACGGCATGTTTGAGCTCGCCGACGTAGGAGGGATTGAGTAGTGAAAGCCTGACCCTTTAGGGGTGCCTTTCGACTTCGCTCAAGACAGGCTCCAAAAAAACTTAGAAAAACAGTTGTGAGATTTTCTTTTTGAAGGGCATAAAAAAAGCCCAATCTTTCGATTGAGCTTTTAGTATGTATATGTGAGCGGTATTAGTTGTTACCTGCTTCTAGGTTTTTCATTTCCTTTTCAATCATGTCGTAAAACTGATCGATTTTTGGAAGAATAACAACACGTGTACGTCTGTTTTTTGCTCTGTTTGCAGCAGTATCGTTATCGGCTAATGGCACGTAAGAACTACGACCAGCAGCGATTAACTGTCCTGGGTTAACATCTAACTCTTGTAATACTCTAATGATAGATGTAGAACGTTTTACACTTAAATCCCAGTTATCTACTAACACTCCTTTACTGTATGATTGGCTGTCTGTATGACCTTCGATCATAGCTTCGAAATCTGGTTTGCTATTAATTACCTTAGCTACTTTTGCTAACACACCTTTTGCTTGAGATGTTACATTGTAACTTCCTGATTGGAATAATAATTTATCAGCAATAGAGATAAATACCACACCTTTTTCAACATTTACTTCGATATCTGGATCGTTAATTCCAACTTCACGTTTTAAGCTAGTTACTAAAGCTAATGTTACACTGTCTTTTCTAGAGATAGCGTCTTGTAAACGTGTGATTTTTAAATCTCTTTCTTGTAAAGACTCTAAAGATTTTTCAAGGTTTGTTGCACCTTTAGATGTTAATTCTGTTAAATCTTGAGAACTTTTAATTAAAGCTGTATTGTTCTTTTTTAAATCGTCAAGCTGATCTTTCATAGCCTCTACACGTGCTGTGGCTGATGCTCTGTCTTCTAAACAAGAGTTAAGTTTTACAGTTGCTGAGTTAAGTAAGTCTTGAGTTTCTTTTTGTTTTGCTTCAAGGTCTGTGAACAATTTTTTTGATACACATGAACTTAATAAAAGCATTGCAGATGCACTTAGTAATAAAATTTTTCTCATGATTATTTTAAGGATTAATTTCTATATTTAACTACAAAAATATACAAAATTCGATGGTTTTTAACATTTTAACAAAACTTTTGCTAATAGCCTTATAAACTGCGGTATTCTGTTTTTTTACATACGAAGTAATCGTACACAATAGATGTTGTATAATAGTACTTTGTTTTGGTTTTTATGGCTTTTCGTTGTTTTAGTACTCGTGGTAATTGCATGTAATAACTAAAGTGTGCTTTTAATATCGCTAGCACGTGTAAGGGTTTTAATTGCAATAAAAACTTAATGGCTGCTACACCATCTAACAAAAGCCGCATAAATATTTTACCAAATACAAAGCCATTGGCATTTTTGGTTAGGGTAATTAAGCTATTCCGGAAGTTTAAAAAGGTTTTTCTGGGATTGGTAGTTTTTAGGGTAGCACCGCCTACATGATATATTGTAGATTGCCCAGTATACTTAATAATATGACCTAGGTTTTTTGCGCGCCAGCATAAATCGATTTCTTCCATGTGAGCAAAAAAATACTCGTCAAGGCCATTTAATTGTTGGTAAACGTTGCTTCTTATAAATAAACAGGCGCCTGTTGCCCAAAATATTTCGGTAGTATCGTTATACTGACCTTGGTCTTTTTCGATGGTATTAAAAATACGACCTCTACAATACGGATAGCCATATTTATCTATAAAGCCTCCTGCAGCACCAGCATATTCAAAATACGCCTTGTTATTAAAGTCTAATATTTTAGGCTGAATTATACTTGTATTAGCCTCGGTTTTAAAGGTGTTTATAATAGGTGTAAGCCAATTTGGAGTAACCTCGATATCGCTGTTTAGTAAGCAGTAAACATCGGCATTTACATGTTTTAATGCGTCGTTGTAGCCTTTGGCATATCCGCCATTGGTTTGGTTTTGTATTAATTTTATATTGGGGTAGTTGGTTTTTACAAAGGTAATGGAATCGTCGGTCGAGGCATTGTCTGCTACATAAATATCGGCACCTTGACTATGCTGTATTACCGATGGTAAAAACTGTTGTAAAAGTTTTTGTCCGTTCCAGTTTAGTATAACGATGGCAATTTTCATGTTTAAATACCTGAATTTTTTTTGTTGTTTTTTATATTTTGTGCGACTGCGACTGTAAACTACATACTAATTACTGCCTACTAAACTCCGGCATATCTTTTAAAAATTGATAGCGTTCATTTTCAAAATCCATTTGGCAATAATAATGATTTAATCCGTTTGTTACCATTAAAAATGTGGCATTTAACTCTAGGTTATAACGCGCAATTTGATCGAAAGTAGATTGATTTATGGTAATTTTAGGAGCTTTACATTCTACAATTAAATGAATGGTGCCGTTGGGATTATAAACCACAATATCGTAACGTTTTTTTAAATCGTTAATGATTATTTCTTTCTCAACATTTATTAGCGATAGCGGATAGCCTTTTTCTTGTACTAAAAACTGAATACAATGTTGGCGCACCCATTCTTCGGGCTGTAAAATGATAAATTTTTTGCGTATAGGATCGAAAATAGAAACTTTATTTTCGCTATTTTTGAAACGGAATTGATATGTAGGAAAATTTAAATTTTGCACCTCACAAATTTATCATTATTAAGTCACTTGTAGTGATTTTAATAAAAAATTTTAAAGACACTTTGGACGAAGTAAAACAGTTAGTTACCGATATTAAAAACAAAAACCTTAAGCCTATTTATTTTTTAATGGGTGAAGAGGCTTATTATATTGATAAAATATCGGATTTTATTGAAAGCTCGTTACTAAGTGAAGAGGAGCGTGGTTTTAACCAAATGACATTATATGGTAGAGATGTTACTATAGATGATATTGTTGGGCAAGCAAAACGTTTTCCTATGATGGCAGAGTATCAAGTGGTTATTGTTAAGGAAGCTCAAGATTTATCGCGCCATATTGAAAAACTAGCAGCTTATGCTAAAAACCCGCAACCATCTACAGTGCTTGTAATTAATTACAAATATAAAAAGATTGATAAGCGCAAAGGGTTATATAAAGCACTGAAACCGGATTGTGTGGTTTATGAAAGTAAAAAGCTTTATGACAACCAGGTACCCGATTGGATTAGACGTGTATTATCGCCAAAAAACTATACTATTTCGCCTAAAGCAGCACAAATGCTTGTTGAGTTTTTAGGGACCGATTTAAGTAAAATTAATAACGAGCTAGAAAAGCTTCAAATTATTTTACCCGAAGGCACCCAAATTTCGCCAGATCATATTGAGGAAAATATTGGGATTAGTAAAGATTACAATAATTTTGAATTACGAAAGGCCATTGGCGAACGTAATGTGCTTAAAGCGCATAAAATAGTTAATTATTTTGGTGAAAACCCAAAGGATAACCCCATGGTGGTAACGGTTTCGTTATTATTTAGTTACTTTTCACAATTGCTTCATTTTCATGGGTTAAAAGATAAGTCGCCTAGAAGTGTGGCTTCTGCATTAAAGGTGAATCCTTATTTTGTGAACGATTATATTACAGCTGCTAGAAATTTTCCGATGCGAAAAGTAAGTGCCGTAGTATCTACGTTAAGAGAGTTTGACGTAAAGGGTAAAGGTGTAGGATCTAACGCTGTGCCGCAAGGCGATTTGCTTAAAGAACTTTTGGTTAGAATACTTTCGTAAAAGGGTTTTGGCATTTTTCAAATGGAGTTACTAAAATTTTAATGGTACTAGAATGTGCGCTAGGGATAGTAGTGGATATCCCACAGCCCGACGTAGGAGGTGCGAGGACTTGGAACGAATAGCCCGACCCTTGTGGTAGCGCCCAAATTATTCTATTATTTTATAAATAAACAGAAATTGTTAGCACAAGCATAGTAAAAATAAGTAGGATTATAACCAATGGTATAACGAATTTCAGCCATTTATTATAACCTACTTTTACGATGGCTAAGGATGCTAAAATTAATCCTGTTGGGTTTATAAACGCGAATAAGCCCATGCCGTATTGGTAAGCGTTTACTATCATTTCTCTGCCTATACCAACGCCATCGGCAAGTGGCGATAGGATGGGCATAGTTAATACGGCCATTCCCGAAGATGATGGTATAAAAAAGGATAAACCACCATAAATATAGAGCATAGCGTTAATAAAAACGCCTTTGTTCATGCCGTTTGTGGTGTTGCTGGCGTAATATAAAAGGGTGTCGCTAATTTGGCCGTCGTTCATTATAATAGTGATGCCTCGTGCTATACCAATAATGATAGCTACACCTAGTAAATCGCCAGCGCCTTTTACAAAAACATCTACAAACGTGTGTTCTTTTATTTTACCAATGATGCCAATGGCTACGGCTCCCACTAAAAAGGTAACGGTCATTTCTACAAACCACCAATCTAATTGCGATACACCATAAATCATAACTACAAAACAAGACATAAAAATGATTAAGATTAGGCGTAAACGAAACGTTAATTTTATGGATGCATTGGTACTGTTTCCAAAGTGCTTTTCGATGGCTTCCTTTTGATCGTAAATTATAGATTTAGTGGGGTCTTTTTTAACACGTTGTGCATACCTTATTATATATAGAATACAGATTAAGGTGCCTAAAAACAGCATGATAAAGCGTCCTGTAATGCCCGTGGTCCAATTAATTCCTGCTGCATCTGAGGCTATAATGGCAGAAAACGGATTTGTAGTGGAACACATGGTGCCAATACAAGAGCCTATGTAAATACAGGCAAGCGGCACCATGGCATCGTATTTAGCGGCTAAAAATATTGGGATAAGAATGGGGTAGAAGGCGATGGTTTCTTCGGCTAGACCAAAGGTGGTTCCGCCAACGGCAATTAAGCTTGTTACCAATATAATAAGGATAAACTCATAACCTTTTAAGGTGTTGGCTAGCCACGATATGCCAGCATCGAAGGCACTTGTGTAATTTATTATACCTATTAAACCACCTATAATTAGGACTAGAAAAATAATATCGGCACCTTCAATTATACCTTTTATGGGGGATTTAATAAAAGGTATAATACCTTGAGGTTTGGCTTCAACTTGTTGGTACGTATTAGGAATGCTTATAGGTTTCCATATATCGCCCGATGTAAATTTTTCTAATGGGATTTTTATACCAAGATTGTTTAAGGTTTCTTGAGAAGCATCTAGTTGCGTGGTTTGCTCCAAACTTGTTTGCGTAAAGGTGTTGCTAGGTGAGTTATAGGCCAAGGAGTCATATTTTCCAGAGGGCACAAACCAAGTTAAAAAAGCAACTAATCCAGCTATAATTATTAATATGGTTTGGGCGGTTGGGAATTTAATTTTTTTCAAGGCTTTAAATTTTTAATAAAACGAAAGATAGTACTATTTTAGTTTTTATTAAATATTAACTTAGAAATGAACATTGCAATCCATAAAAGTTGGCAACCTTATTTAAAAGAAGAACTTAGTAAACCTTATTTTTTGAACTTAATGAGTTTTGTTGAAACGGAATACAACAACACGATATGCTATCCGCCAAAAAATCAAATTTTTAATGCTTTTAATTATTGTCATTTTGACGATGTAAAAGTGGTTATTCTTGGTCAAGATCCTTATCATGGCGAAGGGCAAGCTAATGGCTTATGTTTTTCTGTAAATGATGGTATTGCGCATCCGCCGTCTTTAAAAAATATATTTAAAGAGCTTGAAACCAATTTAGATACACCGTATCCGGAAAATGGAAACTTAATGCGTTGGGCAAACCAAGGGGTTTTATTATTGAATGCAACCTTAACCGTTAGAGCTCATAAAGCCGGAAGTCATCAGAAAAAAGGCTGGGAGACTTTTACCGATTCTGTAATAAAAACGATAAGCGATAAAAAGGAAAATATTGTGTTCTTGCTTTGGGGCGGATATGCGAAAAAGAAAATAAAATTAATTAATGTTGAAAAACATGAGGTGTTTACTTCTGGGCATCCATCGCCACTAAGCGCTAATAGAGGCTACTGGTTTGGTAATAAACATTTTTATTACGCCAATACACATTTGGAAAAAAGTGGGATAGATCGAATTATTTGGTAAACAACTGGTTTTCGTTTTCCCTTTTGTTTTTATACAAAACATGTAAAAGAAAAAAGAACGCCAATATTATTGAAGCAAATAAAATAATTATAGATATAATGTTTAACATAATTTTGAGTGTTATAGGTTAGACACGAAAAATATATTTTAGTCACATATAACGATTATAATTTTTTAACGCATGCAATAAAAATTGCTTGTGTAGAAAGTTATAAAGCTGGTAGGTTGAAGTATAGGGTTTTGTTAATGCTGCAAATCCATGTATTGTAAAGCGGAAATGCTTTTATAACTTTAATAAATAAAGAGTTAAACGTCAAAATATTAACTACCAGTAGCTCCAAGAGTTTGAATAGTATGAGTAACGATTAATCGGGTTCGTAATACAACAGGTTTTTTATCTATTTTATTTTTCTTAATAGTCTTGTTACAACTTAGTTTAAGTAATAAAAAATTAAAGATTACAAGTCCAATAAAAATTAGAGTAATTGTTAATAACATAGGCATTTAAAATTTATAGTGAGACCCTGAATTTATTTAATGGTCACAATTTTAAATTATTATCATTAATGCTAACAATTTAAAATATATCTATTTATATGAACTATAAAGTGTTATTAAGGGATATATGGAGGAGTCTTTTTATCTTAAGTTTTCCCTTTACGATGAATTGAAATATTATAAAATGAAAGTATTGCTGTAGGAAAAAAAGCCTGTAAAAGAATGAAAAGTAAACGAAATAGAAAGATTGACTTTAGTGAAAAGGCAAAAATAACACTATAAAATAGTGTAAAGTACTCTTGGAGTTAATAAAGAGTTATTTGAAAAACAAAAAACTTAGAGCTATTGGAGGGTGAAAAGTGATAAAAACAAAATAGGCATTAAAATAAAAATTTTTTAATGCCGTTAGTATATCAATCGCAAAAAAAAATACTAGTATTAACTACCAGTAGCTGCAAGCGTTTGTGTAGTAGGAGCAACGGTTAAGCGTGTTCTTAATACAACAGGTTTTTTGTCAACTTTTTGTGCTTTAATAGTCTTGTTACAACTTAATTTAAGTAATAACAGATTAAAGATTACAAGTCCAGAAAGAATTAGAGTAATTGTTAGTAACATAGGCATTCAAGATTTAGAGTCCGACAATTTACGCTTTAATCCGCTAAACAGCAAGTGCTTGTCAGTAAAATAATATTTTAGTTGTTCTACGATGCAAAATTAACAAATGTTTAGCATTTCGCAATACTTACTTGTACGTATTTTATTATTTTTAAGATATCGTTAAATTGTTAAGTAAAAAATTAAGTTTTTAATATTTTATTTGCCTTTTTGTTGTGTACAATTCAATAAAACAATACAACACGTAACCTGTTTAAAATCAACTTGTTGGTTATTTTTATTGTATTTTTTTTAAATCAAAAGGGAGTTTTACTTAAATAAATTTATTTTTGAATAAAATTATAATTAAAATGAATCAACCTGAATGGGTCGTAGTCAAGGAATATCAGGATATCACTTATAAAAAGTGTAACGGTGTTGCTAGAATTGCTTTTAATAGACCAAATGTTCGAAATGCGTTTCGACCAAAAACAACAAGCGAATTGTATGATGCGTTTTATGATGCCAACGAAGATGTAAATATTGGTGTTGTATTATTATCAGCTGAAGGACCATCAACAAAAGATGGTGTGTATTCATTTTGTAGTGGTGGCGATCAAAAAGCGAGAGGTAAACAAGGCTATGTAGGAGAAGATGGATACCATCGTTTAAATATACTAGAAGTACAACGATTAATTCGTTTTATGCCAAAGGCTGTTATTGCTGTTGTTCCTGGTTGGGCTGTTGGTGGCGGACATAGTTTACATGTAGTCTGCGATTTAACCCTAGCAAGTAAAGAGCATGCTATTTTTAAACAAACCGATGCCGATGTTACAAGTTTTGATGGCGGTTATGGTTCTGCTTACTTAGCAAAAATGGTTGGGCAGAAAAAAGCTAGAGAGATATTTTTCTTAGGGCGTAATTATTCTGCTCAAGAAGCTTTTGATATGGGAATGGTTAATGCCGTTGTAACTCATGATGAGCTTGAATCTACGGCATATGAGTGGGCTCAAGAAATTCTTGGAAAATCGCCAACGTCTATTAAAATGCTTAAGTTCGCTATGAATTTAACCGATGATGGTATGGTAGGTCAACAAGTTTTTGCTGGTGAAGCTACACGTTTAGCTTATATGACAGATGAAGCCAAAGAGGGCAGAAATGCCTTTCTAGAAAAACGTAAGCCTAATTTCGATAAAAAATGGATTCCTTAAATGGGAAATTTTTCGACTTGGATTTCTGCAATGCGTTTAAGAACATTGCCACTTTCTATTGCCGGTATTATAATAGCAGGGTGTTTAGCGCATTATAATGGTGTTTTTAAATGGAATATTTTTGTACTTGCTATTCTTACAACTTTAAGTTTTCAAATATTATCTAATCTTGCTAACGATTATGGTGATGGTATAAAAGGAACTGATAATGAAGATAGAATTGGTCCTGTGCGGGCTATTCAATCTGGTAATATAACTCCCGAAGAACTTTTTAATGGTATTAAATTAAATATTTTAATATCTATTATTCTAGCTTTTGCGCTTATCTTTTCGGCATTTGGAGTTAAACATTTTTTGCTAACCATATTCTTTTTTGCGTTAGCTATTGTCTCTGTTGTCGCTGCAATTCGTTATACCGTAGGTAATAGCGCTTATGGTTACAAAGGATTAGGGGACATTTTTGTTTTTGTTTTTTTTGGATTAATTAGCGTTATCGGAGCTTATGTTTTATTTGCAAAACAAGTAGATCACGTTACGTTTTTACCCGCATTTACAATAGGTTTATTGAGTACAGGTGTATTAAACCTGAATAATATGCGCGATAGATTGTCTGATGCTAAGGCTAATAAAATTACGCTTGCGGTTAAATTAGGAGAGAAAAAAGTTAAACGCTACCATAACGTTTTGGTTTTAGGTGCCATTATCCTATCTGGGTTATTCGGGATATTATATTATACATCTCCGTATAATTTAATTTTCATGATTACCTATGTGCCATTATTACTTCATTTAAGACGAGTTAATGCGAATAAGGAACCCAAACTTTTGGACCCAGAATTAAAAATACTAGCCTTAACAACAGTGTTATTAGCAATTTTATTAGGAATAGGACATTTACTTCCATTTTAGTATATTTAGTACTCATAAACTTATAATTTATTTTTAATGAAAATCACATTCTACGGTCATGCTAGTTTAGGAATTCAAATAAAGGATATTAACATTCTTGTAGATCCTTTTATTAGTCCCAACGAAAAAGCATCTCAAATAGATATTAATACGCTTAAAGCGGATTATATTTTGGTTACACATGCACATCAAGATCATATTGTAGATGTTGAAGCCATTGCAAAACGTACGGGCGCAGTTGTTGTTTCAAACTTCGAAATTGTTAATTATTTTGGAGCGCTTGGTATCGATGGTCATCCTATGAACCATGGTGGTAAATGGGATTTTGAGTTTGGTACTGTTAAGTACGTAAATGCCATACACACCTCGTCGTTTCCAGATGGAAGTTACGGTGGTCAACCTGGTGGATTTGTAATTGAAGGCGAGCATAAGAATGTCTATATAGCCGGCGATACGGCCTTAACTTTCGATATGAAATTAATTCCGCTTCAAACCAAGTTAGATTTAGCAATTTTACCAATAGGCGATAATTTTACTATGGGTGTAGATGATGCTATTATAGCCAGCGATTTTATAGGTTGTGATAAAGTAATGGGATATCATTATGATACTTTCGGTTACATTGAAATAGACCATGAAGTGGCAAAACGAAAATTCTTTGAAAGGGATAAAGATTTAATGCTTTTGGAGATTGGAGATTTTATTGAACTATAAATGATAAAAGCAACGTACAGCCCATACATTTTAAATTTTAAACAGGCTAGTGGCACGTCTCGAGGTGTTTTAAAAACTAAAGAAACTTGGTTTATAATATTAAATTCCGAGAATAAAAAGGGGATAGGTGAGTGTGGATTATTTAGAGGTTTATCCATTGATGATACTGCAGATTACGAAGACAAACTAAAATGGGTTTGTAATAATATTGATTTGGGTCTAGATGAATTACTGATCCGTTTAAAGGAATTTCCAAGCATTCAATTTGGATTAGAAACCGCTTTTAAATCTTTAGAAAGTGATGATTCATTTAATTTAATACCTTCAGAATTTACTCGTGGTAACGATGCTATCCCTATAAATGGTTTAATTTGGATGGGATCTGAAGCTTTTATGAAACAGCAAATTAGGGATAAAATTGATGGGGGTTTCAGTTGTATTAAAATGAAAATTGGAGCTATTGATTTTCTTTCAGAAATAAATCTTTTAAAATCTATTCGAAAACAATTTTCATCAACAGATATTGAATTACGTGTGGATGCAAACGGCGCTTTTCATCCTTCTGAAGCTTTAGAAAAATTAAAAGTTTTATCAGAATTAGATTTACATTCTATTGAGCAACCAATAAAACAAGGGCAAATAGAAGCTATGGCTATGCTTTGCGAAAAAACACCCTTGCCAATTGCTTTAGATGAAGAATTAATTGGCGTGTTTTCTGTAACAAAAAAGCAAGAGTTGCTACAAATGATTAAACCACAATATATTATTTTAAAACCTAGTTTGGTTGGTGGTTTTTCTGGGAGTAACGATTGGATTAATCTCGCTAAAAAACAAAATATAGGATGGTGGATAACGAGTGCATTAGAGAGTAATATAGGCTTAAATGCGATTGCACAATACACCTATTCAAAAAACAGCAACATGCCACAAGGTTTAGGTACAGGTGGTTTATTTAGCAATAATTTTGATAGCCCTTTGCAAGTAAAAAATGGTACATTGCAGTACAATAATTTAATACCTTGGAAATTTAATTTATAATATGGATTACATACAACAAGCCTATAAAGGATTACATGATTTTTGGCGTTATATAATTGGCGGCTTTATAATATTTTTCGCTTGGCAAATAATAGGAATGATTCCTTTGGGAGTGGCTTTGGCGGTAAAAATATTTGGTGATGCATCGGTAGGAATGCCAACCGATATTCCTGAAATGAGCAAAGTTCTAGGGAGTAATTTGTTTTTGTTTCTTATGCTGTTATCTTTTGCTGTTGGACTTGCGGGTGTGTTTATATCATCTAAGTTTTTACATAAGCAGTCCATAACGAGTTTAACTACAGCCCGAAAAAAAATAGATTGGAAACGCTTTTGGTTCATATTTATAATATGGGGTGTTGTGTCGAGTGGCTTTGTGTTATTTGATTATTATATGAATCCGGAGGATTATCAGCTTAACTTTAATTTGCAACCTTTCTTAATTCTTGCAGTAATCGCTATTTTATTTATACCGTTGCAAACGAGTTTTGAAGAGTATTTTTTTAGAGGCTATTTAATGCAAGGTTTAGGGGTGCTTTTTAAAAACAAATGGGCGCCTTTATTAATTACATCTATAGGTTTTGGGTTAATGCATATTGCTAACCCAGAAGTAGAAAAATTAGGGCCAGTTATTATGGTATATTACATTGGAACAGGATTGTTTTTAGGTATCATAACACTTATGGACGATGGTTTAGAGTTGGCTTTAGGCTTTCACGCAGCTAATAACTTGTTTACTGCGTTATTGGTTACTGCCGATTGGACAGCGCTACAAACACATTCTATATTAAAAGATTTATCTGATCCATCAGAAATGGCTTTAGCAGAAATATTTGTTCCTGTTTTTGTTGTGTTTCCTATATTACTTTTTGTACTTTCCAAAAAATATAATTGGACTAATTGGAAAGATAAACTTTTAGGCCAAGTGGTAGAACCACCAAAAGAAGATTATAAAATTTTAGATTAAAAAATATGACACCGAATTACAAGAATGTACATTTAAAATTTAAGTTAGATAATTTAAATTATAAGTATGACGACCTTATGGAAGTAGCTTATAGCTATGTTAAGGAAGGATTACCATACCAACAAGAACTAGGAGAGTTTTTATTAGATTGGTTAGACGATAAAGCTCATGTTATTGTAAAAACATCTGGATCTACAGGAAAACCTAAAAAAATTGAAATTAAAAAACAGGCTATGGTAAATTCGGCTATAGCAACCGGCGATTATTTTAATTTAAAACCAGGCGATAAAATTTTACATTGTTTACCATCAAACTTTATTGCTGGTAAAATGACTATTGTAAGAGCTATTGTTCTAGGTTTAGAATTAGATATGGTGCAACCTGCAGCCTTACCACTAATTGATTACGAAAAGGATTATACGTTTTGTGCTTTTACCCCCATGCAACTTAAAAACTTCGCCAAATATTTAAAAAATATTAAAACAGTAATAGTTGGTGGTGGTCGTGTATCTCAAGCTGTTGCAGCACTTGTAAAAGACAAAAAGCCTAATGTTTATGAAACTTACGGAATGACAGAAACCGTGTCTCATATTGCTGTAAAAAAATTAAATAATTTTACTGGTGCTAAGGACGAAGCATTTTTCACTACGCTTCCAGGAATTAAAGTATCTAAAGATAAAAGGGGATGTTTAACTATTAATGCGCCTAAATTATCTGATGAAGAAATTGTAACTAACGATATGGTCGACATCATTTCAGATACAAGTTTTGAATGGTTAGGACGTTTTGATAATGTTATTAACTCCGGAGGTATTAAGCTATACCCAGAGCAGATAGAAAGTAAACTTCAAGATAAAATACCAGGAGAATTTTTTATTGCTTCAAGAGAAGATGATACTCTGGGAGATAAACTAATTTTAGTTGTTGAAGGGGAAAAAAGAGATATTGATATTTCAATTTTTAGTGAGTTAGATAAATTTGAAAAGCCAAAAGAAATTCATTTTGTATCTAAATTTGAAGAAACTAAATCTGGTAAAATTAATCGTAATAAAACTTTAGAAACTTTAAACTTGGTTTAATTAAACCACAGCCTTTTTCTAATTACAAAAAAGTAAACCCATGAGTTTTATTCAACGTGTATTGTCCACCGTTACCGGGATTATTGTATTTCTAATCATTTGCTTTATAGGTTTAATAATTTTAGGAGCTATTTTAGGTTCAGGATCCGATGATTTAATTAAGGTGAAATCTAATTCGGTTTTAGAGTTAACTTTAGACTTTCCCATTAAAGATTATGGCGGTAAAATTGAATTTGCTGAATATCCATTTTTAAATGAAAGCAGTAAAAAAGGACTTTTTAACATTATTGATGCTATACATTACGCAGCAACAGACAATAATATAAAAGGTATTTCTATAGATAACAATTTTATTAATGCGGGCGTTTCGCAAACAAAAGCGCTTCGAGGTGCCTTATTAAAGTTTAAGGAATCTGGCAAGTTTGTGGTAGCTTATGGCGATATCTATTCGCAAAAAGATTATTATTTAAGTTCGGTTGCCGATACCATATATATTAATCCTGCAGGCATGATGGAATTTAAAGGCTTATCAACACAGCAATTGTATTTCAAAGATTTCCAAGAAAAAACAGGTTTTAAAATGGAAATTGTTAGACATGGTAAATACAAAAGTGCTGTAGAACCTTTTTTAGCAAATGAAATGAGTGATAATAATAGAGCTCAAATCGAGGCTTATTTAAATTCGCTTTGGCTGGAAATGAGAAAAGATATTGCAGTAAGTCGAAATATTACGGTAGAACGTTTAAATAGTATAGCAGATAGTTTATTGGCTAGAAACCCGGAATTAGCTAAATCATCTAATTTAATAGATAAAATAGCATATCATGACGAATATATTAGCGCCATGAAGTATGCTATTGGTATGGAGCCCGATAAGGAATTAAATAGAGTAGCTATGGAAGATTATTCCGAATATGCTTCAAGATATTTAGGAGGAAAGTATAATAAGAATAAAATAGCAGTCATTTATGCCGAAGGCGATATTATTTATGGTGAAGGCGACGAAAATACTGTAGGTCAAGGTACCATGGAAAAGTCTCTACTAGAAGCCAGAACCAACCCAAATATTAAAGCTGTCGTTTTACGCGTTAATTCTCCAGGAGGAAGCGCGTTGGCGAGCGAACTTATTTGGCGAGAAATAGAATTAACTAAAAAAGTAAAACCTGTTATAGTATCAATGGGTAATTACGCTGCTTCTGGTGGTTATTATATTGCTAGTAATGCACATAAAATTATAGCAGAACCAACCACAATTACAGGTAGTATTGGAGTTTTTGGTATGTTGCCTAACGGAAAGCAGCTAGCAGAAAATATGGGCATTAATGCAGAACAAGTCATTACAAACCAAAACGCATTAACTTATAGTTTTTTTGAACCTTTAAGTGATAGACAACGAAAATATATAAAAGAAGGTGTTGTTAACGTTTACGAGTTGTTTACAAATAGAGTGGCGCAAGGCAGAAAATTAACTATAGCCCAGGTTGAAGAGATTGCGCAAGGTCGAGTATGGACAGGTGTAGATGCCTTGAAAATTGGGTTGGTTGATGAATTAGGAGGCTTAGATTTAGCATTAAAGTATGCGGCAGAAGCAGCAGAACTTCAAGAGTATTCAGTAAGAGAGTTTCCTGTTTTTGAAAAAGACTTAGATAAAATGCTTGAAGATTTTGGCATAGTAAAAGCTAAAGAAACTATTTTAAAGGAGGAACTAGGAGAGGAGAATTACAAAATTTTAAAAGAAATAAAATCAATGTCGCAGAAAAAGGGCGTTCAGTTGTTATTCCCTTACGGTACAAATATTAAATAAATTTGACCCTATAAAAAGGGCTTTAAAGTAATTAAAAAGAGGTTTTCTATCAAGAAAGCCTCTTTTTTCGTTTAAAAACATATCATTTCTTAGAGTTATAAAATTGTTTTTCATCTTAGGTAATAGAGATTTCTGTAGGTTTTATTAATAAATATCTCCATTTAAAAAAACAGATTAACTGCAGATAAATACCATTCGTCTACACTTAAGTTTTATTCATCTAATTGTAATTTAAAAAGACTATTTCATACCTAATTTTGCCTTGAATTTAATAAAAAAGTGTATTTCAACGACAAAATGTGACTTTTATCTTTATGATGAGTCTTATTATTAGAATCGAATTTTTAATCAAATTATATAAGTGCAGTTAAAAACTAAAATACTAACATTAACATTAATCTTTATAGCGTTCCCGCTTTTAATGATCTCTCAAGTTAAAATAGGTGATAATCCTTCTTTAATTAATTCAAATTCTATTCTAGAATTAGAAAGTAATAGCAAAGTACTTGTTATTACGAGATTAAGTGAAAGCGAAATAAATGCCTTAACACCTTTAGAAGGCGCGTTGGTTTATAATACAGATGCCCAATGTGTTTTTGCTTTTGATGGTTTAATTTGGAAAAATTTATGCGACGAGCCAAATATTAGCGTTAGTGCAACTAGCCCATTAAACAATAAAATAGGTGATTTTTGGTTTAACAATGCTACAAATTTAGTAAGCATATGGAATGGTACTCAATGGCTTCCTATAAATATTAATCCACGTCGCGGTAGCGGTGTTCCTAATGCTTCAATAGTAAACCCTTTAGCTGGAGATATCTATGTAGATCAAAATACAGGCGAAATTTACTCTTATAATGGTAGCGTTTGGGTGTCGGTTAATAAAGACATTAATGCTAACAACGGTATTTCTATAAACAGTAATACTCTGCAGCTAGGTGGTGCTTTAATAACACCAACTGTAATTACAACCAATGCTTTAAACACATTGGCTATTGAAGGGCTTCAGGATGTGAATTTTAGTAATTCATCAAATAGTATCGTAGTTGTAGATAATACTTCGGGAGTACTTAAAAAAGTATCTACTTCAAACCTTGTAAGGCAGCAACAAGTTATTGTAATGGCCAATAACGGTCAATCTCAATTTACAACGCCTTCAGAATTCGCAGTAGTTGATGAGCTGGAAGTATACAGAAACGGAGCACGAATAACATTTACTAGAGTAAATAGTACGACCATAGAAGTAGAACCAGAAGCCACATGTTATGATGGCGATGAAATAAGAATAGTTCAATTAAAAGTAAATCCCCTAAATAGTAATTAATAAATAAACAAAGTAAAATGAAAAACAAATTTTTAAAATTAGGATTAGCATTAATAGCTGTTATGACTTTCAGCTTAAGTAATGCACAACAAACAACAGGTGATGTTGGCGCTATTGAAAAAGTAGGAAAGTCTACTGAGCTTAATGGTACCATTCGTGTAATTGATAATAAAGGAACTAAAAAGTATTTACAAGTTAAAAATGGTTTAACACTTTTAACTGATGCTACTCCAGATGGTGGTATTGTATCTACATGGCAACTAGGTGGCACACTTACTGATGCTACAAACATTGCTACTGGTGCAAATGAGTTTAAAATTACACTAGACACAGGAGGTACTTTTGTTCTTGATGGTGTTTTACAAGAAACTGGAGTTGCCGCAACAGCAGGAACACTAGATACTTCTGGGTATACAATTCTAGTAAGAGATGAAGCTACAGGTGAAACAAAAAAATTATTAGCTACAGATTTAGTGCAAGCTGGTCAATTAACGGCTACTGCAACTGCAGATGGTACAGCACCCACTTTAGCCGATGTTTCTATTCCTGCTATATATCAAAAAGTATGGGTGTACAGAAACGGAGCTAAACTTTTAGCAAATGTAGATTATACGGTTGCTGCCGGAGCGGTTACTTTAGTGCCTAGTGCTACCGCACCAAACGACTGGGCAATTTATGCTGATGATGTTTTTGAAGTTCAATGGATTAACTAAAATAAACCATGACAATTTCCCTAATGAATAAAAATTTTTTAATACTAACTTTGGCGTTGATTGTTTCAATAGCAATTAACGCCCAAGAAGTTAGGGTTATTGATAACAAAGGAACTCTTGAAACCATTAGAAACAATCGAGTTACCACGGCTGCAATTGCACCTGTAAACGCACTGGAAGGTGATGTTTGGTTTGATACTAGTGGTACTACCAGTGTTACTAAAACATTTGACGGTACAAATTGGGTTTCAAATTCAGTAAATGTATACCATGGCTTTTTTATTGTAACTGGAAGTGGCATTACTACAGTGTCTGCTATACCGTTTCAACCCAGTCAAGTTAGTTTTGTAGCACATGCCAATGTTGAATCTTTAAATCTTAATGCAGATAATGGCGTTGGTAATAATGCTAGAGGAATTAGTAATTCCTTTGGTACCATGAATGGGTTTGCAAGACTTAACACTGATACTACTCTAACGCAACAAGTTATTTATGTGGGTGCTAGTGGAAATTCTGTTAATGATATCTCAAGATTTTCTAGCAGTACAAATTGTTTAGGTTTGCGTTACGGCGATCAAAACGGAAGTAATTTAGGTGTAATTACCGGTGCTTTTACAGGTTTTACAACCGATGGTTTTACAATTAATGTAACGTATACAAATGGAGAAATAACTGCAACTAGCACAAATCCTATTCTAAATGTTCAGCCAGCAGATGTTCAAGCTGAAGATGTTGTAGTACTATTTACAGCCTACAGATAAAAAATAATGAAGTTTATAATTTATATATGTTTAATGTTTGTAGGTAATTGCTATGCACAAGTAGCATTTCAAAACTATGGCAATGTCCAAATGCATGAAAATGCCGAAGTTGGATTCCATATAGATCTTGTAAACGATGGTACTTTTAATGAAAACCTTGGAATAGCAGGTTTTTATAGTGAAGATTATTCACTATCTATATCTGGTACGGAAATTCCTCGATTCCATGACATGGAAGTAGATGTTGTTAATCATTTGTTTTTAGATATTAACACAGAAATAGTAAATAGCGTAAGTTATATTGTTGGCGATGTTATAACGCCTAGAGAATACCCAAACGTGTCATTAGATTATCTTACAGATTCTTTTTATGTTTTGGAAGATGATGAAAGAAATACAGATGGTTATGCATCTTATCAAGGCGATTTAACCTTTAGTTTTCCTATTGGAGATCGCGATAAACTCCGACCTTTAATTACCACAAATACAGTTCCTAACACAAAAGTAAAAGCAGCTTATTTTGATGAGGATCCTAATTCGCCTTCTACATTTACAACTAGTTTTAACACAAATAGTTTAGAATCTATACTTGGTGTAGTAAGCAATTTAGAGTTTTGGGACTTTAATGGCCCTGATAATTCTGTTGTTACCTTAACTTGGGATTCTGAAAGTGAAATTGATAATCTTGCAGAAGATTTAAGGGCTTTAAGAATAGTAGGTTGGCATATTCAAGATGAAGAGTGGAAAGACTTAGGAAATTCTAGTTTTTCTGGAACAACATCAGAAGGAACAATAAATTCTATTATTTTCAATCCTTCCGAATATGAGATACTCACTTTTGGCGCATTAATTACCGAAGATGATATCGATATTGCAAACCTAGTCTCTCCAAATGGAGACGGCATTAACGAAGTCTTCTACATTGAAGGAATCGAAGCCTTTGAAAATGAGCTAATCATATTTAACAGATGGGGCTCTGTAGTTTATCAAGTTGATAATTACAAAAACAATTGGAGCGGTCTTGCTAATGTTAATAACGTTATAAAACGTAACAAAAAAGTTCCAACGGGTACTTATTATTATGTACTTAAGCTTAAAAACTCCAACAAAAGCTCTGCAGGTTGGTTGTATATTACCTACTAATTACACTTGTATTATCCCTAAATTAAATGGTTTCTCAATAGGAGCGTGGTTTGCAGCTTCAATACCCATACTAATCCATGTTCTGGTGTCTAATGGATCTATAATAGCATCGGTCCAAAGTCTTGCCGCCGCATAATACGGAGACACTTGGTTGTCGTAGCGTTCTTTTATTTTATTATAAAGTTCGTCTTCCTTTTCTTTGGTGAACTTTTCACCTTGTTTTTCAAGAGATGCTTTTTCAATTTGTAATAACACTTTAGCAGCCGAATTACCACTCATTACAGCAAGTTCTGCACTTGGCCACGCAAAAATTAATCTTGGATCATAAGCTTTTCCGCACATTGCGTAATTACCAGCACCATAACTATTACCTATAATAACAGTAAATTTTGGAACCACAGAGTTGCTAACAGCATTTACCATTTTAGCACCATCTTTTATAATACCAGAGTGCTCACTTTTACTACCAACCATAAATCCTGTAACATCTTGTAAAAATACTAATGGAATTTTCTTTTGATTGCAATTAGCAATAAAACGAGTCGCCTTGTCGGCAGAATCATTATAAATGACACCGCCAAATTGCATTTCTTTAGGTTTAGTTTTAGAGCCTGTAGTTTTTACTAGTTTACGTTGGTTAGCCACAATACCAACAGCCCAACCATCAATTCTAGCATAGCATGTTATTATGGTTTGTCCGTAACCAGCTTTATATTCATCGTATTCTGAGTTATCAACCAAACGTTTAATAATGTCGTACATATCATACTGGTCGGCACGACTTTTAGGTAAAATTCCATAAATATCTTGAGGGTTTTCTTTTGGGTTTTTAGAATCATTTCGGTTAAAGCCAGCTTTGTCGTAATCGCCAATTTTATCAATAATATTCTTAATGGTATCTAAAGCATCAGCATCATCTTTGGCTTTATAATCGGTAACTCCAGACACTTCACAATGTGTTGTTGCGCCTCCTAAAGTTTCATTATCGATAGTTTCTCCAATAGCGGCTTTTACTAAGTAACTTCCCGCTAAAAATATACTTCCCGTTTTATCAACAATTAGTGCTTCATCACTCATAATAGGAAGGTAAGCACCACCAGCAACGCAACTACCCATTACGGCAGCTATTTGAGTAATACCCATACTACTCATTATGGCGTTATTTCTAAATATACGTCCAAAGTGTTCTTTATCTGGAAATATTTCATCTTGTAGCGGAAGGTAAACACCTGCTGAATCCACTAAGTAAATGATAGGTAATTTGTTTTCAATAGCCAGTTCTTGTGCTCGTAAATTCTTCTTTCCAGTAATAGGAAACCAAGCACCTGCTTTAACCGTGGCATCATTAGCAACTACAATACATTGTTTTCCTTTTACATAACCAATCTTTACTACAACACCACCAGACGGACAACCTCCATGTTCTTTATACATGTCTTCGCCTGCAAAAGCGCCTATTTCAATAGATTTAGCCTTAGGATCCAACAAGTAATCAACACGCTCTCTAGCCGTCATTTTACCCTTGCTTTTATGCTTTTCAATACGCGATGCACCACCGCCAAGACTTACTTTCGCTAGTCTTCTTTTAAGTTCAGATACTAATAGTTTATTATGATCTTCGTTTTTATTGAAGTTGATATCCATACATTATTTTATTTGATACGAATTTACAAAACCTATTTTGGTATTTAAAGTGAATATTTTGTTAAATAATATTACATGGAAATATATTCCTAGGAAAATAAATATTTTAAACCTATCTTTGTACTATAATTAACAAATTGAATAATGAATAAAAATAAAATTATCTATTACATAGGAACAGTAGTGCTATCTATTGTAGTGCTATTTTCTGTAAGCATGTACTTTTTTAAACATGACATGATTAAGGGCGCTTTTACAAGTTTGGGGTATCCAACATACTTAATTTATCCTTACGCTATTTTAAAATTATTAGGATTGGTAGCGGTTTGGACACCAAGTTTTAAAATACTTAAAGAATGGGCCTATGCAGGGTTCTTTTACGCTTTTGTTTTAGCTTTTTTTGCCCATGTTATGGTAGAAGATGGCGCACAAGGAACCGCAGTGCTAGCAATTATTGCACTAGTCGTTTCTTATATATTTAATAGACTAAAAAATAAACAAGTAATAAAAACAGATAATTAATGAAAAATATACTAGTATTTGCCGGGAGTAACAGTAAAAACTCAATAAACAAGCAACTGGCCGAATTTACAGCAGGTTTGGTTGATAATGTAAAAACAACAGTTTTAGATTTAAACGATTTCGATTTACCATTATACGGTATAGATTTAGAAATTGATAAAGGCATTCCAGAAAACGCTCATAAGTTTTTAGAAGCTATTAAATCTTCCGATGGCATAATATTGTCTTTAGCCGAGCATAACGGCGCTTATTCAACCGTGTTTAAAAACCTGTTCGATTGGATGTCTAGAATAGATGGTAAATTATGGAGTGAGAAACCTATGCTTTTAATGGCTACATCTCCAGGTGCTAGAGGAGGTGCCACAGTTTTGGAAATCGCTAAAGGCCGTTTTCCTTTTATGGGCGGTCGTATTGTATCAGATTTCAGTTTTCCTTCTTTTAACGATAATTTTTCAGAAGGATCTATTACAAATCAAGATTTACACACAGCACTAAAAAATAAAGTAGTATTGTTTCAAAACGCATTATAAAATAGGATATGGGAGATTTATCAAAAGAAATTAATTCGAAGTTTGCCAATAACAAGGTAAAGGCTTTGCTGAATATTATTTATACAGCAAATTTGATTTCAACCCGTCAAAACGAGTTTTTTAAGCCTTTTGGAATTTCGCCTCAACAGTATAATATTTTAAGAATTTTAAAGGGAGCTAAAGGTCCATTAAAAGTTCAAACTATAAAAGAAAGAATGTTGGAGCGCTCTCCAAATGCCACACGGTTAATGGATAAGTTATGCGTAAAGGGGTATATAGAGCGTTGCGCTTCTAAGGAGGATAGGCGCGTGGTTAAAATTACAATTACTAAGGCTGGATTAGATTTTTTAGAAACAATTCCTATGCATTCTCATAGTGAATTATTAAAAAATTTAAGCGAAGAAGAAGCAGAACAACTAAGTGATTTATTAGATAAAATGAGATAATTAAAAACAGTTTACAATGAAAACAGTAATTCATAAAGCAGAAAGTAGAGGATTTGCAAATCATGGTTGGTTACAAGCTAATCATTCATTTAGTTTTGCCAGTTATTTTGATAAGGAAAAAGTGCAATTTGGTGCTTTGCGTGTGCTTAATGATGATGTTATTGCGCCAAAAATGGGGTTTGGTACACATCCGCATAACAATATGGAAATTATTACTATTCCTTTAACTGGCGTGCTTAAACATAGAGATTCTATGCATAATGAATGGCAAGCTGTTTTACCAGGCGAAGTTCAAATTATGTCGGCAGGAACTGGCGTTGAACACTCTGAAATTAACGGGTCTAATACCGAGCATTTACGTTTGTTTCAAATATGGGTTATTCCGGATAAAGAGCAAGTTACACCGCGATACGACCAAAAAAACTTTGATGATGAAGGAAGAAAAAATAAGCTTCAGACTCTAGTGAGTTCTATAGATGAAACTCAAGAGGGAAGTTTAAAAATTCATCAAGATGCTTTAATTTCTAGAATAGACCTAGATAATGGTGAAACGTTCGAGTATCAACTAAAAAGTAAAAATCATGGTGTTTATATTATGACCATTTTTGGGAAGCATTTAATTATTGAAAATGAGCTTAATACTAGAGATGCTATGGGTATATCTGGTACTTCTAGTTTCAAAATTGAAACAAAAGAAGACTCAGGGCTTTTATTTATTGAAGTTCCATTAACCTAATTAGAAGAATTAATTAATAGTAAAAAAAAAGCATCCTTATTTAGGGATGCTTTTCTTGTTTTATGAATAACTCATACTAGTTTGTTTTTGATTATATTTCCTTAATAGTATAATTACAATAGATATTAGTATTCCGGTTCCTGCCATTGCAGCTCCTACCCAATCTGCCGATGTATATCCATATCCCATGGCAATTGGTAAACCTGCTAAATAGGCACCAGATGCATTTCCTATATTAAACGCACTTTGATTAAGTGAAGACCCTAAGGTTTCAGAACCTTTTGAGGCGTTAATAATTGCCATTTGTATAGGTGTTGATATGCAAAAAGTAACGACCCCAATAATAAAAGTCATTACTAAAACCATAACCTTATCGGAAGCTAAATAGGTATTTAAGGATAAGCTAATTGCCATAGCAACCAATATTATAATTATTGCATAAATTGGCAAGAATTTTTCCGCTAATTTCGCTCCTAAAAAATTACCTATTACCATACCTAATCCTGCAAGAATCATGGCATATGAGACTACTTCTTTAGAGTGACCTGCTACGTCTGTAATTAGAGGCGCTATATAGCTATACCACGCAAAAAAGCCACCAGTACCAATTGTTGTTAATAAGATAATTAACCAAAGCTCTAAACGTTTAAAAACTCTAAACTCTTTAAAAAAGCTCGATTCAGACGATTGTTTTAATACAGGCATCCATAGTTTTACACCCAAAACAGCAAATACACCAACTAAACCAACCATAAAAAAAGAAACGTTCCAACTGAAATGTTTTCCTAAATATGTTCCAAGAGGTACGCCTAAAAGGTTTGCAAAGGTTAAACCAGAAAACATAATAGCTATACCTTGTGCTGCTTTACCTTCTTTAGAGAGTTTTCCGGCCACAACAGCACCAATTCCAAAAAATGCGCCGTGTGGTAAACCAGACAAAAACCTTAACACCATAAATGAGTTGTAACCGGTAGCAAATGCCGACAAAGTATTAAAAACGGTAAACCATAACATAAGCGCAAATAATACTTTGTTGGCTGGAAATTTACTTCCTAAACCAGTTAATAAAGGTGCTCCAACAACAACTCCAATGGCATAAGCAGATATAAAATGACCTGCCTCAGGTATAGTAATGTTAAAAGCCGTGGCTACATCGGGTAAAATACCCATAATGACAAATTCGGTTAATCCTATTCCAAACCCTCCAATGGCTAATGATAATAATGCTTTATTCATAAATTTTAAATAATTTATTCTCTTTAAAAGAATAAATAAAAGTAGATAGTATAATATTAAATTATCAGTTTGAAAATGATAATTAATTGTTAATTAAAAAGTCTTAAAAAAAAGGCTCCCAAAATTGATACATTTTTATAAAGAACGAGAAGTACTTGGTGTTTCAATAATAAAAATAATTAAACATAATTATTTATAAACTTTAAATTTACTTTCAAATATGCGATATTTGCTTTTCAACTAACCAATTATAAATACGAAAAGATTATGGCGATGAATAAAAACACAGTTTTAGCTTGGGCGACATGGATAATGATTTCAATGGGGCTTTTGCTAATGGGATTAGGCGCATTTAGATACGACGACGTTGCAGGATGGGGCTTTGGTGCTGTAGGTTTAGGCTTTTTTGCTGTGGCATGGGTGTTTAATGCATTAAAAGGTCGTGTATAGCGATGTTATTAAATTAATTAATTATTACAAATTACAATGAGTGACGATAAGAAAGTAATTTTTTCAATGTCTGGTTTAACGAAGACATTCCCTGGTGCTAATACACCGGTTTTAAAAAATATTTATTTAAGCTTTTTTTATGGAGCTAAAATTGGAATTTTAGGTCTTAATGGTTCTGGTAAATCAACCTTGCTTAAAATTATTGCAGGTGTAGATAAAAATTTTCAAGGCGATGTAACCTTTTTACAAGATTACTCGGTTGGCTATTTGGAACAAGAACCGCAATTAGACGACGATAAAACGGTTATGGAAGTGGTTCGTGAAGGTGCAGCAGAAACTGTTGCTATTCTTGATGAATACAATAAAATTAACGACCAGTTTGGTTTGGAAGAAGTATATTCTAACCCAGATAAAATGGATAAGTTAATGGCAAGACAAGCCGAATTGCAAGATCAAATTGATGCTGCAGGTGCTTGGGAGCTAGATACCAAATTAGAAATTGCTATGGATGCGTTGCGTACTCCAGATGGCGATAAAAAAATAGGAGTACTTTCTGGAGGTGAAAAGCGCCGTGTGGCTTTATGTCGTTTACTGTTAAAAGAACCAGATGTATTACTTTTAGATGAGCCTACCAACCACTTAGATGCCGAATCGGTACATTGGTTAGAGCATCATTTAGCACAGTATAAAGGAACTGTTATTGCTGTAACACACGATAGATACTTTTTAGACAATGTTGCTGGATGGATTTTAGAGTTAGATAGAGGTGAAGGTATCCCATGGAAAGGGAATTACTCGTCTTGGTTAGACCAAAAATCTAAACGTATGGCACAAGAAAGTAAAACAGCTTCTAAACGTCAAAAAACGTTAGAACGCGAGTTAGATTGGGTACGTCAAGGAGCTAAAGGACGTCAAACCAAACAAAAAGCACGTTTAAAAAATTATGATAAGTTAATGAGTCAAGATCAAAAACAACTTGATGAAAAACTTGAAATATACATACCAAACGGACCACGTTTAGGAACCAATGTAATTGAGGCCAAAGGGGTTGCCAAAGGGTATGATGATAAATTATTATACGACGATTTAAACTTTAATTTACCACAAGCAGGAATTGTTGGTGTTATTGGACCAAATGGTGCTGGTAAAACTACAATTTTTAGAATGATAATGGGAGAGGAAACACCAGATAAAGGTGAGTTTACCGTTGGTGAAACAGCAAAACTAGCTTATGTGGATCAAAAGCATTCTAATATAGATCCAGAGAAAACCATTTGGCAAAACTTTAGTGATGAGCAAGAGTTGGTTATGATGGGGGGAAAAGAAGTAAATTCTAGAGCCTATTTAAGCAGATTTAACTTCTCTGGCGGCGAGCAAAATAAAAAAGTAAAATTACTTTCTGGTGGAGAACGTAACCGTTTGCATTTAGCTATGACGCTTAAGGAAGAAGGTAACGTATTGCTTTTAGATGAGCCAACAAACGATCTTGATGTTAATACGTTAAGAGCCTTAGAGGAAGGTTTAGAAAACTTTGCAGGTTGTGCAGTTGTTATTAGTCACGACCGTTGGTTTTTAGATAGAATATGTACTCATATTTTAGCTTTTGAAGGCGATAGTCAAGTGTATTTCTTTGAAGGTAGTTTTTCTGATTATGAAGAAAACAAAAAGAAACGTCTTGGTGGCGATTTAATGCCAAAGCGTATTAAATACAGAAAATTAGTAAGATAATTTTATTTAGAAATATAAAAAAGGCTCACGTTTACGTGAGCCTTTTTTTGTTTTATAAAACGAACTGTTTTAATTTATCCAAATAGATTTAGTATTGGTAAATTCTCGAATTCCATAACCTGAAAGTTCTCTACCGTAACCACTTGTTTTTATACCTCCAAATGGCATTCTAGGATCTGAAACCACTAGTTTATTTACAAAACTGTTTCCGGCTTCTAATTGTAAAGCAACTTTTTCGCCTCTAATATTATTTTTGGTAATAACACCAGAACCTAACCCGAATTTCGAATTATTTGCTAGTTCTATCGCATGCTTTTCGTCTTTTGCTTTTATTACAGATGCCACAGGGCCAAATAATTCTTCATCAAAAGCTTCCATGCCTGGTTCTAGATCGGCTAGAATGGTGGCAGGGTAATAAGCACCGATTCTGTCTGGTATGGTTCCTCCAAGTATTAATTTTCCGCCTTGGCTAATTGTTTTTTCTACTTGTTCGTGCAATTCGTCTCTTAAATCTACTCGTGCTAATGGACCGTAATAGGTATCTTCGTCTGTCGGATCGCCCATTTTAGCTGCGGTCATTTTTTCTTTAAATAGTTCTAGAAAATCGTTGTAAATAACGTCTAAAACAATAAATCGTTTGGCTGCAATACAAGTTTGACCATTGTTCTGTAATCGGCCATAAGTAGCTAAATCTGTAGCTTCTTCTAAATCGGCATCATCTAATATAATGTAAGCATCGCTACCACCTAATTCTAATACAGATTTCTTTAAATTTTTACCAGCAATTGCTGCTACCGATTGTCCTGCGGGTGCACTTCCTGTTAAGGTTACTGCAACAATGTGCTTGTTTTCTATAATAGATTCAACATGATCTGAACTTACATTTAAATTGCTAAAAATTGCTTTTGGAAATCCTGCTTCATGTAATGCTTCTTCTAGAGCAAAGGCGCAACCTTGTACATTCGAGGCGTGTTTTAAAACAGCTGTATTTCCTGCCATTAATGCTGGAGCTAAGAACCGTATAACTTGATAAAACGGAAAATTCCATGGCATAATGGCCAAAATAACGCCTATAGGTTGAAATGTAACGTAGCTTTTACTAGCTTCGGTTTTAACGGGTTCATTGGCTAATAATGCTTCGGTATGTTCTGCATAGTAACGACAAATTTTAGCGCATTTTTCTATCTCTTTTCTAGCTTGTTCTATAGGTTTTCCCATTTCTAGGGTGGCCAACTGCGCATATTCTTCATGGCGCTTATCAAATACCTCGGCAAGTTTAGTCATGAGGTTACTACGCTCTGTAAACGATGTTTTTTTCCATGATTTAAATGCTGTACCGGCTCTTTCTAAGTGCTCTTCAACTTCAGATTCTGTTAAACGATTATATGTTTTTATAGAGGTTTCTGTAGCTGGATTTATTGTGGTTATTGTGCTCATTATTTTATGTTTTTTGAAAATTCTTTAATTATTACATTCAGTATTTCATGGTTTAGCGAATAATCTACAGCTAAATCAATAACTTGAACGCCCTTGGCGGTTAATGCTTCTTCTAAATTAGTATTAAATTCTTTAACCGATTTTGGTTGATAGCCTGTGGCTCCAAAGCTTTCGGCATATTTAACAAAATCTGGGTTTTTATAGTCTAATCCGTATTTAGGAAAACCTTCACCTTCTTGTTTCCATTGTATCATGCCGTAAGCATTGTCATTTAAAATAATAACAACCAAATCCAATTGTAATCTTACAGCAGTTTCAAGTTCTTGAGAATTCATCATAAAACCGCCGTCGCCATTAATAGAAATTACTTTTTTATCGGGATGCAATTCTTTTGCCATTATAGCAGAAGGTAATCCTGCGCCCATAGTTGCTAAAGCATTGTCTAAAATTAGACTATTTTGAACATATGCCGGATAATTTCTAGCAAACCAAATTTTATAAATACCATTATCTAGTGTTACAATGCCATCGTCTGGTAACGCATGTCTAACCAATTTTACCAAGCGTTGCGGTAAAATAGGGAAGCGGTCGTCCTGTTCGTATTTCATTAAATGCGCAGATACATTATCTCTAACCTTAAAAAACACTTCGTTATCCCACGATTTAGCATCTGGTTTTAAAGCTTCGGCCAGATTTTTAACGCTACCAGCAATATCACCAATAACATTATAATGCGGAAAGTAAAGTTGATCTATTTCTGCTGCAAAATAGTTAACATGTATAACTTTTTGGTTGCTTGAACTTTCCATTATAAATGGTGGTTTTTCTATAGTATCATGACCAACATTAATAATTAAATCGGCTTTATGTATGGCTTCATGCAGAAAATCATCATCAGAAAGTGCTGCTGTACCTAAGTAAAGCGGATTACGCTCATCAATAATACCTTTTCCCATTTGTGTATTAAAAAACGGAATTTGTAAACTATCAACAAAATGAGTTAATGCTTTACTTGCGCGTTTTCTGTTGGCACCAGCGCCAATAAGTAATAAGGGCATTTTGGCATTTCTTACCATGTTGGCGGCATGATTTATAACGGCTTTTCCAGCATAAGGAATTTTATAATCAACAACATCAAATATTTGAGGGTCTGTAACATCTTCTTGGGCAACATCTTCGGGCAATTCAATATGTACGGCTCCAGGGCGTTCTTCACCAGAAACTCTAAACGCCTCTCTAATTATGGCAGGAATGTGCTCGCCATAAGTAATTTGTTTTGTGTATTTGGTTAAAGGCTGCATCATATCTACAACATCAATAATTTGAAACTTACCTTGTTTACTACTTTTAATAGGTTTTTGTCCGGTAATCATAACCATAGGCATTGCGCCTAATTGCCCGTAAGCAGCTGTGGTTACTAAATTGGTGGCGCCAGGTCCTAAGGTTGATAAACACACCCCAGGTTTTCCTGTTAATCGCCCATAAGTGGCTGCCATAAAACCGGCTCCTTGTTCGTGCCTAGTTAATACAAATTTTATTTTATCAGAGGTTCTAATAGATTCTAATATATCTAGATTTTCTTCACCAGGAAGTCCAAAAATATATTCTACACCTTCGTTTTCTAGTGCTTTAATAAACAAATCTGATGCTTTCATAAATCTTTCCTTTTTTGCGTTCAATCAAAACTAAAGCAAAAAAAATTTTAAAGTTGACTTAATAAAGAGAAACTTTAATGCATTCAGAAATTATAGCATTTTATTTAAGTAATAAAGTATAAGGGAATAAAAGGAAAAATGAATATGATGGGAATAAGAAGTCGTTTATTTTTGTTTATAAATATGGTCTGTACCCATTTTATAATCCAAATTAACCTCAATATTTTTAATGTTTTCAAAATTATCATTGAAGGTCTTTAACTCTTTTTTAATAGAGGCTTCATGTTCATTAACATATAAAAAACGCTTCGCCATTAATGCTACTAAAATAACAATAATTACAAATATGGTGGTTAAAATATAAAAAAGCATTACATATTAAGTTTTAATTACCTCCGTACATATGGCCATCGGTAAAATCTTTATATGAGTCGTCAGTATTCTCAGAAGACTTAGCACTCATAGCTTCTAAACGCTCATTTTCCTTTTTTAACTTATAAGATTTTCGTACACCAAGAAGTAAAAGTATTCCAAAAAACACCGTAATTACAACAAGTAACATAACTATACTAGACTCACTAATTAAAGAGAAGGCTGCAAAATTGGTAAGTTTAATTTTTAGTAGCATTGTAATGCATCGAAAGCGTTAGGGTATTAACAAATATACTCTATTCTATTAAAATGTGCGATATTTTTTATTAACTGTAACATTTTCATAACTTGGGATACTTATAAATAGAGCAAGGATAAAAAAAAATGATTTAAGGTGTTATAAATAGTTATTTACGCTTTTAAATTCAGAATTTTTAACGAAATTGCTTACTTAATATTAATGTTAAACTTAAAACACAAAATATAACATGTCTGATGATTTTGATTTATTAGAAACCAATTCAAACGAAAAAACCGAAAAAGTAGATGTTAATTGGGGGAAAGCCATTGACACAATGAAATCTAAATTGTCTCAAGAGGACGATCCAGAATCAAGGCAGAAAATATTAAATGCCACTTTGGACGATGTGGTACATATGGCCGAGAAAGACAGAACAACACTTTTAGATGCTATAAAAGACTTAACCGACTATCAAGATGAAGTTGGTATTATGTTCGAGAAATTTTCGGCATTAAATCCAACCGAGCAAAAGGTTATCGACGATGCACAAAAAGCCTTAGAGCGTGCACGAATAGAATTAGAGGATGCTAAAAACAAACCAGATACGTGGTGGAATAATCTATGGGGGCGTAAAAGCAAAATTAAAAAAGAAGAAGCTGAGTTTGCCATAGCCGAAAAAACAAGAGCGGGAGCCGATAATAAGGCAAAAGCCATGTTTCAAGAACGTATAGAAAGTGCCGATGTGCAAACCCTATTAAGCGAGTTGTCATATAAATCGCAAGCAGCGGTTACCCGTTTAAAAAACCGTGAGGTAGAAATTAAAGAGGTAGAAGAAAAGCTTAAAGATGCCATTGTCGAGGCTTCAAAAAACCACACAAAAGCCTTAGCTAAAAAGAAAGAAGTAGAAGCAAAGCTTGAAGAAAACTATGCTTTATTAAAACAGGCACGTCAAGCACTGGAGGATATTGCCGATAAGCAATCTACCGAGTATTCCGAGGCTATTGGTAAAATGACAGCCTTAGAGCAAAAAGTAGAAGAACTAGAAGGTCTTAAAAATGCCTACACTACTTTAGCTGCAAGTAAAGATAGTTTTGTGCACAAACACAATTTAACCATAAAAGTACTTACTTCTTTGCGCAGTAATTTACAAACGCATCGTGCAAAATTAAAGTCCGATACCGAGGAGCGTCTTAAGTACTACGATGGTTACGTAGTGGCTTTAAAAGCACGTACCGATCAAGAATTTGCTGCAATTTTAGAGCATTTAGGTGTAAAAACAGATGAGCATATTGGCGAAACCCTAGCATCTATGCATACAGCAAGTGCCAAAGCACGTCAAGACATGATGGATAACATTCCGGTACACGAAAAAGTTATGCAAGGCGTTTACAGCAGTTATGCCGAGGCTTTACAAGAAATTCGTGCTAAAGATGGCGAAATCCAAAAGAATTTTGCAGAGCGTTACGGTATTGATATGAAAGAAATTTTCGAAGATTATTACAATGCCGAAAACACAACACCAAAAGGCGACGATGGTGGAGAACCAGAAGGAAAACCAACACCAAAACCAGAAGCTAACGACGACGATTTATTAAGTTAATGTATAATTTCGAGTCCTGTCGATTATTATCCGTATGGCATCAAAAAAATATAAGGGCGTTACCCCGCGAAAAAGCGGGGTCAGGCTTTCACTACTCGCTCTCTGCGAGGAGCTCAAACATACCGTTCAATCCTTAACGCATACCCGACTAGCTTCAGGTTTGCAATAAGCATTGTTAATTTTTTAATTAGTTATTTTTAATTAAAACATGTCCATTAACCACATAGTAACACCATTAGATTCGGCTATTTTAGATTCTAAAGAGCAATACGTTTTTTACCATAAAATGGTAGATTTCGCTTTTAAAGAATTAATAGTGGCCGTTCAAAGAGAGCAAATATGTAGCAAAATAGAAGTTCAGCTTTTTAAGCAATACTGCGATTTGCTGTTATATTCCATTGAGGCTATGCGTGTTAAATACATGTACGACGACGAAGATAATATGAAGGTAGATTTAACAGATTCTGGACTACCTAACTATTTAGAATTCCGTTACCTTTTTAACGATTTAGAGTTACGCGATGAGTATCTGGGTAAATTAACACCAGTAGAAACGCTTAAAGAGGAGTTTTTAGATACGCTAATGCGTAAAAAAGAGACCATTAGTAAAAGTAAACTCTTTCAAGCATCATCTATAGTTTACTATACTTCGGTTAATAAACAGTATATTTTTAACAAGTTTGTTCAAGGTAAAATCTTAGAAATTCAAGATCAAGAGGATGCCAACTTTTTAGTAAGCTGGAGTTTTTACGATGTGTCTCATAACCGACCTTTTATTTGTTTCATGTATTTTAATTACGATGGTAAAAAGGTTAACGATTATCGCGATGATATTTATGAGGTTTTAAAAACAGTTGCCGATAGAGATATGTCTTTAGATACTATGGCATATACCATAGACAGAAAATTATCTAAAGTATCGCCAAAGCTAATTAAACGCATAGATTTAGGCCCATTGCATAATGTATTTGCTAAAGACGAGCACAAAGTAACACACGCCATATTAGAGAGTATTGGTAAAAAAGAAATCCCTTTAGAGTCGTATGCGTTTTCGTTACGAGTTAATGAAGTGGCCTCAAAAAGTGAATTTAAAGAAGGTAGTTTTTTTAGCAAGCAAACCCTACAACGTTGGGACGAGGTTTTTAAACAAAAGTACATTTTAGCACCACATCGTATTATTCAATTGCTGTATAATAAAACACCAGAAATGATGAATAATTTGGCTAAAGCACCTATTGAAGTCGCGGGACTAAAAATAAAATAAATATAGTTTACAGTCGCAGTGACATTTTTCAGTACTGCGATATAAATAATAAAAATAAACAGTTTAAGATTAAGTAAGCAGAGTTGAGTAGGTACTGTTAACTGTTACTGAGATTGAATACTACCAACCGAATACTAAATAATTGTCCATAACAGTGAGCACTGAAGACTGCTAACTGAGGACTGAAGACTAAAAAACATGGAGCACAATTCAACATTTCCAATAAAATTAACCGAACTCGATATGCTTCGCGATGAAGCTTCATCATACTTAAAAAGTATACAGTGGGAGCAAGGGTCGCGTGCAAAAAACAGAGATAAAGATGCAAAAGATGAATCTATTTTATTGTATTTATCAAGAGCTAATAATGGCAGTTCTGCGAGTATAACCTCGGTTTCAAAAACCATTTTGGCTTTAAAAAAGCGGTTGTTGCCAGATTCTGTGGCGCTTCCTATATATTTAAATCAAACTTTATATGCCGTTCAAGAAGGTATAACCTTAGGTGTTTGGATTAAAGATAGTTATTACGATGCGTCTGGATTATCTAGTTTGAACGAAAACAAATCGGCTCTAGATAACAACGGAAAACGCGAGTACGAAAGCAAAATGCATACGGCTACCGCATTTATGCTATTTGCAACCGCTTATAAAATATTAAACGATTTAAAACCACATGCCTCCGATGACTTAAGCGTCATGAAGCAGAAATTTGCTGGTATACCAGAATTGTCTTTAATGTCGCCATTAAAAGGAATATCGTGTAGTTTGTTTTACTTTGATAAATACCTAGATCATCCCGAAATTATAAAGTCCGATAAAGATGTTATTGATTTTACAGTGGTTTATTTTGAAGCTTTAATTGACGAAATTCAGTTAAGAAAAAGCAGTTTAGAGTACACCGAAACCATTGAAGATAGAACCTATAAACTTGAAAAATCTGAATTTGCTATTTCTGGTTGGAATAATGTGTTTCAAGGCACTGCAAAAAGTATTGAGTTTAATAAAATTAAATTCGAGCAAATTGTAGGTAATCGAGATGCAAAGCACTTTGCACGGCGATTAACTGAGCGCATGCTGAGTTACGATTTTACAGCAAAAAAGAATCCTTTTCAAGAACTTGGTGGATTTATGCCCGTTTTTATGGGCTACGGAATACCAGGTACAGGAAAAAGTATGCTTATTGCAGCCATTGCAACACGACTAAAAGAACATTGCGATACCTTAGATATTCCGTTTCTTTTTCATCCTATGCCAGATACCTTAATTTCGACGTTTCAAGGTGGTTCTGCCGAAAAAATGGTCGAGTGGATGAAACCCATGCAAGATCCAACAAAATTAATTTTCGCACCTATTGATGATGCCGAAAATAACTTGCAAGAACGTACTGCCCAAGGTGTTTCGGCTGGTGTAAAAGAAGTAATAGGTGTATTTTTAAGATATACAGAGGGCGCTTATGCTGTAAATTATGGTAACAGTTCTATAGGGTTGTTTACAAACCTTCCAGAAATGTTGGATAAAGCGGTAATTTCACGTGTGCAAGGACGATTTCAAATAGATGGTGCAAGAACAGAACATGATTTTTTAGATCAAGATCACATTTGGTGGCGTAAATTGGACGATACTATCCCAGACTTTGTGAACATGCAAGGTCCGGAAAATTATGCCTATTTACAAGATCAAGGTTTAGCAAAAAACATGGGCGATATTTTAAGTAACGTTGATAAGCCAACAGAAGCACGTGTTCATGATGTTTACGATAAAGTAGAAAAGCAGTTTAAAACCAATCAGCATTTATTTTATGCTAATTTGTATAAGGAAATGCAGTCTGTGTTTCCGTTCTTTTCTTCACGAGATGTACGTAATATTCAATCGGCAATTTCATTACGATTAACCGATTTCGATTTGGAAGAAGATTGGTTTGAGAATCCAGAAATCTATTTCAAACAAGATTACGATACCAAGTTTAATATGCTTCAAGAATTGATGCGAGGCAATATGAAAGGCTTAGATTTTTCTGAAATTAGAAGGCAAGAAGTGGTGCGCTATTTAGATAATGTGGCAACCATTGCAGATACCGATTTTAAACGAAAAGTCGATACCCGGGTGAACCAATTAAATATAGAAACTAAAGCAAGAAGTACTTTTGAAAATGAGCGATAAGCATATAAAAAATATTGAAACCAAGTTACTTTCAGATAACTATTACATTTTAAATAGAGTCACTTTCGATTATTTAATGTCTAGTGGCGAATGGGTAAACCAAATGCGCGAGGTTTATGATAGAGGCGATGGTGCAGGAATACTGTTGTATAACAAAGCGAAACAAACGGTTATCCTAACCAAGCAATTTAGAATGCCAACGTATTTAAATGACAATAAGGATGGCTTTCTAGTGGAGATTGCAGCTGGTATGCTTGATAAAGATAACCCTGAAGCTTGTATTATTAGAGAAACCGAAGAAGAGGTTGGTTATCGTTTAAAATCCGTTAAAAAGGTATATGAAGCGTATTCTTCGCCTGGTGTAATGACCGAGAAAATGCATTTTTTTATTGGAGAATATACCGATGATATGAAGGTGAATGAAGGCGGTGGTGTAGATACAGAACACGAAGATATTGAAGTGCTAGAAATGCCTTTTGAAAATGCCGTAAAAATGTTGAATAATGGCGAAATTGTAGATACACGAACTATTGTGTTGCTACAGTATGCTATTATTCATAACCTTGTATCGCTAAACAAATAAAACAGTTTATAATTGAAAAAGATTTTAAACTTACTAATGTTACTTTTTTTAGGTTTATCAGTTCCGTTGGGAGCTCAAAATTCTAGTATTCCTCAAAAAGTTGAGGCAGGAAAATGTTATGAAAGATGTTTTTATTATGATAAGGAAGTTGAATGGAAACAAGTGGACTGTCCTGATGATTCACTAATGAAAACAGAAAAAACTAAGAAGGAACTGATTAAGCAGAAACAAAAAAAAATTAAATTAGAAAAATATCAAGAAAAATTAAAAAGATTAGGATACAATATTGATATAAATGGCTTTTTAGATATTAAAACAATTGAAGCACATCACAAGTATCTAAAAGTTAAAAGGAAAGAAAAAAAAAGACTAAAAAGAATTGAAAAGCGAAAATCAAAATAAATTTAGTTTTTATTTGTGCTTTATAAAGTTGAACAATTTAATAAAGCGTGTAATAAATTAAAAATGTGATTCTCACTTTTATGGGAATAGTAATATGGACAAACTAAAACAAGCAAACTTATACAGAAGCGAACTTATTCCCGTTAGCGGAAAACTCGTTGAGCGTTACAACAAATGCTTAGTAAAACTTGGTTTTTCTAAAACAAAGCTAAAAACCTTTCACATTGATGGTATAGGTTGGAGTCCAGAAGTTGCAGAAGAAAAAGGAGAGCTAAATTATTTAAATAATGGTGAAGCAAATCCGCATGGAATTATTATTTCTCCGCTTCAAAAAGGTAAACCGGTATACTTACCGTTTCATTCGTTCGATAGAGACATGATGAAGTTTGTGTTTAAAATTCACGACCAAAAGATTAAAGATATTACCAGAGATTGTGCCATTTGTTTAGATTTCGATCAAGGGATAGACGCTTTTTACGAACCCTTAGATGTTTTAAAATATAATAAAGTCGCCATCAATTTTCATCTTATAGATAATTTAAAGCATGTTCAAAAAGAACAATTACAACTTGTTGAGACCTTTAAACGAGCTAATAATTTTATAGATGAAACTTTGCATCAGCAAATTCTAGATTCTGCTAAAACCTTTGGCGATTTAAGAACCAGAAATTTAGATTTACACGAATTACAATTTGCAACCGATTCATTTTACACCAGAGCCTTTGGAGGGGTATATGTTTTAAGAGATTTTATAAAACCTATTGTAGTCTTTGAAGATGAAACATGGCATAAAGAAGCTATCAAAGACACTAATTACGATGTTTTAATTTATCATATTGAGCAGCCAGAACTTATGGATAAACTGCGTGATCATGTTATTATAGAATATGATTTAGAAAAGGCAATTACCACAAAACGTTACGAACGTATTAAGAAATTTGAAATGGCTCAGCATTTAAAAAATGTGAATCATCCGGTAAAAGATATTTTAAACGACCCTATATTATTTAAAAGTTACTTAAATAAACTTGATATTAAGGCAAGGAAAAAAGTAATGAGCGTAGAACGCTATTTAGAGAAATTAGAAACCAGTAACCAATACAAAATAGCAGATATTGTTGACGAAAAACTATTTGAAGCTCTGCATAAACCGCATTCTTCATTAGATGCTAAACACCAGGATTTAATCTGGAAATTATTGGTAAATATTTCATCAAAAGATATTTTATTTTGGTATTGGTACGATAAAGAAACGTTTTATACTAATTTTAAAACTTGGGATGATTCCCTTAAGGATTGGGCGGTTGAAACGATTAGTAGCAATATATAGAAAATATAGACTAATTTTATAAGACATTGATAAATAATTCCTTCACTTTTTAAGGGAAGGTGGATTTAATTTTAATTCAAGAATTAAAGACGGAAGGGTAATTAACCCCTTGTATAAAATTTGAATAAAAGTACAATTCTCTTTTTATTCATATAAGGGAGAATAAATAAACAAAATTATGACACTAGAACTCATCGTATTTATTGGCGCTATACTATTCGGAATCTTTTTATATTGGAGAGAATCTAAAGGTAATGGGCTGTATCGGTTTTTTAATAAAATAATAAACTCGAAAGAACTTCAAATGAAACCTCATGATAAAACGGGTTTTGTGTATCAGCAAACGTTTTTATTGCGACTCGTTTTTGTTGGATTCCTGTTTTTAATAGGCATTATAATTGTTCGATTTTTAATTCCTATCGATATAGCTACTATATCCATTTTTGCATCCATGATTGTTGGTACTTTAATAGGGACCTATTTAGCAAATTTTATTTTTAAATCTAGCGAGGTAATCGATGAAAAAAGTGACTCGATTGAGGATATGGTTCAAGATACATTCGAAAAGGGAAAAGATTTTATTGAAGATTTAAAAAACGAAAAACCGAAAGTAATTAAAGAGGCTAAAAAGGAAATAGCTAACGAACCTAAAGTAGAGGAGAAGAGTGCGAGAGAGCGTTTAAAAGATAAGGGATTACTATAGGTTTTAAAGTAAACAGTTTCAACAAACAATTAATAAGTAAATAAAATAAATTTTCGCATGCGCGGAAATGAAAAATAAAATTACAGATGATTAAAAACTACTGGAATAAAGGAAAGAAACAAAAAACAATAACCGTTATTGGAGCATTAGTTTTATTAATAGCGTTGTTTGTTTTAAGAGACGACTATCAACCTGCTTTATTATTTGTTAGAAAATTTATTTTTATCATTCTACTTAGTGGTATTGTTTTGTTTTTAGGGTTACGAAAATTCAGAAATTCACCAACAACAGGAGGTCGATTAGGCATTTTAGTAGTATTACTTGTATTTTTTGGAATTTTGTACGCTGTAGGTTGGCATTTTAAAATGTACGATTACATGAAAACTTACAATGTATTTAATAACCTAAATAAAACAGAAATTCACGAACTACCATTAACGCAAAACGAGCGCATCCAACCGCTTCGCAATGTGTTTTCTATGGCTAACGAAAGTGTAGGAGAAACTAAAGACGTATCCTTACCACATTTAGTTAGAATTGGAAACGAGAATAAATGGACCATGGCCATTCAACCTACAGAAAAATATATGTGGCAAGGAATGACAGATAATACCGAAGAAGTTTTTGCGGTATCTAGCACAACACCTTTTCCTAGATTTTCTAGCGAGAATCGCATTCCGGTAACATTTTCAATTGGCGAATCTTTAAAATTTAGCCGAAATACATATAACGCCGTAGTGCAACGTTTCAACTTTTTTCAGCTGTTTAGTATGGAACCTAGCGATACCTATTACATGAAAAACGATTCTGGTAAATGGGTGCAAGTAGTGAGTTTAATAAAATGGAAAGGCTTCCTTTTTCCTTATCCTACCTTTGGAGGTGTTATGGTAATTGATAGTGGTGAGCACGATTTTAACGACTATATAGAGCGTATTTTAATTGGAAAAGGAAACTATGTTAGTCCAGAAGACATGAATAAGTATCCATTTTTAGTAGGACAAAATACACTAGCCGAAAAAGTATCAAGATTACAAGCCGAATCCTTAAAGTTCTTAGGTGGATTTAGCGATCCATTACCATGGAATATGGAAACCGCCGTTAAAATTCCATACTTGGCAGACGACCAAAACCAACAACCTTTTGTAACCGATTTTAATTTTACAGATACCAATACAAACGCCTATAACGGATTGTATCACTGGTTTGGTTTAGAACCTGTTGGAAACGAAAGAACAAGTTTAACTTACAGTGTTTTTGTGCCAGCCGACGGAAGTAACAATTTTTACTATTACGACCATGCATCAAAAAAAGAAGGCTATGCAGGTGTTTCTGCTATGCCTTTAAAAGTTATTGAATCTCGTAAAGAATTTGATTGGTCGGTTAACAAACCGGTAGAATTTAGACCTTATATAAAAGATATTGCAGGTAGAAAACGTTTGTTTTTTCTAGGTACAATTTCTGCAATTCGCGAAGGTTCAGATAATTTTGATGGTTCGGCAACTCCAGATTTGGCTTTAGTTGATAGTGAATATCGAGATGTGGTTTGGATTGATGTTAAGCACCCAAGTCAATGGGATAAAACAGTGTACGATCAATTAAATGAAGCATGGCGCTCCAGCGAAAAAATTGGTTATTATTATGCCGAAGAAACAAAAACCATTGATATGGTTGAGCAGCCTAAAGATACCATAAATGTTATACCTCAAGTAGATAAAAAAGCCGAAGAAATAGCTAGGTTACAAAGACAACTTGATTCTTTGAGGGCGTCTAATAATTAGCATGTCAATCTATTCATTTTTCTATTCAAAGAATATAACTTCTCGGGCGTTTATAGAAATAGACCCTATGAATTTTCATTGTGAGGATATTGGACTGTATACATTTACTAAATATCATAATTTTGAATATAATCATGTATCTCTTACAAACAAAGTGTCTTGGGAAGAGTTACTCTATGAAACATTCGATGTAATCCTATTAACTTTACTTTCCAAAAGAGAAATTATTGTAGAAGTTGTTAATTATGATGAGATATTTTGGTCAGGCCTTTACAAGCATAAAAAACGAAAGTTTTTAGTTAAAAAAGGAGTAGATAATAAGGAAGCCGATTTCTTTTCTAAATTAATTTTAAATGCATTAACTAAACTATTAAAAAGAACTCAAGACGAAGTACTTTTTCATGATCTTATAACCGAAATTTTTAATGATATTATTGGGCAATACGAAAGATATTTAAAACCAGATAAAAACATGTTGCTTCAAATTTTAAGTGTTTATACTAAAAAATATGAATGGTTAAGATTTAAAGAAGACTTTAATATGTTTGGTCCTTTATCTAAATATAAAATAGAAATTGAAACGATATACATTCCGAAATTAAAAATGCAATTTGATGATGTGAGGACGTTTAGAAATACCTCCTTAAAAGGTAACGCACCATATGCTCAACTAAGACGAAGATTAAGGGATGTAATAGCGTTTAATAATACCATTAGATATAGCCTATATAGTAGAGGAGATACTAGATATAATAATGGATTTAATTTTGTTTTTCCTGCAAACTATTAAAATGTTAAGCGTCAAAAAATTGCATATTTTGTGGTGTTATTTTTCGTACCTTCCTAGCTCTAAATTTAGGTATTATGAAAAGCACTCTTTTTACTTTTTTGTTTCTCTTTATTTTAATGTCTTCATGTAAAGATAACGAACCTCTAAAACCACATGTTTCACTTGAAGCTCCCATAGCCAAAAAAGTTCCCGAGGAATTAACGGTGCATGATCACACACGTATTGATAATTATTTTTGGATGCGTTTAAGTGATGACCAAAAAAATGCTGAAACGCCAGACGCTCAAACTCAGGATGTATTAGATTATTTAAATGCAGAAAATAATTACCTTAAAAAAGTTATGGCACATACCAATGGTTTACAGGAAAAATTATACGATGAAATTGTTGGTAGGATTAAGAAGGATGACGAATCGGTTCCTGTAAACGATAATGGTTATTCCTATTACAAAAGGTTTCAGGAAGGTGATGATTACCCGTTGTTTTGCAGAAAAAAACTTGAAGATGCTGCCAATGAAGAAATCATGCTTAATGGTCCAGAACTTGCTAACGGGCATTCGTATTTTGGGTTTGGCTCGCATTCCGTAAGTCCAGACAATAAAATGCTTGTATTTGGTATTGATACGGTTTCAAGACGACAATACACACTTCATTTTAAAAATTTAGAAACAGCAGCGATTTTAAAGGATAAGCTTGATAATACAGGTGGCAGTGCTGTTTGGGCTAATGATAATAAAACCATTTTTTATACTACTAAAGATCCTAAAACCTTGCGTCAAAACAAAATTGTAAAGCATGTTATCGGTACTAATCAATCTGAAGACGAAGTGGTTTTTGAAGAAAAAGACGATACATTTGCTTGCGCTGTTTATAAAACCAAATCTAAAGACTATTTGGTAATAGTAAGTTATCAAACCTTATCGACAGAGTTTAGAGTATTGGATGCTAATATGCCTAATGGTAAGTGGAAGGTTGTTCAGCCAAGAGAAAAAGATTTAGAGTATAATTTAGAACATTACGGAGATCATTTTTACATTAGAACAAATAAAGATGCAAAAAACTTTAAATTAGTTAAAACGCCTGTAAATAAAACAGAAAAGGAACATTGGGTAGATGTAATACCGCATAGGGAAGATGTGTTTTTTCAAGGGATGGAAATTTTTAAAGACTTTTTGGTTATTGAAGAGCTTAAAGGTGGTTTAAGGCAAATTCGAGTAAAAGAATGGAATGGTAGCGACCACTACTTAGCATTTAATGATCCTACTTATTTAGCCTATACAACTTCTAATCTCGATTTCGACACCAATTTATTGCGTTATAATTATAGCTCGTTAACAACACCCAATAGTACCTATGAATATAATATGAAAACGAAAGAACAAGTGTTACTAAAACGAGAAGAAGTTTTGGATGATTCGTTTTCCACTGAAAATTATATCTCTGAGCGTTTAGAAGCTACGGCAAAAGATGGCACTAAAATACCGGTATCTATAGTGTATAAAAAGGGCATAAAGAGAAATGGACAAAACCCGCTATTGCTTTATGCTTATGGATCTTATGGTAGTAGTACAGAGGCATCATTTAATTCATCGCGTTTAAGTTTGTTAGATAGAGGTTTTATTTATGCTATTGCTCATGTTAGAGGTGGGCAAGAAATGGGTAGAGACTGGTATGAAAACGGTAAATTATTAAAAAAGAAAAACACATTTACAGATTTTATTGATGTTGGAAAATATTTAATCAAAGAACAATATACAGAAAGTAAGCATTTATATGCCTTAGGTGGATCGGCAGGAGGATTGTTAATGGGAGCCGTTTTAAATATGGAGCCTAGTTTATGGAATGGAGTAGTAGCAGCAGTTCCTTTTGTTGATGTTGTTTCTACGATGCTCGATGAAAGTATTCCGTTAACTACTTTTGAATTTGATGAATGGGGAAACCCAAAGGAAAAAGAATATTATAACTATATGCTTTCCTATTCGCCTTACGACAATGTTAAGGCAGTTAACTACCCCAATATTTTAATTACTACTGGCTACTGGGATAGCCAAGTACAATATTGGGAACCAGCAAAGTGGATTGCTAAGTTGCGAGACTTAAAAACAGACAACAATTTATTAGTTATGGATTGCGACATGGAAACTGGTCATGGTGGTGCTTCCGGCCGTTTTCAGCGTTACAAAAGGCTAGCTCTAAATTATGCATTTTTATTAGATTTAGAGGGCGTTACGGAATAGTTATAACACAAGTTCCAGTTTAATATTGCAACGTTTATAAGGACAATTAGGTTCTACTGGAATTTCTTTAAATCCATACTTTTTGTAAATATAAATAGCGTTTTCAAGCTTTCTACTAGAATATATAATAAGTTTTGGTATGTTATTATGTTTAGCAAAATCAATACAATGTTGCATAAGTTTCTGACCAATTTTTTGCCCACGATAATTTGGAGATACGGCCATTTTTGTTAATTCGAATCTATCACTATTTTCAATAGGCATTAAGGCTACGGTTCCTATAATTGTATTATTAGGTTTAGCAAAAAATATATGTCCGCCTTTGTTTATAATGTATTTTTCTGGGTTACTTAACACCTCTTCATCATAAGGTTCAACAAAAAAAAAGGTTTTTAGCCATTCCATATTTAAAGTATAAAAATCTTTAGCATATTGATTTTTAAAAGGTATAATGGTATGCATTGTATTTTGTTTTTATCAATTTAGGTAGTGGGCAATACACGTTCTGTTATGTTAAAAGTAATCTTTTTTGTCATTGCTTCATAGCTATTTCGACTTCAAAAAAAGCAACAAGCATATTAATTTTTAAATCGATTTTAAAATTCACCAAACATGTAATATTAATATAATTGCGGTTATTAATGGTTTAACAAAATTTTAAGTTTACATGTTAAGGTCTTGTAAAATAAGGATTTGGATTCTTTCAAAGCATAAAATAATGCCTATGTTTTTAGCATTTCATTTTAAGTAACATCTAAACGAACTAAGTAATCGTATATCTAACAAATGCAGGTTATCATAGTAATATGTTAGCTTATTAAGGACTAAAAACAGGATTTGTTTAATAACATAATTGGAGTAATTTTGTTAAGTAGAAACTAGATTAGCCTTATAAAATGAATTTTGAATATTGAATGTACATCATTATTTACTTTAGGCATTTTAAAGCAAATTAAAATAGACTTAAAAACATTAAAACAAGAATTTATGGAAAATAACAAAAGTAATACAGGACTTAAAGTAGGTTTAGGAATAGCGCTAGTTTTATTTTTAGCGACGGGTTTTTATACTATGAATTTATATAGCAGTAGCAAAAAAGTTCAGAATGAATTATCTGAAGAAAAGCAGTTAGTAATGAACGATTTAAATGCAATGGCAAAGCAATATGACGATGCTATTGGCGAGAACGAAATTTCTAATGGTAATTTAGTTGAAGCAAGAGCACGTATACAAGGTTTAATTGATTCTTTAAAAATATCTGAAACCAACGTAAAGAGCTTGTGGAGATATAAAAATAAATATGCATCATTACAGAAAGAAATGGACGTATTGTTGGCTCAAAATGATTCCTTAAAAGTTGAAAATTCATATTTGGCAACTTCTTTAGATAGCACACGTGTTCGTTTAGAAGAGCGCACTATTTTTACAGATTCATTATTAGTTCAAAATAATGCATTAGCCGAAGTGGTATCTAACGCAGCAATTTTAAATACAGTAGGTTTAAAAGGTTTTGGAGTTATTGAAAGAACTTCTGGAAAATTAATACCAACTGAAAGAGCAAGAAGAGCAGATAAAATTAGAGTATGTTTTACAGTAGCTAAAAATACTTTAGTACAAGCTGGAGACGAAGAATTATATGTACAAGTTATAGATCCTAAAAGCAACATTTTAGGTTTAAACGAACAAATTACTTTTGGTGAGAAAACTTTAAACTACAGTATAATTAGCAAGTTTAACTATGAAAATGCTAGTCTTAATGTTTGTGAATTTGTTACTTCTAGCACAGATTTTGAAAAAGGACGTTACATAGTAAACGTTTTTAATGAAAAAGATTTAGTGTCTAGCTCAGAGTTTACTTTAAAATAATCCATTGCATCCCTATAAAGTGAAAAAGCCTCAAACGTAAAGTTTGAGGCTTTTTTTATTCAATAATGTTTATATATATTTGAAGCATATTCTTTTTAATAAAAGGATAGTTAACTAACCAACCAAAAAAGACAGGAGAATTAATTCGCCTGTCTTTTTTTATGAGATTAAAGTATTCTATTTATTATTTAAGTCCGCCAACCATATCTTCTGGTTTTACCCAAGCATCATAGTCTTCAGCAGTAACATAGCCTAAATTAACAGCTTCTTCTTTTAATGTCGTACCATTTTTATGAGCAGTATTAGCAATTTCTGCAGCTTTATAATACCCAATTTTTGTGTTTAATGCGGTAACAAGCATTAAAGAGTTGTTTAAAAGTTTGGTAATCACTTCTTGGTTAGGTTCTATTCCGGCAGCACAGTGTTCTTCAAAACTAGCGCAGGCATCACCAATTAGTTGTGCAGATTGTAAAACATTAGCGGCCATAACAGGTTTAAAAACGTTAAGCTCATAATGTCCTTGCATACCACCAACCGAAACAGCTACATCATTACCCATAACTTGAGCGCAAACCATAGTTAAAGCTTCACATTGCGTTGGGTTTACTTTTCCTGGCATAATAGAACTTCCTGGTTCGTTAGCAGGAATAATAATTTCACCAATACCAGAACGTGGTCCAGAAGCCATCATTCTAATATCATTAGCTATTTTATTTAATGAAACAGCCAATTGTTTTAAAGCGCCATGAGTTTCTACTAAAGCATCATGCGCCGCTAAAGCTTCAAACTTATTTGGTGCCGTAACAAAAGGTAATCCTGTAAATTCTGCAATGTATTCTGCTACACGCTTGCTATATCCTTTAGGCGTATTTAATCCTGTCCCTACAGCAGTTCCGCCAAGTGCTAATTCGCTTAAATGTGCTAAAGTATTTTCAAGAGCTTTTAAGCCATGATCTAATTGTGCTACATAACCTGACAACTCTTGACCAAGTGTAAGTGGTGTGGCATCCATAAGATGCGTTCTACCAATTTTCACAACGTTTTTAAAAGCTTCAGATTTACTTTTTAAAGTGTTTCGCAACTTCTTTACGCCCGGAATAGTAGTTTCAATAATTTTCTTGTAAGCTGCAATGTGCATACCTGTTGGAAATGTATCGTTAGACGATTGCGATTTATTTACATCATCATTTGGTTGAATTGTTTTTTCGCCTTCACCTATAACTTTACCAGCTATTTGGTGTGCTCTATTAGCAACAACCTCGTTAACATTCATGTTACTTTGCGTTCCCGAACCCGTTTGCCAAATTACTAAAGGGAATTGGTCGTCATGCTTACCTTTTAAAATTTCATCACACACTTGTGCAATTAAATCGCGTTTTTCTATTGCCAATGCACCTAATTCGCAATTGGTATAAGCAGCAGCTTTTTTTAGGTATGCAAAACCATAAACTATTTCTAGTGGCATGGATGCTGAAGGACCTATTTTAAAATTATTTCTAGAGCGTTCAGTCTGTGCTCCCCAAAGTTTATCGGCAGGCACTTTAACCTCGCCCATAGTGTCTTTTTCAATTCTGTAACTCATTTTAATAATGCTTAAATTATGAAATGCTAAGGTAATTCATTTATGGTATTTTTAAAGCTGATTTTTGTTAGTTTTTAACATATAAATAACGAATTTAATTATCTAATAAGCTTTAAATCTATTAATTTAGTAGGATTAAAAATTAAGTTTAAATTTAAAACATAAATAATATGGCAACAATTAGATTAGGAGATGAAGCTCCAAATTTTACAGCACAAACCTCTGAAGGTCAAATTAATTTTCATGAATGGCTGGGGGATAGCTGGGGTATTTTATTTTCTCACCCAGCAGATTATACGCCTGTTTGTACAACAGAATTAGGTACTGTTGCAAAGTATACCGAAGAATTTAATAAGCGAAATGTTAAAGTAATGGCGTTAAGTGTTGATGGTGTAGAGTCCCACCATGGCTGGATTAAGGATATTAATGAAACTCAAAATACGACTGTTAATTTTCCAATTATTGCAGATGAAGACGGAAAAGTTTCTGAACTTTATGACATGATTCATCCAAATGCTGATAGTAAACTAACGGTACGTTCTGTTTTTGTAATTGGTAACGATAAAAAAGTTAAATTAATAATTACTTATCCGGCATCTACGGGTAGAAATTTTGAGGAGTTATTACGTGTTATTGACTCTTTACAATTAACGGCCTATCATAAAGTAGCTACACCAGCTAACTGGAAACATGGTGAAGATGTGGTAATTAGTCCAGCTATTTCAACTGCTGATGCTAAAAACATCTTTACTAAAGGGGTTAACGAAATTAAGCCTTACCTACGTATGACGCCTCAACCAAATTTAGATTAGTTAAAAACTCTGTTAATAATTTTCAACTTGATATTGTTTAAAACAAACCTTTGCATTATCTTTGTCAGGTATTTATAAAAGACAATTACAATTATGTTTGATTTTGACCAGTATTTAGGCTTTTTAGCATTTTTAGGCATTTTAACTTTAGGGTTTTGGTTAATGATTTTTTTATTAACTTTTGTTATTCCTTATTGGATAGGAGGTTCTATAATTGAAAGATTAAAGGAAATTAGAGAAGAAAAGAAGGCTAAGCGTCATGCTTAAAACATTAAATTAATATATAAAAAAAAGGGAAACTAATTTAGTTTCCCTTTTTTTGTGCTTTAAATAGAGGCTTATTCCTCAAAATCAAAGTCATTACCATTACTATTGCCACCACGTTTTTCACGTTCTTTTGTTTGCGTTTGGTTAAAGCGATGTGTAAATGATAAGTTAAAACTTCTTTCTCGACGTTGAAATTCAGAATAGCTATTGAATGTTTCTGTGTACGAGTTTGTTATTCGCTTTCTGCTGTTAAACAAATCGCTAATTGAAAAGGCTATAGATGATTTATTATTAAACAAATCCTTACTAAAAGCTAAATCAGTAGAGAATATACCTTTATTTTTATTTTGAGCATCTTCACTTGGACCACCATAAAATAATCTTGTTTGCCAATCTATATCGCCAGGTAAAGTATATTTATTGTTAAGTCTAACAAACCAACTCAAATTATTAGCATCATAAATCACGCCGTTATAATCACCTCTTGTTTTAGAGTCGAAAAGATTAAAATTACTATTTAAGCTCCATTTCTTATTTGGACGGTAGGTTACTGTGAATTCAAAGCCCATTCTGTCATTACTTGCTAAATTAATAGGTGTTCTTCTAATAACAGGTATATCTGTTCCATTTACATCAACTACTTCTCCAGAATCCTCATTTATAAATGTAAACACATCGGTAGAATGGGTATAATATATAGAAGAATTTAATGTTAGGCTACCAAGTTTATTTAAATATCCTAAATCTACCGAATTAGAATAGCTCGGATTTAAGTCTGGATTTCCTTGAAATAGGTTTGTTGCACTACTTCTTGACGGAAATGGGTTAATATAACGTGAGCGAGGTCTTCTAATTCGTCGATTATAGCCTAACGTGAAACTTTGATCTTCTGAAATTTCGTAGGCTAAATTAATAGTTGGAAAAAATTCGGTATATGTTTTTCTTTCAAACTGATTACTTGTTAATTGCTCTATTGTAATGCGCGTATCTTCAACGCGTAAACCCAATAGATATGAAAAACGCTCCTTAATTTTACTTCCAAACTGTGCATAGGCTGCATTTATATATTCTCTATAAATTAGATAATTACTTACGTCTGTATCTACAACAAATTGACCATTTTCGTTAAAAGCTAATGTGTAATCTGTGTTTAGTTCGTTAAAATTTCCACGATATCCAAATTCAATTTGGCTTAATTCTCCAAGTGGCTGAACGTAATCAGATTGTAAAAGTATTTCATTTTGAACCTCTGCCGTTTCAACATCTTCGGTGTCTATACCATTTTCATTAATAATAGCTTTTTCAACTTCTTTAGCTTGCTCATATTGAAAATCTAAAGTAAACCTGTGCTCCGAATTTCCATTAAACTGTTTATCTAAGTTAAATGAATACTGTATAGTTTTGTCGTCTTCAAATTCCGGTTCCAAACGTGTGGATTGGTTTAATAAATTGCCATTTAGGTCAAGTTCTGAAATTAAATTACTGGTATCGCCACTATTGTCGCTATCTCTATAAACTATGGAGGATGTTACAGAGGTGGTTTCATTAATATACCACTCTAAACCTGTATTAGTGGTTAACCCTTTTCTAACTCTATCAAAACTACGGATTTCATTTAAAAAAGTGTCGGGATCATTTATAGTTGTCATTAAATTATCGTCATAGTACTCATTAAAGTATTGTGTTGCAGACAATGCGTTACCAGGAGACTCCCTATAACTATAACCAGTGGTGTTAAAGAAGTTAAAATCGCCCGTTCTGTAATTTATATTGCCTGAAATTCCTGCTGAAGTTGGATAACCAACCGAAGTTGTAATAGCTCCATTCAAACCTTGTAATTTGCTTCGGCGTAAAATAATATTTAAAATTCCAGCGGTACCCTCGGCATCGTATCTTGCTGAAGGTGAGGTGATAATTTCAACCCGTTCAATAGATTCTGCTGGTAGCTGTCGTAAAGCATCAGTAGAATTTAACCCAACCAAGCCTGATGGTTTTCCGTTAATTAAAATACGTACATTATCATTACCTCTTAAGGCCACATTTCCTTCAACATCAACCGAAACCGAAGGTACATTATCCAAAACATCGCTAACCGTTCCGCCTCTTACAGTTAAGTCTTTTCCAACATTATATATTTTTTTATCAAGCTTTAATTCTACTGTAGTTCTTTCTGCAATAATTTCAACTTCGCCTAAGGATTCAGCATCAATTTCAAGATAAAATTCACCAATATTTTCAGATTTTGTTATTTTTCTATTTTGTAGAGTAATGGTTTTAAATGAAATATATTCGATTGAAATATCGTATAATCCAGAAGATACAGGAATATTAAAGAGACCTTTAATATCTGTAATGCCACCAGTTACTATTTTGTTTTCAGCTTTGCTAAAAAAGGCTATTGTTGCATATTCTAGTGGGAGGTTTGTTTCCTTATCTAAAACAACACCAGAGATGTTAACATCTTTTCCTTCTGATTTTTGAGCAAATGAAAATTGGGTAAAAAATAGTACTGATAATAGTAGTAAATAGTTTTTGAGCATGAGTTACCTTTAAAAAATTTGACTACAAATTTAACTTAAGGTTTAATGGTAATAGGTTAAAGTTATGTTAATGCTCGTGCCGATTTAGTCTATAAAATAGTTGAAATTAATTCTGTTGGTCTGCCAATAACTGCTTTATCTCCATTAATTACTATTGGGCGTTCTATTAGCTTAGGAAATTCCACCATGGCAGCAATTATTTCTGAATCGCTTAGGTCTTTATTTTTAAAATTTTCTTTCCAGATAGCTTCGTTTTTTCTAACTAAATCTATGGGTTTTATATTAAGTAACTTAATGATTTTTTTTAACTCTGAAACAGTTGGAACATTGTCAAGATATTTAACAACTTCAAAAGGTTTTCCAGATTCTTCTAAAAGGGCTAATCCGTTACGCGATTTGCTACAACGGTTATTGTGATATATTTTTATCATTATATATTTATATTAAAGGTTTTTAATTGGTGAAGAAGTTTTTCTGGTGTTTCAAAGTGAATGCCATGAATTCCTAATGTTTTGGCGGCTTCAATATTTCTTAGATTATCGTCTATAAATACAGACTTTTCAGCACTAATGTTAAAACGCTCTAAAGTTAAGGTATAAATATCCTTAAAAGGTTTTCTAGTTTTTTCTTCGCCGGAAACTAAAATGCCTTCAAACCATTGTAAAAACTCAAAACGCTTTAAAGCAATAGGGAAGGTCTCAGCACTCCAATTAGTTAAAGCAACTAATTTATAATCATTAGACGCTATACATTTTTTTAGGATGTCTACAGTACCCACAATGGCACCACCTAACATGTCTGGCCAACGCCCATAAAATAAACGAATTTCTTTCTCGTATTCAGGAAAAAGTGCAACTCTATCTTCGGTAGCTTGAGCAATAGGATAGCCAGCATCTTGGTTTTCGTTCCAATCGCTAGTGCAAATGTTATCTAAAAACCATTTTGTTTTCTCTTTATTGTTATTAAAAACATCTAAAAAAACATATTCTGGATTCCAGTCGATTAAAACCCCACCAAGATCGAAAATTATAGTGTCTATTTTACTCATAATTGGTTATCGTCTTCAACTTTTTGCCCCATAGCCATAAGATAAGCCTTTAAAAAGGCGTCTATATTGCCATCCATAACAGCATCAACATTTCCAGTTTCGTGAGCCGTACGAACATCTTTCACTAATTTATAAGGATGCATCACGTAGTTTCTAATTTGACTACCCCATTCAATTTTCATTTTTCCGGCTTCGATATCCTCACGTTGCGATAGCTGTTTTTGTAGTTCAATTTCATACAATTGCGATTTAAGCATTTGCATAGCTCTAGACCTGTTGTCGTGTTGAGAACGGGTTTCGGAACATGAAATTTGAATACCAGAAGGTTTGTGGGTAAGTTGTACTTTGGTTTCTACTTTGTTTACATTTTGTCCGCCGGCACCACTTGAACGTGCTGTTGTAATCTCAATATCTGCAGGGTTAATTTCAATTTCTATAGTATCGTCTACTAGCGGGTAAACATATACCGAAGCAAAACTAGTATGGCGTTTTGCATTGCTATCAAAAGGAGAGATACGCACTAAACGGTGCACACCATTTTCTCCTTTTAGCCAACCAAAGGCAAAATCGCCTTCTATCTCTAAGGTTACTGTTTTTATTCCGGCAACATCACCTTCTTGAAAGTTTAATTCTTTAACTTTAAAACCGCTTTTTTCTGCGTACATTAAATACATACGCATTAGCATACTTGCCCAATCGCAACTTTCGGTTCCTCCAGCACCAGCAGTAATTTGCAATACGGCACTTAAGCTATCCCCTTCTTCAGAAAGCATGTTTCTAAATTCGATATCTTCAAGTAATTCTAAGGCTTTATTGTATCGCTTTTCAACGTCTTCTAAGGTTGCTTCATCTTCTTTGAAAAACTCGTAGATGACTTCAAGGTCTTCAATAAACGTTTTTAAGGCTTTGTAATCTTGTACCCATTTTTTCTTCACACGAAGTGATTTCATAATAGCCTCAGCAGCTTTTGAATCATTCCAGAAATTAGGGTCGAAGGTTTGTTCTTCTTCGTTTTGTATTTCTATAAGTTTAGCATCTATGTCAAAGATAGTGCCTAAGTTTGTCGAGGCGGGTGTTTAGATCTTTAATTTGATCTGTTGTTATCATGGTTTTTTTATTTTAAACAAAAATAGAAAATAAGGTGACAATTTATTGAATAAAGCAAAATGAATTCTGTTTTTACAGATAAAAGAAATTAATAACCCTTTGAAGAATATTTTTGATAACGGGTAAATAAAGATGCAAGTTTGTGAGCGCAAATAACTCTTGCTTATCGTATTATTGCATATTATTAATAAGCTTAATAATTACTGATTAAAACGATGGTTTTTTCGTAATAACTTAACCTGATTATTTTATAATTACTATGAGTTTTAAAGAAAATAGAGATTTCTTTTTTGACCTTTATGAAAGTCAAGTAATTCCGGAACCTATAGATAATATTGTACATGTAGAGCAGCCAGAAAAAGTGCTTTTAAGTAATATTGATTCAAAAGAATTAATAAAGCAAAAGGGGTATTATTCTTTAAAATCGATTCCGAGGTATTTAGTTCCGTCATTTAATATTCATTATAAAACGAAACGAATAACTCAATTTCATCAAGGTTATTCTATCAAAATTGATCGAGATCATACTTCTGTAGACCCTTATGTTACGGCTCAATTTAAGAAAAAAGCTAGAGAAATTAGGCGCTATGTTAAACGCTTAGAAATGTGTTTTGATATTAATTATAAGATGCATATTGGTACGATTTCGAAAAAGGAATATAATCAATTATTTGAAGCACTTCGCGTAATGCTTCAAGAGCGATTTATGCAGAAAAAAGAGATAAATGATAGATTATTGGAGTGGGATAGACTTTATAAGATATTTTTTATGCTTATAAATGAAAATAAAGCTTCTATTTTTGTTGTTTACGAGTCTGGTAAACCAATATCTATTTCCTTAAATTATATTTTTGGAGATTTTTATTTTAATGCCATAGCGTCTTACAATCTAGATTACTCCAAGTTTGGACTAGGGAATGTAATTATCTATAAACAGCTAGATTGGTGTATAATCAATAAATTTAAGCATTACGAAATGGGTAGGGGAGATTATGACTATAAGAGAAGGTGGAGTAACCAAATTTATATCTTAGATCATTTTTTAGCAATTCCGAAGAAATCAAATTTTAAATCAGCTTTAGCCTTTAAAATTGAAGGTTTTAAAATTCAATTTTTTGAATTTTTGCGTTCTAAAAAGTTAAATCTGATTTATAATACTATGAAAAATAAACTACATTTTATAAATACAGAAAAACTAGAATCAGAATATCTTTACAGTGCTTTTAATGACGCGGAAGCTCTAAAAAGCATGGAAGTATTAAATGATGAGCAAAATGATTATTTAAAATTGATGAAGCCTATTAACGACTTTTTATTTTCTAATTCAGCTCATAAAAGCCTATTAAAAGTGTATAAAACGCCCAATAAATCAGAATTTATATTGGCAATTAAAAATAAGTTTCAAAAAGTTAACTTGTTATAAATCAGGCCTGTTTTTATGAAAAAGAATTTAAATAAATTAAATTTATTTTTAGAATTATTTCAAAAAGGACAAATTCCTAATTGTTATTTGGAAATAAAAAATAGAGGAGAGAATATCTTAAAAAATAATATTAAAGATGAGAAAAAAAATAGTTTAGTTCATTCTCATAGTTTATGTCCAAACTATCTAGAATATTTGGTTAATGAGGATGTATACAAGTTAACTAAAGTTAAGCAGGCTAATAAGGGATACGCTATTGATATTTCGGAAATAAAAAATATACAAGCCTATATGGAGAGCCATATGAGTCGTAGTTTTAGAAAAGCAATCAGACAATCTGTTAGGCGTTTGGAAGATGGTTTTAAAATAAGCTACAGAATGTTGGGGCATAATATTTTAGAATCAGATTATATTTCTTTATTTGACCAGTTAAGGGAAATGCTAGATAAAAGGTTTGAGCAGAAAAATGAGAAGGACGAAAAGTTAAGCCAATGGTTGCAAATAAAAAATGATTTTTACGAGAGTTTAAAAAATAAGAAGGCAAACATTTTTGTAATTTACAATGCTGATATACCAATAAGTATTTCACTGAACTACTTGTCTAATAATATGATTTTTTGTTGGATTTCTTCATATAATACCGATTATGGAAGGTTTAGTTTGGGGCATGTAGACCTTTATAAGCACGTAGAGTGGTGTTTTGAAAACAATTACGGGCTTATAGAATTAGGATATGGCGATCACGATTATAAATCGAAATGGAGTAATATTGTTTATAATTTTGAGCATCATGTTTTAAGTAAAAGAAATTCTTTTAGTGGTTTTATTTTAGGTAAAATTGAATATGGCAAAGTCTATTTAAAGGAATTTTTAAAGCATAAAGGGGTTGTGGTTTTTTTGAAAAGTTTAAAAAAATCTAATTAGTTGTTATAAACCTCTTTTTTCTTAATTAAACAAATAAAAGTCCTAGGTTAATTTAAAATTTATGTCAAACTTGAATACTAATAGAATTAATTTATATGATGATCTTTTTGAAAGGCAAGTTATTCCTGATTGTATTATAAAAATTGGTTACAAGGATAATGACATTATACTTTATAGTAATTTTAAGAAGGCTATTGAACAAAAAAATATATCAATTCAAATTGTACCAGAGTATTTAAATATTAGCTATCAAGACCATTTAACAAATAAGGTCATTAATGAATATCGGTTGGGGTATGCCTCAAAATTAAAGGGGTTTAAAGATATTAATAGCTATGTACGTAGTCAATATGGTAAAAATGTAAAACCTATATTAAAAAACATTAAACGTTTAGAAATGTGTTTTAATGTTAATTATGTTTTCTATCATGGTGAAATTGAAAAAGCAGAATATATCTTATTGATGGAAGCTCTTCGAAACATGTTAATCAAAAGATTTAAACAAAGAAATGATGCTAATTATCGTTTAGGTGAGTGGGAAAAGTTAGTTGAAAGTACCTATAAACTTATAAAAATAAAAAAGGCATCTCTTTTTGTAATTTATAATAATAATGAACCTATTCAAATCAATGTTCAATACCATTTTAAAGATATTTTAATTGGGTCTATAGCGTCTTATAATATAGACTATCAGGTGTTTGGTTTAGGAAATACTGGGGTTTATAAGCAAATAGAGTGGTGTATTGAAAATAACTATTCTATATACGACCAAGGACATGGTGATTTGGAATACAAGCGGAGGTGGAGTAATTTAATTTATAACTTTAAGCATCACGTTGTGTATAATAAAAGTGATTTGAAACCTATAATTATATCAAATATAGAAGTTTTAAAAGTTCGATTAAAAGCGTTTTTAAGAAAGAAACAAGCTGTTGAAACTTTAAAAAAAATTAAAAGTAATTTTTCAAAAGGAGCACAAAGCATAAAGACTTCAGAGAAAAGCTTTGAAGTTTTAGAGTTTGATAATTTAAAAGATGAAATTAAAACATTTGCTTTAATTAATTGGAGAGCTCCAGAGTATCAGTTTTTAATGAAGAATATATGTAATTTCTTGTACTATAAATTCGAACATTACAATAATATTGAGATATACCAGCACAAATCAGAAAGCAAAACCTTCGTTATAAAAGGAAAAAGTACTTTTCAAAAAGTAGTGTTTCACTAAAATAGTTTTATTGTCTACTTAGACGATTACAGCAGCACTTATCTCAAAACATTTTATTTTAAATTTTAGTCTTCTGGTTTAATTTAGGACCTTTTAACTATATAAACTATTTTTTTAATGAATTTTAGTTCGTTAAAATTTATTTTATAATTTCACAGATATATTTAATGTATGATTATAGATTTAAGAAGTGATACCGTAACGAAACCTTCAAAAGAAATGCTGGAGGCAATGATGGAGGCTCAAGTAGGCGACGATGTGTTTAGGGAGGATCCAACAATTAATAAATTAGAGAAGCTTATTTCTGAGATGTTTGGAAAAGAACAAGCTTTGTTTTTTCCTAGTGGCACTATGGCAAATCAAACTGCTATTAAATTGCATACAACACCTGGAGATCAAGTAATTTGCGATAAATACGCCCATATTTTTAATTATGAATCTGGTGGTGCTGCATTTAATAGTGGTGTGTCTTGTAATTTGATTAATGGAAATAGAGGGATGTTTACAGCTAAGCAAGTTGAAGAAGCTATAAATCCAAATGCTTATTATTATAGTAAAACAGCGTTAGTTGAAATTGAAAACACCACAAATAAGGGTGGTGGAGCATGTTGGGATTTTAAAGAAATCCTAAAGATTAAGCAAGTTTGTAAAGATAATAAATTAGGTTTTCATTTGGATGGTGCACGTTTATGGCATGCCTTAATTTCTAAAAATGAAACTACTAAACAATATGGTGAAGTATTTGATACTATATCTGTTTGTTTAAGTAAAGGCTTGGGAGCACCAGTAGGCTCTGTGTTAGTTGGAGATTCCGCAATCATGTCTAACGCACTTAGAGTTAGAAAAATTTTTGGTGGCAATATGAGGCAAGCGGGATATTTGGCAGCAGCTGGATTATATGCTTTAGAAAATAATATATCGCGTTTAAAAAGTGATCATGAAAAGGCAAAGGAAATTGGAGCGACCTTAAAGTGTTTGTCGATAATTAAAAAAGTAGAACCTATTGAAACTAACATTGTTATTTTTCAATTAAAGGAAGATATTGATGAGCAACAATTTGTAAACAAACTAGCTGATAAAAACATTTTTATTATAAGTATGGGAAGTAGAAAGCTAAGAATGGTAACACATTTAGATTATACAGATAACTTGCACGAAATACTGTTAAAACAGCTAAGACTTATATAATAAGTTATCGGAGTATAGAATTAATAGTAAATTTTAAAAAAAAAAGAGGAGCTAATTTAGCTCCTCTTTTAATTATGTGTTTACACCAAAAATATTAATGATGATGACTGTAATATCTACATTTGCTGTAGTATTTACAACCCCAGTGTCTGTAACATTTAGGCTCTGGTTTAACGTACTCACATAGCTCACCACCATTACTGCTAGCTCCACTAATTACGTTAAATACACCTTTTTCGTATCCAGGTCCAATATTAACATCACAATCAGTATCTATTGTAGTATAATAACAGTTGTTAATGTAGATGTAAATTTTTGATCCAAAAGTACCATCATGGTTCGCACCACTTATACTGATAGTTTCACCTGGCTGTACACTTCTGTTACAGTAAATTCTTTTACCGTAGCAAGTGTTTTCATCTCTTTGTACAATGTCAATTTTCTTAGCACATCCCCAATCGAATTCTAATTCTAATTCAGTAACTTCTCCGTCACAATCACTACAAACTTCTTCTTTTTCAGGAACGTCAACAGTAATAACAAGAGATTGAGAAGTTTTAGATGCAAGAACGATAGCTATTTTTTGTCCACATTGTGGTACAAAACCTTCACCAGCCTCAGCAGCAGCAACTAACTCTAAACCTAAACTTTCGTTATAAGTTTTGTCGTTATCCCATTGATCAATAGGGTCGCAAGAAAGGTAGTCACAATCGTTAGTACAGTTGTTTCCTTCTCCTTCAATAATTTGCCATATAGCCCATTGAACGTGTCCGAAAGTATAAGTTCCACCAAGTGGGCTTTCAGTACCAATAATATCTTGGTTTAATAACCAGTTAATTCTATCAAAATCAGATGCATTTTCAAATAAAGGAACTCCAGCACTTTGCTCTAATCCGCTTAAGTCTTCATAACTAGAATAAACATCATATGTGTAAGTAGAAAGACCTATAAAGCCTTCTAAATCTACACAATAAGCATCGTAATCTGCTCCAGCTAATGAACCATCAGCAATATCTAATCCAATAAATGCTCCTCCTGTAGAGCTACATTCAGGATCTTTAGTTGTAATAGTTACCGTTTCAGGTAAATTTAATTCAAATCCTTCGATATCTGGTTCACATGATGATGAACCTCCAGAATAAGACTTACTCACAAGAGAGAAAGAAAGGTCTTGAGCAGGCATTTCAGTTGTAAGATCATTGTTTAATACAAATGTTTCATCTTCTTCGCCATCAGAAACTAAAATTTCGTTTTCTAAGGCTAATTCGTCTAACACTACTTCTTCTTCAGAAAGAGCAGAAGTGTCTTCAGTTACTGTCTCATTTTGACAGGAAGCAAATGCTACGAGCATTGCTAGTAATAAAATTTTGGTAAGATTTTTCATAATATAATATTAGTTTTTACAATTTACATGTACAAAGATATTAGAAGTACCGATTGCGTGTTGTTTTTTTAGACTAAGTACCAAACTATTAGTTTTATGAATTTTTACTTACAACTTGTCGGTTTTATTTACTTTTCATAAGGAATTTTAACTTTAAATTATGAAGTTAAAAACAATTTTATTATGAATTTAACGTTTTATAGAACTCTATTTGAAAATAAATTATTAAAAGCCAATTTTATTTGAATATATAATAAGGATCTGTTTTTTACTTAAACATGTCCATACCAGGAATATTGGGCATGCCATCCTTGGCTACAGCCGCCAATTCTGTCTCATTTATTTGAGTTGCTTTCTCAATGGCCTTATTTAAGGTTATAACAAGATAGTCTTCCAATTGCTCTTTATCTTCAAGCAACTCATTATCAATTTCAATAGATTTTATTGTTCTATTGGCTGTTAAAGTTACTTTTAGCTTGCTGTCGTTACTCGATTCATCAATTAAAACGGTATCTAAGCGCTTCTTTGTAGCTTCAACTTTCTTCTGGGTTTCTTTAAGTTTACCCATCATATTCATTATATCTCCAAACATAATTTTATATATTAATTATTTTAATACAAAGCTATTTAAATTTTCTATTTTTGGAAGCTTATATTTTATGAATTAATACGCTTTAATTGAAAAACAAAAATCAATATCCAGTAGCACAGAAAATAGCCAAAGAATTAACAATTCATGACGACACACGAATTGATAATTATTATTGGCTTAATGATAAGGAGAACCCAGAAGTAATTGAGTATTTAAATGCGGAAAACGCTTTTACTAAGTCTATGCTTAAGCATACAGAGGAATTTCAGAAGACTTTGTTTGAAGAAATGAAAGCCCGAATTAAAGAGGATGATACATCTGTACCTTATAAATTAAATGGGTATTGGTATTTAACTAAATACGAGACAGGTAAGGATTACCCTATTTACGTGCGTAAAAGAGATACTTTAGATGGCGAGGAGGAGTTGCTTTTTGATTGTAATGTTATGGCAAAGGAGCACTCATATTTTAATTTAGGAGGTATTTCTATTAGTCCAGATAACAAATTAGCAGCTTTTTCTACCGATACTGTTAGCCGACGCCAATATACTATTCAAGTAAAAAACTTAATTACAGGTGAGATTTATTCGGATAAAATAGTAAACACAACAGGTAGTGCTACTTGGGCGAATGATAATAAGACTTTGTTTTATGCCATGAAAGATGAAGTAACCTTGCGCTCTCATAAAATATATAAGCATAAACTACACGCTGCAAACGATTCAGATGAAGTTGTATTTCATGAAAAAGATGAAACATTTAATACCTTTATATATAAGACAAAATCAAAAAAGTATTTAGTTATAGGGTCTTCAAGTACATTGTCTTCTGAATATCGATTTTTAAATGCTGATACACCAGATGGCGATTTTAAAATTTTTCAAAAACGGACAAAGGATTTAGAGTATAATATAGCCCACTATAATGATAGTTTTTACATTATTTCTAATATTGATAATGCTACAAACTTCAAGATTTCTACGTGTAATGAAACTAATACCGGCAAGGGGTTCTGGAAAGATGTTATTCCGCATAGAAAATCTGTGTTAATTGAGGATATAGAGATTTTTAAAGATTATTTAATCGTTAATGAGCGCGAAAACGGACTTAATAACATTAGGATAATTAGTTGGGATAAAAAGGAAGACTATTATTTACCGTTTAATTCAGAAACCTACACTACATATATAGGTAATAATCCCGATTTTGATAGTGATTTATTACGCTATGGATACAATGCCTTGGACACTCCAGGTTCTGTTATTGATTATAATTTAAAGACAAAGCAAAGTGAAGTAAAAAAAGAACAGGAAATTCTTGGCGGAGCATTTAAAAAAGAAAATTATGAGTCTAAACGTATATGGGCAACAGCTTCCGATGGTGTAAAAATCCCTATATCGCTAGTATATAAAAAAGGCATAAAGCTAGATGGTTCAAACCCTGTTTTACAATATGCTTATGGTTCTTATGGTTCAACTATCGACCCCTCATTTTCAAGCGTGCGATTAAGTTTGCTCGATCGTGGTTTTATTTATGCCATTTCACATATTAGAGGAGGAGAGTATTTGGGGCGCGAATGGTATGAAAATGGGAAATTACTCAACAAAAGAAATACGTTTACAGATTTTATAGATTGTTCTAAGTATCTAATTCAAAAAAAATATACATCTAACAAGCATTTATACGCTTACGGAGGATCGGCAGGTGGTTTGTTAATGGGAAGCATTATTAATATGAATCCAGAGCTGTATAATGGTGTGTTGGCCGCTGTGCCGTTTGTAGATGTGGTTACTACAATGCTAGATGATTCTATTCCTTTAACAACAGGTGAGTATGATGAATGGGGTAACCCAAATCATCCAGAGTACTATAGTTACATGAAGTCGTATTCTCCTTATGATAATGTTGAAGCTAAAAACTATCCTAATATGCTTGTTACTACAGGTTTGCACGATTCGCAAGTGCAGTATTGGGAACCAGCAAAATGGGTTGCGAAATTAAGAGAATTAAAAACAGATTCAAATAAATTATTGTTTCATATTGATATGGATTCTGGACATGGAGGAGCCTCCGGACGTTTTGAAAGTTTAAAGGAATTAGCCTTAGAGTATGCGTTTTTACTAGATTTAGAAGGAATTTGTGGTTAATAAAAAAAAAAGTTTTATTTTTGTCCGGTTTAAATTATGATTAATTGCATAATTATGATTTATAAAAAGCTTATATGAAAAACAGAAATCAAGTATTTGATAATGTATTAGATTTGGTAGGCAACACTCCGCTTGTTAAACTAAATAGAATAGCTTCCAAGTTTAAAGGTAACTTTTACGCAAAAGTTGAATCTTTTAACCCAGGACACTCATCTAAAGACAGAATAGCACTTTATATTATAGAAGAAGCCGAAAGAAAAGGAATTTTATCTCCAGGTGATACCATTATAGAAACCACCTCTGGTAATACGGGATTTAGTATTGCAATGGTTAGTATCATAAAAGGGTATGATTGTGTTTTGGCAGTAAGTTCTAAATCGTCGCCAGACAAAATAGATATGCTAAAAACAATGGGAGCAAAGGTTTATGTTTGTCCAGCGCACGTTAGCGCAGACGACCCAAGATCCTATTACGAAGTAGCTAAGCGTTTACATAGCGAGATTAAAGGTTCGGTTTATATTAACCAATACTTTAATCAATTAAATATTGATGCGCATTATAGATCTACAGGTCCAGAAATTTGGAATCAAACTGAAGGTAAAATAACGCATTTAGTAGCGTGTAGTGGAACAGGTGGTACTATTTCTGGTACAGGAAAGTATTTAAAAGAGCAAAACCCAAATATAAAAATTATTGGAGTTGATGCTTTTGGTTCTGTTTTAAAGAAATATCACGAAACTAGAGAGTTCGACGAAAAAGAGATATATCCATATAGAATTGAGGGGTTAGGGAAAAACTTAATTCCTTCTGCCACAGATTTTGATGTTATAGATGAGTTTATAAAAGTAACAGATGAGGATAGTGCCCATACAGCAAGGTTAATTGCTAAAAAAGAAGGTATGTTTGTAGGATATACTTCTGGAGCTGCTACCCAGGCATTACTTCAACTTGGCGACGACGGATTGTTTAAAAAAGATGATTATGTAGTTGTTATTTATCCAGATCATGGCGCTCGCTACATGAGTAAAGTGTATAGTGATAAATGGATGAGCGATCAAGGTTTCTTTGATAGCGTAAACGAGGCGGCTGCAGAAAATATACAATACATTAAATAATAGAATTATTAGGATATAAAAAGAGGTGATATTTTGCTAAAATGGTAAAATATTACCTTTTTTTGGTTTTGTTAATAATTGAGCCTTAAAAATTATGCTCAAACCATATAAATATTTAATTTTGCAGTTACTAACTAAATACTAAAAGCTTCTTTAATTTTAAGCATATCTTGTTTAATTCTCTTTAAAAGCGATTAACTAGTTGTAGTTATGTCTTAATTTTAATAGCAATACGATTATAATAAATGAAAGATTTATTCGAAAAAATTTACAAAGACAAAGGGCCATTAGGTAAATGGGCGTCACAAGCAGAAGGTTACTTTGTATTTCCTAAGTTAGAAGGAGCAATTTCTAACCGTATGAAATTTCAAGGAAAAGATGTTATTACTTGGAGTATTAATGATTATCTAGGTTTAGCAAATCATCCTGAAGTACGTAAGGTTGATGCTGAAGCAGCTGCTGAATATGGTTCTGCTTATCCAATGGGGGCTAGAATGATGTCTGGTCACACAGATTTACATGAAAAACTTCAAAATGAATTAGCATCATTTGTTAGCAAAGAAGCGGCTTATCTTTTAAATTTTGGTTATCAAGGTATGGTGTCTACTATAGACGCATTGGTAGCTAAAGATGATATCATTGTTTATGATGTTGATGCGCACGCATGTATTATTGATGGTGTTCGTTTACATATGGGAAAACGTTTTACCTATAAGCACAACGATATTGTTAGTTTAGAAAAGAATTTAGAGCGTGCTACTAAAATGGCAGAACAAACAGGTGGAGGGATTCTTGTAATTTCTGAAGGTGTTTTTGGAATGCGAGGTGAGCAAGGGCGCTTAAAAGAAATTGTAGCACTTAAAAAGAAATTTAATTTCAGATTATTTGTTGATGATGCTCATGGTTTCGGAACTTTAGGAGCAACAGGAGCAGGTGCAGGTGAAGAGCAAGGTGTTCAAGGTGATATTGATGTTTATTTTGCAACTTTTGCGAAGTCTTTAGCGAGTACTGGAGCTTTTATTGCAGGAGATCAAGAAATAATTGATTACTTAAAATATAATTTACGTTCTCAAATGTTTGCAAAATCTTTGCAAATGCAATTGGTGGTTGGTGCACTTAAGCGTTTAGAAATGCTTAAAACTATGCCTGAGTTGAAAAACAAATTATGGGAGAATGTTAATGCATTACAATCTGGTTTAAAAGAGCGTGGTTTCGATATTGGTACAACTCAAAGTTGTGTAACTCCAGTATATTTAAAAGGAAGTATTCCTGAGGCCATGGCTTTAGTAAGAGACTTACGTGAGAATTACGGAATATTCTGTTCTATAGTGGTTTACCCAGTTATACCTAAAGGGTTAATTTTGCTTAGATTAATACCTACAGCAACACATACTTTAGAGGATGTTTCGGAAACTCTAGATGCTTTTGATGCGATTAGAGACCGATTAGAAAACGGAACATACAAGCGTTTATCTGCAGCTTTAATTGCTGCAATGGGCGAGTAGATTAATACATATATTTATGAAAAAATCCGATTCAATTTTGAATCGGATTTTTTTTATGCAAGATTTTTTCTGAATGTTTTTCGTCGTTTATAAACTTCTGGCGAAAAGTGTTTCCATATTTTATGAATGGCTTCGTTATCTTCTAACTCCGGAGTTCTGTAGCAAGTTTCTATGCCCTTAGCTTTAAAGGTTTCGTAGTATTCGTTAAATATTACAGCATGAACACCTTTATTTTGGTAGTCTGGATGAATGCCTATTAAATAAAATATAACGTCTTTACTATTCTTTTTAGCATTTAATATATGTCTAAATCCAAATGGAAATAATTTACCATTCATTTTCTGTAAAGCTTTCGCGAAAGCGGGCATAACAATAGCGAAACCAATCATTTTATCGTCTTTATCTACAACAAATTTGATGTATTCAGGATTTATAAAACTTATAAATTTCTTTTTAAAATAGGCTTTTTGTACCTCATTAATAGCAACAAAAGAAGACAGGGATGCGTAGCTTTCATTAAATAAATCGAACATTTTATCTGCATAGGGCATAACCTCTTCTGTAGTTGTTAATTTTAAAGCTTTAAGTTGATAGCGTCGTTTAATAAGTTCTTGTGCTTTTTTGAAAAACTCTGGCTTCACATTTTCAAAAGGAAATTTACTTTCAGAATATGATTTTTCAACCACGTAACCAGCATCCCTATAATGTTTAGCATAGTAGGCATAGTTGTACCACGTTACCATTGGTGCTATAGAATCGAAACCTTCAGTCATTACACCAACTTTATCTAAATTAGAAAATCCTACAGGACCTTCTATATATTCCAAGTTATAAGCTTTTCCTATTTTTTCTACTTCATTTAAAAGTGCTTTAGATACGTCTTGATCATCAATAAAATCAAACCATCCAAAACGCATTTTTTTTATTTTCTGCTCCTTAATTTCTAACCAGTTTACTATAGCAGCTATTCTACCTACTATAACACCGTTTTTGTATGCTAAAAACAGTTGTGCTTCTGCATCATCAAAAACTGGGTTTTCTTTTTTACTAAAGGTTTTTATTTCTTGGCTAATAATAGGAGGAACCCAGAATTCTGAGTCTTTATAGAGCTTAAAAGGAAACTTTACAAAAGCTTTTAGTTCCTTTTTATTTTTTACTTCTTTAAGTGTTATCATATATTTTGGTTAGCAATTAATGAGTTTAATCATCAAAATCTACGTCTTTCTTTTTGCGTTTATTAATTTTTTCAGGATTATCTGCTTCTTTATTCTTTTTCTTCTTTTTTCCTTTAGCTTTTGGTAATTGAAATCCGCCTTGATCTTCAGCAGACGTGCCGTTGTCAATCTCTTTATCTTTATGGAAATCTAAGCGATACGACGCTCCAAAATTAACACCAAATATCGATGGTGTGTCTTTAGTATTAAAGGTTGCGGCGGTGTCTAATTGAAAGTTTTTAGATAATAAATAAGCGCCACCAAACCTAAAAAGATTGTCTGCATAAAAATCACTATGTATGCCTTGTGTTTCACCAAAAACAACCCATTTAGGACTAAAGGAGTGTGTTAAAGTTAAGATATATTGAAAATCAGATTGTTCTGTTCCAATTCTGTCTTTTATTAAATTCATTACAAACACCCATCCTCCAGAAAAATTGTTTTGCGTAGCAATCATTACTTTAGGGCTGAATCCTTCAATACCAGAATAGGTATAAGGATTAGGTTTTGTGTCGTAATTTGCTCCTAAGTATACAGATACGGCAGGAATTAAAGTTTTCCATTTAAATTGTCTATTAGCTTTCCAACTGTAAAGGTTAGGTTTATCCTCTTCAGCGTTCTTATAAGGGTCGTATACAAGGTATTTAGCGCCTATAGCCAAAAATTTAAAATTACCTCGATCTTGATCAGAAGAAAAATTGGAAGCAAATGATTTTGTGTCATTTTGGTAGGTACCTTCAATATTTAATTCTAATTCTTCAAATAATAATCCGTATCGTGCGGCAAAATCAACTCCAAAACCAGAAACTTCATAAGCTGTTGCTGGTGTTCTTTCTTCCTTAACACTATAAGGTCCTATTTCTAATTGTGCCACATTGGTACCTACAGAAAAAGCACTTCTAGATACTCCAGGTCTATTAGAATTAATTACATCTGTATATTGACAAAATGCCTGAGTGGTTACTAGGCATAGCAGGAAAAACAATTTAGATTTTATTGGGGTCATAATACTAAGGTTTAATTATTTCTTTAATAAAATGTATTAAAGGTTGTCAAATATAGATATTTTATGCTTTTTTTATCATTCTTGAGCCTTTTTTAAACAGATAGAATTGTATTTTTGTTAAATTAAATCATAAAAGTTAAAAAATGGGTTTATTAAAAACCATTCTTATAATAGCCTTGGTGTATTACGGAATTAAAATTCTTTCTAGAATTTTTGCACCTTTACTGCTTAAATTCGCTGCTAAAAAAGCCGAAGAACGTTTTGGAGGTCAGTTTGGTCAATTTCAAAAAAGACAAAATCAACAGACTGAAAAAAAGGAAGGCGAAATAACTATTGATAAAATCCCGGAAACAAAAACTTCAAACAAAAATGTTGGAGAATATGTGGATTATGAGGAAATAGAGTAGTGCTCTCTTTTTTATTGTTCCGCTTAACAGGAATTATTCGCTTAAAGTTTAGTAATCTCATTATACTTAATTCTGAAAAATTATAACTATTTTTCAGAATCATTTTCTTAAATACGATTCATGCCATTATCAATTAAAAAATTATTACCCCACGTATTAGTTTTATTAGGTTTTATAGTAATTTCATTAGCATATTTTAGTCCTGTTTTACAAGGTAAAGCTATTTATCAAAATGATATCGTGCAGTATATTGGCATGAGCAAACAGCAAAAAGACTTTAAAGCTGATACGGGCGAAGAAACATATTGGACTAATAGTGCTTTTGGAGGCATGCCAACGTATCAATTGGGTGCGAAATATCCGCATAACTACATTAAAAAATTAGATTTAACCTTGCGGTTTTTGCCACGTCCGGCAGACTATTTATTTCTGTATTTATTAAGTTTTTATGTGTTTTTACTAGTGTTAAAAGTCGATTTTAAATTGGCTGCTTTAGGTGCTCTAGCCTTTGGTTTTTCCACGTATTTAATTATAATTTTAGGGGTTGGGCATAATAGTAAAGCGCATGCTATAGCTTATATGCCGTTGGTTTTAAGCGGTATCTTATTGGTGTTTCAAAAACGATATATTGTTGGTTTTTTATTAACAACCATTGCAATGGGGCTGGAGTTAGTATCTAATCATTTTCAAATGACGTACTACCTTATGTTTTTGGTTATCATATTAGGTATTGCATATTTAATAGATGCTTATAAAAAACAAATGTTGCCTCATTACTTTAAATCCCTTGGTATTTTGGTTGCTGCTGTTGTTTTATCTATAGCGCTAAATGCTACTAACTTTTTAGCTACCAACGAATATGTTAAAGAGAGTAAACGTGGTAAAAGTGAGCTAACAATCAATCCTGATGGTTCGCCTAAAGAAATTACAAATGGTTTAGATCGAGACTATATAACTCAGTTTAGTTATGGTATTGTGGAAACTTTTAATCTATTTATACCTCGTTTTACAGGTGGTGGAAACTCCGAAGATGTTGGTAAAGGCTCTGCTACTTATGAAGCCTTTAGAAAATTAGGAGCAACCACAACTCAAGCAGCACAAGAAGCGAGTCGTGCACCAACGTATTGGGGCGACCAGCCTATAGTTGAAGCGCCAGCATATATAGGGGCAGTCGTATTATTTTTATTTGTTTTTGCTCTGTTTTTAGTAAAAGGCAGATTAAAATGGTGGCTTGTTGGAGGTACACTACTGTCTTTATTGTTGTCTTACGGAAAGAACTTAGGTTTTTTAACGGACTTGTTTATTGATTTTGTACCGCTATATAATAAATTCCGAGCGGTAAGTTCTATTCAGGTTATTTTAGAATTATGCGTACCGGCTTTAGCTATTTTCGGGTTGGTGAGGCTTTTTAATGATTATGAAGGTAAAGAAGTTAAGCTTAAAGCCTTAAAATATTCGGTAAGTATTACAGCTGGTTTGGCTTTAGTATTTTTGTTATTTAAACCCTCCTTATTTGATTTTGTTGGTGCTAACGATGGTTTTTATCGTCAAAATTACGGGCAAGATTTTGTTGATGCCCTAAAAGCCGATAGAAAATCTATGTTTACAGCTGATACTTTTAGAACTTTGGTTTTGGTGTTATTATCAGCGGGTGCTATTTATTTCTTTTTAACCGAAAAGCTAAAAGAAAAATGGGTTATTGTTGCTTTTGGAGCTTTAATTCTTTTTGATTTGGTTGGTGTAGATAGACGCTACGTTAATAATGATGATTTTGTTTCTGGAATTCAAATGAATAAACCATTTCAGGCTACAGAGGTGGATCAATATATTTTAAAAGATAAATCGCATTATAAGGTATACGATTTGGTTTCAGGGCCATCAAAGCCATCCTATTTTCATAATTCTCTAAATGGCTATAATGCAGCCGAATTAAGGCGCTATCGCGAAGTATTCGATTTTTATATTTCTAGAAACAATATTAATGTGCTTAATATGCTAAATGCAAAGTATATTGTGGCGCAAGATGAAGAAGGCGGAGCGTTTCCTTTTAAAAATGAAAGCACTAATGGTAATGCTTGGTTTGTAAGTACTATAGAAGAAGTAAAATCGGCTAATGATGAAATTAAGGCTTTAGATAGTTTAGATTCTAAAAACAAGGCGGTTTACATGAAACCTGCATTATTGGATGGGGATATTAAAAACAGTTATGCCGTAGATTCTTTAGCGCGTATTGATTTAAAGGCGTTTACACCTAACTACTTAAAATATGAAACCAATAACTCAAATGATGGTTTTGCGGTGTTCTCGGAAATCTATTACCCTAAAGGTTGGAAAACTTTTATCGACGGAAAAGAAACGAATCATATGCGCGTAAACTATATTTTGCGCGGTATGCAAATTCCAAAAGGAAGACATATTATTGAGTTTAAGTTTGATCCAGATGTGGTTAAAACGGGAAGTAAAATAACCTTAGCAAGTTCAATATTGTTAGGTTTATTAATACTTGGTGGTTTGTTTTATGAGTTCAAAAAGAATAAAAGTGTCTAAAAAAACGCTAATAATAACCTACTATTGGCCACCTGCTGGCGGACCAGGTGTTCAGCGTTGGTTGAAATTTGTTAAGTATTTACCAGAGTTCGACATTGATCCTATTGTTTTTATTCCAGAAAACCCTAATTATCCTATTGTAGATGAAAGTTTGGAGCTTGAAGTATCAGATAGAGTAACTATAATTAAACATCCGATAAAGGAACCATATAAATGGGCGGGGTTATTTTCGAAAAAGTCTTCAAAAACCATTAGTAAAGGGATTATTTCAAATGAGAAACAGCAGTCTTTTGTCGAAAAGGCTATGCTTTTTGTGCGTGGAAACTTTTTTATACCAGATGCCAGAGTAGGTTGGGTAAAGCCTTCGGTGGCCTTTCTTGAAAATTATATTAAAAACGAAAATATAGAATCTATTATTACTACAGGGCCTCCACATAGTGTGCATCTTATTGGTTTAGAATTAAAACAGAGGTTAGGCGTAAAGTGGTTAGCAGATTTTAGAGATCCATGGACAACCATTGGTTATCATAAACAACTAAAGTTAATGGCTAGTTCTGCAGCTAAGCATAAAGCTTTAGAGAAACAAGTTTTAAACACTTCAGGTCAAATTATAGTTACAAGCTTTACTACTAAAAAAGAGTTTGAAGCTATAACAAGTAAACCCATTGAGGTTATTACAAATGGTTATGATGACGAAGCTCATGTAGATTTCACTACGGATTATAAATTTACTTTGTCTCATATAGGTTCTTTATTATCCAAAAGAAATCCTGAAATATTTTGGAAAGTTCTTAGCGATTTGGTTATCGAAAACTCAAGTTTGGCTAAAGACCTACAACTTAATTTTGTTGGTTTTGTTAGTGATGAAGTATTAGGTTCTATTGAAAAGTATGATTTAAGTAATTATGTTAATAACATAGGGTATGTGTCGCATAAAGAAGCTATTAAATTTCAAAAACAATCTCAAATTTTATTGTTGATAGAAATAGATTCAGAAGATACAAAGTGTATAGTTCCGGGTAAATTGTTTGAGTATATGGTTTCAAATAGACCTATAGTTGCTATTGGTCCAAAAGATTCCGATGTTCAGAAAATTATAAAAGAAACTAATACAGGGCACTACTTTAATTACAATGATTACGACTCATTAAAAAGAATTATCTTAGAGCATTATAATGCTTTTCTTAATAATAGTTTACAAACGCATCCCATTGGATTGCAAAAGTATCATAGAAAAGCGCTCACCAAATCATTAGCTAGTTTATTATAATGGGCGTCGTTGCAACACAATCCTTTAAGAATATTATTTCTACCTATTTAGGGTTTTTTATAGGCGCTATAAACACATTATTTCTTTACACTGAGTTTTTAACCGACGATTATTACGGAATGGTAGGCTATATGCTGTCTTTGGCTTATGTTATTATGCCGTTAATGTCTTTTGGTATGCATAATACTTTGGTTAAATTCTATTCTACATTTAAAACAAGAGTGGCGTTAAATAGTTTTTTAACGCTAATGTTAATACTGCCTATTTGTATTATACTTCCATTAATATTGATTGTCTATTTTAGTCATGATGCCATTGCTGATTTTCTATCAAGTGAAAATGAAATAATAAAAGGTTATTTATGGCACACCTTTTTTATAGCGGTTGCTTTGGCTTATTTTGAAGTGTTTTTTGCTTGGGCAAAAGTGCAAATGCAAACGGTGTTTGGGAATTTCATGAAAGAAGTCTTTCATAGGGTTGGCACTATGCTGCTGTTGTTTGCATTACATTTTGAAGTTATAAGTTTAGAGCAGTTTATGGCTGGACTTGTGGTAATTTATGTTTTGCGTATGTTGGTCATGAAATTTTATGCCTTTAGTATAAAATTCCCAGTAATTACATTTAAAAAAGTAAGCGGATTAAGTAATATTTTAAAATACTCTGCACTAATTATTGTTGCTGGATTAATAGCGACCCAGCTTTTAGATATTGATAAGGTTATGATGGGGCAGTACCTTAATCCTATGAGGAACATTGCTTATTATAATGTAGCTATTTTTATTTCGACAGTTATTGCAGTTCCTCAACGTGCTATGCATCAATTATTATCACCTATGTCGGCAAAGTATTTAAATGATAGAGATTTCGAGTCGTTAGTAGATTTGTACAAACGTAGTTCTTTAAACTTGTTTGTAGTTGGTGGTTTAATATTTTTATTGATTATTTTAAATATTAACCAATTATACCTTGTTATAGATGAGGAATATAGCGTTGGTTTATATGTAGTGCTATTAATAAGTGTTTCTAAGCTGTACGATTCGCTTTTAGGAAGCAATAATGCTATTTTATTTAATAGTGATTATTATAGATTGGTATTGATTATTGGTGTTGTTATTATTGTGGTCATGATATTATTAAATATTATGCTTATACCCATGTATGGTATAAATGGAGCTGCAATAGCGACGTTTATAGCGGTTTTTCTTTATAATACAATAAAATTATATTTCGTTTATAGAAAATTTAAAATGTTTCCGTTTACGCTTGCTACCTTTAAGATAAGTATGCTTTTGTTGGTAAGTGCATTATTATTTTATTTCTGGGAATTTCCTTTTCATCCTATTTTTAATATTGCGATAAAGTCGATTTTTATAACTTCACTTTATGTTTTTGCAATTTATAGATTTAATTTATCTGAAGATATTTCAACCGTTATTAAAAAGTATTTAAGGCTGAAGTAATTGATTATTATTTCCGCGAAAGCGAAAACAGTGGAAACAGGGTTAGGGTATTAGAATATGAAACTTTCCGTGTTCGCCAAAATGACTAAAACTTACTTAAAAAGAAAAACCCCACGATGTTGCTTTGAGGCAAACTTTTCGTAGGGATTTTCAAACTAACCAACCAAAATTATTATGATCGTCTTCGTGTTGATGTCGATCTTGTATTGTTGCTAGAACTACTTCTGCTTTGTGTTACTCTTGGTGTTCTGCTTTGTGTAGACTTTGAAACTGTGCGTTTTTGCGTTGTTCTTGGTTTACTTACAGTACGTTGAGCTGCTTGTGTACTTCTAGTTATATTATCGTTTCTATCATATGTACGTGTATTTGTTGTTTTTGGTTTTTGAACTGTAGTAGTTTTTTTGTTAGGTGTTACCGTATTGTTTCTAGTACTCGTTCTATTACCTATGTTACTAGTGTTTCCAGAGCTTCTTCTATTATTTATTTGAGAATTATTTCTAGACGTTGTTGTTCTTGGAGTGTTATTAATTGTTCCATTATCACGTCTGCTTACTTGTTTTTTTACATCACCAATAGTTCTAGTGCTTCTGTTTATAGTGCTACTAGTACGTCTTGTACTTGTGTTGTTACTAGCAACAGATCTTTTGTAATTTGTACTTCTGTTAACTTGTGTAACATTTTTTTTGCTTCTATTTACCGTAGCGTAACTTCTGTTTCTCGCAATAGTATTTCCTCTTCTAGTTGCAATAGCTGTTCTAGGTCTATAGTTGTTTTGAAACGCTCTGTGATACGAGTAACGAACTGGTTTGTAAAATTGTCTGTAAGGTCTATTGTATACTACACAGTAATCTCTAGCTGGTATGCTGTAATATCTGTGCCATGGTCTGTACACATAGCCTCTGTTATAGATGTTGATAAACCCAGAGTAATGAGAAAACACGTTGTTTCTGTAATATACATTTAACCCTCCAATACGGTTTATGTAGCCAAAGTTGTTATAATAGATGTTTACATTTCCGGCTTGACTAATACGACCGTAATAATCATAATAAATAGGAATGTTTTCAATTTGAATTATAGCCCCGTATTCATCATATTGCACATACGCATTATAGTCGTATCCCGAATTGAAACTCAGGTTTACATTTCGTGTATTAATATTTACGCCAAATTGAGCATTGTTTCTAATTAGGTTGAAATCGAATTGTCCATCTCTAAAAACAGAAAACTCTACGCCATCTACATTAAATATAAAAGAGTTTCCATAACCTCCATAATATGTTGCTGCTTCATTTGCATTTGCTTTAGTGTTGGTTGTGGTTGCGTTAACAGTAAATCCTGTTAGGACTAAACCTGCTAATAAGAATATAAACTTTTTCATAACTGTAATTTTTTATGGGTTACTGTTTTAGTAATTACAACCATCGTGCCAAAAAAATAATATATTGCTTTAAGCCTTGTAAACATTGATAAAATAATTTACATGCGTTTTGAAATGGAAGTGAGTTAATTTGAGTTTGACTAAAAAAAACACAGAAATTACCATGTGTAATGTAATTAGTTTGTAAGTGGCCTTATTTAAAATTAATTCTGAAACATGGGGATATTAGAAAATTTAACGATTTAATAGATGAGCACATTATAGAGCAACACGATATTTTGTTTTTTGAAATAAGTTTTTTCCTGAAAATGTAATAGAGTTTACAGCTGAAATTTCCATTAAAACATTAGTAATTACATTAACTATATTATAGGGTGTATTAGTGATGAGTTGAAGCTTTTTTGAAGTAGGAAAGGGTATTGAAGATTAAATGTGATAAATAAAAAACCTCGAAGCCTTTACGACTTCGAGGTTTTCACCTTTAACTAAACTAACTAATCTCAAAAAATATTATCTTTTATATTTATTGTAATGCTTTGTTTTTACATTATGTTTTACTTGGCCACGGGTTTTAACAATTTGTCCTTTACGGTTGTATTCTACTTTTAAACCACCAACTTTGGTTAAATCGCCATGTTTTTTGCTTTCGTAGCTCATATTAACAGTACCTGCACGAGTTATACGTCCGTAACGATCATAATTTATGTTTACATGGCCAATGCGTTTAATTTTTCCAAATCTGTCGTGGGTAATTGTTAGACCTTTATTAGAGAAACGTGTATACTGTACATTGGCATTTGGGCCTCTATAACTTTTGTTTCTGTACTTGTTTTTGTTATATGGTAATGGGTTGAAGTGTTTTGTGTGTTTTGTATTAAAATCGAAACTACCATCTGAGAAAATTAAAAACTCCACACCGTTTTCTATAAACTTAATAGGTTGCGATAGCTGGTTGCTTTTTCTTTTTTCTACTTTTATTGTTGGTTTGTGTGTGTTGGTTTCGGTTGCTGATGCAGTTGTTAATCCTATCAACAAACTTGCAAATACTAGTACTACTCTTTTCATAATCATAAGGATTTCATTGTGCCTACTCTTTAGCTTTTCGGCTTTCGCTTTGTTGTTTAGTGGTTTTCAATTTGCGTGCCAAAAAAACGATTAGATTGCTGTATTAACTTGGTTTTAACAGTCTTGTTATTGTTAGTTGGTTGGTTTTTAGCGGGTTGTGTTTTGTGCTAAAAAGGTCAAGTTTTTTTAAGAAGAAATTATTTTATTGAAACGCCTCTTTTTAGAAAAGAAATAAGTAAAATGTACTAACTTGTGGCGTTAGACTAAAATTTCGCAAATAGGTGCGTTAGGGATTGAGCAATTGTTGGAGCTCTCCTCGAAGAGAGCGACTTGTGAAAGCCCGACCCTTGTGGTAACGCCTAAATAATAAAAAGGGAATTATAGCTTCTCTTTTAAATATTTACCAATTTGAGATGCTTTTATGTTAGATATTTCTTCTGGAGTTCCAGTTGCTACTAGATTCCCGCCTTTTTCGCCGCCCGTTGGACCAAGGTCGATAATATGATCGGCACATTTAATTAAATCGATATTGTGCTCGACAACAATAATAGAGTGGCCTTTGGCTATTAAAGCGTTAAATGATTTTAGTAACTTTTGAATGTCGTGAAAATGGAGTCCGGTTGTAGGTTCGTCGAAAATGAATAGCGCTTTTTCTTTATTGTTTCCTTTACCCAAAAATGAAGCCAATTTAATACGTTGTGCTTCGCCACCAGATAGGGTAGACGAGCTTTGTCCTAAAGTAACATAACCCAAACCAACATCTTGTAGTGGTTGGAGTTTGTTTTTAATTTTTGTTTGCTCGGTAGCTTCGAAAAAAGCAATGGCATCGTCGATTGTTGAGTTTAAAATATCGTCTATGTTTTTATCGGCAAATGTAACTTCTAGGACTTCCTTTTTAAAGCGTTTGCCTTTGCAGGTTTCGCATTCTAGATGCACATCGGCCATAAATTGCATTTCAATGGTTACTTGACCTTCGCCCTTGCAAGTTTCACAACGTCCGCCATCTACGTTAAACGAAAAGTGTTTTGCTTGGTAGTTTCTTATGGTGCTTAATTTCTGTTTTGAAAACAGCGCGCGAATATCATCGTATGCTTTTATATAGGTTACCGGGTTGGATCTTGATGAGCGCCCAATTGGATTTTGATCTACAAATTCGATGTGATTTATATTGCTAAAATTTCCTTTTAGCTCGGTAAATTGTCCTGGTTTATCTCCAAAATCGGTTAGCTTTTTTTGAAGCGAAGGGAATAATATTTTTTTAACCAAGGTGCTTTTTCCACTACCTGAAACTCCTGTAATTACGGTTAGCATGCCTAAAGGAAAGCTAACGTTGATGTTTTTTAGGTTGTTTTCGCGAGCGCCAATAATATCGACATGGTATTTTGATGTTCTGCGTGTTTTGGGAACTTCGATTTTTAACTCTTCGTTTAAGTATTTGGCTGTTAAGGATTGTGATGCTAAAATATCGGCATAAGTGCCATCTGCAACTACATGTCCGCCAAAGGTTCCCGCTTCGGGTCCAATATCGATAATGTATTCTGCGGCTTTCATGATATCTTCATCATGTTCCACCACAATTACTGTGTTACCTAAATCGCGTAAGGATTTTAAAACAGAAATAAGACGTTCGGTATCTTTAGGGTGTAGGCCAATACTAGGTTCATCCAGAATGTACATGGAACCAACCAAACTACTTCCTAACGATGTTGCAAGGTTTATACGCTGACTTTCGCCACCAGAAAGGGTGTTCGATTTTCTGTTTAGCGTTAAATAATCTAAACCAACATTGGCAAGAAATGATAGCCTGTTATTTATTTCTTTTAATAATCTATTGGCTATATGCGTGTCGTGATCGTTTAGTTTTAGCGATTTAAAGAAGATGGTGAGCTTATCTAATGGCATTTCTACCAAATCGGTAAGTGTGGCACCGGCAATTTTTACGTAATTAGCTTCAAAACGTAAGCGTTTACCGTTACAGGTTTTGCATTTGGTTTTACCGCGGTAACGTGATAACATTACCCGATTTTGAATTTTATAAGCTTTAGACTCTAACTCGGCAAAAAAGGAGTTTAAACCTTCAAAATGTTTATTTCCTGTCCAAACCAATTGTTTTTGGGAATCGCTTAGCTCAAAATAAGGTTTATGAATAGGGAAATCGAATTTATGTGAGTTGTTTACCAATTGGTCTTTATACCAACTCATGCTTTCTCCTCGCCAAGCAAAAATGGCACTTTCATATATAGAAAGCCCTGTGTTTGGAATTACTAAATCTTCATCAATACCAATAATATCGCCATAACCTTCACATTTTGGGCAGGCGCCATAGGGATTGTTAAAACTGAATAAATGAACATTAGGTTCTAGAAAGTTAATACCATCTAATTCGAATTTATTACTAAATGGTCGTTGTTTGTTATTGCTTAAGGTTTCGATAATACATTCGCCTTTACCTTCAAAAAAAGCTGTTTGTACGGCGTCTGCTAATCGGTTGTAAAAATCCTCTTCATTTTTGGTGATCACTCTATCTACAACTAATAGTATGGTGTCTTTTTTGGTTATAGACAGAGCTTCGTCTATTCTTAAAACATCGTCGTTAACTTTTATACGTGCGTAACCTTGCTGGTTTAATGTTTTTAATTTGTCCTCAATGGTGCGTCCTTCTTCTAAATAAATAGGAGCGAGGAGCAGTAGTTTTTCTCTTTCTGGAAATGTTTTAATGTATTCTAAAACATCTGTGACCGTGTCTTTTTTTACTTCTAAACCAGAAACTGGTGAGTAGGTTTTTCCGATTCTAGCAAATAGTAGCTTAAGATAATCGTAAATTTCGGTAGTTGTACCTACTGTAGAGCGTGGATTTGTAGAATTTACTTTTTGCTCTATAGCAATAGCAGGGGCAATGCCTTTTATATAATCTACTTTTGGCTTGTTTAATCGCCCTAAAAACTGACGTGCATAACTTGATAAGCTTTCTACATAGCGTCGTTGACCTTCGGCATAAAGCGTATCGAAAGCTAAACTTGATTTTCCTGAACCCGATAAGCCCGTAATAACCACTAATTTGTTTCTTGGAATAACAACATCGATATTTTTAAGGTTATGCAGTTTTGCACCTTTTATAATGATGTTTTCTTTTGGGTTAACTTCGGAAATATTAGTGTTCATAGGATGTTTGTCGAAATAATTTGTAAAGATAATACAAGTGGGCGAGCATAAAAAATAACCGTTTATCGAATAAAAAGTTAAAAAAAATTATGATTTATTGTTTTTTAGGAACGATTGTTGTTATATTTGACTTATAATAACTTCATAAACACGTATCTATAGCATAAAATTACTTTTAAACTTAATAACCCCCAAGCAACGAGGTTTTACTTCGTGCATTAAAAGTAAACATTATGCAACAAGAACTTATTACAGATGCGATTCTAGTAAGCAACTACATTAAAGGTGATGAAAGCGCGCTAGAAATTTTAATTAAACGGCACAAGCAAAGAATTTACAGTTTTATTTACTCGAAAGTATACGACAGAGATGTTGCTGAAGATATTTTTCAGGATACTTTTATTAAAGTTATAAGAACTCTAAAACGAGGTGCGTATAACGAAGAAGGTAAGTTTTTACCTTGGGTAATGCGTATTTCGCATAATTTAGTGATAGATTTCTTTAGAAAAAATAACAGGATGCCTAAATTTGATAATGCTGGCGATTTTAATATTTTTTCTGTTTTAAGCGATAGTAGCTTGAATGCTGAAAAAACGATTATTAAAGAACAGGTAGAACATGATGTAAGACGATTGGTTGATGAACTTCCTGACGATCAAAAAGAGGTGTTAATGATGCGTATTTATAACGATATGAGTTTTAAAGAGATTTCTGAAAGAACGGGTGTTAGTATTAATACTGCTTTAGGAAGAATGCGCTATGCACTTATTAATTTGCGTAAAATAATAGATAAGCATAATATAGTTTTAACGAATTGATGCAATAAAGTAAATCTTGTTTCGTTTTCTATTAGAATTAACCCTTTAAATAGATAAAATGGAAAAAATTTACTCTGAAGATTCTTTAAAAAACATTGAAAAACTTGAGCCGAAAGGGGAGACAGTTGATTTTCTTCTCAATTACTCAAAAGCTTTAAGTGTTATAGATTATAAAAAAATGAAGTTTGAAGCGCTTCTGAATTAAAAGTTTTAAAAAAAAAAGCCCAGATTCTATGAATTAGGGCTTTTTTGATTTATAATAATCATCCAAAACAGATTGTCTTCCAATAGTTTTAGTAATAATATCTTTTTCTAAATCCCAACCTCGAGCGGGTGAATATTCACGACCATACCAAATAATTTGAAGATGTAGGTCATTCCACAATTCTTCAGGAAATAAACGTTTCGCATCTTTTTCGGTTTGTGCTACATTTTTTCCATTGGTTAAATTCCATCGGTACATTAATCTGTGAATGTGAGTATCAACAGGAAATGCAGGAACACCAAAGGCTTGAGACATAACTACGCTTGCTGTTTTGTGGCCAACGGCAGGTAATTCTTCTAAATATTTAAAACTTTGAGGCACTTCACCATTATGCTTTTCAATTAATATTTTTGATAAGCCGTAAATGCCTTTGCTTTTCATTGGCGATAAACCGCAAGGTCTAATGATTTCTTTAATTTCTTCTACCGACATTTTTATCATGTCAAAAGGATTGTCGGCACGTTCAAATAATAAAGGGGTTATTTGATTTACGCGAACATCTGTACATTGCGCCGAAAGTAAAACAGCTATTAATAGGGTGTAAGGATCTTTATGGTCTAACGGAATTGGTATTTCTGGGTATAGCTTGTAAAGTGTATTTTTAACAAAGTTTACCTTTTCTTGTTTAGTCATAAGTTGTATTTTTGATAAAAATCAAAGTTAAGACTATGAATACACTAAAACAAGGCGATGCTGTTCCTAATTTTACAGCTAAAGATGAGCAAGGAAATGATATTTCGTTAAGCGATTATAAAGGTAAAAAATTGGTTGTGTTTTTCTATCCAAAGGCAAGCACGCCAGGTTGTACGGTTGAAGCTTGTAATTTAAGAGATAATTACGCCGAACTTAAAGCGCAAGGCTATGAGCTGTTAGGTGTTAGTGCGGATTCTGCAAAAAGACAATCAAATTTTAAAAACAAACATGAATTTCCATTTCCGTTGTTAGCAGATGAGGATAAAACGGTTATTAATACCTTTGGTGTTTGGGGGCCTAAAAAGTTTTTGGGTAGGGAATATGACGGTATTCACAGAATGACATTTTTAATTAACGAGGAAGGTGTTGTAGATCGTGTTATTCAAAAGGTAAAAACCAAAGATCATGCGGCGCAAATTTTAGAAAATTAATTTACCAGTTTGTATAAAAAAAACGGCTATTTGTACAAAATAGCCGTTTTTTATTTTTTTTATCGCGTTTTACTTTTTCTTTCTTGTAATGTTTCTGCTTAAGGTGAGTGGTCTTCTAGTGTACCCAAATAACCTGTAGTCTTTAATTAACTCAGCAGTGCCTTCAGGTACCATTTCTTCCCAACCTTTTTCGCCTTGCGAAATTTTACGTAAAATCTCTCTAGAAAATATATTCATGATGCTTTCATCGTAATCTTCTATATCGATAACTTTTCCGTTGTATTTAAAGAATTTATATAACTCTTTCATACGTGGGTAAACTTTTAGGTTTTCGCTAGTTATGAGCTCTCCGGTTTCAGTATCCTTCATAGGGTACAGGTAAACTTTTAAGTCTTTAAAGAATAGTTTACCAAAGGCTTCTAAAATACCACCGCTCATATGGCGATAGTATTTTTCATCAAAAATATCTACTAAATTACTAACACCCATTGCTAATCCCATTCTAGCTTTTGTGTAGTTAGAGAAGTATTCAACCACCTTAAAGTATTCTTGAAAGTTGGATATCATAACCGATTGTCCTAGAGAGCATAATAAATCTGCACGATCTATAAAATCTTGCTCGTCAATTTCACCTTCGGCTCTTAAATTAGATAGTGTAATTTCAAAAACCACAACGGTTTTCTTTTCATCAACTTTATTTTCCTTAATAAACATTTCATATGATTTCTCATACATTGCCATATTTACTTTTGTTACTGGTCTAAAACTACCTCTAAGTGCTAAAATGTTTTTCTTATAAAACACACGAGCCGGTAAAACGTTGGTGCCGTCTGGACCAAACATTACGGCGTCTGTCATGCCATTTTTAACAAGCTGCAAACTCATTAATCGGTTGTCGATATCTTTAAAAACAGGTCCTGAAAAGTTAATGGTGTCAATTTCTAACTGGTCTTTATCTAAATGGTCGTACAAATAACGCAATAACTTTTTAGGCTCATTATACTTGTAAAACGCACCATAAATCAAATTTGTACCTAGAACACCAAGCGTTTCTTGTTGCAGTCGTGCATCAGTTTCTTTAAAACGTAAATGCAGGATTATTTCGTTGTACTCAGCTCCAGCTTCAACTTGATATTTAATTCCTACCCAGCCATGACCTTTAAATTGCTTAGCAAAATCAATTGTTGCAACTGTGTTGGCGTACGTAAAAAATATTTTATTTGGGTTTTTTTCACGGGTTAGCCTATTTTCCATTAGGTCCATTTCGTGGGCAAGCATTTTTCTTAAGCGTGCTTCGGTTACGTACCGTCCATCGTCTTCGGCGCCATAAATAGCATCACTAAAATCTTTATCGTAAGCAGACATAGCTTTAGCGATAGTTCCTGAGGCTCCTCCAGCTCTAAAAAAATGACGACAAGTTTCTTGTCCTGCGCCAATTTCCGCAAAGGTTCCATAAATGTTTGCGTTTAAGTTGATTTTTAATGCCTTAGACTTTAACGATGGGATATCGTCAAACTCTTTATCGCCAGTAATGGTTATTTCCATAATTTATATAGGTTACGTCTTATCCTTACAAAGGTATCAAATAAGTGTAGCAAACAAAAAAATAAACTTATTTTTGTAAAAACTTAAAATTTTTGAAAATTACTTTCCTCGGTACCGGTACTTCTCAAGGCATTCCAGTTATAGGAAGCGATCATCCAGTTTGTTTAAGCGAGAACCCTAAAGACAAGCGTTTACGTGTTTCTGTTCTGGTGGAGTGGGATGCGTTTACCTATGTTGTAGATTGTGGTCCTGATTTTAGAATCCAAATGCTTAGGGAGCATGTAAAGCGAATTGATGGCATTGTATTTACGCATGAGCATTCCGATCACGTTTTAGGTTTGGATGATATTAGGCCGTTTTATTTCAACCAAGGTGATATTCCTATTTACAGCCATAAACGTGTTTTGAAATCTATAAAAAAGCGTTTTGATTATGTTTTTAAAAAAGAAAACAGGTATCCAGGAGCTCCGGAAGTTGTTACGCACAGACTTAAAAATAAGCCATTTAAATTAAAAAACTTAACGGTGATTCCTGTAAGCGGGAAGCATCATGAGTTGCAAGTTTTTGGGTTTAGATTTAAGGAATTTGCGTATTTAACCGACATGAAAACGGTTTCGGATAAGGAAGTTGAAAAAATTAAAAATGTAAAAGTTTTGGTGGTTAATGCTTTGCGTATAGAGCCACATCACTCACATTTTAATCTAGAGGAAGCCCTGGAGTTTATAAAAAGAGTTAACCCTGAGAAGGCCTATTTAACGCATATAAGTCATTTGTTGGGGTTTCATGATGATGTTGAGGAAATGTTACCAAAAAATGTATTTTTGGCTTACGACGGATTGAAAATAACAGTTTAAATAAAAATTATAATGAAGCAGAGAATTTTTATGTATTTATTTGTGTTTACGGCGCTTTTGGTATTGTTTCAATACGTTAGCTCAAAACGAATTTTTGAGGATATAGACAAGCAGTTAGTAACAAGTAACACGCAGCTTAAAAAATATAAGGATTCTGTTGCTGTTTTACATAATGATATTTTAGAATTATCGCATTTCAATCTTTATAGAAATGAAGATGCTATTAGTTATTTTGAAAATGATGGCTATAAAATAGATGAATTGATTCCGTTTATTAAAGATGAATTGTATAAGATGAATGAAGTAAAAGGCGATCACCCAATTATTCCTTATGCTTCAGGTGAAGGCAGAAAGATGCTGTTGAATACAGTAAAAATGCTAAATCATAAATGGATTATAGCTGATTTTTCCGATGGTCAATATTGGGGAGAAGTACTTCTAACCTATGAAATTACGCAAGAAAAACAACTGAAATTTCAACTAGTAGAACATTTTTTATATCCTTTTGATTAAGGATTAATCTTTAAGTAATATAATATTACGGAAAGCTGCTTAGTCAATTTTAATAGCTATTCCTTTTTCTTTTCGCTGGGGCTCACCTTCGTTAAAAGAGGCTTTGGCGTATTCAAAGGTGTACGAGCTATCTGTAGTGGTTAGTATTTTCATATGGATAGGGTCTTTTTCTGCGATTGATTTTGGGTTTATTTTGTATAATACAAACTCGCAATCATTGATCCATTTCACTTCAGAACTGTCTGTTTTCCCATCATAAAAATTAATACTATAGCGTTCTGTTCTCTTAAAGTTAGCGCTTTTTGAAGTGCCATCTACAATGTAGTCAAAACGAAATGTACCTGTTTTGTAATCTTTACAGTTTCTTGTGGATTCATAGCAGCTTGTTAGGCTAAGAAGAAAAGCTAAAAGAAGTAATGCACGCATTTTTTATTGTTTTGCTTACAAAGCTACTAAACAATACTGTTAATTTTCATAGTTTTTAAAACTTCCGTCAGAATAAAATACAACAATACGATCTATTGTTTTGTTATTATCTATTTCAATTGGGGGTAATTTGGGGATTGAAGGTGTTACTGTGATATTCTGTTGAATGGGTTCTTTAGTTTTTTCTTCAGAAGGAAAAGCCCCCTTACCGTTAAACAACCAATACAAATCAACTTCGGGGAAGGCGGTGAGTACTTTTAAAATAAAGTCTAAACTTGGTTTGTTTCGGCCGGATAATATATGTGAAATACTTGAGCGTTGGACGCCAATTTTTTCAGCAAAAGAAGACGCAGACTCACCGTAGTAATCTATTACTTTTTGTAATCTTTTAATAAAATCCTCTGTGTTTATCATTGTAAATAGTGGTCTGGGGTAGATGATGTTACAAATGTAACAATATAACTTGAAACCAGGAAATATATTGTGCTAGAGCTGAGGGTTTATGTTAAGTTTTGGTTTAAATAAAACATGTTAAATAATTGATTTAATGTATTTTATTTACTATTTAAGATTTAGGCTTATTTTTGAGGTTTAAAATTAAGCTTAAGCTAGAGTTCTTGTTTAGTATTGTAAACAAATCGTTTAATTTTATTGTTTACAAATGTAAAAAAGTAATTGTTTACATTTGTCTACACAAAATAATTAACATGCAATTAGAAGATATTAAGGAGTTGTTTTTACAGCATAAAGAAGATCAATTATCTCATCGATATATTACCAATAAACACATTGAACCTTTGTTGGAAAAAATATCAAAACATGTTCAAGTAGAAACTATTGGTAAATCTGTTTTATCAAATCCTATTTATGGTTTAAAAATTGGTAGTGGTAAAAAACGATTACTCATGTGGTCTCAAATGCACGGTAATGAATCGACAACTACTAAGGCTTTATTTGATCTCTTTAATAGCCTATTGAGTACCAATTCTAACCTTAATTACATTTTAGAAGCTTGTACCTTATATATTATTCCTATTTTAAATCCTGATGGTGCTTTAGCTTATACTAGAATTAATGCTAATCAGGTGGATTTGAATAGGGATGCTCAAAACAGAACACAGCCGGAAAGTGTAGTGCTTCGCAACGCTTTTGAGAAGTTTAAACCTCATTTTTGCTATAATTTACATGGACAGCGCACTATATTTAGTGCGGGAAATACAAATAAATTGGCAACCGTTTCTTTTTTAGCGCCAGCGCAAGACGAGGCCTGTACAGTTACGCCTAATCGAAAAATAGCCATGGAGTTAATTGGGGTAATGAAGAGCGCTCTGCAAGGTATTATACCCGATCAAGTTGGCGTGTATGACGATGCTTTTAATTTAAATTGTGTTGGAGATACATTTCAAAGTGAGAACGTACCAACTATTTTGTTCGAAGCCGGACATTCTGCTAATGATTACGGAAGGGAGGTGACGCGAGAGTTAATATATGTGTCATATTTAGCTTCGTTAGACTATATAGCTAGAACAGAGGTTACCGGAAGTGAGTATGAGCCTTATTTCACCATTCCAGAAAATGGAAAATGTTTTCTAGATGTTATTATTAGGAATGCAAAAGTAAATGGCGTTTTGGTAGATGTGGGCGTGTTGTTTCAAGAACGCTTAATTGATAATAAGGTGAAATTTATACCAAAAATAGATAAAATTGAAAAGTTAGATGAATTATATGGCCACAAAGAGATTGATGCTAAAGGAGTTGAAGTTTATAACGCTGAAGGAGGTTTGTTGGAATTAGGTTACGAAAACGTTTTCGTAATATTAAATAATGAGAAATTATTGCTTTTATCGAAATAAAACATAGAAATAGTTCTGTATTTTTAATAAAAATGTATTAATTTTGCCTCATATATAAGAATAGTTAATTATGGGAAAAATCAAATTAGACGAAATAGATCATCAAATTCTTGACATGTTAATCGACAATACAAGAATTCCTTTTACTGATATCGCAAAAAAATTATTAATTTCTGCAGGTACAGTTCATGTTCGTGTAAAAAAAATGGAAGAAGCTGGAATTATTAAAGGTTCTTCTTTAATGTTAGATTATAAAAAATTAGGCTATTCATTTATTGCTTACGTAGGTGTTTATTTAAATAATACATCTCAAACTAAATTTGTTTTAGAGCGAATTAATGAGATTCCTTTTGTTACTGTTGCACATATTACTACAGGTAAGTTTAATATTTTCTGTAAAATTAGAGCAAGAAGCACAGAGCACGCTAAAGAAGTTATCTTTTTATTAGATGATATTGAGGGTGTTTATAGAACAGAAACTATGATTTCGTTAGAAGAGAGTATAAACGATAAAAAACGTTTGATGCATTCTATTTTTAATGATATGTAAATTTAAAAGTAAAGAATATATTTTAAAGCTCTGTGAAAACAGGGCTTTTTTAGTTTTATAACGTAACCTGATTTTTGATTTTAGTTGTTATTTTGGCATTGATGTAATATTTTTTACCGTTTAAAGAAAGTATTTGGTAATATTCTCGACTTCAACCATATTTGAGTAATATTTAGAAAAACATGATATTTAATTCTTTAGAGTTTTTTTTATTTCTCTTTGTGGTTTTTATGCTGTATTGGTTAGCATTAAAAAAAAGCATAAAAGGTCAAAATATTTTACTTCTTATTTCAAGTTATGTTTTTTACGGTTGGTGGGATTGGAGATTTCTGTTCTTAATATTGTTAAGTACAATCGTTGATTATTTTATAGGTATTGCTATTCATAAAAACGAAAAACAAAACGTGCGCAAGGCATGGTTGTGGGGTAGTGTTCTGTTTAATTTAGGCTTACTAGGTTTTTTTAAATACTATAATTTTTTTGTGGATTCGTGGATAGATATGTTCTCCTTGTTAGGGTATAATATAAAAAGCACCTGGACATTAAATATTATTTTACCTGTTGGTATTTCCTTTTATACGTTCCAAACGATGTCTTATTCGTTTGATATTTATTATAAAAAATTAAAGCCTACCAAAAACTTTTTGGCCTTTGCTGCTTTTGTTAGTTTCTTTCCGCAGTTAGTTGCTGGCCCAATTGAAAGAGCTTCTAATTTATTACATCAAATTACAAACAGAAGAACATTTAATTATAACCAATGTGTAAGCGGCCTAAAACTTATTTTATGGGGATTGTTTAAAAAAATGGTTATTGCAGATTCGTTGGGACCCATTGTTGACGATATCTTTGCGAATTACGCGGACTATTCCGCATCAACTCTATTATTAGGAGCGGTATTTTTTAGTTTTCAAATCTATGGGGATTTTAGTGGGTATTCTGATATAGCCATTGGTACAGCTAAGCTTTTTGCAATAGAATTAAAATCTAATTTTAAATTCCCATATTTTTCAAGAAATATTGCCGAGTTTTGGGTGCGTTGGCACACCTCTTTGTCCGATTGGTTTCGTTACTATGTTTATATTCCATTAGGAGGCTCTCGTAAATCAAAATTAATTTCAATTAGAAACATTGCCATTGTATTTTTAATTAGTGGCTTATGGCATGGTGCTAATTGGACCTATTTGTTTTGGGGTGCTTTTCATGCCATAGCATTTGTTCCTATATTTTTATTGGGCAAAAATTCAAAATATAAAAATTCTACAATAGGGGAGCACTCATTATTGCCATCAATAAACGAAGTACTTCGAATGGTAATGGTTTTTAGTCTTGTGACCTTTTCGTGGGTGTTTTTTAGGTCGGCTACTATTGGTGATGCATTTAGCTATATTTCAAGAATGTTTACGGAGTTTACGTTTTATTCATATATGCATCCCAGAGGTTTCAGAATGATTGATTATTATATTTTAATAATGCTCTTTGTTATTTATGAATACTTAATTAGACGTGACGAACGCGCGCCGTTTAAATTTAAATCTAAGTACATTCGGTTAATTGCCTATGCAGTTGTTGTTCTTTGCATGTTGTTATTTTATGATAGCAAAATTGATCGATCGTTTATTTATTTTCAATTTTAATTATTTAATAAGCTAAGAGATGAAAAAAATATTTTTTAAAGGTGCTTTTTATAGTTTATTGATTGTTTTAGTTTTAGAGCTAGTGGTTAGAGGGTTTCATTTAACTAAAGATTATCCAGTTCGAATTATTGATGAAAATAAAGTGGAGAAGTGGCAACCTAATCAAAATGGGTTTTCAGTTACCGGTAATAGACGTCAAAATTTTTCCGAATTCCGAATAAATAATTCAGGTTTCAATTCCTATCGCGAGTTTGCACCTTCAAAAGAAAAAAAAGAAATAGCATTAGTTGGAGACTCATATATAGAGGGGTTCCATCAAGACTATCAATTTTCTGTAGGAAAAAAAATAGAAAACCAGTTAACTGATTTTGAAGTTTATGAGTATGCTTACGCGGGCTATGACTTTGCCGATGAACTTAACTTAATCAATAAGTATAAAGACGATTTTAATCTAATCGATTATGTTTTTATAGATCTTAAATTTAATACAGATTTACAAAGAGGGGAGTATGCTGTAATTCAGGACAGAATGAACTTAGAAACTCCCTTTTATAGAAACTTACGTAAATTTAAATTGTTAGTATACTTAAATAGTATAGGTGTAACAGGAGATTTAAAAACACGTTTTAGAGAATTAATAGCCTTCAAAATAAAACCAGAGATAAGATCTAAGAATAAAAACAAGCTTCAGGAAGTTGATGAAATTAATCCTAAATATTTAGCTAATTTTAATAAGTTGGTAGAAACTTATAATTTCGATAAATTAAGGTTTGTTCTCTTATTAGAAAAAAGAAATACACCAAATGCGTTTAAAAATTATTTAAAGACAAATAATTTTAAATTTATAGATTTAACTACTGATTTAGAGTCGTCTAAAACACCTACGACATTAATTTATGATAGCCATTGGAATGATAAAGGCAGGAGCATTGTAGCGAATGCTATTGTAAACTACACCAGGCAATTGGAGTTTAATTACTAAAATTCAGTTTTCTTAAAATAAAACGACTTGATCTATAAATCGTTGGTTTTGGGTCGCTTAACATGTATTTAATAGGTGTGTTGTTAAAAATAAATTTTAATTTTAATAATTGACTTTTATTTTTTTTAATACTTTTTACTAAGCCCTTTAATAGCATAAAATCTATTAATTTATAATCTGGAGTTTCAAACGATTTATCTAAACTTGATAGGTAGTATAAGTATGGGAAGTTTACGCCTGCAAATAATGATGCTTCTAGAGAGCCCCAAAATCTTGGGTTTATTTCCACTACCTTATAATTTTTCGAATTTTCATCAAACCTCATATCAAGATGCGCCACTCCAGACCAATCTAATGCTTTCATTAAGGTTTTTACTTGGTCTATTATGGCATCTTCTTTTACAAATTTGAATGAAATTTGAGGAGCAAACTTACTTCCTCCAAACATATTTGGCTTTTGTATGGTGTAAGCTAAAACTTCTCCCTTTTTGCATAGCACACTACAATCAATATCATAGCCTTCAATATAATCTTGTACGAGGTAATTGTTTTTAGAATCGTTTGAGTTTATAAAATCTAAAAATTCAAATTCTTCTCTAAAAACTTTAATACCCAATCCACCTCCTGGACTTTCAATAGGTTTAATAAGCACAGGGTAAGTTACCTTATTTAAATCGGGTGTTAATCCTTCTGTTATAACTTGACTTTTAGGATAAGGCAAGCCTATTGTTTTTAAAAAACTTGTTAAAGTCCCCTTGTTTATTGCCTTTTTAAAATTGCTATGAGATGGGAGTAAGGCTAGTTTATGAGGTGTAGTTATTAAATCTATATATTTAGTAATTAACCCAATACTATCTTCAAAAATAGGCATTACTAAATCAATGTCTTGATTTTTAGTAATATCATTAATATTATTAATGTAATCAGTAGCACTTTCCGTTTTCTGCCGGTAATAAAATTTAGTTACTTTTTTTGAGTGTTTCATGGGGATGTCTGGATCATCAGACATCACATGAATTTTAATCCCCTGAATTTCTGAAAGGCAGTTTAAAACAATCATTAAAACAGGAGCCTCTCCATCGGGTATCAGAATAGATATAGTTTCACTGGCCATAAGTAAGTAGTTCTTTAGTTAAGTTTTAATTTGCTTGGGGCGCATTAATATAATTCAAATATTTAAAAATAATCCCGAATAAGTAAGCTTTCTCTATTAATTATTTATACTATTTCGATTTTATGTGTAAATAATAAGATAAAACTTACTGTTGAAAGAATAATTTTGTAATTATTAATCTTTTGTTGGACATTTGATTAAAGGAAATCAGTCAAAATTGCTTTAAACTAAAGGTAAAAATGGGTTTATTAAATACGGTTAATCATAACTTCACACAAAATTTTTTTGAAAAAGGTGATTTTAACCCTCTTATAGGAGAAATTTATAATGAAAATAAGAATCAGAATTTTGAAAACCCTAATCAAAATTTAGATAGCACTAATTTAGGTGCTGTACATTTAATTGAGTTTGTTCCTCCTTTTTTTAAATTAAAATTTAACGCTTCTAAAGGGCGTTTGTCTTCATTTAAATACACGTATTTTAAAGGTTTTATGTGCGATTTAAGCACAAGTAAAACTTTGGAGGATTATATGTCTACCCAATTGGGTAAAAAGAAGAAAAAAGTTGTGCTTAGTCGTTTAAGACGTTTGGAAACTTGTTTTAATATTGAATACAAAACGTTTTATGGCGATATATCGGATGAGGAGTGTGATGACTTGATGGATGCTTTTAAAACTATGATTATTAAGCGTTTTGATCAAAGAGGAGATATACATAGTAGTTTAAAAGCTTGGGATTTTTATAAAGAGGAAGCTGCAAATTTAATTAGAAAGAAAAAGGCTTGTTTATTTGTAATTTATAATGATAATAAACCTATTTCGATAAGTTTAAATTTTTTATGTAATGATATTTTCGAAAGTGCTATAAGCTCTTATGAAATTGATTATGCCAAGTTTGGACTAGGTAACATTATTGTATTAAAAAAGATAGAGTGGTGCTTAGCCAACGGATATAATATTTTTAACATGCGTTATGGTGATTATCCTTATAAACGTGTGTGGTGTAACACGGTGTTTCTATATGATAGCTATGTGGTGTATAAAAAATCTATAGGCAAGCTAATAAGAGCTTTTGTAGTGTTAAAAAAGAACCAAGCTATTACTTATGCTATTTTAAATAAAGATAAGTTTAAGGCTTTAGCTGGTTTTAGAAATAAGTTGAAAGGAGACATTAAATCTAATAATAATGAGGAGCATGTTAATCAACTTAAAGGACCGGTATTTAGAGAACTAAATGATTATAATGAAGCTGATTATAAAAATTTAACACCTGTGGATATAAAAGGGGAGGAATTTACTTTTTTAAGAAAACCTATATTTGATTTACAATATATTCAGGCTTCAAAAACTGAAGACATGCTGGCTTTTAAAATCGATGACAATACTTATTTAGCAAAAAACACAAAAATTAATAAGTGCTTTTTGTTAGAATTAGCCTAGTTTTTTAATTATTATGTGGCCACACCTTGTTAAGTTGAAACCTAAATTAGGAAAGTTTTAAATATGTATTATTACTATTGTTTTTAATTAAATAGCTGTCATTTTCTAATTCAAATAGTTCAATAATATCGATATGCAAGTTATTAGCGTATAGAAAATTATAAATTTCTTTTTTAAGTTCTGAATTAGAGTTTTCGAATAGAGATAATGGTTTTGGATTTAAATTAGCCGTATCAATATCCAAAAGAGGTGTTGTTTGATAGTGTTTTGTTTCTTCCTTTTTTCTGTTTTTCAGTTTAAAGATTGTTTTGTAATAGAAATCATTTACTCCTTTTTTTCTGAGGTATTGCTTTAGTTTAAATTTAGCGGCTATTATTGTTGATAGTAAACTTGATAATATAGATTTTTTGTAAACTAAATGATATTCATAATTATAGATTTTATTGCACCAATCTTTCTTATAGCCATATTCACCTTTGTAAAAATCGAATTTATTAAAGCCTTTTTCGGCAAGCTCTTCAAATAAATTCATAATGGTGATAGATCCTAAACCAAATTTATAATAATTAATATCAAATACTGGAATTACACCAACCGAGAGTGATTCTATGTGATAACATAAATAAAATGATATCGGTTTTTTATTATTATAGACTACATATAAAGAGGCTTCTCCATTGGCAATCATTGGAAGAATTGTATCGCTATAAAAGTCCCAAAAATAGTTGTCTGTTACACTGTAAAATTCTTTTCTTGATTTAAATTTTTCAACTAACAGAGCCTTAAAAGCATTCATTAAATCTGCATATTCGTCTTTAGGAATAGCCGTTTTGTAAAATAATTTATATGAAATATTGAAGCATTTTTCTAATTTCTTTTTTCGTCTTTTAATGTTACCAATTTTTTTTCTACCAACCTGCTTACTAAAATAATCGTTTATACTATCATATTCCGAAAAATCAGCCATATAAGCTTCATATTCTGGAATACGTTTAATTTTTAATTCGCTATCCGTAGTTGTACCTTTAGTTATATTATTATAGTTGGGAACATTGTAAATAACTAAAAGTTTATTTTTAAAATTAGATTCCTCATTTTCTTTTATAATATAACTATTACTATTCATTAATAAACTACCACCAACACTACTAAAAACAGGAAGAAACTTGCCTTTAATAAAGCTAATACCTCCTATATCCTTAAAATTATAGATCTTGGTTTCCTTGGCATAGTGTAATTTCCACTTTTCAATAAAGAGTGTGGAAGACGATAAGGCTTTATTCATTATTTTTTATGTTTACCCTTTAATTAAATAGTATTTTTTTCTTCCCATCTGTATTTAGGAAAAAAGTCGGAAATAATATCTTTCGAGAAGTTTTTATTGGAAACTAAAGTATTATAAACGTCTTCGTTAACTATATAAGTCCAAATTTTAAAAGGCTTATAACTTTTGGATAGCGAAGACTTAAAATCAAATAAACTGTCTTGTTTATTTTCTAAACCACCGCCTAAGTTGAAATAAGAATAATTAGCGCCAGAATAATCCAATCTAACTTTGTTAATTAATGCTCTAAGCGGGGAGAGGCGCAAATAATCTTCATCCGTTCCAGATAAATGATATTGAATAATTTCATTTGTTCTGATTATTAAAGCAGCCGAAATTGTTTTATTAGTTTCTTTATCAACAGCATAAACAATATCTGTTTCAAATTCATTACTATTAATGAAACTTAAAAAATACTCTTTACTAAAATAATAATTTTTGTGTGCGTTTAATCGATCCATATTTTTATAATATAAATCTATAAAGGATTCTAGGGCCTCTAAATTATTACTTTTCTTTACAATTAGAGTTTTTTGAGCTTTCTTTAAATATCTTTTTGCTGTTTTAGAAAATGCTGATTCTTGTGTTTCTTTAGCTTCTTTTAAATCTAGATATACTACGTTACCAAGCGTTTTTATAGTACCTATGTTTTCAAGAATGTCTTCTTGCTTATCAATAAACGGATGTAGTCTGCTAAAAACAGAAATTATGTTTTCCTTTATTAAGAATTCATTTAGATGTTTTTTAAAGTTAGTATTATCTAAATTAGTGTCCCTTTTATTTTTTAATGGACCCGCATATCCGTATACAGAAGTGGCATCGTAAAACGTAGTGCCTTCAATGGGTCTAATAAGTAATGGTAAACAAATAATAATATCGCCTTCAATGTATTTTATTAAAACAGAAGATTCGTTTTTTAATTTTGATAATTCGTGGTAATCGAAAGTATGATAAAAGTCGTAACATGACACCTCAGACAACGTTTTTTGCCAAAGCGACTTTTCTTTTATTAAGGTTATATTTATATCTGTTTTTTTCATTGATTAGATTAAAATGTTTCATTTAAAAAATGAAATATTTTGAGCATTAAATATTAGAATACTATAAAACTTGAGGGATATATTTGGTTATCTGTTCATAAACCTATAAAATGGAAAGAAATATTTTTTAACTTCATCCTTATGTGCATTATTGTAGTCCTCATGTTTACTTTTACATAGATTTTCATAAATCTGGTAATTGTTTATTTTTCTTCCTGTATAGAAAACAATATCACCATCCTTCGGGAAAAAGGCTTTTTTACTTTTATATAAGCCATCCCCATCGCTTAAGCCTCCACCTAATACGTAATATTTTAATTTGTTTTTAATAGCCCATTTAATAATTTCAACACGTAAGAAATCGTTTGGACGATGGCTAAAGTATTCTGCCTCTGTGCCTCCTAAAAAAGCATACAGCGTATCGTTGTTTTTAATAATTAATTCTGCGGAAATGGGTAGGTTATTAAAACACGAAAAGGCTAGAAGGATTTCAGAATTATGATTTGAGATTAAATCTGTAAAATATTGCAAAGAAAAAAAGTATAACTCTTTTGCGTTATTTCGTTTCATAGTTTCTGTATAGATTTTATAAAACGTGTTAATTTCTTCTTGAGTTATTTCTTGTTCTTGCAGAATCTTAAAGGTCAAGTTGCTAGCTGCAGCTTTACGATAGTTGTTTCTAACCTTAGGGAGGAATTTTTCCCATTGCAGTTCGAAATCAGTCTCTAATGTGCCTTTAACATTTAAAAGCGTTGAAATGAGTAAGCCAGAATAGCTAATGTAATTTCTGTTTAAGCTAAACCTAATAAACTCTGTAACGACATTCTTTTTTTCATACCAAGAATCAATGGCTTTCCAAAAGGCTTGTAAATCGATTGAGTTGACTTGTTTGTCATCATATAAAGGGCCATTATAACCATATGGAGTTATAGTGTCAAAGCATTCCTCTTGGGCGTGTTTTGTGTCTATTTTCCTTAGTATTATTGGCATTATAATTTTTACCTCGCCATTTATTTTAAATTGAAAGCACTTTAAGGTATCCGTTTCGCTAACAAAATATTTTAAGTGGTCGTATGAATAATATACGTTATTGTTCCAATTCTCTTTAAGTAAGGTTTTATACTCTTCAATATCTTCAGTACTGTTTAATTTTTTACTTACAAAGTCATATTTTTTATTAATATTCTGTACTGGGAAGATGTCGTTATAAAGAATTTTAGACAACACTTTAGATAGCCATATTATTCTACCACAGTGCTCTACATGCCATACTGCTCTGTTTTCAATAACATTACCAGCTAGCATTGGCCCCATAACATGTAAGTTTTTGCTGCATTCTAAAGCGCCATTTACATGAAAACCTATATTTGATTGATTAGGTACACAGTATTTTTTTTGCAGTAGGTTTTTATAAAGTATAGGAAGATCATCATGTTTTAAATTTTTTCCACCAACACAATTTATAATAATATGAAACGCTTTTTTAGTTGTTAAACTTTTACCCGTTTTTGTATCTAAATAAGTTAAAAGATAATCGCCGTTATTGTCTTTTGCTAAGTCTTTAAATCTGCCTGCTAAATGTTCGAACCTATTTTGTTGTTCTAGATTATCTATTACATCTGTATAATGCTGTCCTGCACAGCGTTGTCTTTTTCCTATGGCGTTTCCATATTCGCACGCAAATATTTCAAGCTCTTTTTCATTTAAAGATTTTAATAGTACGCCAAAGGATTTCGAAATAATATCTACTGTTGATGCAGGACCTAAATTAATTTCATCAGCGAGGTCCAAATCTTTAAAAGCAGCTTCAGCAATAGTTTGTGCTGTTAATTTGTTACAATTTTTTAAGGCTTCTAGATGTATAGGTTTAAATTTTTCTTGCCCTTCAATATCTATGGTAGTATCAGGGATTCGCCCTTGGGTAGAAAGAAATGTAAAATTCGTATTTTTAAATTCTTCGCTTTTAAAATCGTTAATTTTATATATGACCTCTAGGGCACTCGCATTAGCGCCAACAATTAAAATGTTTAATGTTTTATTTGTATTTGAACTTATAAAATTTTGTATTTTATTTAGGGATACTTTTAGCTTGGGTTTATAAGGGTTGTTTAAAAATAAGAGATTATCTTGTTCAATAATTCTTTTATTTTGCCATAGATAATTTGTTGGTAAAGAACCTACAGAAAGCACGACCTTTTTAGATTTAAGGTTTTCGTTATTTTCTAGTTTTATATTATAAATACCATTAATGCGTTCAACATCGATAACTTTTGCGTTAATTTTATTTAATTCAATTTTATTGGTGTCCCTAAGTTTATCTGTTTTGGCCTTTATTAATTGGTCCATGTAGCAACCAAAAAAACGTCTAGGGATAAATAAATCTTCCCATCTATTATGCTTTATATCTTCATGGTTCTTAGTTAACCACGCTTCGGTTAATGCGCCACCTTCATTTTTAAGTTCTTGAAGCAACCAATTCTTATTACTGTTTAACCAGGCAATAAATAAACCCAATTCGGGCTCTATTAAAAAATTTCTCAAGGACGTGATTAAAAGTGTAGAAAAACCAGACCTTTCACCATATGGCAATCCCAAATTGAATTCATGGTACTTCTCAATAATATTTATGGTTATTTTTTTACCATTAGTTTCATCATTATTAATGAGTTTTAAAAAATTTAGGATACTAAAAGATGTTGATATACCCGATCCTATAAAAGTTAAGTCTGAGATTGCTTTAGTATTGTTCACTTTAATCTTTATTTTTAATTTTTAGAACTCTTCCAGTTCTTCCTAGTTATTAGAATATATCCTGGAACTTTTTTATTGTATCTTAACATTTTAAAATGTCAGATCATATTTCTTAAATTTTGTAATAATTATTTCATCTAAGTTACTATTAATAAGATGCATTATAATAATAAAGTTCATCATTAAACTAGAACAATCCATTCATTTATAAGTAACATTTAATGGTCTTATAAAAAATATAAATATCGTGTTTTGAATTGACTAAGACACGTTATTAAATTAAATTATTGTTACATCTTAGGTGTGTTAGTTCGTATCATTCTACCCGGGTTTCCTGCCATTACAGCATAGTCTGGTACATTTTTGAAAATTACAGTTCCTGCACCAATAAGAGATTCCTTTCCAATGGTTTCAATTCCAGGAATTATAGTAACACCAATACCTATGTATGCCATATTACGGACGGTTAAACTAGCGCCAACGTTTACTCCAGAAGACATAAAAACACCATCCTCTATAGTAACATGATGCCCTATAGTTGTACCCATATTAACCATTAAGTAATTACCGATAGTAGTAAAGGGCATAATGATATTACCGACAAGCATATATATAGCTTCTCCTAATACAACGTCGGGTGCAATTGAAACGGAATGATGAATAAAACTAGGTGTATTGTATCCTTCTTTTTTAAGTGACACTAAATATTTTTGTCTTATTAAATTATTGCCAATTGGGCAAAACACGTCGGATGCTTTATCTTTTAGTTTTTTCGAAAATAAATCATGGTATTTGCCTATAACGGGTAACCCATTAACATTACTTCCTTGAATGGCATCATTATCATCGATAAAACCAATAACTTCTATGCCTGCTTCTTTAAGATATGAAGCATAAATTTGACCCTGTGTTCCAGCGCCTATAATAATAGATTTTTTCATTTTTTAGTAGTACCTGTAAAGGCTTTCATGTTTAATTCTGGGCTTAAATTTACATCTTTCTTTAAAACAACTTTTTTTAAAGTTAAAAAAATGATTCGTATATCTGTTTTTAATGAGATATTATTAACGTACCAATAATCGAGTTCAAATTTCTTTTCCCAAGATATCGCATTTCTACCATTAACTTGGGCCCAACCAGATATGCCTGGTTTAACTAAATGCCTTTTTTTTTGAGTTTCATTATAAAGAGGTAAGTAGCTAATTAATAAAGGCCTAGGGCCTATTATGCTCATGTCTCCCTTTACAACATTTAATAATTGAGGTATTTCATCTAGGGAGTATTTTCTTATAAATTGGCCAATTTTTGTAACTCTTTCCTTGTAAGGTAAAAGTTCTCCATTTTTATCTTTTTTGTCCGTCATGGATTTAAATTTTACTAACATGAATACTTTTTCATTTAAACCAGGTCTTTTATGAAAGAAAAAAGGTTTAAAGTTGTTAGTAAAACATAATATTAAGAACAAAATTAAAATTATGGGAGATAAAAAAATTAACCCAACAGCGGCAATAATTATGTCTAGTATTCTTTTGAAAAAATTTTTATACATATAATATGGATTGTGTTTTAAATTATTTTAAATCATAAATTAAAAACTCAAACAAAAGTATTGATTTAGTTCAATGTTGATTCATTTTATCGTTGAAAATCTAATATTTAAATTTAACGGTATTTATATTTCTTATTTTGGAATGTTTTTCGACAAATTGATTAAAAAGAATAGTTTTTTTTACGCCATTTGATTATTAAAAAGATGCATAAAACCAAAAACTTGGTTGTTGCAATAATGTTTTTTATACCTTTGATGAAAATATAATTAGTAAATAAAATTTTAAAATCGTGAATAATAAACTCTTAATTAGTGTTTTTAAATCAACATTAGAAATAGGTGATGATATTGTAATAGAAGATTTAAAATATCAAGGCATCCCTGAATGGGATTCCATTAATCACATGTACTTAATAAGTGAAATTGAAACTATTTTTGATATTGAGATAGATAATGATGATGTATTAGAAATAAAAAGTTTTAAAGAAGCTCAGCAAGTGCTTATAAAGCATAATATAGAATTTTAGAATTAATTATGACTCTATCAAACACTACTGATTTTAACAATACAGAAAACACATCATTGTTTGAACTAATAGCTCTAAATGAAAACTTATCATTTATCAATGCTAGAGATGGTGAGCAATACAAGTTAAAGGATCTTATTTTACCCTTAAATGATATTGTTTGTACAAGCAAAAAATTAGTTTTTTTATATTTAGATTCAGGGATAAAATCTATATTATATTACTTAACTTTTTTAAAAAGTAGTCATACTATAGTTTTATTAAGTAGTTCTATAAAACAAGAGCTTAAAGAAAATTTAGAGAAAGAGTATTTACCTTATATTATTTTCGACGAGTCGAGAGAGCGTATTAATGATTACGTTTTCAATACTCTTGATAATGATAATTTTAAAACGTCATTTTTTAAAAATGAATTAAATAATGATAATAGTATACATAATAATTGTAAAATATTATTATCTACATCTGGAACAACAGGGTCGCCTAAGTTTGTAAAATTATCAGAAGAGAATATTTTACAAAATGCACTTTCAATTGCTAGCTATCTTCCAATAAATAAAGATGATGTTGCCCCTGTAAATTTACCATTATATTATTCTTATGGCTTATCTGTTATAAATTCTAATGCTATTGCGGGAGGCAAGATTGTTTGTGGGCTTCCAGATGTTTTAGAAAAAGATTTTTGGAAGTATTTAGATGAATTTAAATTCACTTCTATAGCAGGTGTTCCATTTATATATGAAATGCTTAAAAGAATTGGTTTTCTTAAAAAATCTTATCCAAGTTTGAAATATATAAGTCAAGCAGGAGGTAATTTAAGTGAAAATGTAAAATCAGCTTTTTATCATTATTGTGAATCTAACGCTATTAGGTTTTTCGTTATGTATGGACAAACTGAGGCGACGGCAAGAATATCTTATGTGCCAGATAACATGTTAGCAAAGAAAATAACCTCAATTGGTATTCCTATTAAAAATGGTAAGTTAAGTATTGATAAGGAAACAGGGGAGTTGTTATACTCAGGACCAAATGTTTTTGGTGGGTATGCTAATAAAAAAGAAGATCTGAAAATTTGGGAAAACATTATAACTTTAAAAACGGGGGATTTAGCTATTCAAGATGAAGATGGATTTTATTTTATCAAAGGAAGGTTGAAGCGTTTTGTGAAACTTTTTGGTAACAGGGTTAATTTAGATGAGGTTGAAAGCTATTTAAAAGCCTCGTTAAACATTAGTTTGTTGGCTTGCAATGGTATTAATGATAAATTTATTCTAGTTTCTTATGGCATTGAAGGGCTAGATGAAGCAGCCTTAAAAAAACAACTGTTTGAAAAATATAAAATACATACTTCTGTTGTTAAATTTTTATATTTTGATAGTTTGCCCATTACGGAAAACGGAAAAATTAATTACAAAAGTATCGAGGCTACATATTTAGGAAAATAACTACATTACTGCTTCAAAAGATACTTTCTTAAAAGTTTACCTCCTTTTATTTCTATATATTTGTAAGTTAAATTAGAATAAAAAATAACAAATATTAGTAGTGAAATAAAAACTAATGTTTCGGTTATTGTGTTTTGTTTTACACCAATTATTTCAAATATTATAGTTGGAATTAAAGTTATACAAATAGAATGGTTTAGATAGACTGAATAGGATATTTTACCTAAAAATTGTAAAAACTTGGTGTCCAAGAACCAACTAATAATACTATTTGTTTTAAGAAGGATTAAAATGAAAAGGGCATAGGATAGTGGTATTGCTTTTAAACCAAACATTTGCTTTTCAATTCCCCTAAAATTGTGAAGGTAGTATAATACGACTATTAGTAAAATAGGTATTATTAATTCCACATGTTTATTTAATTTAAAATTTACTTTTGATATTTTGTATACAAAGTAACCTAAATTAAAAGATATCAAACCTCTTATAAATCCATTATCTCCTTTTAGAAAGAAATATTCTTTATTGATAACATAAAGAGCAGATAAAACTATAATAGAAAATAAAACAACACTTTTTTTCTTACCAATTACACAGGTAGAAATTATTCCGAATACTATATAAGAAATCATTTCGGATGATATAGACCATGAAGGAATATTTAAGCCTTCATATGCTGAAAGATTAAAAACTCCACTTATTTCGGTAGAATTGAGAAACAATATAGAATTAAAAAAACGAAGTATTACTACTTGAATGGTGTCCGGTTCATATTTAGGTTCTATAAAGATAGTTGCAATTTTTATTAAAAACACTATAGTTACACTATACAGTAACAATGGAAATAATCTAGCAAACCTTTTTTTTATAAAAATCCAGAATTCTTTATAAGTTAAATGCAAATCATAATTATAACTAATTACAAAGCCGCTTAAAACAAAGAAGAAGTCTACAAACGAATAAGAACTTCTAACTATAAAATTATCATGTATTAACGCCGGTATAAATTTTTCATAATAATGATATATAACAATCATTACACTGAATATACCTCTTAAACCATCTAGTTTTGTAATTCTCATTCTATAGATATTTACTCTATTAACATTATATTTTATATCAATCTATAATGCCAAAATCTTTTTTATTAGCTCTTAACTTATTAAGATAAGGTTCTACATTGGTTGTATCTACAGAGACATCCTTTGATGATAAAACATTTATAATTGTTTTTAGTAGTATTTTAACGTCATTTTTAAACGAAATATCTTCCACATAATCAACGTCGTATTGTAATTTTGTATCCCAATTAGAAAAATTTCTTCCATTAACTTGTGCAAGCCCGGTAATCCCAGGTTTTACCCAATGTCTTTTTTGTTCTTTCGTGGTATAATATCCTAAATATTCAGGTAATAAAGGCCTAGGACCAATTAAGGACATATCACCTTTTATGATATTAAATAATTGCGGCAACTCATCAATAGATGTTTTTCTAATTATTTTACCAATCGTGGTCAAACGGAAAGTGTCGGGTAGCAGGTTCCCTTTATCATCCTTTTTGTCGTTCATGGTTTTAAATTTAATGATTTTAAACAATTTTTCATTTTTACCTGGTCTTACTTGTAAAAAGAAGGGTTTGCCTTGATTAGCAAATAATAATAATAAAGTAGCTATAAGTATTATTGGCGACAACAAAACTAGAGCAATAAATGCTATTAGGTAATCTAAAAGTGGCTTAATTATATTTTTATACATACAAAATTAATTCAATGTCGTTTGTATGGCTTTTATAAGGTCGCCAATATTATTCATATTCATTAAATCCATTAACTTAAATTTTATATTAAATTCTTGTTCAATCTCATTAATAATCATCATGTGTGTTATAGATTCCCAACCCTCTACATCATTAGCACTGGTATCGTTATTTAAAACAAAATTTTCATGTTCTAGTACTTTTACAAAAGCAGCTCTTACCTTAATTTTAATAGCATCTTCATTCATAATTATAATATGTTATTTTTTGAAAAAATGGGTTCTTAATGTCTTTCTATCAATCTTACCATTAATGCTATGTGGAAATTCTTTAATAAAACAAATATGTCTTGGAATCATATAATCTGGCATTTTAGTTTTCATATAATCAAAAATGTAATCTGTTTCAAAAGGATCGCCTTCAAAAGCTAAACCTAACTCAGCATTACCTAATTCATTAGTAATATCAATAGCAATTAAATTAGATTTCTTTTTGCAAATGGATTTAGCATGGTATTCTATTTCTGCTAATTCTACTCTATATCCTCGTATTTTTACTTGAAAATCGGCTCTCCCTGCGTATAAAAAATCGCCATCCTCATCCTTCAAGCAAAGATCTCCTGTTTTATAGTACCGTTCCGTTTTTCCATTACAATCAAAGTTAAAAAAGCTAATAGCGTTTCGTTCTGGGTTTTTCCAATAGCCGGGTGTTATTTGCGGCCCTGCTAAGCATAATTCGCCAACCGTATTAATAGGTAATTCATTATTATTTTCATCAACCACCAAATATTTTGTGTTTTTTTGAGGTGTTCCAATGGCAATTATACCATTTAAAGCTTTGGTGTTTGTTTGTTTATGGTAAGGATAAAAACCACTATACACAGTAAACTCAGTAGGACCGTAATAATTGAAAATTTTACAGTTAGGAAGACAGTTACTCCATTCTACAGCAATATCATTGTGTAAAGCACCACCACCAAAACTACAATAACGCACATGTGGCGAGTTAATTTCTGAAAAATACGGACGCAAATAATTTAAAATAGAAGGTACCATTGTAAGTACAGTAAGCTTTTGTTCTTGTATAAGTTTAAAAATATAAAAATACTTGATAGCTTTTTTAGGAATAGTATATATACAAGATCCAGCTAGCAGTGGAAATAAATAGGTTACTACCGAAAAATCGAACGTGAGTTCAAACATTTGCAAGCATCTATCGGAAGCCAATAAATTAAAATCTGGTTCTGCCTCAATAGCATCTACTAAGCTATTTACATTATTAAAAGTTATTGGAACACCTTTTGGTTGTCCTGTTGTACCCGAAGTAAATAGGATATAGGCAATGTCTTCAGGATTTACTTTTTTGCAGTCTAGATTTAATTCTGTAAACTCTAAAGTTTTAGATGCAATAATGTTATAGTCGTTATAAATGGAATGCTCCGATGAGTCGATTACCGTTTTAATTTCGGTAGCATTAAAAATTTGAATATTACGCTCCATTGGCGTAGAAGGGTTTACAGGCACATAGGCCTTTCCTTCTAACCATAATGCTATAATACTGGCATAGGTTTGTAAATCATCATTTGTAACTAGACCTATTAATTTTTCATTACTATCTATATGTTTTGCAAGATATAACCTAATTTTAGAGATTTCTACTGCAAACTCATTATAACTATAAAATATGTTATTAATGTAAAAAGCCTCCTTGTTTGCGTGCTTTAAAATGGACTGTTGTAAATTAGCTATATACTCCATAGTGTATTAATAAAAATGCCCGTCTCTATTAAACAATGTTACACTATCATAATCAAATTTAGTATCGTTATGTGCAATACCTTTTTTTATGACTTTATGAGTAAAAACAGATAAATAACGCTTGTTTAAATTATCAGACAATTCAGTATCATCGGTAAAAATAAAATTCCGTTTAGATTTTAAGAGGTTTTCCATTAAAACATCAACACAAACATCATAATTAATAGGGTCTTCTACTAAAAAGTATTTAACATTAAATTCGTTATAATTGATGATGTATGATAAAAAACCAATAACACTATTATCTTTTATAATTTTTAAGTTATGAATATGAATATTATCACTTATTCCTGGTTGCAAATTGGAGTAAGGTCTTTTATGGTTTGTCGGCACTTGCAAATATTGTGTATTACTTAATTGCCAGTTTACATAATCTTTAGTCTTTAATATTAGATCGTTTTTGCATAATGGTTTTATAAAATTCCAAGTGTCATTATCTAATTCATTTATAAACTCATAGGTTAAGGCAGCTGTGTTTGTTCCTAACTTCCTTCTATTTACAAAACGAACTAGTTTCCCAGTAATGCCATCCATAATATCCATAAGGAACTTTACAGGTTTTAAAAACGGAAACCTACCTAGTAGCATAGATCGATCTAAGCTAAAAAATAAGGTATGCCTCAATCTTGATGCGATAACGCTAAAAGGTCGTTTATCATAAAACTCTTGAATATTCTCTGTATAGCTTTTTATAACCACTTGATTTTGTGTTAGTTTTACAGAGTAATCATATATGTAAGTTCCTAAAACCGTATCTTTATAACGTTTAGCAACCCACCAATCAATCATCCAATATACTTTTTTAGCGGGTTGGTCGTGCATATTTATAAAATCGGGAAACATGTAGATAAAGGCTACCATTTCATCCTTTTCCATGGCTAAAACACCACAAAAATCTTCTTCTTCAATTCTATTATTAGAAAGTAACCATATCGCTTTACTTTTAGCCATAGGTGCTAAACCAGATTTCCAAAATGTATTATCTTCAATATGTTCCCTTAACTTACTTTTAGTTAAGTTAACGATTTCTAAATCTTCACTCATTGGTTTTGGTATACGTGTTAGTTTTAAGTAAAAACAACAATCTCATTCAAATATATAATTATATGATTAGCAATTAGGTTTCATCTATACATTTACGTTATTAATGGCTTTTTTTTCGATGAGAGGTCATTAATTTTTATATAAACAAATAATACATTACTCATTTTACTTGTGAGAGAATAAAACTAAAACGTTTTATCAATACCTTATGGTAAATGCGGCTTAATAATTTCAACTAGATTATTATTAAATAGGGTAGCGCCTTTATCATTTAAATGTGATGGGTCCCAAAATAAATCTAATTTATTAATGTAATCTTTTGAATTTAAATAATTATAAAACGGAACACCCTCAGATTTTGCTATAGCTTTAATAGTAGTAAAAGATTTGTTTTTAGATAAATCGCGTTCAATTAATTTTGGAGAACTTACAAATATTAATTTAACATTGTGTGTTTTAGCTTCGTTTATAAAATCCTTAAGCAATTGAACAAAAATGGGTTCCATCTCTTCGGTATAAATCTTTTTTGGTGGATGTTGTTTATAAGAAACAAGTTGCGCTGGAGTCATTTCCTCTTTTAAGGCTCTATATCCTTTTTCTGAAAATTGAGGTGCTACCTTATATTTTAAAACATGAACAATAGTTGAATTATATTGATAAGCTTTAAACCATAGCTTATAATCATCAAATTTGGATTTTAATCTTAAAAACGGATTTAGTTCGGCCTTGTGTTCGCCGTAATATGGGTGTAAATCACTAAGCCTACTAAAGGCTATATCCGATTTAAAAAGAAACTCCTCGTCTATATTAAAAATAATTAATTCCGGACGGTGTCTTTTTAAAAGCATTTTTTGAAGTGCCGTATGGTAAATAAGTTGTTGACCTTCGGCACCAGCGTTGTAACACGTTTTTCCAGTTTTGTCTTCTATAATTTCAGGTTTGTAATGTCTAATGGCATGAGAGCTCCCAATAACCATAATAGCATCCTTAGAGTCATTTACCACGTAAGATGAGCGCGCAAATTTTCCAGTTTCTTGACTTAAAAATAGTTTTTTAGCAACCAATCCAAAACAAAAATCTATAACTACAATTAGGATAGCAAATTTTATAATGAGAATGGCAACACGCTTTATTTGAGTTTTCATAATCTTTAAAATTGAAAATAAATAAATTGACTATTACCAAATACACCTAAGTAAAAAATCATAAAAATGATGATACTGTATCTTAAAAGCGTAGCCATTGGTTTAATACGATTAGGTACGGATAAATAACTATTAAAAAATTCTCTTTTAAACTCACTTAAAACTAATATTATAATAGCAATAGCCGTATAAACAGGAGCTGTAATATCGTCTCTTCCTCCAATATAAGGATTACCTAAATTAGTAAAAATGTCTTTAAATATAAGTAATGCTTGACTTAAAGAATTAGCCCTAAAAAACACCCAGGTTAAGTTTATAAGTACAAAGGTGATGGCTATATTAATAAGTCCAGATCTTTTCTTTTTAAAAATTAAGGTTTCGGTAATTAGATACAAGCCATTTATTGCGCCCCAAAAAACAAAGGTCCAATTAGCACCATGCCATAAACCACTTATTAAAAAGGTAATAAATAAGTTAAATAAATAACGTCCTTTTTTAGTCTTGTTTCCTCCTAAAGGAATGTAAACATAATCTTTAAACCAGGTGGAAAGAGATATGTGCCAGCGTTTCCAGAACTCGCCAACCGATGCCGCAAAATAAGGTCGATTAAAATTGACCATTAATTCTAAACCAAATAATTTGGCAACACCAATAGCTATTAAAGAGTAGCCTGCAAAATCGCCATAAATTTGAAAAGCAAAGAAAACTGTAGCAACCATAAACGTTATACCATCATGGTTTTCTACATTATTATAAACAGCATCTACATAAATGGCAGCTCTATCGGCTACAACTAATTTTAAAAAGAAACCCCAAATCATAAGTTTAACGCCCGAGGCTATCTTACGTTTTGTAAAAACTCTAGAGTTTAAAATTTGTGGTAATAAATTAGAAGCTCTTTCAATAGGGCCAGCGACTAACTGCGGAAAAAACGAAACAAAAGCAGCAAAACTTATAAAATTTGTTGTGGGTTTCAATTTCCCTCGATTAATATCAATAGAGTAGGATAGGGTTTGAAACGTATAAAAAGAAATTCCTACAGGAAGTATAATATTTAAAGTCCAGCTGTTTTGAACGGTATAGCCTAAAGTGTTTAAAGCATCTACCCAGGAGTCCACAAAGAAATTGTAATATTTAAAAAAGCCTAAAAGGCCAATATTAAAAACAATACTAACAAGCATCCAATTTTTCTTAGTAGCTTTTTCATCCGAATTATAAATTTTTAGTCCAACATAATAATCCACAACAGTACTAGTGGCTATTAAAATTAAAAAACGATAATCCCACCATCCATAAAAAACATAACTACTAACTAATAGAATAATGTTTTGTAGTTTCAAATTTCTGTAGGCTACCCAATATAATAGTAATACCGTTGGCAGAAAAACAAAAAATATGGCTGAATTAAATAACATCTATTTGTTTTCTAAATTTTTATATTCTTCAAGCAAACCATCCCATATAACTTGGCGTTGGTAACGCTTTACAATAAGTTCTCTACACTTAGCTCTATCATATATAAAGGTATTGTTATAAACTTTTAACATAGCGTCGTGTAAAGCATCAGCATCTCTTACAGGTATAATACAACCGTTTTCGCCTTCAATAATTATTTCATTACACCCATTAATATCGGTAACAATAGCAGGAAGTTCCATAGCGCCAGCTTGCATAACAACATTAGGAAACCCTTCGCGATAACTCGGGAAAGCCAAAACATCGGCAATGGCAAAATACGGTCTTACATCGGTAGCCCAACCTGTAGATATAATTTGTGGGTTGGTATCTTTTATTTCTAAAGTTCTTTCATCTAAAGGATCTAATTCTGTTTCAAAATCGCCTACTAATAAAAGTTTAGCATCTTTATGCGTTTTAGAAAAGGTCCTAAAAGCCTCTAAAAGTTCTTTTATACCCTTATCGGCCACTAAGCGACCTACATAAATAAATACAAAATCAGACTCAGCAATATTTAAACGTTTTTTTAAAGCTTTATTTTCGGCTACATTACTAAAATTTTTTAAATTAAATAAATCGACATCTATACCATTAGAGCTACCATGGGCTATAACTTTTAATTTGTTTTTAGTGGTAAATTTTTCTTCTAGTATAATATTGTATAAACCGTGCGAGTTCGGGTAAATCATAGATGCAAATGCATAAGTAATTTTTTCTACGGTATTTAATAACCATCTTTTTTTGCCGGTAGCTACCAGTAAAGGTAAGCCTGCAATAGTATGTAATCTATGTGGTACACCAGCAAATTTTGCAGCAATCATAGATAATGTTCCTGCTTTTGGTGTATGCGAGTGCACTATAAAAGGTTTCTCTTTTTTGAATAATTTATAAAGTTTGTAAACAGAAACGAGGTCTTTAAATGGTGTTATTTTTCTAGTCATATCAATAGCTATGGTAGGTACATTTTCTCTTTCCGAAACTAATTTAAGGAGGTTGTACTTATCATTGGATGAGACTGCAATAACATCGTAATGTGCAGACATAAATTTTAGTTGACCAAAAAGTAACCCTCTTAGGGATGCTGGTACTGTTGTAACTCTAATAATTTTTTTCTTCATAAAGACTTTATTATCTGCTTATTCCAATAGGCCGTAAATATATAAAAGTTATTCTTTTTAAGTAAACAGTTTCACAATTACAAAATTATAAGTAAATAAATGGCTGTTTTACTAATGATTTATTTTATAATTAAGCTTTTTTATATTTTTTTAAGCATTGTAAAATCAAAATGCAACTATGTTAACTAATTGTATTTCAGTTTTTTAAAATTGTTATTTTTTATTAACAATGGAGTGTATTTTAATTATTTGCATTTATTTTTGCCTCGTAAAGTCTAAATCAAAAATATAAACGTAAGTTAATCAGTGGTATACAGAAAGAGGAGTGTTTTTAACGTTAAATTATGCATTTCATCGAATTTATTGTCAGATAAATACTAGATTTATCGATTTATTTTGACAGTTTATCGATTTTTCCAAAAAAAAATTATATCATTGAACAACTTATTTTATGTCCTTTAATTATTTAGTATTATGAAGATTACAATTAAAAACATTGCTTTGGCAATAGCAACGATGTTCGTTTTAACATCTTGCAACAATGAAGAGTTATTTGTAGATGATGCCGTTTCGGAAGAACTAGTAGTAACAGATGAAATAAAAGAAGAAATTTTAGACCCAACAGATCCAACCGATCCTTGTGATTTTAACCTAAGCAGTGCTAAAGCAAATTCTACAGTTGTAATAGATTGTATATTAGATTTGGAAGGAAAAACGATAGACTTGCCAAATAGTGTATATGTAAGTTATGCTGGAGGTGATATTGTAAATGGTACTATTAATTTTGGTGCTAGTAGCACTATTGATGGTGAACTTTTAAATTATACTTTAAAAGTGGAAGGGCAAACTCCAAAACTTAGTAAGCCAGAATTTAATTTTAAACCTGAAAGATGGAATATTGTAGAAGGAGAAACCACTTCTGATATTGCTTGGGAGAACAATAAAATTTTAGAATATACAATGTCTTTTGTTAAAGAATTAGGGGCAACAACATTAAAAATGGATGTAATAGATGCTTATTTTGAAGGGTCTCGAAATGAGCCAGGGACAGTTTTTTACCCTTCAGTAGAAGCTGTAAATATTCCCTCAAACTTTAATGTAGTAATGACAGACGATACACATTTAAGAATCCAACCGGCCACTGCTCAGTCAGAAAATTTGGAAAATGGTGCTATTTTTTCCATTCGAGATGGGGATAATATAACTGTTACGGGTGGGAATTTACACGGAGATAGAAAAACGAGATATTTTTCACCACCAAATTGGACTGGTAATGTACCTGGTTTAGAAGGTGCTCATTTATTTTACATAGAATCTGGGCGTAATGTTACACTAGAAGGGATTAAGTTTATTGATGGCTCTAAAGGAGCTTTAAACATCTATTCTTTAGGCGCAACCTTTCAAGCATGGTACAACCCTAGTAGATATATAAAAGTTCTAAACTGTGAGTTTACCAATATAAGAAGAATGGCAATTGCATTAACTGATGGGCGTGACATACTTTTTGAAGGAAACACGTTTACAGATACTGGAATCGCGGATGAGAATGCTGATGGCGGTGAGGTTGGTTATGCCATGAATATGGAGGCAACCAGAGTACGAGACGATAACGGAATATTAGTTGAACGTGAAAAAGTAACAGATATCATAATACGTGGAAATAAAGAAACTGGGAGCAGAGGAGGTGCTATATCTGTGCATATTGGCCAGAACGTTACCATTGAAGACAATGATTTCGAAGGCGCAGTCGGATTTACTTATACTAATAATACAAAGATCATTAACAATAGATTGGCTAAGGGGAACTCCGATGCAAAATATGCAATACATTCATCATCAACAGAAAGTGAAACTGTTTATAACAATGAGATTTCTGGCAACATAATTAAAGGCTATGGAATTGGGATGGTTATAAGTTCAATAGATGTAGAAGTTCATGATAATATTATTAGCGACGTGGATACAGGAATTCAACTATATAAACTTATCAATTCGAAAATTTATAACAATACCATTTCGGCTACGACAACTGGAATAAGCTTGATTAATTCTTGGGCCGATAAATTAGACATAACCGGAAACACTATTGATGCAGGAAGTTTAAATATGAAATTTTCTAATAGTAATAATAAACCAGAGCATGCTAATTATACCTTTTCTGTTACAGATAATATTTGTAAAACAGACAAAAAAATAGATTTCTTACTCGTTAATGGAATTACTTTTTCCAATAATGAGGTTGCTGGTATTCAAATATCAAACTCAACAAATTTGACAATTTCTAATAATACTATAAAACCAACAGATTTTGATGGCATTCGTTTATACAGCGATCATGACAATGTATCACTTATAAATAATACCATTTATGAACCTACAGGTGCTTCTAGATTTCAATGTATAAATAATGGCTCAGAGAGTCAGGATGAAATTGTTGAGAAAGGGAATACTTGTAATTAAGTTAATAAACATAATTTATATAAAAAGGTAAGACTAATTTTTAGTCTTACCTTTTTTGGTTTGTATAATTTTATAAGTTATACTTATTTTAATAATCAGTTCTCTACAATTTTAGCTTTAATATTATTCTTAATCAAGCGATATTTTCCACTGTTTTCTACAGGAATATTATCGATAAATTTAAGTGTTATTGTAATTTGCTCACCAACACGATCTTTAAGGTTTTTTAAAAACACCTGCTCATCCTGTTTGGTAAAGGCATTATCATCTTTTTCTATAAGGACTACTAGGGCGTTTAATTGATCTTGTTGTATTTGAAACCTAATTACGCCTTTTACACCTTTTAAACAATTCGAGATGTTTCCTAGATTAACTTTTCCTTTTTCTTCGGAATAGATATAATCTGAAATTCTTCCTAAAATATGTTTTACTAACGGGTTATTGTTGCCACAATTACAAACCGCTGTAGGCTTGTCTAGTTCAATTTGGTCGCCAATATCGTATCTAATTAGTGGTGTGCCACGGGTATTAAACGGTGTTACTACTAATCTGCCATTGGTGGTTGGGTTATCATTATCGTCCAACACCTCGAAAACACCACTTTGTAATTCGAGATGCAAGTTACCTTGCACGCATTCTATTATAAAAGGCGATCCTTCTGAAGACGCATATTGATTATATACTTTTGTTTTAAAATAACTTTCTAGCACTGTTCTTATTTCGGTAGTTATGGTTTCGGCAGTAGGGAATATAGCTTTTATAATTCCAGATGGAAATTCAATATTATGCTGCACGCCGTATTTCGCGATTTCGTACATGGTAGAAGGAAAACCTACAAAATATTCGGGTTTAAATTTTATAAGGTTTTCTATATAGTATTTTAAATATTTAGAGTGTATATGAAACGTAGAGTAGTAACGTACCTTATAAATATAATCTGTTTTCCAAAACCTATTTTTACTAATATCTCTTTGGTTTAATAAGTTTTTACCACTAAACCAGGCTGTTTTTTTTCCTAAGCGGTAACCAAAATTATGCCTGAAATAGTCTAGTATAGCATGACGTTCTCTAGAATCTTCCAATACATAAATAACTTCTAGAGATTTTCCTGTTGTACCTCCTGTTTTTGCTACACTGCCTTCGCTTTTTTTAATGGTATAAATATCATTTATGTTTTGTCTTATCAGTTCTTTATTAACTATAGGCAGTAAATGGATGTTTTCAATTTTTTCTGGAGATTCTATTTTAGAAAAGGCTTGCTTATAATAATTAGAGTTTGTTATTGCATAATTTATAAATGCTGTGTATTTTTCTGATTGTATAGCTTGTAATTCTTTTAATGATAGGTTTTTATTTGCTTTGTATAGCTTTAAAAACTCGTGATATTTACCAGAATTACGTCCTCTATAAGCCATTATGTTATAAACGCTTACCAGGACGTTTTGAATATAATTAGGTGCTTTGTTATATAATTTGTCTTGTAATTGGCCCATTTTTATTATTTAATGTGATTTAAATAAAAGGATTGTATATTTTGAGTATTGGATATAATATCATAATTCCCCTCTATAATATTCTGCGATTGGTCTATTTTTTTAGAGGTATCTAGTGTTAAAATTTTCTGCGCCCATACATCTGCCGTTTCATCAATAGAAACAAACGAAATGTTATTGGTTAAGCGAACTTCTTTTGTAATAGAATCTGAGGCTATAATTTTTAAACTAGCGGCTTGGGCTTCTATTAAAGTAACAGGAAGTCCTTCATAAAACGACGGAAAAACAAAAACGTCCATCATTTGGCAAAGTTGTGGTATATCAGTTCTAACACCAAGGAATTGTATTTTATGGTCGATTTGTAATCGTTGTGCTTCGGTTTGCAATCCCGATTTTAGGGGACCATCTCCAATTAATATTAATGTCGCATTGGGTTGCTTTTTTAATATAGCCGCAAATATTTTAATTAAAAAGGCATGATTTTTTTGGCTTACAAAACGGCCAATATGACCAATAACGAGTTCGTTTTCTAGTTTAAATTCTTTTTTGTAAGTTGCTGATACACTGGGGTTATATTTAAATTTGTCAGTATCTATAGCATTATTCATGGTTTCAAATGGCGTACTACCAAATAACCAATTCCCAGCTTTATCGCCACAAGAAAAATAATGTGTAGCATGTAGTTTTACACGTTTTTTTAGTTGCAGTTTTACTATTTTTTTCAAACTTTCGCTTATACTTTCTTTACCAGATAATATGGAGCGTAAGCTTACCTTATTTATAGCAATATGGGCATGTGCGATACGGACAGGTATTTTAAATTCTTCAGCCATTTTAAGCGGGAAATAGCTAAATGTATTTAAATGCGAATGTATAATGTTATAAGTGTTATGTTTTTTAAAAAAAGCACGTAATGCCTTATAATACGCGTTAGGCATAAAGGGATTTATAGCGGGTAATCTATATATTTTACCACCTAAAGCTCCTATTTCATCATCGTAGGCTGCTTTATTTGGTCTATGAACTAAAAAATCAAACTGAACCTTAGTGGTATCTAATTTTCTATAGTAGTTCATAATCATGGTTTCTGCACCACCGCGATCCATTATTGTAAATACTTGTAAAACTCGTATAGGAGGCATATCTAAATGGTATTAACTTATTAAAAATTGAGTTTAAATTGGCGTTTTACGGCAACAAATTTGCCATTGGCACCCAAAGGTATGGTATCGACTGTATTTAATTGATACTCGATATCTTCTCCTAATCTAGCCTTTAAATTGTTTAGAAAAGTAGTTTTCATTTTTTTAGTAAACAAGGCATCTGTTTCTAGGTTTATTTCGATTAGTGTTGGGCTTTTCTGGATAATTTGTCCTTTAATAATACCTTCTAACCCTTTATAAGCCGTATCCATACGGCCAACAAAACCTTTAGCTTCGGTCCATAGAATATCATCTTCACGACCTATTAATCTTTCTATAATAGGCATTTTACAACCACAGGAACATAGGGTTTTATTATTGCTTAATAAAACGGTATCTTCAATACTATAGCGAACTAATGGTGTACGATAATTTATAAAACTGGTTACTACTAGTTTAGCAATTTCTCCAGTTTTTGCTGGTTCTCCTTTTATATTTATAAATTCGAATACGCCAGAATCTAAATTTAAATGTAAATTACCTGCCGTACATTCGGTAATAAACGGACTGCCTTCACTTGATGCATATTGATTATAGACTTTACATTGAAATGCTTTTTCTATTTCTTCCCTTTGATAATCGTATAAGGTTTCGGCAGTTACCGCTATAGCACTAGGTATAAAGCTTAGTTTTAAATTGTTTTTATTAATGTATTTACTAATAATATAAATAGCAGAAGGGTAGCCGTCTAATAATTTAGGTTTAAAAGCATTTAGTTTTTTTATATAGGATGCTAAGTTGTTTTCTGTTAAATGATAGGTTGACATTAACAATTGGTTATCAAAGTAATTATACATCCAAAAAGGTGGTTTACTCGCTTTGGCATCTACTATTAAGCGGCCTGAGAATCTAACTTGTTTGGTGTTTGGTTTAATGCCAATGGTGTGGTGAAATCGCTTCCAAAATGCAAAAGACGCATTTATGGATTCTATATCAATATAATCTAAAGTTGGCGAACCCGAAGTACCACTTGTATGGCCAACCATTGCTGTTTCCCGTTTATTATTTAATAAAGCTTGGACATTATTTTTTCTATCGGTTTTTTCTAGAATTGGCATTTTATTTAAAACATTAAAAGGATCTTGTTCTATTTGTGTTTTAGTAATGCCTAAATTTTTCATGATACTACTATACCATGGCGAATGTTCGAGAACTTCCAACAATAATACACCTAACTTGTTTTCTTGATAAGTTTTTATAGTTGCTATGTCCGCTTTCCATAAGGTATTATATTCCTTTAAAAAAGATTCAAATTGTTTATTATAGCGTTGTTTTTTGTTTAAATATCCTTTAATATTAAGTAAAACAAATTTAAACGGGTATGGCATTTTATTATAAATAGTTTCTTTTAAACCGCCCATAGTGTTTTAGTGTTTATAAATAAAGCCTTGTATAATTTTTAATCTGTTTTTAAGTGTTTTTAGTTTGCAAAGCAATAAAAGCTGTAATTACATACCATCTCGTGTATTTAATCTTATATAGATATTTAGCACAATGCCAAATGGTATTGCTAAAAACGTTATTAGTTTTTTTGGAGATTCTTGCAGAAATTTCCAGTTTTTAGTAAATAGGGCACAGGACACGTAATGTATAGCATTTTTAAATTTCACCTTTAAACTTGGTGATAATTCCATTCTACTCTTTCTAGAAAATGCAAATCCTTTGGGATGTCTTCTATATTGTTTAGACATGTTTAAGCTAGAACCGTCGGGCATGTACTCAACCACGCACAGCACCTCGTTAAGCGGTAAAAGTTTATAATCTTGATCTATTAATTGGTACAAATAGCCAAGGGGTACAAAACGCTCACCCTCAAAAATAGGGTAGAGTGGGTACTTTTTTACAACATCGGTTCTGTACACTAATTTTTTATCACCTTTAACACCTAAAGTATTATTAATATCATAAAGCGTTGTAGCTTTAACATGTTCTGGTATTCTTGTACCAATAAGTTTGCCAGATTCGTCGGCATCAAGACCAACAATACCTGCGAATTCTGGTTTGTTTTCAATAGTTTTCCAAGCCTCAAGAATAATATCTACAGCATTATCGGCCATGGCATCATCACTATCAATACAAACGTTTAATGGGCTTTCCATAATACGATACGCACCATTATGAGCACCATGCATGCCTTGGTTTTTTTGGTATTGATATTGGATGGCTATTTTTCCATCATTTATCCAAGATTGTACCAATTCTTTAGTGTTATCGGTAGAGCCATCATCAATAATAAGCCATAAAAAATCTTGGTTAGATTGCCTTATAAGGCTTTTATAGCATTTATCTAGGCAATAAGCGCGATTGTATGTTGGTGTAAAAATGGTTAATGTTTTAGTCATCTAATAGTACATTAAATTTTAATTTATTAATAATTTGTTATTTATGCATAAAATACATAAGCCATTAAATATGTAAACATAAAATAGACAAATAATACTTTACCAATCATGAAATGATGATCTTTAAAAAGGCGTTGTTTTAGTAAGGGATAAATTATAACTATAGCCATCATAAACCAAGATAGATAGGCAAATCTATTGGAGTAATTAGCATTAATGACTAAAATCCAAAACCCATTACAAATGAGATATGTATTTAACAATTGAAAATAAAATTTATCATGAAATTTCTTTTTAATCACAAAATACCAACCGGCAAAAACAGCAAAAGCACTGTGAAAAAGAAAATCCCATCTAAAACCTGTACTAGAAAAAGTACCTTCTTCAGACTGACCTGATAGATAGCCAGCAAGCCTATCATCATCACCAAAACCTATACTGCTAAATATAGTTATAAAAACACTTCCAAGTACCAAGGATAAGGGAATGCAAGCTAACCAGCCCTTTAAGAAAGTTTTAGGTTCGTTATAAACCAATGTAATGAGATAAGCAAATATTGGTAAAAACATGGTTTTATGAAAAGATACCGCTATAAAAAAACATAATCCCATAATAAATTTATTGTTTTTATAACTCAGCCCTAATAAGAATAACGAGCCGGCTGCTCCATTTCTAATGCCATTAGCACCATAGGCCCAAAATGAAAAAGAAACCAAAAACATAAAGAAAGCATAATACCAATATTCTTTAAAAAGGACTTTTGAAATTCTTGCCATTGGAAGTATATATATCATAGCGCAAAATGTGAAAAACGTATGAACAGAAACAAAGTAAGAACACGTTTTCATAAAAATATGAAAAAAAATATCTTTCGTACCTTTTATAGGTGATCCTGATTGGTAATCGGCATAGTATATAGAATAGGTTCTCATATCTCCAAAATACCTTCCGCTTATAGGTCTTTGCCCAATATATAAAATACTAAACACTAATATAAGTAATCCGGCTACCTTTATGAAATTTATGTTTTTTGGATCATCTAGTTTTAATATCCTAGTATGTAATAATGTAAGCATTATTAGAAAAAAGAAGACGTTTATAAAAACTTGAAAATATAAATGCAGGGGAACTAGAGTATTCATATTATATTTAACTTCTTGTTACAGGAATGAATTAATTTAATTAGGCAAAATAGAATCACATATGCTTTCAGTAAATTTATCACTAAATAACTTAGTTATGTGCATACCATCAAGGGTTTTATATTTTTTACTGGTATTCTTATAATTGTAATATTTAATTTTATTCTTTTTAGTTATAGAATCAATTAGATTATCAAAACTAGGCACCATCTTATCTTCAAGTTTAAGAAAAATTGAGTCTACCGGTAATCGAGCTAAATGTACTTCTCCATAAACTTTTAATGTTTTTATTAAAGTGTCTAAACTTGCTAAACGATAATTAGAAAACGCATATTGTTTATCAAAATTATTATAGCTGTTTAGCCACCAAGCTCTTCTGTCTTCATATTCATTTTTATTTTTTGGTAAGTTATTGTCTTGTAACCAACCATCATTATGTAAAACAAGTTTTCGCTTAAAAATGGCTTTAAAATGAAAATTACTATAATTTTTAATTAAGTATTCAAAATTTGGATTCATATCTACCGAATTCATATTGTGAGGTGACATGTCGTCTTCAATGAATTCATTTTTATAATTATCATGAGAATTTTCAGAAAGTAGCATTAATGGAGAAATTGAAAGTATAAATAAACCATTTTTAGTTTCTGGATCAAGCTTTTTTAATATACTTTTTCGGTACAAAGGGCCAATAGGAGCTTGAGCAATCGTAAATGCATAATTTGTTATAGGAAGTTCATATCCTTCATTTTTCAGTTTATTATTTATCATGCTAGGTACAACTCCCATTAAAGCTCTTGAGTCGCCAATTATCATGGACTTTGCTTTAGGAGTTGTAAACTTTAAATAAAAACTATCAATTACCCCTCCAAAAGCCATTAAAAATAACGACATAAGTATAGTCGATATTAGAACAAATAATAAGGTTTTTTTTATAAATTTTTTCATTTTAAAATTGAAAATAAATAAATGATTGCGATTTTGCTCCAAAAATAATTATAACACTAATTAATATGAAATAAATTACCCATCTTAAAACTGTAGAATTTACTTTTTGCAAATCCATCCCATATGCTTTTTCTCTTTGAACCCATTCAATAAGAATAAGACAAGGTATGAAAAGAACTATTCTAATATCAGGTATTTTAATATCAAATATGTTATTCGTTATTAGTCCATTAATTATAGCCTTATTAAAGTTTATTGCTTCTGTTAGATTAATGGCTCTAAAAAAAATATATGTAAAGCACACCATTGCGAAAGTTAAAACCATTTTAGGGAAATCTCGTAATGTACTTTTGTTTTTCGAATTAATTTTATTTGATGAAATAGAACTGAATCGTTTTTTAGAAAAAATTACAGGAATATAGAATAAACCATGCAATCCACCCCAAACAATGTAATTCCAACCTGCTCCGTGCCAAAGACCAGAAATTAAAAAAGTAAGGAATAGCGCTAAAAAAATTCCATACTTTTTATAGTTTCTATACTCAATGGCAAGAGGCGTAAATACATAATCATTTAACCAACTAGATAATGAAATATGCCAGCGCTTCCAGAAATCGGATATATTGGTAGAGAAGTAGGGGTAGTTAAAGTTTCTTTTAAAATTAAAACCAAATAATTTGGCGACTCCAATGGCAATATCGGTATAACCACTAAAGTCAGCATAAATTTGAAATGCAAATACAACAACACCTAAAATTAACGTGCCAGAAGAATAGTCTGAATAGTTTTGAAATACGTCATTAACATAAGATGCACAGTTATCTGCAATAACAATTTTTTTAAACAAACCCCAAAGCATCTGGCGAGCACCATCAACTGCGATATTATAATCAAATTTTCTTTTTTTAAAAAACTGTGGTAATAAATTGGAAGCTCGCTCGATAGGACCTGCCACCAATTGCGGGAAAAAAGCAACAAATGTTGCGAAGGCAATGAAGTCTTTAGTAGGCTCTAATTTTCTTTTACTAATATCTAAAGAGTAAGACATTGTTTGGAACGTGTAGAACGATATACCTACTGGAAGAATTATACTTAAGGAGTAGTAATCCATTTGATAGCCAATGCTATTGAAAGCATCAACCCATGAATCAATAAAAAAGTTAAAGTATTTGAAGAATCCCAGCAAGCCCAGATTAAACAAAACAGATAACCTTAACCACCTTTTTCGTATTTTGGCATCTTCATTTTTAAAAATTTGAAGACCTACAAAATAATCTACTATTGTACTTAGCATAATAAGCGAGAGGAATCTCCAATCCCACCACCCATAAAACACATAACTTGCTATTAAAAGTAGAGCATTTTGAGATTTTAAATGCTTTTTTAAAATAAACCAATAAGCGCAAAAAACAATAGGTAAAAAAACAAAAAAATCAAAAGAATTAAAAAGCATAATTTTATTTTTTCTCTTGAATAGAGTTTACAATTTCACCAACGTTTTTCCATTCTAAAATTTGAGAACTGGTGAACTTTATATTAAAATATTTTTCAATTTCAACTACTAAATAAATATGATTTATAGAATCCCATTCATCAATATCACTAGCTACAGTTTCAGGAGTAAGAGATATGTCTTCATTTTCTAAAACTTCACGGAAAAGTAGGTTTAATTGGTTTAGATATTCTTGCATGAGATAAAATGTTTAAAGTTGTTAAATTCTTTTAATTCTGTTTTATATTTAAATTCATTCGTTTTTGTAAAGCTTAGTTTATCTAATAAATCTGAAACTAATTTATTTTTTGGTGTTTCTAAATATTCTCCAATTAAACTACTAGCATTAACATGTAATAGCTGTTCTACTATTTGATTCATGGCAAAATATTCTACGCCTCTTTTTAATACTCTACAACTCATAATCCACGTATCAATAAAAAAAGTATTGGCATCAGTTTTTTCTAATATGATTACAGATATTAGGCCGTAGTCCCCAAATTTATCTTTTAGTTTTATACTATAAGTTACATGATTTTCAGAATTCATAAAATGAATAATATCCTCATCTGTGTAACGTTTTGTTCTTAGATTAAACTGATTGGAACGCTGTGTTAACTGCGCAATACGAGATACATCTTCAGAATTAAAGTTTTCCATTTCTCCAATCATTTCTAGTGACTTTAAGTAGTCATCCATGTTGGTTACAGATGTAATAAGCTTTTTTCTTTCAGCTTCCTGTTGATATTGTAAAGTTCTATCTTTATCATTACTAGAGAAAGAAGCCGTTTCAAACAAATTTAAGTCTGTTAAATACGGTAAATATAATGCAGGGTCCTCTGGCAAATTTGGTACAGTTACAAGTGGTAAACTTTGTTTAACGATATCGCGTTCGGCTGGATTGTCATCTATAAAGACCATAGAATCAAAACCTATGTTGAGCACTTCTTGTATATATCGAATATTATCAGCTTTATTGTTCCAATTAGCAACAAAAATGGAGATGTCTTCTAATTTTAGAACCATTTCGCTATGTTTTATAAAAGGTTCTTTAGCTACTTCTTCAGTGTTTTTAGAACATACTGCGATAATTATTCCTCGTTCTTTTAATTCCTTTATCCATTTTTGTAATTTGGTAAATGCTTTTCCAATACCTAAGTTTCCAATTTGTATTTTATCAATTCCATCATCTCCAATAATACCTCCCCACGTTGTATTATCCAAATCAATAATCAAACATTTTTTAAAGCTACCTTTTAAGGCTTTTATAAATAAAGCCATATGGTAGCTAAAATGTGCAAAAGTGTCTATGGTGTAATGCAAATCGGAATTTATGTAAGCTGGCCAATCTCTATAAGTATCAAGATTTTTTATATGTTTATTAATATCAAACACATAAAAATTATTTTCATTTTCCGATATATTAATAAGCGCAGTATTGGTTTTCCATAATTGATTATAAAAGCTATGAGGTACTTTAGAAAAAAGATTTCCATAAAGTTCATCATCTAATAACTCATAGGATGCGTAAATAATTTTTGCACTACTGTTATTTTTATTTAAAAAAGCTATTCGGTTTTTCGCTTTATTTGCCAAATCATTGTGAAACTGTGCACGTGACTCATTTGATTTTAAGGCATAAAAATCGTCTTTGATTTTAAGCGTTGATTCAAATATAATTATAACTTCAGGATTAAAATCATATAGTTTTGAAGTTCCATCAATTAAAGTGATATCAATTTGATCAAAATCAGCTTCAAAAATATCAGGATTAAAGCCGGCCAAAATAAGTTGATTTTCTATCGCTTTACAGAAAAAAGTCGTAGTATGATTTCCAAGAACTGCAATTTTTATTGCCGTATTACTTTTAGGGAAATCTTTTGCAAGTTTTTGAAGTGCTCTAAAACTTAAATTAAAGTCCATTTTAATGATTTTAGGGTATAAGTTTATATAATTTGGAAAGCAAATATGTTATTTTTTTTTTTAACCTAATCATATTTATTTAAAATTTCGTCTAAATGTGTTATTGACTAGTTAAAGAGAATAATAAAAAGTATAAACACTTAAATATTAAGCCAACTTAGTTTGTTTTAATTTGACATGAAATTATTTTTTTACTATTAATTAGTATTTATCATTATCTAGCTAAGTACAAAAACAACTTTATTAGTTACTAATAATACTGCTAATAAGTAGAACTTGTTAATTACAAATTATAGTGTAAATTGTTTTATCTAACATATTATAAGCGCCGGTTTTTATTTGGTTATTAATTTGCTTAAAAATAATTAAGATTCTGTATAAATTATTGTCTTTATTTGATAAAAAATGGTGATATTTCTTTATTAATTGGAACCTTAGTAATTCATTTACAAAGGTTTCATAATTGAAAATGACAGTAAAATTTATATTTTTTTTATGCCACGCAAGTAAAATACATTTATATTTGAATTTTAAAAGTCAAAACGTGCTAAATGAATTTACTAAGTATTCCCGTTAAAAACAGAGAGAACCTTTACTTTTTAGATATGTTTCAACACCTAACAACTATTATATAAATATATTCTAGATGAAACATTTTTTAAAAAGAATATTACGTTTTTTATTAGTACCGTTTCTTTTTCTTTTAATTATAAGTATTGCTGCGTTAGTTTTTTTACCTAAATCGGCATATTATAAGATTGACCCTGCGATTAAAAATTTATATGTTGGTGATTCTCACATACAATATGCGATTGTGGATAGTTTGTTGGTAGAAAGTCAAAATATTGCTATAGAGGCTGAAACATTTTTCTTTTCATATTATAGATTAAAAAATATACTTGAATCAGAAAATAATATCGAGAAGGTGTATTTAGGATTTGGGTATCATAGTTTAAGCAGTATTAATGATGATTTTGTCTATGGCAAAAGTTCATTTTCAACATCTCCTAAATATTTTTACCTACTACCTTTTAATGAGCAAAAAAAGCTACTCCATTCAAATTATAAAAGTAATCATTTACATAATTATTTTAAAATTTTAATCAAGAGCTCCTTTAGACCTATAGTGAATAATTCGAAATTTGGAGGTTACTCAAATTATTTCACTAGTACTGCGTCAAAAAGTAGAATTATGGATAAAAGAATTAATTATCATTTTTATAAAGACAAATTGGTGAATGGTTACTCTGATCTAAATTTATTTTATTTAGAAGAAATAATCAATCTTAGTAAAAAATATAAATTTGATTTAGTGATAATTAATACGCCTTTGGATCCGTATTATAAAGAAAAAATCCCAAAAAAATTTATAAATAAATATGATGAAATAATTGATAAGTTTAATTTAAAACTTATTGATTTTGACAACTTATCATTTGATGAGAGCTGTTTTATTCCAGACGGAGACCATCTTTCTGTAATTGGAGCTATTAAATTGACAGAGAAGCTTATTAAATAATAAATGTATAGTAATAGGCATAAAATAGCGAATATAAATTAAGAATAGAATAATTATAATTTTAAACGAATAGATAGAATTTTATGTTTTTTAACTCAATTGACTTTGCGATTTTCCTGCCGATAGTATTTATACTTTATTGGTTTGTAGCAAACAAAAACTTGAAACTGCAGAATTTTTTAATAGTTGTAGCAAGTTATATCTTTTATGGCTGGTGGGACTGGAGATTTTTATCACTGATTCTTTTTAGTACAATTGTTGATTATTCAATTGGACGAATGCTCCAAACCGAAGAAAAGCAAACTAAACGGAAGGTTTTACTTTGGACAAGTATTTTAGTAAATCTTGGATTTCTAGGGTTTTTTAAATATTACAACTTTTTCCTTGATAATTTTATAACTGTTTTTTCATTTTTTGGTTCGGAAATTAAAGCCAACTCATTAAATATTATACTACCAGTAGGAATTAGTTTCTACACTTTCCAAACTTTGAGCTATACAATTGATGTTTATAAAAGAAAACTTGAACCCACAAAGGACTTTATTGCATTTTCTGCATTTGTGAGTTTCTTTCCGCAATTAGTTGCAGGACCTATTGAAAGAGCAAAACATTTACTTCCTCAATTTTATAAGAGTAGAAAATTTGATTACACATTAGCCGTTGATGGGATGCGTCAAATACTTTGGGGCTTATTCAAGAAGATTGTAATTGCTGATAACTGTGCTGAATATGCAAATCAAATATTTAACAATTCTGCAGATATGAATGGAAGTACTTTGGTACTAGGTGCTTTGTTCTTCACATTCCAAATTTATGGTGACTTCTCTGGTTATTCTGATATTGCGATTGGTACTTCACGTTTGTTTGGTTTTGATCTTATGAAAAATTTTAACTTTCCTTATTTTTCAAGAGATATTGCAGAATTTTGGAGACGTTGGCATATTTCTTTATCGACTTGGTTTAGGGATTATCTTTATATTCCTTTAGGTGGAAGTAGAGGTGGTACATGGATGAAAGTTCGAAATACTTTTGTTATATTCATAGTTAGTGGATTTTGGCATGGTGCAAATTGGACTTTTATTGTTTGGGGTGCATTAAATGCCATTTATTTTCTACCACTCATGCTTACTAAAAATAATCGCAATAATATAGATATTGTAGCTCAAGGAAAAAACTTCCCAAACATTAGAGAGTTTTCTGCTATACTGTTAACCTTTAGCTTAACTGTTTTCGCATGGATATTTTTTAGAGCAAATAACATTAACCATGCGTTAAGTTACATTTCTGAAATATTTTCATCATCACTTTTTTCAATACCAAAATTTGATGGAATTGGTAGTGCTTTAATAATAATTTTTCTTGTAGTGATTTTTACTTTAGTTGAGTGGAAAGGGAGAGCGGGCGAATTTGCAATTGCTCAATTAGGATTAAAGTGGAAACGTCCAATAAGGTATTTAATGTATTACACAATTATTATCGCTATATTTTGGTTTGGTGGTAAAGAACAACAATTTATTTATTTTCAATTTTAATATGAAACAGTTTTTTATTAAAATTTGTTATTTTACAGCTTTTCCGATATTAATATTGTTAATATTATTTTGTCTGCATTTAAAATCCCCATTGATGTCTGACTATGACTTTGATGGAGGATTAAAACTAAAACATCAATTATTAAAAAAAAATAAGGATACTAAAAAAATAATATTTATTGGTGGAAGTAATCTAGCATTAGGTCTTAATTCCAATAAGATTCAATCTTCATTTCCAGACTATCAAATAATTAATTATGGCCATCGATTTCATTATGGATTAGACTTCTATATAAGTGAAATTAAAAATTATTTAAATAAAAATGATATTATAGTTATTGTCCCCGAATACCAATTAATTTTAGATGATTACTTTGGAAATCAAGCATTGGCAAAATTACGTATAGAAAACTTAAATTACTCGGATTTTAAAATTGATATATCTCCCAGAGATTTTCTTTCTTATGCTAATGAAAGGTTTAGATTCTTAATTAAATTAAGAGAAGGTACTTTCCCAAATAAAAACAGTCACAATAGAGAAAGTGCATTTAATGAATTTGGAGATTGTAATGCTCATTGGTATTGGAATCATAAAAAACATCAGGACTATATCGATCCGGATAAAATTGAGGTTGTATCCACAAACTATCTTAAAAGTTTTACTGACAATTTCACTAAAAGAGGAAATCGTATTTTATTAATCCCTCCTATGTATGAAAAAAATAGCTTTAAATTAAGTAAAAATTTAATTGAAGCAAATGTGGAATATTATAAAAAAGCAGGCCTAAATTATGCGTACCCAACCGATAAAATGATTTTGGATTCCAAATATTTTTACGATTCCCCCTACCATCTGTTATACGAAGGAATTGAAATTAAAACGAATATAATTATTTCTATCTTGATGAAAAACATTAAAGAACGAACGTACAACATGCAATAAACGATGATTTAATTAGTTGAAAGTGCTATTTATTTTATAATTTCAATTTAATATTAGTCTGTAGATCTCTTTTAGGACCAATTTCGCACCAATGTGTGTCCAATTATTTTTTACTACTATAGCAATTGTCGTTTAACTAATTTATCCTTTTATTTTCTTCTAACAATCAAGTCGCATAAATGGCTGCTTATTTGAATTAATTGCTGATATAAGAGCGCTGAGATATTTAAAAGATATTGGCACCCTTTTTAGGTAAAGCAGTGAACCAAGACGTAAACAAAATGTAAGCCAATTTTTTTTCTGAAAAATAAAATGGCTTAAAATTAATATTTGTAGTTGATTAGCTTTTATTCTTTAATACATTAAATGAAAAATTGAACCTCGTAGGTATTTCTGAGGCCAAAATTGTTTTACTATATGTAGCTTGAAGAATGAATTTATTTCTTTCCAAAGGGGTTGAAGTATTTATTGGTACATAAGCTTTCCTTTCTTACTATAAAGCAATTATTGAAGCATATGTATAAATATCATCATTAGTAATTAACCCAATATTTAACTCTGTTTTCTTTATAGAAGTTAGGATAACATTTTTAATGCTAGATATAATTCTAGCTAGTTCTTTATAGGTTAAAAAATGATTTTTAATGTAGAAGCATTATTATCAAAATTATCTTGAATTGAAATTTGTAGGTTAGTTAGTAGGCTCCTTTTCTTATTATTTTATTTCCATTATGTTTAGTATAACATAGGATTAAAACTAGAAAAAGTTGCTATTTCAATTTATTCCGCAGGGTATGAAATAATTATGCAATAGATATGCACTATTTATGATTTTTTTCAATTTATAATCTGTGAATTAACAATATTTTCGGTATAAAATTTATTATCTAAAACGACAAGCTAAAAATTGAAATATTTAATTGTTATAGCTTTCTATTATTCTTGTTTTATAATCCTTGCAGGATTACCAACTACGGTACTATTAGCTGGTATATTTTTTGTTACCACACTACCTGCACCAATTTTAACATTATCGCCTATGGTAATCCCTCCAATTATTATAGCCCCTGTATAAATAGATACATTATTGCCTATTATGGGGCGTTTACCATTAACTTCGCCAACAGTTACTAAATGGTTAACATATAGATTTTCGCCAATAGATTCTGCATTTAAAATGGTACTATAAGGATGGCCTGTTAAAATGCCTGCGCCTAGTTTAGTAGACATATCAATTCTAAAGTATTTTTCTTTAGGACAATAGATGTTTAAAAGACTAGTAATCATACCTCGGTTTCTAAAGTAAAAAATAGTTCTAAAATCTGGTGATAGCGATAAAAATCTAATGAGTAATTTAATATTACTACCCGAAATGTTTTTTTCTATAGCCCACCTTTTAAGATCCATATTTATAGTCCTTTTTACTGGGCTAAATTTATAAACTATAAGGTGCGGAATTAATAGTAAACTATAAATAAAACGATGTATAAAGCTCATATTAATTTGTTTTTTGGTTTAAATATTCATGCGCTACACGTTCTAAATTAAATTTATCCAATAAATCGCTTTTATGTTTCTTTAATGTATTGAAATATTGGTTAGAATTCAAAACATCAAATAAGGCATTTGCAAATAAGCTTTCCTCATCTATAAAGCTGTTATCTGTTGGTATACCTAAACGTCCTTTAAATAGGTTTGGAGTTATAATACCGCTCTCTACCACTAAGTTTTTATTTGTTTCTGGATGAACTTTTAAACTCATAAGCTCTAAAATACCTTCGGTACAGTTTGAGGTAACAATTGGAGTTCCTAAACAAATAGCTTCAACAATAACATTTGGTGTACCTTCGTAATGAGAAGATAGTACTAAGGCATCGGCTTTTACTAAATATTTATATGGATTAGATTTTCGGCCTAAGAAAATTACATTTTTTTCAATTTCAAATTTTGAAATTAAAGTCATAATATGATCGGTAACAGTTTTATCTCCATCTCCTATAATAAGTAATTGGGTGTCCGGACTTTTTTTAAGTAATAACGAAAAAGATTTAATTAAATGCCATGGTGATTTTTGGGTGGATAATCGACCTAAAAACAATAATGTTTTTGTTTTAAATAATTCAGTTGATTCTTTCGCATCCAAAGGCTCTAAAGCTCGTTTATTAATTTCAACCAGATCATGAGGGTTGTAAATGACTTTTAAATTATCTTCAAATTTATAATCACATTTTTTAACTAAATCTTCTTTTATAGCTTTACTTATACATACTAACTTATCCAGCTTTTTATAGGTATGTTTAAATCCAAACCTAGTTAATTTACTTAGTTTAGAATTGTTACTTAGCTCTACGCTTTTTAAAGCATGGATACTTCCTATTTTATATTCATTTGTAAATGTAAGTGAGCTATATAAATTTGGTGGATCTCCAAAAGCAATAGAGTGTGTTATTTTATGCTTTTTTATTAGTGCTCTTATCTTTAATGGTGCTTTTAAATTAAATAATAGTCTATTAGATTTAGACATGTCTTGATAATCTAAATGAGATAAAAACAATTCGTCTTCATCAAAATTTATAATATCCGATTCTAATTTAATAAACTTTACAGCTTTTATATAGTACCCTTTTTCTTTATAGAAATTATAGAAGGAGTAAGCTAACCTTTCCATGCCTCCAACACCTCCATAAGGTAAAATTAATAAAATACGTTTCATATTTGTTATTTAATTAAACTAAGAAATAAGTCGTTCCATTGTGCTACGATCTTTTCAGGAAAATAACGTTTTACATCTATTTTAGCCTTTTCGCCCATACTTTTTCTAAGGTCCTCATTACTTATGAGGTTGATAACCCCTTGAGCTAAACCTTCAATATCACCATTGTTAACCATAATACCATTTTTTTTATCTGTTATGATATCTGATGGGCCATAAGGGCAGTTAAATGACACACATGGTACACCATACGCCATAGCTTCTGTTAATACCATACCAAAACCTTCATAGCGTGAAGAAAGCACGTAAATTGAGGACTCTTTATATTTATCCTTTATGTTTTTAACAGGTGCATAAAAATTTACGTTATTTTGTATATTAAGTGTTCTGGCTAATGTATCGAGGTTTTCCTTTTCACTTATAGTACCATAAATTTTGAGGGTCCAGTCAGGAAATTTTTCATTTATGATCTGCCAGCTTTTTAAAAGTCTATCATATCCTTTTTGATAACATTGTTTACCAACCGCCAATACCGTTTTATTATTTAAAGTACTACTTTCAGTTGGATAGAAAGAAAGCGGGTTAGGTATAACCATTATGTTTTTTAAATTCCACTCATTTAAATTCCCATTAGTTAAAACTACAAATTTATTATAATACTTAGCTCCAAAGTTCATTAACTTAAAGGTCATAGAAGCTTTTAATTTTGAAGAAAATGATTTTGTATCATTTTGGTTTTCAACCTGTCGGGACACATGCCTCTCATAGACCATGGGAACAGGTTTACTTAAAAGCAGAGGAAGTAAAAGTCCCTTTAATCCGTCATCACAAACCGCAATAACGTCTGGCTTCAAAGTTTTTATTGCTTTTCGTAGTTCAGTAATGTATTTGTATATTTTGGATATCGGATTACCCGTCGCCGATATGTTATAATAATTAATTTCATTACTAAATTCATAAAATAAATCAGTAGTTTCCTGATTTAGCGTTATAATGTGAACATCATAATTATAGTCATCCGCTAGCATACTGGCTTTAATTGAAAGCACTCTTTCTAGACCACCAGGGCCATCTATTCTATTTACTATGTATACTAACTTCATATTATTAATGCTTGGTTTAAGAGTCAATAAACTCTTTACATTTTTTCTTTAAAGGTTCTGCTAGGTCATGATGCTTTTCAAGATTCTTTATTTTTGTGTTTTTATCAATTTTACCTTCCAAATTAAAATTATTTGTAAAACTCCCTGTTTTACTATCGATATCAATTCTATTAAACAGCTCTAAAATACCATCAAAACGACAAGAATCTACAAAACTATTAAAACCGTTAACAAAAATAACAGGTGTTCCCATGGCTAAGCAGGGTAGTGCACAGTGAATTCTTGAGGTAATTACCAATTTTGCCTTGGCGTATTTTTTTAATAAATCTTCTGCCATTTCAAATTTTTCTTCAGTAGAATAAGTGTTTGAAGGTGGCTCTTGATTAACAAAATGAGCAGATTCTAATAATTCTGAACTAATAAAGTTTTTTAAGTGTTTATTTTTTTTAGATAATTGAAAAGCAGTACCATTTAATATGTTACGTACCGTAGCTTTGGCATTATAAAATATTTTTTCTGGCCTTGGGTAGCTATATAATGGGTCTACAATATAAATATCGTCACCACGTTCTGAATCATCTACTTTATAAGAATCTAAAGTAAGGGTTAAACAGCCTGTAAAATAAGCATCAATACCTTTTTCGTTAAGCGTTTGTGCTGTAAATTTATCTCTACAGCCAATAGGTTGGTGCTTTTTTAAATAAGCAATACCTTTTTCGCTAAGCATAAATGGGGCAGCGGTATTGTTCATATGAAAAGACACAAATAATGGGTCAATATCCTCTGATGGAACCCAATTATGAATGTTGTGTGTAAACCAACCATTCATAATCACTTTAGTTTTTCCTCCATGATATTCGCCTAATTTTTCTCTATTTAAATAATCATCAACTTGAGGAAGAAACTGCTTTGCAGCTAAGCTTTGTATATTATCGCCAACATTAAAAAAGCGATTGTTTTCTTCGTATTTTAATAATCCGTATTTCATAATATTGATCTATCTTAATTTCTTATATATTTTGTACAAACCAGAAAATTTATTTCTGATTAAAAATTTTATTTTACTTTTTCTACTTTTTGGGGTGTTTATTTTTTGTTCTAAAATGTTGTGTATTTCACCATTTCTTATCCTATCTAATTCTATTTTTTCGATAGCTTCATCTTTAAACGTATAGATAGCATTGGTGGTTTTTGCTTTTTCCATGAGTTCCCACCAAAAATATTGCATGCCTTTACTTGCACTTCCATAATTTAGGTTAGCAAACATTTTTGTATAAACTTGCTCATCGACATTAAAGCCGTAATTATTGGGGTTTTTTCCGTTAAGAATAAGCCCTAATATAGTACGATAGCATTTTTCGCATTTGCTGCAATTAAAGGCGCTACGTAACTCGGAATAACAAACACGTAATTTAAAATCGGTGTTTTTTTCTTCTGAAAACTGAGTTATTAAGTCGACTTTATCTTGACGTTGTAGCTCGTAACCATCATGAAAAACTTTTATACCTGCCCAAGAAATACTTTGGTCGATTTGTGGTGTTGAACCCCAAGCGATAGCTATTTGCTCGGTGTAAGAGGATGCTATATAAATTTTACTATAGCCGTTTAAGTAGGATATAGGAGCAAGGGAGCCAATTAAAGACAAACCGTGTTGTACTTTTCCCCACCAACCTACATCTTTTAATAGTAACTCTACCTGATATGTATAAAAGGCGCGAACATTGGTTTCTATATATCTTTTCTCGTTGCTTTTTAATAGAGGTTCCTCTTCAATAAAATTAGTGAAACTTAACCATTGCGATTGGTCTTCAATTTCGATATCTGCACCCAGAATGGTCACTAAATCTGGTGTTTCAGCGAAAGTGCGAATATAGGTTGCATAAGCATCAACACCTCCACTAAATAACATAGCGGAGTTAGATGCGCTTATTGTATTTTTTACAAGTTTTAATACTTTAATATCGCCTTTAAGTTCATATTCTGGAAATTGGTTTTCAAACTCAATTTTTACCTGTTTTAATGCGTTAAAAAAGTCTTCGTCTAGTTCTGGAACTTCTATATCGAAACCGGCAAACCACGCTATAGGAATGAGGTTAGATACAAAAGGAATGGCTAAAATACTTTGTGGGACACTTGATATATCTTGTTTGTATTTTGAATAAAAGCTTACGTTTTTATTAAAATATTTTTTAGAATCAGCAAGGGCGACGTAATCATAAACTATTTTATGATTATTATCTGCTAATTGTATGTTATTAAGTTTTACCATGTTATTATTTTAAGAACTTAAATATGGGACTCAATGTTGATTTAAAAAGTTGTTTTTCGAAAGCTATTAACCCCATGTTGTACATGAGTAGTGAAAATACCATAGCGTATAAAGTCGCTTTTATAATAAAATTCCACCAACCAATACCCGGAATAAAATTAATAGCATAACCAATTGCAGAAGCTATAATAACGACAACAAAGGTTTTGTTTAAAAGGCTTTTAAAGAACCTAGGGATATTTAAACCAATGGTTTTGTGGTAATAAAAATTCATAACGTTCTGAACGATTAACCAAGCTATTACCGTACCCACCATCATACCAATGGCTTGATACTTCTCAGCAAGAATAGCACCTAATACGGTTCCTATTAACATAAAGGATAAATATAATATGGCTTTAAACCTTAATTTGCTTTTTGCTTCTAAAATAGAATTACCAAAACCTTGAACTAAGGGCAGGGTATAGGCAACCATAATCATTAAAGCTATTATCCATGATTGGAAACTGCCATCTTCTCCTAATTCTCCTCCTACCCAAAGAAACACAAATTGCCTTCCAAAAAGCGCGAATGCGGTAAGAATAAACATAAGAACAATAAATGATAATCTACCAATTTTAATCATCATATCTGTTAATTCTTCACCTGAAGCATCATCTACAGACATTTTTGTTGCTCGAGGTAAAAACACACTTGATATTGCTGTTGAAAAGGCACCGTAGTAAGTTCCTAAAACAATACCTATTCCATAAATAGTTAGCACTTCTGGTGGACTAATACGACCTAATACCCAATGACCAGCTTTCCATTGAAATAAAGACACTAGCGCAAAAACAAATATCCAAGTAGAATAACTAAATATGTGTTTTATAAAATTAATTGAAAACTCGTGTAATTTTATTTTTACCTTCAGTTTTCTAAATACGTAGTAGCTTGTAATACTAATAATTAAAACATTAAATATAGAATCTATTATTACCAATGAAATGGCTCTACCACCTAATAACAATACAGCCACTACAGTAATAGAACGTAAAATGTATCTAATAATGTTTAGCGTTTTTGGGAATACAAAATCTTCATGACCATAGCAAATACCGGTTAAAGCTGCTCCTGGTAAACCTATGGCTAGATTAAAAATGAAAATCTTATAAATGGTTTTAGCTATTTCAATTTCGGCCGCATTCATTTTAGTGAAATACGTATCGATGTAATTATAGAAAATAAGACCAATACTTACAATAACCGTTGAGATTATTAAATACAACACCATAGTTGTTGCTAAAAAATTCTCTTGTCCTTTACTGTCATTTTCGGCCCGATATTTGGCAACAAAACGAACTATAGTATTGTTAAGCCCAAAATCTAATAAAGAAATGGTACCAACTAATGCGCCAATGGTTAAGTAAATACCATACTCCGATTTACCTAAATGGTTTAATATAAAGGGCGTCATTAGTAACCCAATTACATTGGTTAAAACTATGGTGGCATAGTTTAAAAAGGCTCCTTTTTTTAATTGGCTCAAAATATTTTTTTTTAAAATAGATTTATAATCTACCGGTTACACCCTCTGTTAAAACACCTTTTACATCATAGAGCACGCCATTTGTGTTTAATAGGGCTTTAAGATTAATGTTTAAAAACTCTTTATGTGCCACTGTTAACACGATAGCATCAAATTTTTCTTGAGGTAAATCTCTAGTCGTTTTTAAATTATATTCATGTTTTACTTCCTCTGGATTAGCCCAAGGATCATGAATTGTAATAGCCGTACCATAGCTTGCAAGTTGACTAATAACATCTACTGCTTTTGTATTTCTTACATCCGGACAGTTTTCTTTAAAGGTGATACCTAAAACTAAAATATTTGCATTTTTAATTTTTATATCATTTTTAACCATGAGCTTAATGATTTCTGAAGCAACATATTGCCCCATGCCATCATTAACACGACGCCCCGCTAATATAATTTCTGGATGATACCCAACTTCTTGTGCTTTTTGAGCCAAATAATAAGGATCGACACCAATACAATGCCCCCCAACTAGACCTGGTTTAAACGGAAGGAAATTCCATTTTGTACCGGCAGCTTCTAAAACAGCATGCGTATCAATATCCATTAAATTAAATATTTTAGCTAACTCGTTTACAAAGGCTATATTAATATCGCGTTGCGAGTTTTCTATAACTTTTGCGGCTTCGGCTACCTTAATAGTAGGAGCAAGGTGAGTTCCTGCTGTAATGATACTTGAGTAAAGGGCATCCACTTTTTTACCAATTTCTGGTGTTGAACCAGCGGTAACTTTTAAAATTTTATCTACGGTATGTAGTTTATCGCCCGGATTAATACGCTCTGGTGAATAACCAGCGAAGAAATCTACATTAAATTTTAAACCACTTACTTTTTCTAGAACAGGAATACATTCATCTTCCGTAGCTCCAGGATAAACGGTAGACTCGTAAATTACAATATCTCCCTTTTTTAATACTTTACCAACCGTCTCGCTAGATTTGTAAAGTGGCGTTAAATCTGGTCTGTTGTTTTTATCGATAGGTGTGGGTACAGTAACTACATAGTAATTACAATCTTCAATATCCTTAATATCATAAGAACAAAAAAGTCCCATTGTATCATCTGAAGTGTCTTTTAAAACAGCCTTTAAAACATCATCTTCAACCTCTAAAGTAACATCCTTACCCTTAGTAAGCTCTGAAACACGCTTTTGGTTTATATCAAAACCAACAACAGCGTATTTAGTTGCAAATAATCTAGCTAATGGTAAACCAACATAGCCAAGTCCTATAATCGCGATTTTTTCTTTATTCATAATTTATTATTGTCCAATTGAAGAATATTCGAAACCTATTTTTATCATTTTATTTTTGTCTAGAAGATTTCTTCCATCAAATATAAAAGCAGGTTTTTTCATGTTTAAATATATTTTTTTCCAATCATACGATTTGAATTCATCCCATTCTGTTAAAATAGCGATAGCATGAGTGTCTTTTAGAGCTGCATAAGGCTCGTTAAAAGTGGTTATCTGTTTCTCATTTTCACTTACAGACCTCGTATTTAGATAATTTAAATCCGATTGAATCTTTTTAGCTGGTACTTTGGGGTCGTAAACCGATATGTTTGCTTGTTCGTTTAGTAAATAATCTGCCACATAAATAGCTGCAGACTCTCTAGTATCATTAGTATCCTTTTTAAATGCCCAACCTAGAAAACCTATTTTTTTTCCAGAAACTGTATTATAAAGTGTGTTTACTATATGGTCTGCAAATCGTCTTTTTTGATGGTCGTTAAATGTAGTAACCTGTTCCCAGTAATCGGCTACAGCATGAAGATTATAACTACGCGCTATATATACTAAATTTAAGATGTCTTTTTGAAAACAAGAACCGCCAAAACCTACCGAAGCCTGTAAAAACTTAGGGCCAATTCTAGAATCCATTCCTATAGCTTTTGCTACTTCGTTTACATTGGCTTCTGTTTTTTCGCAAAGTTCTGAAATCGCGTTAATAGACGATATACGTTGTGCTAAAAATGCATTAGCAGTTAATTTTGATAGTTCTGAAGACCATACATTGGTTCTTAATATTTTATCTTGTGGTACCCAGCTTGCATAAATATTAGCTAAAACTTCTATAGCTTCTTCTGATTCTCCACCTATTAATACACGATCTGGATTTAATAAATCTTGAATGGCAGTACCTTCAGCTAGAAATTCTGGATTTGAAAGAATACTAAATTTAACAGCACTACCTGTATTATCTAAAATACTTTTAATGGCTTGAGCTGTTCTAACCGGAAGTGTCGATTTTTCTACTACAATTTTATTTGTAGTGGCTACTTTTGCAATATTTCTTGCACATAGCTCAACGTATTTTAAATCTGCAGCCATACCCTTTCCTTTTCCATAAGTTTTGGTAGGTGTGTTTACAGAAATAAAAATCATTTCTGATTCATCAATGGTTTTATCAATCTCGGTTGAAAAGAACAAATTTCGCCCTCTAGTTTCCTTTATAATATCTCCTAAACCAGGTTCGTAAATTGGAAGGTTAGTGACATCTGGATTATTCCATGCATCGATTCTGTCTTGATTTACATCAACAACAGTAACTCTTAGGTTTGGATTTTTTTTAGCTATAACGGCCATTGTTGGCCCACCAACATATCCTGCACCAATACAACAAATTTTTGTAACTTTCATTTGTGTAATTATAAGTTTTTCCAATACCATTTAACAGCTTCTTTTATGCCGTTATTAATATCAAATTTAGGATTATAATTTAAAAGTTTCTTAGCTTTATCTATAGAGGCCAAAGAATGAGGAATATCTCCAACACGATTATCACGATGTTTAATTTCAATATCTTGGATAGAAGCATCGTACTCTGAAAGATTGTTTTTTAATATTGTAGCCAGCTGTAATAGTGTTGTTCTGTCGCCATAAGCTACATTATAAACAGTATTTAATGCTTCTTGATTGGTTGTAGTTAATGCAAGGATATTCATTTGTACAACATTATCAATATATGTGAAATCTCTCGAATAACTTCCGTCCCCATTAATTATAGGAGATTCTTTATTGATAAATTGTTTAACAAATAAAGGTATTACTGCGGCGTATGCACCGTCTGGATCTTGACGTTTACCAAATACATTAAAGTAACGTAAACCAATAGTATCTAAACCGTATGATTTTTGAAATATATCTGCATATAATTCATTAACGTATTTAGTAATAGCATAAGGAGATAGCGGTTTTCCAATTACATCTTCTACCTTAGGTAATGCTTCATGATCACCATAAGTTGAGGAGCTTGCAGCATAAACAAAACGTTTCACTTTAGCGTCTTTCGCGGCAACTAGCATGTTTAGAAAACCAGAGACATTAACATCATTAGTAGTAATAGGATCGTTTATGGATCGTGGTACAGAACCTAAAGCTGCTTCATGTAAAATATAGTCAACGTTTTCGCAAGCTGTTTTACAATCTACAAGGTTCCTAATATCTCCTTCAATTAGTTTAAAATTAGGATTGCTTAAAAAAGGCTCAATATTTTTTCTTTTCCCGGTCGAGAAATTATCTAAGCATACAGTTTTAATGTTATTGGCTAGCAGCACTTCACATAAATTCGAGCCAATAAAACCTGCTCCTCCAGTAACTAAAACTGTTTTATTTTTTAAATTTTGAAACATTCAATTTGGGTTTATTTTATATTACGCAACAAATATGTAAAAAAATAAATTAACAAGCGCTTTTATTATACTAAGTAGAGGTTTTTTACGACAAAAGTCATAAAATGAATTACTAATAGGAATTTATCGGTAAAAAAGTGCTTTATAACTTTAAAATAGACATTATTTTATAGAGGGATTCTTTTGTTTATAAGAGTTGAAATTAAAAAAAAATGTAATTAACACATACATGTGAGACTCTTGTTTTTGTAGTCTTTTACGGTTAACTTAGCAGGGTTTAAGCTATGCGCGTCATTATGTTTAAGTTGGTGTTGCACAGCTTTATGCTGATGCGTTTTAGTCGTTTAAGCAAACTGTAACTCTTTATTATTTATGGTTTTACAAAGTTGTGTATTTATTGTTGTATTATATCATTTTTAGTGTAAATGAACAATTTTTATTTTTAAAAGATTAGTATAACTACTTACAAATTTTAGAAAGTAATTATCGATAATGTACCAACTTTTGCTTTGAAAAAATCATAAAAGGTATTTAACCGATTTTAAGTACTGTTTTGGCGAAATAAGTAGATTGATGTCTATTAGATTTAAAACAATTATTAAATTTGTTCCAACAAAATGAAATTAGATTGATTAATAGCGAATTAATTTAATTGTATTAAAAGTATTTAATAAGTACTTAAAAACTCATAAATATTTTAAACTCTCAATGTAAATATGTGATCAGCATATGAATTAGAAATATTTAGTGGTTGTTTAATACTATGTTTAACTATTTTATCAAATTAATTTTGTTATATGTTTAGAAGAGGGATTTTTATTCACAGTTATTTAGTTATTGATTTTATGGCTTGTAAAATTACGAGTTTAAACTTTTCATGTAATAGAATTAAATAGATTATGCTGACCAAAACAAAAATTTACTTATCATCCCCTCACATGGGTACTTCAGAACGCAAGTATGTTTCGGAAGCTTTTAATACAAACTGGATAGCGCCATTAGGGCCACATGTTGATGGTTTTGAAGGTGACATAAAAAAATATCTTGGTAATAGTAAAGAAGTAGCCGTGTTAAGTTCAGGGACAGCTTCTATTCACTTGGCGTTGCAACTAATAGGAGTAACTACTGGTGATGAAGTTTTATGTCAAAGTTTCACATTTTCTGCATCAGCAAATCCGATTTTATATCAAGGAGCTTCACCTGTGTTTATTGATAGTGAAAGAGACACATGGAATATGTGTCCAGACTTGTTGGAAATAGCTATTAAAGATAGAATTGAAAAATATAAAAAGCCCAAAGCTATAATTGCAGTGCATTTATATGGCATGCCATATAAGGCTAATGAAATAAATGCTGTAGCCAAAAAATACGGTATTCCTGTAATTGAAGATAGTGCAGAAGCTTTAGGAAGTTCATACTTTAATAAGAAGTGTGGCATACTTTCTGATATAGGTATTATATCTTTTAATGGTAATAAAATTATCACAACTTCTGGCGGAGGCGCATTAGTTGTTAATACGGAAGAGTTGAAACAAAAAGCTGTGTTTTATGCTACTCAAGCGAGAGATAATGCACCGCATTACGAACATTCTTCCATTGGATTTAATTATAGAATGAGCAATGTCTTAGCAGGTATTGGAAGAGGGCAGATGGAAGTTCTTGATGATAGAGTGCATGCAAGAAGACAAAATTTTGAGTTTTATAAAAAACATTTATCTCAATTTGAAGAGATAACTTTTTTAGAAGAACCAGATAATTTCTATTCGAATAGATGGATTACATGTATAGAAACACCATCATACGAATTAAGAGAAAAAATAAGATTAGAATTTTTAAAAGACGATATAGAATCTAGACCACTATGGAAACCCATGCATATGCAACCTCTGTTTAAAAATAGCTTGCATTTTACTAATGGCACATCCGAAGATCTTTTTGAAAGAGGACTTTGTTTGCCAAGTGGTTCTAATTTATCGCAAGATGATTTATTTAGAATCTTAACTAATATTACTAAAACCCTCAAATTATGATAAATAGTTACTTTATTAATTTCTCTCAAAAATATGCATCAAGATGGTTGGTATTTGCTATTGATTTAGCATTAATACTAGTCGCGTTTTTTGCAGCATATGTAATAAGGTTTAATTTTACTTTAAATTTTGATTTGAATCAATTTTTAATGGAGATACCATTTTTAATGGTTGTTTCTGCTCTTAGTTTTTTAATAGTAGGATCTTTTAAAAGTGTTATTAGACATACTGGATTTACAGATGTCGTTAACGTGTCTAAATCAGTAGCCTTAATGTCTCTATTTTGTATAGGTTTTGTTCTTGCTAATAGAACGGTAGATATACTTCCTGGATTTACAATTCCTCTTTCAATTATAGTTATACATGCTTTACTTAGCTTTGTGATACTAAGTGCAAGTAGGTTGGCTTTTAAAATGGGTTACAAATATTTAAAATGTAAATTTTTATCCACAAGACGCGTTTTAATATATGGTACGGGGGATTCAGCTATTGCAACCTATAACGCCTTATTAGGTAATGCCGCGGTAAGTTTTACTGTTGTTGCATTTATTAATAATCAGCCTAAAAAGAATTCTAAAATTATAAACGGTATTCCTATTTTAACCTATAAGGCTTTAAATGAAGATTATGTTTTAGATAATGATATTGATGAAATTATTATAACACCTCAAAACACCGAAACTAATAAGCTTATACAGCTAATGGATAGTTTAGCAGATTCTGGTGTGAAGGTTACTAAGGTGCCACCAATTGAACAGTGGATTAATGGTGAGTTAAGTGCCAAACAAATTAAACAAGTACAAATAGATGATTTATTAGGGCGTCCACCAATTGAGATTGATAATCCTAATTTATTGAGTGAATTTAATGGGGAAACTGTTTTGGTTACCGGAGCAGCTGGATCTATTGGTAGTGAGTTAGTAAAACAATTGTCTAATTTTAATGTGAAGCATTTAATTTTAGTAGATCAAGCAGAGTCCGCACTTTATGATGTACAACAAGATTTAAAGCGTGAAGGAAAATATAGTTATACAGCTATTGTAGCAGATATTAGAGATGGTTTAAGAATTGATTCAATATTCCAACAGCATAAACCAACAATGGTTTTTCATGCCGCAGCTTATAAACACGTGCCTTTAATGGAGAATTCGCCTTATGAGGCTATAAAAATTAATGTTAACGGAACTAAGTTATTGGCAGATACAGCTTCCCGATATAATGTTAAGAAATTTGTTTTTGTTTCAACAGATAAAGCAGTTAACCCAACTAGTGTAATGGGAGCGACCAAAAGAATGGCAGAGATGTATATTAGCTGTCTTCAAAAGGAAAGTAAAACTAAATTTATTACCACGCGTTTTGGAAATGTATTAGGATCTAACGGTTCTGTTATTCCTTTGTTTAAAAAACAAATAGAAGCGGGTAGTGCTTTAACTTTAACGCACAAAGATATCACTCGTTATTTCATGACTATACCTGAAGCAGCTCAATTAGTGCTTGAAGCTGGAACTATGGGGAAAGGTGGAGAAATATTTATTTTCGATATGGGAGAATCTGTTAAAATTTATGACCTTGCAAAAAATATGATAAAACTTTCAGGTTTGAGATACCCTGAAGATATTGATATTAAAATTACTGGACTAAGACCAGGTGAAAAGTTATATGAAGAACTTTTAGCAAATGGTGAAAATACGCTGTCTACATACCATAAAAAAATATTGATAAGTAAAACTAGGGAGTTAGACTATTCCAAGGTAAAGTCGGAAATCGAAGAGCTTTGTATTACTAATCGTTTTCAAAACAATAATATTGTAATGAAAATGAAGAGTTTAATACCTGAGTATAAATCTAATAACTCTGAGTACGAGCGATTTGATACTCGAGTTAAAACTTATAAAAAAGCTAAAGGACTATCAGATAATTCAAATTCATCGAAAAAACATTCCATATAAATAAATAACTCGTATATTTATTTCGGTTAAAGCCCTAAATGATTAAAATAAGTATGAACAAATTGTTATTATCTTTTAAAAGAGCACTACTATCTTTTTTAATTTTCATTTTTTTATTTACCTCCTGTGGTTCAAAAAAAGATGTTGTTTATTTTCAAAATGCGAAAGATTTTGAAACTTTGGTAGACACAGATACCTTTACACCAAAATTTAAAGTAAATGATATTGTTAGTGTTTTTGTTTCAACATTCGATTTAGAGGCTGTAAAGCCTTTTAACATGTATAAAAGTACAGGCGAAAGTCAATCCGAAATAGTGGATTATGTCATAGATATAAATGGAAATATTGATTATCCTGTTTTGGGGAAAATCAAATTAATAGGATTAACAGTTGAAGAGGCGAAAACGTTGTTTAAAGAAAAACTATCTGATTACCTTAAGGATCCTATTGTAAATATTAGAATACTAAATTTTAGAATATCTGTTCTAGGCCAGGTTAATTCACCTGGAAGATATGAAGTTTCTGGTGAACGTATAACTTTACTAGAAGCAATAGCTATGGCAGGAGACTTAAATATTAAAGGAGAAAGAAAGAATGTTTTGGTTATTAGAGATTTTAACGGTACTAAAACATATTCAAGATTGGACTTAACAAGTAAAGAATTATTCAATTCTCCTGTATATTATCTTACTCAGAATGATGTCGTATATGTAGAACCTAATAAATCTGCTATTAGTGGATCTGTTACTGATACTAGAATAGGCACTATTATTTCTGTAGTATCTTTTCTTGTTACAACCTCATTATTATTGATTACTAGAAATTAGACATTACACATCATGGCATTAATAGAAAATGAAAATTTATCTAATAGCAATTCTGAGGATTTTAATTTAAAGAAAATGCTATTTACATATTTAAAACAATGGAAATGGTTTGTTTTTAGTTGTTTGGTTTTTCTGGCACTAACGTTTTTTAAATTACGATATACAACACCTCAATATTCAGCAATCGCTAAAATTATGCTTATTGATGATAGTGATCAATCAATGGGAGCTTTGAAGGATTTATCACTTTTTTCAGAGAATGAAGAAGCTAAAGTTGATGATGAAATACAGGTTATAAAATCGAGAAGTTTTTTAAGAAATATTATAAAAGACTTAAATTTGAATGTTACTTATTTTGTTAAGGGTAGGCTACAGGAATTAGAATTATATAAAAAATCTCCAATAACATTAAATTTTATAGAATCGGACTCTATTATAAATAGTGTGAGTTTTAGTTTTTATACGGAAATAATTTCAAGTACAGAATTTAATTATAAAATAACTGAAGATGGTATTTCTAAGAAATATACATTTGGAGAAACTATACCAACTAGTTTTGGTGGGATAATTATTACGCCTAAAGATGGCAATTTAAATAATTACCTGGGTAATACTATTAAGGTTAAGATATCGAACGTAGAAAGTCTTGCAGAATCATTAAAAAATAGAGTTAATATAGTGCCTTCTGCAAAATCTTCAAAAGTTATAAGTATAGGTTTAACAGATCCTGTTATTGAAAAGGCAAAGGATATTATTAATACTTTAATAAAAGAATATAATAGGTCGAGTATTGATAAAAAGAATGAAATTTCAAATAACACTGCAAAATTTATTGATGAACGTATTGAAGCCATTGCTGATGATTTAGTAAGTGTTGATAACAGCATTGTTAGGTTTAAAACCGGTAACAAGTTAACTGATGTTAGTACAGAGGCCTCAACATTTATACAATCTAGTACGGTTAATCAGCAGGAAATGGATCAATCCAAGATAGAATTGAGTCTTTTAAATTCTATGAAGGGTGTGTTAGGTGATGACTCTGAAAAATATGACCCTATACCTTCAAATTTAGGTCTAGGAGATGCTGCCATTGGAGGGCTTTCTAATAAATATAATGAATTACTTCAAAGAAGAAAAACGTTATTGAAAAGTGCTGGTGAGCAAAATCCTATTGTTGTTGAATTGGATCAAACCTTATCTGGTATTCGTCAAAATCTAGCTCAAAACATTGAAAATTCCGCAAATTCATTAAAAATTAGAATTAATAATTTACAAAACCAATCTTCTAGAATTAATTCTAAAATTTTATCTGTACCAGGTCAAGAAAGTAAATTGCGATCTATTGAAAGAAAACAGGGTACAAAAGAACAATTATATTTATACTTATTACAAAAAAGGGAAGAGGCTGCTATATCATTAACGGCCACATCGCCAAGCGCAAAAATTATTGATGAAGCCTATAATAGTAATGGAGGTCCAGTATCTCCGAATAAAAAGATAGCATATATTGCTGCCATGTTTTTTGGTTTAGTTATTCCTTTTGGAATTATTTACTTAAAAAGTTTAATGGATACTAAAATTCATAATAAAGAAGATTTAGAGAAGGAAATTAAAAATATTGCAGTTTTAGGAGAAATTCCTAAAGTGAATGGTAGTGATAAATTTATAGTTGAGAAAAATGATAGATCTATTCTATCTGAATCTTTCAGAATTATTAGAACTAACCTAGATTTTGTAAGGAGAAGTAAAGAGGTTAAGGAGTTTAATAATGTCATTTTTGTTACTTCTACAATTAATAATGAAGGAAAATCATTTTTTAGTTTAAACTTAGCTCTTACTATGGCTAATACGAATCAAAAAGTTTTATTAATTGGTGCGGATATTAGAAATCCTCAAATATTTTCTGCAATTAAAAAGAATGCAAAAGATTTAAAAGATAGAGGGTTAACTGAGTATTTAGGAGATAGTAGCATAACTATCGAGGAAAGTATAAATCATTTGAATATTAATAACATTAATCTTGATGTTTTATTGTCGGGTGTTGTACCGCCAAATCCTGCGGAATTATTGATGAGTGATAGGTTTAAACAATTATTTGAAGAGGTTTCTGTGAACTACGATTATGTTATTGTAGATACTGCCCCAGCAATGTTAGTTACAGATACCTTGCTAATTAGTAAATACGCTGGACATACGGCTTATGTTACTAGAGCAAATTATACAGAAAAGAAAATACTAAACTTTGCAAAAGAATTACATGCCGAAAATAAATTAAACAATATGATGCTTGTGGTTAATGATGTTAAACAATCTAATTTTGGATATGGCGCAAAATACGGTTACTACGGAGCCCCTGAGAAAAAAGGCTTCTTTGGAAGATTTAAAAAATCTTAATATCACTAAGATTAAGTACAAAAAAAAGCATCTATTTATATAGATGCTTTTTTTATAGGTTATTATTTCGTGTACTTAGGCCTTAATTCGCGTAAAATTGAAAGGCGTCTAAAATTACTATATTATCCACCAAACAGTCAATCTTACAAGTACCAATCGATTCTAGTAGAACAAAATTAATATTACCATGATTGTTTTTCTTGTCGTATTTAAGTAATTCTATAATAGCATCATAATCAATATCTTGAAAGTTTACCTTATCATAATAACTAAGAAATAAGTCTTTTATATCCTGGGTTGTTTCTTTTGGAAAATCTAATAATTCAGTTGAAATATAACTAGCCAAAATCATTCCCACAACTATAGCTTCACCGTGTAATAAGGTTGTTTTATTCTCATTACTTAAAAAGTAAGACTCTATAGCGTGTCCTAAAGTATGACCAAAATTTAACGTTTTGCGTAAGCCATTTTCAAAAGGATCTTCTTCTACAACATTTCTTTTAATTATAACAGATTCGTGTATTAATTCATCTAAATTATCTAAAGTTAATTTTGATAAATCTTGAAATTTGTTCCAATAGCTCTCTCCTGTTATTAAACCATGTTTTAGCATTTCAGCCAATCCAGAGCGCATTTGCTCTTTAGGTAAAGTGTCTAAAAACGATGTGTCAATAAGCACTAAATCAGGATTACTTATTACCCCGATTTGGTTTTTTAAGTGGCCTAAATCTACTCCTGTTTTACCACCAACAGAGGCATCTACCATTGATAATAAAGTGGTAGGAACATTTACATAAGAAATACCACGCTTAAAAGTACAAGCAACAAAACCTCCTAAATCTGTAATAACACCACCACCAATATTTATCATTAAACTTTTACGGTCTGCATCAAGTTCAGAAAGTGTATTCCAAACACCAACACAAGTGTCGATGTTTTTGTTTATTTCGCCAGATTCAATTTCAATTATTTCAATAATTTTATCTGTTTCAAGTCGGTTTAAAAACTTAGGCAAACAATGCTCATGCGTGTTTTGATCAACCAAAATAAAAATTTTCGAAAAATTACTGCTCTTAATATGCTCATTTATATTATTATAGCACCTTTCGTTAAAATGTACAATACTATCATTAGCCTTTATAGAATCCATAAAATAAATGTTGTTTTTTAAGGCTGTGAAATTAAGGAGTTTTTACATAAAATGGTAACTTAGATATAATTATATTTATGTAAATTTTTTAAAATGAATACCGATTTAATTTTTGATAATACCGAAGTTGCTTTTTCCTTAAAATCAGATTCGGAATTGGAGCGTGCTTATTTTTTATTTAAAATGATATCAATAGAGCCCTTAGTACGTATAGGCACTGCTGCAACAAATTTTGCTATTAAGGCGCATTTGCCTATTGAAGGTTTAATTCGCTCGACTGTTTTCGATCATTTTTGTGGAGGTGTTAATGAAAATGATTGTTTAACGGTTATTGATAATATGTTTGCCAAAGGCGTTAGTTCAGTTTTAGATTATTCAGTGGAAGGTAAAGAAAGTGAAAAGGAATTTGATTCGGCACAACACAAAATTTTAAAAATAATTGATTTTGCCAAAGAAATTGATGCTATTCCTATTGCTGTATTTAAACCATCAGCTTTTGGACGTATTTATTTGTATGAAAAAATATCTACAGGTGAAGACTTAAAAACATTGGAAATAGAAGAATGGCAGCGTGTTGTTAATCGTTTTGAAGTAGTGTGCAAAAAGGCTAAGGACAACGATGTTGCTGTGCTTATTGATGCAGAGGAAAGTTGGATGCAAAAAGCTGCAGATAATTTGGTTACCATTATGATGCAAAAATATAATACCGAAAAACCAATAGTGTATAATACATTGCAAATGTATAGGCATGATAGGTTGTCTTTTCTGGAAAAGGAGCATAAAAAAGCCAAAGAAGGGAAATATTTTCTTGGATATAAGTTGGTAAGAGGTGCTTACATGGAAAAAGAAAAGGATAGGGCAGAGGAGCTTGGTTACCAATCACCAATTTGTGGAAGTAAAGCATTAACCGATGAAAACTTTAATAAAGCCTTAAGGTATATAATTGAAAATCTAGATTGCATGTCTATTTTTGCGGGCACGCATAATGAAGATAGCTCGTATTTGTTAATGGATTTAATGAATAATAAAGGCCTATTAAATAATGATCCTCGTGTATGGTTTGGTCAGTTATATGGAATGAGCGACCACATTAGTTTTAATTTAGCTAATAAGGGTTATAATGTTGCTAAATATGTCCCGTTTGGACCAGTAAAAGATGTAATGCCATATTTGATACGAAGAGCGGAGGAGAATACCTCGGTTGCAGGACAAACAGGAAGAGAGTTAGCGTTATTAACTAAAGAGAAAAAGAGAAGAAAGGCACTGTAACTACTTAGAAATCACTTTTATAATAGTTAGCGCAATAAGTTTTAAATCAAAAAAGAGATTTTTTCTTTTAATATACTCTTTATTATACCTTAATTTATCTGGAATTATTGTTTTAATAAAATATTCCTCGGGGTCTTTAGCAGCTTTAAGTAATTCGACCTCATTTCTATATTTTAATGATGCTAAGCCTGTTATTCCAGGTCTAACTTTATATATCTTAAGGTCATCTTCACTATAAAAGTTTACATAATAACGTAGCTCTGGTCTAGGGCCTACAAAACTCATGTCTCCTTTTATAATATTTATAAGTTGCGGAAATTCATCTATTTTAAAACGTCTTAAAAAATAACCTATTTTCGTTATTCTAGAATCATTATTACCAAGTGTAAGTAGTCCCTTTTTGTTAGACTCCATTTTCATTGTTCTGAATTTATAGATATTGAAGTCTATATTATTTTTACCTACTCGTCCTTGAACAAAAAGCACAGGACCTTTAGAGTCTATTTTTATTAGAAAGGCAATAACTAATAGAATAGGAGCTAATACTAATAATCCTATTATGGAAAAAACAACGTCAAAAAGTCGTTTAGTCATGTTATTTTTTGATTATTAAATTTTGAAGTGTTGCGGTACTATCACAGTTTTGGACAACTAAACTAACATCCTTTTCATTATAGTTGGCATCAATAGTATATACTCCACAAGGTTCTTGTCTAGGAGTACTTTCGGAAAAATTAATATCTCCTTTTTTCAATATATAAGTGATTCCAAAAGAATCTATTTCTGCAGATTTTAAAGCTTCGGAAATATTTTGACTATAAATAAGGTTTTTAGAATTAATATTTTTTAAAACTCTAGAATCTGGACCATAACTACAAGACGTTTTTTTTCCATTTAAAAAGAATGCTAAAATAACTAATCCTATAGAAAATCCACCAAGATAATAACCAATACGTTGAATAAGATTCATTTAAAAATTTTAGTGTAAGAAAATGTTGTTTTAAAATATAAGTAGATTGACATCGCTATACTTTAAATCGAACCATTCGCCAACAGATTTACTTGTTAAAATACCGTGGTAAAAGTACAATCCATTTTTTAAACCTTTGTCAAATCTTAAAGAATTTTCTATACCGCCATCTTCTGCAATTTTAAGCAAATAAGGTGTGAAGATGTTACTAATAGATACTGTGGCGGTTCTTGGGTATCTTGCAGGAATATTTGGTACGCAGTAATGCACAACATTATGCTTAATATATGTGGGTTGCCTGTGTGATGTTACATCACTTGTCTCAAAACACCCACCCATATCTATACTTACATCAATTATTATGGCTCCTTTTTTCATAGAGCGTACTAAATCTTCTGTAACAACTATTGGAGCTCTATTTGTACCTCTAACTGCACCAATTACAACATCACATCGTTTTAGAGCTTTTAGTAAATTTTTAGGTTGTATGGTTGAAGTGAATAAAGGCCTTCCCAGTTGCGATTGAATGCGTCTTAATTTGGTAATCGAATTATCAAATATTTTAACGCCAGCACCAAGACCCAAAGCACTTCTTGCTGCAAATTCACCAACAGTTCCTGCTCCTAAAATAACGATTTCAATAGGTGGAACCCCACTAATATTTCCAAACATTAATCCATTCCCATTTTTAGTATCAGACAGTAATTCAGAGGCAATTAAAACAGAAGCTGTACCAGCAATTTCACTTAACGATCTTACCGCAGGATAACTGCCATCTGTATCTCTAATAAACTCAAATGCTAAAGCCGTAATTCTTTTTGAGGCCAAAGCTTCAAAATATTTTTTATTTTGTGTTTTTAGTTGTAGCGCAGATATTAAAATAGTTTGTGGATTAATAAGTTTAATTTGCTCTATAGTGGGAGGTTCTACTTTTAAAATCATGGGACACGAAAAAACCTTTGCTGTATCTTTGGTTATTTCCGCTCCGGCTTCACTATAATCTTTATCACTAAAACTCGCACCTTCACCAGCGCCAGATTCAATTAATACCCTGTGTCCATTACTTACCAATGCATATACAGCATCGGGGGTTAAACAAATACGTTTTTCTTGATAAGCTGTTTCTTTAGGAACGCCTATAAAAAGCTCTCCTTTTTTCTTATAAATCTCAAGGGTTTCTTCTTGTGGTAAAAGCTGTTGTTTGGTAAAAGGCGAAAGAGGTTGTTTCGACATGATTAGATTAAATTATTAAATTTCAAATTACAAATAAATTTTCTAATCAGAAAGATTTCTATTAAACTAATTATTTATTTATATCATTTTTATAAATAATGAAATTTTACTAAAAAAACTTACTTTTTTAATCTACGGTGTTTATCTGTGTAATCTAATTTTTATAAATTAGCATAATGTTTAAAAAACTAATTTCTTTCTTTTTTATAACCCTTACTTCATTATGTTTTTCTCAGCAATTTAGTGTTAGAGGAGCTGTTTTGGATTCTGTTAATACGCCCATTGCCTATGCTAACGTAATTATTTTCAATAACGAACAACCTGAAAATGTGAAAGGGTTAACGACAAACGATGATGGCTTTTTTGAGTTTGATAATTTAGTTAGCGGTGAATATATTTTAACCGTGAGTTTTTTAGGTTTTGAAAAATTCTCAAAAACATTAAAAATTGAAAGTGATTCGAATATAGGAACAATTATCCTTAAAGAAAACATAGAAGCCTTAAATGGTGTTACTGTTATAGCAAAAAGGCCCACTATTAAAAGGATGGTCGATAGACTCGTTTTTAATGTGGAAAACTCAACGCTTTCTAGTAATAATGTTTTAGATGTTTTAAAACATACTCCAGGTGTTTTGGTGATGAACGAGACCATTACGGTTAAACAATCGGCTCCAACAATATATATAAATGATAGGCGGGTAAATTTATCGTCAAATGAAGTACAACAACTTTTAGAAGGAACTTCAGCAAGTAATATTAAATCTATTGAGGTTATTACAAACCCACCTGCCAAATATGAAGCGGAAGGAAGTGCTGTTTTAAATATTATTACAAGTAAAAATATTATTGCTGGGTATAACGGAAGCGTATTTGGTAATTATAAACAAGGATCAGAATTTCCAAAATACACATTTGGAACAAGCCATTTTTTTAAAACTAAAAAATTAAATTTATATTTAAATTATAGCATTAGCCCAAAAAAGGAGTTTCGAAATAATGAGGAATCCGTTAACTTTTTTGAAGATAATTTAAATACTACTACTTGGGAAACAAACTTTGAAAGAGTTCGTAAATCGGCAAACCAAAACATTAATGCAAATATTGATTACGAGTTTGACGAAAATAATAGCTTAGGATTTTCATCAAGTGTGCTAATATCTCCTAGAAGACAAACACAAAATAAGGTTAATTCTATAACGCAGGTTTTCAACGCTAATAAAGTTTTAGATTCTACATTTATAACAGATAATTTAAAGGTAGATGAAACCTTAAATATGGCATTCACGCTAGACTATATTCATAAATTTAAAAAAGAAGGAGAAAAGTTGGTTGTCAATGCGCATCATACTAATTATGATTTTTCAAGTTTTCAAGATGTTGATACTAATTATTTTTTACCAGACGATTCGTTTTTACGTAACAATAGATTTCAAACATTTTCAAGCCAAGAAATTAAATTATTTACAAGCCAGTTAGATTATGAGTTGCCTTTAGATAATTCTGCTTTTTTTGAAGCTGGCGCTAAAATTTCTGGTATAAATTCTAAAAGTGAATTGTCTCAAAATGATATTGAAGAAGGAGAAAAAGTAGAAGATTTAGAAAACTCGGATACTTTTTTATACGATGAAACTAATTTTGCTTTATACAGTAGTTATTCCAAAGAATGGGAGTCGTGGAGTTTAAAATTAGGGTTGAGAACGGAGTTTACTAATATTAAAGGAACATCAATATCCAGTAATTCTACAAATGATAATAATTACACAAAATTTTTTCCCTCTCTACATGTATTGCATACTGTAGATGATAAAAATGAAGTATATTTTAATTACAACAAACGCATTTATAGACCTAGGTATAATCAATTAAATCCTTATAAATATTTTTTAAATGATAATTCTTATATTACAGGAAATCCCAATTTAATGCCTCAAGTGGATGACACTTTTACCTTAGGATACACGATAAATCAAAAATATACTTTTGAGGCTTATTACAGGTATGAAAACAATCCTGCTCTAGAAATTGTATTTCAGGATAATACCAATAATTTATTAAAATACGTAAATACAAATATAGATAGAAGTATTTCCTATGGCTTGGATTTTACTACATATACACCAATAGTTAATAAGTGGGATGTATATGTATTATCTTCTATATTTTATTATGATAATCAGTTTTATGCCATTGAAAGTGATAACGAGTTATTCAATAACAATCAGTGGAGCGTTTATGCGCAAATAATAAATTATTTTTCGTTTTTAAAGGATAAAAGCTTAAGTACCGATGTGTCCTTATTTTATATGTCAGCTTATGCCGATGGTCCATCTGAATTAAGTGGAAGATCAAGTTTAGATATTAATTTAAAAAAAACATTGTGGAACAATAGAGCTTCAGTAAGTTTAGGTATTACAGATGTCTTTAATGGACTAAATTTCACGCAAACAACCAAGTATTTAAACCAGGATGTTTTGTTTAATTCAAGAATGGAAAACAGGCTAATTACCTTCGGGTTTAATTATAAGTTTGGAAACTTTAATTTAAATTCCAACAAAAGAACCATAGAGTTGCAAGAACGTGATAGACTAAAAAGCGAATAGTTTAAAAGTATTCTTTTATTCTTCCCCATAAACTTTTTGGAGTAATTTTGAACTCCGCTTCAAAATCTTCTAACGATTTATCGGCATCATTAATTTTATTAAATATCCTAGCACGAACTAGATATATTGAAGGAACAATTATTGCCATCAATGGTATTAAGTATATTAGTTGATTGGAATCTAGATTAGAAATATCTTGCTTAATGGCATTAAATATTTGATAGCTATACATTGCAATTGGAATGATTAGCACATGATACCACCAATGTCTGCAGGTAAAAAACCAAATAAATAATAAGTATAGAGGTACTAGCTTCCCTGCTAATGTCCAAGCAAGAACAAAAACACTTTCATTATATCTACTATCATATTGACCAAAAAAAGTGTTCCAGGTTTTTATATCTGGAACACTTTCATATAAATAAAATAAATACGGTGTTATAGCTATTAAAGTAGCAACAATACTACCTATAACTAAACTTTTTTTATCCAGCTGATGGTACTTTAATTCTGTTTTTTTGGATTTTTGATGTTTGTTGTGCATCTAAGTTAAACTGGTTTGCTGTTTGTGCCAAGAATAACACGCCTCCGAAAATTGCTAGTGCAATTAAATACTTTTTAGTTTTCATAATGTAAGGGATTTTAATGAATTAATACCTCAAATTTATATAAACACTAAAAAGAGTCACATGTGTAAATGTTAAATTTATGTTAAAAACATAAATATTTCATTTATTTATTACGGGTTTACCGTAAATCATTGATTTTTTTTGAAGGAATGTTGCATTATTGTCATAAACTGGGTTGATTGGTTGATTGATTTGTGTTTTTTAAACTTAAATATCGTTGGTTATTACTTTCTAATTTAATTTCAATTTTGGAAACGTTATCTATTAGCAAGGGTTCAATTATTTCGGGCCATTCTATTAGCTTCCAAAAATTGGAATCTAAATAATCTTCGATTCCAAAATTATATGTTTCTTCAATATCGTTAATTCTGTACAAGTCAAAATGATAAATCTTCCCTTCATTTAAATCATACTCATTAACTATAGAAAAAGTTGGACTACTAACTTCGTCCATACATCCTAAAATCTTTACTATAGTTTTAATAAGTGTAGTTTTGCCAACACCCATATCTCCAAAAAACAGTAACGTTTTCGACTTTGAATTTTCAATGATTTGTTTTGCAACTTGCTCAACATCATCAATTCCGTAACAAATTTCCAACTTTCTACAAATTTATATATGCAATAATAACCTTTTTAATTTAAAAAACCTAAAACAAAACGCTGTTCATCGATAAAATATGCTTTTTATGGATTTATTTAGGATTAAACACCGCAAATGGAATAATCATTTCTTCCAAGGAAACTCCACCATGTTGATATGTGTTTCTGTAATAACTAACATAATGGTTATAATTATTTGGGTAAGCGAAAAACAAATCATTTTTAGCAAAAATATAAGAGCTGCTCATATTAATGGAAGGCAAGTGAAATTCCTTAGGATCTTTTGTGGCTAAAACATCTTTTTGATCATAAGTTAAACTACGTCCGGTTTTATAACGTAAATTCAAACTTGTATCTCTATCTCCAATAACTTTCGATGGGTTCTTTACGTTAATAGTGCCATGGTCTGTGGTTAAAATTAATTTAAAACCTAGTTGCTGTGCTTGCTGTATCATATCTAGAAGAGGTGAATTTTTAAACCAACTTAAAGTTAAAGATCTATAAGCTTTATCATTAGATGCTAATTCTTTAACAACTTCCATTTCTGTTTTGGAGTGCGAAAGCATATCTACAAAATTGTATACAATAACAGATAAGTCGTTATCTTTTAAAGACTTAAAATTTTCAGCTAGTTTTTTACCATTTTTTAAATTTGTTATTTTATGGTATTCATAACTTAAATGAGATAAGCCTAATCGTTTTAATTGAGCTTCTAAAAAATCGGCTTCATGCATGTTTTTTCCACCTTCATCCGTATCATTTTTCCAATATTGCGGAAATAGCTTTTCCATATCACTAGGCATTAACCCAGAAAAAATGGCGTTACGTGCGTACTGTGTAGCTGTAGGTAATATGCTAAAAAATGCTTCTTCCTTATCTTTTTTGTAATAATTATTAATTATTGGTTCGAAAACCTTCCATTGGTCATATCTTAAATTATCAATAACAACTAATAGTGTTGGTTGCTCTTTACTTATTTCTGGCACTATTTTTTCTTTAAATAGGGTATGAGACATTATTGGAGCTTCTGTATGAGGCTCAAACCAATCGGCATAATTTTTATCGATAAACTTTCCGAATTGGTTGTTTGCTTCATTTTTTTGAGATTCTAAAATTTCAAACATCCCAATATCTTCAATATCTTCTAATTGAATTTCCCAATATATAAGCTTTTGATAAAGGTTTACCCATTCTTCATAACTATTAACCATCGATAGATCCATGGCAATTTTTCTAAACTCTTGCTGATAGTTGGAAGTTGTTTTCTCTGAAACCAAACGGGAATGATCCAAGTTCTTTTTAAGACTTAAAAGAATTTGATTTGGGTTTACAGGTTTTATGAGGTAATCGGCTATCTTATTTCCAATAGCTTCTTCCATAATATATTCTTCCTCACTTTTTGTAATCATTACAACAGGAAGATTGTCTTTTTTCTCTTTTATTTCATGCAAGGTTTCCAACCCGGTTAGTCCCGGCATGTTTTCGTCTAAAAATACAATATCGAAATTATGGTCATCCAATACGTCAATTGCCTCAGTACCGCTGTTACAGGTTGTAACGTGGTAGTTTTTCTTTTCAAGAAATAAAATATGCGGCTTTAGTAAATCAATTTCATCATCAACCCAAAGTATCTTTATCATATTACTGTATTTATTTTTATTATTAAAACGTTTTAATTGAAAGCGCCATTATAAGCCCTTATCATTATATTTGTATTTATTTAATGTAAAAATTTAAAGTTTGAATAAACTTAAAATATTAAACGACCCAATTTACGGATTTATTACTATTCCAAATTCGTTAATTTTCGATTTAATTCAACACAAATACTTTCAGCGTTTACGCAGAATTACACAAATGGGTATGTCTTATTTGGTTTATCCGGGTGCGCATCATACTAGATTCCATCATGCCATTGGTTGCGTTCATTTAATGCAGCAAGCAGTTAATGTGCTTCGTTTTAAAGGGGTTACCATTTCTGAAGATGAAGAAACAGGCCTGTATATTGCCATTTTATTGCATGATATTGGTCACGGTCCTTTCTCGCATGCCATGGAACATAGTATAGTAAATAACGTATCTCATGAGGAGATTTCCTTGCTTTTTATGGAGCGTTTAAATGAAGAATTTAACGGAAGTTTAACGCTTGCTATAGAAATTTTTAGAGGCGAATACCCAAGAAGGTTTATGTGCCAGCTTATTTCTGGTCAATTAGACATGGATAGAGCCGATTATTTAAAACGCGATAGTTTTTATACTGGAGTTGCAGAAGGAAACATTAATAGTGAGCGTTTAATTACTATGCTTAATGTTGTTAATGACGAATTAGTAGTTCAAGAAAAAGGTATTTATAGCGTTGAGAAATTCATAATTGCGAGACGTTTAATGTATTGGCAAGTATACTTACATAAAACAAGTTTAGCGGCCGAACAATTACTTATTAGGGTTTTAAAACGGGCTAAAGAGTTACATGAACTAGGACATAAATTAAAAGCTAGTGATGCTTTGCTGTATTTTTTAGAAAACAAAATAACCCGAGATAATTTTAATGCTGAAACACTTCAGGTTTTTTCTCGTTTAGATGATTATGATATTATATCGGCTATGAAAGAATGGCAATATCATGACGATTTTGTGCTTAGCCATTTATGTGAAATGATTATTAACAGAAATTTACTTAAAGTAAAATTAAAAAATAAAGAAATTAAGGCAAATAGCTTGAAAAAACACATAGATCTTATCATGAAAAAGTTTAATATTTCTAAAGAAGAAGCTAAGTACTTTGTGTTTCAAGGTAGCATTTCAAATCAGGCCTATCAATTAAATACTAAGCGTATTAACATATTACATAAATCTGGAAAAATTCAAGATATTGTAAAAGCTTCAGATCAATTGAACCTAAAAGCACTGTCAAAACCGGTAACAAAATATTATATATGTTACCCTAAGGTTAAACTTTAACACATTTTTCCTATTTTTGCGTTCAATCAAACAAAAAACAACAACAAACTACAAAGTGTGAAATTTACAGCACAACAAATAGCAGGAATATTAGAAGGTGATGTAGTTGGTAATCCAGATATTGAAGTCTCTAAACTTGCTAAAATTGAAGAGGGCTTTGAAGGCGCACTAACCTTTTTAGCCAACCCAAAATACACCTCACATATTTATTCTACTAATGCTTCGGTAACCATAGTAAATAAAACTTTTAAACCAGAGCATAATTTAAAAACAACCTTAATTAAGGTTGATGATGCGTATTTAGCATTTTCAAAAATTCTTGAATACTATAATTCTGTTAAGTTAAATAAGGTAGGAATAGAACAGCCATCGTTCATTTCTGATTCCGCTAAATACGGCGATAATGTACATATAGGGGCATTTAGTTATATAGGCTCTAATGTAATATTAGGCGATAATGTAAAGGTGTTTCCAAATGCTTATATAGGAGATAATACGGTTATTGATGATAATACAATTGTTTTTTCTGGAGCAAAAATTTATTCAGAAACAATTATAGGTAAAAATTGCATTATAAATTCTGGAGTTATAATAGGAGCAGACGGATTTGGTTTTGCACCAAGTGAAGATGGTAGTTATAAAAAAATACCACAAATAGGAAATGTAATTATTGAAGACTTTGTAGATGTTGGTGCAGCAACAACAATTGATCGTGCAACATTAGGCTCTACCATCATTAGAGCAGGTGTAAAGCTAGATAATCAAATTCAAATAGCACATAACGTTGAAATTGGTCGTAATACAGTAATAGCGGCTCAAACCGGTATAGCTGGCTCTACTAAAATTGGTGAAAATTGTCAAATTGGTGGCCAAGTAGGTATTGCAGGACATATATCTATTGGTAATAACGTTAAAATACAAGCACAATCAGGTATTGGTAGAAACGTTAAGGACGATGAAGTGCTTCAAGGTTCTCCTGCCATAAAATTAAGCGATTATAATAAGGCTTACGTTCATTTTAAGAACTTGCCAAATATTGTTAAGAATATAAACGATTTAGAGAAGATAAATGGGAATAGTTAAAACTACAATCAAACAAAAAACTATTAAAGAAGAGATTTCTTTAACCGGAGTAGGGTTGCACACAGGAAAGGATGTTACTTTAACATTTAAGCCTGCTGGAGCTAATACCGGGTTTTCTTTTAAAAGAGTTGATTTAGAAGGCATGCCAGTTATTGAGGCAGATGCTAATTACGTTACAAACACTCAACGTGGCACGTGCTTAGAAAAAAACGGTGTTACTATACAAACATCAGAACATGTTTTAGCCGCTTTAGTAGGTTTAGATATTGATAATGTTTTAATTGAATTGAACGCCTCTGAACCTCCAATTATGGATGGGTCGTCTAAGTTTTTTGTTGAAGCTATTGAAAAAGCAGGTGTTGTAGAAGTTGATGCTTTTAGAGAAGAGTTTGTTGTAACTAATATTGTTTCTTATGTGGATGAAGAAACTGGAAGTGAAATTCTAGTAATGCCATCAAATGAATACCAAATTACAACTATGGTTGATTTTGGTACAAAAGTTTTAGGAACTCAAAATGCAACTTTAAATACCATATCAGACTTTAAAAAGGATATTTCAGATTCTAGAACGTTTAGTTTTTTGCATGAAATTGAAATGCTTTTAGAGCATGGATTAATAAAAGGTGGTGATTTAAATAATGCTATTGTTTATGTTGACAAAGCATTATCTGAAGAAACCATGGAAAAGCTTAGAGTCGCTTTTAAAAAAGATTCTATTGCTGTTAAGCCAAACGGGATATTGGATAACCTAACATTACATCATCCTAATGAAGCAGCCAGACATAAGTTGTTAGATGTTTTAGGAGATTTAGCTTTAGTAAAAACCAGAATTAGGGGTAAAGTTATAGCTAATAAGCCTGGTCATTTTGTTAATACGCAGTTTGCAAAAAAGCTTTCAAAAATTATTAAAAATGAGCGTCGAAACAATGTTCCTAATATAGATTTGAATTCGCCACCATTAATGGATGTGGTTCAAATTATGGATATGTTACCTCATAGACAACCATTTTTGTTAATTGATAAGGTATTTGAACTAACAGATAACCATGTGGTTGCTACAAAAAATGTAACCATGAACGAAGAGTTCTTTAAAGGTCATTTTCCAGGACAACCAGTTATGCCAGGGGTTTTAATAGTAGAAGCTATGGCGCAAACAGGTGGTGTTTTAGTTTTAAATACAGTGCCAGATCCAGAAAACTATTTAACTTTCTTCATGAAAATGGATAATGTTAAGTTTAAACAAAAAGTAAGTCCAGGAGATACGCTTATTTTTAATTGTTCGTTAATTACTCCAATACGTCGTGGTATTTGCCATATGCAAGGTTATGCTTATGCTAACGGAAAATTATGTGCAGAAGCTGAATTAATGGCTCAAATATCTAAAGTAAAATAAATATGAACCAACCCTTAGCTTACGTACATCCAGGAGCAAAAATTGCAAAGAATGTAGTTATTGAGCCATTTACAACCATTCACAATAATGTAATAATTGGCGAAGGCACTTGGATAGGCAGTAATGTGACTATTATGGAAGGTGCTAGAATTGGTAAAAACTGTAATATTTTCCCAGGTTCAGTAATTTCTGCTGTGCCTCAAGATTTAAAATATAATGATGAAGATACCACTGTTGAAATAGGAAACAATGTTACCATTAGAGAGTGTGTTACTATAAATAGAGGTACAACTGACAGAATGAAAACTGTAGTAGGCGATAACTGTTTAATAATGGCGTATTGCCATATCGCTCACGATTGTATTGTTGGTAAAAACTGTATCTTTTCAAATAATAGTACTTTGGCAGGACACATTACTATTGGTGATTTTGTAGTTTTAGCAGGTATGACGGCTGTTCACCAATTTGTATCTGTTGGAAACCACGCTTTTGTAACTGGAGGTTCTTTAGTTAGAAAAGATGTTCCACCATTTGTAAAAGCGGCAAGAGAGCCTTTATCTTATGTTGGTATTAACTCCGTAGGTTTAAGACGCCGCGGTTATACCACTGAGAAAATCAGAGAAATTCAAGATATATTTAGAATTTTATATCAAAAAAATTATAATAATACTCAAGCTGCAGAAATTATTGAAGCGGAAATGGAGGCAACTCCAGAGCGCGACGAAATTCTTCAATTTATTAAAAATTCACATCGAGGTATCATGAAAGGATATTTCAAATCTAACTAGAATTTTAAAACAGCTTATTAAATAACAATTTTACAATAAAAGCATTATGGCAACTACAAGTGATATTAGAAACGGATTATGTATACGTTACAACAACGATATCTATAAAATAATTGAATTTTTACACGTTAAGCCTGGTAAAGGTCCAGCGTTTGTAAGAACAAAAATGAAAAGTGTTACTAGCGGAAAAGTTTTAGATAATACATTTTCGGCAGGACACAAATTAGAAGATGTTCGTGTAGAAACACATAAATTTCAATATTTATATAATGATGGTGAATTTTATCATTTTATGAATGAGGCCGATTATACGCAAATCCGTTTATTAGAAGCAGCTTTAGATAACCCAGGATTAATGAAAGAGGGAGAAGTAGTTACTGTTTTAATAAATACTGAAGATAACGCTCCTTTATCTGTAGATTTACCTGCAAGTGTAATTCTAGAAGTAACAGCTACAGAGCCAGGTGTAAAAGGAAATACAGCTACAAATGCTACTAAACCAGCAACCGTAGAAACTGGAGCAACTGTAAATGTGCCTTTATTTATTAATGAAGGTGATAAGGTTAAAATAGAAACAGCAAAAGGAACGTATAAAGAACGTGTTAAAGAATAAATAATCAGTCCACAGTTTGCAGTGTTCAGTAAGCAGGTCTTACTTAAACACTGTATATTGCTAACTGAGTACTGACCACTGAATATGAAATTCCCAAAACCACACACTCTAAAAAAAATTGCAGATCTTATTGATTGTAATTTTGTTGGAAATGCAGATTTTCAAGTTTTAGGCATGAACGAAATTCATGTTGTAGAACCCGGAGATATTGTGTTTGTAGACCATCCCAAATATTACGGAAAAGCTTTAGAGTCGGCGGCTACAATTGTGTTAATTAATAAAGAAGTAGACTGTCCAAAAGGAAAGGCATTACTTGTAAGCGATGATCCTTTTAGAGATTTCAATAAACTTACAAATCACTTTAAACCTTTTCGAGCTTCAAACACAGCAATTTCAGCTTCAGTAAAAATCGGAAAAAACACAGTTATTCAACCAAATTGTTTTATTGGAAATAATGTAACATTAGGCGATAATTGCACTATACACTCTAACGTTAGTATTTATGATGATGCTGTAATTGGAAATAATGTTACCATTCATGCTAACTCCGTTTTAGGAGCAAATGCATTCTATTACAAAAATAGACCAGAGGGTTTCGATAGATTAAAATCTGGGGGACGCGTGGTAATAAAAGATCATGTCGATATAGGTGCAGGTTGCACAATCGATAGAGGGGTAACCGGCGATACCATTATTGGCGAAGGATCTAAACTAGACAACCTAATTCAAGTTGGTCACGATACCGTTATTGGTAAAAAATGTTTAATAGCATCTCAAGTTGGTATTGCTGGTTGCGTAATTATTGAGGACGAAGTAACACTTTGGGGGCAAGTAGGTACTACAAGCGGTATAACTATTGGTAAAAAAGCAGTGGTTCAAGGGCAATCTGGAGTTACAAAGTCTATAGAAGGCGGAAAAACCTATTGGGGTACACCAGCGCAAGAAGTTCGCGCAAAATTAAAAGAAATGGCATCTGTTAAACAAATTCCTAATCTTTTAAAACGAATAAAAAATAAAGAGATTTAATATAAAAAGTGATTTCAAAAAATTACATTTGTAGAACAATATCCAAATAAGAAAATATGAGTGTTTTAGTTAACAAAGATTCAAAAATTATAGTACAAGGATTTACAGGTAGTGAAGGTACATTTCATGCAAGTCAAATGATTGAATATGGTACCAACGTTGTTGGTGGTGTAACTCCAGGAAAAGGAGGTCAAACGCATTTAGATCGTCCGGTTTTTAATACAGTACAAGATGCTGTAGAAAAAGTTGGTGCAGATACTACCATTATTTTCGTTCCGCCAGCATTTGCTGCCGATGCGATTATGGAAGCTGCCGATGCTGGAATAAAAGTAATTATTACAATTACAGAAGGTATTCCTGTTGCCGATATGATTACGGCTTCAAGCTACATTAAAGGTAAAGACTGTAGATTAATTGGTCCTAACTGTCCAGGTGTAATTACCCCAGGCGAAGCAAAAGTAGGTATTATGCCAGGTTTCGTTTTCAAAAAAGGAAAAGTAGGTATTGTTTCTAAATCAGGAACATTAACATATGAGGCTGCCGACCAAGTTGTAAAACAAGGTTTAGGTATTACTACAGCCATTGGTATTGGTGGCGATCCAATTATTGGAACAACAACTAAAGAAGCGGTAGAGTTATTAATAAACGACCCAGAAACAGAAGCTGTTGTAATGATAGGTGAAATTGGAGGTCAATTAGAAGCAGATGCTGCACATTGGTATAAAGCAAGCGGAAGTAAAAAACCAGTTGTTGGTTTTATTGCTGGCGAAACTGCTCCTGCAGGTCGAACAATGGGACACGCTGGAGCCATAGTTGGTGGTAGCGATGACACTGCACAAGCTAAAAAAGCAATTATGAGAGAATGTGGAATTCACGTTGTAGATTCTCCAGCCGAAATAGGAAAAAAGATTGCCGAAGTTTTAGGATAATCCTTAATACATATAAATAAATCCGTTAGCTATTTTAGTTAACGGATTTTTTTTTAAATAATTTGGGCGTTACCACAAGGGTCGGTTTTTTTGGCAGTCGCTTTTTTGTGTTGCATACGTGCAACAACACAAAAAGAGCTTCAACAAATGCCGCAATCCCTAACGCAAAACCATAACAAGTTAAAAACAACAAGGTTTATTTCAACATAACACAGGTATTTGTTATATTTGATTATGTTCAAAAACTCGTTTAAAAACTAACCATTAAATGAATTGTACATCAATTATAAAGCACAAAAGTTTAATTCAATAAATGCTTAGGTGTAATAGCTCATTTAAAAAAATAAAATTATAAACATGAAATTATTAGAAGGTAAAACAGCAATTGTTACTGGTGCTAGTCGTGGAATTGGAAAAGGAATTGCGCAAGTTTTTGCTCAACAAGGTGCAAATGTAGCATTCACATACAGCTCATCTGTTGATGCTGCTAACGAATTAGAAAAAGAACTAAATGCTTTAGGTGTAAAAGCTAAAGGATATCAAAGTAACGCAGCAAGTTTTGACCAAGCTCAAAAATTAGCAGAAGAAGTAGCCAAAGAATTTGGTAGCATCGATATTCTAGTAAATAACGCAGGTATTACAAAAGATAATTTATTAATGCGTATTTCAGAAGAAGATTTTGATACTGTTATCGAAGTTAACTTAAAGTCCGTATTCAACATGACTAAAGCAGTTCAAAGAACCATGCTTAAACAACGTAAAGGCTCAATAATAAACATGAGCTCGGTAGTTGGAGTAAAAGGTAATGCAGGACAAACCAATTATGCAGCCTCAAAAGCAGGAATTATAGGTTTCTCTAAATCTGTAGCTTTAGAGTTAGGATCAAGAAATATTAGAAGTAACGTAGTTGCTCCTGGTTTTATCGAAACCGAAATGACAGCTAAGTTAGATGAAGAAACAGTTAAAGGATGGCGCGCAGGAATTCCACTAAAACGTGGAGGAACACCAGAAGATATCGCTAATGTTTGTGTGTTTTTAGGTAGCGACATGAGTGCGTATATTACAGGACAAACATTAAACGTTGATGGCGGAATGCTAACTTAAACTTATTTGTCATTCGCTCGAAGGAGGGAATCTCATAAAATATATCAAATTTTTTAATGAGTTCAGAAACTCTATTATACATCATACTCGCTGGAATAGTAGCGCTAGGATTAGCGCTTTTTCAGTATTTTAATAAAGAGAAAGGCATGTCTAAAATCAACATGCTTTTCTCTTTTTTAAGATTTCTTACCTTATTTTCTGTATTACTTTTAATTATCAATCCTACTTTCGATCAAGTTAAGGTAACTACAGAGAAACCCAATTTAGTTGTTGCTGTCGATAATTCTAGCTCTATAAAACATTTAAAACAGGATAAAAACGCTTTGGATTTTGTTAATGCGTTAAAAGTAAACTCAGACATTCAAAACAAATTTAACGTCAACTATTTTTCTTTTAACGAGAGTTTACAAACACTCGATTCTATTAATTTTAAAGGGCAACAAACCAATATAGCAAAAGCTTTTAATCAATTAAATGATGTTTACAAACAAACCATAAGTCCAACCATTTTAATAACCGATGGAAACCAAACTTATGGTAACGATTACCAATTCTCTACAAATACATATAAGCAGCCTATTTACCCCATAATTCTAGGTGATACGATTTCGTATACCGATTTAAAAATTGAGCAGTTAAACGTTAATAAATATGCGTATTTAAAAAATCAGTTTCCTGTTGAAGCGATTTTAGTATATAACGGAAACAAAGACGCAAATTCTAAGCTTGTTGTGAAAAATGGAAATACTACGGTATTTTCAAAAGCCATTAGTTTTTCAAAAAATAAAAACTCAAGTGTTGTTAATTTTATGTTGCCTGCCAATAGTGTAGGTGTAAGTAATTATACAACCACATTAATTCCGCTGGACGGTGAAAAAAACACCATAAATAATACTAAGAATTTTGCTGTAGAAGTTATAAACGAGCAAACCAAAATAGCACTTGTTAGCGATTATTCGCATCCAGATTTAGGCATGCTTAAAAAAAGCATTGAAAGTAACGAGCAGCGTTCAATCTCCATTCTTGACTCAAAAAAAATAATTAATCAAATAAATGATTTTCAATTAATTATAGTATATCAACCCAACATAAGATTTAAGGGCTTATACACCAAATTAAAGGCATTAAATAGGAATACGTTTACGATAATTGGTTCTAAAACAGATCTAAATTTTCTAAATAAAGTAACAGAAAATTATTCTCATCTTATTACGCGTCAAACAGAAAATTATCTTCCGGAGTTAAATACTAATTATTCTCCGTATCGTATTGAAGATATAAATTTCGAATCCTTTCCTCCATTGTTATCCAACTATGGTCAGGTTAATTTCAAAATACCTTATCAAACCATATTAAAAAAATCCATTAACGGAGTTGCTATTGATGAACCATTATTGGCAACCTTCGAAACTAAGGGCAGGAGAGAAGCTGTCTTATTTGGCGAAAATATTTGGCAATGGCGTGCGCAAAGTTATTTAAATGAAAAATCGTTTAATCCTTTCGATGATTTTATTGGTAGGCTAATTCAGTATTTAGCATCAAACAAACAAAAAAGTAGGCTAAATTTAGATTACGAATCCTTTTACACAGGAAGCAGAAATGTAATTATTAAAGCTGAATTTTTCGATAAAAATTATGTTTTCGACCCAAGAGAAACATTAAGCATTACAGTAACAGATAGGGCTTCTAAGGCTAGTAAATCCATGCCTTTAATATTAAAAAACAACTATTATCAGGTAGATTTAAGTAGTTTACAACCTTCAGAATATAATTTTACCGTAAAAGCCACTAAGGAAAACATGGCCAAGTCTGGTAGTTTCCAAATAATTGAATATAATGTCGAGCAACAATTTTTAAATGCCAATGTAACAAAGCTAGAAAAATTAGCGACTAACAGTTTGGGTAAAAGTTATTTTATTGCTGATACAGAACAGGTAGTTCAAGAATTATTAAACGATAATCGTTATACACCAATACAGAAAAGCAGTAAAAATACCATACCTTTGATAGATTGGAAATATTTATTAGCAATAATCGCTATAAGCCTTGGTTTAGAATGGTTTTTAAGAAAATTTAACGGATTTATTTAAATAAGAAAAATGGAAAAATTACCAAAAATTGCAATGCCTTTAATTATCGGGGCAGTTATACTTTTTATTATCATTTCAAAATCGTTAGTTACCATTGGGCCAGGTGAAGGTGGTGTGTTATTTCAACCTCTAGGAGATGGTATTAATACAGAGAGAACTTATGGAGAAGGTTTTCATATTGTTGCGCCTTGGAATGATATGATCGTTCAAAAAGTGCGTCAGCAATCTATTTCAGATAATATGAATGTACTTTCTGTAAATGGTTTAGATATTACTGTTAGTGGAACAATTTGGTTTGAACCAGAGTATAAAAACTTAGGTAAATTAATTCAAACTAAAGGAGAGGATTATATTAGAGAATTACTAAGTCCTGCTATTAATGCAGCAGCAAAAAGTGTTGTAGGTCGTTATACACCAGAGCAGTTATATTCTAGTAAAAGAGATATTATTGAGCTAGAAATCCTAGAACAAGTTAGAATAGAACTAGATGGCCAATACGTAAATGTAAAGCGTGTATTAGTTGAAAATGTTAAGCTACCTAACACGATTAAAGATGCGATTGAGCGTAAATTACGTCAGGAACAAGAATCTTTGGAGTATGAGTTTAGACTTGAAAGTGCTAGAAAAGAAGCAGAAAAAGTAATTATTGAAGCTGAAGGTAAAGCAGAATCTAACAGGATTTTAAGTGCTTCATTAACCGATAAAATATTACAAGATAAAGGAGTGGACGCGACTTTAAAATTAGCTGAATCTCCAAATAGTAAAGTTATTGTTATTGGCTCAGGAGATTCTGGATTACCAATTATACTAGGTAATCAATAATAATTAATCAAATAATTCAGCATTTAAAGCAATCCTTTAAAAATTATTTATTTTTAAGGTCTAAAATTTAAAAATATTGAATTGTTTTAATAATTGCATTTATTATTAGGATTTATTCATATAAATTTTAGATATTTGTTCAGATAAAAAAAAGACATGACTTTTATTCAATTACATCATCATTTTCATATTTGCTCTCAAGCGAAGTGAAAATGTATTGAGTAAAATCAGCATATATTTCTAAACCCGTTTGAGACAATCAAGCGGGTTTTTTAATTCTAATGCCAACTAGATTGTTTCAAACTCATAAAAACAAGATAATGAGTAAATTAAGAATTGCAGTACAGAAATCGGGTCGTTTAAATGAAGATTCGATGCAAATATTAAAAGACATCGGAATTTCTATTGATAATGGAAAAGATCAATTAAAAGCTTCGGCTAGAAATTTTCCTGTTGAAGTATTTTATTTAAGAAACGGCGACATTCCGCAGTATTTAAAAGATGGCGTAGTAGATGCCGCTATTATAGGCGAGAATGTTTTAATTGAAAAAGGAAATGACTTAAAGTTTGTAGAGCGTTTAGGCTTCTCAAAATGTAAAGTTTCTATTGCCGTTCCTAAAGATTCAAAGGATAATTCTTTAAAGGACTTAAACGGAAAAAAAATAGCAACTTCTTACCCAGAAACTGTTAAAAAGTTTTTAAAGGAACAAAATATTGATGCGCAATTACACATCATTAACGGATCGGTAGAAATTGCACCAAACATAGGTTTAGCAGATGGTATTTGCGATATCGTTTCTAGTGGAAGCACGTTGTTTAAAAATGGATTAAAAGAGATTGAAGTCTTATTAAAATCTGAAGCTGTATTGGCTGTTTCTCCAATTTTAGATGCCGAAAAACAAGCCATTTTAGATACTATACAATTTAGAATTCAATCTGTTTTAAAAGGTAGAGATTCTAAATATGTTTTGCTTAACGCGCCAAATGATAAGTTGGATGACATTATTGCTTTATTACCAGGTATGAAGAGTCCAACAGTATTGCCATTAGCGCAAGAAGGATGGAGTTCTGTACACTCAGTAATTCCTAAAAATGACTTTTGGAATATCATTGAAGGTTTAAAAGCAAATGGTGCACAAGGTATTTTAGTGTGTCCTATTGAAAAAATGGTGCTTTAATCGCTTATCATGAAAATTATAGATAATCCAAATAAAGAAAGCTGGTCGGATGTTTTAAAACGACCAACCCAAACAGTTGGTGATATAGAATCTATCGTTAACGAAATATTTAGCGAAGTATCTTTAAACGGTGATGACTCCATTAGAACATATACAGAGAAATTTGATGGTATTCGTTTAGAAAATAATGTGGTTTCATTTTCAGAAATTGAAAATGCAATTGCGAAAGTACCAGAAAACCTTAAAAATGCTATAATAAAAGCTAAGGCTAATATTGAAGCTTTTCATTTCGCTCAAAAAACACCAAAAGTTGATATTGAAACTACGATTGGTGTACAATGTTGGCAGGAAAAACGACCTATTCAAAAAGTAGGTTTGTATATCCCTGGCGGTACAGCGCCTTTATTTTCAACCGTTTTAATGCTGGCAGTTCCTGCTCAAATTGCAGGTTGTAAAGAGATTGTTTTATGTTCGCCACCAAATAAAAAAGGAGAATTAGCTGCCGAGATTTTGTTCGCTGCACAACTTTGTGGTGTGACTAAAATTATAAAAGTAGGCGGTATTCAGGCTATTGCTGGACTAACGTTTGGAACAGAAACTATTCCGCAGGTTTATAAAATTTTCGGACCAGGAAATCAGTTTGTAACCGTTGCCAAACAATTAGCAACTAAGCATGGTGTAGCTATCGATATGCCTGCGGGTCCAAGTGAATTACTAATTGTTGCTGACGAAACGGCAAATGCTTCATACATTGCTTCAGATTTATTAAGTCAAGCTGAACATGGTACAGATAGCCAAGTGATATTAGTAGCAACTTCAAAAGAGTTGATTGATAATGTTTCGGATGAAGTTGAAAAACAATTAAATGTCCTTCCGCGTAAAGCAATTGCTGAAAAATCTATTGCTAATTCGAAGTTAATATATGTTGAAAATGATACTATCGCTTTAGAGTTAATTAACGAATACGGTCCAGAACATTTTATTATTTGTGCAGAAAACGAAGATTTGTATGTTGATGGTATTTCCAATGCTGGCTCTGTATTTATTGGTGATTACACACCGGAAAGTGCTGGTGATTATGCCTCGGGAACCAACCATACATTGCCAACTAATGGTTTTTCTAAGGCCTATTCTGGAGTTAATTTAGATAGCTTTTTAAAGAGCATGACGTTTCAAAAAATATCAAAAGAAGGACTTTTAAATATTGGAGAAACTATCGAGTTAATGGCAGAAGCCGAAGGTTTACAGGCACATAAAAATGCTGTAAGTATTCGTTTAAAAGATTTAACATGATAAGGTTTAACATCCAAAATATAATTAGAGAGAACGTAAAAGCTATGAAAGCTTATAGTTCAGCGCGAGACGAATATGTTTCCGATGGTTCTAAAATGATTTTTTTAGATGCCAACGAAAATCCTTTCGAGAATGGTGTAAATCGATATCCTGACCCGCTACAACGTTCATTAAAATCTGTTTTATCGGAACAAAAAAATGTTCTAGAAAATCAGATTTTACTTGGTAATGGAAGCGATGAAGTTTTAGATTTATTGTTTAGAGCCTTTTGCGAGCCAAAGCAAGATAATATCATCACATTACCTCCAACTTACGGTATGTATACTGTTTTATCTAATTTAAACGAAGTTGAAGAGCGTAAAGTTGAGTTAAATGTAAATTTTCAACCAAATGTTGAAGCTATACTAGAGGCCATAGATGAAAACTCAAAAATGCTTTTCATTTGTTCGCCTAATAACCCAACAGGAAACCTTATTGCTTCAGAGAAAATTAAAACATTACTTGAAAATTTTAATGGTTTAGTAGTCATTGATGAAGCCTACATCGATTTTTCAAATCAAGATAGTTGGGTTTCAGAATTAAGTAATTACCCGAATTTAATCGTGACTCAAACGCTATCAAAAGCTTATGGTTTGGCAGGAATTCGTTTAGGTCTGTGTTTCGCTTCCGCGGAAATTATTTCTGTTCTAAATAAAATCAAACCGCCGTATAACGTTAATGAGTTAACTCAAAAACGGGCATTAGAGCGTATTTCTAACTTAGAAGCGGTAAAGGATGAAGTAAAATCAGTTTTGAAAGAACGTAATATATTAATTGAAGCTTTAAAAAACATCAATTTTGTAGAAACCATTTTTCCTACCGAAGCTAATTTTGTTTTGGCTAGGGTAGATGATGCTACTAAACGATACAACCAGCTAATAGCAAACGGTATTGTTATTAGAAACCGAACAACCCAACCGCTTTGTAAAAACACATTACGTTTTACGGTTGGAACCGAAATTGAAAATAAAACATTAATTTCTGCTTTAAGGCAGTTAGCAATTAGCTAAAAGCCAAAAGCCAAAAGCATAAATATGAAAAAAGTACTTTTTATAGACAGAGATGGCACACTTGTATTAGAGCCGCCTGTTGATTATCAATTAGATAGTTTAGAGAAGCTAGAATATTACCCAAAAGTATTTCAATACATGGCTAAAATAGCCAATGAGTTGGATTATGAGTTGGTTATGGTTACAAATCAAGATGGTTTAGGGACTGAGAGCTTTCCAGAAGATACATTTTGGCCAGCCCAAAACAAAATAATTGATGCCTTTGCTAAAGAAGGCGTGGTGTTTTCTGAAGTGTTTATAGATAAAACGTTTCCTCATGAAAATGCAGAAACGCGTAAACCAAGAACAGGCCTATTAACTAAGTATTTTTCTGAAGACTATGACTTAGAAAATTCATTCGTTTTAGGAGATAGAATTACAGACATGGAATTGGCAAAAAATCTGGGAGCAAAAGGTATTTATTTATCTGAATACCCAGAATTAGGAGCCGATGAAATTGAAACTTCAAAACGAGATATTCAAGATTGTATTGCCTTAACAAGTACAGATTGGTCGGCTATATATGAGTTTTTAAAACTTGAAAGTCGTGTTGAAGAAATTACGCGTAACACCAATGAAACCAAGATTTATATAAAATTAAATTTAGATGGTTCTGGTAAAAATGATATTGATACCGGATTGTCTTTCTTCGACCATATGTTAGATCAAATTGGTCGCCACGGTGCCATGGATTTAACAGTAAAAGTTGATGGCGATTTAGAAGTTGACGAACACCACACTATAGAAGACACTATGATTGCTCTAGGCGAGTTATTTAATAAAGCTTTAGGTAATAAATTAGGTATTGAACGTTACGGATTTTGTTTACCAATGGATGATTGTTTAGCCCAAGTTGCTGTCGATTTTGGAGGTAGAAATTGGTTAGAATGGGATGCCGAATTTAAACGTGAAAAAATTGGTGATATGCCAACCGAAATGTTTTTCCATTTATTTAAGTCTTTTACAGACGGGGCTAAATGTAATTTGAATGTAAAAGCAGAAGGTGTTAACGAGCACCACAAAATAGAAGGTATTTTTAAGGCTTTTGCAAAAGCTATGAAAATGGCTGTAAAAAGAGATCCTAACAAAATGTTTTTACCATCAACTAAAGGAATGCTTTAATGAAATTAGTTATAATAAATTATGGCGCTGGAAATATAAAAAGTATTCAGTTTGCTTTTAAAAGATTGGGTGTGGATGCTATTTTATCTAATAATCCAGATGAAATTAAAGCAGCCGATAAAATTATTTTTCCTGGAGTTGGTGAAGCAAGTACTGCTATGAACATGCTTAAGGAAAGTAGGTTAGATAAATTAATTCCTACCTTAAAACAACCGGTTTTAGGAATATGTTTAGGTATGCAATTACTTTGCAAACACACAGAAGAAGGCGATACTAAAGGCATTGGTATTTTTCAAACGAATGTAAAACGCTTCACAAACGATGTGAAAGTGCCGCAAATGGGATGGAATGTCATTAAAGATTTAAAATCTGATTTGTTTAAAGGCATTAAAGAAAGCGAATACATGTATTTAGTGCATAGTTATTATGCAGAGCATTGTAATGAAACTATTGCTAAAACAGATTACGGGCTTAATTATGCTTCTGCATTGCAACACCAAAACTTTTACGGTGTTCAGTTTCATCCAGAAAAGAGCGGCATTGAAGGCGCTAAAATATTAAAGAACTTCCTAAACTTAGAAGTTAAAAGTTAGATATTAAAGGGATTATAATGAGAAACGAATTAATACAACGAACAAAACAATTCGCATTAGATTGTTGGGGATTTTGTTTCAAAGTTCCAAAATCTAGAGAGTATAATGCATTCGTTAATCAATTAATAAGAAGTTCGAGTTCAGTTGGTGCTAATTATAGAGCATCACAGCGTGCAAAATCAACAGCAGATTTTATAAATAAATTAAAAATTGTTGAAGAAGAAGTAGATGAAAGTGTTTATTGGTTGGAAATTTTTGAAGAAATTCTTTCTGAACATTCTGAAGAAGTATTGATGCTTCAAAAAGAAGGTAAAGAGCTGTTAGCAATAACTGTTGCCTCAATTAATACAGCAAAGAGAAATCAAAAACGTAATTAATTTAAATATCAACAATCAAACTTTTAATATTTTATATTTAACTTTTAATATTCAGAAATGAGAATAATACCAGCAATAGATATTATAGATGGAAAATGTGTTCGCCTTACAAAAGGCGATTACGATACTAAAAAAATATATAACGAAAACCCTTTGGAAGTTGCTAAAATGTTTGAAGGGTCGGGCATTGAGTATTTGCATTTAGTAGATTTAGATGGTGCAAAAGCGAAGCATATTGTCAACTATAAGGTCCTCGAACAAATAGCTTCAAAAACAAAGTTAAAGATAGATTTTGGTGGTGGTTTAAAAACTAACGAAGATTTACATATTGCTTTTAATTCTGGAGCAAGACAAGTAACAGGAGGTAGTATTGCCGTAAAAGATTCAGAAACCTTTGAAGGTTGGATTTCCAAATATGGCGGAAATAAAATTATTTTAGGAGCTGATAGCGATGCTGGAAAAGTTTCCATAAGTGGCTGGATGGAACAAAGTAAGGAAGACGTTATTCCGTTTATTAAAGACTACCAAAAGAAAGGTATTCAATATGTTATTTGTACAGATATTTCTAAAGATGGTATGCTAGAAGGTCCTTCTTTCGATTTATATAAAGAAATTATTGATTCTTGTAGTAACAGTAGCAGCGGACAGTCTATAAAGCTTATAGCATCAGGAGGGATTTCTCATATCGATGAATTACCTAAATTAATCGAATTAGGTTGTGAAGGCGTTATAATAGGAAAAGCCATTTACGAAAATAGAATTAAACTTCACCAATTAGAAAAATTTGTATAATGCTAACAAAAAGAATTATACCTTGTTTAGATATTAAAAACGGACGAACTGTAAAAGGTGTCAATTTCGTTGATTTAAGAGATGCAGGTGATCCTGTTGAACTGGCTAAACAGTATGCAAATCAAGGAGCAGACGAATTAGTGTTTCTAGATATTTCTGCTACTTTAGAAGGTCGCGGAACCACTTTAGATATGGTTCTGCATGTAGCCGAACAAGTTAATATTCCATTTACTGTTGGTGGTGGCATTTCTAGTGTAGAGCATGTTGATGCTTTATTACAATGCGGTGCAGATAAGGTGTCTATAAACTCTTCCGCTGTTAAAAGACCGGAATTGGTAAATGAATTATCAAATAAATTTGGAAGCCAATGTGTTGTTGTTGCTATTGATGCAAAACAAATAGATGGCCAATGGAAAGTGCATTTAGCAGGCGGAAGTATTCCAACAGAAATCGATTTATTTGAATGGGCAAAAGAAGTCGAAGAACGAGGAGCAGGAGAGATTCTATTCACATCAATGGATCATGATGGCACTAAAAATGGATTTGCAAATAAAGCTTTAGCTAGATTATCTGAAGAATTAAACATTCCCATAATAGCCTCGGGTGGAGCTGGAAATGTACAACACTTTGTAGACACTTTTAAAGATGGAAAATCTGATGCAGCCTTGGCAGCAAGTGTGTTTCATTTTGGTGAAATTCCAATTCCAGAATTGAAAAAAGAATTAAAAAGTAATAATATAGAAGTACGATTATAAATCGCGCGTGTTATGCTTAACTCGGTTTGGCATTTCAATAATAAAAATTAATCATGACCATAAAATACGACTCAAACGGATTAGTTCCAGCTATTATTCAAGATGCAACAACAAAAAATGTGTTAATGTTGGGCTATATGAATGCTGAATCTTACGAGAAAACTTTAGAAACTAAAAAGGTTACTTTTTTTAGTAGAAGTAAACAGCGCCTTTGGACAAAAGGTGAAGAAAGCGGTAATTTTTTAAACCTTGTGGATATAAAAAATGATTGTGATAACGATTCTTTACTTATTCAAGTTAATCCAGTAGGACCAACATGTCATAAAGGAACAGATACGTGTTGGAAAGAGGAAAACAATTCTAATTATGGTTTCTTTTCTACTTTAGAAGATGTTATTGCAGAACGTGTAGCTAATAAGGATACTAAAAAATCATATGTGGCTAGTTTATTTTCTAAAGGTATAAATAAAGTAGCTCAAAAAGTTGGCGAGGAGGCTGTTGAAACCGTTATTGAGGCTATGGATAATAACGATGAGTTATTTTTATATGAATCGGCAGATTTAATGTTTCATTACTTAATGCTTTTACAAGCCAAAGGATTTACCTTAAAAGATATTGAGAAAGAATTAATGGGAAGACAAAAGTAAATAGACCCTTTTGAAAAAATACTTCTACCTTATTACAATTCAATATTTAGGTTATCGTTTTCACGGTTGGCAAAAACAACCAGATGTGAAAACGTTGCATTTAATGGTGGATAGAACATTCAATTTCATTCTAGAAGGTAAACGTTTTAAGAGTTTAAGTTCGGGCAGAACGGATGCTATGGTTTCGGCAGAATGTGCAGCCATTGAGCTCTTTTTATATGAACCCATAGAGGACTTAACAGCTTTTTTAGAGCTTTTTAATCGTAATTTACCTCAGGATATTCGCGCTTTAGATATTAAGGAAGTCGACGCTCAATTCAATATTATTCAAAATTCAAAAATAAAGGAATATTTATATCTTTTTGCACATGGTGAAAAATGTCATCCGTTTTGCGCACCTATTATGACTACCATCCTTGATGAGTTAGATATTGATATTATGAAACAAGGTGCTAAGCTTTTTGAAGGTGAGAACTATTTAAAAACCTATTGCTATAAACCTACCGATAATGGTATTTATACACGAACCATATTAACCTGCGAGTTAATAGAAAACAATCTGTATACTGCCAACTACTTCCCAAAGCAAACTTATTTATTACGAGTTAGAGGCAAAGGGTTTATGCGCAATCAAATCAGATTAATGATGGGAACTCTTATAGATTTGGGCAAAGGTAAACTTACCATAAAGGATATTCAAGATACCTTGGTTCCTGATAGTAATATTAAGATGAATTATATAGCGCCTGCTTCAGGGTTAATTCTTAATAAAATAGAGTTTGAATAATCTTAATTCACTCTAAGCAGCTTATTTAAAAAGCATCTCAAGGTGTTTTTACTTCCTGAATTACTTGTTTCATTTTGAAATGAGCAAGGATTTTTATCATACGAACAAACCGTATTGCTAGTCATATTATAATTTAGCAGTAAGAAAGAAAGGTGTTATAAAACCTTTTTTTAAATAAATTTTAACCTTTAAAATTATAATTATGAACTATTTAAATATGAATGAAGAAGAAGTATTACCTGTGGTGATGGAATTAAATATTTTATTAGCAGATTATCATATATACTATCAAAAACTTCGTAGCAATCACTGGAACGTAAATGGTAAAAACTTTTTTGATTTACATGAAAAGTTTGAAGAACTTTACAATGATGCTAAAATAAAAATCGATGCTATTGCAGAACGTGTTTTAACATTAAGATATAATCCTATGAGTAAAATGAAGGATTATTTAAACACAGCTACAATACATGAAGATAGACCAATAAAATCAGATCAAGATATGGTCGACGAAACCTTAAATGATCATAAGATTTTACTGAAACAAATGTCGAAGGTTATTGAAAAAGCTAATAAAATTTCAGATGAAGGTACTATCGATTTAATAGGTGCTTACATAAGAGAATTAGAGAAATCTAGTTGGATGCTAAACGCTTGGGCTACAAGTAAAATTGAGCAACCAAAAAAAAGGGAGCTTATAAGCTGAAACAAGTTAAGTAACTTAATATTTAACTTTTAACCCTATAAAACTTATAATCATGACAGAAGAATTTAATAAAGCATACGAACTCATTTCAGGTAAACTTACAGGTTGGTTAGAGACCATTATTGCCAACTTGCCAAACCTATTAATAGCCATTATCGTTATGGTGGTATTTTACTATATCTCCAAATACGTTTCAAAACTTGTAGGAAGGTTGGTGTCTAAAAAAGTGCACCAAGATTCTTTAGTTTCTATAATAACTAAAATAACTGCTGTAGCCATAATAGCTATAGGTTTGTTTTTAGCTTTAGGTGTTTTAAATTTAAGCAAAACCTTAGAAACTTTAATTGGTGCTGCCGGTGTATCTGGTTTAGTAATTGGTTTAGCCTTGCAAGGTACTCTAAGTAATACTTTTGCTGGTATTGTATTAAGTTTTAGAAAAAGTGTAGAATTAGGACATTGGGTAGAAACCAATGGATATTCGGGTGAAGTTGTGGAAATCAGTTTAAAAAACTTCGTAATAAAAGAATCTGATAACAACATGGTTTTAATCCCTAATAAATCTATTCTAGAAAACCCATTGAAAAACTATTCATTAACCACTAAAATGCGTGTTTTTATTGAGTGTGGTGTAGGTTATGAATCTGATTTGGATCAAGTAAAAAGTTTAACACAACAAACAATAGCCAATGAATTCGATCAGGTTAAAAAACCAGAAGATGTAGAGTTCTACTATACCGAATTTGGAGGAAGCTCTATTAATTATTTATGTCGTTTTTGGATTGATTCGGAGAGTATGCTCGAAAAGCTCAAAGCGAAAACAAACGCCATTATTGCCATTAAAAAGGCATATGATAAAGCTGGAATTAATATACCATTCCCAATTAGAACATTACAGTTTGATAACAAATTGGCAATTGATAAGCCGATTATTAAAGAGGAGTTTTCAAGCAATTAATATATAGTACATCTTAAAATTGAAATTATTAATCATTAAAAAAAAGAGAAAATGAAAAATTTGGTTTATATAATAGTATTAGTATTTAGTAGTACCATAATGGCGCAAGAGAAGCCATCGGAAGTAAAAGAAGAAGTAGAGGTTAAAACTATTAAATATAAAGATAGTGATAGCACTACTGAAAGTAAGGTAAAGGTAATAACTCGAGAAACATCAAACGTGAAGTTGGAGGGTGCAGATGCCGAAAAAATAAATCAAAATCGTGTATCTACAACTAAAAAGGTAGAGAAAATGATTATGGTAGATGACGATGCCGACCCAGCTTATGATTTTCTTACCAAGGAAACCTTTTATATCTCAGAAGATAAAAACTATAAGTTTACCCCGAACAAGAAAGGCTTTGACATAGCTTTTAATAACAATACAAATCAGTTTGTAAAAACTGGAAATGCATGGGAGTCTTCAACAAACGGTCATTATATAGTGAGCGGAGAAAATAAAAATGGTATTGGATATTTTGATAGTGAAGGAAACTTTATAGTGGAATATTACGATTATAATTTAAAAGATATCATGAAGATTAAATATAATAAGGCTGTTAGCAGTTTAAAATAATATTTTCATGTAAGATTAAAATAAAAGTCCCGATTCGTTCGGGACTTTTTGTATTTTAGATGTTCAATAAAAAGGAAGTAATTTATATGAGTGTTTCTGTTTCGAAATCAGTTTTTACATATTTAAAAAAGTTAGAAAAACATAATGATCGCGATTGGTTTGGCGACAATAAACCCGAATTTCAAACGGTTCAAAAAGAAATAAAATTGTTTTATAATGGGGTTTTAGACAATTTAAATGCTCATGATGAAATTGATAAACTTAAAATTTTCAGAATTTTCAGAGATGTAAGATTTTCTAAAAACAAACTACCGTATAAAACACATTTTAGCGGTTCTTTTCATAGAGTAAAACCAAGGCTTCGGGGTGGGTATCACATACAAATAAAACCCAATAATGGAAGTTTTATTGCTACCGGTTTTTGGGATCCGGCTCCTGCAGATTTAATGCGTATAAGAAAGGAATTTGAAATGGACGATTCTGAAATTCGTGAGATTATTAACGAAGACTCTTTTAAAAAAACATGGGGTGGTTTTGTTGGAGATGAAGTAAAAACAGCTCCTCGCGGATTTAATAAAGAAGATAAAGCCATCGATTTAATTAAAAAAAAACAATATATATTTATTAAAAAATATACCGATGCCGAAGTATTAGACACTAATTTTATAACTGAATTAAGCACATCATTTAAAGCAATTCGTCCTTTTTTCGATTATATGAGCGACGTATTAACCACAGATTTAAATGGCGTTTCGTTAATTGATTAAAGTAACTAACGCTGCTTGTGCGAAATCCTAAACTTAAGTTTATTTTAACTAAATTTAAACGGCCGTTAGTAATTCGGGCTTTTCAAATAATTGAATATGGCTTAGTAAGCGTTCTTTAACAATATTCATCATGCGTTTATTTAATGCCGAAGAGTTTTTAATATAAATAGTATATTCTTCAACAGTAAAAATACCAATAATCATTCCCTTCATGGAGTTGCGAAATTTCATGTCTTTTTGAATGGCATTTTCAATATAATCCATACGCTTTTCTAAGCTTAAATCATAAAACACAGATTTATGTTTGGTAATGTAATTTTTAAAAACTTCAATTAATAAATCGTTTTGAAATTTTATGGTTGGTCGCAATACTAAATTTTGAAAACGCTCATCGGCACTCATATTGTCGTTAATGGTAGTACTTAAAATTTCAGGTCGAATACTTTTAAGATTGAATTGTCTAGAGTCCATTATTTTAGATTTTTACTAAAATTATCGATTATACCTGCTGCATTTAATTTTTTGAATTATAATTGTTAACGAGGTTATCAACATTCAGGATTTTTTTATCTTTAAAAAAAATTAAAACGATGAGATTTCACACTAGAAAATGGATTAAGCCAGAAGATTTAAATGCTAACGGAACCTTATTTGGCGGCCGATTATTAGAATGGATAGACGAGGAGGCTGCTTTATATTCCATAGTGCAACTAGATAACCAAAAAGTAGTAACAAAATACATTAGCGAAATAGATTTTAAAACTTCGGCAAAACAAGGTGATGTTGTCGAAATAGGTATTGAAGCTATAAAATTTGGAAAAGCATCTTTAACGCTAAGTTGCGAAGTTAGAAACATGAGAACTAGAGAAACTATAATAACGATTTCTAATATTGTTATGGTAAATATTGGTCCTAACGGGCAGGCTTTACCTCATGGAAAAACCGAAGTAGAGTATGTTGCGGATAGATTGCGATAACCTTGTGAATAATTAGATATTAAAAAAAGCTACTTTAATTAACCAAAATAGCTTTTTTTAATATGCTTCAAGAATGTTGTTTTATTCCTATTTAATAAAGGATAAAAAATATAATTAGTTTTTGTTTTTTAGAAGATTTTTAATGTCTTCTACTTCTTTTTCTAACACTTGTAGTTTTTGGGTTAAGGTTTCGTTTTGCGCTTTTAACAATTCAATTTCTTGTGTTTGCTCTTGGATAGCTTTAACAATGGGTGCAAAAAAATCATTATATCGAACACTTAACATGCCTTCTTTATCCTTAGTTATTACACCATTACTATCGGTATCATTCTTTTGAAAGGCATCTTTTAATTCTTGAGCAATAAAACCATATTCAATTCTTTTGTTTTCATCGTTATTTCGATAATAAGATACAGGGCGTAAGTCGTTTATAAATTTTAAGCCTAGATTCGAGTCTTTAATAGTGTTTTTCCATCTTTTATCAGAAGTAATCGTCCAAGCGACTTGTACTCCTGCATAAGTTATAGCAGTACCACCAATGCGTACCTGATTGTTTGCTGTTGGATCTGGAACAGAAGATAAATATCCAATTGCTGTATTGTTACTACCTGAAGTTACATTATCTAGGGCTCTATACCCAACTGCTGTATTATTATTTCCTGTTGTATTTAATCTTAAAGATTGATATCCAAAAGCTGAATTATAATTCCCTTCCGTGTTAGCATTAATAGCAATATATCCCATTGCTGTATTATAGTTTCCAATAGTGTTATTTGGCAATGCACTGTAACCAGACGCCGTATTACCAATCCCTGATAAATTATCAAAAAGGGAACTGCTTCCTAATGCTGTATTATAATTCCCAGATTCATTTGTTCGTAAACTGTTTACGCCTATAGATATATTGTAATTCCCGTCTAAATTCGATGCCATAGTGCCAAAACCAATAGCAGTATTGTACAGTCCCGTTAAGTTATTATATAGTGAGTTTACGCCACTTGTGGTATTACCAGATCCCGATACATTACGTAACATTGAATTTACACCACTAGCAGTATTATTAAGACCTGTTGTGTTTTTATTAAGAGTATTTACTCCTGTTCCTGTATTATTGGTTCCAGTTTCATTTTCCTTAAGAGAATTACTTCCAATAGAAGTATTATTATTTCCTGATATATTAGCATAAAGGGTGTTAGCTCCAACGGCAGTATTACCAGCTCCTGTTTCATTAGTAAATAGTGAATTAGCGCCTATAGCAGTATCACTGCTTCCTGTTGTATTGGCCGTTAGAGCATTGTACCCAATTGCAGTATTAAAGCTTGCAGTGGTATTGCTGCTTAATGCATTAGCACCGCTAGCTGTATTGTAGCTACCTGTCGTGTTAGTAAATAAGCTGTTAGAGCCAGTGGCAGTATTCTCGTAACCAGTAGTATTAGAGCTAAGTGAATTTAAACCTAAGGCCGTATCACGTCTGCCTACCACCACAGAAGAAAGTGCGTTAACACCAAAACCGGTACTAGTTTCGTCTAGTAATCCTGCAGCAATATTATTTCGTTTAAAAACCAGATCTTCGTCATCACTAGTTCCAATAAAATTTAGGGTATCATCGGTCCCAGCGTTTCCTAGCATATCCCAATTCGTATTAGCTGTATTATCGGTTACAAATTTTAACCATTCGGTACCATTCCAATAGTAATAACCTGGTGTAATACCACCAACATTCGCAGTATTATATATCAATAAACTGGCTACTGGAGTTGTAATTGTAGTGTTATCTGTTTTTGATACTAAGGATATTCTAGGTATTAACAGACCTTTATCAGACGAACTAATATCCAAAATAGCAGAAGTTTTGGGGCTTGTTGTTCCAATACCTACTTGTGCATTGATATTCTGCTGTAAAAAAAATAAAAAGAATAGTAATCCTAAAGTTGTAAGTTTTCTCATTGTAGATTAGTTGCTAAAAGCGAGGGGGGCTATTAAATATAGGGTGAATTTAATGTCAACCAATAAATAAACCAAGAATATTTCAATAAAATAGATGAGAAGCAATGTTAATTATATATTTATAAAATTATTAACTATTAGTTTCGTTTCTGTGCAATAAAACCACTCTTTTTTTAAGCAATATTATACTTTTAATAGGTGTGAAAATTAAAAGTAAATAAATTGGAGGATTAGGGAAATTGAATACGTAAAAACTCGATTGAAGGCAGATAATCCAATTTATCTTTAAAAATTATAATCATTTTTTTGATTTTATTGCAGAAAACGCAACGAATTATGCATCCATTATAGATTTTATAAAAATAAAATAACAATGTGGTCTAAACTTTCGATTATCTGTATTATAATTTAACTTTGTAATCTTTAAAAATTTAAATTATTTATGAGCAAAACATTGTTTGACAAAGTATGGGATTCGCATGTTGTTAGAAATATTGCAGATGGACCAGACATATTGTATATAGATCGTCATTTAATTCATGAAGTTACAAGTCCTGTAGCCTTTGTAGGGTTAGAAAGTAGAGGCTTGAGTGTTTTATATCCGGAGCGTACATTTGCGGTTGCAGATCATAACACACCAACTATTAACCAACATTTACCAGTAGAAGATCCGTTATCTGCTAATCAATTAAAAACTTTAGAAGATAACGCTAATAAGTACGGTATTAGTCACTGGGGATTAGGTCATGCAAATAATGGTATTGTTCACGTTGTAGGTCCTGAGAACGGAATTACAGTTCCTGGAGCTACAATTGTTTGTGGAGATTCACATACATCAACTCATGGTGCTTTTGGAGCTATTGCTTTTGGCATCGGAACTTCGGAGGTTGAAATGGTGCTAACTACACAATGTATTATGCAACCTAAGCCAAAGAAAATGCGTATTAGCGTTAATGGTACATTAAATAAAGGTGTTACACCGAAAGATGTTGGTTTATATATCATTTCAAAATTAACAACTTCTGGTGCTACTGGATATTTTGTTGAGTATGCAGGTGATGTTTTTGAAAACATGTCTATGGAAGGTCGTATGACGGTTTGTAACTTATCTATCGAGATGGGTGCACGTGGTGGTATGATTGCTCCAGACGATAAAACTTTCGATTATATAAAAGGTCGTCCTAAAACACCTAAAGGTGCAGGTTGGGATACCGCTATGGAATACTGGAGTACATTAAAAACGGATGATGATGCTGTTTTTGATAAAGAAATAACATTTGATGCTAACGATATTGAACCTATGATTACATACGGTACAAATCCAGGTATGGGAATGGGAATTTCTAATAACATTCCAACTGCAGAATCTGTTGAAGGTGGTAAGGCAACTTACGATAAATCTTTAGCATACATGGGTTACGCAGAAAATGAGCAAATGATTGGTAAGAAAATCGATTACGTATTTATTGGTAGTTGTACTAATGGTCGTATTGAAGATTTTAGAGCGTTTGCATCTATTGTTAAAGGAAGAAAAAAGGCCGATAATGTAACAGCTTGGTTAGTTCCAGGTTCGCATATTGTTGAAGCTAAAATTAAAGAAGAAGGTTTACTTGATATTTTTGAAGAAGCTGGTTTTGTATTAAGAGAACCAGGTTGTTCGGCTTGTTTAGCTATGAATGATGATAAAGTACCTGCTGGTAAATATGCAGTAAGTACATCAAACAGAAACTTTGAAGGGCGCCAAGGACCAGGATCAAGAACTTTATTGGCTAGTCCATTAGTAGCTGCGGCTGCTGCAGTAACTGGTGTAGTAACAGATCCAAGAGAATTACTTTAATAATTTAGAATACAAGAACATGGCTTACGATAAATTTACAACATTAACGAGTACTGCAGTTCCTTTACCAATAGAGAATGTAGATACCGATCAAATTATACCAGCACGTTTTTTAAAAGCTACAACACGAGAAGGTTTTGGAGATAATTTATTTCGTGACTGGAGATACAATGGTGATAATACACCAAAAAAGGATTTTGTTTTAAATAACCCTATCTACAAAGGAAAAATATTAGTAGGAGGAAAGAATTTTGGTTCTGGATCTTCTAGAGAGCATGCTGCATGGGCGGTATACGATTATGGTTTCCGTTGTGTAGTATCTAGTTTCTTTGCAGATATTTTTAAAAATAACTGTTTAAACATTGGTGTATTACCAGTACAAATTAGCCCAGAATTCTCTAACGAGATTTTTGAAGCTATATATGCTGATGCTAACACAGAGTTAGAAGTAAACTTAGAGAAACAAACCATTACATTATTATCTTCTGGTACATCTGAATCTTTTGATATTAATGGTTACAAAAAAGGTAACATGCTAAATGGTTTTGATGATATCGACTATTTACAAAGCATGAAAAGTGAGATTGAAACATTCACAGAATCTCGTCCTTTCTAAATAATGGCGGTAAAACGAATTGAAATAATGGATACGACATTGCGCGATGGTGAACAAACCTCGAGCGTGTCGTTTTCTGCTTCAGAGAAACTCACAATAGCTAAACTTTTACTAGAAGAGTTAAAGGTAGATCGCATTGAAATTGCATCGGCACGTGTGAGTGAAGGTGAACTTCAGGCGGTTAAAGATGTTACCAATTGGGCATCTAAAAACAACCATTTACAAGCGGTTGAAGTTTTAACTTTTGTTGATAAAGGCGTGTCTATTAATTGGATGCTTGAAGCAGGAGCAAAGGTTCAAAACTTATTGACCAAGGGTTCATTAAATCATTTAACTCATCAGCTTAAAAAAACTCCTAATCAGCATTTTAGCGAAATTGAAGAGAATATTCAATTAGCTGAAAAGCATGGCATATCTACCAACGTTTATTTGGAAGATTGGAGTAACGGTATGCGAAACTCTAAAGCTTACGTTTTTGAGTTTTTAAAGTTTTTATCTACGCAACCCGTTAAGCGTATAATGCTACCTGATACATTAGGTGTTTTAACCCCACAGGAATCTTACGATTTTATAAAAGAAATAAAGGATTTATATCCGAACTTACATTTTGATTTCCATGCGCACAACGATTATGATTTGGGCGTATCGAACATTATGGAAGGTTTAAAGGCTGGAGCCGATGGCTTACATTTAACTGTAAACGGTATGGGCGAACGCGCAGGAAATGCGCCCATGGCAAGTAGTATTGCAGTGATTAACGATTTTATGCCAGATATTGAAATTGGTGTAAACGAAACGTTTTTATTTACCATTAGTAAATTGGTTGAAACGTTTTCCGGTGTAATGATACCATCTAACAAGCCTGTTGTTGGTGCTAATGTATTTACACAAACAGCTGGAATTCATGCGGATGGTGATAATAAAAACAATCTGTATTTTAGCGAATTAATGCCAGAGCGTTTTGGCAGAACACGTCAATATGCTTTAGGAAAATCGTCTGGAAAGGCCAATATACAGAAGAATTTACAGGAATTAGGACTTCAGCTTAATGATGAAGACTTAAAGAAAGTAACCCAACGTATTATTGAGTTGGGTGATAAAAAACAAGTGGTTACTAAGGAGGATTTACCTTATATAATTTCTGATGTTTTAGATAGAACCTACGAAGAGAAAGTTAAGGTAAATAGCTATGTTTTAACACACTCTAAAGGTTTAAAGCCATCTACAACAGTTTCTATAACTATAAATAATGAGACTTTTGAAGAGAGCTCGCAAGGCGATGGACAATTTGATGCTTTTATGAATGCCATTAAAAGGGTGTTTAAAAAGAAGAAATTGGAGCTGGCCGCTTTAATTGATTACGCGGTTAGAATACCACCAGGAAGTAACTCGGACGCTTTGTGTGAAACGATTATTACTTGGAGAAATAGTAGTGGCGAATTTAAAACGCGTGGTTTAGATAGTGACCAAACGGTGTCGGCAATAAAGGCTACTGAGAAGATGCTGAATATTATTGTGAGTTAGAAATAATGGCGGAAGACAGAAGGCTAGCTTGATTTTGAAAAAAATGACAGAAGACGGGCGACGGAAGTTAGTTTGTTCGCGGATATAGCTTTTACGGATTACTGAAAACCTAGGACTATATACTGAAGCCAGCAAACTTGCTCGCGTTAGGGATTGAACGGCATGTTTGAGCTCGTCGACGGTAGGAGGAAGCGAGTAGTGAAAGCCCGACTTTTTACGATCCTGCGAGGTTTTTAAAACCTTGTAGGTATGAGTAAAAAGAAACGCACAAATGCTCGAATAAAATCGAAGCACTTAAAGTAACAAAAATTATAAATTAAAGATTAAAATAAATAAAGATGAAATTTAATATTGCAGTTTTAGCAGGTGATGGCATTGGACCTGAGGTTATGGATCAAGCTCAAAAAGTTAGTGAAGCGGTTGCAAAGAAATTTGGACATGAAATTACGTGGAAACCAGCATTAACAGGTGCAGCGGCAATTGATGCGGTTGGAGAACCTTACCCAGATAGTACGCATCAAGTTTGTTTAGCTTCGGATGCTGTTTTATTTGGTGCTATTGGTTTACCGAGATTTGATAATGATCCTTCGGCAAAAGTTAGACCGGAAAATGGTTTGCTACAAATGCGTAAACAACTTGGTTTATTTGCTAATTTACGTCCAACATTTACGTTTCCGTCGTTATTGGATAAGTCGCCATTAAAACAAGAACGTATTGAAGGTACCGATTTGGTGTTTTTACGTGAGTTAACTGGTGGAATCTATTTTGGAGAAAAAGGTAGAAGAGACGGTGGAGAAACGGCTTTTGATAACTGTGTTTATACACGTGTTGAAGTACAACGTTTGGCTAAAAAAGGTTTTGAATTAGCCATGACACGTTCTAAAAGATTATGTTGTGTTGATAAGGCTAACGTGATGGAAACGTCTCGTTTATGGAGAGAAACTGTTCAGGCTATGGAAAAAGATTATCCTGAAGTTGAAGTAAGTTATGAGTTGGTTGATGCAGTTGCTATGCGTTTGGTACAATGGCCAAATAGCTACGATGTGTTAATTACTGAAAACTTATTTGGTGATATTTTAACGGATGAAGCTTCGGTTATTTCTGGATCTATGGGATTAATGCCATCGGCATCTATGGGGTCTGATATTTCTTTATTTGAGCCAATTCACGGGTCTTACCCACAAGCAACTGGTTTAAATATTGCTAATCCAATGGCTATGGTTTTATCTGCTGCCATGATGTTTGAAATAGCATTTAACTTACCGGAAGAAGGAAAAGTAATTAGAGATGCTGTAAATAAAGCTTTAGCTGAAGGTATTGTTACTGAAGATTTAGCAGATGGTGGAAAAGCTTACGGAACTAAAGAAGTTGGCGATTTTTTAGCTGCTAATATCTAGAGTTAAACGATATAATAGTATATTATTTAAAAGGATTCTGTATTTTAATACAGAATCCTTTTTTATTACTATGAAAATAAACTTACTATTACTTTTTGGTTTTTTATTACAATCTACATTCGCACAAAATATAGGAGATTTTACCTCCGTAGGTAGTGGCGTAAGAACATCGGAATTTATAATTCCATCTACACACTCCTTTCAAAGTATTATAGAGGTTGGCGATGCTTTAACTGAAGGTGGCGCTTTACAAAGAAATCCAGATTTTACTGGCTACGTACCAATTGCTAACAGTAGTGTTAATGGCTATTTAAGTATTAATTCTGAAATTTATCCTGGAGCCGTAGCCATTTTAGATATTAACTTTAATGGCACCACAAAATTTTGGGAAACAACATTTTCTGAAGCCGTAGATTTTTCTTTGGTAGCAGGTACGGCTGCTAATTGCTCGGGAACTGTTACCCCTTGGGGCACGATTATTTCTTCGGAAGAATTACCTATTTCTACCGATAGTAACGGTGATTCTTATAATGATACGGGTTGGAATGTTGAAATTGATCCGGTTACTAAAACCGTTATAAACAATCAGAAATTATGGTCCATGGGAAATTTTTCTCATGAAAATGTGGCTATCCACCCTAATCATAGAACGGTTTATCAAGGCGCAGATGTAATAGTATTTGGGCAGCTAGGTTATATTTATAAGTTTGTCGCTACAAATACTGAAGATTTAAACGATGGGTTACTTTATGTTTATAAAGGCTCTAAAAATGGTTCAGGACATTGGGTTTTATTACCAAATACAACGAAAGCTGAACGTAATGATACTTATGCAAGAAGTGGTGCGGACCCCGACATCTCGGACATTGACACTAATTACGCCAATGCGACGGTATTTAATGGAGTAGAAGATGTTGAAGTTGGTCCAGATGGTTGGGTGTATTTTGCTGTTAAAGGTGCTCCAGATAGGCGTGTTTATAGGTTTCAAGATTCAGATCCTTTAGAAATTACCAATTCCTTGGTAACTATGGAAACCTTTGTTGGAAATACTGATGCAAATCAAAATATAGAATATAATATAAATGATGGCACTAGCACGACAGCCGTGGCATGGGGTGGTGGCAGCGATAATTTAGCCTTTGATGATCAAGGTAATTTATGGGTTTTTCAGGACGGAGACGAGCATTATATTTGGGTTGTAAAACAAGGACACACGCAAGCGAACCCTAAAGTGGAATTATTTGGCAGAACACCAATTGGATCAGAGCCAACAGGTATTACATTTTCTCCCGATTATAAATATTTATTTATGTCTATTCAACATCCAGATTCTGAAAATGTAGCAAACCAACAAGATGCAGAAGGCAAAACTTTAGATTTTAATAAAGGCACGGTACTAGTAATTTCACGTAATGAAAACTTTGGTACCACATTACATACTAAAAACGCTATTCTGAAGGATTTTAAAATAATACCAAACCCTATAAAGTCCATTAAAAAAATTAGGGTTGAAGGCCATCAAATTAATAATATTAAATTATATTCGATTTTAGGCAAAGAACTTTTAAATCAAGATTATAATGATTTAAATAAAATAGAATTGGACCTTAAGCGTTTAGCTTCAGGACTATATGTTATCAAGATTAATAACTCTACAAGTAAAAAAATAATTATAGACTAAGATCATTAGATTTAAAGCTACTACTACTAGGTAACTCAAAAATCTCCAAATGAAAATAGGGAAGGGCAGCAATAAGATGATCGAAAATATCAGACATAATATATTCGTAATTTTCCCAACGTTTATCGCTACTAAAAGCATAGATTTCTAATGGAATACCTTGTGTTGTTGGTGCTAATTGTCGCGCCATAATCATCATGTCCTTGTTAATGGCTGAATGATTTTTTAAGTACGCATCTATATATTTTCTAAAAATCCCGAGGTTGGTAAGGTTTCTTCCGTTTAATAAGAGTGTTTTATCAATATTATGGCTAGCGTTATAATCTGAAATATCCTTTTGTCTAATTTCAATATAAGACGAAATAAGCTGAATACCTTTTAATGCTTCAACCTCCTTATCTGTTAAGTATTTTACGCCATCTTGCTTGATATAGAGTGCTCTTTTAATACGTCGGCCTTCAGAGCTTGTCATACCTCGCCAATTCTTAAAGGAATCGGAAATTAAAGCATAAGTTGGAATCGTAGTAATGGTTTTATCGAAGTTCTGAACTTTAACGGTGGCCAGAGTAATTTCGGTAACATCGCCATCGGCTCCATATTTCTCGAAAGTTATCCAATCGCCAATACGCACCATATCGTTAATAGACACTTGTATACTAGCTACAAAGCCCATTATAGTATCTTTAAAAACCAATATGATTACTGCCGAAATAGCTCCAAGTCCCGTAACAAACGATAAAAACGGAATGCCTGTAATTATGGCTATGGCCGACATAAAACCGCCCAACCAAGCAAAAATCATGAATACCTGAATATAACTTGCTATAGGTTTATCTTTTAAACTCGGTAAGGTTTTAAAGAAATCTTTTAAGGTGTGCAGAATGCTTCTAACAATCCACAAGGTTAAAATGATACCAAATACTTGCAAGCCTTTTTCAAAAGTAGTTTCGAACGCCGGAAAATCATAAAATACAATAGGAAAAAACTTTAAAGCAATTAGTAAAGGAATAATATGTGCTACGTTTCTAGGTACTTTATTTTTAACTAGAAGATCGTCAAAATTAGATTTTGAAACCGTAGCGAACTTTACAAAGGCCTGTACTAAAAGCTTTCGGGTAATATAGTCGACAACAAACACCACAATTAACAAGGCTATTAATAAACCTAGCATGTTTAGGTATTTGGCAGTGGTTTCAGAGAAGTCTGCTGTAATTAAATAGTCATATAACCAATGTTTGTAACTAATCATTAACAACTGGTTTTAAATATTTTTTTTCGATATAAAATGTACCAAAAGGAATTACAGAAGCTATAAGTACAATAAATAAGGTTTTAGTATTCCATTTCATATCTTTCATTAATAAAAAGGCCAAAACAACATACAGCATAAATAATACGCCATGTGGCATACCTAATAGCTTAACGTATTCTGGATTGCCAGAAATATATTTAATAGGCGTGGCAATAAATAACAATAAAAGGTAGGATACACCTTCTAGTAAAGCTACAATTCTGAAAATATTTAAAAATGAAAACATAGTATAAATTTATAGTGTAAAAATAGATAGAAAAAGTATAGTTTTTGCCCTAAAAACCGTTAATATTCAAGACTTTTTTAGCGTATTAAAAACTAAAATACATTAAAAATAATAAGACCGTAAATAGCAAAACGCACAAACCTTAAAGCCCCATACATCATCACATTTCTAAAAGGGAACTCTATAATTCCGGCGGCTAAACAAGCAATAGAAAAGGGTAGTGGCAATACGGCTCCAACCATAATTAAAAATCCACCCCATTTTTTGGAGTTTTTTAATTGCTTTTCCATTTTAGTTTCTAGGTAATTATGTACCGATGGCATTTTTGTTATGGAGCGTCCCATCCAATACGATACTAAACCACCACTGTATGAAAAAATAGCGAGTAGCGATAAATATAACCACGGACTGTACATTTTACCTGCCCAAGCAATAAAAATTTCTGGTGGTACAAGACCTAAAAGCGTTTCTGAAACAAAAAAGAAACTTAATACACCGTAAGCCGGAAGAATTTCGGTAAGACGTACTAAAGCTTCGTTAATATCAAAAAAATGATTTAACGCATATATAGCAATCACAATAACCACAATATATGGAAACGATTTTTTTACTGCATCCCAAACAAACGTGTAAAACCCTGTATATTTATAATACTGGTGCAACAACTGTAGTCGCGATTTTTGAGTTTTATCTTTTGGTTCCGGTTTCATGCTTACTATAAATAAAGGGACTGCAAATATAATACTAGATTTAGTATTAAAATGTATAAATATTTGACTTTAGAAGAAATTTAACATGATTTTAGGGTTATTTAATTCAAGCTGAGATTTATAGCGCTAAATTTCACGTAAAAAACGCTAAAAATTCATAAAGCATATTTTTATGTGGGTAATAATTTTGACTATTATGACCAATAATGACCAATGGTTTTTGTGTAAATTATCCTATATTGCAGTAATCAATTTATAAAAGCGTGCAAGAATTTTTCATCAATTTAAAGCGTTTAGGCAAAAAGAAAATCTATACCGAAACCATACAATTAGACTTTAAAATCAATGATTTAAAGGATTTACTTGTGGCTTGTGTATCTAGTAAAGTAAAAGACTATAATTCTAAACGAGAAAACAATCAACTTCTTTCTTTTTTAACACCTTCACAAATTCAAGAGCAATCGGAAACTGGTAAAATAGGTTTTGGTGATATTGCTAATTATAACTTAGCCGATGAACAGGCAAGTATTGAAACAGCAATTCAAGCTTATAAAGATGATATGTTTCTAGTGTTTATTAATGATGAAGAAATAACCGACTTAAACGAGAATATTTCCCTTACTCCAGATACTAATATTACCTTTTTAAGAATGACTTTCCTAACAGGAACATATTGGTAAAAATCAAAATTTAGTATGATTAAATTAGAAGATGCCCAAAAATTTATAGAAAGTAAAAAACCTTCAAAATTAAGTAAGACTGATTTTATTGGTTTTAATAAAAAATACAATGTTTTAGGATTGCTAATTACGCAACTTTCTAGCAAAACGGAGCAAAGTTACTATTCCAATAACCTAAATATAAAGCCTTATCTAGAGTATTTTGGTAAGGATTTAGCCTTTAACCCTTGGACCAGTAAAGAAGGATTAAAACTAGCAAAATTACTTTTTGGGAATCATCAAGCAGTTTATATAGCTAGTGTTTGGGATTTAATTTTAAAATCGCCTTACCAAACTGGCTATACAAGACGTTCATTTCGTAGTAAATCATCCGAGGACTATATTGTAAATAGAATCCGTTATTTGCAAAATTTATACAAATCAGGAACGGTAGGGTTTTCCGGATTAACAATTTTAGAACTCGCGCAATATGATGTGTACGACGAGTATTATTATAAAAACCACGCCTATATATTTGCTGCAGCTTTAAATGATAGCACGCAGTCTCAAGCGCTTTATAGTTTAATACAGGATATTTTTATAAGTGAAGACGAGATAGGTGGTGTTACACGAAGTTTAGTTAAAGGTTTGTTACTTACCGAAAATCCTGAGAACTGGAAATTAGTTGAAAATTTATTATTAGCAGCCCAACGTCAAGAAGGCTTGCGTCAAACCATATTAGAATCCCTAGACGAAACATCTCTAGGAGCCTTAAATCATTTCATAAAAGTGATTTTAGAGCATAATTTAATACGTTTTAGTAGTGTTGTTAGGGCTGTAGATTCTTGGTTTGGCTTTGGGTGGGAAGCTCCAAAAACAGCAACCATAAAAAGAGTTTTAGAGTTAAGTCTTTCCTTTTTTGAAAACCCATCGTTAACCAAAAACGCCTTAACAAGTAAAGATAACTTAGAGGTTTATGTGGCTTTATGGTTTTTGGGGTTAACGGATGTTGATTCTGCAAACCTAGCAGCTATAGACTTAATAAATAACGGCAGTAAAGAGAAGAAAATATTAGCCTGTATGTTTATTTCGCAAACAGGACGCACCAATCATAAAGTTTTAGATTGGATGAACTCGAATTTTGGTAACGACTTAGAAGTCGACTTTTGGGTCTTAAATGCAATGCCAGTAAAGCCGAAGCTTAGCGATACATTATTTAATACCATAAAAGCGTATGGAGAAAGTCTGCCAGCTAAAGGAAAATCTATATCAGGGCAAGTATTTTCATGGACCGCATATACTATTAAACCCAATTACTTTTTTGAGTTTTTAGTAAATTATTCTAATGCAGATCAACAAATAATTTTAGCTAAAAACTTAAGTGCTATAACTTCCGACGAACGTAGTAATTTCATTAGAAAACTATTTCCAAATCATTATACATGGTCTTATTACAGAGCAAATGAAAAGAAGCATCCTAAGGTTGACTTAAAAAAATCACCATGGAAAAGAGATGTTATTCATCAAGCTATTAAAGATAGAAATACGGCTGTAATGGCTACAGGAATTACCTTGTTTGAATCTATAGATTTAAATAATGATGATGTTTTAGTACTTGAAGATTTGTTACAAAGAAAGCACAAAGATTTACGAGAAAACATCATTAAACTGATACTAAAACAAAAGGAAAATAGGGTGGAAGCTATTACTTCAAACCTTATAGAATCATCGAAAGTAGATCAGCGATTAGCAGCTCTAGAAATCATGACTGTACTAAATGAAAGTAATCGTTTAGTCCCTTTTGTGGATACTCAAATTAACCTGTATTCAGAGCGTCCAAAATTATCGAAAAACGAACAGGTTTATATTGATAAATTTTCAAAAACCACACAGGCTTACAGTTTCGAAAATGGTTTTGGAGCCATTGATTATAATAATTTATCACCTTTAATAACTCCTAAAATTATTTTTGGTAAGGATAACAAATCGCTGTTATCAAATATCATTTCAAAGCTAACACCTAAAACTAATTTCCTTTTTAGTAATTTAATTGATAACGAAAAAACAGTACGCGCAGTAAATGCGCTTATTGCTTTATTTGAAAAGCACCAAAATCACGAATACGAAGCGCATTATAAAAACGGACATAAAGAAATTGTTTTATTAGCTAGAAGTATTGCTTATAATAATAAGAATGCACACGATTTAGACAAGGCTAAAGATAAATTACAATACCTTCCTTTGGCAGAGATTTGGCTAAACTGGTATGAAAACTCTAAATTAAACGATTTCGAAATGTTGGCTGCCATTTATTATTGCGACAACTTTCCTTATATTTATAAAAGTGAAGATTACCTCAATTTTACTAAACAATACCTACCTGATTTTAAGGGATTACGATTGGTTAAAACGCAAAGATGGGATTCCATTAACAAAAAGGTAGCACATTTGCTTCAATTTCTATTTAACGGTTACGCCGATTTTCCAACCGTACTTCAATTTAAAATTGATGTTTTAGAAGATGCTATGGCAAGACTTCCGCAAGATTTAAGATTAAAAACTTCTAAAGATCGTTGGAACCAAAAGGTCACAGATTGGACTGATATGATAGAATATCAAATTATGGATTTAAGTGCATTGGCTACAGATTTACATGAAATTTCCAATAATACTGCGTTACTAAAACGCTATTGGGATTTAAAAATGTACCTATTTGCTGCTAAATTAACCTTTCCAGATACTCCAAAACATATTAGCGAGATCGCTAAAACAGATATTAACCCAATGCAACCAAGTTCCCCTCCAGGGTGGATTACAGTAGCATTGTACAAGGCTAATAAACTTAATGATGACGATTTTAAATATCAATTATTAATAAATACAGATTTACTCAATTTATTAGAAGGCAATACGCATTACAGAAATAATGAGATTAATATAGACACTATTCCTTCTGGTATTGCACATAATTTGAAGAAGAACTTGCTGTCGGTTGAATTAGAAAGAGGTGATTTAGCTACCGAAGCTACGCCATATATGGGGCAAATTGGCAATATTAAGGGTATTAATTATTTATTTGAATTATTAACCCGTTTAGGTAAGGATACCTTTCATAGAGGCTATTCGTGGTACCGATTCGATTCTAAAAAAGAAGTATTTAGTAGTTTAATTAAACGATGTGTACCTAAAGATACTGAAGATTTTCAAGAGTTTGAAACCAAGGCTAACTCCACCAAAATCACAAAAAAGCGATGGGTTGAAACAGCCATTTATGCGCCGCAATGGGCGAGTTGGATTGGTAAATTTTTGGGTATTGAAAAACTAGAAGATGCCGTTTGGTGGTTTCATGCGCATGCATCAGACTATATGAATGCCGAAAAGGAAACCATTATCTCTAGATATTCGAATGTTGATCGTGCAGATTTTGCTAAAGGCGTAATAGATTTAGACTGGTTTAATGAGGTGTATCCTAATCTAGGAAAACAAAATTGGAAAGTATTACACGATGCAGCCAAGTATATTTCAGATGGTAACGGACACCGCCTTGTAAAACTGTATTCCTCTGTAATTCTAGGAGAAATAAAAATTAGAGAAGCGCTAGCCAAAATAAACGATAAACGAGATAAAGATTATGTAAAAGCCTTTGGTTTAGTTCCTTTAAGTAAAGCCAACCGAAAAAAAGATCTTTTAAATAGATACAACTTGCTCCAAGAATTTTTAAGAGAAAGCAAACAATTTGGATCGCAACGACAAGAAAGCGAAAAAAACGCTGTAGAAATCGCTTTAGATAATTTGGCTAGAAATGCAGGATACGATGATAGTATCCGTTTTTCGTGGGCCATGGAAGGGGAGGCCACCCAACAAATTATGGAGCACGCTACTGTGGAAATTGATAATGTAAATGTAGAGTTATTTGTAAACGAGCAAGGTAAAGCCGATGTTAAAGTCACTAAAGATGGTAAAACACAAAAATCTATTCCTGCTAAATATAGAAAGGACAAAAACATTAAGGTTTTACAAAAAAATAAAGCCTTTTTAAGAAAGCAATATTCCAGAACGCGTATTTCTTTAGAAAATGCTATGTTACGTGAAGAAGTGTTTAGCAAGGAAGAACTGAAAAACATTTTGATTCATCCGGTTGTAAAAGCCATGTTAACTAAATTGTTACTGTTCAATAAAACACAAAATATATTTGGGTTTTATACAGATGACGCGTTAGTAGATAACGACGGAAAGCGACTACCAATAAAGCAAAAAGATGAAATAATTATTGCACATCCATCGCATTTATACCAAGGTGTCGTTTGGGATTTATACCAAAAATATGCTTTTGATACAGCGTTGGTGCAACCTTTTAAACAGATATTTAGAGAATTATATGTTATTACCAACGATGAAATTGAAAGCAAAATAAAATCCGATCGTTACCAAGGACACCAAATTCAGCCACAAAAAACAGTAGCTTTATTAAGATCAAGAGGTTGGACTGTAAATCACGAAGAAGGTTTACAGAAAGTGTATCATAAAAAAGGATTTATAGCCTCAATTTATGCAATGGCAGATTGGTTTTCTCCAGCCGATATAGAAGCGCCAACTTTAGAGCATGTGGCTTTTCATTCTAGAAACAACTACAAACCAGTGCCTTTAACAGATATTGATGCTGTTACGTTTAGCGAAGTTATGCGCGATTTAGACTTGGTAGTAAGTGTTGCGCATGTAGGAGGCGTAGATCCAGAAGCTAGTCATTCAACCATGCAAATGCGAGGTGCTTTGGCGCGAGAAACAGCCAGATTATTTAAGGCTAGCAATGTTACGGTTAAAGAAAGACATATATTAATAAAAGGCACACTAGCAGATTATAGTATTCACTTAGGTAGCGGTATGGTTAGTAAAACCGGATTGCAATTATCTATAATTCCTGTGCATAGTCAACATCGTGGTCGTTTGTTTTTACCATTTATAGATGATGATCCTAAAACTGCTGAAATTATTTCTAAAATGAAATTATTATCGGAAGACAATAAAATTAAAGACCCAACAATTCTGGCGCAAATACAAAGGTAATAGGTGTTTTAATTTTTATGGTTTTGAAATGGGCTATAGAGAGCTCTAAATTTTCTATTTTACATAATATAAATTATAGTACATTTTACAACAATTAGCGTAATAGCGCTTTTGGGCGATATTTGACATAATTACAGATATACGTCTTTAGACTTATATCGATAGTAATTATGTCAAGCTAATTGTGGCTTCGTAGTTGTATTTATTATTGTGTAGCTATAATTCTATATTATGTAAAATATCCCAGAAAGTTTTTAGAATTAAAAGAAAACTCAAACTTGGGTCATTAAACTTTATCATTTTGCTATTCGTATAATTTTAATATTCTGTACAATCCTTAATCATTTTTTAAATACGCGATTCTCAAGAAGCCTCATAATTCTATTTCTGTACTATAATTAGTCGCTATGTAAAATAGCCGCTGCCAATCGCTCGATTGCTTTTTAAAAATTTAAATGTTTCATTAACATTTATTTTTAAACACAATTTACCGCCGCTTGGCAACGCCAAAAAAAAGCTAGTTTTTAGATGTTATTAAAATTTTAGCGTAATTGAATAATTGAGCTCCATATTTTTTTCTACGCGATTCTCGTAAAGTTGCCACAAGAGTATAAAATTTTCCATCGCTCAATAATTCCTTGCTTAAAAATTTCTATACACTTGTTTTATTTAGAAATCCTATTAAACTTTTTTGAAATCCTATTTTACATAATATTTATAGATATGATTTAAAGTTTGTCAATCATATTCTCTAAAGTATACTTTTCTAACTCTTCTATGGTTTTACTTGATATCTTAATTTCCCAATTAGATAAACTAGGCATTAAGCTCACTTCATTATTTATAAAGAAGTTATTATTGGAATCTTGTAATTGTTTAGATGGAATTATATAAACAACTCTTGGTTGTTTTTCTATGATTAAAACCAAAGCGACAAACAAGTTATCGTTTAGTTCTCCTAATTCTTGCTTTAAAATTTTAATACTTTGTAGTATGCTATCTAAATCTAAAGGCTTAAAGTATATTTTCTTATTCCCAATTAAAAAATCAACTCCTTCTCGCCCACTTTCATTAGCTGAAACTTTAATTTGAGCTTTTTTAAGCTCCAGTTTCATAAATTGCAAAGCGTTTTCATTAACAGTATTCATAGATAACAAGATACATTTTTAAGTTTTATTATCTTTTTTCCTTGATGAAAAAAGAAACAAAAAAATCATGACTGCATATAATTTTGGAAACAATTACGGCTCGTTACGCTATATTTTAGGAAACATGGTAACTCGTTAAGATTACTTTGATGTAATTGTATATTCTCAACTCTTAAGAAACTGTATTACTAGACCCCTAAAATATGTACGCTACACTCACCTATTGTTTTACCAAAATTTTATGAGGTCGAAAATTAGTTTCTCTTCCTTACTTTACCTATAACTTTATTAAACTGTTTGTTTACAGATGTTTTATAATTTTCTATACATGATAGTTCAAGCAACTTAGTTGTTGTTAAAACACTTTTTTCAATTGCCTCGAGATAATTCATAAAAATCCGCATTCTTTCTTGTCTTAACTCCAATCTATGAACCATATCATAGCTATTTTCAACTTCAATTGTAAGAATCTTTAATTTTTCCCAGTATTCAATATCAAAAATATTAGTATCGTACATAACCGTTTCCAAATAGACTATTTTCTTTGCCATTATTGCAACATAATAACCACCAGATAAAGTCACATTATACAACGAATTGGAGTTTAAATCTTCATCATTTGAATGAATCAAGGAGTTGTTTTTTAAATAATTTAATACATTGAATATGACATCTTCGGAAGCCCCTAATTTTGAAATTACCTCAATAATATCAGATAATGGAACTTCAGAATTACCATATGAAGACCTAATATATAAGTATTTTAATATATATAATCGTAATAATTGTAATGCATTATTGCCAATACTTGAATCAAAAAGATTTATTGCATCAGCTCTTTTTTCTTTAAAATATTTCCATGAACCTAGAATACTTCCTTTAAAAACTTCATGATAAGGGAAAACGAAATTAGCTTCTCCATTTATATAATTATTAATTGCTCTATCAGCTTGAATATGTCCAGAAGAAAGAAAATTTCTAACAAGATTAATTCCTTTTCTTGGGTTTCTATCACTTAAATACCCTAATAATTGACCATTTTCTTCATTCAATAAACTTTCTTGAACAATTGAAAAGAAAACACTTAAATCATCTACTTTAAGTATTGCGCCATTTGATAATTCAATATCTACACTTTTTCCTTTTAAAATTAATTTTGAATAATTTAATCTTCTCGATAAAACTTCATTAAAAGATGGAGGGTTTATCCATAATTTCTTTAACTCATATGCATTAAAAATTGAATCATTTTTATGCTTTATAAAAGTTGTATCTCGAATTGAAACTAGAATATGGCTATTTATTTGTTTTGAAATAGATATAGCTTCAGAAAAAACTTTTGTTTCTAATTCATCATCCTCGTATAAATCTACATTATCAATAACAATAACACATAATTTAATAGAGGATAAATACTTAAATAATTTATTAACATAAGGTTCTGTAGCCTGAAAATCAGCATCAATTAACTCTGCTTTTTTTTCATCAAATTTATCCTTGTTTTTTGCAATTAATGCATATGGACCTCTTGCCAAATTATTAAATTCTTCTTTATAAGCTGGTCTTATACTATTATTATAATCTATTGGATTATTCGGGTGTTCTTTAATTAAGTAATCTTTCAACTCTGAATAAATGAAGTCTCGTGGATTACCTTCTTTCCCCATTTTCTCCATATCAAGGTAAATCCAATGAGCATTTTCTTTTTCTAACAACTCTTTACCTTTGATTAATTCAAAATGCTTTAAGTAAGTAGACTTTCCTGAACCGACTGAACCAATTACAAGAGTTACAGGAGATGAAGAAACATTAGCGCCTGCTTTTTCTAAGTCTTTTATTAATTCATCCTGTTTGGACTTCCTAGTAACCTTAGAAGCTGGCTTTATGAACTTTGGCTTATATTGTGCTAAATGCATATTTAGCGTTCTGTCAAATTTTGTACGAGAATCAGTAGATACATAACATTTTTCTAAAACATCTTCATTAGAAAACATTTCTTCTGAAAGTGTTGCTTTATCAAGTGCAGGCATAATATAATCAGCTATATTGTTTCTACCTACTCTATAGTCAGCATTATCAACAATTGTATGTAACCTATTATTTATTTCAATAGGGTTATTTGTTGTTAAATCATCTAAGCTATGACCTTCAACATTACCGACTGCAAAAAAATTAAATAACTCTTCTGCATCTGCAGTATCAATAAAAGGGAATAATACAGTTGCAAAAATTAAATCTTTGTTTTTTCCATTATCTAACGGATAAAAGCACCAACATTCACCATTGGTTACCATTACAATATCTGCTTTTTCGTTTATTGCATAGTCTTCAGCCTGTTCTAAAGCTAAAGAGATTCCACCAGTACCAAGAATTGGTCCAGTTAATTTTAGTTTTTTTCTTCTAGTAGGAGATGGAAAAGAAGCACCTATTTTTTTTGCCTCAACGATTATTTTAATATCTCCGGCACAAAGTTTGTAATCAATATAACCATCTCTTTCCCCTTTGGTATGTGGTTCAACGCTAATTTGCCCATGCTTCCACTGCAATACTTCTCGTATGATTCTATCAATAACATCAAATCGAGTTTGTGCTTCAGAATTATTTTTTAAATTTTTATTAAAAGCTTCTGCACTTATTTTTTCAAATACTTCTGATACTTCTCCCCAATCTTTCATTAAATTAATATTTTTAGTAAAGCTACAAAAAGCACATAAATCTTTAATACATTTCATACACATTTCACTTCTCTCTTACGTCATTTCGTAAAAAGCGTATTCCATTAACATTGTAGAAGAAATTTTTTAGAAGAAAAGAATATGTAACAACTTGAACTTTTAATTTTAGATGCAATAAGATGAAAGTCATGTTGTATATATAATTAAATTTTTGTTAATTGTATATAGTTTCTTAATTTAATACAATAAAATTCCATGCACAAAAATTATAGATTAATCTTATTACTAATAAGTTCTTTATTCCTTAGTGCATGTGTATCAAAAAAAATATACACAGACCTCGAAGCGAAACAAAAAGACATTCAAAACTTGTTAAATGTATCTACTTTAAAACTTAATTCTACTTTGAAAGCAAATGAAATATTAAATGAGACATACACTCTACCTGTACAACAAATTTCAGATGCAACACCATTTGATCAGAGTACTATAAATAAAAACAATATTATTTGTGATTATGAACAATTGATACGTGATAATTTTAAAGAATATCAGTTATACATAAATGATAAAAATGTTGAAGAAATTTGGTTTTATAATTATTTAAGTAGAATTAGAAATAATATTTTTGGTGGAGATGCTTATCTTTTAGAAATTTTTTCAATTGATTACTCTGACCCAGATAAAATTAAATGTACTGTGAAATATTTTGATTCGCTAGAAAAAAAAATAGGTATGCTTCAAGAAACAAATGAAAGAGGTCATGGAATAAATAAACTAAGAACTTTAATACAAAATTGTAATGGATGATAATAAAATGAGAAATAGATTAGCAACTATTTTGGTTCTTGGATTTTTGTTAATTATTGGTGTAGTAATAATTTATCCATTAATAGCTCAATTAACAGGGTATAATAGAAATTTAGAAACATGGATAACTTTTATAGATAAAACTGCTTCATTGTTTACTGGTATTATAGGTGTAATAATTGGTTATTATTTTGGTAATAATAAAAGTTAGCTGTTCACAAGCCTTTTAAATTCATAATAACCAACCCATTCCATACACATTCCCACTTCACTCCTATCGTCGCTTCGGGCAAAGCGTATTCCATTACATTTTTAAAGAAACATTTGAGAAGAAAAAAATAAAAGAAAATTTGAAATAACAACTTCGCTTTTACCAAAGCAAAGTTACATAACGCAGAACATTATAGTACAAATATAGTATATGAGTAAAACGGCGAATAGAACTTTTTCTGTTCTATTTTACATAGATGCAGATATAGCGCCTTTAGGTCTATATCGTCAGCATTTATGTAACAGCCGTTTTACGACCTAGTTTTCATTAATATTCGTAAGCTATAATGTAATATTATGTAAAATATCCCAGGAAGTCTTGTACACACAATAAACTGTAGTACTCGGGTCATTAAACATTTGTATGTATGATGACCTATTGCCCTAATTGTTTCACTTATAGACCTTTTGCTTTACGCAATATTTTAACAACGCGCGAATGTGTTATTTGTAGCAAGTTCCATTGGTAGCCTTCAAAATCGGTGGTGTTCATAAATTGAATAACCACGGCATCGATATCCTTGTGGTATTCTGCCATAGATTGATACCCAGGCACTAGTCCGCCATGATTAAACTCGTAAATAGAAGCATAGACTTCCATTTCTTTTTCATTAAGCAGAGTGCCATCATTTAAGGCTCTTAAAAAAACGCCTACATCTTGTGCAGTAGCTATCATACCTTGTTCAACCGTTTTAAAATCATCGTTGTAGCCCACATAATAACCACTCATTACGTCGTCTATGTTTTTTACTTCATCAAGAGAAGCAAACGTGTTTTTTAGACCAAGTGGTGTTAAAATCTCGCTTTTAAAATAGTCTTGACGAGGACCTCCAGTTACTTGCTCAATAATTCTAGACAGCAATAAATAATTGGTATTTGAATAGCCATAATCTGTATTGGGCTTAAAATTGGCTGGTAAATCGAGCGCATAGTTTAGTACATCTATGTTGGTGTTTGGTTGGTTTGCCCAAAACTCAGGGTTGTCTGTAAAATTAGGAATGCCACTTCTGTGCTGCACCATCATACGTAAGGTGATATCTTTTGCATATTCTATTCTTCTTACGAGTTCTGGAAAATAATCGGCTACTGTTTTATCTAATGATAAACGATTGGCATTTGCTAACTTAGTAATGGAAACGGCGACATATAGCTTGCTTATACTGGCTATTTTAAATAGGGCATCAGGTTTGGCTGGTATTTTTTCCTCTTTATTATGGTAGCCTGCTGTATAAAATGCTGGTGGTTTTCCGGCTTCGTCTACATACACAATAATACCATCAAACCCATAACTCAAGGTTTGGTCTACTTGCTCTTGCACCGTATCTGGCAGTGGTAATAGCCATGCTTTTACTAATATCCAAGGTACAAACCAAAGGGAAATTAAAGTTCCAACAAGTAATACTACTCTAAAAATTTGTTTCCCTAGCCTAGGTTTAGCTGTTGTTTTATTCATGATTTATATGCTAATAGGTTGTGTTGGTTTTTATTTATGAGTACAAATATATTTTTAATACAAACAAAACAATAATGTAAACAACTGAACTGTAATATATAAAGGATGAATTGTTTCTAGTTCCCTTAATTGGTTTGCAATATTTTAAAAAAATAAGTCCGACAAAAATATGACACTTCCCTCCTAGTTTATATAATACCTCAAGCGCATAGTCTCTTTCCAAAACACAAAAAAACACCCAAGATTAAAAATCTTGCGTGTTTTATATATTAACCTATTGGCTTTATGGTGTTTGCCAAAAACAATATTTAAAATTTTTCTAAGGCTTTACCTATTAAAGTGTCACCAGAAATAATCTCGAAGGTTTCCTTATTTGGTGCATCATCGTGTAACGTTCTCACTAAGGTTTGCGCCACATTATCGCGAGATATTTCTCCTTGCTCATTAAGTGATTTTGATAATTTAATTTTACCATCACCAACACTGTTGGTTAAACTTCCTGGTCTTACAATGGCATAATTTAAAGGAGACGATTTTAAATATTCATCGGCGTTATGTTTAGCTTTTAGGTAATCTTGAAGCTTATCGCTTTTTTCGGGTTGGTCTGCTCCCATCGAGCTTAGCATTACAAATTTGTTGATATTCCATTTTGATGCGGCATCAATCATTTTTATTGCACCATCTTGGTCGACTGCTTTTACATTATTACCTCCAGATCCGGCAGCAAAAATAACCTTATCCATATCTTTTGCTGTATGCGATACATCTTGCTCTAAATCGCCCATAACAGTTTTTACCTGATGTGCCTCAAACTCGGTTTGCTGCTGGTTATTTCTAACCATAGCTACAGGTTCGAAATACTGCGATGCTTTTAATAATTGAACTATTTTTTTTCCTGTGGTACCTGTGGCACCTACTACTAATACGTTTTCCATTTGTTTTTTTTTACAAGATGCCCATATTAGCCGTTAATGCTTGATGTATTTCAATAAAATGTTGACTCAAACGAATTTATTTGGTCTGCTCTGTAGGTTTTATAAGGGGTAAGTACATGTTGTAAAGCAAATGAAAGTCCTAAGCTAATAATACAACCTAAAATCTAGTAGTTTACACATTTTATAATGTCTTTGATGAAGTTCTTCAACCACATCCAACATATTATCGTCGTCGTTAAATAAATTAAAAAAAGCAATATCGAGATTTGAGCTAGTTATTCCGTTTGAAGCATAACCGTATCCCGAAATACCCCTTGCTCCTGTTATATCCAGAAAATACTGTGCTTCTTCTTCATCTAAATCTAAAACCTTGGCGTTCGAAAAATGTAAAATCTTGCCTTGTAATCGGCCTTCAAAGATTTCAGCAATTTCTTGTAAACTATAGTAATAATCATTTAAGCAAATACTATTGGCTTCACCTGTTATAACCAAATAAATGATTTCGTAGTCTTTAAAATTATGATCGCCTAAAACTAAGGCATTCAGGCTATCTTCTAAACCTTCAATAGTATCGCATGTTTTATAAATACTGGCTACACCATATTGCGAGGTTAATTGTGCTAATTTATGTTGTGCTTCGGTAGCGGTGTCTATTTCGACATCTTCAACCGCTTCTAAACAGTAAATAAAATAGTCTGTATTTATTAATTGATTTTGGGGTAATTGTTCTCTTTTTTCTAACAAATCTCAGAATTTATGAAAGGTGTTTAAAACACAAAATTAATGGAAAACTTTTATTCTTTTAGGAATTAATCTTTAGCATTTGGGTTTTTTAAGGCTTTTTTAATATGGTCGCTATCCCAATGATTATCATAATCGACTACACCTCGCTTGAAATCTTCATTTAAAAATTTTTCTTGTTGTTCTAGTTCTTTTTTAGCTTTAAAAATATAGTCGTCTTCTCGGTTAGGTTCAGAAGCTAAGCGTCTTAAACTATCTACATCATACTTAATAAAGTTTTGAACTTGTCTAGTTAGCGTGTATTTCCTGAAACCCATTTTGCTTAATACATCTTTAGCTAAAGTTAAGGACGTTTCTAAAGATTCTCTATAAATATTTTGATGGCCTAGGTTTAGTAACTCGTATGCATCATACCTGTTTTTAGTTCTAATCATAAGTTCTACATGCGGATATTTTTCCTTTACTATTTTACTAATAGCTTTTGAAACACTTAATTTATTAGTGGCACAAATAATGATTTTAGCTTCGGAAATGCCTGCTGATTCTAATAAATCGAGTCTCGTGGCATCTCCATAATAAACTTCAAAACCCATTTTACGCAAGAAATCTACACGATTAGAATCATGATCTAAAATAGTTGCTTCCACACCATGAGAGCGTAAAAAGCGACCAATAGTACTTCCAAAATGACCAAAACCAACCAATATTATTTTTTGCGATTTTGCAATGTGGTCCATAGGTCGTTTAATCGATTCTTTGGTACCTATTTTAGGAAGTATTAAACGTTCGTTAATCATACTAATTATTGGCGTTATGGACATGGAAAGTGCTGTGATTACAAGCATCATATCCATTTGTTCTTGTTCTAAAATATTGAGTCCGAAAGCGAAGGACAACAGTACAAAAGCGAATTCACCAATTTGTGCTAAACTGAAGGTTAGCAATAATTTTTGGTCTAGTTTTAATTTAAAAATATGTCCAGTTATAAATAACACGAGCGCTTTTAAAACAATAATAGCCAATAAAATACCACCTATAGTTAAAGGACTTTTAGCAATGACTATAAAGTTAATAGATGCCCCAACAGCCATAAAGAACAACCCTAAAAGTAGATTTTTAAAAGGTTCTAAGGTGCTCTCTAGTTCGTGCTTAAACTCACTGTTAGAAAGTACAACACCACCTAAAAAAGCACCTAAAGCAGGACTAATGCCAACATATTCCATTAAAAATGAAATACCAAATACAATTAATAAAGCAGCGGCGATAAGTAATTCGCGAACACCTGTTTTGGCCACTTTTCGTAACATAGGTACAATTAAATACCGACCAGCAACAATAATTAAAACTACCGATAAAATAATAGCCAAAGTTTGAAATCCCATGGGTAGGTTTTCCAATAAATTCGCATGCTCGCTGTGACTTTCGGCAGTCGTGTTTTGTTCCGAATTAGCTAACAACGGAATAAAACCCAACATGAAAATAACAATGATATCTTGAAACAATAATATGGAAAATGAAGACGTACCAAATGTGGTATCCATTAATCCTTTTTCCTTTATAGTTTGTAATGCAATAGCTGTGGATGATAGTGCGACAGCCATAGAAATGACTAAAGCCACTTTCCAATCGAAACCTAATGCAGCGAACAAAATGTATGAAAGTAGCATGGTGCCTCCTACTTGTATGCCACCCATGCCCACAATGGTTTTTCGCATGTTCCAGAAGTTTTTTGGCTCAATTTCTAGTCCGATTAAAAACAGCATTACAACCACACCAAATTCGGCAAAGTGTAATATATCTTGCCCTTCTTCGCCAATAAATCCTAATACATAAGGGCCAATTAAAACGCCAGCCAACAAATAGCCTATTACAGAACTTAAACCTAAACGTTTTGCAATAGAGACACAAATTATGGCTCCTGCTAAAAATACTATGGCTTCAAAAAGTATACTTCCACTCATAGTTTAGGTTGTTTTAAGTTGAGGAATATCGTTTAAAAATGATTTATTGTCAAAATCATTTACAGATAAATTAGCTTGTAGTAAATCGATTAATTTTCCGTAGTTATTTTTATAACGGTTTAAATCTTCATCAGTTAATGTGTATGTTCCCATTACTGCAAAAGGTGGAAAATAAGTCATACCACACAAAATGGCAGTTTGTTCAAAAGGTCTTAAAAACTGTCTTACAGTAAAGCTGTTATAACCTTCGGAGCAATACACTTCTCGTGAACCTCCTGTTGTTATAACATTGAAACATATTTTATTTTGTAATGCCTTACCACTTGGTCCGTAAGCCCAATTGAACTCTAATACCATGTCCATCCATTGTTTCATTATTGGCGGACAACTATACCAGTAAAATGGATGATGCCAGATGATAATATCATGCTGACTTAGTAATTCTTTTTCTCTAGGGACATCGATATGAAAATCTGGATATTCCTCATACAAATCATGAATAGTAACATTATCTTTATCCGTAATATGATTAATTAAAGCTTGGTTTACTCTAGATTTTTCAAATTTAGGATGCGAAAACAGAACGAGTATATTTTTCATCTGACAAATTTAACCCTAAATAATGGCTTAAAATATACCTAATTTGAAGAAACTTGTTAAAAATGACAAACTAAATACCCCAATTAGCTAATAATTTATTGGTGGTCTATAATAAGTTTCTGATTTTCTCAGCATCATAAACTGTTAATTGTGCATTTACTGTATTCCATACAAACATTACTGTTACTGCTAATGCAGCTATAATGGATTTAAAATTCAATTTTTAAATGATTTTTTTGTCAGTTCGAGTGAAATTCTTTTTCAGAATTTTGTATCGAGAACCATTAGAGTTAATAAACTTATCGATACTAGTTTCTCATGCCTCAAAATTAACTCGAAGTGACAATTCTTATAATGTTTTACTTCATGAAAAGATTAAAATCCTTCTAAAACAATTTTACCTTTTGCTTTTCCTGTTTCTAAAAACGCATGTGCTTTACGAAGGTTTTCTGCATTAATGATTCCGAAATTTTCACCTAAAGTGGTTTTAATCGTTCCGTTGTCAATTAAACTAGAGATTTCATTTAAGATGTTATGTTGCTCCATCATATCGTCCGTTTGAAACATAGAACGTGTAAACATAAATTCGATATGCGTAGAAACTGCTTTTGCCTTAAAAGGCATCACGTTAAAGGATTTTGGATCGTCAATAAAACCAAATCTTCCTTGTGGTTTTATCACTTTTACAATCTCATCGGCGTGTTGTTCTGTGGCATTTAAACTCACAATATAATCTGGTTCAGGAAGATCATATTTTTCCAATTCGTCACTTAATTTATTTCTATGATTTATAACCGAATCGGCACCCAACTCTTTTAACCATGCTGTAGTTTCTTCGCGAGAAGCCGTACCAATAATATTTAGTTTTGTTAACTTTTTAGCCAATTGCACTAAAATAGAACCAACACCTCCTGCAGCACCAATTACTAAAATGGATTTGTGAGCATCATCGGTTACTACTTGTAATCTATCAAACAACAATTCATAAGCTGTTAGCGACGTTAAAGGCAATGCAGCAGCTTCTGGAAATGATAAACTTGATGGTTTTTTACCTACAATACGTTCATCTACAACTTGATACTGTGCATAACTTCCTTGACGGGTAAAATCACCTGCATACCAAACCTCGTCTCCTACTTTAAACAGGGAAACATCTTCACCCACTTCTTTAACTATTCCAGAAGCATCCCATCCAATAACTTTCCAATCGTCTCCTTCTATTGGCATTCCTGCGCGTACTTTATAATCGGCTGGATTTACAGAAATAGCTTTAATTTCTACTAAAACATCTCTTCCTGTTGCTTTTGGTGTTTTTAATTCTATGTCTTGTAATGAGTTTTTATCTTCTATTGGAAGGTTCTCTTTATATCCTATTGCTTTCATTTTTTATGTTTTAAAATTAAAATCTATTCTAAATTTATTATACTATATTTTTTATAGTGACAAAAGTAAATATAGTTATTAATACTCACAATAATGGTCAAAAATGATAGTACTATTTTAAACCCACAACTTTCTGGAAATCAAATTATTAATCAAAATAAAAAATACTATAAAAAGTATAGTTGTATAATTTAATATAGTATTATATATTTGTACCCTATAATTAAGAATTTTATTATTTATAAATATATTATGTATCATTTTAAAGGAAAAGAATATCCATGTTGTGCTAGTTTAACCATGGGAATAATTGGAGGTAAATGGAAAACTGTTATTTTATTTCATTTAATAGATGGAACACTTCGATACAATGAATTAAGAAAAGAAATGCCTACCGTTACCGAACGTACTTTAAGCTTACAGTTAAAAACTTTGGAAGAAGATGGGATTGTTAAAAGAAAAGTATATACCTCTAAACCGCCCTTAAAAGTGGAATATTCGTTAACCGATTTTGGAAAAACTTTAATTCCTTTAATTAAATCTATTGCAGATTGGGGCGTTTACGTAGTTACCGAAAAGGAGGGCGTTGTGCTTAAAGATTAGGTTTTATTTAAAATGCTTCACTTGTATTAACATACGTTCATGCAGCTTAAGGTTATACTTCATTTTTAAATAATATAATTTAGTATATCATTCCTATTTATAGCAAGAATTAACGAGATTTATGTATATTTTTGTTTCATGATTAAATTAAGTGATTTATCTAATAAAACTATTGGTTTAGTGCTTTCTGGTGGTGGTGTTAAAGGCGTTGCACATGTTGGAGTAATTAAAGCTTTATTAGAACACGGTATTGTTCCAGACATTGTTTCTGGCGCAAGTGCTGGTGCTGTTGTTGGTGCGCTTTATGCCAATGGAATACAGCCTGAGGATATGCTTCACTTCTTTAAGGAAACACCTTTATTAAAATACAACTTACTTACTATAAATAAACCTGGGTTATTTGATACCAATAAATATTTGGTATTCTTTGAAAAATATTTCCCAATTAATTCCTTCGAATCGTTAGAAAAGCAACTATATATAGTAGCTACAAACTTGCAAAGCGGAGAATCAGAATTTTTTAGCAAAGGCGAATTACTAAATACGGTTTTGGCCTCGTCTGCCTTACCTCCTGTTTTTAGTCCTGTGCCCATTAATGGACAATTATATGCCGATGGTGGCATTATGAATAATTTTCCGGTTGATCCCTTAATTGATACTACAGAGTTTATTATTGGATCCTACACGACAGCTATGAAAGTTGTTGGCGAAAATGAACTTAAAAATTCTTTTCAGTTATCGCAACGGGCTAATCTTTTAATGCTTCACTCTAACGTTCGACATAAGTTAAGTATTCCCGATTTATTATTTACTCCAAATCACTTAGATGTTATTGGAGTTTTAGATAAAAAAGGTATTGAAAAAGCCTATATTATTGGTTATGATTATGCGTCTGGTTTGTTGGAAGAAACGTTATCAAGTTAGACACCAAATTTTCAACTTCCATATTCGAAACCTGTTATTATTTCCTATTAAGAGGACCAATTACACAATCGTGGTGATTGTGATAATAATATGTAAAATATTTATAAAACATTAACGCTTTATAAATCTTTGTTAAAAAAAAGAATGAACGTTCACTTTTTTATATCTTTGTATAAGAATTAGAAAGAAATGGCAAAACTTCAAAAAAGTATAGATAAACGTAATGCATTGGTTAAAGCAACTATAGAACTAGTAAACAACAATGGTTTCCATGCTACGCCTATGAGTAAAATTGCTAAAATGGCCAATGTATCGCCAGCAACTATATACCTGTATTTTGAGAACAAACAAGATTTAGTAAATCAAACTTATATTGATGTAAAAGCAGAATACACCAAATATGCTTTTAACGATTTTGATACCACATTATCTGTTGAAGCTGGTTTTGAACACATCTGGAAACGTATTGCAGATTTTAAACTAAAAGAATCTGAACATGCTATGTTTTTAGCCCAATGTGATAATACACCAATGATTGATGAACCTAGTAGACAAGAAGGCATAAAACACTTACAACCTCTACTCGACCTTTGGGAACGCGGAAAAAAGGAAGGCATAATTAAACCTTTATCCAATTATTTATTGTACGCCTATTCCATAAATCCATTATCATTTTTAATGATTAACCAAAAGCGTGGTGCATTTCAATTAGACAAAACACATTTAGAAGAGGCCTTTCAATCTGCTTGGAGCAGTATAAAAGTTTGTAAATAACATGAAAAAAACTGCAATTATTTTGGGTGCAACAGGATTAACTGGAGGCATTTTACTTGAAAAATTAATAGCGAATGATAGATACCTAAGCATCAAACTATTTTCACGTTCTAAAATAGAAGGTTTACCAAATAAAGTGACACAGTTTATAGGTAACCTATTAAATCTAGAGCAATTTAATGCCGTTTTTACTGCAGATGAAGTATACTGTTGCATTGGAACAACTAAAGCAAAAACACCCGATAAAGACCATTATAAAGAAATAGATTATGGCATTCCTGTTACAGCTGCAAAGCTTTCAAAGGAAAATAATATTGAAACTTTTTTGGTAGTTTCTGCCTTAGGAGCAAACTTAAATAGCTCGGTGTTTTATAATAAAACAAAAGGCGAAATGGAACGTGATGTTCAAAAACAAAATATTAGAAACACGTTTATTTTAAGACCTTCATTAATTGGTGGAGAGCGCAATGAAAGACGAACACTAGAGAAAATAGGATTAACCATTTTTAAAGTGATTCAGCCTTTATTTAAAGGTAAATTAGAGCAATATAAAATCACAGAACCAAACAATATTGCTCAAGCCATGATAAATTTGGCTAACAGTACAAGTCATGCCGAAGTCATTATTACTTCAACCGAAATTAAAAGAATTACAAAAAACTAAAATAGAAAAATTGAAAACTATGGATTTATTAGATCAGTTAAATTGGAGATACGCTACAAAAGCAATGAATGGTGAAAAAGTAGCCGAAGATAAAGTACAACGTATTTTAGAAGCGGCACGTTTAGCGCCAACTTCAAGTGGTTTACAACCTTTCGAAATTATTGTTATTAAAAATCAGGATATTAAAGAAAAAATTAAACCAGTAGCTTGGAACCAATCTGTAATTACAGACTGCTCTCACCTACTTGTTTTTGCTGCTTGGGACACTTATACTGCAGATAGAATTAACTATATGTTCGATTTAACAAACAAAATTCGTGGATTTGAAAACGAAGGATGGGAAAACTACCGCCAAATGTTATTGAGTTCTTATCCGCAAAAGGACGCCGAAGAAAACTTTAATCATGCTGCAAAACAAGCATACATTGCATTAGGAACTGCAATGGTTGCTGCTGCAGAATTAAAAGTAGATAGTACGCCTATGGAAGGCTTTAGTGCAGATGCTGTGGACGAGATTTTAGGACTACGAGAAAAAGGATTACGTAGCACCATGTTTTTAACATTAGGATACAGAAAAGAAGATGAAGATTGGTTATCAGGTCTTGTAAAGGTTAGAAAACCTATGGAAGATTTTATAACTGTAATAGAGTAAAAAAAAATAACTATGAGAAAGACAATTTTATTAAATAATAGACCACAAGGGAAACCTACAGTATCAAATTTTGAATTTGTTACTGAAGATTCTGAACTTAAAATTTCTGAAGGCCAAATGCTTTTAGAAGCCGCTTACGTATCTGTAGACCCTTATTTAAGAGGACGAATGAGCGATGCAAAATCTTATATTCCGCCTTTCGAGTTAAATAAACCGGTGCACTCTGGTGTTGTAGCAAAAGTAGTCGCTTCAAAAAATGAAAAATTTAAAGAAGGCGATTATGTTTCTGGTATGCTAAATTGGTCGACACAACAAATCTCAAATGGTGAAAGTTTAAATAAAGTAGACGGTTCTAAAGCGCCTTTAAGCACATACTTAGGTGTTTTAGGAATGACAGGATTAACCGCTTATTTAGGTTTAAACGAAATAGGAAATCCACAAGCAGGAGAAACTATTGTAGTTTCTGGAGCTGCAGGTGCTGTTGGTAGTGTTGTTGGGCAAATAGCAAAAATACTAGGGCTTAAAGTAATTGGAATTGCTGGAACAGATGAGAAAATTGACATGCTAAAAGACAAATTTGGGTTTGATGTAGGTATCAATTATAACACTAGTAAAGACATTAATACTGACCTTAAAAAATTAGCACCAAATGGTGTTGATATTTATTTCGATAATGTTGGCGGACCTATTTCTGATGCTGTATTATTTAATATTAACCGTTTTGCGCGTATTATAATATGTGGTGCTATTTCTGTTTATAATGAAACCGAATTACCTACCAGCTTAAGTGTACAGCCGTTTTTAGTTAAAAACAGCGCCTTAATGCAAGGTTTTATTGTATCTAATTATGCTGAAAAATTTCCAGAAGCTATTCAGAAATTAGCAGGTTGGCTATCCGAAGGAAAACTAAAATACACCGAAACTATTGTTGAAGGTTTTGATAATATTCCAAATGCTTTTATCGATTTATTTGAAGGTAAAAACAAAGGGAAAATGATAGTTAAAATTTAGATTTTAATAATTAAAAAGAAAAAGAAGATGAACAATTTTGAATTAAAAAACCCTACCAAAATTATTTTTGGAAAGGACACTATAGAAAAAGTAAAAGAAGAAATCCCTCAAGATGCTAAAGTATTATTGCTTTATGGTGGCGGAAGTATTAAGAAAAATGGTATTTACAACCAAGTTAAAACAGCTTTAGCAAAGGTAGATGTAACTGAGTTTGGAGGTATTCCTGCAAACCCTGAATACGCGACTTTAATGGAAGCGTTACAGGTTATAAAAGATAAAAACATAACGTATTTATTAGCTGTTGGTGGTGGTTCTGTAATTGATGGAACTAAATTTTTATCTGCAGCAGCAGTTTACGATGGCGACACACCTTGGGACATTTTAACTAAAAATATTAGAACAGAAAAAGGGATGCCTTTTGGTACTGTTTTAACTTTACCGGCAACAGGATCTGAAATGAATTCTGGAGCGGTTATTTCAAGAGCAGAAACTAAAGAAAAGCTTGCTATGGGTGGACCTGGTTTATTTCCTGAGTTTTCTATTTTAGATCCTCAAGTAATTACATCAATCCCTAAACGTCAATTGGCAAACGGCATAACAGATGCTTTTACACATGTTTTAGAGCAATACATGACGTATCCAATTGGTGCATTGTTACAAGATCGTTTTGCAGAAAGTATTTTACAAACTTTAGTGGAAATAGCGCCAACGGTTATTAAGGATCCAACGGACTACAAAGCGGCATCAAACTTTATGTGGAGTTGTACTATGGCTTTAAACGGATTAATCCAAAAAGGAGTTCCTGGAGATTGGGCTGTCCATGCTATAGGCCACGAACTAACAGCTTTATTTGGTATCGATCATGCACGTACTTTAGCTGTAATTGCTCCTAGCCATTACAAGTTTAATTTTGAAGCTAAAAAAGAAAAATTAGCACAATATGGTGAACGTGTTTGGAATATTACCGAAGGTAGTACAGACGATAAAGCATATGCTGCTATTGAAAAAACAGTAGGCTTTTTCCATGAATTAGGAATCGATACAAAACTATCGGATTACACTAAAGACTATGAAGGAACTGCTGAAGAAATTTCAAAGAGATTTACAGATCGCGGATGGTCAGGTTTAGGAGAACACCAATCTTTATCGCCAGACAAAGTTGAAAAAATAGTAAAAATGGCATATTAGTTTTAAAAATGAAGATTTTAAAAACAATAGCCTTAACGCTTACAATCGTTACAGCTTCTAGTTGTAAAGACACAAAAAGCGCAATACCTTCTGAAAACGTTTCAGAAGAAAAAACAGAATTAAAAAAAGAAAAAGATATGAAAGTATTATTTGTATTAACATCTCACGATAAACTAGGAGATACAGGAAAAAAAACAGGTTTTTGGGTTGAAGAATTTGCAAACCCGTATTACACATTATTAGATAAAGGGGTAGATATTACAATTGCTACACCAAACGGAGGTGCTGCTCCAATAGATCCAAGTAGCGACTCACCAGATGCTGCAACCGAAGCTACAGAACGTTTTGATAAAGACGATGCTGCTAAGGCCAAAATTGCAAACACAAACAAATTATCTGATATGAATGTTGATGATTTTGATGCTGTATTTTACCCTGGGGGTCACGGACCTTTATGGGATTTAGCTAATGATGCAACTTCAATTGCTTTAATTGAAAAATTTAACACTCAAGAAAAGCCAGTTGCCTTTGTATGTCACGCTCCTGCTGCCTTAAAAGGTGTTAAGAACACCGATGGAACACCTTTAGTTAAAGGTAAAAAAGTGACAGGGTTTACAAACAGCGAAGAAGCTGCTGTAGGTTTAACAGATGTGGTACCATTTTTAGTTGAAGATATGCTTCAAGAAAACGGAGGCATCTACTCTAAAAAAGAAGATTGGGCGGCTTACGCTATTCAAGACGGTAATTTAATTACTGGACAAAATCCGGCGTCATCAGAGTTAGTTGCAGAAAAATTACTTGAAGCTCTAAAATAAGCTAAGTATAATATGTAATAAAAAAGGTTATCCAATTTGGATAACCTTTTTATTTTCTGCGCCTTAATCTTATTTAAAAAAGTATAATTAGTCGTTTTTAAAAATGGTAAAGTAAAACGTAGAACCTACACCCTCTTTACTCTCAACCCAAATAGTACCCTTGTAATAACTTACTATCTTTTTAACAATGGATAGTCCAATTCCGGAAGACGATCCTGTACTTTCTAATTTCGTAAAGACTTTAAATATTTTATCAAAATAATTGGTGTTAATTCCCATACCATTGTCTTTCACGAAAAACTCGTAGTTTTCATCCTTTTCAACAAAACCTACTTCTACAAAGCCACTATCTTTATCGCAATATTTTACAGCATTCTGAATTAAGTTTTGAAAGACTTGCTTAAATCTCCAAGTATTTCCAAATACACTTGGTAAATCGTCTTGAATACTAATTTTAATATGTTCTGGTATTAACATGGTTTGTAATATCTCATTTATAATTAAGTTAAAATCTACTAGTTTATCCTCCTGTTCTAGTTTATCAATGGTAGAATAGTCTAAAATGCCTTTTATTAAAAAATCCATTTTTTCCACATTAAACAACACTTGTTCCAAAGGTTTAAAGGCCGTTTTATCTAAAACGTCTTTGTTATCACTCATAAACCAACTCACTAATGTGTGAATATTAATTAATGGCGCTTTCAAATCATGCGATACAACATGTGCATATTCATTAAGTTCTTCGTTTTGAATAGACAAGCTATTTAATAATTCTTCCTTTTTCTTTTCTTGTGCTTTTATTCGAGCTTCATATTCCTTCTTCTGAATAACATTAACAAGCATATTCGCGTAAACAAAAAGAATGTCCTGCTCGTTTTCAGAATAACTATTTAGCTTTTTAACCGAATCGAAACCAATAAAACCAATTAATTCGTTATTTTTAATTTTAGGAATGGTAATTAAGCTTTTTATACCTTGAGGCTCTAAAATGGCTCGTAAACCAAACTCGCCATCTTCCTCTAAAAGGCTTACATCTTCTACATAAAAGGCTTCCCCTTTTTTATGAGACTCTAACCAATGTGTTATATAATCTAGAGGTATATTCTGTAAGTTATCTATTTCAGGTTCTATATCACTAGCACACCATTCGTAAGTATTAGAACATGTATTGTTTACAAAATCGTAAGAAAAGATATAACTTCTATCAGATTGGACAAACTCCCCTATTTGTTGTAATGATTCGCGAATTAATTTATCAATATCTGATAAATCTGAATTAATATACTTTGTAGAAATACTAATTAATAAGTCTTGAAAACGTAAATGCCTTTCTATAATTTTATCTTTCTCTAATTGCTTTGAATCTAAATTATTAGCGTTTTGGGTTGGTTCTGAACTTTTACTGTCAGTGTTTAGATTATCTTTTTGCATTCGACTATTTACATTTTAATAAAATGAGCTTATTTGCTGATAACGAATATAATATTTACATTTTTAATAGGAAAATGAAATGGTTTTAATTCATCGTAATATATTAGCCTAATAACTTATGCAAATATTTTAGTTTTTAATAAAGTTAAAGCCATATGCTACTTTGATTATATATTAAATGAAAAAAGCCACTTAGTAGTGGCTTCTTAATTTTATAAATGCATGTTAATAGGTTAATCCTTATTTCCAGGTAACAATATCTTCAAAATTTCTTCTAGATTTTGCATGTGGTGGATCTTCTTTTCTGTAACCAAAAGCCACCATAAAAGATAATCCATATTTATCGGTATCCACACCAAATTTTTCTTTTAATAACGCTTCTGCTTTTTCTTGATGAAATCCTTCAATAGGACAACTATCAATACCTACTAATGCGGCCGATGTCATCATATTACCCAAAGCAATATAAGTTTGCTTTGAAGACCAATCGAATAATTTTTTATCCGTATCTAAATCGAAATCATTCTCTTGAAATTCTCTATAAAATTTTGAATACATTTCAATAACATCTTCCGGTAATTGTTTTACATCTTTCATCATGTGCATAATATATTCAGAATCATGCTTTACCATAGGTGCCTTCATACTTAAGCCTAATACAAAATGACTTGCCGTATCCAACTTTAAAGGTGCTCCCCAAGCTACAGGTTTTAATAATTCGCGTAATTCTTGATCTTGAACTACAATAAAATGCCAAGGCTCGAAACCAAAACTACTTGGCGATAAATTAGCTGTTTTTAATATGAAATTAATGTCTTTGTCTGAAATCTTTTTACTAGAATCAAATTCTTTCGTTGCATATCTGTATTCAAATGCATGTAAAATGTCTTCTGTTTGGATATTTGGTGTACTCATTATTCTATTACTTTTTAATTGAGTTTTTTTATACTATAACTTTTATAGTGACAAAAGTATATATAGTATTTAAATCTTGCAATAACGGTCAAAAGTGATAGTATAAAATAATTTAGTAAAACACTAATTACCAGCCAACTAAAAGTCAAAAATAAACCATAAAAAGTATAGCTATATACCTTTAGGATATATTACTAACTTAACAAATTGCTGATTGGGAACTTTTAAAGAGATTATCAAAGGGATTTTAAATAAGTACATTAAAAAATGACATATCTATTTATAAAACAGATATGTCATTTTGTTATTTAATTGATGATTCTAGTCTTCATCATCTAATTGCTCATCAACAGGGCAGCAACGGTATTCCTGAGATTTTTCTAGTAGTTCTACTTGTTTCTCCAACAATTTATTTCGAAGTTTTTTATGTTCAAGATCTAGCTTTATATCTTCCATTAAGCTCTCTTCACAAACATTACAATTATCCAAACAGCCTTTTACTACAACACCTGCCGTAGGAATAGAGGTTGTATATTCAAAAGAAAATTCGGCAATGGTTTGTTCTGTAGCTCCACCATCTTTGGTTAATATATTTGCTTCTATCAAGTTATTTTTAACGTTTTCTAATGCTTTTACGCGAACGGTTTCCGATAACGGTTGAACAACACTATATCTTGAGTTAGATGCTACATATGCAGCCGAATAACGTAAGTTATTATCGTTGTTAATGGCTTTTATTTCTTTAATTTTTTCAGGTAGTTTACTTGAGGTTGCTAAAACTGCTGTTGGCACCACAGAGAGTTTTGCATTTGTTAAAATTGGCTTATTTACCACGCTACTAGGTGTTGCCTGATCAATAACACGGGTTTTAATAGTTTTGATACTTACTTTTGTAGTTTGCTGTTTATCTACTTGATAAAACAAGTAACTTACCGAATGGCATCTATTTTCATTATAGAAGGTTCTGCTGCTACTTTCCACATGGCTTTCGCTTTCACCTTCGGCATGGGTTTTAGTAGATACTTCTCCTACCTGAATAGCGCTCGATTCTCGAGTCATTTGTATGGATTTGTTATGGCTAGCCTCGGCATGAATGCTTAATTCGCGCATAAAATCTTTAGTTGAAGAGGCATCAAAACTCCCGGAAATTGTTGCAGAAGGACCATTTACTATAGTTCCAAGAATACCACTTGTAGACGCGTCTGTACTAGCGCTTCCACTATTAGATGTACTGGAATTAATATCTTCACGACTATTTAAATCGGACATGAATTTCTCGTACGAGTCTAAATAGAATTGTTCTTCGGCAGATTGCTCATGTCTGTAAGATAATTGAGTTTCGCTATCAAAAGAAAATCTAGATCGACGGTCTTGTGTATACAAGCGCACTTTTTCTCCTGGCAATAAGGTTGTACTGTATACTAGGTTTCCTAATTGCAAGGGGCCAGTACATCTTTCTACCCTTACGTGAAGTGCTACTTCAACGGGTACTCTTTGTGATTGGTTGTCCATTTTAACATCGGTGTAATGAGTTAAACGGTACACAAAATCTAAATAATCACATGTTTTGCCGTCCGGTAATTCAGGACAACAAGCATTCTTGTTTTCAACATTCATAATAAAAGGTTTAAAAATTAGGCTGCATTAACTGGCTGGTTAATGAAATATCGTACGTGGCAGCTTTATAGCACGCTAATATTTATTAACTAATAATCATGTCAGAGTACAAATGTAGAGAGTAGCATAAGCGAAGTCAAGAGGAAATCCATCCTTTTAATAAGGGAAATTCCTTATAATTTTACAGGGTTTTTCCTGATTTCGAAAATGAAGTTAATTAATAGTTTGTTATATAAAAATGATACGCAATTACTCAAACTTTAATAGGTTATCTAGTTTTACTATAACCTCTGTAGAATCCTTCAACCGTTCTTCTAATGATCTAACAGCATCTATACTTAAATATCTACCTAGCGGTATTAAAGGTTTAAATAATGTATCATTTCCAGGATTCGGTAAGGCTGTTCGCTTTGATTCTATACGATAACAGTCCGGGTGGGCGTTAATAAACTCATCGGCGTGAGCAAATATAGCATTAACGGCCATTTGCGCTGGCGTAGTAAACTGGCTGTAATAATCTACCTCTTCTTTTTTTTCGTTTTCTGCTTCGCTATTATTAGTAATTACAAGATGTTTAATTTTGTATTTCCCTTGTAAAAGCGAATCCTTTGTTAAGCCTTTTATTAGTGCCGCTTCCAGGTAATTGGTAACGGTTCCTCCAATATTATCGTAATAGCCGCCATCGCCAAATTGCCCAATGCCAGAAACACGACCATTAGGGCTTAAATAAGGAAATCTTGCGGTTAATAACATGGCTGCCGATCGTTTTATCATTTTTGAGCTATCATTCTTTTTTACATATTCTGAGAGCAGATCGTTAAATCCCGACTCGCGAGGTTCAGTGGTATTAAACTTAACCGGACTCATAAGGTATAATTGCCCACTTTGCACATGGGTGGTTGTAGTAACCATTATAGGAGGAGTAAATGTATCCCCTTTTTTAGGCATAATGTCTAAATACGGTCTTTTTAGTAAACCCACATTAAACAAGGAATCGAAAGTTGCTTCCCATTCGGTTTCTGTTATTTTTCCTCGGTCTCGATAAAAGTTTAAGTGAAGAATACTTGCCACGATATCTCTACCTAAAAGTCCTGCAACGGACGAAGAAATATAATCTTTTTGATAAAACACACTTGCTTTATAATAAAAATCATTTTCATTTAAAATACTATCACTTTCTTGAGCTAAAAATAGATTTTTCTTGTAGCGGTCTTTATTGGCATACGCCTGAATATAAAACATATTACTACCAACACTACCTCCAGAAGCACCTGTTATAGAAAACAGATGTTTCTTAAAATAATTTTCATTTTTGCCATACAAATAACTGTGTACCAAAAAAGCCCAAAGACCTGCTCTTGAACCTCCGCCTTCTGCCGAAACTAAAACAATAGGAAATGGCGCTTTATTAGTAGCGTTTAAAATGTCTTGTCTTCGCTCTAAAATGTATTTATCCACGTAGGCTTCAAGGCTTAAACGACTGTCTGGATGAATGTTTTCTGAAACTACTGTACTAACTTCATAATGTGTAAAACAATTGCTTTTTGCAACAAAAACCGTCATTAAAATAGAGCCAAAAAACACGAGTGTTAAAATGGGCCATTTCTTTCTTTTACCATATAAATTTAGTCCTAAAAAAATGGTGTACTGCCCAATAATGCACACCATTATTATAACCATTGGTGTTAAGTATTTTAAATAATGTAATTCCGGATCAATAAGCATTATAATATACATTAGTACCATACTAAATGTAAAAATATAGGCCAATGGAATACCATAGTTTTCCTTAAACCAAAGAATTTTTTCGTTATACGAAATACTAAAAACGAAAAACAACACACTTAAACACCCCATAGACCAGAACAAATTTTTAATATCTTGTTTGGTACCTCCTGTGTTTACAAAACCTAGTATTAAAATTATAGCAAAGGCAATGGCTACAATAATTATGGGAAGCCACTTTCTGTTCGATTTCCATTTTAAAATGCCTTTTAAGAACATGCCGAGTCTTGGGTTTGTAATTGCAACTAAAAAAAGGGTTAACAATAAAAAGAAATACTTAAATGTTATATACTCGCCAAACAAGTGGTAGTAGGTGTTTTCTACTGAAAAGGTAATGCTTAAAATCATAAAAATACCTAGTATTTTGGTATACATTCTTTCCACATAAATTTTAGGATCTTCGGTCGACTCATCAATGATTTTAGTGTCAATTTGACCACTAGGTTTTGTTGAAACATTGCTTTTTTCAATGCTTATTTCTTTGGAATCTTTAGGGTTAATGGCTTTAACAACTTTACTGCGTAGCTTAATGTCTTTAGTTGCTATGCTGCCATCAGCTTCAGCTTTAAAACTCTTTTTAACCGATTCAATTTTAATTAAATTCCCGTAACTAATAAGTAAGCCCATTACTAATATGGACGTATAAAAAATAGGCATAACTATAAAATCGTTATGGTCTTGTAGTTGAATAATTACTATGGTGAGATCACTTAAATGAGGCATTCTAAAAATGACAAATAGAACAAAAACAAATACTAAAGGAAATGCATGTTTTATAATGGCTTGTATTAAGTATTTAAGCCATTGGGAAAAACTTGTTTTATTTTTATGATTAGTTTCCATATCTCTATTCTTTTTTAGTTTCTTCCTCCTGGGCAGGCATGGGCTTTTTTGATTGAAATTTATCTACAAATGACGTTAAGTTTGTAGCATAACCGACCATGAATTGTGGGTATATACTATTTGTATCGGTATGGAAATAGGAGCCTAATTTGGCATATACGCCACCAACAGAAGTTTTTGGATTAGTAAGCCAATAGAAATTAGCTTCTAGATTTAATAAGTTGTAAGGCATTCCAAAATGATCTTTTCCTTTATTAGTTATTAAGGATTCCGAGAATGAAGCATCATTAAACTTCTCATCGCCAGCATAATTTAAATCTTCTAGACTAAATGTAATATCTGCACCAAAATTAGATTGTGGTCTTATTTCAAAATTTAAATAAGGGCCATGAGCAACAGAAAATAGTTGTTTGGTAAAGGTTTTATCTTCTTCATTATCTACAATATTAGTTAATTTAAAACCAGTTCTATAAAAGCCAGCGCTATAACCAAGTCCTATGTTTGTAAAGAACCCTTTGGCTTCATGCGTTAGTACTTCTAAAGATAGTTTACCATATAAATTGTTTTTTCGCAATAAATCGAAATTATTAAACTGCTCTTCATCTTTAATATTTATAAACCGGTTTTCGTCATCGAAGCTATTTTGCATTGAAAAATTTGTAACCGCTGTTAGTTGTCTAAAAAAAGACAATTTCTTCCAATTTAGCAGGTTTATTGGTAATAATATTCGTGCCTGAGCATTTACTAAAGAATTTGGAGATTCGGTATTAAACCCCATAAGATCCGAATAAATAATAGCTGAGAAAAAGTCGAAAAAGCGCCTTTCCTTTACCTTTGCCATGTGCGTGGATTTACCTTCTTTATCTTTGTATAATTCCATTTTATCGTTTGCGACTGAGTAACTATATGAATCTTTATAATTTAGAAAATCGAAAACATCATTGTAGTCTATCTCTATTTTTGCTCTTTGACCAAAAACATCTTTTTCTGGCATAAATGTAGAAACTCTACTTCCGTAAATATTAAAATATCTAATAGGCACAGAAAAATCTGAATTAATAAATATTAAATCTATGCTTTCATTTAGTTTTGCTCTAACTTTTATGGTTGCAGCCTTGTTATTAAAAAATTGGACAGTTGCAGACGTAACTTTTAAATTTCCCGTTCCATTCGATGTTTCAATTTTAAAATCCTTACAGCAATACTTGCTGCTTTCGGTACGTTGCGATAGTATTTGATAATATGCCAAAGTGGTATTTTCAAATTTTCCCTTTATAGTTTCATCTTCAATAAAAGCTTTTTTTCCTTCTTCCGATTTAATGATTAAATATTGGTACATGGTCGATTCCCTATCTAAAGCCATAAAAGCGGCTTTATCTTCTTCGCTTAAAACTTGAATGTTATTTTTTATTAAAGATTCCTCATTTAGCCGTTCTTTTAACTTCTTTAACTTTAGTTTATAATGCGTTATTTGATAAGGTATATTCTTATCGATATTCAGAATTAATTGGCCCGAGTAATTATCTTCTGCCGTATCAATACTTCGTAAAACATTTTTAGCTTCTGAAAGTTCTTTACGAATTTCTTTTTCATCATGTGACTTTACTTTTTGGAGGATTTCTTCAATAGGATCATTGTCTTCTGTTTCTACAGGCGAAGATTCTGAAATTAAATCTATTCCAAATTCGTTCTTTATATTCAATTTTACCGCAAAAGCAAAAGATTCGGGATCCATATCTTTTAGATATTCAACAGGCTTTTTACAATCATCCGATTTACAAATTTGCATATCGAATGTAGAGTCTTTAGAGTCTATTCTAAATTCTAATATGGAATCTTCGATTTTTAGTTTCTCTATTAACGTTAATTTGGCTTGACTATCAATTTTTTCTACTTCGGTAACCGACTCCTTTTGTTCCTTTGGTTTTGGTTCTTCTACGACTGTTGTATCATTGCTGTCTTGACTAAAAAGAATATTACATAAAGAAAAAAGGATAAAAGTGAATATCTTGGTTTTCATAATAACTTGGTTTGGTTCCACAATACACGATGTTTAGGTTTAAATTAAACCAAAACATACCCCTTACAGGGAAAAACATAAACTGTGCTATTGTAATTGCTATTAGGAAAACTAACCATAAAATGGTTGTAATAAATATAGGTAAAATAATTTAATTAGTAAGTTGCTTAACTAGCTTAATCCCTTTTCCTATGCTAAAAACAAGTGCCCCATAAATCAAGATTCTTGCATTTTTTGAGTAATCTGGAAAACTATAAACTCTGCTGGTCTAATAATTGAAACGCCAACCGAAATTATCATTTTACCTTCTATAATATCTTGAGCAGTCATGGTTTGTCCTAAACCTACTTGAACAAAATATGCTTTCTCTGGCTGAGAACCAGCAAAAGCACCATTAAGCCATAGAACTATTAAATAATTTGAAATCATATTTTTAACAGCAACCCATGTATTAGTATCATTCGTTTCAAAAACAAAAGGTATTAAACCTGTTTTAATATAATTTTTTATATGAAGAATGGTGCGATGAACACTTACGTAACGGTATTCATTACTATTACCAGCTAAAGTTCTCGCACCCCAAACAAGAGTGCCTCTACCTGTATAATAATTTATCGTATTTATAGATTTTCCTGAAACAGCATCAATATTTAAAAGCTCTTGTTCTACCCTAGATAATTGGACCGTTGGTTGGATAACAGAATTTACAGATACGCCAGCAGGAGCTTTCCAAACACCCCTGCTATTATCTGTGGTAACATAAATTCCAGCTATAGCACCACTTGGAGGAATACGATTATTTAAAACTTTAATAGCTTTAATAATTGCTTTATATGTTAAGCTAACGGATAATAACTCCAAATGCAGGTTATGGTTAATATCTGCTGTAATATCATTTAATTTAAGGTGTTCATCAATTATAGCGTTGGCTCTATTTTCTGGTAATAATTGATTTAACTCGTTTAATTGAAGATTAATATCTTGAAAAGTGGGTTCACTCCTATCAATAATCGATTCTAACCATGGATAATATACAGCTCCGAATTTTAAATTTTCAGTACCAATTTGCCCTCTAAAATGTGTAATAACATCGGTTGGTGCTTGTCGTGCTATTTGTTTTTGAAAACCGTTATGAATATCCAGAACAGCAAAACGATTTTCCATTTTGAAACAATGGCTTAGCATCCTTTGATAAACTTGATAGCATTGCACTGAAGGCAGATTTACAGCATCTGGAATAACTATAATAGTAGGCTCAACATAGTTTTCAATTGCGTTTAAACCACCTTCTAAAATATTGCCATTTACGATTTTGGTACCTAATAAATCATCAGCTTCAACAGTAACGGATGAGGCATCGCCATAAGTTCCTACCGAAACAATATAGCAGTCCTTACCTCCATTATCGTAAAAAAGCTTTATACTTGGAAACATATACGCTTTGTGATTAGGCACATAATCCACTACTTTTTTACCACTTTTAACTTTAATAAGTATACCAGAACCATTTGGTAGCGGATCTAAAATATCAAATTTAGAATTAAAACCGACTCCAAATACGCTAACATACTCAGCAAAAGATCTGATTTTTGTAGGTATATTTAATACGGATTCCTCGTTTATTGAAGCCTTTTCAGTGTAGCCAATAAAAGCCGGAACAGCAGTTGGTAAATCTGAAACTGAGTGAAGCAAAGAGCTTTGCTCTTGAATGTATACTCCTGGGTATCGTAAAATTGCAGCCATTATTTACATATTTACTTTAATTTAAATAGTGTTTTGTGCTATAATTTAGGCTTCTTTAAAATAGGGATAAATGGTAATTTTATTGGCGATAATTTAAAAAGTGCAATAACTTCTCCTTTATTATTTAGCACATTAAAACGTTGGTATTGTAACTCTACGGTTTCTATTAATATTTTAGTGTCTTGGGCATGAAGTTCTTCAACACCCCAAGCTACAGGTAGGCCTTTTTCTATTTGCCAACCACTTATAATCTCATGGTCGGCATTAAGCAAATTAACGGTTAAGTTTATGGCTTGTTTTTTATTGTTATTAATAGCATCCATGCACCATGCTACTAAATTAGAATCTGGTTGATAAGCACGTTTTAAAACAAGATTATCATATTTAACCTGCTTTTTGCCTTCGTTTTTAATAATTCGAGATTGAAGTCCTTGAACCGATTGAAAACTAACATCGTTAATAAGTGCCTTACTGTGAAAATGAACAGCAAAGTGCATATTTAATGGAGGATAGTTAATTTTTGCCATAACTAATTACCTAAACGTTCCATTATAAAACCTTCATGTGCTAACTCCAAAGTTTCAATAAGAATCTCACTTTTTAGAGCATTGAGTTCGGAGAAATTAATTTCTATAGGCCATGCATTTTTAACTTTCCAAACAATACTTGGTTCGTGTTGATGATTTAATAGTTTTATCGTTATATCGCGTTTCTCAACAATTAATCCAATATCATTAAACCAACTAAAACTAGTGTTATCGTCTTTTAACGCACCTCGTTTTAATACAATGTTCGAATACTTTTTTAGTCCTGGTATTTTAATTGGACTATAAGTAGGATCTGCACCACTTCTATATTCTAAAATTTCATGTTTGGCTTTAAGACCACTTATTTCAGAAAAACCACCAATCATATCATTAAAATCAACACTAAAATGAAAATTTACTACGGGTTCATTACTCATAACAATCGAATTTAAAATTTATAACCTCCTGTTTATAAAGGTAATAAAAATTAACACGAGTATTAGAATACTATCTAACAAATAATTAAATCGGTAATAAATTAAGTGAAGTACAAAAAACACATATCCTTTCAAGATGTAACACTTTACTAAAAAAACATGCTTGATACTAAGCCATTAAATTAAATGAAATTTTAATACCTTGAATAATCATACCTGTTCCGATAATAGCAATAATAAGTCCCATAATTTTTCCTATTACAGAAATGACATTATTACCAACCATTTTAACAATCCAGTCGCTTAGACGAAAGGTGAAATAGGTTAACAAGCTCATAGAACCAAAAATAGCAATCACTAAAAAAATATGAATAGTTTCAACATTAGCCACGAAGTTCATAGCTGTTACAATGGTACCAGGACCTGCTAAAATTGGAATTGCTAATGGCGACACAGCAATATTCTCGTCTATATTTACATTATCAATGGTTTTAACATTGGATGTTTTAGACTGTAACATATCAAACCCAATAAAAAATATTAAGATACCACCTGTAATTTTAAACGCAGGAATACTGATATTAAATAACTCGAAAATATATTTACCTAAAAGCACAAAAACAGCAACAATAATAAAGGCTATTAAATTTGACCGCTTATTTATATCATGCTTTGTTTTCGCATCGGCACCTTGGGTTAATGAAACAAAAACCGTCATATTAGAAATCGGGTTCGTAATAGCAAAAAAAGCTGTAAATACGGTTATTGAGAATGTAACTAAGTTATCCATGTAATGCAATAATTTATTGTAAAGTAATAATTCGTTTTAAAGTTTCTTTCCTATACGTTATAATAAATTGTTATTTAAGTCTTTAAAACTAATTTATTTCAAATTAAAAAATAAGAGCGCAAAAGTAGATGTATTTTATGTATTGATTGTATTAAAGTTTTGATAAAATTTTAATACAATCTCTGTTTATTTATAATTATCGTTTATCTGTAATATTTTGCGAAACAACTTCAATTTTAAATATAAAAAGAACTTAACTAGTAACTATAACAAGTAAATTAATTATATTTGAATAAGTAGGAATTTTAAACTAACCAGGATTGAAAATAAAACCTAATATTTATGATTTGTTGTTTTACATAGCTTTTGCAGTATGCCTTATAGTTAGCATAACCTTGGAAAGTAAAGCTTTGTTATATGCATCTCCATTAGTTGTGGTTACCCTACTTATAAAATACATTAATGCCACCAAAAAAAACGCAGACCCTCTATTTATACTTGCACTTATAGCCCTAATTGGTGTTAATTTCTTTTCATTTTATGGTTTTAATAATTACTTTAAAACACTAACATTACTCACGTCTTCTTATTTATTATTGTACTGCTTAATCCTTAAAAAGTACATTGTAAAAGCCAAATATTCAATTTCAATATCTGTATCCATTGGCGCTTTATTAGTTGTTTATATCATCTATTCGGTGGTTGCTTTACTTATTGATTATATGCCAAAAAGCAACCTGTTTTATATGATTCTATGCGCCTGTTGTCTACTTATTTATGCTACAGTAGTTGCCAAAATTTATTTAAAAAACAACTATCAACATGGTACTGTTTTATTAGGCTCCGGAATTTCATCCATTTTTCATATTGGCTTATCGCCTATAAATGAATATTTTTATTTCAACAAAACCTTTACAGTTATAATTATTATTTCACACTTCATTTCCATTTATCTTTTCATGATTTTCATTACTAAAACTAAACCTAAAAAGCCACAAGGTTATTATAACCAATAATAATTAATAGTGGAATAAGTCTAAAAAAGGCAATAAAAAGGAGGATAACACTTAAGTTATCCTCCTTTTTAACTAAAAAACCAAATCAAACTAATTTATTTCAATGATGCCTACTACTTCGTAAGCTCTGGCACCATTAACTTGTACTTTTTCATATAGTACATTTGCGTATTCATAATATGTTAATCCATCAATTACAACCTTTTCATAATCGTTTGGCAACTCATAAACTACTGTTCCTACCTCTGGTTCCACCACCTCATATTGATTGTTTATTTGTATATAAAATATACCTCCAGCATTAAAGTAATTGCGGTTATTAAAGTATACCCTTTTGTAGTTTGAAGGCAGTACATTTATCCGGAAACCTACTTTAGGCGGAATTACTATATAGTGCCCTCTAGATTGTGTATAGTATTTATTATTTGAGTAATAATAATTTTGCCCTTTATGATTTATAACTGTTCTATTGGGAACACTTCTTACTGAAACAACTTTCTTTTTTGGGGTTTTGTAAATAACCTTAGTACTTGAAACCCTTCTATCTGTAGATTTAGGCGCTGTTGTTGTTTTAGTTGTTGTAACTCTTGTGGTAGTAGTCACTTTTTTGTTAGCGTTAGTTGTTGAACTTCTTCGGGTTTGCCCTGAAACTTGAGTAGAAATAGCTACTATAAATAATGAAGGTAAAACGAATATTTTTATAAATGTTTTCATAATGTTTGTTTTTAAATAATTAAACTTCCTTTTCATGTATTATCTAAGACGTTTCTTAGTATTAATAGTTTAAAGATATTTGGATTATTTTTGTCTAGAAACCAAACTAGACCAGACCTGGAATTGTATCTACCAATTGGAAGATTTTATAGAAGAGATACTTTAAAATCAATAGATTTAGAGTATATAGAGTAGTGAAACACTAATTTAATTCTCGATTTAAATGACTTATTAAGGTTTTCGTTTTACTACGAATTATTCTAGCTAGAGCTAAGCGGTGCTGGGTACGTAATAAACGATCGATAATACTATTTTGATATTCCTTATTAGCGAGTAATGCTGAATAATTAGACCCAACGGCATATACTTTTACGTGATTGTATTTTATGTTATCTGGTAGTAAATCAACCAACGAAATATGTTTTTCTAAAATAGGTTTTATCTTATTGGATACAATAGCTTTAACTTGAGTGTCCTCACTTTTAAACAACTCTATTTTAGCTAAGTAAGAAGCTATTAAGTCTTTTAACTTAGCACTGTCAATGGTTTCTAATTTACTTGTACTAACTATAGAATTGATTGAACTATCTTGTAATTCAAACGCTGGATCTGCTATGTTAATTATACTATCTTTAGCTGATTTGGATAGTTCTGTACCACGCCTACCAACATAGTTTAAGGTGTTTTCTAAACAGATTATTTTTTGGCTGTCTTCTTCAATAATACGTTTAACTAATCGTAAATTAGTTTCCAACTCTTCGTTTAAATTAATGTAGATTTTATCCTCCTCTAAGTTGTTTTTTCTAATATCATTTAAATCGTTTATTTTCCAAGCTATAGAAACAGCAATAACTATAAGTACAATTTCTCCTAGTGCATAAAGTGCATAGGATTTAAACTTACGAGTACCCATAAGTTTCCTGCGTAATTTCCGTAATAATTTCATGTAAAGACTAAAAAAAAAGAATGATTCTTGTAAACTTTACTACAAGATTTAGACTTTATGAGTTAAGTGAATTGCTATTAATAAACTCTAAAAACTTAGGTTTATATTGTTCCGAAACCGTAATACGTTGCTTGTTAATTATAATTTGGCTACGCTCAATAACATCTATGTTTTTTAAGGCTACTATGAACGATCTATGTACACGCATAAATTGCGTTTCTGGTAATTCGGCTTCCAAAGATTTTAAACTCATAAGCGTTAAAATAGCCTTCGGGTTGTCTTTTAACCAGATTTTAATGTAATCCTTTAAACCTTCAAAATACAGGACATCGGCTAGCTTAATGCGCAACTGTTTATATTCCGATTTTACAAAAAGGAATTCTTTTGCTTCAGAAACTACATTTTGTTGTTTTCCTTTTTTAAGTTCAAACCAAGTGTTTGCTTTATTGGCTGCAGCCAAAAACTCAGCATAATCAAAAGGCTTCAATAAATAATCTAAAGCTTCAACTTTAAAACCTTCCAATGCATATTGATCAAACGCAGTTGTAAAAACAACACGAGTTTCCTTTGGCAACATTTTAGAAAACTCCAACCCTGTTAAATCCGGCATTTGTATATCTAAAAACAGTAAATCTACAGGTTCGTTTTTTATAAACTCCATAGCTTCAATAGCGCTACTACACTTTTGTTTTAGTTCTAGAAAAGGTGTTTTTTGCACATAACTTTCAACTAAATTTAATGCCATTGGCTCATCATCTACAATTACACATGTTATTTTTATATTGCTCATCATTTAAATCGATTTAGTTTGTATGAAAAATAATTTCTTGAATCTAATTTAAAATATATCTAAGTTGGTTATAATATACTTTTAATCTTGATTAGTGAAATCAGAAATTTATTCTTTTAATGTGTTTTTAATTTTATCAATATTTAAGCTATTTGCCATTGCATTAAAAATTTTATAGTAGGCACTCTCATTATTATATAAAGCCTCATGAGTACCTTGTTCTATTACTTTTCCTTTTTCTAAAACAATGACATTTTCAGCATCAATTATTTGAGAAATACTATGCGAAATAACAATTACCGTTCGCCCCTTTTTTATAGCGTCTAAACTTTTCTTGATTTCTTCTGTAGCTATAGCATCTAAACTCGCCGTGGGTTCATCAAGAAAAATAATAGGAGGATTTTTCAAAAATAATCGTGCTATAGAAACCCGTTGTTGTTGCCCTCCAGATAATAATGTTGCTTTTGAGTTATATTCCTCTGGTAATTGAATTATTTGCTCATGTATATAGGCTTGTTTTGCTGCTGCTACAACCTCGTTATCTGTAGCATTTTCTTTTCCGTAAAGGATGTTTTCTTTTATACTTCCGTTGAATATATGATTTTTTTGTAAAACCAATCCGATATTATCTCTTAGCCATTGTGTATCATATTTTTGTAAGTCAACGCCATCTAAATATATTTCGCCTGAGGTTGGTGCATAGAATTTATCTAACAAATTAATCACCGTGCTTTTTCCAGCACCACTTAAACCAACTAGAGCATTTATCGTATTGGGTTTAATAACCATAGAAACATCATAAAGGGCTTTGGTTCCGTTAGGATATGCAAAATCTACATTTTCAATTTCAAAAGTACCGGTGAATTTTTCAGGAATATAAGTGCCACTTAATTCTGTTTCTTCATCGGCGTCCATAATTTCAAAAAACGCATCCGAATATATTATCGCGTCTTGTACTTCATCATAAATGCGATGTAGCTGTTGTATAGGTGCCGATACATTGTTAAATAGTAAAATATGAAACATTATGGCGCCGATAGTCATGCTGCCGTTTAAAACAAAATAAGCGGTTAATATGATAATTATTACGACTCCAAATTGTTCTGTGAATTTCTTCAATCCGTCAAATAAGAAACTTAATTTTCTTGTTTGTAATTGATTTTCAGTCATGTCTAACTGAATGGCTTCATGCTTTTTACTTTCAAAATTTTCTCTTGTAAAAGATTTTATAACGGTAATAGAATTTATTAAACCTATAATGCCATTATTTTTTGTTTCTCTATATTTCCTCATGGTGCGTCTAAAACCTTTCAGTTTTTTAGCTTGCAGACTGCTTATGTAGAAGAAAAGTGGAATAATAGAAAGACTCACTAACCCAACATATACGTTGGCGTTAAACATGATAATTAATGCTACAAAAGCATTAAAAAATAAAGGTAATATGTCAATAAAAAAGTTTTTTACTAACTGTGTAAGGCTAGAGACGCCTAAATCTATTCTGGTTTGTAATTTGCCACTTTCATTAGTTGGAGAGCTGTAAAAAGCCATTTTGTAAGTCAATATGCGTTCTACAATATTTTGAGCAAAGTCTTTTGAAATGTAAATTTTCATCTTTTCTCCGTAGAACTTTTGACCAAATTGTACTAGTGCATAAAAACCTTCCTTTAAAAGAAGAATAGCACTAATTGTTACTAATAGAGAAAAACCTTCTTTTACGGTTTTATTGGCGTCACTTAAGGTTGTTAATTCATCAACGGTATATCGTAATACTAATGCATTGACCTGCGCCAGTAATGAGCCGATTATGGTTAGGATTAAAGATGCAATTACCAAGTTTTTATAAGGTTTTACGTAATCCCAAAGTTTTTTAAAAAGCGCTACAAGCGTCTGCTTAGAGGCATCTTTCATATATTAAAATTTAAGTGTATTGTGATTTGAGAAATCGATTCTTTTAGTCATGTTGTAATGCTTAGTCTGTTTCCACTTCTAAGGTTACTAAAAAGCGATCATCTTTTAAAATAGTTTTAAAATTGAATTTATCTGAATACAATAACTCCAAACGTTTTTCTAAATTCTGAAGGCCTATCCCAGAGCCACTTTTATCGTCTGTTTTCTTTGGGAAATTATGGTTTTCAACAGAAAATAAAACGGTATTATCATCGCAAGTCATATTAATATCAATTGTGCTTGGTTTGGTAGCAGAAACCCCATGTTTAAAAGCGTTTTCGATTAACGAAATAAATAACAACGGTGCTATTTCTATACCTGTTTCTTTTACAGGAAAACTATAACTAACACTTGTTTTGTCAGACACTCGTAACTTCATTAAATCGATATACTTTTTAAGAAAATCGATTTCTTTACTAAGCGGGACCACTTCTAAATTCGTTTCGTACAACATATAACGCATCAGCTTACTTAAGCTATGAATAGAAGATTTTGCTTGATCTGGTGATATATCTACTAACGAATAAATATTGTTTAACGAATTAAAAAAGAAATGCGGTTGCAGTTGGTAATGCAAATGCTGTAACTCAGATTTTAATTTAAAATTAATAGCCTCCTTACGTTCGGCTTCCGTTTTAACCCAACGTTTTGTAGATTTTAAAGCCACCGAAAAGAATAAAGGTGCTAAATACGATAACAATTGTATGTAAATCGCCATTTTAAATGGCGGTCCAGTTCTTTCCGTACTTTCAAGTCGTTTTTTTGAAATATCTTGAAAAAAATCATCTTCAATGTATTCTTTTAAAAACAAGAAGAATACAATAAGCACTGCATTAATTAGTATAAACTGGATCGTTTTTTTAGGAAATAAAAAACGATCCACTAATACAAAAAAGTTGAAATAAAAGATGATTGCCGAAAAGAATAAAGGAATCCAAAAATGCGCAATTACTCTATTTATTTCTTGTTCTTGTCCATAAGACAACAAGTAAGGCAAACAAAATAATGTTAACCAAACTAGCACATGTGATATTACCGTTATTGTTTTGTTCTTATACATTAACTCTTTATTTACTTTTATTATTCTACTTTTTACTGAAATAAATTGTTATTCCTGAACATTAACGCTACCAGGAACACCATGTAAACATTTTATAATTTCATTATCTCCTGGTTCTCCTGCATGATAATGATAACCACGTGTTTCATCTACATGACCGCCACAATCATCTAAATCTATTGGTTGATTTTTGTTTTCATCTAAAAGTGCATAAATACCAAATCCATCAATTGCGTAACCTATCATTGACGAATGCACATCTGCTTGTTTGACTTCTTTTGTAGATCCAGTTACTGCATGATAATGATAACCTCCATGAGGGTTTACATGACCACCATGGTCATCTAAGGGAGCAATTGTATGCGCTGCTAATATTGCATGTGTTGGTGCTGGCGGATCAAAGTTAACACCATTAAAAGCAACCCCAAGACCACCTCTTCCTAATCGTTGTTCTCTATCTGTATAGACTGGAGTAACAGGAATAGTAAAGGTTGTTACTTGATCTTTATAATATTTAGGAAGACATTCTACACAGTAATTCTGGTACGCTTCTTCTACATCAGGTTTGGCCGCACCTTCACATTCTTCTTGTGTTGATGTATATTTTACGCTACCATCTTCTCTAAAGACTTTCCATTGATCATCTTCATAAAAATCAGCTAGCTCCGCAATAAAATGGCCATCCACATCATACACTTCTCCATCTTTAAACCAAATACCACCTTTTTCTTTAAAATCATCGATATGTCTTGGACACCACGGTCCCATTTGATGTTCAGATGGTCTTGAGTTGGTTTTAAACACATAACACAATGTTGGTGTTCCATCTAAATCCATTGTTTTCTGAGTAATTTCACCTATAATATTATCTGCAATAAAATAATCAGGATTTACAGAAACTATTTTAACTCCATCTGTTTGCCCTACTTTTTTATTAAATTTACAAGAAGCCAACACAACGATAAATGCTAAAATTAAGAATGGTTTTAAATGTTTATTGATTTTCATTTTTATAAGTTTTATTTATTAGAATTCAAAGGCTTTACTCATAACGCAAAGCAGTAATAGGGTCTAAAGCCGAAGCTTTTCTAGCTGGATACCATCCGAAAAAGATACCTGTTACTGCACAAACGGCAAAAGAGATCACAATAGAATACATAGCCACGCTTGTAGGCCAATTTAAGAATTTTTCTATGAACACCGTTGCTCCAAGTCCTAATAATACACCTAGAACTCCCCCTGTAATACTTATTAAAATAGCTTCTATTAAAAATTGCATTAAAATATCGGAACCTTTGCCACCTACAGCCATACGTAACCCTATTTCTTTGGTACGTTCTTTAACAGAAACATACATGATGTTCATAATTCCAATACCACCAATTAATAGCGAAATACTTGCCACAGCAACTAGTAATATGGTTAGCATTTCGCTAGTAGAACTAAAGGTAGAAATTAGCTCTTCCATTGAACGTACGTGAAAATCATCATCTTCACTATCTGTTAATTTATGTTGCTCTCGTAAAATACTAGAGAATTCTATTACCGCATTTGGTGCTTCTTCTTCACTAACTGCAGAGGCCATAATTTGATTTAAATGATCGATTGCCAAAATACGTTTTTGTACAGTGGTGTAAGGAGCAATAACCACATCGTCTTGATCTTGACCAAAGGTGTTTTCGCCTTTTTCTTCCAAAACACCAATCACTTTAAACGGAATATTATTAAAACGAATCATTTGTCCCACGGGTTCTTGTCCGTCAGGAAATATGTTATCTACCACAGTTTGTCCTATTATAGCCACTTTAGCAGCGGTTTGTACTTCGGCTTCGGTAAACATACTTCCACTCTGTAAATCCACTACTTTAATACTTAAGTATTCCGGATTTACACCATAAATAGAAGATGGCCAGTTGTTAGAGCCATTAATAACTTGCCCTTTGCCTTCTACTACAGGTGTACTGTAACTAAGTAAATTAGATTGAGCTTTAATCGCTTTATAATCACTTAAAGTAAGCGATTCCATAACACTCGATTCTTGTCTCACGCCTCCTCTTGTGTCTGCTCCTGCTTTTACAGTAATCATGTTGGAACCCATAGCAGAAATAGTAGAACGAATACTCTCTTTTGAACCTTCTCCAATGGCTAACATAGCGATTACAGATGCTACACCAATAATAATTCCAAGCATGGTTAGCAAGGTTCTTGTTTTATTAAGAACGATGGCTTTTGTTGCGATTTTAAATAAATTTAATAGTCTCATAATTAATGGTCTTGTTTAGGTAATTTTGCCAATTCATTTGCCGCAGATTGCACATTATTATTCAAATAATCTTGCATAATTTCTCCATCTTTTAATACAATGGTTCTACTGCTAAACGTAGCTATATCTGGTTCGTGCGTTACAAATGTTATGGTAATACCTTGTTTGTTTAATTCTTGGAATAAGGACATGATTTCGTAAGATGTCCGTGTATCTAAGTTCCCGGTAGCTTCATCAGCCAATATCATAACCGGATTATTAACCAGAGATCTTGCAATAGCCACACGTTGTTGTTGTCCTCCGGAAAGTTGTGATGGGGTATGATTTAAACGTTCACCAAGTCCTACTTTTTCTAAAGCTTCAATAGCCCGTTTTCTGCGTTCTTCGGAAGAAACCTTGCTATTATACAATAATGGTAATTCAACATTCTCAATAGCCGATGTTCTTGCTAATAGATTATACGATTGAAAAATGAAACCTATCTTTTCGTTTCTAATGGTTGCTAATTCATTTCGAGATAAATCTTTTACACGTACACCATCAATTTCATAAGTTCCAGATGTTGGTTGATCTAAACATCCTAAAATGTTTAACATCGTACTTTTTCCAGAACCACTAGATCCCATTATAGTGACAAATTCCCCTTCTTTAATATCAAACGAAAGACCTCTCAATGCATGAACCGTTTCGGTTCCCATGGTAAACTCTCGTTTTAAATCTTCTATTTTAATGATTGCTTTACTCATGGTTTTTTATTTTTTCTTGTTACCTCCAGGACGTTGTGGCATAAATGGACTTTCGCTTTTAGCGGAAGCACTTGCCTCCGATTTTGAAACACCTTTTAAGCTGTATACTAGTTTTTCTCCTTCAGAAACTCCATTTAACACTTGCACATTTACACCATCGCTTGCTCCTAGCGTTACGGTTTTAGGAGTAATTTCTCCGTTGTTTCCTAACACCCAAAGAGTTGTTTCTTCTTTGGTTATTTCAGTGTTATTAGCTTCCAATTGATGTTGTAAATTATAATTTGCTAAGACTTCTCTTTCTGGTTTAAAGTTGATGGCTTTTGCTTCCGCAGTTAAAACATCATTCAATTCTAAAGTATAAATAGAAATGGTTGCTGTTAATCCTGGTTTTAGTTTTAAATCTGGGTTATCCGCTTTAATTACAACTGTATACGTTACTACATTTGAAGTAACTGTTGGATCTAAACGAACTTGTGTTACCACACCTTCAAAGGTTGCTCCTAAATAAGCATCTACGGTAAATGTTACACGTTGTCCATCTTTTACTTGTCCAATATCTGCTTCATCCACATCGGCTTCTACTTGCATTTCTTTTAAATCTTGTGCAATGGTAAATAGCGTTGGTGTACTTAAACTTGCCGCAACGGTTTGCCCTTCGTCAATCGCTCTGGACAGAACCACACCATCGATTGGCGAATAAATATTAGCATAACCTAAATTGGTTCTAGCTTGTTGTAAATCGGAATAACGCTGAGTTACCGTTCCTTTTGCTGTTTCGTAGTTATAAGCAGCATCATCAAAATCAGACTTACTAATCACTTGATTATCGAACAATGTTTTTTGTCTGTCGTAAATTGATTTTACGTAATTTCTTTGGCTTACAGCGTTGTCGTAAGCTGCTTGTGCTTGTGTTTTTGCAGCATTTAGGTTGGTTTTATCCAACTCAGCAATTAACTGACCCTCTTTAACCACGCTGTTATAATCCACATATATTTTTTCTACAACTCCAGACACTTGTGTACCTACTTCTACTTGAGTTATGGGTTCCATGGTTCCTGTTGCAGTAACCATTGTAATTACATTTGCCTTTTTAACTGCCACCGTTTTTGCTTCTATAACAATAGCATTCTCACTATTTATAAAAGAGTAGCCTACAAAAGCGAGTACTAAAATTACTATACTGCTTATGATGATGTTTTTTTTAGTTTTCATATGAATTAATATTAAAGTTTGATATCGTTTCCTTGATAAAATTGTAATAATTGATTGTATAAAATATTTAGGTATTTGGCTTGCAAATAATTTTGTTGCGCATTAGTATATGTGTTTTGACTTATCACTAAATCGGTTGTGCTTAAGTCGCCTAATTCATATTTCTTTTGAGCTAGCTTATACGATTGCTCTGCTGCCGTTTTTGATGCTTCTGATGCAATGACTTGCTCCTGCGCAGATACCGCATTTTGATACGCCGTTTCTACTTTTTTATACACTTCCTTTTCTGTTAATTGTTTTTGTATTTCTGCTTTTTCAATATTTATAGTTGCTGTTTTTACAACAGCTTTGGTTTGGTTTCTATTAAAAATTGGGATAGTTAACGACAACCCTAACTTCTGATTAAAGTTGACATCAAATTGATCGGAAAACGTATTGTCGCTAATACTCGTGTATCCAGAACCAATACTGCCTATTAAGGATAAGGTTGGCAAAAAACCACCTTTAGCAATATCTAACGCCTTTTCGTTGGCAGCAATGTTTAGCATACTACTTTGAATTTCTGGTAAAAAGTCTAGTGCGTTATTATAAACTTCAGTTTTATCCAATTGAAGGTTTACTAGGTCTAGATTATCATCAAAAGTTTCTATTTCTATATCGTCCATTGGAGATAATTCCAGTAGCTGTTTTAATGCTATTATGTATTGTTGATAGTCGTTTTTAGCAGCAATTACATTGTATCTATTTGTGGCAGTTTGACTTTGTGCTTCGGTGTAATCGCTTAACGCTATGGTTCCTGCATCTAAACGTGATTTTGCTCTAAACACCTCTTTTTCAGATGCTTCTAAATTGTTTTCCGCAATAGCGATACTTTCTTTACTATAAAGGGTTTGTAAATACGTTTCTAGTATATTTAAAACAATATTGTTTTTTTCGACCTCCTCTTGAAAAATACTCTGATCTAAAAGAATTTTATTTTGTTTAATTTGATTGCTAATCTGGTTACCTTGAAATAAAGTAACCGAACTATTTATCCCAACATTAGTACTGTGTATTTGATCGGTTACATAATCGCTTGTAATAGGATCGATGGTGCTACCACTAGAAAAACTTTGAGAAGCATTACCAAATAAATCTGGTAATCTTGAAGACTTTGCTTTACTATAATCTACTTCGGCACTATTTTTATTTAATATGGCATCTTTAACCAAAATATTATGTTCTAAAGCATAATCTATACAGTCTTGAAGCGACCATACTTTAGGCTGAGTTTCCTGTGCAAAAGCAATTTGCATAAAAAAGAAGCTTAATATGAATGTGAATATTTTCATTGTAATGAGTGTTTTGGTTTAACACTTCAAAAATGAAACTTAATAGGCTATATATAAAGTCTAATCTACGTTTGGCGGTATTGACTATACCAAATCTGTTATTTTACCAATGGGATTTTTACACTAATAGTTTTAAATGAGAAGTAAAAGTATAAACACAGAAATTATGCATAAAAAAATGGCTCTACAATCAGCCTTAGAAGAACTAATTATAGAGCCAAAAATGTAATTATGTAATGTACTAAAACATATAGCCTACAGTAACTTGAATTACTCCATTTCTGAAGGAATCTGAAGAGCCTTCTACATCATTAATGTTAGATAAGCCCAAGTTGTAACGAGCTCCAAAATTAAGACCACTATCCAACTTATAACCAATACCTAAATTGGCCCCAAAATCTACCGTTTTAAAGTTGTCTTTTACATCTATGTCTTCATTTTTAGCCGAAAGTAAAAAACCAATTTGTGGACCAGCCTCAACGCTAAACCCCTTTGAAATATAATATTTCCCCATTAGTGGCAAGTTTAAATAGTTTAAGGCTACAACATCGTCGCCAACACTAAAGCCTTGAATAGAATACATAAGTTCTGGTTGAAAGGCAAATTTCTCATTAATTGGCATTTCGGCTACAACACCAAAATTAACAAGACTTGTAATGGGGTCTAAAGCGCTGGTATTATCGCCATTAATGTTAGCAAAGTTAATTCCTAATTTAGCTCCAAATTGAATGTCTTGAGCATTAACATGTGAAAACCCAAAGGCTGCAACAAGCGCAATAAGTAATAATTTTTTCATGATTTTAATTTATTATTGTTTGAAACAAAGCAAAGGATTAAAAGAGGTACAAATCCTACCTTTAATTAAAGTTTAACTTTTTTAACCAAATTTAACAAGTTGCTGAAGTATTGGGTTTTATAAGCACATGAACATCTCGATTATACACACAATATCGAAAAAAAGAGATGGTAATTTAGCATTCTAACTAACCTATAAATAATTTGTTTTTCTAATTCCAAACTCTAATAAAAACACTCCCTGTTATCCACTTTTAAAAGTGAATAAATACTTTAATTTTTTGTGCCATTTTTTAGTTGAAAAAAATGATAAAACCTATTTTCGCGCCATGTGGATGTATTTAGGTTTATTAGCAGCTCTTTTTTTAGGTTTACACAATCTGTGTAAAAAACATGCAGTACAAGGTAACGAAGTGTTTCCGGTACTATTAGGCACCATTACTGCTGGGTTTTTATTGATTCTGCCTTTCTACATAGGTTCTAAATTATACCCAGAACAAATGCTAAAAATGGAACTCTATATCACAGATATTCCATGGAAAACGCATGGTTTCATTATTATTAAATCGGCTATAATGGCTGCTTCTTGGGTATTAGCTTACCAAGCACTAAAGCATTTGCCTATAACCATTGTAACACCTATACGATCGGCAGGTCCATTCTTTACTTTTATTGGAGCTATAACTATTTATCAAGAAAAGCCTAACTTTTGGCAGTGGATTGGTTTTTTCTTAATTATTTTTTCTGTGTTCCTCTACTCAAGAATTGGAAAAAAGGAAGGTATTATTTTTAAGAAAAACAAATGGATTTTCGCTATTATAGGCGCTACCTTTTTAGGCGCTTCTAGTGGTTTATACGATAAATTTCTTATACAGACTTTAGCTTTAAACCCGCAAACATTACAGTTTTGGTTTTGCTTTTACACCATTCTTATCTTACTTATTATTCTATCTATAACATGGTTTCCGCATGCCGAAAAAAGAAAAGCTTTTAAGTGGCGATGGACTATACCCATGGTTGGTGTATTATTACAAATAGCAGATTACTTCTATTTTAAAGCATTGCAAGACCCAGAAGCCTTAATTATGCTACTATCTGCCATAAAAAGAAGTCAAATTATTATTGCCGTAGTAGTTGGTGGACTTATTTTTAAAGAACAAAACAAACGGAAAAAATTAATTCCGTTAGTGGGCATTATGGCCGGTGTGTTTTTAATTCTTTACACCTAATACATTCCAAAATATCACACACTCTAGCTCTTAGATCTAAAAGTGTAGCTTAACTCCGTTTGGCTATTATTTTTAAGGTAAACCATTCTACCTGTTATAACATCTAGAAATAAAGCGGTCTATAGAGTTTGAAAAAAGAAGGCCTACCAATCAATAGGAAAGTAATCTTTTAAGAATTTGCCACACCAGTGCTTTCCTGTATTGATACCATCTATTAAAGGATCCATAACACGAGCTGCACCATCAACAATATCTAGAGGCGGCTGAAAATCGTGAACTTCAACTTTCTTTTTTGATAGTTCTATTGGATCTTCATCAGTAACCCAACCCGTATCTACAGCATTCATGTAAATTCCGGACTTCGCAAACGTTGAAGCCGATGTGTGAGTTAACATATTTAAAGCGGCTTTTGCCATATTGGTATGCGGATGACGATCTTGCTTTTTAAAACGATGAAATTTCCCTTCCATAGCAGTTACATTAATAATGTGCTTCTTACCTGTGTCTTCTTTCATCATTAAATTTGATAAACGATTGCATAATACAAAAGGTGCAACAGCGTTTACCAACTGAACTTCTACCATTTCAGTAGTTTCGATTTCGCCTAGTTTTAAACGCCAACTGTTTGTTTTACGTAAATCCACTTGTTGTAAATCGACATCTAATTGCCCTTCTGGAAATGCTTCCGAAGTTTTTATAGCATTATCAAAACTATATGGAATTTGAGATAATTCAGCAGATGAACGTAAACCTATTCCTGGTTCCGGACCATGCCATTTTACAGGCAGGACGTTATTTTTAGATGTTTTTGATGTTGACACACTTAAATCTGAAAGTTCTTTCAAACATTCGAAATGATTTTTTAAAAGCGGTTGTGCGTTTTGTGGTAATTCTATAGCAGACTTTTTTTCATTTTCCATTAAATGTAAATAAAACCCTGAAGGACGTCTTACAGTTTGTGCGGCATTATTAATTAAAATATCTAAACGCGAATATTGCTGTTCGATATAATTACAAAATATTTCAACACTCGGAATATGACGTAGATCCAAACCATGAATATGCAAACGACCACTCCATAATTTATAATCATCTTCTTTAGAAAAACGAATAGCAGAATCTGCAGGAAAGCGCGTAGTAGCTATAACTGTGGCTCCAGAACGCAATAACATTAATGTAATGTGATAACCGATTTTTAATCGAGAACCCGTAATTACAGCCACTTGATTTGTTAAATCTGCGGTTTGAAAACGCTTTGCATAATTTAAATCGCCACAATCGGTACACATGGTATCATAAAAATGATGCAATTTGGTAAATACAGTTTTACAGACGTAACAATTTCTCGGCGATTCCAATTCAGGTGTGTCTTTTTGAGTGTCGGCAGCCGCTAATAATTTTGGTGCTGTAAAAACACTCGCTTCTCTTGCAGATCTTATTCCTGTTTCCTTGCGCGCGTGTTTATCGCGTTCAATCATTTTACGTTTTATTGCTTTTTTAGCGTCTTTACCTCGGCGCTTAAATTCATCGCGATTTGGTCTAGTCAACTTCCCAGCAACTGTTAAAAGTGCAACACGTTGCGATTCTGGTAATTCAGAAAGGCCATTTGAATTATCAACCAATTTCTGAAGTGTTTCAATACAAGAGGCAATCTCTTTGTTTTGATTGATTTCTCTCATATATTAAAGGATGGTAACCCGGACCTTCTTCTTTTTTAAACGTGAATTGTTAAGTTTGTTTACTAAATCGTCTGCTTTAGCTATCGGAATTGCTACAAAAGCACAATCTTGCTTGAGTTCAATAGTTCCTAATTCGTCTTTATTGATGTCACCTTGTTTAAAAAACAAGCCAGCAATATCACCTTTAGATATTTTATCTTTTCGGCCGCCAGAAATAAATAAGGTTTCCCAATACTGAGGTTTAACTGGGGCTTTCTTATTAATATTAATACCTTTAACATCTTGAATAAATTCAGGAAGACGTTGGTCTTGCCGTTTTAAAATATAAGCTGTTCCCTTAGAAGTCATTCTTGCAGTTCTTCCATTTCTATGAATAAACTCTTCTTCATGACGTGGCAATTCATAATGAATAATATAGCTCAATTCCGGAATATCAATCCCTCGTGCCGCCAAATCTGTGGCTAACAACACTTGCGATGTTCCGTTTCTAAATGTAATTAAAGAGCGCTCTCTTTCCTTTTGCTCCATGCCGCCAGAAAAACTACTATATCTAATTTTATTACGCTTTAAAAAGTTTGCAACCACATCAATACTATCCCTTAAATTACAGAAAATAATACCTTGTTCGTTACCAATATGTTGTAGCAAACCTAATAGCGTTTTAAGCTTATTTTGGTCTGGCGAAATCACTGTTTTAATAGTTAGTTTCGAAGCTACCTTTTCTTTTAAATAGTTTATAATGATGGGTTTATCCATTCTCACAAAACCAGGAATATTAACACCTTGAGTAGCAGAAGTTAAAATGCGTTTATTTAAACTAGGAATTTGACCAATTAAGGCTTTCATTTCATCTTCAAAACCATCCTCTAACGACTTATCGAACTCATCTAAAACAAGTGTTTTTATACTTGATTTATCAAAACGATTAGCATCAAAATGATCTAACAAACGGCCTGGTGTTCCTATTAAAATAGCTGGATTATGTTTTATTTCTATTTTGTCTTTAGACATGGGTCTGCCACCATAAACAGCATTAACTTTGTATCCAGATCCCATAGAACGAATAACCTGTTCTATTTGAATGGCTAACTCTCTAGAAGGTACAATTATTAAAGCTTGAATTTCTTCCGATTCTGGATTTAAACTTTGTAATAATGGCAATGAAAAGGCTAAAGTTTTTCCTGTTCCGGTTGGCGACAATAAAATAGTGTTAGTGGCTACTAAAATTATTGGAACCGCCTCTTCCTGCATAGGATTAAGCGCTTCAATATTTAATTTCTGCAAGATATCCTCTTGATTTTTAATACTATTTGCCATAATAATTTACGTGTGTTAATGCATTTTGAATTTTTATAATACCTACCAATTTTAGTGAGTTTTACTCATTTTTATGAGAGAAATTTGTACCTAAAATTAGTTTTCAATTTTAATCTGTCTTGATATAATTTCAATAAAAATCGGAATCACTAGAACTGACGAACAAAACTATATTATTAATTAAAATACATAATTCTATTTCTTTTTACCCTTTTTAGGATCATTCGATTTTGGTAGCACAGAACCAGTTTCCGCTAAATAATTGGCTAATATCTTATCCACCAATTCCTCTTTTGTTAAATGATGAAAAATGGTTTTTATTTTAGATTTAAAATCTTCCGAAACCTCACGATTTGGCTTGGTTTTAAATATTTTTTTAGCCCAAATTAAGCCGTTGTTCTCTTCGATGCTTTGTGCATCTGCTTTAACAAACTCATTAAACGTAATACCTAATTCGTTTTCAAATTCCGGTATTTCTTCAATTTCATCTTGCTGAATAATACTTAACGAAAGTCCTTTAGCACCTGCCCTAGCCGTTCGTCCGCTTCTATGCACATAGGCTTCATAGGTATCTGGTAAATGATAATTTACAACGTATTCCACATCTTTAACATCAATACCACGTGCAGCCAAATCTGTAGCTACTAAAATATCAATATAGCCTTCCCTAAATTGCCCCATTATACGATCGCGAATACCCTGGGTTAAACTACCGTGTATAGCACCAGATGAGAATTTATTTATAGCTAGTTTTTTAGCCAATTTATTTACAGCAGCCTTAGTTTTACAAAATATAATACCACGCTGTCCTTCTTTTGAGTTTAAAAAATGAAGTAAAACCTCTAATTTCTCAATAGGTTCTACAACCACAAATTGATGATCGATTCCTTGATGCCCAAGCGTTGCCATATCTGCTTCTATTTGCACCACGTGTTTAGACATGTAATTTTGCACCAATTGCTTAATAGCTCCTGGCATAGTTGCAGTAAATAATAATGTTCTGCGTGTTTTAGGGATGTCTTTTATAATAACATCAACTTCCTTTTTTAAGGCACTTACCATTTCGTCGGCCTCATCTAACACTAAATAGTTTATACTTTTAATATTTATGGCGCCACGCTGCATTAAATCCACCAAACGCCCTGGCGTTGCCACGACAATATGAGTGGGTGTTTTTAAGCGTTCTATTTGCGGTTTAATAGGAATACCACCGCAAACCGATGCTATTTCTAGTTCCGGACTATGCGCCGAAAATGCTACTAAGTTATTATATATTTGCTGCCCTAGCTCTCTTGTAGGCGCTAATATTAGCCCTTGTACGCCGTTGTTTGTTGTATCGATAAGTTGTAATAATGGTAAACCAAAAGCTGCAGTTTTACCCGTTCCTGTTTTGGCTAAAACTACAACATCTTTTTTTTGATTTAGAACTGTAGGAATTGTTTTTACTTGGATATCTGTTGGAACAGATATTTGTAAATCTGCTAACCCTTTTTGTAACTGTACGTTAATACCTAAATCGGAAAAGTTTTTTGACATAAAAATAATTTTGACAAAGGTAAGTATTAACCTTTAGCTGAAGTATTTATTAGTGATCTATGATTTTAAATATTTATAGGCTAATTATAGATATCATAATAAATATTAAATACTGAGATTAAACATCTGTTAGATAGCGCAATAGCCATATTAATTATATAACTTAAACAAAGAAAATATACTTGTAACTTATAAAAAAAGAATCAACAAATCGAGACGTTAGATAAGCCTAAAAAAAATAGTCCGACGTAAAAACTACGCGGACCTCTATGATTAGCTAATCTATATTTTGTTTTTCTATTATTATTTAAATTCTCTTTACTAATTAGAAGAGTAAATATTACAACAACATAAAAACTATTATAGCATAACTAGCTAAAACTTAATTTAGGCTGTGATAAAAAAAATTTGAACAAACCACCTGTTTCTATGGTTTTAATAAGTTTATTTTGATGGAACACTTCTGTGTTTCGTTCGCCATTTTTATACCAAACACATTCCAAATAGCAATTATAATCTACCACGCCTAATACAGCATCTCTTTTGGGTACATATTTTATGACTTGCATTTTTGGAGCTGTAAGCCTTCCTCTAATTTTTACCCAATCGCCAGATTTAAATTTTCTTTGCATACCATTAAAATTTTAAAAATTAAACAATTAGTAATAGAGAGGAGACCGATTGCGGTCTCCTTCCATACACTTGTTACTTGAATCTAAAATTTTAGTGACTCCATTACGAAATCTTAATGCTTCGGGCAGGTTTCTGTTTAGCTTCTTCTTTTTTAGGTAGAAGAATACTTAAAATACCTTCCTTGTAGGTTGCATTAATTTTTTCGTCGTTAACACTTTCTGGGAGTGTAAATGTTCTTTTAAAAGAAGAATAACCAAATTCTCTACGCGTATAATTTTCTTCTTTCTGTTCACTTTCCTTTTGGGTTTCTGTAGAAATTGATAATACCTTGTCGTCTATATCAATTTGGAAATCTGATTTTTTAAGTCCCGGAACTGCCATTTCTACAGTGAAATCGTCGGTACTTTCTTTAATATTTACTTTTGGTAAAGTGATACTAGTATTAAAGTTTGATGCAAATACTGATGGTAGATCTCGGTTAAAAATATCGTCTAACCAATTTGACAACGTAGGGAAGTTTTGATTTGAATTGCTGTTCGCTAAACTTCCGTTTTTAGGAACACTAACTAAATTGCTCATAATTACAAAATTTTAAATTAAACATTATTTCAAATTTGAAATCTTAATTGATTTCGATTTAAATAGAGCAAAAAAAATACCAAAATGAAAAAACTGTAAATTAAGCTAAATACGCTGTTAAAATAGTGTGTTTTTCTGTCAATTTTTCAGAATATCGATCTCTAGGTTTTTAATTAAAAGTCAAATTGACATTTTGAAATTAGTAGAAACTAAAACGTAATAAAAAAAGCCTAGGCAAATGCCCGCGCTAGGGATAGCAGTGGAAAGGCCACAGCCCGACGTTGAAGGTGCGAGAACTTGCAACCTTTTGGCTTTACTCAAGACAGGCTTCAAGCCTAACCTCCTATCCTGAGGAGATCCGAAGGGTATGGTTGCCTGCCTACCGCCAGGAACGAGCACAAATAACTTAAAAGTTTAGGCATAAAAAAACCACCTATAACAGATGGTTTTGTAACTTTTAGCAAGCTCTATTTTATTTTATAACGCGCACATTGGTGGCTATTGGACCTTTAGGACTTTTCTCGATAGTGAAGGTTACTTTGTTTTTTTCTCTAATCTTGTCTATAAGATTTTTGGTATGCACAAAGATTTCGTCGCCAGAATCTTTTACGGTTATAAAGCCGTATCCTTTTTTATAATTGAAAAACTTAACCGTGCCTTCTTTTAAACTCGTTTCCTTTTTACTGCTAAATAACCTGCTTATTAAATCTTTAATCAACTTTTCTAATTTTTATTCGACTTACAATAGTCTACTTATTTTTAATTTACTAAGTCGCAAAAATAGGATAAAAAAAAGGGTTTAGAAAAAATACATTGAATAATAGCTGTTAGTTTTTTAAATTAGAGGTAAAAGGTGTCTATATTCTTATATTTGTATACCAAATAAAGTAGATTTAAACTTGGAACAGATAAAAAAATATTTAGATCAAATTGCCACGATATCTCAAGCAGATTGGGATTTTTTTATGTCTAAATTAAAGCGTCGTGTTATCCCTAAAAAAAGCGTTTTTTTAAAGCTTAACGAGGTTGAAAATCATATATCCTTTATAGAATCTGGCGTGGTACGTTTATTTATACCAAAGGAAAACCCCGAAAAAGAAATTACGTTTGGTTTTAGTTTTAAAGACCAATTTGTAAGTGCTTACGATTCATTTTTAACGCAAACGCCATCTGCATACCAACTACAAGCCCTTACCGAAACCACAATTGTAAGTATAACGTATAACGATTTACAGGACGTTTATAAAACCACACAGATTGGTAATTTAATTGGCCGATTAACTGCCGAACGCCTGTTTTTACTAAAATCTAAACGCGAGCAAAACTTATTAAACCTAACTGCCGAGGAGCGTTACATGAAGCTGTTTAAGGAACGTCCAGAACTTTTAAAAGTAATACCTTTAAAATATATAAGCTCTTATATTGGGGTTACCGCACAGGCTTTAAGCCGAATTAGAAAACGATTATAACAAGCATTTATTGATTTAGGTTCATTGTTTAAAATACCACACGCTAGTATCTTTGTAAAAAAAAGTTATGTTAGTAGTCCTTTTTGTAATAGTGCTTTGGTATGGCGGCCTATTTTTTCAGTCGTTCTTTTTGCATCGTTATGCAGCACACCAAGTATTTACCATGAGTAAAACCATGGAGCGTATCACATTTGTATTAACCTGGATTTTTCAAGGTTCTAGCTACCTAAGCGCTTATGGATACGGTATTATGCACCGTATGCACCATGCGTATACAGATACCGATCAGGATCCACATTCGCCATCGCACGATCCTAATTTATTTGCTATGATGTGGCGTACAAAAACCATTTATCAAGATATAAATAAGGAGCGTATTGCTATAGACCAGCGTTTTACCAAAAACGTACCGCAATGGAAATCTTTCGATGCCTTTGCAAGTTCACGTTTTTCACGATTACTGTGGATTGGGCTTTACATACTCTTTTTCGCCCTATTTGTAACCGCTTGGTGGCAATGGCTTTTACTTCCTGTTGCTTTTTTAATGGCACCAATACATGGTGTTATTATAAATTGGTTTGGGCATATTTACGGGTATGTAAATTTTAAAATGAAAAACACTAGTAAAAATCTATTCCGTTTCGATTTTTTAATGATGGGCGAAGGTTACCATAACAACCACCATAAACACGCTAACAGAGCTAATTTTGGAGTAAAATGGTACGAAATAGACATAACCTATCTTATTATTAGATTGCTAGATGCCGTTGGTTTAATACACCTTAAACCCATTCCTGTAAAAAAATAGACATTTGGGCGTTACCCTAAAAAGAGTCAGGCTTTTATTCATGATTTTTGCATTTATGTTTTTGTATTCATGAACATAAATGTTTCAGTACAAGTCCTCGCTCCTCCTACGTTGGGCTGTGTGCTTTCCCTTACAACTCTTAACGCGCTTACTTGCTATCTTTAGAGTCTGCAGTAGCCGTTAGTGCACCCGAATAAGAAATTGAATTTCTAGAGTTACCCGATATTTGTATTTCTGCTTTTAAACTAGGGAATACAACTATTTGCCCTTTAAATTTTTCACCTTTACTTTTTGCATCAAACGTTATGGTATACGTATTGTTTTTACCTTCTGTAACATTATAGTCCTTTATTAACCCTTCTAACTCAATCGAGCTATCGCCACCACCATAATCTACACCCATTTGGCGCTCACCAAAATAAGGTAAATGCGAAGAAATACTATCGCCTTTAATAGTCAAGAAATTATAATTACCAATTAAACTAATTACACCACCTGCATTATCTGGTCGCATAATACCAGAATTTAAAACCTGTTGCATGGCATTGGTAATTAAAGGATATGCCCTATCCGATTCTATTGTAAAGTTTTTACTAGCTATTAAATTATCAAAAGTTTGAATTTCAGACTCCGAAAACTTAACTGTTTTACAAGATAAAACCATTGTAAATACTAATATTAAATATAGAAAATTCGCTTTCATTTGGAGTGTATTAAAAGATACACACTAAAATTACAACAAATAAATTGAAACCAATTTTTAATTAATTTAGAATGGCATTTATGGCCGCTATCCAATCTTCCATAGTCGTTTCCTTGGTATGTAAAGCAACACTTCCATTGCCGTAAGGCGCATAAATATTAGGGTTTGTAACCGAGAAGAAACCTACGCAAGGTGTTAACGACGCGCTAGCCAAATGCATAACGCCATTATCGGCCGCAATAAAAATACTTGTATTGTGGATAATAGCCCCCATTTCTCTTAGATCTTTACTATAAAAGTGAGGTGCTTTAAAATTAATTTTAGAAATATTTTCGATAGGTAGCATTTCTATAATATTGTAATCTGTGTACTCTTGTTTTAATCGGCTGTAAAAGGTTTCCCACCAATCTTCCGAATAACACTTAGCTCCCGTAGCATTCGTGTAAATACAAATGGTTTTTTTATCGTTTTTAATAATATCTTTTAGAATAGCTTTACCGTTATCTATTTCGGCATCATCAAGTTTAATGTTTAAAACGGGCATTTCGATATTTGCTTTATCCAAGCCTATTTTGGCTAAGTAATGTCTTAAATTATAAATAGGATATTTCGAAATATGTTCGTGATCTGGATAGGTGGTTTTTATACTATCGTCAATATCGCCAAAAACCTTAACTCTTGCCTTAGCCATTTTCGTTAGCAACCTTCCTGAAGATGAGTTTTTATCGGCATTAATAACCAAATCGTATGTTTTCTTTTTAATAGAAATCCAACTTTTAGAGTATTGAAATAAGTTATTAAAAGGCTTCTTAGGCAGTTTTATAATCTTATTTATTTGGCTGTAGTTTTCAAATACAGGGTGTGCTACACCGCCTTTTACAAATAAATCAATTTCGCAGCCATCAAACGTATTTATAACCTCTTGCACAAGTGGCGTTAATAGTAATTGATTTCCTAAACGATGGTTAGGCCTTATTATTAAAACGGTTTTAATTTCAGAACTATTAATTTCACCCTTTTTAGGTTCGGTGTATGAGCTACCAATATTTTTGGTAATGCTGCGCATAATTTTTCTTCTGTAATTGTTAACTCGCGTTTTAAAACTCATGAAATAAAATGTTCAAATAAATTGCAGTAAAATTACGAATTATATTGTCCTTTATAATTTAATGCTTCGCTATTTTTTTGCCTTTATAAATAATATTTAGTACTAAGCCAGCTATAATTAATGCGATACCTAATAAACTCCAAAACGTGTAAATTTCGCTAAAAAAGAATACGCCAAAAAGCAAAGTAAAAATAACCTCTAAATATTTTAGTGGTGCTACTTGAGTTGTAGATGCTGCTTGTAGTGCTTTGGTCATATTTACTTGCCCAAAATATCCAAAAACACCTAAAGCTAATAATAAAGCCCACTCCTTTCCTACTGGCTGCACCCAATTGTTAATGGATAACAAACCACCAACAATCGTGGAAATAACTAAAAAGTAATTAACCACAACAACAGGATGATCGCCTTTACCTATTTTACTAATTATAATATAAACTAGACCAATAAAAATTGCCGAAATAAAAATTAGTGTTAAACCAAACCAATTTAATTCGGTATCGAATCCTTTTAAGATTATAACACCAGCAAAAGCCATGGCGAAAAATAGCCATTGTAAGGCTTTTACTTTTTCTTTTAAAAGAAAAACAGCAAAAATGGCGGCAAAAATTGGTCCCATATAGCGTAACGACACTGCGGTTCCTATAGGCAAGTATTTGGTAGACATAAAAAACAAGGTCATAGATACAACACCTACAAGGCCTCGTAAAACCAATAGTTTTCTATTGTTTCCTAAAAAAGGAATTTTATTTTTTAAGAGAAAGCCAAATGTAAAAAACAAAGAGCCAATAGATCTGAAAAATACAATTTGGTAGGCACTAATGTGCGTTAAATATTTTACTGTTGCATTCATACAAGCAAAGGCCATAGTGCTTATAATCATAAATTTAATAGCTTGCTTAACGTCCAATACTTCTTAATTTAAAAAGGCGTTTTGTATTTATAAAATAAACACCAGTTAACAAAATTCCGGCTGCAATAATGGATTGTAAAGTTATTTGCTCGTCTAAAACCCACCAACCTAAAACTAAAGCAATAATAGGATTTACATAAGTAGATGTTGCTACTTTTTCGGGAGACACTTCTTTTAAAAGATAATTGAAAGCTGTAAAAGCAACAATACTTCCAAATAGAATAAGACCACCCATAGCCCATTGTACATCATTCTTCCAAACATTTGGCAACGACCACGGTTCGTTTAAACATAAACTTACAATACACAGCATAATACCACCAGTAAGCATTTGATATCCTGTATTTACAAAATGATTTTTTGGTAAATCGGCATTTCCAACAAAAATACTTGCATAGGCCCAACAGAGCATACATAAGAATATTAGAATCATGCCTAATATTTGCCCTTCCTTATTTATTATTTGATTTTGGCTAACTAATAAAAAGATACCTATAAACCCTAAAACAACACCAATGTAAGACATGGTTTTAATCTTTTTCCCGAGAAAAATGCGCATCATGATAAGAACAACCAAAGGCTGTGAAGAAATCTCTAAAGCAGCAAAACCACTATCTATATATTTTAAAGCCACAACCGCTAACCCATTTCCTAGGGTTAAAAACAATAAACCTGCTATACAAGTATTTATAAATTGCTTTTTGGTAATAGTTAAACTAATACCTAAGCTTTTTGCAATAATAAAAATGATAATACTTGCAACAAGAAACCTAACGGCTGCAAGAAAAAATGGTGGTAATTGTGAGACTGCTATTTTATTAAGCATATAGGTAGATCCCCAAATAACATAAATAGCAAAAAAGGCTAAAATTATAAGAACCGTTTTACGCGATGCACTCATATTTTAGCCTTTTGTATAATGTATATTCCTAGCATTACACTAGAAAAAAAATTCTTAAATCTTTTTAACTCTAACGGCGTTCATTCCTTTTTGCCCACGTTCTAACTCGTAAGTTACTTTGTCGTTTTCCTCGATATCCTCAAGTAAACCACTAACATGCACAAAATATTTTTCTTGGTTTATACTATCTAAAATAAAACCAAAACCTTTAGAATGATCAAAGAAAGATACTTTCCCTTCTTTGTTTGCTGGCTCTTCTTCTTCTCTATCTTCTTTCTTAGGGATACCTAATTCAATACTTTCAGCTTCAACCTTTTCGCGCATTGCTGGGTCTGGCGGCGTATCTGTTAAATTTCCATTAAAATCTACATAAGCAAACTGAATTCCTTGTGGGTTTTCTTTAGCTTCAGCTTTTCTAGCGTCTTTCTTTTTTTGCTTTTCTTCTCTCTTCTTTAAGCGCTTTTTTTCTTTTTCAATTTTGTTAAATGTTACTTGCGATTTTGCCATAGTTTAAATACTCCTACTGGGTTTTAATATTAATATAGAACAAAGATACGCCTTATTTTCATGATGTTATAATATTCAGCCCATTATTAAGCTTTCACAATCGCAAATAACTTTATGACGTTAAAATAAGTCGTTAGGCGTTATAGCAAAGCAAATAACGCGTTCATTTATACTTTGTATAGCCTTAAAAAAATAAGGTATCACATCATTTAATATGTAATACCTTATCTAGTATAGTTGTTAATGTTACAAAATTAATTGTTTACTATAAATTTCTTGATAGCAACTGTTGTATTCGAATTATCAATTATTTTTGCAAAATAAACCCCTTTTGAAAGGCTATTTACAGAAATTTCTTGAAGGCTATTATTCGATAAGGCTGAAGTCATGATATTCTTCCCCATTACATCGATTACAACTAGTTCCTTTAAATTATTAATAATAGCATTATCGAATTTTAGGTTTAGAACATCCGATGCAGGATTAGGGTAAACATCCAAGTAATTATTTAAATTAAATGCTCCATTTGATAAACTTTGAACAGACCCTAATTTAAGGTAATAATTAAGTTCTACACCATATTTTTCAACACTATTTCTAACAATAAACTCTTCTGTTGTTAAACTCACCACTTCATAACTAGCATCATTAATAGAAAAGCTATTTCCTGAATTAGAAAACGCCCAAGTTTTAGTTTCGGTAGCACTTTCAAGGGTAACCAATAGTGTGCCAGAAGTTTGAAAATCATATTTAAAACCATCAAACTTATTATTCAATTCGTTTTCACTATTAAAATTATATAAATCTGTTCTTTTTCCAGACTCTTCATGTAATACATATTGTTCTTGAACCGCCCAAATTTTTCCGGTTAATGCATCAATATTTTGTGCTTGCATATATATTGCTTGAAGTAATATTATACATGTAATTGTATATTTCATTTTTTATTTTTTTTAAATTATTCAGATAATGTTTCGAATGCTTTTCTTAATCTAATGTCTAGGTTTTTAAATAGAACCACTCCCATGATGGTATTAAGTTTTCCTGAAAACTCTCCAAGTTCACCTTTACAGAAATGAAGCCCCTCACCTATAGTTCTAACATAAACCTCTCCTGTTTCTTGATCTCGCAATACTGTTCTTGTAATTTTACCAGGATGAAAATAATGTCCTTCTTTTGTGTAGTTTGTAATGGTATAATTAGTATCATCTATATGCATTATAACAGGATCATAAAGTGCAGATTCTAAACCAAGTCCACTATCACATAATTCGTCGTCTTTTATTGATTTCAAAAAAGAATCATAATAATCCATAAAAATTGCCCTTGCTTCTGACGCTGAAGGGTTATTATAGAGTTTATAAGTAGTGTTTTCATGTAATGATTTTGTTTCATTTACTTCAACTTGCGAATTATAGTAATTTACAGTTTGTAATTTAAGCCAATGAAATTCATTAATATCGATAAGAAAACCAGCCGCTGTTTTCCAATCATTATCTAAAATATCATAATCACCAAAAACATCTTGTCTTTCATTCATAAGCTCTTGAACCGAGCTTATATGTTCTGTTTGAGAATTAGATAAATCTTCAAATATTTTAACGTGGCTATCATCGACTTCTCTTAAAAAGTCGTCTCCTAGAACTTCTACAGGTAAATCGTATGGAATTATAGCTTGAAATCTAGCTTGCTCCTTAAGAATATGAAAAATATTCTCTACTGTTCCGTATTTAGATTCTCCGCCACTAATTTTTGTTGTTATTTGATAACGATGATATGTTTTGTCTCCGCTTGCTAATCCTTCATTGATTTTGTTTTCAACTTCTATAACAGTCTCATTACTTGACAAGTCTTGAGAGTTAGTACATTGTTTTAAACTTGCATCAACTGAAAAATTACTTGCAAGGTCTCTCCATAAGTTAGGACAAACACCAACATTATCATCAAACTTAATAAACCCGAGTTGCGAACGCATAATACCATTATCTGTGGCAATCCATTGTATACCATTTTGTTGAGATACACCGCCAGTTATGTTGTTTGAAGCCATATCTTCATCAACAATAGCAAATGGACTATTAGCAATTTGATCTGTTTTACTATAAAATGTATATGACGATTGCTCATTTACTGGACCTCTACCATCGTATATTAATAATCCTTTATTGGTACCTAGAAATACATTTCCGTATTCATTTTTCCATGTGGCATTATCGTTAAATCTTGTTCCAGAAGGAATTATTTGACTAGCATTTCCTGAAGGGTTCATGTAAGTCCACTCCATGCCATTATATACCGAAAAACCTTTACCACTAAAACTTGTTGTTACCCAAATTCCTTTTTCATTATTGGCACAAAGTCCATTAATTATACCACCAACAGGGAAATTCATTTGATCGAAAGTGAATGATTCATTTGCGAAACTCCCGTTAAAATTATAATGCAAAATTCTATTTTCCATTCTAACATCTGGATTATCATGAATGGCATAGCTCCAAGCACCAACCCAAACTCCTGTATCATCAGAAGATATGGCTTGCAAATTTCTAGTTTGAGCTGTTTGACTGGCATCTGGATTATATGTGAATGCAGGATAAGGTAATTCGGGTGCTTGATTGCCTTCCTGATAATCTTTCCATGTACTTACAGATTCAAACAAACTAGCGTTACTAAATCTATAAGAAATAGTACCCGGAGTTACTATATACACGTAAGGACTTGTTAAAAATAATTGATGATATCTTTGAGCTGCCCAAACTGTATTATTCTTATCGGTAGTAACCGATCGAACATCTCGAGTGGCTAAACCATCATTTTGATTAAAAGCAAGTCCTTGGTTAGCATATCCTCTAGCATCAGTATCGGCATAGTAATGTGAAACACTCATAGCACTATTTATAAGCTCCATACCACCTTGAGTTTCATTCGTGCTTATTCCGGCATGACCAACCCAAATATTTCCATTTCCATCGCCCGACATACTCTGAATTCTTAAATTGGAAATATCAGGACCTCCAGATGCACTTGCAGAAAACGAAGAGAAATCTCCGTTAGGAGCCCCATCTTCAGATTGCATATAAAATACACCTTCTTGATTGGTTCCTCCCCAAACGCGTTTATTTATACTATCATAAGCAATAGTTGTAAATGCTTGACCTTCTTTATAGGTTTTAAACCCAAAGCCGAGGTCTTCTACTTTTAAATCTTGACCGTAAGTAGATGTTGCCATAATAAAGGCAAATAATAATTGTAGTTTTCTATTCATATGTATTACTAATTTTGACAGTTTTAAAGTTAATTAATTGTCATTATCGTTTTAGCGTAAAATGCCCGTTAAATGCTCTATGTTTATCGCTAAATGTTTCTTTAAATTCTATAGTAAACCAATAATCTGACGTTGGCATGACTTGGCCTTTAGCCTTTCCATCCCACCCTATTCCGTAAGGGTTTAATTGATTTAAAAGCTTACCGTAACGATCATAGATATAAATGTAAACATCGGTTTGAAATTCTCTAGAAATACCTTTAGGAAGCCATGTATCATTATAAGAGTCATCATTTGGTGTAAAGAATTTTGGTATACTAATTACCGATATTTTTTCTTGCACAACACCACAGCCATTTCTATCTCTTGCATAAACAGTATGCAGTCCACCTTCTACTCTAGTAAAAGCATTATCATCTTGATAAGGACCATTTTCGCTATCTAAAGCATACTCATAATCACCTTCGCCTGAAACATAAACCGTTAGACTGTTAATATCCATAGCATCTTGAATATCGATACTTTCAATTGTCGCAATATTGGAAGGTAAAACGGTTATAGTACGGCTTTTTGTACATCCGACTGTACTCGTAATATCCACATTATACACGCCTATTTCATTAATTTCTATAGTAGGAGTTTGCGCTCCTGTACTCCAATTGTAGGTGTAATTGCTAGGTGAATCGCCAATTATTCCGCCCTCTAAAGTCATGGTGTCTGGATATGTATTTAAACAATAAATTGCCGACTCATCGGCTTCAATAATTGGAAGATCATTAACAATTAATAAAACCTCATCAATACCAAAACAGCCATCTGTGTTTTCTACTCTAGAATAAATAGTTTGCGAATACGCTTCTTTGTTTTCATAATTCGTATTAAGTGCATTTACTATATTAAAAGCATCATCATAAGTTTCGTAATACACTACTTGCGTGTTTGCAGGTAAACCGCTAATAACTTGAGAATCGGCCAAGGATACATCGAAAGTATTAAAACCATCTTCCGAGTCTAATTCATCACAAAGTTCAAGTATCGCAGGGTTTGGATCAATAAAACTTGCATTTAAGGTAAGTTCTGCAACATCAAAACATCCTGTATCTTTGTCTACAATTTTCACGTATAAAACTTGAGGGGTTGCGGTGTTTGTAAACGTTCCTGTTTGCTCATCCAAATCATTATCTAAATCATCTTGCGATAAGTAAAAATGCGTAGTTACGTTGCTGTTGCTATTGGTTAAATCATCATCGTAGTCGTGTAAATTAAACTGCATAATGCCATCGGCATCTTGGTAATAATCGCATTCGGTAATACTTGTTGGAACTACTTCTGGTAATGGTAATTCTTCAACCTCTACATTAAATGTGTCTGTACAACCATTATCGTCAATTAAAGTTACGCTGTAAGTTCCTGCTGTATCAACTTCAATACTTTGCGTAGTTTCTAGTGTGCTCCATTCGTATTCTTCGTAATCTGCACCAATATCTAAAGTTACCGTTGTTCCTGCGCAAAAGGTTGCTTTTGTTAGTGTTGGCGGCGTAATATGTATGGTTTCAATATTAAAAGAGGTTATATTATCACATTTATCAGCCACAAGAACACGCACATAAACCGTTTGAGCATCTGGTGTAATGTTTTGATGCGCCGTTGGTTCTGGAATTTCATTCTGTTCTAGATTGGCATCAATCCTTGAATTGTAATAGCGATAGGTTGCTCCAACTTCGGTTGAAACTAGGGTTTCAAAACTGGTTAAATCGAAAATAGTATAGGTATCTAAATCATCATCACAAGCTTCTAAAACCTCGCTTACAACATTAACAAGTGCACCTGCTTTATGGCTTACCTCGACCGTTGCAATGTAAGCACATTCCAAATTGTTTTCTACTCTAACAAATACATTGTGGTTGTTATTTGGTATGGTATAATTGCTTGAAATAGCATCGGTTTGTGTTTCTGCTAAACTTTGCGATGTGTAATATTCGAATGTTAAACCTGTAACATCTGTAACAACCAAAGTATTTAATTCGGTTAAATTGAAGCTGTAATTACCATCAAAATCGGTGTCGCAAATTTCGTAAGTATTGTTTGTTACAATTTCAAAACTACTATTTAATGTTAGTGTGGTTGAATCAAAACATCCTGTATCATTATCAACAACTTTTACGTATATAGTTTGTGGGTTTGCGCTATTTGTAAACGTTCCTGTTTGCTCATCGAAATCATTATCCAAATCATCTAGCGATAAGTAAAAATGCGTAGTTACGTTGCCGTTGCTATTCGTTAAATCATCATCGTAATCGTGTAAATTAAACTGCATAATGCCATCGGCATCTTGATAATAATCGCATTCGGTAATACTTGTTAAAACTACTTCTGGTAATGGTAATTCTTCAACCTCTACATTAAAGGTGTCTGTACAACCGTTATCGTCTATTAAAGTTACGCTATAGGTTCCTGCTGCATCAACTTCAATACTTTGCGTGGTTTCTAGGGTACTCCATTCGTATTCTTCGTAATCTGCACCAATATCTAAGGTTACCGTTGTTCCTGCGCAAAAGGTTGCTTTTGTTAGTGTTGGCGGCGTAATATGTATGGTTTCAATATTAAAAGAGGTGATATTATCACATTTATCTGCAACTGATACACGAACATAAACCGATTGAGCATCTGGTGTAATGTTTTGATGTGCCGTTGGGTCTGGAATTTCATTCTGTTCTAGATTGGCATCAATCCTTGAATTGTAATAGCGATAGGTTGCACCAATTTCCGTAGAAACTAAATTTTCGAAACTTGTTAAATCGAAAATGGTATAGGTATCTAAATCATCATCACAAGCTTCTAAAACCTCGCTTACAACATTGACAAGTGCATCTGCTTTATGGCTTACCTCGACCGTTGCAATATAAGCACATTCCAAATTGTTTTCTACTCTAACAAATACATTGTGGTTGTTATTTGGTATGGTATAATTGCCTGAAATGGCGTCGGTTTGTGTTTCTGCTAGATTTTGAGATGTGTAATATTCGAATGTTAAACCTGTAACACCTGTAACAACCAAAGTATTTAATTCGGTTAAATTAAAGCTGTAATTACCATCAAAATCGGTATCGCAAATTTCGTAAGTATTGTTTGTTACAATTTCAAAACTACTATTTAGCGTTAGTGTGGTTGAATCAAAACATCCCGTATCATTATCAACAACTTTTACGTATATAGTTTGTGGGTTTGCGCTGTTTGTAAACGTTCCTGTTTGCTCATCGAAATCATTATCCAAATCATCTAGCGATAAGTAAAAATGCGTAGTTACGTTGCCGTTGCTATTCGTTAAATCATCATCGTAATCGTGTAAATTAAACTGCATAATGCCATCGGCATCTTGATAATAATCGCATTCGGTAATACTTGTTAAAACTACTTCTGGTAATGGTAATTCTTCAACCTCTACATTAAAGGTGTCTGTACAACCGTTATCGTCTATTAAAGTTACGCTATAGGTTCCTGCTGCATCAACTTCAATACTTTGCGTGGTTTCTAGGGTACTCCATTCGTATTCTTCGTAATCTGAACCAATATCTAAGGTTACCGTTGTTCCTGCACAAAACGTCGCTTTTGTTAGAGTTGGCGGCGTAATATGAATAGTCTTAATTCCGAAAGAGGTTATATTATCACATTTATCTGGTGCTGACACACGAACGTAAACCACCTGTGAGTTCGGGTTAATATTTTCGTAAACCGAAGGATTTAGTATTTCACCCTGCTCTAATTTGGCATCATTTTGCGTATTAAAATATCTGAAAGTCGTGCCGGTTTCAGTAGTAAATAAATTTTCAAAAGATGTTAAATCGAAAAACGCATAGTTATTTAAGTCGTTATCACAGGATTCCATAACTTCAGAAACCATCTCAACTGCTACAGAGGTTTTAATATAAATGGTTACCGTCGTTATTGATTTACATCCAAATTGATTTACTACATGAATGTAAATAATATGATTATCATTAGGAATAGCATATTTAGAAATGTTGCTTATAGCATCTTCTTCTGCTTCAGCGTCATCTATACTAGTGTAATATGTAAAGTCTAAATCGGTTTGATCTTGAATGATTAATGGATTTAAATCGGTTAAATCTAAGGTGTAAAAGCCATCAAAATCGGTATCGCAAATTTCGTAAGCACTTTCAACTAATTTAGGAGTAGCTAATGCTTTTAGCACCACTTTTCCAATGGAAAAACAACCTGTTGCTAAATCATCAAACCGAACAAAAACGTTGTCCGATTCCGATGCCGTATTATGATTTTCTGGAGTAGTAATTTGGAAACTTGTATTTTCGGTTTCTGCACCAGCTAAATCAGAATAATAACTAATAGTCAATCCGCTTGTATCTGCTAACATATCGGGAATAGCTGTTGTTAAGTCAAATTCTTCAGATAAGTTATAATCATCATCACAAGCCGTTAATTCTACATCTTTAACGACCACAGGAAATGTGAAATCTAATCCTATTTCAGCTATAGAAAAACAACCAGTAACTCTATTTGTAACACGAACAAAGATAGTTTGAGGCACAGAAGTAATTAAATAATTTGAAGATATGGCACCAGAATTATTAATAGCATTAGGTTCGTTTCTAAAATACCGAAATGTGTGGTTCTCCGGGTCCGGAATAATATTAGGATTGCTAAGGGTTAGATTGTATCGTTCTTCCGCATCGGTAAAATTATCGCATACAATAACATTTACATCAGTAACTACTGGAGCGGATTGTAAATTAAAATTTATTGCGCCAACTGTATTACAATTATCTGGAGCAGCAAGATTTACAAAAAGCTCTGTTGTATCTGTTATTGTAGATTCTGAAATAGGATCACTTAAAGCAGTGGCATTACTTAAAGAATTATAGTACGTAATAGTAACTCCAGGTTGAGAGCCTAAAATTTGAGAATTAAATTGCGATAAACTCACGTTGGTTTCGATACCGTCATTATCAAAATCACAATACGTTATTTCATCATTTCTTATTTCGGGAACAGGCACAATGGATAAACTAATTCGAGATGTTGTATAACAGGTTGTTGCAGCGTCGTACAACCGAACATAAACCGTTGTGTTTGTAGATACCGGATGTGCTATTGGATTTGCAATTTCGTTGGCTACGTCGCCTTGTTGTGCTTCTGCTAATGTTGGATAATAGGTAGCTGTATAATTTAAATAATCGGGTGTAATAACGGGTAAAGCATCGTTTAAATCGAATAACTCTTCACTATTATTATCTGTGTCGCAGGCTTGGAGGGTAGCATTACTAGTGCTTACTCTTGGATGAAAAGACAATGTAATGGTAGTTTCTGTGGTACAACCATCTGGTGTAGTAACAAAAACATTAATTATGCGCGTTGGCCCTACAACAGTAAACGTGGTTGGATTATTTATGGCTGAACCATAGGTATACTCATAAGCAAATGTTGCACCAGGTTCTGTTGTTATATCTGTCTCATATTGGGTTAAATCATGGACTTCTCTGTTGTTGTAAAATTCATCACAAATAGTATCTGTAACCGCGTTTAAAAGTATGGTAGATTGAAAATCTAATGTCACCTCTACTACGCTATAATCTTCTTCTTTACTTTCAAAAACCAAAGCAATTCTTGCATAAATTACGGTTGCTGTTGTAATATTAATTTGAGTTATAGGATTAATAACAGTAGCACTATTAGCATCAGATTCTAAAACATGATAAGTAACTTCCATGTATTGTGCATCATCATAACCGGCTATTAAATCGTCATCAAAATCACTTAAGGTTACCAGTTCTTCCGAATCGTTAGCGCTATCACAAACTTGAAAATCACCATTTCCAGAACCACCAAAACCAACAGACTCTAAAAGGATATCGCCAATTGTAATACAACCCGAAGCCGTATTAGTAAATACGACAAAAACTTCAGTTTCTGGATTTGTTACCGCAAAATTAGCTGGATCTGAAACTAAACTACTAGGATCTTGAGTTTGCGCACCTGCAAGTGTATCGTGAAATTGATAAGTTATTCCTGTTAAATCGGCAACCATATCATTTACAGAATTGGTTAAATCGAAAATAGTACCCGAACTTACCTGTGTGTCATTCTGCACGGTAACCCCTTCTATATACGTAAAGTTTATTGGATAGATTTCCACACAGCCAGCACTTGTATATGTACGCACCCAAATGCTACTTACACTATTTAAAACATAAGTTGAAGGATCTATTGGGTTCGAGACGCTAGAAGGATCGAAAGGATACAGATTTCTATCTGCCCAAGATTCATATAAATGATAACTGAAGTTAATTGCTTCGGTATTGTTAGCTTGCACATCGCTTTCATGTTGGGTTAAATCATATATAGCTATGTTAGAACACAATGTAACCGGAATAGGTTCTACAACAGGAACTGGAAAAAGAACTATAGGAATTTCTTCCACGTTAGGACAGGTAGCATTTGGTTGCAAAGTGAATCTAACAAAAACAGAATCGCCATTTGCCGCTGTTAAGCTTGTAATTGGAAATGCATTATTATCCGCATCATTCTGATTTGCGTGATAGGTCATGTTGACTCCTGTCTGCCCTCCTATTATTTGGCTCGTGTAATTAGCAAGGTTTATAAACTCAGAATTATCATTAGCTACATCGCAAAGGGCAATTCTTGATAATTGGCTAGTTCCTAATTCTTCTAAACTTATACTTAAAATCCCAACATCAAAACAGCCCACACCACGTTGAAGTCTTACATATATAGTTTCATCTGGATTTGTAAGTGTATAGGCATTAGGATTTAATATAGGATTATTTTCTAATCGAGCATCAGCCAAATTATTATAATAACTTAATACTAATCCGGTTTGCGTGCCCACCATTAAAGGATTATAAGTTGTTAAATCAATGATTTCGGCACCTATAACATCTACATCGCAAACTACGGTACTATTATCAATAGCAATTGGAAACAAAAGATCAATTTCAACATCAATCGTGTCTTGTAAAACAATATCTGCACCAATACACATATCGTAAGTAACGGTAGCTGTATATGTTGTTGTTTCTTCTGGACAAATAGTAATTTGATCGCCTGTTCCAATAAGCGCATTACTTGCGTTTCGCCACTGTACATTTGTTACTGGCGTACCATTGGGCGAGAATCTCCAAGCTTCGTTAGTGGCGCTCCAAACACTTGTGTTTCTATCTACAGGCGTTGTAGCTACGGTTCCATCGATATTCTGAATACCAATAAGTGCGTTTTTTCGATAATCAGCCGATGCACTAGTTTCGCAGTTTAATGGTTTTTCTCTTATGTAAACTTCAATAATATTTGACCCCTCGTATAAAACAATTTGCGAAGTCGATCGGCTAACTTCGCAATTAAAATGATTTAAATTTTCGTAACTAATAACAAATGCTCTTGAAGGTGCTGTACCTATTGTGTATGTTTTTATCTCGCCACATTCATTTTCTGGTGTTCCGGGATCATTTGTACAACCAAAAACATTATTATCATTAGTTAAATCGTGGTAAGCACCAAAAATGGCGTTTGTTGGCATAGAAGCATTTGGTATACTACCTGCAAAAAATGGACTATCGGCAAGTGCTAAAGTAGTATTAAAGCTAATTATTCCGTTATCACCAATTAAGAGTTGGTTGTAACCTTCAGTATAAAAACAAAAATCGAAAGGCATGGGTAAAACGGCACTCCATTTATCATCGCCAGAAATACTAATTAAAGTTTCGTTTGTTAAGCCTGTTAAATTCGTAAAAGGAATAGCGTTTACCTCATAAGAAGTTGTTTCGCTTATAATAGTGTAATTTGCTTCTAAATCAAAACACCTATCGGCATCTACAGGGTAATCGCAATCTACAAAAACAGCATCGCCTCCTTGACTATCGGTAACCTCGATATAAGGCGAATTATCTTGAGAAAATGAAAAAAAGGGAATAAAGAGCAGTACTAAAAGGAAAAATCTTAACAGCATTAAAAATTCTTTATGAGGGATAAACAATTTAATATGATAAACTACCGAAAAAACACCCATAAGTTTTACCCCTGTAAATCCTTTTCCGTTAATTGATTTTAAAATTATATAAAAAAGCACCCATGTGCAATATTACCCGTTGTAACGCATAAAAAACAAGTCACTACGTTTAGCCTTAAACCTACCGACTCTCGATATTTCCTAAAATAAAATGAGCTAGAAAATATATAAGTACTAAAACTAGCAGATAAGTACATGTTTTAAGCTATTTACCTATTACTTTTAAAGGCCATGTAAACCAAAAACAACTACCCGATGCGTAAGTGCTTTCTATACCTATTTCGCCAAGGTTTAAGCTCACTATTTTTTTTACAATCGATAAACCTAAACCAGAACTATCTAATCTGCTCTCTTCATTAGCAGTACCAAACATTTCGAAAATAACATCATGAAATTGAGGTTTTATTCCCGGACCATCATCTATAACTTGAAACTTTAAAAAATCAGCATTTAAAGAAGCTACCGTAATTTTTATTGTACCTTCATCCTTATCATGATACTTTACAGCGTTATTAACCAAGTTAATTAAAACTTGCTCCAACTGGCTGTAAGAACCTGTTATAGTATGTGTAACGCTAGGATACTTAAACTGGATGTTTTCCGGAATATTGATTAATAACGGAATGTCTTTAAAAATATCTGCAGTGTTAAAAGTGGTAATACGAATATTTCCTTCTCCAGCTCTAGAGTATTCTAAAATAGAAGTAACAAGTGCGTTCATCCTAATAGAACTTTCTTTAATCATAGAGAATATATCGCGTACTTCTTCATTAAAATCTTTAAAATAATCATCTTCAACAATTGAAATTAAGGAATCTATATTAGTTAATGGCGCTTTTAAATCATGAGAAACGATATAAGAAAACTGTTCTAATTTAGCATTAGATTCTGTTAGTTTTAATGTTTTGTTTTCCAGCTCTTTTAAATGTGTATTACTCTCTTTTGTAAACACATAAAACATACAAAAAACAATAACAAACATTAAAAAATCATTTATTATTCTAATTAAATAATTGTAATGTTCCGGTAAATAAAAAACAGGTTCGAACTTAGTAAAATGAAACTCTAAATAAATCCATAACACAATGGGTAGCAAGGATAAAATAGTTCTTAAGTTTTTATTATCTCCTTTTATAAAAATAAGTGGTAAGCCAATTAATGATACTAAAAAATATTGATAATGTAATTTTGAACCCAACAGTATTGCAGTAGTAAAAATCATTATAAAGTTAGAAGCTATATAGTTTATTATAGCAATTTTAAATAGTCTTTTAAAATTTAAAATTAAAGTTGTGCTCGATGTTATAAAAGGTATAACTACAACTAAAATAATTAAATTTGGCCAGCTGAAAAGCACTCCATATATTATAAAAGATATAGAGATTGAAAACGTTATTAAGGACATCATATTTACAATCCTAACCCTTTTAATCCAATCTGGATTTAAGGTAGAATTGATGCCTATATTTAATATATTACTTAGCAATTTTTAAGTTTTAAGCCAACATTTTATCCTGAATAAATATATATTTAAACAGACTACGAAGATAGAAGAAATTTCAGGTACGGTAATAGAAATATTCCTATAAAAACTAAAGTTTTAATCTTCAGGAGGAAACCCGTGAATTTGCTCGAAAACTTCATCGAAATTTGAACGCAAATAGGAATTTAATTTCTTACGATAATCTCCTTTTAACCAATCTACAAAGTTATATGTACTTTTACTAATACACTTTGTATAGCGTTGAATTCTAAAATCGATATCATCACCAAGTTGTTTCGCAAGCGCCAAAGCATCGTAAACATCTTCGCTGTTTTCAATACAAATTTTAGCATGTTGCTCTATGGACCGCTCTAATACAACTTTTGAGGACTCTCCGTTTCTAATAGAATCTACATATGTTTTCTGGATATCGAAATGTACGTCTTCAGATTTAGCAAACTCTGCGCGTAAGGCATCTGGCATTTCATATCTAAAATTGCTTTCTAACTCGTCATCCGTTAAAATAGAATCCAAGTAATAGGTTGGCGACTTAAAAATACGTTGCCAATCTAAACCATCGCCCCAAGGACCAAAACGGTGGAAGTTGTTACCTAAATCGATAACAGAAAAGGTTTTCTTATCCTTTAAAATACGAGATCCACGACCAATCATTTGGTAGTAAAGTGTTAAAGATTTTGTCGCTCTATTTAAAATAATACTTTCTACTGTTGGCTCATCAAAACCGGTAGTTAAAATACTAACCGAAGTTAAAACGGCACCTGGAGTATTTTTAAACCATTTTAATATCATGGAACGCTCCTTTTTGGTATTCGTATTATCCAAATGCGCTACTGGGTATCCCGCCCTTCTAAACGTGTCGTAAACATGTAATGATGTTGTAATACCATTATTAAAAATAAGCGTTTTCTTTCCTTTAGCACGCTCCTCGTATGCTTGTAATAACTTGGATAACATGTCGTTATCCGTATATAAATCCTCAGAAGATTTAACTGTATAATCACCATTGGCTCCTACCACTAAAGAGGTTAACCCAACATTATAGGTAAACATTTCAGCTCGTGCTAAAAAGCCATTCTCGATAAGCGATTCAATACTTTCTCCAACAATAAGTTCATCGTAATTATCGGTCATTGGTAATTCAATGCTAGAACTTAAAGGTGTTGCAGTAACGCCTAAAATAAACGATTTACTAAAAAACTTAAATAGTTTTGTAAATGAATTATAATGTGCTTCATCAATAATTACTAGACCTATGTCAGAAATATCAAGTTTGTCGTCATTTAATCTATTATTTAAGGTTTCAACCATAGCAACAAAACAGCTAAAATCTGCTTGATCACTTAAATCGGCCTTACTATCTACCACTTTATTGTGTACACCAAATTCAGTAAGCATATTAGATGTTTGTTTACACAATTCAATTCGGTGTGTCATTACTAACACTTTCTTTTTGTGGTGCTTTAAATATTGTCTAACTATTTCAGAAAATATTACAGTTTTACCACCACCTGTTGGCAATTGGTAAAGCAAGTGATAATCCTCTGGAGATTCTTCAAAAGCAGTAAAAATCTTATCTATCGCACCTTTCTGGTAACTGTATAAACTTTTACCTTCTGCTCTTTCTTCTAATTCTAATTCTGCTTTTGTAACCGACATATTTTAAATTTTGAAACGTGCAAAAATAACATCTTTAAAGGGGTTATCAAGCATTTTTGGTATGAAATTATTAAACTAATATTAACAGTTTAAAAATTAGATCAAATTACAAGAGCCCAAATACCCCCTAACCCTTTGAAATTCAATATTTTTAAGCAAAATATCCTCATGTTTAATAATCTTGTAAAATGTTAAACTTAATATTTATCTTATATTTTTAAAAGGTTTTGATACTTTTGATTTTCTTAATAGACCAATATGAAAGCAAACGATAAATCTGGAGTGAAAAAATATTTAGCCACCGAAAACAGGTATGAAAACATGACCTACAAACGTTCGGGAAAAAGCGGCGTTTTGCTACCCGCTATTTCTATTGGCTTATGGCATAATTTTGGGTTTATTGATCCTATCCAAAATGGTCGAGAAATTTTAAGAACAGCTTTCGATTTAGGTATTACGCATTTTGATTTAGCTAATAATTATGGACCACCTTACGGATCTGCCGAAGAGAATTTTGGCACCATTTTTAAAAAGGATTTTAAATCGTACCGCGATGAATTATTTATTGCGACCAAAGCAGGTTACGATATGTGGCCAGGGCCTTATGGCGATTTTGGGTCTCGAAAATATTTAATATCAAGCTTAGACCAAAGTTTAAAACGTATGGGCTTAGATTATGTTGATATTTTTTATCATCATAGACCCGATTCAGACACGCCTTTAGAAGAAACCATGGGTGCATTGGCAGATATTGTACGCCAAGGCAAAGCCTTATATGTTGGTATTTCTAATTATAATCCAGTAGATACTCAAAAGGCCGCAGAACTTTTAAAGGAATCAAAAGTGCCCTTTATTCTGCACCAAGCTAGATACTCAATGTTCGATCGTTGGGTTGAAGATGGTCTTCTTGATACTTTAGAAAACAACGGTGTGGGCTGTATTGCCTTTTCCCCTTTAGCGCAAGGTATGCTTACCGATAAATATTTAAACGGTGTCCCGGAAGGGTCTCGTGCTGCTAAAGAATTAACGTATTTAAATAAAGAATCGGTTACAGATAATTTAGATAAAATAAGAAAGCTAGATGCTATTGCGAAAGAACGTGGACAAAAACTATCTCAAATGGCTATTGCTTGGATATTAAGACAACCACAAGTAGCATCGGTATTAGTGGGGGCTAGTTCTTCAAATCAATTAAAAGAAAATGTAAAAGCTTTAGATTTATTGAAATTTTCAGATGAAGAACTGAAGTTGATTGAAAGCATAATAGCATAAAAAAACAACTACTCCTTTATAATAATAATAGTCACTTTTACCCCTTTGGAAAGCGCCCATACTTTTCCAGAGATTACCTTATTCCATTCATCTAAAATTCTATATTCTGCGGTATTAGGTCCCGATGAACCTTCGTTAACGGCATAAAAGTCAATTTTATTAAGGCCGTCTTTTAGCTTTAGCTTAAAGCCGCCAAACCCTTCGGTTAAATATGCACCCGATTTTATTACATCGTCGTCCACTAAAACTCTAAGTACATCACCATCAATAGCGCTATAATCTCTGTATTTAATATATATAAATTTAGATTTTGTTCTATAATCACCCCAATAAGCATCTTCTTTTAATCCAGCATTTTCACCATGTCCTTCCGGCAATAACTCTTTTTCTACCTGCCCTAGCCTTTTACTATATAATTCTCCCGGATTTCCAAATTCTTCTTCAGGAAACATGGAGAATTCTTTTTTAGGCATTTCTAGATTTGGAGTCACTTTTGGTCTGTTTAAACCAATAGTGCTACTACTCTCAATGGGTTTAGAAGGTGTTAATGGCGCTATATCTGCTGTATCTTTTTTACTCTCTACGGCAGGTATAGAAAAAGATTTATTTTTACTATCTATTTGCGCTTCAATAGACAGCGAGAAGCATATTAAAAAAAGTAAAAAAGCATAAGGTTTCATCAATCTATTATCAATTTATAGTTTATGGATTGAGGGCTATTAATTTATCAAAGATATTTCTTTCTTAGAAAATCACCCCGTTTAATCCCAATATTTAGTAATGGTTTAACAAATACCATACCTAAACCAATCAGAATTTAACAAAAACCCATATCTATTTTCAATGTTTTACTTCATTTTAATATTTAGACCGTATTATTTCGGTACTGTTTTTGTGACTTCTAGAAAACATTAACATTTTAAAATCTATTTTATGAGACACTCAAAATTAGTACCAGAAGTAAATGCGGGATCCATGGCAGATATCGCATTTTTATTACTCATCTTTTTTCTAGTAACCGCTACTATATCTTCCGATGAAGGTATAAACCGAGTCCTTCCAAAAGACTGCCCTACCAACGATTGTGGTGGTGTAATTGCCGAACGAAATATTTTAAGAATTGCCATTAATAGCACTGATGATATTCTAATTGAAGATGAACTCGTAACCTTATCTGAAATTAAAGAGATTGTTAAAAATTTTGCTGATAATAATGGTGATGCTAGTTGTAATTATTGCAATGGTAATAGAGCATCGACTGCTTCAGACAACCCTAACAAAGTCGTTATATCCTTACAAAACAGCAAGCAAACTACTTACAAAACCTTTGTTGCTGTGCAAAATGAATTAACAAAAGCCTACTATGAACTAAGACAAGAATACAGCTTGAATGTACTAGGAAAACCTGCTGTAAATTTAACAACAGCTGAAGAAAATCAGGTAAAAAAGGCTTATCCTTTTATTATTTCGGAAGCTGAAACGAAATAAATAACAATTTTTAAGATTGAGTTATTTTGGCGGCAAACTTAATAACTCAATTTTTATAAGCTTTAAAGCTTAAGAATACCATATTCAATTTTTACTTTTTTTCTTCCCCAGGTTTTAGCGGCTTTGACATCCTCGTCCATATAAATATCTATCCTGTTTCTCCATTTAGAGTGCATTTTATCCTTAACCCAATATACACCTTTAAGTCCTTCAATTTTTACTGGAGTATCCTGATTTAACCCTAGTTTTAGTAAATCTCGAGAAACCGCAATATACTTTAGCCCAGGTTTTAAACTATCTCCAAACGCAGTTATATGCGGATTCGAATTGGTTTGGTATGCCAACGAATTATAAGCGGTAGCCGTAACTTGTAAAGGCTTCCAAATATAGTTGTCTTCAATGGTTGGTTTAGACTTTCCACAGCTTAAAACTATAAAAACACAAATACAAATAAAGGTTTTAAAAATTATAGGTTTATTCATCTTAATGGTAATACTTAATACGCTAATAACGTTTTTAAAGCCGTTTCAAACTTGTTTTTAGGCAAATATTGCTGCTCTAACTGAGCGGCAAAAGGAATTGGAGTTTCCATACTAGCAACCCGCATTACGGGTGCATCTAAATATTTAAAACATTGCTCCATAATATTAGCCGAAATATCACTTGCAATACCACCAAAAAGTGAGTCTTCTTGCAAAATAATAGCTTTTCCAGTTTTTTTAACCGAGGCATAAATACGCTCTAAATCTAAGGGCTGAAGGGTTCTTAAATCTATAACATCTGCTGAAATATCGGGGTTGTTATCTAAAGTTTCTAATACCCAATGCACAGCAGCTCCGTAGGACACTATAGTAACATCGTTACCAGCTTTTATAACCGAAGCCTTACCAAAAGGTAAAGTATAATAATCCGTAGGCACCTCTTGACGAATATTACGATATAACGCTTTATGCTCAAAAAACAATACAGGATTAGGATCGTTAATAGCTTGGTTTAATAAGCCTTTAGCATCATAAGGAAATGCTGGATAAACCACTTTTAAACCTGGTGTTTTGGTAAACCAAGCCTCGTTTGTTTGCGAATGAAACGGTCCTGCAGCCACGCCTCCACCACAAGGCATTCTAATTACTACATCGGCATTTTGTTTCCATCTGTAATACGACTTTGCCAAATAATTAACAACAGGATTAAAGCCAGAACTTACAAAATCGGCAAACTGCATTTCTACCACACTCTTAATTCCGGCAATAGATAAGCCCATAGCTGTTTCAATTATAGCCGATTCGCAAATAGGTGTATTGCGCACGCGCTCCTTTCCAAATTGATCTATAAACCCTTCGGTAATTTTAAAAGCACCTCCGTATTCTGCAATATCCTGCCCCATAATCACTAGGTCTTCATGCTGTATCATGCTTTCCTTCAAACTACTTGAAATGGCATCAATAAACCGAATCTCTTCAGGTTTCGATTTACTATTAATGCCTTCATTTTTAATTAATTGAAAAACATCACTTAACTCTTCACTTTCATTAGGTTTTATCTCTTCTTCTTCATTAGCGACCTTTAAATGCTCATTAATTTCTTTGTTAATTTCAGCTTTAAAATCTGCTTCAAGTTCTTCTGTTATAATAGTTTCTGCTTTTAAAAACGCTTCAAAATTTAAAAGCGGATCTTTAGTTGTCCACGACGTAATAAGTTCCTCCGGCACATATTTAGTGCCACTCGCTTCTTCATGTCCGCGTATTCTAAAGGTTTTAAATTCTACCAAAATAGGTCTAGGGTTTCTTCTTATATCTTTGGCAAGAGCGTTTACTTTTGTATAAACTTCAACAATGTTATTACCATCTATAATATGCGATTCCATACCATAACCTATGCCTCTAGCTGCTAAATCTTTACAATTATATTGCTCATGTGTTGGCGTAGACAAGCCATAACCATTGTTTTCTATACAGAATAAAACAGGTAATTGCCAAACAGATGCCACGTTTAAAGCTTCATGAAAATCGCCTTCACTTGTGCCACCTTCACCAGAAAAAACAGCTGTAACCTGATTTTTGTTTTTTAATTTTGAAGCCAAAGCAATACCATCGGCAACTCCCAATTGAGGACCTAAATGTGAAATCATTCCAACAATTTTATACTGCTGTGTTCCAAAATGAAATGATCTATCTCTACCCTTAGTAAAGCCCGAAGCTTTTCCTTGCCATTGTGCAAATAATCTGTATAAAGGGATTTTTCTGGTGGTAAAAACACCTAAATTTCTATGCATAGGTAAAATATATTCATCACTATGTATAGCCATGGTAACGCCAACCGAAATAGCCTCTTGTCCAATGCCCGAAAACCATTTACTAATTTTCCCTTGGCGCAACAAAACAAGCATTCTCTCCTCTATTAGCCTTGGTTTCAGCATATTTCTGTATAAGGACAACAATAGCGTTTCGTCTAAATTATTTATAGAATAGTTAAAGTTAACTGAAGAATTTGTTGGTTTCATAATAAAATCCTTATTTCACTATCAAATATAACATAAATAGAATGCATTATTAACAAAAAATGCCTATTACACAGTACAATTAACTTTGAATGTTTTTGTACATTTGTTTTATTCACACCATAAAATAACAGCAATGAATATCATACCAAGTGTTAATTTAAAGGACTTTCTATCTGATGATCCTGCTAGAAAACAAAAGTTTGTTGAAGCCATAGGTAAGGCTTACGAAGATATTGGTTTTGTAGCACTTAAAGGTCATTTTTTAGATGAAGCTTTAGTTGATAATCTATATAAAGAAATTAAAAACTTTTTTAGTTTACCAACCGAAACTAAACAGAAATACGAAATACCAGGTATTGGTGGCCAGCGTGGTTATGTTTCCTTTGGTAAAGAAAGTGCAAAAGGTAAAAAAGAAGGTGATTTAAAGGAATTTTGGCACTTTGGACAATACGTTGATGACAATGATGCATTAAAAGCAGAATACCCAGAAAATGTTACGGTTAATGAACTTGCTAACTTTAACAAAATTGGCAAAGAAGCCTACCAAATGCTAGAAAAAACAGCAAAGTATGTTTTACGTGCTTTAGCTTTACATTTAAATTTGGAAGAAACCTATTTTGATAATTACATACATAACGGAAACTCTATTTTAAGACCTATACACTACCCGCCAATAACAGAAGAACCTAAAGAGGCTGTTAGAGCTGCTGCTCATGGAGATATTAATTTAATAACCCTTTTAATGGGTGCTCAAGGTCGTGGCTTACAAGTACAAAATCATAACGGTGAATGGATAGATGCTATTGCAGAACCAGACGAACTTATGATTAATGTTGGAGACATGCTATCTAGACATACCAATAATAAATTAAAATCGACTATACATCGTGTAATTAATCCGCCTAAAGAACTTTGGGGTACATCACGCTATTCTATTCCGTTTTTTATGCACCCAGTTAGCGAAATGAAATTAGATGTTTTAGAAGGCTGTATTGATGAAAACAATCCAAAACAATTTGATGATATTACAGCTGGCGAATTTTTAAACGAACGCTTAATAGAATTAGGACTTAAAAAATAGTATGCATTCCAAAGTTGGTAGTTGTATACGCATGTATTATACTGCTTACTGAAGACTGATAACTGAAGATTGAACGAATGGATTTACAAGATCAACTTAAAAATTTATTTCCAGAGCATGTTGAAGAGGAAACACCTTCTGAAACCAATGATTCTGAAAACATTTGGATGCAAGACGACCCGATACTATGCAAGTACGAAAAGCGAAAAGGCAAACCAATAACAATACTTGAAGGTTATACAGGAGCTACTGAAGATTTTAAAATACTTGCCAAAGAAATTAAAACAAAACTTAGTGTAGGTGGCAGTTTTAAAGATGATAAAATTATTATTCAAGGGGATTATCGCGATAAAATAATGCAAATGCTAAAGGATAAAGGTTTTAATGTAAAACGTGTAGGCGGCTAAAACATGAACAAATATCCACTGCATATTACAAACGGAGATCATCTTAATAAATATTTAAATGAACTCGAAATTGTTGGCGAAAAATTGGTTTGGCAAGAAATGCTATGTGAAGGCCCAACTAAGCAAGCCATCCACAGTAAAGAACATATTGAACTAAGACGCCAGTTTTTTAATGATTTTTATAATGTTGAATTAGACCTGGAACAGGTTGATTTCGTTCTAAACGAGCAACTTGCTAATACAGAACGCTATTCTGAAATTGTCCTGTGGTTTGAATATGACTTATTTTGCCATATAAACATGATTGCCGTAATTAGTTTACTGCAGTATAAAAAAATAGACCTTCCGCTTTATTTGGTTTGTAGCGGGCGTGTTCCAGGAAGTAAAACTTTAAAAGCGTTAACCGAACTTAATACCGAACAACTTCTAGAACACTATAAAAATAAAATAGCTTTAAACAAAAGTGACATTGATATAGCTACAACTGTTTGGGGTATTTACTGCGGAAAAGATCATAATTTATTAAAGCCTTTTATTGTTAAAAATTCGTCGTTTAAATATTTAACAAATTGCTTAAAGGCACATTTAAAACGTTTTCCAGATTCTGTTGATGGTTTAAATACCCTAGAACGAAACATTCTAGAAATTGTGAGAGATAACACCATAAAATCAAAACACCATCTTTTAGGTTATGCTTTAAACTACCAAGGTTACTACGGCTTTGGCGATATGCAACTTAAACGTTTAATAGATAAATTAAGTGTTTTTTATACCGAAGAAAAGGATGCCTTAGTTTTAAATAGAACAGGTCACGAAACACTTATTGGCCAATATAATTCTTCACATAAAATTGATAGTAATATGTGCTTTGGCGGAGTAAATAAATACGAATATCAATTCAGCAAAAAGCTGAATAAACTTGTTAAAACAATTACTAATGTCGATTAAAGAATCAGAACTTATTTTAAATCCAGATGGTAGTATTTATCATTTAAATTTAAAACCAGAACACATTGCAGACACCATAATTTTTGTAGGCGATCAAGATCGTGTTAGTAAAGTAACATCTCATTTCGATTCTATAGAATTTGAAACTCAAAAACGCGAATTCAAAACGCAAACTGGTTACTATAAAGGCATACGTATTACCGTAATGTCTACGGGAATAGGTCCCGATAATATAGATATTGTTTTAAATGAATTAGACGCCCTTGTCAATATAGATTTTAAAACCCGAAAAATAAAAGAATCGCTAACAAGCTTAAATATTATAAGAATAGGTACTTCTGGCTCTTTACAACAAGACATTGATGTCGATTCATTTTTAATAAGCACACATGCCCTAGATATGAATGGTATGTTGCAAGCTTATAAAACCGGCAGCATTAGAACTCCAGAACTTGAGGAGGCCTTTACCCAACAAACCGATTGGCATAAGGACAAAGCGAGCCCTATTATAATTAAAGGGAGCGCAGAATTAGAAAAGCTGTTTGAAGCAGGCCATATACATAAAGGTTTAACAGCAACAGCTGGTGGTTTTTATGGGCCACAAGGACGCGTATTACGATTAGCGATTCAGGATGGCAAACTAAACGATAAAATGGACGCTTTTAATCATAATGGCATTAGAATCACCAATCTAGAAATGGAAACCTCTGCTATTTATGGACTTTCAAGTCTCTTAGGGCATAAAGCTATTTCTTTAAATGCTATTATTGCAAACAGAGCAATAGGTACATTTAGCAAAGATTCTAATACCGTAATTTCAAACTTAATTACTTACGCACTAAACAAAATTATAGATAAAACCGATTGATTAATGAAGAAAGTTAATATTGGCGGTGTACCAGAGCATTTTAATTTAGCTTGGTACTTAACGCTTAAAAATGGCGAATACAAAGACAAAAACATAAACCTACGTTGGCACGATTATTACGGCGGAACAGGTGCCATGTGTAAAGCCCTTAGAGATGGCGATATTGATATTGCTGTAATTTTAACCGAAGGTATTATAAAAGATATTATAGATGGTAACCCTAGTAAAATTGTGCAGACTTACGTGGAGACTCCTCTAATTTGGGGTGTGCATGTGGCTCACAATTCAGACTACAAAAACGTAGAAGATTTAAAAGGTACTAAGGCTGCTATTAGTCGATATGGTTCTGGATCTCATTTAATGGCTTATATAAATGCCGAAAATCATAATTGGGATTTAGACCAAGATTTAGATTTTGAAGTTATAAAAAACCTTGATGGCGCTGTTGAAGGTTTAACCGATGGACAAGCTGATTATTTTTTATGGGAAAAATTCACAACAAAGCCCATAGTAGATAATGGTGTGTTTAGACGTATAGACAACTGCCCTTCTCCTTGGCCATGTTTTGTTATTGCTGTTAGAAATGAATTTATTGAGAATAATAGTGAAGAGTTAAAAACCATTTTAGACATTATTAATCAAACTACTTCAGATTTTAAAGACATTCCTAATATTGATAAAACCATTGCAAATCGTTACGAACAAAAATTAGAAGATGTGCAAGAATGGTTAGGACTTACGGAATGGTCGCAAACACTAATAGAAAAAGAAACCGTTATGAATGTTCAAAAAGAACTGTTTGCCTTAAATATTATTCCAGAAATTGTAGACTATGAAAAGCTAACGCATAAACTATAACCCTACATTTATAATAAATGTTAATTAAAAATCAATTTAACATACAAAACTCAGGTATTTTCTATTTTTGAATCCTGAAAACCTATAACAATGAAAAAACTACTTTTAATAGCGCTTGCAATTAGCGTATTTAATTGCAAAAAAGAAATAAAAACTGCAACTGAAAATCATGCTGTTATTTCTGGAAAAATAACAAACAAGCAACCCGGAGAACTTACCATTAACAGTGAAGACCGTACTTTTTCAGCGCCTATAAAAGTTGCTGCAGATGGTACTTTTACTGATACTTTAAGCACAGACATAAAATCTTATGTATTGTATGACGGTAAAAATCCAGTGTTTTTAAATTTAGCTCCAGGCTTTAATTTAAATATAACTTACGATGCTACAAATTTTGATAATACCATTGCTATTTCGGGTAATGGCTCTAAAATAAACAACTATTTTGTGGCCAAAAGAAAAGCAGAAATGGAGCTTGCCAAAAAAAGTGCAGAAATTTTTGTACTTGATGAAGCTAGTTATAAAGCTAAAATGTTAGAGTTTAAAAACACCCAAGAGGATATTTTAAAAAATGCTAAAGATTTACCTTCAGATTTTATTTCTAAAGAAAAAAGAAGCATTAATTATGGGTATTTAAGTAGCCTTAGTAATTTTGAAAGAGCGCATCAATACTTTACAAAAAATAATGACTTTAAAGTTTCAGAAGACTTCTTAAATGATTTAGATGGTATGGATTTTTCAAATGCCGAAGATTTTGAGTTTTCTAGTCATTACAAAGGTATTGTCAACGATCATTATGCTAGTAAAGCTCGAGAATTACAAACTAAAGATTCTATTGCTTACGATTTAGCATTTCTTAAAACCGTAAGTGCCGTAGAAAGTGAACCGATAAAAAACACTTTGTTATTTGAGTTCGTAAACTTCAACCTAACGTATTCAAATGATGTAGATGCTTTATATAACACTTTTTTAAAGAATTCTACTAACGAAAAAAACAACACTACTGTAACTGAAAAATACAACAAGCTTACTGCACTAAAAAAGGGGAAACCATCGCCTAAATTTACTAATTACGAAAATCATTCTGGTGGTAAAACATCTTTAGAAGATTTAAAAGGAAAGTACGTTTATATCGATGTTTGGGCTACTTGGTGCGGACCTTGCATTCAACAAATACCACATTTACAAAAAGTTGAAAAACAATATTTTGGTAAAAATATTGAGTTTGTAAGTATTTCTATTGATAAGGATAGAGATTACGAAAAATGGAAAACTATGGTGGTTGAAAAAGACTTAGGAGGTATACAATTATTTGCGGATAGCGATTGGAATTCTGCTTTTGTACAAGACTACCAAATTCAAGGTATACCGAAATTTATTTTAGTGGATCCAAAAGGAAATATTGTAGATGCTAATGCACCTAGACCTTCAAGCCCTCAGTTAATCCAATTGTTTAACGAACTTAATATCTAACATAAATGCGTTAAAAATAAAAAGCCCTCTTTAAAGGTAAATTCTTTATTGAGGGCTCTTTATTTTTATACCTTTTGAGCTTACTTTTTTATTTCCTCTTCTTGTTGAGGTGGCTGTTCAGGTTGTTTAAATAAATCCAAATACGCTTCACCAAGATAATCTATAACATGGCTGGCAATTAAACTTTGATATCCAAAATCTTCAACAGCTATATCTGCCGATTTACCGTGTAAATACACCCCAAAAATAGCAGCAACCAAAGGATTATACCCTTGCGACACTAAACCCGCAATAATACCCGTTAAAACATCGCCACTACCCGCTGTAGATAATCCAGAGTTCCCTGTAGTATTTACATATAATTTATCATCAAATATCGTAATACTATTAGCACCTTTTATAATAACTATTACTTTATGCTTTTTCGAAAACGCTTTAACTTTTTTAAGCTTATCAAAATCATCTTTCCAGGTTCCCATTAAACGCTCTAATTCTTTTGGATGTGGTGTTAAAATTGTAGCTTCAGGTAAAAGTTTTAATAAAGATTTCTTTTTAGCCAGTAAATTAATACCATCGGCATCAATAACCAAAGGCGCTTTGTTGGTTTTTAAAAAGGCTTCAAATGCACTAGCCGTTTCATTATCTGTTCCCGCTCCTATTCCAAAAGCTATAACAGTTGGTTCTATATTAAATTTAATTTTAGTAATCTTTTCTTCATCAGTATCTGTAATTACCATCGCTTCAGGAAAAGATGTTTGCAAAGGGTAATACCCACATTTTGGTACATATGCAGAAACTAATCCTGCACCAGAAGACAACGCAGCTCTACTAGCCAGTGTAACAGCACCAATTTTACCATAACTACCGCCAACTATTAACGTATGTCCAAATTGCCCTTTATGCGAATATTTTTCTCGCGGAATGTAATTAGATAATACCTCATGTTTACCAATAAGTTCTACTTCGGTTTGAGTGGTATACAAAAACTCTTTATCTAAGCCTATATCCAAGACTTCCCATTGCACTGTGTATTTAGCAGTTTCTGGCAAAAAGAACACCAATTTTGGCGATGCAAAACTTAAAGTATACCCCGCCCAAACTACGGCATTTTCATCTTCAATAGCCTTATCAGGAAACAATCCAGATGGTATATCAATAGCTAAAGTAAATGCTTTACTAGCTCTAAAATGTAAAAACAATTGTTTAACCCATTCATCTACAGGTCTATTTAATCCTATACCAAAAATGGCATCAACTATTATATCTTCAGGGTTTATCGCAGGAAAATCTTCGGCACAATTTAAAAGAACTGGCCATTTTTTAGTCACATTTTTAATCCTATCATAATTCACCAAAAAATCCTTGGATCGCTTATCGCTACAATTAATTATATAGGTATTTACATTATAACCATGAGTTATTAAATGTCGCGCTAAAACAAGGCCATCGCCTCCATTATTGCCAATTCCGCAAAACACATGAATAGGTACTTGTGCCCCTTGCATTCGTGCATGAATCCAATTAAAAATTTGCGTACCAGCACGCTCTATTAATTCGGTTGAGGTAATATTTTGTCTTTCAGCCGTTAGTTTATCTCCTTCGTAAATCTGTTCTTTAGAAAATAGTTTCATTTGTTCTTTTTAATTATATTTTAATGGTCACATATAGCTTCCACATAGTTTGAATGTTAAGATTTAACTTTTCGTTATGGAAGTTTCATGTGTTATTATAGATTTTTCAATTCTTATTGCAATTTGTCGTTTTTTTTAAACGAATAGCGATTGAAGATAAGAATATTGTAAAAAAGTTATTTTAGTTTTTTTATAAGCCTAAAAGTAATACTTTTGATGGGTATTATATAACTATAATGAATCATTTCAACCAAAATACACTTCAAACTGTTTCTTTTCTAGTAAAAGGAACTACATCTATTTTTGGTACAATTACAAATACTACAACCCTTTGGGGTTACTAGTTATATATATTCCGCACACTTTTTTTGTAATTTTAAAAAATTACAACATCTCAACTATTATTTTTAATTATATAAGACATTAAAACATGAAAGTTTTAAAATTCGGAGGTACTTCAGTAGGCTCTTCAAAAAATATAAATAACGTTATTAACATACTAGTAGATTATAGTAAAACTGATACTATAGCTTGCGTAGTTTCTGCGGTTGGTGGCATTACAGATAAATTACTTTTAGCAGGCAAACAAGCGCAAAATAAAGATGAAGCCTTTTTAGAAACGTTTGAAGGTATAAAAGAAAGACATTTTAACATTATAACAGAGCTTAATCCAGACAACCATACTGCCATTTTGGAGTTTGTTGAGGATAAACTTGAAAGCCTAAAAAGTTTATTGGAAGGTATTTATTTAATTAATGAATTATCTCCTAAAACATCAGATAAGCTTGTTAGTTTTGGCGAATTATTATCGTCTTTTATCATAGCAGAAACTATGAAAAACAGAAGTTTATCTGCCAATGTTAAAAATTCACAAGAGCTTATAGTAACAAACTCCAACTTTACTAAAGCAGAGGTTGATTATACAGTTACAAATACTAATATTCGTGAGTATTTTAAATCTGCTAATCAAAAAATAACAATTCTTCCTGGGTTTATTTCTAAATCTAAACTAGGAGAAATAACAACGCTTGGTCGCGGTGGTTCAGATTTTACGGCAGCTATAATTGCTGCAGCACTACATGTTGAACAATTAGAAATTTGGACGGATGTAAGCGGTATGTTTACAACCAATCCTAAATTAGTAAAACAGGCTTATCCAATCGATAAAATTTCATATCAAGAAGCTATGGAATTATCGCATTTTGGTGCCAAAGTGTTATATCCACCAACGGTTCAACCTGTGTTAAGTTTAGAAATCCCTATTCATATTAAAAACACTTTAGAGCCAGATGCTGTTGGAACTATAATTTCTAATGAAGAAACAAAATCTAGTTCGCCGGTAAAAGGAATTAGTAACATTAGCAATATTGCATTATTAACTTTAGAAGGCACAGGAATGGTTGGTATTCCTGGATTTTCAAAACGTTTGTTTGAAACATTATCACAAGAAAAAATAAATGTGATTATGATTACTCAAGCCTCTTCAGAGCATTCTATTTGCTTAGGAATTGAAGATAAAGAAGCCGAAACTGCAAAAACAGCAATTGATACCGCTTTTGAAAATGAAATTGCTTTAGGCAAAATAGAACCTATTATTGTTGAAACAGGATTATCTATAATTGCCTTAGTTGGCGATAACATGAAAAACCACCAAGGTATTAGCGGTAAAATGTTTAGTACTTTAGGAAAAAACAATATTAATATTAGAGCCATTGCTCAAGGTGCCTCAGAAAAAAACATAACAGCTGTTATTAACGAAAAAGACGTTAAAAAAGCTTTAAATACCTTACACGAGCAGTTTTTTGAATCTAAAACAAAACAAATTAATGTCTTTATAACAGGTGTTGGAAATGTTGGCGAACGTTTGGTAGAACAAATTAAACAACAGAAAAAATACTTAAAGGACAATCTTAAAATTAAATTACGTGTTGCTGGATTATCGAATTCTAGACACATGATTTTTAATGAAGACGGCATCGATTTAAAAAATTGGAAAGAGCAATTAGAGCAAGGCGAAAAAGCATCGTTACAGGGCTTTTTTGAAAACACTAAAGCCTTAAATTTACGTAACAGTATTTTTGTTGATGTTACCGCAAATGCCTATGTTGCCGATTTATATGCGCAATATTTAAAAGAAAGTATTGGTATTGTAGCTTGTAATAAAATTGCATGTTCTAGTGAATACAACAACTACAAGAACCTTAAAGAATTATCATTAAAATACAACGCACCGTATTTATTTGAAACTAATGTTGGAGCAGGTTTACCTGTAATTGACACTTTAAATAATTTAATTGCTTCTGGCGATAAAGTAAACTCAATACAAGCGGTATTATCTGGTAGTTTAAACTTTGTGTTTAATAACTTTACAGATAAAACTAAGTTTTACGATGTGGTAAAACAAGCTGGAGCCGAAGGTTATACAGAGCCAGATCCAAGAATTGATTTAAGTGGTGTAGATGTTGCCCGTAAAATTTTAATTTTGGCTAGAGAAAGTGGTGTTAAAATGAATTTAGAAGACATTGAAAACACATCATTCTTATCGGAAGCTGGATTAAAAAGTGATTCTGTAGATGATTTTTACAAAACTTTAATTGCAGACGAAGCGCATTACCAAAGCTTATACGCTTCGGCAAAAGCAAACAACTGCCAATTAAAATATGTAGCCAAGTTCGATAACGGAAAAGCAAGCGTGAGCTTACAAGAAATTCCAGAAGGACACCCATTTTATAATTTAGAAGGAAGTGATAATATTGTTATGTTCTACACAGAACGTTATGCTAAGCAACCTATGATTATTAAAGGTGCCGGAGCAGGTGCAGAAGTTACGGCTTCTGGTTTATTTGCAGACATTATTAGACTAGGAAACGATTAAACAAGTAAGCGGTTTGCTTGATTAGACTTCCGCTTTTGCGGAAATGACAAAAGAACTTTTGTAATGAACGAAATAAAAATTTTTTCTCCGGCAACCGTTGCCAATGTAGCATGTGGTTTCGATGTTTTAGGGTTTTGCTTAGATAGTGTTGGCGATGACATGGTGATAAGAAAAACAGATAAAAAAGGAATTCATATTACCAAAATTGAGAATTTCGATTTACCATTTGAGGCCGAATTAAACGTTGCTGGTGTATCGGCATTAGCAATGTACAATGCCATTAATGTTGATTTTGGTTTCGAAATTGAAATTTATAAAAACATAAAACCAGGAAGCGGTATTGGAAGTAGCGCTGCAAGTGCTGTTGGTAGCGTATTTGGAATGAATGAACTTATTGGAAGACCATTTAACAAAACACAATTAACAGAATTTGCTATTAAAGGTGAAGCTTTAGCGAGTAAATGCGAACATGCGGACAACCTCGCTCCTGCTCTTTTTGGAGGTTTTACCTTGGTTAAAAGCATATCGCCTTTACAAATTTTAGAAATACCCGCACCAGATGATTTGTTTGCTACAATAATACACCCGCAAATAGAAATTAAAACATCGGAGTCTAGAGCTGTATTGCCAAAAGAAGTACCATTAAGTGATGCTATAGAGCAATGGGCAAACTTAGGAAGTTTAGTGCACGCTTTACATACTAGCGATTATAATTTAATTAGCAACTCGTTAAACGATGTTATTGTAGAACCTTACAGAAGCCAACTAATTCCGCACTTTAATGAAGTTAAACAAGCTGCATTACTTGCTGGTGCTCTAGGTGCTGGAATTTCAGGTTCTGGTCCGTCCATATTTTCGTTAAGCAAAGGTTTAGAAACAGCAACTAAAGTTAAAGAAGCTATGGCTGCTATTTATTCCAAAACCGATATTGCTTTTGAAATACATGTTACTAAAATTAATACTGAAGGTGTAAAGATAATTAGCTAGAAGGCTTATTATCATTAACAAAAGTCTTGCTCTATTAGAGCTGAAGAATTAAAAAAATAAAAATAAATTTTCTTTATAGAAAACCAAATAACACCCGTCTTCCGTCAAAGGTCTTCGGTCAACTTATTAAAACAATGAATTACTACTCACTAAATCATCAAGCTCCAAACACAACGTTTAAAGATGCGGTTATTAAAGGACTAGCACCAGATAAAGGCTTATACTTTCCTGAAAGCATAACGCCATTACCACAATCGTTTTGGGATAATTTTGATAATTTATCGTATTCTGAAATTGCGTTTGAAGCTATAAAACAATTTGTATCTCCAGAAATTCCAGAAGACGTTTTAAAAACTATTGTTAGCGAAACATTGTCTTTTGATTTTCCTGTTGTAAAACTAAACGAGAGCATTTCAACTTTAGAGTTATTTCATGGTCCAACCATGGCCTTTAAAGATGTTGGTGCGCGTTTTATGGCGCGTTGTTTAGGCTATTTTAATAAAAACAACACAAACGAAGTTACCGTTTTAGTTGCCACTTCTGGTGATACGGGAGGAGCTGTTGCCAATGGATTTTTAGGTGTAAAAGGTGTTAATGTCGTTATACTCTACCCTAGCGGAAAAGTGAGCGATATTCAAGAAATGCAATTAACTACTTTAGGTCAAAATATTAAAGCTTTAGAAGTTAATGGAACGTTTGATGATTGTCAGGCCATGGTAAAAACAGCGTTTCTAGATGAAGCGCTAACAAGCCAAATGCAATTAACATCTGCCAATTCCATTAATGTAGCACGTTGGTTACCGCAATTATTCTACTTTATGTTTGCTTATAAACAACTTAAAGCTAGTAATAAAGAGATTGTTTTTTCGGTACCTAGTGGAAATTTTGGTAATGTATGTGCTGGTATGATGGCACAACAACTAGGTTTACCAATTAAGCATTTTGTAGCATCTAATAATGCAAACAATGTTGTTACACGCTACTTAATTTCGGAGTTATACGAGCCAAAACCATCGGTACAAACTATTAGTAACGCTATGGATGTTGGTGCACCGAGTAACTTTATTCGTATTCAAGAAATTTATAAAAACAACTTCGAAGCCTTAAAAGAAAACGTGTCATCTTACAGTTTTTCTGATGATGAAACTCGCGAAGCCATGTTAGAGATTTACAACACCTACAATTACGTTGCCGACCCACACGGAGCGGTTGGTTATTTAGGTTGTAAATCGCATTTAGAGCAAAACCCTAATGCGCATTGTGTATTTTTAGAAACCGCACATCCTACTAAATTTTTAGATGTGGTTGAAGAAGTCATTAAAGAAGAGCAACCTTTACCTGAACAAATACAATCTGTAATGGGTGGAAAAAAGGAAGCGACTTTAATTTCAACTTACAACGATTTAAAATCATTTCTTTTAAATTAATTAGTTATGACTTTTGATGACTGGATTGGTTTTTTAGGCGTATTCCAAATTCTTTTAGCATATTTGCTAAATGTTTTAGGCAAAATACACAATAAGCATTTGGCTTTTATATTATTAAATCTTGTTGGAGCATCTATGGCTTGTATAGCCTCAATTTTAATACAATATTGGCCATTTATTATTTTAGAAGGTATTTGGGCTTTAGTGTCACTCTATAGCTTAATAACACTAAAAAAGGCATAATAAACCTATTCTTTACAACACACTTTTACTGTCAAAAACTAAAACTTTACGCCATAAATGTTGATGCTTATCAACAAACTCTTGATGTATTTTATGTTTTTGATATATAGCTTCATCCTGCTCATTTGCAAAAATTAGCATTTCGGTAACGGAATAACTGTTTTCAACAACATCTCTTTTTTCGGTTGAAGCTGGAACACCAATATGAATATCGGCCACTTGCTCGATGGTTTTCAATTGTTTTATACCTTCAATAAGTTGTTGCTTATCTTCTAAAGATTCTGGATTTTTCAGCCAGAAAAAAACATGATGCACTAGTGGTCCCATATATTCAATTTATTACCCTGTAAATTTAATAAAATATATAGTTAAAAAGCTTATTATTTGTAGCTATGCTTATGGTGTGCTTTTAACAATTCCGCGAAAGCGATATACCCATATTTAAGAAAAGACCAGAAAAGTATTAATTAATGACTAACAGATTTTTTAAACTGTTGCGGCGTCATCATTTCCATTTTTTTAAACTGCCTATTGAAGTAACTGGTATTGTTAAAACCCGATTTAAAGGCAATTTCGGACATTCTACTGTTTTTACATTCCTTTATAAGTTTTTTTGAAAACTTAATTTTTTCGGAATTAATATAATCTATTGGCGATACACCAAGCGTGTTTTTAAACTGCTTATGAAAATGCGACGCACTCATGTAAGCTTTCTTTGCAAGTAAATCCACACTAATATCCTTATTAGTTAGATTTTCCTTTATAAATTTAATAACGGTGCCAATTCGTGTGTCGTTAAATACCTGATTTTGGTTATTTACAATTAAGGATTTCGCTTTGGTTTGTAGTAACCTTACTATTAATTCTTGTATCATTAAATCTAAAAGCACATCCTTAGATTTATTATTATTTGTAAAGGTATATGTGAGGCGCTCAATTAAGTGATTTACATCGGTATTATTAATTAAATGCGAAGATGTAGCATCTAAATTCCATGTGTTATTTTCATTTTCAATAGCCACATGCTCATTAAATTTCTCGACCACTTCGTTAATTTTTACGGCATCGATACCAAGTGCTAAACATTGTGTTGGTTTATTTTTTGTTGCCACAGGAAAGTCAATAATCATTTCTTTACGACTTGGCATAACCACAGATTCGCCCGGAAAAAAATCGAACGACTCAAAACCTTCTAAATGCATAATCTTTTTCCCTGTTAGCATACTAGCTATTATGGGGAAATCGAATTTTAAAGCCACTTTTTCTGCTACAGCATGCGTTTCAAATATGTTAAGTTCTGCATAATCAGCATTATAAGTCGTTCTGTTTTCCACTAAAGTGGTTAGTTTTCTGTTACTTCTATGTTGATTAATAATGGATTTCATACTCAATAATACAAAATTTTAGCACAAAACGGTTTAAATAATAGATATGTTCAAGAATATAATAAATATGTTCAAGATAATTCGAATTTGATAAAATATCTTTATAAAAAACAAATATAACACATTTTATATATTAAATTTTTAACAATTTACTAATTAAATAAGAAATTACATGAGTTATTCGAAACCTAAGTTTAAAGAGAAGTATGGCAATTTTATTAACGGAAAATTTGTTGACCCAATTGGTGGGCAGTATTTTGAAAATACATCGCCAATTGATAATTCATTAATTGCTAAATACCCCCGATCTCAAAAAGAAGATGTAGAATTAGCTTTAGATGCTGCCAATGCTGCAAAAGAATCTTGGGGTAATACATCGGCAACAGAACGTGCTACCTTATTAAATAAAGTGGCTGATATTATTGAAGCTAATTTAGAAGAGTTTGCACTGGTTGAAACTTGTGATAACGGTAAACCCATACGAGAAACTTTAAATGCAGATATTCCTTTGGCTGTGGACCACTGGCGTTATTTTGCTGCCTGTATCCGATCGGAAGAAGGTAGCGCTACTGAGTTAGACCAGCATACTTTATCCATGAATATTAAAGAACCTTTAGGAGTTATTGGACAAATAATTCCGTGGAATTTCCCTTTACTAATGTTATCCTGGAAATTACCGCCAGCTTTAGTTACTGGAAATTGTGTGGTTTTAAAACCTGCAGAACAAACACCATCATCCGCAACCTTATTGATGGAAAAAATTGCAGATGTATTCCCTCCTGGTGTTGTAAATATTATACATGGTTTTGGTCCCGAAGCTGGTAAGCCTTTAGCATCGAGTTCTAGAGTAGATAAAGTAGCCTTTACAGGCGAAACCACAACAGGACAATTAATTATGCAATATGCATCAAAAAACCTTAACCCAGTAACTATGGAACTTGGAGGTAAATCGCCAAACGTGTTCTTTAATTCTGTTATGGATCATGACGATGCTTATTTAGATAAAGCTATTGAAGGCGCTGTTCTGTTCGCTTTTAATCAAGGAGAAGTATGTACCTGCCCATCTAGAATTTTGGTGCAAGAAGATATTTATGATGCGTTTATGAAGCGTGTAATTGAACGAACAAATGCCATTATTCAAGACAACCCATACGATGTAAATACAATGGTTGGTGCACAAGCCTCTAATGATCAATACGAAAAAATACAATCGTACTTTAAAATTGGTAAAGAGGAAGGTGCAAAAGTATTAACCGGAGGTTCTGCCAATACATTAGATGGTAATTTGGCAAACGGTTTTTATATTAAACCTACACTATTAGAGGGGCATAATAAAATGCGAGTCTTTCAAGAAGAAATTTTTGGCCCTGTAGCCTGTGTTACAAAATTTAAAGATGAAGCCGAAGCTATAGAAATTGCTAACGATACATTATACGGTCTTGGAGCGGGTGTTTGGACGCGAGATTCACATCAACTTTATCAAATACCAAGAGCCATAAAAGCAGGTCGTGTTTGGGTAAACTGTTACCATGCATACCCTGCGCATGCACCGTTTGGAGGTTATAAAAAATCTGGTTTTGGTAGAGAAAACCATGTGATGATGCTTAACTATTATCGCCAAACAAAAAACATGTTGATTTCTTATGATAAAAACAAATTAGGCTTCTTTTAGTAGAAACCAATTAATAGCACAAAGGCTGGATTTATTTTAAAGATTCAGCCTTTTTAATATATTTAAATTATGGAAAGCGTTGCAATAACCGAAAAGGCTAAAAAAGTATTAGATACATTAAAATCAAAACATGGCGAATTAATTTTTCATCAAAGTGGTGGTTGCTGCGATGGTTCTGCGCCCATGCTATTTGAAAAATATGATATGTATTTAGATGAAAGCGATATCCTTTTAGGCACCGTACATGGTGTTAATTTTTATATGAATCAAGACCAATTTGAATATTGGAAACACACCCATTTAACCGTTGATGTAACGGAAGGTCGAGGTGCTAGTTTTTCGTTAGAAATACCTTTAGGATTGCGCTTTTTAATACACTCCAGACTTTTAACAGATGAAGAAAACGAGGTATTAAATCGCAAATAACGCCTTATTTATTAATCCAATAACTCTGGGTTATTAAGTATCAATTCTATCTTTTTAATAATAACCGTAATCTGGTCTAATTGCGATTCAATATTTCTAAAAAAGAGACTAATATCTCTATTTACCCAACTTTCCGATATAACTCTTGCCCCTAAACTTATTCGTAATACAGCACTTTGCACGCCATTAGTATATTTAACGTTTACAGCTTGCCCAATATGACACTTCTGTGCAGCCAATCTAAATGTTTCAATAGGAGTGCCTTCAAAATGTTGTGAAATATCTGAGTTTAGCAACTTGTATAGCTTTTTTACCTGATCGACAGTCAAAGGATCTTCATTTTTAAGAATGAAAAACGGGAATATAGTACGCATATTTCGAATTCCAAACTCTTTATTGTTATACGTATTGGCACGCGTTACAGCACTGTAAACTGGCTGCAAAAACGGAGCGTCGTTTATCGAGTCTTCAACAAAATTGCAAAACATTTCAATACCCATATTTCTATATAGGATTGGTGTTTTAAAATAACGTTCCATTTCTACCATAGCGGCATTCCATCGCATGTAAGAACCATAATTAAAACCATCGGATAAATTTTTTGAACAAATCCAAGATGTTGGCCAATCGGAAGCATTAAAATATTGCACTAAACCTTTTGGCAATTTACTTTTTACACAATCGATTAGTTTACTAACACGTTCTGGAAAAATTAAGGCTCCAGAATAAGGAGGTCCTGTAAAGAACTTACTACCAGTAATACTAACAATATATCCGTTTTTTAAATAATTTTGAATATCAGATGGATCTAATCGTAATTGTGCGGCATCAATAATAACTTGCATTGATAAATCCTTTATGCTATTTAAATCTTGCATCATTTTTTTACTTGGCGATTGATAACCTAGTTTTGAATGATCCATAACATGCAACACCACATGGCGCCCCAATTTATTAGTATCTGATATAGCTGTAAACACTTCTTTGTCTAAAGCTTCAGTAGATTTTAATTGTCCTTTTTCATCTCTAAACGGAATTTTAATTAAATCTACATCCCTAAAGCCTTCCATTTGTTCCCCTTTAGTAATAGGGAAATTTAATGCGGTATTATTTTCGAAATGACATCCTTTTAATGCAGCTGGCACACCACTACCCGTCTCGTCTGATGCTACCAAAACATGTGTAATTTCCTTATCGGTAATAATTTGAGTTATAGCCGCAATTTGTAAAGAAGAATCTGTTCCCGAAGGCGAAAAAATAATTTCGCAAGCTTCGTTAAGTTTGAATATTTTTCTAAAATTGGTTTTTAGTAACTCCGAAAAATCCGTAGTACTAGTTTCAAATCCATTTTTAAGACTGTTTTTAATTAAAATGCTTCTAGTCTTATCGGTTTTATCGAATGCAAAATTAGAAACACTCGTTGCTGTAGACGATGCAAATGTAAAGGCATCTGGCCTAGGAAACGGGCGACAACCATATTTGTTTAACAATTCAACTTCATCTATATTTAATCTAAAATCGCCACCTGCCATTAATAGATATTCGGTAGGTTTTGCTAAATTTTCAACAATAGGTTTCCAAGATTCTTTAAATACTTTATTGTCGCTTGTTAACCCATGAAATGCTTGTAACTCCTTACTCTTCAGTAAAAAATCAACATCGATAGTGCTATCATTTTTAATTAAATTAATTAGAAAATAATCAAGGTTTTGTAGTTTTTCTTTATCTTCTTTAGGCAATAACTGGTAAAATATACGGGTAACTTCAAAGGCTGCTACGTCACATAAAGCGATATCGTCTTTTTTATTTTCTAAGGCCTTATACCAAAGTTGCCATTCTATACCATACCTTAAATATACTAAGGCTAAAACGGGGTTTCTTAAATATAACTCTCCTATAATAATGGATTTGTTGGGTACTATTTTAAACACATTTGGTACACTAGTAGAAGTAATAATTTGAATGTTATTTATTTTAGGTACCGTATTAAACCTTTTTAATACATGTACGAGATAATTAACATTTTCTTTTTCAAATAAAGATGTTCTTTTATATTGATCCTCAATAAGTATATTATTCGTCATAAGCACTTTTATTTAAAACCTTCTAAGTTATTGTGTTACTTTAAACAGTTGTTTACTAATAAAATAACAGAAATAGTCGATGATTTTAAGATTATCATAAAACTATATGTTACAATTTAATAATTAAAACTCTAATTTTTAGAAAGTATTTAAATTTTTTAAACCGCACGAAAATAAGCTACTTAAACTAAAAGTTTCTAAAATATTTCCTAAAGTTTAATGATGAACAAAATTTAATATCCTTGTAATTCGTTTTACAGGTATTTAATCAAAGCCTCCTAACTTTAACAAACCTTTTTATCCTTCCGGGAAAGCGTTAATATAAATTTTCAATACATTTGTTTTTATAACTATGGAAGACATTTTAATTGGAATAATTAAATTTTTCGGAAATACAATCGGAGATATTGTTACCGGTTTTAAAAGGAAGAAAGCTTTATTATCGGGATTTATTATTTTATTAATTTGCTTAATTATTGTTTATTTTTTGACTAAAGATTTTTAAATGAAAAACACAGCCTTAACAGAAACTCACAAAGCGCTAGGAGCGAAAATAGTCCCTTTTGCAGGATACAATATGCCTGTACAATATGAAGGTGTAAATGCCGAACATGATACCGTACGTAATAGTGTTGGCGTGTTTGATGTATCGCATATGGGTGAGTTTTTAATTGAAGGTGCACATGCGCTTGATTTAATACAGAAAGTATCGAGTAATGATGCCTCTAAATTAACTATTGGTAAAGCGCAATACAGCTGTATGCCTAACGATGATGGCGGTATTGTTGACGATTTAATTATTTATAAAATTAAAGACGATGCGTATTTACTAGTTGTAAATGCGAGTAATATAGAAAAGGATTGGAACTGGATTAGGTCTAAAAATGATATTGGTGCAACCATGCGCGATTTAAGTGAAGATTACGCTTTACTTGCAATTCAAGGTCCAAAAGCTATTGAAGCCATGCAAAGCCTTACCAGTCATGATTTATCTGCCATTAAGTTTTATAACTTTATTGTTGGCGATTTTGCGGGTATCGAACATATTATCATTTCGGCAACAGGTTATACTGGTAGCGGTGGTTTTGAAATTTATTGTAAAAACAACGAAGTAAAACAAGTTTGGGATAAGGTTTTAGAAGCAGGTGCCGATTTTGGCATTAAACCTATTGGACTTGCGGCACGCGATACGCTACGCTTAGAAATGGGGTATTGTCTTTACGGAAATGATATTGATGATACCACCTCGCCAATCGAAGCAGGTTTAGGATGGATTACAAAATTCACTAAAGATTTTACAAACTCTGAAGCTTTAAAGGCCGAAAAAGAACAAGGCACCGAACGTAAACTTATTGCGTTTCAATTGGAAGAACGTGGCATACCACGCCAAGGTTACGATATTGTTGATGGCCAAGGAAAAACTATTGGTGTTGTAACTTCAGGAACCATGAGTCCGTCGTTAGGAAAAGGCATTGGCTTAGGTTATGTTCCTACTGTTTTTGCCGATGTAAATAGTAAAATAAATATACAAATACGTAAAAACGCTGTTACTGCTACGGTCGTTAAATTGCCGTTCTACAAATAATTATATGACAGATTTTCAAGCCGTATTAAACAGCATTTATCAGGATGCTATTCAAGCTACTGATAAAGGTGTTGTAGCCTCTTACATTCCAGAATTAGCGCACGTGAATAAGGAAAACTTTGCTATTCAATTACGAACAGCTAAAGGTGAATGTTATGGCGTTGGCGATTATAATAAATTGTTTTCTATACAAAGTATATCGAAAGTTTTAGCCTTATCCAAGGCCATGTCACTTATTGGAGAAGATATCTGGAAACGTGTCGATGTAGAACCATCTGGACACCCATTTAACCAATTGGCTTTATTAGAAATTGAAAATGGTATTCCTAGAAATCCGTTTATAAATTCTGGGGCTATTGTAATTGCAGATATTTTAGTATCTCATTTAAAAAACCCAAAAGAAGATTTTTTAAATTATGTACGAGAACTAGCTGGCGATGCTTCTATTAATTATAATATTGATGTAGCGCTATCGGAGCAATCTACAGGGTTTAAAAATTTTGCAGCAGCCAATCTTTTAAAATCATTCAAAAACTTAAATAATCCGGTCGATGTTGTATTAGATTTCTATTTCTATCAATGCTCAATAGAAATGACATGCAGCCAGTTATCAAACACTTTTTACCTCTTTGCAAATAATGGTAAATGTTTACAGAATAAACTACATATTACCGACAGGCAAGTAAAACGTGTAAACGCTTTAATGCTTACTTGTGGATTTTACGACGAAGCTGGAGAGTTTGCTTTCGAGGTAGGTTTACCCGGAAAAAGCGGTGTTGGGGGTGGCATTGTAGCCCTATTACCAGACCAGTTTGTAATTACAACGTGGTCGCCTGGTCTTAACAAGAAAGGAAATTCTAAACTTGGTATGCTAGCGCTACAAGAATTTACAACTAAAACTAAACAATCTATTTTCTAGTGCATCTTCATTGGTGAATTATAATACATGATAAAGCGGGAAGGTAAACATAGAATACTAATAATAGGTGGAAGCGGTTTTTTAGGAAGCTCGATTTACAAGGAGCTCTACCCCTATTTTAGAACGTTTGGCACCTACAACACCTCAAATAATCAGCTTGAAAAGAACCATCAATTTTTTCAATATAATATTGAAGAAGATGATATTTACGAAATACTTGACATTGTAAAACCTACTATTATTATTTCTGCTTTACGAGGCGATTTTTCAAAGCAAGTGTTAATGCATCAACATATCGCGGAGTATGTTTTAATAAATGCAATAAAGATTATTTTTGTTTCGTCTGCCAACGTATTCGATGCATATATAAAATACCCGAGTTACGAATACGATAAAACATATAGTAATAGCATTTATGGGCATTTCAAAATTAAAATTGAAAACATGCTATTGCGCTTGCCTAAAAAACAAGTCGTTATATTAAGGTTGCCTATGGTTTTTGGCTCACATTCACCAAGAGTACAGGACATTATTAATCTTACCAACAAAAAGGAAGCTATCGAGGTTTTTCCTAATTTAATAATGAATGTTACAACTGCATCGAAAATCACACAACAAATTCATTATATGATTAACCGAAATAAATTTGGTGTTTACCATCTAGGAAGTAACGATTTGGTACATCATGAAGATTTTATAAAAGAAATAGTAAAATCTTTAGAATTAATAAATCAGCCCATTTATAAAAGGGTTTATACTACAAATGATGATAGATATTTAGCTGTTTTACCTAAATTCAATACCCTCCCAAAACATTTACAAATTAAGAGTGACGATATTCTAACAGATTTAAAAATATAGTTTATTTTTAATAAGAATTACTAAAACCATAAGTATGAATAAACTATCAGACGACGATATAGAGAAAAAATTACTTCGATTTCCAGATTGGGAATACTACGACAATGCCATACACGGCGAATTCGAATTCGAAAACTTTAAAGATTGCTTTAGTGCTATGAGCCGAATCGCTTTTGAGTGCGAAGCTTTAAACCATCATCCCAATTGGAGCAATACATATAACGTACTTACCATATCGTTATCAACTCACGATGCCGATGGTGTTACTAATAAAGATTTTTTATTAGCCGAAGCTATAGAGAACATTGTAGAGCCAGATGAGGAATAAAGTAACTAGCAGTTTTAAACACTAGCCAGTAAATTAAACTTTATAAAAATTTAAAGGAGCTCAATTAGTAGATTTTTTTAAATTTGCTACATTGAAAATTTTAAATGAATTTAAATATTTCTGATTCGTCGGAAATAAAAAACAAATTATATAATTATGGGAAGAGCTTTCGAGTTTAGAAAAGCAAGGAAAATGAAACGTTGGTCTGCTATGAGCAAAGCCTTTACACGTATTGGTAAAGATATTGTTATGGCTGTAAAAGAGGGTGGCCCAGATCCGGATAGTAACTCGCGTTTAAGAGCAGTTATACAGAATGCGAAATCTGTAAACATGCCAAAAGATAACGTTGAGCGTGCCATAAAGAAAGCAAGTGAAAAAGGTCAAGGTGATTATAAAGAAGTTATATTTGAAGGTTATGCACCGCATGGTATTGCTGTTTTAGTAGAAACTGCTACCGATAATAATACAAGAACCGTTGCTAATGTGCGTAGTTATTTTAATAAGTGCGATGGTAGTTTAGGAACTTCTGGCTCTGTGGTATTTATGTTCGACCATACTTGTAATTTCCGAATTAATGCTGAAGGATTAGACCCTGAAGAATTAGAGTTAGAGTTTATAGACTTTGGTGCCGAAGAGGTTTTTGCAGACGATGATGGGATTTTAATATATGCACCTTTTGAAAGCTTTGGAGCTATTCAAGCCGAATTAGAATCTAGAGAGATTGAAATATTATCTTCTGGGTTTGAGCGCATACCGCAAGTAACAAAACCACTTAATGCAGAACAAGCAGCAGATGTGGAGAAACTACTTGAAAAACTTGAAGAAGATGACGATGTTCAGAATGTATATCACACCATGGAGGAAACAACAGAGTAAATTAAATTATAAAGTAATTAAAAAGAGAACTAAACGGTTCTCTTTTTTTAATTTCTAAATTATCAAATTATGAATTGGGGATTTATAGGATGCGGAAGTGTTACCGAAGTTAAAAGCGGACCAGCATATCAACAAACTAAAGGTTTTAAGGTTGTAGCCGTTATGCGTCGTAACGAAGAAAAATTATTGGATTATGCTAAACGACATAACATTCCAACCACGTATACGGATGCCGATGCTTTAATTAACGACCCCAATGTGGATGCTGTGTATATTGCCACACCACCAGACACCCATAAACTCTATGCGATAAAAATAGCCGCTGCCGGCAAACCTTGTTGTATCGAGAAACCATTAGCACCTAGTTATGCTGATAGTTTAGAGATTCAAAAGGCATTTCAAGAAAAAAACATACCGTTGTTTGTTGCTTATTACAGACGTTCACTACCCCGATTTTTAAAAGTTAAGGAATGGCTAGATAACCAACTTATTGGCGACGTAAGACATATAAACTCACATTTAAGCAAACCCGCAAGCGAACTAGACACCTCGAAAAATTATAACTGGCGAACAGATAATAACATTGCACCTGCAGGCTATTTTGATGATTTAGCAAGCCATGGTTTAGATTTATTTACCTTCTTTTTAGGCCAAATTAGCAATGCTACAGGCTTTAGTTTAAACCAACAAGGTTTATACTCTGCAAAAGATGCCGTTACAGCGTCGTGGCTGCTCGACAATGGTATTACAGGTTCGGGAACATGGAATTTTGGATGCCATCATCATTTAGACTTAGTAACCATTTATGGCAGTAAAGGCACCATTAAGTTTTCAGTATTTCATGAAAACCCTATTTACTTGGAAACCGATAAGATAAAGGAAGAACTTTTTATAGACAACCCCAAACACATCCAAAAATATCATGTTGAGAATATGCAAAACTATTTTAACGACCATGATAAAAAACATCCTTCTACAGGACAAACAGCCCTACATACCAGTTGGGTTATGGATAAAATTTTAGGCGCTATATAATAGTTAATCACCTATTTTAATGTCATTTTTAGATAAAAATATTTTATAAAATTATTTTTATTATTTGTAAAACATATTCTAAAAAAGAATAATTTTACTCAAAACTCACATGGGGTTACTTTACTAAAAATGAACAAATATATTGTTGTAAATCAGACAGATAAATGGAGTTTTTCCATTGAAAATATTAAAGTAATTTCATCACAAGATTACCTTACTAATCCTGATTTTTCAAAAATTAAAAAAGCAAGAATCTTTAATCTTTGTAAAGATTACTCCTACCAATCTAAGGGCTATTATGTCTCTCTTTTAGCAGAAGCTCGCGGACATTCAGCAATACCTACAGTTAAAAATATTGTAGATTTAAAAACCATTAAATTGGTTAGAATGGTATCTGATGAATTTGAAGAAACAATTCAGAAAAGTTTAAAAGGCATAAAGTCTCAAGAGTTTACCTTAAGTATTTATTTTGGGCAAAACGTAGCTAAAAAATATAAGGAATTAAGCGGCTTATTTTACAAGCATTTTCAAGTGCCTTTTTTAAGGGTGAAGTTTAATTACACTACCAAATGGAACATTCAAAGTATTAAAGCTATTTCAGAATCGCAAATACCCGAAGAGCATATGGAAAGTGTTCATGTATTTGCTAATCAATTCTTTTCTAAAAAACGCTACGATACACCAAAAGTAATCAATTCAGATTTCGATTTAGCCATTTTAGTTGACCCTAATGATCCTGCGCCACCAAGCAACCCTAAGGCTATTAAAAAGTTTATAGATATTGCTGAAAAAATGAATATTTATGCTGAAGTTATTGAGCCAAAGGATTTATCACGCTTAACTTCTTTTGATGCCTTGTTTATAAGACAAAGCACCGATGTAAATAATGAAGCCTATGCCTTTGCTAGAAAAGCCCAACAATTAGGCATTGCTATTGTAGATTATCCTGATGCTATTTTAAAATGCTGCAATAAGGTGTATATGGCCGAAGCTTTACAGAATGCAAATATTGCAACTCCTAAAACTATAATAGTACACAAAGATAATAGAGACACCATTTTAGAACACACGGGTTTACCTTGTGTTTTAAAAGCGCCCGATTCCACATTCTCATTTGGTGTAAAAAAAGCTAAAAACGAAGCTGAATATAACGCGCTGGTAAACGACATGCTTAAAGAATCTGATTTGATAATTGCACAAGAATTTTGCCCTTCAACCTACGATTGGCGCATTGGTATTATGGACGATAAACCCTTTTTTGCTTGTAAATACTATATGGCCAAAGGGCATTGGCAAATCTATAATTGGAATGCCAAGAAAAAAAACGAGCAAGATGGCGATGCGGATTGTTTACCCATAGAAAAAGTGCCCAAAAACATCTTGAACATGGCCATAAAATCGGCTAAACTTATGGGTAAAGGGCTTTACGGAATAGATATAAAAGTCGTTAATAAAAAACCTATGGTTATAGAAATTAATGATAACCCAAATATAGATTTTGGTGTAGAAGACGAATATTATGGAGACAACGTATATATTGAAGTTTTAAATACCTTAAAAAAGCGATTAGAATAAAACACTTTATAAGCGGGCAAAACAAACACTAACTCCACAAAAAAAACACACGAGGTAAATCTCGAAATTTTAAAATTTTAATAGTAACGTAATGGGTAAAAAATATCATTTATTTGAAGTTTATGGTATCGAATTAGAATACATGTTAGTCAATCAATCTAACCAAAAGGTAGCTCCTATAGTTGATGCACTCTTAACAAAAAAGAATGGTGAGCTAACTTCCGATATTGAAAATGGCGCTATTGCTTGGAGCAACGAATTGGTAGCTCATGTTGTAGAAATAAAAACCAATGGACCAACAGCTAATTTAAATAGCTTATCCAATGAGTTTCATAAAAACATAGTAGAAATCAATGCGTTATTACAACCTTTAAATACGCAATTATTACCAACAGCCTCACATCCGTTAATGAATCCGTTAACCGATACACAACTCTGGAAACACAGTTATAGTGAAGTGTATGAGCTTTACAACAGAATTTTTAATTGTAAAGGTCATGGTTGGAGCAACGTACAAAGCACGCATATTAATTTACCGTTTTACGACGATAATGAATTTGAAAAACTACATGCTGCCATACGAATTCTGCTACCTCTTATTCCTGGGTTATGTGCAAGTTCTCCAATTCTTGAAGGGCTATCTACGGGCTTTAAAGATACCCGTTTGGAATATTATAAAACCAACCAAAAGGAAATACCAGAAATGACAGGTTTTGTAATTCCTGAACAAGTTTTTAATAAATCGGATTATCATAAAACCATTTTCGAACCTATTAAAAAAGCAATCAAACCTTTTGATAACCAGAATATACTGGATCATCATTTTTTAAACTCAAGAGGCGCTATTGCTAGGTTTGATAGAAATGCTATAGAAATTAGATTAGTAGATATACAAGAATGCCCAAAGGCAGATATGGCCATTTGTGTCCTTATAATTGAAGTTTTAAAACATCTTGTTAATAACGGTTTTACTTCGCTTTCAAATCAAAAAGAATGGTCGAATGCATCCCTTTTTAATCTTTTAAACCCTATTATAAAATCAGGTGAAGCTTATATAGTTTCAGATATTAACTATTTAGACTTATTCCGAATCCATGAACCTTTAAGCGTTCAAAATATTTGGAAAAAAATATACGAAGACGTAAAATCTAATATTGATACATCGCATTATGAAGCCTTAGATATTATATTAAATGAAGGTACGTTATCAACCAGAATATTAAAAGCCATTGACAATGACTTTTCAGAAGACAACATTAAAACCATTTATTTTGACTTAGCAAATTGTCTACAAACTAACAGCTTGTTTAGAGCATGAAACTCATTTTAACTTGCGAACATGGAGGATGCTTTATTCCAGAAAACTTTCATAATTATTTTGAAAACGCTCAAGATGTGTTAAATACACACCGAAGTTACGATTTAGGTGCTTTAGACCTCTTTACAGCCTTACAACCTCTTGCTTATTTTTCGAAATTTAGTAAGGTAAGTAGGCTACTTATAGAGCTTAACCGTTCGTTACACCATGATAAGTTATTTTCAGAATTCAGTAAAAACCTCACAAGACCAGAGAAAAACGGTTTAATAATTGACTATTATTATGTTTACAGACATGATGTTGAATCGCAAATAAAAAAGTTAGTTGATACCAATGAGCAAGTACTGCATATCTCGGTACATAGCTTCACTCCTATTTTAAATACTATTGAAAGACGTTGCGATATTGGTTTATTATTTGACTCTAGAATAAAAGAAGAAAAAGCCTATTGCACCGTATTAAAAAAGGAAATAAATAGGCTCTATCCTGATTTTAATGTCCGTTATAATTATCCGTATTTAGGGAAATCAGACGGTTTTACAACCTATTTACGCAAACAATTTCCTGAAAACTATATTGGTGTAGAATTGGAATTGAATCAAAAATTTGCAAATAACAACAAAGTAACTTCTAATGTTAAGCAGACGCTTTATAACGCTATTGAAAGCATTATTTATTCTTAACAAAAATTAATTTAAATCGTCCGTTGGTTTGGTCCCGCTGTTCCAACTCAAATTGTGGCAACGATTTAAAAAGTGGTGTTAATTTTTGAAATCCAAAGTTTCTAGAATCAAAATTAGGTTGTTTTTTAAGGATTAAAGAACCTACATCGCCTAAAAATGCCCAACCATCATCGTCGGCAGCATCATCAACCGAGTTTTTAAGTAATTTAATAACCTTTGGTGTAATGTTGTAAAGATTTGCCTTTTTAGGTTTATTAGATTGCTTGTCCTTAGGATCTTCATCTTCATCAAGAGCTAAAATTTCTAAATAAATAAACTTGTCGCAAGCCACAATAAAAGGATTAGGCGTCTTCTTCTCGCCCATTCCATAAACTACCATAGCAGCTTCTCTTAAACGCGTAGCAAGTTTAGTAAAATCACTATCGGAAGACACTAAGCAAAAACCATTCACCTTTTCGGAATATAAAATATCCATTGCATCAATAATCATTGCAGAATCGGTAGCGTTTTTACCTGTAGTATAGCCATATTGTTGTATGGGTGTAATGGCATTTTCAAGCAAAACATTTTTCCATTTAGATAGATGCGGCTTAGTCCAATCTCCATAAATACGTTTAATGGTAGGCGTACCATATTTGGTAATTTCCTCCATCATTTCTGTAATGTATTTTGACGGGATATTATCTCCATCAATTAATACGGCAATTTTAGTGTCTTTAATCATATGGTTAAAGGTAAAAAATAAAAAATTATAGTAAAACCTTACAATAACATTTATTTTAACTTTTATTTTGGTGAAGGAATATTGGTTTATACCTATTTTTACTGCGACTAATTCAAATAACTAGGTGAAATCCTAATAAATCACAAAATCTCCCTATGAAATTAAATCAAATTACTTTTAAGCTTTTCCCCATTTCTTTCTTAATCTTACTTCTTTTAGCACCATTTGGTGCAGAAGCTCAAAATAAAAAAAAGAGGAATAAAAAAAATGCTGTTGAAGCTACAAAAAACAACCCTGTTAAAAAGTTAAAAGAAAAATCTATTGCAGACTTAACAAAATCAAGTAAAAAAATTGAAGGTTTGTTTACTGTTTACCAAGACACTATTACAGGTGAAATACAAATGGTTATAACAAAAAATCAATTAGACAAAGAGTTTATATACTTTAGCCAAATTGCGGATGGTGTTTTAGATGCCGGAAGAATAAATAGAGGCTCTTATAAAGGTTCTAAAGTGTTTACAGTATCAAAATACTTTAATAAAATAGAGTTTACAACTCAAAATACTTCGTTTTATTTCGACCCTAATAATGCTATTTCAAAATCGAAAGACGCCAATATTAGCCAAGGTATTATGGCCAGCTTAAAAATTGAAGCCACTAACGCGGATGAAGGTTTGTACCTAATAAAAGCTAACGATTTGTTTTTAAAAGAAACATTTTCGCAAATAAAACCAGCTTCGAGACCAGGAACATCTCCTAGCTCTTTTAAATTAGGAGGCTTGGATAAAGGAAAGACAAAAATTAATGACATAAAAAACTATCCTGAAAATGTAAATTTAGAGGTGGAATATGTGTATTCGGCTCCATCCGTTTTAAATGGTGGTTCTAGTGCTGTTTCCGATGGCAGAAATGTTAGTATAAAGGTGTTTCATAGTTTAATTGCCATGCCAGAAAATGATTTTGAACCTAGATTCGATGATCCTCGAGTTGGTTACTTCACTACTGAAATCACAGACCAAACTTCAACTAGTGTAACGCCATATCGCGATTTAATAAACCGATGGAACTTAGTTAAGAAAAACCCAGAAGCCGAATTATCTGAACCGGTAAAACCTATTACTTGGTGGATGGAAAACTCAACCCCTATACAATGGCGAGAAACTATAAAAAATGCTGTATTACAATGGAATGTAGCTTTTGAAAAGGCTGGTTTTAAAAACGCAATTGTGGTTAAACAACAACCTGATGATGCCGATTGGGATGCTGGTGATATTAGATATAATGTATTACGATGGACCGCTTCTCCAACACCGCCATTTGGAGGCTATGGGCCAAGTATGAAAAACCCGAAAACTGGTGAAATTTTTGGAGCGGATATCATGCTTGAATATAAACACTTTACAAATCGTGTTTTTTATGAAAAAGTTTTTGAAACCTCTTCGAATGAATCCCTTAATAACACTATAGATCATCAAGAAGACTTGTATTGTTCTTTAGGTCATGAACTGCATAATGAAGTTATGTTGGCAAGTACTGTTGCCTCTGTAGCTGGAGGATCAGATTTAGAAATGGAACGTATTAAAAAAGAGTCTATGACGGCTTTAATTATGCACGAAGTTGGGCATACTTTAGGTTTAAATCATAATATGAAGGCGAGTCAGTTGTTTTCTCCTGAGCAACTTGCAGATGCCGATTTTATTAAGGGAAAGTGTTTAACGGCTTCCGTAATGGATTATGCGGCTTTAAATATTACTAGAGACCGTAGTAAACAAGGTCAATATGATGATGTTGCTGTGGGACCATATGATATTTGGGCTATTCAACTAGGTTACAAACCTTTTAAAACAGAAGCCGAACGTCAAGCCTTATTAAACGAATCGACGAAACCTGAACATATTTTTGGAAACGATGCAGATGACATGCGTTATCCTGGTAAAGCTATTGATCCTAGAGTAAATGTGTCCGATCAATCTAACAATCAAATTAAATGGGCTGTTGATAGAATAGAACTATCTAACGATTTAATGAAAGATTTAAAATTTAAGTTTATAAAAACCGGCGAGTCTTACCAAGAATTAAGATCTGTTTATTATTTATTAAATGGTCAAAAAGCTTCTGCTACAAATACCATTTCTAGATTTATTGGAGGTGTTTATGTAGATCGTTCTATGGCGGGCCAAGACCAAGCAAATCAACCTTATACTCCTGTGAGCTTAAAAGACCAAAAAAGAGCCATGAGCGCTTTAAAAACTTATGTATTTGCACCAGAAGCCTTTCAAGCTCCAAATGATTTATATAATTATTTAGCAAAACAACGAAGAGGGTTTAATTTTATGAGCGCTCCTGAAGACCCTAAAATTCATAACCAAGTTTTGGGTTATCAGAAAAACGTATTAAGTCAACTTTTACACTATAATACATTACAACGAATTACTGATTCTGAGTTATATGGAAATGAATACACCTTATCTACCTTTATGGTCGATTTGAATGATGCTATTTTTAAAACGGACATCTCGGGCTCTGTAAATTCATTTAGACAAAATTTACAATTAGAATATACTAATATGCTAATTGATATGCTTACAGGTAAACAAAGTACTAAGTATACAAACACAGCTAAATCAATGACTCTGTATAATCTTAAAGCGATTAGGTCTATGGCTGCTCCTTCTGGAAATATAGCATCTAGAGCACATAAACAACACTTAAGAACCTTAATTGATAACGCTGTTAAAGAGATAAAATAAGCGAAATAAATAGTAATAAAAAAAAGCTACTTCATTAATGAGGTAGCTTTTGTTGTTTTAGGGAAGCTCATGTTTCTTTTTAGGTACAAATAATTGTTTACTTTATGTTTCATGCGCTTACTTATCAAGAAAACAATAGTTGTGCCAAAATTTAAAAAGTAAATAGAAAATCATGAATAATTAGGCTTTTTTCCAACTACGCCTTTATAGAAATTATGCATAAATTCAAAATCGGCTTCCATATTATCAGTTGGGTAGAATGGTTCGGAAATCACATTTTGCTTATTCTTAAAATCAAGTGTAAACATTATAATAGGAACGTTAGCTTGTTTTGCTATAAAGTAAAACCCCGTACGCCATTTGTTTACTTTTTTTCGAGTGCCTTCGGGCGCTAAAGTCATTCTAAACTCATCGTGTTGTGAAAATAATTTAGCAATGCTATCGACCTTGTTTTCATTAGATTGCCTGTTTAAAGGCGCTCCACCTAAAGCCCTAAAAAAATAACCGAATGGAAAAATAAACAGCTCCTTTTTACCTACAAAATTAGTTTTTACACCCGTTACTTTACGTAACAGTACACCAATGTAGAAATCGTGCCAACTTGTATGTGGTACCGCTATTATAACAGCCTTTTTAATAGTGCTTTGTGAAAATGAGGTGTTACCAATAACTTGCCAACCTAAAATTTTAAAATATATGAGTTTTGCAAGCCATTTCATACTACATTTTTTGGTATAAAGCTTTCAACTTCTGTTTAGTCATAGTTTTTTTCCAATTTTTACCTAACGCGTTTTCCCAAAGCGGTTCTAGCCCCAAGGCAACATCAATCATAATATCGAATTCGCTATCACTTAAATCTGCACAAATACCAGTTGGTAGTGTAATGTTATGCTTTGCTTTCATTTGTTTAAATACCTTAACACCTTCTGGATAAAATTCTTCTAAATGATCAAAAACAATACAATTACCAATACCGTGTTTAGTACCTAATAAATAAGATAAACCATAACTCATTGCATGGGCAACACCTACTTGAGAATATGCAATACTCATTCCTCCATGCCACGAGGCCATCATTAATTTTTCTTGAGACTCCGTATCTGAAAGACTATCACTTAAAAATATTTCATTACACAACTCCAAGGCCATTTGCCCATAAGTTTCACTAAAGGTGTTTAAATACGTACCCGTTAAAGATTCTATGCAATGTACATAACAATCCATACCTGTGTAAAACCATTGGTCTTTTGGAACCTCTTTAGTCAGTTCTGAATCTAAAATAACTTGATCAAAAGGTGTGTAATCTGAATTTATACCTAATTTTTTATCTGGTCCAGTAAGCACTGTAGTTCTTGAAACTTCGGCTCCTGTTCCAGAAATTGTTGGAATACCCACATGATATATAGCAGGATTTTTTACTAAATCCCAACCTTGATAATCGGCTGCTCCACCATCATTTGTAATCATGATTGAAACTGCTTTTGCTAAATCTAATAAGGTACCGCCACCAATACCAATAATACCAGAAGGACGTTGTTTAGATTGTAATATAATATCTTCAACAAGGGCATCAACTTGAGATGTTTTAGGTTCTTCTTTTGCTGAAACGAAAATTATCCTATCATCGTAAGACAATGATATTCTTGAAGTAATCCATGGATTGCTTTTAAATACATCATCTATTAAAAAAATGAAAGGCGCATGAAGTCCAAGACGTTTTGGGGCCAAAATATCATTTAATTGATTAAAACCACCTCTGCCAAACATAACTTTTGGCACCATTGGAAAGTTCTTATAAGTCATTTATTTAATTTCTTTATAAAAGGTAAAAATACCATTATTTATTTTCTATTGGTTTAAATACTGCTGAAATTTCTCTGAAAAAAGACCAACATGGTAACCATCTATTAAAGCATGATTAACATTTATAGCTACGTTAATCATTAATTCATTGTCAACCTCTGATATTTTACTAAAAGCAATTTTAGGTACCGATTCAATTTCACCCGAAACAGGCTCCTTGTGTCCGGTAAAATTTAGCCACGGCATTGCAGAACAATGAATACAATTTAGTCCATTTTTAGGAGGAAACAGATCGTTAGAATTTTTAATGCGTTCTTTTTCTGCTTCCAAATTATCAAGAAATGTACCAAGATTTTCATTATAATCAATAAACGAAAAAGCAATTGTTTTATCCTCCCTCATAATTGTTGAAGAAGCATGAATAACATCGTGCTCTACTACATTCCCGTTCTCGATTCTGTATTTAAAATTCTCAACCTCATTTATGGCTCGCATGCAAGCATGCAAATACTTTCCGAAAAAAGATATTCCTTTTTCTTTAGAAAAATAATACGCTTTAGTAACGTTAAAAGGAATTACTAATCCAAAATAAGGATCTGTTAAAGCAGAAAAATGTTCGTAATGCTGCTTTCTGTTCCAAGTATTTACATCAATAATCTTCATACTATTTAAGAATATTTAATACCTTATCTATTGAACTTAACGTATTGTAAGCTTTACCATTTTTTTCGGCCTCGGTAACCTCTTCATGTGCCCAAGTGGTATGAAACGGTACATGTATAGCATGGGCTTTAATGTTTACTAAAGGCAATACATCAGATTTTAAGGAATTACCAATCATTAAAAACTCGGATGGATTAATATCTAAATGATTCAATAGGTTGGAATAATTAGCTTCTTTTTTATCACTTAACACCTCGATATGATGAAAATAATTTGTTAACCCAGATTTTTCCAACTTCCGTTCCTGATCGAGTAAATCGCCCTTGGTAGCTAAAATTAACCGGTACTTTTTTGATAAGATTTTTAGCACTTCTTCTACCCCATCTAAAAGTTCGACAGGTTTATTAAGCATATCTTTTCCTATATTTAATATGGCTTCAATGGTTTTTGTAGACACATTATAATTAGAAATCTCCAAAGCCGACTCGACCATTGATAATGTAAAGGCTTTAACGCCATAACCGTATAGCTGCAAATTATCAATTTCCATTCTAAAAAGTTCTTGGTCTATTTTATTAACCGTTTCGTATTTAGATAACAGTTGTGCAAACTCTTTTTCGGCATCGCGAAAGTAGGTTTCATTTACCCAAAGCGTATCATCGGCATCAAAACCAATAACCTTAATGTTTTGGTAGTCTATTTCCATAATTTAATTGCACGTTCTAAATCTTCTGGAGTATCAATCTCAACGCCTTCCACATCTGTTTCCACCATTTTTATACGCTTGCCATATTCTAGATATCGCAACTGTTCTAGCTTTTCTGAAGCCTCTAAAACTTGCATTGGTAGTTTATAAAAGTCTAAGATGGCTTGTTTTCTAAAGGCATAAACCCCTTTATGTTTATAATATTTAACAGCCACACTTTTATCTCTAGGATACGGTATTGGGCTACGTGAAAAATATAATGCAAAGTCAGATTGATCGATAACCACTTTTACTGTATTTGGGTTATTAATCTCTTCGGTATTAGTAATGTGCACCATTAAGGATGCAAGATCGACTTCTTGGTTAGCATCCGCTTTAAAAACATCAATAAGTTTTGTTAAAGACTCTTTATCGGTAAAAGGCTCATCGCCTTGAACATTAACTACAACATCAATATCCATGTTCTCTACAGCTTCGGCTATTCTGTCGCTGCCGCATTCATGTTCCTTTTTACTCATTATGACGTTACCTCCAATACGCTCTATTTCTTTATAGATTATATCGCTATCGGTAACTACAAAAACATCATCGAATAACTTTGTAGCAACGGTAGCTTCATACGTTCGTTGAATAACCGTTTTACCACCTAAATCTTGCATAAGTTTACCTGGAAAACGCGATGCTGCATAGCGAGCAGGAATCATGGAAATAATTTTCATCTATTAAGTTTACTGATTTAAATTCTATAAAAACAATTAAAAATACTCATAGTAAGCTCAAAAATACTACAAATAAATAGAGTTTACACTTTTGAAGTTTTAAACTTTTTGTACAGCTTAAAAATTATAAATAAAATTACAATAACCAAAAAGACTGCTAGAAACGGTAAAAAAATGGAAACCACAGACATAACCACTGATGTTCCCGTTTCTACGGTTGAAACTAAAGGGTTAGCAACACCTCCGGTGGTAACTGTTGATGCAAAACGTGCCGTACTTGATGTGCCTGCAACAGCTGCGGCTGTACCTCCGCCAGCAATAATGGCTAAGGCCCAGGTTATAACGGGACTTAAATCGGCCACAGTAGATAGCATAATTGCGGTGCCTGCAAGAGCTGCCAATGGCACAGCAATACTATCTAACACATTATCTATGTAAGGAATAAAATAGGCAAAAACCTCTACTAATGTTGCAGCACCTAGAGTAATTATAGCTGCAGTACTGCCTATCCATTGCCAAGATTCGTTGAGTTGCCATACATCAAAATAAGATGCTAAGCTTAGTGCAAAAAGAGGTAAAAAGACTCTAAAGCCTACGGATGCGGCTAAACCTACACCTAAACAAATACTAATTATGGTTTCGAATGTCATAGAAGAAGCGCCTAAATCTCCGTAAGGGATTTTTGTTTTTAATTAATAATTATTCAAAGTTACGTAAATTCTTGATTTTTGAAACTTTGGACGAAAATCTAAAAACTCGAAACGAGAAGAAAAAATTGTAAAATGTTAGTGAACACTGCTATTTATATTAATGTTTAATGTTGGCGGATACCTGCGCCAGGGATAGAAAAGTAAAGCCCACAGCCCGACGTAGGAGGTGCGAGGACTTGTATTGGATAGCCCGACCCTTTGGGTGGCGCCCAAAAATTATTCTTCGAAAAACTCGTCTTTAAACCCTATTAAATATAATTTTTCTTTGGCTCTGGTAACCGCTGTATATAACCAACGTAAATAATCTTTATCGATGCCGTTTGGTAAATAAGGTTGCTCTACAAAAACGGTGTCCCATTGGCCACCTTGCGACTTATGACACGTTATGGCGTATGAAAACTTAACTTGTAAGGCGTTAAAATGTTTGTTGCTTTTTACTTTTAAAAACTTTTTATACTTACTGGTTTCGTCCTCGAAATCTTTCATAACTTCTTGATACAGCCTATTGGAATCCTCGTAAGGTAAGGACGGTGTTTCGGCATCGATAGTATCGAGCATTAAAACGGTTTCGAAGGGTGCCATTTTTGGGTAATCGACCATGCGTATTTTTACCTCGGCAAACCGGAAGCCATATAACTCTTGTATGCCAAAAATTTCGAGCACTTCAATAATATCGCCATTGGCAATAAAACCGGCTTCGGTTGTGGGTTTTATCCAGAAATAGTTATTTTTTACCACCATTAAATAATCGCCTGCGGTTAGCTCGTGCTCGTTAAATAAAATTCGGTTTCTAATTTGCTGGTTGTACAAATTAGCGCGTTTATTGCTCCGTACTATAATTGCGGTTTCTTCTTTACCCAACTCGCTATAGGAATCGTTTATAGCATCCATTATTTCGTAGCCATCAACTAACCTTATAATATCTGCAAAACCCTTAATATCGAACTTAAAAGACTCGAAAAAGTTACTAGACAAGGTATCTCTTAATATAGTTGCATTTACCAAGATACCCGAATCTTGTTCCTGTCGTACTACTTCATCCAATTCCATTCTTGTGACTTCCTTGTCGTAGTTTAAGGCTAGTGTACGCTCATCCAAGGCTGGACTAATATCTAATTTTACAGGAGGCAACTGTGCCGTATCTCCTATTAAAAGTAATTTACAGTTATGGCCACCATATACATATTGAATTAAATCGTCTAGTAACGAGCCACTATCCATTTGTTTAGAATCTGTTGGAGTATCTGGAATCATAGATGCCTCATCTACTATAAAAATGGTGTTTTTATGCTTATTGGGCTGCAAAACAAACTTAACACCACCAGATTTTTCTTTTTTAGGAAAGTATATTTTTTTATGAATGGTAAAGGCTTCTTTTTTGGAATAATTAGAGATAACTTTAGCTGCTCTACCTGTTGGAGCCATTAGGACAGCGCTTTTTTTTGCCTTCCATAAATTAGATACTATAGCGCCTACAATGGTTGTTTTTCCTGTACCTGCATAGCCTTTTAATAAATATAAGTCGTTTGAGTTTTTTGAAAAAATAAATTCTGCCAATTGCTGAAGGACAATATTTTGTTTAATCGTAGGTTGAAACGGAAACTGCTGTTTTATAAGGGAATAGAATTGAGATGCTGTCATTAATGATTGTCCTAATTAAAAATTATTCAAATATAGAAATGATTTTTATGTCCTTAGGTTTTAACGATTAAAAAAAAATTGTAGATTTGCTAAAACCATTAACGAATTTTTAATAAATAGATACTATGACATTTTTCTTAATTGCATTAGCAGTGATTCTTGGTACAATTGGCTTGGTAAAGTTAGTTGACAAATTTATCCCGTCTAAACTTAAACCTGTTTTGACTATAGCACTTTGGTTATTAATCGCCTTTTTAGGGTACCAAACTTATATGTCTATTTATGAGCCAATAAAATTTAACAAGGAAAAAAACAAACGCTATGCAGTTGTTATTGAAAGTTTAATTGATATTAGAGATGCTCAATTAGCGCACAGACAAGTTACAGGGAAGTTTGCTAAAACTTTTGATGGCTTAATTAAATTTATTGACACAGCTGAATACACTTTAACACAACGTAGAGATTCTAGTGTTATCGATAAAGAATTAACTAGAAGATATGGTGTAGATACTACAAAAGATATTGTTATTATCGATACTTTAGGTACTGTTCCTGTAAAAGATTCGTTATTTAAATCTTCTAACCGTTACAAAACAATGATGAATGTTCCTGTTGGTCAAGAAGGTGCTAAGTTTAAAATGGATGCTGGATTTGTTGAGCAAAACAACATTAACATTCCTGTTTTTGAAGCTTCTGTAAAAAAGGATGTTTTATTATACGATCAAAACAGAGATTTAGTAATACAAGAAAACCAAATAATATCTGTTGACGGTGTTAATGGAGATGCATTAAAGGTTGGTTCTATGGACGAAGTTAAAACTGGTGGTAACTGGCCAAAAACTTATGGCGATAGCGAATAATATTACTAAAACAAATACTAATATAGAATTGTCCATTCAAATAAGCTTGAGTGGACTTTCTTTTTCTATACTAAATAGAGACTCCAATACTATTGTGGTTTTTAAGGGCTATAATTTTGAAAAAAAATTAAACCCTATTGAAGTTTTAGATCAATTAAAGCAGCTATTTGCAAGAGAAACTGTTTTACAAGGACACTTCGGTAATATTATTATTATTTATGATAACGACCTATCTACCCTTGTACCAAATTCGCTATTTAATGAAAGTCATTTGGCAGATTATTTAAAGTTTAATTCTAAAATTTTAAAATCTGATTTTATAGCCTATGATACCATTAAAGAAAACAACAGCGTAAACGTATACGTACCTTACATAAATATTAATAATTACATTTACGATAAGTTTGGCGCCTTTACTTTTAAGCATGTTTCTACTATTCTAATAGAATCTATTCTACAAACAGAAAAAGAATCGAATACCACTAACATGTATGTTAATGTTGGTGATAATCATTTTGAAATTATAGTCGTAAATAAAAGCAACTTACAGCTTTACAACAGGTTTTCGTACCGCACAAAGGAAGATTTTATTTATTACATCCTTTTTACAGCCGAACAATTAAATCTAGACCCAGATAGCCTAAATCTTGTTTTAATTGGGGCTATAACCAAGGATAATAATTTGTACAACATAGCCTATAAATACATACGCAACATAACTTTTGGTACAAGAAAAGAAACCTATAAATACCTTGGTAACCCGCCATCTAATTATTCCAATTTCACTTTATTAAATAGCTTTTAATGAGAATTATATCAGGATTATACAAAAGTAGAAAAATAATAGCACCAAAAAACCTACCTGTACGTCCTACTACAGATATGGCTAAGGAATCCCTATTTAATATCCTTAACAACTCCTATTATTTTGATGATATATCAGTTTTAGATTTATTTGCGGGCACAGGAAATATAAGTTATGAGTTTGCATCTCGAGGTACCGAACAAATTACTTGTGTAGACCAAGACTTTGGTTGTATAAGGTTTATAAACAAAACAGCCGAAGATTTCGATATGCCTATTCAAACTATTAAAAGCGATGTTTTTAAGTTTCTAGAAAAAGCTAGCATGCAATCTAATATTATTTTTGCAGATCCTCCATATAATTTCGATGTTGAGCAATTTTCAAAAATACCAGAGCTAGTTTTTAAAAATAACTTATTATTAGAGGATGGTTTATTAATTGTAGAACATTCCAAACACACCAACCTATCGGAATTAGAACACTACTCCTATTCTAAAAATTATGGTGGTAATGTATTTAGTTTTTTCGAAAAGGGATAACTAATTATATTTTTATAACCCATTTTTTTTCAGTACATTAGACCTCTCCTTAAGAGCCTCCCCGGCTCTACACAAATTTTATCTCTCAAATTAAGGGCATACCTTTTTCTTGATATTGTTTATGGTTAATTGTTAGTACTAACTTTTAAAACCATAAATTAAAATGAAAAAACTTTTATTATTAGGGCTTGCACTCTCTCTATTTGTCGCTTGCCAAGACAAACAGCAAAAACGTTACTTCGAAAGTTCTCCAGAAATTGAAACGTTAAAAGCAACCATAAAAGCTTACGAAGCCCAAGATTGGAATGCGTGGAAAGCTAGTTATGCAGATACCGCAAAAATATATCATAATACTAATAAAGCGGCATCTACTAATGAAGCTATGGCAGGAATGAAACAAACACTTTCAAGTTTTTCTGACTATAAGTTTTTAGATAATGTAGCCGAAGTTGAAATGGTAATTGATAAATATGGTGATACTTGGGTAAACTACTGGAATAGTTGGGGAGCTAAAGCTAAAGTTACTGATAAAACAATATCAATACCTATACATTTAACGGTTCAATTTATAGATGGTAAAATAGTAAATGAATACGCCTATTACGATACTTCAAGTATGCGAGCAGCCATAGCAGAAGTAAAAGCTACTAGCGAAAGTAATACCATAAATAAGTAAATTTTAAGTTACCTAACCATTAAACACCAATAATATGAAAACAATTAAAACAACGTTACTACTTAGTCTATTGTTATGTTTCACGACTTATATTTGTCAAGCACAAAAAATGTTTACTGTCCATCAAGACAATGTAAAACCTTCCATGATTATGGAATATGAAGCTGTTGCTAAAAAACTACTTGAAGCCTCTAAAAAGCATAATGTAAAAACCTCCTGGACTGCCATTACCACAAACGAGTTAAAATATTTATACCTAACACCTATTGATAATTTTGCAGCATTAGATGAGCGCCCTTTCGCAGATATGGCAAAAGCCATGGGAGACGATTTTGGTAAAATGTTCGATGAATTTGATTTGTGTTACGATTCGCATACCGATTATAACATAACTTTGGTAGAAGACCTCTCCTATATGGAAGAAGGTGCGCCCATAATACGAGAAGGAGAAAATTTCCGAAAATTTTATTATCTATATTTCACACCAGCTAATGCAGCTAAAATTCGCGAAGGGATAGAGGCAGTAAAAGCACTATATATTGCAAAAGGATCAACAGAATATTATAGAATTTACAGAAGCGGCTTCGGAACTCCAGAACAATTTTATCTAGTAGTAGTATCTGCTAAAGATGAAATAGATAGCGCCACAAAATCTAAAGCAAATGATAAGGTTTTAGGGCCAGATAAATGGGATGCTTTTAGTAAAGTTATAAATAATACTAGTCGTGTTCAAGAACAATCAGGAGAAATTCGTCCAGATTTATCCTATGCACCAAAAGAATAAACAATAAAGCCAACCAATTAAACAATAACCAACCCTTTTTTAAACCTCAAACCCTTCCTGAAAATTTCAAGAAGGGTTTGTATATTTAAGTAAATCTATAAGCCGAATTCTGTACTTTTTTATCACTAAAGAAGCCCTTATCATTTATCTACGTGCATTGTTACCAATACACTTTAGCTGCCTACCCTCCAACAATCGAGCGTGCCGCCCTCAAACGTTGGTTTACATGACATTGCACCACATAGAGTTTACCTGGTTTCACTACAGCATGACCTGTACATCCTTTCTGTTGCACTTTTCCTAACCTCACGGCTGGTGGTTATTAGCCACTATGTTGCACTACGGTGTTCGGACTTTCCTCCATCTTGAATAAATCAAAACAGCGATAAGGCGATTTACTGTCGCGAAATTACAATAAACTAAAAGTATAATCTAAATAAATTTGAATATTTGGGCGTTACCCTAAAAAGGGTCAGGCTTTCACTACTCGCTTCCTCCTAAAGTCGGCGAGCTCAAACATGCCGTTCAATCCTTAACGCACATATCTACTAGCATCAAGTTAAGCCATAAAGCATTTTGTATTTATTACCTCTAATACTTTTTAATACAGAACTCTATTTAATAATTGTATTTGTAACAAACTTAAACTACCTATAAAATAAAATTATTGATGATAAGCCGCATTATGTGCCAAAGCACTTCCGCAACTAGCACAATTACTAGCAGATCCAGAACCTCCAGCACATCCGTTTCCACAAGTGTAATGATAAACTCCTGCAGCATTTCTACTAGGTTCTGCAGTAGGAGGTGCGGCAAAAGGAGCAGAAGATAATGGTGCAGCATTAGGATTAGCATGATAAGCAGAGTTATGAGCTAAAAGTGTACCACAATTAGTGCAATTAACAGCAGATCCAGCACCTCCTGCACACCCCTTACTACAGGCATAATGCCAAACACCTTGTGCATTTTGAGCAGGCTCAAGCGACACCGGATTTGGTGTTACAGATTCTATGGCCTCATTCGCTTTTACATTTTCTTGTTTAGCCCCTTTAGTACTGTCATTACAAGACCATAAAATAAGGAAGGAACTGCATAATAATATTGTAAAAATCTTTAAGTATTTCATAGTTATTAATTTTTTAAACTTGGCTGTTCCAAGTAATATATGGTGTGATTTTTAAGCCCTTTGGTTTAAGGACTTACTATAAAGTATGTGCAAGCATTAACCAAAATTCGACATTTTTAATCATAAAGTCAAAGAAATCCTTCATTATCTAAACTTTATTTTTGTTAATAACTCCTATTAATTTTCAGTTTCATAATTCTAAATTCCAAATTGAATTTTTAACTTTGTTATCTCAAGATTTAACTATGGAGCATTTTGTTGTATCGGCTAGAAAATACAGACCAGAAGCGTTTAAAGACGTTGTTGGCCAGCAAGCTATTACAAACACTTTACTAAATGCCATAGATAACAATCATTTAGCTCAGGCCTTATTATTTACAGGACCGCGTGGTGTTGGTAAAACAACTTGCGCACGTATTTTGGCTAAAATGATTAACAGCGACGGTAACGAAACTGGCGATGAAGATTTTGCTTTTAACATTTTCGAGCTCGATGCCGCATCCAATAACTCGGTGGATGATATTAGAAGTTTAACCGACCAAGTTAGAATACCACCGCAAGTTGGAAAATACAAAGTTTATATTATTGATGAGGTCCACATGCTCTCTCAAGCCGCTTTTAATGCCTTTTTAAAGACTTTAGAAGAGCCACCTAAACATTGTATATTTATACTTGCAACTACCGAAAAGCATAAAATTATACCTACCATCTTATCGCGTTGTCAAATTTTTGATTTTAAGCGTATTACAGTAAAAGATGCTAAGGAGTATTTAAAATATATAGCAGGCGAACAGGGTATTACTGCCGAAGATGACGCTTTACATATTATAGCTCAAAAAGCAGATGGTGCCATGCGTGATGCCCTTTCTATTTTTGATCGTGTAGTTAGTTTTTCTGGTAAAAACTTAACTAGACAAGCCGTAACAGAAAACTTAAACGTACTTGATTACGAAACGTATTTTACAAGTACAGATTTAATTTTAGAAAATAAGATTCCAGATTTATTACTTCAGTTTAATAATACACTTTCAAAAGGTTTTGATGGGCATCATTTTATTGCAGGATTAGCATCTCACTTTAGAGATTTGTTGGTTAGCAAAACTCCTGAAACCATCGCCTTATTAGAAGTTGGCGACCAAACTAAAGAGAAGTACTTAAAACAATCGCAAAAAGCCTCGCAAGAGTTTCTCATGCAAGGCATTCAACTAGCTAACGACTGCGATCTTAAATACAAAACAAGTAAAAACCAACGCTTACTTGTCGAATTAACTTTAATGCAACTTGCCTCTATCACTCATGATGGAGAAAAAAAAAATAGCAAACATTACATAATTCCTGCTTCATATTTCCAGAAAAAAGGCATTACGCCTATTCCGGTTAATGTTCCCCAGAAAACTGAAAACGCTACCCCTTCCGCGAAAGCACAAACAGAACCATCTGAAACCACAGATAAAAAACCGGCAACGGTTAATAAAACTGAAGATCAAGGACCTCCTAAAATCATTTTAAAACAAAATGCCAAACGTCAATCTGGATTAACGTTATCTAGTATTCGCGCAAAAAAAGAACATCTAATAAAACAAATGGATGTTGTGGTAGACGAGGAAAACTTACCTAAAGAACCATTTGAAGAGCAAGATTTCATTAAAGCTTGGAATACGTATACCGAAAAATTGGTTTCCGATGGGCAACATAATTTAGCTTCCATTTTATCTATAGATGTACCAAAAGTAAAAGGAACTGTAGCGCATTTAGAGTTTCCAAATGCGACAAACAAGGTAGAATTAGAACGTCAGCAATTTAATCTTTTAGGGTATATTAGAAAGGAATTAAGTAATTATGATATTACTTTATCTATAACAGTAAACGAAGTTATGGAAAAGAAATACGCCTATACGCCTCAAGATAAATTTGAAAAACTAAAGGAAAAAAACTCGAATATTGACCTTTTAAGAAAAACTTTCGATTTAGATGTTTAATTCACTGAAAAACATCAGGTTATCAATATTATTACTACCTGTAATCGTTATGTTTTTTAGCTGCGATGGTCGTGAAAGAAAGCATAAAACAAATGTAGAAGTTTTTAATGCATCGAACCTTAAGGATTCAATTTTAGAAAATATAAAATATTTCCCTGAATCTTATTTTGAGATTATTACCGACACTATTATATCCAACGGATTTGAAGTTAAAATTAAAACTTATGCCGATATGAATAGTAGCGTTTTAAATGAATTTAAAGTAGATACTATTGTTCACAAACATTATTATAGAGATGCAATTTCAGAAATTACAGTTTTAAAAAATAAGGTAGAAATTGTATCTGAGAAAATTAACAAATCCTATTTCTTAAATCGAGATAAAGAATTAAAACAATATTTTGAAACTGCCAATTTATCTGGAGTTTGGATAAACCAAAATGATTCTATTTCAGAAAACGAAATAAGCATATATATTATGTTTGGTAAGCCTGAAACCGACAACTATTTTCTAAACGAAATGATAGTTAGTAGTAATGGAACATTTTCCATAAAAGAAATTATAGAATAAAATTAATATTTATGTTAGGATTAAAACTACCAACCGATCCACGTTGGGTAAACATTGTAGAGAAAAACATTGAAGAAATACTTACCGATCATGCTTTTTGCGAACAAAAAGCAACAAGTACAGCTATTTCGCTTATTGTAAGTTTTCCTGAATACACAGAGTTAGTACAAGAAATGACGGCTTTAGTAAAAGAAGAAATTAGTCATTTTAAAATGGTACACGATAAAATTATAGAACGCGGTTGGGTATTAGGTAGAGATAGACGTGATGATTATGTTATCGCGCTTTTAAAATTCTTTCCTAAAGGTGGTAGTAGAACAACACAACTAGTGCATCGTTTATTATATGCAGCACTAATAGAGGCTAGAAGTTGCGAGCGTTTCAGGTTACTTTCAGAAGAATTAGAAGATAAAGAATTAGCCGAATTTTATAGAAATTTAATGGTTAGTGAAGCCAACCACTACACTATGTTTTTAGGTTTTGCCAGACTATATGGTGAAAAAAAAGAAGTTGATACCAAATGGCAACAACTTCTTGAATATGAGGCTGAAATAATTTCAAATTTAGGAACTAGCGAAGCTATACACGGTTAAAATTTGTAACCGACACCTAATTGAATATTTCTATTTTTTGCTTCGATACCTAAGTTATCATCGAATACATTTCTAATACCATAGTTATATCTAACATCTACAACAATGGCATAATTAATTTTGTAATCGGCACCAATAACTGCCGAATATCCCATGTTTTTCATACCGTCGTCAACTTTTTGAACCTTCCATCCTACTTGTGGACCGATGCCTGCATGGAATTTCTCGCTAAATCTAAACCTAAACAGAATTGGCATTTGTATATAATCTAAATGAAGTTCTTCTTTATTGGCACCTTCGGCAGAAAACTGAATTTCTGGCACGATAGATAAAGTACGCGACATACCAATATTAGCTAAGAAACCAACATACAAACTATTTCTGTGTACATTACTAAAAAAAGGTTCATCTTTGAAATCTAAATGAGAAATGGTATACCCTGCTCTAATACCGAATTTAATTCCGCTTGAAGCCGACCACTTTTCTTGAACCTTTACAGTATCCTTAACTTTTTTGGCAGATTTAACCTCTTTGTCTTCTTGAGAGAAGCCTTGAAATGAAAAACCAAGTAACACTGTTAATAGTAGTAATTTTTTCATCTGTATTTTTATTAAATTAATCTATCAGATGCTAATAGCCCAAAGATTATGAAGTTAAAGCAACATAAACATAGGTTTTACATTATTAATAGATTTGGGTTATTATTAATGGTACTATAGCGTACGAATATATATCATAAATTTAAAAAACAACAACTATACAAGCCAAAGTGCAAAATTTTACTGTGTATTACTAGAAACGGTATCATAATATATACTTTTTATAATACCATCGGCAAGACCTATTTTTGGTACATATATATTTTTTGCTCCAGCCCATTTCATGGCTGAAAGATATATACGCATAGCAGGAATAATTACATCGGCTCTATCTTGATTTAACGAAAGTTCTGTTATACGCTCTTCGTAGGAATAGGTTTGTAACATGTTGTAATACGAGGTCATATAAAAATAAGAAAGTGGTTTCCCCATTGACTTACCAGATACCTTGAAAATTTTATTAATATTTCCACCAGAACCTAAAACATCAATTTTATGATAGTCTTTTGTGTGCGTATTAATCCATTCTTGCAACTCTAACCAAGTTTCTTTTTTTACCATATCGTTTAATAAACGTACGGTTCCTATTTTAAAAGATCTTGAAACTACTTGATCTCCTCTATCTATAACAGTAAATTCGGTGCTTCCTCCACCTACATCCACATATAAATAGGTTTTGTTTGCATCTATAAATTTATTTAAATCGGTTGCCGCAATAATTGCAGCTTCCTCTTCGCCTCCAATAACATCAATGTTTATTCCAGCATGTTCTAAAACCAAGTCTACTACTTTTTTCCCGTTTTTAGATTCTCGCATTGCAGAGGTAGCACAAGCTTTATATTTTACCACCTTATGAGATTTCATAAGTAGTTTAAAAGCAAGCATAGTATCTAGAATACGCTGCGTGTTTTCTTTAGAAATTTTTTCTTTTATAAAAACATCTGCCCCTAATCGAATTGGTACACGTACAAGTGAGTTTTTCTTAAATTCAACAGGCTTTCCTTTTTGTTCAATTATATTTGAAATTAACAGTCTTACAGCATTTGAACCAATATCTATGGCAGCATATTTTTTTATTGAAAGCATATTAGTTTTCTAATTTATTAAGGTAATAGTCATAAATAGCAAATTGAGATCTTACTTTTGGCTTATCGTTTACAAGATATTGATTTTCCTGAGAATCATTCAAAACTCTCGCTTTAACATTATCATTCCAACTAATATTAAAGGTATCTATAATTTCTTTTTTAATATCTTCATCATAAATAGGGCAACTTACTTCTACTCTATTTTCAATATTTCTAGTCATCCAATCTGCGGAAGAAATATATAGTTTAACATCGCCATTGTTTCCAAATATATAAACTCTAGAATGCTCTAAAAACTTATCGACCACACTAATAATTTCAATATTTTCACTCATGCCTTTTATACCGGGAATTAAGCAACAAATACCTCTAACTATCATTTGTATTTTTACTCCGGCTCTACTAGCTTCATACAATTTATCAATCATTGGATAACTTGAAATGCTATTCATTTTTAATCTAATAAGCCCTTCTCTACCTTCCTTTACATTTTCAATTTCATTATCAATCAATTTAAAAACGCTACTTTTTGTAAAATGAGGAGATACCAATAAGTGTTTATATTTATACACCCTATAGTTGGTTTCAAAAAAGCTAAAAATCTGATTTACATCCCTTAAAATCTTTTTATTAGCAGTAAAAAGCGTATAATCCGTATAAATTTTTGCTGTAGATTCGTTAAAATTCCCAGTACTTATAAACCCGTATCGTTTTAGTTTTTTGCCTTCTTCTCGCTCTAAAACACACATTTTACTATGCACTTTAAGACCTGTTACACCAAATATTAAATTGATACCTTCTTCTTTCATTTGTTGGGCATAATCAATATTAGCTTGCTCATCGAACCTAGCACGAAGCTCTATTGATACGGTAACAGCTTTACCATTAACTGCAGCGTTAATTAAAGAACTTGCTACATGTGATATTTCTGCAAGACGGTAAATTGTAATTTTAATGGTTTTCACCTTTGGATCTAAGGCTGCTTCTCTTAAAAATTTAACAATATAAGAGAATGTTTGATATGGCGCATGTACCAAATAATCTTTTTTACTGATGGCATTAAATATACTGTCTTGCATACTTAATCCTTTAACTGGTAGTGCCTCAATTTTATCATATAAAAGATCTGTTCTTCCTAAACTTGGGAATCCCATATAATCTCTTTTATTATGATAGCGTCCTCCTGGGATAATACTATCAGTATCATCGATACCCATTTTAGACATAAAATAGCGAAGCGTTTCTTTATGAACAGTTTTATCGTAAACAAACCTTACAGCTTCACCTATTTTTCTATGTTTTACACTATCCGATATTTTTTCGATAAAACTTTTACTTAAATCACTTTCAAAATCTAGCTCTGCATCTCTAGTAATCTTGATCATGTGAGCAGAAATAGCCTTGTATTCAAAAATATTAAAGATATCTCCCAAACAATAGCGCAAAACATCATCTACCATAATAATGTAGTTCTTATCGCCTTTCTTTGGCAATTCCACAAAACGATCAACTGATTTAGGAATTTCTATTAATGCAAATTGCTTTGTATCGCCAGACATTAGCATGCGTACTGCTAAATAAGCAGCAGTATCCTTTAAATTTGGTAGTACAACCGAATCATTAAGTATAATGGTAACTAAAGCTGGACTAACCGTTTTAAGAAAATATTGTTTTATAAACTCACTTTGTGCTTCATCAATTTGAGTTTCATTAATAATATAAATATTTTCTTCCTTTAACTTTTTATCTATATTACGCAGTATTTTAACACTTTCACTTTGTTGCTTAATAACAATTTGAGTAATTATTTCTAGCAATTCTTTTGCTTTAATACCACCAAGTTCACTTTTTCCGCCTTTACCAGCTTCTACAATACGTTTTACAGTAGCATATCTTACTTTAAAAAACTCATCTAAATTATTGGAAAATATACCTAAAAAACGCAATCTTTCTATTAAAGGAACCGACTCATCCTCAGCTTCTTGCAACACTCTTGCGTTAAATTGCAACCAGCTTATTTCTCTATTTACATAACTGTTATTTGTTGAGATTTCAGGTTTAGTCATTAACTATAATTTAATTTTTAATATGAAAAACAAATATATTCTATTTAGAGCAAATTATTGATATTTTATTAAGAAGGAATAATTAAATTTTAAACATTTTAATGTTAAATTATTGCTATAAATGTAAAAATAGAATTGGCTACTTTAAATCGCGAGGAAATATCGTTTTTAAAGTTTTACCAGGTTTTAAAGCACTCCAATTTTCGATATCAAATTCAATAATAACTACACCACTTGTAGGTACATTATCTATGTACTTTGTACCATAAGAATTAACAAATGCGGTAATAGCATGATTATGACCAAATACCATTAAATTATTAACCGAATGATGCACATTTTTTATTACTCGAACTAGATTTTCTCCTGAAAAATCATATAAATCTGGATTGAATTTTACCAAATTTTCGTCTAAACCTAAGGCGGATATAAAGATTTCTGCGGTTAACTTGGTACGTTGTGCATCGCTACAAAGAACTAAATCTATGGTTTTCAAGGTATAACATAATTTTTGAGAAACTAAATTAGCATCTGTTATACCTCTAGATTTTAAAGGCCTTTCATGGTCATTTAAGTTAAACTCCCATGAGGATTTAGCATGTCTTATTAAAATTAATTTTTTCAAAATACTCGATTAAATGTTGAATTTTACCGATAAAAAGTTGTTTTTCTCGATAAAAATCAATTTATTTGTTCATTTAAAATGATAATTAAATATATGCCAAAAAATCTCTAACAAATAAAAAGCACGTACTTATTTAGTAACATTATTTTTTTTTAACACATAATTCATGAACACAACAATTAATAACAATTAAATTACTGATTTTCAATCTATTACACATGTGACTAATTTCTATTACTAGGGTCACAATATTGTAAATGATTATGTAAGTAGTAAATGAGTGTATTTAAGTAGATATAAAGAGAAATATTGTTATATATTTGTGGACAAAATCTCACATGCCTGAAGCATGAAATATTACGATCAAATTGCTATTAACAAAAAAAACTCTATTCTCGACAAAATATAAATAATTTAAGATCACATGGTGTGCTATCACCTTCACCAAAAAAAATAATCTATGAAAGTATTTTACGTTTTAGTATTAACTATGTTTATTGGAGGTACTTCGCTACAAAAAAAGAACTCCACAATAAACACTCAAAACTGTAGCGCGACATTAACGGTGCACAAAGACAGAAGTTTTAAATCGGCAACCGAAAACGGCGCTGAGTTTATGTTAACTGGAGTGAGCATGTTATCCGCTCTGCAGGACGTTCAATTAACTATTACTGAAAAAAGTGATAAGCCAAATACAGAAAAAATTCACTTTTATATTTTACAAGTCGCAAACAATACATCTGACTCAATTACCTTTACTTTAACAAGTGAAAATATAGATTGTAACGAGGAAGGTTTTGAGTTGCAGACAGATTTTAATTTTGAATTTTATAACCTAAATCAAACCGAACAAATTAGTGAGGTTACAGTTGCCAATAATAGCGCTGTTAAATTTTACTTGAAGAAAATCACTCCAGAAAACGCACAAAAATCTGCTTGGAATTGCGCACGTATTGAAGCTTCTAATGCGGAAGGAAATTATACATCATCAATAACAATGAAATCTTTAGTACAAGACCCAACAAAGGTTAACTAAATACATGTGCGATTACGAGTTATTCAAAAAAATGGATTTATGAGAAATATTACTATTTTTAGTATTAAAAAATTGGCAGTAGTTGTATTTATTTTTTTAAGTGCAACTGCTGTTTTTTCACAAGTACAACAACAATTTAGCCCTAGATTTAATCAAGTTGTAAGGGGAGATTTTGGTATGGTAGCAAATAACGTACTATCTAGAACATCAACAGGTAATTACAACGGAAACAACGATAATCACGATTACACAGATAATGTTTATGTAGATATTGATAACGATAATAGTACATTTAACTCTAGTAGTGCTAATTTTACTAACCCAAAACCTAGTGCTACTTGTTTATCTGTTATTAAAGCTTATTTATATTGGGCCGCCGCCGATAGAGAACCCTCTACAAATGGAGATAATGAGCCTAACTGGAATTATAATGATGTGAAATTAATGACTCCAGGTCAGTCGAATTATACAACCATAACTGCAGATGAAGTAATTTATAGAGGTCGTAATTTCCATTTTTCGAATGATCCATATATTTGTGTTAAAGATATAACCAATTTAGTTCAAAACCTTTCAACACCCTTTGGCAAGTATCAAGTCGCAAATGTTGAAGCTAAAACCGGCGAGCTAATTGCACATGGTAATATTAATGCTGGGACTTCTGGTGGTTGGCAAATTGTTTTTGTTTATGAAAGTCCAGATTTAGTACAGAAAAACATTACTGTATTTGATGGTTATGCACATATTACGAGTTCTCAAAACAATTTTAATATAAATTTTAATGGATTTCAAACTATTTCTAATGGTCCTGTACAATCAAATGTATTAATTGGAGGGTTAGAAGGCGATAGAGACTTAAGTGGTGACCGTTTACAAATCAGAAATACATCAAACAATTTTGTTGATATTGATGCTCCGCAGCGAGATACTAACAACTTTTTTAATAGTAGAATTACTGTAGGTAACAATAATTATATTGATAGAAACCCAGCTAGTACAAATACATTAGGTTTTGACGCTGCATTATTTAGTTTAGATAATAGCGGTAATAGATTAATAGCAAATAATCAGACATCTGCAACTTTCAGAATGACTTCTGACCAAGAGGTTTATGGATTATATTTATTAGGTTTAGCAATAGAAGTTTATAAACCAGATGTTAGCCCAATGGTTTTAACTACGACTTCTAGTACGTCTAATTTTGATCCAGAAGATAGTATTAATTTTAATTTTAACATTCAAAATACTGGCAATGATAATGTTAAAAACTTTATTTTAACAACTCCTGTTGCTCCACAAGTAGAAAATATAAGAGTTAATAATTTACCTGATGGAGTAACGTACACATTCAATTCCAACACACTAACCTTCCAAATTGAAGATGGACTTCTTGATGCATTGGGAAATGGTAATGGTAATGGTAATATATTAAATCTTGATTTCGACTTTATTTTAAAAGATGAATGCTTTTTTTTAGAAGAATCTTGTGATTTAGATTTTAATTTACAATTCACAGCATCTTACACTGGTGCAATTAACCCAGAAGAACAAACAACCATTAGTTCTACGGCTGTTGATGAGTGTAATGTAGAAAACTTAGAACCCTTCGTAGTAAATATAAACCAACCTAGTGCGAGTTGGGTGAGTCAAGTTGGAGAATTAGATAGGACTATTGAATGTAATAATTCAGCAGAATTAGAGAATGTTCAAGCATTACTGCCCGAGGTATCATGTGACAATTTAACCCCAATTAAAACTGCTGGATCTTTTGTTTCTGATGGAACCTGCCGAAATAATGGAACTTATACAAATACTTTTAATTTTATAGATGAGTGTGGTGCTACAATAGCTAATTATATACAAGTTATTACTGTTGAAGACACTACTGGTCCAGAATTCACAAATCCGTTACCGGAAAACACAACTGTAGAATGTAGCAATGTACCAGAACCTGCAAATCTTCAAGCAACAGATAATTGCGGAACCGCAGATGTTACTTTTACTGAAACAAAAGAGGATGGGTCTTGTCCTGGAAATTATACACTAACAAGAACGTGGGTTGCTACAGACCAATGTGACCTAACAGTATCACACACACAAACTATAACAGTTGAAGATAATACGGCGCCTGTATTTGTAGAAAATTTACCAACAAATGAAACAGTTAACATTAATAATATTCCTACTGCTCCTACGCTAACGGCTACTGATGCTTGTGGTACTGCTGAAGTTGTTTTTGAAGAAGAAGAAACTGGTGATATATGTACAGGAAGTTATACTATAGAAAGAACTTGGACCGCAACTGATGAATGTGACTTAACCAATGTCCATACGCAAACAATTACGGTAAATCAACCAACTTTAGAAGCATCAATCGATACCATAACCAATGTATTATGTAACAGCGAAGCTACTGGTGGTATTGATATTACAGTTAATGGTGGTACAAAACCATACGAATTTGCTTGGAATGATGCTAACAACTCAACCACCGAAGATTTATCTAACGTAATTGCTGGAGCTTATAATGTTACCATTACAGATGCTAATGGATGTACAACTTCTGTAGGTGCTACCATTTCTGAACCTACAAGTCCGTTAAGTTTAAATATTACTAAAGTAGATGCTACTACTGCACAAGGTTGCTCAAATGGGCAAGCTACGGCTATTGTTTCTGGTGGATCTGCAGATTATACTTATTTATGGAGCGCTTCTGCGGGCAATGCTACAACGGCTCAAGTTACTGGATTAGCTGATGGAACCCATAGCGTTACTGTTACAGACGCTAATGGTTGCGAATTAACTCAAAGTATTGTTATTGAGTGTGTAAACACTTGTGATGCTGAAATCGCTATTACTAATGTTACCGATGTACTTTGTACGGGTGATACTTCTGGTTCTGGAACAGTAACTGCTAAATCTAACGCTAACCCTTCTGCTACATTTACCTTTACTTGGTCTAACGGGCAAGAGGATACTGGAGTAACAACAAGTACACTTGCAAATGCTACTGCCGGTGTTTATTCGGTTAGTGTAACTATAGATGGAACCGTATGTCAGCCCGTTGAAGAAACTATTGCTATTACAGAACCTAGTAATGCGTTAAATGTTACAGCTACAACTACCGATGAATTAGGACCTGCTACTGGAGATGGTACTGCTACAGCTATTGTAACTGGTGGTGTTGAACCTTACAGATATGCTTGGTCGCCTGGTGGTCAAACTACAAGTAGTATTTCAGATCTTAGTGCTGGAACTTATACTGTTTCTGTTACGGATGCTAATAATTGTACAGACCAAACCACAGTTACGGTTAACCCAGGGTCTTGTTTAAATTTATCTGTAACTGGTACCTCTACGCCTGCTGAATGTTTTGGAGAGAACAACGGAAGTATTAATGCTACCGTTACTGGTGGTTCTGGGAATTTCACCTATGCTTGGGATTCTTTACCTAATACAACAACAGCTGTTAATAATTTACCCGCGGGCGATTATACCATTACAGTTACAGATACAACAACTCAATGTACTACAAGTACAACTATTACTGTTAACGAGCCTAACCTATTAAGTTCGGCTATTGCTGTTACTAATATATTATGTAGAGATGATGCTACAGGATCATTAGATCTTGCTGTTAACGGTGGTACTGCGCAATATACATTCCTATGGAATAATGGGGCTGAAACGGAAGATTTAATAAACGTTGTAGCTGGTACATACTCTGTTACAATTACTGATGCCAACGGTTGTAGTACAACCAATTCCGCTACTATTATTGAACCAGATACTAAGGTTTCTGCTTCCATTACCGATCAAACTAACGTAGATTGTTTTGGTAATTCAACAGGTCAAGTAACGGTAGAAGCTGATGGCGGTATACCACCTTACTCATACTCTATAGATAATGGTAGTAACTATCAAAATAACGGAACATTCTCAGATTTAACTGAAGGAAGTTATAATGTTATTGCCGTAGATGCTAATGGCTGTACTTTTAATCAAGCAATAACCATCACAGAACCAAGCAATGCTTTAGAAGCTACTATTTCATCAACAACCAATGTATTATGTAACAGCGAAGCTACTGGTGATATTGATATTACAGTTAATGGTGGTACAAAACCATACGACTTTGCTTGGAATGATGCTAACAACTCAACCACCGAAGATTTATCTAACGTAATTGCTGGAGCTTATAATGTTACCATTACAGATGCTAATGGATGTACAACTTCTGTAGGTGCTACCATTTCTGAACCTACAAGTCCGTTAAGTTTAAATATTACTAAAGTAGATGCTACTACTGCACAAGGTTGCTCAAATGGGCAAGCTACGGCTATTGTTTCTGGTGGATCTGCAGATTATACTTATTTATGGAGCGCTTCTGCGGGCAATGCTACAACGGCTCAAGTTACTGGATTAGCTGATGGAACCCATAGCGTTACTGTTACAGACGCTAATGGTTGCGAATTAACTCAAAGTATTGTTATTGAGTGTGTAAACACTTGTGATGCTGAAATCGCTATTACTAATGTTACCGATGTACTTTGTACGGGTGATACTTCTGGTTCTGGAACAGTAACTGCTAAATCTAACGCTAACCCTTCTGCTACATTTACCTTTACTTGGTCTAACGGGCAAGAGGATACTGGAGTAACAACAAGTACACTTGCAAATGCTACTGCCGGTGTTTATTCGGTTAGTGTAACTATAGATGGAACCGTATGTCAGCCCGTTGAAGAAACTATTGCTATTACAGAACCTAGTAATGCGTTAAATGTTACAGCTACAACTACCGATGAATTAGGACCTGCTACTGGAGATGGTACTGCTACAGCTATTGTAACTGGTGGTGTTGAACCTTACAGATATGCTTGGTCGCCTGGTGGTCAAACTACAAGTAGTATTTCAGATCTTAGTGCTGGAACTTATACTGTTTCTGTTACGGATGCTAATAATTGTACAGACCAAACCACAGTTACGGTTAACCCAGGGTCTTGTTTAAATTTATCTGTAACTGGTACCTCTACGCCTGCTGAATGTTTTGGAGAGAACAACGGAAGTATTAATGCTACCGTTACTGGTGGTTCTGGGAATTTCACCTATGCTTGGGATTCTTTACCTAATACAACAACAGCTGTTAATAATTTACCCGCGGGCGATTATACCATTACAGTTACAGATACAACAACTCAATGTACTACAAGTACAACTATTACTGTTAACGAGCCTAACCTATTAAGTTCGGCTATTGCTGTTACTAATATATTATGTAGAGATGATGCTACAGGATCATTAGATCTTGCTGTTAACGGTGGTACTGCGCAATATACATTCCTATGGAATAATGGGGCTGAAACGGAAGATTTAATAAACGTTGTAGCTGGTACATACTCTGTTACAATTACTGATGCCAACGGTTGTAGTACAACCAATTCCGCTACTATTATTGAACCAGATACTAAGGTTTCTGCTTCCATTACCGATCAAACTAACGTAGATTGTTTTGGTAATTCAACAGGTCAAGTAACGGTAGAAGCTGATGGCGGTATACCACCTTACTCATACTCTATAGATAATGGTAGTAACTATCAAAATAACGGAACATTCTCAGATTTAACTGAAGGAAGTTATAATGTTATTGCCGTAGATGCTAATGGCTGTACTTTTAATCAGATTGTCGAAATTACTACAATACCAGACATTACAAATCCAACTATAGAATGTCCTGCAAATATATCACTTGAAGTTACTTCAGAAAATTGTACAATTAATGGAACTGAAATAACTTTGGGAACACCAATTACAAGTGATGATTGTTTAGTTTCTTCTGTTACTAACGATGCACCTGATACCTTCCCTCTTGGAGATACGATCGTAACATGGACAGTAACCGATGGTTCTGGTAATACAACAACTTGTGAGCAAACAGTAACCATTATTGATAACATCGACCCAACATTTGTGGAATGTGCGGCTCCTGTTTCAGTCAATGTAGATGCTAACGGATGTACTACGGATATCGCTAATATCGACTTAGGAATGCCTACTGTAGATGATAACTGTACCGAAACAACTGTGACTAACGATGCACCTGATACCTTCCCTCTTGGAGATACTATCGTAACATGGACAGTAACCGATGGTTCTGGTAACACAACAACTTGTGAGCAAACAGTAACGATTATTGATAACATCGACCCAACATTTGTTGAATGTGCGGCTCCTGTTTCAGTCAATGTAGATGCTAACGGATGTACTACAGATATCGCTAATATCGACTTAGGAACACCTACAGTTGATGATAACTGTACCGAAACAACTGTGACTAACGATGCACCTGATACCTTCCCGCTTGGTGATACCATCGTAACTTGGACAGTAACCGATGGTTCTGGTAACACAACAACTTGTGAGCAAACAGTAACGATTATTGATAACATCGACCCAACATTTGTTGAATGTGCGGCTCCTGTTTCAGTCAATGTAGATGCTAACGGATGTACTACGGATATCGCTAATATCGACTTAGGAATGCCTACTGTAGATGATAACTGTACCGAAACAACTGTGACTAACGATGCACCTGATACCTTCCCTCTTGGAGATACTATCGTAACATGGACAGTAACCGATGGTTCTGGTAACACAACAACTTGTGAGCAAACAGTAACGATTATTGATAACATCGACCCAACATTTGTGGAATGTGCGGCTCCTGTTTCAGTCAATGTAGATGCTAACGGATGTACTACGGATATCGCTAATATCGACTTAGGAATGCCTACTGTAGATGATAACTGTACCGAAACAACTGTGACTAACGATGCACCTGATACCTTCCCGCTTGGTGATACCATCGTAACTTGGACAGTAACTGATGGTTCTGGTAACACAACAACTTGTGAGCAAACAGTAACGATTATAGATAACATCGACCCAACATTTGTTGAATGTGCGGCTCCTGTTTCAGTCAATGTAGATGCTAACGGATGTACTACAGATATCGCTAATATCGACTTAGGAACACCTACAGTTGATGATAACTGTACCGAAACAACTGTGACTAACGATGCACCTGATACCTTCCCGCTTGGTGATACCATCGTAACTTGGACAGTAACCGATGGTTCTGGTAACACAACAACTTGTGAGCAAACAGTAACGATTATTGATAACATCGACCCAACATTTGTTGAATGTGCGGCTCCTGTTTCAGTCAATGTAGATGCTAACGGATGTACTACGGATATCGCTAATATCGACTTAGGAATGCCTACTGTAGATGATAACTGTACCGAAACTACCATTACTAACGATGCACCTGATACCTTCCCTCTTGGAGATACGATCGTAACATGGACAGTAACCGATGGTTCTGGTAACACAACAACTTGTGAGCAAACAGTAACGATTATTGATAACATCGACCCAACATTTGTTGAATGTGCGGCTCCTGTTTCAGTCAATGTAGATGCTAACGGATGTACTACGGATATCGCTAACATCGACTTAGGAACACCAACAGTTGATGACAACTGTACCGAAACAACTGTGACTAACGATGCACCTGATACCTTCCCTCTTGGAGATACTATCGTAACATGGACAGTAACTGATGGTTCTGGTAACACAACAACTTGTGAGCAAACAGTAACGATTATTGATAACATCGACCCAACATTTGTGGAATGTGCGGCTCCTGTTTCAGTCAATGTAGATGCTAACGGATGTACTACGGATATCGCTAACATCGACTTAGGAACACCAACAGTTGATGATAACTGTACCGAAACAACTGTGACTAACGATGCACCTGATACCTTCCCTCTTGGAGATACGATCGTAACATGGACAGTAACTGATGGTTCTGGTAATACAACAACTTGTGAGCAAACAGTAACCATTATTGATAACATCGACCCAACATTTGTGGAATGTGCGGCTCCTGTTTCAGTCAATGTAGATGCTAACGGATGTACTACGGATATCGCTAATATCGACTTAGGAATGCCTACTGTAGATGATAACTGTACCGAAACAACTGTGACTAACGATGCACCTGATACCTTCCCTCTTGGAGATACTATCGTAACATGGACAGTAACCGATGGTTCTGGTAACACAACAACTTGTGAGCAAACAGTAACGATTATTGATAACATCGACCCAACATTTGTTGAATGTGCGGCTCCTGTTTCAGTCAATGTAGATGCTAACGGATGTACTACGGATATCGCTAATATCGACTTAGGAATGCCTACTGTAGATGATAACTGTACCGAAACAACTGTGACTAACGATGCACCTGATACCTTCCCGCTTGGTGATACCATCGTAACTTGGACAGTAACTGATGGTTCTGGTAACACAACAACTTGTGAGCAAACAGTAACGATTATAGATAACATCGACCCAACATTTGTTGAATGTGCGGCTCCTGTTTCAGTCAATGTAGATGCTAACGGATGTACTACAGATATCGCTAATATCGACTTAGGAACACCAACAGTTGATGACAACTGTACCGAAACAACTGTGACTAACGATGCTCCTGATACCTTCCCTCTTGGAGATACTATCGTAACATGGACAGTAACTGATGGTTCTGGTAATACAACAACTTGTGAGCAAACAGTAACGATTATTGATAACATCGACCCAACATTTGTTGAATGTGCGGCTCCTGTTTCAGTCAATGTAGATGCTAACGGATGTACTACGGATATCGCTAATATCGACTTAGGAATGCCTACTGTAGATGATAACTGTACCGAAACTACCATTACTAACGATGCACCTGATACCTTCCCTCTTGGAGATACGATCGTAACATGGACAGTAACCGATGGTTCTGGTAACACAACAACTTGTGAGCAAACAGTAACGATTATTGATAACATCGACCCAACATTTGTTGAATGTGCGGCTCCTGTTTCAGTCAATGTAGATGCTAACGGATGTACTACGGATATCGCTAACATCGACTTAGGAATGCCTACTGTAGATGATAACTGTACCGAAACTACCATTACTAACGATGCACCTGATACCTTCCCGCTTGGTGATACCATCGTAACTTGGACAGTAACTGATGGTTCTGGTAACACAACAACTTGTGAGCAAACAGTAACGATTATAGATAACATCGACCCAACATTTGTTGAATGTGCGGCTCCTGTTTCAGTCAATGTAGATGCTAACGGATGTACTACAGATATCGCTAATATCGACTTAGGAACACCTACAGTTGATGATAACTGTACCGAAACAACTGTGACTAACGATGCACCTGATACCTTCCCGCTTGGTGATACCATCGTAACTTGGACAGTAACCGATGGTTCTGGTAACACAACAACTTGTGAGCAAACAGTAACGATTATTGATAACATCGACCCAACATTTGTTGAATGTGCGGCTCCTGTTTCAGTCAATGTAGATGCTAACGGATGTACTACGGATATCGCTAATATCGACTTAGGAATGCCTACTGTAGATGATAACTGTACCGAAACAACTGTGACTAACGATGCACCTGATACCTTCCCTCTTGGAGATACTATCGTAACATGGACAGTAACCGATGGTTCTGGTAACACAACAACTTGTGAGCAAACAGTAACGATTATTGATAACATCGACCCAACATTTGTGGAATGTGCGGCTCCTGTTTCAGTCAATGTAGATGCTAACGGATGTACTACGGATATCGCTAATATCGACTTAGGAATGCCTACTGTAGATGATAACTGTACCGAAACAACTGTGACTAACGATGCACCTGATACCTTCCCGCTTGGTGATACCATCGTAACTTGGACAGTAACTGATGGTTCTGGTAACACAACAACTTGTGAGCAAACAGTAACGATTATAGATAACATCGACCCAACATTTGTTGAATGTGCGGCTCCTGTTTCAGTCAATGTAGATGCTAACGGATGTACTACAGATATCGCTAATATCGACTTAGGAACACCTACAGTTGATGATAACTGTACCGAAACAACTGTGACTAACGATGCACCTGATACCTTCCCGCTTGGTGATACCATCGTAACTTGGACAGTAACCGATGGTTCTGGTAACACAACAACTTGTGAGCAAACAGTAACGATTATTGATAACATCGACCCAACATTTGTTGAATGTGCGGCTCCTGTTTCAGTCAATGTAGATGCTAACGGATGTACTACGGATATCGCTAATATCGACTTAGGAATGCCTACTGTAGATGATAACTGTACCGAAACTACCATTACTAACGATGCACCTGATACCTTCCCTCTTGGAGATACGATCGTAACATGGACAGTAACCGATGGTTCTGGTAACACAACAACTTGTGAGCAAACAGTAACGATTATTGATAACATCGACCCAACATTTGTTGAATGTGCGGCTCCTGTTTCAGTCAATGTAGATGCTAACGGATGTACTACGGATATCGCTAACATCGACTTAGGAACACCAACAGTTGATGACAACTGTACCGAAACAACTGTGACTAACGATGCACCTGATACCTTCCCTCTTGGAGATACTATCGTAACATGGACAGTAACTGATGGTTCTGGTAACACAACAACTTGTGAGCAAACAGTAACGATTATTGATAACATCGACCCAACATTTGTGGAATGTGCGGCTCCTGTTTCAGTCAATGTAGATGCTAACGGATGTACTACGGATATCGCTAACATCGACTTAGGAACACCAACAGTTGATGATAACTGTACCGAAACAACTGTGACTAACGATGCACCTGATACCTTCCCTCTTGGAGATACGATCGTAACATGGACAGTAACTGATGGTTCTGGTAATACAACAACTTGTGAGCAAACAGTAACCATTATTGATAACATCGACCCAACATTTGTGGAATGTGCGGCTCCTGTTTCAGTCAATGTAGATGCTAACGGATGTACTACGGATATCGCTAATATCGACTTAGGAATGCCTACTGTAGATGATAACTGTACCGAAACAACTGTGACTAACGATGCACCTGATACCTTCCCTCTTGGAGATACTATCGTAACATGGACAGTAACCGATGGTTCTGGTAACACAACAACTTGTGAGCAAACAGTAACGATTATTGATAACATCGACCCAACATTTGTTGAATGTGCGGCTCCTGTTTCAGTCAATGTAGATGCTAACGGATGTACTACGGATATCGCTAATATCGACTTAGGAATGCCTACTGTAGATGATAACTGTACCGAAACAGCTGTGACTAACGATGCGCCTGATACCTTCCCTCTTGGAGATACGATCGTAACATGGACAGTAACTGATGGTTCTGGTAATACAACAACTTGTGAGCAAACAGTAACGATTATTGATAACATCGACCCAACATTTGTTGAATGTGCGGCTCCTGTTTCAGTCAATGTAGATGCTAACGGATGTACTACGGATATCGCTAATATCGACTTAGGAACACCAACAGTTGATGACAACTGTACCGAAACAACTGTGACTAACGATGCTCCTGATACCTTCCCTCTTGGAGATACTATCGTAACATGGACAGTAACTGATGGTTCTGGTAATACAACAACTTGTGAGCAAACAGTAACGATTATTGATAACATCGACCCAACATTTGTGGAATGTGCGGCTCCTGTTTCAGTCAATGTAGATGCTAACGGATGTACTACGGATATCGCTAACATCGACTTAGGAACACCAACAGTTGATGACAACTGTACCGAAACAACTGTGACTAACGATGCGCCTGATACCTTCCCTCTTGGAGATACTATCGTAACATGGACAGTAACCGATGGTTCTGGTAATACAACAACTTGTGAGCAAACGGTAACAGTAATTGATAACATCAAACCTATCTTCGTAGAGTGTGCTGAACCTGTAACGGTAAGTATTGATGCTAATAAATGTACTACGAATATTGACAATATCGATTTAGGTTCACCAACTGTTAATGACAACTGTACAGAAACAACAATCACCAACGATGCTCCAAATGATTTCCCTCTTGGAGATACTATTGTAACATGGACAGTAATTGATGGATCCGGAAATACAGCAACTTGTAAGCAACTAGTAACAGTAGAAGATAACGTAAATCCAGAATTTGTTGAGTCGTTACCAGAAGATGGTACTTATGAATGTGATAGCATACCAACGCCTGCAGTTCTAACGGCATCAGACCCTTGTGGCAGTGTGGATGTTAAGTTCACTGAAACTAAAATTGATGGCTCTTGTAGTGGAAACTATATTTTAGAACGTAAATGGTTAGCAACAGACCAAAACGGTTTAATTACAGAACATACTCAAACCATAACGGTTCAAGATACTAAAGCACCGCAACCAACAATAAACATTTCACCTTCTATTTCAATTAATTGTGATACTATTCCAGAAGTACCAGAAGTTGAATTTATAGATAGTTGTTCGTCTGGTGTTAATGTTGAATTTACCGAAACAAATTCTTTAGACGAAAACAATCCTTCTGATTACGAAATTGTTAGAACTTGGACAGTGTCAGATGACTGTAATAATGAGCAGGTTTATACTCAAACAATTACCGTAACGCTATTAGACTTCGTTTCTTCAATGGAGGAGACAGCTTGTTCTGATGAAGGAACTATAGATTTAAATGACTATTTAAGTAATTCTGATTTAGGTGGCAAATGGACTATTGTTGAGGGTAATGCTACCTTGGATGACAACTTATTTGATCCAGCTAACGTAGAATTAGGCACATATAAATTCAGCTATGGATTTACTGATGGAGGATGTTTAACCTCTGTAGAATTAAATCTAGAATTAATTGATTGTATAGTTTATCCTTGTGGAAGAGAAGATGTAGTAATATCAAAAGTAGTTACTCCAAACGGCGATGCTTACAATGAGTTTTTCAAAATTACAGGTGTTGAAAATTGTGATTTCGTTGTAGAACTACAAATATTCAACCGTTGGGGAGCAAAAATTTATGACAATTCCGATTACAAAAATAACTGGAATGGGTTCGCTCATAACTCGTCTATTGGTAAAGCCGAAAAAGTTCCAAACGGAACATATTTCTATATAGTAAATTTAAAAAATAGTGGATTAGAACCTTTTGCTAAGGCATTTTATGTAGGTACTAAATAAATCTAAACAAACTATGAAGTCAATAAAGTTAAATATATTTATTTTTATGCTAGCAAATTGCTGGGTTGGGTTTGCTCAACAATTACCGCAATTTACACAGTATATGTATAATACTATCTCTATAAATCCTGCATATGCAGGAAGTAGAGAAACCTTAAGTGTTGTAGGGTTACACCGAAGCCAATGGGTTGGATTAGAAGGCGGACCAACAACTCAAACGCTCTCTGTTCACACCCCTTTAAGAAATGACAGAATTGGTGTAGGTCTATCCTTTATAAATGACCAACTAGGTTATGAAAATTTTTCATACTTATATGCTGATTTCTCATATACCCTTCCTGTTGGTGAAAAGCATAAATTAGCTTTTGGTATTAAAGGTGGGTTTACACAATATAGTTTAGATCAATCCTTATTAAACGATAGTAGTGATCCAGAATTAGCAAATGCCGTTAACGATCCATTTTTTGACGATGTTTCAAACAGATGGAGTCCTAATATTGGATTAGGTGTATTCTATCATTCAGATAAATGGTATTTAGGCCTTTCCGCTCCTAGAATTTTAAATACCGATTATAATAAAGGAAAACAAGGTGAGCTAGATTACATCGCACTAGAGCGAATAAGTTATTATTTTACCGGTGGTTACGTTTTCAATTTAAACGAATCTACAAAATTTAAGCCTGCTATGTTGCTTAAAGCAACAAACGGTGCGCCACTATCTTTTGATATAACAGCAAATTTTTTATTCAACGAAACAGTTTGGTTAGGTGCTGCATATAGAGTTAACGAATCGGCTGCCGCTTTAGGTGGTATTGCAGATTTTCAAGTGTCTAAACAAATACGCTTAGGCTATGCATACGAGTATCCTATATCCGATATTAGACCTTACACTAGCGGTACACACGAGATTTTATTCATGTACGAATTATTTAAAAGTAAACGTATTAAATCCCCAAGGTACTTCTAAAACATATTACTATGAAAACAAATTTTTTTATACTCTTTTTGTTATTTTTTACTAGCACAATTATTGCCCAAACTAAACTTGCCGATAAGTTTTATAATAATTATGGTTTTGTTAAAGCAGCCGAATTATATGAAAAAGCAATCGAAAATGGTGATGAAAGCGAGCATAATTTAACACGATTAGGTGATTGTTACTATAATAATTCTAACTCAAAGCAAGCTATTTTTTGGTACGAAAAAGCAGCTAACAAATATGAAATTGATGCAGAACACTTATTCAGATTTATACAATCTTTAAAAAGTTTAGGTAACTATGCTGAAGCCAATAAATGGATGAAAAAGTTTGTTGAAATTCAGAATAATGATAGCCGCGCCAAAAATTATGATATTGGTAATCTATTAAAATACGACGAGCTTAATAAAGTTGAAGATTCGTTATCTATAAAAATACAAAATCTAACTATTAATTCTGAAAATTCAGATTTCGGAACATATATTTATAAAAATGAGCTCTTTTTTGCTTCGGCAAGAGATACAGCTAAATCTAAAAAATATGGATGGAATAAAGAACCTTTTTTAGACTTGTATCAAGTTTCAGTTAAAGAAAAAGGATTTGAGTTAGAATTCTCCAACCCTATTTTAATTGATTCTCCAAATATAAATTCAGATTATCATGAATCAAATGTGGCCATTACCAACGATGGAAAAACCATGTATTTCACTAGAGATAATGTTACAAAAAAGAATAAATTAAACTTTGACAAAAAAGGAACAACACACTTAAAAATATATAAAGCTACTTTGATCGATGGTAAGTGGGATAACATTATTGAACTTAGCATAAATGACGAGGTATACTCTACCGGACACCCAACATTAAGTCCAGATAACAAAAAATTATATTTCGTTTCAGATCGCGAAGGCGGATTAGGTTATACCGATATTTATGAGGTCAATATTTTAGGAAACAATCAATTTAGTGAGCCCAAAAATTTAGGACCCAAAATTAATACAGAAGGCCGAGACATGTTTCCTTTTGTTAGTAAAGATAGTACCTTCTATTTCTCTTCTGATGGAAGATTAAATTTAGGACTTTTAGATATATTTAAATCTAATTTTATTAAGGATAGTTTAGCAACACCTAAAAACATTGGAGCACCTTACAATAGTGGTTTCGATGACTTTGCTTTCTTTACAGATTCTGATAATCAAAACGAGAGAAGCTATTTCTCATCTAATCGACCAGGAGGAAAAGGTAACGATGATATTTATACGGTGTACACTAAAGTTTGCTCGCAAATAGTTAAAGGTGTAACTAGAGATAGAAAAGACAACCAACCACTAGCCGATGTAACTGTTAAACTTATTGATGAAACGGGTAAAACTATTGAAGAAGTAGTAACTACTGAAAACGGAGAGTATCAATTCACTCTTAAATGTGAAAAAAAATACACTATTACCGCAAAACTTATAGCGTATTCCGGAGACCAAGTAACTATTAACACCAATGATAAGGACGGAAACGTTATTGAACAAGATTTGTATCTTGAGTCCTTAATACAAGGAAATCAAATAGTAATAAACCCTATTTATTTTGATTTTAATAAATGGAATATTAGAACAGATGCACAATATGAATTAGAAAATATTGTAGATGTGTTAAGGGTAAACCCTACTATGGTTATTAAAATTGAAGCCCATACAGATAGTCGTGGTCGCGATGCTTATAATATGACCTTATCAGACAAACGAGCAAAAGCTACTAGAGATTATATCTTTTCAAGAGGTATTTCCAAAGATCGTATAGAAAGCGCTATTGGTTATGGTGAAAGTCAATTATTAAACAAATGTTCTAATGGTGTTAGATGCACAAAAGAAGAACATCAAATCAATCGTAGATCATATTTTTACATTTTAAAAAAATAAATAAAACTCTAGATATTAAATCTTTATAATATTCAAATTCTGGAATACCTCAATTATAATGTAAATTAAAAAGCCATATTAGCTTTTAATCGAATTTATAAGTGCTTTGCCATGAATATTTGACCAACTAGTTACATATACGTTTTTTTGTAGCACCTACTAACAAAATCAAATTATATGAACCCAAATTTACTCTTTACTGTAATATTCTTTTATCTAAGAAATAGTATTCCCTCCCTACTTTGTATCCCTCAAAATTTGTTTTTAATGAAAACTACTAATTATCAGAAGTAATATCTGGTTTTAATAAATTTAGGTGTAATAAGAAACTTAAAATCATGAAAACTAAAACGGCTCTAAAATTAAATGTGTGTGTTTTAATTAATGATTTTTATAAACATTTAAATAGCTTGAAACTAAGTGGTATTAAATATTCTGGTTTTGCATTCTTTAACAAGGAATGTGTTTTTGTTAATACAACCATATCGAAAAACAAGATTTCAAAAATAACTTACTATAAAAACATATTAATTAATTAGTTAATTAAAGGCTTATGATAACGTCTACCCAATATATTAAGCGCCACCAATTAATTTTGGCCCTCATCTTTTTATTTAGCGTATGCTCGTATGCGCAATTAAAAACCGAATTCTCACCTCGATATGAAGGCGCCATTAATGGTGATTTTGCAACAATAGCAAACAATTCTGTTTCTGAACATGCCACAAGGGATTATAATGGAAACAGGAACAATAACGATTATATTTCACTGGCATATGTTGATATTGATGACCACGACGACACTTTTAGTTCTAGTAGTGCGACATTTAAAGCACCTATTGCAGATTCTAGATGTTTAACCATTAAAAAAGCTTTTTTATATTGGACTGCCGTAGATCATGAACCAGGTGGTACGCCAGAATCAACCGAGAATCGACCAGATTGGGATTTTAACGAAGTAAAATTAATGTTACCTGGCGAAACAACTTATCATGAAATCAAAGCTGAAAATATTATTTATAGAGGTCGTGAAGATGATAGTGATGGAGATGGAATTCCAGATGGCCACTTTAGTTTTGACCCTTACACATGTGTAACAGAAATTACAGATTTAATTAATACAGAATTAATTGACAAAAACATATCTCCTTTTGACACTTACCAAGTAGCCAATATTGAGGCTACTATAGAACGTTTTAACGAACACGGTTTAACAAACAGAGCGAATGGTGCTGGTGGTTGGCAAATAGTTTTTGTATACGAAAGCCCTACGCTTCCTCTAAAAAATGTAACAATTTTTGATGGCTATGGACATATTGTAGCTGGAGAAAGACCTATTGATATAAAAATAGATGGATTTTTAACAGTTCCAGAACCTCAAGATGTAAATGTAAATATACTTTTTGGAGCTATAGAAGGAGATAGAACTTATTTAGGTGATAACATGCAAATTCTTCCTCCCGGAACAGCAGGAAATGATAATGATTTTGAAAATTTAACTACTAGTACAATTTTACCTATAAGAACTGTAAATAATTTTTTTAACAGTCGAATAACCATTGATAATGCAAATTTTAAGGATAGAAATCCAGCAAGTGAAAATACATTAGGGTTTGATGCCGGTATTTTTAAATTAAATAATATTGGTAATTCGTTAATAGGAAATGATCAAACTTCAACAACCATAAGATTAACTACAGGTAATGAGTCATATGGCTTGTATCTATTAGGTTTATCTGTTGAAGTTTTTGAACCAAAACTAGGTCCTATTGAAGTTACTACCGATGTTTCTAGTACATTTCAAAGCCCTGGAGCTACTGTTACTGGAAATTTTGTTGTAGAAAATAAAGGTAATGACGATGCTATAAATGTTAGAATATTTTCTACGCTTCCTCCTCAACTTACAGTAGATTTCCCAATTACAAATTTACCTACTGGAGTAAGCGCAACTTATGATCCCTCAACAGGATATTTAGAATTTACAGTGGAAGATTCTTATGTAACAACTAAATCTACTCCTTTAGATGTTGATTTTAATTTAATTATTAAAGATGAATGTTATTTTTTAACAGAAGATTGCGACACAGAATTTGGTTTACAATTTAGTGCCTCTTACAGGGGTGTTTTAAACGAAGATACTCAAACAACAACTAGTTCATCAGTAGTTGAATGTGGCGTTGGAAATAACGAAAAAACCTTTATAAATGTTACGAAACCAACAGTAAATTGGCAAACACCAGAAGATTCTTTAAATAGAACCATTGAATGTAATGATGCAAGTGCACTATCTGATGCTCAAGCTTTGCTTCCTGAAATAGATGCTTCTTGTAGTTTTTCAATAACAGAGTCAAGAGGCTTATTTGTTGCAGATAATTCATGTCCAGATGTTGGAACCATTACAAATACATGGTCCTTTACAGATCAATGTAGCAATACTACTAAAGAATTTACTCAAATAATTATAATTGAAGGCTCAGCACCAATTGTTATTCCCGATGATGGAGAAGCAACTGTTAATTGTTTAGCCAATGCCACAGAATCTTTTGCAATACCAGAAATAACAGATTCTTGTGGTAATGTATTACCACCATCTGCTCCTGTTATTACAGACGCACCAAGTCCTTTAGATTGTGATGGCACTAGAACTTATACTTATACGTTTACAGATTGCTCTGCCAACTCTTATGAGTGGACTTATATTTATACTATAACAACTCCAACTTTTACAATTCCTGATTTAGATGGAGCGCTTACTGTTGAGTGTATTGATGATGCAGATGGTACAACTATAACTTTACCTACTATACAAGATGCTTGTGGAAACGAATTAACTGCCTCTGCTCCTGTTATTACAGAATCTCCTAATCCACTTACTTGTGAAGGTACTAGAACTTACACATATACATTTACCGATTGCGCGGGTAATTCAGATGAATGGGCTTTTGTTTATACTATTAGCACTCCAACTTTTACAATTCCTGATTTAGATGGAGCGTTAACAGTTGAATGTATTGATGATGCCGATGGTACGACTATTACATTACCTATCATACAAGATGCTTGTGGAAATACACTAACCGCTTCGGCTCCTGTAATAACGGACTCAGCTAACCCTTTTGATTGTGAAGGAACAAGAACTTATACCTATACATTTACTGATTGTGCTGGTAATTCTGATGAATGGGATTTCGTTTATACTATTGAATTAAATGCTTTTACTTTGCCTACTAATGGTATTGAAACTGTTACTAGTTTAAACGAAGCTGTAGAACCTACTCCACCAACAGTAAATGATAATTGTGGTAATCCTATCACACCTTCAGAAGCTGTAAAATCTGAAACTCCAGATTGTCAAGGTTCAGTAATTTATACATTTACCTATACCGATTGTGCTAATAACACTGCCGATTGGACGTACACCTACACCATAGAATTAGCACCTTTTACAGTGCCTGAAAACCAAACTTCAACGGTAGAATGTATATCTCAAGCCATAGCTCCAACACCTCCAACGGTTAACGACGCTAATGGCGATGAAATTACACCTGTAATGACTCAAAGTACAGCTCCTGCTTGTGATGGTGATTTAACTTATACTTTTACCTACACAGATTGTGCTGGTAATACTGGTATTTGGGAACATACTTATGCTATAGTAACTCCAACTTTTACAATTCCTGATTTAGATGGAGCGCTTACTGTTGAGTGTATTGATGATGCAGATGGTACAACTATAACTTTACCTACTATACAAGATGCTTGTGGAAACGAATTAACTGCCTCTGCTCCTGTTATTACAGAATCTCCTAATCCACTTACTTGTGAAGGTACTAGAACTTACACATATACATTTACCGATTGCGCGGGTAATTCAGATGAATGGGCTTTTGTTTATACTATTAGCACTCCAACTTTTACAATTCCTGATTTAGATGGAGCGTTAACAGTTGAATGTATTGATGATGCCGATGGTACGACTATTACATTACCTATCATACAAGATGCTTGTGGAAATACACTAACCGCTTCGGCTCCTGTAATAACGGACTCAGCTAACCCTTTTGATTGTGAAGGAACAAGAACTTATACCTATACATTTACTGATTGTGCTGGTAATTCTGATGAATGGGATTTCGTTTATACTATTGAATTAAATGCTTTTACTTTGCCTACTAATGGTATTGAAACTGTTACTAGTTTAAACGAAGCTGTAGAACCTACTCCACCAACAGTAAATGATAATTGTGGTAATCCTATCACACCTTCAGAAGCTGTAAAATCTGAAACTCCAGATTGTCAAGGTTCAGTAATTTATACATTTACCTATACCGATTGTGCTAATAACACTGCCGATTGGACGTACACCTACACCATAGAATTAGCACCTTTTACAGTGCCTGAAAACCAAACTTCAACGGTAGAATGTATATCTCAAGCCATAGCTCCAACACCTCCAACGGTTAACGACGCTAATGGCGATGAAATTACACCTGTAATGACTAGTAGTACTGCACCTGAGTGCGAAGGTGATTTAATTTATACCTTTACATACACAGATTGTGCTGGTAATACTGGTATTTGGGAACATACTTATACTATAGATGTAACAACTTTACCTACGGTTCCTGAAAACCAAGAATCTACTGTAGTTTGTCTTACCGATGCAACTCAACCAGCAACACCAGCAGTTAATGATGCTTGTGGAAATCCTATTATTCCTGTAATTACAGCAAGTGCAGATCCTGATTGTGAAGGTCAAAAAATATATACCTTCACTTATACTGATTGTGCTAATAACGAAGCTGTTTACACATATACTTACAACATAGAAGTACCTGATGCGCCTATTGTTCCAGATAACGAAGGTTCAACTGTAGAATGTCTTGCTAATGCAACACAACCAACGGCACCAGAAGTAACAGATGCCTGTGGAAATGATATAATACCGGTAATTACTCAAAATGCAGATCCTGATTGTGAAGGTGAAAAGATATATACATTCACATACACAGATTGTGCTGGAAACGAAGCGGTTTATACCTATACGTACATTATAGATGTTACTACTGCACCTAGCGTTCCTGAAAATTTCACAACTACTGTACAATGTCTAGCGGAAGCTATTCAACCTGCAGCGCCAGAATTATCTAATGCTTGTGGTGACGATATTACTCCGGTAGTTACTGAAAGTGCAAACCCTGAGTGTGAAGGTCAAAAAATATATACCTTCACCTATACTGATTGTGCTGGAAACGAAGCGGTTTATACCTACACATATAATATTGAACTTACAGCTTTCATATTACCTTCTAATAGTATTGAAACTGTTGATAATTTAGATGATGCTGTAGAACCTACTCCTCCAACAGTAAATGATAATTGTGGTAATCCTATCCCCCCTTCTGAAGCTGTAAAATCTGAAACTCCAGATTGTCAAGGTTCAGTAATTTATACATTTACCTATACTGATTGTGCTAATAACACTGCCGATTGGACATACACCTACACCATAGAATTAGCACCTTTTACAGTGCCTGAAAACCAAACTTCAACGGTAGAATGTATATCTCAAGCTATTGCTCCAACACCTCCAACGGTTAACGACGCTAATGGTGATGAAATTACACCTGTAATGACTAGCAGTACTGCACCTGAGTGCGAAGGTGATTTAATTTATACCTTTACATACACAGATTGTGCTGGTAATACTGGTATTTGGGAACATACTTATACTATAGATGTAACAACTTTACCTACGGTTCCTGAAAACCAAGAATCTACTGTAGTTTGTCTTACCGATGCAACTCAACCAGCAACACCAGCAGTTAATGATGCTTGTGGAAATCCTATTATTCCTGTAATTACAGCAAGTGCAGATCCTGATTGTGAAGGTCAAAAAATATATACCTTCACTTATACTGATTGTGCTAATAACGAAGCTGTTTACACATATACTTACAACATAGAAGTACCTGATGCGCCTATTGTTCCAGATAACGAAGGTTCAACTGTAGAATGTCTTGCTAATGCAACACAACCAACGGCACCAGAAGTAACAGATGCCTGTGGAAATGATATAATACCGGTAATTACTCAAAATGCAGATCCTGATTGTGAAGGTGAAAAGATATATACATTCACATACACAGATTGTGCTGGAAACGAAGCGGTTTATACCTATACGTACATTATAGATGTTACTACTGCACCTAGCGTTCCTGAAAATTTCACAACTACTGTACAATGTCTAGCGGAAGCTATTCAACCTGCAGCGCCAGAATTATCTAATGCTTGTGGTGACGATATTACTCCGGTAGTTACTGAAAGTGCAAACCCTGAGTGTGAAGGTCAAAAAATATATACCTTCACCTATACTGATTGTGCTGGAAACGAAGCGGTTTATACCTACACATATAATATTGAACTTACAGCTTTCATATTACCTTCTAATAGTATTGAAACTGTTGATAATTTAGATGATGCTGTAGAACCTACTCCTCCAACAGTAAATGATAATTGTGGTAATCCTATCCCCCCTTCTGAAGCTGTAAAATCTGAAACTCCAGATTGTCAAGGTTCAGTAATTTATACATTTACCTATACTGATTGTGCTAATAACACTGCCGATTGGACATACACCTACACCATAGAATTAGCACCTTTTACAGTGCCTGAAAACCAAACTTCAACGGTAGAATGTATATCTCAAGCTATTGCTCCAACACCTCCAACGGTTAACGACGCTAATGGTGATGAAATTACACCTGTAATGACTAGCAGTACTGCACCTGAGTGCGAAGGTGATTTAATTTATACCTTTACATACACAGATTGTGCTGGTAATACTGGTATTTGGGAACATACTTATACTATAGATGTAACAACTTTACCTACGGTTCCTGAAAACCAAGAATCTACTGTAGTTTGTCTTACCGATGCAACTCAACCAGCAACACCAGCAGTTAATGATGCTTGTGGAAATCCTATTATTCCTGTAATTACAGCAAGTGCAGATCCTGATTGTGAAGGTCAAAAAATATATACCTTCACTTATACTGATTGTGCTAATAACGAAGCTGTTTACACATATACTTACAACATAGAAGTACCTGATGCGCCTATTGTTCCAGATAACGAAGGTTCAACTGTAGAATGTCTTGCTAATGCAACACAACCAACGGCACCAGAAGTAACAGATGCCTGTGGAAATGATATAATACCGGTAATTACTCAAAATGCAGATCCTGATTGTGAAGGTGAAAAGATATATACATTCACATACACAGATTGTGCTGGAAACGAAGCGGTTTATACCTATACGTACATTATAGATGTTACTACTGCACCTAGCGTTCCTGAAAATTTCACAACTACTGTACAATGTCTAGCGGAAGCTATTCAACCTGCAGCGCCAGAATTATCTAATGCTTGTGGTGACGATATTACTCCGGTAGTTACTGAAAGTGCAAACCCTGAGTGTGAAGGTCAAAAAATATATACCTTCACCTATACTGATTGTGCTGGAAACGAAGCGGTTTATACCTACACATATAATATTGAACTTACAGCTTTTGTTTTACCAACTAATGGTATCATGATTATCGATAACATTGATGATGCTGTAGAGCCTACTCCACCAACAGTAAATGATAATTGTGGTAATCCTATCACACCTTCAGAAGCTGTAAAATCTGAAACTCCAGATTGTCAAGGTTCGGTTATTTACACGTTTACGTATACCGATTGTGCTAATAACACAGCAGATTGGACATTCACCTACACCATAGAATTAGCTCCTTTCACAGTGCCTGAAAATGAAACTTCTGGTATAGAATGTATTTCTGAAGCTATAGCTCCAACACCACCAACGGTTAACGACGCTAATGGTAATGAAATAATACCTGTAATGACTCAAAGTACAGATCTTGTTTGTGAAGGAAACAAGACATTCACATTTACTTATACAGACTGCGCTGGTAATACGGATATTTGGGAATACACATATCAAATTAACCTTACAGAATTACCTGTTGTTCCAACGAATACAGGTTCTACAGTAAGCTGTCTTACTGATGCTATTTTACCAGACGCACCAGTAGTTTCTGATACATGTGGAAATGCAATTATTCCAACAGTTTCACAAAATCAAGATCCAAATTGTGAGGGTGACAAAATATACACCTTTACTTATACAGACTGCGCTGGTAACGAATCAGTTTATGTATATACCTATACAATCGAAATACCAACCGCACCTGTAGTACCAGAAAATGCTAGTTCTACCGTAGAATGTCTTGCTAATGCAACTATTCCTGAAATATCTGAGGTATTTGATTCTTGTGGAAATGTGATTACTCCTGTAATTACAGAAAGTCCAGATCCAGACTGTGAAGGTCAAAAAGTATATACATTTACATATACAGATTGTGCCAATAATATTTCTGTTTTCACATATACTTATACTATTGATGTAATAAATGCACCAGTGGTTCCTGATAGCGACGGTTCTATAGTGGAGTGTATTGAAGATGCTACACAACCATCAATTCCAGATGTAACAGACCCGTGTGGAAACGATATTACACCTGTAATCACACAAAGTCCAGACCCAGATTGCGAAGGTGATAAAGTTTATACGTTCACGTTTACAGATTGTGCTGGTAACGAATCTGTTTACGTTTACACTTATACTATTCAAAAAACAGCTCCAGATGCACCTATTAACGAAAGTACTACTGTTGAATGTATTGAAGAAGCTTTACAACCAACAGCGCTTGTACTAACAGATGCTTGTGGAAATAACATAACTCCTGTTATAACTGAAAACGAAGATCCTGTTTGTGAAGGTGAAAAAATATACACCTTTACCTATACCGATTGTGCGGGGAATGAAATCGTTTATACATTTACATACATAATTAAGGATAACACGCCTCCAGTAATTTCAATACCAGAAAGTGTAACCGCAGAATGTAGTGATGATTTTTCTCCATTAACACTTGATGAAGCTACAGCTACAGATAATTGTGATCCTAATCCTATTATCACTTATAACGATGTAAGAACAAATGGTACATGCAGCGGTGTATATACTATAGTTCGTACTTGGACAGCAACAGACGCTTGTGGTAACGCAACTAGTAAAGATCAAGTAATATCTATAGCAGATACTATTGCTCCAACATTCGATCAAGAAACACTACCTGGATCAATTGTTGTAGAATGTAATGATATTCCATTACCGGAAACTTTAACGGCTACCGATAATTGTGGTACTGCAGTTGTAACCGTTCAAGATGAAAGAATTGATGGAAACTGTCCTTATAACTATGTAATAAAACGTTCATATATTGCAACAGATGATTGCGGTGTAGCAAACATACATGTTCAGAATATAACAGTACAAGACACAACTCCTCCAGTTTTCGTTGAAGATTTACCAAGTCCGAATATTGTTGTAGAATGTGATGCCATTCCAGAAGCTATTATATTAACAGCTACAGATACTTGTGGTAATGCTACAGTAAGTGTAACTGATTCTAGAACTAACGGAAATTGTCCTAGCAACTATACCATAACACGTAGATGGGTAGCAACAGATGACTGCGGAATAACAACAACACACACTCAAAATATTATTGTACAAGATACTACTGCTCCAACGTTTGTGGATGCTTTACCAGAAAACATTACGGTAGAGTGTGATATGATACCAGAAGCATCTACAATAACAGCAATAGATAATTGTGGTGAGGCTAAAGTAACAGTAAGCGATGTTAGAACTGATGGTAATTGTCCATCTAATTATATAATTGCACGTACTTATTTAGCAACTGATGAATGTGGTTTAACAACGCCACATGTTCAAATTATAACAGTTCAAGATACCACTGCTCCAATTCCTACATCAGACTTTGAAGAAGTTCTTGATGTAAGTTGTACGGATATTCCAGAAGCACCAGAAATGACATTTTCCGACAATTGTTCTTCAAATGTTATCCAAGAATTTACTGAAACTAATACATTTGATGAAAGCGTAATAGCAGATTACCAAATTATAAGGACATGGACAGTAAGCGATGCTTGTGGTAATCAAGAAGTTTATACACAAACATTAAACGTAGCCCTAGATGAAATAATAAATGAAGTTGTTGCCGAAGATATTTGCTTTGATAATGGTGTTGTAAACTTAGATGGCTTTTTATCTAATGAAGTAACTGGCGGTTCTTGGGAGCTTATAGAAGGTAGTCCCGTAGCAACAATAAACGGAAGCATCTTCGATCCTACTAATTTAGACAGTGTTTATTCTGAAGAATTTAATCCTAACACCGAAGGTATTCAGTATATTTTAAGACACACAGGTTTCCAATCTGGATGTTTAAATATCACGGATGTAATCATGATTGTAGATGCAAAATGTAGAGTATTACCTTGTGGTGAGAAAGACATTAGTATCTCTACAGCAATAACGCCAAACGGTGATAATTTCAATGAAACATTTGATATTGAAGGAATAACACTATGTGGATTTGTTGCCGAAGTTAAAATATTTAACCGTTGGGGTGCATTAGTTTATGAATCTAATGAATATACCTTAGGAAGCGAAAGAGAAGGAAACGCTTTTGGTATATTCGGAAAATGGAATGGATCATCAACCAAAGCATCATTTGGTAACAATGGAAAATTACCTAATGGAACTTATTATTATATCATTAATTTAAGAAATAGTGGATTGGACCCAATTACTGGTCCAGTATACTTAGGAACCAAATAAAACTTAACCTATGAAGTTTATTAAATTTAATATAATCGCTATTGTAATATTTAGCAGTACGATTGGAGTTGCACAACAACTACCCCAATTTACCCAATATATGTACAACACTATTTCAATCAATCCAGCCTATGCAGGAAGTAGAGAAGTTTTAAGTGTTGTAGGTTTACATAGAAGTCAATGGGTTGGTTTTAAAGGTGGACCAATTACTCAAACCCTATCGGTGCATACGCCGTTAAGAAATGATAGAATTGGTTTAGGTTTATCTTTAATTGAAGATGATTTAGGCCCTCAAAATTTCACATACCTATATGGAGATTTTGCATACAATATCCCAACAGGAAGAAATGGTAAATTAGCCTTCGGTTTAAAAGCTGGATTTACACAATTTAGCTTCGATACTAATTTTAGACTAGATGAAGATAACCAAAATGATCCTTTAATATATGGAACAGAAGATCGATGGTCTCCAAATATTGGTGCAGGTGTTTATTGGAGTACAAACCGTGTATACGCAAGTTTATCTGCCCCAAGAATATTAAATAATGGTAGTAACAATAACAGATCATTCGAAGCTTTAGATAATATAAGTTATTATTTTACTGCTGGTGGTGTTATTGATCTTACAAAAAGTATTAAATTTAAACCAGCTACTTTAATTAAAGCGACTAACGGAGCTCCTGTTTCATACGATTTAACTGCTAACTTCCTATTTAGCGAGAAATTTTGGATAGGTGGTTCATATAGAATCAACGAGAGAACAGCCGCTATAGGTGGCATTGTCGACTTTCAATTATCTAGACAATTACGTGTTGGTTATGCTTATGAGAAACCAACATCAGAAATTGCTGACTATACAACAGGAACACACGAAATTTTGCTAATGTATGAGTTTAAATTCTTAAGTTCTAAACTAAAATCACCAAGATATTTCTAATCCTAACTTATCTATGAACACTAAAAATTACATATTAGTTTGTATGGCTTTATTATTAAGCCTATCTCTGTTCCCTCAACAAAGAAAACAAAAGAGAGCAGACACTTTATTTAATAAATTTTCGTTTGTTAAAGCCGCAAAGCTTTACAGAGAACTTGTTCAGGATAACTACAATAGAAATTATGCTACAAGAAAACTTGCGGATAGTTACGCCCTTTTAAGAGACCCGAGAAATGCGTCTAGATATTATAAAAGTGCCGTAAAACAAAAAGATGTGCCTGTTGAATATTATTATAAATACGCACAATCGCTACGTGGTATGAAAAAATACGACGAATCTCAAATTTGGCTTCAACGCTATAAGGATTCAGGAGGTGTTGTAGATACCGATGATTTTTCAAAAGACCTTAATTTTATAACCAGTGTATTTGGAGCAAAACAACAATACTTTTTAGATCGTGTGCGCTTCAACTCAAAATATAGTGATTTTGGTGCTTTTGAGCATGATGGCTTAGTATACTTTGCCTCTTCTAGAGATGAAGGTGTAGCCATTAAGCGCTTATATGGCTGGGATGAACAACCTTTTTTAGATATTTATGTAACCAAAGCGGGTTCTAAAAGAAATGTAGATCACACCGCAAAATTAAAAGGTGATATTAACTCTATCTATCACGATGGTCCTGTTACTATTACTAAAGATGGTAAAACCATGTATTTTTCTAGAAACAATTTCAAAGATGATATTGAACTGAAGGATAAAAACGGACTTACAAATATGAAAATCTATCGCGCTACAAAGGTGGATAGTTTATGGACAAACGTTGAGGACCTTTCTATAAATAGCGACGATTATTCAACACAACATGCTGCTTTAAATGTTGATGAAACAAAATTATATTTTACATCCGACAGACCAGGAACACATGGTGGATCGGATATTTGGACAGCCGATATTGCTCCAGATGGCTCTTTAGGAAATATTCAAAACCTGGGAGATGTTGTTAACACAGAAAAAGCTGAAGGATTCCCGTTTATAAATAATGAGGGCGTTTTATTCTTCTCTTCTGATGGTCATACTGGTTTAGGTTTACTAGATGTTTATGCTGCCATTAAAGGTGAAGACGAAGAAAGTATTGTAGACGTAATTAATCTAGGTGTTCCTGTAAATTCCAATAAGGATGATTTTGCTTTTTCTATGAATCAAAACGGAATTACTGGATATTTTGCTTCCAACCGCCAAGGTGGTAGAGGAAGTGACGATATTTATGCCTTTCATAGAGAACCTGCCTTACATGTAGAAGGCGTAGTAACAGATGCTATTAACACCTTCCCTATTGTTGGCGCCAAAATTACTTTGTTTGACGAGAACGATAATCAGATTGCCTTTATGGAAACTGATGACAACGGGTATTTCCAAATAAATATTGATAGAAACCAAGATTATAAAATTGTTGCGAATCAAGATAAATACATTGAAGATTATAGAGAATTTACTTCAAAAGACTTACAAACCGAATTAACTTCTATTGGTGCCAACTTATTACTTAACCCAGTTCAAGATGTTGTTAAACTTGCTGAAATAGATTTAAACACTATATACTTTAATTTCGATAGTCATGTTATTAGAGCTGATGCTGAAGCACAATTAAATAAAATTGTAAGTCTAATGCAAAATGATTATCCAGAAATGGTAATCCGTATTGAATCTCATACCGATTCTAGAGGTACACTATCTTATAACGATAAACTTTCAATTGATAGAGCCAATAGTACCTACGAGTATTTAATTTCTAAAGGTATTGATCCTTCTAGAATTACAGAGCACCAAGGTTTTGGTGAGCGTAAGTTGACTAATGGTTGTCAAGATGGTCAAAAATGTGAAGAAAAACAGCATCAATTAAACAGACGTACACAATTTATAGTGGTAAAAATGGAATAGTTAATTTACCGCTATACCAAATAAATACTCCCAAACTATACGTAAGTGTTTGGTGGTATATATTTTAAATATTTTTTTTAATTAAACAATACCCCCAATGAAATTAAAAAACTATATAGCAACAGTATTAATGCTGCCAATCTTAATGTGCACTTATGCACAAAATGCGCAGCAACAAAAAGCAGATAATTTATTTAATAATTTTGCTTTTGTACAAGCCACAAATGCGTATCATAAATTAATTGACCAAGGTATTAGTACAGATTATGCTACAAGACAATTAGCAGATAGTTATTCGTATTTAAGAAACCCAGATAGCGCGGTTATTTACTACGACAAAGCTATTAAGCAAAATAACGTACCTACGGCCTACTATTATAATTACTCGCAAGCCTTACGTGGCGTTGAAGACTACGAAACGTCTAGAACTTTAATGAAACAATTTAAAGACGCTGGTGGTGATATTGAAGAGGCACGTTATCTTAAAGATTCAGATTTTTTAAATGCTATTTTTAACGCAAAAAAACATTTTACGTTAAAAGATGTTATGTTCAATTCTAAGTTTAGCGATTTTGGAGCCTATAAACATGGTAATAAAATATATTTTACATCGGCTAGAGATAAAGGTGATATAAAAAAGCATATAAATGCTTGGGATGAAGAACCTTTTCTTAATATTTATGCCATTAATGCAAACTCTAACGATACGCTTATTGGTAACAAAGCCAAATTAAAAGGTCGCGTGAATTCGGTTTATCATGATGGTCCGCTTACCATCACTAAAGATGGAAAAACTATGTATTTTTCTAGAACAGATTTTATAAAAAATGTTTTAGGTCGTAATGGTAATGGTATATCAAACCTTAAAATATATAAGGCTACCTTAGTAAATGGAAAATGGAAAAACATTGAAGAATTACCGTTTAACAGCAATCATTTTTCTAATGGACACCCTGCTTTAAGTGAGGATGAGACTAAACTATATTTCGCATCGGATAGATCTGGAGGACATGGTGGTTCAGATATTTATTATGTAGACATAAATAATGGGGCTTTCGGAAAACCTCAAAATCTTGGTGCTACAGTAAACACAAGTAAAAATGAAAAATTTCCATTTGTAAATAGCGAAGGCGCTCTTTTCTTTTCTTCTGATGGTCACCCAGGATTAGGTTTACTAGATATTTACGGAACTGTTGCAGATGAAAATAAAAATATCGTTAGCGTTATAAATTTAGGAACACCTGTTAATTCGAGTAAAGACGATTTTTCGTTTTTTATGAATGAAGATGGACTATCTGGTTATTTCGCGTCCAATAGAAAAGGTGGTGCTGGTAGCGACGATATTTATGCCTTTGAAAGAGTTTCTATATTAGAACTTGAAAAGACTAAAAATGAAACTGATTTAGAAATACCAGAAGACAACACAAATTCTACAGCACCAAGTAATACTCTTAAAACAGAAAGTATAGAAGCCGTTAGCTTCTCTCCTATTTACTTTAATTTTAATAGTGCTTCTATTAGAAATCAAGACAAAATAGCTTTGGATAATTTAGTAAATACTATGCTAAATGTATACCCAAATATGAGTATTGACATTGAATCGTTCTCTGATGCCAGAGGTACGGAGAGTTATAATGATATGTTATCTCAAAAAAGAGCAACTAACGTTTATAACTATTTACTGGATAAAGGCGTGCTAGCCTCGCGTATTACAAGTTATATGGGATACGGAGAGAAAAACTTAATAAACGAATGCAATAGTGCTAAAAAGTGTACTGAAGCACAGCATCAAGAAAATAGACGCACGCAGTTTGTTATTAAAATGAATTAAACTCATAGTAACCAATCTAAAAAACCATCAAAACAACTATATTTTGATGGTTTTTTTATTTCAATAATTATCAAGTAAAGAATACTTGTCAACTACTAACCAAAGACTATTAGTAAATAACTCAGGATTATGAATATTGCTTTCTTATTAATAATACTTCAGATAAGCAGTAAGCTATCACAACATGTTTCAACTTTTAAAGTACAGATGGAACTTATGGATTTAGGAATAAACCGGTAACAACTACTTTTAAACAACGCTAAGGTTTATATACAACAATATATAAAAAAGTTAGTTATCGCTAAAAAGACAGGCTACCTTAATTTAAACAAGCCATCAACTAAGTACAATAAGTGCTTACAATTATACAGAAAAAAACCTCTCGATAAAAGCGAGAGGTTTTTAGATTTGGGGCTATTAATCATAACCAATTTAAAACATTTTTTAAGCTATTAAATAATACATTAAAAAAGGCTATTCAATTAAATGCTTTATAAAAAAACATTATTTCTTAATAAAAATATTAGTGTAATACCATCTACCTTCTGCATTCTTTTCAGCCGATACATCAAAATTAGTGTAGTCGCCTTCCAGATTTTCTTTGTGTGCTTCACTTTTTAACCAAGCTCTAACCACAGACTCAGCAGAACTATATCCGTAGGCCACATTTTCTGATACATTTTTAGCACCAGCATTAGCTTTTAAATAATCACTACGTGTAAAAAAATTATGATGTGATACTTCTCCACTATCTACCATATAATCTGTATGGCTATAAGCTACAGATTTTACAATGTTCATTTCTGTTAAAGTATTTAAACCTAATGAAGATCTATGACTATTTATAAGTTCTAAAATTTCAACTTCAATAGCTTTAGCTTCTTGCTGTACAAGACTTAATTCTATTCCAGTCGAATCATTTTCATCGCTTTCTGTGCTACAAGAACTAAGTGTTAATAAAGCGCAAAAGACTACTATAGGTAATTTTGTAAATAACTTCATAGGTTAAGTTAATTAGATTTGGTTCTGTAAAATTAACCCTATACCATGAAATAATTGTTAACGAAATGTTAAAATCGACCAAAAACATGTATTTCATCGATTTTATATGTTTTTAATCGTTGAAATACACATTTGAAGTCAAAAACTATGTATTTCACCGTTGATTTACGGAGATAATCGATTTATCAGCCAATTATAGTCCTCCTGGAGCTGATACCGAATACGATCATGAAGCCTATTAGGGCGACCTTGCCAAAATTCAATTTCTACTGGCTTAACAATATAGCCTCCCCAATAATTTGGTCTATCAATCTCTTTACCACTATAATCTGTTTCTAAATCTTTAAGTTTATTTTCTAAATAGACTCTGTTGGGAACAGGTTCACTCTGATTTGACGCTATTGCCCCTAGCTGACTCCCACGCGGCCTAGATTCAAAATAACCATCGCTTAAATTAGGTGCAATCTTTTCGGCTTTCCCTTTTATAATAATTTGTCGTTCTGCGCCATGCCAAAAGAAGGATAGACAAACATTAGCGTTAGCTGCAATGGCCTTACCTTTTTCGCTGTTATAATTGGTATAAAATATAAACCCTTCGAAGGTGAATTTTTTAAGTAAAACTACCCTGTTTTTGGGAAAACCATCTAAACCTATAGTAGCTATAGTCATAGCATTAGTTTCATCTTCTGTAAAATGTTTATCTACATCGTAAAACCACTTTTGAAATAATTCCATAGGGTTTTCTGGCACGTCATTTAATAACAGCTCGCCTTTTTCGTAAGATTTTCTATAATTACTTAAATCCTTTTCCATAGACTGCAAAATAAATCATTTTTAAAAAATCTAGTAAACATTTTTATATTTTTTAATATTCTCATTTATAAACAGTTGTTGTATGACAAAAAAAAAGTCGTGCATTTCAGCGTTTATAAGTGTTAAATTATGATAGAAACAAGCTATTTAATATGCTCTTGTTTGTCAAATTCAGTAATTTCGCAATCCCTAACTACAGTTATGACTATAGAAAAATATTCCTTTTTTAAAGCCTATAATTTTACCAAATTAGAAATGCCTTTTGGAAATTTTTATTTGTGTGATAAATTTTGCATTTCAGAACTAAATGAAGGTATTCATTTTGAATGGGAAAACATTGTAGAGGTTTTTGATAAAATTCAAAACTTTTATGGCAAAGGTGGCAAGTTCGCATATATTTCAAATAGAATAAACCACTACTCCATTGACCCAAGTAATTGGACAAAAATTGAGCAAAGTAATTTTTATCCTTTTGCTAGCGCAATTGTTATATATAACAACTCTAGTTATATGAATGCTTCAATAGAAAAAAAATTCACGAATATAAGTATTAAGCGCTGTATGTCATTAAAGCAAGCTATAGAATGGGTAGAAAATTTAAAGGAGTTTAATTAAAATTGAAAAGTCTTACCGTCTTCTGCTAATTCTACCGTATCAAAAACAGTTTCAGCTTCTTCCTTAAAAGGATTAATAGTGCCATATCGTGTAGAATAATGTCCTAATATTAAGGTACCAATATTTGCCTGTTTTGCTATTTGTGCAGCCTCTTTAGCTGTAGAATGTTTTGTTTTAACCGCCAAATGAGCATGTTGATCTAAAAACGTAGATTCGTGGTATAATACATCCGTATCCTTTATGATAGGTACAATATCCTCTTTATACATGGTATCGCTACAAAAGGCATAACTTTTAGGTTTAGCCCCTGGTTTTGTTACGGTTTTGTGATCTATTAAGATGCCATCTTCATTTTCAACATCAAACCCTTGCGTAAGCTTTCTATAGTATGCCACGTTTATATTGGCATCTTCAACCGCATTCGTTTTTAGCTTACGTAACCCCTCCTTTTCCTTAAACAAATAACCATTAGTATAAATTCTGTGATTTAATGGAATGGTATGTACTTCAACCTTTTCATCTTCATAAATTAACTCAGATTCTTTCGAGGTTAATTCATGAAAAAACAGATTGTAGTTTGTCCAAGATTCAGCTAATTTCATTTGTAAAACCACAATTTCTTTTATGCCTTTGGGTCCATAAATATGTAAATCGGTTTCTCTAGTAAGTAGCCTAAACGTTGAAATTAACCCTACCAAACCAAAAAAATGATCGCCGTGTAAATGCGAAATAAAAATATGTTTAATACGGTTAAACTTAATTTTATGTTTTCGTAATTGTACTTGGGTACCCTCGCCACAATCAATTAAAAACATGTGGTTATTAATTTCTAAAACCTGCGATGTTGTATTATTTAATGTACGTGGAGTTGCACTATAACAACCTAAAATAGATAATTTCATACGCTACAATTGCTTTTTATAAGTTAAGGCTTCGGCTAATGAAAATTTATTTTTAAAGCTAAACGCATACGGCGTATCACCATATGTGTTTAAATAATCTAAACGGTGTTTAGCATCTTGAAAAGTAGGTTCGTAGCCTTTTGGCACATACCAAAACGCCATGTGCATCAGTTTCATTTTACTAAACCATTCTTTTTTTCGTTTAAAAACTTCTATATGTCCAGATTTATAAGTGTAGTTAAAAAGAGCGTCCAAATTTTTCCAAACAGATAAGTTTATAATAATGGAATCATCTTTAAAAACGAAATTAGCTTCGTCTTTATCTTCATCCTTTAAACGCCAAATAAAGCCTTCAGAGGCATCTGCAATAGCATTCATTTTATCAACATTATTGACAAAATCTTGCATTATTGGATCGTCCATTGGTGCCAATCGTTTGGCTATATTTACTTCAGCTAGATAATAATGGTCCATGTTACAGCCCTAAATCCCGTTCCATAACCTCCATTTCGATAATATCGTGAGCTTCTAAAATAGTAGGTGCAACTACCAATTCGTCTGGCACGGCGTCTATATCTATTTTATTGGATACTATAACGAAAGAGTGTTTTGCTGTCTTATGTGTATTAGATAAATCTAAAAATTCTACAATGTCATCTTTAGTAAGTTTATCTAAACTTGTTAAAGCCACAATTATATTATTGTTTTTATATTTAGGGTAAAGCGTTTGAAGCTTTTTAACCAACTCAATTAGCGAAACTTTTTCTTGAGTGATTATTACTGTATTTCCATCTTGATCGAAAATCATAATCTATTGTTTTATTTTAGAGGCCAACAAATAAATAACGGCCATTCTTACTGCAACACCATTTTGCACTTGGTCTAAGATAATAGATTGTTTTGAATCTGCAACATCGCTAGTAATTTCAACACCTCTATTTATAGGTCCTGGATGCATAATTGTTATTTCTTTATCTAAAGAATCTAGTAAATCTTTGTTTACCCCATACTGTTGGGTATACTCTCTAGTTGAAGGGAAATAACTTATATCCATACGTTCGTTTTGCACACGTAGCATATTGGCAACATCGCACCAGTTTAAAGCCTTACGAAGGTTAGTTTCTACTTTTACACCAAGTTCATTTATATATTTAGGAATAAGTGTTTTTGGTCCGCAAACCATAACTTCTGCACCTTGTAATTGTAATGCGAATATATTAGATAAGGCCACTCTACTGTGCAGAATATCGCCTACTATAACCACTTTTTTACCTTTAACTTCACCCAATTTTTCGCGTATAGAATACGAATCTAGTAAGGCTTGTGTAGGATGTTCATGCGCGCCATCGCCAGCATTAATAATACTTGCGTTAACATGCTTAGATAAAAATACACCAGCACCAGGATTTGGGTGTCGCATTACCACCATATCTACTTTCATAGATAAGATATTGTTTACCGTATCAATTAAAGTTTCTCCTTTTTTTACAGACGATTGTGCAGACGAAAAATTAAGCACATCGGCCGATAATCGTTTTTCGGCAAGCTCAAAAGATAATTTTGTTCTTGTAGAGTTTTCAAAAAATAAATTGGCAATGGTAATATCTCTAAGCGATGGAACTTTTTTAATGGGCCTATTTATAACTTCTTTAAAATGATCGGCAGTTTCAAAAATAAGTTGGATATCTTTTTCTTTAAGATATTTAATTCCTAATAAGTGATTTACACTTAATTCGCTCATGGTATTTTATATTCAGTTCGCAGTATTAGCCTGCAGTTACACTCGATAATTTAAAATCTATCTCTCTCTCTTTGTCGCCTCCCGTAAAATTGAGATGCACCGTTGCTTCCTTCAAAAAATCATATTGTTTCAATACGGGTAGCATACACTTAAATAATTTTTCGGCATTTTTACCATAAGTAAAAAACTGATCATGAGAGTCATCCAAAGCTATTTCATGCAAATCATGACTACCTAATTCCAAAGGAATAACCCGCATTAATTTGGCATCAATTTCTTGAATAACCTCTAAGCTATCAAATTTTCCGAATTCTATAATTACAGAATCTTGCTTTTCAACTTGCTTAAAATTTAACTCATCAATTTTCAAAAGTTCCTTATTTATTTCAATCTTCCAGCGCCAATTTTCGCTCTTCTGTAATCTTACTTTTCAATTAAGTAAACCGCATCTTCATTATCATGTTCCTTCCAGTTTACCTTTACCTTCTCGTTATTAATAACATCTACCTGCCTACCTCTATAATTAGGTTGTATTGGTAAATGCCTACTAAAACGTCTATCAATTAATGTAAGAAGTTCAATTTCGTTAGGTCGCCCAAAAGATTGAATGGCTGTTAAAGCAGCTCTTATACTTCGCCCAGTATATAAAACATCGTCAATAAACACAATGTTTTTATCCTCAACTATAAAATTTATTTTAGTTTTATTAGCTTCTAGTGTTTTGTCTCCTCTGCGAAAATCATCTCTAAAAAAAGTAATATCTAAATGACCCAACTTAATATCTTTAACCTTATAATCTTCGCTTAAAATTTTAGCTAATCTATTGGCTAAAAATACGCCACGAGGCTGTAAACCAATAAGTACGGTGTTAGAAAAGTCGTTGTGTTTTTCAATAAGTTGACAAGCCAATCGGTGAAGAATGATGTTTACCTCTTTTGCGTTAAGTAAAACTTTTTGACTCATATTGTATCCAAACGTATTTGGAGAACAAATATAATGCAAAAAGTTAGAAGTAAAAACCAATACTACTATCTTTATTTGGGCGCAACCCAAAAAGGGTCGGGCTATCCGTTGCAAGTCCTCGCTCCTCCTGCGTCGGGCTTTGAGCTTTCCTCTACTATCCCTTGCGCACTAACCGCATAAGCAAAACGTAAAGTATAAAACTTGTTTACCGCAATTAGCTTTTAAAAATAAAACAAATACGAATGTGAAGACTTTAGAGCTGTTTGTGTAAGACGTTAAAAAATTATAAAACAGAAGCGTCTATCAATAATAAGCAATAAAAAAAGCCTCTCGAAAATCGAGAGGCTTTATAATATAGATTAATGAGATTCCTTTTTTCAAAGGATTTTTTTACGGATTACTTTTTTCCGTCCATTTTATCTTTAAGAGCTTGTAAAGCATCATTTGCATCCCCTAAAGTTGGTTTTGCTTCGGCAGCTTGAGAAGCTTGCTTTTTAACAGCAGCTTTTACGTTAGCCATTTCTTCAGCTTTAAAAATTGCAGTATGCGAAGCAACTACTCTTTTAAACTCTTTGTTAAATTCAATAATTTTGAATTCTGTTTCTTCACCTTTATTAAGTTTAGAACCATCTTCCTTCTCTAAATGACGAGCAGGTACAAATGCAACGATATCTTCGTTAAAATCTATAGTAGCACCTTTATCAACCATTTCAGTAATAGCTGCTTTATGTACAGTACCTAAAGCGAATTCTGTTTCATACTTATCCCAAGGGTTATCAGTAGTTTGTTTATGACCTAAACTTAATTTACGTCCTTCAACATCTAATTCAAGTACAACAACATCTAACTTATCACCTACAGCACAGAACTCAGATGGATGCTTAATTTTCTTAGTCCAAGATAAATCAGAGATATAAATTAATCCGTCAATTCCTTCTTCTAATTCAACAAAAACACCAAAGTTTGTAAAGTTACGTACAATACCTGTATGCTTAGAACCTAATGGGTATTTAGTAGTAATATCAGTCCATGGATCTGGAGTTAATTGCTTAATACCAAGAGACATTTTACGATCTTCTCTATCTAAAGTTAAGATTACTGCATCAACTTCATCACCAACAGTAACGAAATCTTGAGCAGAACGTAAATGTGTAGACCAAGACATTTCAGAAACGTGAATTAATCCTTCAACACCATCAGCAACTTCAATAAATGCACCGTAATCTGCGATTACAACAACTTTACCTTTTACTTTATCACCAACTTTAACCTCTTCTGCAAGAGCTTCCCATGGGTGTTTAGATAATTGTTTAAGACCTAATTGGATTCTAGATTTGTTTTCATCAAAATCAAGAATTACAACATTTAATTTTTGATCTAACTCAACAATCTCATTTGGATGGTTAATTCTAGACCAAGATAAATCTGTAATGTGAACTAATCCGTCAACACCACCAAGATCAATAAATACACCGTAAGAAGTAATATTTTTAACAATACCTTCTAATACTTGACCTTTTTCTAATTGACCAATAATTTCTTTCTTTTGTTCTTCAATATCCGCTTCAATAAGCGCTTTATGAGAAACTACTACGTTTTTGAATTCGTGGTTGATTTTCACAACTTTAAATTCCATAGTTTTGTTTACGTACTGGTCGTAATCTCTAATTGGTTTAACGTCAATTTGAGAACCTGGTAAAAATGCTTCAATTCCAAAAACATCCACAATCATACCACCTTTAGTTCTACACTTAACAAAACCGTTTACGATTTCACCAGTTTCGTGTGCTTTATTTACACGATCCCAAGCCTTAATTACACGAGCTTTTCTGTGAGATAATATTAATTGTCCTGTTGCATCTTCACGCACATCAATTAATACTTCTACTTTGTCTCCTACTTTTAAGTCTGGATTGTAACGAAATTCGTTTAAAGAAATAACACCTTCAGATTTTGCATTGATGTCAATAATAGCATCTCTATCAGAAATGTGTACTACTGTACCTTCAACAACTTCATCATCTAAAGTGTCAACGAAATTTTCAGCTACTAATTTTTCAAATTCTTTAAGTTGTAAATCATCAACTTCATCAATACCTTCTTGGTAATTGTGCCAGTTAAATTCTTTTAAAAACTTTTCAGGATTTGCTTTTGCTTCAGATACCACTGGAGCTTCTACTGCTGGAGCTTCTGTTGCTTCAACTTCAGTTTGTTTTGCTTTATCAGCCATTTAATTAATTTCTGCGATACTTTATAAGATATTCCGTGTTTTCGAAATTACCTTTTACCGCGTTTGTATTCTGTTATGTTTCAGGGATTTTAAGCGAATAACACACAGAAGTGTTATATTATTTTTAAATTTCATTCCTTTTATTATCCTGACGATTCGCTAAAAGGAGTGCAAAAATACATAATATTGATATAAATACCTAAAAATGAACAAATAAAATAGATGTGACTAATTAATAAAGATGGTGTCTAAATTTTATAACAATTACTTAGAAACATTTAATTAAATGCTTCGAATATTTTAGTATATTGTTCACTACAATTATTTACAAATTAATATTACTAAATCATGGTGAAAGCAAAGTATCAAGACGTTTTAAACTTAGGTGAAGCGTTAAATATCCAAAACGGAGATGTATCTGAAGAGAATGGAGTTCTTAAAATAAAAGGAACTGCAAATACACAATATGAAAAAAATGTTCTTTGGGACAAAATTAAAGAAATTGGCGGTGAAAACCCAACTGATATTATGGCTAACATATCTGTAGCCGATGAAAGTGTTTTTGCTAGACATACTGTTAAAAGCGGAGAAACTTTAGGTAAAATTGCTAAGCAATATTATGGTAGTGCATCAAAATATCAAGCAATTTTTAAAGCCAATTCTGATATTTTAAAGAATCCTGATGTTATTCATCCAGACCAAGAATTAATTATTCCTAATTTATAGGAAGACATTATTTATAAAACAAAAAAGCGAATCTTATACAAGATTCGCTTTTTTATTTGCCTATATTTAAATGACTAATGCTTACTCACCATCTTCAATTGTCATTTTAGCTAATTGAAGTATTTTATTGAATTGTTCATCTAGCGTCATGTGTGAATTATCAATTTCGATAGCATCTTTTGCTTTTACTAAAGGCGAATCTTCTCGATTTGAATCCATATAATCGCGCTCTTGAACATTTTTTAGCACATCTTTATATTCAACATCATCACCACGTTCAATTAATTCTTGATAGCGACGCTCTGCCCTAGTTTCGGCTGATGCTGTCATAAACAACTTAAGTTCTGCTTCTGGAAATACAACTGTACCAATATCTCTACCATCCATTACAACACCTTTATCTTGTCCCATTTCCTGTTGTTGTTCTACTAGCTTTCTTCGAACTTCCGATATGGAAGCCACTTTGCTTACAAAACTGGAAACATCTAGGGTTCTAATTTGCTTTTCAATATTTACATTATTTAAATAAACTTCTGCAAACCCTAAAACATCGTTAAATTTAAAATTGATTTTAATATTTGGTAACTGATAAATTAAAGCTTCCGAATTAAAATCGGTAGCGCTAATTAATCCGTTTTCCATAGCATAAAAAGTTACCGCTCTATACATAGCTCCTGTATCTACATAAATGTAACTTAAATGTTTTGCTAGTTGTTTTGCTACGGTGCTTTTACCTGTTGATGAAAACCCATCGATAGCTATGGTTATTTTATTCATTATATAAGTTTGAAATGCGATTGTAAAATTAAGAACTTAACTTTAAATACTTTTAACATTTAAAGACTTTAAGTGCCTTATTATTGTAAATCTATTTGTAATCCAAAGAAATTTGAGTTTCCTGCGCTCGTATATTTAGCATGCGTATAACTAAATCTCATTTTGTTCATTTTTATAGAAAGACCTGCCGATAGCCCAGAAAAGTTACGCTGATCTAAAATTCTTAGCTCCTCGCCTCTTCTAAAATTGTATCCTAAACGAATATTAAAACCGCTTTCTGGAAATAATTCTGCACCAACAATAGTATGTCGTATTACTTGACCAACAAAACCAATTTTCTCTGAGGTTTGATTTCCAGATAAATCACTTGTTGATCTTGCTGGGTTGGACGTTGCAATGGGCCACTTTTGTAAGTTTTCTAAAGTAACATGCCAGCGTATAGGAACGTGTTCTAATTTTTGAGACATTCCAAAAGCGACTTCAAAAGGTAAACGCTCATTTAAATCGGCATACGTTGTAATTTGGGTTCCTAAATTACGGATTACCAATGCCGCATTAAAATCTAAATATTCATTTATATAAATAAGACCCACATCAATAGCAGCACCAAAAGAACTATATTGTTCTAGTTTTGATGTAATTATTTTAGCATTTGCACCAATATAAAAATCGGAATAGCCTATTTGTGTAGCATAACCAAAGGATAATGCCGTTTCATTACCCGAAAACGTTCCTGTTGAGTTGCCTTCTTCATCGTAACCATCAAAAGAACCATAATTAACATAAGTAATTCCTGTATGAAAGGTTTGCGTGCGTCTATCAACAGTATAAGCATAAGAAGCTGTTCCGTAACCAATACCGCCTAAATAACTCGTGTAATTTAAGGCCAATTGATTATCCATTTCTGCATTAATGGTAGCCGGATTAAAAAGACCTTGTGTAACATCGTAATCCACATTTGTTAAAACCTTACCACCTAAAGCAGCTTGACGTGGCGACGATACCAAATTAAGAAATTGGTATGTAGCTTCACCTCCTATTTGACCAAATGAGAGTGCCGTTATAGTTAAAAAACAAAATGTGGTAATTTTTCTTAGCATATTTTCGACACAAAGTAAATGAATCTATACTAAAACGTCGGTATCTATAATTTATTTTTTTTAAGTAAAATTAAATCTACTTTAAAAATAATTTTTGTCCTATGGCTAATTTGTTACTTTTTAGGCCATTTAATCGTTTTAAGGTCTCCACGCTAACTCCAGTTTTTCTAGATATACCGTACAAGGTATTTCCGCTGGCTACTATCCAAAACCCTTTTACTTCTTCTTGTTTTACCGCTTCAAAATTTCTTACTCGAAGTTTTTGTCCTGTACTAATATCAGAAGATTTTAATGCATTAGCTTGCTTTAATTTACTTGCTGTAAGTCCGTATTGTTTAGCTACAACATCTAAAGTTTCTCCTTGTTGAACAACATGATAATTCAATCTTTCAATTGAATTATCGTTGTCATTTCTTCTAGCATTTACAATAGAATCGTTTCCTTTTGAATCTTTAAAAATAAATTCGCCAGTGGCTAAATTTAATTTTGCTTCTTTTCCATTATGAAGCACATCTTTATAAACCACTTTACCTTGCGCGTGTAACCCTAAATTACACACAAAAGCGATTATAAAAACAAATGCTGCCTTATAATTTTTTTGCATTTTGAACTTTTTGTTTAGTGACAGCAATATCAATAACTTGGCTCATTTCAGTTACATAATGAAACGTTAAACCTTTTAAATACTCTGGTTTAATTTCTTCGATATCACGTCTGTTATCTTCACACAATAATATTTCTTTAATACGCGCACGCTTTGCCGCTAGTATTTTTTCCTTAATTCCTCCAACTGGTAATACTTTACCTCGCAAAGTAATTTCTCCAGTCATGGCTAAACTTTTCTTAACTTTCTTCTGTGTGAAAAGTGACACTAAAGACGTTAACATGGTTACACCTGCACTAGGACCATCTTTTGGAGTTGCTCCTTCTGGTACGTGAATATGCACGTTATATTTTTCGAAAATACTAATATCTATTCCAAAACTATCTGCATTAGATTTTATGTATTCCATAGCTATGGTAGCAGATTCTTTCATGACCTTACCCAAGTTACCAGTAATAGACATAGCGCCTTTGCCTTTAGAGAGAATAGATTCAATAAATAAAATATCGCCACCAACACGGGTCCATGCTAAACCAGTTACCACACCAGCAACATTATTATTTTCGTATTTATCGCGCTCCAATTTAGGGCCGCCTAATACTTTAATAATATCTTCGTTAGATACTTTTATGTTATAATCTTCTTCCATAGCAATATTTTTGGCTGCATAACGCACCATTTTTGCTACTTGCTTTTCAAGACCACGTACACCAGATTCTCGAGTATATCCTTCAACAATTTTTTCTAATTGTGGTTTTCCTATTTTTAAATGCGCATCGGTTAAACCATGCTCCTTTAATTGTTTTGGTAATAAATGACGCTTGGCAATTTCTACCTTTTCTTCAATGGTATAACCCGTTACATTTATAATCTCCATTCTATCGCGTAATGCAGGCTGAATGGTAGATAAACTATTAGAAGTCGCTATAAACATCACTTTAGATAGGTCATAACCCATTTCTAAAAAGTTGTCGTAAAACTCACTATTTTGTTCTGGGTCTAAAACCTCTAACATTGCTGAAGAAGGATCGCCTTGATTAGAATTTGACAATTTATCAATTTCATCTAAAACAAACACAGGGTTTGATGTTCCTGCCTTTTTTAAACTTTGAATAATACGCCCTGGCATAGCACCAATATAGGTTTTTCTATGACCACGAATTTCTGCCTCGTCACGTAAACCACCTAACGAAATACGCACATACTCTCGTCCTAAAGCCTCGGCAATAGATTTACCAAGCGATGTTTTACCAACCCCTGGAGGTCCGTAAAGGCAAAGTATTGGCGACTTCATATCATTACGAAGTTTTAAAACAGCCAAATATTCTATAATTCTTTGTTTTACATCTTCTAATCCAAAATGATCTCTATCAAGAATTTTCATGGCACGTTTTAAATCGAATTTATCTTTACTAAACTCGTTCCATGGTAAATCTAAAAATAACTCCAAATAATTTCTTTGGATAGAGTATTCTGCTACTTGCGGATTCATGCGTTGCATTTTAGCAATTTCTTTTTCAAAATGCTTAGCAACTTTTTCGTCCCATTTTTTTGATTTGGCTTTAACACGCATTTCTTCTAACTCACCATCATGACTAACGCCACCCAATTCTTCCTGAATGGTTTTCATTTGTTGGTGCAAGAAGTACTCTCGTTGTTGTTGGCTCATATCCATTTGAACTTTAGACTGAATATCATTCTTAAGTTCTAATTTCTGAAACTCAACATTCATATACTTTAAGGTTGTTAAAGCACGTGTTTTTAGCTCATCAATTTCTAAAAGCTCTTGTTTCTCATCCACTGTTAAATTCATGTTGGAAGACACGAAGTTGACTAAAAACGAATTGCTTTCTATATTTTTTATAGCAAAAGAAGCCTCACTAGGAATGTTTGGGCTTTCTTTAATAATCTCTAAAGCTAAGTCTTTTATCGAGTCTATAATTGCTGTAAACTCCTTGTTCTTTTTTGCTGGTTTAGCTTCTTGAATATCTCTTATGGTAGCAGTCATGTAAGGCACCTCAGTAAGTACTTCGGCAACTTTAAAACGTTTTTTACCCTGAATAATAACTGTAACGTTACCATCTGGCATTTTTAAAACTCTTAAAATTCTAGCTACAGTTCCTGTTTCATGAATGTCTTTAGCTCCAGGTTTTTCAACCGATTCGTCTTTTTGCGCCACAACACCAATAACTTTTCCGCCTTTATTAGCATCATTTATTAGTTTAATTGAGGCATCTCTACCAGCAGTAATAGGTATAACCACACCAGGAAACAACACCGTATTTCTTAAAGATAAAATAGGTAATGTTTCTGGTAACTCTTCGTTATTTATTGCTTCTTCGTCCTCGGGTGTCATTAACGGAATTAATTCTGAGTTCTCATCAAACTCCTGTAGTGACAAACTGTCAAGGGTTGTAAATTTAGATTTTTTCATATATATTTTTAGGTCAATCTGTCATTAAATACAGATTAATCATTTTTTAAAATTTTAATAATTACAGTAAAATACTGAATTTTAGATGTTTTCATTACAAAAAACATACATATCTATATTGTATTTTCAATAGCTATGCCAATATTTACTCATAAACTCTAAAAATGTAATAATTGTATGGTTATATCTTCCCTAACTTCTTTAAAACGAACAAAAGCGCAATAGGAAGCGCGAGTAAAACAATCATGAGTAAATTAGTTTCAAACAACCAAGGCGACAACAACAAGGTTATTACATACCCACCAATGGCGCCACCAAAATGGGCATCGTGACCAATGTTTCCTATTCTGTTTTTCATGCCATAAATAGAATACAACAAGTAACCAATACCAAATAAATACGCTGGTATTGGAATAGGAATAAAAAACATATAAAGGCTCATTCCGGGTTGTAAAAGTATCGCTGAATAAATAATACCACTTACTGCTCCACTAGCGCCTACTGCACTGTAATGGTATTCATTTTTATGAAAATAAAAAGACAATAAACTCCCTACCATAAGGCTTCCTAAATAAACCAGAAGAAATTGAATGGAACTTAAATTAGATATAACCACATCGGCAAAAAAGTATAAAGACACCATATTAAAAAGCAGATGTTGGGTATCGGCGTGTAAAAATCCAGAACTAAACATTCTTATCTGTTCACCACGTTGAACTGGACCAACTTGAAACTTATACTTCTCGAAAAAACCAAAATCATTAAATCCCTTATATGAGATTATAACATTTGCTGCAATAATTACTATGGTTACAATACTTAAATTACCCATAAGGTCTAAACGTTTATTCTTAAATTAATATATATTTGCGCTACAAATCTAAAACTTATTCATGCAATTTCTAGTTTATATTCTGGTTTATCCACTTTTATGGCTAATATCTATACTACCATTTAGAATATTGTATTTTTTATCTGATGGTTTTTATGTTTTGGTGTATTACATAATTGGCTACCGAAAAAAAGTGGTTTATGATAATATAAAGCTTGCCTTTCCTGATAAAACAGAACAAGATATTTTAAAAATAAGAAAACGTTTTTATCATCATTTATGCGATATGATGTTTGAAGCCATTAAATCTATCACGATTTCTAAGGCTGAAATGCAAAAACGGTATGTATTTACAAATGCTGAAGAAATACATAAGATAGAAAAAGAGCAACGCAGTATTGTTTTATTTATGGGACATTATGCGAGTTGGGAATGGATTTTTATTTTACAAACTCACATAAACCATAAAGGCTATGCGGTTTATAAAAGACTAGCAAATAGATATTTTGATGCGCTTGTTAAACGTATTCGTGCAAAATATAATAGCTATTTAATTACCACTAAAGAAACGTTTCCTACATTAATAAGAGCTAAAAGAAATAATGAATTAACGCTTAACGGTTTTGTTTTCGACCAATCGCCAAAACTTGATAAAGCCTTGTATTGGCAAGATTTTATGGGTGTAGAAGTACCTGTACATGTTGGAGCCGAAATACTAGCAAAGCGTTTAGGTATGGTTACGCTGTTTTTAAAGGTTAAAAAAGTTAAACGTGGTTACTACGAAGCTAGTTTTACAGATATTATAAGAGACGCAAAAGACCATAAAGATTTTGAGCTTACAGATTTATATCTTAAACGGGTTGAATCTCAAATTTATGAAGCTCCAGAATATTATTTCTGGACGCATAAACGTTGGAAACATATGGGTAAGAAACCTCAAAAATAATTTCCTAGAAAAGTTAAAATCTAATTTCCGAAAATGCATTTAATGCTCGAGTTAAGCACCTACTCTAGCAGATGGTTTAGCCCCGATTGAAACGGCATCCTTTTTAAAATTAATGAAATTCTTAACTTTGGTTCATGACTTAGTATTGGCAGATTGCCTTTACTTTAATTCAAGCCATAAGCCTTTTAAAAAGAGATAGTGGAAAGCGGGAAATAGCTTATAAAGCTATTAATTATAAAGTTTGTTTATTAAATGGAAATCGGCTAAAACTAGTGCTGCCATAGCTTCTACAATAGGTACAGCTCTTGGCACTACACAAGGATCGTGACGTCCTTTACCTTGCATCTCGACAGTGTTGCCAGCTTTATCGATGGTTTCGTATTTCTGAATTAGAGTTGCTACAGGTTTAAAAGCGACATTAAAATAAATATCCATACCGTTGCTTATACCTCCTTGAACGCCTCCTGAATAGTTGGTTTTTGTTGTGCCATCGTTATTGAAAGCATCGTTATGGTCGCTACCATACATGGTGCTGCCATGAAAACCACTACCATACTCAAAGCCTTTGACGGCGTTTATAGACAACATGGCTTTACCTAATTGGGCGTGTAATTTATCGAACACTGGTTCGCCTAATCCTACTGGTACATTTTTAATTATACAGCTTACAATACCACCAACAGTATCGCCTTTGGCACGAACTTCTTTAATATACGTTTCCATTTTTGCTGCCATATCTTGGTCTGGGCAACGCACAATATTAGATTCTATTTGCGTAAGGTCTATGTCGTTGTATGGTGTATCTAATTTCATGGTACCAACGCCAGAAACGTAAGCTTTAATTTCGATACCTTTTAGCATTTGTTTTGCAATGGCTCCAGCTACAACACGACATGCGGTTTCGCGAGCAGAACTACGTCCGCCACCACGATAATCGCGTACGCCGTACTTTTTATCGTAAGTATAATCGGCATGACTTGGTCTGTAACTATCCTTAATATGCGAGTAATCGTGAGATTTTTGGTTGGTGTTTTCTATAACAAAACCAATAGAAGTTCCTGTAGTAACGCCCTCAAAAATACCCGAATGAAATTTTACAGTATCTGGTTCTTTACGTTGCGTAACGATAGCAGATTGCCCTGGTTTTCTGCGATTTAATTCGTTTTGAATTTCATCTAAATCTAACTTAATTCCGGATGGACATCCATCAATAACACCACCTAAAGCAGGTCCGTGAGATTCTCCATAAGTTGTTAAATTAAATAGTTTTCCGAAGGAATTACCAGCCATAATTTCAATTTTTGGCTAAGTTAAATCTATTCTTATAAATACGAAAATGAAATCGTATTTAGCTTTGCCATTTTTTATAGCCAAATGCATAACAATTAGTTAACAATCAACTGACATTTAATTAATTATAGCGTAATGATTACATAATACAAAAAGTTGTTATTTGTATTGTACCAAAAATACCCGACTTGAAAATTAAAAGAAAAGTAGAAATTGCCGTAATATCCGATGTGCATTTAGGCACCTACGGCTGTCATGCCAAGCATTTATTAACTTATTTAAACAGTATTGAGCCTAAAAAACTTGTGCTTAATGGCGATATTATAGACATTTGGCAATTTAGTAAGCGTTATTTTCCTAAATCGCACATGAAAGTTATTAAGAAACTAATGTCTATGGCTTCCAATGGCGTAGAGGTTATTTACATAACTGGAAACCACGACGAAATGCTAAGAAAATTTAGCGGCACTACCATTGGAAACATCTCTATTGTAGATAAGGTTGTTTTAGAACTCGATGGGCAAAAAGCTTGGTTTTTTCATGGCGATGTGTTCGATATTTCTGTACAAAATGCCAAATGGTTGGCTAAACTGGGTGGCTATGGTTATGATTTGCTTACGCTTTTAAACCGAGGTGTAAATTGGTATTTAGACAAACGCGGTAAAGAACGTTATTCGCTATCTAAACGGGTTAAGAATGGTGTTAAAGGCGCGGTAAAATACATAAATGATTACGAGAAAGTCATTTCTGAACTGGCCATTGAAAACGAATACGATTATGTTATTTGCGGGCATATACACCAACCAAAAATGCAATATTTTGAGAATAAACATGGTAAAACCATGTATTTAAACTCTGGCGATTGGGTAGAAAATTTTACAGCTCTAGAATACCAATTTAAACGTTGGAAAATCTATAATTTTAATAAAGATAAACTAGCGCCTTTTGTTGTTTTAGATGAGGATGATGACTTGCAAATGAAAGACTTAATTGCTGCCATAACCATTGTAGATCAAGCCGAAAAAAAGAAAAAAATTAAAAAGTAATAAAAAAATTGAGTTAAACTGAATACTGCAACTGAGACTGAAACGGAGACTGATTACTGCAACTAAACAAGCGCTTCTCTTAAAATCGTTATTGGGTGCTTAGCCTCGCGATTGGTTCCATCCTTAATTTGATGCCTACAACTGGTTCCGTTTGCCGAAATTAAAACAGAATCTCCAGCCTTTCTAACTGCCGGAAACAAGGTTTGCTCACCTACTTGCATACTCACCTCATAATGTTCTTTTTCGTAACCAAAACTGCCTGCCATACCACAACAGCCACTTGGTATTATGGTAACTTTATAGTTTGCTGGTAAATTTAATACCGCAAAACTCGATAACTGGTTACTCATAGCCTTTTGGTGGCAATGCCCGTGGAACTTTATGGTTTTAGTCGCTAAGGTAAATTGCTCTGGCCTTATGTTTCCTAATTCGATTTCTTTTTGAACAAATTCTTCTATTAAAAAGGAGTTTTTTGATATCGCTTCCGCGGAAGGGGTATCGTCTGCTAATTTTAAATACTCGTCTTTAAAGGTGTATATTGCTGAAGGTTCAATACCTATAAGTGGCGTTTCTTCTGAAACTTTATCTTTAAAAAGAGCCACGTTTTTATTAGCATGCTCTTTAGCCTCTTCTAACAACCCTTTTGATAAAAAGGAACGACCAGATTCGGTATTATCAATAATTTGAACGTTATAATTTAAGGCCTTTAAAAGCTCTAACGCATCCTGTCCAATGGTAGCGTCAAGCATATTTGTAAACTCATCATTAAACAAATACACCGTTTTTATGCAACTATTAGGTTCTCTTGTTTTTTTGAAGCTTTGGTAATAAGTACTTAAATTAGGTCTTGATAGTAAAGGTAGGCTTCTTTCTTTAGCAATGCCAAAAGCATGCTTTAATAATGACGAGGTGAAACTATTAGAAAACATAAAATTTGAAAGCCCCGTAGTTTTACTCCCTAATTGGTTTAGTCTATTATTAAAAGCAAACAATTTAGTGCGCAGCGACACACCATTTTCTTTTTGATATTGGTATTGAAATTCGGCTTTTAAAGCTGCTACATTAACACTACTTGGGCATTCGCTAGAACAGGCTTTACAGCTAAGGCATAAATCGAAAACCTCCTTTAATTCCTCATGATTAAACTTATTAGATTTCTCCGAGTTGGTTAAAAACTCGCGTAACGCATTGGCTCTTGCTCGGGTAGTATCTTTTTCGTTTCTGGTAGCTCTGTAACTTGGGCACATGGTACCGCCAAACTCTGGTAATTTTCTGCAATCGCCAGAACCATTACATTTTTCTGCTTCTCTTAAAATACCGAAAGAACTAGAAAAATCTAGAAAGGTATCTAATTCGGGTTCTTGCCTATTTGGCTTATATCTTAAAGACTCATCCATTGGTAAAGCATCAATAATTTTACCAGGATTAAATATATTATCAGTATCGAAAGCTGTTTTTACGCGTTTTAAAATGTTATAGTTTGCTTCACCAATCATTAATGGAATAAACTCCGAACGCACAATACCGTCACCATGCTCGCCACTCATAGAACCGTTAAACGATTTTACTAAATGTGCTACATCGGTGGTTATTTTTCTAAATAAATCAACATCGTTAGCCTTCTTTAAATTTAAAATAGGACGCAAATGTAACTCGCCAGCACCTGCATGCGCATAATAAATAGCATCTTGCTTATAGCCTTTCATGAGCTTTGTAAACTCCGCAATATATTTCGATAAATCTGGTAAAGCTACGGCAGTATCTTCAATACATGCAGCCGATTTTTTATCGCCAATAATATTACCCAATAAACCTAAACCTGCACTACGTAAATTATTTGCTTTACTAATATCTTGCCCAATAAGTTTTGGATTAGCATAACTTAAACCCGTATCGATAATTGTTTTTTCAAGCTTATTAGCTAATAGCTTAACGGCTTCTAGAGTTTCCGCACGAACCTCACACAATAAAACAGCTTTAGGATCTCCTACTATAAACTGCCTGTTTTCTTGCTGTGTTTTATTGTGTTTTGTGCAATCTAAAATGGTTTTATCCATCATTTCGCAGGTGTACAAATCATGTTGCATAACAGGTTGTACAGCATTCAAACAACTCTCAATGCTATCAAAGTGTGCCGCCACAATAATAGCGTCAGTTGGTGGTAATTTATCTAGTTTTAAGGTTATTTGTGTGGTAAATGCCAATGTGCCTTCACTTCCAGAAAGCAGTTTACACATATTAAAATTTTGCGGAGCGTCCGTAAACACTGCAGATTTTATTAGTTCGTCAATGGCATAACCGGTATTTCTTCGGTGTATTTCTGGTTTTGGAAAATGTTTATAAATACCAGCTTTAACCTCTTCCGATTTTAATTCGTTATAAATTGTTTTATAAATTTCGCCTTCTAAGGTTTCTAGTTTAATTTTATCATGAAACGCTTCTTTAGACAATGCATTAAAAACAACTTCGCTACCATCACTTAAAATGGTATGCATTTCTAAAACTTTATCTCGTGTAACGCCATATTGTATAGAAGTTGTACCAGACGAGTTATTACCAACCATCCCTCCTATCATGCATCTATTAGAGGTTGATGTATTCGGACCAAAAAACAAACCATAAGGTTTTAAGAAATTGTTTAAAGCATCTCTAACCACACCGGGTTGCACGGTTACTGTTCGCGCCTCTTCATTAAACTTAATAATTTTAGTGAAGTATTTTGAAACATCGACCACAATACCATCTCCAACGCATTGTCCTGCTAACGATGTTCCCGCAGTTCTAGGAATTAACGATGTTTTGTTAGCCTTGGCAAAATTTATTAGCGCTTTTAAATCATCTTCATTTTTGGGGTAAGCTACTGCCAATGGCAGTTTTCTGTAAACCGAAGCATCAGTGGCATAAATGGATTTTATTAAGTCGTCGTGATATAACTCTCCCGATAACACTGATTTTAAATGGTTTAAATGCATTGCGTTAAAATATATATGATATGCGTAAATATAAACACAAAATTGGCTCTATTTTTGCTAAAGATTAAATTTTTAAAAATGGTCTTTTAACGATAAACGACCGTATATTATAACAATTAACAAAAAACAATATTTATGAAAAAATTATTTTTATTATCAGTGGCTGTATTAGGTTTTGCATTTACTTCAAATGCACAGGACATTTCGGAGAATGCTATTGGATTGCGTTTAGGAGATAGCGATGGTTTAGGTGCAGAAGTATCTTACCAACGTGCGTTAGGCGATAACAATAGATTAGAAGCCGATTTAGGTTGGAGAAGCTCAAATAATTATAATGCTTTTAAACTTACAGGTATTTACCAATGGGTTATGCCTTTAGATGGTAATTTTAACTGGTTTGTTGGTGCTGGTGGTGGATTAGCGTCTTTTGATGGTAAAGATGCTTTTGATGATGTTAGCGAAACGGCTTTATTTGTTGCCGGTGATATAGGTATCGAATATAATTTTGATATTCCGTTATTATTATCATTAGACTTTAGACCAGAATTAGGTTTTGGAGATTTTAGTGACGATTTAGATTTCGATATCGCTTTAGGTATACGTTACCAATTCTAAAAATAATAAAATCAATATATTAAAAGCACCTTTTTAAGGTGCTTTCTTTGTTTATGTACTTCTCGTTTTAAACAAATTTAGATCCAACTAACAACTTAGTCACTCTACTTTAATTCCGTAGTTCTTAACAATTATAAGCATCATCCATCTCTTTAAACTAAAAAGCTCCCTAATTGCTGCTTTTTATTTATCTTAACAAAAAAAAGAGAAATGAAAAACTTTTCCATTATTGGAATTGGTCCCAGAGGATTATATGCTTTAGAAATGCTCTTAATTAATTTAAATAAGGCAAACAAAAAACTAAACATCACCATTTTTGAACCTACTGCGCACGAAGGTGCTGGCCCTGTTTGGGATATACATCAAGCTGAAAGTAATTGGGTAAACATTCATGAACGCGCTTTAGGTGGTTTAAAAGCAAGACCTTCCTTAATTTTCGATTCAAAACAAATTAGCAGTTTCCCTTCTTATCATGACTGGTCAGAGTTTAATCAAACCCAAAAAGATCCCGATACTTTTCCGTCTAGAAAAAAAATAGGACAGTATTTGCATGAGCGCTACCTTGCTTTGGAAACCGTTTTAAAAACATCGAAGTTTTTCAAAAAAGTAAATAAAGAAGTTACTGCTCTAGATTATCAGGACAATTTAATAAAGCTATCCACCAACGAAAACCAAACCTACGTTTTTGATGCCATTTTAATTACTATAGGCCATCAACCCACCGAGCTTTCTGATGAGATGAAACAATGGAAACACTTTGCTGAAACTGAAAAAGACAACATTCAGTTTTATGTAAATCCGTATTCCGTTTGCAAATTTGAAGACCTAAAAAATCAGAAAACAAACACCATAAACATAAGAGGTTTTGGATTGGCTATGATTGATGTTATGCGCGCTTTAACAATTAATGAATTTGGATATTTTAAGGTAATTGATACGCATACTTTAAAAACCGAATACGTTCAGCTAAAACCACAAAACTTAAGACTTGTCCCTTTCTCTTTGGATGGAAATCCAATGGCTCCAAAACCATTAAACCAAGCTATTGACGATTGGTATAAACCAAATAACGAAGCACTAAGCGCTTTTAAAAACGAAATTGAATTAGCCTCGGAAAATAAAATTACTAATGATACTCACTTTCTAATAGATGCTATATCCAAAATAGCTTCGCACATCTACTTATCACTAAAAGATAGAGCGCTACCACATAACTTAAATGATAAAGCGCTTAAACTTATCATTTCAAATTGGTTGCAGGATAACAATTATAAGCACGAGCTTATCCAAAAAACAAATATATCTACTTACAAACTTATAGAGCGCTATATACAGATGGGTTTAGGAAAAATCCCCGTGAGTTTAGATTATTGTGTGGGTCAAGTTTGGCGCCATTGCCAACCTACTTTTTATGCCTCACTTTCACATTCCTTGTTAGATAATGAGGTTATTGAAGATATTATAAAACTCGATGACCGCAGTAAGCGTTACTCCTACGGACCTCCAATTGAAAGTATGCAGCAAATGCTTGCCCTAGCCGATGCTAACATTTTAGTATTTGATTTTGTAGACAACCCTGACATTGAAACGACTAACAAGGGATGGGAATTAACAAATAAAGAGGGTGACACCGTATCAACAAATATTATGATTAATAGTGTTTTAGATGCGCCTCAGCTATTAAAAGTAAATGCACCATTAGTGACTAGTTTACTTAAGAATGATTTAATACAACCTATACACACGAAATTGGGTATAGACACCTTAGAAAACGGCCAAGTAATTAGCACGATTAAAGACCATAATTTGCCCATTTTTATTTTAGGACGCTTATGTAAAGGCAGCGTTATTGGTGTAGATGCCATATTAGAATGTTTTGGTAAACGTATTGAGGATTGGGCAGATGCTTTTACAAAACAGATTTAATTTTAATTAGGCTGCTTTTCGCTTAAATATTTCCAATAGCGTTTGGGAACATGTCGAATATGAAGATTCATGTTTTTTCTAGATTCTATATTTGTACTTTTGAAATAATCCTGCCATAGCTTTTGAAACTCAAATTCTTCACCTGAAAAATATTCTTCAGAAGTTTTCGTTGGATCGAAATCATCTGAAAAATTTAAATTAATAATTTCAACTTTTTGCAAATCATAAAACAAGCCATAGTGCCTTTTTAAATCGTAAATAATCCATTTTTGATCGGCATATCTACTTTTAAAATGTTTAGAAATTAGTGGTAACACGTTAAAATCTGGTTCTATATTTGCAAAATAAATTTGATCTTTTGTCAATTTAAACCTTACAAATGCTTCCATTCTGTGTTTTTCTCTTCCTACCATTTTTGATATTTGAGATACTTTTAACACCGTAGGATTCGCATAATCTTTGTCTATAGGCACAGTGCTTTTAAAAGCATACTTTATAAAATCGAGTAATAACACTTCAATATCTTCTTTTTCACTTAAAAACGCGTAGTACACTTTAAAACTAGAAGCTTTGGATAGTTTAGTCTTTAGGCCTTTCCAAACCCTATCGGCTTTATTTGTATCGGTAATTATTGTTTCAGAATCTGAAAAAAGTAGATTTTGTACCGCCGTTTCTTTTTGAATAGCAACATCCTCTAATTTATATTCGTAAACGTTAAACACGCAGGTTAAAAACCCGTCGAAAGTACCATCGTAAATTAAATTAGAAGCCCTCATGTTAACCAAATAAATTTAGTTGGTTACTTAATGTTTTGGTGTATTTACTTGTAGAATTTTGCAAAATAAAGTTCTTAATTTGCGACGCTGTTAAATCTCTTCTTTCAAAATCGTTTGAATCGCAAATCATAAAATATCTAGCTCTGTTTAAAGCCACTCCTATCTTCTTGAGATGTTCCCAATTAAGCTTTCTATAACGTCTTGCATAAATAATTTTAGAAACCGATTTCATTCCTAAACCAGGAATTCTAGCAAGCATACGTTTATCAGCTTTATTGACATCCACCGGAAAACAATGTAAATTTCTTAAAGCCCAACTTAACTTTGGGTCTATATCTAAATCTAAATGTTGATGGTTTACATTTAATATCTCATTAACATCAAAACCATAAAATCGCATTAACCAATCTGTTTGATATAATCTGTTTTCGCGAAGCATAGGCACTTCGGTTCCTATTTGAGGTAATCGGCTATCGTAACTAATAGGAACGTAACCCGAGTAATATACACGCTTTAAATTATAGTTTTTATAAAAATGATTTGAAGTTTGCATAATTTGAAAATCATTCTCGCCACTAGCACCAATTATCATTTGTGTGCTTTGTCCTGCTGGAGCATATTTTGGGGTGCTTCTAATAATTTTCTTTTCGGCCTTATACTGTATAATCTCATTTTTAACCTTTACCATAAGTTTAATAAAATCGTCGTGATTTTTATCGGGTGCTAAAAGTTTTAATCCCGATTTGGTTGGGATTTCAATATTTACACTTAATCGATCTGCATATAAACCAGCTTCTCTCATTAACTCATCAGAAGCACCAGGAATAGATTTTAAATGAATATAACCATTAAAATTTTCTTCTACTCTAAGTTTTTTGGCAACACCTACTAAACGCTCCATAGTATAATCGGCGCTTTTAAAAATACCTGAACTTAAAAACAAACCTTCAATGTAGTTTCTACGGTAAAAATTCATGGTTAAGTCTACAACTTCTTGAACTTTAAAAGCAGCTCGTTTTATATCGTTACTTTTTCGTGTAACACAGTATGCACAATCGAAAATACAATGATTAGTAAGCAGGATTTTTAATAATGACACACAACGCCCATCCTCAGTATAAGAGTGGCAAATACCCATTCCTGTTGCATCGCCCAAACCATTATTGGTGTTCTTTCTGTTACTTCCGCTAGACGAACACGATACATCATATTTGGCGGCGTCTGCTAATATTTTAAGTTTTTCCTGGGTACGTTCAAAGGACATAAATAGATAATTTTTGAGGGTAAAAGTAGATTAAGGATTGTAAATAAAGATACGACAAAATTTTAAATTTTTACAACAATATTCAGTGTAGAGAAATTATTTATAACGCATTTAAAACAAAAGTTAACGCTATCAATTAATCTAATTTTATATACCAAAATAATTAGGTATATTACTAATATCACGATATAAAATTGTTTAAAATAATCATTATACTAATACTTTTCTCACAAATTATGAGCGCACAACACAATATACCTAATGTAATTAATGCTGAAATTAAAAAGGCGCTATCCTATTACCCCGAATTAGAGCATACAAAAATTAGTTTTAAGTTTAAAAAAAACATAAAAAAATCTACCATGCAGGCTAGACCCAGCTTTGGTAGCTTTTTTAAAAGCAGAAAAAATAGAAGCTATTTGATTTTAATAAGTGAAACCTTCAAAATTTCTGATAAAAAATTTCTAACCAAACATATTCCTTCTGATATATTAATTGGTTGGATAGGACATGAATTGGGGCATATTATGGATTATCAAAACCGAAGTAAATTAAACTTAATAAACTTTGGTATAAGATATCTGTTCTCTGAAAATCATATTGTAGAAGCAGAGCGTTCGGCCGATACTTTTGCAGTAAACCATGGTATGGAAAGCTATATTTTAAAAACAAAAAACTTCATATTAAACCATGCCGATATTAATGAAAATTATAAAAACAGAATAAAGCGCTTTTACCTGTCGCCAGAAGAAATCATGGAACTGGTAAACACTAGAAATGAAAAACTACAAACAAATTAATTTTGCTTAACAAAAGTCTCCCATTCTTTGAATTTATCTTCTCCCATAACACGTTCCATTTTTACTTGCCCACCTTTTTTCTTGTTGGCACCACTCCACTCATGAAAAACTGATGGGTTTACCAGCTTTACTTTAACACCTTTTAAAGCTTTGCTTCTAGCTACTTTATAATTTTTATTAGCTGCTTTTAAAAATCCATCTAAAGCTTCAGCAACCTCAGAATTATCAAGATTTTCGGCTTCACTGCCTATATACCAAAAATGATAAAACTCATCGTCTTCTCCTCGTTTAGCACAAATAGTATATTCTGGAATTTTAGTAGAGAATTTCTCTTCTAATTTTTGCATGGCATCATCCATTTTATTCACAGAAAGCTGAGAACCTACAGTATTCAAAAAGAACTTGGTACGTCCTGTAATTTTAATTTCGGCACGCTCAACATCAGTAAATTCTATAGTATCGCCAATTAAATAGCGCCATGCGCCACTAACGGTACTCATAATTAACACATAATCTTGATTGCGTTCTACTTGCTCCAAAGTTAAAGCAGGAGCATCTTGAGACAACGAACCATCTTTATTTATATACTCTGGTTTAAACGGAACAAACTCAAAATAAATACCACTGTCGGTATTTAATTGCATAGCATCCGTTTCTGGACGTACTTGTGTGGCCACATAACCCTCGGAAGCTAAATATGTGTCTATAACCGTAACGGGCTTACCCATTAGGGCATTAAAACTTTTTTCATAAGGGCTAAATGCCACACCTCCAGAAGTATAGACTTGTAAGTTTGGCCAAATATCGTGAATGTTCTCTAAATTGTGATGATCTATAACTTTTTGAAGCATCAATTCAATCCAAGAAGGAATACCGCTTAAAGCACCAATATCCCAATCTTTAGCACGTTCTGCAATGCGTTGAACGCGTGCATCCCAATCGTCAATTTTAGCTATTTCTTCACCTGGTTTATAATAACTTCTAAACCAAAACGGGATATTACTAGCACTTATTCCGCTAATTTCGCCTTCAAGGTGATCATTATTTTCCTCTAAATCTGTTGAGCTTCCTAGCATCATAATTTCTTTTTCGAAAAAATCAGCAGGTAAATCAAAATTATGAAGTGCGAATACTTGTTTTATTCCCGATTCTCTTATGGCAGAAATCATATCGTCCGTTACCGGAATTCGCTTACTCGTTTTACCTGTTGTACCAGAGCTTAATGCAAAATAAGACGGAGCTCCAGGCCAAGTCACATCGCTTTCACCTTCATGCAATTTGCTCCACCAGGCTTCATTAATTTTATTATAATCGAAATATGGAACTGTTTTGGCAAAGGCAGAAAGCATGGTATCGGATTCCAAAATTTCAGAAAATTTATAATGCGTTCCAAATTGAGTGTCTTTGGCTTTTTCTAAAAGCAGTTTTAAAACAGCCCTTTGAGCCTCAACATGATTGGTATCTGAAGTTAAAGTTCCTTTTAAATCAATTACTCCTTTAATAATATTTCCTAGTATAGCCATAATCTGTTTTTATTCAAAGATCGATAAAAACTCAGATTAAAATTAGCCTAAATACAATAAAAAGTAACTCAAAAGAATAAGCTTATAATACAAAACACTTTGATAAGGTGTCTTGATAAATAGCCTCGTATTTTGGAACAATAGCGTGTAAATCGAATTTTAAAGCTTCTTTACGTGCATTTACTTTAAAGGTTTTTAAACGATCCTCATCACTTAATATATATAGTGCGTTTTTGGTCATATCGTCAACATCGCCTACATCGCTTAAAAAGCCAGAAGAACCATGAATATTAACTTCTGGCAATCCTCCTGTATTACTTGATATAACAGGCACTCCTGAGGCCATGGCTTCAAGTGCCACTAAACCAAAACTTTCGGTTTGAGATGGTAATAGAAATAAGTCTGAAAAACATAAAATCTTATCGATTTCATTACTTTTTCCGAAGAATACCACCTTATTTAAAATACCTAATTCTTGACAACGTAACTCAACTTGTTCTTTTTCTGGTCCTTCGCCTATAAACATTAGTTTTGCAGGCATTTCCTTTTGAATGTTATAGAATATACTAATAACATCCTGAACGCGCTTTACGGGTCTTAAATTACTTATATGGGTTATAATTTTTTCATTATCCTGTGCCATCATACCACGTTGACAATCGGTAAAGGTATGGTTATACTTTTCTAAATCTATAAAATTTGAAACTACCGAAATCTCATTTTTAATATCAAATAATCGAAGTGTATCTTCTTTTAGACTTTTTGAAACTGTAGTTACAGCATCAGATTTATTAATGCTAAACGTTACTGCAGGTTTATAAAACGGATGGCTACCAACTAATGTGATATCTGTTCCGTGTAAGGTTGTAACAATAGGTACTAATATGCCTTCTTCTTGCAGCATTTTTTTTGCCATATATGCTGCATAAGCATGCGGAATAGCGTAATGTACATGTAATATTTCTATACCATGCAGTTTAACCATATCTACTAATTTACTAGATAAAGCCAACTCGTAAGGCTGATAATGAAATAAAGGATATTCAGGAACCGTTACTTCGTGGTAATGTACATTATTACTAATTAGTTCTAACCTTACTGGCTGGTTATACGTAATAAAATGTATTTCATGGCCACGTTTAGAAAGTTCTAGACCTAGCTCGGTAGCTACAACACCACTACCACCAAAAGTTGGATAACAAACAATACCTATTTTCATAAAATATATTCTAAATTTTCAGAGTAAAGAAAATAGAACCAAGAAAAAAGAACCTATATATATAAGTTTATTTTACAAGTTTATTTCTTAATTCTTATATCTCTTCTCTATTATATTTATTAATCTTCTATAGCCTCGTAAATTAAACGTTGAATATCTGTTCTAATATTCTCCCTTAACAATAAGTTTTTACCCGCATGCGGAAACGTTCTATTTGCCAAAAACACATATACAATTTCTTCTTCTGGATCTGCCCAAGCATAGGTTCCTGTAAAACCTGAATGCCCAAAGCTTGTCATGGAAACACAACCACAAGTTGGTCCAGAATCGCCTAATTGTGGTTTATCGAAACCTATACCACGTCTATTATTATTTCGGCAATAATAGCAGGTGTTAAACTTATCTACCGTTTCTGGTTTTAAATAGCGTTTACCACCATAATATCCCTTTTGCAAATACATTTGCATAATCTTAGCCACATCATTTGCATTACTAAATACGCCTGCATGACCACCAACTCCATTTTGCATGGCAGCTCCCATATCGTGCACATAACCGTGTACTTTTTGGTATCTGTAATAATCATCAATCTCTGTAGGTACTATTTTTTTGCTACTGATTTTATGATACGGGTTATACAAGGTGTAATTTGCACCTAATGACTCATAAAAATGCGATTGTACTAACTCATCTAATGTTCTGTCGTAATGATATTCAATAAATTTCTTTAAAATGTAATAAGGGAAGTCACTATAGCGATATCTTTTAGTCTCTAGAAGCTCAGATTTTCTAATTATTTCGGGTAAAGAATCCTGATAATCAGTTCTTAAGAACAAGTCTTTGGTCACTTCTACATCGAATTCTGGACTACGAACTTTTCTATAATATTTTTTGCTAGGACGTTTTGTAACCGAATCTAAAGTGTGATAATAAAAAGGTTCCCAAGGTCTTAATTGCGCATAATGCGATAACATACTTTTTAAAGTAACATTAGCCTTGTTAGAGTTTTTATACTCTGGTAAAATGGTAGATAATTTAGTATCGAGTGTCACAATACCTTGCTCCTCAAGTTCCATTAACAATGGCAGTGTTGCCAAAATTTTAGTTAATGAGGCTACATCGTAAATATTATCGAACTCTACTTTTTCTTTACCACCATACGTATGCTTACCGAAATTCTTACTGTAAACTACTTTGCCTTTTCTTGCCACTAATAACTGAATACCCGGTGTCATTTGTCCGTTAACAGCATAATTAGCTAAGGAGTCTAGTTTTGCTAATTTTTTAGAATTCATACCTACACGCTCTGGTATAGTATATCCTAAATTTTTAAGCTCGTTATATTGTATACCCTCGTCTGCTTTGAAATAGTTTCCTATAGACACTGGTAATGTTCCTTTAGCAGCCAAAGACCCAAAAATAAGTTGTGCCGATTTACGCTGAGCAATTTCACTGTTTTGATAGCTTAACACAATACCTTCAATATTTTCGATAGTATTTAGGCTAGAAAGCGCGTAAGGTTTAACAAAAGCATCTAAAATAACAGTATGGGATTGTGCCATTTCATTAAGCCAAATCAATTCCTTGCTACTGAATTTATAAGACTTCCAAGGATTATCATTAGACCTATGAAACCCAACAATAACGGTATTATAAGGTTTTAATTTATTCATTAAGGAGAACAAATTATCCGATTGAATTTCGTGTACTTTGGTATATTTTTTTAATTCATCAAGAAAAGGTGCTCCTGAATCGTCTCCTAGTTTTACGTAAGCAATATTTTTAGTTTCTAAACGGCGTAGCGGAAGAATGTCTTCTTTACTTTTTAGAACAGTAATTGCGTTTTCAAGTAATTCTTCATATAAAATGTCGTCTTTTAATCTGTTTAAATCATTTGATAAATTGTAAAGTCCAATAGGTTCGTAATTATGAAGTCCTACTTTATATTTAGCTTGCAAAATCTTTTTAACCGAATGTTCTAAACGTGCTTCGGTAATGTCTCCTTTATTATAAGCTTCAATAATTTTAGAAACACCTATTCCTACGTTTTCCGACATAAGCATAACATCGTTTCCAGCTTTAAAAGCAGCTAAATCGATATCTCCTGTTTCACTAAAATCGGCTGCACCTTTCATGGTTAAGGCATCTGTATAAATAAGGCCTTTAAAGCCTAAACGCTCCTTTAAAATGTCGGTTACAATATGTTTTGATAAGGATGAAGGATAATTTTCTCGTGTTTCTAAACTTGGTACATTTAAATGTGCTACCATAACACTTGATAGGCCTTCGGTAATTAATTTCTTATAAGGATATAACTCAATTGAATCTATACGTTTTTCATTAAAACTAATTGTTGGTAAGGTTTTATGCGAATCTTGATCGGTATCTCCATGTCCCGGAAAATGTTTGGCATTCGCCAAAACACCTGCATCTTGCATACCTTTCATAAAGGCTAATGCTTTTTCGGTTACATTGTCTCTATCTTCACCAAAAGACCTGTTTCCAATAATAGGGTTTTTAGGATTTGTATTGATATCTACTACTGGGGCAAAATTAAAATGTACACCCAAGCGTTTACAATGCTCGCCTATTTGTCTTCCTGCTTGCTCTACTAATTTGTTATCTTTTATAGCACCAAGTGTCATATTCCATGGAAATGCATAGGTAGAATCTAAACGCATGCTTAAACCCCATTCGGCATCCATACCAATAAGTAATGGGATTTTAGAAAGGGATTGCAATTCGTTATTTAACCTAGCCTGCCTGTTTGGTCCACCTAAAGAATAAATAACACCACCAATATGATGATCTTTTATAGTTTGCACCACTTTATTCTTTGTTTCTTGATTTTGATTAGACATAACCTGAACCATATACAACTGCCCCACTTTTTCTTTTAAGGTTAGTGAAGCATACACGCTATCCACCCATTTTTGTTGAGCAGCAACGTCTTTAGTTAACAAGGGATTAATTGAATTTTGTGCAATTACAGGTAATACAAATAAACATGTAATTATGGTAATATAGATATGACGCATAAAAGATTTGTTAAGGGAAATTATTAGTTATACTAGTAAATACTAATAATCATGCCAAAATAATACATTTAAAAAGAAGATTAAAAGACTTTAAGATAGATTTATAAAGAAGTTAAAAACAATTCTTATAATTCTGCATAAGGCACTTGATTTTATATTGCTAAATTAAAAGTGGATACTCGCAGTATTGATGTAAGTGAATGTCTTAAAAAATTCCCGCATAAATCTCATTTTAGTAGTATTACACACCAAAAGAAGCACCGAAAAAAGTTAAAATGATAATTTAAATAAGGCTTATTTAACAAAACGCCCATGCCAGCTTTCGCTTGCAGGCACTTCCCAGTTTTCTTTAAATTCAGCTATATTATTGACTAAATTATTGAAAACGATAGTGTTTTTAGAAACGGCTTTATCCTTAGCCATTTTTCTGAAATCTGAAAGTGTTTTATGAGCCACGTATTCCCCTTGTTTGTAAGATACATTCATTTTATCCATTAAATCGACATTATACTCTTTTTCTAATTGTTGGATAAAATGCACAGACGAATCAATGGAGCAGCCTGTTGCTTTACTTACATCTTGATTTAGAGCTAATACAATAAAACGTTTGTATTTGATTGTATACCCCGCTTGTAAATCGCTACCATGAGCTGTCCAATTTCCTATAAAAATATCAAGTTTAGCTTGAATTTCTTCAAGTTCGACCTCTGAAAATGAACGGTTGGCTTGGTAAATCCAAACTCTTGATTCTTCTGGTAATGTTGTAAAATCTACTAGCATTTAATTTACTTATTGGGGTTTTTATTTTAACTAAAACTTAAATTTAGATTTCTGCTTTCGCAGGAATATATTTTTATAAACCTTGAGCATTTGCAATTAATTCTGCAATGTCCAGAACTTGAACTTCGCTTTCTTTTTCTTTTGCTTTTACACCATCTGTCATCATGGTATTGCAATAGGGACATCCGGTAGCAATAATATCTGGATTGGTTTCTAGAGCGCCTTCTGTACGAAGTACATTAATATCCATATCGCCTTTTTCGGGCTCTTTAAACATTTGCGCACCACCAGCACCACAACATAATGCTGTACGCTTGTGTCTTTTCATTTCTGTTAGCGTTGCTTTGGTTTTTTGCAACACTTCTCTTGGCGCATCGTATTCGTTATTGGCTCTACCTAAATAACAAGGGTCGTGAAATGTAATACGTTTGCCTTTATAGGTATCGTTTAAGCCTTCTAGCCTACCAGCGGCTATAAGTTGATTTATAAACTGAGTATGATGTAGAACTTCGTACTGCCCACCTAAACTTGGGTATTCATTTTTTAAACAGTTAAATGAATGCGGATCGCAGGTTACTATTTTTTTTATTTGGTAAGCGTTTAAAATTTCGATGTTTGTAACGGCTTGCATTTGAAATAGAAACTCGTTTCCGGCGCGTTTTGCAACATCGCCTGTACAACTTTCTTCGGTTCCTAATACGGCAAAATCGACATTGGCTTTGTTTAAAATTTTGACAAAGGCTTTAGTTATTTTTTTTGCTCGATCATCAAAACTACCTGCAGATCCTACCCAAAATAATATTTCGGGTTGTTTTCCTTCTACCATAAAATCGGCCATTGTTGGTACTTTTAGTAATTCGCTCATAATATTTTATTTAATACCTACTTTGATTTTACTCTTTGCAGGATTATTATTAAATGTTGGTTGCTGCGTTAGGGATTGCAGCGGCATCCTTTTTTTGCTGCCATAAATGGCAAAAAAAGATATAGCGTAAAGCCCGACCCTTGCGGTAACGCCAAATTTATTTTATTCGTCTTCTTTTTTACGCAATAACATTAAATCTTGGTTGTATGTTTTTGCACTTTCTAGCAAGCTAGCTGGAACAATGTTATAGAATAACGGGGAATCGGCATCGTAATTAACCATAACCCATTTGTTATTTGTGTGGTTGTCCTTTAGGATAATGGTGATTCGATCTTTCATGAAAATATCGAGTGCATTATTGGTTTTGAATGTAGCATCCATACCCTTTGAAGCCATCATGGTTTTCATCATGGCTTTAGCTTCGTCGTCGAATTCTTGTTTATGAAAGATCATATCCATTTTCATATCGTAAGAGACAAAAACGTATTTTACACTATCTTTTTCGTTGGTAAAAACTTCTGATAATTTATAGTTAGGTACCGTTTTGGGTATGTTTATTGAAAAATCTTCATTCCCCTCGAACATGCTTTTAAAAACATCTTTTATGGCATCTTTTGGTGCTATTTCGAATACTTTTGGATGCGTCATGTCAATAATAGCATTGTAATCCCTATTATTCATGTCTGTGAACATTTGTAGGGCTATTTCATTAACTTCCTTAAGTGCTTGTTCGTTATTTTGTGCGAAACAAAGAGCACTAAAAAGCATTACGGTACTAAATAAAAATCCTTTAATAATTTGTGTTTTAGGACTCATAGTTTTACTCGTCTTTCCAGTTTAACCTATCCATTTGATTGTATGGCCAAGGTGCTCCGTTATTCTCGATATTAGTCATCATGTTATTTAATTCTACTGGAGCTGCAGATTGCTCCATAACTAAATAGCGACGCATTTCTAGAATGATAGACAGCGGATCGATACTTACTGGACACGCTTCTACACAGGCATTACAGGTTGTACACGCCCAAAGTTCCTCGTTTGTGATGTAATCGCCTAATAATTGTTTGCCATCGTCCTTAAACTCGCCGTTATTGGCATCGATATTTTTACCGACTTCCTCTAAACGGTCGCGAGTATCCATCATTATTTTTCTTGGCGATAATTTTTTACCTGTTAGGTTTGCTGGACATTCGCTAGTACACCTACCACATTCTGTACAGGTATAAGCGTTTAATAATTGTACCCAGTTTAAATCTTGCACATCGCTAGCTCCAAATTTGGCTGGCACGTCATCTTCGGCACCTTCGGCAGGAGCTGCAAATGGATCTGCGTTTGGATCCATCATCATTTTCACCTCGTTGGTTACCGCCTCTAGGTTATTAAACTGTCCTTTAGGTTGTAATTTACCGTAATAGGTATTTGGAAAGGCTAATAATATGTGTAAATGTTTTGAATAGTATAAATAGTTTAAGAACACTAGTATCCCAACAATATGCATCCACCAAGCGACACGCTCAATTACATGCAAAGTACCTTCTGGCATCCCAGAAAACCAAGGTGTGATAAATTGGCTGATTACATTACCTGAGTTTAGGGCTTGAAACTGTAAATCGGTAGCATTCATGACTAAAAAAAGCGTCATTAATACCATTTCGAAATACAAAATATAGTTACCATCATTTTTAGGCCAGCTCGTCATTTCGCTTTTCCAGAAACGTGCTATTTTTATAACATTTCTACGAATCCAAAATACGATAACAGAAATAAAAACTAGACATGCTAAAACCTCGAATGTTCCTATTAAAAATCCATAAACCGATTGTGGTAATACACTTAACCCAATGCGGTGTGTACCTAATAAACCGTCTATTATAATTTCTAGAACTTCGATGTTTATAATGATGAAGCCAACGTAAACCACCATGTGTAAAAACCCAGAAATTGGGCGACGTACCATTTTGCTTTGACCTAAGGCAATCATAGCCATGTTTTTCCAGCGTTGCGACTTCTTATCGCTAACATCCTTATCCTGCCCTAGTTTGATATTCCTTATTAGCTTTTGTACGTTTTTAGCAAAAAAGCCAACGCCCAAAAAGAGTACTATTGCAAATAGTATGTTTGGTATATATTCCATAGTGTTTAGTTAGATTCTGGTTCTTGGTAAGGTATTTCTTTTTTAGAAAGAATTCTGGTGTAGCGGTTAGGATGTAATTTAAAATCTAATAATAGAGCCTCCAATTCGCTAGTTGCTCCTTCTAAATTATTATACAATTGATCATCCTTTAATAATTTACCCATAGTACCTTTACCCTGCTCTAAATCAGCCAAAAGTGTATTAAAATTTGCTAAAGTAGATTCTAAATTTTTAACCGTTTGTCCTAAATCTGACTGCGATAATGATCCTGAAATTTTAGTTAAATCGCTTGTTGCTTTTTCCGCATTTGTTAAAACCGCGTCAATTTTAGCTTCATTAGCTAACATTAATTGGTTTAATGAGTTTGATGTGCTTTTAAAAGAATCTATTGTAGAACTTAAACCAGCTATACTTGTTTGCAGGTGTGCTTTAGTTTTTTCGTCGAAAATATCGTTTATATTGCTAAGCAGTGAATCTGCACCGACCATCATAATTTCTATTTTTTCTTGTAAAGGTGTTAAGCGTTGGTTTACTAACTCGGTTAAACCTGCTTTTATAGTGCCTTCTAAAACGGTATTATTTGTCGCAGTTTCAGCGCCATCGAAAGCAGGAACTATGGCAATAGCCTTACCTCCTATTAAACCCGTTTCGTATAATTCTGCTCTACTATTTTTCGAGAATTTAAAATCGCTATCTACTAAAAGCTCTATAAGTAGTTTTCCTGAGCCATCGCCTTTAAAGCCTATTTTGGTAACCTGTCCTACAGCAAGTCCATTAATAGTTACAGGTGTAGATGGAACTAAGCCTTCAACGTTTTCGTATTCTGTATAAAAAGTAAGCGATGAGTTAAAAAGGTCTCTTCCTTTAAGGTAATTAAAACCATAATATAATAATATGATGCCTAATAATACGAGTACGCCTGTTTTTACTTCTCTTGTTATTTTCAAAATTGAATGCTTTAGATAAACAAATTTAATATAAATTTAAGAAGAATGCCTCTAATTAGTTACTGATTTTAAAGCTTCTGTAAGGGCAATCTTTTTACCGTCTTTAAAAGCAACAATAAAACTTGATTTATAACCTTTGTTTTTAGCTTCACGCTCTAGCCCTTTAATACTTTCATAATCAGAAGTGTTACCATAGAAATATTTATACAATCCGCCCTCCTTATCTCTAGAAATTGTACTTAACCCTTTAAAGTTATAAGGTTTGGTTTCTAAAGCTTTTGAACTTGCTGCTATTTGAACCTTAAAGCTAATATTAGAAGAATTATTTGAAGTTGTTTCTATTGTGCTATTACCTACTTGATAATCGCTAACATTAGTTTCTAGACTTTGCTTGTACTGTAAAATAGCTTCTTTAATAGCATTAGCCATTTGGATTTGTCCTTTACTAGAATTTAAATAAGCACCTTCGCTTTTATTTGTTAAAAACCCTAATTCTACAAGCACACTAGGCATTACCGTTTGATGTAACACTATAAAACCAGCTTGCTTTACCTTTCTGTCTTTTCTGTTTAATTTACTAGTGAATTTTTTCTGTATTAAACCTGCCAATTGGATACTTTGATCTAAATATTCTTCCTGGCTTAGCAAAATACTCATTACCGATTCTGGTGAGTTAGGATCAAATCCTGCATAGTTTTTTTCGTAATCCTCCTCCATAAAAATTACAGAGTTCTCTTTTTTAGCGACTTCAAAATTGGTTTTATTACGGTGTGTTCCTAAAACAAAAGTTCCGGCTCCATAAGCTTGCGAAGTATGCGAATCGCAGTGAATGGATACAAATAAATCTGCCTTTTCCTTATTCGCTATCTTACCTCTTACAAATAAATCGATAAAAACATCTGTTTTACGCGTATAAACGACCTTAATATCTGGATTTTTTTCTAGTTCCTTTCCAACGGCTAAAACGGTTTTAAGAGCTATATCCTTTTCCTTATAACCATTTCCTAAATTTCCAGGATCTTTACCACCATGGCCAGCATCTAACACAACTACAAATTTATTTCTAGCGGTTTGAACATCACTTGTCATAAATGAAGATAATGTTAATACTATTATAAAAGATACGAAAATTAATAACTTGTTCGTTTTCATTTGATGAATACTATTTTAAATCGTTTGCAGCTTAAATCAATACAAAGCATCTTTTATTGATGCCAAAATAGAATGAACTATTTATTTGATTTTAACGGCTAAAAAAGTGGGTTTATTTTAATTTTAAATTTTTAGTTGATTATTAAATCAATCACAAAAAAATATATGTAATTTTGACTTTTCAAAAACCGAGCCATACTTTTACAAAAATACATTTAAAAGCGTTGCATACAAACAACTTTAAAATACTTTTTGCACTAAGTTTTACTGTGTTTATCAACACGTTAAGCTTTTCTCAAGATATCCCTGAAAAAGGAAAAAGCATTAACAGAACTGTTAAGGATAGTTTAGTTACTAGTGTTGACAGTCTCGATGTTTTAAATACTTCAGAGAAAATACAGGATACCATAACAAAAGATTCTATAAAACCTAAAAAGGATTTGTTAGAAAACGTAGTGAAGTATCACGCTAAAGATTACACGACTTTCAGTAATAAAAAACAAAAACTCTACCTATATAACGAAGCCAAAATAGATTATGGCGACATGAATATTACCGCAGGTAGTATAACTATAGATTATAATACCAACACCGTTTACGCTGTAGGAATTACAGATTCTATTGGAGCCTATAGTCAAAAACCAGTTTTTACACAAGGTAGTAATGTAGTAGAGCCCGACTCTATCGTTTTTAATACAGAAACCCAAAAGGCCTTAATTTACAATTCAAAAACAGAACAAGGTGAAGGTACCGTAATATCGGAACTTACTAAAAAAGAAAACGATTCGGTTTACTTTGTTAAAGATGCAAAATATACTACAGCTAGTAATTTAGAAGATCCAGAATACTATATAAAATTAAGAAAAGCTAAAATTGTTCCAGGAAAAAAGATAGTTACTGGGTTGGCTAACTTATTTATATATGATGTACCAACGCCTTTAGGGTTGCCTTTCGGCTTTTTTCCGCAAAGCGAAACACAAACATCTGGGGTAATTATTCCAACCTTTGGAGAGCAAAATACAAGGGGTTATTTTTTACAAAATGGTGGTTATTATTTTGCTATTAACGATTACGTCGATTTAGCTGTTTTAGGTGATTATTATACCAATGGTAGTTACGGACTGCGTTTAGAAAACAAATACAAAAAACGCTATAAATACAGTGGTAATATCGGGTTTAGATATGAAAACCTTATTACTAGCGAACGTGGATTTTCAGACTACGCTAAAAACACCATTTATAACTTAAGGTGGTCTCACAGTCAAGATTCAAAAGCAAACCCAAATTCTCGCTTTTCAGCTTCGGTTAACTTAGGTAGTAGTTCTTACTATCAACAATCTGTTAACCAGGTAAACGTTGCTAACTTTTTAAATAATACCTTATCATCTTCTGTATCGTATTCCAAAACGTTTCAGGGCGAACCACAGGTTAATTATAGTGTAACAGCTACGCACTCTCAAAACACTAACACTGAAGAAATAAACATGACACTTCCAACTTTTCAAGGAAGCGTTGGTAGAGTTTATCCGTTTGCCTCTAAAAATGGTTCTAAAAAAGGAATTATACAGAATATAAACTTACAATATAACATTCGTGGAGAGAATAGAATTTCAACAACAGACTCTCTATTCTTTAAAAAAGAAATGTTTGACGAAGCTAAGGCAGGTTTTCAACATTCTATTCCAATATCTACTAACTTTAAATTATTTAAATACTTTAGTGCTAGTGCTAGCAGTAGTTTTAATGAAGTTTGGACGTTTAAAACCGTTGATAAAACTTATGATACTACCGATAGAGAAGTTGTAACAGAAACCGTTAATGGTTTTGATGCCTTTAGAACGTATAACTTTAGCACCAGTTTAGGAACCACAATTTACGGTATGTTTAATCGTGAAAAAGAAGGTAAAGACGTGAAGCTTAAAGCTATTAGACATGTTATAAGACCGTCTATTAGTTATAACATTAATCCTGCCTTCGATAAATATTATGATACTTACGAGGTTGTTAGTGCAGATGGTTTAACTACTAGCGATGTTGATTTTACACGTTTTGAAGAAAGCATTTTTGGAACGCCTAATAAAACATTTTCAAGTTCTATGGGGATTTCTGTTTCTAATAATCTTGAAGCGAAAGTTAAAGACAGAGACAGTACAGCTACTGAAGATAAAAAAATAACCATTTTTAATAACTTAAACTTTTCTACCTCGTATAATTTTGCTGGAGATTCATTAAAATGGAGTCCGGTTCGTGTTAGTGGTGGTACGCAATTGTTTAAAAACAAAATGAGCATAAATTTTGGAGCTACTTTAGATCCTTACGCTTTGGATAATAATAACACTAGAATTGACACGTATAATATTGATAATGGTGGTAGCCTTTTTAGGTTAACCAACGCCAACATGAATGCTAGCTGGTCTTTTTCTAGTAAAGATGGCAAGAACAAAGACAAAGATTCCGACCTAGAAGAAAACAGACGTAGTGGTGGTCGTGCCGATGATTTGTTTGGTGTTTCTCAAGATTTTTCAAATCAGCAAATAGACGAGAAACGGGGTGAAAAGGAAGAAGAATCTAGTGAACTCTATAATTTTAAAATACCCTGGAGTTTTAGGGTCGCCTATGCTGTAAACTATGGCAATAGTGCGCGGCAAAATGAAATATCATCACACTCACTTATGTTCTCTGGTGATATTGAATTGTCCACAAAATGGTCTGTAGGTGGTTCATCGGGTTACGATTTAAAAAATGCAGGTTTCACGTATACACAGTTACGTTTTGAACGTGATTTATTAAGTTGGCGCATGAATTTTAGCTGGGTTCCTTTTAGTACCAGAAGTTCTTGGAATTTCTTTATTGGTATTAAATCTAGTATCTTAAGCGATCTTAAATACGAAAAACGTAGGCAAGCCGATATTCAACTATAAACCTGTTTAGGTTGATCGTATTATTAGACTAAAAAAACGTAAACTGAAAATTCTTTTTTTCGGATAACTAAAAATCACACTATTATGAAAACCATTATCACAACAAAAAATGCTCCTGCTCCAATAGGACCATATAATCAAGCTATCCTAACCGGTAACACCTTATATACTTCTGGCCAAATTGCTATAAACCCAGAAACAAATGTATTAGTTCTTGACTCGATAGAAGAGGAAACTAAGCAAGTCATGCAGAATTTAAAAGCTGTTTTACAAGCCGCAGACATGACGTTTGAAAACGTTATTAAAGCTTCTATATTTATTAGTAATATGGATAACTTCACCACAATAAATGCCGTTTACGGAAACTATTTTAATAATGCTAATGCACCAGCAAGAGAAACTGTAGAAGTAGCGAGATTACCTAAAAGTGTTAATGTAGAAATTAGCATGATAGCCGTAAAATAAAAGTTAAGGCTTAATGGTAACTTGTAAACTTTTGTAATAAGCCTTTAAGCCTTAAAACATCAATTGGTTTTGGTAAAAAATCATCAATACCAGCTTGTTTTGCTTTTTCAATATCCTTCTCAAATGCACTGGCAGATACGCCAATAATTGGTGTTTTACTTCTATAATATTTATCGGTTTCCTTAATGAGTTTTGTAGCTTGATACCCATCCATATCTGGCATGTAAATATCCATAAAAATCATATCGAAGTCCAATATTTTATAAAGCTCCACAGCCTCTAAACCATTTTTAGCAAACGTACAATCGGCACCTTGCTTCTCCAAAAGGAATTTAATTACCTTTTGGTTCATTCTATTATCTTCTGCAATTAGCACATTAAATTTAGTAGATAATATAGGTTCGCTGGTTTCCTCAATCTTCTTAACGTTTAAAGTCTTTTTAAGCTGAAGGCTGAAATAAAACGTAGACCCTTCATTTTCTTTACTTTCCAACTTGAGCTCGCCGCCCATAAAATCAACTAATTTATGCGAAATGGATAAGCCCATGCCTCCACCTCTATAATCCTTTTTGATTTTATTATCATAAACGCCATCAAAATTATTAAAGACATGCTTAACATCTTCAGCCTTCATCCCTATTCCAGTATCCTTTATATAAAAAGTAATAATTTGATCGTTATCAATACCTACAGATTGATCGACTATTATAGAAATTTTTCCCGCATTGGTGTACTTAATAGCATTATTAATTAAGTTAATTAATACTTGTTGAATTCTTCTCGAATCGGCAAAAACCAAAAACTTACCTCTATCTTCAGATATAAATTTATATTCAAACTCCAAGCCTTTTTCCCAAGCCTGATATTCTAATATTTTAAAGAGCTGCGATAAATCGGTTTTTAAATCGGTGGTTTGCATATTCAACTCCAACTCCTTATCGTTAGATTCTTGATTATCCGAAACCATATTTACCAATTGCATCAAGTGTTTTGAAGAATATTCGGCTATTTCAACCTGTGCAGTTTGGTCGCTATTAAGTTCTGTTTGCCTTAACATATTCAGCATACCTAAAACCGTGTTTAGTGGTGTACGCACCTCATAAATCATGTTAGCTAAATATATAGACTTTTGGTTTGCAACCTCATCCGCATGTTCTAAGCTTTCTTTTAACTCTTCGGCTCTAGCCCTAAGATTTTTTTCTACAACATCATTTTTAAGTTGATTTTTTAAAAAATATTGCAATGCCAAAACCTGTAATATGGCTAAAACAAATAAAAATATGGCAGCGCTTTGTGCATAAATTTTCTTTTCAAGGTAAAAGTATCCAATAAGTAAAATGGCAGCTATAGAGCCAAAAATGAAAAAAGATAACTTCTTTTTCATTTTTAATTGTTTTATAGACTTAGGAAATCCTTTCATTAATTAGCGCTTTTAACAAACTTATCTATAAATATACGAATTAGCAAGACTATTATTTAGAATTATGTGGTTTACTTATTACGAAAATACTTAAATTTAAGCTTTAATCATTTAATAAAAAATAGTTCTTTAATGCGCATAGAATACGAAATAAAATTAGGGTTTAAAGATGTCATGATTCGCCCAAAACGTTCAACACTAAAAAGTCGATCGGAAGTTAACCTAGAACGCGAGTTTAAATTCCTTCATAGTCCAATTACTTGGAAAGGCATTCCAATAATGGCAGCCAACATGGATACCGTTGGTACATTTGAAATGGCAAAAGCGCTATCAAAAAACAAACTTTTTTCGGCCATACATAAACATTATAGTCTAAATGAATGGGAAGACTTTTTAAAAAGCGCACCTACAGGCATAGAAAAATATATTGCTGTTAGTACCGGAATTGGTGAACATGATGCCGATAAACTATCAAAAATAATCACCAAACATCCTCAACTTAAATTTATTTGTATTGATGTAGCCAATGGCTATTCTGAATATTTTACAGATTTTGTTAAGCAAACACGCAGTACATATCCCGATAAAGTAATTATTGCAGGTAATGTAGTTACTGGCGAAATGGTAGAAGAATTATTACTCTCTGGCGCCGATATAGTAAAAGTAGGTATTGGTCCAGGTTCGGTATGTACAACACGTGTTAAAACAGGAGTGGGTTATCCGCAGTTATCGGCTATTATAGAATGTGCAGATGCTGCTCATGGTTTAGGCGGACAAATAATAAGTGATGGCGGATGCGCTATTCCGGGAGATATCTCGAAAGCTTTTGGTGCCGGAGCAGATTTTGTTATGTTAGGTGGTATGTTAGCTGGACACGACGAAAGCGGTGGGGAAACCATTGAGCGAGATGGCATAAAATACAGAAAGTTTTATGGCATGAGTTCTGAAACTGCTATGGATAAACACGTTGGTGGCGTTGCAGAATATCGGGCTAGCGAAGGTAAAACCGTAGAAGTGCCATATCGAGGTAAAGTTGAAAAAACATTACAAGATATTTTGGGCGGTATTCGAAGTACCTGTACTTATGTAGGTGCAGCACGATTAAAAGAACTTACAAAATGCACGACCTTTATTAGGGTTGCAGAACAGGAAAACAGAACCTATACACAATAAAAAGTTAAGCTTATTTTTAAGTGACTTAATTCTCTATATGGTGCAAAAAATCAATTGATTTTTAATTTTAGCATTTATAGTGAGTATAAATATTAAAATGATAATTTAAGACTATTAATTCTGAGACTTTTTATGTGTTTTCTTAATATAAAACCCTTAAATTGTAATATCTAATAATTAAATAACAACTATGGCGTTAAAAATTGTAATTTCTCATAAAACGAAGTATAAATATGATAGACCAGTTTCATTATCACCTCATATTTTTAGGTTAAGACCTGCACCACATAGCAGAACGCCCATAGAAGCTTACTCTATAAAAATTACACCCGAGAATCAATTTTTCAATTGGCAACAAGATCCTTTTGGAAATTATATGGCGCGTTTAATTTTTCCAGAAAAAACGACTGAGCTTACTATAGATGTAGAAATTATAGCCGATTTAAAAACCATAAATCCGTTCGATTTTTTTGTTGAAGAATACGCCGAAGAATACCCTTTTGTTTATAAAGAGGAAACAAAAAAGGAGTTACTACCCTATTTAGAAATTACCGACAAAGGAAAACTGCTTCAGGATTTCCTTAAAACATTAGATTATACGCCTAGAAAAACCATTTATTTTTTAATTGATATCAATCAGAAAATATATGAGTTCTTAAATTATAACATCAGGATGGATCCCGGTGTACAAACCTGCGAAGAAACATTAGATAGTAAAAGTGGCTCTTGTCGCGATTATGCTTGGTTATTTGTGCAAACCTTGCGCCATTTAGGTTTTGGTGCGCGCTTTGTATCTGGTTATTTGGTGCAATTAAAATCTGATGAAAAATCATTAGATGGCCCATCTGGACCTGAAGAAGATTTTACCGATTTGCACGCATGGGCAGAAGTGTATTTGCCTGGTGCGGGTTGGATTGGATTCGATGCGACCTCTGGTTTATTAGCTGGCGAAGGACATATTCCATTAGCCTGTACGCCTACTTTTGAAAGCGCTGCGCCTGTTACCGGAATGTCCGATGTTTGCGAAACAGAGTTCTTTTTTGAAAACTCCGTAAAACGTATTTTCGAATCGCCTAGAGTTACCAAACCTTATACAGAAGAGCAATGGAACGCTATTTACAAACTAGGTTTTAAAGTAGAAAAACAATTAGAAAAAGGCGATGTTCGTTTAACCATGGGTGGCGAACCTACCTTTGTATCTATTGACGATATGGAATCTCCAGAATGGAATACCGATGCCGATGGTCCGCATAAAAGAGAATTAGCCAAAAACCTTTCGGCACGTCTGTATGATGAGTTTGCCAAAGGCGGTGTATTGCATCAAGCACAAGGAAAATGGTATCCCGGAGAACCTTTACCGCGTTGGTCTATAGAATTATGTTGGCGAAAAGATGGTAGAAACATTTGGCATAACAAGAAATTATTATCCTTGTTTGCAGATAATCCTATTGTTCCAGAAAATGCCGATATTCTATTCCTAGAAACCTTAACCAAACATTTAGGAATTACAGATACCACTATAGTTCCCACTTACGAGGATGCGTTCTATTTTATGTGGGAAGAAGGTAAACTACCTATAGATGTCGATCCTACAAAAGATGATGGTGCCCTATTAGTAAAAAACAAACTTAAAGAGATTCTTAAGGATGGTAAATCCAAAGCCGTTGGTTATGTATTACCATTAAATAACTCTTTAGGAACTTGGTATACAAGCGACTGGACTTTTAGAAGAAACCACTTGTTTTTAATACCCGGAAACTCCCCTATTGGTTTACGTTTACCCCTAGATTCTTTAATACGAAAACCAGAACATGGCGAATTCCCGCAGTTCGTGGCCGATAATTTTTCCGTAAAAGGACGACTACCAAGTTTCAAAAAAACAGCGGCCACACGATACGACAATGTAGTAAACAATGGTGCTCCAATAGATAACACCTATTTTATTCGAACCGCATTATGTTCAGAAGTTCGAGATGGTAAATTATACTTATTCTTACCTCCAATGGACTCTGCCGAAATATTTTTAGACCTTATTGCTTCCATTGAAGCTACAGCAAAAAAATTAGACTTGCCCGTTATTTTAGAAGGTTACGATCCTCCAAAAGATCATAGATTAGAATCTATGAAAGTCACTCCAGATCCAGGAGTTATCGAAATAAATGTACATCCTGCCAAAAACTGGGAAGAGTTAACACATAACACCTTAACGCTATACAAACTCGCTAAACAATCCAGATTGGGTACCGAAAAGTTCATGCTCGATGGTAAGCATACTGGTACAGGTGGCGGAAACCACGTGACTTTAGGTGGTGTATCACCAGCCGATAGTCCTCTACTTCGTAAACCTAGTTTATTACGTAGTTTACTAACCTTTTGGCAACATCACCCAGGACTTTCGTATTTATTCTCAGGGGCATTTATTGGTGCCACAAGTCAAGCACCACGAATAGACGAAGCCCGTATGGAAAATCTATACGAACTCGAAATAGCCTTTAGTCAAATACCAAAAGATGGCGAAGTCCCATTTTGGTTAACCGATAGGTTGTTTCGCCATTTACTAACCGATTTAACAGGAAACACACACCGTGCAGAATTCTGTATCGATAAATTATATTCACCAGACTCTTCTTCAGGGCGTTTGGGTATCCTCGAACTTCGGGCTTTCGATATGCCACCGCATCCACAAATGAGTTTAATGCAAAACCTATTAGTAAGAACGCTAGTAGCGTGGTTCTGGAAAAAACCATACGAGCATGATTTAGTGCGTTGGGGAACAGAATTACACGATAAATTCCTAATCGAGCATTATGTAAGAGAAGATATTAAGGATATTGTAGAGCAACTTAACAGAGCCGGATATAAATTTCAAGAAGATTGGTTCAACCCTTTCTTCGAGTTTAGGTTCCCGCTTCACGGTATGGTTCAAATCAATAATGTGCATTTAGAGTTACGTGCTGCTATCGAGCCTTGGAATGTATTAGGCGAAGAAATGACAGGTGGCGGAACCGCTAGATATGTCGATTCTTCCGTAGAGCGAATTCAAGTAAAAGTCAATCATTTTATCGAAGAACGTTTTGTACTTACCTGTAACGGCGTAAAAGTGCAATTAAACAGCACCGGTATAAAAGGCGAATATGTTGCTGGCGTGCGTTACAAAGCATGGAATCCGCACTCGTCGTTACATCCAACCATCGATGTAGATACGCCATTGGTTTTCGATATCGTAGATACCTGGAACAAACGCTCCATTGGCGGTTGCACCTATTATGTGGCGCATCCTGGAGGCCGTTCGTACGAAAGTTATCCGGTAAACAGTTACGAAGCCGAATCGCGACGCATTAACCGTTTCTGGGAATTTGGGCACACTCAAGGTACCATCGAAGAAAAGGAAAGCATCATGCAAGGTGGCGAAAGTACATCGAAAGTCGAAAAACAAGAAAGCTCTAAAAAGTTTAGCTACAAAGAGCTGCCAATTAATTTCGAATTTCCTTACACGCTCGATTTGCGTAAAAAATAAAGTCAACACCATTCCTCATAGCGCGCACATGTGTTATGAGGAATGGTTATTACCATTACATCCTTAAGTAATTTGGGCGTTACCCGAAAAGGGTCGGGCTTTCCATTGTATCTTTTTTTGCCATTTATGGCAGCAAAAAAAGGATGTCACTTCAATCCCTAACGCAATGGTGCGCACAACCCCAAATCAGTGTAATCCCAGGCTATTTTCTTTAAATAAAAAACCATATCACATCTTTAGTACTTATAACAAGATTTTGTGTTAATTTTACATTTCCATAATATCAAAAAATGCCCATTACAACTAAACCATTATTCCAGGATTACTTTTCTGATTTTAAAGGCTACGACGAGGTTTTAAAACCCGATATGTCTATCAATACAGAATGGAAAACACTGTTAAGCAAATTTTCCGAAGTCGGCACCGACAATCTTCTCTCTAAACAAGACGAGATAAATTGGCTCATGGAAGAAAATGGTGTAACCTATAACGTGTATAACGATCCACACGGTCTTAACCGTTCTTGGGGTTTAAATGTGGTACCTTATGTTATCCATCAAACCGAATGGGAATCAACCATCGAAAAAGGTATTAAACAACGCGCCGAATTATTAAACCTTATTTTAAAAGATATATATGGTAAGCGCGAACTTATAAAAAACGGTATTGTACCCGAAGAGGTTGTTCTCGCACACCGTGGCTTTTTACGTCAATGCGATCAAATTCAATATAAAACAGCAAAACAATTACAAATCTACTCGTTAGATTTAGCTCGTGGACCCGATGGCCGTATGTGGGTAGTTAGCGATCGTACGCAAGCGCCTTCTGGTATGGGTTATGCTCTAGAAAACAGGTATGCGCTTAACCGTGTCGTGCCAGATATGTTCGAAAATATTAATGTTAAACAACCATTAGCGTTTTTTAACGATTTAAAACAAATGCTAATTGATGCTGCTCCGCAAAACCAGAGCAACCCCAATATAGTTATCCTTACCCCTGGTCCGCATAACGAAACGTATTTCGAGCATTCGTATCTCGCTTCGTTTTTGGGATATCCTCTAGTAATGGGTAGCGATTTAGTGGTGCGTAATGGTAAGTTATGGCTTAAAACACTTAAAAAACTAAAGCAGGTCGATGTTGTTTTAAGACGTGTAGACGATGCTTTTATGGATCCTTTAGAATTACGAGAAGATTCCTATTTAGGCGTTGCAGGTTTACTAGAAGTGGTAAGAGAGCAACAAGTAGCTGTAGTAAATCCTATTGGTTCTGGTATTTTAGATAATTCGGGCCTAATTCCGTTTATGAATGCCATTTGCAAGTACTTTTTTAAAGAACCTTTAATACTACCGCAAATTGCATCGTGGTGGTGCGGACAAAAAAAGGAATTCGATTATGTTATTGAGCATTTAAAGGATTTAGTTGTAAAACGTATAGACCGCTCTAACCGAGAAAATATTTATTTCTGTGAGTTTCTAGACGACGATGCGCTTAAAAAATTAAAAGACGAAATTGCCTTAGCACCTTATCAATTTGTGGCTCAGGAAAAAATATCATTTTCAACAGCACCAAATTTTGTAAAAGGCAAATTAGAACCTCGTAAGGTATCGTGTCGTACTTTTGCCATTGCTAAAAAAGATGGTTACAGCGTTATGCCTGGTGGTTTAGTGCGTGTTGCGGCCGATAGAAAAAAGATTTTTGTATCCAATCAACGTGGAGGTATAAGTAAAGATTTCTGGATAGTTTCAGATGCTGTTCAAAACCCGTTACGTAATTACGCTTGGGATTCGTCATCAAACAATACCATTTCAGATATTAATGATTTATCGAGTAACACTGCCGAAAACCTATTTTGGTCGGGGCGTTATTTAGGGCGTTCATTAGTTACCGCTCGTTACTTACGCGTAGTACTCAATAGAATGAATCAAGAAAAATCTACAACACGTAAATCAGATTCAGATACCTTAATTTTACTGTTTCAATCTATAACCAACATCACCTCCACCTTTCCAGGGTTTGTTGGCGAAGGTGCCGAAGTGCGATTAAAAGATCCTTTAAAGGAAATTTTATCTTTAATAAAAGACGAAACACGTATTGGTAGCTTAGCACAAACCATGAATAGCTTTAACAACGCTTATTACTCGTTAAGAAGCTTATGGTCTAAAGACATGTGGCGCGTTTTTGATGGCATTAAAAAACAATGGGAAAACTTTTTAGGAACTAAAGACTTTTCAATTAATAAACTTATAAAATTTCTAGACCGTATTATAACACGCCTTATTGCTTTTATGGCACTTATTGAAGAAAGCATATTAGTAAACCAAGGCTTATTATTATATTTTATTGGCTTGCAAACCGAACAATCGATGATGCACGTCGAGAAATGCCGATCGCTACTGGTTATAAACTACGAAGAGCAAGTACAATACGAAGTTTTAGAAGCCTTTTTAAACAGTAACGAAAGTCTTAATATTTACAGATACAGTTACCGCTCGTACCTAAGTGTAGAAAACGTAATTAAACTATTATTGCTAGATAAGGATTATGCTAAATCCTTAACCTACAAAATTACACGTATAGAAAAGGATGTCAACAAACTCCCCTATTCCCAAGGCTCTAACGCTGTTACGGCTTGTAAAGCAAAAATTTTAAAAGCGCATACTAAAATAGAAAGTTTAAATATAGAGCATCTTTTAAAGTTAAACGACGACCATACCATACGACAAAATCTAGATGATGCCTTAGCCGAAATTAGCGAGTTATTGCATGAAACATCTATGGAGGTTTCAAATACCTATTTTAACCACTCGTACGCTCAAAAACAATTGACGAACCAAAACTTTCCACTACAATAACCATGTTATATCAAATATCGCATACAACAAGTTATATATATGAAGTTGGTGTAACCTTCTGCCATAATATTGCCACCATAAAACCTAAGGATATGTTGGGACAAAAAGTGGTGGATTATAAACTAGAAATTAGTCCAACGCCAACAGAATTCTCTGAGAAACTGGACTTTTTTGGTAATACTATTACGCGGTTCTCTATACAAGAGCAGCATAAAACATTAAAAGTAACCGCGCTAAGTAAAATACTACGTGATCATACTCTAGAACCAGATATTTATAAATCGGAAAGTGGTCAAAAAATGACCTTAATAGAAGCTTTAGCAGCGCTAAAAACAGAAAATCGAGGCCATTTAGATGTAAAACAGTTTGTACTAGAATCTATTTTAATAGCCAATATATCTAAAGATATTAGGGCTTACGCCGAAGTATCTTTTAAACCCAATCGTCCTATTTTTGAAGCAGCTTACGAGCTCATGGAACGCATTTTTAAAGATTTTGAATTTAACTCCAATGTTACAAACGTAGCAACGCCTATACATGAGGTTATGGTTAACAAAAAAGGGGTTTGTCAAGATTTTGCACAAATAGCTATTGCTTGTATTCGTTCGGTAGGATTGCCAGCACGTTATGTTAGCGGTTATATTGAAACCTTACCACCTCCAGGAAAAGAAAAGCTAGTTGGTACCGATGCTTCTCATGCTTGGTTTTCAATTTATATCCCTTCGTTTGGCTGGGTAGATTTCGATCCAACAAACAACCAAATACCAAAAGACCAACATATTGTTGTGGCTTATGGCCGCGATTATTATGATGTGCCGCCTTTAAAAGGTGTTATATATAGTTCGGGAGCCAATAAAATGAAAGTGGCTGTAGATATTCGTCCTGCGGTTTAGGATAGCTTTTATGAATTAGTTTTTTGGCTAACATAAGCCTCTTGTTTGTGCCAATGAACAAACTAAAAACACTTTTTATAATCACATCGTGGATAAAAACACAAACTTTAGGAAATATTATAATCGAAGTACTGAAAACAATACTATTAACCAACGATTTGGCCTAACGAACCTGTTGGTTTCGGAGTCAATTCAAAAACAAAATCAGGTTTAATAAACTCTTCTTTTCTATGAGAAACGTATATAATGGCTGTTTCGCTATCTTTTGCAATTTTGTTTACCAATTCGGAGAATAGTTTGGCATCGGCATCGTCCAGTCCGTTTGTGGGCTCGTCTAAAATAAGTAATAGTGGGTGTTTAACCATCGCTCTTGCTATTAGCACTAATCGCTTATGGCCGTTCGAAAGAAACTGAAAGCTTTTATCTTTAATATGCAACATATTTAAAAGAGATAGCCATTGATGGGCAATATTAATTTGCCTATCGGTTGGATGCTTGTAAAGCCCTACAGAGTCTAAAAAGCCAGAAACAATCATGCTTTCTATGGTGTCTCTGCGTTTAAAACCGCGTAACATTTCGGAAGTATAAAAGCCTATATTTTTTTTAATATCCCAAACGGTTTCTCCACTCCCCTTTTTTATTCCAAATAATCGCATATCGACCATATAGCCTTTTGGGTTATCGCCAGATATTAACGACAGTATAGTGCTCTTCCCAGAGCCATTAGGCCCAATAAGTTGCCAAAACTCGCCGTGTTTAATTTCCCAAGAGATGTTGTTTAGTATAGGCCGTTCGCCATAACTAACCGATACGTTACTAAGTTGTATTAACGGGTTAAACGTTTCCCTTTGGGTTTGGTAAGGTTGTGGTAATTGTTGCGTGAAGTTTTTATGAGTGTCTTGTGTAGTGGGCACATATAGTTTAGGCTCGCCATTTTCGATGACATAAACAGTGTCTATAAACTCTAATATATCGCGCTTTCTTGTTGAAAGCTGGATAATAATGACCCTTTCGCTTAAATTACTAAGTGTGTTTTTAATTCTAGATTGCGCTGCCACATCTAAACAATCGAAAACATTATCTAAAACAATATAATCGGGTTTAGATTCTAGAATATGGTTAAGTAAAGCGCGTTTACGCTCGCCTTCGGATGAATTATTAAGGCTATTTTTGGTTGCCGTTTTTACATCGTACTGTCCATGACGCAGTTCTTGCTCTATAAAGGCATTTATAGTAAACTCCGAAAATATTGCGCCTTTTAAATGGTTTAAATCACTAAACCACTGGCCAGTTGTTATGGCTTTAATAAGCTCTGGCTTACGCGCTGTATTAGATATGTAAAATGCTTTATGTTTTGGCACCCGTTTTTTAACCTATAAGTTTTGAGTATGAAAAGGTACTAAACCATCAATTGGTCTGCGAATAAAATTGCCAACGGTAAAGCCCATTTCTTCTGCAACTTCTTTGATTTCTTTTTGAGCAAAAAACGCGATAGATCCTGCAAAATGCACAGGTACGGTTTTAAGTTCGTCCTTATACTGCATAATCATGTTTTTAGAAAATACACGAATACCTTCTTTTATAAGGTTTATGGTGTACTCTGAATCTTTCTGTAAAAACATAAACTCTGCAAAGTTTGCTAAGTATGCATTAGGACTTGGTTGTTTGTATAGGTTGTATTTTATAAAATCGGCCTCCATGTTAAATTTAGCACCAAAAGCTATCCTTACATTTTCTGGCATGTGATTAAAGTAATAATCTCTAATTAACTGCTTACCGTAGTAATTACCAGAAGCATCATCCATTAAAGTATAACCAAGCGATATAACGCGTTGGTGAAGGGTTTCGCCATCGTAATAACTACAGTTGGATCCTGTACCTAAAATACAAACCACTGCAGCCTCGGTTGGCGTGTTAATAGTAGAATACACTGCTGCTAAAGTATCTTCATTAACTTCAACATGTGCATTAGGAAATACATCTTTTAAAACTGTGCTTAACAATTCTTTAGCATTTTCTGTACCGCAACCAGCACCATAGAAAAAGAGGTGTGTTACATTGTCTTTATTCGTTTTTAATTCTTTACTCTTTAAGATTCTTTTCTTAAGCTTTTTTTCGTTTAAAATTGCTGGGTTTAATCCTTTGGTACGGATTTTATCCATTAATTTATTACCATCACTATCTACAGCTAACCAATCTGATTTTGTAGAACCACTATCAATAATTAGAATCATAAGTTTAAATTTTTAAAAAGAAAATAGACCGCTTTGCTATTAAAAATAAAAACAAAGCCTTGTTTGTAACTGGGTTACAATCTTGAATTTATTACATAAAAAAATCCACAGCATTACCCTATTGAGTAATACTGTGGAAATATATAAATAAATTATTTTAAAGACCCGATATGTTGAGCTAAATCAATTAATTTAGTTGAATAACCAAACTCGTTATCATACCAAGATACTAATTTTACAAAACCATCATTTAATGCCATACTTGCGTTAGCATCGAAAGTACTTGTTTTTGGCTCTGACACGAAATCTTGAGATACAACACCTTCTTCAGTATAACCTAAAACACCAGCTAATTCACCTTCTGAAGCTTCTTTTAAAGCCGCTTTAACTTCTGCCCATGGAGCTGGACGCTCTAAACGACACGTTAAATCTACCACAGATACATCAACAGTAGGGATTCTGAAAGCCATACCAGTTAATTTTCCGTTTAATTCAGGAATTACTTTACCAACAGCTTTAGCAGCTCCAGTTGAAGCAGGTACGATGTTGTTTAAAGATGCACGACCTAAACGGTAATCTTTTCTTGAAACACCATCAACAGTTGATTGTGTAGCAGTTGCAGCGTGAACAGTTGTCATTAAACCTTCAGCAATTCCGAATTTATCGTTAATTACTTTAGCTAATGGCGCTAAACAATTAGTAGTACAAGATGCGTTAGATACGATAGTATCAGCAGCAGTAATTTGCTTGTGGTTTACACCCATAACAAACATTGGTGCATCTGCAGATGGTGCAGAAATAGCCACTTTTTTAGCTCCAGCAGTAATGTGCTTTTGTGCACCTTCTAAAGTTGTGAAGATACCAGTACAATCTAAAACAACGTCTGCTCCAATAGCATCCCATTTTAAATCTTCTGGGTTACGTTCTGCAGTAACTCTAATTGTATTTCCGTTTACTACTAAGTTACCATCTTTAGTTTCGATAGTTCCATCAAACTGTCCGTGAACAGAATCGAATTTTAATAAGTAAGCTAAATGATCTACATCTAATAAATCATTAATTCCTACTACTTCAATATCATTTGATCTAGAAGCTGCTACTCTAAAAGCAATTCTACCTATTCTACCAAATCCGTTAATTCCAATTTTTAATTTTGACATAATCGTGTTTATAAATGTTAAGTGCTCATGATATCTGAGACACGCAATAATTCTAAGTTTATTTTAGTTTTTCCTTTAATGGCATTATCTAATGGTGTAAGCTCCATTTTTCCGTTTAGTAAACCAACCATATAATTGGTTTGTCCGTTTAATAACGACTCTACAGCTTTTACACCCATTCTACTAGCAAGAACCCTATCGAAACAAGATGGTGCTCCACCACGTTGCATGTGACCAAGAACGGATACTCTAACATCGTATCCTTCCATGTTTTCATCAACGTAATCCTTTAATTCGAAAATATTCTTTCCAATTTTATCACCTTCAGCAACAATAACGATGCTTGATGATTTACCAGATTTTCTACTTCTATTTAAAGAGTCTACCAATCTTTCTAATCCTAAATCTTCTTCAGGAATAAGAATTTCTTCGGCTCCACCAGCAATACCTGCATTTAATGCGATATGACCAACATCGCGCCCCATCACTTCTATAAAGAATAAACGGTTATGCGAACTGGCTGTATCTCTAATTTTATCGATAGCTTCTACTACAGTATTTAGTGCTGTGTCGAATCCTAAGGTATGAGATGTACCAAAAATATCATTATCAATAGTTCCTGGAATACCCATTACTGGGAAACCAAACTCTTGATTAAATATAAGAGCACCTGTAAACGAACCATCTCCACCAACTACAACCAATGCATCAACTTCTGCATCAACTAAGCTTTGAAAGGCTTTTTTTCGTCCTTCTTCCGTTCTAAATCCATTAGATCTAGCCGACTTAAGAATAGTTCCTCCTTTATTAATGATACCTTTTACACTTCTGGCATCCATTTGTTTGAAATCACCTTCAATTAATCCTTCGTAACCGCGGTAAACTCCAACACATTCTATATTATGGTAAGCACAAGTTCTAACTACCGAACGTATGGCTGCGTTCATCCCTGGTGAATCCCCTCCAGAGGTTAAAACTGCTATTTTTTTTATTGTTTTTGGCATTAATTATCAATTTTAATAAAGTAAAACTACTAAACAAAACGCACATATCTATAGCAATTACAGTAAATTAACTACAGTTTAAAAACTATAACGTTTTAGTTGATAAAAAAAACTAAAGATTTACGAAACCGACCTTAAAAACTACTCTTTTTTGGCCGATGGTTGAATGGAAATGTATTCTGGTAATGGATTTTCTTCGGTAGTTTCCTCTTGAATTTCTAAACTAGGATTATCGTCCGTTTTAGATTTTTTAAAGAGCTTTTGAAGCAATTCCTTAAAGGTATCGAAATCGACATTATAAGATAATCCGACACCTTGTGTGTACCCTATATCTTCACCAAAATTTTGGATGCTATTTTCTCTATTAAATACATTGGCGGTAAGGGTGCCTTCTTCATTTAAAAGGAAATCGATTTCCACATCGCCCGCCACCACAGTACTAGTTGCTCCACCAACAGGAACCCCAACCTTACCATTTATTAGCACACGGTCGCTAATTTGAGTTTGTAGCGTAACACCAAACCTATCGTCAGTTTGATAGTCTGGTCTGTTTTGTCCGGCTTCGTAATTTAAACCTACGTTAACCTTTCCGTCTTCCGATGAAAAGATGCTGTTTAAAATACCGTTTAATCGTTCGGCAATAGTTCCTGAAGCATTTAATGCATTTAAACCGCTTGAAAATGAACCTGTAGATACTAAAAACAAGGCTTGTGTATCGCGCTCATCTTTCGATTCTAATCGGTAATTAAGCTCAGATTTTATGGTTGATGTTACATTAGGAAACTCAAAACTAAATTCTGGTACAGGTTGCTCGATATCGCCAGTAATAGCAATATTTAATTCTACCGGAATACTTCTATTAATAGGATTATCTAGTAATGGCGACGGATTTGCTTGGGTTTTATAAATAGCCAACATATCGATAGTGGTGTTTTTAAGCGGATCGCCATTCCAGGCAATAGTACCACCAGGTTGTACTATAAATTGCTTTTGAATAATACCACCATAGGCAAAATTGTAAACCCCTTCGAATACGGCAAAATCGCCCCACATATCAAACTTTCCGTTGGTGTTTATTTCTACCAGAATACCTCCAACTCCACGTCCTTTTAAGGAATGACCCGTTTCTTTATCAATGATAATTTCTACTTCGGCATCTTGGGTAACATCCAATTCGAAATCGAGCTCTAGCCCTTTTATTTCTTCATAAATTACCTCTTCGCCCATTTTACGAGCTTCTTTTTCATCTTTTGTTATAAAATGAATGTATGAGTTATCTCCAAATGACTCTGAATCGTTTAACGGGATTTTAAATACGGTTCCTTTTTTAGTTTCGCCTACCACACTTATTACCAATTGCTCGGTAGGACCATAAATACTAGCACGACCGCCAATAAAACCAGTACCGTAATATAAAGACTCTTCGGTTTCTTTAGTGTCTAGAATAAGTAATCTAGGTGTTGTAATATCTAAACCTAAATTCCATTTACCAAAATTAACATGACTTATAGAACCATCTAAAAAGCCTTTAGATTTATGTTTGGTATCGGTTAACATGATTCTATTAAACACAAAACTTTGATTTTTTAACGATACCGATGCATTGGTATTAAAATCGTAATCCACATTTAAATAAGGCACACCTAAGCCTCCGTTTTTAACTATTAAATCGCCATTAAAATCGGGTTTCTTTAAATCGCCAATAACATTAACACTACCATTGGCTTCGCCCCTAATATTTGACAATACGCCATCTAGCAAAGGATTTAAAGGTGATAGATTAAAGGCATTAAAATCGACCGTTACATTAATAGTCGATTGTTTACCAGAAACCGAAATATCTCCTTTTGCTGCAAACGAGCGTGTTATATCATTTTTAATAGTAGCATCTACAGTATAATTGGTAAGCGACTCATTACCTTTTATAGTAGCATCAAAAGATCCTAATAAGAAATCGTTAACCTTTAAATCGTCTATTACAATAGTGGAATTTGGAAGATAGCTACCGTTTTGCTGTAAAATATCCAACTTACCATTAACATTTCCTGCCAAGGATAAACTATCTATATCGGGCGTTATTTTAGCTAAATCTACATTGGTGAAATTTAGTTTTATATCCTTTTGTGTAGAGTCGCGAACAAAACCAGAAAACTTAATTTCCTCGTTATTATGGTTAACCCTAAATTTATCGATATCGAACTTAGATAGTTTTTTATCGAATGTTATTTTATGAGATTTATCTTGATCTTCATTTATATACCACTTGTTATCCTTAATAGTAATATCGGACTGTTTAAAACCTATTACCGACTCGTTAGCTTCATTTATAGTATGGTAAAAACTTAAGTTGAAGTTATCTTTATTTCGGTTTCCTCCAGAAAACTCAGACCGCATAAACAACGTATCACTAACGGTGACATTAATTAAGTTAAATTTAGAAACGTTGTAATAATTTGTACTTAAACTATCAATCTCCACATAGGTATTAAATAACGGGTTGCTATTATCGACTTGTAACTCGATATTATTAGCAAAGTTTTTTAAGTATTTAATTTTAGGCGATTTAAAGGTGAGCTTAAAATTTTCCTCCTCGCTTTCCACACGACCTCTAATAAAGGTGTTTTTGGCAAGTTCTAGTTCCGGATAAATAACTTCGACAATTTTATTATAAATTTTGAAGTTAAAATCGATACTTTGATTGGTATCTACCTCGTGCGGAATATAGTTGGTGTAAATATGACCAATAGAATTTTCGAACAGCTTTTTTAGATCTTTTAAAAAGAAATGGCCTTTTAATTCGCCTTCAATAATATCTGGGGAGATAAACTCTACGTATCGCGTATCGTCTTCAAACCTTGATGAAATATCAAACTTATCGAAAAAATAGGTATCGTTTTCGTTTTCGTATCTCGTTTTTGTAAAAGCTATTTTACCAACAGCATCATCAAAACTACTACTATTCATGTTCATTTTAACACGACTTCTAAAAATAGAAATACTATCTTTTTTAACAAAGTTAAGCGCGTTTAAATCGGCATGATCTACAATTGCCTCGAAATCGTATTTTTTTACAGTTTCAGAAAAATCTACTAATCCTGTAAAGTTTAATTTTAAGTTTTTATCGATAACGTTTAAATTTCCATCAAAAATTTTATTCTGTAAATTTCCCGCAACTTTAATGTTATGGTAATTGTATCGGTTATAAATTAGCTCGAAAACCTCTCCTTTAACTTGGGTGTCTACCTTTTCGGCTGTAAAACCTTTTCCGTTAACATCAAAATCCAAAGAACCTTTCCCAAAGTTTGGATCGTCTAAAAACACCCCAAAATCGAATTGCTCGAAAATGATCTGACCTTTATAATCGGCATTATCAATATCGTTAATTTTCGTGATTTCTAGGTTAGAATCTACAAAACCTAATTCGGTATCAATTTCAATGTCTGCTAATACTTTTGATGATGTAATTTGAGAATTCCCTCTAACGGTAAAATATCCCAATCGATCGAAAGAAGACGGTATAGCTTGGCCCAAAACATTGGGCAATAGTGCTTTTAAGTCTTTATATGTAGATGATAGGTTGCTAAAACTACCATTCATATAAAAATTATGATCCTCTTTATTAAATAGGTTTTTAAAATTAATATCACCATAAACTCTAGTTTTAGAGTTTGTATTTAACCTTAAATTGCTGGTATATAAATCGTTTAAAGTTCCCGTAACGTTTGTACTAAATGTTGCCGATTGGTTGACTCCAAATTCATTGTAAAACGTATTAAGCTCATCCAACAAAACCTTAGAGTCTTTAAAACTGGCTTCAACCTTTACTTTGTCGACAAAATATTGTAAATCCTCTCGCGCATACAAAAACTTTAAATTACCATTTAATACCGAGCTTGGTGTTTTTATTTGCAGATTTGCAAAGGTCATATCGGTTAAGGTATATGCGAAATCCGTCATCATATTTTTAACCTCTACACCTCTACTATCCTTAAAAGCTAAAGTGTTTATACGTGCGCTAACATCGCTTCCATTAATTAAAAAGTTAGTGGCGTTAATATTTAAATCTTCAAAATGAAGCACTTTGGTGGTTTCTTTGTTTTCATCGGACAGCATAAAAACACTGTTGTAAATAGAAACATCACTTGAGGATAGCAAAAAGTTGCTTTTTCCAGTTCTTGGGTTATCGCTTTCAAACCTATCGACAAAAACATCGAGGTTGGTTTGCTGCTCATCTTTATAGGTTTTAATATTAAAGAGCAAGTTTTCAATATCAATATCGCCAAAAACAAGATTGCCTTGGTATAAATTCCTGAAACTTAAAATAGATGTATTTAATTCTGTAATACTTATTAGCGTGTCTTTTTTGTAGTCTTCAATGTAAATATCTTTAATTTCTATATCTCCATTAAACTGCAAACTAACTTTATCAATATTAATGTTTGTTTTGAAATCGTCGTTTAAACGTTTGGTAGCATACTTACCTAGCCTTGTCTGAATATAAGGAATAGACAGCACCAACACCAATATGATGAATAACATTAGCAAAATACCTGCTAATTTTAAAAGTATTTTTAGAAATTTTTTGATGTCCTTAAAGTTATAACTTTATTAAGAATAAACTATTTTTGCATATACGAACGCATGTAACCACAAAGATGCTTATTCGTTTTCAAAATTAACAATTATTGTGCCTAATATTTATTAATGTCTTCACAAAATATTTACATTCTAGGAATTGAGTCGTCTTGCGATGATACTGCGGCTTCTATAATTTATAACGGACGTATTTTAAGCAATGTTATTGCCAGCCAAAAAATACATGAAGAATATGGTGGTGTTGTACCAGAATTAGCTTCTAGAGCGCACCAACAAAACATAGTTCCTGTAGTGCATCAAGCATTAGAAAAAGCAGGTATTACTAAAGATGAATTACATGCTATTGCCTTCACCAAAGGCCCAGGATTAATGGGGAGTTTATTGGTAGGCACATCGTTTGCTAAATCTTTGGCTTATGGCTTAAACATCCCGCTAATTGATGTAAACCACATGCAAGGGCATATTTTAGCACATTATATTGATGAAGATGGTTATAAAAAGCCACCTTTTCCGTTTTTAGCAATGACTATTTCTGGTGGCCATACGCAAATAGTTAGAGTAGATCACTATTTTGATATGACTGTTATTGGAGAAACCATTGATGATGCTGTTGGTGAAGCTTTTGATAAAAGTGGAAAAATTTTAGGATTGGGCTATCCTGCCGGACCAGAAATTGATAAACGTGCCGCTTTAGGAAACCCGAAAGCCTTTAAATTCACTAAACCAAAAGTGGACGGGTTAAACTTTAGTTTCTCTGGATTTAAAACTGCTGTGCTTTATTTTATACAGCGCGAGGTTAAGGCCAACCCTAATTTTATTGAAGAAAACTTAAATGATATTTGTGCCTCTATTCAATATACTATTATTGGCATTTTAATGGACAAATTAAAACTCGCCTCGAAGCAAACAGGTATTAAGCATATTGCTATTGGTGGCGGGGTTTCGGCAAATTCTGGCATTCGTAAAGCTTTAAAAGATGGCGAACAAAAATTTGGATGGACTACTTACATTCCTAAGTTTGAATTTACAACCGATAATGCCGCTATGATTGCTATTGTGGGCTATTTAAAGTTTTTAGAAGGCGATTTTGCAGAGCAGAATGTTGTGGCCTCGGCTAGATTGAAGATTTAAATATGCATCAATTATATACAAAACCATTTATTTATTTTTGGTTTGCATCGGCACTAACCATACTAACAGGTTACACCTTATTCACTAAAATTCATAGTCAAAAATTAGTATTCAATTTCCAAGAAAATTATTTTGTTATTTCCAATATTGAATTTAATATTTTTATTGGATATATTTTAGCATGTATTGGTTTAATCTACTACATACATTCAATATTCAAAATCACACTTTTTAAATATTTAACAATAAGCCATACACTATTAACCCTAGGCTGTCTTATAGTTTATTTTTTAAGTCCCATGTTTCTATTAGGCGAAAAGAAAAACTTTCCTTTATTTGATAATGAAACTTCCATTGATCATTTTATAATCATTATTGGAAGTATTGCTACATTGGTTCAACTTATTCTAATTTCTAATTCTATAATTAGCTCCATAAAATGTTTAAGGCAAAAAATTAAGTTATAAACAACATCTTCTTGAAAACTTATTGATTTTTTTTTAAATGCTCCATTTTTACTTATAAATTTGAAAATTGAAATTAAAACCTACTCTTATGTTAAAAAAATCACTCCTTATATTCTTAATTAGCACAGTCTTTGTAAACGCTCAAACTTCGGTTGAAAAAGATTTAGAAATTCTGGAAACTACAGAGCAAGCCGAAATCTATTTAAAAACGAATAAGTCTAAAAAAAACAAATTAATTACCTTTAACGAAGAGAAGCATAAAACAATTTTAGCTAAAGAACTCTTTAAACTTGGTATTGGAGGTAAAAAAGTTAACGACGGCGAGTTCGAAAAAACGTATTACAAAGTCGTAAATAAAACTAAAAATAATTACGAGAGATTATCTTACATCTATTTAGATGGCTCTAAATATAAATTAGAAGAAATAAACACCCTACGCGACAAAATTATAGCTAAATATCACAATGGCGCGCCTTTCGATTTTTTAGCAAAACAATACTCTATGGATGCTAACGCAAAAAAAGGTGGCGATTTAGGATGGTTTTTAAAGGAAGAAACTCACCCTGCTTTTGAAGCTAACGTATTTGGCGAACCTCATGAGTTAAACGATATCTTTACAGTGGATGTGCCTTCGGAAAATTGGTACTATGTTATTTTAAAAACGCACGAACCAAAAGAAATTTTAGAAATTGACGTTTTAAAAATAGTTGAATCTAAATTATAATGCAACTTTTTTATAGCCCAGACATAACAGAAGAAACCGCGCTTTTCACTTTTAATAGAGATGAAAGCAAACACATTGTAAAAGTGTTGCGTAAAACCATGGGCGACACGCTATACATAACAAATGGTAATGGTTGGTTATTTACTGCAGAAATTTCGGTTCCAAATATTAATAAATGTACAGCAAATATTGTTTCGAAAGTACTACAACGTAAACGCAATTACAGCTTGCATTTGGCTGTGGCGCCAACTAAAATGAACGATCGTTACGAATGGTTTTTAGAAAAGGCTTCCGAAATAGGAATAGACAGCATTACACCTATAATTTGCGACCATAGCGAACGTAAAGTAATAAAACCAGAACGTTTTGAGCGTATTTTGCAATCGGCCATGAAACAATCGTTAAGTTGTTATTTACCAAAATTACACGAAGCCATTTCGTTTCAAGATTTTATTGAGCAAGATTTTAAAACCGAAAGGTTTATTGCGCATTGCGAGGAAACCGATAAAAAATCATTAAAACAACAGTTAAAACCTGGTTCTAACATTACTATTTTAATTGGACCCGAAGGTGATTTTTCTGTTAAAGAAATAGCCAAAGCACTAAAAAACAATTTTATTCCTGTAACTTTGGGTGAAACTAGATTGCGAACAGAAACAGCTGCTATTGTAGCCTGTCATTCGGTAGCGTTTACAAACGAATAATTTTCTATGAAATTATATTTATCTCTTTTCTCATGCCTTTTTGCTCTTTTCGTTTTTAGTCAAGATTTAGCTATTTTAAAATACAAAGGTGGTGGCGATTGGTACGGAAACCCTACAGCTTTACCTAATCTTATTAACTACTGCAACACCAATTTAAGAACTAAAATAAACCCGAAACCCGAAACCGTTGAAACCGGAAGCACCGATATTTTTCAGTATCCGTTATTACATATGACAGGCCACGGAAATGTGTTTTTTAGTGACACAGATGCCGAAAACCTGCGTAATTATTTAATGTCTGGTGGTTTTTTACATATTGACGATAACTACGGCATGCAGCCTTACATAACCAAAGAACTTAAAAAAGTATTTCCGGATAAAGATTTGGTAGAATTACCAAATAACCATCCTATTTTTAATTATGCTTTTAAATTCCCCAATGGCCTACCAAAAATACACGAACACGATGGCAAACGTCCGCAAGCTTTTGGCATTTTTAATGAAGACCGTTTGATATTATTATTCACCTATGAAAGTGATTTGGGTGATGGTTGGGAAGACCCAGAAGTGCATAACGACCCCGCCGAAGTAAGAGAAAAAGCACTTAAAATGGGTGCTAACATTATTAAATATGCTTTTGAAAATTAGAAAATAAGCCCCAAAGTGGCCAAACTAAACTGAATTCTGCAAACTGAATACTGATTACCGCTAACTTAATTATGCAACTCAACCACTATAACACCAATTTTACAGCAAGAACCTTCCCTATTACATTAATTTGCGATAACGTTACTAACGCACCTAATATTGGTAGTCTGTTTAGAATTGCTGATGCTTTTGGTATTGAGAAACTAATTCTTTGTGGTGAAAATATTCAATTGGGCCGAAAAATGGCAAAAACCTCTAGAGCTACTGAAAAAGTAGTGCCATATGAAATTACCGATTCTGCTTTAACGGTTATAAAGGCATTAAAATCAAAAGGTCACCAAATACTAGCTTTAGAGATTACAGAAACTAGCACAGCCATACACAGCTCTAAATTTTCAGACAAAGCACCGATAGCTATTGTAATAGGCGATGAAAATTTTGGCGTATCCGACCCTATACTGAAGCTTTGCGATACTATTGTTCACATAAACATGTTTGGGCAAAACAGCAGCATGAATGTGGTTCAAGCCACCAACATTGCGCTTTACGAAATAACCAAACAACTGCAATAGCGATTTTAAAATTAGCCCTACGCAGCATTTAAAATAATATTATATTTACTAAATGAACTCAAACATCATTTCTAAAGGTATTTTAAAAGCCATAGGCGTCGTATTAGGTATCGCCCTAGTATTGTTCTTTCTGTATAAAATACAATCTGTTATAGGCTATATAGCTATATCTGCGGTAATTTCGCTAATTGGCCGACCTATTGTATTATTTTTAGAAAACAAATTAAAATTTAAAAACATAATAGCCGTAATAATTACCATTGTGGTTTTACTTGGACTATTTGTAGGATTGGTAGGCTTATTTATTCCTTTAGTCCTAGAACAGGGTCATAATTTATCGCTATTAAACATAGAGGAGCTACAATCTAACATTGAGAATTTATATAAGGAAGTGATATCGTATTTTGATCTTCGTCAAATTGATGTAGAGAAATCCATTAAAGAATCTGATTTAATGTCTAAAATAGATTTATCCATATTACCCGATTTTTTAAATTCGGTTATTAGTGGATTAGGAAACTTTAGTATCGGCTTATTTTCGGTTTTATTTATATCCTTTTTCTTTTTAAAGGACAGCAGATTATTTGAAAATGGCATTTTAACTTTTATTCCAGAGAATAAAGAATCGCGTTGGAAAACAACCACCACAAAAATAAAAGACTTACTGTCTAGATATTTTGTTGGCCTAATTTTTCAAATACTAATTCTCTTCATTATTTACATGATTGGGCTGTTAATTATTGGTGTTGAAAACGCAGTTGTTATTGCTTTTTTATGTGCGCTTTTAAATTTAATACCCTATGTTGGACCATTAGTTGGTGGTTTTTTAATGATCACTTTAACCATGACAAGTAATTTAGGAGAATCCTTTAGCGATGTTATTTTACCTAAAACACTTTGGGTACTTGTAGTATTTGCTATTGGTCAATTAGTAGATAATTTTGGGAGTCAACCTATTATATTTTCAAAAAGTGTGAAGTCACATCCGCTAGAAATATTTTTGGTAATTTTAATTACTGGTATTTTATTTGGAGTTATTGGTTTAATATTAGCAGTACCTGCTTATACCGCTATAAAAGTGATTTTAAAGGCCTTTTTATCAGATAATAAAATAGTTAAAAAATTGACCAAAAACCTTTAATCTTTACTTTGAATAAAAACATATTAAACACTGATATTCAAAATTTTATAAAAAATAATACGAATATCGCAATAGGTGATTTAGTCCTAAAAGGAACCGCATTTCCGGATGTTGAGACGAAACAAATCATAGAGCAAATTGAAGCCAAAAACAGATGTAAATCTAAGCTTTTTACTTGGTACTCCACTAATAAAATATACTACCCTAACAAGTTAAACATCGAGCAAACCTCGTCTGAAACCACAGCGAAGTACAAATCGGAATTAATAAATGGCGACTCTATAATCGATTTAACAGGAGGTTTTGGAGTAGATTGTTTTTACTTTTCCAAGCAATTTAAATCAGTTACACATTGTGAGATTAACGAAAGCCTATCGGACATAGTTAACCATAATTACCATCAATTAAATATTAGCAATATTAAAACCATAAACGAAGATGGTATTGCGTATTTAGAAACTTTGAACAATAAATTTGATTGGATTTATATCGATCCTTCTAGACGTCATGATAGCAAAGGAAAGGTCTTTTTTTTAAAAGATTGCCTACCCAATGTTCCAGAACATTTAAACATGTTGCTTAAACATTCTAATAACATCATGATTAAAACATCTCCTTTATTAGATATATCAGTTGGAACTAGCGAACTAAAACACGTAAAAACTATTCATGTCGTTGCGGTTAATAATGAAGTTAAAGAATTGCTTTGGGTACTAGAAAACAGATATGACTCGGAAATTACCATCAAAACAGTAAACATAAAAAAAGATAAAGAAGAGCACTTTTCGTTTCCTTTACACGATGAAAAACTCACCGAACCAACATATAGCCTACCACTCGACTATTTATACGAGCCTAATGCTTCCATTTTAAAATCTGGTGCCTTTAATCAAATATCAAAACAATTAGAGATTAACAAGCTTCAAAAGCATTCACATTTATATACGAGTTCTGCTTTAATAGATTTCCCTGGGCGTATTTTCACTATTGAAGCTTCTATACCATATAATAAAAAAGCACTCAAACGACTAGGTATAAAAAAGGCGAACATTACCACGAGAAATTTCCAGGAAACGGTACAACAAATTCGAAGCAAATTCAAAATTAACGATGGCGGCAACGACTATTTGTTTTTTACTACAGATATGAATGACAACAAAATTGTTTTAATCACTAAAAAGACTAACCTATGATGCTTAAAGACTTAGTTGGACATTATACTGTAGTAGGCAGCAATCAAGATGGTGACCTAAACAACTACAAAGGCTTACTTAGCTTAGTGCTTGATGAAAACAATCGAATTAAAGCGAAATGGCTTATTAACAAAAACCAGGAACAATTTGGAACTGGCTTTTTTAAAGACAACATTCTTGTAATAAATTTTAATTACAAAATGCACCACAAAATATTTAAAGGTGTAGCGGTGTATAAATGTATTTCTAAAGATCTATTAGAAGGGTTTTGGTCCGAAAAACATGGTGATCCTAATTTTATAGGAGAAGAACAATGTTTCAGAATTAACAAACTCAAGGAGGTTATAAATTAGACCTTATTTACTTTAAACAATTAATAGTTTTTCAGTTAAACAACCGAATATAACTTTTAAAGAAATCATACATATAATTAAATAAAAAAAAAGCCACGACTATAAAATAATCATGGCTTATCTCTTTTTTAATATGATAATAATTTCTACTTAATTACCATTCTTTTAGTAATAATTGATGATTCAGAACTTATAGCAATTAAATACATTCCTGTAGATAGTTTTGTTAAATCAACTTCTTGACTTCCACTAAAATCTTTTAAAGAAATTGTTTCCAATCTCTTACCCAACACATCAATTACCTGAAGTTGGTTTAAAGATTCACTACCCGAGTATTTCAATGTAAACAAACCAGTATTAGGATTAGGATACATTTGAGTTAATGAATTCAATCTATTTTCAGAAGTATCTAAAGTTCCAGAGATTTCTGCCTTTATATCAAAGGTATAAACACCTTCACCCACATCGTTATTTTCAATGCTTATACTCGCATTACTTACTCCAACTACTCCAGATGTAAAAGTAATCTCAAAAGTAGTAGAGTTTCCGGGAGAAATAGCTGTATCAGGCGCTTCTGTTACCGAATAATTACTAGCATCTGCTCCAGATATACTAATTGTTGGTGTGCCATTTAAAACTAATTGTTCGGTATTTGTGCTAAATATAGTGAAACTCTTTACAATACTACCTCCTACACCAACGGTACCAAAATCTGTATCATCATTAGTTTCAGGAGTTGTATCGCCATCTGCAATAGACACGCCATTTCCTTGAATATCGATCTCTGCTGTTGGAGGTGATTGCCATTTTTGACCAAAAACTTCATCTTCACCATCACCAGGCGTATTATCATCACCTTCCCAAACTATAAAAAATGCATTATTTGTACTATCATATGCTTGTTTAGGTTTTTGGGCAGTATATGAAGAATTTCCGTTAACATCCCCCATATCACTAACCCTGCTCTGAGTTTCTAAAACAGCATAATTAGACGCATCTAAGGTTGCTGCAAAAATATCGTATGCAGCACTTCCTGGCTCTTCAGATTGAAATGTAATTAAGATATGATTCTCAGTAGAATTATAAGCTAATGAAGAATAACTACCTGTTTCTTCTCCGTCGCCATCAACCCCAGCAAAACTAACCTGAAAAGCAGTGCCTGATAGCACTCCAGCTGCAGTCATTATCTGCCCATAGATTTCATCTTCATTATCAGTTGGACCTATATCGCCTTGAAAAGTAATCAAGAATTCATTGTTTAATGGATTATAAATTACGCTAGCAAAATCAGCATCTCTACTTGCTGCCACATTTGTTACTTGCGTAAGCGTTCCTAAAGCTCCCGTTGAACTGACAAGTCTCGACCATATATTATTATCTCCATTTACAGGGAAATCAGCATAATACGCAACTAAATACCCATTGTTTATTGGATTATAACTTACTGAAGGCGAACTTGCATATTGCGTTGCTGTTGCAGATTGACTCAATTGAATCTTACTACCAACCAATGCTCCCGCTGTAGATAATCGTTGTCCGTAAATGTTATAATCGGAAGTCGAACTTGTTACATTTGCTTGCCATACTGCAAAATACTCGCCATTAGTTGTGTTTACTTCTATAGTCGGCGTACTTAAGTAATAAGTACCATCTCCATCGGGACCGTTTTGAGTTAACTTAATCTCGTTTCCAAAACCACTCACCAGAGTTCCGTCTGGGTTAATTATATGACCATACATTTCAGTATCTGTATCGATTTGATCTGCCCGCCATACAACCATATACTGATTTGTAACAGGATTAAAAACTATTTTTGGATCAGCAGCATCTAAAGCCGTATTACCATCAACTCCTGTTTTGGAGATTCTAAATTCCCCGCCTATTAAAGCTCCTGAATTATTTATAAATTGCCCAAAAATCTCTTCATCACTGTTAATCATTTCTTTTTCAAAAACCACTAAAAAACGATCTAAAGTAGGATCATATGCAATACTAGGATCTTCATTATCCAAACCGCCTCCTGTTGCATGTGTGGTAATTCTAACATCATTATCTCCTGTTTCTCCACTTGACACACTTCCTTCTCCTTGAATACTAAAAGCATAGACACCTTCATCTGAATCGTTAGAATTAACAGTCACAGTCGCAGTTCTTGTTCCTAAAACGGTTGGGTCGAACCTAATAACAAAGTATGAAGCGCCAACGCCTCCTATGGAAACCATCGCATCCATTTGAAGTGTAAAATCTGATGCATGCGCGCCAGAAATAGTTACTTTAGGATCACTAGAAAGTGTTAATGCTGTGCTTCCAAAATTCCTAACAAAGAAATAGTGTTCTTTATAATTATTATTTAAAGCCACATTACCAAAATCTGTATTATCAGTTTCAGAAGGCGACATGTCGTTGTTTAGAATACTAAGTCCATTTCCTTGTATATCAATCTCCGGAACCCCAACACTAGTAGGCGTTACCATAGCGACATCAACACCTCTTGGATCATCCAAGCCACTGGCAAGTGTAGTAAACCCGGTTCCATCTAAATTACACATCTGGATGGCATCCGCCGCTGAAACAGTATCCGCCCAATATACTTTATTGTTAGGTACATCCAAAGCTAGTGCTCTAGGTGAAAAATCAGCATTACTATATATGGTGGTTACTCCACCTGAACCATCAGAGTTTTTCTTGAAAACACCATTTGCTGAATTATCTGCCCAATAAATTTCATTATTAGTTACATCTACATCCAACCCATAAAGCGAAGCTAGTACTGATGGTACTGCTGGATAAGTATATGCTTCTGAATGAATAGTAATTGGTCCAGTTCCGTCTAAAGCCCCTCTATAAATAGTTGTGCTATTTGTAGGGTTAGAATATATGGCCTCACTCCAATATAGGTATGATCCTCCAACAGCCACGCCTCTAAATGTGCCTCCTGTTACAGATTTTATTGTTTGCACATTAGAACCATCTAGATTAGCCATTTTAAGACTTTCATATTCTCCCCAATAAATTTTCCCATTGGCTTCATCAATTTCTAATTCATAAATTGTACTGGATCCAGAATAAATAGATTCTTCTCCAAGACCATCCATTCCTATTTTAAAGATCTCATATCCACCACTCGATCCCACAAAATACAATTCTTGTGTGGTATTATTAACGGTAACATATTTAGGAGCTAAGTTTTCTGTTTGCTTAAAAAAAACTTGATCGTTTCCACCTCCAACATCCATCATGCGGATTTCACGTGGATCTTCATCGATGTAAAATACTTTATTATTTTGTGATTGAATAACATTAACACCTATTGTAAGAATAAGGGTCAATAAAAGTAACTTTTTGTTCATAATTTGGGTGGGTTTAAGATTAAGTTTCAAACTTAACAAATAAACACATCAAGACAAAATAATTTCCTACAATAATTACACTAAAACGAATAATTTTGACTATTGTCGTTTACAAAATTATTTAAATATATTTTTTTGAATAAAATCTTACTTCTAAATCATATAAGTTATATAAAACAAAAAAGCCTCAACATTTTCATGTTGAAGCTTTTTGTGAGCCCTACAGGATTCGAACCTGTGACCGCCTCCTTAGAAGGGAGGTGCTCTATCCAGCTGAGCTAAGAGCCCTCAAAGAAAACATTTTCGTTTTCCGGTGTGCAAATATAAAATTAACTATATATCTAACCAAAAGAAATGTTTATAATTTTTAGTATAACATGACATTTAAAAAAAAATAAAAGCTATGTGCTTAATAACAGCTATTTTACGTCGATGCTTTAACTCAAAATAGAGCAAAAAAAATCGTCAAAAACATAGTTAATGACGACTTTTATATTAAAATCTTATAATTTTTTAGCTAAAAATCACGTAAGTACTAATTACCACAATGCAAATTGCAAGACCTACAGGTTTAACATATTTCCAAGGGGTAACATCTACATCTCGTGTATATTCTTGAACAAAGTTTGTTTCTCTAGGTTTCACTTTACCAATTACTAACATTAACACTACCGTTAGCACAAAGCATATAAATTGTACATGCAAGAAATGTGGTAAATCCATTTCTAATCCCTTCGATAAAACAATATATGTTACATAAAATGTAAAAGAAAATATAATCCCAACTTTAGCAGCAATCGCAGGAACTCGCTTAGTTAAGAAACCAACAACAATAACCGTTAAAATAGGAATACTATAGGCACCATTTACGGTTTGTAAGTAACCAAATAAACCATCGGATGCATAATATAAAAACGGAGCTACAAACATGGAGAATATAGCCAACACAATACCGAATTTTTTACCCACAGAAACCACTCTAATTTCTTCTGCTTCTTTATTTATATATTGTTTATAAATATCTATACCAAATAATGTTACACAACTATTTAAAGCTGAATTAAATGAACTTAAAATAGCACCGAACATAACTGCAGCAAAGAAACCAACTAAAGGCGCTGGCAACACTTCTGCCACTAATCTAGGGTAAGCAATATCGTTATTAGCAAGAACCTCACCACCCCATTTGTGATACGCAATAATACCAGGTAAAACCACAATAATTGGCCCTAATATTTTAATAAAAGCAGCAAGTGTTAATCCTTTTTGACCTTCAGCTAAATTCTTAGCACCTAAAGCTCGTTGTATAATTTGTTGATTTGTACCCCAGTAAAAAAGCTGAACAAGCATCATACCTGTAAAAATAGTAGCAAAAGGTATTGAAGAATCTTCGCCACCAATAGCATTTAACTTTTCTGGATGTTCGCTAGCTAATTTAGCTAACCCCCCTGTAAGACTTCCATCGTCCGCGATAGCCATTAACCCAAATACAGGAATTAATAGCCCACCTATTAAAAGCCCTATGGCATTTATAGAATCGGATACAACAACAGCCTTAAGTCCTCCAAAAATAGCATAGATAGAACCTATAATTCCTATGCTCCATACACATAACCAAACAGACTGCCATTCGGTTATTCCAAGTAATTCAGGAAGATTAAACATTCCGCTAATACCTAAAGACCCCGAATACAGTACAATTGGCAATAAAACAATAGCGTAACCCGACAGAAATAATCCTGAAGTCATAGCTTTTGTAGTGGTATCAAATCGATCCTCTAGATATGTCGGTATTGTAGAGATCCCTCCTTTTAAATATTTCGGTAACAAATACACAGCGGTTACAACCATAGCTATAGCCGCTAAAGTTTCCCAAGCCATAACCAAAATACCATCGGCATATGCAGAACCATTTAAACCTACAATTTGCTCGGTAGATAAGTTTGTTAATAATAAAGAGCCTGCTATAACTCCAGCTGTAAGACTTCTACCTCCTAGAAAATAGCCATCTGAAGATTTTTCGTTTGTACCCTTAGTGGCGTAATAAGCAATAACGGCAACCAATATGGTAAAGCCGGCAAAAGACAGTATTCCTAACATTTGTTTGTGGTTTAGTTTAGTTTTCTTTAAATAATACCTCAAATATATATATTAATATTGGAACTATCACGCTTCAGAACAAAAAAAACCAAACCAGTACGGTCTAGTAGGTTTTTTAAAATAAAAAACATATATTTGCATTGCACTATGATTAAAATTAAAAGAAAATCAGGAACACCTAAGTATAAGCAAATAATAAATTCTATTGAAGAAGCTATACTTACTGGCACTCTTAAAAAAGGTGACCAGATACCATCTATTAATAAAATTAAGGATGAGAACAACCTATCTAGAGATACTGTAATGACAGCCTTTAACGAACTAAAAAGTAGAGGCATTATAAAATCTATAGTTGGCAAAGGCTACTATGTTAACAGTGAAAACATAAATATTAATCAGAAAATATTCTTGTTATTTGACGAATTAAACTCCTTTAAAGAAGACTTATATAATTCATTTTTAGAACATTTAGGAGATAATATTCAGGTTGATATATTTTTTCATCATTTTAACAAAAACACCTTCGATAACCTGATTTTGGAAAATACAGGTAACTATAATTATTACGTAATCATGCCTGCAAATTTAAAAAACACAAATTCTGCTATTAAGAATTTACCAAAAGAAAAGGTATATATATTAGACCAAATACAAGAGGATTTAATAGATTATCCTGCTATTTATCAAAATTTCGAAAAGACTATTTTTAATAATCTTACCAAGGCTATTCATCTTATAAAAAAATACAAAAAATTAATTTTAGTGTTTTCTGAAGATAAACAACCATTACCCATGAGAGAAGGGTTTATTAATTTTTGCACAACCAACCAAATGCCTTTTGATTGTATCGCAACACTAAAAGATAGAACTTTAACAAAAGGCGAGTTATATATTATTCCTGAAGATAAAATTTTACTAAAAATCATAAAACAAATGAAAAGCGAAGGCTTGTTAATAGCCGAAGATATTGGTATAATATCTTATAACGACACCTTGCTTAAGGAAATTGTAGAAGGAGGCATAACCACCATTTCAACAGATTTTAACTACATGGGTAAACGTCTAGCGGAAATGATTTTAAATAAAGAACAAACTAAAATAGAGAACACTAATAATCTAATTATTAGAAGCTCAATCTAACTAAAAAAAAGAACTAATTATGTTTTCAATTATTAAAAATAAGACATCAAATACAATTGAAATAAAATCTTTGAACCATAACGTTTCTGGCCTTATCAACCTAAATGAAGGTGCCAGTTTACAGGTGCTCACCTTAAACGGACAAGCCATAATTAAAAGTTTAGAGCCATTGCCTTATAAAGACACCTACGCCTCTTCTATTCTATTTCCATTTGCCAATAGAATAAAAGATGGACAATACACTTACAATGACAAATCATACCAATTTGAAATAAACCAAAAGGAAGAAAACAATGCTTTACATGGTTTGGTTTACAACAAAACTTTTAATGTAGTTGAATCTTATACAAACATCGATTCTGCAAGTTTGACATTAGAGTATATAGAAGAAAACGAATCCATTGGCTTTCCGTACACCTTTAAAATTCAATTAAAATATACATTTACTGAAACTAATTTAGAGCTTGATTTTTCAGTGGAAAATACAGATTCTAAAATTTTTCCGTTTAACCTAGGTTGGCATCCTTATTTTGTCAGTGATAACCTATCGGAAAGTATTTTAGAATTTGATTCTTCCGAAAAATTAGTCATTGGCGACCGCAATATTACTACAGGAACAGAAAAACTTGAAAATTTCAAATCTCTTAAAATTGAAAACAAGAAATTAGATGATTGTTGGATTTTAGACTCTAATATTATCCAGTTTTATACACCAAAGTATAAGTTATCTATACATTCTTCGGCAAAAAATAACTTTTTACAAGCTTACACGCCTCCAAAATTAAACACTATAGCCATAGAACCTACAACCGGTGTTTCAAACAGTTTTAATAACAACATTGGGCTAGACATTTTAAAACCAAACGACACCTACTCCATTACATGGACATTAAATCTTGAAAACAACTAAATTATGACCAATACACTAATTAAAGAGGTTAAAACCGCATTTTTAAAGGAATTTAAAACAGCCCCGTTACTTATATTCTCTCCTGGACGAATTAATATTATTGGCGAACATACAGATTACAATGATGGCTTTGTTTTTCCTGCAGCTGTTAATAAAGGGATTGCCGCAGCAATTGAAAAAAGCGACACAGGACAATCTACCGCTATAGCTTTGGACTTAGATAGCACTATCGAATTTAACCTAGACACACTTAAACCATCAAAAGAAGGGAGTTGGGAAAATTATGTTTTTGGTGTTGTTGCCGAAATACAAAATAGAAATAAAACCATAGGCAATTTTAATATTGTGTTTAAAGGTAATATTCCTGGTGGCGCAGGTATGTCATCGTCCGCGGCACTAGAAAACAGTGTTGTTTTTGGATTAAATGAGTTGTTTCAGCTTGGTCTATCTAAAGAGGATATGATTTTAATTTCGCAAAAAGCAGAACACAATTACGTAGGTGTTAAATGTGGAATAATGGATCAATACGCTAGTATGTTTGGTAAAAAAGACCATGCATTACATCTTGATTGTAGAACCATAAAATCGAAGCCTTACAAGATCGATTTTAAAGATCATCAATTAATGCTTATCAACACAAATGTAAAACATAGTTTATCTGATAGTGCTTATAACGACCGACGATCGGCTTGCGAGGCTATTTCCGAATTATTAAATATTAAAGCTTTAAGAGACGCTAAAGAAGCCGATTTAGAAACTGTTAAAGACAAAGTGTCTCCAGAAAACTACCAGAAAGCGCTTTACGTTATTCAAGAAAACAATAGAACTATTAAGGCTGCCAAAGCTATTGAAAATAATGATTTAGAAACCTTAGGTGCTTTAATTTATCAATCGCATGAAGGGCTTTCAAGCCAATACAAAGTAAGTTGTGATGAGTTAGATTATCTAGTGGCGCAAGCTAAACAGAACAAGCACGTTTTAGGCGCCAGAATGATGGGTGGCGGCTTTGGTGGTTGCACCATAAATTTAGTTGCAAAAAATGAAGCTGAAGCATTTGCAGAAACGGCTTCTAAGGCATACAAAAAACAATTTGATAAAGATTGCTCTGTGTATTTCATTGAACTTTCTGATGGCACACACTTAGTAAAATAAAAAAACCAACGATTTTATATTTCAAATAATGAAAAATACAGATTTACAAGATTACTCGCATAAACGCTTTAATATTTTAACTGGCGAATGGGTTTTAGTGTCTCCTCATAGAGCAAAACGACCATGGCAAGGCCAAAATGAAGCGGTTAATAACGAAAAACGACCAACACACGATGAGTCATGTTACTTATGCGCAGGAAATACAAGAATTAACGGAGAAGTAAACCCTAATTATAAAGATGTGTTTGTTTTTACAAACGATTTTGCAGCATTACAGAACGATTCCCCAACTTTTTCGGTAAACGATGGCTTACTTGTTGCGGAAAGCGAAACTGGTATTTGTAAAGTAATTTGTTTTAGTCCAGATCACTCTAAAAGTTTAGCAGATATGTCGGCTAACGAGATTCAACATGTGGTTTTCGCGTGGCAAAGAGAATTTAAAGAATTGGCTGCTAACCCTAAAATTAATTACGTCCAAATCTTTGAAAACAAAGGTGCAGTAATGGGTTGTAGTAATCCGCATCCGCATGGTCAAATCTGGAGCCAGTCCACACTTCCTAATGAAGTAGACAAAAAAAACACACAACAATTAAATTACTATAATAAAAACAACAGTAGTTTATTAGGGGATTACTTAACACAAGAATTAGAATACCAGGAGCGTATTATTTTTGAAAATGACGGATTTGTAGTTATCATTCCGTTTTGGGCGGTATGGCCTTTTGAGGCTATGATTGCTCCAAAAAGGCACATGACCAACATCTTGGAAATGACTGATGCTGAAACACTACAATACGCCGAAGCTATTGCTGTAATAACAAAAGCTTACGATAAATTATTTAACACATCATTTCCTTATTCTTCAGGCATTCATCAAGCGCCAACAGATGGCAATAAAAATAGCCATTGGCATTGGCATATGAGCTTTTATCCGCCGCTTTTAAGAAGTGCAACGGTGAAAAAATTTATGGTAGGCTATGAAATGTTTGGGTCGCCTCAAAGAGATATTACTGCCGAATCTGCTGTAAAAATGTTAAAAGAACTATTATAGGCGATACACATAAAGTAGGAGTTTCTATTAGATAACCTAAATAGAAACTCCTACTTTTGCTCTTTTAGCAAAGTATTTCTATTTAAATGAAAACATACGAAACAAGCTTAATAGTTACAAAAGATCATATTGACGATTTAAACCACGTTAATAACGTGCATTATGTACAATGGGTTCAAGATATTGCAAAGGCCCATTGGCAATCGAAAGCCTCAGAAGAACTCCAAACTAAATATAGCTGGTTTCTATTATCTCATTTTATAGAATATAAGAGCGCTGCGTTTTTAAATGATACCATAAACTTAAAAACATATATAGCAAAGGCAGAAGGTGTTACTTATACTCGCGTTGTAGAAATGCATAATGCGAGCACCAATAAACTACTTGCCAAATCTGAAACCAAATGGTGTTTTATAAATGCTAAAACAGAACGCCCTTCTAGAATCCCAAAAGAAATTGTGGAATTATTTGATTAATTAGGTACTATTATACTAAATCATAATTTCAAAAGTTATATTTTTAGGGCTCAAATCTTAGCATTTTTAAATGACACGTTTTTTATATTTTTCACTTACTCTAATATTTTTAATGCTTTGGAGCTCTTGTCGTAAAGACTTTGAATTCGCTCCAAGCACAGGAACTTTACAATTTTCTAAGGACACCGTTTACTTAGACACTATTTTTACAAATATTGGCTCTAGCACCTATAATTTAAAAGTATATAATAAGAGTGATAACGATATTGTTATTCCTAATATAAGCTTAAAAGAGGGCTTTAATTCCTTATACAGATTAAGTATAGACGGGATATTAGGCGAAAATAATGGAACATCAGGTTCCGAAGGAAAAGTATTTGAAAATGTAGAAGTTTTAGCCAAAGACAGTTTGTTTATTTTTATTGAAACCACCGTTGATATTGAAAATCAAGCTGCTACTGCCAATCAATTTTTATATACCGATGCTATTGAATTTGATACTGGTAACAACCAGCAAACCGTAGAATTAGTAACCTTGGTACAAGACGCTGTTTTTATCTTTCCAGACCGCGATAACACCACCAAAGTAATTGATACGCTTACTTTAAATATAGCAGGCGAATTAATAGTAACCGATTTACAGGGCCGCGAATTATTACCAGACGAACTTACATTTACAAACGAAAAACCCTATGTTATTTATGGTTTTGCAACGGTTCCTCCAAACGAAACCTTAACAATAAATGCTGGAGCACGCGTTCACTTTCATGATAATTCGGGTATCATCGTACCTAACGGAGCCTCTATAAATATAAATGGTACTTTTAGTAACGATCAAGACCTTTTGGAAAACGAAGTTATTTTTGAAGGCGATCGTTTAGAACCTAATTTTTCTGAAACAACAGGACAATGGGGCACTATTTGGTTATTAGATGGTAGTATTAACAATACTATTAATTATGCTACTATTAAAAACTCAACCATAGGTATTCTATCTGATGGTAACCCTAATGAAACAAACGATAAACTAACCATAACAAACTCTCAAATTTACAATTCTAGTAGCTTTGGAATTTTAGGAAGAAACACGTCAATTTCTGGTGAAAACGTAGTTATAAATAATTCTGGTTTATCTTCTTTTGCTGGAACTTTAGGCGGAAAATACAACTTCACCCACTCTACTTTAGTAAATTACTGGAACAATGGTTTTAGACAATTCCCTGCTGTTTTATTAAACAATTTTGTTTTAGATGAAGACAATAATGCAAGCATTGCAGATTTAACCGAAGCTAATTTTAATAACTGTATTATCTACGGAAATGATAATCCGGAAATTCTTTTAGATGAAATTGAAGATGATAATGTAGTGTTCAATTTTAAATTCACCAATTGTTTAATTCGTTTTAATGATACGAATAACAATTATACAGGGGATAATTACAATTTTGATGACACTTTAAAATACGAAAGAAACATTTTTAATAAAGAGCCAGACTTTAAGGATACAGACTTAAACCAATTAATGATTGGAGAAGATTCTGCAGCCAATGGAGAAGGTTTAGCCGCTTTTTCTACCCAAGTTCCTGTAGATATTTTAAATACAAACAGAACAGGGTCTCCAGACTTAGGAGCATATCAGCACGTTGCTTTCCCAGAAGAGGATTAACCTTTGTAGCCTTTTATTACAACATTATTTTAATTATCTTTAGCAAATAGCGAATCTAAAACTTAATAAGTTCCACCTTATTTACAGTTACAACTAGCATTTAGCAACCCAAAAAACTTAACCAAACTAGATTAATGAAAGCTAATTTAAATTCTGAAATTATAGCTGTTATAGCTACAAATAAGGAAGGGATAATATACCAATTTAATGAAGGTGCCGAAATCTTACTAGGATATACTGCATCAGAAATGATTGGATTAAAAACAGTCAATTCTTTTCTAGTTGAGAAAGAAGTTAAAAATTTCAAAAAAGACATTGCTTTAAAATACAACATCAAGGATTCAGATTTCGATCCTTATAAATTATTAGCTGAATATAATGGATACGATGCTCGCGAATGCACCATAGTTAAAAAAGATGGCACCACATTCATTTCACATTCTACACTAACACCTTTAATTAGCGAAAGTGGAAAAAACATTGGTTTTATTAGAATCATAAAAAACATTACCAATCAAAAAAACATTGAAGCCGACCTTTTAAGAAAAAATCAGGTTTTAAATTCTGCCGAAAAAATTACCATGATGGGAAATTGGCAGTGGAACCTTATTACCAACGATGTTACATGGTCTAGTAACCTTTATAATATATTTGAGGTAAACCCGAAGAAAAAATTAACTTACGATACGTATTTTAGTTTTGTACATCCAGATGATAGGGAACTCGTTAACATATCGGTTGCAAAATCTTTAAACGATAAGTTTTTTTACGACCTTTTGCATCGCATAAAAACAACTAGTGGCAAAACCAAAACAATCCAGCTATTAGGCGTACTTGTTACAGACAAAGCTGGCAATGTTATTGAAATAATTGGTACCTGCCAAGATGTAACCGAGCAAAGAATGGCAGAAATTAAGTTTAAAGGACTGCTAGAATCTGCGCCAGATGCTATGGTAATTGTTAATGAACTTGGAAAAATCCAGTTAATTAACAAACAAGCCGAAAAATTATTTGGTTACCAAGCCGAAGAGTTGATAAATAAACCTGTAGAATTACTTATACCACAAAGGTATAGTCATCACACAACGCATCGTAAAATCTTTTTTGAAAGACCAAAAACCAGAAAAATGGGTGAAGGCAAGGAACTTTTCGGTATTAATAAAAAAGGAAAAGAAATCCCTATTCAAATTAGTTTAAGTCCGCTTAAAACCGAGGAAGGTCTTCTTGTTTCGGCCGCTATTAGAGACATTACATTTCAGAAAAAAGCAGAGAATAAAATTTTAGAAGCTAATAAAAGTTTAGAGCTACTAGCTAATAAGCTTACTTCGCAAAACGTTCAATTAGCAGATTTTGCGCACATTACCTCGCATAATTTACGTGCTCCTGTAAGCAATTTAAATTCTTTATTGGATTTTTACAAATCTGCTGAAACAGAAGAAGAAAGGACTATTTTATTTGATAAGTTCGAGATTGTTATTAACCATCTTACACTTACACTTAACACATTAATTGAAGCTTTAAAAACTAAAGATGGAAGCTCCAAACATATGGAGTCTTTATCCTTTAACGATGTTTTAAACAAAACAAAAGAGATTTTGTCTGGACAAATTTTAAAAACCGACACTAAAATAGTTAGTGATTTTTCAAAAAAACCAAATATTAAATATAATAAAGTATATTTAGAAAGTATTTTTCTTAATTTAGTAAGCAATGCTATAAAGTATAAATCCAAAGATAGATCTCCAGAAATTTTTATTCAATCTGTAGTTGAAGACGGCATTGAAAAACTCAAGTTTAAAGATAATGGCTTAGGTATCAATTTAGAAAGACATGGCCATAAAGTTTTTGGTTTAAATAAAGTATTCCATAGGCATCCAGAAGCTAAAGGTGTAGGTTTATTTATGACAAAAGTACAGGTAGAATCTTTGGGAGGAACAATATCGGTTGAAAGTGTAGTTAATGAAGGCTCTACATTCAATATTAATTTTAATGAATAAGAATGACTAAAACTTTAAATTTTTGTATTGTAGATGATGATGATATTTATCAATACACCATTAAAAAAACAATAAAATCTCTTGATCTGGACAATAGTGTCATGGCCTTCTCTGATGGTGAAGAGGCTTTAAATTTCATGATTGAGAATCTCAATAAAGAAGATGAACTCCCTGATATTATTTTATTAGATATTAATATGCCAATTATGGATGGTTTCCAATTTATGGAAGAATACATAAAGATTAAGCCCAATTTAGGAAAGAAGATCACAATCTATATGGTTTCATCTTCTGTAGATAACGCCGATCTTGAAAGAGCGAATAAAATAAGTGAAATCTCAGATTATATAATTAAGCCTATTCAACGCGGTAGAATACAAACCATAGTGGACAACTTAATTGCAAACCAATAGCTATTATTTACTTTAAACACCATTAATTACGCCACCAAATATTCAGCTAAAACTTTAGATATTTTTTGACCTGTATTGCTTTCATAATAGGAATACCCAGGCATTGGATTTACCTCAAAACAATACACATCACCATTATTTGTAAATCTTAAATCGATACCGCTAAAATCTAATTTAAGTGCGGCACTTACGTTTACACATGCTTTTTTTATAGCGTCTGAAATTTCGAAAGGCTCCAATTCGGTTTCTCCACCATCCTTTCTAGCGTAACGATAATCGACACCTGTGGTTAGTATTTTAGTGGCTATAACCTCTTTTCCTATAACATGCACCCGAACATCGAAACCAGATAAACGTGCTTGAAATTGAACCGGGCAATACTTTATTTTATTTAACCTTTCAGTATCAGTAGGATCGAACTCTTTTACAATGGAACGTATGCCACTAATTGATTTAAAAATTATAGATTTATGAGTAGCATTAAAATCCAAAACAGCTTTTGGGTTATTGGTAATTAAAGTTGGAGGCGTTTTTAATCCGTAGCGCTTAATTATTTGTGCTTGGTAAGGTTTACTACTATTACTATACATGTTGCTGTGCCTATTTACAACCTTAGCATTGGTAACTTCCAACCATTCAAATAAAGATTCGTGTAGCATTTTACATTTAGCCTTAGTTTTTTCATCTTTGCCCTCCATTTCTGGTAGGTTATTTTCGCTCATAAACCGAGAATACACACTCTTAAAACTCGATAAATCATAGCTGCAGTTCGACATATACAATTTCCCTCTAGGCACACCATTAACAAACTTCCAATCAATTTCGGTGTTTTCAAAATGTCTTTGATTAAAAACAACAACCTGAGCATCTGTTTCCATTAAAGCATCTTTAACTTTCGAGATTGGGCTTTCACTAGGTATACCACATAATAATACCATTTTAGTTTTCATAAATAATGTGTTTTAAAATAGTAATTAATTTAGCGCCATACTTACTAAGTTCTGGATAGGTATTGGCACTTACAAATTGGGTTTCATCCTGTTTATTTATATAAATTTCTAACAATGGTGTTTGGGCAAGCATAGAGAGTTTTATACAATGTTCAATCAAGGTTTTATTACGGCAATTTGTAATAACCTTTTTACCAACTACAAGCACAGGCTCTGTTAGTGCCATAGCCTCTGAAGATGCAGAATTAAATCCTGCTTTATAGGCAGCATTAGCCCATTGCTGTTTAGACCAAAACACACCACTTAAACTATAGCCTTTTCCTGGGTTGTAAATACGTCCTTTTTTACTAACCTGGGCTAACCAACTCATCATTAAGGCATTCATTTCCGATTGTACATACTGGCGTTCGGCCTCGTTGGCTTTATCCCAAATAGGTGCAATAGCCATTTGTGTTCTATTAAATAGAAAATTGAGGTTGCTATTGGTTATTTCTAGCCCTTTTTTTGTTTTAATATAAAACTGGTCTTCATCATTATTAATATGCTGTGTCCATTCTTCGGCCATTAACAACTCTTCCGGACTCACCAATTCTATATCAACATGGCTTTTTTTAAGCTCCAAATAAAGCCAAATGGCATCGCTATCTTGTGGATGACTTAATATTACATTCATAATAGTTAATTAATTAAAAACCTTAAAAACAAATAGCTACTTTGCTTTTAATATTTGTTTCTAAGGTTTTATTAAAAGTGACTAACTCAAAAATTATTTGCCGTATTACATCATACTGTCAGCAATATCTTTATTCATTTTTTCTTGCATCGCTGCAATATCCTGTTCATTAGTTAAAGCTCCAGAAGATAAATCTGGCCGTAAATCTGAACCAATAAAAGCAGTTAATGCAGATAAGCTTTGTTCTATTTGCGACAAGCGATCTTCAATTGTATTTCCGCCAGTATTAAAGTTACCTAAACCTGGTTTATAGTTATCCGAGATCTCTCTGAGCTTATTACCACCATCAAAAGGTTTATCTAGCTTATCTGTAATAGGCTTATCTACTTTATCTGGCATAATGCCTTTATTATCTGGCAATTCCTTATAGAACTCTTTTTTAATTTCTTTTATTTCTTTTTTAAACTCTTTACTTTCCACCTTTTCAACCTTTTCAAGCTTTTCCTTTTTAATTTCCTTGTTTTCCTTTTTCTCTAGCTTTTCTAATTTTTCAGTTTTTTCAAGCTTTTCAAGTTTAATTTCTTTAGTTTCCTTATTAATATCTTTAAAATCTTTTAAAACACTTTTAGATTTAATACATAAAGAAATATTCAACTCACTTAATACATGAGAAATAGGGTTAATATAAGTGTAACCAGTATCATTACCCGCAAAAAGCAACCCTATTACCTTATTATCAGCATCTACAACCACAGAACCCGAATCGCCTTTAGCACTAAATTTTGGGTTTACATTTTCATCGGGTCTTATACCAATTTGATCGGTTAAGGTTTTAACACCAATGGTGTCTCCGTAATTAACATTTACTGTGGCATTTATAGCATCTACAAAACCTTCGGTAAATAGTGTTGTTCTACCCCGTTTTCTTACTGCCGAATTTAAAACAGCCGATGCCGTTCCTTTCACATCACCTATATCTACAATAGAACAGTCGTGCGGTCTGCCACTTAATGTGGAAATAGCACCATCTACATGTCCGCTTAAAACGGCACGTTCTAAGGCTCCTATTCTATCGGTTCCTGGCGAACCTGTATCTACACGACTTGGTTGGCACATAAAATCGCCAACACTCCATGTATTATCAACACACATAACATGATAATTACTTAATAGCACGGGGTTGTTTGTAACATTATCTTTAGCAATACACCCTAAAGTTCCTGTAAATATATATCCAGAAATAGCACGTTCTGGCCCGATGCTAATTCCGCCTTGTACTGTTGCATAAGTAGTGGTATCGGCTTGTAAAGAAATGTTTTCTAGTTTTTGAGAAAACACCTGAGGGAAAACTTCCATTTCAATAACATCTGTTTTAATACCGTTTATTGTTGTTGGAATTTTATCTTTTGAAGCAACCGTTTTCTTTTTTTGTTTTACATGTACCCTAATGGTAATTTCATCGGTACGTTTACCATCTGTGTACTTATAGCCAACATCGACTCCAGTAACGCCTTTCAATTTAAATAAAGCAGCTTCGGCAGATTGCTTTTCCTTAATAATGTCATTTAATGCTTTCATTTTAATGGGGTTTTAATTCTACATAGTTTTACATTTTTAATTAATTATTGAGGGAAAATGGTTTTATATGTTACGCTAATTGCTATACCGTCTACAGATTCGGGAATGTTTAAATCTTTATTAGTTACGTTTTTAGAATTCACTAAAACCCTAATACATAAATCGCTGGTATACACACCGTCCTTTTTTAAAGATGCTATTTCTATACCTGTTACGTTAGTAGAATCTATAACCTGCGCTTGTATGGTTTTAAATACTTCTTTAACTTTATCGTAATTTTTCATGGGCGTGTTTAATTGATAAAACCAAATTTAGTTTTAAAAACAAAGGCTTAAAAGAGGAAATAGCCTGATAACACACAAGGATTACACCCCATTTTTATAAGGGTTTTTCCTGTATTTAAATAATAAGTAACACCAATACCTTGTATTTTTTCAAATTTTGAAATTGCTTTATATTTATTAATTTAGATGGTATATTAAAGGCTATATGATACATTTAATAGTAGGAAATACAGGCGCTGGAAAAACAACCTACGCCAAGGCATTAAAAGAAAAAACAAAGGGTATTATATTTTCTATTGATGCCTGGAATAAAACGCTATTTCTTGAAGACAAAAAGCCAGAGAATGGTTTAAAATGGTTTTTAGAACGCATTGAAAGAGCCGAAAAAATGATTTTAAATGTAGTAGAGCAATTGGAAGAAGCTAAAACAGATGCCATTCTAGATTTAGGCCTATCAAAATTTGAACATCGAGAGAAATTTAGACGCTTTGCTAAGGCCAATGGTTACCAAATAAAACTTCACTTTTTAGATATACCAAAAGCCATTCGCCAAAAACGAGTCATGCAACGCAATACTGAAAAAGGCGATACTTTTGAGTTTGAGGTAACCCAAGAAAATTTCGACTTTATGGAAACTTGGTTTGAAACACCCGATAAAACAGAACTTGAAAATGGTATTATTATAAGGGAATAAAAAAACTATTTAATTCCTAATACTTATCCAATACTTACATAAACCTCAGGGAATAGGTCTATTACCTATTTATGGTCTTGTTATTAATAAAAATGTTAAGCTTTAATTAACATTTACAGGACATCTAAACCAAATTTTCCTACGTAAATCTGGTATAACAAAAAATCAAACAAAAACCCTTAGAGATTTATGGACATACAAGTTTACCTTCGTAAAATTAATTTCATTATCAAAAAATCAATCCATTCTACTAAAACTTTTTTTCGTTATCAATTAACTCCCGAAAACTCCGAAAACAACTTTGTTTCCCTAAGCACTTTTTTATTCATGGCTTTAGGGCTTTCTTTTTTCTGGGTATTTCATAACGATTTCGAGCAATTTAATTCCAATAAATTTAGTACCACAATTGGTTATGCTTTTGGCGTTGTAGCGTTTAGTTTTATGGCGTACAAAGTATTACTATTTATATATATGGTTTATAACTTTTTTAAATATAAACCTATTGAAGCTGTTCCAGATACAGACTTACCAACATGTACGGTTATTGTACCAGCTTATAACGAAGGTAAACAGGTTTATGATACTTTAATGAGTTTAGCTAAAAGTGATTACCCAGAAGAAAAATTACAACTTATTGCCATTGACGATGGTAGTAAAGACGATACTTGGACATGGATACAAAATGCTAAAGAAAAATTAGGAGACCGTTTAGAAATATACAAACAACCACATAACCAAGGAAAACGACACGCCCTTTACCGTGGTTTTAATGTAGGAACAGGCGATATTTATGTTACCGTAGATAGCGACTCTATTGTAAACACCGATACAATTAAACTTTTAGTAAGTCCGTTTGTACATAACGAGCAATGTGGTGCCGTAGCAGGAAACATTCGTGTTTTAAACAATAAAAAGGCAACGCTACCTAAAATGCTAGATGTTAGTTTTGTATTAAGTTTCGAGTTTGTAAGATCTGCTGAAAGTAATTTAAACTCGGTGCTTTGTACACCTGGTGCTTTAGCTGCTTACCGCAGTACAGCAGTGCATAACTGTTTACCACAATGGATTAACCAAAAGTTTATGGGTACACCATCGGATATTGGTGAAGATCGTGCCATGACCAACATGATATTAAAACAAGGTAAACATGTGCTGTTTCAAAAAAACGCTATTGCTTACACCAATGTGCCAGAGGAATATACAGGTTTATATAAAATGTTTATTAGATGGGGACGCAGTAATGTGCGCGAAAATTTAGAAATGGCTAAATATGTGTTTACTAATTTTAGACCAGATTCTAAATTCGGAACACGTTTATTATTTATTAGTCAGTTTTCTAAAATTTTAATGAGCTTTCCGTTTTTATTTTTTATGTTATACTTTGTACTTGTACATCCGTTATTATTTGTAGGTTCTACACTGGTAACTATTTTAGTGCTTGCAACATTTCCTGTGTTGTTTTTTGCCCATAGATACAAATCGTTCGAGGCGTTTTGGGCCTATTCATACAGTATTTTATACACCTTTGGCTTGTTCTGGATTACACCCTACGCTATTGCTACTGCAAACAAAAGTGGCTGGCTTACAAGAGAACTTGCAGACAAAAAAGTGGCTAAGGTTTAGAAGAGTCATTTTAGTTTTTACAATTTACAAACACCAACCATAATGACACCTAAATTATGGTTGGTTTTTTTATGCCCTTTTTATACACCCTCTATTCTCGTGTTCTACAACTTTGTAATTTTCTTACATATAAATTAATTATATTTACGGGATAACAGTAACTGAAAAATTATTATATCCTGATTTATTTATGGGATATCGTTAATAATGGTAATGATATAATACGTTAGCCACAATAGACAATGAAAGATAACAAGAAACAAGAAAAAGAATTCTCAATGCAATATTGGGAATATTACTGTGCGCTGGAATCTGATTTTAAGAAAATGTCACGCTTTATTGATTTCTCTGAAGAAGATTTAAAAACCCATTCGATTGAATTGACTAGGATATTACTATCAGCTTGCTCAGAACTAGATGTAATTTTTAAAGATATTTGTTTTTTAATAAACCCTACTTTAAAACCTCAAAAAGTTAATGATTATAGGAAAATAATTCGTGAAAATTGGAGTGAAATCATTGGTGAAAAAGTAAGTGTCGGTTTTCACTTCTTCAATCTTCAACCTTTTAAACCTTGGGAGAACAATGAAACTCCTAAATGGTGGAAAATGCATAATAAAGTAAAGCATGAAAGAAACACTTATTTTAAAGAAGCAAATTTAGAAAATGCTCGAAATGCGATTTGTGCATTATTTATATGTGTAAATTATTATTACATGAAAAAGCTAAAACCTTTAATGGAAGAACAAGGCAAAAAAAACTTCTCTTTTAAAGAGGTCACAGCAATTCTCAAATCTGAAAATCAATTTATAAAATTTACAGCAGATTATTATATTCAGACACTTAGAGTAAATTAACTGTGCATAACATGCGTATGTAAGTAATAAAAAATTATAAAATCCTGCCGAAATTTAATACACAAATATTCTTGATTGAATTATTTTTTTCTACTAAGCGCATAAAGTTCTAATAACTAGCCTGAGTAAGCCGCAACAGTGAGCCCGTTAGGGATTGTAGCGGCATCCTTTTTTTGCTGCCATAAATGGCAAAAAAAGATATAGTGTAAAGCCCGACCCTTTTCGGGTAGCGTCCAAAACAAAAAAATCCCGCTTCACAGCAGGATTTTTAAAATAATTATTTTTGGTTTTGCTTATACGAATAAAGGTTTATCCTTCATCATGACATTTACTTTTGTTTTTACTGCTTCTAGTACGGCTTCATCTTCGAAGTTTGCAATAACCTCGTCTACAAGCTCTACAATAGCGCCCATATCGTCTTCTTTTAAACCACGTGTTGTTACCGCAGATACTCCTAAACGAATTCCTGAGGTTACAAATGGTGATTTATCATCGAATGGTACCATGTTTTTGTTTACTGTAATATCTGCCTTTACTAACGCTTGTTCCGCATCTTTACCAGATAGGTTTTTGTTACGTAAATCGATTAGCATGCAGTGGTTATCTGTACCGTTAGATATAATGTTATAGCCTTTTGCTACTAAGGCATCTGCCATAGTTGATGCATTCTTTTTAACTTGTAATTGGTAGGTTAAAAAATCGTCGGTTAAAGCTTCGCCAAATGCAATTGCTTTTGCTGCAATGATATGCTCTAATGGTCCACCTTGGTTTCCTGGGAAAACCGCTGAATCTAATAAAGACGACATTTTACGTAGGCTTCCGTTTTTAAGTTTAATTCCGAAAGGATTTTCGAAATCTTGCCCCATCATGATCATACCGCCTCTTGGTCCTCTTAATGTTTTATGAGTTGTTGTTGTAACAATATGACAGTGTGGTAGTGGATCGTTTAAAATACCTTTTGCAATTAAACCTGCAGGATGCGAGATATCGGCCATTAAAATTGCACCAACGCTATCTGCTATAATTCTAAAACGTTTAAAATCGATATCGCGAGAATATGCTGAAGCTCCTGCTATTATTAGCTTTGGTTGCTCTTTTGTAGCAATTTCTTGAATTTTATCGTAGTTTAAAACACCGGTTTCTTGCTCTACCCCGTAAAATACTGGGTTGTACAATTTACCTGAAAAGTTTACTGGCGACCCATGTGTTAGGTGACCACCGTGAGATAAATCGAATCCTAAAATTTTATCACCTGGATTTAAACAAGCATGGTAAACCGCTGTGTTAGCTTGACTACCAGAGTGTGGTTGTACGTTTACATATACAGCTCCAAATAAAGCTTTTGCTCTATCGATAGCGATTTGCTCTACTTCGTCCACGACTTCGCAACCACCATAGTAACGTTTTCCTGGGTAACCCTCGGCATATTTGTTTGTTAACACAGAGCCTGCAGCTTCCATAACTTGGTCACTTACAAAATTCTCTGATGCAATAAGTTCAATACCATGTAATTGGCGTTCTTTTTCTGCTTGAATAAGTTCAAAAATTTGTTCGTCGCGTTGCATAAATAGAGTTTTATTTAAATAATGTGCAAAAATAGCAAATAGATTAGTTATAAGTATTAAAAAAAAGTAGAATTGTTTTAAGTTTTCAACGGTTTATTAACTGTTAATATTTCTATATATTTTTTCTGTTTTATTCAGTTAAAATAAAAAAAATGTTTAGGTTTGATAAGAATACTAAACCCATTAACTAAATAAGCTATGTCCTTATCCGCAAATAATCCTGATAGAACTTCGTGGTTACACGTTGATAAAAATTCAGACTTCCCTATACAAAACATCCCTTTTGGTGTATTTTTAACGCGCGACGATATTATTACTATCGGTACTCGAATTGGAGATACAGCCATAGATTTAGGTGCTTTACATCAATTAGGATATTTTGATGGTATCCCACTAACCGATGATATTTTTTTACAAGACACCTTAAATGATTTTATTGCCGATGGCAGAAAAACATGGCGTGCCGTAAGAAATAGAATAGCAGAAATTTTTGATGCCGAAAACGACACCTTAAAAAACAACACAAAACATAAGGAAACCATTCTGTTTCGTTTGGACGAAATTGAAATGCAATTACCAGTACAAGTTGGCGATTATACCGATTTTTACTCTAGTATAGAACATGCTACCAATGTTGGAACCATGTTTAGAGACCCCGATAATGCGCTTTTACCAAACTGGTTACATATTCCGGTGGGATATCATGGTAGAAGTAGTTCTATTATTCCATCGGGTATTCCTATACACCGTCCGCAAGGGCAAACGCTTCCAAACGGTGCAACAGAGCCTGTTTTTGGACCAAGTAAACTTATAGATTTCGAGCTAGAAATGGCGTTTATTACTACCGACGCTAACGATTTAGGCGAACCTATTCCTATTAATGAAGCCGAAGAGTATATTTTTGGTTTAGTATTGCTTAACGATTGGAGCGCTAGAGATATTCAAAAATGGGAATATGTGCCATTAGGACCATTTTTAGCTAAAAGCTTTGCATCGTCAATATCGCCTTGGATTGTAACTTTAGATGCCTTAGAGCCTTACCGCGTGGAAAGCCCTAAACCGCTAAAAAAACAGCTAGATTATCTTAAGTATAAAGGTAAAAAGAGTTTCGATATTAACCTAGAAGTGGCCATACAACCACAAGGCGCTAAAGAAAACGTAGTAAGCAAATCTAACTTTAAATATATGTACTGGAACATGTCGCAACAGTTGGCGCACCATACTATTAATGGTTGTCCTGTAAATTCTGGCGATATGATGGGTAGCGGAACTATTTCTGGCCCTACCGAAGATAGTTACGGCTCTATGCTAGAACTTACCTGGAAAGGCGAAAAACCTATTAAGTTAAAAGATGGTACAGAACGTAAATTTATAAACGATAACGATACGGTAATTATGCGAGGCTACTGCGAAAAGGATGGTACGCGCATTGGTTTTGGTAAAGTTGCTAATAAATTATTACCTATTTATACTAAAAAATAATGGTTTAGCACATTAAACTTTAAAACACAAAAAAACGCTCTTAGACTAATGTTGAAGGGCGTTTTATTTTTTTTGGCGTTACCACAAGGGTCGGGCTTTGCATTACAAGTCCTCGCACTTCCTTCGTCAGGCTGTGGGCTATTCATTCCAATCCCTAACGCGAGTAAACCAGCAAAAACAAGTTACTAATGGATTTTCAACATTATTAGTTGCAGAGGCTTTTGTTTAAATTCAAACTATACCGACTATAATTGCAAACTATAAATTTGAAAAGTTGATTTTACATATTAATAAAAATGAAAAACTCATAGTTTTAAAACCAAATTAATAAACATTAAAACACAATTTTACAATTAAACTAGCACAATCAAAAAACTCTTAGCTATTAATAAAAAGTAATATTAAATTTACAAAATAAGATGCGTAACAACACTTTATCGTATAAATAAACATTTCATACATAAAGTTCGTATTTTGGCACCACTATTGAAACAGTAACCAAATAATCAAAACAATTAACCCATGAAAAAACTACTACTTCTTTCAATTGTATTTTTATTACTCATAGCTTGTAACACTAAAAAGCAAGTTGCAATTGCAGTTAACTCTGGCAATTATGATGGTGCAATAAATACAGCTTTAGAAAAACTAAGAAAAAATAAGGATAAGAAACGTAATTATGAGTATGTAATTATGCTTCAAGATGCGTATAATAAAGTCGTAAATCGCGATTTAGAAGCTATTGAACATCTTAAAAAAGACGCTAATCCAGAAACATTTAAAAAAATTTACGAGCTATACATAGATTTAAATGCAAGACAAAACGCAATAAAGCCTATTTTGCCATTAACAGTAAACGGAAAAGACATTCCGTTTTCATTTAATGACTACAGTGACAATATTATAGATTCTAAAACACAACTAGCAGATTACATTTACGAAAAAGGTTTAAATCTTTTAGAGTCTGAAAATAAGCAGGATATAAAACAAGCACATTCGGAGTTATCTTATTTAGAGCGTTTAAGTCCTAATTACGAGAACACTAAAGAACTTATAACCGAAGCCCACCAAAGAGGAAAAGACTATATTTTAGTATCTATCCATAACGATACTCAACAAGTTATACCACAACGTTTAGAAGCAGATTTATTAAATTTTGAAACCTACGGTTTAAATAAATTTTGGAGTGAATATCACGCTAACCAAATACCAAACCTTAAGTACGATTATGCTATGAACCTTAATTTAAAACAAATAGAAATCGCTCCAGAACGCATTAATCAGCGTGAGTTTTTACGCGAAAAAGAGGTTTCAGATGGTTGGGAATACGAAAAAGACCGAAAAGGTAATGTCGTAAAAGATAGCTTAGGTAACGATATTAAACATGAAAAAGTTATAAAAGTAAGCGCTCGTTTATATGAAACCATACAAACTAAATCTTCCCAAATTATTGCAGAAGTTGTATATATCAATAACCAAAGCAACCAACTTGTAGATACCTTTACCATTGATAGTGGGTTTGTATTCGAACATGTTTTTGCTAAATATAAAGGCGATAAACGTGCATTAAATAATGAAGATACAAAGTTATTAAACAATAGACGTCTACCCTTCCCTAGCAACGAACAAATGGTTTACGATACTGGAGAAGATTTAAAACTACAACTAAAGGATATAATTAATGCCTACACTATTAGATAAAAGAAAAACCCTCCCAAAACTTAAGTTTTGGGAGGGTTTTAAAATATATTGCACTATCCAATTTCTTTTACTTTTATTTTTTTGCACTTTCTGAATAGCGCATATAAACAGAAATAAGATTGTTTTCAAATTGTTCAATCTCTAACGAATCACACTTAAAATTTAATCTTAATCTTTCTACTCCTTTAGCTAGTGGATGGTTTCTTGAAGCAAAATTTTGCGTTAAATTTCTAACTCCAGCTTTCTTTTTACATATTTCTATAAATTTTGAGTTAACAAGGTAATGTCCCGTTAAAAGATCTCCTCCATAAGTGCCATGACTCCAACCATAACCATCAACCAATTGAAATTCTTCCGTAGTTTTATTATACGTAAAAGACATAGCTCCATCCTTAAAACAACTCTTAGGATTTTTTTTGTAATTATGCATATATTCCAATATTACTAAATTCAACATAGATAAATATTTTGCTTCCATGTGCCAAAATAAAGTTTTGCGAACATCTTTATTCATTCTTTCCAAGTCATCAGTAATATGCTTTGTATAAACTTTATCTAATTCCCTGACCTTTTTATAGTCATTTTTATATATAGCAAATAAATATTCTCCTCCTGAAATTTTACTAAATTCTGATTTTTGATAATCTTCTATATACTTCTTTTCTTTGGCTAATTTATTTTCTTTAATCTGCATTTTTGCATTTTTGATACTATCTTCTATTTCATTTTTCCTTCTCCAATAACTTTTAGATTGATTAATTTGTTTAATTTCATTTTCATCACTCGGACTAATGAATTCTGAGACTTCAGGATGATTATTATGTAATATTTTGTTATATACAGCCTCTCTATATTGATTTGCTAACCTTATATCTTCACAACTACCTGAGCTATAAAGTTTAGTTTTATAGTCTAACAATTTAAACTCGAACGAATTATTTATAGTAAAACACTCCTTTGGAATTACCCTAGTAATTAAAGTAAATTTATCTGAATTATTATGAATGTTAAAAAATTTAGTTTCAAACTTATAAGCGTCATCTGAGTGTTTAAAGGACTTCATGCTATAAATAATAGGAAAGTCTCTTGTGTATTTATCTAACTTTAATTTTATTCCATCACATGACTGATAGCTAAATTCAGAATCATTTATTGATAAACACTCATAGTGTTGAGAATAAGAAAATTGAAATACATATATCGAAATAAAAAATAGAAAAAATTTCATAGAGATGACATTTCATTTGGATCACTTAAAGATAATTAATTTATTACTTACAACCTCAAAAAATCACCAGATTCAATACAAGGTATACCATCAAGCAATTGATTATAAAGATAAACCCAAGTTTTCAATGTCCTTCCATCATCTAGAAATGCAGTAACAAGTTCTCTTTTAAACAAACTAGAATCAGGATCATTTTCACTCATTCCTTCATAAGCATCTAGAACTTTAAAAACAGAATCAAAATTGTTTAATTTAAAAAGTGCACCATAAACCTTATCCGTTTCATTATAACTAATAACAGCTCCAGGATACCAAGACACTTTATACAACTTACCAATAAAATAACAACGTCCAAAACACTCCGCATTAGCGTCTAAAAATTTAGACATCTCATTCTTAGTGGTGTCCTTCAATAAAGTACCATAAACAAATAAATAATCCGAATTCAAAACGTTTTATATTATGAAACAAATGTACTTAAATCCAACTCATTAATAGCGCCATGTGAGGCATGGGCTACTGCCACACCATTCTTAATTACCAAAATTTGTGGCGACTCGTGCATGACTTGAAATTTATATCCTACTTCATTAGAAACATCTCGGTAATTCAATAAGTCCAAATAATATAAATCTAAATCAGCTTCCGGTAAACCATAAGCTTCCACAAACTGTTTCATCACCATCCTACTAATACCACAGCGAGTAGAATGTTTAAAAACAACTTGCGTTTTCGTTTTCGATTTTTCACTAATAACATCCAATTGCGCTAATTCGCTTAAAGCAATCCATGGTAATAATTTCTCCTCTTTTGGAGTTTTAGACCCCCCAAATAATTTTCCGAACATAGTCATTTTATTTTAGCAATTTATACTGCTTTAATTTAAACAAAAATATCATAATTATGATATATATCATTGATTTTGTCGAAAGGTTTTCGTTAACTTACATTAAAACAGCAATCATACTCAAACTGACGAAAAGTCACCACGGATAAGCTCTAAACAGCCATTTTGTCTTGTAATTACTATTGGTAAGGTAATTGAAATATACCCTTTGAAATCAATAATAAAAATAAGGTTTTCGCTATAGCGGAAATAAAAAACACATTATATATGAACCCAGATAATTATACAATTAAATCGCAAGAAGCCATACAACGTGCGCAACAGATTGCGCAAAGTTATGGGCATCAACAAATAGAAAACGAACACTTTTTTAAAGCCATTTTCGAGGTTGATGAAAACGTATTACCATTCATTTTAAAGAAATTGAATGTTAATATCAATGTCTTAGAACAAGCATTGGATAAACAATTAGAAAATTTCCCGAAAGTTTCGGGAGCAGATTTAATGCTGTCTCGCGAAGCAGGAAAAACATTAAACGAAGCAGCTATTATTGCTAAGGCAATGAATGATGACTATGTGTCTATTGAGCATTTTATTTTAGCTGTTTTTAAATCGAAAAGTAAAATAGCGCAAATGCTAAAAGACCAAAGCGTAACAGAAAAAGGTTTAAAAGCAGCCATTGAAGAGTTAAGAAAAGGTGATAGAGTAACGTCTCAAAGTCAAGAAGAAACATACAATTCGCTTAATAAATATGCTAAAAACTTAAACCAATTAGCAAGAGACGGAAAATTAGATCCTGTAATTGGTCGTGATGAAGAAATTAGAAGAATCCTTCAAATTTTATCGCGTCGTACCAAAAACAACCCCATTTTAGTTGGAGAACCAGGAACTGGTAAAACAGCCATTGCCGAGGGGTTAGCGCACAGAATTGTAGATGGCGATGTGCCTGAAAATTTAATAGAAAAGCAAATTTTCGCCCTAGATATGGGAGCACTTATTGCTGGTGCAAAATATAAAGGCGAGTTTGAAGAAAGACTTAAAGCTGTAATAAAAGAGGTTACAGAAAGTGAAGGAGACATTGTACTATTTATAGACGAAATCCACACCTTAGTTGGTGCAGGTGGCGGTCAAGGCGCCATGGATGCTGCAAACATTTTAAAACCTGCTTTAGCGCGAGGAGAACTGCGTGCCATTGGAGCCACAACTTTAGACGAGTACCAAAAATACTTTGAAAAAGACAAAGCTTTAGAGCGTCGTTTCCAAAAAGTTATGGTAGATGAGCCAGATACAGAAAGTGCTATTTCAATTCTTCGAGGAATCAAAGAAAAGTACGAAGCACACCACAAAGTACGAATTAAAGATGATGCTATTATTGGAGCTGTTGAGTTATCGCAACGTTACATTACCAATAGGTTTCTTCCAGATAAAGCCATCGATTTAATGGATGAGGCTGCTGCAAAAATGCGTATGGAAATCAACTCTAAACCAGAAGAACTGGATGTGTTAGATAGAAAAATAATGCAGTTAGAGATTGAAATTGAAGCCATTAAGCGTGAAAAAGATGAGAGTAAATTAAAAACCTTACGTTCAGAATTAGCAAATTTAAAAGAAGAACGCACCGAAATCAATGCCAAATGGATTAGCGAAAAAGAAGTTGTAGATAATATCCAAAATAGAAAACAGGATATAGAAAACTTTAAGCTTGAAGCTGAAAAAGCAGAACGGGATGGCGATTACGGAAAAGTAGCCGAGTTGCGTTATGGTAAAATTAAAGAAGCTCAAGAAGCATTAGAAAAACTTCAGAAGGAGTTGGCCGCTAATCAATCGGAAAACTCTTTAATTAAAGAAGAAGTAACCTATGAGGATATTGCAGAAGTGGTTGCCAAATGGACAGGCATTCCTGTTACCAAAATGCTACAAGGAGATCGTGAAAAGCTTTTAAAATTAGAAGAAGAATTACACAAACGTGTTGTCGGACAAGAAGAAGCTATTGTTGCGGTAAGTGATGCTGTAAGACGAAGTCGTGCAGGTTTACAAAACCCAGAAAAACCAATTGGAACATTCTTATTTTTAGGAACAACAGGTGTTGGTAAAACGGAGTTAGCAAAAGCCTTAGCGGAATACCTGTTTGACGATGAAAGTGCGATGACTCGAATTGATATGAGTGAATACCAAGAACGTCATGCAGTTAGTAGATTAGTTGGAGCACCTCCAGGATACGTTGGTTATGATGAGGGTGGACAATTAACTGAAGCAGTAAGACGCAAACCTTATTCTGTAGTGCTTTTAGACGAAATTGAAAAAGCACATCCAGACACGTTTAATATCTTATTACAAGTATTGGACGAAGGTCATTTAACAGATAATAAAGGTCGTATTGCAGATTTTAAAAACACCATTATTATCATGACTTCCAATATGGGAAGCCAGATAATACAGGAGCGTTTTGAAGCTGTAAAAAATGTGGAAACAGCAATGGAAGGTGCAAAAGTAGATGTGTTAGCGTTATTGAAGCAAACCGTTAGACCTGAATTTTTGAACAGGATTGACGATATTATCATGTTTACACCGCTAACGCAAGACAACATTACACAAATTGTTGGATTACAGTTAAAAGGCATCACAAAAATGATTGCAAAACAAGGCATCACTTTTGATGCTACACCAGAGGCCATTAAATATTTAGCCGATAAAGGTTATAATCCAGAATATGGAGCACGACCTGTAAAAAGAGTCATTCAAAAAGATGTATTAAATCAGTTAAGCAAAGAGATTTTATCTGGAAAAGTAACAACAGATAGCATTATTTTACTAGATGCTTTTGATAACGAATTGGTTTTTAGAAATCAAGGCGATCTAGTAACTGAAGATTTCTAATAAAAAAATGCTACGTGTAACATTTTAATGTAGACATAGTCTAATTAATCGTTGGTTAGTTGAAAAGCAACATGAATCTTAGTTTAAGATGATTGTTGCTTTTTTTATCAAATCATTAAAACTATTTAAAAGTTCAATTAATTGAATTAGCTAATTTTTAATGTTACGCACAAGTCCTTGATAATCTGAACAGACCACTAGAACTATAATGCTTTAAAAAAAATATTATCCAAATCATAATTTTTTATCATAAATTTAGTTATTATTAAATATGCATTGCACTTAATCTAAAATTAACAATTTAACACAGTTTAATTAACTAAAATTAATAAATTAGCAATAATGTATGCCCCAAAACACGCATTAAACAAACAAAACAATTGATTTTTTTTCTCCCACTAAGAAAAAATTTATAACACAAAAAAACCTACTAAAACAATGATGGATATTTCCAATTACATTGACTTTACACTCTTAAAAGCATGCACTTCAGAACGTGATATTATCGACTTATGTCACGTAGCAAAAACCCAAAAATATTACAGCGTTTGTATTAGCAGTTGCTTTGTTGCTTTAGCCAAACAACTACTAGAAGATTCTAACGTTAAAATATGTACTGTGGTTGGGTTTCCATTAGGAAACATGTCTACAGAAGCCAAAGTTTTTGAAGCCCAAAAAGCCATAGAAGATGGTGCAGACGAGATTGATATGGTTATTAACTTAGGTTATTTAAAAAGCAGAAATCATGTTTTTGTTTTAAAAGATATTATAGATGTTAAATTAGCCATAGGATCAACACCTTTAAAAGTAATCCTTGAAATTTCTGAATTAAATAAAAATGAAATTATAAAAGCATCAGAAATATGTATTGATGCCAATGCCGATTTTATTAAAACATCTACAGGATTTTCTAAAAGTGGAGCCACGTTAACAGCCGTTAAAATTATCAAGAAAACAATTAGAAATAAGGCTAAAATTAAAGCTTCTGGCGGTATACATGATTTTGAAACTGCCTTAAAATATATAGATGCCGGAGCAGAAAGAATTGGCACCTCTAAGGCTATAAAAAGTAAAAGTAATAACCGACAAATTAGAAATACAAAAATTTACACAGATTATATTGAAACGGTTCTACACAAAAATCCAACTTCAACAATGCAATCAAACAGTAATGCTCAGCATTAATTATTTATAATTTATTTTGGACAGTAAAATCCAATAAAAAAACGTCTTTTAAATGTTCATTTGAAAGACGTTTTTTTTATACTATTCATAGCTTACCCTTACGCCTTCTAATTCTATTTTGGATAGCAGTTTAAGTTCATCTTCAGCAAATAAAACATCTAAATTTAATAAGGTTGCTTCTTCAGAAATTGGCTTATAATTATTGTAATCTACAAACCTGATACCATTTACATAACGTTCGTTATAAGCTTCGCGGAAACGCATTCCTAAACCATTGCCCTCATGGTATGAGTACGCTAAATAATCTACTTTATAAGTTTTACTATGCACCCAGTACAGAAAAACATCATCAAAGTCCTCTCCGCCTCCATCTTCATTAAAAGTCACTTTAATTTTATGATACGGCTCTCCTTTTATGGAGACTTGGGAAACATAGTGCTTATTAACCGCTTCAGCATTTAACCCTATAGGCAATACCGAAAAATAATGCACAGAGTTAACCGATGCACTGTACAGATTAGCTATGGAATCTGGCACAACAACCCGTTGCCTATTTATAACGCGTTCAAAGCCAACATTAGTAAGCCTATCTACAATAGAATCATTACCTACAGTAAAATATCTTTCTAAAACATAATTACCGTTGTTATGTTTAGCCCTATACTGCTTATCTCGAAAATTGAATACAATGGTAGACGTTTTAAAACGCTCGCCACCAGACAGCATAATAGATTGCTTTATAACAGCATCAGCATCCACACTAGGTTTCTTACAACTGTAATTAAAACCTATTAAAACTAAAAGTAACACAGTGTTTTTAAGCATATTTCTAAATTTTAACCTTAGTAGCAAAAGTAGCCAACACCTTAATTAAACTATGTTAAACTTTAATTAATACTGCGTATTTAATTGGAAGCTCACCTCGTGTCCTGTAAATTTTTGCGCTAAACTATTTATAGCACTTTCTTTTAATTGTAAAACACGAGGATACCCGCCTGTAGTTTGACAGTCTCGCATTAAAATAATGAGTTTTCCAGAGGGCGTTAATTGAACCGTTCCCGGAAGCACTACCGAAGTTATTATAGCCTCTAAGGTATTCGATAAGGGCTCATTTAGTTGATACGCCATTCTATTATTATCTTTTGAAATAGTAAACCTCGCAGAAAGCAATTGTTTTTGTTGAACAACCGAGAGTAAATCGAATTCAGGGCCTTTAAAAACAGGAAGTACAGCTGATTCTAAATAGCTTTGTTGTATTCGAAGCCTAGAATTGTGCTCACCTGCTTCAACTGTTACACTATTTAAGTCTAATTCATCATGCTTTTTAAGCACATGATGAGGCGTAATACCTTTATACATACTTCTGCTACCCATAACAGGTTTTATTTGAAAACCACCTGAAACAGCTAAATAACAGCGCACGCCTGTTTGTAATGTCCCAAAAGTCAATACATCATTAGAGTTTACTTTAATTAATCTATTATTGGATAGCGGTACATTATTTAATTTAGGACTTATATCTGCTCCAGATAAGCAAATTTTGGTGGCACCATTAAATTGTAATGTTGGCCCTGTAATAGTTATTTCTAGAACAGCGGCGTTTTCAGAATTTCCTAATAAACCATTAGCCAATGCTGCAGCGTATTGATCCATAGCACCAGAACTAGGTACACCATACTGCTGAAAACCAAACCTACCAACATCTTGAATGCTACTATAAAAACCAGGTTTTAGTACTTTAATCATATAGCACCTCACTTTCTAACTGAAACACCTTGGCTTCCACTAAGGTTTTAATCTGGTTGTATTCTTGTAATGATATGCTGTAAAACTGAATTTTATCGCCCGCCATTGCAAAACATGGTTGCTCTTTAGTTGGATCGAAAAACGTAATAGGAGAATTTCCAATAACATTCCAACCACCTGGGCTTTCCTGTGGATAGATTCCCGTTTGATTTCCACCAATAGCCACCGCTCCTTTTTCTATTTTTAATCGTGGGGTAGATTTTCTAGGTGTAAATAACTTAGAATCTAATCCTCCTAAATATAAAAAACCCGGTAAAAATCCAATAAAATACACCGTATAAATAACAGAAGAATGTCGAGTAACAATACTTTCCTCTGAACGGTTTTTTAATTCTGAAATATGCTCAAGATCGATACCGAAATGGGAATCATAACAGACAGGGATTTTCCATAATCGAGATTCTGTTTTCAAAACATCTGTGTTTAATTGGTAAATATTTTGCAACTCAATAAACGCTGTGTTAAAATCAACAATCTCTAATCGATAAACAACTAACAATGAATTATATGCAGACCTAACCTCAAGTATACTATTAAGCTCGCTTTTTAATATTAAATCCTGAAAACGAAGCAAATCATTTAAAATAGCAGTATCTATTTCCTTTGACCATTCTATTAAAACAGAATGTTCGCCATAAGGCTTATATGTAAGTTTATAACCCAATATTAATTATCTAATTTTATAGCCCAAGGCCTTTAAGCGACCCACTAAACTTGAAACTAATTTAACAGCATCAGGATGATCACCATGCATACAAAATGTGTCCGCTTTAAGCGCCACCAATTTACCAGCTATAGTTTTAACTTTTTTATGAAAAACCATAGCATAAACATGTTCGAACACAGCCTCTGGATTAGTAATTAAAGCATTGTGCTCCCCTCTTGAAACCAATGTTAAATCGTCGTTATAATTCCTATCGGCAAACGCCTCATACATAATTTCAACATTGTTTTTTATGGCCAGTTGAGCAATTACAGAATTATAAGGCACATATAACTTGGTGGGTAATGCTAGTGCTTTTACAACTTCAACAATAACAGTTGCCGTTTTTTCATCTACTGCTGCCAAATTATACAATGCACCATGAGGTTTTATATGATGAAGCGCTACATGCGCACTCTTTAAAATGTTTAATAAATCGTTTATTTGATTTTTTACAGCCGTGTATAGCGCTACACAAGACATATCTACAATAGAGCGCCCAAAGTTTTCTCGATCGGGAAACGAAGGGTGTGCTCCTATTTTAACACTATGTTTTTTAGCAAGCTCAACCACTTGTTGCATAGAATTTAGGTCTCCCGCATGTCCTCCGCAAGCAATATTACAGGACGAGATATAAGGCATAAGTAGAGATTCATTACCCATACCCTCGCCTGTATCCACATTAATATCTATAATTTGATGCTCCACTATACTAAGTTAGCTATTCTTGATTAGAATTCAAGGCATAAATAGCAAAACTTCCTAACCAATGCCCACCTTCGTAACTATCGCCAAAAATACTTGGCAGCGAATAATTGATATGTTTATTTGCTATATTTTTTAAATGACTATACTCTGGCAAGTCTTCTGCTATTTTATTCAAGCTCCAGGCCCGCGAGAAGTTAACACCATCTAGATGTACCAATTGACCATCTGTTCTATCGGACACTACACCCACTTCTAAATTATAATTTCTATTTTTTAATTCTGGAAGAAAATCATTCAGCCAAATTTTATAATCGTTTACAGGCAATAGTCGCTTCATTAAAGCCGCCTCTTCCAGACACGGCGATAAAAAATCACTTCCGCTAGGTTCCCAAGACATTGGGCAATTTTTATCGGCTGTAAAAAAGTATAAGGCACGCGATTTAATAGCGTTTTTTAATGCTTCGTTATTAACAGTTACCGCATAATCGTAAGCAAACGATAAACCAAAGGCTGTGTTTGTATGCGTTCCCACGCGCAGTGGATAATTTAACTTTGGTAAAAATTCGATATACTTCTCTACTATTAAATTGGTTAATGGTTGCAAGTTTGCTTCTAGTTGTCTTGCCGTTTCATTGTCCCAAGTATGCAATGCTTCGGCTAGTTTTAATAACCAAGCCCAACCGTAAGTGCGCTCGAAAGATGTGTTGTGTTTTCCTTGAAAATACACTACTTCGGCTTCTATATTTTCCTTTGAAATGTTATTGAGTAGTTTCTGTTTTATTGCTGAAGCATTACTAATTTCTGGAAAGGATTTTAACAAACTTACTAAACTCCAATGCCCATGAACCGATGAGTGCCAATCGAAACACCCATAAAACGCAGGATGTAATTGCATTGGCGATTTTAAATCTTCTTGATTACCCAACGTTTGTGATAAGCGGTTTGGATACTCGGTATTAATGCAGTGTAGAGGTAAATTGGCTAATGCATTTGCTTGCTTAATATTAAGTAGAGTTGCAGGTTCTGGTTTGGTTTCGAATTTAGGAGTTTCTACTTTTGTGTTTTGATTATTTTGGCAATTAAAAACGCAAAGCGTGAGCAGTAAAAGTATAATATTTTTCATGTTATAAATTTATAATTAAATCTATTAATGAAAAAGGAATTTAAAGGGATTAAGCAGTAACAGCTACAATTGAAACCATATTAACAACTGGTAATCATCCAACCTGGAAGAACCTATTAATTTGATGCCGACTTTTTCATGGTACTCAAGTTTGTCATAAACTTAGTTTGTGGGACAATAACTTTAGTATTATTCAAATCAAGTTCTTTAACCAAATCCTCTTTTTTAAATTTTGAAAGCGCCTTATCTACAGCAGCTTTATCGCCCAATTTATATAATTCATCGGGTTCGGAAATTTTGTTTTCTTTAATTTCAAAAAGTATAGCTGCCTCTGCTTTATTAAGTTTAAAATCTTTAGCATAATCACTAATTTTTTGATCTCTATGATCTCTTATTTCCTTAGCACTACCAAGATCTTTTTTCTTATCATTTTCTAATTTAATATTGTAAAGCGCATAGTCTGCTTTTTCATTAGAGCTTTCAACCTTTTTATCGATGGTCGCTATTTCTTCGGTTAATTCATTAAACACTTTAGCGTAAATACCTTGTAAAAAAACATCGCCAAATAGGGCTGCCAACAAACAAAGACTTACAAAATAAGTGTAGTTTTTAAACCTTAAATGCTCATCAACAAAGTCTAGAATATTACTAGATACTAGTTTTAAAAACAAGGGTAAAACCGCTGCCGCAATAATCCCTAAAAATATGGGTTTTACAATACTCGTGCGATCATCTACCCCCATATCCATCATTAAATAATTCCCAATACCACCCATTGCACCGGCTATAACAGCAATAGATATTAAAATTTTAATATGGTTGGACTCTTTCATGTTGAGTGGCCTTTTAATTATGTTATGTGTAAATTTTAATCATTATTATTATCCTTACTACGTTTGCGTAAGGGACTTGGAGCCAGTTTTGCTTTTCCAGTATTTGTTAATCTTCTATAACACAAAACCCTATTAGTTGGATAAACCATAATAAATACAGCATCGCCATGTCTACCTCCTAAAGCACAAATAATTCTACAATTTAGATTGATTTATACCTATGCAATTTCAATGAATTATAAAGGCTTTAAAAGAGGAAAAACCCTATTTAGCTACAGGAAAAACCCCAATTTTTAAAGATACATGCCTATTCAAGGACATTTTTTATTAAAAAATAGTGTATTTACAACACTTTTACAGGAATAAAAAAAAACACAACTACAGCAATATATAATTGATTTTTAACACTTTACGACCCTAAAAATTCTTATATTTGTACAACTCCTCACTTTACCGAACGATTTAATAGCTATAAAAACGTATAAATTATGCATTATGTAGCTGTTGTAGACGATTTCCAACTGTTAGCTCAGGCTATGAGTACTTTGGTGAATTCTTTTAAAAATTTCCAAGTTTGTTACTCATGTAATAACGGAAAAGAAATTATTGAAAAATTAGACGCCTCCCTAAAACAACCAGATATCATTTTAATGGATGTAAATATGCCTGTTTTAAACGGCATACACGCCACTAAGTACATTAAGGATAAATACCCAAATATTAAGGTAATCGCCATTTCTGTAGAAAATAAAATAAACGATGTCTTGCAAATGCTAGAAGCTGGCGCAAAAAGTTATTTATTAAAAGATATTGAAAAAAGCACCCTAGAAATTGCCTTAACGGAAACCATAAATAAAGGCTATTACTATACCGAACACGTATCGAAAATTCTAGTAGATGCACTACATAATCAAGAAAAAAACATGACCGTTTTAAAAGAACGTGAAATTGAATTTTTAAACTACGCCTGTACGGATAAAACGTATAAGGAAATTGCAGATAAAATGTTCTTAAGTCCAAAAACGGTAGACGGCTATCGTGATGCATTATTTACTAAATTTAAGGTAAGAAATAGAATAGGCTTAGTACTCTACGCTATTAGAAACAAGCTTTTTAATCCTGAATCAAATCGTCTATAAGTCAAACTACAGAAACTATTTGTTATATATAAAAAAATCACACTTTTAATTAAAGTGTGATTTTTTTATTAACTAAATTTTTAATTTACATATCTATAAATATGGCATCGCCAATACTCTATTATATTTTTTAATATATAATTTCAGCTTTACTGTAAACAGCCAATATTTATATGATAATTTATTTGCAACTCCTTCTGATTCTGTTTTTCGAACGCTCATAACCCTGATTTTTAAACAAATATACAATTTATTTACCTTAAATTTACAATTTGTTTACATTAAATTAACATTAGAAGTGTTAATTTAAATTTATTTCTATTCCATATTGGATATAAAAACTTCAGAAAAATATAACGAAAAGAATTACTATAGCTTTATATTTGTACGAAATTATGTCGTTTTAACGATAATTAACTTGAATTTAACTACTAAAGTAATATATGGGAATAATCAAACATTACAATTTAAAACAAACTGATATTTTTATTTTTGATCATTATGTTATCAATCAAATACATGATGGGGCTATTATAAAACCTCCTGATGAAAAAGAACTTAACAAAATTATTCAAAAACATTTTAGCGGAAAAGATATGGTTTACATATCCAATAGAATGAATTCCTATACCGTAGACCCTCTTATATATCCTAAAGTAGAAGATATTCCTAATTTGGTTGCCATTGCATTAGTACCAAAAACTAAAACTATGCGTAATAATGCAGAATATGAAAAAAACTTTTACGATAAACCTTTTAAAGTTTTTTATACGCTTATGGCAGCGGTACTTTGGACTGATAAGGTATTACGTACTGAAGAAAAAAAGTAAACGCTGCAACAGCTAAAAAACAACTCTCAAATTGGTAATTACAAAACCATGATTTATAAATATATCTTTATCGTCTTCTCCATTCTTACACTGTTTGCTTGTAAAAACAAAACAGATGAAATCTCTGAAACTAGAAAGACTGTAAATCATTATTATTTTGTTAGACACGCTGAAAAAGACACCTCAAATCCTAATGATGGCAATCCAACATTAACGAAAGAAGGATTGTTACGTGCCAAAAACCTAAGCAACATTTTAATCGCCGTTAATATTGATGCGGTATATTCAACAAACTACAAAAGAACACTACTAACGGCTAAACCAACTGCAGATAAAAACGACTTGGAAACAACTGTATACAAACCAAATGAACTTGATGTTGCAGAAATATTAAAAGCACAAAAAAACACTTTAATAGTTGGCCATAGTAATACCATACCTAAATTAGTGAATAGTATCATTAATAGTGAGGTTTACAATAAAAATGATGATAACGATTTTGGGAATTTATATCATGTTGTAATTACTAATGGTGAAGTTTCAGATTATGAATTGAGACGTTATTGATGAGATTTTGATTTGATACTATTTTTTATTTTTTCATAATCGCCGTTAGTCCCAGACTAGCGGTATCGGGGGAAAATATCATATATTTTTAGAAATACCACAGTCTTGTGGACCAATAGCGTAAGTAAATGGTTTTTCATGATTTAGTAAAATAAAGTAATCACAAAAATTATAATACGGATGACCATATCCTGAAAGAGCAGGTAACTTTTGAACTTTTTCTACATTAAAAGAGTTAACTAAAACACTGTGTTCCATGTATCCATTCCTTATATAACTTTCACCAGCTATTTTTTTAAACTTAATATTTAAACCTAGCGTATATAAATTTTCTGTTCCACTTTTATGAGGCCCAAAAGTAACATTATCAGAATATTCTATGTATTCAACAAAAATTTTGCTTCCATATGCTTTCTTAAAAGGCTTTTCGAATTCTGAATTATGATGATAAACTACATAACCATATTTAAAAAAACTTCCATATTTCTCAAATGGATGCTCTTGAAAAAAACGTGCACTTTCTGTATTAAAATTGATATCATTCATAACATTAGAAGTATTCTTCTGATTAGTTATTATTTTTTTAATATCCTTTGAACTATTACCTGAAATTTCCTTAGTATTAGAAACTTCATCATAAATTTTTTTATCATTACTTTCAAGGTTTTTTAATGAAGAATCTAATTCTATTTTATGAGTATTAAATTTTTCATCTATATCCTTATTAGTTTTATTTATATTATCTAATTTTCCTTCTGATCGTGTTTGAAATTCTTCTGTATTTTTATTATCAGCTGAAGTAGCTAAATATGTGACTATTAAAGTTGAAATTCCTAAAAAAAGTGCTAATAATCCTAACATTTTATTTTTTTTTGATGATCTTAAATTTTCAATAAGTCGCTTTATATTCACTATAATTCATTTTTCTCAAAATTACACTTTAGTCCATCTTTTTTAAACTAAACATTTATAAAGTTTTAAACAATTAAATGTTTCCCCGCTACCGCTAGTCTGTGACTAGTGGCGATAACAAATATTAACCCAACCAACCATCACGATCTAAACTACGATATTGAATAGCCTCACTAATATGCGAACCATTTATATTTTCACTGCCTTCTAAATCACAAATAGTACGTGATACTTTCAAAATTCTATCATACGCGCGAGCCGATAAATTTAAACGTTCCATGGCGGTTTTTAATAACTGCTTTGAGGAGTCATCTAAAACACAATGTTTTCTAATTTGTTTCACATTCATTTGTGCATTATAATGTACACTATCAGAATCTTCAAAGCGCTTAGTTTGCACTTCTCTAGCTTTTGTAACTCGTTTTCTAATATCTACCGAGGTTTCTCCTTTTCTGTCGTCACTCAACTTATCAAACGGCACTGGGGTTACTTCAATATGAATATCAATTCTATCCAACAAGGGACCAGAAATTTTTCCCATATAACGTTGCATTTCTGCTGGAGATGATGTTATTGGCGCATCTGGGTCATTAAAAAACCCACTCGGACTCGGATTCATACTAGCAACCAACATAAAAGACGATGGGTAGGTAACCGTAAATTTTGCTCTAGAAATAGTTACCTCTCTATCCTCTAATGGCTGTCTCATCACTTCTAAAACCTCTCGCTTAAATTCGGGTAATTCATCTAGAAACAAAACCCCATTGTGCGATAATGAAATTTCTCCGGGTTGCGGATAACTTCCGCCGCCAACAAGCGCTACGTTGCTAATGGTATGATGAGGGCTTCTAAACGGACGTTGAGCCATTAAACCTGTATCTTTTACGCGCCCTACAACCGAATGAATTTTAGTGGTTTCTAAAGCTTCATGCAACGTCATTGGTGGTAAAATGCTAGGTAAACGTTTTGCTAGCATAGTTTTACCTGCACCAGGAGGACCAATTAAAATAATGTTATGGCCACCAGCAGCTGCAATTTCCATACAACGTTTTATGCCTTCCTGTCCTTTAACATCGGAAAAATCGAACTCAGGAAAATCTAAACTTTTCTCAAATTCTTCTCGCGTATTTATTATGGTTTGCTCTAGAGGTTCGCCTTTATCAAAAAAGTTAATGACTTGCTCTATATTATCAACGCCGTAAACTTCAAGATTATCTACAATGGCGGCTTCTTTGGCATTTTGCGAAGGCAGAATAAAGCCTTTAAAACCTTCTTCTCTGGCTTTTACAGCAATGGGTAATGCGCCTTTTATGGGTTGTAATCCGCCATCTAAAGATAATTCGCCCATAATAAGGTATTTGTCTAGGTCTTCGGCTTTAATTTGATCTGTAGATGCTAGAATACCAATGGCTAAAGTTAAATCGTATGCACTTCCCTCCTTTCGTAAATCGGCAGGCGACATATTAATTATAATCTTTTTTCCTGGAATTCTATAGCCGTTATTTTGAAGGGCTGCCGCAATTCTGAAATTACTTTCTTTTATAGCGTTATCGGGTAATCCTACCAGATGATACCCTACACCTTTATCTACATTTACCTCTACAGTTATGGTTGAAGCCTCAACACCAAATACAGCACTAGCAAAAACTTTTTTAAGCATAAAATTTAGTTTACCCCTTAAATGTAAGAAATGTATTTTAATTTTAACACTAAATCATCGGCTTCTCTCTCAACCATTTTATAACGAGTACTCAATTTTTATGGCTTATATAATACTATTTCGAGAGAAATATTCTGCTTCTTTATAGTTTAAAAAGGTCCTCTTTATCAACTAAAACATTAATCCGTCAAAATAATTGGAGTAAAAAAAATCGACAAGAAGTAAATATGTTAGATAAAATACTTATTTTTGTAGCAGTAAAATTTTACGATTCACTTAAATTATGTTTTAATTTTAAACCTATTTTAAGAAATCATAAAATAAATCAGCCCCAAATGACTCTATACAAAAGCTTGCTTTTGATGCTCTTCTCTCGTAATTCACTATGTGAAACAAAGACTCAAAAGCCCTTTTATATTTCCTATTATAATCAATCATTTATTGGTAGAAGTACACTTGGCGCATTTTTTTGTACAATTTAAAAGTTTAATAACCTGATAAAAATCATGATGCCATAACAAGAGATTCTTTTAATTTGCCCAAATTAAAGAATCTAAAGTTAGAACAGACACCTACTAAATGTTTAACTTAAAGTTACCCAAAAATATAATCTTCATTGCTAAGAAATTAGCATTTATCTGCATCTTCTTATGCGTGGGTAACATTGTTAATGCTCAAAAAATAGCTGTACCCGAAAATATTCAGGCGGCACTATTAACCAAAGTTTTAAAATATAACCCTCAAATACCCCAAAACAATAAAATTAAAATCTTAGTTGTTTATAACAATAACACTTTACTGGATAAAGACGAATTCATTAAAGGACTAGGATCTTCTATGGTTGTAAAAGCCATTACCCCAAAAGAATTAGAGAAAAACATTTCTGGTTTCCAAGTAGTTTATTTCATGGAAGGCATACATGGTTTTTCTGATCTATGTAAAGCTAATAAAGTTTTATCAGTAACCGCTACAACTCGATTTGTAGAGGAAGGCGAAGTTTCCCTCGGATTTGGAATTGAAAATAGTAAACCTAAGATATTGGTGAATTTAACATCGTTAGATATGGAAGGTCAATCATTCTCTTCAGATATATTGAGAATTGGAAAAATTTTTAAATGAAACAAGTTATGAATTTTAAGGAAAAAATACTTTTGTTCATTATCATCATAACATCAACGTTATGCGTTAAAACCTTTGCTCAACAGGACAAAGTGTATAATGAAATGACTCTTGAGGAGTTGTTGGATATAGATGTTGTTGTAACCGCTTCTAAACACCCAGAAGATTTATTTGAAACCCCCTTATCTACAACTATTATTAGTAAGGAGGAAATAAGTAATTCTGGTGTAGCTAGTATTCCTGAGGCACTTCGATTATCTCAAGGATTGATTGTTAGAGAAATAACCCCTGGTAATTATGATATTCATATTAGAGGGTATGATGATATTACAAAAAATGTATATTTAACATTGTCTTATAATACAACCATATTGGTTATGATTGATAATCGAATTGTATATAGTTATTTTAGTGGTGGAACATTTTGGGAAACCTTACCTGTAGATTTAAATGATGTTGAAAGAATTGAAGTGGTTAGAGGTCCTGCATCTGCTTTATATGGCCCTAATGCTGTTACGGGTGTAATTAATATTATTACCTCTCATGCCAATAAAAAAGGAAAAAATATTACTGTAAATACCCAAATGGGAACTAATAATGCAACGAATTCTAGCTTAAATATTGGCTATAATTGGGATGACAAGACAAAACTAACGTTCTCTGGTAATTTTTCTGAACGCTATCGTTTTGATAGTAAGTACTATGATTTTATTAGAAAAGATTATGTAGGCGTAGATAGCTTAACCATGTTTGTGGCTCCTGTTAAAGATCATATTACCAATGAACCTTGGACCTATAATGAATACCAAAAGGAATTAGGTGCTTTTTATGATGAAGATCTTAGCTTAAGAAGAGCTGGCGGAAACATCTTTTTTACACATAATTATGGTGTAAATTCTAATATAGATATTGCTGTTGGAGCTCAAAAGTCTCAAAGTCAAAGAACAGGCTTCTTAAATTTAGCAACACCATTGTCTCAAACCGAATCAGAAAGTTATTATATAAATGCAAAAATAAAGCACAATAATTTAAGCGGACAGTTTAATATTAACTCTGGTAAAGACGAAAACAATTACCAATTTAATTCTTATAAGTTCACTAATATTGAAGGTAATATAGAGTATTTTAAAGAATTTAAAACGGTAAGTATTAGACCAGGAATTAACTATAAACATTTATCGTACAACAGTCCTTTTACCTATAAAGAAAGGTTTAGTTTTAATGACCTAAATTTCGATTTTAAAGATGAAGCACGAGAAACATCTTCTTTTTCAGCATTTATGCTAACAGAATGGAAACCTACCGAAAAACTTAGGGTTATTGGTGCTGCTCGCGTAGATAAATTTGGGTTTAACAAACACTATTTCATGAATTACGAAATAGCTTCTACCTATCGCATTAATAAAAACAATTTAGTACGTGCTGTACACTCTAAAGCGTCAAAGTCACCTTTCTTTTTTGACACCTATTTAAATGGTAATATTCAAATAAATTATGATCGAACAATAGAAGGGGTAACAGACCCCATCAACGTACCTGTTCATCTAACTATTAACGGAAAAGAGGACCTAAAATACCCTACTATAACAAGTACCGAAATAGGATGGAGAACTAAAATAACAAACAGTTTAAGTTTAGATTTGGAAATGTTTTACTCAAACGTAGATAACTTTGTAAATCCTAATGCATACCATAGTTATACCAGCGAACAAGAACTAGACGAATCTGGAGCGCCAGGAACGTTATTATCAATAAGAGCAGATGGTGCTGTTAAATTTGAAAACTACAACCTAAATGCTAGCCAATACGGTTTAGGCTTTACATTAGATTATGAATTTAGCGATAAATTTAAAGCAAAAGTTTTTGGTAATTATCAAAAAACGAACATTTCTGGCAGGAAAGATATTGATGTACAATTAACAGATATTGAATTTAGTTTTAATCCTGAAGGCGATATTTTAACAACTACATTAAGCAATACCACAAACCCTACACAATGGAGTGAAGATGCAACACCATCATTCTTTGGAGGTTTTACTTTAAACTATAAACCAAATAGTAAATGGAGCTTTAATACAGATGGTTACGTCTATTCTCAACATGAGTTTGCAAGTTATAATTACTATCAAATAAACGATTTAGAAAATCTTGAAAAGGATAAATCGCAAGTGGATATAAAAACCAACCTAGTTTTAAATGCGAAAACAACTTACCAATTAAATAAAAACGCTTTAATACATATTACCGGAAAAAACCTATTAGGAAAACATCGCGAATATGGCTTTGCAGATAACATAGGCTCTATTGTATTAATAGGCTTAAAATGGAAATATTAAATTAAAATAATTTAAACCCCCAATTTATTATGAAAAGAAAATACTTTTTAATTACAATTTTCAGCTTAGTTCTTAGCTTAATCTCATGTAGTGAGGACGAATCAACGTCGTCTAATGATATATTAAGTTCTAAAACTTGGGTTATAAAAAGTAAAATGCTTTCTCCTAGCATAGTTTACGCAGGAGTAGAAATTACAGATATCACCTTATTTGAAACCGATGAAACCAAAGACTACTCTTTTTCATTTAATTCAGATGGTACATTAGTAGTAAATGATGCTAATAACAGCGTAGTTTTAGAAACCACTTGGGAATTAAATTCAGATGAAACTGTATTAACCTTCGGAGAAACATTAATATATGCCATTCCTTTAGTAGGAGATATTGGATATTCATCAATCGACATTAAATCTATCTCATCTTCAGCAATTGTAGGTACAGTTACTATGCCTTTTGAAGATGAAGTTTATATAGTAACAATGACCTTTAAATAGCAGCATTTTATTTATCATAGTATAATATATGTTATTTAAAAACCTATCCATAAAATTTAAAATGATACTTGTTATCCAACTCGTATCCTTATTTTCTCTTGTAATAGGTTTAACGTATGTCATCTTTAGCAATATTGCTAATTTTAAAGAAGACATGAAAAACAACACCATTATTAATGCTAATTTAATTGGAGAATATTGTGCTGTTTCCCTGGATTTCGATGTTTCAGAAAACGCTGTAGAAACATTACAAAAACTAAAAAACATTCCTTCTGTAGATGTTGGAATTGTTTATAATAATGATAATGAAATATTTGCAGATTTTTATGCAGACGGAGAAAAAGTCCTAATTTCAAACACTAATAGTTCTGATTCTTGGGAGAATTTCGATGCCAATTTTTTAAGCGTTTTCAGACCCATTTATATTGAAAACAGTAAAGTAGGCTCTATTTACTTAAGAGTTTCTACCGAAGTGTTATCATTAAAAATTAGAGACTACGTAACCACTATGCTCCTATTATTAGTTGGCCTTCTCGTTGCTAATTATATACTTGCTTATTGGTTACAAAAAATAGTATCAGAGCCCATAATATATTTAACAAAAGCTACTAAAGAAATCTCGGAGAAAGGGAATTATCAAATGCGTGTTGAAAAACAAGGCAATGATGAAATAGGCGTGTTAGTAGATGAATATAATAAAATGCTTCTGCAAATTTACGAACGAGAAGAATCATTAAAACAACGAACAACCGAATTAACAGAAACATTAGGTAACTTAAAACAAACGCAACAAAAACTTGTTAATTCAGAAAAATTAGCTGCACTTGGTCAAGTTATCGCTGGTGTTGCACACGAAATAAACACACCACTTGGCGCAATTCGTTCTTCTATTGGCAATATTAAAAACACCTTAAATTTTGTGTTAAATGAGTATCCAATATTCATTAATGAATTGCCAGAGAAACTTAGGGTCGAATTTTTAGCCCTTATGGAAGACTCCTTTAAAAACAGACATATGTTAACCTCGAAAGAGGAGCGTGTTTTCAAGAAAAAGATAGCAGAAATATTTGAAAACCATAATATAAAAAATGCCTACTCTTTTGCAGATACTTTTGTAGACATGATGGTTGTTGAAGGTGTCGAAAAATATTTGGATCTTCTAAAAACAGAAAATTCTGAAAAAATTCTAGAAGTTGCGTATAAAATTACAGGATTACAACGCAGTACAGAAAATATTGAATTTGCAGCCGAAAGAGCATCAAAGGTAGTTTTTGCTCTTAAAAATTCATCTCGAATTAATAATAATGATGAGCAAATGCTTGCAGATATAACTGAAGGTATTGAAAACATCTTAACGCTTTATAACAATCAAATCAAGCAAGGTATTGAAGTCTCTAAAAGTTACGATAAAGTACCAAAAATCCTTTGTTATTATGATGAGCTCAATCAAGTATGGACCAACATACTTCACAATGCCATTTATGCCATGGAATTAAGCGGTAAACTAGATATAAAAGTTTATACTGAAAAAGATTGGGTAGTTGTTTCCATTACCGATAACGGAAAAGGTATTCCTAAAAATGAAATAAACCGAATATTCGAACCATTTTTTAGCACCAAACCAACAGGAGAAGGAACGGGAATTGGATTGGACATTTCAAAACGAATAATAGAAAAGCATAACGGAAAAATTGAAGTAGAAAGTAAACCGGGTAAAACCACTTTTAACGTTTATCTGCCTACAATGAACCGTAAACATGATTCAACAAAAATATAAGAATATTGCTATGGAGAAAACTGTAATCTTATGTGTCGATGATGAAAAAATCATATTAAACAGCATTAAAGCACAATTAAAAGCAAATTATGGAAATTCATTTCTGTATGAAACCGCCGAAAGTGCTAATGAGGCCTTAGAAATTATTGATGAAATAATGATAGACCTTACTGTTAAATTAATTATAATTAGCGATTGGTTAATGCCAGGTATTAAGGGTGACGAGTTTTTAATTAAAGTGCATAACAAATACCCTAATTCTTTAAAAATAATGCTAACAGGGCAGGCAGATACTAAATCCATTGAAAAAACTAGGAAAGAAGCAAGTTTATATAAATGTATTAGAAAACCTTGGGTTCAATCGGAATTATTTTCTTGTATAGATTCTGGAAGTGCAACTTATTAAAAACTAGGACGAATGAAAACGGGAGTAATATTTTGTGTAGACGATGAAAAGATCGTACTAAATAGCTTAAAAACTGAACTAAAAAATGCTTTTGGTAATAATTATATTATTGAAACGGCAGAATCTGGTATAGAAGCGTTAGAGGCTATCGACAATTTATTAGAATTAAATTATGAAATTCAAGTTGTTATTGCAGATTATGCCATGCCAATTATGAAGGGTGACGAGTTTTTAACTAAAGTTCATGAAAAATCACCTCATGCATTAAACATATTGCTAACAGGGCAAGCCACTATTGAAGGCGTTGCAAATTCAATAAACTATGCGCGCCTTTACAGGTATATTTCTAAGCCTTGGCATACTAACGACCTTGTTTTAACTGTTAAGCAAGCGCTTAAAAGTTACCAGCAGGATAGCCAGCTTAAAATAAAAAACGACCAACTAAGTGAGCTAAGCGCATCCTTAGAGGAAAAAGTTAAGTTGCGTACCGAAGAGTTAAATAATAAAAACAGCTTACTTCTAGAAAAGCAACAAGAAATTACGCTTCAAAACAAAGAACTTGAAAAATACAGAAACAACCTAGAGAACTTAGTTAAAGAGCGTACTCTAGAACTAACGGATGCTAAGGAAAAAGCTGAAGAAAGCGACCGAGTAAAATCTGAGTTTCTAGCCACCATGTCTCATGAGTTAAGAACACCTCTTAATGCTATTATTGGACTTTCAGATTTAATAGAAGGCGATTCTTCCATAGAAGAAATCCTGGAGTATGTAAAAATTATTAATATAAGTGGAGAGCATTTACTAAAACTTATTAATGACCTGTTTAAGATGTCGCAAATTGAATCTGGAAAAGAAAAGTTGATTATGAAGGATGTCGATTTAAACATATTATTTTACGACATTCATAAATCAATTAGAGATTATCGAAATAATTTAGGAAAAGAACACTTAGATTTCAAACTATCCATCCCGACAAATTATAGTAAATTAATCATTTATACCGACGAGTTAAAACTTAAACACATTTTAACAAACCTATTAAAAAATGCTATTAAGTTTTCGGAAACTGGCACCATCGATTATGGGTTTAAAATTTGTAAAAAAGATAATGATATGCGTATTATCTTTTTCGTGGCAGATGAAGGTATTGGGATAGACCAAAATAATCAAGATTTAATCTTTAATGGTTTTACACAAGTTAATGGATCATTTAACAGAACGCATGAAGGTGTAGGTATAGGGCTTACCATCGCAAAAAAACTTGTTAACCTTTTAGATGGTACTATTTGGGTAAATTCCAAACTAGGTGAAGGTAGTACGTTCTTTTTCTCCTTACCATTAAAAGACGTTCAAGGAGAAGTTACTATTGATAACAACTGTAATGATGTCGGTTTATCAAAAAGCAACTAATTATTAGTCCAAATTTACCCACTAGAATATATTTATTAAAGCAAATAACTTATGTTTCATTTAGTTTGTACTAAATGAAACATAAAACTACTGTAGTTGCTTTATAACAAATTCCGATCTTCTATTAATTTCATGCTCCTCTTCGCTACAAGCATCTTCTGTAACACACTTTTGTAACGGTTTAGACTCACCATAACCAATGGCAGTAATTCGGAAAGATTCAATGCCTTTAGACACTAAATATTCTTTAGTTGAAGTTGCTCGTTTTTGAGACAAATCTTTGTTGTAAGCCTCATTTCCTCTAATATCGGTATGCGATTCAATCTCAATTTGCATATTAGGATATTTTTTAAGTAAATCGACAACAGGTTGTAAAACTTTTTTAACATCCTTTCGAATATACCAAAGTTTATAATCAAAATTTATATCTGCCGTTACAATAACAAGCCTGTTGTTTTCGGTTTGTATATTAGGTTCGGAAGCTATAATATTATCATATTCTTTCTTTTTATTTTCGGCATCCTTCTTAAGCTTTACTTGTTCTTGCTTTAGTTTTTCCTGCTCTTTTTGTCGTTCTTTCTCGAAATCTATTTGCTGCTTTTCCTTCTCTTTTTTGTTAATAGAAGCTAAAGATACAAGTGTTAAAGATGCATCATTCTTTATATGGCGCTCTCCTCCTATTATTATTTTACGCTCAGCATCCTGATAACCATTGGCAGATGCTTTTACCAGCACTGTTATTTCACAATTAACATTGGTATTAAAAGCACCATCTTCCTTGGTTGTAAACGTATCTATATTTGTATTACGATCTTCAGAAATTAAAGTAAGTGTCACCTTTGCATTTGTAATACATGCTTCGGTTTCTTTATCTGTAATAATCCCATTTATGTATTGCTTACAATTTTCTATAATTAAAGGTTTAGATTCGTTAAAACTATAAATATCGTCGCTCCCTTTACCTTTTATTCTATTGGATGATACAAATCCAGATTTTAAGGATTTATCTAAATAAAAAGCAAAATCATCGTAACCAGAATTAAGTGGTAACCCTAAATTATCTGGCTTTTGAAAACTAGTTCCGGATTTCTTCGCCCAAAATACATCTAACCCTCCAAAACCAAATTGCCCGTTCGATGAGAAATATAAATCGCCAGTATCTGCTATAAATGGAAACTGTTCGCGGTATTCCGTATTTATGGCAGAACCTAAATTAACAGGTGTCCCGTAAGTACCATCTGCCTTTATATCGACATAAAACAAATCGAACTCACCTAAAGTCCCAGGCATATCCGAGGCAAAATACAATCTTGTGCCATCTGGACTTAATGCTGGATGTTCTACCGAAAAATCATCACCATTAAATGGAAGCGCTTCAATATTAGTCCAAACACCTTCAATTAATTCGGCTTTATAAATTTTTAAATGAGTTACAGATTTATCATCTTTTACCTCTTTACCTTTAGTATAATTATTTCTAGTAAAATAGATGGTTTTAAGATCTTGAGTAAAAGCTGCAGAACCTTCGTGAAGTTTAGTATTTATAGTGTTTGAAATAGACTCTGAAGCTGTACTTCCTTTTGAAACACTATCTTTATTAATCTTATAAATATCTAAAAAGGGCTGATTGTTCCAACCGTAATACTTACTAAAAATATTCTTTTTATGTACTTCTTTTTTTGAAGCTGCATACACTAAATTATCTTGATAAGGAAACATACCAAATTCTGAATTCTCAGTATTTATAGCTAAGTTTTCAAGATTATAACGATTACCAATAGCCATAATATTTTCTTGCTTAACAACCTCAGCATCAAAAGTTTTTAAAACTGAAACATCTCCTTTTTCTGCTAGAAATTCACGACTAACACTATTAGCATCTTTATAATTCCCCGAAGCTTTAAGCGCTTGGATGTACCTAAATACATTCTGGTCTGTTTTATTACCACGTTTACTGTTTACCAAATAACCGTAAAGTCTTGCAGACGATTTAAGATCGCCAATGTTATAATAACATGTCGCTAAATTTTCAACAACTTGGGTAATACGCTGTTTTGTATTTACTTTTTCGTAAAACGGAATAGCTTTAGCATAATCCGCACGCTCAAAATAGGCATTAGCACGTCGTAAATCATTATTAAAAATGGAATTAACCGAAGATTCTTTTTCCTGTGCAAACCCAGAAAACATAAGTATGAATGCAAATATTGGTAGTAATTTTTTCATCAATAATATTTTTAGAAAAATCTTGGTGATTTTTTATATCCTTCTTTTAAACCGAATAACGACACATCGAACAATAATACAATTTCGTGCGATCCGTTGTTATAATTAGAAAACTCTGAAACCGTAGCATCATAAGAGTAAGCCACCTTAAACGATGGTGTAACTCTAAACCCAACAATACCACTAACAGCATCGTCTAATCTATACGAAAGACCAGCTTCCAAACGATCGTGTATTAAGGCATTTACAGATACATCTAGATTAACTGGAGCGCCTTTTACGGCTCTAGCCATAAATGAAGGTTTTAATTTTAAATTTTCGTTTACAGGATATACGTAACCACCAATCATATAAAAGTGCACCTCCTCTTTTCCTAGTTTTGTAGCCACAACAGCATCATCAAGTTGAGTTGTTCGTAAAAAATTAGGAACAGATAACCCCAAATAATAGGAGTCTGTAAAATAATAAGCACCTGCGCCAATGGTTGGATAAACCTCATTTACATTATTAGTAAATGTAGGGTCGTTAGGATTTATTAAGCTTCCAGTAAAAGCAGTATCATATAAAGTAAAACCGGCTTTTAATCCTAAAGACAACTTACTGTTTGTATTAATATTTAAAACGTATGCAAAGTCTGCGTTAATATTTTTTTCGTTTATTTCGATAACATCTTGCCCAATTTGATCGGTTGTAAATGTTAGTCCCATTTCAATTTTATCATTAAAAGGCGTATGTGTAAAAAATGAAAACGTTCTAGGACTACCAATGGTGTTTGTCCATTGCTTACGGTAATTAGCACCTAAATTAACAACACCGAAATCGGTTGTGGAGTACGCAGGGTTTACAACGTTCATATTGTAAGTATACTGCGTAAATTGCGGGTCTTGTTGCGCCACTACTACATTGCAGAACAACAAAGCTAACAGCACAGATTTTATATATTTTGACATTTTTGAATTGGTATTGCTAGTCATTATCGTTTTAAATAAACTTGTCCTTGATATGGTTTTGTATCAAATCGATTAAAATTAATTACGTAGAAGTAAACGCCTGTTGGTAAAACTTCGCCGCTAGAAAATCCACCTTGATTACTTTTACCATCCCAGAAACCAACTTCTATATCGCCTTTAAAAACAACACGTCCGTATCTATTATAAATTTCAATGTTATAATCTGGGTAAACAAATTCTATGTTTTGTAACTCGAAGGTATCGTTGATGCTATCGCCATTAGGAGAAAATGCATCTGGAATGACTAATTCTTTTGGATCGCAAGCTGTTAAATCGACTGTAATGCCTACCGCATTGCTTTCGCATGTTATGGTTTGTCCCGACACTGTTGAAGTGACTTCGTAAACCGCGTAATAGGTGCCGTTATCTAGTACCGTGTTGTTATCTAGACTGGTTCGTGTAGACACGTCATAAGAATCATACCAAACTAAAGTATGGTTAGCTGGTATAGTAAAGTGTGCATTACCAGACTCATCTTCTAATAGATCTGCAATTTGTTTTTCTTCTATTCCGCAAAAATTAGCTGTTGTAGCACTTGGTAAAGGATCTTGAACATCCACCAAAGTTATTTGAATCTCTATAGCTTCACTTAAACAAGATTCCACTTCTACCTGCGCAAAATAGGACATTCCGTTTTCTAATAAAACGGTTCCTAATAAAGGATTATCGCTTTCGTCCTTCCATACCACGGTTCCGTTGCCAAAATACACATCGTTTAAGGTAGCTTGGTCTATACTACAGTACAGTACTTGAAAATCGTTGCTTGAAATTGTTGGATTAGCCAAAGTAAAAGCAACCTCCGTTCTTTCGTTACTTTCGCACCCTGCGGTAATGGTTTGAGAAGCGTAAATAGGCTCTGTAAGCGTCGATAATTCCAAAGTAGCATCTAATGCTGTTGTAGTGGTTTCATCTTCATAAATGGTTATAGTATTTGACGTTTGTGTTTCTAAAGCATCTATTAACTCTTGAACTGTAGGCTCGTTTTCTAAACAAAATGTTACTGGTGTTAATTCTGGTTTTGAAGCTCTATCTTCTAACGAAAAATTAACTTCCACTATAGCACTAGAACATGCCTCTGCTATAATTTGTTGCACATAAACAGGACTAGCAACATTTTCTAGTAACTCTGTAGAAGGAATAACTACTGTTCCTGCTGCATCTGAAAAATAGGTAAGCTCACCTTCTCGAGACAGTGACGATTGGTTATAAGCCAAATCCTCTAAAGTATACACCGTACCATCGGCTGTACAAAAACTGTTTGTAATAGGCTCTGGGTTTGGAGCTACATCGGTTGTTGTAAATGTAACTTGAACACGCTCGCTCTCGCAGCCTTGAATTGCTGTTTGCGATACCCAATATTCCTTTGTTTCATCTAGTGGTAAGGCGGTACTTGTGTATTCTGGTCCTGTTTCCGATGTAAACCACTGTACAATAGCCGCATCTGTTTCTATTTGTAAATCGCTTATTGTAGGCGTTGCCGAAGAACAAAACTGATTTGTTAATGGTGTTGGCGTATTAGCCTGATTTACAAAAGTAATTACAGCTTGGGTTCTTGTTGTACTTACACAACCTCCAGAAATAGTTATTTCTGCCCAATATGCATTATTAGTGTCTATAACGTCTGATGTGTTGTAAGCTGTTCCATCGGTTTCGGAATCGTACCACACAATATCTTGCGCAGTAGTATCTAGGTTTGAAACCGTATTGGTTACCAAACTACAAAATACATTGGTATTTAAAACTGGCGACGATGCATTGGATACTTCTGAAACCGTTAATTGCTCGGTTCCTAAATCGCAACCTGTTATAGCACTAGTAAATACGGCATTAAAAGTAGCATCTTCCGTTATTTCGAAAGTTTCTGGTACCTCAACATCATTTATATCGGTTAGAGAGATATTAACATTGGCTCCTGCAAAAATGGATAAATCGCCTAAAGTGACTGGTCCATTTAACAAACAAACTTGAAAATTATTTTTAATTAATTTAGGTAATGGCGGATCTCCAATTCTAAACGTTAAACGTGCATCGAAAATATGATTATTTCCAGATTTAGTTAAGCCAATATCGATACCTTGAGCGGTATAATTATCAATTTCAGTTTGACTTAATCCTCTACAAGCTGCATTATCATCTTGTACACTTCGTATAACAAAAACATAATCGCCATCAGGAAGTTGGCTAACATCGTTAGTATTAGAAATATTCAAATCGATACCATCACCTTGAGTATTATTGGTTAATGACACACTAGGATCTCTCGGTTCGAATTGTCCTGGTTCGCTACCATATTGGTAAATATCGAAAGTTACTGGGTTATACGCTATAAATTCCCCGGAAGGGCTATTAAAACCAAACTGAACACTTGAAGCATCGCACTTATTATCTGGTACAATACTAAACATAGGATTTGGTGGTGCAGGAATTAAATTAAGAGAAATGCCCGCATTTAAATCTTTACAATGCACAAAACTATTAGATTGATAAAACACCAATTGATTGCTACCTAACATAAAACGATCTACAGATACATTGGATACGGCATTTCCGTTAGAGAAATTTACCTCATCGGTAAAATCGACACCGTTTATAGAATATGTTACAGATTGTGTTCCATCAATAGGATCGAAATTAGAATCGACAGTATTTAAATAGGTAATTAAAATATCGTCGAGCTCACAACCCGTTGTGGATGTTACGGAAATAGATGGCTCTAAAAATATATCGAAAGCTTTTGGTGGCACATTTATAATAGAAGTACACAGTGGTAGTCCGCCGCATGGAGATGGCGCTGTGATATCGTCTATTTGCAAGGTTAAGGTCTCACTAGTAGTTAAAACAAGATCTGGAACTAAAACAAAGGTTGCATTTCCGTTGGCAAATTCAACATTTTTCGCATTCATATGTGTACCTAAATTACTTCCAGTAACCGTATAGCTTAAGCTATATGTACCGTTAGCCAAAAGTGAATTATCATAATTTAGAGTTACTGCTCCTTCGCAATCCACATCTAAAGTACCTACTAATTCTAGTTGTTCTTCAATACAAATAGTAAAGGTTGTTTCTTGTTCTTCGCAAATTGGATGATCTGGTATTACTTTATAACTAAAAGAATAAGTACCAGCACCAAAGGTGTTATAAATATTTTCAACATTTATTTCGAAATCTGTACCGCTAGAAAGTTCACCGGTACTTGGTATATTAGTATCCGACCATTCGCCATTAGAATCTTCGCCACTTAGTCTAGAAAAAAGATTTAGAGCTCTTAGGCCAGACATATCATCGGTTTCACAAAGATTTAAATCGAATGTAACACCAGGATTTGGAGATCGTCTAACTTCTACATCTATAATTGCCGAACTTGAAGGGCAACCATTAACAGAGGGCACCGTATAGGTGAAGGTATAGGTACCAATTGGTACATTTCCAAAATCAAAAAATTCATTTGATAGTAAACCCGTAGCCATATTCCCTGGACTTTCTGTCCAAACTCCGCCTGTGTCTGGTCCAATCATGGCATTAGCCGTATCTATAAAAATAAATAAATCTATAATATTAGCTGTATCATCATCATCGGTCTTTAAAACCTGACAGACATTATTTGTACCAGGGTTTTGATTGTTCTCTCCCGGATAACCACCTAAGTTTATAATTACAGAAGCTATACTAGCGTCGCAAGACGGATTCATATACGTAAATCCATGAGTACCAAACCTATTTATAGCCCATAGGTTCACTATTCCTGTAGTTTCATTTAAAGCATCGGAATCAAAGTTACTATCTGCAACCCATGTTCCTCCTGGAGTTTCACTGGTTATTTGATCGAATAGATTAAAAGCTTGTAAGCTAGGATCTGTTTCTTTATCACATATTGTAATTTCCGATCCAGTACCTGCACATTGTGCAATTCCATAAAACGAACTAAAAACAATAAAACTAGTAAAAATGAAACGGAATATATTGCGAGAGCAAGTATTCATTTAATTATAGATTTGGATTTAAAAGTTGGCAATATATAAAAAAAGTACTCGTAAAAATACTTTTAATCGTTTTTATATGCATTTCAAAGACAAAACACAATAATAATATAAACCACTAAAAATTCAATCTTTTAATTATGGATTTGATAATGCGTTCTATTTTGCCCGTACTCTTTTCCTTTAATTTGAAAAAAAATGAATAGATATTGTAATATATTGAACCCCTTAAATTTAGTAAAGCTTTCTTAATTTAAACAAAGAATCCCGCCGAAGCGGGATTCAAATAAATTGGACTATCAAACTAACAACATATTATAAAATGAAATTATATCCAATTCACTGATGAAAAAAGTTAAAAGATTTTAGTTTAAAAACTTTGGCTGTATAATTAACATTGCCCAAGCCCAGTTTTGAGTAGATTTAACACCCGGTAAATCAGCTATTTCACTTGGCTCAAAGAAATGAGAATAACCAGTCACTAATTTAAATTCTTTGAATTGTTTTGCTATCACTAAATCTAATTCTGTTCCTAAAGCTTTACCATCAAAACCATTTACATCTTCAACTTCTGAAAATATATGACCTGTTAAACTAACAGCTAAACCAGAAAACTTAGTAGAAAGAGATAACTGTAAGTCATTTAAACCTCCAGCGTTTGCATGGTTTCCAACATAAAATCGATCCATTAAACCATTAAATGCATGATTAGTTCCATATAATGGGAAGAATGCAGCAGAATCATCTTTTCGACCCGAGATAGTTTCGTAACCAGCTCCTAGAGTTAATTTATCAGAAACTTTATATTTAGCTAAAATACTTGCTAATAAAGCACCTTTAACATCAACTCCTCCTATTCTTTCTCCTTCTTGAATGAATAGATTTGCTCCTAACGACAATGCATTTACTTTATAATCTGCGTGTACACCTGCAGTAATTAAACTAGACTTTTTAGAACCATCTACATTAGAATTTTGGTACGTGTTAACTAACCCTAAGAAAGATAAATTAAGTTTTTCACCTTTTGTATTAGCTCTTAAGAATACCATATCTCTATAAGAAAATAATGTAGAATTATTATAAACTTCATCAGTTGTAGTATTTAGAGATCCACCTATATCTAAACTGAATTTATTTTTCTTGTATTTATAAACAGCAGCATCGTGCGTTCTGGCTTGTTGCGCCCATCCTAGACCACCTAAAATTCTTTGATCATCGTAAGATAATGGTTGACGACCTAATTTTAAACTTGAAAATTCTCCTAATTTTAAATCTGCCCAAGCTTCCTGTACTCTGAAATTTCCATTGCTAACAGCTGATATTTGAGTTCTATCCCCAAAAAGAAAAACTTCTTGAAAACTAGTATATAATGTATACGTTTCTGCTTTATACGTAGCCTTTAAGGCTGCTCTTACTGATGTACTTATAAAACCTTCATCGGCATCTGTAGCCGTCTGTGCAGGAAAACTTCCTCCTGTGTAATTACCACCATTTCCGAAATATTCCGAACGTGGTCTAAATTCGCCATCTAATGTAAACTGCGCTTGTGCAAATTGAACCACTAGTGCTAGTAAACCTATTAATACATATTGTTTTTTCATGTTACTTGTTTTTAATTTTTGATTGTTTGAGTTTTTGTTAATTTATAGCTGTAGTTTTCCTGTAATCATGAAAAAAACATTTTCATAACTTCAAAAAAATTACAACCTGTATTTGTATTATTTTTTACTTAATGTTCTAAAAAATCAATTAAGTGTTTTCTGTATTTGTAGTAATCGTTATGCTCTAAAACCGATTTACGGGTTCTAGGTCTTTCAAAATCAATATTTAAAATATCTCCAATTTTAGCCTTTGGACCACTAGTCATCATTACCACGCGATCTGCTAGAAAAATAGCCTCGTCCACATCGTGTGTAATCATAACCGCAGTAATTTTTTCCTTATTCCAAATTTCTATAAGTATATCTTGTAGCTCGCCTCTTGTTAACGAATCTAACATTCCAAAAGGCTCATCTAGTAATAATACTTTTGGCTTAATAGCAAATGCCCTTGCGATACCAACACGTTGTTGCATTCCTTGAGATAACTCTGAAGCACGTTTATTAAACGAATCTTCCATACCTACCTTTTGTAAATAATATTTAGCAATATCAGTACGTTGCGCTCTAGATGCATGCGGAAATACTTGGTTAACACCTAACATAACGTTTTGCAAGGTTGTCATCCAAGGCATTAAACTAGGCGCTTGAAAAATAACACCTCTATCTGGTCCAGGACCTTTAATATGTTTTCCTAATACCGAAATGTTTCCTCCCGAAATAGGATTTAATCCCGCAATCATAGATAGCATAGTGGTTTTTCCGCAACCAGAATGACCAATAATGGTAACAAACTCTTCCTTTCGAATCTGCAGATTCAAATCTTCAAGAACCACATAATCACCCTTTGGCGTTGGATATACCTTTTTAAGGTTTTTTAAATCCAACATCACATCCTTAGAAGGAAAAAGACCATTATCATTTAATTTAGTTGCTGTATTATTTTCTATTATAGCACTCATAAAAATCTTATTTAAACTGGTTTACAAAATCCTTAGGACTCAATTCCGGAAGCACATATTCTACTGTAGATTTCGATTTTCTTTCATCGCCAATATCCATTAAGTACTCAATAATGGCATTTCTAGTTTCCTTAAAACTCGCGTTATCGTTCATTTCTGTTTTATCTCTAGGGCGCTCTAAATCTATTTTAAACTCAGGTCCTAAAGTTGCATTAGGTCCTGGTCGTAATGGAATAATACGATCGGCCATATAAATACCCTCATCAACATCGTTAGTAATCAATAAAGCGGTACGCTTATCTTTACCCCAAATATTTAAAATTTCGTCTTGTAAATTACCACGCGTTAAAGCATCTAACGCACCCAATGGCTCATCCATAATTATCATTTCTGGTTTCATAGCTAATGCTCTAGCCACAGCAACACGTTGGCGCATACCACCAGATAATTCCTTAGGACGTTTATTAATAGCCGGTGTTAAACTTACCATCTCTACATAATTGGCAACAATGTCGTTTAACTCGGTTTTACTCTTTTTCGGAAAAGCCTCCTTAACAGCCATAAAAACATTTTGTCCTACCGTTAACCAAGGCAACAACGAATAATTTTGAAAAATTACTCCACGCTCATGGCTCGTTCCTTGTACAGGCTCACCTTTAAATAAAACTTCTCCTTTAGTAGGCTCAATTAAACCATTAATTAAATTTACCAAAGTTGTTTTACCACTACCAGTAAATCCCACAATAGCAACAAACTCCCCTTCATCAATAGTTAAATTAATGTTCGACAACACTTCGGTTTCGCTATCACCTTGTCCGTAAGTTTTATAAATATTATTTAATTCTAAATATGCCATTTCTTATATGTTTATACGTTTACTTGCCTGTTGTTTATCCAATACTCTTAGGTAAACAATTCCACATTTAAACTCTGTTATTTTTGGGGCGTTACCACAAGGGTCGGGCTCTACATTACAAGTCCTCGCTCCGTACCTCCGCTGTGGGCTTTTCATTACAATCCCTAACGCGGGTTAGTTTGCTGTTACCTGTCTTCAGTAGGCAATCATCAGCTTATCCTCAAAAGAGCTAAACTTCCCTCTTCCGTTAACCGTCTTCTGTCAATAATTATATCGCATCCGTTTTATCAAAACTCACCCAGTTTTGTATTGTTAGCATTAAGCGGTCTAATAAAAAACCTATAATACCAATTACAAACATGGCAACAATAATTTTAGCGTTAGAGTCGTTTGCACCATTTTGGAATTCCTCCCAAACAAACAATCCTAAACCAGGACTTTGGGCTAATAACTCAATAGCAATTAAAACCATCCACGCTACCGATAATGTAATTTTTAAACCTGTAAAAATTAATGGTAAAGACGATGGTAAAACCACTTTAAATATTTTCTGAAAATTACCAAGCTTTAATACTTTGGCAACGTTTATATAATCCTTATCTACAGATGATACTCCCATTGCTGTATTAACTAAAGTAGCCCACATAGAACATAATCCTACACTAATAAAGGAGATGGTAAACGAGCTATCTTCATTAGAGCCTATTAGTAATGTTTTTACAATCATAAAAACCAGTAAATACCAAACCACCGGCGATACAGGTTTAAATATTTGAATAAACCAATTAAAAGCACTTTTTAAAGTAGGACTTAGCCCTATAAAAATTCCTAAAGGAACAGCAATAAATAATGCCAATAAAAAACCAGCAAAAACTGTTTTTAAACTTCTAAAAATTTGATCTACAAACGATGGTCTTCCCGTATACGTTATAGCATCCAAACCTTGAGCAGTACGTGTCTCGTTTAAGGCAGCCGTTTTTTCTATAAAAGCCGCTTTATCTGCCGCAATAATATTGTGGTCTCGTAATAGCGATTTATAAGAATCCCAAACCTGACTTGGCGATGGTAATGTGTTTGGCTGGCATCCAGATTCTCCCGATGCTATACAAGCGCGTAAAGCATCTGCAGCTTCTTGTCCTTGATCTGTTAAAGCTTTTTCAATTTTATGATCGGCTTCAATATTATACAAAGACTTTGCCCCCATATGCCACAAACCAATAAATAACAAAATAGAAGCAATTGGCACTACCGTTTTACGTAAAAAAGTTTTAAATTCTTCCTTATCTAGCTTCCCTGTAAATAGGCCTTTTAATGTGCTTAAAAAACCGAGTCCCATAAATTTGGTTACTTTTCCTAATGTTAAACTTTGCTTCATGATGATTTATTTAATGTATTCTTTCTTTTAAAAACTTGTCAGTTCCAGTGATTTTAGTAATAGATAATGAGTGGAAAATTTATCGAGCCTCATTTGTTCTATACATTGTTCTCAATAGGATTTCTTGTTATTCAAAATCACTCGAACTGACAATAATTTATTTTATGTTATTGTACCGCTTTATCCTTGTTACCAATTTTAAAACTATTGATGTAAGCGATAGGATCTTTAGCATCATACATAGTACCATCTATAAAATCTGTGGTAGCTGGTTTATAACCATCTGTTGTTGGAATATCTACTGCAGGAATATTACCTTCTTCTACCAAAAGGGTAGCAGCTTTTGTCCAGATATCTGGTCTGTAAATGTCTTTAATAGTATTTGCATACCAATCTGCAGGTTTTGCTTCAGGAATTTGTCCCCATCTTCTCATTTGAGTTAAAAACCAAATCCCATCAGAATAAAAAGGATATGTTGCATTGTACTTGTAAAACACATTAAAATCTGGCATCTCACGCTTGTCTCCTTTTTCAAATTCAAAAGTTCCTGTCATAGAGTTAGCTAATACTTCTTCTGGAGCACCAACATATTGAGACATTGATAAAATTTTAACTGCTTCTGCTCTATTTGATGGTTCATCTAACCATTTTCCAGCTCTAATTAAAGCTTTAGTTATAGCAATAGCCGTATTAGGGTTGTCCTCAACAAATTTCTCTGTCATTACAAATACTTTTTCTGGGTTATTTTTCCAAATGTCATAGTTAGTTACTACAGGAACACCAATACCTTTAAAAACGGCCTGTTGGTTCCATGGCTCACCTACACAGTAACCATAAATAGTACCTGCCTCAAGTGTAGCTGGCATTTGTGGTGGAGGCGTTACAGATAGTAAAACCTCGGCATCGATTTGACCTTGTACATTATCTGCTGTGTACATACCTGGATGAATTCCAGCTGCTGCCAACCAATATCTAATTTCGTAATTATGCGTAGAAACTGGGAAAACCATACCCATTTTAAATGCGTTACCATTAGTTTTATACTCATCTATAACTGGTCTTAATGCTTCTGCCTTAATAGGATGTACAGGTTTTCCATCGGCACCCTTTGGTACATTTGGTTTCATTTTAGACCACACATCGTTAGATACTGTAATACCATTACCATTTAAATCCATAGAAAATGCGGTAACTAATTTAGCTTGACGCCCAAAACCAGCACCTGCAGCAATAGGCTGACCTGCTAACATATGAGAACCATCTAACTGACCATCAATAACACGATCCAATACATTTTTCCAATTTGATTGTGCCTCAACAGAAACAAATAATCCTTCATCTTCAAAAAAGCCTTTTTCCTTTGCAATGGCTAAAGGTGCCATATCTGTTAATTTTATAAAACCAAACGTTAGTTGTGGCTTTTCAATAGCCAACGTTTTAGTATTAGAGGTTTGTGTAGCCGTATTTACTGCTATCGCATTTTTCTTTTCTTTTCCACCGCATGCCATTAATAAAGCAGCTACGGGTAAAATCCAAGTTGTTTTTTTTAGTAGAGATTTCATTTCTGTTATGTTTTAATTTTACACTAAGTATTAATACTTATTCAAGGCAAATATATAAGTAGTCTTTATTTCATTTTATGAGTATCCCCATATTATTACCTCTTTTTTTACCATAGAAAAAACTATTAAAAACCATGTTTTTATTATAAAAAACTATAAAACAACCACTTACAACTCATTTGATTAATACGTATGCGTACTTACATTTAGAAAATCACACAAAATAAAAATGAAATTACTATCTAAACTATATACTATTTAACAGCAAGAGGTTAACTAAAATCAACTACAAGGACTCCCAAAATAGAGAAAGTTATAAGTCTTAAATACTTAAATTAAGAAGAAGAAGAAAGAGTAAAATAACGACAACTCAAGCATTAAAGCACATTAAGTATCTAAGAAATAGTTGTGCTCACTAATTTCATTCTTTAGAAGCTGAACATCGGTAATGCTAATTTTTTTCCCTTTAGCACTTATTAAGCCTTCCTTCTTTAAGATTGAAAAGACACGAATTACTTGTTCTTCAGTAGTTCCTGCATAATCAGCATATTCTTTCCTACTTAAAGGTAAGTTTAGAAATCCGCGTAAGTCGCCAAATTTACGGTTTATATATAACAAGGTGTCAATAACACGCTCGCGAACTGTCATTTGAGAAATAGACTTTACTTTATTCTCGCTTCTATTAAGCTCATTAGCATAAAACAACATCATACTATAAGCAAACTTTGGGTTTTCAAGTAAATTATCTTGGAGTTGCTCTTTAGCAAAATAGTACAACTCGGTATCTTGTAGCGCAATAGCTCCAATAGAATAGTATTCTTGAGTACCAAAACCACGATGCCCAACTATTTCACAAGCCTTTGCAAAACGCACAATCTGTTCGCGACCATTAATACCTGTTCTAAACACCTTTACAGTTCCTGATTTTATAAAATAAAGCCCATTAACCGGTGCACCTTCAATAACAAACTGTTGTCCTTTTTGACACTTTAGTATCGGATTATGGCGTACTTCTTTCGAATTAAAGAGCACATCATAAAAATTGTGTATCAAACAATTATGACTTCCACAAACACCACACGTGCCATCTAATGATGTTTTATTTTCGAATGGATTGTTTGAAGTAGAAACTAACATGAAGTTATATATTTATGTAAAAATAAGTATTAATACTTAATTAACATACTTAGAATTTAATTTTTACAGGTACTTCAATAAAATGCACTTACTAATTAAGTAATCGAAATTTTAACAACCATTTTTTATTTGATTTCTATTAATCTCAGAAGAACCTTTTATAATAATGGCCGACTTAAACAGATTCGTTATATTTGTTAGGACATAACGAAAAATATTTATGATCTCTATTTCTGAAGCGATTTCAATTGTAAAACATAGCAGCAAACCGCTTTTAAAAGAAACCATTAAGCGTGTTGAAAAAGCTGGAGGTTACATTTTATTTAAAGATGTTATATCACCCATTAATATGCCACCGTTTAGGCAGTCGGCCATGGACGGATATGCTCTTAATTTACATGATAATTTAACATACATTTTAATTGGCGAAGTAAAGGCTGGCGATGGACACCAACCCATTCTAAAAAAAGGAGAAGCTGTTAGAATATTTACAGGAGCTGCAGTACCAGATTCGGCTAATGCCGTTATGATGCAAGAAAAGGTATCCAAAACAGGAAACAGTATCACTCTAGAAATACAAGCAAACACACAGCAAAACATTAGGCCATTAGGCGAACAGGTAAAAACCGGAGATATTGCTTTAAAAAAAGGCTCTAAGCTAACGCCAGCAGCTATTGGCTATCTTATTTCATTGGGTATAACAGAAGTTTCTGTATTTAAAAAACCAAATATTGCTCTTGTTACTACGGGTAATGAGTTGGTTGAGGCTGGCCAAGAATTAACTTTCGGAAAAATATACGAGAGCAATTCTAAAATGCTTTTAAGCGCACTCTACAGTTTAAAGTTTTATGATGTTACGCTCTACAAAGTGGAAGACAATTATACTAAAACTGTCGAAACACTACAAACAGCAATAAACGACAATGACCTTGTACTCATTACTGGTGGAATTTCTGTTGGCGATTACGATTTTGTTGGTAAAGCCTTAAACGAATTAACAGTACAGCAGCTTTTTTATAAAGTAAAACAGAAACCAGGAAAGCCTTTGTTTTACGGGAAAAAGGATGACACCCAGATTTTTGCTTTACCGGGTAACCCTGCTGCTGCTCTGTCGTGTTTTTATGTTTATGTGTTTATAGTGTTGCAAAAACTAATGAATAGAGATACTGAAGAATTACCTAGGGTCACCGCCAAATCCGTTTCAAGTTTTAAGAAAAAAGGCGACAGACCTCAATTCCTAAAAGCGATTTATAACAACGGATCTGTTGAGATTTTGGAAGGTCAAAACTCATCGATGTTGCAAACTTTTGCCCTTTCTAATGCCTTAGTTTATGCTCCGGAAACGGTTACCGATATTAATGAAGGTGATACAATTGAGGTTATCCAATTACCAGTTTAAAACAACATTATGGGATATAAAATAAAAAGTAGAATTTGGATAGAGGCCAATAACAATGTGCTTCTAGGCGAAGGTCGTGTGCACCTTTTAAAGGCCATTCAAAAAACGGGGTCGCTTTCAAAAGCTGCTAAATCACTTAATATATCTTATAAAAAAGCATGGCAATTGTTAGATTCCGTTAATAAATCGGCTAAAAAACCGGTTACCATAAATAGTATTGGTGGTAAAGGCGGCGGAGGCGCAGAACTTACAGAATATGGACAAGCCTTAGTTAAAGCTTTCGATGAAATCAATAAAAACTGTTGGGACTTCTTAGACAAACAGCTAGAAAAAATTGAGCGTATTTAAATGTTACAGACCGAAAACATATATCTCTTTCTATTAATCCTACCTGTCGTATCCTTTTTATACGCTAGTGTTGGACATGGCGGTGCTAGTGGCTATTTAGCGTTAATGGCGTTATTTTCCTTTGCACCAGAAACCATGAAACCTACTGCCCTATTGTTAAATCTTTTTGTTGCAGGCATTTCATTTTTCTATTATTACAAAGCGGGTCATTTTAATAAAAAGCTATTTATCTCATTTGCCATAGCTTCCATCCCACTCGCTTATTTGGGTGGTACTTTGGAGGTTGATGCTTCTATTTACAAAAAAATACTCGCCGTATTATTAGTCTTTGCTATTCTAAAAATGCTAAACGTATTTGGTAAAGAAAGCAATAGTATAAAACCAATAAAACCTTGGCAAGGTTTAATTACAGGTGCTATTATAGGCTTCTTTTCTGGGCTTATTGGCATTGGTGGTGGTATTATATTAACGCCTATAATTCTGCTATTGCATTGGGGTAAAATGAAAGAAGCCGCAGCGGTTTCGGCACTTTTTATTTGGGTTAATTCGGCAGCAGGATTAATAGGCCAACTAAATAGTGGCGTAACTATCCAAAAAGAATCCTTTCTATTGGTTGCCATTGCACTAGTTGGGGGCGTTTTAGGTGGTTATTATGGTAGTAAAATAATTAACAACCAACGTTTACGATATATTTTGGCCTTTGTATTAATCATTGCCTGTGGCAAATTATTTTTCACTTAAATGATAGACAAAAAAAACATAACAGGCATTATTTTAGCTGGTGGAAAAAGCTCCCGCATGGGTACAGACAAAGGTTTTCTACTACTAAACAACAAACCTTTTGTTCAATATAGCATTGATGCTTTATCGCCGTTGGTTTCCGAAATTATAATTGTTTCGGATAATGCTGATTATGATGTTTTCGGATTAAAACGCATTACCGACATCACTAAAAATGCAGGTCCCGTTGCAGGAATATGCTCAGGTTTAGAAGCATCTTCAACAGACTATAATTTAATTTTAAGTTGCGATATTCCGTTAATTAAAACACAAATACTTGAAAAGCTAATTGATAATATTGATGATTATCACGAAATTATTCAGGTAGAGAGCAATGGTAAAGGCATGCCATTAATAGCCCTATATAATAAAGACGTTACAAAGACCTTTAATACTTTTTTAAAAAATGATGAAAGACGTTTACGGGTTGCTATTAATTGCTGTAAATCTAAAAACGTCATATTAGAAAAAGAAAATGAATTTACAACCATGAATGTAAATACTAAAACAGAATTAAAAGCCATAAAAGATGCAAATAACCATTAAATATTTCGGGCAATTAACTGAAATCACCCATATTGAAGAAGAAACTTTAGAGGTTTCCGGAACATATATTTATGAACTTTTAGAAACGCTTTATAGAAAATACAACACCTTAAAAACTAAAGATTTTCAAGTCGCGCAAAATCAAGAACTCGTTTCGAAAGAAACCGAATTAACAGGTGCCGAAATTGCATTGTTACCACCTTTTGCAGGAGGCTAATAAAAAAATAAAAACTGGTAGGATAAGATTCCTACCTTAGTACGAATGATGAGCAGGTACAACAGACATATCATATTATCCGAAATTGGTCAAGTAGGTCAAGACAAAATTTCCAACGCTAAAGTGTTGGTTATTGGCGCTGGTGGCTTGGGCTGCCCTATTTTACAATATCTTACTGCAGCAGGCATTGGAACCATTGGCATTATAGATTTTGATGTGGTGGATATTACAAACCTACAACGCCAGGTGCTTTATGGGAAATCATCGTTAGGCGTAAATAAAGCCATTGCAGCAAAAACACGTTTAGAAGATTTAAACGATAGTATTTCTATTATCGCTTACGCGGAACAGTTAACGCATAAAAACGCCATGGCATTATTTAATGAATATGATATTATTGTAGATGGTTCAGATAATTTTGAAACGCGTTACTTAGTGAATGATGCCGCTATAATAACAAACAAACCATTAGTATTTGGAGCCATTTACAAATTTGAAGGACAAGTTTCTGTTTTTAATTATAATAATGGACCAACATACCGTTGTTTGTTTCCAAATACACCGGCACAAGGCACTATACCGAATTGCTCAGAAATAGGAGTTTTAGGTGTGCTTCCTGGTATTATTGGAAGTATGCAGGCCAACGAGGTTTTAAAAATAGTTTTAGGTATTGGTAATGTCCTTTCCGGACACATACTTTGCTATAATGCTTTAACTTGTAAAACCTCCACTTTAAAAATTAAAAGAAATGAAATCGCTATTTCTCAAATTCTAAAAAACATAGAAAACTTTCATAATACCAAAATCGTTTTTAATTGCGAAACAGAAATTAGCATTATTTCTATTCACGATTTGTTTCCTAAAGACAACATCCAGTTTATTGATGTTAGAGAAGCACATGAATTACCAAAAATTGAAGGTTTAAATATAACAGCTATCCCGTTAAGCGAGCTAGAAAACAATTTACACCAAATAATTACAGATAAAAAGAAAGTCCTTTTGTGTCAATCTGGTGTAAGAAGCAAACGTGCGGTTTTAATATTGCAACGTGCAAATATTACAAACTGTTTTAGTTTGAAAGAAGGCGTAAAGGAAATAATTGATACTTACAACGTTTTTAAAACGACGCAGGAAAACGAAAGTTAAAAAGACCTGTAAGGCTGAAAAAGTAATAACAAAAAACGCCTCCATTTGGAGATCGAAAAAATATAACCATGACAAAGAAAAAACCAAAAAACGTATTCCAACCAGGTGCCATAACTTCAGAATTTATTGGCAATTCTATTTACAAACACCAAACAAAAACAAGTATTGGCGCTCATAACATTTTCTTAGGACAAGTAAGAGCAGACGAGATTGATGGTAAAACGGTTTCGGCCATTGAATACACGGCTTATGAAGATATGGCAAATCAGAAATTTCATGACATTAGAGAATCTGCCTTTGATAAATTCGATTTATCATGCATGCATATTTATCACAGTTTAGGTACTGTAAAAACAGGAGAAATTTGCTTATTTGTATTTGTGTCTTCACCAAAACGAAAAGTAGTTTTTGAAGCTTTAGAATATATCGTTGAAGCTATAAAAGCAGATGTTCCTGTTTTTGGTAAAGAAATATTTGAAGATGAGAGTCATAAATGGAAAGTGAATAATTGATTATTTTTTATTTACTATTTATTACTAAACTACCATGAAAGAACAATTAAAAAATAGAACAAAAGTATTTGCCCACAACTGTGTTAAAACAACAAAATCTTTACCAAACACATACCTTTCTAATCATATTAGAGGTCAATTGATTAGATGCTCTACTTCTGTTGCTGCAAATTATAGAGCTACATGTATTGCTCAGTCTAAACCTAGTTTCATTGCTAAAATTAGTATAGTTATTGAAGAGGTGGATGAATCTAATTTCTGGTTAGAATTTGCTTTAGATGAAAACTTAACTGAAAAGAGTTTAATTGAAAATCTTTTGAAAGAATCTAGCGAATTAACAGCTATTTTTATGGCTTCAAGAAAAACGGCAAGCAGGAAATAATCAATAAAAAATAATAAATATTCAATTCGAGATGGTTGATATCACACATAAAGTAACAACACTAAGAACCGCAATTGCTCAGGCTGTTGTAAAGGTTAGCAAAATAGAAACAATACAAGCTATTAAAAACGACACTGTTCCTAAAGGCAATGTATTTGCCATGAGCAAAGCGGCTGGATTATTAGGCGTAAAACGCACACCCGATATTTTACCCGATTGCCACCCCTTACCTATTGAATTTACAGGTGTTGAATATGAAATAAACGATTTAGAAATAACGGTTTTATTTACTGTAAAAACAATCTACAAAACAGGTGTTGAAGTTGAAGCTATGCATGGCGCAAGTGTTGTAGCTTTAAACATGTACGACATGCTAAAACCTATCGATAAAGGCATAGAAATCCATGCCATTAAATTATTGAAAAAGAAAGGTGGTAAATCAGATTTTAAAGATGCGTTTAGAAAAGATTTAAAAGCCGCTGTTGTGGTTTGTTCCGATACTATTTCGGCTGGACATAAAGAAGATAAGGCAGGAAAAGCGATTATAAATAAGCTTGAAAGCTGCGATGTTAAAATCTCGGAATATGTTATTATTCCCGATGAGATTGAAGCCATTCAACAAAAGGTAAAAAGCTATCAAGAACAAGGTATCGACATGGTAATTTATACTGGTGGCACAGGACTTTCGGGTCGAGATGTTACACCAGAAGCACTAATACCATTATTGGATAGAAGAATTCCGGGTATTGAAGAAGCGATTCGTAATTACGGACAAGACCGTATGCCTTTTGCAATGCTATCAAGAAGTGTTGCGGGAACCATTGGCAATACTTTAGTTCTGGCTTTACCTGGCTCTACAAACGGAGCCAAAGAATCTATGGATGCTATATTTCCATCGGTGTTACATGTTTTTAGAATTTTAAAAGGCGCAAGACACGACTAAAATATTTATTCCTGCAGTCGTTAAGTCGATTGAGCGATTCTGCAATTAAACAAAACGAAAAAATGAAAGACAAAACAAACATATTACAAGATTTACATGGTAGAGATCATGCCTATCTTCGTATTTCGTTAATTGAACGTTGCAATTTACGCTGTACCTATTGTATGCCAAAAGAAGGCGTAAAATTATCGCCTAAAAGTCATTTAATGACTTACGAAGAAATCTACGAAATTGCTAAAACGTTTGTAGACAACGGCGTTACTAAAATTAGGTTAACAGGTGGCGAGCCCTTAATTAGAAAAGATATTCCGGTAATTTTAGAAAAGTTAGCGACACTTCCGGTTGAGCTTTCCATTACATCCAACGCTGTGATAATCGATAAATTTATTGCTGTTTTAAAAGCCAATGGCGTTAAAAAAATTAATGTTAGTCTAGATTCGTTGGACGCAGCAAAATTTAAACATATTACGCGCCGCCACGAGTTTGAAAAAGTTTACAACAACATTTTACTTTTGGTTAAAGAAGGTTTTAAGGTTAAAGTAAATGCGGTATTAATGAAAGGTTTTAACGATAATGAAATTATCGATTTTATACATTTCACCAAAGATATACCTATTTCTGTTCGTTTTATTGAGTTTATGCCTTTTGATGGTAATAAATGGGATATGAGTAAAATGGTATCTTATGCCCAAGTAATGGATTATGTTAATAACGCTTTCGCGGAAGACAGCATAGAACGTATACAAGATGCACCTAACGATACCTCGAAAAACTATAAAATAAAAGGCTACAAAGGCAGTTTTGCCATTATAAGCTCGGTTACCAATCCGTTTTGCGATTCGTGTAATAGATTGCGTTTAACAGCAAATGGACAACTAAAAAACTGTTTATTTTCGGCTGGCGAATCGGATTTATTAACCACTTTAAGAGCTGGAAACTCCATAGAACCTGTTATACAAAAAGCCGTTGCCGATAAATTTAAGGTACGCGGTGGCATGGATACACTTAAAAAACTACAAGAACCAAAATTGCATAACAACAACCGAAGCATGATTACTATTGGTGGGTAAATTGTACTGATTTATATTAACAAGCCATCATCGGAGTGATCCTTAAGCTTAAATAAATCGAAACTTAGTATTTTGTTTTTATAATTTACCAATATTTCCTTTTTTAATAATTTTCTAGGTAAAGGAATTCTCATTTTAAAATAAGCAGAAGGGTAACAATAAGAATGTTTTTTCCCTTCAGCATTTTCATTACTGTCTTGGTTTAAATTACTTTTATCGGTGGTAACTACCAAATTATCTCGACTTACATAAAAATTAAAATCTTCTTTAACATAACCAGGAATTTCTAATTCGTAATGAAAACTAGAATCTGTTTCTAGAACTTTTAAATCTGGATTTTCGTTAGTTTTTGAAAAATAACGCTTGTAGGTTCTTGATAACCTTTGTTTGTTTTTTGAGAATGGAGACATAATTAATTGAGATAAAATTAAACAGCAATATAATGGGTAAACCTATTAGAGTAGAGTAAATTTAAAAAGACCTTAATCACACTCTATCTATCTGAAAATCAATTAAAAGTATAATAAAAAATTGAAACAAACAATTAAGGCTTTGTTAATTTTTATGTCTTAGTAATTATTTAACATTTAGAGGCTTAGTATTTATTTACATATAAATAGCCAGACTCCAAAACCAAGTTATTTATTTAATAGGAATCGATTTTTTAGCCCTGATAGAAGTGGCATCCTTTTTTGTGCAACGCAGTGTTACTAGATAAAGAAGACTTTAGTATTTGCTAATACTATTATAAAAGATACTATAGCCCAAACATAAAAAAGATATAACGGATAGCAGGTAACAGCTTCAAATACTTATAATTTTAAATCGAATAATAATTTAGAGGTGTCGCTTACTAACTAAAATTAGACATTTAATAATTTTTAGTTGTAAAATCTTACTATTTATTTTAAATTTACTTTTAGCTATTAATTAATAATTTAAATCTCTTTTTATGAATGTATTAAAAAAATCCCTCATTCTATGTGCTTTAGTTTCACTAACCTTTATGGGTTGCAGCAGCGACGCGGATGGGGATTCTGGAAACGCAAAAGGCACTATTACTTTATCTGGTGAAGAAACCGCTATATTTGGTACCAGCCTAACGGTTGGCAATATTGCTGAAGGTGCTTACCAAACAGGAACTAGTAAATCGGTTACGTTAACACATAAAAGCATTGAAATTGATGAGGATGGCGAAATAAACCCAACCACAGCAAGCTTTACCAACAGTTTTATAATTGTTACTGCACAATTTGATGATGAGAATAATGCAGCCGCTACAAAAGCTATCTCGATGGTTATTGTTAAAAATGGTGAAGAATATCGATTTGTTTGCGCCTCTGATTATAACGGCGGATCTGATGAATTGGATTGTGGCACTGGCTTTAATGTAGACCAGGACAACAATGAGGTTATTTTTGACGATACTACCGTTGAAAATACTGAAACCGGTAAAATACTAACCATGAATGGTACTGTTACTTGGTAAATAAAAAAAACTCAGGCTTAAATTAAGCTTGAGTTTTTTTTGTTTTTTTTATTACTAGGCTAATATAGGGCCTTAGATTTCTCTAAATATTCTGTTATTGAAAACACAGATTGAAACATGGTTTGTTTCATTACACTATCCTCCTTAAGTTGTTTATTATATTCTAAAATATAATCTTGATTTGTTCTTATATGCTTAATTAAGCCACAAATACTATACTTTTTTTTATTTAAAAAATTTGTACTAACATACCCAATATGGTTTAAATTAAACTGACTAAACATATACCTAGAGCCGGATCGCACTGCGGAGTTATCTGATTTATACCTTTTAACATCTAATATTGAAAAATTCTTTTTACTTATTTCCTTTATATCTTTTAATATTTGATGTGTATTATCTTTACTTGCATTATTTACAAAACAAAATTCTATGTTTTTCGCTTTATTTAAATGTTTAACAAATAAATCTGTATTTATATTATTTTCAATATTATGACAGACTATAATAATTCCTATTCGTATCATAATTGCAGCTGTTATATCATTTTTAATTCATTTCCAACCACAGATTTCATCTTATACTTTTTAGCTCGGTATACCCACGCAATTTGTGCTAGTTGTCCAACAATTTTTACTGAATCCTTCATGGATAGTTTAGAACCATCGGCATGAATCCATCTTTTTAAAGGTTGCTCGCATAACATAGTTTTTGCGTTTTTTAGTCCGAAATAAATACTCATTCTTTTAAAAATTTCGACATCGAAAATCCATTGCGTTACAAATTTTTCCCCAAACGCGATATTAATAACGTCTTTATGGAAAATTTTAGCACCACATTGTGTGTCTTTAAAATCCATTTTTAAAATTTTTCGGATTATATAGTTAATGGTTAAACTAATTATTTTACGTGCAGATTCTTTGGTTATATTAGCTCCCATTCTAGAAATACGTGAACCACTTACAATTTTAAAATCTGATGTTTCAATAGTTTTTACTAAATCGTCAAAATCGGCTAAGTCGGTAGATAAATCGGCATCCAAGAATCCTATATAATCCAAATCTTCTTTTTTTGCCATGTGCAACATCCCTAAACGCACAGCTTCGGCTTTACCTCCGTTTTTTTCACAATCGTACACGGTAATAAAATCTTCTCTTCCTTTTTGCAATTCTTTTAAAACCTCTAAGGTTCTATCTGTACTCCCATCGTTTACAAAACATAAATGATAACCAGAGTTTTTAACGATATAGGTAATAAACTCATTACTTAATAAACGCTCTTCTTCGTTATAACAAGGTATTACAACACCTACACAACGCTCCTGAATCATAACATTACTATTGCTAACTGTAATTTCACCTGCTGGAGCACCAATTAATCGCTTAACACGAGCACTAATTTCGTTTAAGCTTAATGGCTTTTTCATGTAATCATTAATACCCAACTCAAAACCGGTAGTAATAATATCATCTGATGTATTTCCAGATAATACCATAACTGGTGTATCTGCGTTTTTAGAGTTTCTTATATACTTTACTATATCTAAACCAGAAACATTAGGCATATTGATATCTACTATTACTAAATCTGGGTTTTCATGGTTGTAAATAGAAATACCTGCATAGGCATCTGTTTCTATTATTACTTCGTACCCTAATTCTTGTAATCTTTTTTGTAGAGGTAATAAAACTAATTGTTGATCGTCTATGGCTAATATTTTCATGATTTGAGGTTTTTAATTTTTTAATTAATGCGTTTGAAAAAAGATATTTAATCGTTTAATTCGTGAACAGATATCATTTAAGCAAATTGGTTTTTTAATATAATCGTTAATACCTAGTTTGAAGGCTTCTGCTATAACATCATCATTTGTATTACCAGATAAAACAATAATTGGTAAAGACGAGTTTTTTTTAATTCGTATATGGTTTATAAATTCTATTCCAGAAATTTCAGGCATATTAATATCTACTATTACTAAATTTGGTTTAAAACTATCGAACAATAAAATACCATCTATGGCATCTGGTGTTGTACAAACTTGATACCCTAATTCTTCTAACTTTTTTTTAATAGGCATTAGTACCGTTTGTTCATCATCTATAACTAACACTTTCATTTTGAGGGATTTTTTTAAACTAATTATAGGTCAAAATTACACTAGAAACCTCTATTTAATCTTTAAATTAGACTAATCCATTTATAAGTGTAGACGAATGGTAAAAAGCTATAGATAAATTAAATTTGTAGCCTAATTAAATTATTTATCTTTACCATGTAGCACAGCCTCCAAGATATTTAATGAAAGAAACCTCAAACAAATATTTAATCTCCGCCCTTCTTTTAGGGTTAGCTTTTCATGGTAGTGCTATATTTTTCACTTTAGAAACTACTTATGACGCTTTAATACATTTGTTTTTTGCAGATCATTATGCGAATAGCTGGTTTGAGCCCTGGAATTACGAGTGGTACACCGGGTTTACTGTACAGAGTTATCCGCCTTTGGTGCATCAAACTATAGGTTTATTGTCTTTAATTGGAGGGCTAAAATTTGGCATGTTTAGTGTGGCACTAATAGCCATTGTACTGTTTATAACGGGTACTTATCGGTTTTCGTTGCTAATGACCTCCAATAAAACGGTAGCCGGTTATGCAACAGTTTTGGCGGTATTTTCATCCTCTTTTGTAGAAACCCTTCATATTTTTGGTCAATTACCTAGTATAGTAGGTGTTTCTGTTTTAATGCATGCCTTACCAGAAATATACTTATGGCTAAAAACGGGTAAAAAATGGTATTTAGCCACATCCTTATCCTTAATAGCCGTAACGGTAACCTCGCATCATGTTACTCCAATTTTCGGGATGATCTTTTTTATATTTCCACTAATTGGTATGGTGTTAATGGATGTTTCTAGAGAACAAGTAAACTCCATGAAAGAGGTAACATTCAAGGTCTTTTTAAATAGCTTTTTTAAGCTATTTAAACGTATTGTGAGTTTTGGTATGTTATCCTTAGTACTTATAATAGGCTGTATTTTCCCGTATTGGTTAAACTCTAAAGCAAATCCTATTACACAAGTACCTATTCCTCACGGATCTAGAGATAACTTTTTAGAAATCACCTCGTCTGGTTTGGTTTTCTTTTTAATTCCTTGGGGTGTTTTACTTATAGTTTTACCATACATTTTTTATAGATATTATAGCAAACGTTATTTGTTTTTTGGTTTATCGATAACCATTTGTACCATTTTAGGAACTGGTGGCACAACACCAATTCCTTTAAAAATGTTAGGCGAAACAGCGTTTAATATTTTAACCTTAGACCGCTTTACACTTTGGGCATCTATTATGTCTATTCCCTTATTAGGTGAGTTTGCGTATCGCTTGGTTGAAGGTGATTTAAAAACACTAATACAAACCAAATTTGGTGCCATTTATCACCGTATCATTGGTGGTATACTAGCTGGTTTATTTGTATCTATGGTTATTTTTACAATGAGTTTGGGTTACTTTAGACCATCGCAACCACAAAAAATTAAGATGCTACCTATTGTGAATTTCCTAAACCAGGACGATCACGACAAGTGGCGCTTTTTAACTTTAGGTTTTGGGGACCAAATGGCATGGTTAAGTGCACAAACTAATGCCATGACTGTTGATGGTAATTACCATTCGGCAAGACGTTTACCAGAATTAACCACACGCCCCATAGAACGTTTAGAAAACTCGAAGTTTAAAGGCGTTGCAGGTATTGGATCTCTTCAACAGTTTTTAACAACACCAGAAAAATATAACCTGAAGTACATTTTTTCTAACGATAAGTTTTACGACCCCATTCTCTACTTCTGTGGTTGGCAACGTTTACGCCAATTAGAAAATGGTATTATGGTTTGGGAGCGTCTTAACATTCCTCCGGTATCTTCTATTCTTCCTAAAGAAGATGTTGCCAAATGGCTAAAAATCCATTGGGGTATTATGCCGTTTTTAACCGTTTTAATTGCCTTTATCTTAAATATACAAATGCTATGGGTTAATATGCTAAAAACCCGTGTTAAACCAATACCCGACTTTTTAAAATACCCGGTTGCATACACCAAATTCAACAGAAATGTGCTACGCATTACTCATATTTGGTCTTTTATTTTAGCCATTATTATGTGCTACGGTATATACTTGTTTTACTTAAAAAACGACACACAGCGCAGTCCTGAAAATGCCATAATGGCTTATTATGATGCCTTAGATTTTAAGGAGTTTGAAAAAGCGCATAGTTTAATCGATCCTGAAAGCAATTTACCCATTGCACAATACATGTTAGAAATATCGGTAACAGATGGTTTACTTAGTAGTTATGCTAAAATGGACGCCATTGAAACCGAAATTACAAAACATAACGATAGTACCGTATCTGCAAAAGTAACTAGCCAATGGATTACACCTTTGGAGAAAATTGAAAAAGTTGATTACAAATCATTATCAAAACACAACGGTAAATGGTATTTACAACCAGACGATTTAAACAACGATTTACCTCCAGACCAATTGTATTCTGATAATGCAACTAAATATTTTAATCAAGGTAGACGACGCATAACAACCGAGCAAACCCACCACGAAGATATTTTAAAACAACCAGTACTAGAAGTGGTTTCGGCTAAATTAGTTAAGTATAACGGTAGTTACGCCATTATTGGCGAGGTACAAAATATAGATAATGTTCCAGCCGATGTTATTCTAAAAGGCACACTTTATAACGATAACAATAAACAGCTGGCAACTTATAACGCTAAGTATCATGTAAAACATAAATTAATGCCTAAAGAATCGAGTAGCTTTCGTATTAATTTCGAAGGTATTGCATGGTCTAAAACTCAAGATTCCATTCCGGACACCTTTAATCCAGATGAGTTTACCCCCGTAGAATTTGAAGAACAACCTACCAAATTTAATCTTCAAGTTGCAGGAAACGTATCGGGTGCCGATTTATATAAAAATGTAGTACTAAGCGCCGTAAATTTTAACAAAGGAACCATACAGGGTAATTTGTTTAATAGCGGTTTGCAAGAAATAACCATTCCGCAGCTATTAATTACGTATTACGATGCTAATAAAGAAATGCTTTGGGTAGATCATTTATTTGTAAAAGCTGGAGTAAGACAACAGCGCAAGCAAAATTTTGAGTATCAAATTTTAAAAGATGGTGAGGTAAAAATTATAAATAGTGATATGAAAAACATTTTTGTAAACGGTTTGCCAAATGATGCTATTTCTAGTAAAATTGTACCTAATAGAATTAAAAAGCACAGTGACGCACAATTACAAAAAATCGATCATCCTAACTTTAGTTATATAAAAATTGAAATTAACAACTATATAGGCAGTCCTAATTAATGCAGATAATGAAAACACATATCATTAAATTAGTACTGATTTTACTATCGGGCTTTGCTGTGGCACAACAGCATGAACAAACCGCTACTATTAAACCGGTTTCAATGCAAACCGAATATGAAGTTGGTAGCCCTATTGTTTTAAAATTCCCAGCAACAAAAGCCGTTGCACCTCTACTTTACTGTTCCAATAGTTATGGTTCTACTTTAATTTCTGGAAACAGAGAAAACCAAGAATTCCTCTATAAATTACCTGATAATATTTCGAAAAAAATTGGCCTTATTAATTGGCGATTCCTAGATACTAAAACACCTATTTCTGGTAACATAAGCATTACTCCTAAGGCCGAAATTGCTACCATGGAAACTTATATTGGCCCACCAAGTATAGAAGCTGGCGGAACAGATTATACCATGCTAGTAGTTATACCTACCGATAGTTTAGATAATCCTGTACCAAATAACACCGCTGTACATGCAAATTTTCAGTTTTTAGATTCGGAAGAAAAAGAAGCCATACTTACTAATAATTTAATAGCATTTAAAAATATTAATTCTAAAAAGGAAAGTGGCCGCATATTGGTGTCTTCTGAAAGTTTAGGTATAAACTCCAAGGAATTTACCATAAATGTATCTGCCGCAATTCCAACAAATTTTAGAATTTCAGCAATACGACCACATGATTATGCCGATGGCAACCAAATTACTACATTTTCTACGTCCATAATTAAAGACCGTCATAATAATGTAGTTAGCGATGGCACTTTTGTAACCTTTATTATAACTAATGCCGAAAACAATATTTTAAAAACAACAGGCACTACAATTGATGGTGTTGCTACGTCTAAAATAATTCATCCAGATTTTAAAGACCAGTGGCGTATTACAGCCTTTGTAGATGGAATGGCAGAAAGTAACGGTATAACACTAAATTACAAACAAGTTATTAAAGATTTTGAAGTTTCCTTTTCTAACAATAATAGAACTATTCGTGTTGGACCTTTACAAAGTTTCATGGAGCAAATGATTCCTGATGGCTTACAAGTAAAACTCCTAGTTTTTAAAGGAGATACGCTATTTAAAACGCTAACAAAAACATCTTTTAATGGCTATGCTAATTTTACTTTAAAACCCGCTATTTTCGAGAATGAAACTTATAATTTCGAATTGGAAACAGCCGGAAAAACCAAAGTATTTAAATCTAAAAAATTATGGTAGGTTTTAATAAAAACATCATGCGTACCATATTATTGGCCTCCTATATTCTTCTCATAGGGCTAATTATTGCAGGCATTAGCGCACTCCTTAGTTATTTAAATACTGGAGCAGACAGAAGCACTATGCTGCATACTGAAATACAAAAAGTAGAACAATATTTACCTAAATTAAATTGGGAACCTTTACAAAACGAAGGTAGACCGATGGATAGCGAAAACTTAAATGCACTACAAAACGATTACTTAGACGCTTGGTATGTAAAACAAATAGCCTACAAAACCAATAAAACTGCAGGCATTAAAGATTACTATACAGATAGCGCTAGAAAAAATTTATATGATTTTATTGCATTAAATAAAGCTGAAAATACAACTATTGAAGCCACTACCTTACAACACAACCCTACTTTAGAGTTTTTTAGTGAAGATGGCCAATTAGCCGTTATTACCGATAGAAATGTACTAGAGTATAAACGTGTTTTTAAAGACGAAACATTAGTGTTAGAAACTAAAGAATTATCAACGTATAAAATTGTTTTTTTATTAGAAGATGGCTTTTGGAGAATAAGACATTTAGTAAAAGAACATACCGAAATTTATAAAGCAGAAAACAAAATGGTAAATACCGATAGCCTGAACATTAAAGGTATTAACTATTATCCGCAAGCAACACCTTGGAATATGTTTGGCGATGCTTTTTCTAAAGACACCATTTCAAGAGATTTTAAAATAATAAAAGACGCTGGTTTAAATGCCGTTAGGTTATTTGTACAATATGAAGACTTCGGAAAAGCTAGAGTAGATTACAAAAAATTAGAAAAACTAAAACACACCTTAGATGCTGCCGAAGAACAGCAATTAAAAGTCGTTTTAACCTTGTTTGATTTTTATGGCGATTACTCCGTTTTAAATTGGACTTTAAATCAAAAACATGCCACAACCATAATAAATAGTGTAAAAAACCATAATGCACTATTGGCGTGGGATATTAAAAACGAACCTAATTTAGATTTTAAATCTAGAGGAAAAGATTTGGTTATTGCTTGGGTAGACAACATGATCGATTTAGTAAAATCTATAGATGATAAGCATCCTGTTACCATTGGTTGGTCTAACACAGAAAGTGCTTCAATATTAAAAGATAAAGTAGATTTTATCTCATTTCATTATTATGAAGATTTAAGTGATTTTGACAAAGCCATTAGTAAAATGAAAACAGAAATACCCAATAAGCCTTTAGTGCTTCAGGAGTTTGGGCTGTCTTCTTATCGTGGAATATGGAATCCTTTTGGTAATTCAGAAAACGATCAAATGGCATATTATAAATTGGCTCAAGAGAAATTTAAAACCCACAATTTACAATTTATGTCATGGACATTATACGACTTTACAGAAATACCAAAGGAAGTCGTTGGACGACTTCCTTGGCGTAAACGAGCTCAAGAGCATTTTGGCTTTATCAACCAAAACGGAGAGACTAAGCCCGCGTTTACTTATATATCAACACTTTAACTTTACGCCATTACTGTTCCTTTTTTACTTTTTTTAGCAATTATACTATCAAAAGTATCTAAATACATAGTTGCTATTTCAGACATTGGATGTGCTGTTGCTGCTCGGTAATTTACTTTACCCAACTCTATTCTGTAAGCTTCGTTTGTTACAATTTTTTCTATAGCCTGTGCTAAACTTTCAACCGAGGTTGCTTCAAAAAATTCACCTCTATAACCTTCATCTTGCACTAATAAGGCTAAATCTCCTAGATCTGGCATTACTACGGCCTTACCATAACTTCCTGCTTGGTGTAATACTCCAGAGCTACCGGTTGTAGATGTGTATGGAAATACTACTACGGCACTTTCGTTAAATAAGGTTGGCACTTCATGTTCTTCAACATACCCTGTAAAACGGACTTGAGAAATGTGCTTATAATCAGCTTCTACTTTAGCTAAATATCCTGGTACATTTGGGTTATCTGTTCCAGCAATAACAACTTCTAAATCTAAACCTGTAGATTGTCTTACTTTCTCCACAGCTTCAATCATTCCTTCTACTTTTTTATAAGTTCCAAACTTTCCAAAAGTCATAATTTGCATAGGTGCAGTTGGTACTTTATAATCTGGTTCTAGTGGTATTTCAAAAGTACCATGAGGTATTAACTTTACGTTTTTAGCCTTATATTTTGCTTCTAAAATATCAACATACTTTTGCATGGTTACGGCAACCGTATCTGCTTGAAGTATTAATCTTGTAAGCGTACTGCCAATAAAGCCATAAATTTTCTGCATTAATTTATTACTTGTAAAACCTGCACTTCCTAAATCTACTTCTTCTAAGATATTATGAAGTAATACAATATTTGGTATTTTTTTAAGCTTACAAACTAAGGGTAACATTAAGCCTAGTGCCGCAGCTATTTTTTTATCGCCAAATTTCATGAATTGTAAATTAAACAATACGGCATCTGGTTTTGTTTTATTAATAGCCTTAGTAACCGAGAGTATGTTACTAAAACTATTAAAAGACCAACATTCCTTAATTGTAATTTTGCAACCCGCCTCGGTAAACGCAACGTCCTTTTCTCCTACTGTAGTATCAGTTAACAACACTATTTCTGTAATATCATCCTTTTGTCTAAAATGCTTAACTAAATGATAAGCGTATTCATTTAAAGTGACTTTACTAGGAGGATAAGCTGTTACGATGGCTAATTTCATGATTTTGGGTTTTAGTGTAATATTAATTACAGTACAAATTTGAGGTTTTATTCGTCTGTTATCAGTATTATTAGATAGGCAAACATTTACTGTAGACGAATGGTCTTTTACCTTAGATAAATGGATTTTGTTTTTATTTGATCATATTTAAAAAAGGCTAACTGAATAGCTAATAATAATAACATGGCTATAATTTGCATGTGCACAACTTGCTCCAAACTATCGTGGTAAAAAATAACCAATCCCATTTGCAGCATGCCAAATACACCCGAAATAACTACAGGAATATATTTATCTAAAGACAGGTAGTAATAAGCGAAAATATTAGAAATGGCAAACATAGATGTTGCTATAGCATATTTCCATAAAAGTGGAGCCATAGCAATGTAACTGTCTCCAAAAAGAAGCGTAATAATAGTTTCTGGAAAACTTAAACACACCAGGATTATTGTTATTGAAATAGCCGCTATATAGCCCACATATTTGAAAAGTATAGATGCCGTTTCTTTGCCATCTTTTTTAAGTTGAACTACAGTTGGTAACAGCAGCATGACAAACATCCAAGCTATAAAATACACAATGCGTCCTATTAAAGCTAAAGAAGCATACAATCCAGCTTCGTAAGATTCAAAATAATGCTTAACTAAAAGGATATCACTATTATTTATAATTATTTGAGTAAGCTCATAAAAAGCTGTAATTATAAAGAAACTTCTAATATCCTTAGCGTGTGTTTTATTTAATTGTAAAGCTTGCTTTGGAATAAGCGTTGGAAATTTAAAAGGAATCAATCCAAAAACAAATGATGCCAAAATACCCACTGCAATAACTACCGAAGATCGGATATCGAATATTAAAATAAGCCCTAACGTAATTACAAGTCGGCTTAACATTTCACCTTGATAAGTAATAGATAAAGATTTAAACGCTTTTTTACCTTGAAAAATACCTCTATTAACACTCATTAAAAAATAAAGTGGCACGCCACAACCAAATACCACAAACATATTAGAAGACGATGTATTAAATAGGCTTTGTAATTGACTTGCAAAAACAACGATGAGTGCACCCATAAGTAGGCCTACCAAAAGTGCATTTTTATATATTTTAGAAATGAAGCTTTTAAAAACCTCATTTTCAAAAAGCACCGAAAATTTAGCGGTTACCAATTGAAACGTCATAGCTGCAAAACTTAACACTAATAAAAACGTAATAAGTACGGCGGCATCAGCAAATTGAGCAGGTCCTAAAATACGACCTAAAATTAAATTGTATAAATAATTACCTCCATTTACAGCGAGAACGCTTAGCATAAATAATTGCTCTGGAGAAATTTTTTTTGATTTTAAAATAGTAAGAATTTGCATGATTGGGGTATAAAAATTAAAAACTACTATTTAAGCTGTTACAGGAACTTCAAAGATTTTATAAATAGTATTACAACCGTAACCAATAACCGAAAACGATTTGTTCCTGGCATCAGCTACTTGAAAAAGCTCTTGAATAACATTTAAACCATGATTATCGATAGCAGAAACATTTTCAATATTAATAGTTACCGATTTCGTGTTGGTTATAAGAAACTCTAAACGGTCTTTAAACTTTTTTAAAGTTGTGGTATTAATTATACCTTCTAACAAAAACACGCCATTACTTTCTTTAATATTCAGGGACATAACTATATATTTTAAATTAATATGGTTTTAATTTCCGATACAAATATCCATCAAGAATCACTAGAGGGCGCCTAAATTTCGTTCAGTGGCATTTTGCTTTCGACGAATGAATCTGTTCTATTGATGAGATAATATTCTAATTACACTCTTAAAATTTCCACATTGTAAATAAACTAAATCGATATTAAAACATATACTTGAACCTATAAACAACACGCTAAATCGTACAAATATAGCTTTTTATCGATAAAAACAATAAAAATAATCGTAATTTTCTTTCAAAATATACTATATTTACAACGTGATAATGTTCACAATACGATAAATAACCCCAAATTATCTGCCATTATGATTAAAATTCTAGCCATAGACGATCAACAATTAATATTGTTATCTCTAGAAAAACACTTAAGCGATTTAGGTTTTAATATTAAATGTGCCAGTTCTGGCGAAGAGGGATTAAAGATTTTTGACTCCTTTAAACCAGATATCGTAATTGTAGATATAAATATGGATGGTATGACAGGGCTAGATGTTGTAAAAACCATTAGACTTGAGAAAAAATCGGATACTAAAATTTTAGTGCTTTCTGGAAATACTAATGAAGACACCATTATTGATGGCTTTGATTTAGGTATTGATGATTACATGAAAAAACCAGTTTCGCTTAATGAAGTAACCGTAAGAATTAATAGAATTTTTGGTATAAAAACCAATAAATTACAAAACGAAACTACTAAAGATCAAATGTTGCAACAACGCTGTGTAGGTGTTGTAATTCCTTGTTATAATGAAGAAGAAAGACTCTCAAGCAAAGAGTTTCATGATTTTGTGGATAGTAATTTAGGCTATCACCTATGTTTTGTAAACGACGGTAGTACAGATAAAACATTAGATGTTTTAAATAAACTTAAAGAAGGTAGAGAAAATAATATTAGCGTATATAATTGTGCGCAAAATGGTGGTAAAGGCGAGGCTGTAAGGCAAGGTGTTTTGCATTTAGCCAAAGACCCTCAGTTAGATTATATTGGGTATTTAGATGCCGATTTATCTACAGATTTTAGAGATTTTGACGATTTAGTAAAAACAATTGAGACTTCAGATTTTAAAATTGTTAGCGGTTCTAGAATGACTAGAATGGGCGCCAATATCGCTAAAGAATCTGCACGTGCTATTATAAGTAAAACCATAAACCTTATTATACGTACCATTTTAGGCATGTCGTTTAACGACACGCAATGTGGCGCAAAAATTATGGATAAAGATATTGCTAAGCATATGTTTAAAGATAAATTTATAACACGCTGGATTTTTGATGTCGAAATTTTTATGAGAATGCGTAAGCATTACGGTAAGAAAAAAGCAATCTCATACATTTGCGAACAACCACTTAAACGCTGGATTCATGCTGATGGTTCTAAACTATCCATGAAAGACTCGGTAAAAATTGTTGGTCAACTAGGTCAAATAGCAATACATTACAGATAACATTAATTAAAAATTAGGTAACAAATTCTATCTTAATCAATCAAAGGTCATTGTGTGTCGTTGAATAACCATTTACTGTAGATTAATAATGCCATACTATTAATTAACTTGCATTTATATAAACAACACATACTATGTCCCTTAAAAAGTTATTTATTTTATTCCTTATTTTAGTCTCTTTTAGCAGCTTTTCGCAAAACATGCAAGAAGGTTTCACCTATTTAGAAACAGGAAAATATGCACAAGCAGAAACTTATTTTAAAGGTATATTAAAAGAGTATCCAGATAATAAAACAGCTAGATTATGTTTAGGAAGAGCCATAGGTCTTAACGGAAATCCTGAACAGGCCAACACCCTTTTTACTGAGTTATTAGCAGACTACCCTACAGATTTTGAGGTAAAACTAAACTACGGAGAATCCTTATTATGGACCAGTAATTTCCCTAAAGCAAAAACGTATTTTAAAGGTTTAATTGAAGAAGATCCTAAAAGCTTTCCAGCACTATTAAGCTACGCCAACACCCTATCCAACTTAAAAGAATATGAAGATGCTTTAGTATATGTAAATAAAGCACTCGACGTTTTACCTGGCAATCCAAACGCCTTAACTTCAAAAAAATATATGTATTTAGGCTACGCATATCAAAACCAGCAAGCTCAAAACTATGATGAAGCCGAACGCCTTTTAAAAGAAAACTTAACGCTTTTTAATAATGATAAAGACACACTTTTAAATTTAGCTAACCTCTATTTAATTGCAGGAGAATTTGATAAAGCTGAAACCACATATAATACCATTGGAGAAACACCAGAAAACAAAACCATAGCTTTAAATGGTTTAGCATTGGTAAAACATTTAAAAAGTAAAGACAAAGAAGCAATACAACTTAGTGAACAAGCGTTTTTAGGTTTAGGCTCACAAACCGATGCCGCATTGGTACAACCTACCACCGAACGTTATATACAAGCTCTAATTTGGAATAAGAAATATAAAACGGCCAACACGTTAATTAACAATTTAATTGAAACCAAACCTAACGAAAACTGGCTACTCGCCTTACGCGCTACTTTAAACATTTATAAAAGCGATTTTAAAAAGAGTGTTGCAGATTACAACCAAATATTAGTAAACGACAGCAGTTCTTTTGATGGTAACCTAGGAAAAGCAAATGCCTTAAAAGCCATTGGAAAATACGATGATGCCTACCAATCGGCAGAAAATACATTAACGTTTTACGACAAACAAAAAGATGCCACCAATTTTATAAAAACGCTAAATACTAGCTTTACCCCTTTTTGGGAAACTAAAACGTCCTACTCTTTTGATAATGGCGATAATAAAGCCTTTGCTGTACAAACAAACATAGAGTTACCCACATCAACTAAATTTAAGTGGTTAGCAAATTATGGTTACAGAACCACAAGTAATAAAGTAACCATTAACGATGCCACATCGCACGATTTCTCTTTAGGTTTAGCCTACCAACTTCTGCCAAACATAACGTTTAAAGGAACAGCTGGTGTTACCTCGGCAGCAGCAAACACAAACGATTACACGCAATTAGTAACCGACTTAGCTTTAAACATAAAACCATTTAAACTGCAAGTTTTAGATATTGGTTTTAAAAGCGAAATACAAAGCTTTAATGCCGAATTATTAGATAGAGAAATTGTAATGAATAACATTTATGCCAATTACAGTTTAAGCACCAACTTTAATTTAGGTTGGTTTACACAGTATTTTTATACTTGGCAAAACGACGATAATGCTAGAAACCTTTTATTTACCTCGTTATACTATAATATTTTAGCAAAACCATCGCTAAAAGCAGGTTTAAACTACCAGTATATTACGTTTAAAAACCAAGTACCAACCATTTATTTTAGCCCAGAACAATTTAATGCAGGCGAAGTATTTGTAAATATTATTAAGGACGAAGCCATAACCAAACCTAAAGAATGGTTTTATGAGTTAACGGCTGCAACAGGTTTACAATACATTGAGGACGATAGCAGCCAAAGCACCTACCGCATACAAGGGAAACTAGGCTATAAATTTTCTGAGCGTGCTTTATTAAACCTTTACGGCACCCGAAGTAACATAGCCTCGGCAACTGCAGCTGGTTTTACTTTTAATGAGGTAGGTTTGCGATTTAAGTGGTATTTGAGTGGGAAGCCTGTTTTTAGGGAGTAATGGTTTCGTTTAAGAAACGTATCACAGATAATAGCACTTTCGTTTCGGTTTATTACTTTTAACTAAATATAAATATTTTGCTTTTATCTTTTCAATTATAAACGCCAAATTTTATATTTAGCGGACTTTGTTAATATGCTCAAACTTTCGGTTAAGCCACAAACGGCCTATGTTTTTTTGTACACTGCTAGCAATTGTATTTTTTCACTTCCCATTCAGTGTCTTTTAATGGGCTAATTAGTTTCTCTGAAATATCCAATTGAGGTGATTTTACTATTTTCCAGTAATTTGATAAAGTTTCATTAATTATAGGACGATTTCCATACTGAGCCAAAAGTAGAATATAGCATGCTGAAATCGAATTTAATAAATCTATGAGTCTCGATTTATGGAAATTATCTTCTCTATCGTGTTTAATTTTATTATAATTTGAGTACCAGTCTAAACTTTGAAATGAAGATGCATTTTTCCAGCTACTAAAAGGGGACATGGTTGGGATATCAGGAAAACGTGAGAATGCCACTTCATAATCAGATAACCGAAGTAGTTTATCCGACTTAAAGAAATCAATAATTGTATAATTCCATTTATCAGGCTTTATTTCATTAATCTTTAATATTCCGGTTATTTGTGCTTCAAACTCTGTTGCTGAAAGAATAATCAAGTTTCTAATATCAAATCCATAAGCATCAAAATTTGCAGGAGCAGGAAATACTGTTCTTAATATCTTATTTAGAAACTCCGAAAGCGTATTGAGTTGTTCAATAGAATTAACAAGTAGATTTTCATCTATTGGAATATTAAAGGCCTCTATAGTTTTCTTATCTCTTCCTAAAAGAGAAAAACTTGATAAGTCATCATGTGCAATACCTCGATAAATTCTTGGATAATAAATACCTCTCACTTGGTTTGTTTCTTCCACACTTATTTCAGTAGTCATTTCAGGGTCGGGATTTTCAAGATATATTTTACAAATTCTTGTTTCTTTTAGTACTTCAATTAAATTATCATTTTCTGTGATAGATATTTTCTTTTTCGGAAACCTGACTTCTGATAAATAACCATCCTTCTTTTCCCATAATCCCAAAAATTCTTTATGGGAATAAGGTTCATTTATATCATTACTTGTTTCTGTGAAGAATACTTTATAAATCATCAGTTGTTTTTTCTAATTGCTAACGTTCAGTATAAGAAATCGTAGGACAGGTGATAAGCACTATCGTTTCAGTTTATTACTTAGCTAAATATAAATATTTTGCTTTTATCTTTTCTATTATAAACGCCAAATTTTATATTTTGCGACTTTGTAAATAAACACAGACCTTTTGGTTAAGCACAAACGCCCTATGTTTTTATACACTGTTGGCAGTAGTTATTTTATCTTCATTTCTAAGCTATGTACTAATGCATCTATTGAATTTCTTTTATGAATATTTAAAAGCTGTCTTTGGTTTTTTAGCAATAGATTCGGCTACTTTATTTTTTACCTGAGCTTGAATATTATCGTTCCAAGGTTTTCCTTGTGAAAGAAAAACAGATTTTAATCTATCAGACCATTTTTTGTTATTTCTAAACTCGGGTACATCTATTAAGACACCATATTCGCTTTCTAACTCTTTCTTATATGTTGAGACCTCAATACAATCTTCAAATTCTGAATCAGACATACCTCTACAATTGATGAATGTAGAATCTTTTAAGGCTAAATCTCCTGAATCAATAGCTTTTTGAAAGGCTTTCCTTCCAGCATCATCATTATCAAGGAGAACGTGATGGACGCATAGAGCGCTTCCTAATAATGTTAATTTGTATGATAAGTTACTTGCTCCTCCAATTTTCTCAATAGCAAGTAAATTTGAATTGATAGACTTTTTTAGTATTTCACTTAATTCAGGTAATAAAGATTTTAGAGCTGTAACATCTTCTTGCCCTTCAACTACTAATACATAATTCGCATTTTGAAGATTATCGGATGCTTTGATTCCTATTGTTTCACGAATTTGTCTTACGTTTTTAGCAGAAGTAACTTTACCAGATTCAACAATTATATTAGAACTAATATTTTCTCTATCAACAAATAATGGGTTATGTGTTGATACAATTACTTGGCTATTATTAGTTAAAGAATAAATAGTATCTCTTAAAATATGTATTGCTCCAGGGTGAAGATGTGACTCTGGTTCTTCAATAGCAACTAAAGATATAACTCCTTTTTCTAAAGACATATCTTTTAAAAGTGCCATAGCAGCTAAACTTTTTACACCATCTCCTTTGAATTCTAAACTTGTTCTATTTCCATCATCAATTTGAATATCAAGTTCTCTTCTTAGAGGACTTCTTCTTCTATTTTCTATAATATCAATCGAAACATCATTGATATTAGGTAATAGTTCACATAATGAACTCTTTATTTTTTCGGATAATTTATTCAAAACAGGTTTTTGTAAATCTTTAATAACAGATAGAGCTTTTTCATACTCAGGATTAAGATTTAATTTTGAAAGTTCAACTAAAGCGACTTCTTCAACAACCTTCATTGCTTGCTCGTCTGTTCTGATTGCTGGGATGTGATTAAAATGAATTCTCTTAGCAATGTATTCTGCAATTTGCTTTGATTTTGCATTTAATGTTTTTGAACCTCTTCCTTTTTTTATAACACTTATTTCAGGTTCAGAAGTTTTTCCGATTTTAACTTGAATTGGTAAAGTTCCATTAAGATTACATTTGATTTCTTTTTTAAATTCGATTACCTCTTCATCAGATAATTCAAATTCAAGTCTAAATATAGATTCTGTTTTTGATTTTCTTTCTTGTAATGATATTGGAAAATCTCTATTCCACACATAGTAACTAGATTCATTACTTCTAAACGAAACATATCTTCTTCTTCTTCCTCTAATTTCTGCATAATCTCTTAAGGTAGACATCACAATGTTTAAAGCCTTTAAAAGATTCGATTTCCCTTCGTTATTTTTACCTATAAGAATAGAGATATCCTTTAAAGGTGTTTTATAAGCTTTAGTTATACTTCTAAAATTTGTAACTGAAAAAGAGGTTAATTTCATTTAGTTTTTTTAATTACAGCCAACACACGTGTATAGCGTCAACATTAACTGTATACCCATTTTGCAAGCACTAATATAGTAAGATTTTTAGTATATCTTAGCCGCTAATACCTTAAACCAAAAAAAAGGCAAAAAACTTACGTCTTTTGCCTTACTACTAGAATAAAAATGCTATTAATTAATCCATGAGTAGTTTTGTTGTTTTGTAATTAGTCTGGTTACTTTTAATAGTACAGAAGTACATACCAGAACTTAAGTTTCCGCGTTGTAGCGTTACTTCGTTATTGCCATGTTTAACATCAACTTCTAGTTGTTTTACTAAACGCCCCACTTGGTTATACACCATAACTTGTACAGTTTCTGTTTGTGCAGCTGTAAAGTGTATGGTAGTTTGGTTATGCATTGGGTTTGGTATAGCTGTAGTTGCAATGGCGTTTGTTTCAACTTGCGAGGCTACAGTAAGTGTGCTGCTGGTTGAGAAACGTAATTGCTCTAAAGTCATTGTTTTTGTTTCTTGCTCGCCATTTTCGGCTAACATGGTAAATACAATTGAGGTTACATCGTTAGCATCAAGTGGTGTGCCGTTGCTAGATTCAAAATCTGAAAACATTAAGGTATAATCGGTTAAATCGTTAGTTAACTCTAGGCTTGTTTTGTATTGTTTTTCCCAGTTGTTTACGCTTGCCTTTACTAACCTTACTATTAATGTTCCTGTACCTTTAGCTTGTAATTTAAAGCTGTTATATTCGGTTAAATCTATGGCGTTGAACTTTGGTGTTAAGGCACGATAAGCGGCAATATAATCGCTTGTAGTTGCTTCTAGGTTTATGCTACGTTCTATAGCAAACTCATCGGCATTATAATCGGTATCATTTTCTTGTACGCTGTAATTCGTAACGGTTGTACTTGCTGCGGCATCATCGTATCCCCAAGGACCATCGGACATAAATAAATCGTCTGGTGTGGCAACACCATCGCCTATTCTAAACCCAATATCAAACAGGTTTCCTGCATCTACTTCAATGTTTGAAATATAATCGCCAGTTAAATTAATGGTTGTCGATACGTTTTCTACCGTTTCAGTTTCTGTAGCTCTTACACCGCCATCAAAAGCAACGGCTTCACTCCTATTTGTATTTACTACTTGTAAATTTAGTTTTCCGTTTTTGTAAGTTCCGGTTCTAACAAATACGGTTGGTGGTGTTGAGTTGTTATAGCTTGTTACAGGTTGTTGCACATCTAATAAACGAACTACTTCTTCTCCTAATTTTATTAAATCGTCTAAAGAATTAGACCAGATTTGAAAATTATAAAACCCAACGTTACTTTCATATTTATCAAGATTCCAGTGGCTTTCAATTCCAAAATTAGCGTTGTTGTTAATTGATTTTGCCGAAAGACTTAATACAAACTCTAAGCTACCATCAATATTTCTAATTAAAGATTTTATAAATTGTTGCTCGTTAATTTCTATAGTTGAAACAGATATTAATTGTGCGCCTAACAACCTATCGCAAATGTATTTTGTATGCTCGTAAACCCCTTTATCCGTTTTTAGTAATAAGATAGATGCAATGGCATCGTCATTTTTCATATAATCTACTGAATAAACTTCGGTAGCATTAGTAATTCCTATTAAATCTGTTGGCGAAGACTCGATAACAGCATCTTCATTTATAACATCTAAAGGCATAAAATCTGAAAGGTTAAAACCGTTACTTTTAGCTGCACTAGCTTTACCGTAATTTTTAGATTTTTTAAAACGTTTTGCTGAAGTTTTATCGAACTTGTAACTTGTTTTTGCTCTATTAAAATTACGTTTACTAATTTGTTGCGATAGTCTGTTATTACTTTCCAATCCACCTTCGTTTGCACTAGATGCCGTAGAAGACTCTAACACTGGGCAACCTGAATATCCTGAACATGAAGGGTCTTCGCAATCAATTAATCCGTCGCCATCATCATCAATACCATTATCGCAAATTTCTTGAGCTACCGGTGCCGTTGGACAACGAGCTCCATCATTTTGAGAGCTTGATGGTCCAAAGGCAAATAGATTAGAGTCCATTGTATTTGAACCTGTTAAATCTTGAACACTTTGAATAACGTAAATAGTTCCTGTTTGATTAGCCGACACATAAAAACGTCCCGAAGCATCAAAATAAACCGCTCCATAGGTATAATTTAAACCCGAAAGGATTGGTACAGCACCTAAGCTTTCCATACTTCCAGTTTCGGAATCAATTCTATATAAAATATTTGTGCCTTTTTCTAGAGCATATAATTTACCATCTACTGCATTAAATGCCCAGTCGTGAATACTAATGTTTTTTGATAGTGTTTTAGTTGCTAAATACTCGGTATAGGTTTCAGATTCTGGGTTTACATCAATAGCATAATACGTTGTTCCGCCACCTTTTATGTAATAAACACCATTAGAGCTAACATCTCCAATATAACGACTGCTATTTGGCAACTCGTCGATATAAAACGTTTCCGTTTCAAAATCTTTACCAATACGTACAATAGATTTTTGAGGCGTACTTAATGATCCCCAAATATAACCATCGGCAGGATTGTAAGCTGTTGCGTTTATATTACCTTCAGTAACATTGCTTGCTACTTCGTACGAGTTCCCTGAAGCTAAATCGACAGCATAAACATCGTTATATTGAAATAAGTAAGCACTATAATCGCAATTAAATGGTGCGCTTTGAGCGGTAAGTACGCTCGTTATAAGTAGTGATAGAAGTAATATTTTTTTCATGATTTGAGTTATTTATAGTACAAACTTATTGTATTAAAGGGCTTATTATTAAAATTTTCGCTAGATGAAATTTAAGTGTAGGTAAATGGTAGATTTGTGCCGTTAAGTGAATTAGCGTTTTACAAAAATGTTTGTAAAATAATGCCTTCCATTCACGTCTTCCTTAGATGAAATTCCCAAGTCTGTGAATTCTGGAGTTTCAATATTTTTTCTATGATTTTCACTTTTTAACCAAGCATTTACAATAGATTGTGCCGAAGAATAGCCAAAGCCAACATTTTCTGAAACACTTTTAGCATGCACATTTTTCTTTAGGTTTTCTAGTCTTTCAATAAAATAATCATGACTTGCTTCACCTTTTTCAACCATATATAAATTATGCAAAAAAGCTTCCTTTGATGCTTCAGCAAGAATATTAAGTTTAGATAAACCTCTTGAAACTCTGTAATCGTTAATAATTTCGGCAATATCATAATCCATTTGAGAATATTCTATTTGAATATGGGTAGAATTATATTGTTCCGGAATTTCTACATCTTCTTTAACAGAGCAGGATAAGAATGATATATTTAATAAAATGATGAGTAATAAAAAGGATAATTTTTTCATGAGGACTTGTTTAAATTCATGACAAAATTAATTTGAAAGGCCTTTGTATTTTTTTATTTTCGATTAGCCCATTTTCATGTATAGACGAATAGTTGTTTTTATCGGTTAAACTACCTTTTCAATACGAAAAAGGCAAAAGATTTCTCTTTTGCCTTTTGATATAACTTTAATTTAATTTTAAGATAATTGATTTACAACGCTAACTTACAGCAAATTAAGACGTTTCATTAACTCCGGGCGGTTGGAGCGACTCACTGGAATAACGTCCTTTTTAATAAGCACGCTATTGTCCTCGATATCTATAATTTTCTGAACATTTATAATATAAGAGCGGTGTACTTTTAAAAATAAATCGTTTGGTAGTTTGTCTGCAATCTTTTTTAAAGTGGAGTGTACGGTGTAATTTTTATCTTCAGTTTTAACTTGTATATAATCACCTTTAGCCTCTACCAAATAAATACTTGGTATATCTATTTTAATTAGGCGTCTATCAATATTAACATATAAATCGTTTCCTGAGCTTGATTCTGTTTTTTCTGAAGTTACTTTTTTAGTTGGTTTTCGCTTTACCCCAGATGCTTCAGCCTTTTGTATGGCTTTTTCAAAACGTGGTAATAACAAAGGTTTAACAAGATAATCTACAATACATTCGTACTCGAAAGCTTCAATTGCAAATTTAGGATCTGAAGTTGTTAATATTATTTTAGGCGGATTTTTTAGGGTCTGAATAAAATCGAATCCAGTAAAATCTGGCATATGAATGTCTAAAAATATAAGATCGACTTCATTTTGATTTAAATATTTTATGGCTTGCATTGCATTAGGAAACTCTTCAAGTAGATTTAAACTAGGAATATGCGTACATAGCTGAGTAATAATTGTTCTAGCCATGTCCTCATCATCAATAATAATACAATTCATAAAATAATATTAGATAGTAGTTAAGTAATCTGTAATAGCCTGCAAAATGGCGTCGAATTCTATTTTTCCAGACGTATTTTGCTCTAAAAGATTATTTTCATAATCATCGGCTACAGTATAACTTTTTTCAAGTCCTAAAATACTAATTTTATGTTTAAGTTTGTGTACATTTTCGGCAGCTTCTTTATAATTGTTCGCCGATATATTTTTTATGTAGATAGCTTTCTCCTCTGGAAACTCTCGTTTCACAACACCTATAAGCTTATCCTTAAAGGCTTTATCATCGCCAGACAGTTGATTTATATAAGATAAATTAGGTTGTTCCATAATTATTTTTTTATAGTAAAAAAGAATGTTGAACCTTCAGTAATTTTAGATTCAACCCAAATTTTACCGTTATAAAGTTCTACAATTTTTTTTACAATTGATAATCCAATACCCGACGAACCAGGTGTATTTTCTAATTTTTCGAAGGTTTTAAATATTTTATCAAAATATGTTTCCTCAATACCTTTTCCGTTATCTTTTATATAAAACTGCCAGTGTGTATTACAATCCTCTACACCTATTTCAATAATGCCTTTAGCTTTATCGTTATACTTTATAGCGTTACCAATTAGGTTTTGAAACAGTTGCTGTAACCTGTATTTATCGCCTTTTACCGTTGGTAAGCTGCTTTTTTTAATTGTAATGTGCTCTGGTACTTCAACACTATTTAAAATATCTTCAATTATAATATTTAAATCGACGTCGTAAACTTCGGTTTGGTTTTTTCCAATGGTTGAATATTCTAAAATACCACTAATTAAAGTATCCATTTTCTCAACATTAGATCGTATTAAGTTTAATGTTTTTTTACCGCTGTCATCAAATGTTTCCTGATAATCTTGAGCTAACCAAGCTGTTAACGTATCTATACTACGCAAAGGCGACTTTAAATCGTGAGAGACCATATGCGCATAATCACTAAGTTCTTGGTTTTGATGTGCAAGTTCGTTTAGCATAGACTGCCTTTGCTTGTTCATCTTAATGATCTCTTTAGTTTTATTATCAATAAAATCGACCAAATTAGAACCTGTTAGTTCTACAACTTCCGCCTGCTCGTCTTCTTTTAAATTATAAAACTTTAGCGTATCGATTACACTTTTTAATTTTTCAATAACTTCTTTTTGCTCATCTGCTTCATTTTGTAATTTTCGGTTTGCAGTAAATAATTCGTCAGAGCTAATGGACATTGCACGTTGAATCATTTTGGACTGTTCGTCAAAGTTATTGTACGATAAGTCTACAGCATTAAGAAACGTTGTTAATTCTTCATTGTTTTTTAATTCTTCACTTAAATATTTACGAATTTGTCTTTTTAAGAGTGAATTCATTATTCGCTTATTAGCGTTATGGTCATGGTTTGGTTATGTAATTGGCAAGCTACTTCACCGTGAAAAGGTGCTATTTCTCCGTAGGAATAAAAACCACTAATAACAGCGTCAGTACCTATTACTTCAATTACCTCTTCTATTTCTTCTTCAACGCGTTGGTCTAAAACTAATTTTCTGCCAATACAACTTACTAATAACGCTAATTCTGGTTTATTTTTTCTGTATTCCAATGCCTGTGTTGCTGCACGTTCTGATGCATTTGCAATATTATCTACATTAGTCATCATGAGCTGAACCTTAGAGTTCTCTTTAATATCTCCTGCTAATATTACCGCATTTTGTTCTTCATCTATGTTTAAAATAGACCTAACAATAGATTGGTTTTCGTCTGTAGATGTTACATTTAATGGGTACAACAATGCTGCTCCAGGTAAATCTTTAGCCTTTTCGCCTAAGTAACTCTTATATAAATCTAATGCCGGTTGGCCATCTAACTCATACAAAGTATTCCCTTCCGTTTTTGTTACTACACGTTCTGGTCCAAAAGGTGTCCATCCGCCATGAATAGAAAACGAGATCTCTAAGGTATCGCCATAAAAACCAATAGCGACTAACTCTCCTTCTTTAGGGTTTTCGTTGTAAGATGCTAATGTTTTTTCAAAACGATCATCATCACCACACAATCCACCTGTTATTAAAACATTGTCTTTGGTAGAGGCACTTAACCCTTTGGTTAGCTGACTTCCGTTAATAAAACTACCTTCTGAAACTACTAAAACATATTTTAAGTCGTCTTGCGGAAGTTGGTTTATTAAGTCGTTTCCTGTTTTATAACTATCTAAATCTGCGTTTAAAACATTACTTGTTTTAATAATAAATTTACTTTTTTCAAACTCGATAGCCGTTATAGTAATACTTTCTTGATTTACTGTATTAGATGAGATTTCTGCGCAAGACGATGCAAATACAATATGTCCGTCCGGAAAAAGCTGCTTTATTTCATTATAAACATTAGTATCTTCTAGCATATATCTATTACCAAAAACTAAAACTAAAGGTGCTTTTAGTTCTTGTTTAGGTTTAACATATTCCCAATCTTTATTTTTATGTTTTACTAATTGTACTGTTTTCATTACTTATTTTTTTAATGTGAAATAAAAAGTGGTTCCTACGTTTGGTTCACTATCTAACCATATTTTACCTTCGTGTAAGTCTATGATTTTTTTAACTATAGATAACCCTATTCCCGAGGACTCTTTACTTTTCTTTAAAGAATGGAATATCTTAAATATTTTATCGTGATACTTTTTTTCAATACCTATACCATTATCCTTAATTGAAAATTTATAGTGACTTTTTAAATCTTCAACATCTATAACAATACTACCACTAGATTTATCAATAAATTTTATAGAGTTACTAATTAGGTTTTGAAACACTTGTTGCAACTTGGTTTTATCTCCTCTTATTACTGGTAATTTATTTAAAAAACTAACCTTAATATGGTCTGGTTTATACATTATTTTAACCAACTCTGTAATAACCACATCTAAATCAACATCTACTTTTTCATTTTCATTTGTACCAACGCTAGAATAATTTAAAACATCTGTAATGAGTTGTTCCATTTTCTCTAAAGTAACATCAACAAGGTCTAAATTCTGCATAGTCACAGGGTCTAGCTTACCTTCATTATCTTGTTTTACCCAAGTTACTAAAGCATTTATACTACGTAGTGGTGATTTTAAATCGTGAGATACAATGTGTGCATACTCTTGCAAATCATCATTACTTTTTGCTAATTTTTCGAGTAAATTTTCCTTTTGAAGTTGTAAATTTTTTAACTCTGTAATATCAAAATTAATACCTATTGATCCTGTAATATTACCATCCAAATCATAATTTGGAGCTCCACTTACAAGCCAATACCTTACTTCTCCGTCCTTCTTTTTAATCCTTAATTCGTAAGACTCTGTTTTACCTCGTCTTCTTTCATTTATTTTTTCTTCTAACAGATCTCTATCATCATCTACAGGCAGCAGGTTAACACCATGTTTCCCAACAAGTTCTTCTTCGGTATAACCTGTCATATTCAACAAACTTTGGTTTACCATAATGATGCGGTCATTAAGATCGACCTCCACTAAACCTAAGTTCATGTTAGAAATTATATTGTAGTATTTAAGCTTTTCTGTTTCTAAACTTTTTCGATATTTTCGCTGTAATGTTATGTCTCTAACAATACCCTGGGCAGCAACGGGTATACCATCGTCATAAATAATACTAGCATTAATATGTACTAGTTTTTCCACCTTTTTATCGGTAAGTATGGTAACACTAAAATCTGTAATAGACCCTGTATTTAGTAGCATTTTAAAAGATTGTGCTACACGCTCCATTTCGTTAGGTTTTACCAAATTTAGAAGATTAAAATCTTCGTTAGAGTTGGTTAGTCCTAACAAACTTACTGCGGCATCATTAACTTTAAGTATGTTTCCTTCTAAATCTATAATAACATAGGCGTCTACAATGTTTTCGAAAACACCTTGTAATTGGGAGTCTGTTTTATTAAGTAAGGTTTCTAACTCGGCATACGATTTTTCAAGCTTTTGCTTAGCCTCATATAATTCGGCAGCCTTATTTTCTAGAATTTTTTCTGCTTGTTTTCTAGCTAGTTTTTCGCGAGCAAGTGCCCGCTGGAGCATGTCAATTTTGTCTTGACTCATTAATTTTTATTAATTAAAAACTTAACCTCTGTTCCGTCTTCTTTTAATTTTTCTAAAACAATGGTAGCAGTTGAATTAAAATGTTCGAATGTTTTGTTCATTAATCCTAAACCAAAATGATGCATTGCCCTACTCGATCTATAAATTACTATTAACGAATTTTCCGTTTTTTCCACAACTTCAAAAGTTGGTAATTCGGCATCTGGATAAATTTTTCTTACTTCTACATGTATATGATTTTCAATGGACGAAATCATTTCAATTGGATCTTTGTAAGTTTCTAAAAGCCCTGGATAGCTATCCTTTAATACGCTAAAGAAATGCTCTGAATAAACGAGTAATAGATCATCAATAGAAATTCCTGTATTTGCGCTTAAGTGTTCCAGTAATTGTAACATTTCTGAAAAACTATACGTACCAACTGCGGTATAAACTCCACCTGAATCTAAATTAGAAGCATTGATTATGTTATCAACCATTTCTAATCCAAATTTATCTTCAACTAACTCTAAAAACTCAGTAAAAACAATTCCTTTCATTAAATTTGCTTTAATTCGTTAATACTCCAATATGCTAATAACCTTTCCATTTTAGAAACGTAATCTTCATATTTTAAAGGCTTTAACACATATCCTGCAACGCCTATTTTATAACACTCTAGCAAATCTTTTTGATTACTTGAAGTTGTTAAAATAATAGTAGGTATATATTTTAAAACATCATCATTTTTAAGAATACCTAAAAATTCAATTCCATTAATTTTAGGCATATTCAAATCTAACAAAATAATGTCAGGTAATTCATCTTTTTTCTTTAAAATTTTTAAGGCATCTTCACCATTATTAGCTTCAATAACTTTGTGATTAAGTTGAAGTTGTGAAATTGTTCGATTAAACTTCATGATTTCAATCATGTCGTCCTCAATTAGTAGAATATTTAATGTCTTGTCCATTTTGATGCTATATATTTACCGTAAAAGTATTATAAATATGCAGTAAACAGATTAGAGTTCGCTTATTCCAATTTAAGTGTCGATGAATACCGATTAAGTGTCGACGAATGGATTTTACACCATTTTACTTAACTAATACTACTTTCTTAAAATTGCTTTTTGGGGCTTCGCAAAGTGAACACTCGTAGGTATTTGGTAAGCTATCAAAAGGTGTTTTGGCAGGTATATTTTGGGTAAGGTCGCCATACGTTTCATCGTAAATAGTCATACAATCCGAACATTGATGCACTTCTTCCTCTATGGTTTCTTGAATGGTTAAATTTTGATCTTCTTCCTCACGCTCTGATCCTAATTGCTCGAAATACAACTGACTTAACTCCATTAGCAAACCCGGTAACTCCACCTTATCCACATCTTGTACATGTGTAATGTATTCGCGTGTGTTGGTATCGAAATTTTTAGCGTACAGTAAATTATAGGTATCTCTAATTTTAAAATCTTTGATAGTTTGAGGTTGTCTGTTTTTTTCTATAACTATAGATGTAAAATTATAAGTATCACTATCAAAATTTGTAATACCAAAGGTTAAGCCATAAGTACTAATATCATTTTGATCAAAATTATTAACCAAATACTTTTTTAAATTTAAAGCACTTTCGTCGTTAACTGGTAAATGCCAATTCATTTCTAACATAGAATGGCGCACATTAATACCAAACTTACCCAATAATTTTTCCCATTTTAGTTTAGACTGCAACGGGATCCCTTTTACAATAAAAGATTTCCATGGTGTTATGGATATTTTACCAATTTTATTTTCGGAACACAAATCGCACATAGCCTTTAAAAACTTAAGGTCGTAACGATTATTTCGCCAATACAAGCCTAACCAATACCTATCGGATCCTATTCTATTCATGCCTTCGTAATACGGGAATGGGTAAAATGGTACTTCTAGTGGTTTATCGACCGTTCTGTTATTCGTATCAACAGCATCACTTACTAAATCGAACACAGTTTCAATGGTTTCAGGTTCTTCTATAAGAATGTTTTCTATAGCAAATTCAATTTTATCCATATCCCAGCTATAAATAAGTGCTGGGTACATTTTGGTTTCTTTCCAACCTGGTAGCCTTACAAATAAATACCAATAATCTTCATGATCTGAGGCTATAAAATTCACATTACCGGTAAACAGTGGTACAAGTTTTTGTTTTGGGTCTATAACATTAATACGCAGTTTTGGATCATGTTTAAATTGCTCTAAAACATATAAATACCTATCACTTGTTAACCACGAAGTACTTGGTAAAATTTCTGCCGAAACGTATGATGACGCTATATTTTCTATGCCATCGCGTTTAGGTTTTACAAATTGAATTTTATTGAATTGATCGAACTTACTTTCATCTATTTCCTCAGGAAAAATAATATCCTGTCTAGACCCAAAGGATATAGCATCTAAACCTAAACCTTCTGCAGCCTCACAAATGTATTTTAACTCGCCTGGAGATAAAACACCTCCGTTTATCATTAATCTATATGGTTCTATCATTATGCTAAGACTTTAGAATTTTGAAGTATTTCTCTAACTTGGGTTTTACAACTACCGCAGCCTAATCCTGCTCCAGTTTTATTACACAGTTCTGTAAAATCTGTACAGCCAGAAGCTATGGCTTCCTGAATATTACCTGCACCAACCTGACTACAAGAACACACTAACTCCCCTATTACCGGTACATCGTTTGATGCGCCTCTAAGCAAAGTATCGCGTTTATCGGCCATTTCAATTTTACTTTCAATCATGGTTTTAAATTCGGCAAATTCATTTTTATCGCCCATTAAAACCGCGCCAATCAATAAATCATCTTTTACGATACACTTTTTATAATAACGCTTTTTAATATCTGTGAAAATAATCTCTTCGTAACTACTATCGTTATCTGGCACATTAATATCGCCAATACTACACAGATTTAGGTCGTTAAATTTTAAGATATTCATTAACACCGATCCGTGATATGAACAACTAATATCGCCAGCAATAAAGTTAGCTAATATATTAGCTTGTTCTTCTGCTGCCGAAGTAATACCGAATAATTGATTATTATACTCTGCTATTTCACCTATGGCAAAAATATCGGGATCTGATGACTGTAAATGTTGATTAACAATAACCCCTCTACGACATGCAATACCATTAGTTCTTGCTATTTCTACATTTGGAATAGTTCCTATAGCATACACAATAGCGTTTGCTGTTATAAACTTTCCACTTTTTAAAGTAATGTTTAATTCTCCCGTATCCTCATCATCAAACACCGTACTAACTTCATTATCAAAATAAATTTGAATGCCTCGTTCCTGCACATCTAAGGCTAATAATTTACTAGACACCTTATCTAATTGGCGCTCCATTAAGCGCGAACCACGCTGTATTATGGTAATTTTAGCGTTTTTATGTTTCATGGCAGCTGCAAGCTCTAAGCCTAATAAACCACCACCAACAATTACGACATGTTGTTCTTCTGGAGGCAAACCTGTAGCCTCTAAATGAGCTTTAAAGCTATCGGCATCCGTTTTGTTTCGCATGGTAAAACGACCAGGTAAATCGATCTGAACATCTTTAGGAACAAAAGCGCGACTACCAGTAGCTAATATTAATTTATTAAAATCATGCTCTACGTTATTACTATCGGTAACCCGTTTTGCTTTTTTATCTATTTTGGTTATAAATGTTTCGGGATGAAGTTGAATGTTAAGCTTTTTTAGCTCCTTTTGTTTAATTTTAAGTAATTGTTCCCATGATAATTCTTCGGTAACATACTCCGGTAACAAGACTCTATTGTAGAATAAATTCGGTTCCTTTGAAAACACGTGAATTTCATCTACCTCGTTGTATTCTCTATAGTTTTGTACAAACCTGAAGGCTGCAGCACCAGCACCAACTACAATAATTTTTTCAGCCGCTTTTTTATATTTAGCAACCGATACACGAGTAAATTTAAAATCTGGTTCTTTTGAAAAAGGATCGACATGTGTATTAGTTAAATTATTTGCCCTGTTTAAATTACTTTGTAATTGTTTACCCCAATGCATTGGTAAAAACACGACGCCTTTTTTAATGGTGTCTGTAACTTTTGCACGCACTCTAACAACTCCATTTTCGCTTTTAATTTCCGTAATATCCCCGTTTTTAATTTTATTTAAAAAAGCATCTACCGGATTTATTTCTAAAACAGGCGTTGGGTAATGTGTTTTTAAACGTGATACCTTGCCTGTTTTTGTCATGGTGTGCCATTGGTCTCGAACACGACCTGTGGTTAATATTAACGGGAAATCGCTGTTTGGTAATACCGATGTATTTTCGGTTACACTTGGTAAATTAAACTGTGCTTTTTTACTTGGTGTATAGAATATTTTATCTTCAAAAAGTCTTGGAGTGCCTTGATGCCTATGTTCTGGAACTGGCCACTGAAATGTACCTTCGCTCTTTAAACGATCGTAATTTAAAAAAGACACATCAATATTTGTTCCCTTGGTCATAGACGCATATTCATCGTAAATTTCGCTAGCATTATTAAAATTGAAGCCTCTAAAGCCCATGCGTTGTGCAAAATCACAAAATATTTCGACATCTGGTCGCGCTTCACCTGGTGCTTCTATTTCTTTTGGTAAATATGAAATACGACGCTCTGAATTAGTCATAGTTCCTTCCTTTTCCAACCAACCAGCAGCTGGTAAAACTAAATCGGCAAAACCTACGGTATCCGATTTATGAGATATCTCTTGAACCACAACAAACTTAGCGTTTTTCATGGCTTTTTCTACTCTATTTAAATTTGGTAAGCTAACTAAAGGGTTTGTACACGCAATCCAAACCGCTTTTAATTTTCCGCTTTCCAAGGCATCGAACATTTCGGTTGCCGTTAATCCAGGTTTAGGGTTAATCTTATCGACTCCCCAAAACTCGGCAACTTCACGACGATGTTCTGGATTTAGTAAATCTTTATGAACCGCCAATAAATTTGCCATTCCTCCTACCTCGCGTCCGCCCATAGCATTAGGCTGTCCGGTTAAAGAAAAAGGTCCTGCTCCAGGCTTTCCTATTTGCCCTGTAATTAATGATAAATTGAGTAGTGACACATTTTTATCTGTACCCACCACACTTTGGTTAAGTCCCATGGCCCACATACTTATAAAACCTTTGGATAGCCCTATAATATCTGCTGCTTTTCTAATATCTTTTTCTTCAACACCACATAATTTTGATGCTTGTTTTAAAGAGGTTTTAAAAATTAATTCCTTGTACGATTCAAATCCTTGTGTATGATTCTTTATAAAATCTTCATCAATTAAACCACGCTTATACAAACATCTTCCAATGGCGTTGTATAAAATAATATCCGTTCCAGGGAGTAATTGCAAATGTAAATCGGCAAAACTAGCCGTATCCGTTTTTCTCGGATCTATTACAATAATTTTAACCTCTGGATTATCCTCTTTACGTTTTTCTATCCTTCTAAATAAAATAGGATGACACCAGGCAGGATTTGCTCCAGTAATTAAAAATGTATCTGCTAATTCTATATCTTCATACGAAATAGGAACACTATCTTCTCCAAATGTTTTTTTATAACCTACCACTGCCGAACTCATACATAAGCGTGAGTTTGTATCAATATTATTAGTACCTATAAATCCCTTTGTAAGTTTATTAGCTATGTAATATTCTTCTGTTAAACTCTGACCCGACACGTAAAAACCTACGCTATCTGGACCATGTTTTTTTATTATAGATTTAAAAACGTTGGCCGCTCTATCTAATGCATCATCCCAACTTACGCGTTCTCTTGGGTGCGAACGACTCCAGCGCATTTCTGGATATAAAATTCTATCGGAAGTATCATTAGCTACATAATGCAAATTCATCCCTTTGGAACATAGCATGCCTTTGTTTACCGGGTGATCTTTATCGCCTTCAACAAACACCTTGTTATTGCTGTCTTTTTTTACAATAATCCCGCAACCAACACCACAATAAGAACACGTTGTTTTTACTTCGCTTTTAATCATAGAGACTTACATTTTACACTAATTAATGCATTTTACTTCCAGTAAACAAATGCACAACTCATTATTCTTAATACCTTAAAAAAGGTAGTTATAATTTAAACTATATCAAATATTATAGTATTAAAATAATTTTTTAACGAACAGGAATTAAATCTTTTTCGCCAACCGCAGTATCCATTTCTGCCACTTTTTCGTCTTCTGTTGAAAAACGTATAGCTAAAGCAGAAATAGCTGTAACAACCACTACAATACCAATAATAAAATAACCACTAGAAACTGCTGCCGATGAAGCCGCAGATTGTGCCGCTTCTATAGCTGCTTCTCCCATACCTTGATTAGCTGCAATGGCTGCTTTTTCTGCCACTGCCGATTGAGATTTTAATAACATAGCAGCTAAAAATGCGCCCACATTTCCTCCCGCTCCTACTATACCAGAAACAGAACCAATAGCCTTTTTATTAATAAACGGTACTACCGAAAAAGTAGCGCCTTCGGCCATTTGGACCGACAAACTAAACAATATTAAAAAACAGATACCTATCGCTATACTAGTTGTCGCAGAAAAAGTAATAAGCATAAAACCTTGAATAGCTAGAATAGCTGCTAAAAAAATAACACGACCTCGTAAGCCTTTTAATTTACCAAATCGATCTCCAAAGAAACCTCCAAGTGTTCTTGCAAAAATATTCATTAATGCGAAAGACAGTACAAGGTTTCCGGCAGTAACTCGTTCTAACTGAAATGTGTTTTGCAGATAATCATCCATAGTACCATAAACAGTAAGCTCTATACCAAATGAGGCCGCATAAACAAAAAACAAAATCCATGTTCTGTAATCTTTCAATACGGTTGCAAAACTTACTTGGTCTTTTTTCCTTTCTATTTCGATACCCGATTCCTTTAAATCTTTAAAATTACCTTGTGGTGTATCTTGTGTGAAAAAGTAATACACTATGCCCATTAGGAAACAAACCGCACCAGCAATAACCATAGAATATCTCCATGCCTCGCCTTCTGCAATACCAAAACTTACTACTCCAGCAGCAATAATTGGCATACCTAATCGGTTGGCGCCACCACCAAGATTTCCCCAACCTGCCGACGTTGCATTTGCAGTACCAACTATATTTGGAGCAAACATTAATGAGGTATGTACTTGAGTAATTACAAATGATGCACCAATAAAACCAATAAATAAACGGCAAATTAAAAACTGCGTAGGTGTTTGGACTAGTCCGCATAATATAACGGGAATAGCTCCTAACATAAGTAACCATGTATAACATAACCTAGGACCATATTTATCACATAATTTACCAATAAGTAAACGGGCAAATACAGTTCCTGAAACCGCAAGAATTATAGAGTTCCATTTCTGATCTGGTGTTAAACCAAGTTCTTTAACCACATCTGGCATAAAAGGCACAATACCAAACCATGCAAAAAAGCATAAGAAAAATGATATAGCCGTTATCCAAAACGTACGTATAGAAACATTTTTTAAGTTAAATAAATTTAATGTGGTTGATTTACTTTGTGTTGTAGTATCCATAATTAAGTAATTTATACGTACAAAACTAAGTATATTTACTTAATTTACGTTAAACACAAATAAGTATTTAAAAAGAAATATGATATTACTAATTAAAGAATGTCAATTTTGTAGAATCCCTAAAATGAAGAAAATAATTTAGAAAATATTAAGAATATGAAAATAGTCATTACCCAAAAAGCGTAATCAAAGAGAAAATGTAAAATATAATTATTAATACCCAGAGACTAATGTGAGCATTCCAAGAAGCCATATTACTATTTTTAAAACTGATAGAATCCTTCTCATTTAGCTTATAAATTAATAACAAACTCGCCAAAACAAAACTGATAATACCAGAATATAAAGGATAATCTTCTATAAACTGAATAATATAACTTTTAACTGAATCCATGCTTTAAAATTACATAGTTGTAAATAAAGCTGAAAGTACTAAGAGCCCTATATTATTTTTTATTTTCGTCTACAAAAGCATCTTTAAATTCGATTTCATCGTCAATTTTACCCTTAAAAGCTTTAATCCAAGCGTTACTAAATATATTTATTACAGTAGGCCACACGCTACCTTCTACGTTGTTTAAATCGCCCTCTAGAGGAATTTTAGTCGCAATAGTATTAGTGCTTTGATTTTTAAGAATAAATTTAAAAAAGCCTACTAAACCTTCCCATAGCACTTCTAAAAACTTATCATTTTTACCTATAAGTTTACTATTTTCAAGTAGCGGTTTCATATACCCCTTTAAATGACCGTCTGCAATAGCAATCTCGCTAAATAACTCGAAGTTCCCAGATTCAAAATCTATACCTGCATAATGACTTGTAAAATCATTAAGGGCTTTTATATTTGCTTTTTCTAGGGCAAACGATACGTCCATATCTGGTATTTGCTTTACTAAATTTATTTGGCCATCTAAAGTCATTTTGCCACCGCCAATGGAAACTCCTGTCGCATGAATTGGAGATGGCAAGGTTCTGTTTTTTTCAACAACATTTCTCAAGTTTGTTGCTGTAAGTTCTAGATCATCAAAATGTAAATCGATATTTGGGTCTGTTCCTAGCTCAACATAAGCAATTTTACCTTTATGAATAGTAAATTCATTAACATCAATAGGTACAATTTCGGTTAAAGCTTTCGTCCAATCATCGACACTAACATCTGAATCTGTAGCATTTTGATCTTCAATTACATAAATCACTTCGGGATTATGCATGACAATTTCACTAACTATTTTGCCCTTAAATAACGAGCGCCATTCAATAGAAATATCACTTTTAGGGAAATTTAAAAACGGAACTTCTGTTTTAGCTTTCAACTTATTTAAATACATACCATCAATTACGTATGCCCCACGATACAAAGCAATATCTACATCCTTAACTTCACCATAATATCCTGGTATATCGGCTAAGGTTTTATTAATTTGATTTTTAACAAACGTAGGCAGATAAAACCTAAGCACAACCAAAAGCCCTAACACTATAAGAGGAATAGTGAAACGCTTCTTTTTATAAATTTTTCGATTTTTTGGGGTTTCCATTCGCAACTAATTTTTAAACAAAGGAACGTATAAAAGCGTTAATTTCGTTGCCTTATCGGTATAAGTATTAACGCACTTGCGATAAGTAAACCTTAAGCTAATCCAAACTCTTTAGCTTTATTATTAAGCTCCATTAAATTTTTAACATCTAATTTTTTCATGAGGTTAAAACGATGCACTTCTGCAGTACGCTTACTAATTTTAAGCTCCTCGGCTATATCTTTATTGTTTTTAAGCTGAAGCACTAAATTTAGTATTTGCTTTTCGCGTTTAGTAAGTTTAAAAGGATCTTCCTTTACCTCTTTCTTAGTAGCAACCGCTGCATTTGTGTTACCGTTTACAAAGTTATTCATAATAATAGAAGACACATCGCCCGTAAAATATTTTCCGCCAGCAGCTACATTATGTACCGCTTTTAAAAACTCTTCTTTACTAGCACCTTTTAATAAGTACCCATCGGCCCCAGCTTGAATTGCTTTTACTACGTATTCTTCTGAATCGTGCATAGAAAGTACCAAAGTGCGCACATCTGTATACAATTTATTAATCTCGCCTACAGCCTCTATACCATTCATTTCGGGCATACGAATATCTATAATCAATACATGCGGTTTGTTTTTGGCAACCACTTCTAAAGCTTCTTTTCCATTTGATGCCTCATCAATTACCACAATTCCCGTTTGATCTTCTAAAAGCGCTTTAATACCATCTCTTACTAGAACATGGTCGTCAGCTAAAACTACATTAATTACATCCATAAACTTATATATGATAGCTCAAAAATACGTATATAAAAGAAAAATACGTATATATTTTTTAAGAATTGCTTTGATAATATTACTCATAAATATCCTCTAAAGGAATATTAAGAGTCACTCGAGTTCCCTGTCCTGCTCCCGAGGTTACAAAAATGCGTCCGTTTATATATTTAATCCGCTCTTTCATAAACGTCATTCCCATACCGCCATCGCCCATTTTTACATGCTTAACATTGTCTGGATCGAAACCTTTACCGTTATCGTCAATAACAATACTTAACATGCTATCGCTATGCGATAAAGAAACCAAAATATGCGTAGATTCGGCATATTTAATAGCGTTATTAATAGCTTCTTGAGTAATTCTATAAATATTTATTTCGGTAAGCGAATCTAGTCTCTTATTAAAATCTGTTTTATTGAAAAGAATAATATCCTTACCTGTTAATCTTGCTAACTCTTGCGTTAACTTAGTAATTGCTGGCACAATACCATGGTCTGATAATTCTGGTGGTGTTAAATTAAAAGTTGCTGTTCTAACCCCTTTTATAATGTTAGTCGTTAACTCCTTTAAATATTCAATTTTAACGGTTGCTTTCTCAATATCTTTGGTATCAATACTTTCTAGGTTATATTTTAAACCAGTAAGCATTTGTCCTATACCATCGTGAACATCTTTTGCAATACGACTTTGCTCCTTTTCTTGGTTTTCAATAATCTTGCTAGAAATTATTTTTTGCTGACTCATACGTTCTTCAAAACGTTGCGTATTAAGTCTACTTATTTCTAATTGGGCTAATTTACGCTCAGTAATTTCAGAAGCAATAATTAGTATTTCAGATTTCTCATTTGTAGGATTGTAAGGAATAATGGCCATTTCGAGCCAGATTACATCTTTAGTTTTTGTGGTAGCTTTTACTTCGCCTTGCCAACCCGTTTTTTTGTACTTATTAATTAGATCTTCTATTATAACTTGTTCATTTTCTTCGGTAGACAACACCTTCCAGAACATGGTAGAATTATTAAATTTTGAAAATTTAAATAATCTGGAAAACTTATTTCCTAAATGAACAATACTACCATTGGGCAAAATACGAGCAAACAATAGCGTGTCTTCCATAACACGACTTAGTGCGCGCAGTTCTTTTATAGATTTTTCTTTGGCAAGACTGAGCTCATCGGCATCGAAAGCCATCTTTTTAGCACGTTTTTCGGCAAGTAACAAGTCGGCTAAAACAGATTTTACAGATTTTGCTGCCGGCCAAAATATAAATAAAAACTCGGCTAAAAGAATTAATAAGGTTAATGCTGTTAACCAAAATTCTAGTTGCCTTAACCGGTCTACTTTAGCGTTAGCCTCAAGATCATATTGATTTACAATATCATCCATGATACTTAAAAAAGTAGATTCGTACGCTTTAACTTTTTCTACATCCTCTTTATAATTCTCATTGGAAAAGTCTGGAAATAGCTCAATTATATTAATGATAGACTGTGAAGCCGTACTTATAGAGTCGAAAATAGGATTTAACCGCTTAAACTTTTCATTAATGTCTTCGCTATTATTATTTGGTAACCCTAAACTATCATTACCTTTTTGAAGTGCATGATGCGATAAAGACCAAAGATGAAGTGTCTCTTTGATTTTTTCCTTTAGAAAAATACGATTACTTGCATTAGTTCCTACTGATATTGAGAGGACATCTTTGGTAAGTTTCTGACTTAACATTCGCTGACGACCAGCAACATTAATTACGGTAGAATCGCTTTCCTGATCGCTTAAATGTGTACGTATTAAAACCTGACTTAAAACCACCGATATAGCGATGGTAAATAAGGCAATAATGTATAAACGGCGTAATTTATCAAACGTGCTTTGGTCTAATGAATTACTTGATTTAATCATACGTATGGTTTAAGAAATAGCCTGTTTTACTAAGGCTAAACTTTTTTCAGAAAAAGGTAAACCTAAAGCAGCTTCATGACCTTTATTGGACATTTTTACCCAGGTTTTTTTTAGAATATCAATTATTTTATCGTCGCTATGCTTAGCAGCAAACTCCTCAAAATAATAATCTAGAAACACCAAACAAATAGTATCTTCTAAGGTTTGAGATTCTTCGTTTTTCTTAATTAATTTTTTAAGAATTATGGCCTTAACTCTATCGCAAAATTGCTCATCAAAACCCACTTGTTTTAAAATATCGACAGTTAAATCGGCATGCATTTTCTTTAATGTTTCACGCCATTTTAAATACCCTACACGATCCATTGGATATTCGTCTCTACCAATTTTCCAACGACAAATATGTTGTGCGCGTGCAGCGATTTGTAATGCTTTGGATGCATTAGGCTCAAACTGCAATAACTTCCTTGTCATACGTTGCGAATACAACAGTTCCTTTGGGTAACTCATACCTGCAACTTCGTAGGTATTAATATCTTCGGAGTTTGCTTTATCAATTAAAGCAATGGCAGTTTCAAATCTGGTAGGCTTCATATTTTGTGTGTGTTTTGGTCTATCATTTATTCTGAAAAGCCAATATACACATTTTCTTCTTCAATTTTAACAGGATAAATTGCAATAGGCTCTAATTCTCCATTTAAATTTTCTCCTGTTACTAAAGAAAATGTTTTTTTATGCAACGGGCAAGCTACCATAGGAATTCCTTTATGATCGCCTATCATACCTCTACTTAACACCATTTCCTCTTTATAAGGCGATAGGTTTTGGCAAGCATACCATGTACTTAATCTGCTAAAGTTAAAGACTGCTATTTGTAAATCTTTATACTTAACACAGGCACCTCCATCCTTTGGAAAGTCATTAATATGTGCTGCTTTAAACCAAATCTTTACCTCGTCGTTTTTTACTGTTTTGTACTTACTAGCGATTGTATTCATATGATATAAATTTTTGATATTAATTATTTCCAAGGCTCTGGCATTTTTTGCTCTCTTAAAGGCACAAACACTAAATTATCATCTTCATCTTCAGTGTTAACAAAATGATTAAAACGCTTCATCATTTCTGGATCATTGACCGCTTGAGTCCATTCGCACTCAAATTTATTTACTAATGATTGCATTTCAGTTTCTAAATCGGTTACGATACCTAATTTATCATCGATAATCACTTCTTTTAAATAATCCAAGCCGCCCTCTAATCGCTCTTGCCATGCGGCAGTACGCTGTAAAGGTTTTGCTGTTCGCATATAAAACATCAAGTAACGATCAATATATTTAATAACAGTTTCGTTATCAATTTGTTCCGCAAATAATTCTGCATGTCGCGGTGTAGCTCCACCATTTCCACCTAGATATAAATTCCAACCACCTTCAACAGCAATTAAACCAAAATCTTTTCCTCTAGCCTCAGCACATTCACGAATACACCCTGAAACACCACCTTTAATTTTATGTGGCGCACGAATACCACGGTATCGATTTTCTAGCTCAATACCAAAGCTTACACTTTCGGCCATACCATAGCGACACCATGTTGAACCCACACATGTTTTTACAGTACGTAGCGATTTTCCGTAGGCATGCCCACTTTCAAACCCATGGCTTATTAAATCTTTCCAAATTAGTGGTAATTGTTTTAAAGTTGCACCGAATAAATCGATACGCACACCACCAGTAACTTTAGTATATAAATCGTATTTCTTAGCAATTTCTCCAAGTGCAATTAACTTATCGGGCGTGATTTCACCACCTGGAACACGCGGTACAACAGAATAGGTTCCGTTACGTTGAATATTTGCCATAAACCTATCGTTAGAATCTTGAATAGCATATTCCTTATTAGCAGTATCTGCATTAATTGTAGCCATTAATGAAGCAACAAGAGGTTTACATAATTCGCAACCATGACCTCCCGTGCCATGATTATCCAGCACCTCGTTAAACGTGGTATAGCCTTTTACTTGTATAATTTTATATAAATCTTGTCTGCTTAGTTCGAAATGTTCGCAAACACCTTCTTTAACTTCAATACCAAGCGCTTTAAGTGTAGCATTAGTTAAATCGGCAACCATTGGTTTACACCCACCACAACCCGTTCCTGCTTTAGTACAGCTTACTACGCCTGCAATATCTGTGGCTTCACCATTTTCGATAGATGAACAAATTTGCCCTTTAGTGACACTCTCGCAAGAACATACCTGAGCTTCGTCTGGTAGATCGGTTACATCCCCAAAAGAAGTAGCACCATCGCTTGCCGGTAATATCAATTGAGAAGGGTCTTCCGGAATAGCCATTCCGTTTAAATATATTTGATGCAACATGTTGTAAGTAGAAGCATCTCCAACAAGAATCCCTCCTAATAATTTTTTACCATCGTGACTCACATTGATACGTTTATACAAATGCTGAGTTTTGTTTTCAAAAATTATAGAATGACCTTTAGATGCCGGCATAAATGGCTCACCAAAACTAGCAACATCAACACCTATTAATTTTAGCTTGGTAGACATATCAATATCTGCAGGCATAATTACCTCAGCCTTACCAATAATTTGATCTACCGCTACCCCAGCCATATCGTAACCTGGAGCAACCAAACCATAAATCATTTGATTATATAGAGCAATCTCGCCTATGGCAAAAATATTTTCATCGGAAGTTTGCATTTTATTATCTACCACAATACCACCACGAACACCAACTTCGAGTCCGCAATTTTTCCCTAGCTCATCTCTTGGACGAATACCTGCTGAAACAATTAGCATATCAACATCCAACACATCGTCTTCACCAAACTCCAAGCCTACAATAGAACCATTACCTAAAATTTGATTGGTAGCCTTACTTAAATGAATATTTAACCCAATAGATTCTAGTTTTAGCTGTAAAACTTGACTACTTCTTAAATCTAATTGCCTTGGCATTAATTTAGATGCAAACTCTACAATATGTGGTTCTAAACCCATATCCATAACAGCCTTACCAGCCTCCAAGCCTAATAGACCACCACCAAGAACAGCAGCTTTAGCATTGGGGTTTTTAGCTTTAAGTTTTGCGGCATAAGCTAACATACCTTCTAAATCTTCTATGGTTCTATATACAAAAACACCTTCCTTTTCAACACCTTTAATTGGAGGCACAAAAGGTGAAGACCCTGTAGCTAAAACTAAATAATCATAGGAAAACTCACGATCTTTAGCTGTTTTTATAGTTTTATCTTTTCTTGAAATATCTGAAACACGTTCTCCAGTAATTAAGTCAATATTATTATCGGCGTACCATTCTGCCGGAGCCATTTCTAGAGCTTTAGCATCTTGGTTTTCGAAAAACTCACTTAAATGAACCCTATCATAAGCAGGTCTTGGTTCTTCACCAAAAACCGTTATTCTAAAATCTTTAAACTCGGTTTTTTGTACAAATTTTTCACAAAACTTGTAACCAACCATTCCATTTCCAACAACAATAATATGTTTCATAATTACGTATTTGAAACAAAACTAAGTATTTTTACTTAATTTACGTAGTAAAAATAAAAAAACTACTTAAAAAACACGTAATATTATTGATTTCTCAAATTGAAATACTAATAATTGATTTTTAGAAAAATTATGAAGTTGATTTTGCTGAAATCTTAAACTTTTGTGATAGTTACCCTAACACTCTTAGAAGCCGGTGTTTTAGCGGTATGAGCAAAACTATCCAAGGGCACCAACACATTTGTTTCAGGAAAATAAGTCGCACAACAGTTTTTAGGAATATCGTAACCAACTACTTTAAATTGATTGGCCTCTCGAATAACGCCGTTATATTTAGATTTAATATTTACGACCTGATGTTCTTTAAAACTACGTAGTTTCATATCTTCTCGATTCATAAAAACAATTCGTCTTTCGTTATAAACACCTCTATAGCGATCGTTTAACCCATAAATAGTGGTATTAAATTGATCGTGACTACGTATAGTCATCATTACTAACTCACCATCCTTCAATTTCCATTCAGGAAGTTTATTTGATGTAAAATTGGCTTTCCCCGTTTTCGTTTTAAAAGACCTTACTCGCGCTCCATTAGGTAAATAGAAACCTGAAGGCTGTTTTAGTTTTTTATTATAATCTTCGAACCCAGAAACAACCTCAGCAATATCATCACGAACTAAATTATAATCATCCTTGTAGGCTAGCCAATTAATTTTAGAGCGGTCTTTTAAAGTTGCATGAGCTATACCACAAACTACGGAGACTTCACTTAATAAATCATCAGAACAAGGTTCTAAAATACCTTTTGTTGAAGACACAATACCCATAGAGTTTTCGACACTCTGTGTTTGTACTCCAGATTTTTGATAATCCTTTTCTGCACGACCTAAACACGGAAATATTAAAGCTTCTTGACCCGTAACTAAATGCGAACGATTTAGTTTTGTACTCACATGAACCGTTAAACTGCAATTGGCTAAAGCCTGTGCAGAATACTTAGTATCTGGCACTGCAGAGATAAAATTTCCGCCCATACCAAAAAATACTTTTACTTTGCCCTCGTACATAGCTTTTATAGATTCAATAACACTATAACCGTGCTTAACTGAAGGTTTAAAACCATATTTAGCTTCAATTTTATCTAAAAACGCTTGCGGTGCAGCTTCCCAAATACCAACTGTTCTATCGCCTTGTACATTAGAGTGTCCACGAACAGGACAAGTGCCTGCTCCTTCTTTACCAATACTGCCTTTAAGTAATAATAAATTAACAAGCTCACGAATATTATCGACTGCGTTTTCATGCTGTGTTAAGCCCATGGCCCAACAGATAATAATTTTATCGTTATTCAGAATTAAATCAAAAGCCTCATTAAAAGTTTTAATAGTAACACCTGAAGCTTCCAAACAAGTTTCAAAATTATAGGTTTTTAAATCTGAAACAAAAGCATCATAACCACTAGTATATTCATTGATAAAAGCTTTATCAAAAACACCGCCTTGAGCCTCCTCTTTTTCTAGTAATTTTAACAACAAAGCTTTAAAAAAGGCGACATCGCCATTAATAGTTATTGGCACAAACACATCTGAAAGTTTAGTACCTCCAGTAAGCATTTTTATTGGGTTTTGAGGATCTGTAAATTTTATTAAACCGGCTTCTGGCAAAGGATTTACCGCTATAATTTTACCTCCGTTTTTTTTAGTTTTTTCAAGAGCAGATAACATTCTTGGATGGTTGGTTGCTGGATTTTGCCCGATTACCATAACTACTTCTGCCTTATATAAATCATCTAAAGTAACGGAGCCTTTACCAATACCTAAAGTTTCGGAGAGTGCACTTCCACTTGCCTCGTGACACATATTAGAACAATCTGGCAAATTAGAAGTCCCGTATTCTCTAACAAATAATTGATATAAAAAAGCGGCTTCATTAGTTGTTCTACCAGAAGAATAAAACGCGGCTTCATCCGGATTATCTATATCATTTAAATGTTCTGCTACTTTATTAAAAGCATCATCCCATGAAATAGGTTGGTAATGAGATGCTCCTTTAGGCAGATACATGGGTTCTGCCAAACGACCTGATTTTCCTATTTCAAAATCTGATAAACTCGCTAAATCATCAACAGCATTTTGTGCAAAAAACTCACGATTAATAAGTTTATTCTGCATTTCTTCAGCCATAGCTTTTAAACCATTTTCGCAGTATTCACCAATTGCAGAACGATCGTCGTCTGGATCTGGCCAAGCACAACCAGGACAATCAAAACCACCTTTTTGATTCATTTTTAACGATACCTTTAAAGCATCTAAAGGTTTCATATATTTGTTAGCATGACCCAAAGCAGCTTTCAATGCTCCAAAACCCACACTATTGGTTGGCGGCGTTTTGGTTTTTATATTCTCGAATTTTTCGGGTGTTAGGGCTTTTTCTATTGGTGATTTACTCATTAAATTTCAATTATTTGAATGGGAACTCTTTTAAATCAAATTTACAATATTATCGTCGTTTAGGTCATAATCTTCGAATAGCAAATGGTCTTTTTTGTAACAGTTATGATTAAAAGCTAAAACATTTAATTATTTAAACTTGCGTTTTGTTTACAAAAACAATCTTCCATCATTTTATAAAGCTCCGGATGCTTTCGTTTGAATAACTTAGGACGTTCAAAAAAATACTCGGAGGCTACGGCAAAAAATTCTTCTTGATTTGTACCGCCATAATTTCTGATATCCGATGCATTATTATTTATGTCTTCCATTTTATCATGCATAAGCTTTAACCAAGGAATAGCGTAGCTATTGGATAACAAAAGCTTAGGAATACCATCTACATCGCCATCCATTTTATCTATAAGATGCACAAACTCATGGATTGCCGTATTTCCTTTATCTGTTTTATTATTAAAACCTAATCGCAATGCTTTTCTAGATAATATCATTTGGTTTTTAAAACGTCCTGTACCAACTAAGCCAGCTATATTTCTATTTTCGCCTTCAAAATTATAATCGGCATTAAAATGATCTGGATAAATAAGCACCGTTGTTAAATTTGTATAGCTCCAATTATCGAAACAAAAAACGGGAATAACAGCACTTGCAGCCACCAAAACCACATCCAATTCTTCTAATTGAAACTTAACGGCTTCTACATGCGTTTCCGATAAAAAACGTGCCATTTTGGTTCTAAAAAGCGCTTGTTCTTTACTTGATTCTAGATTTTTATAAAACAATACATGAGTTAACAAAAACTTATGCCACGTATCTGGAATTTTATAAATCTTCTTGGGTTTACTGTTTTTGTAATGATAGATTCCATACAACAGCAAAGTAATTACTACTAAACCTAATACCATAAATTAACCAACAACCGAATTTTCAACATTCATATTACTCATGTAAGGCTGTTTTGTTAAGCGTTTGCCGGTGGCCTTATAGATAGCATTTGCAACAGCTGCCCCAATTGGTGGCAACGTTGGTTCGCCTAAACCTGTTGGATCTATATTGTTTTCTATAAAATGAACATCGACTTTAGGTGTTTGCCCCATGCGAATTAATTGATACGTATTAAAATTATTAGATTGTGGCACACCGTTATTAAAACCAAAATCTGAATATAAGGCATGCCCAATACCATCAATAACACCGCCTTTAGCTTGGTTCATTGCACCCAAAGGATTAACTACAATACCACAATCTACCGCACAAGTAACTCGCTTTACATTAGGAATTCCATTTTCCATAGTAATGTCGGCCACCTCAGCGACATGCGAATTATGACAATAATACACCGAAAGTCCTTGATACACGCCTTCTTCCGCATTACCCCAATTCGATTTTTCGACTGCCAATTTTAAAACAGCCTGTAAACGCTCTGGACTATACTCGATGTTGGCCTCCGGATTCTTCTTAACATTATCTAATAAATCCATGTGTAATTGCACTCTATCCATACCTAATTCTTCTGCTAATTCATCAAAAAAGCTTTGCTCTGCACTAGCTAAAAAATTGGTGTATGGCGCTCTCCACGCTCCGGTAGTAATATTACTCTTGTAGTTAGCAGTATCGACTTGATAATTCTCTATAGCACCTGCAGGAAAGAAATTAGGAATTAAACCATACATATTTCCATTTACACAAGCCTCTTTTAAATGATAACCTGTAACCTTGCCGTCTTTAATTGATGCTGCTATTTTATATTTTGTTGACGGCCGATATACACCCGTAGTCATATCATCTTCTCTTGAAGAAACTACTTTTATTGGTTTCTTGATAGCATTAGATATTTCAGCAGCTTCATAAACAAAATCACCGTATAAACGTCTACCAAAGCCACCTCCCATTCTGGTCATTTCTAAATGAACATCTTTCAAATCTCTTTCTAATAACTCTGAAACAACTTTAGCCGCAGCCTCCGGTGTTTGTACTGGACCAACCAAATGCACTTTTTCTGGTGTTACGTTAGCGAAGAAATTCATAGGTTCCATAGTGTTATGGGGTAAAAAAGGCGCCTCGTAAACCCGTTCAATAATTTTATCTGCAGCGGCAAAAGCTTTTTTTACATTTCCGTCTTTTCGCCTTGTTTTAAACTTCTTTCCATCTAATAAAGCTAGTAAAGCTTTATCATGAGTTTCGGTGCTTTCTAGCGGTGTTTCGGTTTTCCAAATAGCTTTAATTGCTTTTTGGCCTTTCATTGCTTCCCATGTAGATTTCGCTATAACGACCACTTTATCAGAACTACTCATCTGCATTGACCAATTACTTTTTCCGCTGTCTCTGTAGGCTCTAATTTTTTCACCAATAGTAATAACATCAACAACTCCAGGTAATGCCTTTGCCACAGAATCATCAAAAGATTCTAAAACCTGCCCGAATGCAGGTGGTCTTAAAACACAAGCATACAACATGCCTTCTTCTTTATAATCTATTCCAAAAAGTGGTTTTCCCGTTATTATATTATTGATGTCAACATTGCCTTTTCCTTTTCCTATAATTTTAAAGTCTTTAGGATCTTTTAAAGTTACCTCTTCTGGTACTTCAAGAATGGCTGCTTCGGTTACCACATCGCCATAGCCTAAAGTTTCGCCTTTGGCGTTTGTAATTACACCTTCTGACACCGAACATTCTGAGGCATCAACACCCCATCTTGCAGCAGCAGCATTTACCAACATTTGTTTTGCCGTTGCCCCTGTTTGTCTTAAAGGTTCCCAACCATGACGAATAGACTGACTACCACCAGCTACTTGTCTTTGGTAATTTTCGGTATCTAATTTACCTTGTTGCACATAAACATCTTTCCAGGCGACATCTAGCTCTTCTGCAATAAGCATTGGCATTGATGTTTTTACGCCCTGACCAATTTCTGGATTAGGAGAAAAAATAGTTACTATACCTTCTTCGGAAATTTTAATAAACGCATTAAAATCGTTATAATTTAATTGGCTTAAATCTACCGAAGGTTTTAAATCTGCTTTACAAGCATTGAATAAATTAAAACCTATAATCATACCACCACTAGCTAAAGCCGATGATTTTAAGAACGATCTTCTACTGAATGTCATTTTTTTTGAAGCTGCCATTTGTTTATTTATATAGGATTAACTTATTTTTTTGATGCTAATTTTACAGCTTCTTCAATACTATTGTAGGCCGCACATCTGCAAATATTACCATGCATAGCATCGCGTATTTCAGAACCTGAAGGACTCGAATTCGTTTTTAAAAATGCTGAAGCCGTCATAATTTGTCCGGCTTGACAGTAGCCACATTGCGGCACATCTACTTCTTTCCATGCTTGCTGTACAGGGTGGTCTCCATGTTCTGAAAGCCCTTCAATAGTAGTTATATTCATGCCCTCTGCTTGCGACACTTGTAATAAACAACTTCGTGTAGCATTACCATCTACATGCACTGTACAAGCGCCACATTGCCCAATACCGCAACCAAATTTTGTGCCTACTAAATTAATTTTATCGCGTAACACCCATAGTAATGGCATATCGCTATCTGCTTCAACAGCAAAAGATTTATTATTTATTTTTAAGTTGAATGTTGGCATGGTTTAAATTTTTGTATTAAGATATTAAAAATTAAAGCGATTACTATGCTAACTTAAATTATTTAACATTCGATTAACTAGTTTCTAGTTTTCAATATTCGCCCTTTTAGTAATTTCATTTTTTCTATTAAAAAAAAAACTACGTTTAAGAAGTAAATTATTTTATATTGTGGCATGACTAACACTAAACGCATTGGTCTAATTCTAGGCCCTATTTTATTTGTTTTAATACGATTATTTTTTCATCCTGAAGGTCTCTCAGACGAAGCTAACGGTGTTTTAGCTTCAACGCTTTGGATTGCGCTGTGGTGGATTACCGAGGCTATCCCTATTGCTGCAACAGCTTTATTACCCATAGTATTATTTCCGCTTTCGGGAAGTTTGGATATTGGAACAACCACTGCATCCTTCGGTCATAAATTTGTGTTTCTGTATTTAGGCGGTTTTATAATTGCTATAGCCATTGAAAAATGGAATTTACATAAACGCATTGCACTTAATATAATTAATATAATTGGGTCCAACGTTCAAAAAATTATTTTAGGGTTTATGCTAGCCACCGCATTTTTATCGATGTGGATTTCCAATACAGCCACTTCGGTAATGATGTTACCCATAGGCATAGCCATTATTAAACAATTAAAAGACAATCCTAAAACCGATGAAGATGAAAACTTAGTATTTGGGAAGGCCTTAATGCTAGCCATAGCCTACAGCGCATCAATTGGAGGTATTGCAACTTTAATTGGAACACCTCCAAATTTAGTATTAGCAGGTGTTGTAGCTGAAACCTATGGCTACGAAATAACCTTTGCACAATGGTTTATTTTTGGGTTTCCTATTTCTGTGCTTTTACTATTTATATGTTGGAAGTATTTAACGGTGTTCGCTTTTACTTTTAAGCAAAAAGAATTCCCAGGAGGCAAAGAAGAAATAAAACGTTTACTAAAGTTACTTGGTAAAATGACTTATGAAGAAAAAGTAATAGCTACCGTCTTTGCAGCAACTGCTTTTTGTTGGATAACCCGCTCCTTTTTATTAACGAAACTATTACCGCAAATTGATGATACTATTATAGCTATTTTATTTGCTATCATTTTATTCTTGATACCCTCAAAAACGAAGCACGAGAATTTAATTTCGTGGAAAGACACCAAGAATTTACCTTGGGGTATTATTTTACTTTTTGGAGGCGGTATGGCGTTAGCAAAAGGTTTTGATTCTAGTGGATTAGCCTCTTGGATAGGAAACCAAATGACTGCATTAGAAGGTGTAACCACCATACTTTTAATTTTCCTTTTAATTGCGGCGGTAAATTTCCTAACCGAAATTACATCCAACTTAGCCACTACTGCTATGCTATTACCTGTATTAGCCCCAATGGCAATAACTATAGATATACACCCGTTTATTTTAATGGTTGGTGCAGCTGTGGCCGCATCGTGCGCCTTTATGCTTCCGGTGGCAACACCGCCAAATGCCGTAGTTTTTGGATCTGGCTATTTAAGAATACCTGATATGGTTAGTAAAGGGATTGTTATGAATATCATATCGATAATCATTTTAACGCTTTTTGTCTATTTTGTTTTGCCTGAACTTTGGGGTATTGTAATTGAAGGATTTCCCGATAGTCTTAAGGCTTCTAAATAACGTAATACAACAATCTAAAAAAACAGGAAACTTACTAAAAAAAGAGTGATTTAAGAGACCTTGTCTTTAACAAATTGTAAGGCACGTTTTTCATTATAATACACATTTTTTTTATCTATAAAACCTGCATGCCCACCATAATTAGGCATTTCTAAATACAAATTATCATTGTTTTTAGCCTCCTTTACTGGATAACATTCTGGAGATAAAAAAGAATCATTTAAAGCATTAATAATTAAAGTTGGAATTTTTATTTTCGGCAAAAACTGTAAACTACTACTACGCACATAATAATCTAAAGCATCTTCAAAATCGTGTGCTTTTGCGGTATACACATTATCGAAATCTGTTAATGTCTTTATAGATTCTAGCGTTTTGTCATTTAGCTTATCAGGAAACTTTTTCTGTTTAACCTTTAACCTGTTTAATAAATGTTTTAAAAACCTATCGTGGTACAATTTATTTTTAAACGTATGTAATTGTAATGCAGAGCCCGCTAAATAGCACGGTACAGAAACAGCTATTGCCGCTTTAACCTCTTCAGGAATAATATTTCGTTCTCCTAAATATTTTAGAATAATATTAGCACCTAGACTAATGCCTTTTAAGTAAATTTCTGAATAGGATTTTGTGCCATTAATATGGGCCAAAACATTTTTTAAATCCTCAGTATCACCAGAATGATAACTTCTATATTTTAAATTGTCTTCGCCACTACAGCCTCTAAAATTTATACAAACAGCATCAATATTATTTTCGTTAAATAATTTTGCTGTTCCGGTCATGTAGGGACGTTGTCCGTTACCTTCTAAACCATGCAGAAGCACAACAAGCTTATTTGTTTTTTGTTTAGAATAACTCCAATCTAAGTCTAAAAAATCGCCATCAATTAATGTAATACGTTCACGTTCTTGTTTTATAGATACGCGACGCACCAATCCAGAATACACTGTGGATACAAATCCTTTTTTAAAGAATAACGGTGGCTTGTATGTTGACTCTACTATTGGCATGTAATTATTTTACTTTAAGGTCTGCAAATTTAAAAGTATTTCCGTTAAATAATCCTTTATCGCTTAATTTTAACGAAGGTATAACTAATAAGGCCATAAAAGACAAGGTCATATAAGGCGCATGTAGTTTACTTCCTAAAGTTTTAGCCATTTTATCTAACTCAGCATATTGCTTTCCTATAGTTTCGCCATCTTTATCGCTCATAATTCCTGCTACTGGAAGAGACACTATTTTTTCTTCGGAATTGGAAACAGCACAAATTCCACCTTTATTTTTTATAATAACATTTACCGCTTTACAGATGGCTTCGTCTGAAACACCTACGGCAATGATATTATGAGAATCATGCCCAACAGATGATGCAATGGCGCCTTTGGTTAAACCAAAATTCTTTATAAATGCCATAGCTGGCTTTTGATTTTCATAACGATTTACAACCGTCATTTTTAAAATATCATTCTTAACATTGGATACTAAGTTACCACCTTGGTGTTTTGCTTTTTCAACTAACTCATTGGTTACCAACTGCCCTTCTAAAGCTTCAATAACACGAATTTGTTTTGCTGTGGATTCTACTCTAAAATCGGTAACTTCTTTTTCATTACAGTTAAAATTATTGAGATTTTCAAAGGCGACATCCTGTATTAACGATTTTCCATCAGTAAAAACAAGTTCTCCTTTTATATAGGTTTGAAGCGTTTTAAAAGTTCTTAAATCTCGAACCACAATAAAATCGGCATCATCACCTTTTTGCAGTAAACCAACATCTAGATTATAATGTTTTACAGGATTAATACAAGCGGCTTGCAAGACTTTAAACACATCGATTCCTTTTGCTACTGCACGTTCGCACAGTTGATTGATATGTCCTAAAATTAAATCGTCTGGGTGTTTATCGTCGCTACAAAACATCATGTTTTCAAAATGTTCTGGTAACAAATCAATTAAAGCATCGAAATTTTTAGCAGCACTTCCTTCTCTAATTAAAATTTTCATGTCTTTTTGAAGCTTCTCTAGAGCCTCATTGAAGGTAAAACACTCATGATCGGTTGTAATTCCTGCACGAATATATTTCGATACATCTTTACCTCTTAGTCCTGGTGCATGTCCATCAATAGGTTTATTAAAATATTTAGCCCATGCTATTTTTTTCATGACTTCATCGTCATTAAAAAGAACGCCAGGGTAATTCATCATTTCTGCTAAATACTTAATATCGGGGTTTTCAAGAAGTACTTTAATATCAACGGAATCTATAATGGCTCCTGCCGATTCAAAATCTGTAGCAGGAACACAAGACGGTGCCCCAAAGTTGAATTTAAAAGGGACTTGCTTTCCGTTTTCAATCATAAACTCCACACCTTTAACCCCTAATACATTAGCTATTTCATGCGGATCGGAAACGGTTGACACTGTACCATGAGTTACTGCTAGTTTAGCAAACTCACTAGGCACTAACATAGAACTTTCTATATGAATATGCGCATCTATAAAACCCGGAATTATATATTGGTTAACCTGATGCTCCTTTTCTTGAATAGAAACAATTTTACCGTTTACAAACGTAATTTCCCCTTTGTAAATGCGTTTATTTAGTATGTCTACGATGTTGCCTTGTAAAATCAAATGGATGCTTTTTTAAGTTTTAATAAGAAAAAATATAAGCTTACTATTATATACGTGGAAAAGAGAATTTAAAGCTATGCGCTATTTCAATTCAATTTTCATTATTTGTTTGGTACTGTCTGTTACTCTAAACCGGTTATCGGCCCGCCTGTTAATTACCCAAACGATGTCTTTGCCAGAATATAGGAGCCATGTATTCTCTTTATCTAAAAGTGATAATTTTTCGTCTTTAAAATACTTGCTTACTTTTTTCTTTCCGGTCATTCCTAACGGATAAAACACATCGCCTTCTTCATATTTCTTAATAGTTAAAGGAAACTGCAGCTTGCTTTTATCGACATAAATAACATTGGTTCGTTTTCCAAAAATAGCGTCGGCTTCATCGAAAAATAAGATACCGAAAGGTGTTTCTATTTGCTTTTCGTTTTTTAAAACTGAAATAGATTTATGATGCTCTGCATCTATTTTACTTAGCAATAAATGCGCTCTGTTTTTTATTAATCGGTAGGTGTTAGAAAATACTTGCTTACCGGTTTCGGCGTCTAATAAACTAACAATATCGTCCCATTGTGTAAAACCAAATTCCTTTAAAGCTTCATAAAGGTATGGCTTAGGGTTGTTAAGTTTTTTAAATTCTGAAATTTTAAACCGTACTTCGTTACCCTCTATATTTTCGATAGCTTTACTTAAAAAAGCGTCGACACTATCTTCTACAATATGATTTGTTTCCTTTAAATTATTGAGTGTATTTTGAAAACTTTGCAGCAAACTTGGGTTAATTTCCTTTAAAACAGGAATGACTTGGTGCCTTAATTTATTTCGTAAATATTTCACCGATTTATTGCTACTATCGTCGCGCCAAGTTATGTTATTTTGGGCGGCATAGTTTTCGATATCTTGAGATGAAAATGGTAATAACGGGCGCACAAACTTACCATTAACTTCGGGTATTCCTGTGAGACCTTCTAACCCTGTTCCTCTTGTGAAATTGATTAAAAATGTTTCTAAATTATCGTCGGCATGATGTGCGGTTAATATGTAATCAAATTTTAATTGATTGGCTAAATCGTTAAACCAATTGTAACGCAACTCGCGCGCTGCCATTTGAATGGACAACTTAGCATCTGTAGCAAAAGTTTGAGTATCGAAACGTTCTACAAAAACTTCTAGGTTTAATTTATCGGCAAGTTTAACTACCGATGCTTCGTCTGCATCACTTTCGGCGCCTCTTAAATTAAAATTGCAGTGTGCTAAGGTTATATCTAGTTTTAATTGGTGACATAAATGAGTTAGCACCACGCTGTCTATTCCGCCAGAAATAGCGATTAGTATTTTACCGTCGTTTAAAAACGATAGGTTTTTATTAATATGAGTTTGTAATGTATTGTGCACGCTCAAAGTTAAGTTTTATTTTATTCTCGCAAAAGATGAGAAGCCTTAAGTTTTTAAAATGTGCCTTTGATTTCTGTTTTAAAACCTGTGTTGGCAGATGCGTACGCAAGGGATTGAAACGGCATCCTTTTTTGGCTGCCATAAATGGCAAAAAAAAGACCTGCCTGCCGGCAAGCAGGCACCATAAAGCTTTTAATTTTCTAAAACATCGCGCATAGCCTTGGCTTTTATTAGGCATTCCTCGTACTCTTTTAAGGGGTCGCTTTTGGCTGTTATGGCGCCACCAACGGAATAAGAGACAAATTTTTTGGTTTTATTATAGAGAATGCTTCGTATTACAACATTAAAATCGAAATCGCCAGTGGGCGTAAAATACCCAATGGCACCAGAATAGATTCCACGCTTGCTATCCTCGAGGGTTTCTATAATTTTCATGGCCGATAATTTTGGCGCTCCCGTCATGCTACCCATTGGGAAAGTGCTTTTTATAATATCGACCGGATGGGTGCTTGAATCCACCTGAGACGTGATTGTAGAAATCATGTGATGCACTTGCTGGAAGGTGTAAATTTTACATAACTCCTCCACTTTTACGCTGCCTTTTAATGCGGTTTTTGATAAATCGTTACGCACTAAATCGACTATCATAATGTTTTCGCTGCGTTCCTTTTTATCTTTATGCAAATTGGTTTTTAGCAAATTATCGTCGGTGGTATTCATTGCTCGTTTTGCCGTCCCTTTTATGGGTTGCGAAATTATGGTAGTGCCTTCCTTTTTTAAGTAACGCTCTGGCGATGCACTAAGTACGTACTTATCTTCCAACCTTATAAACGCTGCAAAGGGCGGTTTGGATATACTGTTGAGTTTTTGGTAGGTTTCCAGAGGGTTTATTTCCTTGTTTTCGGCATAAAACTCTTGGCAAAAATTGGCCTCGTAAATGTCGCCACGATAAATATGCTCTAGCATGGTATTTACCTTCTCGAAGTAGGCATCTTTATGGGTACGTAGCTTAATTTTAATATCGGAATATGCTTGTCCGCGAGCTACTTGGGTGCGTATTTTTATGGCTAGTAGGTCGTCAACAATTTCGTCGTCAACAAAATTTAAATATTGAATTTCAACTTGGTTGCCCCTGATTAAAAACACCTTTTTGGGCTGAAAGAAACACAAATCTGAAAAGCCTAATCCATCAAAATTACCAGACTTTAATGCTTCGGTGTCGTTTTTTAAATCGTAGGTTAGGTAACCAAAAACCCAATCGTTGGTATAGCCTTGGTACTCTTTAAGTTTCTCGAAACCTTGGTGGTAATCTGTTTTAATACTCGTAAAAGCTTCTACCGCTAAAATAGCATCGTAACTGTAATGCTTTTGCTCGTTTTTGTTGGTGTTTGGGTTAGAGTCTAGCCATACAACTTCATCAAATTGTTGTGCCCAATTAAGCAGCTGGGTCTTAAATTTTTCGATATCCTCGAAAGTATGAATTTGTTTTGTCCTCAATTAAATAAATTATTAAGAATTCATTTTAACTTTAAGTCGAAATTAATTCTAAGCAAAGTTAATTAGAATACATAAAGCCTGTCTAAAATTTTATCAATTATTTTCAGCCAAACCCAGAAGTTTTGTTATTCCTTTTAATAAAATTGATATTCTATTACCATCAATAATCAGTAATCCGCTTTTTAAAATTGAAGATTTTTGTACCTTGTTTTAAATTTGAAAAATTCATGTACAGCTTAGAAAATAATATACTTAAAATAGACATTAAAAAAACGGGCGCAGAGTTATGTGGCATAACCGGTTTAAAAAACAACACCGCTTTTATGTGGCATGCAGACCCCGATATTTGGGGCAGTTACGCACCTAACCTATTCCCTATAATTGGCGCGCTAAAAGATGACACCTATGTTTTTCAAGGAAAGCCTTATACGTTACCTAAACACGGTTTTATAAGAAATAATGACGATGTTACCCTACTTGAACAAACTAAAAACAGTATTACTTTTAAACTTGTTAGTAATAACGATTTAATAAAAAAATACCCTTTTAAATTTGAGTTTTTAATTACCTACACATTAACGGATAACACTATAGAAGTAAAGCATAGCATAAAAAACTTAGATGATACTACCATGTATTTTTCGGTTGGTGGCCACCCCGCTTTTAAATGCCCTGTTTACCAAAATGAAAACTACGAAGATTACACTTTGGAGTTTGAACACCCCGAAAACTCTAAAACCCATTTAATAAATATGGCTAATGGTTTAATATCCTCTAATACCGAACAAGTATTTTTTAATTCTAACAGCATTACCCTAAACCGCGATATATTTAAAAGAGACGCGCTTATTTTTAAAGATTTAAAATCTAAAAAAGTGACCTTAAAAAGTGCGAATCACGGTCCTATTTTAACCGTAAGCTACCATGATTTCGACTATTTAGGGCTTTGGGCAAAACCAAACGGCGACTATGTATGTATAGAGCCATGGCTGGGTATAGCAGATAGCGAAGACACTAACCAAAACCTAATAGAAAAAGAAGGGATTATTAGTTTAGCCCCAAATAAAAGTTACCAAGCCACCTATAGCATTGAAATACATAATAGCCATTTAGTCTAACAGAATAAATAAGCTTAACTTTGCGTGCTAAATAGCACTATTTTGTAATTTAAGCTTAGGCCTAACTTTTATTTTTAAGGCACCTCACTTTAATTGCAAAGCAAACAACAGTAGTATTACAGAAACTTATGGCACATTTTGAAGATTTAAATTTAAACACACCTTTACTTAACGCACTTAGCGACTTAGGTTTTACAACACCTACACCTATACAAGAAGAGGCCTTTAACATTGTGGCATCTGGTAAAGACGTGGTTGGTATAGCACAAACAGGTACAGGTAAAACTTATGCCTATATGCTGCCAATACTTAAAAACTTAAAATTTTCGAAACAAGAAACCCCAAGAGTTTTGGTTTTAGTACCAACAAGAGAGTTAGTTGTGCAGGTTGTAGACGAAATAGAAAAACTATCAAAATATATAAACAATCGTGTTTTAGGTGTTTACGGTGGCACCAATATAAATACCCAAAAACAAGCCATTGCCGAAGGTATCGATATTTTAGTAGCCACACCTGGTCGCCTTTACGATTTAGCTTTAACACGAGTTTTACAACTGAAATCCATACAGAAATTAGTGATTGACGAGGTGGATGTTATGCTTGATTTAGGGTTTAGACACCAGTTAATAAACATTTTTGATATCCTGCCAGAAAAGCGCCAAAACATTATGTTTTCGGCAACCATGACGCAAGATGTCGATTTACTAATTAACGATTTCTTTAAAAGTCCAGAGCGTGTATCCATTGCCGTTTCTGGAACACCATTAGATAATATATCGCAACAACGTTACATAGTGCCTAACTTTTACACCAAGGTAAATTTGTTAACCCATTTATTAAAAGATAAAGAGCACTTTAATAAAGTTTTAATTTTTGTGGCCTATAAACGTATGGCGGACCGTTTGTTCGATAATTTAGACGAACGTTTTCACGACGAGTTATGCGTAATCCACTCTAACAAGACACAAAATTACAGGCTACGTAGTATCGAGCAATTTCGAAATGGAGAAAACCGTATTTTAGTGGCTACCGATGTTATGGCACGTGGTTTAGATATCGATAACGTTTCGCATGTTATCAATTTCGATACACCAGATTTTCCTGAAAACTACATGCACCGTATTGGTAGAACAGGTCGTGCAGAACGCGAAGGTGAAGCCCTTGTTTTTAGCACTAAAAAAGAGCAAGAAGCTATCGAAAATATCGAGCTGTTAATGAAAATGACAATTCCGGTTCTAGAAATTCCAGAAACCGTAACCATCTCTACCGATCTTATTGAAGAGGAACGTCCGCAAATAAAAGAGCGCAACAACCCAAACAAACGTAGTCAAGACGAAGATGCTCCTGGACCAGCTTTTCATGAAAAATCTGAGAAAAACTCTAAAGAAAACTTAGGCGGTTCTTATAAATTTAAAATTGCTGCCAAATACAAAAAACCTAAAACAAAAGGCGATAAAAACTACAACAGACGTAATAAAAGGAAATAAGCCGCAGTTTTCAGTGGCAGTTTTCAGTTGGTTGCGTTTTTAAAAATTAGTGTTTAAGCTTCATATTTATATATTTTTGGGCGTTACCACAAGGGTCGCGCTTTCCGCTGCAAGTCCTCGCTCCTCCTACGTCGGGCTGTAGGCTTTTCACTGCAATCCCTAACGCACCTATCTGACTAGTATAATTATTAGGTGATTTTTATAGAGTTGCTTGCTTGTGTTAATTTTATAATTCGTTACAACTTTAAGTCAAAGCTTAGTGGAAGCGACGGTTATAAAAAGATAGATGTATTATTAGTTTTCAGAATCTGCCAACTTTTTAGTATCCACATACTGCTGAAAGTTGGTAATTTTACCTTCATCATTAAGTGTCCATAAATGTGCCGCTTGTGCATTATAACTCTTACCCGTAGCCTTAACTTTAGCATTATATCTTAGCGTAGCCAAAACCATGTTGTCATTCATACCATGAACTTTTACATCCTGCACCCCAAAATGGTCGTGATTTGCTCCTAGACGTGCAAAAACACCTTCTAAAATTGCATTTGGACCAACGTAAGGGTTTCCATCTGCAAGAGAGTTGCTTTCGGCTTCATTCCATTCTATTTTAGCATGCATTAACCCTAGAACGGTTGGCATATCGCCTGTGGCAAAAGCACTGTAGAGTTTGTCAATAATCTCAATGTTTTGTTTTGTAGTCATAATTTTGGTTTTAGTTAGGTTATTTATTTTTTAAACGGGTTACATTCAATTATGCAACCTATATTTAAAATGACAAATACTGAAGTAAACTTAAAAAACACAATAAAGTTTTAACCGCATCCATCAGTAAATAAGCAAGTTAGAGTCTTATTAACTAAATAACAAGATAAAGTTGTATTTATTTACATACGGATATTAACCACTTGCTAGCGCTAGTATTTACTAGTGGCGGCATTAATTATGCTTTAAAATCAAGATTCACTTACTCAATACGGCACTAGTTTTAATTAGCGCTAGCGAGAGAACTACTTTAGAATTTCACCTACAAAACCGAAAACAAACTTATAAACACTTGTAAACCCAATAAAACCTCCCTTTCAACTAAATGAAAAAGAAGTTTTAAATAATTTGACTAATTGATTGATGAAGAACCGCTAATGCTATTAACCCTTCTGTAAGCCTTTTAAAATAATAATGCCAATTCGTGGTAAAATAAATGTAATACAGCCAAATACAGTAGTTAAAAAGGCTACTTTAAGTCCTGCGGCCATCATGCCTTGGCTAATACCACCAATAGACTCTATAGCATCAAAGGCTGTAATCATGCCAATTGTAGAACCTAAAAACCCAAATACTAAACCTAACATACTAACATCGGATGCTAGTTTGGTCATTTTTTTAGATTTCAATACATCCTTTTTCAAATTAACAAAGCCCATAACGAGAAACGCTATAGCCAACAACAGACAAATTAATATTAAGGACATAAATAGTGGTCCGCCTTCCATAAATCTATCTACAAAAACATTCAAGAAAACAACTGATAACATAAACATAATTAATTGGTTTTAATTAAACATGGTACAAACATATAGCCTTAATGTGTACTAAAAATTAATATGCGACGGATAACGAATTTAGCAATTAAAACAGCAATATGCTAAAACCGTAATTAAATCGGTTATTCGTCTACAAAATATTTAAGCCCTTAAAATTTATAGTATTATTGTAATATAAATGGAAATGTGTTTTTACTTTATTAAGCTAAGCACAGTTTAATCTAGAATAATACGTTTTAAAACGGAATATTTTATCCTCGAAACAAATTTCACTCCTAAAAATGAGTAAAAACACACTCGAATTGACAAAATTCCTAAAATATTTGTAATGCTAACAAAGCAATTCATTTTAAAAAAAATAGGACAGGTAATACTTCACATCGCCTTTTGGTGCGGGGTCTTGTTATTTTACACCTATTTTTTTGGTGTAGATAGCAGCGATTTTAGTTACGTGTTATCCTTCTCGCTATTTTTAATGCCCATTACTATTGCAACAACCTATGTTTTTATTTATAAAATAATACCAGAATACCTGATTATAAAACGCTACGCTTTATTTGGATTGTACAGTTTATACACCTTAATTATATCGACGTATCTTATTCTTTTATCTGTGTTTTACGGCTTAGTTTACCTTTCTAATTTTAAGTATGCTAATATGGCGCCGATAAGTAAAAGCTTATTATTAGTGGCTATTGCAGTTTACTTGGTAGTTGTTATGGTAAGTGCTTTTAAGCTTTTAAAACTGAATTTAAAACACACCGAAGACACCAAAAAACTAGAAACTAAAATTCTTGAAACCCAACTAAAACTAAAAGAGCAAGAGTTAAATTATTTGAAGATGCAAATTCACCCACATTTTCTATTTAACACCTTAAACACCATGTATGGTTTTGCTTTAAAGAAAGCAGACGAAACGCCCGAAATGATTTTAAAGCTTTCAAATTTGTTGGATTATTTATTGTATCAAGTAGATAAACCTTTTGTTTCGCTTAATGATGAAATTCATCATATTAACGATTATATCGAGTTAGAAAAAATGCGTTTTAATAACACGCTACACATAGATTTTAAAACTAAAAACATACTTACAGAAACTAAGATTACCCCTATGCTCCTACTTCCCTTTGTTGAGAACAGTTTTAAACATGGCAGTTTAAAAAATGGTATTCTAAACGTAAACATCAATTTGTATTGCGAAAATAAAAGCCTTTTTTTTACTATTGAAAACACTAGTAATGCTAATACGGTTTCAGAAAATGGCATAGGTTTAGATAACATTAAAAAGCGATTAGATTTACTCTATAAAAACCAATACACGCTTCAAATTAATAATGAAAACGGATTATTTAAGGTACATTTAATGCTTAATATGGTTAATTAATGACAGCAAGTAAAGACATATCGTGCATTATTGTTGATGATGAAGCTATTGCCAGAGAGGTTATTGCAACCCATGTAGCCAAAATACCAAACATTACTGTAGTAGCGCATTGCACCAATGCTATTGAAGCTTTTAATGCGCTAAGGGAATATAAAGTCGATTTAATTTTTCTGGATATAAATATGCCCGAAATCTCAGGTATTTCGTTTGCAAAATCTATAAATACTGATGTTAAAATAATATTTTCCACCGCCTATCGCGATTATGCCGTTGAAGGATTTGAGTTGCAAGCGGTAGATTATTTATTAAAACCCATTTCTTTTGATAGATTGCTAAAAGCGGTAAATAACTATTTTGAAATTTATGCGCATGTAAACACCATTGAACACCCCGAAACAGTCAATAATAATTTTATGTTCGTGCGTGCAGATAGACGCATGATAAAAATTGATTTTGAATCTATTATTTATATTGAAAGCTATAGTGATTACATTAAAATTCATTTAGCCAATAAAACTATTGTAACTAGAGAAACTATTAGCGCTATAGAAGCCAAACTACCCAATGCTCAATTTTTAAGAATACACCGATCTTATATAATAGCATTAAAACATATAGAATCTTTTACTAACGAAGAAATAACCATTAATAACACTGCTTTAACCATAAGTAGAAGTTACAAAAAGGATGTATTAAAGATTCTAGAAAAGTTCTAAAAACCAAAAAACCCTTTCCAAATTAATGAAAAGGGATTTAAATATAGAAAGTTTCAATATTAACAAGTATTAACCAACCAAATTAACCCTAACTTATAGAAAACTCTGTTTATATATAACTAACTACAATTTACTTGTTATACCAGGGCGCAAGTATTAACTAACTTTTCTTTTGCTCTTTTAATTCTCATTTTAACTGCACTTGTTCCAAGACCTAAAACCTCTTCAATATTTTTAATAGACAAATCGTTTTGGTATTTTAATAATAAAATTGATTTGTCTTCAGCAGAAATCATGCTTAAACCGTAGTTTAACTTATCAACCAAATCCTGGTTGCTATAACTTTCTTCAATTAAATCGGCTGCATCATAATAATCAGGAAAACGCTTTTCGTATTTTTTTACTTTATTTCTAGATAAATAATTTACGCAATGATTATATGTAAAAGAATATACCCAAGTTGAGAATTTAGAATCTCCTTTAAAACTTGAAAGTTTTACATATAACTTTAAAAAGATGTCTTGAGTTAAATCTTTAGCTTCGTCTTCATCGTTTACAAAAGAATAACATTTATTGTAAATGCGCTTTGAAAATCTATCGTATAAAATTTCAAATAAAGCTGAGTCATTTTTTACTACTATTGCGGATACTAATTGTTCGTCTGTCAAAATTAAAAGGGTTATTGGTTATTGATACTCCAATATTACAGAATAGATACCCCGATGAACTTTTTAAACAAAATTGGTCAACCAAATCGATTAAAGACTCATTTAATCGTTTAAAGGTGATTATATGCGACAGAAAAAACCTATTTCAATAATTTTAAGTAAATTTAAAAAAAAATAAATCTATTAAATTCATCCCGTTTCAATACTTTTTTAAATAAAAAAACCTCTTCAGTTATGATGAAACTCATAACGAAAGAGGTGTAATATAAGAGTAGAGAGTTTTTCGGTTTACAGAAAAGTAACCAACCAAATTTTAACCCTAACTTAAAGTTAATCCTGTATACTTACTTGACTCTCTACAATATCTTTAATTGGTACTATTAATTTTCCTTCTTCAGTCTTAATGGTTACGGTTATCCCGTCAATAGATTCAATACTTCCTTTTAAATTATTGAATTCTATTTTCTGGCCTAACTCATATGTTTTTCTAGTATAAAAAGTTCTTAGCAGGTCGGCTACTACCTTTTGTGCTCCTAAACCTAACGCTAGTGCAAAGGCTATTAAAAAGGCCGCCAAAATCATGGTTAAATTGCTCGTTATTATTTCGGTATCTATACCCGCTTGATTTAATGCTGTAATAGATACAAAAATTAAAATAAGAAAAAAGACTACCTGACTAATCATTTTCGCTCCGGATAAATCCATCGACTCAAAAAATGATTTTATACCTTTCTTAATAAGGTTAGCAAGTATTAATCCTACTGTAAAAATTACTAAGGCTGCAAATAACTGTGGTAATAAGCCTAACAAGTTGCTAATTTGCTCAGAGATCATAGTAAGGTTCATAATATCCGATGCCATAATAAATAGCATGATATACATTACCCATTTAACAAAACTCGACACAATTTTTATGGTGTCGAAATTTAGTTTTTTGCCTTCTACAATTTCTATTTCGTTAATAGCATCATCTAACTTTTCTGCCTTGGCAAGCTTTAAAGCTTTTTTAATAATCTTAACTACTAATTTTGTTATTAGCCATCCAAATACAAGTACAATGATGGTACCTATTATATTTGGAAATATTTTTGATATTTCAAGCCACATCGTTGTTAAAGATTCCATGGCCATGTCTTTCCATTGTGTTGCTTTATCCATAATTATTTATTTTTTTGTTAGGGTTGTTGTTGGTTAAATTTTAATTATCGGAATTTCTATTTTTCATTACAGTTTCTATAACATCTCCTATATTATATGAAAATAATGACGCCAAATCCATTATAAGCTTTGCCATAGCAATATCGCTCATTACCTTTGTTTTAAGTTCTGGTGGAACTTCTTTAAGGGGCCGGTCTATTAATTTGAATGGATCTTCCATTATTTATAGTTTTCGTTATACACTGCTATTAGCTTTTCCTTAGCACGTTTAATTCGCATTTTAACCGCACTTTCTCCAATCTCCATAGCATTTACAATTTCCTTTATAGAAAGGTTATCTTGATACTTCATCAATAAAATCATCTTCTCTTCTGGAGAAATTAATTCTAATGCCACTTTCAATCTATCAACCTTCATACTAAGGAAACTACTATCGTCTTCCTCTTCTTCTGAAAGATTTTCTATATCCTTATAATCAACCGACTGTTTTTCAAATTTTTTAGCTGTATTTCTTGTTACATAATTAACACAGTGATTATATGAAAAAGCATAAAGCCACGTTGAAAACTTAGATTTTCCTTTAAAACTAGCCAATTTAACAAAGAGCTTTAAAAATATATCCTGAGTTAAATCTTTAGCTTCATCGCCATCCTTTGCGAACCCATAGCATTTGTTATAAACTAACGTAGCGTACCTATCATATAAGGTTTCAAAAAGCAAAGTATTATTAGTCTCCACTATCGCTTCCACTAATTCCTCGTCAGTTAGATTATTTATGTTGTTAAGGGTTTTCAAAATTAGCTTTCGCTATTTAGTTGTTATAGGTATTAAGACACAACCTTTTGTAAAGAGTCACAAAAAATAGTAGATATTCAAATATTACTTACATATTTACAGGCGATTCAACGAACTTTATCTTTTTAGAATCTATAAACATTTAAATTACAATGATTTAATATATTTTTATTGATGCATTATATTATAATAATAAATGAAATTAAACTTTTGTTAAGGCTCATTTTAATGCCTTAACTTATTAGGGATATTCCTAAATTTGCTCAAAATCAATTTTTATGAAATTCTTTTACACCTGCTTAATTGTTACTTTTTTTGTTTTACCTTTTAAAAGTCATGCCTTTGATGATTTTTGGGGAGCCACTGGCCACCGTGTTGTTGGTAAAATAGCCGACGATCATTTATGCGGAAAAACAAAAAGACAAGTTAAACGCCTTTTAAAAAGAAAGTCACTAGCTTTCGTATCTACATTTGCCGATGAAATAAAATCGGATAAGCGCTACAATGAATTTTATACTTGGCACTATATTAATATGTCTCATGAAGAGAACTATGAAGACTCGAAAGTAAACCCTAAAGGCGATTTAGTTACAGGTATTGAATATTGCAAAAAAATTATAAGCGATAAAGATGCTACTGATGATGATAAAGCGTTTTACTTAAAACTATTAATACATTTAGTGGGCGATTTACACCAACCTATGCACGTAGGCTTACAAGAAGATAAAGGAGGTAACGATTTTAAAGTACAATGGTTTTATGAAGATTCAAATTTACACCGTATTTGGGATTCTGAAATGATTGAGAGTTTTAATATGAGTTATAATGAACTTGCTGAAAACGCCGATGTTTTATCTAAGAAGCAAGTAAAAGCTATTCAAGAAGGAACTGTTGTTGATTGGGTAAATGAAACACACGAACTTACTAAAAAGGTATATGCGTCTGCGAAACCAGGTGATAATTTAAAATACCGCTACTCTTACGAAAACTTTGATACCGTTAGAAGCCAGTTACAAATTGCAGGCATTCGTTTGGCTAAGGTTTTGAATGATTTGTTTTAACAAAAATAACTTGTATATTAAATAAAAAAGGCTGACTTTAATAATTAAAGTCAGCCTTTTTTATTATAAGATTCCTGCCTTCGCAGGAATTAGATATGTAACGCTCTATCTTCAGTGGCAGCTAAAGCCGCTTCTTTAATAGCTTCTGTAAATGTTGGATGTGCATGAGACATACGAGAAACATCTTCGGCAGAGGCCCTGTATTCCATAGCAACAACAGCTTCGGCAATCATATCTGCAGCACGAGCTCCAATCATATGTACACCTAAAATTTCATCGGTAGTTTTATCTGCAAGAATTTTTACAAAACCATCTAAATCCATACTTGCTCTACTTCTACCTAAAGCACGCATTGGAAACGATCCTACTTTATAATTAACACCTGCTTCCTTAAGTTGCTCTTCTGTTTTACCAACAGCAGCCACTTCTGGCCATGTATAAACAACACCTGGAATTAAGTTATAATCAATATGAGGTTTTTGACCTGCTAAAGTTTCAGCTACAAATACACCTTCTTCTTCTGCCTTGTGTGCCAACATAGCACCTTTAACAACATCGCCAATAGCATATATGTTTGATGCAGATGTTTGTAAATACGAGTTTACTTCAACACGACCTCTATCGTCTAATTTTACTCCTGCAGCTTCAGTATTTAAACCATCTGTATATGGCTTACGACCTACAGAAACTAAACAGTAGTCGCCTTTAAACTCAACTTCTTCTCCTTTTTTGTTATCGGCTTTTACAATTACTTCATCGCCAACGCGCTCTACCGATTTCACTTTGTGAGAAACCTGCATTTTAAACTTCGCTTTTTTGAAAACTTTGTTTAATTCTTTAGATAAGCCAGCATCCATTGTTGGAATAATTCTATCCATATACTCAACAACAGTAACTTCTGCACCTAAACGACGGTAAACTTGCCCCAACTCTAAACCAATAACACCACCACCAATAACAATTAAATGTTTAGGGATTTCTTTAAGTTTTAAAGCTTCGGTTGACGTTATGATGCGTTCTTTATCAATATTTATAAATGGCAAGCTTGATGGCTTACTACCTGTAGCAATAATGGTGTTTTTTGCTTCAATCTCGGTAGTTTCCTCACCATTAATAGTAATATGAGTGGCATCTTTAAAGCTACCCAAACCTTGGTACACATCAATATTGTTTTTCTTCATTAAAAAATCAATACCTCCAGTGGTTTGGTCTACAACAGCTTGTTTACGAGCAATCATTTTCTCTAAATTCACTTTTACCTCACCAGGAATTTCAATACCATGCTCTTCAAAATGCTTTACCGCATCGTCGTAATGGTGTGAAGAATCTAAAAGTGCTTTACTTGGTATACAACCTACATTTAAACAGGTTCCTCCTAATGTTGAGTATTTTTCTATAATGGCCGTTTTCATGCCTAATTGCGCGCAACGTATAGCTGCAACATATCCTCCGGGTCCAGAACCAATAATGGCTACATCGTATGAATTCATATAATAATTTTGAGATTTTCTATTTATAAATCGAAAATCAAAAATACGAATTTAGATTCAAGGTAATTAATGGATTAACAGTTTTTTTGAGGAAATTAATCTAATTTATAAATATCTTTAAGAATCCACTCCAACTCGGTATCAATTCCCGATTGAATATCAATTAAATTAGGTAACACCTCTACATCTGGTTTAATGCCATAACCATCTGGATTTTGCTTTTGTGGCGCTTCTATTTGCATTAAGCCCATGCCTACTTTAACTTGAGAAACAGGTAATCTATAAATTTTAAAAACGCCTGCTACCGTACCATTATAGGCACCACCAGTTTCTTCGCCTATAAACGTAGCGCGTTTTGTGGCTTTTAAATGTGTTGAAAGTAAGGAGGATGCCGAAAACGAATTACCGTTTATTAAAACATATAACCTTCCAGTATATGCTAATGGTTTAGGTGCTTTCATTTTAGTGTACTTCTTAAAATTAAAATAGATTTTATCGTTATGTTTTTTAGTTTTTATTAAACTATAAGTCGCAACCACGGGATAAAACAACGAACCAATTATTTTTATACTATTAGGTGTGGTATTACTCATTACAGATTTTATAAATGGCGTCCTACTCGTTACCTCACTTTCTTTAATAAATTGAAACGGTTTATTAGCTAAATAACCATATAAATAATCTATTTCGGCTATTCTTCCGCCTCCATTATCCCTTAAATCTAGAATAAAGTGTGTTGTGTTTTTGGCATCTATTTCAGCGAAACTTTCTTTATAAAAACGTTTATAATTGCCGTTGGTAAAACTTCTTAATTTCATATAGGCTACGGTGCTATCCTTTCCTATGTACTTAAAATTTCTGGTAAAGTTTTTATCCTTTGGTATATACCCTAATTTCCTTTTGTGCTTTCTAAATTGTTTTTTTGCTAGTCTATTTTCTTTTTTCTCTTTTAGACTAAGTTTTTTAGGTTTTATGTCTTCCGCGGAAGCGCTAATTGAATCTTTCTTATCTTTTTTTGGATTTTTATCGATACGCCTTAATACTTTTGAAAATACAGAATCCTTAGCTTTAAAAGTTGCCTGTAAACTATCTAGAAACCCTTTATCTCTGTAATAATACAATGAAAAGGTTTTGGACACATATCTGTTATACAGTGTTTTATTATAGCCATCGGAAGCAAAACGTGTTTTATATACTTCTGCCAATTTTGTTGCCGACTCGCCATTAATACGCACAATTTCTTTTCCTATTAAAGTAGAATCGTTTCCTTTATAATTTTTCACCCAAAGTTTACCGTCTAGATAAACGATATCTAAATCGTAAAACTCAAATTTTTTCTTTTTTAATGCCTTAAGTTCTTTTCTTGTAAACCGCTTACCTTCTAGCCCAACCGAAACATGACCTTGCTTAACTTGTGCCACAACCGGAGCTAATTGCTTATAAAACGCTCTGGAATCCATAGGTAGATTAATGGCTTGTTTTAAACTATCAAACTTAAAATCTAAAACCGCTTTAGGTGTGTATTGATATAACTTAGGATGATGGCGTTTAAGTTGCTTATATAGCTTATCAATATCTTGATGTAAGTCTTGTACCGTATGTAACTTGGCAATTTGTGTATTATATTTTTCAACACTCTTACAAGACACCAAAACGGCTATTAATACTAATGTATATAGCATTTTTTTCATAAGAGCTAAAATAGTGCTTCTAGCTAAATCTTTTAAATGCATTAATGTTTGTTTAACTTTTAGATAAATTCGAATGAAATTCTGTAATTTTGTACGGCATGCAAAAAAACATAAACATACAAAATAAGAAAGCGCGCTTTCTATACGAAATTCTAGATAAATATACCGCTGGTATTGTACTAACGGGTACCGAAATTAAATCTATAAGAAGTAGTAAGGCCTCTATAGCCGAAAGTTTTTGCGAGTTTAGCGAAAATGGTGAACTATTTGTGGTGAATATGACTATTCAAGAATATGCCTTTGGTAACTACTATAACCATAAACCAAAAGCAACTAGAAAACTACTTTTAAATAAAAAGGAACTTAAAAAGTTAAATAAGGAAGTACAAAATTCTGGGTTAACCATTATTCCGTTACGCCTTTTTATAAACGATAAAGGTTACGCCAAACTAGATATTGCATTGGCTAAGGGTAAGAAATTATTTGACAAACGCGAATCGATTAAAGATAGAGACAATAAGCGCGATCTAGATAGAATAAAAAAAGCTTACAAATAGTATTATATATTTTTTAACGCTTTGACTAGTTAATTTTTACTAATTTTCAATTTTAAATCTACTAAATGAAAAAGTTATTTATTCTTATTTTGCTCAGTGTTTTAACCATAAACCTTCAAGCTCAAGATAAACATAAAGACAAAGGCGAAAAATCAGAAAAAGAAACTGTAGAATTTATAGTAGATAGCACTTCTGTTTTAACCTTAGATAAAACTATAGAAACCTTATATAACGTTATTTCGGGCGAGAAAGATGAAGAAAGAAATTGGAAACAATTTAAGTTTCTTTTTAAACCTGATGCTAAATTAATTCCGTCGGGAAAAGATAAAGAAGGTAATTTAAAAGTAGTTTACATGTCTCCTGGAGATTATATAAAAAGCTCGGGGAAATGGTTAGTTGAAAACGGTTTTATAGAAAAAGAGATACACAGAAAAGTGGATACGTTTGGCAATATTGCTCAAGTTTTTAGTACTTATGAATGTTTTAAAAGCAAAACAGACGACACACCTTTTATGCGAGGCATTAATAGTATTCAATTATTAAATGATGGTGAACGCTGGTGGATTGTTAATGTGTTTTGGTCTCAAGAATCTCATAGACACCCTATTCCTGAAACGTATTTACACTAAAAATGTGTAATATGGATAATTCTAATACGGAAGAAACTTTTTGGACGCAACGCTATTTAGATAACCAAACCGGTTGGGATATTGGCGAACCATCAGCACCTTTAAAAGCATATATTGATCAATTAGAAAACAAGGATTTAAAAATTTTAATTCCCGGTGCAGGTCATGCTTACGAAGCCGAATATCTATTTAACAAGGGCTTTAAAAATGTTTATGTCTTAGATATTTCTAAAGAACCTTTGGACGCTTTAAAAAAACGCATTCCAGAATTCCCCGTGAACCAAACAATTCAAGGCGATTTCTTTACACATAATAATACGTACGATTTAATTATAGAGCAAACCTTTTTCTGCTCCTTTCCTCCTACCAAAAGTAATAGACAACAATACGCTGCTAAAATGCACGAATTACTAAACACTAATGGCAAACTAGTTGGCCTATGGTTTTCAATGCCATTAACAGGCGATATGGAAAAACGTCCTTTTGGTGGTTCTAAACAAGAATATTTAGGCTATTTCGAGCCCTTTTTTAGTATTATTACTTTAGAGGATTGCTATAATTCCATTGCACCACGACAGGGTAATGAGTTGTTTGGTATTTTCATGAAGAAATAAGAATACTAATTCTTATCCTCCAGCAAAGGCACAAACCTAAATTCGCCAAACTCTTCTTGCTCAAATTCTTTAGGGCCTTTTCTGGTAAACATATTCATGATTTGCACATCGTCGCCCACAGGAATAACAAGTCTTCCTCCTATTTTCAATTGGCTTAACAACGGTTTTGGCACAAAAGGTGCTCCTGCTGTTACTATTATGCCATCAAAAGGTGCCTCGTCTACAAGTCCTATGTAACCATCGCCAAAAATTAACTTCTTAGCACGATAGCCTAATTTTGGTAGAAACTTACTCGTTTTTTTGAACAGCTCATTTTGGCGCTCAATACTATAAACTTTAGCCCCCAATTCGCATAAAACAGCAGTTTGATAACCACTACCCGTACCAATTTCTAGAATTTTGTCTCCAGGTTTAATTCTTAATAATTCCGATTGAAAAGCTACCGTGTAAGGTTGAGAAATGGTTTGGTCTGCACCAATAGGAAATGCTTTATCTTGATAAGCATGGTCTAAAAAGCTAGAATCCATAAACAAATGCCTCGGTATTTTACCTATGGCGTTTAAAACACGGGTATCTGTTATCCCTTTGTTTTCTAATATTTTAACGAGCTGCTGTCTTAATCCTTGATGCTTAAATGTGTCTTTCAATGCTGGCGTGGTTTAGTTGGATAAAATTAGGCAAACATTTTTAAGCTAAAAACTATTTATTGAGATTTTATTTTTCGCCATTTATAGGCCAAATTTTTAGATTAATTTCCTAACTTCATCTTTTAATTATCTTATTTTTGTTGAAAACGTATAAATTATGCTAAAAGCTGGAGTTCTTGGTGCTGGTCACCTAGGAAAAATTCATTTAAGACTTCTTAAACAATCTACAAAATACGACCTTATTGGGTTCTATGATGCCGATGAAACAAACGGTAAAAAGGTAGAAGCCGAATTTGGATATAAATTTTTCAACTCTATAGATGCGCTTATTGATGCTGTAGATATGGTGGATATTGTTACGCCAACCTTGTCGCATTACGATTGTGCGAAACAAGCTATTGCTAAAAACAAACATGTTTTTATTGAAAAACCTATAACTAATACGGTTGAAGAGGCAGAACATATTAGAGAACTGCTAGCAGAACATAATCTACGCGGACAAGTAGGCCATGTAGAGCGTTTTAATCCGGCATATCTTGCTGTTAAAGATGAAATTAACTCGCCTATGTTTATCGAAACACATCGATTGGCAGAGTTTAATCCTAGAGGTACCGATGTTCCTGTGGTTTTAGATTTAATGATTCATGATATTGATATTATACTTAGCGTCGTAAAATCGAAGGTTAAACATATTTCGGCAAGTGGTGTTTCAGTAATTAGTGATACCCCAGATATTGCCAATGCGCGTTTAGAGTTCGAAAATGGCTGTGTTGCCAATTTAACAGCGAGTAGAATTTCACTTAAAAACATGCGTAAAGCACGCTTTTTTCAAAAGGACGCTTATATCTCTGTAGATTTTCTTACTAAAAAATGTGAGGTGGTAAAAATGAAAGATGCTCCTGAAAACCCTGGCGATTTCGATATGGTGTTACAAAATGCCGAAGGCGTAAAAAAACAGATCTATTTTGATAATCCATCGGTATTAGAAAACAATTCTATTTTAGATGAATTAGAAACCTTTGCCGATGCTATAAATAACAACACTACACCAATTGTATCTTTACATGATGGTACCGAAGCACTTCGTGTGGCTACCCAAATAATAAATGCCTTTTAAATGAAAAAAATAGCAATAATTGGTGCAGGCACTATGGGTAATGGTATTGCGCATACCTTTGCGCAATCTGGATTTAAAGTCTCGCTTATAGATGTTAATGAAACCGCTTTAGAAAAAGGCATGAATACTATTGCTAAGAATTTAGATAGAATGATTGCTAATGAAAAAATTTCGGAAGCAGATAAAACTAATACTCTAGCAAATATAAGCACATACACCAATTTAGAAGACGCTGTAAAAACCATAGATTTAGTTGTTGAAGCTGCTACTGAAAATTTAGAATTAAAACTTAAAATATTTGAAACTTTAGATGAAATTTGCTCGGAATCAACAATTCTAGCAACCAATACTTCGTCTATATCCATAACACAAATTGCAGCTGCAACATCTAGACCAGAGCAAGTTATTGGTATGCATTTTATGAATCCGGTTCCAATCATGAAACTGGTTGAAATAATTAGAGGATACAGCACAAGCGAAGCTGTTACTAATACTATCATGGACCTATCTAAAACCTTAGGTAAAGATCCAGTAGAAGTTAATGATTATCCTGGTTTTGTAGCCAACCGGATTTTAATGCCCATGATAAACGAATCTATTGAAACCCTTTATAACAGTGTTGCTGGTGTTAATGAAATTGATACGGTAATGAAGTTAGGAATGGCGCACCCAATGGGACCATTACAACTTGCGGATTTTATTGGACTAGATGTTTGCTTGTCTATTTTAAATGTAATGTATAACGGCTTTAAAAACCCTAAATATGCCCCATGCCCATTATTAGTTAATATGGTGCAAGCAGATAAATTAGGTGTAAAATCTGGTGAAGGGTTTTACGATTATTCCGAAAGTAGAAAAGCAGAAAAGGTTTCGAAACAGTTTTTAAAATAATGATTGAAACCAAGGCTTTTTCATTAACTAAAGAGAACTATTATAAAATTGTTTTATTAACGCGATTTAAAAAATCATGGTGGCTTTACCTTATCATGATACTTATTGCTATTTTCAATTTACCTAAGTTTGGAAACGATAGTTTTAGTACCTTTTTTATTATTTTCTCATTTTCATACCCTTTCATAATATCAATTTACCTCTATTTTTGGACAAGTTTAAAAGGCCATAAACCCATATTTTCAAAAACCCATTTATCTTTTAATAATGAGTATTTGCATTTTAAAAGAGCAGGAAATGAATCGAAATTAGTGGCGAATAGCATCCAAAAAGCAGTTTCAAAAAACAACTATTGGTTAATATATATTGCTAAAAGTCAATTTATTTACGTCCCAAAAAATATTTTTCATAATGTTAACGATTTAGAGGCTTTTTCTAAATTAATAAAACAGAATTTATAGATACATGAGTATTAAAGAAAACCTAAACAACATAAAATCTAAACTTCCAGAGCACGTCACCTTGGTGGCCGTTTCAAAAACCAAACCTGTTAGCGATTTAATGGAAGCTTATGAAGCGGGTCAGCGTATTTTTGGAGAGAATAAAATCCAAGAAATGGTAGAAAAACACCAAGACATGCCAAAGGATATTGAATGGCATATGATTGGTCATGTACAAACAAATAAGGTTAAATACATGGCCGAATTTGTGAGCTTAATTCATGGTGTTGATAATTACAAATTATTAAAAGAAATTAATAAGCAAGCAAAAAAACATAATCGTGTAATTGATTGCTTGTTACAACTAAAAATAGCATCAGAAGACTCTAAATTTGGAATGTCTTTTGAAGAAGCATCAGAAATTATTCAATCTGAAAAATTTTCAGAATTAAAAAATATTAATGTGGTTGGCGTTATGGGAATGGCTACTTTTACTACTGATGAAAACCAAATAACCAATGAATTCAATCGTTTAAAATTCGCTTTCGATGCTTTAAAAGCCCTACAAACCCAATACTGCAGATTAAAAACTATTAGTATGGGTATGAGTGGCGATTTTCCTTTAGCAATTGCAGCTGGTAGTACAATGATTCGAGTAGGAAGTAGTATATTTGGTTCACGAAATTATACAAATTAAAAAATAAAGTTATACTATTTACGCAATACTAGACATAGAAACCACAGGTGGTAAATTTAATGAAGAAGGTATAACTGAAATTGCTATTTATAAATTTGATGGTCATGAGGTGGTCGATCAATTTATAAGCTTAGTAAACCCAGAACGCGACATCCAACCTTTTGTAGTAAACCTAACAGGAATTAATAGTAATATGCTTCGTAATGCACCTAAATTTTATGAGGTTGCTAAGCGTATTGTAGAAATTACTCAAGACTGTATTCTTGTGGCGCATAATGCCCAATTCGATTACCGCATTTTAAGCACAGAATTTAGACGATTAGGTTTCCATTACGAGCGTAAAACCTTATGTACTGTAGAGCTTTCAAAAGATTTAATTCCCGAACAAGACTCTTATAGCCTAGGAAAATTAGTGCGATCATTAGGTATCCCTGTAACCGACAGACATCGGGCTTCGGGTGACGCTTTAGCAACCGTAAAACTTTTTAAATTACTACTGGCTAAGGACACCACTAAAACCATTATACAAAAATCTATAAAGCTTAGCGCCAAACGCAAAATGGAGCCCAAGCTATTGGATATTATTGAAACATTACCTTCTATAACTGGCGTTTATTACATTCATAAATCTGATGGAGACATCATTTATATTGGCAAGAGTAACAATATAAAAAAACGTATTAATCAGCATTTTACGGGCACCAATTCCAAATCAAAAAAATTACAATCTAAAGTAGCCTCGGTAACGTATGAAGCTACAGGTAGCGAATTGGTAGCACTGTTAAAAGAAAGCGAAGAGATTAAAAAGAACAAGCCATTACATAACAGAGCTTTACGACGTTCAACATTTACGCACGCCTTATATGTTTTTAAAGACGACAAAGGTTACTTAAACCTTAAAATTGATGTTGCCGATGGTCGTAAAAAAGCCATAACAACCTTTAGCAATCGCGAAAGCGGAAAAAGTTTTATTACTCGAGCTGTTGAAGATTATAACTTATGCCAAAAACTTTCAGGCTTATATAAAACAAAAACAAGTTGTTTTGGATACGACATTAAAGCTTGTAAAGGCGCTTGTATTCAAGAAGAATCTCCAGAATCTTACAACAAACGTGTGGAGGCTTTAATTGAAAAAAACAGCTACTCTAACAAAAATATGGTTATTATTGATAGAGGTCGAGAGGTTGATGAGCGCAGTGCTATATTAATTGAAAACGGCGTTTTTAAAGGCATTGGCTTTTTCAATTTAAACTACCAAATAACTAACCTTAAGGTTTTAGAATCTATTATTACACCCATGCAAAATAATAAAGATGCACAGCATATTATTCAAAACCACCTAAGAAAAAACAAACGTTTAAAAATTATTTCATTAGATTAACTATGTCTAAATTTACTTTACTCTTTATTCTTCTTATTAGTTTTACCTGTCTTGCTCAAGAAAATTACAACTCAGAATCTTACAATGTTACACTTGGCGATATAACAAGTAATACCTTCTTAAAAGATTCCACTGCCAATGCAATAGTTATTTTTGAACACGGAAACAGCTATGTTGATAAAAATGATTTTGATTTAAGGACGGAAAAAAAACATAAAACTAAAATTTTAAACAGGCAAGGATTTAATCATGCTAATATTGTTATACACCAATATAAAAACGGTAATAGCAAGGAATATATTGAAGATATTTTTGCAACTACTTATAATCTAGTTAATAATAAAGTAATAAAAACCCAATTACAAGAAAAAGATATTTTTATAGAAGAATTTAATGAAAACCATACTATTATAAAATTTACGCTACCAAACATAAAGGAAGGCTCGATTATTACGTATAGTTATAAAATAAGATCTCCGTTTATGTTTAAATACCACGGATGGAATTTCCAAAGCGAAATACCAAAACTTTATAGTGAATATAATACAAGTATTCCAGGAAACTGGCTGTACAACATTAAACTAGTTGGTGGTAAAAAATTAGTATTAAACGATTCTAAAATAGAAAAAAACTGTTTAAAAATGTTTAATGGTGCAAGTGCCGATTGTGGCGTAAGCAAATATGCCATGAAAGACATACCAGCATTTATAGAAGAAAACTATATGACTACAAGGGCTAATTATTTAGCCCGTATAGAATACGAGTTACAAACTTTTAGAGGTATGGATGGTACAATAAAACATTATACCAAAACATGGGATGCCGTTGATAAAGAGTTAAGAACCGATAAAGAAATTGGTAAACAACTCAAAAAAAATATAGATGCCGAAAATATATTACCCAACCATATTTATAACGAACCAGATATCTTAAAAAAAGCAAAATTAATCTATAAATACGTTCAGCATAATTATACATGGGATGAAGAATATAAAATATTCTCTAACACCTCAATAAAGGATATTTTAAAAAACAAATCTGGTAATGTGTCTTCTATAAATATTCTACTTCACAATTTATTAAAAGCATGTAATGTTAATGTAAATCCAGTAATATTATCAACAAGAAATAATGGTTATCCTACCGATCTCTTCCCTGTACTTTCAGAATTTAACTATCAAATTGTACAGGCTTCTATTAATGAAAACGTATATTTATTAGATGCAACCGATAAATATTTAAATTTTGGCGAAATCCCATTTAGATGTTTAAACAACAAAGGTCGACTTATCGATTTTAAAAACGGAAGTTCATGGATTACCCTAAAACCAAGTATAACATCAAATATATTTTATCAAGCAAATTTAAAATTTAATGAGGATGACCAACTTGTAGGAACCATAAAATCTAAAAGGACTGGCTATCACGCATTACATAAAAAAAAGGCATACTATTCAAACTCTAGTGACTATTTAGACAAACTAGAGAACAATTTCCCATATTTAGAAATATCAAATTTTAAAATTACTTCAGATATTGAAACAAGTAAAGACTTTAAAGAAACCTACAATTTAGAATATAACTTTAATGAAGCAGGAGATAATATTTATCTAAACCCATTTTTTGTAACATTTTTTAAAGAAAACCCCTTTAAATTACAAGAAAGAACATATCCTATAGATTTTGGATATAGCGATAGTTATTTTTATATGTTTAATATAGAATTAAATGATCATTACAGTATTGTAGAAATACCTAAAGAGCAAAAAATAGCACTGCCAAACAATACAGGTCAACTGGTGTTTAGCCCAAAACAAGTTGGTAATAGCATCAATTTCTTATTCAAAATTGATTTTAAAACACCAATTTACGACGTAGATTATTACCCCTATTTAAAAGCGTTTATGAGTAAGATAGTCGATATTCAAAACAACACACTCATTTTATTAAAAAAAACCATTTAAGCTACTAGTAAAAAGTAACTTAACTTTTTGCTACATTTACTATCATGAAAAAGTTATTCGATAAACATTGGAAAGCTAGGATCTATAAAATTATTTATCATTCGGATACACCGGCTGGAAAATTGTTCGATCTTGTACTTTTAGTAGTTATACTAGCAAGTATATTATTGGTAATGCTTGAAAGTGTTAATACTATTGATGCCGAATATCATACCTTTCTTAACATTGCCGAATGGATAATTACCATACTTTTTACTATCGAATATATTTTAAGAGTTATTACCAACTCTAGTCCAAAAAAATATGTTTTTAGTTTTTATGGCATTATTGATTTGCTTTCAACAATACCTAAATATTTATCGTTTTTCTTAGTAGGATCGCACTCCTTAGTAGCTTTAAGAGCATTACGTTTAATGCGTATTTTTAGAATTTTAAAATTAGCCCGTTTTATGGGCGAATCCAATAATTTTTTAAAAGCACTGCGCGCTAGTAGAGTTAAAATTGCTGTTTTTGTATCGTTTGTGGTTATTATTTGTGTTATTCTTGGTACCGTTATGTATCTCGTTGAAGGCGAACAAGACAGTGGCTTTACAAGTATTCCACGAAGTGTATATTGGGCTATTGTAACGCTTACTACTGTAGGTTATGGCGATATCGCTCCTGTAACTCCTGTGGGACAATTTCTGGCCTCTGTTATTATGATAATAGGTTACGGTATTATAGCTGTACCCACTGGTATTGTTAGTGCTGAGTTTGCTTCACAGAAAAAGGTAGAAATAAAAGAAGAGGAAGAAATTATAATAGAAACTAAAACCTGTAAAGAATGTTTAACAAGCGATGTGCGTAGCGAAGCTAAATATTGCTATGTGTGTGGTGCAGAAATAGTCTAACTTTTATCTTTTAACTTCTGAAAACAAACAACAAATACCTTATTTCCATAATAGGCCCAACAGCCATAGGAAAAACGGCACTTAGTATTAAGTTGGCGCAGCATTATAGCACCGAAATTATATCGGCAGATTCACGCCAGTTTTTCAAAGAAATGAAAATAGGTACTGCCGCACCATCACCCCACGAACTTGCAGGTGCTAAACATCACTTTATACATCATAAATCGATAAAAGACAATTACAATGTTGGTGCTTTCGAAAAGGATGCACTGCAATGCTTAAACACCTTGTTTAAAGCTCATAATGTGGTAGTTATGGTTGGTGGCTCAGGCTTGTATGTCGATGCCGTTACAAAAGGCTTAGACCATTTTCCAGAAGTAGATCCTAGCATTCGCGAAGCCTTAAATTCCCAATTAGAAACCCATGGGCTAGAATCGCTTCAAGCCCAATTGCAAGCATTAGATATTACGTCTTATAATAGCATAGCCATAGCTAATCCACATCGTGTAATTCGCGCTTTAGAAATTTGCATAGGCACAGGTAAACCGTATTCTTCCTTTTTAAACCAAGGGAAAGCAAAACGAAATTTTAAAACCATTACTATTGGTTTAATGGCAGATAGAGCTCTTATTTACCAACGTATTAACCAGCGTGTAGATATTATGATGGCTGAAGGTTTATTGGACGAAGTAACAGCATTACTAGACTACAAGAACCTTAATGCTCTAAACACGGTTGGATACAAAGAACTTTTCAGCTATCTAGAGGGCACTTGGGATTTAGAGTTTGCTACCTCCGAAATTAAAAAAAACACGCGTCGTTTTGCTAAACGTCAGCTTACCTGGTTTAAAAGACAAGAAGATACCCTTTGGTTTAATTTCGATACAACAATAGAAACCATTACAAAACAATTAGACGCCCATATCATTTAATACTATGCATAACGAAAATGTTTTAGATAATCCAGTTTGGTTTTCAATAACAGATAAACATACACAACAAGGAATAGATTATGGTTACACTAAAATGTATCATCCAGATTTTACACCTTTTGGGGCGTTTATAAAAGGAGCAGATACCGCTGCTGCTATAATGGAACATGCTAAATTAACGCCTTCCTTTTTTATGGTAGGCGAAAAACCTAAAATGCCTTCATCTTTTAAACCACCTATTCAGTATGTTGGTTTACAAATGATACTTTATAAAAAAATAGACCATCTAATAACCGAAAGCATTGTAGAACTTAAACCAAGTCATCATGAAGAAATCATGGATTTGGTTGCCATCGCTTACCCTGATTTTTTTAAACCTAAAACCGATACCTTAGGACGCTACTTTGGCATTTTTAAGGATGAAAAATTGGTAGCCATAACAGGCGAACGCATGCAAACAGAGCAGTTTACCGAAATTAGCGGTGTAATAACACACCCAAATTATGTTGGGAATGGTTACGCTAAACAGCTAGTTACCCATACATCTAATAAAATATTTGAAAAAAATAAAACACCTTTTTTACATGTGGACCAAACTAATCTCGGACCTATAAATCTGTATAAAAAACTTGGTTTTGTTACGCGAAGAAAATTAGAATTCTGGCAAATAAACAGGTACTAATACCAAAATATAAAAGTAGATTTACTGCATAGTAATATCGCTATATTTAGCATTAATTAAAATTGTTTTTCCAATAGAAGGATTTCCTGTAGAAAAATTAGAGGTATTACTTTTTACAGCCTGATCATCTGGCTGTACCAAACGAGAATGTGTACCTTTATACTGCAAACTATAGTCTGTTTTAGGCAATCCAATAACAGCATTACTATTTTGTAAAATAATATTTAAGTTATTAAAACTATCTTCAATACTATAAATATCTACATCGCCAATATTACTATCTATTATAGCACTTCCTGTTAAAGTTTCTATATCTACCTCCGATGATGTTAGGTTTAAAACCAAATGAGCAACATGCTCAATATCTGCACTTTTAACATAATTTAAATTCAACTCACCCAAATTCCAGTGCGTAATCTGTATTGGCGAATATGAAGCATTAATGGAAGTAGAACTTCCATTAATGCTTAATGCTTTAAACTTTGTATAAGCTAAATCTGCTTTTAAATTATCTATATTATTAGCAAATTCTATCTCGCCATACTTAACATTTACTCGTAATTTAGCATCCTTAGGTATTTTAATTTTAATCGTTTTTTTAACTTTAATAGACAATTTATTATCCAAAAGCCTTTCTATTTCTAGCTCTCTTTTTTTAATTAAAACAGCACGTTCCTTAAGGTGCGCTTTACGGTCTTTAACATGTTCCTTAGCCATTTCGCGATGCATCATAGCGCGTTCCTTTTGTGCCGCCATACGTTCGGCATTGGCAGCAATATGTTCTGCTTGGGCTTCCACTCTACTGGCTTGAACTTCCATACGCTCTGCAAAACGCTCACCCCATTCTTCCATACGTTCGGCATATTTTTCGCCCCATTCTTCTCCAAACTTCTCGCCCCAAGCTTCCATTTTTTCAGCAAAATCATCACCATACTTTTCACTCCACTCTTTTCCAAATTTTTCTCCCCAAGCTTCCATTTTTTTAGCGTAGTCTTTGCCGTATTTAGACTCAAATTTACGCGACCATTTCTCCAAATAATCCTCTCCCTGCTCTTTATAGGCTTCATAATCAAAAGCAATAGCATTAACGCCTTCTGGTAATTCGGGTAATTCGGGCATTTCAAACATTTGTGGTATTTCTGGCATTTCCGGTATTTCCGGAATATTAATATGCATCTCTGGCATATCTGCAAGTTCAAATTTTAATTCATTTAAAATTGCACCAACACCATAATTGTCGTCGCAATTATCGCAATCGTAAGCCTCATGATGTGCCCACATAGCATTTGGAGCATGTCCACTACCGGCATTAATTGTTACCTTATTTGTGGTAGCATCAATATCTATATGCCATTGCTTTAAAGCATCGTCTAATTGGTCTTTGCTTAATTTTTCGCCTTCAACATAAGCCTCTATCTCTACAGTGTTTTTGTTCCATGTATCAAACACAATATTGCAGTAACTTGTGTTTAAATCTACCACAACATCTTTATCTACTTTTATAGATTGCGATACTTTAGTTAATTTTTGTTGTGCTGCCATACTTCCCGAAATAAGAAAGCAGAGCACCACAAATTTGATTTTTATATAAAAACTGTTCATTTTTTGATTTTTTTAGATTGATTGAGATACCTCATTGGCTAAACCATCAGAAGTATTAAATGTTTTTAATTGTGCTCTCAATCGATACAATAAATTTAAACGCAATTTTAAATTATCAATTAAGGCATTAACTGTTAACTCACTTGGTCCAGACTCGGTTAACTCTAAAGATAGTTTTTGGTAGGCTTTATCAAGTTCATTTAACTGGTTTAAATACCCATCAAACAACTCCTTAGTTTCTGGAGCATAGGTCATTTTTGCCAACTCTAAATTTATGCTGGCTAAATAATAATCCTCCACTTTTTTTAAACCTGGGGATATATCACCCAACGATTTTGTTTCCATAGTTTTAGTAGTAACAACCGCTGGCATGTTACCATTTATTGGCGATTCTATTAATTTATAAGCTCCAAAACTTACCCCTAAAAGCACAACAATACTAGCGGCAATTTTAAGCCAACCAAATGTAGCAGCTTGCTTTTCGGGCATTGCAACATCCAATTTTTCAAGAAAACGATTTTGATGGTTTTTAGGCATCTCCTCATGTTTTATCTGGTCGGTTTTAAACAACTCTCTAATGTCTTGTGCCATCTTTTTTAAGTGTTAACAGTTTTTGTAATTTTACTTTTCCTCTAGATAGTTGTGTTCTCGATGCCACTTCAGAAATATCTAGAATCTCCGAAATTTCTTGATGGTCGTAACCTTCAATCAAATATAGCATCACAACATATTTATACGTTTCTGGCAATGCGTTAATAGCCAATTTAACATCGCTTAATGTTACCGTATCTTCTACCAACCATTTGTCGTCTTTAGGCGTATCAATAACCTTAAGGTGCACCTCGTTTAACTCAACAAGCGTGTGCTTTTTAGCCTTTAAAAAATCGATACTCTTATTCACCACAATACGTTTTAACCACGCACCAAAAGTAACCTCAGCTTGGTATTGATGCAGCTTGGTAAACGCCTTAATAAACGCCTCTTGTACCACATCTTCAGCATCGGCAGCATCCTTTAAAAACCGTTTTGCAACAATATACATACCATCGCAGTACTGGTTGTATAACTGCAATTGCGCCTTCCGGTTATTCCGTTTACATTGCTCAATAATGTCAACTTGAAACATGCTTCCTTTACTTTTGGTTGTTATCCACATTATGCATCATGCAGATAGGTTAGTTCGTTTAAAAGACGATTAAAAAATAAGAGTGTTGCAAAAACTTTAATTTTTTTCAAAAAAAATAATTTGAGCACTACCACAAGGGTCGGGCTTTCCGCTACAAGTCCTCGTTCCTCCTACGTCGGGCTGTGGGCTATCCGCTACAATCCCTAGCGCGGGTTAGTTTGCAGGTGGCAGTTCAAAAACATAGGTACAAGCTCGGTTTGCATGCTACTTTAAACATCTGTTGCCAACCATTTGTATTGTGTTATTTCTCCCTCACAACAAATCTAAATAATTTAACGTTTCTACTTTATCAGTTATTTCAATTAAATTATCTTTATACCTTAATAAATATCTCTAAATGAACACCTTTTTAAAGCGCACCTTAATCCTATTATCAATAATAGCTTTAGGTTTATTTTTATATTCAACTTTTGTCGAAAACATTTTTGCAAAACGATTAAGTCCAAAAGATACTGTAGAATTTAAATTAAACGACTTAAAACTCGAAGTATTTTATAACCGTCCATACCGTAAAGGCCGCGAAATTTTTGGCGCTTTAGTACCATTTAACCAAGTTTGGCGTACAGGAGCAAACGAAGCTACAACCTTCGAAACCAACAAAACGCTACAAGTAAACGGCATGCCATTAGCAGCAGGAAAATATACCCTTTGGACCGTTCCAAAGGATTCCACATGGAATGTTATTTTTAATTCTAAACAATACTCTTGGGGTGTAAATGCCGAAATGCAACCTATGTGGGACCCCAATTACGATGCTTTAAACATTGAAGTGCCTGTACAAAAGTTACCAAACCATGTCGAGCAATTTACTATTGCTTTCGATAATTCTACCGATAATCTGTACTTAACCATGGCATGGGACGATGTAAAAATTGCAGTGCCTCTTAAATAAAGTATGAATGACCATTTAATAAAGAACCTTAAACTAAAAGTGTTTTGGAATTTATTTTGGAACATCTTAATTTTTAGTGGAGTTCTTTACCTTATAAACAGTAATACGGATATGGATATGGATTGGTATTCAATCCCTTTAATTTTATTTTTTTCGATTTTTTATCTATTTAAGGACAATAAAATTATACTTGAAATCCTTCAGAATCATGATGAAATAACTATTATAAGCTACTCTATTATAAAAGGTAGAAAAAAATTGATTTTAAATATTAACGAGATTATTAAATTAGATTTCTACAAAGGCTTTGTAATTAAATATAAAAACTCATCCATAAAAACCACAGAAACATTTCAGATAAATGCAGAACCTTGGAACAATATTTACGAACAAATTAAAAGATTAAAATTAAAAGTTCAGGATTTTGAAAAACAAAAAAAAGAGAATGTAAATTTAGCTACCCATAATTCTTAATTTAACGCTTCACCAAAACCGTTTCCAATAAGCAGTCAATAAAAATAAAATCGTAATTTAGACAAACATTCCTGTATTACCAAAAACAGGAAACAAGAGTTATGGCTAAAAAAAACAAATCTGCTTTACAAGAAAAAGAAGGTGTCTCTAGTTTCGAAACGACTAACAAAGCGTCTATTGCTGCGATTAAACAAAAACGTAAAACCAAATTAGACAGCAACAGCTTAGTAACGTCTATATTAAACCAAGATATTACAGCCTTAAGTAGAGCCATAACACTTGTAGAAAGTAAAAATACAACGCATAAAGCCCAAGCCAACACCATATTAAAAGCCTGTTTACCTCATGCCAACAAATCCGTTAGAATTGGCATTACCGGCGTACCCGGTGTTGGAAAGAGCACGTTTATTGAGGTTTTTGGAAAAGACCTAACCGCACAAGGAAAACGCGTTGCCGTATTAGCTATAGACCCAAGTAGCAGTATTACCAAAGGCAGTATTTTAGGCGATAAAACCCGAATGGAAGCTCTGGTTAAAGACGATAACGCTTTTATTCGTCCGTCGGCTTCGGGCGACTCTCTTGGTGGCGTAGCCCGAAAAACCAGAGAAACTATAATTTTGTGTGAATCCGCAGGTTTCGATGTTATAATAATAGAAACTGTTGGTGTTGGACAAAGTGAAACCACAGTACATAGCATGGTCGATTTCTTTCTGCTTTTAAAACTAGCAGGCGCCGGCGATGAATTGCAAGGTATAAAACGAGGCATTATTGAAATGGCCGATACTATTGCCATTAACAAAGCCGATGGCAACAACATAAAACAAGCCAAATTAGCGCAGGTAGAATTTAAAAGAGCACTTCACCTCTACCCAGAAAAAGCATCACAATGGCAACCTAAAGTTACTTTGTGTAGCGCACTAGAAAACCAAGGTATTGAAGACATTTGGAATATTATTCTAGATTATGTAAGCACAACCACTAAAAGCAATTACTTTCAAAATAACAGGTTACAACAGAATACGTTTTGGCTCATTCAGACGGTAGAAAATCAATTAAAATCGAACTTCTTCAGTACACCAAAAATCAAAAAAGCATTAAAGGAACAAATAAAGCTTTTAGAAAACAACAAAACCACGCCTTTTGCTGCTGCCGATTATCTATTAAGTATTAAAGATTAATCATTTACAAACCGCTTATTGGCATAAGTTCCCAATTTGTAAAACATAAATCCGGATATGGCTCCAAAAGTCATTCCGCAAAAAATATCTAAAGGATAATGCACACCAACATAAATCCTACTGTAAGCAACAATAGCACTCCATAATAACATTATAAAGATTAAATTTTTATAGTATGGTTTAAGCATTAAACCTGTAAATACAGCAGCTGCCATAGTATTTGATGAATGCCCAGAGAAAAAACCATATTTACCACAGCGCACTGCTATAAAACGAATTTTATCGGCTATATCTTCTGCGCCACAAGGTCGTGGCCGCATAAACGTACGCTTAAAAACATTAGTTATTTGATCAGTAAAGGTTACCATTAAAGCGATAACCACTATAAAAACCAATAACGATTTTAGTCCAAACTGTCTATAAAGTAAAAACAGCAAAATCGCATATAGCGGCGCAAAGGTATACTTATGCGTTATAGCTAACCATAAACCATCCCAGGTTGCAGATCCCAACCCATTTAAATATACAAATAACGCGGTATCATATTGTAAAAGCTGTTCAATCATTTAAATACAGGTATTTCGTTTTTATTCGTCGTACTTAGCCACTTCGCTATCATAAAAATCTGTAGCTTCTTTTATAGCGTTTTCAGTTTCAACTTCTAATTCCTCTTGGTCTTCTGCATCAAAATCTTCAAACCACTCTACCTCATCGTTTTCAAGATTAATAATAAACCTAGGAAACTCGGTATGAATCACATAGATTGCGTTTGGGAATTCGGTGTTATCACCTAATATAAATTTTGGAAGACTCATTTTTTTAATATTATTTGTTCGACAAAATTAACTTTTTTGTCAAATAGTTAAACCTTATATACAATAAAATTGAAGCCGTAGTTAAACCAGCCAGCAACCCTAACCAAATACCAAAACTTCCGTAAGCATCTTTATCACCTAAAAACCAACTTATAGGAAACCCAACTAACCAATACGAAATAAATGTTATTACCGTTGGTATTTTTACGTCCTGCAATCCGCGTAAAGCGCCTAAAACAACTACCTGAATACTATCGCTAATTTGAAAAATAGCAGCAGCTATTAATAGGTTTGATGCGATACTTACTACCTCCATATTATCTGCATAATTTTCTATGTCATTAAAATCGACATATATTCTTGGAAGGTAATCATGAAAAGCAAAGAAAAGTAAGGCAAAACAAAAGGCCAGTAAGGTGCCCATTAAAAATAAAGAAAATGCAATACGTCTTAATTCTAAATACGCTTTTAGTCCCTTTTGATTACCCACGCGAATCATGGAGGCTACACTTAATCCCATGGCAACCATAAAGGTCATGGAACTAAGGTTTAAAGCGATTTGATTAGCCGCTTGCGGATTTTTACCTAGTAATCCACTTAGCCAAATAGCTGCGGTAAATATAGCTACTTCAAAAAACATTTGCATAGCACTAGGTGCGCCTAAATTTAAAATTTTTTTAAGCATTAACTTATCGAGCACAAAAAACTTAATATTGGTAACAAATGCTTTCGATTTTTCTTTACCTTTTAACAAATACCACAGGTACCAAACCATAATTAACCTAGAGGCCAAAGTTCCGTAGGCTGCTCCTACAATGCCTAATTCTGGGAAACCAAACTTTCCAAAAATTAATAAATAGTTTAAAACTATATTTATAATATTCCCAATTAAAGTAGCATACATTGGGTATTTAGTCATAGATAAACCATCACTAAACTGTTTAAAGCCTTGAAATACAATTAAGGGTATTAATGAAATCGCTACATAATTTAGATAAGGAATAGCTAATTGGACTACCTCAATAGGTTGTTTCATTAAATACATTAGCGGTTTTGAAAAATAAACCAGTAAAAAAAGTAATATCCCTAAAACGGTACATAAAAACAAACCGTGTTTAAATGCCGATTTTCCTTTTGTAAAATCTTTAGAAGAATCTGCTTCCGCAATTAAAGGGGTTATGGCTGTTGAAAACCCAATACCTAAGGACATGGCAATAAACATAAAGCTATTTCCTAAAGATACCGCAGCAAGTTCTGCTGTACCTAATTGCCCAACCATAATGTTATCTACAAAACTAACAAAGGTATGCCCTAACATGCCCAACATTACAGGAGCAGCTAGTTGCCAATTGTATTTAAATTCTTTTGTGTAGTTACTAATTTGCATGTTGCAAAAGTAAACTTTACTTCATACTTAAAGTAAATTTATGTTAAAGATTTAAGGCGTTTTTTTTAGCCATTTCAAACTCCATTATAATATCTTGAACAATAGTAACTACCGGTTTTATGTCATGTATTAACCCTGCAATTTGACCAATTTCTAACTCACCTGCTTCTAGGTCGCCTTCAAACATACCTCGTTTTGCTCTTGCTCTACCTAACAATGCTTTAAGTTGCTCTACCGTAGGCGCTGTTTTATATAAGTCTTGTACTTGATTGTAAAACTTGTTTTTAATTAAGCGCACCGGAGCCAACTCTTTTAAAGTTAATTGTGTATCGCCTTCTTTAGCATCTACAACGACCTTTTTAAAATCTTGATGTGCCGAACTTTCATTGCTAGCAACAAATCGGCTCCCAATTTGAACACCATCGGCACCCAAAATCATAGTTGCTAACATGGCACTACCTGTGGCAATTCCGCCAGCGGCTATAATAGGAATTTGTATCTGTTCCTTTACCATAGGAATTAAAGTTAAGGTCGTAGTTTCGTCTCTACCATTATGTCCTCCAGCTTCAAAACCTTCGGCCACAATAGCATCAACACCTGCTTCTTTTGCTTTTAAAGCAAATTTGACACTGCTTACAACATGTACAACAGTTATACCGCGTTCTTTTAACCAAGCTGTCCACGTTTTTGGATTTCCTGCCGAAGTGAAAACAATTTTAACACCTTCTTCAACTATAATATCCATTATTTCTTGAATGTTGGGATACAGCATGGGTACATTAACACCAAAAGGTTTATGGGTTGCCTTTTTGCATTTTTGTATGTGCTCTCGCAAAACGTCTGGATACATTGATCCTGCTCCAATAAGTCCTAAAACACCTGAATTACTTGAAGCCGATGCTAATCGCCAACCACTATTCCAAACCATTCCTGCCTGTATAATAGGGTGTTTAATTCCGAATAAAGTTGTAATTCTGTTTGCCATTATTGCTTTATAATTTTGAAAGTTTTTGAAATAATACTACTTTCTACTCGAATAAAATATACACCATTAGCTAATGCTGTTGTATTTATTTCATTTTGATAAGAAGTCATTTGAAAGCTATTCACTTCTTGTCCTAAAACGTCATATAGCTTAACAGAAACTATAGTGTCTTCTGATGGTAATTCAATAAACAACTTATTATAAACGGGATTCGGATAAATTTTAAAAGCATTATTAACCCCATTTTCTTTAACTGTTAATGCTGTATTCAAAGCCGTTTCAAGATTAGGAATTCCATAACCTAAAAAATAATCTGGTGTATTATATTGTGATGCCGACTCCCTAACTAATTGCATAATTTCGCCATTAGTTTTCTCGGGTAAAGCTTGCCACAAACATGTTATTCCGCCTGCAAGAATGGGTGAACTAAACGAAGTTCCGTTGGATGTGCCAATAACATCATTTTCTGTAACCACAACACTAGCAAAACCTTGAGCCACCACATCTGGTTTTTGAGTTGGCTGTATAGCACTCCCTACAGAACTAAAAGAAACATAATTTCCAGATGAATTTACAGCTCCAATGGATAAAACATTTGGAGAATCTGCAGGCGCTCCTACTCCATCATTTCCTGAGTTTCCTGCCGAAGTTACCATAAGCAAACCTTTTTCAAAAGCTATATTTGCACCTCGAGTTATGTAGGTGGTGTAGCCATCTAAATCGGTATCAGAATGGGTATATCTTGTATAATTTGGTGAGTAATCTTTATAGCCTAACGAGGTATTTAAAATATCGACACCTAAACTATCGGCACGTTCGGCTGCTTCAACCCAATAACTTTCTTCAACAGGGTTTTCATTGGCGCTATCTTCGGTAATAAATAGATAATAAGAAGCATCTGGAGCTGTACCAACAAATTCATTTTCAATGTATCCAGCCATATTGCTTAATACTAAGGTACCATGATTACTAGACGTGCCAGTAAATACATTAACATCTCTATTTACAAAATCGTAACTTCCTAAAAGGTTACCAGCATCTCGCAGTCTTTGAAACGCCGCCATAGTATTTACATTAGGAAAACCGGCATCTAAAACAGCAACTGTCATTCCAGTTCCTGTATAATCTTCTAAGTGTAAAACATGGCCATTAAACATTTCTATTTGATTGGCAGAATTGCCGTAATCAAAAGTAGTTATTGCACTTTCAAGCTTAAATTGCTTATTCTGTTTTTTGGTAACTACAGCGTTTTTTGCGTTTAAACTTTTATCAGCGAAATCAATACTACTCACAAAAATTAAACCAGTTAAAGCCTCAATATTGGTTTGAATGCCTCGAACATGCACAGCATTAAACCATTTAGATTTAGCCAATACCGCTATACCCTCCGTATTTTTTAATTGTGTAATATAAGCCTCGTTAACAGGCACATCTCTTTCGTCGATGGTTACGTTATGCGCATTTTTTCTATCAATAGCCTTTTGGGTAAGTATAGAAATTGGATTAGCCAATGAAGCAGATACATTCTCTTTATCGGTAAAATATACCCAAGCATCTTCTATTTGGGCAGATACATTATTAATAAATAAAACAAATACGATAAATAGAATAGATACTTTTTTCATAACTCGAAGGCATTAGCTTTGCTAAGTTATGAAATTACTCCCGAACCTATTAATTCATCTTCAATATACCAAGCCACAAATTGTCCTTCGGTTATTGCAGACTGAAATTCGTTAAACTCTACATACAAGCCGCCATCTACTTTATGAAGCGTTGCGTCCTCTAAAGCTTGTCGGTATCTAATTCTTGCTTTTACTTGCATGGTTTCGTCTAACTTTAAAGCTAAATCTTCACGAACCCAATGCAATTCTTCATTACTAACAAATAATGCTTTCTTGTATAAACCAGGATGGGCTTTACCTTGACCAGTATATATGATGTTCTCTTCAACATCAGTATCAATAACAAATAATGGCTCTACCGTGCCACCAACCCCTAATCCTTTACGTTGTCCTTTTGTAAAATAATGAGCACCCTGATGTTTACCTACAACTTTACCTTGATTAATATTATAATCAATTTTACGCGACAGGTATTCTAGTTTTTCAATTTCGGAATCGAATTGTGTTTTTACCTCACTATAAACGGCTTGCTCTTTAGGCACTTCTACAATAACACCTTCTTTAGGTTTAAGTTGTTGTTGCAAAAAATCAGGCAACTTTACTTTACCTATAAAACAAAGCCCTTGAGAATCTTTCTTTTCGGCTGTAACTAAATCTAATTCGGTTGCTATTTTTCTAACCTCAGGTTTTGTTAACTCGCCAATTGGAAATAATGCTTTAGATAATTGTTCTTGCGATAATTGACATAAAAAGTACGATTGATCTTTGTTTCCGTCAACACCCGCTAAAAGTTGATATACTTCTTTTCCGTCCTTCTGTATTGTTCCTTTTCTACAATAATGACCTGTGGCCACATAATCTGCTCCCAGATCTAAGGCTATTTTCATAAAAACATCAAACTTTATCTCTCTATTACATAGCACATCTGGGTTTGGTGTTCTACCTTTTTCGTATTCATGAAACATATAATCTACAATACGCTCCTTATATTGTTCACTTAAATCGACGGTTTGAAATGGTATACCTAATTTTTCGGCAACCAACATAGCATCATTACTGTCATCTAACCACGGACACTCATTAGAAATGGTAACCGAATCGTCATGCCAGTTTTTCATAAACAAACCAATAACCTCATACCCTTGTTGTTGCAGCAAGTATGCCGCAACACTAGAATCTACACCTCCAGAAAGTCCAATTATAACGCGTTTCATTCTTAAAAAATTAGTTTACAAAGATACGTATTATTGTAAGATTGCAATGCCTTTAGCATAAATGATAACCATCTTTAAAAAACTACTTTGTTTATTATTTAATAAAAAATATTAAACAAAAAGATGTTTATGTTTAATTATTTTATATATTTGTTAAACAAAACAAAAACATTGATATTATGAAAACTTTAAAATCTTTAAAAAAAATCACATTAGCGGTAGTGCTTTTAGTTGCATTTAGCTCTTGTAACAATGATGATGATAATACAACAGAAACACCAATGCAACTTAATATAGTTGAAACGGCACAAACTGTAGACGATTTAAGTATTCTAGTTGATGCTGTTGTGCAAGCCGGTTTAGTAGATGCATTAACAGCCGCAGGAGACAAAACAGTTTTAGCACCAACAAATACAGCTTTTACAGCTTTCTTAGAAGATAATGGTTTTAGCTCGCTATCTGAAGTTCCAAACGATGTATTAACCCAAGTGTTATTAAACCACGTAATTACAGGTACCAATATTGCCTCTGCAGACCTTTCTGGAAACACAGGATATACCAACACTTTAGCCGATGGACCAAACGGAACAAAATTAAGCTTGTATTACGACGGTACTGCAGGTGTAATGTTTAATGGTGGTGCCGAAGTAACGTTACCAGATGTAATGACTACAAATGGCGTTGTACATGTTATTGACCAAGTTATAGCATTACCGACCATAGCAACATTTGCAACTACAAATCCTGCATTATCTACTTTAGTAGACGCATTAGTATACGCTGATTCAGGGGATCCAACCGTCCCTTACATCACAACAGTATCTAATGCAGATGCAGGACCTTTTACTGTTTTTGCTCCTACTAATGATGCTTTTGTAGATTTATTAGAAGAATTAGAAGCAGATGCACTTACAGATATTGCAACCTCTACTGTTGATGCTGTACTATTACACCATATAGTAAATGCAAATGTACAATCTAGTGGTTTAGCAACTGGAGAAGTAAGTACACTAGGTGACCCAATTATGGCAGATACATCTACCTTTACACTTACAGATGGTAATGGAAGAATGAGTAACATTATTACAACGTTAGTAGATATTCAAGGTATAAATGGTGTGGTACACGTAATTGACAAAGTAATACTTCCTGCCACGGAATAAAACAGTTTGGTTTGTTGATTGTAGATTACAATTAGTTTTTATAATTAAAAGTTGTCTATGAAAAAGGGGCGCCTTAAGAAATTAAGGCGTTTTTTTTATGTATTTAGGTTTATAAGTAAAGTCCTTTTCATTGGTAGTTTTACCGTTTTCATAGTACTTCCAAACCCCATCTTTTTTACCGCGTTTATAACGCCCTTCCGAAAGTAATTCGCCTTTTGGGTTATAAAACTTAGCTTCACCATGTAACTCGCCGTTTTCATACACATAGCTTTTAAGCACTACATTTTTTTCGGATAACCACAAAGATTCGCCATCTAGTTTACCGTTAACATAATTTTGCTTTTCGGCTATTTGTCCGTTAGGATAATACACCAAACGCTCACCTATTAAAGCGCCATTGTCGTTATAATGTTCAAGTATAAGTAATTGATCGGAGTTTTTTTGGTAATACTTCCAAGTGCCAATATAACTTTTACCATCCATTTCACCTTTACTAATTATCCTTCCGTTAGACGCCAAAAAGGTAACCTCTGCCTTCTGGTTAGTATCATTAAACAACTTAGTAGCAGACAAAATGCCTTTCTTTTTATAATACTTATAAAACTTAAACAAACCTATTTCCTTGCCATGAGCAAATTGCCCTTCGTACCTTAAAACATCTGTACCTTCAAATTTCTTTTGCCAAACACCATGACGTTTTCCATTTTCGTCAAACTGGTTTATAGTTTGCCCAAATACAACCCTACTTAACATTAAGAAGAAAAATAAATTATAACCGATTTTCATTTTTAAAATTTTGATTTTATCGCTTTCGCCGAAATTATACTCAACTAACGCATATATTCTAACTTTCTTATAACAAAAAAGCTGCCAAAATGATTTTTGACAGCTTTTTTAATTCTATAGTATCCGCAAGCGTTTAAAAAACTTGCAGTAAAGATTATTTACGCTTTTGTTGCGCTTGTTTTTGTTTTTCGGCTTGTTCCATCATTTCAGCCATTTTTTTCTGAAAACGATTTTCTTTTTTAGGCTGCTTTTTCTTTTCTTGAATTTGAGCATGAATCTTATCCTCATCAAGAATAAAGTTTTTAATCACTAAAATAATTCCAATACTAATAACATTAGAAATAAAGTAGTATAAACTTAAACCAGACGCATAGTTATTAAAGAAAAACAACATCATTATTGGAGAGAAGTACATCATATACTTCATCATTTTTGCCATATCTGGCATGCCTTCTTGCTGTGGTTGCGATTGCATATTTTGCCCTGTAGTTAATCGCATATAAAAGAATATGGCTATAGACGCTAATATTGGAAATAAACTTACGTGGTTTCCATAAAACGGAATAGTAAATGGCAAGTTTGCAATAACATCGTAAGACGATAAATCGTTAACCCAAAGGAAAGATTTCTGTCTTAAATCGAAGGCCGATGGGAAAAACTGGAATAAGGCATAAAACACAGGAAGTTGTATTAAAGCTGGTAAACACCCTGCCATAGGACTTGCTCCCGCTTTAGTTTGCAACGCCATAGTTTCTTGTTGCGCTTTCATTTTGTTATCCTTATGCTTTTCGCGAATAGCATCTAATTCTGGCTTTAAAATTTTCATTTTTGCCTGAGATAAAAACTGCTTGTATTGCACGAATGATAATAAGAATTTTACCAACACCGTCATAACAACAATAGCAATTCCGTAAGACATGTAACCACCTAAGAATCCAAATAACGGCATAAAGATGTAACGGTTAATCCAACCAAAAAGTCCCCATCCAAATGGCACTAATTCGTCTAGATTTCTGTCGTATGCATTCAATACTTTAAAATCACTTGGTCCGTAATACCAATCCATAGTTTGGTTAAACTCACCTCCTTGTAATTCTAAAGGAATAGAAGTTGCAAAACTTTTAGTAAAAACGGTGTCTATTTCTTCGTCTTGTACTAAATTTTCAGTTTTAACTTTTACATTCTTAAATTTATTATCGGTTAGCAATACCGAAGAAAAGAAATGCTGTTTGTAACCAATCCAAGATACATCTTCAACAACATCCTCACCATCTCTGGTATAATCTGCTTTACCATCTTCATAATCATAGTGCACATCGGTATATCTATTTTCATAAGAAATACTTTTTGCATGTCTGAAACCTTTTAATTTCCAGTCTAAATTAATGGCATGCGAACTATTAATAACTGAACTTAAGCCTTGAGAACGGATAGCAAAATCTATCATATAATCTCCCTCTTTAATCTCGTAACGGTATTCTAAAAACTGACTTTCGGAAACTTTAAGTTTCATAGAAACCACAGTTACATCGCCATTTTTAGTAACTTTTGGTACAAATGGTAAATCTTGAGTATTTAAAATTCGGCTATCTGTTGTTCCGAAGTTTATATTAAAGGATGCATTGTTATCCTTAATCATATAAATTGGAATAGAATCGTAATCTACAAATTGCTTTAAGCGTACTTCTGAAAGAAAACCACCTTTGCTGCTAAATTTAAGTGCAAATAAATCACTTTCAACAACAGTTTCTTTATCATTAGATTGCGCTGCAGAATATGCAAATGCACCTAACTTGTTTTTTAACTGAATCATTTGAAGCGAATCTACACCAGAACCAAGGGCGTAATCTGCTGCAGTAGTCACTAAAGTATCATCTTGAGCTTTTGCTTTTTGCTCTGCCTCAACCTGCTCTTGTTTTGCTTTTTCCTGAGCTTCTAGTTCTTCTGGCGTTGGTTTATTTTGCCAAAGCATGTAGGCCAATATTCCGAAAATAAGCACAAAGCCAATAATCGAATTAATATCTAATTTCTTTTCTTCCATGTGTTAGTTATAGTGATTTTAGTCTATTGATTGCTTTACCATCCTTCAAAAAGATTCACATCTTCAAGAATTCAAAATAAGATATCAAATAGCTATCCAATCTTACAATTGTGCCATAGTGGCATTATTTACTCTTTTTTTTATGATTTAGTGCTGCTTTAACGAAAGCCACAAACAAAGGATGCGGATTAGCAACGGTACTCTTATATTCTGGGTGATATTGTACCCCAATAAACCAAGGATGTTCAGGAACTTCAACAATTTCTACTAAACCTGTATCTGGGTTTAATCCTGTTGCCAACATACCTGCAGCTTCAATTCTTTCTTTATATGCTCCGTTAAATTCATAACGATGTCTATGACGTTCTGTAATGCTTTCGGCTTTATAAATATCACGTACTTTACTACCTATTTTTAAATCGCATGCCCAAGCACCTAAACGCATGGTGCCACCTTTATCGGTAATATTTTTTTGATCTTCCATTAATCCTATTACAGGATTAGCAGTAGTGGTATCCATTTCGGTGGATGCCGCATCTTTAATACCCAATACATTTCTTGAAAATTCTATAACAGCCATTTGCATACCTAAACAAATTCCTAAAAACGGAATATTGTTTTCTCTAACAAACTGTACTGCATCAATTTTACCATCAATACCACGCTCGCCAAAACCTGGCGCTACTAAAACACCGTCAAGATGTCCTAATTTTAATTTTGCATTATCCTTATTTATGTATTCTGAATGTACCGACTCTACATTTACCTTAACCTCATTAACTGCTCCAGCATGAATAAAGGCTTCTAAAATAGATTTATAAGAATCTTGTAACTCTACATATTTACCAATTAAACCAATAGTAACTTCAGTTTTAGGGTTTTTATGACGATGTACAAATTCATTCCATTGATCGATATCTGGTTTAGAACTTTTAAGTTTTAATTTTTCAAGTACCACTTTATCTAATCCTTCTTCAAGCATTAAATTAGGTACATCGTAAATTGTTGATGCATCGATAGATTGAATTACAGCCTCTTCTTTAACATTACAAAACAATGCTAATTTGCGACGTAAATCTCTAGGTAAATCGTGTTCTGTTCTACACACCAAAATATCGGCTTGCACACCGCTTTCCATTAAAGTTTTCACACTATGTTGTGTAGGTTTTGTTTTTAACTCACCTGCAGCTGATAAATATGGGACAAGTGTTAAATGAATAACAATACCATTGTTTTCTCCTAAATCCCAACGTAATTGACGAACAGCTTCTATGTAAGGTAAAGATTCAATATCACCAACGGTACCACCTATTTCGGTAATAACGATATCGTAATCTCCAGATTTACCAAGTTTTTGAATACGCTCTTTAATCTCATTTGTAATATGAGGAACGACTTGAACGGTTTTACCTAAAAACTCACCACGACGTTCTTTTTCAATAACACTTTGGTAAATTCTACCTGTAGTTACGTTATTAGCCTGACTTGTTGGTCTGTTTAAAAAACGTTCGTAATGTCCTAAATCTAAATCGGTCTCCGCTCCATCTTCTGTAACATAACATTCGCCATGTTCGTAAGGATTTAAAGTTCCTGGATCTACATTAATGTATGGATCTAATTTTTGGATAGTAACCCTATAGCCTTGAGCTTGAAGTAATTTAGCAAGTGATGCTGCTATGATACCTTTTCCTAGTGATGATGTAACCCCACCGGTTACAAATATGTATTTTGCTGTAGTTGTCATGTTGCGCTTATAAACGCAGGCAAATTTACAAAATTAAAATAGTTATTTAAGTGGTACTTGTTAACAATTTTTGAAAGATTGAATATTCGAATTAATGTGGGTATACTTTATTTTATAATTAATTTCAACCAACATCTTAAACAGCTGTTACATCCCTTTCATACAGCGTATTACATTGGTTTTTAATTTTAGCCGAAAAACAATTATTTATTTAACCATTAAAAATAAGTTCAATACTACTATTTTTATAAAAATTCTTTAAAATGATATACAATATGAGAATCTTATTTTTCTGCATACTAACATTGATTTTAAATTCTTGCCAGAACCAAAATCCAAATCTTAATAAATCAGGAGAAGACGAATTAAAGTCACTTGAAGTAGAACAAACTTTAGATAAAGAACTCGTTAATTTTAAGGATCTTATTTACGTTCCTATATATTCAGACATATATATTGATAACAATAATCCTGAACATTTACTTACAGCAACTCTAAGCGTTAGAAACACAAGCATCAATGACACCTTATATATATCTAAAATAGATTATTATAATACCGGAGGAACCTTGGTTAAAAATTACATAAACAACACCATTATATTAAACCCAATGGCAACCGTTAACTATGTTATTGAAAAAGAAGACACTAGTGGTGGTTCTGGTGCTAATTTTATAGTAGAAGTGAGTGCAAAAAACCGAAATACAAGACCATTAATTCAAGCTATTATGATTGGTCAATTTAACAACAAGAGCTTCTCTTTTTCAACAGATGGATATTCTATAAGTGATAAAAACCTAACGCTAAAAACAGAAAACAAATAAGTAGTGTTTCTAATTACAACAGCTTAAATCTGGTGTTTTAAACTTCAAGAATGGTTTCTTCTTCCTTTTGAAATACATAGGTTAAAAACCACATAATTGTAAAGGTTGGAATGATATCAAACCCTGGAATAATTTCTTCTATAAATGAAATTACACCAGCTACTTTACCTTTGGTGCCTTTATACATTTTACTCATTAAATACCCCGATGCTGGTGCCCAAATAATATCGAATATGGTTAACATACCAATGGCATCAAACACAAGGCTTAGTCCAAGTTTTTTATATTTACTTAAATTTTCTAAATTCATAATTGTTTCTTTACTAGGAATATAGCAAGAAACATACCAAATTTAAAAAACAATTTACTTTCCAATAAGCTTTAAAAACTCATTTCTAGTTTCAATTTTTTCAAACTGACCTCTAAAACCAGAAGTCGTTGTGGTAGAATTTTGCTTTTGTACACCGCGCATCATCATACACATATGCGAAGCCTCAATAACAACAGCGACACCTTGTGGATTTAGCGTATCATTTATACAATCTAAAATTTGTTGAGTTAAGCGTTCTTGCACTTGCAAACGTCTTGCAAACACATCAACAATTCTAGGTAATTTACTTAAACCAACAATTTGCCCATTAGGAATATAAGCGATATGCACCTTACCAAAAAATGGTAAAATATGATGTTCGCAAAGCGAGTACAATTCAATATCTTTTACAATTACCATTTCGTTATAAGACTCCTTAAACATAGCGCCTTTAAGTATCTCAACCGGGTCTTGATCGTAACCTTGGGTTAAAAACTGCATTGCTTTAGCGGCACGCTCTGGTGTTTTCAACAAGCCATCACGACTAGTATCTTCACCTAAATCTGTTATAATTTCTTGGTATTTATTTTTAACATTATCAGTAACATCATCACTGTATTCCTCAAAACTCTTATATGGCATAATTAATTCTATATAGTCAACTTGTCTGTGCAAGTTTATTGTAAAACAAAATAATATATAAATATAAGCATAAAATAGAATTCACAATTAAATCTTCTATTAATAAAACATATTAGTTAATAAACATTTGCTATAACGTTATTAAATAGTAATTTCACATCTGTTATTTTTTTTTAGATGATACAAGCAAAAAACATTCATAAATATTACGGCGATTTACAAGTTTTAAACGGTGTTAATCTGCAAATTAAAAAAGGCGAAATAGTCTCTATAGTTGGAGCTTCGGGTGCCGGAAAAACAACGCTATTACATATTTTAGGTACTTTGGATAAAGCTTCGGTTAAAGCAGACTCCGAGTTACTTATTAACAACACCAATATAACAACGCTTAAGGACAAAGCTTTAGCTAAGTTTAGAAATGAGCATATTGGGTTTATATTTCAATTTCATCAATTACTACCTGAGTTTACTGCCATTGAAAATGTGTGTTTACCAGCGTTTATAAAAGGTACAAAAAAGGCTGATGCCGAAAAACGTGCCAAAGAACTTCTAGATTTTTTAGGATTATCGCATAGATACAACCATAAACCTAACGAGCTTTCGGGTGGCGAGCAACAACGAGTAGCAGTAGCACGCGCTTTAATAAATAATCCAGAACTCATTTTTGCCGATGAACCTTCGGGTAATTTAGATAGCGAATCGGCCGAAAATTTACACAACCTCTTTTTTAAACTACGTGATGAGTTTGGTCAAACCTTTGTAATTGTAACACATAATGAAGATTTGGCAAATATGGCCGATAGAAAATTGGTAATGGTGGATGGTAATATAATAGACTAACTTTTATTGTACAGCGCATACAATCCTAAAACGGGACCAATAGCCAATACTAAAAACAGATACTTTGCCTCTACCTCGGTTTGTAAATAATTTAAAAGCTGAATACTAATTATGGTAATAGCAAAACCAATAGAATTAACAATGGTTAATGCTGTACCTTTAGATGCCGCATCTACATTTTGAGCTACTAAAGTTGAAAACAATGGCGAATCTGCAATAACAACCATACCCCAAAACATTAAAAACAATAGAAAAGTAATTTCTGAATTTAGCATAAAAAAAAGCGGCGAAACCAAACAGCATAAGCCAGACAAAGCAAGTGCCGTGGCGGCTAATTTTTTACTAGAAAAACACTGAGACATATAACCAGAAATTACACAACCTAAACTTCCAATGGCAATGCTATAAAAACTGTACAACGAAATATTAAAATCTGCTGTATTATGGTAACTAGAATACGCCTTTAAAAACACAGGCACAAAAGCCCAAAAAGCATACAACTCCCACATATGCCCAAAATAGCCAAAGGCTGCACTTCTAAATGTTTTAAGTTTAAAAACCTTGTAACATATTGACACATCAAATTTCTGTAAGGTCTTTTTATAAGGACCATCGGGAACTAATAAAACAATTAAAACACCTCCTAAAACAGCTAAACCAGATGTAATAAAAAGCATATATTCCCAGAAAAACAAACCTTGAGCTCCTTTCAATACATGCGGAAAAGCAGTTCCTAATACTAAAGCACCAACTAAAAACCCAAGCGATTTACCTAAACCTTTCTCGAAATAATCGGATGCTATTTTCATACCTACTGGATAAATACCTGCTAGAAAAAAGCCCGTTAAAAATCGAAGCGCTATTAAACTTAAAAGCGTGTGCGAACCAAAGACTACTAACACATTAAAAAATGCGGCTACTATAGCACTAACAAAAAATACCTTAGATGGCGAAAAACGATCGGCAATAGTTAAAATGGCAAATATAAAAGTGCCTATAATAAAACCAAATTGTAGTGCCGAAGTTAAATTACCTAAGGCCGACGGGTTTAAATTAAAGCTAATTACCAAATCGCTAATAATAGCATTACCAACAAACCATAAGGAGGTACAAAAAAATTGAGATAACACAATTATGGGTAAAACTGCCTTTTTACTAGTCATTTAGCGCGAATTCTTTTTAATAAGCTGTTAAGTCTCTTATTTATTCAACTAATTACATTTATTTTTGTTGAATTATGAAGGAAAAACAAATAAAACTTACCAAAGCAGAACTTAAAGAGTTTTTAGACGCTAAGGTTTTAGAGTATAACAACCCTAAATTTATTGAAAGCGACCCAATACAAATACCGCATAAATTCAGTAAAAAAGAAGATATTGAAATTTCAGGATTTTTAACATCTACCATTGCTTGGGGAAACCGAAAAAGTATTATTAATAATGCCAATAGGTTAATGGATTTGCTAGATCACTCGCCTTACGATTTTGTTGTAAACCACGAAGAAACCGATTTAGATCGACTTGCCCCTTTTGTACATCGTACTTTTAACGGACTAGATTGTACTCAGTTTATAAAATCGTTAAAACATATATATATGAACCATGGTGGATTAGAATCGGTTTTTGTAAAACATGCCGAAAAAGACTCCTTACAGCCTGCCATATCGAAGTTTAAATCTGTCTTTTTTGAGATTGAGCATTTACAACGCACCGAAAAACACGTTAGCGATCCATTAAAAAAATCGGCTGCAAAACGCATCAACATGTTTTTACGTTGGATGGTGCGTAATGATAAAACAGGAGTTGATTTTGGTATTTGGGATAGACTTTCACCAAACCAATTGTCTTGCCCATTGGATGTACACTCGGGAAATGTAGCTAGAAAATTAGGATTACTAAAACGCAAACAAAACGATGGTGTTGCCTTGACTGAGCTTGATTTGGTATTAAGAAAGCTAGATGAAAACGACCCTGTTAAATATGATTTTGCTTTATTTGGTTTAGGAGTTTTTGAAGGATTTTAGTTTTTATAGTTGCCTTTTACCTATTTTTACATTCCCTTAAACCCTAGCAAACGATTTTTTAGCAATGATAAATCCCGAACTACCGTCAAACGAAAGTAAGCGTTTAAATGCCGTTAAGCAATACAACCTTCTGGACTCTTTACCTGAAGAAGACTACGATAATATCACCACTTTGGTAGCTACAATTTGTAAAGTTCCTATTTCTTTAATTACACTTTTAGATGAGGATAGAAATTTTTTAAAATCACACTACGGTATAGACTTTAACGAGTCGCCTAGAGATATTTCGTTTTGCGGACATGCTATTTTAAGCGACGATCCAATATTAATAGTTGAAGACGCTACAAAGGATATTCGGTTTCATGACAACCCTATAATTACCGAAAACAACGTATCATTTTACGCTGGTGTACCGTTAGTTAATCCTGATGGTTACGCCCTAGGAACCTTATGTGTTTATGATATTACACCAAGAACTTTTACTGAAGAGCAAAAAGATGCTTTAATTATTTTAGCAAAACAAGTGGTTAAGCTTTTTGAATTACGATTAAAAAACAAAACCCTTAATGACACCTTGCATACTTTGGAAGAGCGTCATGATATGCTAAACACCTTTGCCAACAAAGTATCGCACGATTTAAAATCGCCTTTAGCCAACATAACCTCGCTTACCAGTTTATTTAAGGATGAATTAAAGGCATCGCACCCAGAAATTGATTTAGAATATTTAAATTATATTGAAGAGTCTGCCAATACCTTAAGAGCTTATATTGATGGTATTTTAAAACACTATAAAAGTGAAAAATTACTTGACAAGAATAAAATAGAAACTAAATTAGAAGATGTATTTAATTCTATTAAAACGGTTTTAAACTTAAACGATTCTAATTTTAAACTCCTTAAAACAGCGTCGTTAAACAATGTAAACACCTATGTTTTAAAGCAGATTTTACTAAACTTAGTGGATAATGCTTTTAAATACAATTTTAAAGAATTACCTGTAGTAAGTATTGATTTTGAGGAAAACAATACTTACTACACCTTTTATGTAATGGATAATGGTAATGGTATTAAACCTGAAAAACTACCACTTTTATTTGAGTTATTCCATACAGCGCACCACGAAGACAGTAAAGGAAATAAAGGCACTGGAATTGGCTTATTTACAGTAAAATCGTTAATAAATAAATTAGGAGGCACTATTACCGTAGAATCGACTGAAGGTATTGGAACAACCTTTAAGTTTACTGTTGCTAAATAACATTTGGGAGTTAACCAAGGGTCGGGCTTTTCGCTATATCTTTTTTTGCCATTTATGGCTGCAAATAAAAGATGCCGCTTTAATCCCTAACGTAGAGAAACACATTTAATACAGTTTTTTTTAAAACTCGCTTGCTTCTAGCAGCATTGAAAAATTATTGCATTCTAGATACACTAAATAGCAGTGGGTTTATAACCGACACTGGCAAATTAGCCCGCGCTAGGGATTGAAAAGGAAAGCCCACAGCGACCTTTTTTGGGAGCGAGGACTTGTATTGGAAAGCCCGACCACCTACCCTGAGCGAAGTCGAAGGGTGTGGTAGCGCCATAAAAAAACGGTTGATAAACATTATGTTCATCAACCGTTTAAACTTTACTTTACTATTTTTTCAACCCTTTAACCAAGCGTTACGTAAAGCTATTTGTGCTTTGGTAGCATTTGGCTTTTCTATTAATGCTTGTCCTGTGGTATACCCTTGCGTTGTTGTTGTTTTAATTACAACCTCTTTACCACCTCTTTCTAGAACAACCTCGACATCTAGTCCTGGTGTCCAAGCAAAAACCTGACCTAAAACTTGGTTTGCATTTTGTAAGGTAACAGCGGTACCATCTATAGCTTTAATGATATCGTTTGGTTGCGCACCTTGCTCTTTCCAAAAACTGTTTTCTAAAACGCTATCTACAAAAAAGATACCTTTAGTTGGATCTCCGCTTACTATTGGCGCGCCATTTATTAAAATGTAATTGGCTTTTATTTGCGATTCGCCAACTTCTAGACCTGCCTTTTCGAAAAACGTGTTGTAGTTAATAGGAATATCTCCTACCACGTGTGTGTTTAAAAATTCGCCCACAGCTGGGTAAGTCATAGCAGTGATTTCGCTAATTAGTTTATCATCCTCAAAAGGTTTGTTTTTCCCGTATTTATTCGATAATTCTTTCATTAGAGAAAGAATTCCACGGTTTCCATTACTTTCCTCACGCATTATAATATCGATACACATGCCTATTAACGCGCCTTTTTGATACACGTTTAAATACTCATCTTTATAAGGTGCTTTTAATATATTTTCGCTCATAATAGTAAAACTCATAGCATCGTTTAAACGCTTAGAGGCCTCTATTTTTTCCATAATGGTATTATAAAACTCAGCCTCGTTAACTAAACCTTGATTAACCTGAAATAAGGTTGCAAAATACTCTGTAACCCCTTCGTACATCCATAAATGCTTTGAGAAGGTTGGATTGTTGTAATCGAAATAATGCACATCTTCTGAGTGTACACTTAACGGTGTTACAATATGAAAAAACTCATGAGACACAACATCTGTCATGCTTGATGCTATGGCATTTTCATCCATAGATTCTGGTAGTACAACTACAGTTGATGTATGGTGCTCTAAGGCACCGAATCCTTTTGGAGAATCCTCATTACCTTCTGATAAATACAGGTAAATATCGTAGCGTGGAGTAGCATTAATATCTCCTAAGTATGCTTTTTGAGCCTGCATCATTTTAAAAACCACATCTTTAAGGGATTTAGCCGAATGCACTTTATTTGGGGAGTACACACTTAATACAATTTTAATATCGCCAACTTGAAACTCTTCAACATCTAAGTTTCCATACATCATCGGGTTATCGGTAATATCAAAATATCTAGGCGCAAAATAACTCGTTGTCATGGTTTTACCATCTTCGCTAGTTTGAGAATTTACATTTTGCAATGCCGATGTACGTTGCAAATCTGCAGCAGCAATAACATCTAACTTGTACTGGTTATTTTTTAAAGAATCGAAATACCCAATAAACCCGTGTAGGTTCAAAACGAAATTGTTAGGTTCTAAATTAGTACCTGCTGGCGAAAACGGTGTATCTTTTCCAATACCTCCATCTAGTTCAATATCGAAAGTATCGTTTACTAAATACGTTATTTTATCTAATTGTTTAGCATTGGCAATAGTCCACGTATTAGTGTCTACCTTGTTTACAGCCATTTCATTTCCGTTATAATCGAAGGCTTTAAAATTGTCTACATATTTACCAAAATCGCTTACCGAATACGTACCTTGAATAACCCTAGGTAGTCTATAAGTTACCGTTTGGGTAGTAAAACGACCCGGATTAATGGTTACAGGAGCTTTATCGTCAGTAATGTTAGATAAATTTATTGAAGTCTCAATAGGTAAACTTGTTGCTAAATCGTTACTAACATTTTTAGTTGAACCACAACCAACTAATACAGCACCAGCAAATAAAGCGAATAGTGTTTTTGTATACATTAAATTAATTTTAAAAGTTTTTTAATTGACGCGCAAATTACCATAATGTTACCGTCTCCTTTCTTAAGGTTTTGTTAAATTCGCATTATGCAAAAGTTACTAGTAAGTATATTAATTCCGTTTAAAAACACCCAAGAATTCATAGGCGATTGTATCCAATCCATTATAAGACAGACTTATACTAATTGGGAGCTTATTATTATTGACGATAACTCGACCGATTCGAGCTTTACTATTGTTAAAGAATTTGCTAAAAAAGATAGCAGAATTAAACTTTTTAAAAATTCTGGTAGTGGGATTATTGAAGCTTTGCAATTGGCTTTCTCACAAAGTGAAGGAGATTTAATTACTAGAATGGATAGCGACGATATTATGCGACCTAGCAAATTAGAGGTTATGACGTCTAGTTTAATGCATCACGGAAAAGGTAATTTGGCTGTTGGTTTAGTTCATTATTTTGCTGAAGAAGGCATAAAATCAGGATACAAAAGTTATGAAGTTTGGCTCAATGCTTTAACCGAAAAAGGCACAAATTACTCTGAAATTTACAAGGAATGTGTAATACCTTCACCTTGTTGGATGATACATAGAGACGATTTTACAGCTTGTGATGCTTTTAATCCTAACAGATATCCTGAAGACTACGATTTAGCGTTTCGATTTTACAAACATGGTTTTACTTGCTTGCCTTGTGATGTTGTTTTACATGATTGGAGAGATTATAGCCATAGAACCTCTAGAACCGACGAGCATTACGCCCAGAATCATTTTATCCCCCTAAAAATAGACTACTTTTTAGAACTAGATTACAATCCTGATAAAACACTATTTGTTTGGGGCGCCGGAAATAAAGGGAAGTTTATAGCCAAAACCCTTATTGAAAAACAAATTGATTTTGAATGGATTTGCGATAACCCTAAAAAAATTGGCAAAGATATTTATGGTAAAATCTTAAGACCTTTTAAAGACTTGGAATCCATAAAAAACCCGCAAGGCATTATTACGGTGGCTAATAAAGAGGCTCAAATTGAAATTAGAGAATATTTAGATTCTTTAAAAATGAATTCTATTAAGGATTATGTTTTCTTTTGTTAGTAGACCTAAAACTCTAGTAAACTTAGGTTATAGACACAAATGTCATAAAAATGCCGCAAATAAACCGTAATCAAATAGTGTGTTTCATAAATAATTTTGAATCAAAATAAAACCAAATTAATTATGAATCAATTAGGTAATAAAATTAAAGAAGTAAGAAAGAAAAAAGGGCTATCTCAAGAAGAATTAGCGGAGTCTGCCAAAGTAAATTTAAGAACAATACAACGCATAGAAAATAACGAAAATGAACCAAGAGGAAAAACACTTCATTTAATTTGTGAGGTTTTAGACTTGAATACAGAAGATGTTTTAGATTATGGCATGCATACAGACAAAAACTACCTTATCTTCTTTCAACTATCTGTTTTAACAGGTGTATTCATGCCTCTAGGAAATATCATTATTCCTTTTATTTTGTGGTCAACAAAAAAGGATAAAGTAATTGGATTAAATAAAATGGGGATTAATCTTTTAAATTTCCAAATTACTTGGACTTTTTTCACGTTTTTCTCAATTATATTTGGCGTATTTATGAAAATAATTCATTTTGAAATTGGTCCATTTACAGGTAATATGACAATGATTTTACCTCTAATATTTTTTTACCCTTTAAATATTATTTTACCTATAATATTTGCTTTAAAAGTTCGCAATGAAAGAATGAAACGTTTTTATCCAAATATTATTAAGCTAATAAAATAAACTATTACTGTTTATAGTTAAACTATATTTAAAAATTCAAATGCATTTTCTATATTTGGGCAATCTAAAACAATATGCAGTTTAAACACCCCGAACTTCTTTACGCTTTATTTTTACTGCTCATCCCTATTATTGTTCATTTATTTCAGTTACGAAAGTTTCAAAAAGTAGACTTTACCAATGTCGCTTTTTTAAAAGAAGCCACTTTACAAACCCGTAAAAGTTCGCAAATAAAAAAGTGGTTAACCCTGTTAACACGGGTATTACTTCTAGCGGCTTTAGTGTTTGCTTTTGCACAACCTTTTACATCAAAATCTGATGCCTTTAAAAAAGAAAAAGCAATCATTATTTATTTGGATAATTCGTTTAGTATGCAAGCTAAAGGCACACATGGCGAATTACTAAAACGTGCGGTACAAGATATAATTACTCAGGTACCAGAAAACGAAACCATATCGCTTTTTACCAACGATGCTGTTTTTAAAAACACGACTATAAAAGCTATAAAAAACGACTTACTACAACTAGACTATTCTACAAATCAACTTACTACACAGGCGGCTTTATTAAAAAGTAAAACGTTTTTAAGCAAAAAAACAAACACTTTAAATAATATTATTTTAATATCTGATTTTCAAAACAGTAACACACCAGCAAAAACTAAAAAAGACTCATTGACCAGTTTGAGTTTTGTCAAACTCAGTCCAGTAAACACCAATAATATTTTGGTTGATAGTCTTTACATTTATGAAACCACACCAACAGCTATTGCCTTAAAAGTTATTCTTAAAAACAGCGGTACGGCCATTGATAATTTACCGGTTTCTCTATATAATAACAACAAGCTAAATGCTAAAACTTCGGTAGCCATTCAGCAAGAATCTGAAGCTTTATTTTCACTTCCGGTTAATCAAATCATCAATGGAAAAATAACCATTAACGATGCCAATTTACAATTTGATAATAGCCTTTATTTCAACATTAATAAACCATCAAAAATTAATGTTTTAAGTATAAACGGCGCAACCGATTCGTTTTTAAAACGCATTTACACATCCACAGAATTCAACTATTTAGCCACTCCAGAAAACCAATTAAACTACAATTTAATTGACAACCAACACCTCATTATTTTAAACGAGTTAAAAACAATTCCTGTAGCCTTAAATGCTGCTTTAAAACAATTTTCAGCACAAGGCGGATCGGTTATAATTATTCCAGCGCAAGATATTAACCTAACATCCTACAATCAATTACTAGCCAATTATAGTAGTGGCTTTAATGCTATTACCAATACCGAAAAGCGCATTACAACCATAAACTACTCGCACCCTTTGTACAGCAATGGTGTTTTTGAAAAGCAAGTTAAAAACTTTCAATACCCAAAAGTGAACAGCTTCCACCCTATTACAACCAAACAATTAGCATCAGTTTTAAATTTTGAAGACGGCAAACTCTTTTTAGGACAGTTTAAAAACGCTTTTGTTTTTACTGCGGCATTAAATAAAGACAATTCTAGCTTTAAAAACTCGCCTTTAATTGTGCCAACCTTGTTTAACGTAGCAAAGCAGAGTTTTAAAATTCCTGAATTATATTACAGCATAGGGCAAGAAAACACCTTTGATGTGGATACTAAAATGCAGCAAGACGAGGTGCTTTCATTACAAAAAAACGGTATTAGCATTATACCAAAACAACACTATTTTAATAATAAAGTGGTAATAAACACTTTCGATGAACCATCGCAAGCTGGTATTTACGCGTTAACTACTAAAAACGACACCATAAAAAAACTGAGTTACAATTTTAACCGAAGCGAAAGTAATTTAAACTACAACGATCTTTCAGCTTTAAAACATGTAACCGTTAGCGATTCAATTACCGAGATTTTCGATACTATAAAAAGTGACACAAAAGTTAACGCGCTATGGAAATGGTTTGTTATTTTTGCACTAGCGTTATTGATTATTGAAATGCTCATCTTAAAATTCTTTAAATGAACATACTTATAAAATCTGCCACAATCATAGATTCTAAAAGCGAGTTTCACAACACAACTCAGGATGTATTAATTGAAAACGGTAAGATTACTAAGATTTCCAACAGCATAGAAAACACTAAAAATTACAAAGAAATTAATTTCGAGAATTTACATATTTCTCAAGGTTGGTTTGATAGTAGTGTAAGTTTTGGCGAACCTGGTTACGAGGAACGCGAAACTATACAAAATGGTTTAAAAACTGCAGCACTTTCTGGTTTTACAAGTGTGGCTGTAAACGCCAACTCCAACCCAGTAATAGATTCCAATGCTAATATTACATTTTTAAACTCTAAAGCCAACAACCACGCTGTTAGTTTATTGCCTATTGGCGCACTAACAGTAGGAAGTTTGGGTACAGATATCGCAGAGCTTTACGATATGCGTAGCGCTGGAGCTGTGGCGTTTTACGATTATAAAAAATCGATTTCTAACCCTAACCTCATGAAAATTGCGCTGCAATACGCTAGTAATTTTGATGGTTTAGTATGCTCATTTCCGCAGGAAAATAAAATTTCCGGACATGGTGTTATGAACGAAAACATAACAAGTACGCGCTTAGGATTAAAAGGTATTCCAGCATTAGCCGAAGAGCTGCAAGTGGCTAGAGATTTATTTTTACTAGAATATACAGGCGGAAAATTACATATTCCAACTATTTCCACTGCAAAATCGGTAGAATTAATTAGGCAAGCGAAAAATAAAAAATTAGATGTTACCTGTAGCGTAGCCATACATAACTTATATTTTTCTGATGCGGTTTTAACAGATTTCGATACCAATTACAAAGTCTTACCACCGTTAAGAACACAACCCGATATCGATGCTTTAATAGCTGGTGTAAAAGATGGCACCATTGATATGGTTACTACCGACCATACACCTATTGACATTGAGGAAAAAAAGATAGAATTCGATCATGCCAACTACGGCACTATAGGTTTAGAAAGTGCTTTTGGAGCATTACAAAGTCTATTTACAACCAAAAAGACTATTGAGGTACTAACTAAAGGTAAAGCTAGATTTGGAGCCGAAACACAACCTATAGCTGTAGGTAATATGGCTAACATCACGCTTTTTAATCCAGATACTAAATACACCTTCTCGAAACAAAATATTGTATCGAAATCTAAAAATGCCATTTTTGAAAACGAAACTCTAAAAGGTCACGTTTTTGGTATTATTGCAAACAATCAAAAGGTTATAAAATCATAACATGACAGAACAAGATATTGATAAAGGGCGCCAAAATGCCATAATAAGTTACATTACCATTTTTGGTGTTATTATAGCGTATTACTTAAATAATGAAGATGATAAAAAAAGCAAGTTTGCAAGTTTTCATATTAGACAATCGTTAGGACTTTGGCTTACTTTTTTTGCCTTAGGATACATGATTGGTGTTTTTGATAGTTGGCTAGTAACCTCTTCGTTTTACTTGTTTTTTGCTGTCCTTTTTATTTATGGGTTCTCCAACGCTATTGCAAGAAAAGCACAAACTGTTCCACTTGTAGGTAACTTATACCAACGTATATTTTCAAACTTAGGGTCTTAATTCATCTTTTAAAGGTGTAAACCTCAAATATGAAATCCCCAGTTCTAAGAAAATCAGACTTCACTAAAAGTAATACATAAAAGCATGCCAAATCCATCTCTTTCTTTACAACACATAGTTCGCGAATCTAGTTTAACCGAAAACGCACCATTACTAATCTTGATGCATGGTTACGGAAGCGACGAAAACGATTTATTTTCATTTGCTGCCGAATTACCAGAGCAGCTATTTATTATATCAGTTAAAGCGCCTTACCCAATGCAACCTTACGGAAATGCTTGGTACGCTATTAATTTTGATGAAGATAAAGGAAAATGGAGTGATAACGACGAAGCTATAGCTTCAAGGGATTTAATTGCTAAATTTATAGACGAGGCCATTGCCACCTACCCTGTTAACAAAAATAATGTATCGCTTTTGGGATTTAGCCAAGGGTCTATTTTAAGTTACGCCGTAGCATTAACTTACCCTGATAAAATTAAAAATGTAGTAGCACTTAGCGGTTATATTAATAAAGATATTTTCCCTGCCGATATTAACACAAAAAACTACGCAAATTTAGATTTTTACTGTTCTCACGGAAGTGTAGACCAAGTGATACCTGTAGATTGGGCAAGACTTACACCTCCATTTTTAGAAGCTTTAAACATAAAACACAGCTATTCAGAATTTCCTGTTGGCCATGGTGTGGCACCTCAAAACTTTTACGAATTAAAAGCGTGGCTAGAAGCACGCATTTAAAGCAAATTTTAATCGAAATATAAACAAACGAATTGGTTGTTATTTTATAATGACTCCACTTGTGCTACCTTTTAATTTGTAAGAAAAATTTATTATATTCCCAGAATATGAGTGATTAAGGTTATCGTATCATGAGTTATGGTGCCTTAAAAACGAAACGTCAAAATTCAAAAAGATAGATTACTATGATTGTAGCAGCTTTAATATTTATCATACTGGGAGTTTTAATTAAATACGGAAAAATGTATTGGCTGATTGCCGGATACAATACAATGCCGAAAGAAGAAAAAGAAAAATACAACATTGAAGGAATAGCAAATTTATTTCGAAATGTGCTGTGTGGTATGGGTTTAATTATAATTTCTGGATATTTAATAACTGCATTCACCGAAAATCCCAATATTCAAAATTATGCCTTTTGGAGTTCAATGATTATCGGAATACCATACTTATTGATAAAATCAAATGCTAAGAAATATAAAATCAAAAACTAATAATGAATTTATCCTCTGACAATCCCTTATTTGTAATTCCGTCATTGTCTGGAATAATTTTTATGCTCGCAGGATTTTTAATGCTAAAATTTCCACCGAAAAAAATAAATGGTATTTATGGATACAGAACTTCAAACTCGATGAAAAATCAAGAAAGGTGGGATTTTTCTCAAAAATACGCTTCCATTGAAATGATTAAACTTGGAGCGATTTTGACTTTAAGTTCGATTATAGGATTAATATTTAAACCTGAAGGCAAAATCGGAATGTTTTTAGGACTGGCATTAATGATATTGATGGTCGTATTTTTATTAATTCGAGTTGAAAGAGCAATTAAGAATAAATTTACTAAAGAATAATAACGACACTGCAACAATAGCTGTAAGTAATAGCTTGTTCTCGTCTATTTCTGAAAATCCTCGCAGATTTTTAGTTTGGTATGTAGGTGTAAAGTTAATGATTAAACCAAGCCATTACTCATAGCCGAAAACCCTAAAAACTACTATGATTTTAAATTTTGAAGTATTAAAAAGTAAAATTGAATTGGCTGTTAAAACATGTTTTAGAGAAAATATTCAAAAATATGGTTCTGATATTTGTTCTTTTGCATTAATAAGTGATGATGGAGCAATGACTGTAGTCCCGTTTACAAATACTAAAAGTCATCTAATGAACATGCAAGCTCAAAACCCAGAACACAAAGATTACTATGAATTTGAACCAGCTGAATGGTTTACTTCTAATGGAGCTAATGAAGAATTCAATGCAATTTGCAAAATGGTGTCTTTGAAAATTGATAATGAAGAATTAGACTTCGAATATTTTAGAAATACTTTATTCAATTCATGCGTTGAAGTATTGGAGAAACTGCGATCCGAAGGTTTCTTTCAAAAAGAATTAGGAAAAAATTTGTTGGTACAGTTTAATATTTCAGATACGGACGAACCGAAAAAAAATTTAATAAATTGGACCAAACGACTTAATGATAGTACTTACGTAAAACGTTATCAAGATTATATGAATTATCAGTACAAATAAAAAGATAATAATTAGCGCCTACAAACTAATCCTTTTTAAGTAAATTTCTATAGAAAACGTATCAGCTTTCGCTCTTTTAAAAAATTAAGAATGGATACAGCTTTATAGAACGAATTAAAGGTTATTGAAGAACAAAAAATTGTAATTAAAAATCCAGACATTGTTGTTAAATTAGAAATTACAACCTAAACAAAGTAATTATTAAAGACTCACTTTATCCCCATACTTTCCAATATTCATTACAAATACCAAGCAAAAAACGCACTTTACTTAAAATGGAATTACCAGGTTTATAGTTGTTTTTCATCGATTCCGAGATTAAACATGTGAAAAAAAACAATTATTATTAATATATTTGATTTTATAAAATATTAATTTGTCCTTATTTTTTTAAACTAAAATACAAATCCTACTTAAAGCTACAAGCTCTTTTTTAAGCATCACTTTCCTCCCTCAAAAACATAAGCTTAAATAAAAAAGCAAAGGCAAACAGTAATTTATGAATTTTTACAAGCCCCTATTAATTCTTATTACTACTGCAATATCACATGCGCAACAATTAGTTATAAACAACGATTTTAAACCTCAATATATAGAAGAGGCTGCTTTTCCTATTGCAAGCAATACTTATGTACTGGTTAAAGATACTACCGCCTATTTATATAATACAAACGGCCCACTACCTTACAAAACACAAAATATTAATGATAACTATATATTAAATACTGTTAAGAACCATTTGTACAATATTAATTTGATTCCACAGTATCTAGACCAAATAGATCAAGACACCAACGAATTAACCACCCTTGTAACCTATGTGTATAAAGTAAATTATACTACTATTGATAATGAACAAATAGATATCTTAAAAAAACAATACGGCCACTTTATTCCAAAAACAGCTATTCCAAAAACATCAACGTTTAATAAAACATTAAATATTGAAGATACTTACGCTACAAGTATTGATAGTAAATTGCATGGGCCATTACAATCCCATTATTTAGTTCTCGATAAAAACAATCTGTTATCTGCCGATGACAACGGAAATTTACGCCTTACCAAAGTTAAAAATCATAAGGTATATAAAGAAAAAATATGGTCCAATTTTAATGGGCTAATAAGCCTTATTAGTAGCATAAAAATAGGTGATGTTGCACGTATAAAGTTTCAAAGATACCAGCCAGAAAAAGAAATAGTGGAAGATTTTTGGTGCCTCATAGATTTAAAAAAACAAACTTTTGTAAACATTCACTTAAAAGACTTTCATACCAATTTAAAGAATCTACAAGAACAAGATGCTCCATTACTTAATAGTGTTCCCTTTTTTTATAAAGCCGAAAATACCAGTAATATTAAATTATTTGTATTCCCTTATAATAACTTTGTTTGGTTAGATGATGAATCTTATTACTATGGCTCTAAAGACTTTTCTAATTATGCTATTATGCAAAAAGAAAATAAAAGTTATAGTCTTAAGGTACATGCGTATCTTTTTAATTATCCCTCACGTATTTTAAGAGCAATTTCTCCACATGAAAAAGATAAAATAAGAGTGCTAGAGGAAGCTTATGTTAAAAACAAACATAAAATAATATCAGAACGCTGTAATAACTAATAAGAATATGAAAAAATCAAAACCTCACAACATGCTAATTTTTAACGATGCAAATAGTAAAATGATTTTTTTTTACGTCATTCTATTTCTACTTTTTCCATTAATTTCCTTCGCTCAACTAACAGCCCCAATTAATGAAGATTGTACTTCTTTAAAAGAAAGAAACGAGTCCTATGGAACTGGTGACAATTATAATGGGTGGTGTGACATGCAAGGAAAAACTGCCTATGTTAATTGTATGTGTCGTAATGAAATGGCTAACGAAAGATATACATTAAGAAAAGAAAAACTTCAATCTGAAATCCAGAAAGCCCAAGAAAAACGAAATGTATATACCAATGCTAAATATGAAGCTAGAGAAAAAGGGAATGATATATGGTTTGCTGTTCAAGGTGATGAGAAAAACTTATCCACTTTAAAATCAACCGCTATTAGTCACTATAGGGACGTCATTACAAATATTACAGAAGAGCAAATAATAAACCAATCAATCGCTTCCTATGAAAGAACTCTTTATGGCGAAAGCAATATACAGGAGTCCAAATTAATCAATGAAAAAAATGAATATCTTGATTTAATTGAAAACATAAAAGGTTTTAGTGCTTCAAAAAAAATTATTATTAAAACTACAAATAATCAAGCAAACAGTTCATCAAATAGCATTAATAACAACAGTTATGTAAATAATGAAAAAAATATTGTCGAGGCGGCATTAAAAGGTGGTGCGGCTAGATATGAGAGAGAACAAAAATTAGCAAGAATAGAAGAAGCAAGAAAAGCCAGAGAGGCAAAACCCTCTGATGCCTATTGGTTTGATAGTCCTGCAAAAAGAGCAGCACTAACCAGTGAACAAAATGCCGCCAGTGAACAACAAGTAACTCAAGCCATAGGAAACTTAGCCAATAGCATCGATGCTGCTTTTAGAGAAAATGCTAAAAAGCGTGGAGCAAGAAAGAAAGCAGAACGTGAACAAAGATGGAAAGATGAAGAAGAGAAATCTCTTGCTGATGCCGACCTAAATTATAGACAAGGTCTTTTGTCCATTTGTGGAGATTTCAATAACGGCATAGCATTAGTAAATCCAAATTTAAGTCACAAGTTTTTGTACAATTCTGATAATCCTTCCTATGATATTAAAGTTTTGAAATCTATTGGCAAATACTTTTATATAGATAAACAAGGTCGTAATGTTTTTAATAATGAATGGGAATATGGTTATCCGTTTTATAATGGTTTAGCTTGTGTTCGTACAAATGAAGGTTTTACATTTATTGATAGTCATGGTAGTGAAATTACTGCAAAGAGGTATGATTGGGTACCACACGATTTTGTGGGAGATTATGTAAAAGTATTAAAAAATGAAAAATATGGATACATAATCAGAACAGGTGAAGAGATGATTGCACCTTTGTTTGATGAGCTAGGAGAATTTAACGATGGTCTGGCAGTAGCAAAAAAAGATGATTCTTCTGGATATATAAATATTTCAGGGCAAATTGTAATTCCTTTTGATTATTGGAAAGCTCTAGACTTTGATGGTGGCAGAGCAATTGTTTTTACCAACAACAAACAATTAATAATTGATACTAAAGGAAATATTATTAAAGAGTTAGCATATGACAAAGTACATGAATATAGTGAAGGATTAGCTCGAGTTACTGTGAGAACAAGTGGAACTTTTTATCTAGACGACAGAGATGTTAAGTACGGCTATGTTGATGAGAGCGGTAAATTAGTAATCCCAATCATTTATAAATATGCAGATGACTTTAGCGATGGTTTAGCAAGAGTTACGCTAGATAACAAAGCTGGATTTATCAACAAAGAAGGAGAAACGGTGATACCTTTTATGTATGATAGTGGTTATTGGTTTAAAAATGGAATTGGTATAGTAATTCAAAAAAATGAAAATTATGATGACTACTCAGAACGTCAAACTTGGGGTTTAATCAATAAAAAAAATGAATTTATAATTTCTTTTGAAGAAAACTACAATTTTTTACACCTTCCTACGGAAGGGTTAATAGTTGCTAAAAAAAACAAACGTTATGGCTTTATAGACACCAGTAATAATATAAAAATTCCTTTTAAGTATTATGACGCTGAACCATTTGAAAACGGAATGGCTAAAGTAAAGGCGCTAATAAGATGTAAGTCTTCCCCTCTTTCTCCAGATGCTAATTCGGCTTCCGTAAGTGGCTGTGAGCAAGGTTCAGAACCTTATTATATTAATAAAAGTGGCAGATGTGTAAAAGATTGTAATAATATTCCAAACGGTTTTAGATAATATGTTATATATCCAATTCGAAATACAGAATACGTCAAAATTTGAAGATTTCCAAACACTTTACAACCACATGGTTAAAGTACGACAACCTAGTTTTAAGTTTGATGATGTAGGTCCTGAATTTGATTGGGATACTATGCCAGAAGAGGAAGTAGAAGCTGCTTTAAAAGAATTAAATACTTTTTTAGACCAACAGGTACAACCAGAAATTTATAGATATAAAGAACTGATTCCTAGATATGCAAAGGAGTTTTTAGAGAACTACCTCCAAAATGAGAACAAGAAATCAGGTTATTTTGGTGAACCGGATGCCCTTTCCATTTTTAATTATTTAGAATTTGGTTTCGAGGTAGATATGGATCAACTAAAAAAAACAAACGATAGTTTTGGTATTGTAGAGTTTTCCACAGAAAACTATCCTTTTGGTGGTTTAGAGCGTTTTATAATGACTCTAGCAGCTTATGAATTAAAACCTGTTACTTGTTTTGATGGCTTCAACACGTGTAAATTTCATTGGATGTCTCCTTTTGAATATGAGACTGTAATTTCCACTAAAAAGAACCATTTTACTAAGATTACAAAGTGGATTAGTAATAGTTTCGTAAAAAAATCTTTTTTTTAATGGTTTTATAAAACCATTTTTTTCTAGCCTAGAAAGATATAGTATATTTAAAGGACCTTTAATGAAGATTTTGTTGAGATAACGCCCCTATTACTCCAAAGAAAAGATTTAAATAATAGCACATTGGTATAAAACTGAATTTCATCTCTTATTTTAAATAAGTAAACACAAATCAAACACATTCGCAAAAAATGAAAACAGTATAGTTAAAAATAATAAAACAGCTAGCTCCAAACACCAACCACAATAAACAAGCCCGCGTTAGGGATTGAAATGAAAAGCCCACAGCCTGACGTAGGAAGTGCGAGGACTTGCAAGGCAAAGCCCGACCCTTTTCGGGTAACGCCCATAATATTATTTAAATGAATCTAGTTTGCTACTTCGCTAATAAATTTAATACGGTATAAACGGAGTTCTTCGTCATCGTAATCGCCATCAAATTCCTCGATTGCTAAACCAATGCTATCGGTTTCAGATTCCATGAAATACTCGTGAATTTCTTCTTGCTGGTCTTCGTCTAGAATATCGTTTAGCCAATAATCTATATTTAATTTTGTGCCCGAAAACACAATAGCTTCCATTTCTTTTATAAACTCGGACATAGACATACCTTTCGATGACGAAATATCGTCTAATGGCAATTTCCTGTCTATATTTTGAATGATGTATAGCTTATTTGCAGAATTGGTTCCTGTAGATTTTACAACTAAATCGTCTGGACGTGTAATATCATTTTCCTCGACATATTTTTCAATAAAGGCTACAAAATCTTTTCCGTATTTTTTAGCTTTACCCTCGCCAACCCCATGTACATTGGCCAACTCGGTTAAGTTAATTGGATATTTCAAGGCCATATCCTCCAACGATGGATCTTGAAATATAACAAACGGTGGAACACCTAATTTTTTAGCGTTCTTTTTACGTAAATCTTTTAACATGCCCATTAAAACAGGGTCTGCAATGGCACCGCCTCCTTTTTGTGCTGTTATAATGGTACCGTCTTCTTGCTCGCCTTCAAAAATATGGTCTTCGGTCATCATGAAAGACTCAGGTTTTTTAGGGAATTCCCTACCCGATTCTGATAGTTTAATAACACCGTAAGTTTCAATATCTTTTTTAAGATATCCTGCCACTAATACTTGCCTTAATAAGGCCATCCAGTATTTATTATCTTTATGTTTTCCGGCACCAAAAAACGGTTGTTCGTTTGTTTTATGTGAATTAATTAAGGCGTTTTCTTTACCTATTATAACGTTTACTAAATCTTTTGATTTGTATTTTTCGTTGGTATTAGCAATGGTTTCTAGCAGTAACTTAACATTATCTTTAGCTTCGACCTGCTTTTTAGGATGCCTAACATTATCATCCATTTCGCCTCCTTCGCCGGTTTCATTGTCAAACTCTTCACCAAAATAGTGCAGTATAAATTTTCGTCTAGATATTGATGTTTCGGCAAAAGCAACAACTTCTTGCAACAAGGCTTGCCCAATTTCTTGTTCGGCAACAGGTTTTCCAGACATGAATTTTTCTAACTTTTCAATATCTTTATAAGCATAGTATGCTAAACAATGGCCTTCGCCACCATCGCGTCCTGCACGACCTGTTTCTTGATAATAACTTTCTATACTTTTTGGAATATCATGATGGATTACGAAGCGTACATCTGGTTTATCGATCCCCATACCAAAGGCAATGGTAGCCACAACCACATCTACATCTTCCATGAGGAATTTATCTTGATGGCTAGAACGCGTTTTGGCATCTAAACCAGCATGATAAGGCACTGCATTTACACCATTTACTTGAAGTACTTGTGCTAGTTCCTCAACACGTTTTCTGCTTAAACAATATACAATACCCGATTTACCTTCGTTCTTTTTAATAAATCGAATAATATCGACATCTACATTTTTAGTTTTTGGGCGTACTTCGTAATATAAATTAGGTCTGTTAAAGGATGCTTTAAATGTTTTGGCATCACCAATCCCTAAATTTTTAATTATATCTTCTTGCACTTTAGGCGTTGCCGTAGCCGTAAGCCCTATAATTGGAATATTATCGCCTATACGTTTTATAATATGACGTAGGTTTCTATATTCTGGTCTAAAGTCATGTCCCCACTCACTAATACAGTGTGCTTCATCAATAGCCAAGAATGAAATTTTTACGCTTCTTAAAAACTCGACATTCTCTTCTTTGGTTAAGGATTCTGGAGCGACATACAATAATTTAGTAACACCATTAACAATATCTTCTTTAACCTGCTTTATTTCGGTTTTATTTAAAGAAGAATTTAGCACATGTGCTACACCGTTTTCTTTAGAAACACCTCTTATGGCATCTACTTGGTTTTTCATTAAAGCAATTAAAGGAGACACAACAATAGCTGTCCCTTCTTGCATTAATGCCGGTAATTGATAACATAATGATTTTCCTCCGCCTGTGGGCATTATTACAAATGTGTGTTGACCGTCTAATAAACTTTCGATAACACCTTCTTGAAGCCCTTTGAACTTACTAAACCCAAAATATTTTTTTAGAGCAGCATGCAAGTCATTTTTTGATATTGACATGAATTGTTTTAAAATTATTGTTTAATTATTTCTCTAACTAGTACATAAATCATGATTGTATAATTTCGTAAAACATTTAGAGAAGCCTCATATTTTTTTTCGTTAGTTTTGTAACCAATTTCCAAATTACAACAAAAAATCAATTTGATTAACATTAAAGATAATAAAATCTTTAAAAATCAACTCAAAAAACTATAAATTTTGAAAGATAAAAATGCTATTATTAAGATTGCTAAGCAAACTATTGAGATGGAAAGTAAGGCCATTTTAAACTTAGCGAGTTTAGTAACAGATGACTTTGCAGAGGCTATACAGCTCATTTACAAATCAAAAGGGCGCGTAATAATAACTGGCATAGGTAAGAGCGCTATAATAGCAAGTAAGATTGTAGCTACGCTAAATTCTACAGGAACACCCGCAATTTTTATGCATGCTGCAGATGCCATTCATGGAGATTTAGGTTTAATTTTAAAAGATGATGTAGTTATTTGCATATCTAAGAGTGGGAATACTCCTGAAATTAAAGTGTTGGTGCCATTAATAAAAAGTGCAAAAAACAAAATGATTGCTATTACAGGCAATCCAGATTCTTTTTTAGGGCAACATGCTAACTATATTTTGAATGCTTATGTTGAAAAAGAAGCGTGCCCAAATAACTTAGCACCCACTACAAGCACCACTGCACAACTTGTAATTGGCGATGCACTTGCAGTTTGTTTATTAGAATTACGCGGATTTTCTAGTAACGATTTTGCCAAATACCACCCTGGTGGCGCATTAGGTAAAAAATTATACCTACGTGTGCAAGATATTAGTTCGGTTAACGAAAAGCCAAAGGTTGCTCCAGACACAAATATTAAAAATGTTATTGTTGAAATAACCGAAAAAATGCTTGGTGTAACTGCAGTTGTTGAAAACGATAAAATTATTGGTATTATTACAGATGGCGATTTACGTAGAATGTTAAGCAGAGTAGATGATTTTTCTGGTTTAACAGCAAAAGATATTATGGGTAATAACCCAAAACGTATACAAGCGGAAGCTATGGCCATTGACGCTTTAGAACTTATGGAAAATAACGATATTTCGCAATTACTAGTTGAAGAAAACGGTAAATATGCAGGCATTGTGCATTTACACGATTTAATTAAAGAAGGTATAATATAATGGCGAAAAAGGATATAAATGAGATGTCTTTTTTAGATCATCTTGAAGATTTACGTTGGCACCTAATAAGAATCTGTTTAGCCGTAATAATTGTAGCTACGCTAGTATTTATTTTTAGCAGATTTGTTTTCGACAATATCATTTTTGCTCCTTTAGATATGGGCTTTCCAACGTATAGCATGTTATGTGACACCGCCAACTTTTTTGGAATGGACACCACATTTTGTGCTAAAGAAATGCCCATGATTTTGCAAAATAGAACCATGGCAGGACAGTTTTCGGCCGATATTTGGACCGCTATTTTAGGCGGTTTTATTATAGCGTTTCCTTATGTTATTTATCAGCTTTGGAAATTTATAAGCCCTGGTTTACATAGCAACGAGCGTAAACATTCGCGCGGATTTATTATAATTTCGTCTCTTTTGTTTTTTATTGGAGTCCTTTTTGGATACTATATTGTTACGCCACTATCACTTAATTTTTTAGCTAATTACAGCATATCTACACGGGTAGATAATCAAATAGATATAAGTTCTTATATTGCTTTAGTGAGGTCTTCTGCCCTAGCTTCTGGCCTAATTTTCGAGCTACCTATTATTATTTATTTTTTAACCAAAATAGGATTGGTAACGCCAGAGATATTAAGAAAATACAGAAAATATGCCTTGGTAATTGTACTTATCTTATCGGCAATTATAACACCTCCAGATATTGCAAGTCAAGTTATAGTAGCCATTCCTATTTTAATATTGTACCAAGTAAGTATTTATATTTCTAAAATTGTAATTAGAAACCAGAAGCGAAAAGAAAAGCAAATGGCTAAAAAACAATAAAACACTTATTATTTTTGAAGATTATTTTAAGCGATTGCGTTTTTATGGAATAGTTTTTAGGGCAGGTTTTAAGTCAGAAATATAAAACCGTTATTAAAGAATTAATCAAGACGTTATAATAGTTGTATATGATTTTACTATTTTTAACGTTCAGTATATAAAAAATATGATTTTAAGAGCCGAAAATTTAATGAAGTCCTACAGCGGACGAAAAGTTGTAAAAGATGTTTCTCTGGAAGTAAACCAAGGAGAAATTGTTGGTCTTTTAGGACCTAATGGTGCTGGTAAAACAACCTCTTTTTACATGATTGTAGGTTTAATAAAACCAAATGGCGGTCATATATTTTTAGATAATACCGAAATTACTAAATACCCAATGTACAAACGTGCACAAAACGGTATTGGTTATTTGGCACAAGAAGCTTCGGTATTTAGAAAATTAAGTATTGAAGATAATATTTTAAGCGTGCTACAGCTTACTAAACTTAGTAAAAAAGAGCAGCTTATGAAAATGGAGTCGCTTATTGATGAATTTAGTTTAGGTCATATTAGAAAAAGCCGTGGCGATTTATTGTCTGGTGGTGAACGCCGTAGAACAGAAATTGCTCGTGCCCTAGCAACCGATCCTAATTTTATTCTTTTAGATGAACCTTTTGCAGGGGTTGACCCTGTTGCTGTGGAAGATATTCAGCGTATTGTAGCACAATTAACTAAAAAGAATATTGGTATCTTAATTACCGATCATAACGTACAGGAAACACTTGCTATTACAGATAGAACATACTTAATGTTTGAAGGTAGTATTCTTAAAGCCGGTGAACCTGAAGAATTAGCAAACGACGAAATGGTTCGTAAGGTGTACTTAGGTCAGAATTTCGAATTACGTAAAAAGAAAATTCGCGAATAGAGGCCCTACAGCTTTTTTAGTTCTTAGAAATTATAGTTTAAGATGTATAGACGTTGAATAGCGATATGCTTTTAACGCAAACTAGCATTTGAAACATTTAATTATGTAATGCGAATACAAAAATGGATACGGACTAAATGTTTTACTTCTTCTTAAAAATCAACTTTTTTATACCCATAAAAATTTTCACAGCAATAAAAGCTCCTAACCCCACTAATAAACCTACTATAAAATCTCTTATAAAACTTGGTATAGTTTCTAAAAAATGATGTAGAAAATCAATATTATGAACAAAAATACCGCCCGCAACAAGTAGTAAAGCTATGGTACCTATTACAGATAAACTGCGTATTACCCAAGGTAAGGTATTAATAAGTAGATTGCCAAACATATAAGAAAAACTCTTTTCGTTATCGTTAAGCTTTACCAATTTTAAACCAAAATCGTCCATTCTAACAATTAATGCAACAATACCGTAAACACCAATAGTTGCAATAATAGCAACAATAGACACGACAATAATTTGAAACAAAATTGGTCGTCCAATAACGGTACCTAAGGCAATAATTACAATTTCAACCGAAAGAATAAAATCTGTAAAAATAGCCGATTTAACCTTTGCTTTTTCAGCAAGCATCATGTCTTCTTCAGATAAGTCAACCTGCTCAACTTCCTTTGTGGAAACCTCATTATGCTTTTCTGGTACAAAAAAGTGAAATATTTTTTCGAAACCTTCAAAAGCCAAATAAATACCTCCTAAAATTAATGCCAAAGTAACACCCCAAGGTGCAAATGCACTTAATAAAAAGGCTATGGGAAGTATAATGAGTTTATTTAAGGCAGAACCTTTAGTAATTGCCCACAACACAGGTAATTCTCTTGAGGCCAAAAACCCAGTGGCTTTTTCTGCATTTACAGCTAAATCATCACCTAAAATACCAGCTGTTTTTTTAGTTGAGATCTTGCTCATCACTACAACGTCATCCATTAACGCTGCTATATCATCAAATAATGCAAAAAATCCTGAAGCCATAGTTGTATTATGTTTTTTATTTAGAAGTTAAATTGTCTAAAACAGACATTAAAATATATAGTATTATAATTACTGGAATAGCTGCAAATTGTAAAACAATTAAAAGTACAGCACATAAAATTATAAAAATGTATCGTGTGGCATTTCCTTTAAAACCATAAGTTTTAAATTTTAAGGCAAATAATTTAATACCCGAATTAAGTAAGTAACAGCTTAAAAAAGTAAGCCCTAACAAAAACCATTTATTAAGAATTATACTATTTATAACATCGCTATTTTGAAACTCGATAATTAATGGTAAAGATATTATTAATAAGGCGTTTGCAGGTGTTGGCAAGCCTTTAAAATAAGTTTGTTGATCTTCGTCTATATTAAACTTAGCTAACCTGTATGCCGATGCAAGTGTAATTAATAGCCCAAGCAATGGTAGTATTGGTAAATTAAAATCTACACCAAAAGAATTTGCTTCCCAACTATTGTCTTGAGTTACACTGGTATCTAGCGTTAATATCAATAACTTATACATAATAACTCCAGGAACCAAACCACTGGTTACCATATCGGCTAGCGAATCTAACTGCAAGCCTAATTCACTTTGTACATTTAACTTTCGAGCTGCAAAACCATCAAAGAAATCGAAAAACACACCAAGAAACACAAAAATAGAAGCGGCTACAAAATTGCTATTAATAGCTAAAATTACTGCTATACAACCACACAATAAATTTAATAAGGTAAGTGCATTTGGTATTTGTTTTTTCATGTTTAGCTGTTTTAAGATTGTAAAAATAGCAAACAATTTCCGTCTAAAACAATATCTATTACAAATTGAAGTTTTAAAGATTATAAATTATGTGCATCTTTGTAAAAAAATTACGATTGAGACTTTACATCACCACTCTATTTTGTGTCTTAACTTCTACCCTATTTAGTCAAACTGTTAGAAAATATTCTAATGAGTTTATGAATATTGGAGTTGATGCTGCGGCTTTGGGTATGAGCAGCGCGGTTACATCACACACAGGCGATGTCAATTCGGGGTATTGGAATCCTGCAGGCCTTTTAAAGCTGGAGGACAATCAACTATCCTTAATGCACTCAAGCTACTTTGCTAACATAGCCAATTACGATTATGCGGCTTTTGCTATGCCTTTAGATGATAATAGTGCCGTTGGAATTTCATTAATTCGTTTCGCGGTCGATGATATTTTAAATACCACACAGCTTATTGATGCCGATGGAAATATAAATTATGATCGTATAAGTTTATTTTCTACTGCCGATTATGGTTTAACCTTCTCCTACGCTAGAGCCTTACCTCTTAAAGGGCTTAATTATGGTGTAAATGCTAAGGTAATTAGAAGAATTATTGGAGATTTTGCCTCTTCATGGGGATTTGGTTTAGATGCTGGTATCCAGTTTGAAACCGATAACGGTTGGGAATTTGGTGTTATGGCTAGAGACATAACAACGACTTTTAATGCTTGGGCCATTGATGAAGAAGAGTTTGCAACTATTAGCGATGCAGTTGAAGGACAAAACCAAGAATTACCAGAAAGTACCGAAATAACTATTCCTAAGCTTCAAATTGGAATTTCTAAGCTAGTAGATTTTAATTATGATTACACCCTTTTAACATCGGTAAACTTAAATGTTAGGTTTGAAGAAAATAACGATCTTATTTCTACGTCATTTGCTAGTATTAATCCGGCGTTAGGTTTTGAATTTGGGTATATAGACATGGTTTATTTACGTGGCGGATTAGGTAATTTTCAAAATGAAGAACAATTTGGAAATGAAGAATTAACCTTTCAACCTAGTTTTGGTTTAGGTTTTAAATATAACGGCATTCAAATTGATTATGCTTTTACCGATATTGGCGACCAAAGTGGAGCCTTATATTCCAATGTTTTTTCTTTAAAATTTGATTTTAGTATCTTTAGATAATGAAGTTATTTATCCCAAAAAACATTCTCCTTATTTGCATATTTTTAAGCGTTAAAGTAGCTTTTTCGCAACAAAATGTATTATCAAATCAGGCAGAAATTAGCGTATTAACGGTTGGCCCTGGAAATTCACTAAACGATGCTTTTGGGCATAGTGGTTTTAGAATAAAAGATTTAAACAACAGATTAGATGTTGTTTATGGCTATGGTGAATATGACTTTGATGCACCCAATTTTTATTTAAAATTTGCACAAGGACAGCTTAACTACTTAATTAGTAAAACAGATTTTACTAGGTTTTATCAAATTTACAGCTACCATAATAGAAGTGTTAAAGAGCAAGTTTTAAACTTGACTCAAGCTGAGAAACAAAAGCTGTATGATTATTTAATAAATAATTATAAAATTGAAAACAGGCGCTACTTATACGAGTTCTTCTATGATAATTGTGCCACTAAAATTAAAGATGTAACAAATATAGCCACAAATAACCGTATTACTTTTAGCCCTCCAAACGATTTTGAAGACGCCACCTTTAGAACCTTAATTTATAGCCATGTAAACAAAAACTCTTGGGGTAGTTTTGGTATAGATTTAGCCTTAGGCTCTGTTATTGACAGAAAAGCTAGAACCGAAGACCATATGTTTTTACCAAAAAACATTTATAAATTCTTTGAGAAGGCTACCGTAGGAATCGAGAAAAAACCACTTATTAAACAAAGTACGGTACTATATGCCGCCAAAGAAAACATACAAGCAAGCACATTTTTTACAAGTCCGTTGTTTATTTTAGGACTCGTTGCTATGTTTATACTCTATATCACGTATAAGGATGTTAAAAACAATAAACGTTCTGTATGGTTAGATGTTAGCCTTTTTACACTAACAGGCTTAATAGGTGTCTTAATTTTGCTGCTATGGTTTGCTACCGACCATACAGGAACACATCAAAATTATAACCTATTATGGGCATTTGTTTTAAATCTTCTGGTTGTAGGTCAGTTTTTTAAAGCACAACCTAAGGATTGGTTTGTAAAGTACATTAAACTTCTTATAATTTTACTTTGCCTATTAACACTACATTGGATAATTGGTGTTCAAGTATTTGCTATTGGCCTAATGCCATTACTTATAGCTTTATTTGTTAGGTATGTTTACTTAGTTAAACATTTTACTAAGTTTTAGAAATAAACTTAAGGACTATAAACTGCTTTATTGCCCTCTAAAGAATATCATGGTGCTCATAGTTTTAATCATAATATTCATATCTATAAAAAAACCTCTGTGCTTAATATAATACAAATCATATTGCAGTTTAAGTAGACTATCATCAATAGATGCACCATATCTTGTTTTTACTTGTGCCCAACCGGTTAATCCCGGCTTTACAATATGTCGGGTTTCATAAAAAGGTAGCATCTGCGCTAATTCTTTTACAAAAAACGGACGCTCAGGTCTAGGACCAATCAAACTCATTTCTCCATTTAAAATATTTATAAATTGAGGAAATTCATCTAATCTAGAATGTCTCATAAATTTGCCAAAAGGTGTTATTCTAGAATCTCCTTTTTTCGCCCATACAGCACCAGATTTTTCAGCATTTTTTATCATGGTACGAAACTTAATAATTTTAAAGACTTTTCCATTTTTACCTATTCTATCTTGCGAATAAAAAAGAGGACCTCTATTACCTAAAATGTTTCCAATAAAAACAATTGGTAAAACTGCAATACCAATTATGATTCCAATAGAAGCAATTAAAACGTCGAAAAGACGATGAAAAAAGAGGTATAATTTATTTTGATTGCTTCTACTAAAAGGAAAGTATTTATAAAAATCTTTCCCTACAAACTGCACAGGCACACGGTGCGTCATATCTTCATATACTTGAGTATACTCGTTTATAGGAAAACCTTCTTCTAATAATTTAATTAATGTATAATATACCTCGGAAGTAATATTCTCCGAATTATAACTAGCTACAACAATCTCCGATATTTTTTCTTGATTGATAACTTCCCTTATTTGACTAGGTAGATACTCTTTAATTCCTTTAAATCTAATCGTTTCCAGAGTATTCACTTCGCAGTTTACAAATCCAATAATTTTATAATTAGGATCTGCACCTTTAAAGGCTTCTATAATAGTTTCTATATTAGACGTTTCGCCAATAATTAAAACCTTTTTATAAAACCGAGGTGTCCCTATAAAAGTAACATAGCATATTCGCCAAATAAACAAAGCACTTAGAATAGAGAAATAAAAGAATAATATTTGTAGCCTATTATCTGGTAATAATGGTGTGAAAAATGGCGTTAAAAGATAAAACAAAACAGTAATGGAGGACGTTAACACAATTCCTGCAGCTATACTATCAATTTTGCTAGACTTTTGTAAATCGTATATTTCAAAAATGGTTCCAAAAATGGAGATATACAAAACAAGAATAACACCCCAAGCCCATTTTTCGGTAGTTAGTATGAAATAATCAAAATCAAAAGTATTTCCAACTAAATAAAGCGCAAAAAGTATAAAAACTATATCGAAAACCCGTAAAAGAATTTTTCGTTCAGATATGTTAAAATGAATACTGCTTTTAGACATTTGAGAGGGATATTTAACGGGCCTAAATATAAGAAGTATAATTTTATTACAACTTAATTATTTTAATACTTTGAGCCATTGCTTTTCAATACAATTCCAATCCATTTTTTCTGCTAACAATCGAGCTTCTCGTGTAAGTTGATCTGTTTTAAATGGGTGCTTAATAAGCTCTTGTATAGCTTCTGCAAATAACCCTGCAGAATTAGGAGAAACTAGCAAACCATTTTTATTGTTCTCAATTAAATAAGGCATTCCCCCAACATTTGTAGATACTATGGGAAGCCCCAATGCCATAGCCTCAATGACACTTACCGGCATATTATCAAAATTAGTAGTGTTTATAAAAATGTTATAATCTTCTGAAAGTTTAATCCATTCTGGCTTAGATAATTTACCTGTAAAACGCACTACTACCTGCATTTTATTAGCATAATCTTGCACTTTTTTTAAACTACCATCGCTATCCGGACCTACCATACATAGACTAGCTATTATACCTCTCTCTTTTAAGTCTCTTAAAATATCTATAGCTAATGTGGGATTATAAATTTTTGAGAACGACCGTACCCAAAGTAAATTAACCTGGGAAAAAGTTCTTGGTTTAAACTTATAATTATCAAGCTCGATAGAATTTGAAATATTTATAATATTTTTAAAACCTTCAGATTCAAACTTAGACTTTATATATAAAGATGGTGCTATGTTTACATGTGCATTATTAAATATAGCTTTTGACAACTTTGGAGACTTTTTAATTCTTTCTGGGAGGTTTCCTCCTCGCAGCATAGGAATATATTTTAATTTAAGTATTGTACATAAGCCGCCAACGAAATAGGCATAATAGAAGTTTAAGGTACTATATGTATCAATTAACACATAATCTACCTCATTTTTATGTTTGAAACACATCCACAACATATCTAGTAACCTAAAAACAATATTGTTTTTACTAGAGGCTGTGTATATTTTAAAGCCCGAGTTTTCAAATAGAGGAACAAGCAGATCTATAGACGATAAGTTAGCATCTTTGCTAACACCAGATTTATTTCCAATATAAATTAAAGTTTTCAATGCTATATTGATGTTAATTGTTTTTTCTCTTTTAATTTATTACTTTTTACACGATTGGTTTTGTACTGAATATCTAATAAGCACAACCCATAAATAAAAGCTGGAGCAGCAATCCGCATTGATGAGTGATTTATAGTTAAAAACCAAAATAAAAAACACGAATAGAAAAAAATATTGGATCGATTTTTTAAACGAAAAAACAAAGGCGTTAGCAATAAAATTGAAAATGCTATAACACCAAACAAACCGTGTTCTGACAAAATACGACTCATCTCATTATGAGTGGCTACTCTAAGTCCTGTTTCTATTTCTCTTAACTCCTTTATTTTACCTACACCTACTCCTAAAATTGGATTTTTAAAAAATTCTTCTAACTCAAAAGAAATCAAATCACTTCTTCCGGTAGAAACATCTGCCTTTTCTCGCCCTAATGCATCTCTATTTGTATATCTATTTTCAATTAAACCACTAGTTTGAATAGACGAGAACAACCAAATAAGCACACCTAAACTAGCAAAAATAACAAGTAGTCTACTAATTCTAAATTTTGCTTTTTTATTGACCTTATTAAAATAGATAAAAACAAATGCCATAATCATGAATAGACCTGTTAATACCCCTCCTCTACTAAATGTTACAATGCCTCTAAAACTTACAGCGGCCAACAAAAAACCATTAATTACCTTAAGAAATAATGTTGGGGATAGCATAAAGAAACGAACTGTTAAAACGAACATGCCTAATCCTAAAATGGTAGACACTTGGTTTGGACCAAAACCTCCAGAAGCAACAAAATTAGAGCCTGTACCTGTAAGAGTTTCTCCAATATTTGGCGTATAGATAAATAAGTAAGAGGTTATGGATATTATTGGTAAAAGCATATAAAACAACACCTTTTGCACAGCTTGCAAGCTAAATTTAAGTTTATAACAAAATATTGAAACTATGCCTAAACATACTGGTCCACTTAAATTAAATGCTATGGCTGTTCTAATATTTGTTTCTTCGGTAGCATTTAAACCCGCTACCAAAACACCTGGAATTAGCAAAAAAACATAAATAATAAAAGGCATGGACTCTTTATTAGTCCTTATTGTAAATATGCCTATTAACATATAAAATATAACCACATATTTTGAAGTCTCGTATAACAAACTCCCCCCTGTCATCCTTAAAAACACCTCTGCTCCAACTACATAGCCACAGGCCACTAAAATTTTTAATGCTTTTTGAGATGGCTTTGCTCTAACTATTTGATTAGTAAAATAAACAATAACCGCAATTAAATATAACTTCGATAAAAACCTTAAGCCATAAACACCAATACCTAATAGAACATGAAAAAAAATGGGTTTTATGTAATTAATGCTTTTCAATTTTATTTAAAACAAATCTTATAATGATTTATAATAGTTTCAATTTGAGCAATTTGAGAATAATTTTCTTCTATATGCCTATTAAAACGCTCCGCAAATGTAGATATATCATCTGGATTTTCAATACAATAAATTAATGCCTTAGCCATTTCTTTAGGCGAATTGGGCTCCACTAATAATCCATTATAATTATGTGAAATCACAGTTTCACACTGGCCTACCTTAGTTGACACTACAGGTAACTTAGCAAATCCATATTCTAAAAGCGCCAAAGGTAAACCTTCGGACTTTGAAGATAAAACTCCTATATCCGCCTGTTTTAAAATATTATAAACATCAGGTTTACTACCATATAAATATACCGCATTAGCTAATTCAAACTTCTCTATACTACTTTTAACTTTTTCAGCATACCGATCTTTAAAATCTTTTCCAATGCAATGTAATGTCCACTCTGGGTAATATTTTAAAACTTCTTTAAAGGCTAAAAACAGTGTAATATGATCCTTTTGTTCTCTTAAATTTGCTAAACACATTAAACGCTTACCTGAAATGCCTTTTAATTTGGTATCTCCTTCTAATTTATTAATTGTAGCAAAATTTGGCAAATAGGATACACTTTTAAATTTCAGCTTATTCTCCGCCCATGTTTTTAAGATTTTATTTACACTAAAAATGTGAGTGAAGTATTTTGAGCATCCTTTTAAAACTTTAAATTTTCTGTTTTCTAAGAACTCACTATCTCCGTAATGATCATGCCAAACAATAATAACATTGGGGTTAGTTAATCTAACCATAGTTGCTAAAAAGAAAGACGTGCTGTGCGCGTGAATAATCTTGATATTTTGCTTTTTAATAAATGATATTAATCGTTTTATGGCTTTAAAATCGATGGTTTTCTTTTTATTTAAAAAAAAATAACCAACTTCGGGTAAAAGGCTTTCCTTTAAAAACCCTTCTTTACGCGTTGCGCACAAAAATGAAGCTTCAATATTTGAAGATAACCCGTTGGCTATATTAACTGCTAAACGCTCTGCTCCACCAGCTTCTAAGGAATCTATTAATTGTAATACCCGCATTTATGGTTTTAATAATTTGGTTATTTCTTTTTCAAAGAGATCTAAAGTATAACTCCTAGACCATTCACTAGCTTTTTTTGACATAGATTTTAAATCTTCCTCATTCTTTAAAAATTTTATTATCGTTTTTACAGAAGCAACTCTATCGGGCTCTATCAAAACACCTCTGTTTCCATAATCGAGCATAAATGGTAGGCATGAAATAGAAGTAGCTATAGGGATAGCGCCAAAAAACATGGCTTCTGCAACAGCTTTGGGCCAACCTTCAGACTTAGATGGTAAAATTAAAAAATGTGCTTGTTTCAAAGCATTTTTAACTTCCGTTTCTTGCTTATTCCCTCGCAATATGACATTAGATTCTAAATTATTGTTTATAATATATTGCTGTAAATCCGATTTTAGTTTACCTTCTCCGTAAATATCAAAAGTAATATTTATCCCTTGGCTAATTAAGGTCTCTACAATTTTAATAGCTAATAATGGCCGTTTACCTTTAACTAAACTGCCCAAAAAAACAAAATTTAACCCTTTTGAATAATCTCTAATTTGAAGTAAATCCTTTTCATTATTTGTATATGTGGCGGTAAAAAATGATTTTATATTTTTAGTTTGGTTTTCCCATTTACCGTAAACCAAAACAGTCATATTTTTTGTGAGATATGTATTTGACAGTAACCATTTTTGAAGCTTATAACTTTTGGGCTGATTCTTTGCTTCTGGACTCCAATTACCCGCATATTTAGCCGTTTTTATTTTCTTAGGAAAAAACACTTGTACTAAACAACCAAGTAAACCAATATTGCCTGGGCATCTTAAATGAATATGATCCGCATTAAGGCATGCCTTAAAAATTGAAAAAACAAGTATTGGAAGTTTAAAAATAGAAAGTAAAACACCATAAAAAGAAGTGAAAGCAATTTGTGGTATTTTTCTAAAATCGATATTATTATGTTGGTAGGCACTATCTATTTCCGTTTTTGCAGTTATTACTAATGGAGCCACTACGGTAACTTTACTAACATGTTTAAGCCATATGTTCATTTCTCGCACATAAGGAGAATAAGCAAAAAACTCATGATTTTGCTTAACATGTTTAACATGAGTAATAATTACAAAATTCATGATCTTAATTTAGGCGAATTAAACAGTAAAGATAACCATCCTACCACTCTTCCCAAAGTTTCAGTAAACGCTTCTTTCTTTTGTTTTGTGGTAACTATGTTGGTAAAACGCACGGTTGTTAATAACAAAACTGTTAAGTTCCATTTAACTCTAGATTTAAAACTTGGATTAGCATATTTAACTCGCCATACATACCAGCCGTTTCTTACTACCATTTTACCATATTTATATTTGTTTGGCCGTCCTGAATTATCGTGAAAATGCGATAGTTGAGCACTTGTGTTAACATATAAGTTACCCCTTTTAGCTAGTCGTAAGGAAAAATCTGTGTCTTCATAAAGTCCGTACCCCTCAAAATAGGTCGAAAATGTTAAGGCTTTAAAAATATCTTTCTTATAACTGGCAACACCACCCATTATTTGTTCAACCTTGTATGTTTTACCCGAAGGCGGTAAAAACCCAACCGATCTACCATGGGCAAACGTTGGCAAAAAAGCTGGTGGCGTATCTGGTGCTAAACCGAACTTTCGTCTTAATTTAAACCTAGATGGCTCACTGCGCAGCCAACCATCAAAATAAAATTTGTTAATGTTTTTTGTTTCCTTTCCTTGCTTCCAGTCAACTTCATTTATAATATAACCACCAACAGCCAAGGCATCTGGATAATTTCTATAGGTTTCTATTAAATTTTTAAAGTAGTAGGGCGTTAAAACGATATCATCATCTAAAAAACAAATAATGTCTGAAGACTGGGCTACTAAATTTATACCATAATTACGCTGTTTTGTTAGACCTCTCTCTGTAGCCTTTACTTTATGATATTTTAGATTTTCAAAATAATTTTGCTTTAATACTTGTTTTGTTTTATCATTGGTAGAGCCATCAATTATTATAATTTCATTAGGATAACATGTTTGTTCCTTTACAGATTGAAGTAATTGCAATAAAGCTTCATCCCGCATATAAGTACAAATTATCAAAGAAAAATTCATGATATAACCTTTGAGTTTTTGTTAAATTTCTCTATCCAATTAAATAATAAGTCTATATTAATATATAAAAAACTAAATAATAGGGCTAAACTATAAATAGCATTAAACCGTAAACCAGTATAAATATATGTAGACATAATTATTTGTCCTATTAGTATTGAAAAAACCACAAAATAAATTTTATCCTTTTCTGATGTAATATTTGGTTTTCTGCGTTTAAAAACCCAGAATAGACACTGTAAGAACAAAACAAGGTATAATATTCTAAAAACAATAGCTAAAGACTCTAACATACCTCCTTTAGGTTTTTCTGGAAACGGATTAAAATTAGACTTTAACTTAACAAAAACAGTTAGAAAAAAATCTTTAAAATTTAAATTTTTAATATAATTAACTGTGCCTTCTTTGTATAGCTTTCCTAATTTTAAAGTTGAATTTCGTTCTTTATCCTCTATGTTTTTTACATATTTCAAGTTCAAAGCTTCATCAGCCAAATCACCATCGACATTAGTGTATTTAGCTATTACATCTTCATTCCAACCTTTAGAAAACGTTGCTCCTTGCGATGCCGTTAAATAAAACCCTTGGTGAAACGTTTGTTGATTTCTGAGTGGCCACAAAATCATTAATCCAACAACTAATATACCATGAGTTACAATTCTTATTAGGTGTTTTCCCACACTAGTTAAACCGTATATAATTAATAGTGTTAATACAAAAAAAACAGAAACAGGGTGACAAAGAATTGTTATTACAGATAAAAAAGGAATAAGCACACTATACTTTTTTGATTCATTAAACAACACAAATGACAGTGTTAATAAAAGTATTAAAACTGCTGTTAAACTCTCAGATAAAAATGTTGTAGAATATTTTAAATAGTATGGTTCTATAAAAAGTATTAAAAAGAATAATGAATGAACAGGCTTAATATTTTTAAGTGATTTTATTAATGAGAAAATTAAAATTAATAAAACTAATTCTAAAAGTGATTTTAATATAATTAAGCCAAATGGGTTGTTAGTTATATAGAAACCTATGGATAAAACATAAGGCCAAAGTGGTGGTCTCCATGTAGCACTCTCAGTAGGAATTATCGAATTATTATCCGAAAAAACTTTAAACAAATTAATGTTTTCTGCAATTTTTAAATAATGAGAAGCATCACCATTTTTATAAGCTTTTTCTATTGTGTATAATTTATTTTTGTAAGATGAAACAACGAAGTAAATTTTAGGTAACAAAACACATAAAAAAGCAATAGCTATAAAACTAGGTTTACTTATATATTTTATCATTATTTAAAAAATCTATATTTTAAAATACAGTATATGGCTCTAAAACCATCTTTCCAGCCAATTTTCTTTCCTTCTTCAAAAGTTCTACCATAATAACTTATACCAACCTCGTATATTCTTATTTTTGATATTTTAGATATTTTCGCAGTTACTTCAGGTTCAAAACCAAATCTATTTTCTTTCAAATCTAAAGACTTTAGTATATCTGCTCTAAACATTTTATAACAGGTTTCCATATCTGTTAAATTTAAATTAGTCATCATATTACTAAAAAATGTTAAAAACTTATTACCTATACTATGCCAAAAAAACAAAATTCTGTGTGGGTTGCTCCCCATAAATCGACTACCATATACTACATCTGCATATCCATTTAGTATAGGTTTTAAAAGTACATTGTATTCCATTGGATCATATTCTAAATCTGCGTCTTGAATAACTATAATGTCGCCAGTAGCTTTATCTATTCCTGTATGTAACGCTGCACCTTTACCTTTGTTTTTTTTATGTTCGAAAAGCTTAATATTTAAGTCGCTATTTGCTTTGATATATTTTTTTATAACTTCTGAAGTTTCATCGGTACTATAATCGTTTACAATTACAAGCTCCTTGTCCATATTTCCTAATAATTCAACCTCTTTAATTTTATTCAAAATTTGATGAATAGTAAAAGCTTCATTATAAGCTGGTATTATTATAGATAATTTTTTGTAAATATTATTCATTTATATTTTTTTTATGAGTAAAATAGTGGTCTAACTAAACTGGTCACCTTTGTTAATTAATTGCTTAGCATACATTAACGATTTATTAAACTGTAAATATTTATATGGGAATTTTAAGAATCGTAAAACACCCCCTTTTTTTCCTCTTTTAAAAAGGTATATAAAAAAATGTTTCCAACGCCATTCTTTAATTTGCCAAGGTGTAAAATGCTTTAAGAATTTATAAGTTACTGTTGGACTTGGCACTGGACGAATATACTTTACTGGGTTCCCCAATTCCCAGGGCTGAGATTTGCGTTTTTTTCCTAAAATACGCGATTGATTACCCCAAAAACGATACCCTCCAACAGGAGGTTTTAAATGTAAATTAGGTGAAAAAGGATTATTTATTAAAACCTCACCTAATTTTAAAATTCTTAATCCAAAATCGGCGTCTTCACCATAACCACCATCAAAATTAACATCATTACCTACTAACTTTTCAACCACAGTTCTTTTAACACACGAATTTGCATTACTAAATAAATGAGCTACACCAACTTTAAATCTACTGTGGTTTAATTTTGATAGCTTTTCCTTTAAATCATTTAGGTTTTGGCTTGTATGATCTGCCATTATATCCAACCCGTTACATGCATTAGCATTATAAGTTTGTAAAACTTTAATCGTGTTTTCTACAAAGTCGGGCAATATCCGTATATCATCATCAGCAAAAATTATATAATCGCTTGTGCACATATTTATAGCTTCGTTTCTTGCTCGACAACTCCCTTTTGTTGTTTGCCATTTTACTTTAACATCAAATTTAAAATTTTCTGAATTATAATATTTAGGATCTCGTTCTTCTTCTGGAGTAGCGTCTACAATAACAGCTTCTTTAATTAAATAAGTTTGTGAGTTATGGTCTTTTAATAACAACTCGGTATATTCCTGACGCTTCATGGTTGGGATAACCAAACTTACTGTTGGTTGTCCACTTATAGGTTTAAGTATTTTATTTTTAAGAATTTTGTTTTCTTTTTTTACAACATTTTTAGATGCTTTTTTTAAAGCCTTATATTCTGAAATAAAGCGAAATCCATTTCGAAATAGCATATAATAACTATGGTGCTTTTTAAAGTTTTTTAGGAAAAACAAATATCTATCTTCTTTTGAAACGATGACTTTATTTAATACTTTTGGAAATAAACCTTTAACGTAAAGTGGTACACCGCCTGAATTTTTTATTAAATTAAATCCAAAATCTAATCCACTTATAACGGTTTCTGAATACTGATAATCAAAACCACCCATAGTTTCCCAAACCAAAGCTCTTACAACAAAGCTTTCGGTATTTAGTCGCCAGCTCACACAATGATCTAGATTATCAAAATCATTTATAAACCACCAATATACCGCAGATTGATATACTAACTCTTGAAAACAATTTTTAAAACCTTGATCTAAACTACTATGCCATAAATCGCCTGCTCCTTTTGAGAGGGCTTCTAACATGTCTAGTTTTGGTTCTCCATTATATAGAAGAACCTCTCCAGTTTGTGTTATATATTTTTTAAGCTCAATCATTTTATGTAGATAATGATTTATAGAGATTTACATTTTTTTCAAGGATTTTGGCTGTTGAAAAATTAGAACTAATATGTGTTCGCCCATTTTTTCCAAAATACTTGCATTTTTCTTCATCATTTAAAAGCATAACTATTTTATCTGCGTATTCTTGATGCTTAATTGGGTTAATTAAGAAGCCTGTTTTATCATGTATCATAAGTTCTGGTGCCCAACCAATGTTTGATGCTACTAAAGCTTTTTCCATAGCCAATGTTTCAAGCCAGGTCATTGGAAATGCTTCGGCAAAACTAGGTAAAACTACCACTTGAGTTTTTGCAATATATTGTTTTATTTCTGAGTAAGGCACTTCATTTAAATGTGTTACTTTTTGCTTCGCATTTTTAGTTAAACACTCGTAAAACAAGTTTAAAGTTGATTTATTTTCCAATATATCATTAACATCCTTTCCTATTAAAAGTAAACTGGCTTTTTCTGACTTTTCGACAACTTTATTAAATATGTTAGCTAACTCTAATACGCCTTTTTTTCTTATAAGCGTTCCGAAATACAAAATTTGACCATCGTTTATTTTTACATCAAGAGGCTTAAAACGCTCTGTATTTATGCCGTTATAAATGGTTTCTATATTACACTTTAAATTAAATAATTTCTTGGTTAATTGTCCTGTAAACTCACTTACTGATACTATTCTATCTGCCTGACTTAAAGCTCTTTTCTCAAACAAATAATTCTTCTTTTTTTGATTTCGACCTTCTAAATTACAAAAGTAAGTATCACTACCATGTAGACGAATTACTAAAGGAATTTGGAATTTCATAAAAGCAGTTATTCCTGTCCAGTCTGGAGCTTCAATAACATCTATTTTATTATTTCGAATTTCATTATTAATAACTTTCTCAATATACTTACGCTCTAGATACCAACCAAAAAACTTATACCCTTTACGAGGAATTGAAATCACTTTAACCCTATTATCAAAAAACACGCTTTCATCCTTTTGAAAGACAACAAAAACAGTAATATTATGTCCTGCATTTACTAAAGCAGAAGCAATATTTTTAATACTTGAGCCTAAACCAGCAGAGGGATTTAAACTTTTATGTGGATATTCTGGTGAAAGAAAAGCTATATTCAAGTTATTTGACTTTATGAGAAATGATATCTTCAATTAATATTTTAGTAAACTCTCTAGCGCCTTCTATATTTAAATGACCACAATTAAAAAAATACTCTTCTTTATTATCAAACAGACCCACATAGCTAAATAATGAAGGTATTACGGTTTTTAATTCTTGCAATTTATCTCTATTATCTATTTTATTACAATATGGAGCGGTGAATAAAAATAGTTTAGTATGTGTTCTGTTAACTAATTCCTTAATAGATTCAAACTCTGCATTAGTTTTGCTAAAAGTATCTGGTAACTTTCCAGAGACCTCTAACCCCACTCCGTGCTTCGGATTATAGCCAAATGTCACCTCTTTTTTTGGTTTTTTATTTAAAAAGGTAGCTAAAAACTCCCTGAATCCTACTACTTTATCATATTTCATATAACGATAAAATGGAATATAGTTATAATAAAAATTATCCTTATCCTTATTCAATTCTTTTTTAATAACGGGGTTTTTTATGAAGGGAATTAAATTAGCTTTAAAAGTATTTGAAAGTCCGAAATTATAATAATTATAATCGATTTGAATAACCAAATTATCAAATGTAATGTTATTTGATTCTGCAAGGGTTAATAAAATAAGCATATCACCCAAACTCGCTCCAGAAATACCAAGGTTTACACAAGATTTTCCTGTTAGTTTTTCAACCATCTCACTATCTACATGATTTTCTGTTCTTGATGACCCTAAAAAAGCAATATCAAAATGTTTATTTTTTAATTGAAGTATTTTGTGAACTTTATTTCTAGGTTGGTTATTTATGTATGTATAGGAATACAGAGCGTCCAAGACATACATAGTTAGTATAGTAATACAAAGAATTTTTAATATATAAAATAAAAACTGTTTCATTAAAATTGAAAATATATAAATTCTTGATGGTCAGAATAAACGCCAAATGATAAAATCATTATTACAACAGCAATAATTTTAATCCATTTTAACCTTCCTAAAAAAGGATGTTCTGAATTTCTATGAAACCACTCTAACACCATAAAAACGCCTATTAAAAGCATAATTTCTAAACTATAGTTTTCATTACTTAAATATTCAATTTTAAAGCTTAAATTAGAAAACAGTCTTATAATATAATTAATGGCTTGTGTAATAGAATCTGCTCTAAAAAACACCCAAGCTATTGTAACCAGTGCAAAGGTAAACAACATATTAATTAATTCTTTAAAAGAAGGGAGCATAGCTTGTTCTGAAACCTGATTAATATTATTTCTATTCTTCTTTCTAAGTAATAACGGAATAAAAAACAAGGCATGTAAAGCGCCCCAAATAAAAAAAGTCCAATTTGCACCATGCCAAAAGCCGCTTACCAGAAAAATAACAAATACGTTTCTTAATTGTTTTACTTTACTTGTTCTAGAACCTCCTAAAGGGATGTACAAATAATCTCTAAACCATGTTGATAGTGATATGTGCCAGCGTCTCCAAAATTCGGCTACATCTCTAGAAAAATAAGGGTAGTTAAAATTTTGCATTAAATTAAACCCAAAAAGTCGAGCTGTACCAATGGCAATATCACTATAACCTGAAAAATCGCCATAAATTTGAAAAGCAAAATATAGTGCTCCAACAATTAAAGTTAATGAATTTAATTCCTGATAATTATCAAAAATTGTATTTACATAAATTGCGCAGCTATCAGCGATAACTACTTTTTTAAATAATCCCCAAATAATTAAATGAATACCAGATTTCGCCTTTTCAAAATTAAAAACACGTTTTATTGAAAATTGGGGTAGTAAATTAGTGGCTCTTTCTATAGGTCCTGCAACAAGTTGTGGAAAGAAGGCGACGAAAGTGGCAAAATTGACAAAATTATTATTAGGTTTTAATTTTTTGCGATAAACATCAATAGTATAACTTAAGGTTTGAAAGGTATAAAACGAAATACCAACAGGCAGAATAATTTGCATTGTTGAGGCATGCATTGTAACTCCCAAAAGACTCCAACTATTAATCCAACTGTCTACAAAGAAATTATAATATTTAAAAAAGCCTAACATACCTAGGTTAAAAATTAGGCTAATGGCCAATAAAAATTTTCGTTTTTTGTTTGCCGTTTCATTTTGCAGTTTTAAGCCTATAACAAAATCAATAATGGTGCTTAACGCTATAAGTACCAAGAAACGATAGTCCCACCAACCATAAAAAAAGTAACTAGCTACTAATAAAAGTATGTTTTGAACTTTAAGGTTTTTTTTAAATACAAACCAGTACAAAAAGAATACTGTTGGTAGAAATATTAAAAAAGCTATAGAATTGAAAAACATAAGTAAAGATGCTATTTAATGTTTTGAAATTAGCTTATTAATATTTTGCAAAATACGATCGGATGCCAAAGCGGGAACTGGTTCTTTTTGATTTACTACATTAAACCAATCTTGTGCTGCCTTAACTGTTTTATCTGGATTATTTAAGAGGTTTTCAATTTTTTCTGCAATTTCCTTCGGATGATTTAACCAAACCACAGCATCTTCTGATGGTTTAGATCTAAAGTGTACATAATTGTATACGTAAACTCCTTTTTTAGGCTTTTCTTCAGCATTAAAATAATTATAATTCATAAACATACAAGGCTTATTATGAATTGCATAATCGAAAACCATTGAAGACCCTAAGTTTATTACAATAGCTGTATGTGATGCTAATGTGGCCAATAGTATGGAATCTTCAAAAGTAGGGAAAATGGTATTCCAAACTTGTCCTTTTGTTTTCCAAATTGGTGCTATAGGTGTAATAACATCTTTAAATTCATTTAAAATTTCATCGTATCTTTTAGTAACATCTACCGGACATCTTCTAAAAATCAATCCTAAATTATGTCCCTTTAAATTTAACGTTCTTAAAGCCGAAGCCACATCCCTTAAATATAATGGGTCTTTTGGCGAAGTTGTTACATCATCGCCACTATAGCATAAATATGTTGTGTTCACATTTAGGTTATAGCGTTCGTAAAACGTACTTTTCGATAGGATGCTGTCCGAATAAAAATGAGGTTCAAATTGCGGTGTACCTGTAACGCAAACTTGGTTTTCTATTACAAACGGTTGATATTTTAAAAGCTCTTTTTTCATGTAATTACTCCAAACATGATAGGTATCTGTTTGAACATCCAAGGTTGCTTTAGGTAAATTATCCCAAGAATATATAAAACCAACAGTGGGAATATCTAATGATTTTGCGGCTAAAACTGGTGCTATGGCCAAGGCAGAACGTTGACTGGTACAGTAAACCAAATCTGGCTTATACACTTCTAATAGTGCTTTACAAGATTGAAAATATGCTGTACTAGATTCCAGTTTATTAATTTTATTTCTTATAAAACGTAATCCTTTTTCTGAGTTGAAAAGCACTATTAAAAGTTTGGTAATAATACTTTTAACTATATTTTTTAATGAATTAAATGGTAACGAAAAGGAATACCTTAAATAAATAGGGTCATTAAATCTTTTCTTATAACAATTAAGCTCAATGCGTTTACGAACGTTTTTAAGAATTGTGGTGTATTTGTGTAATCTAGAATTAGATAGTTCTATTTCATTTATACCTAAATCTTTTAAATTGAATGTTGTATTATTCCAAAAAACAATGTCTACATTATTTTGTAAGCCCTTTTTATAAAAGCTTGTATAAGCAAAATTTCTTAAGCTTATACCATCGGTTAAAAGAACTAATATTTTGGTTTTAGGTTTAGGCACACCACTAAATTTTGTTGTTTTTTAAATAATTTTCTGCTTTTAGCCAATCTTCCATTGTGTCGATATTAACATTACTCGTTAATGGAGATTGTATATATGCCAAAGTACTTCCATAAAGAGAGTTTTCTTCTAAAATCACCCTAGATTTTGTTAAATAAATTATACCATCTCTATGATATGTTGTTGGCAAATCTTGACGTCTGGGAATAATTTTCTCTTCGCCAGTTGAAAGCTCTAAACCTCCTACTTTGTTAACCTTAAATGTCCAATGTGGGTTATATTCGTCTGGCACTTTTTTTACCGAAACTAAAGCATCTGCGCCACTTTCAATAAATTTTTTAATAGCCTCATCTAAAAATTTAGTTGTTTTAAAAGGGCTTGTTGCTTGCAATAAACATATGGCATCAAAATAAATTCCTTTATCCTGATAAAAACTTAAGGCATGCTGAATAACGGGTAATGTAGGTGAATCATCTTGAGCTAAATTTGATGGCCTTTTAAAAGGAACTTCTAAATTTAATTGATTGGCAACCTTAATTATAGCATCATCATCCGAACTTAAAATTAGGTTAGTCAGATATTTTGATTCCTTGGCAACATCAACAGTATATTGTATGAGTGGTTTACCTTCTAGAAGTTTAATATTTTTTCCAGGCACTGTTTTAGAGCCTCCTCGTGCTGGTATGATTCCTAAAATCTTCATTAATAGGTTATAGTTTTATGAAAACGAAGTTTGACTTTTGCCAAAATTTCGGCAATTTTCACCCCTGAATTTCCTTCGCCATAAATGTCACTTTGTTTTATTTTTTCAGCGCTATCAAGTCTGTTTTTAATACCCTTTAAAATTGCTTCACCTTCATAGGAAACATCCAATACATTTTCGCCTCTAGCTCTTCCATTTTGTCTTGTTCCAATATTAACCACCGGAACTCCTAAAAAAGCACATTCTCTAATACCTACACTAGAGTTGCCAATTAAACATTTACTATTTAGTAATAATCTTAAAAAATCATCGGGCACCATATTCTTAAAAAAATGAATATTTTCTGGTTGGTGTTTTTCTCGATAAGATCGTATTCCGTTTGATGTTCCATCTGCACCAGCATCAACATTTGGCCAAAACCAAAACGTTGGAATTCCTAATTCGTGAATTACATTTAGAGTCGTAGTAACGTGTAATCTTGCTTCATCATACTCGGTAGTTACAGGGTGTTGCATAACAACTAAATAGCCTTTTTTCCAATCAATATTTTTTCCTACGCCTCCATATTTTTCAATAGGGTTAAAATTTAATTTTGGTGATTTTTGGACACTATTTGCAATATCTATAGAGGGACAACCGGTATTAAATATATAGTCATCATCTTCACCCATTTTTAACAAACGTGTTTTTGCATCAGCCGAAGCTACCAAATGAATATCTGCTAATTTAGTATTAGCATGTCTTACTTTTTCATCAATATTACCTGTAACTTCACCACCTTGAATATGTACTAAAGGTATATTTTGATAGGCGGCTGCAATTGAAGTAGCAATGGTTTCAAAACGGTCGGCAATGGTAACAACAGCGTCTGGTTTTAGGTTATAAAACACGGTTGCCAGCTCCATTACGCCTAAACCTGTAGTTTTAGCCATCGAGGTTTTGTTTTCGCCTTCTAATACCATAAAAACTTTAGCATCAATTTTAAAACCATCTTTTTCAATATAATCAACCGCATTACCATAACGATCTAATAAAGCAGATCCTGCGATAACTAATTGCAATTCTAAATCGGCATGATTATTAATTGCTGATAATGCCGTTTTTATTCTGCTATAAGATGGTCTTGCTGTAACTACAACACAGATTTTTCGTTTTGCCATTTTTATTTTAAAAATTTTCTATACATATTAATTAGTTTCGTTTTCAACTTCTCTGTAAAACAATAAACTAATTGACTATTAGTTGGGTTTAAAAAAAGCAATTTAATACCACCTTGCCAGTGCCATGGAATACCAACACCGTTGGGGTCATTTTTCCTTAAACTTATAGAATGAACAAATTTAGCCTTAGGAAACACCTTTTTTAAATCGTTTACCTGAGTTATCCTATCGCCTTCTATAGCTATAATAGCATCAGATTCTAATTGATTTGCTAAACTTAAAATGTTATCATCACTGCCATCAATAATTGCTAAATCAAACTTTTTTCTTAATTCAAACACTTTATCAATTCCCGATAAAATTCTTAATGTATTATACGATTTTTCGTTTAAATTTTTCTTTAAACTTTCTAAGCAAAACGCATTATTTTCAGTACCAACATAATACAAATCCTCCGATTTTTTATACGTTAAAATAGTATCCGAAATACTACCAATACCCAAACCAACTTCTAAAATCGATACTCTTTTAAACTTTTTTGTTACTTCTAACAACTTGTATATAGCAAATTCGCTAGCTATATGTTGAGAACCTTCAAAAGCACTAAATCTTAAATAATTTATTTTTGCAATACGCCTTAGGCTCATATATCTTCGTTTTTTAAAAACTCCCACTTATTCATACTTCGTTTAAGTGTTACTCCTATAACATTTTTAAATTTTAACGCACTAATACCTTTATTAGCGGGCTTTTTAGCTTCTAAGTCTTCAAATTTAATGATATGACCTTTGGCTAAGTCTTTATTTACCGCCAACGATTTTTCGAAAATTAATTTTAATTCTGAAAACTTACTTATATCGTTTTTATCAATTGGAGTTTGATTAGCAATTTCAATATTTCTAACAGCCTTTACAAGCGTACTAATTTCTTGAATGGTTAATGAAGATGTGGTATCAGGACCAAAAACTTCTTTATTTAAAACGGCATGAAATTCTAATATTTCGGCACCTAAAACTTTTGCTGCAATACAGGTTTCAATTTTCGCTGAATGATCAGAATAACCAACAGGAATATTGTATCTAGTTTTTAACTCTGCAATAACATTTAGACCATAATCTTTAGGTTGCGTTGGGTAAGCTGTTGTGCATTGTAAAACAGCCAACTCTAAGTCTTTTTCTTTTAGAAAATTTACTGCATTATCCAACTCCATAAACGAACTCATGCCAGAAGATAAAATTACAGGCTTTTTAGTTTGCGAAATTCGTTCTAAAAGCAAAAAGTTAGTAACCTCGCCAGAACCTATTTTATAACGCTTTACACCAACTTCCTCCAATAAATCTACTGCAGCATTACTAAAGGGCGAGCTCATAAACTCTATACCAACCTCATCGCAATGTAGTTTAAGCCCTTTCCATTCTGTAAGCGTAAATTCCATACGTTTCCAATAATCAAAACGGGTAGCATCTACATCTGAAAATTTAACTCGGAAAGGCTCATAAATACTACTTTCTGCCTGGGCTATATGCGTTTGAAACTTAATAGCATCTACGCCAGTTTCAGCAATGGCATCAATATAGCTATGGGCAACATCTATACTACCATTGTGCGCTTGACCTATTTCGGCTATTAAAAAACTCATAATATTAAATTCTTGTTTTTGATACACGGCAATTTAATAATTTATATTGCCGGGATAAAAGGAAAACCTATTTTGTTACACTTTTTAATCTACTTAAATGGACAAACTGCCATTAAACCAACTTTAAGATTACTAATTACACGTTGGTCTGGTAATGCATTCTTATTTTGAAATAGTTTTTCTATGTTATCTACTTCATTCAAAACACTAATATTCATTGGATTATAGGATTCAATTTTTACCGATTTAAAATAGTCAGTAAACTTTATATCATCACCAAATAATTTATCTGAAAACTTAATCCACAAGGCTGGTATATTGTACGTGTGCGACACAATAACTCCATGAAGCGACGAAGACATAATGTGTTTGCATTGCAAAATTTCGTTTGTTGTTTTCTCAATGCTATTAGTCATTAAATCAATTATTAACACATTTTTTAAATAACCAAATTTTTCTTTAACAAACTTATAATCAACATAATGCGGTATAATACCTAATTGATAAGTTTTACTAATTTCCGGATTATAAAAATCTGGCAATAATAATGCTGGATCACCATATATTTCTGGAACTTGATATCCTTGGTTTATTAAAGCATTTCTAGTTTCCGGACCTCTAACTGCCAAAAATTTTGCTTTTTTAACTATTTGATTTTTGTTAATAATACCACTCCCCCATACAATACATTTTTTATTAACGTGAGCCAAAATACTACCAGCAGTTACATAAATGGGATTCCAAAAATTTGACATTCGAAACTTTTTTGGATGTACAAATTGCACCTCTTGGTTTGATATTTTCTCAACTAAATACTTACCCAAAACATCACCATAGTTTTCTTTTTCCTTTCCCATAAGTAAGGATTCGCTCCACCAAAACAATCGTATTTTTTCCTGTTTTAACATTATTGTCTTAATTCTATAGTAAATTCTATGGTTTTTAAATTTTCTGCTACCCTAAATGAATAATTATAATTTCTATAGCTAAAAAGAATTTTTTGCAATATGAAATCGTTTACTTGTTTCATAGTAAGATAAGGTTGCGTTTGTTTATTCAATGCTTTTTTCAGTTTGTGTTTTGATGATGTGGAATACTGCGATTCTTTAAACACGATTTTTAAGACCTTAGCACTAAAAAGCGGCAATTCATAATTTAAAAAATGAGTAACATGAGACTCAATGTTTTCAATTTCTATGACTTTTGAAGGTTTTTTTAGAGTTTCATAATCTGAAATGTTATAGTATTTTCTGTTATGAAGATCCTTTAATTCAAATTCTTGCTTCTCTTTATGCCTTAAAAAGTGTCTTTGATTTATGCGTTGAATATTGGATAACCTTGGTAAAGTGGTTAAATGTTCTTTAAGTTTTTGTGGATACCTTTCATGCCATTGATGCAATAGTAAATTTAATTCACATCTATTTAATTTGCAACCTGAGGCTATTAATCTATAATTTAAATCTTCGTCTTCCGACCCATAAAAATGAAAAAACTCATCTAAACCACCTACATTTTCTAATGCCGTTTTAGTAAACAATCCTACACCAAAGGTATCGCCATAATGTTTAGGTTGTAATGCTTTAAAATTTGAGTTTTCAATTATTTCCGGACTAGTACTTTCTGGCAAATAGCCAATTTTAAATAATGAAAACTGATTTGGTGAAGTTAATGTTTCAATAATTTCTGCGAAATTTGGAGCAACGATAACATCTACATCTGCAATAAAAATAGCTTCTGTTTTAGCTTTGGATATTCCGTAATTAAGTGCCTTACTTTTATTCCACAATAATCCTTCATGACCAATATAATAATAGGTTGCAAACTCAAAACTTTCAACTACCTGTTTTACTCTTTCCGAATAATCAGAAGTACTTCCATAATCTATAAAAACCACTTCGAAATTTCTTACCGTTTGGTTTTTTAGTGACAACAAGGACAACCTAACCCTATTGGGTTCTCTGTTCCTAAATGCATAAATTATGGTAAACTTTAGAGCTATTGTTAACATCAATTAACTATTTTAATTGTTTAAATCTGCTTATTATACAATTATTGGTATTGCTTCTTTCCGTAAATCCAGCTATCCAAAACCTTGTTACCTGAATTAACATAAAATAACTGAAAATTATGTGCTTCAAGAAAAGTAACCATTTTGTTTTTAATTTTATCCTCACTATCAAAAAGAAAATCGTGACAAGACACCGCTATGTTTTCTATTCTTTTAACCGACTCTTTCATTCCGTCAATCATTTCATATTCAGCACCTTCAATATTTACTTTTAACAAATCAATTTTGTCTATATTATTAATTATTACAAACTCATCTAGTGTTAAAGCTTCAACTTTAACCCCTTTGCCATCTTTATTAATTGAGTTTAAAATATAATTGTTTTCTTCTTCCATCCAAAGCGGTTCATTACTATCAGATATAGCTAGATTATAATTAAAACAATTTTGAAAACCGTTTTTTAAAGTAGTTTGTTGTAATCCGTAAAAACTACTTGGGCTCGCCTCAATATTATATAGTTTACCTTTATCTCCTATACCTTCTTCAAAAAAACAAACTTCCATACCTATACCAGCTCCAATTGCGATGACAACATTTCCAGGTTCAAGGTGATAATGTTTAAAAAATATATTGAAACAACGTTGTCTCATTTCTTTCTCAGAAAAATCAAAATAAGGTTCTCGTGTTAATTTTAAAAATTTAGAGTTACTTTTTAGCCAATACCAGTTATTAGTACTATCAAACTTTATACTATTTTTTGGGTTTTTAAACAGTTTAGTTGCTATATTTAAACAAAACAAACGAATTTTATCACTATTGGTTATTACGTAAAGTTTATTAATTATACGATTAATTAGTTTTCTTTGATATTTTTTCATTCTTAACTATTGTATTCTTTTAAGATTTAAAATCTTTAAGTTATTTTAATTTATACTCTGTAAAATAAGGTTTCTTAAAATGAATAGAATCATCCACAGCTTTCTTATTTAAGAACGCTTTTGTAAGATTTACAAAATACCTTGGCATTTTTTTAAATGTTTGTTTTGGCACTTTTTTTCTACTTACTTTATCTCTAATTCCGTTCCACTTTAATTTTGAATAATCCATTTGTAATGGATTATTCTTAAAAATTTCAACTGTTTTTAATTTCTTAGCAACTACATATAAATAGACCCGTTTTGTATTTTTAAATTCAATTCTTTGATACTTTTCACTAGTATCGGGCACTTTATAAAACGTGGTATCTAAATCATCAACAAATAAAACAACATCTATTATTTCGAAGCCATTCTCTTTGCTTAATACACGATAAAAAAGCTCTGAACTAAATTGATAAAAACCATGTCCGAAAAAATTATTACACGGGTAAATCCCCATAAAATGGCCGCCAACTTGAGTTAACTCCATACAGTTTTTTATGGCTTGAGGAAAATTAAAAACATGCTCTAGCGTTCCAGAATCCAATACAAGCGAATAGTTATTTTTATAAGTATTAGAAATAGGTTGATTTAAATCATGGATTATTGTAGCATCTTCATAATCGGAAGCATCGATGGATTGCACATCTTTACCACCAATTTCCTTGAAAAAGGCATCAGCAAAAGTGTTTTCTTTATTCAAAAGTTTTGAAATATTATCTGTTGGGTAACCAAATTTCTCTAAACTCATAGCTAAATGATTAGGACTTAAGTGCAGGTTTTGACGCCCTACCATTAATAATTTATCTAAATTAATATGCCTTTTGTGCTTTGCGCTTAAAATTAATTCGCACATATTTTTTGTTAGCCCCATTTATTGAATTTTTAAAATATTCTTTTCTATTTCAGCATATTTTTCCATCACTCCTTTTTTAATAAATGAATAATCCAATTTATGGCGTAATTCTCTATTTATATGAAACGCATTTTCAATTAGCGTAGGATTATTTATGGCATTTTTTATTTTACTTTCAATATCATTTACATGTTCACTATGATTAATTAAAGTACCATTATGCCCATCATTTATTATTTCGGCAGTTGCTCCTCCTGGATTTGATTGAATTGGATAAGCTCCCATAACAATAGCTTCTAGTAATGTATTTGGCATACCATCAGAAATTGAGTTGCCTATATAAATATAACTGCTTCCCATTAATTTTAGTAAGTCTTTATGACTTAATTTCCCTGTGCAACTAAAGTTATTCCAAGAATTCAACCCAATAGTTTCTACATGTTTTTTTACTTCATTATTTTCAGAAAAAACTACAATATTATAATCATACAAATCATCTTTCATTTTTTTAACAGCATCTAAAACCAGATTACAACGACCAAATTTATGCTGATACCCTTTAATAATAATAGTTTTCCTATTTTCAAAAACCTCATTAAACTCATCATATTCTGAAATAAAATAACCACCACCTCCTGGAAATGCCCCAAGATAATCACCCTTAAAACCATTATTTTTTGCAATATGATAATCTCGTACACAATCTGTAAACAAGTAGTTTATATCAGGTAATGTTTTTTGAATGTCTGCTAAATACTTTTTATAGTTTTGATAATAAAACAAATCATTTCCCCAAGCAGAATAAATCCATTTAATATCTGGATTTTTACGCATGACGTCCAAAATGGGTACACAAGACATGTACATTACAAAGCTTTGTACAACATCTGGTTTTATTTCTTTTAAAAGTTCTTCGAATACAACCGATGCTTTTCTATCATTAAGCACCTGTATTTTTTTATATAATTTGGGCCATCTTTTTTTAACAAAAAATCGTCCCGGAAAATTCCATTTTCGTTTCCAACCTACAATTTGATTTACCCACGAAATAGATTCAATAGTTCTGCCTCCATCATTAATATCAAACCAATACACCTCATGACCAGCGTCTTGGAGTTGATTTGTCCATCTGAAAAAATGGATAGATGACATAGATACCATTAAAATTTTCATTTAAATATTCTCTTTTTTTATTTCATTTAACAAAACTGTTTTCGAATAATCTATTGAAAGATAATGCAATAAATCTGGCCTGTTAAGTTTTAATTCATTCGGGTTATTTTTCCAAATTTCATACAAATCGGCCACTATATTTGATAGTTTTTCTATCTCATCAAAATCGTTTAAATACGGATAATCTTTTCCTAAAAGACGTTTACATTCGCTGTAATGAGGTCCAATTAGTACTATTGGTTTATTAGCTGAAACACAATGTGGAAACTTACCAGGTAAAAATGGACTAATTTCAGATTTAGCCTCTAAAATTATATTGATAGACGTTTCTTGTTGCATGTTATAGACCCTACTGAAATCTTCGTAGCCCTTGCTTACATATAGCTGTGGAATTTCAGCTTGCTTTTTATTTAAATACTCCTGAAAAATAGATTTTTTGCCTATAAATAATAAAGCAGCATCTTTTTTTGCTTCTGGTTTTAATCTTAAAAATTGCTGAAAGGCTTCAATTAAAGGCGCTGGATCTCTTAAGTTTAACAAATTACCAGCATGTAAAATATTAAACTTACTACTATCAAAGTAATTTGGCACGTTCTCTAAATTAATCTTTTTTGTAACTAAAGGATGTGGTATTATTAAACTCTTATCTTTTATATCTACATAATAACTTTCCATCCACTCTTTAAGGAGTAAACTAGGAAACACTACTTTGTTTGCTTTTTTAGTAATGTCCATAAAAAAGTAACGCTTTTTCTTATAACCATATTCAATATAATTATAGGGTCTAGGATATAGGTGATGCGGATAAGGATCGTGTACAAAAGCAAGCCATTTTTTGTGCCATTTTGGAAGTTTTAATAAAGCCGCATGCGAACGAAAACTAGAACCCTGGCTAAAGGTCCAGACCATTTCATATTCGTCTATATTTATATTTTTAATAGCCTTATATATGCTATTTCTATCATTAAAAAATCCAAATGAAAAACCAAATAAGCGACTTGTAATATTACCTATATCCAGTTTTAACCAACGATATATTAATCTATGCAAGCGACTTAAGAGAAACATGACGCTAAACTTAGACTCATGTACTGTTGTGTTTTTTACACCTTCTATTTCAATATCTTTTTGGGTGTAATGATATACTTCGGGGTTAAAACCTGCAGCTTTAAAACTATTAATAAAAGCCAAGCGTCCCTTAGCGGCGCTATTAGCGTTAACATCTAAAGATTCTGTAATTACTAATATTTTAAAAGATGATTTACTCATAATTTTTAAACAGTGCTTTTTGAATACGCATAAAACGCTTCCAAATAGGAAACATAAAATATTTAAATTGTACGAACAAATTGCTTTTTTTATTCATTTTAGCGAGTAATAATATTTGTTTTAATAGCTTATAATCTCTAAAAGCTATTGCTAAGCCTGTAAAATATTTAAAAAGAGTTCTAGTTAATAAGTTTTTGTCTTTTAAATTATTAATAATTAAAATTAAAGCTTCTTTTTTTGATTGAATTCTTTTAGCATTTCCTAAGAAAAATTCTCCTGTATTAGATTTTGAATGCTTTCTGCCAAAAAATAAAGTTTTATTAGTTGATATGCCTTTAAATCCTTCTGAAAGAATTCTAGAGTATAGTTCCCATTCTTCGGCATACATTAAATGCTCAGTAAACCTTTTATTGATGAAACATTCTTTTTTCCACATTATAGCACAAGAATTTATAGGAAGCTCATTTTTAATAATAGCTTCTAGATCTGATAAGTTTACTTGAAATTTTGAATAATCTTTACTTAAATCAAAATCGTAACTAAAGTCTCCTATAAAAACTGCTCTTAAGTACCTGCAAAAACTATATTCTATATTATTTAATTCGTTTACACAAAGTTCTAAATTTTGAGGATGAACGATATCATCATCATCAAAAAAAATAATATAATCACCTTTAGCTTTATCTAGACCAAAATTTCTGCTACCAGGTAAACCTTTAGCATAATTATCAGTTCTTTTAAATAGCTGAAACCTATTATCTGAGTTTAGTATAGGTTTTATTACTTCATAAGTATCATCTGTCCCCCCATCGTCAATTATTAAACATTCCCAATTGGGATACGTTTGTTTTTGAATAGATTGTAAAGTTTCAATTATAAAATGTGCTCTATTATAAGTAGCCATTATAATTGTGACTAATGAACTGTTTTTCATTTAAATAACTTTTTAAAAATCCTAAATGGACTTAAAATAGATCTCCCTATTACAAACTCTTTACGCAAAGTGTTCTTAATTTTTTCTTTTTCTTCTTGCTCAAGCTTTCTTAATAAATGAAAAACGAATAAATCATTATATTTTACATATAAATCTTTATGTTTAAGATATATATACTTTATCAAATCATATTTTATTTTGTTTGCTTTGGCGGTAGTAGTATTCAATCTTTTTCTATAATTAAACAAAGGCTCTTTAATAACATGTGTGGTTCCTCCATTTTGTAAAACACGAATAAAAAACTCCCAATCCTCAAAACCACTTCGCATATTTTCGTCGTACCCCTTAACACTATTCCAATCAGATTTTTTGAACATGGATGTACCTAATGCTCCATTTAAACATATAAAATCTTTAATATCGCCTCCTTTTGGTTTAAAAATATGTGTTGAACCATTATTGAAAAGTAAATTAGCATAACATGTTACTATTTTTACTTCTTTATTTTTTAAAAACACATCTATCGCTTTTTCGCAAAATAGTGATTCAAAAAAATCATCACTATCAAGTATCAAAATATAATCTCCATTTGCTCTATTTATACCTGCATTTCTAGCAGAACTTTGCCCATTGTTATCTTGAACAATTAGCTTTGTTATTTTATTTTCTAATTTTATTAATACTTGTTTCGTTTCATCATCCGATCCGTCATCTACAACTATGACTTCTTTATTAGAATAGGACTGATTTAATGCAGAATTAACTGATTGCTCAACAAATTCAGCATCATTATAACACGTAATAATTATGGATAATAAAGGCTTTTTTAGCATTATTTGATAAATTACTATTTTATTCTAATACACAGTTAATTATTAAAGAATTTACTTATTTTATTTATAACTCTGCTTACTAGTGTTTTTTTGTACCAATTATATAAAATTACATCTTTAAAAAAGTGTTTATACTTAATTATTAAATTTGGATACGTTTTTTTAATATTTTTATATAGCAATTTTTTATTAAAAAAAACAAAAGATTTACTTTCATTTCTAAGTCTATTAGATATTTTATGCCATATTTGAATTGCCGCTTCAGCTTTTTCAATATTACCATAAACACTCGTCGAATTTCCATTTGTATGCCTGTAATATACAGCTGTATTTTTGGCACAGTAAAATTTATTTACATTTTTAAAAATACGAGACATAAAATCGCCATCTTGATTGACAATTAAATTTTCGTCCCACCCTCCAGTTTTTAAAACTAAATTCTTACTCATTAAATATGCATGAATTGGGAAATAGCCTTTAGAAATAGTTAACGCATTTAAAAAATCTTTACGACTATCAAAATTATTAAAACTTTCAAAATCTGGATACGCTTCCAGTTTTTTAGAATCTATAAACCTACCCCAAGTTGATGTTATTAAAGCGAAGGTTTTCTCATTTAATAACGAAACTTGAGCTTCTAATTTATTAGGTAACATCAAATCATCACTATCTAACCATTGAATATACTTTCCCTTACTTATTTCAAATCCAAAATTCCTACAAGCGTTAGCTCCCTTATTCCTGTTTTTTGGTCTAGAATAATATGTTATTCTTAGATCTTTATCACAATATTCAGCAAGTAAATTAGAGGTTGTATCTGTACTTCCATCATCAACAACTATGCATTCCCAATTAGAATATGTTTGGGCTAATACACTGTTTAATGTTTCGTTAATAACATGTGCTCTATTATAAGTAGGAATTATTATGGAAACTAATGGCTGCATAAAAAAATAAATGGCTTTAACTTTTAGCGATTTCTATTATGTTTTGTAATTTATCAATATGTTTCTCCATACTAAAATTATTTTTAATATTTATTTTCCCTGCTGCTCCTAGTTTTTTGGCGAATGAAACATCATCTAAAACCTGAAGCATATGTTGACTCATAGATAATACATCATGTTCCTTACAAAGCAGCCCTGTTTTACCATGTATAATAACATCTGGTATACCTGCATGATATGTTGAGATTACAGGTAACCCTGCTATACTTGCCTCCAAAACAGCCAAGGGTGTTCCTTCCATATCTCCATCTTCAGCAGTTATTGAATGTTGGACAAATGCTAATGATTCTTGCAGTAAATTTCTAAATATTTCGGGGGTTATAATTCCCAATAGTTTTACTGAATTCTCTAAATTATAATATTTTATAAGGTTTTTACAAATATTAAATAAATAGCCATCACCTGCCATTAATAAAGTCGCATTTGGATGTTTTTTTAATACTTCTTTAAAAGCCAAAATAGTATAATACGGTGCTTTTTTATCAGTAAACCTGCCAATTGCTATAAATTGCTTTTTTGAGAATTGAGCTTTAACCAATTCAAAATCTGGATTAGGTCCGTAAGTATTATAAATTAGTTTTTGTTTAGGACAACCTAAACCTAAAAGTCTTTGGTACATAACCTTGGAAACAGCAATAACTTTTGAAGCCATTAAAAATACATCTTTATAATTATTACAGTTTTTTACAATATTTTTTCTAACTGCATCATGACCATGAAAATGCACTACTACAGGTAATTTGGTAGCTTTTAATATATTAAGTAAATTAAACGAATGATCTCCATATTCTACTAAAACAACATCTATTTTTTGCTTTTTTAATGATTTTATGATAAAATATTCTTTAAGGTATCGTCTAGGTTTATTAAAAAAATTAATATAAACCTTTAAAAGTAAGTTTATATATTTATTTGTAATGGAGTTGTGATTTTCTAATTTCATATTAGAAATAGCTCCATAATAATAAAACACAGTCCCCTTAAGGTAATTTTTATGAGCCTGAATAAATGTTTCAGAATATGGGTTTTTATTAGGGGTTAATATGGCTATGTTCAAATTGTTATTTTTCATTTTCTTGCAGTTCCATATAAACCTGTTATCATTTGCCCTTCTTTAAATGTAACGCTTTCGGGTTTATCTAATTTAATTAAATAATTAATTATTGGTTTTATAGCATACAACAACCATTTACGTTTAGTTTTAGACATAGGGCTTCGTTTAACCCACAACCCTAGCATTTGTGCCATAGAAGCATGCCAACCACCCGTTGCTTTAATTTCTATTTTTTGAAAACCAGAATTTTCTAAATGACGCTTTAAAGAAAATGGGGTATATCTATATTCATCATGAGGCACTTCATGCAAATTCCATAGAAAAGGTACAGTAAAAAAAAAGGTTCCTCCTGGTTTTAAAATACGATAAACTTCTTTTAAAACAACCTCTGGTTCTGGGCAATGCTCTAATACTTCGGTACCAAATGCACAACTAAAGCTATTATTTTTAAACGGCATTTTAATTCCATCCCAAGTAAAATCTGGTTTTACTTTAATGTCGTAAACTAATGCCTGTTCAATATCTAAGCCTACATATTCCGTAACTTCTGAATGTCCTAAAATATATTCTTTATAGGGCATTTTTCCACAACCAATATCTAACAATCGCCCATTAAATTTTGGTAATATATTTTTTAAGGCTTTAAAAATTGAAAAACGTATATAATAGCTATCTATGTTTTTTTTACTAAAGGGTATGTTAATAAAATCATTCATTTAACTTGTTTTTTTATAAACCGCTAATACGTTCCTTCCTTTTATAAGCTTACAAATCAGTGTTTTTAGAATTTTAGGCATAAACTTATTCAGCATTTTCAATATTATTCTTATAAAAACATTAGAATATTGTAAATGAAACATTAAAAAATATTTATACGACTTTTCTAAAGGTTCAAATATAATTTCTTCAAGTTCTAATGGAAAAACATTTTGTAAAGCTTTTAATGATTTTTCATTCCAAAGACCAGCGTGATGTGGCGGTAAGTTAAGTGTATGATATTTATCGCTTATAAATAAATACGGATTATTATTTGGAACGCCTACAATAAGTTTCCCATCCTTTTTTAAAGCTTCTAAAGAGGCCTTTATAAATTCATGAACCGTTGTGATATGTTCTAAAACTTGAAAGTAACATATTATGGAGTATGCTCTATTTTGTTCTAAGGCTTCTTTTTGAATTAACTTTTCTTCAACATTTAGTCCTTTATTTTTACAATGCTTTACTGCATATGGGTTTAATTCCAGTCCTTTAGCTTGAATATTTTTTTGCTTTAACAATTCCAAAAACACCCCAAAACCTGAACCAACTTCTAATACAGAATCTGATTTATTAATAAAATTTACGGCTATATTATGTTCCCATCTATGTGTATAGTAGTTTTTTCTGTTTTTAGATAAATCATCATAAAATTTCGCATCACCTATTGTTTTAAAAGGTGTATAAAACCTATAACCCGTATCGTTACACTTGTATAGATTAACCTCATTGATATTTTCAAAATAAGATAACACATCAACTCCTATGCGCTTATAGGCCGTTATAATTTTTTCTGAGGAAAAACTATATAGTTTTGAAACATTACTCGTGTTTGTTATTGGGCTTTTCATTTAAATAAGTTGTTGAATGCTATAGTTTAACTCCTATTCTACATGTATAATCCACTCGACTTAAAAAAAGAGTTATCTTATTATTTAACAAGTATTCATCAACTGCTTTTTTACATCCAGTCCAATGTCCATAATCATCAATAATAATAATTCCTCCTTTAACTATTTTAGGAAATAAATGCTCCATTTCATGTTTTGTAGATTCATACCAATCTGTATCTAATCTTAACAATGCAATATCTTTAGGGGTGCTATTATTAGGTATCGTTTCTTCAACTTTACCCTTTATATAATGTATTTTTTCTTTTGGGTATTGTAACGTTTCAATATTTGATTTAACCTCGTTTAATGATGAGTAACACCATTTTCCATTCATGTTTTGATAAATATCTGTTGCAGATTTACCTTTGTTTGACATATCATCTTCTGTAGGCTCAACCATACCTTCAAAAGTATCGTAAAGGTATACATCTTTACATACTTCTTGTTTTTTTAATGCAATAAGTGCAGCCATAATACTACCACCTTTCCAAACACCACATTCAACAATATCACCCTTAATATTGTTTTCAACAATAAATTCAACCGCTCTAATAAGAGATACAATACGCTCAGGACCAGTCATTGTATAATTTGCAGTACGTTTTATAACTTCTTTTTCAAAAGAAGTAAAATCTGAATTATTAACCTCAACAGACTTTTTTTTATCAACTTTTAACGATTTTAAAATGAGCTTTTTTGTAAGTTGTTTAAATCTCTTTTTCATAAATTTTCAATTAGCCATTTTGAATCTTCGATATATTTACAAGTTCCTGACACCCATTTGTAGTCATTTCTTTTATTTTTTATCATTTCAACTTTGAAATTACAAGTAGATTCAATAAAATCAAATCGAGTTTTATTTTTTGAATCTGTAAAATAAACTTTAAGAGAATATGTTCCCATGTACAATCGGGTCTTATCTATTATACATTTAAAATTATATGATCCTTTTTTACGTTGAATATTAAACTCTGAATCTATTTGCCAAATATGAATTATTGGGTTTTGAAACTCATCAATAATTTGAAATGCTAGAGCTAAATTTTCAACTTCATAGGGTAATTCAATTTCAAAATCGATTTTTAAAGTTTTACCAAATTCATGTGTGTTATTTGGCAAACTTGTATGGATTTTTACTTTTTTGATTTTAGGTGATTTAACTTGTCCTTCAAAAACATATGACAGTTCGGTACTCCCTTCTTTTAAGTATTCTTTAATAGCAGCATCTGTTTGGCCTTCAAAATATACTTTACCATCTTTTAAAACAACAACGCGGTCTGTTAATAAAGAAATGGCATTCATGTCATGGCTAACAAACAATACTGTACGCCCCTCTCCTCTACTTATGTCCTGCATTTTACCAATAGCCTTCTTTTGAAATTCTGCATCCCCTACCGCTAAAACTTCATCTATAACCAATATATCTGGTTCTAAATGTGCAGCTACAGCAAATGCTAATCGTACTCGCATACCTGAAGAATAACGTTTTACAGGTGTATCAATATAGCGTTCACAACCACTAAAACTAATAATTTCGTCTTCTTTTTGTTGTATTTCTTTTTTGGTCATTCCTAAAATAGCTCCATTAAGGAAAATATTTTCGCGACCAGTCATTTCTGGATGGAATCCCGTTCCAACTTCAAGTAAAGAAGCTATACGTCCTTTTGTTTTAATTTCGCCGGTAGTTGGACTTGTAACTCTAGAAAGAATTTTTAAAAGCGTGGATTTACCTGCACCATTTTTACCAATAATACCTAAAACCTCGCCTCGTTTAACCTCAAAATTAATATCCTGTAATGCCCAAACGTAATCGCTATTACCTTTGGTGCTTCTATCATTAGCCTCTCCAACCTTTAAAAAAGGATCTTCTTTACCTCTTATTTTATGCCACCACCTTGTTAAGTCATGGCTTAAGGTGCCAGAACTAACAAGACCTAAGCGATACTGCTTAGAAATATTACTAGCCTTTAAAATAACATTAGACATGGCTTTTGGGTTTTGGCTTTTTATAAATTATGGTTTGGCTTCTAGCACCATAATGCTGTATAAATTTAGGCGCATATTTTTCTAACTTTAAGGCCGACCTTCTATATTTTCTAAGATTTTTAGTTGAAAAGGGCAAAACGCGATAAAAACGTTCTAACATGCCCATGGGCACAATTTCGGTAACATCAAAAAACTGAAGACCTAAACTTTTAAAATGTTTTGAGCTATTATCGCGATGTGGATGCGGATCTGAATCCTCCCATTGTTTAAAAGCTTTTGGACTAAATAATTTAGAAGGCCTATTATTCATTGGTACTGCCCAACGTAATTGATCTAAAAACCCACTATTTATGGCAGGTTCGAAAAAACGTGCTTCACCTCCTGGTTTTAAAACTTTACTAATTTTTTTTACAACTTCAAGTTCATGTTCTAAAGTTAAATGATGAAGAAATGCTTTACCAATTACCATATCAAAAGAGTCCTTAGATATATTATGACTAGTAAAATCGCCTTTAACAAATGCTATTGGGTAATCAAATTTATAATTGGCATTTAAAGCTTCTATAATGTCATTACTATAATCAGAGATATCATTTGCTACAACCTCTGCTCCTAAAGCAGCCAAAACGGCCACATTGGCACAATTACCACAGCCCAATTCTAATATTTTTTTACCTTTTACAGCATCTTTAAAGTCATTTATATACATACCTACCCAACTAATATCGGTAGTTGTGGCATCTTCTAAAAATGAATCTAAATTGTTTAAAGTTTTTAAAAGCCCATTAATATTTACACTTTTATATTTTTTATCATAAAAGTCTCTATTCTTATTAATGTTTGAAATACTATCGTTTTCTTTCGTTTTCATTATACTGTATCTATAAAACTTTTTTCGGTTTTATTAAAAATAATTAGTCCTACTAAAAATAAAAATGAACTTACTGCAATAACATATATAATTTTCGAAATTGAAAATTCTCCTACCCCTAGAGTGATATACCTAAAAGTTTCAACAATTGTTGTCATAGGATTATATTCTATAAAAACACCGGCTATTTCAGGAATCTTACCTTCTGAAACTTTAGTTTTAATTAAATCTAAAGGATACATAACCGCAGAGGCGTACATTAATAATTGCACACCAAAAGTAACCAAGTAAGATAGGTCTCTATATTTTGTAGTCATTGAGGATATAATCATTCCAAAACCTAAACCAAGAAGTCCCATAAAAAACACTAATACGGGTAAAAAGATTAATTCTATTTGTGGTGATGCTTGAGTAGCTTTGGTAGTTAAACAAACAAAATATATATAAAAAATAATAAAAACCAAAAGTTGAATACCAAATTTTATAAGGTTTGAAACCACTACCGAAATTGGCATTATAACTCTTGGAAAGTATACTTTACCAAAAATGTTTTGGTTTTTCTTAAATGTATCACTTGTTCCTACTAAACATTCTTTAAAATAGTTCCATAAAGTAATACCAGCCAAATTAAATAGAAAAGAAGGTACACCGTTACCTGTACTAATATTGGCTAAATTATTAAATACCAAAGTAAAAATTACAGAAGTAAATAAAGGTTGAATTAAATACCATAAAGGACCTAAAATGGTTTGCTTGTATAACGTAACAACATTTCGTTTTACAAAAAGCAGCATTAAATCCTTATACCTCCAAATTTCCTTAAAATTTAAATCTATAAACTTTTGTTTTGGAGAAATAACATAAAGCCAATTTTCGTTTTTTTCCACCAAGGTATACTTAATTTAAGTTAATTTTAAAAAAAGACTTTACTCGAGAAATGATTGTTTTCTTTTCAGAATCATCATCATTATAACCATTACCATAACTTCCGTAACCATAGCCATAACCGTAGCCATATCCATAACCATAACCATATTTTCCTTTTTGATTATAGCCATTATATACAAAACTTAAATTTTGAATTTCTCCCTTGCTGTATTTAGTATTAATTAAGCTAAGCATGCCTTTTTTGGTATAATCTTGTCTTACTACATAAACAGTTGCATCAGCATATTCTGTTAGTTCTAACGCATCAGCAACAAGACCTATAGGTGGCGTATCTAAAACAATATAATCGTAATTTTGTTTTAAATAAACCATCATGTCATCCATTTTATCACTCATAAGTAATTCTGATGGATTTGGCGGTATAGGCCCAGATGTAATAACATCTAAATTAGGTACTTTAGTATCTTGAATAACCGCTTCAATATCTTTTTGACCAATTAAATAATTAACTACCCCAATATCATTTTTAATGTCAAAATCACCAAATATTTTTGGTTTTCTTAAATCTAACCCTACTAACACAGCCCTTTTACCACTCATAGCAAAAACCGTAGCAATATTAATAGAGCAAAACGTTTTACCCTCGCCACTAACCGATGAGGTAACCATAACTGTTTTTGAGCCTTCTAAATTATTTTTTTTATAAAAATATTGCAAACTAGACCTTATAGACCGAAACCCTTCTGCTAATGTGGATTTTGGTTTTAAGTGCACAACCATGTTATTCTCTAAATTATTTTTACCAACTACACCTAATAACGGAATACTAGATAGGCTTTCTAACACTTGGGGGTTATGCAGTTTATTATCTAAAAAAGTTAGCAAAAAAGCTAATAATAATGGTGGCAAAATCCCTCCTATAATGGCAAATAAATATCTTGAACTTAAGCGTAAATCTATAGGAGTTGCTCCTGTATCTTTTGCAGAATCTATTATTACAATATCTGAAACACTAGCCGACTTTATAATATCTGCTTCTCCTCGTTTTGCTAAAAACACATTATATGTTTTTTCACTTAGAGCATATTGCCTTTCTATATCAAATAATTTTTGCTGCGCTTTTGGAAGCTTTCTTATTTTACCATCCTCAATGGCTATTTTATTATTTAAAGACTGTAGTTCTCTTTTTAGTTCAGTATTTGCAGAATTTATGTTTTCTAAAAGGACTAATTTTAATCCTTCGATTTCGCGATTTAAATCGGCAAATATGGTAGCGTCTTTTCTAACTGTTGCACCATACTTAGATTTTTGTACCGATAGTGCATTAATTTTAGCGATGTTTGACAGAATATTACCTTCGTCAATTCCAGAAATGGAAGGTGCAGGAACATCTGTAAAAGAGTTACTAGTTTTTAAATAGGTTTCTAAGCTATTATAATATGCTAATTTTCTATTTATATCGTCTTTTTCCGTTTCAAGAGCAGTTAATTTTGTATTAATGGCAGCACTTTCATTTGTTAAATCAAATATTCTGTTTTTTTGTTTATAGTCATTTAAAGAATCTGCATTTATAGTTAATTGAGATTTCACTCTATCTAACTGACTATCTATAAACTCAATAGTATTTGTTACAAATAGATTCTTTCTATTTAATTGATTTTCACTTAAAACGGAAACAGTTTCATTTAAATAATCTACAATTTTACCTTTATTAACGTCAACAATACTTAAATTTAAAGTTGGTGAATTTCTAGGATTATCGATAACCAACTTGTTTCTATACTTAGCAGCTACCCCATCAAAATCACTAAATTGAATAAAATACTCTTCATTAACTGTTGGTTTCCTCTCTTCAGCTAAATAAATCACCCCATTTACATAAGGAAGACTAATGGTATCTCCTAAGGTATATTGTTGGCTAAATTCTCCTAAAGGAACATCAATATTTGTTTTTTTCTTTGAATCGTAATTTTGAGTTTTTGCTACATTAGATTCAAAATTTATAGAAAGTAAAATCTTATTGTTTTCAAGAAATTTTATTTTAATCGGGTTATTTAATACTTGATTTGTATTTGGTATTAAATTGATTCTTATTGGTGATGCTTTGTAAACATCGTCTTTTCTAAACCTAGCTTGTTTTAAATAGGTAATATAAAATTGTAAATTGTCAACCACTTTCTCATGAATAGACCGAGATCTTAAAGAAGTCATTATAGTTTGAACTTTTCCAGTAACGCCACCCCAGTTAAAAGTTAAACTTGTTGTAGATGTAAATAATGGGTTAGATTCTTCTTCAACAGAAATTTGAGTACTTAATCTATACGATTGTTGTTTACGAATGTTTTGTTGGTAAACTATAAATATACCAAGACCTATAAACAAAACGAATAATTTCCAATAACTTAAAACTCTTATCAAAAACGCTTTAACATCAAATGAAGGTAGCGATTGCGATTCTGAAATTTCGAATTCCTCTTCCATAGTTTAGTCTAAAAAAAATTATAGATTTCGGGTTAAGAAATATGTAGAAACCAGTACAGATAAAATTGAAGCAATAGTAGTAATGTTTTGTATTGCCGTTTGCCCCGCTCCTAAAGACTTTCGCTTTAAAGGTTTTACCAAAATCATATCATTAGGTTGAATATAATAAAAGGGAGATTGCATAGCTTTTATATCTGTTAAATCGATATGATGAATTTTTTGTCCTCCAGGATATTGTCTAACTATTAAAATATCCTTCCTATCTGCTGTATCTGGTAAATCTCCAGCGTTGGCTAATGCTTCAATAAGGTTTACCCGATCTTGAAATAAAGTATAAACGCCACCGCTAGCTTCTCCAGTTACGGTATACCTCAGTCCTGCTAATTTTACTGTTACAAATAACTCTGCATTTTCTTTAAAATATTGCTTTAAAAGTTCAGACTTCACTTTCTCTTCAATCTCTTCAGTAGTAAAGCCCAATACATTAATTTCTCCTAAAATAGGGAATTCTATATTTCCGTGTATATCTATAGTAAACCCGTTAAAATAAAGTCCAGATTGATTTTGCTCTCTATCACTTCCTTCATCGGCAACAGGGTTAAATATCCCAACAAGTTCTGGGTCTAATGCCTTAACCTTAATGCTTAAAACATCACTGACCTGAACCCGATAAGGCTTAGGTATTTCTGTTAAAACAAGACCTGTATTAGCAGATTCCTCTTTATCTTGTAAATAAACAACGTCTTTATTACTTATACATGAAGTACATAAAACACTAAAAACCAATAAAGTAACAACGAAATAGGGCTTCATATTCATCAAATTGATATAACGCAAATATAACTTTTAGCTTTGAAGAATAAAACTTATAACGGATTTTTTGGTTTTTTATCCGTTCTTTGCAAAAAAAACAACAGCACTTGAATTATCTCACAGTTGAAAACATATCGAAGTCCTACGGCGAACATACCCTTTTTGAAAACATTTCATTTAGCGTTCATAAGGACCAAAAAATAGCATTTGTTGCAAAAAACGGAACGGGCAAAACATCGATTCTAAATATTCTATCGGGCGATGATTCAGCAGATTCTGGAGACGTTATTTTTAGAAAGGACATTAAAGTTTCCTTCTTATCTCAAGATCCTAAATTTGACGATGCTTTAACTGTTGAAGAAACTATTTTTGCAAGCGATAATCCTATTTTAAAAATTATAGCTAGTTATGAAAAAGCGCTTCTAAATCCAGAAGACACGGATGCATACCAAACGGCCTTTGATGCTATGGAACGCCATCAAGCTTGGGACTTTGAAACTCTATACAAACAAATTCTTTTTAAGTTAAAACTAGATGATTTAAATCAAAAAGTAAGTGTGCTTTCCGGCGGACAAAAAAAACGTTTAGCCTTAGCCAATGCTTTAATTAACAAACCCGATTTATTAATTTTAGATGAGCCTACAAACCATTTAGATTTAGAAATGATTGAGTGGCTAGAAGCCTTTTTTGCTAAGGAAAACATCACCTTATTTATGGTAACTCACGATCGCTATTTTTTAGAGCGTGTATGTAATGAAATTATAGAGTTAGATGAAGGCGAATTATATAGTTACAAAGGTAATTACTCTTATTATTTAGAAAAAAGAGAGGCTAGAATAGAACGTGAATCGGTTGAAACAGGAAAAGCAAAACAACTTTTTAAAAAGGAGCTCACCTGGATGCGTCGTCAGCCTAAAGCTCGAACCACAAAATCGAAGTCTAGAATTGATGATTTTGCCGATATTAAACACCGTGCACATCAACGCAGAAATGACCACGAAGTGCAGTTAGAATTAAACATGGAACGCCTAGGAAGTAAAATTCTAGAATTCCATAAAGTATCCAAAGCATTTAAAGATAAGACTATCCTTGATGCCTTCGAGTACACCTTTAAAAAAGGAGAACGCGTTGGTATTATTGGTAAAAATGGTACAGGAAAAACAACTTTCTTAAACATTTTAACACAAACTGCGCAACCAGATTCTGGTAAAGTAGTTAAAGGTGATACCGTTAAATTTGGTTATTACACACAAAGTGGAATAAATATAAAACCAGAGCAAAAGGTAATCGATGTTATTCGTGAATTCGGAGATCATATTCCGTTAAAAAAAGGAAAAACAATTAGCGCTCAGCAATTATTAGAACGCTTTTTATTTAGCCGAAAAAAACAATACGATTATGTTGAAAAATTAAGTGGTGGCGAACGTAAACGTTTATATTTGTGTACTATTTTAATACAAAACCCTAATTTTTTAATTCTAGATGAGCCTACAAACGATTTGGATATTGTAACGCTTAACGTATTAGAAAGTTTCCTTTTAGATTTCCCAGGTTGTATTATTGTTGTAACGCACGATAGGTATTTTATGGATAAGGTTATTGATCACCTTTTTGTATTTAGAGGCGAAGGTATTATTGAAGATTTTCCAGGAAACTATTCGGATTATAGAGTTTATGAAGACAGCCAACCTGTAATACCAAATACAGGAGCTGATGAAGATAAAAAGGATAACAAATCATGGAAACAAAACGAAGCTTCAAAATTATCTTTTAACGAGGAAAAGGAATTAAGAAACATTGAAAGCAAATTGAATGCTTTAGCTTTTGATAAAAAAGAATTAGAAGCCAAGTTCCATAACCCAGATTTATCTCAAGACGATATTAATGAACTTTCAGATAAGCTTCAGAAAATTATTGATACCATTGAAGCCAAGGAAGAGCGTTGGTTCGAATTATCTTCAAAATTAGAAGGATAAAAATAAACACGGGTTGTACCAGGTTATTCAATACATAAAATTTCTGCTAAAATCCACCAATCAACATGGTGTGCACTCCCCTTTTGTTTATAATTTGGTAACCACTTGCTTTTACGATACTTCCAAGCATAACAGCTACAACCTTATTAGTAATTACAAAGCTTCACTTTTAAAAAATAAAACTAAAATTAAGGTAACAGATTTAGGCGCTGGTTCTCAAAAAATGAAAACCCAAGAGCGTGATATTGCCAATATTGCTAAAAATGCGGGTACAACTAACAAACGTGCTAAGTTAATTTACAGAATTACTAATTATTTTAAACCGCAAAATATATTAGAGTTAGGTACTTCCTTGGGTATTACAACACATGCTATGCACTTAGGAAACCCGAAAGCGAACATAACCTCTGTTGAAGGTTGTCCGGAAACCGCGTTGTTTTCAAAACAACAATTAAACAAATTTAAAGCCGAAAATATAGCATTGGTAAATGGCAATTTTAAAACTGAAATTGAAAAATTAAATTCTAAACAATACGATCTCATTTTTTTTGATGGAAACCATCAAAAGGAAGCGACATTGCAATATTTTGAAGCTTTACTAGAATCAACCACTAACGATTCGGTTTTTATTTTTGATGATATTTATTGGTCGGAAGGTATGACTGAAGCTTGGGAAATTATAAAAAACCATCCTAAAGTAACCGTTACTATTGATACCTTTTTTTGGGGATTTGTTTTTTTTAGAAAAGAACAAGTAAAGGAACATTTTACAATACGAATATAATTAGGACAATAAAAAACTCAACCTAAAACTAGATTGAGTTTTTAAATTATAATTTAATATTTCTACTAGTTTACAAGCTTAATCTCCACTCTCCTATTCTGCAAACGTCCTGCTTTATACATATTTGTAGCAACTGGTCTTTTTTCGCCATAACCGATAGCAGATAAACGTGTTGGATCTATACCATGTTCTATTAAATAATTTTTTACTGCATAAGCTCGAGTTTCTGATAACCTTTGGTTTAACTCATAACTTCCAATACTATCGGTATGACCTTCAATTACAAACTTCGAGTTAGGATATTCATTTAAAACCGCTATAATATCAGCTAAAACCATACTGGATTCAGGTTTAAGTGACGATTTTCCGTAATTAAAAAATATAACCTTAGCGTAATTATTTAAAGTATTCTGTAGTCTTTCAATTACCGCTTCAGGACAACCATTGTTAGCCACAGATCCCGCTTCGTAAATACAATCGTCATCTTTATCAAAAACGCCATCGCCATCGGTATCCTTAAAAGGGCAACCATTATTTTCTTGATTTCCTGCTAGTTCCGGGCATTCATCAACATTATCTAAAATACCATCTTTGTCCTTATCGCACCAAGGACAACCTTTATTTTCTTCAGGGCCAACTTCATCGGGACAAGCATCTTCTCCATCTACAATACCATCGTTATCTTGGTCTTTAATTGGGCAACCATTATTTGAAACAGGACCAAATTCTTTAGGACAATAATCTAATTTATCGTAAATCCCATCGCCATCTTTATCGCTAGGACCGTTTTGATATACAGGCACCTTTACACCGGCATAAATATCTGCTTGCCTATTATTATCGCTACCAAATGCCGATAAAATTGATCCTGACCCAACATAAACCGGACCTGCTCTAAAACCATAACCAACTCTAAACCCATTATTTTCAATTACTGTTAGTGGCACATAAAAACTAAACCATTTACTTTCGTAGCGTGGTGTAAAAGACACCAAGTTGGCTACCCTATTTGCAGTTATTCTGTTTTTAGAAATTAATGAATAATCGGTATTTAAATTTAAGTATATGGTATTACTAAGGCTCCAATCTACGTTTAGGTGCAACGCTGTTGGCAAATCTATTTTATAACCCGTTTCTGTATTGGCACGAATGTAATATGAGTTTAAAAAACTCCCGAGGTCTTCTGCTGTATCTTCGTAATCGTCTTGATTTAAGTCATCGAAATTAACATTAAAAGTTTCGTTAACGGCATCTTTATAATCTACAAAACCAATATCTGTTACAGAGACCCCAACTTTTAATTTATACTTGTTTTTGTGTTTAAAATTATAAGGACTATAACCTGATGTTTTATAGTCTTTATAGTTTGGTCTTAACTCATAAACAAAACCAAAATCTACCCCAACACCATTAGCATTGTCTGGTAATTTAATGTCGTAATCATCATTATCAAACTCGGCACTACGTGCATACGTTAAGTCTCCACTAGTAGTTATACTTCCTGTGTTTTCACCGCCAAAAAAAGCAGTTCCATCGGCATCGTAATCCACATAAATATCGGTTCCGGTTATAAAAACACTACCTAAACCTTGTAAATATTTTAACGAAACACCTCCTTTTAAAAAATGTTTATTTTTGTTTACCAACGTTCTGGCATAAGTAATTCCTGCTTCGCCCCAGGAATGTCCTAAAACATTTAGTTGCGCTTCATTTAAAATAAAATCTCTGGTGGAGTCATCGTCTATTGCTGCTATAGAAGCGTCGTCAAAGTCATTAGCATTAACAAAAGCTCTCGCTCTTGTAAAAACAGCTATCGAACTATTTTTACTTAAATTAAACATAAAAGAAGGCCCCAAAACATCGGTATTAACTAGAGCGCTATTAGCACCATTCGAGTTTATTTTTGCTGCCATATCGAAACTATAGCCGTCTCTTGATGCATCCCAAACATTAATACCATAATAATCGTTACCACCAAAAACACTTACACCACCAAGGTTTATATCGGTTTTAAATCTAGAATCGGTAATATTTGCAGGATTAGATATAAGGCTATGTACGCCGCTGTAATTATCGGTTAAAAACCCTAAATAGGATTGCGCATCCATGATTAAAGTAAACATTGTAAACACCAATAACACGCTAATTTTTTTCATTATCCCTCTTTACGATTTAGCTGCAAAAATAAGAGTTTTCTTGTTTAAACATCTTAATTGTTAGCATTTTATCTTTTTTTTACAAGGTCTTTATTTTTTTAGGTAATACATTAAGTTTTAGGTATTATTTAAATATTAATTAATCGTGATTTTTATAAAAACATAATGCTCGTGCTATGTGTAGCTTGTAATTAAATAGAATACCTTTTTTTTGAGTATTCGATTTTTAACTTTTACCTTTATAACATGAAATTAGAAAACAGAATTTATATCGTTAAAAAGAAATTAACGAAAAACATCTGACCTCTAAAACAACAAAAAATATCAGATGAAAATTTACACAAAAACAGGCGATAAAGGTACTACTGCATTATTTGGAGGAACACGTGTACCAAAACACCATATTAGAATTGATAGTTACGGAACCGTGGATGAACTAAACTCGCATTTAGGTTTAATTCGCGACCAAGATATTAACCCTAATTACAAAGATTTACTTATTATAATTCAAGATAGACTGTTTACGGTTGGCGCTATTTTAGCAACCGACCCCGAAAAAGCTATTTTAAAAAACGGCAAGGAGCGCCTTAATATTGAAAAAATTTCGAGTGAAGATATTGAGCGCTTAGAACGGGAAATGGATGCCATGAACGATGCCTTACCACCCATGACGCATTTTGTTTTACCTGGTGGACACCAAACCGTGTCATTCTGTCACATTGCGCGTTGTGTGTGCCGTAGAGCCGAACGTTTAGCATCTGCACTTAACGAATTGGAACCTTTTGAGGCTAATGCGCTGACTTATTTAAACCGTCTTTCTGACTATCTTTTTGTGTTGGCACGAAAGTTGTCGTTTGATTTACAAGCAAATGAAATTAAGTGGATTCCTGAGAAGCGTTGAAGCACGAAGTTAGAAGTTGAAAATAGCAGGTGTTAAAAAACTGCTTACTGAAGACTGACAACTGCAGACGTACCCGCGTTAGGGATTGCAGTGGATAGCCCACAGCCCGACGAAGGAGGTGCGAGGACTTGTAACGAAAAGCCCGACCCTTGTGGTAACGCCCACTTCTGGAAACCTCCCCAAATAAACCGGGACACTCGAAGTGACACCAAAATATCTTTCGCCAAAAAAATTATTAACCCGCAGAAATAATTGCAAGGGTTTAGAGTACAAAAAGATACGTTCTTATAATTAATGATTAAATAATTCATTTTTTTCTTGTGTGTTTAAACTAAAAAATTATTTTTGCAAAAAATTAAACACAAAAGAAATGTATTGGACATTAGAATTAGCATCTTATTTAAGTGATGCACCTTGGCCAGCAACAAAGGACGAATTGATAGATTACGCTATTAGAACGGGCGCCCCTTTAGAGGTTGTTGAAAATTTACAGTCTATTGAGGACGAAGGCGACTCTTATGACTCTATAGAAGAAATCTGGTCTGACTATCCTACCGATGAGGATTACCTCTGGAATGAAGATGAATATTAAATAAAGCATTGCAGCATAGATAAAAAAAAGTCTCGAATTGAGGCTTTTTTTTTGTTCTAAAATGTATCTTTGAATAGCCTTTTAAAAGGCATAATAAAAACGAACTTAAACCTAGGACAGTCCTAGATAAAACATATAAAATTACACAAATGAGTTTTTTAAATTCGGTATTAAAAATATTTGTTGGCGATAAAGCCAAACAAGATGTAAAGGCAACATCGCCATTGGTTAATAAAATTAAATCTTTTGAAGCCGCGTTAGAGGCTTTAAGTCATGATGAATTAAGGGCTAAAACCTTTGAGTTTAAAGCAAAAATTGCCGAGGCTAATGCCGATATTGACAAGCAAATTGCCGATTTAACTCTAGAAGCGGACAATACCGAAGATATTGATGCTCGTGAAGATATTTATGAGAAAATTGACCTGTTAAGGGATGATGCTTATAAAATTACCGAAGGTGTTTTAAACGATATTTTACCAGAAGCTTTTGCTGTAGTTAAGGAAACTGCAAAGCGTTTTACAAACAATACTTCTATTACTGTTACGGCTACCGAGTTTGACAGAACTATATCTGGAGCGAAAGATAATGTTGTTTTAGATGGCGATAAAGCTATTTGGGCAAACTCTTGGGATGCGGCTGGAAAACCTATTACTTGGGACATGATACATTACGATGTACAGTTAATTGGTGGTATTGCTATGCACCAAGGTAAAATTGCCGAAATGCAAACGGGTGAAGGTAAAACTTTAGTGGCTACGCTACCGGTTTACTTAAATGCCTTAGCTGGTAAAGGTGTGCATTTAGTAACGGTAAATGATTACTTAGCAAAACGTGATAGCGCGTGGATGGCTCCTATTTTTGAGTTTCATGGGATGAGTATTGATTGTATTGATTACCACCAACCAAACTCTGATGCCAGAAGAAAAGCCTACAATGCCGATATTACTTATGGTACCAATAACGAATTTGGTTTTGATTACCTACGTGATAATATGGCGCATTCGCCAGACGATTTAGTACAACGTCCGCACCACTACGCTATTGTAGATGAGGTGGATTCTGTATTGGTAGATGATGCGCGTACACCGTTAATTATCTCTGGTCCTATCCCTAAAGGCGATCGCCATGAGTTTACAGAATTAAAACCAAAGGTAGACGATATTGTATCGGTACAACGTAAATATTTAACTGGTGTTTTGGCTGAAGCTAAAAAACTAATTAGCGATGGCGATACTAAGGAAGGTGGTTTTAAACTGTTGCAAGTATATCGTGGTATTCCTAAAAATAAAGCGCTTATTAAGTTTTTATCTGAAGAAGGTGTTAAACAACTTTTACAGAAAACCGAGAACTTTTACATGCAAGATAACAACCGCGAAATGCCAAAGATTGACGCGGATTTATACTACGTTATTGAAGAAAAAAATAATCAGGTTGAATTAACCGATAAGGGTGTTGAGTATATTTCTGGAAAAGATAATCCAGATTTCTTCATCTTGCCAGAAATTGGTATTGAGGTTGCTAAAATTGAAGAGAAAGGACTTCCTGTTGAAGAAGAAGCTAACCTGAAAGAAGAATTATTTAAGGAGTTTGGTGTGAAGTCTGAGCGTATCCATACGCTTAACCAATTACTAAAAGCCTATGCTTTATTTGAAAAAGACACCCAATATGTGGTGATGGAAAATAAAGTGATGATTGTTGATGAGCAAACAGGTCGTATTATGGATGGTCGTCGTTATTCTGATGGATTACACCAAGCTATTGAAGCTAAAGAGAATGTAAAGATTGAAGATGCTACACAAACATTTGCTACAGTAACCTTACAAAACTACTTTAGAATGTACCGCAAACTAGCAGGTATGACAGGTACAGCATTAACAGAGGCTGGCGAGTTTTGGGAAATCTATAAACTAGATGTTTTAGAAACACCAACCAACCGCCCTATTGCTCGTGATGATAAAGAGGATTTAGTTTTTAAAACAAAACGTGAAAAATACAATGCGGTTATTGATGAAGTAACAAAATTATCGCAAGCCGGAAGACCAGTATTAATTGGTACCACATCGGTTGAGATTTCTGAGTTATTGGGTAAAATGCTAAGCATTCGTAAAATACCGCACAATGTATTAAATGCGAAACAACACAAACGCGAAGCCGATATTGTTGCCGAAGCAGGAAATGCAGGACAGGTAACTATTGCAACCAATATGGCTGGTCGTGGAACAGACATTAAACTATCTGAAGAAGTTAAAAAAGCAGGTGGTTTAGCCATTGTAGGTACAGAACGTCATGATTCGCGTCGTGTGGATAGACAATTACGTGGTCGTGCTGGTCGTCAAGGAGATCCAGGGAGCTCTCAATTTTATGTATCGCTAGAAGACAACTTAATGCGTTTATTTGGATCGGAGCGTATTGCGAAAATGATGGATAAAATGGGATTAAAAGAAGGCGAAGTCATTCAGCACTCTATGATTTCGAAATCTATTGAGCGTGCACAGAAAAAAGTGGAAGAAAACCAGTTTGGTGTTAGAAAGCGATTATTAGAGTATGATGATGTTATGAATGCGCAGCGTGAAGTTGTTTACAAGCGTCGTTATAATGCCTTAAATGGAGAACGTTTACGTGTCGATTTAGCAAATATGATTTTTGATACTTCGGAAGGCATTGCCGAGACTAATAAAGGCGCTAACGATTTTAAAAATTTCGAGTTTGAATTGATTCGTTATTTCTCTATGAGTTCGCCAATTACTGAACAAGAATTTGGTAAACTATCGGCACAAGACATTACATCTAAAATATACAAAGCCGCGTTTACACATTACAGAGATAAAATGGCTAGAAATGCAGAACTTGCTTTCCCGGTTATTAAAAATGTATATGAAACTCAAGCCGATAAATTTAAACGTATTGTTGTACCTTTTACAGATGGTGTTAAAAGTTTAAATGTAGTTACAGATCTTGAAAAAGCTTACGAAACTAACGGTAAACAATTAATTACCGATTTTGAAAAGAACATTACACTTGCCATAATTGATGATGCTTGGAAAACGCATTTACGTAAAATGGATGAGTTAAAGCAATCGGTACAGTTAGCAGTGCACGAGCAAAAAGACCCGCTTTTAATTTATAAATTTGAAGCTTTCGAGTTGTTTAAAGCTATGATTGACCAAGTAAATAAAGATGTTATTTCATTTTTATTTAAAGGTGAATTACCTCAAGAAACACAAGATACTATTCAGGAAGCGCGTGCAAGAAAGCAAGAAAATCTTAATATAGAAAAAGAAGAAATCCCTAACCTAGATGAGCGTTCGGCACAAAACAGAGCTGCAGGCAATACACAACGCCAACCAGAAGTTGTTGAAACTGTTGTTCGTGATAAGCCAAAAATTGGCCGTAACGATCGTGTTACTATAAAACACGTAATTAATGGTGAAAACAAAACTTTAAAATATAAACAAGCCGAACCTTTATTAGCTAAAGGTGAATGGGTTTTAATTGAGGAGTAAACACCTCCTTTAAAAAAAAGAAATCTTAAAATCCCGGTAGTTTATACCGGGATTTTTTTTGTATTCAACTTTAATAGACTTATTTTATGTAAGTGTTACAAACTATCTAAAGGACTTTTTATTTTAGACATGTGTCCATGAGACACCTTGGTATATACTTGAGTTGTTTTTATAGAATAATGCCCTAGTAACTCTTGAATAAACCTTAAGTCTGCCCCAGCTTCTAGCAAATGTGTGGCATAGCTATGTCTTAATCCGTGAATGCCAATTTTTTTAGTGATTCCTGCTTTTCGCATAGCTTTTTTAAATATTTGTTGTAAACTACTTTTCGAGTAACTACCTCCATATTGACCTTCAAACAAATACTCCTTTGGTTTATATATTTTATAATAAGATCTTAGTTCTAGTAAAATGGACTTGGGCAAAGGTACATACCTATCCTTTTTACCTTTTGCTCCTACTATATGTACCATCATTCGGGAACTATCAATATGGTTAATTTTTATATTTACCACTTCAGACACCCTCAACCCCATACCGTAGCATAACTTTATAGCAAGTTTATGTTTTGGGTTGCCGGTATAGTTAATTATTTTTTTTACATCCTGCTTACTTAACAGTTTGGGCAGCGTACTAGGTTTCTTTGGTCTTGGAATATCAAAAAACATTTTTGGCCTGTGAATTACCTGCTCGAAATAAAACTTAATGGCATTAATTTTCCCATTCATTTTACGTTCTTTCATTTTAAGCTGTTGTACACAGTATAAAAAATAGTCTTTTAGCCTTTTAGGTGTTAACTCATTAATTGGATAATCGTTTATTAAGATTAGTAATTCTGCAAATTCTGCAATATAAATACGTTGTGTATTTATACTGTAGGATTTCATAAGTAATTGATTTCTATAATCGATAAATGCTTGTTGGTTAATAAGGTGAATATTTTCAAAAAATTTTTGACCGACTAAAGTCTGATTTATATTTAAATGTTTACGAACTACTGGAAGATCGGCGAGGTACCAGCTTTTATTTGAAGCACTATAGGATACCGAAGGAAATCGATCGCGTAATTGTTTTTGCAGTTCTTTATTGTAAGGAAATTTAATCCAAATTACTTTTTTTTCTCTATGTGTACCAAGCTGAAATGTATAATTGGAAAGTTCCATTTATTAAGTATTTAGTATATCAATACCTAAATATACTAAATTTTGATATACCAAACACATATAGTTATATACCACGCTTAGGTAAGATACTTACTTAGATGTACTAAAATTCAACCATTTTTTTTATATTAGCATTTGTAGCACATATATATGTGTTAGCTACAATTTAATCAACCAGCGATTGAAAAAGAAACTAGTAGAATATACCATTTACAAATCAGCGGATGAATTCTATAAAACTGTCCGAACTGAATTAAATCGAAAAACGTTCGGAAAGAAATTCAATCTATCAGGCGATTATCCAGATAATGGTGGAATTGATATTTATAGCACTATTTCATTTGCAGTTTTTAAACCAAATCTTGGTCCATTAGTAAAACTGAATTTGAACTGCGTGAATACCAATCAAAACGGAACTGAAAGCAAACTGACTTTAAATCGTGTAAATGGAGCAACATATAAGATGCAGTTTTGGTTTATGATTTTCTTTGTTGCACTAACTCTGATTATAGCATTATATCAAATTATAGTTGGAAATGACATTGGATTTGAAATGCTAATGTTACCGCTTTTTGGACTAATATATATTCTGATTATCGAACTGTTTTCTGAGTTTACTATCAGCAGTCTGAATAAAAAAGTGGAAAAAATGCTAAACTCTGAAAAACTAAAATATAAAAAACTGTAGCTAACAATGTGTATAATTCATTGCTAGTTATAGCTTACTTACGAAAGTCCTCGCGGACTTTCTATCTGTGATTTATTTGCTAACTTTAGTGCTTAAACACGCAACGAAATCATACACTAGACCGTTGTGTTTAATTTAACGACCGAATTAAAATGAAACAAATATTTCTTCTTTTTATTTTATTTAGCCTGATATCTTGTTCAAAAGACGACGATGATACTTTGACATCAATAAATAATGATGGAACAGGTGGTATGTCGTGTTTAGTTAACGGAAAAGTTTTAGTTCCTTATAGAACTGGATTTGGAAATCCGCCTAAATTCTTCGGATTTTCCAACGATGATGATATTTATTACTTTGCATTAGGAATACGTCACGAAAATTCAGGGATTGGAGATGACCAAAACTTGAATATACAAGTATATGATATAGACTACAGAGACCCAATAACCTTTCAGCCTATTTCTTTGGCTGGAAATACGTATCAATTGGGCTCATATGGTGACTCAAATTTGAATGGACAATTCCAAACCTTTGGATTATATAGAGATGGTAGAATAGATAATGGATTTTACACAACAACGGATTTAATAAATGGAGAGGTGAAAATTACATATCACGATATTGAAAATTATATTATCGCCGGAACATTTTGGTTTGATGCTATAAACGAAAATGGAGAAATGGTGGAAATAAGAGATGGAAGGTTTGACATTGAATTCACGGGACTATAAAAAACTAAACACAACAATGGCTATAAGTAATTGCTTGTTCTCGCCTACTTCTGAAAATCCTCGCGGATTTTCAGTTTGGTGCGTACTTGCAAAGTTAAGTGCTAAACCACGCAACTACTCATAGCCGAGACCGTTCTACGCAATTTGACCAAACCAACGAAATGAAGAAAATACAAGAACATAATCCATCTACTGACGAACTTCTGAATTTGGAATATAACTTTCAACCTGAACTGACCGAAAAGTTAGATAAAGTTAAATCTGACTTTAATCAGGAATTGATAAACGAAATTGTGTTGTGGAAAACCAATCGTTATGCTGAATTGAATAACGAAACGCTGAATTTGATAAATAAAATTGACCGAAAATCGGAATTTATCGATTCTGCTCTGACTGGCGAAATCCTAATGCATTTGCTCGAAACGAAAGGAATTCGCTTACCAATGGCTTCGACCATTTTGAGATTTAAGAATCCGAGAATTTATCAAATTATCGACCAAAGAGTTTATCGAATGATTTACGGAGCCGAACTGAAATTAAAAACGAACTTAAACGATAATATAATTCAGTATTTGGACTATTTAACCGAATTGAGAAACGTTTGTGCTTTATACCAAATTCCGTTCTCTGAATCTGACAGAATTCTTTACGAATATGATAAAATTATGAACTTGGAAAAAATAAAATACTGAATAAAAACTGCGTAGAACACCGTGTATAATTAATTGCTAGGTTCTTCTCTACTTGCGAATATTCCTGCGGAATATTCACGGGTTCGTAAAAGTTTACTAATTTAGTTGCTAAACCACGCAACTAACCATACACAATCACGTTGGCAGTAATTAGACAAAATGACGAACAAATATTTAATAGATGAAAATGAAGAGAAATCATTGTTTAATGATGCCTTAATTATTTTTGACACTTCTTCCCTACTTGATTTCTATTACTATTCAAGTAAAACACAAAATGAAATTTTTGACACTGTTTTCAGAAAAATAGAAAATAGAATGTGGCTTCCATATCAAGTTTTCTATGAGTTTCAAAAAAATAGAGAAAAGGTAATGATGAAGCCTATTGAAACATATCAAAGTTTACTATCAAAAAGTAAGGACAATAAAGATAGTGGCCACTTTGACGAAATGCACTTAATTATAAAAAAATTCAAAACTGAACAGATTGCAAACGTTAAAGGACATTTAAAAACACTTATAGAAAAAACTCATAAAGATGATAAACATCCATTTTTTGAAGATAAATATTTTGACCATCTAGAGAAAAGAATTAATCTATTAGACGAATACTTGTCAAAAACAGATGAAGAATTCAAAAATTTCAAAAAGCTTCTCGAAAAAGACATAAAAAAGAAAATTAAACAAATTGAAAAAATAAAATCAAGTGATTCAGTTTATGATTCTTTCAAAGAAAATTTCACAATAGGTGAAGAATGGAATTATGATGAATTATTAGCTATTAGTAAAGAGGGTGAATTTAGGTATAGAAATGAAATCCCACCTGGTTTCGAAGATTTTGATGAAAAAAGTGGTTTTCAAAAATATGGAGATTTAATCCTCTGGAAACAATTACTAAGGTATGCTAATGTAAATGGAAAACCTGTCATATTTGTAACTAACGATAACAAAAAAGATTGGTGGTATTTTGATGGAAATGTTAATACTAAATCGCCCAGACACGAATTAATTTCAGAATTTAGTTCTAATAATGAACAAAAATTTTGGATGTATAATTCAAATGATTTCCTCTATAAAATAAAAAAAATCCTAGATTTAAAAATAGAGGATTCATCGATAGAAGAAGTTAAAGAAGTTTATGAATCGCATTCTAGTTCAACTAAAGACTCAATCCTAGGCGAATGGTTAGCTAAAAAACATAAATGGAGAATGCTTATAACATTTGAAGGCAAAGAAAAAGATAACGGTCTTGATTTTTTAAGCATTAATGATGATGGAGTGAAACAAGGTTTCGAAATGAAAAGAGCAATAACTAGTAATTATGCATCAATTTTTGGTAATCTTAAAAAATCTATATTGAACAAAGTAGAAGTAATCTCTAAGAACAGTCTGGATAGATTTACACATATTATAGAAGGAAAAAATAAAGCTTCAGCAACTAAAATTGCAAGGCATTTAGTTCGGACTAATCCAAGAAGGGTTTTAAGAGAAAATGAAAATGATTTTAATGTAATTGTGGGTTATTTTGATAAATCAAGAAAGGAATTTATAGCAACTTTTGAAAGTGAAAAACTAAAATAACTACTGCCAACACCGTGTATAATTCATTGCTAGTTATGGCTTACTTACGAAAGTCCTCGCGGACTTTCTATCTGTGATTTATTTGCTAAATTTAGTGCTGAAACACGCAACGAAATCATACACAAACACGTTAGCAGTCAGTTGAACTCACTCATATGTATGACAAAGAGAAAATAGAAAACTTTCAGATTAGAATGGAGGAATTAATTGAAAAGTTTGACAAAAAACAAGCTTTTGAATTGATTACAACAGAACTCAAAGATTGTGAGGACAAATATCTGACTGAATTTATGGCGCCTTTAAACTTCTTGAATTATGAGCCCGTTTTAGACTGGATTAAAAAAAAATGCAAAGAGGAATAAAAATATTACGCAAGATTGGGGACATTTATCTGCGAGTTCAAATTTCAGCTGGAAAAGAGCGGAAAAATGGCTTGAAAAGGGAAGACCTTTGAGCTTAATTGCACTCGATGCAACAATGTTCTGTACAACAAGAGGAGAGCGACTAAATCAGTCTCTTTTCATGAGGGAATTGAATCCTAAACTGACTGACAATCCCAAACTGGACAAAATAGCAAATGGACTAAAAAACTATTTGAAAAAAGACAGCGTACCAAGGACAAAGAATGTAATTGATAAAATAATAAATGACATATTTGAAATTGGATAAAAAAACCGAACTGCTAACATTGTATAAAAATAATGCGTAAGTTTATTCCTTAATCAAGAGTTAGTGCTTGTTTGCTTGCATCTGATTTTCCTTCGGAAAATCCTCGCACTCAAACTACGCACTATTCTTATACGTAACCGTTACCCTTTATTAAAAATGACTGAGAATTTAGATTGGAAATTTTACACTTCGATTGCTGATAGCCAATATTTGGAAATAAGCGGAATTGATATTTGGAGCTTGAAATGGAATACGGAATATGAAAAAATAATTGTAAAAGACCCTCTATATGGAGCTTTAAAAACATTTAATAAATATTGGATTAAAAATGATAATGAGACAATTGAATTTGTAGCTGGAGAATTTTCTAATTGTATCTGGGGAATTTATTTAAAACCTGATTTGATTGAAAAGCACGAAAGAAAATACGGGAAACGGACAAAAGAAAAAGTGATAAGCGACTTTAAAAAACAATACTCCAAATCTGATAATAACAAAGACAAGTTTTCAATTTTGGAGTTTATAAAAAATCTGTTTCGGAATAAAAAAACAAAGGGTAACACCGTATAAAAATAATTACGGCTTTAGTGCTTAATCAAAGGGCGTTGCGTGTTTGTAACGTCTGATTTTCCTTCGGAAAATCCTCGCATACAAACCCGCAACTATTCTTATACAAACACGTTGTAAACAATTATCACGCAACAATATTTCTTAACTATCGTTTTGGCTTAAATAAAAAAATATCTATGAAAAATTTTATCTTAATATTATCTGTATTTATGATTTTAAGTTGTGGAAAAAATACAACAGATAAAAATGATTCCATTATCGGAAAGAAATTTGAAAAAATAAAAGATATTAAGAAACTTTCGAATTACACTAAAATAAGTGACACAACAATTTATGGAAATAACTCAGAACCAAAACATGGAATACTCCATTTAAGAGATGATGTAAACAATATGATTGTATTAAATAGGATTACTCTAGATTCGATAGATGAAGATAGAATTTTCGAAGTTTTAGACACTTTAATAATTCCAAACCTAAATAAACCTGAATTAATAACTATTGGATATTGTCAAGTAAATAAGGATAATGACGAAAACCTCATTTCAATAGTTGATAAGACAGATAGTTTATTGGTACAAAATATTAAGAAAGTTTGGCGAGCAAATACTGCTACTGAAAAAATAGAAAGAGTAGCTGATTTAAACGGAATTAATTGTCTCAACGAATGGTTCGCTCAATAACAGTTTACAACAACGTTTATAATTAATTGCTGTGTCTGTGTGTACTCGGAAAAATTGACGGATTGTCTTTTGGTTCATTTTCTTTTACTAATTTAGTTCTAGCCAACGCAACTAATCATACACGAACACGTTAGCCACAATATGACGAAAACCCAAATCAGAAATATAATAACAAAGATTCATTTCTACCTTTTGGGATTTGCTTTACTGAATTTTACCCTGAAAAGCACGATTGAAATAAGTCTGAATTATAGCCTTGCTTATATTATAAACCTATTAGTTTATGGAAGTGGAATTATTCTCTTTTTCTGGAATTTAAAGCCATTTAAGAAAATTGGATTTTACTTTAGTTTTTATGCAATTACACCAATTTTGACTTTATTATTCTGGTTGTTTGGCGGAATATTTTTCGGAATTATAACCTCAATATTTCTTTATCCTATTCAACCGAATGATATCGAATATAAGAAAGATAATTTTGTGATTTATCAAGAAAATCAAGGCTTTCTTGGAATGTGTTGTCCTTATAAAATTACGGAAAAGCAATTTTTAATACTTGAAAGGAAAATTAAAGAAATAGATTTAAACAATGAAATCGAATTTTATGATAATTCAATATATACAAAAAACGGAAAAACTGAATTGAAAATTAAATTTGAAGGATATCAATTTTTAGAAAGGAATTTGCTTGAAAAAGATACAATAATTTTAATCAAAAAAGAATAAATACTGTGGCTAACAATGTATAAAAATAATTGCTCAATTTTGGGCTTAACCAAAGGTCGTTGCAAGTTTACTACGTCTGATTTTCCTGCGGAAAATCCTCGCACGTAAACCCGCAACTATTCTTATACTGAGACGTTAGGTGCAATTTGAGGAAAACGATGAACTTCGGAACAGATATAAACGAATTTTTAAAAAGTAGTGCTATAAGAGCACTCGGAGGAAATACGCCTAAATCTTTACGAAAAGCATCAATTGAATTAAGGGATAAAGAAGTTCAATGGTTATGCGTATTGGATTTTTCAGCAACCGAAGATGATATAGAAGATTGTGCAATCGCAGGAACTGAAATAATTGCTGATTTTACTTGGGAATACGGAATTAATGAAATGTTTGAAAAAGTAAAACCGAATGAAAAACCAAGAGCTTTAATAAATGTCGTTTATGAAAGATTGGAAAGGAATTTTAACGAAAGAGAGATAGACGAAAAGGAATGGATTACGGAAAATAATTATTGCGGAAAATGTAAAAAAGCAGATACTGGACTGAATTATCCAATAGAATACGAATTTGACGGAAAAATTTACATTGACGGAATTTGTAAAGTTTGCGGAACTGCGTGTAGAACTGAAATGAAAATAGAAACGGAATAAAAAAACTGCACCTAACACCGTATAAAAACAATTGCGGTTTAGTGCTTAATCAAAGGTCGTTGCGTGTTTGTAACATCTGATTTTCCTTCGGAAAATCCTCGCATACAAACCCGCAACTATTCTTACACATAAACGTTGCCAACAATGTTGAAAATCGTAACTAAAATCAAATTCAATCTTTAAAATAAAATTAATGGACAAATCAAAAGATTCGGAATTTACAGAACTTACCGAATTGAAATGGTTGCCATTTATTGGCAAAGACTATTTTAATTCTGCACAAAAAATAATGGTTATTGGAGAAAGTCATTATAGAGATGACAATCAAGAATCGATAGATTGGAATAATCAACTAACATTCACAAGAGATATTCATTCAATTATAGCTATCAACAAAAAGTATGACCGAACTAAAGTATTCTATTATCTAAATCGTGCATTATTTAGAAATGACAGTAAAATTGATACAAACGTACTATGGTCAAAATTGACATTTTACAATTTTATTCAGAGTTCAATGCATACTAGAAAAAGCAGACCAGTTGAAAGTGATTATTTAAAAGGATGGTCAAATTATTTTGAAATGATGCCTATTTTAAAACCTAATTTTTGCCTTTTCATTGGAGTTCAAGCTTCTGATTATTTGAAAAAAGCAATTAAGAACTCTGATTTTAAAATAAAGGAATTTAAAAAATTGGAAAAAATCAATGGCACGTTTCCAAGAGAAGTAATTATTGAGCAATCTAATGGAAAAGAAATTAAACTGCTCTTTATAAAACATACGAGTAATTTTTTTAGTTGGGATGATTGGAATAAATTTTTAAAAAAAGGCTACGTAAAAGAATTGAATTGGATAAAATCGGGAATTTGGAACTGAAAAAACACGGTTGGCAACACCGTATATAATTTATTGCTAGCATTTTGCTTACTTACGAAAGTCCTCACGGACTTTCTTGGTCGGTAATTATTTACTAAATTAGTTGCTTTAAACACGCAACAAACCATATACAACAACGTTACCCACAATATGAGAAAACCAATGTTGACATATATAATAATCGGAATAGTTTCAATCGCAGGAATTGGAATTCTAATCAGTTGCAATAACAAACCGAAAAAAGAAATTACTGAAAAAACACAGCAAACGGAGAAAACAGCTGAACAGAATCCTTATATGGATATGCGAAAAATGGCATTGACCGTTACAGCTGAACAACTTGGATTTCAAATTCCAGGAGACTCAATAAAAGTTTACGGAATTGTATCTGATTTAGATATGGATGGCGGAACTGCAACTGTGGTTACATATTTGACTGGAGATGCAAGTATTTATTTAAGTTCTGGTGGTGGATTTATTGGAGCTGGACAACACGAAAGTGTTAAAAAAGTAACTAAAGAATTTGTAGAAAACGGACATTTGATTTCTTTTAAAGGGAAACAATTTGATAATCCTGATTTGCCGACAAACGGAAATGCGAATTTTTACTTTTTGTCAAATATGGGACAAACCCGAATTACAGAAAGTATTTCAAAAATGGAAAGCGGAGAATCGGAATTTTCCAATCTGTTCGCTGAATTGAATAATGTAATGACTGAAATCAGACTGAAAAGCGAAAAATAAATACTGTGGGTAACACCGTATAAAAATAATTGCGGTTTAGTGCTTAATCAAAGGTCGTTGCGTGTTTGTAACGTCTGATTTTCCTTCGGAAAATCCTCGCATACAAACCCGCAACTATTCTTATACATAAACGTTGGCTTTAATGCTGAAGAACATCGCAAAACAGCAAGTTTACAGTTATAAACAAAAGCCTGTAAAATTTAAATTTATAATATTGAATTATATGAGATTAACTATTTTATCATTTATTACTTTAGTTTTTTTAACTAGTTGTAGTGATAAACAAAATATTAGTTCAGAAACGTATATTGGAACATACCGAATAATGGACCAAATGGTTCCTTATCCATTCATAATACAACAAAAAAAAGACACTATATATCTTTACAACAATAAAGGTAATAGTATTGATAAAATTACAAATACATCAATAAACAAGAACAAATCACTTAACTTTCAAGAAAAACATCTGAAAATCATACAAAAAGAGGATGACGAATTCCTTGCTTTTGACTTACTAGATACCACAAACTTTAAAACATTTAAAAACGGAAATCCGAGTCCAAAAAATAGTGCTAAATTCAAAAAAATAAAATCAGAAAATAAACTTGACCTTCAAAAAGTTAAAAAAGAAATAGGGAAATTCATTTGGAAATACGATGTTGTTGAAGACGAAAACAGTAACCCAAATAATGATTTAGAAATTGAAAAGTTATTTTATTTTAAAAATGATAGTCTTAACATTATTACGAATTATTACTATCAAGGTTTAAAAACAATTTCAGAGTATGAAACAAAATCATACAATATTTTTGTAATAGATAATATTTACTTTTTATCACTTCAAAAAGAAAGTTCTAATCCACAACCAATTTATCAAATTGTGAGATATGATTCAAACAAAATCGAATTAAGAGATTTTTCTTCAAGAGTTTCAAAAAACATTATTTTGCACAAAGAATCAATAAGTGTTATAGACTATACCGAACTAGCAAAAAATTCTTCTATTTACTCAAATTGTTTTGATGGATATCAAGGAGAATATTACTTTGGCGATGATGTTACTTTTAATAAAGGAAATGAATATATAATAAATTATGTTAATGAGAATATTCCAAAAAATGAAACAAACTCGGGATATTTAATAGTTCATTTTAATATAAACTGTTCTGGAAAAGTTGGCAATTTTGGTTTAATTCAAATGAATAGAGACTTTAAAGCAACAGCTTTCTCGAAAGAGTTTGTAAATCACACTATTAATAAAGTAAGTAAATTAGAAGAATTTCCAGCTTCCAACTCACAATTAGAATGGCTTAATTACAAAGATGTACACGCTTTTTTAATGTTTAAGATTAATAATGGTAAAATCGTAGATGTATGTCCTTAAAATATAAAATCATCAGTTTTACAATACTAGTTTTAGTCAATAGTTGTAATAATAAACAATCTAAAGATTATTCATCATTAGATGAAAATAAAAAAGGAGAAATAGCAAATTGGTATCACGAAATGTCTAACTATTTTTTACAACCATCTGAACTTTATAGAACATATAAAGACTCTGCTTTAATAGTTCAGCCTGATAATGTTGATTTGAGGCAAAGACTTTCTTATTCATATAAAAAAGTTGGAGAACATATCAAAGCTATGGAAGTCTTAAACAAAGCAGTTGAAATTGACACAGCAAATGGAAAGGCAGATGTTTTAGAATATAGAGCTTGGACTCTTTTATACTATTACAGAGATTATGAAGGTGTTATAAGAGATGTTAATTTAATAGAAAAAATTACAGGGAATTCTTATAATTCTTGTTGGGGAGAACCTTGTGGCTTTCACAAAGGACAAGCGTTATACAAACTTGATGATTTTGAAGAAGCTATTAAGACCTTTGAAACTGTTAATATAGAAGAAGAAAAATTGGGATTTGACACTAATGACAATTATATGATTTTCTTTTATATTGGAAGGTGTTATACAGAAATGAAAGATTATGACAAAGCAATCTTTTTCTATAATAAATCTTTAGAATCAGTAAAACAATTTCCTGAAGCTTATTATCAATTAGGTTTGATTTATAAAAAACTAAACAAAAATGTAAAAGCCAATGAAAATTTCAAATTGGCAAACGAGTACATTAATTATGGAATGAGTGAGCCTTATGTCGAACGTTTTGATGAAGTTTTTCAATATATGGTAGATAAGGAACTGAATGAATAACTGATTTAAAAAAGCACTAAAAGCCAACACCGTATATAATTTATTGCTAGTTCTAGCCTACTTACGAAAATCCTCGCGGATTTTCTATTCGGTTTGTATTTGCTAAATTAGGTGCTTAAAACACGCAACAAACCATATACAATCACGTTGCCCACAAGTTGAGAAAAATAGAAATGAAAAGAATATTTTTAGGAATTATAATAAGTATAACTTGTTTGAATTTAAGTTTCGGACAAGAATTACAAGATGGACAAAAAAGATGGAGTTCAAGTTCTAAACTGACCATTAATGATTTTAAAATCAAAATCAGTGACGAAAATAATGATGCTGTTTATAGCCAATTTATGATTTCTCACTCAATTGGCGGATTTGACTTTATGAAACGGAATCTGAATCAAAAAATTGGAAATCTATTTTTAGGAAACGCATCTTGGATAGACACTACAAAAGTTGAGAGTATTGAAAAACAAATTGACTTTCAACAAATGCAATTTGACCTTGCCGAAATTCAAGCACGAAAATTCAGAAAAAGAATATTAAAAGACAAAAAAGAAATTTCAAAAGGTTTTGACATTGTGAATAAAATCAATAACGAAACAATAGCGGAATTTTCAGAAATTCGACTGAAATTAATGAGAGAAACTGAAAGTGGTCGAAATGAAAAAAAAGTTGCTGAATGGAAAGAAAAGATTGTGTCTGAATTAAAGGAATTGAATGAATTTAGGTTCGAGAATAAAAAGAAAATAAAGCTGAATAAATAAAAACCAGTGGGCAACACCGTATAAAAATAATTGCGGTTTTGTGCTTAAAATAAGGCAGTTGCGTGTTTGTAACGTCTGATTTTCCTTCGGAAAATCCTCGCATACAAACCCGCAACTATTCTTATACAAAAACGTTGGGTGTAATTTGACCAAACAATTCGAAAAATCATAAAAACAATAAATAAATTTAATTCTATGAAACTTAAAAATATAATTCTATTCTCATTAGTCTTATTACTTACATCTTGCGCTTTAAAGCCGATTACTTCTGATTACACTTTTATCAAAACTGATTTGGAAAAAGTTGAGCTTGATAATTTAGGAAACGGAACAATACTAATATATAACGGAGCTGATATTTTGCATAAAATAGATAACACTGCTAGATTAAACATTTGGATTGACAATAAACCTCTAGGACAAATTAGACCGAGTGAATATGTTATTATTAACCTTAAAAATGGAAAACACCAGTTTAAAGCCTTGCATATTGACGTTGTAAATATGAGAAGTGAACACGATGTTGAAATTGACGAAAAAACTAAAGTTATTAAAATTAAACCGAACATAACATCAAACCGATTGACTGTGACGAATGAATTACCAGAGAAAATTGAGAAATTTAAATATGCTGAAAAAAGATAATTAAAAAACTACACCCAACACCGTATAAAAATAATTGCGGTTTAGTGCTAAATCAAAGGTCGTTGCGTGTTTGTAACGTCTGATTTTCCTTCGGAAAATCCTCGCATACAAACCCGCAACTATTCTTATACATAAACGTTGGCAATAATGTGAATAACCCACGAACAACCACTAAATGAAAGTACTTTTAGATACCAACATAATTATTCACAGAGAAGCGAACAGAATTGTTGAGCACGATATTGGACAATTATTTAATTGGATTGATAAGTTACATTACGAAAAATACATTCATCCAATCACAATCTCTGAAATTGATTCCTATCAAAATAAACAAGTAGTTGCCACTTTTTCAATAAAATTAGATAGTTATAATAGAATTAAGCATCAACTTCCTTTTTCGGAAAATGTTCAAAGTGTAAGTGCAAAATTTGATGTAAATGATAATGATATTAATGACACTCATCTGTTAAATGAAATTTACGAAGGCAGAATAGATTTATTAATTACTCAAGACAAAAAAATACATACAAAAGCTTCTAAGCTTGGAATTTCAGATAAAGTATTTAAGATTCAATCATTTCTTGAAAAAGTTACTTCTGAAAACCCAGATTTAGTTCAATACAATGTCCTTGCTGTAAAAAAGGCTGACTTTGCAGAAGTTGACATTAATGACATTTTTTTTGATAGTTTCCGAGAAGATTACAACGAATTTGATAATTGGTTTAAATCAAAATTTGATAAGGTTTGCTATGTATGTTATAGCGACAATAATTTAACAGCTTTTCTTTATATAAAAGTCGAGGAGAAAACTGAAAATTATTCTGAAATAAAACCAATATTTGACAAGAAAAAAAGACTAAAAATTGGCACCTTAAAAGTAATTAGTAATGGCTATAAAATTGGAGAAAGATTCTTAAAAATTGTCTTTGATAATGCTATTCAATATAAAGTAGATGAAATATATGTAACGGTATTTGACAAAAGACCAGAGCAAGGACAATTAATAGATATGCTTAAAGGTTGGGGTTTTGTGGAACACGGAATAAAATCCACCAAGAATGGAGATGAAATCGTATTAACAAGACCTTTTGGGAAAACTCAACCAATACAAATTAATAAGCCTAAACTTTCTTTTCCATTCTTTTCGTGGGACACAAGAAAATATATAATCAAAATAGAACCTAAATATCACACAGAATTATTTCCTGATAGCATTAATACACGAGAAGACGAAACAAAATATACCGAAAACGAACCACATCGTAATAGAATTGGAAAAGTATATATTTCACATTCTCAAGACAGACATCTTAAAGCAGGAGATATTATAGTTGTTTACAGAATGGGAGATACAAAGCCAAAAAAATATTCGAGTACTGTAACTTCAATATGCATTGTAGAAGAAGTTCTCAACGGTTTTGAGTCCTTTGATGAATTTTATAAAGCTTGTTACAGAAGAACAATGATTAAAAAGGCTGATTTGGAGAAAGATTGGTGGAATAAATATCCTAAATACAGACCTTTTGTAATAAAATTCCTGTACGCTCACTCTTTTCCGACACCAAAGCCAACGCTCAATGATTTGAATAGAATTGGCGTAATTCCTGACATTATGAATATGCCACGTGGATTTATAGAAATAAATAACAATCAGTTTATCAAATTAGTTAATTTTGCTTATAATCGTAAATAATATATGAAAGTCGTTTTATCAATTAAACCAGAATTTGCCTTTAAGATTTTTGATGGCTCTAAAAAGTTTGAATTTAGAAAAGCTATTTTTAAAAACAATAATGTAAAATCTATAATAGTTTATGCATCATCGCCTGTTCAAAAAGTAATTGGCGAATTTGAAATCGGTAAAATATTCAATAATGACCTCGAAACACTTTGGAATTTGACAAAAGAACATTCGGGAATTACAGAAGAATTTTTTTATGAATATTTTTCAGAGAGAGAAAAAGGTTTCGCAATTCAAGTTAAGAATAAGAAAAAATATAAAGAACCTAAATGCTTGAAAACGGATTTTAATTTACATCCACCACAATCATTTGCATACGTGAAATAAAACACTATTGCCAACACCGTGTATAATTCATTGCAAGTTCTAGCCTACTTACGAAAGTCCTCGCGGACTTTCTATCTGTGATTTATTTACTAACTTTAGTGCTTAAACCACGCAACGAAATCATACACAAACACGTTGTGCATAATATAAACCTACTGCTATGAAGAAAAATTTGATTTTAATTTTAACCTTTTTTTCACTTCTATTCATAAGTTGCGAAGAAGACCCAATTCCTGCGGATATTGAAACTTTAGTTTTTGGAAAAATTTATGATTTTACAAATGACATACCAATCGTAAATGAAAAAATAAAATTAGCGGAATTTAGTACTCAAGGAACTTTCGCTGGTACAAATTATATATTTAAAGGATTTATAGATTCGACTACGACTGACATAAACGGAGATTACAGTTTACCATTTAATACTACTGGAAATGGAAATAAATATTCAATTCAACTTGACTATAAACAAGAGGTTCACATTCCAAATTTGGAAGAACCTATTCAAGACGAAAGTATTGGAGACCAAGAAGAGATAAATTTTGAAGGTTTAAATCTTTATCCTGTAGATTTAAGAGTTATTATTACGGACGAAATAACTCAAGAGATAAATATGTACAAACAATTTCCTGAAAGACAAATCGACCCAATACCAGCATCTATTCAAAATTCCGTAAGAAGAATTTGGGTTGACAAAAATGTGGTTAACGAAATAACTTTTCGAATTGGAAGTTCAAGTCCTTTCTTAAACCATATTATTCAAATCCCAATTAATAACACAACTGAACTTTACGAATATGAAATTGAGATAAGTTCAACCGATTTCCAATAAATACTATGCACAACACCGTATAAAAATAATTGCGGTTTAGTGCCTAATCAAAGGTCGTTGCGTGTTTGTAACGTCTGATTTTCCTTCGGAAAATCCTCGCATACAAACCCGCAACTATTCTTATACATAAACGTTAGCAGTCAGTTGAACTCACTCATATGTATGACAAAGAGAAAATAGAAAACTTTCAGATTAGAATGGAGGAATTAATTGAAAAGTTTGACAAAAAACAAGCTTTTGAATTGATTACAACAGAACTCAAAGATTGTGAGGACAAATATCTGACTGAATTTATGGCGCCTTTAAACTTCTTGAATTATGAGCCCGTTTTAGACTGGATTAAAAAAAAATGCAAAGAGGAATAAAAATATTACGCAAGATTGGGGACATTTATCTGCGAGTTCAAATTTCAGCTGGAAAAGAGCGGAAAAATGGCTTGAAAAGGGAAGACCTTTGAGCTTAATTGCACTCGATGCAACAATGTTCTGTACAACAAGAGGAGAGCGACTAAATCAGTCTCTTTTCATGAGGGAATTGAATCCTAAACTGACTGACAATCCCAAACTGGACAAAATAGCAAATGGACTAAAAAACTATTTGAAAAAAGACAGCGTACCAAGGACAAAGAATGTAATTGATAAAATAATAAATGACATATTTGAAATTGGATAAAAAAACCGAACTGCTAACATTGTATAAAAATAATGCGTAAGTTTATTCCTTAATCAAGAGTTAGTGCTTGTTTGCTTGCATCTGATTTTCCTTCGGAAAATCCTCGCACTCAAACTACGCACTATTCTTATACGTAACCGTTAGCGCACATTGCTCACTCAGCTCAAAAAATAATAAACCTTCTCAAAGTATTTTAAAAACAATTCCTAAAACTTACTCAATTGATTTTTGACAAATCAAAACGCAACTGTTACCTAAGTCTAATTTTACTCTCGAAAACTAAAATTAAATAAAAAATTAAACCGACTTCTGACAAAATAATACGCAAAGTTTACGCGCAAATGACTTAACTCTTGCGTTTAAAAAATTCTGACTCTTGCGAAACAATACGCAACTGTTGCTTCGGACTTTTCTTTGTTCCTTAAAAAGCATATTTAAATACTCTTGTGAGAAAAACATAACAACGTGCGCTAACATTGTATAAAAATAATGCGTAATTTAGTGCCTAATCAAGACTAAATGCGTGTTTGCATGCATCTGATTTTCCTTCGGAAAATCCTCGCACACAAACTACGCACTATTCTTATACGTAAACGTTAGGCAACATTTGAACTAAATGATAAAAATTCCACATAACAGAGCAATAGAGCTACTTGAAAAAAGACTATCTGACTTATATTCTGCCGATGTCAAAGCTTGGCAAAATAGAACTTTAATAGATTTACAAGCCATTTTTGGAAGAGGAAGTTCTCAAGCAAATGCCATTATGTTGCAAAGCACATTGCATTATAATGATTTGGACAAAATAGCAGAAATCAAAAGAACTTTTAGAGAAACTTTACAAGGATATATTGAATACATAAAGGATTTCCATATTATCGGTAAGGAACAAATAGAATTATCTGAACAAGAATTCAAGGAAAAATACTCTGATTTACTTACAAAATGGAACAATTTAGTTCCTGAATATAATCAGTTATTAGAAGACCAAGAAAAACTTCATAAAGATTACAATACTGCTTTAAACGAAATTAATATTTTGGAAGACAAGCTAGCACAAAAAGACAATATAGGAGAAAGTATAAAAATTCTTTTTCTTGGAGCTAGTCCTATAAATGAAGACAGATTGAGAATTGATGAAGAAGTAAGGAATATTGAGAATGGATTGAAACTTGCTTCATTGAGAGATAGATTTGAGTTAAAATCGGAATGGGCTGTTACAACAAAAACATTACAACAAGCAATGTTGGATGAAAAGCCAACAATCGTACAGTTTTCGGGACACGGTCATAATGGAGGAATTGCTCTAGAAGATTCTTTGGGTAATTCAAAATTAATTGACAATAATGCTTTAGGTTCATTGTTTGAACTGTTTTCAGACAAAGTGCAATGTGTATTTCTCAATTCTTGCTATTCTGAATCTCAAGCTAGAGAAATTTCTAAACACATACCGTATGTAATTGGAATGAAAGATTCGGTTCCTGACGCAACTGCAATCGCTTTTTCTGTTGGGTTTTATGCAGCTTTGGGAGCTGGAAAAGACATTGAATTTGCATACAAACTAGGTTTAGTCGGAATAAAACTTGAAGGTATTGGAGGTAGTGATATTCCAATTTTACTAGGATAAAAAACGTTGCCTAACACCGTATATAATTTATTGCTAGTTCTAGCCTACTTACGAAAATCCTCGCGGATTTTCTATTCGGTTTTTATTTGCTAAATTAGGTGCTTAAATCACGCAACAAACCATATACAACAACGTTAGGCAACATTTGACAAAAAATGACGAAAAAAAGAGAGTTTCATACAAACATTGCAGGAAAAGTTAGAAATACAAAATTGCCGAAAAGAAAAGCCTTATGGCCTTTATTTGAAGCAATAAGTAATTCTATACACGCAATTGAAGAAAAAGGTAATCTTGATTCTGGACAGATTATTATTGATATAATACGAAATGGTAAAAAAGAAACGTATGAAAATCTAAAAGTTGTAGACATATATCCTGTAAATAGTTTTTTAATACACGATAATGGCTCTGGTTTTAATGACAATAATTTAAACTCTTTTTTAACAGCGGAATCTGATTATAAAATTGAAAAAGGAGCTAAAGGAATTGGAAGATTTGTTGCTTTAAAAGCATTTAATCACGTTAATTACAATAGTTCTTTTCAATCAAATGGTAGTTATTCAACACGTAGTTTCACGTTTAAGCAAATCGGCAATGGTATTTTTGACTTTAAAGAAGAATCTAACTCAGAAAGTAAATCTTGGACTAAGGTTGAATTAAATCATTATAGAGAAGAATATCAAAAATTTTGTCCAAAACCTTTAGAAGATATTGCAGAAAAAATAGTAGAACATTTTCTTATTTATTTTTTACAAAACAAATGTCCATATATAACTTTAAGAGAACAAAATGGACAAAAAGTATTATTACAAGATTATTATAAAAATACTTTTAAAGGTTCTATTAAAGAGTCAGAATTAACAATAAATGATAATACATTTCATTTATATCTTTTAAGAGTATTTAATACAAGAATGAGTCATCAAATTCATTATTGTGCGAATAACAGAGAAGTAAAATTCGAATTGTTAAATAAATATATATCAGATTTAGGAAGAAGAATAAATGATGAAGATGGTAATCATTTTGTTTATCACGCCTATTTGACAAGTACAGTTTTTGATGAAGCTGTAGATAGTGAAAGAATCGATTTTAATATTTTAGAACAAAACGAGGATGAAGAGGAAGACGATTCTAGTGAAATAACAATCAAAAACATTAGAAATAATGCGGTAGAAGAAATAGAAAAACTTCTTGAACCATATTTATCAAGTGTGAGAGAAGAAAAGTTTGAAAATTATCAATCTCATATTTATAGTTCTTCACCTCAATATAAAACAATATTAAAATATCATCCTGAAACTATAAAGAAATTACCCCCAAATTTAAAAGGTAATAAACTTGATATTGAACTTTTTAAAGCGCAAAATGAACTCGAATCAGAAATAAAAGAACTAGGAGAAGAAGTTCTAAATGCAGATGAGGATATACAAAATACAGAAGAGTATCAGGAAAAATATGCTGAGTATATTGAAAAGTTTAATGACATTGGAAAGGCAAATCTTGCGAAACATATAGTTCATAGAAAAGCTGTTATTGAACTATTAGATAAATTCTTAGGAATAGAAGATAATAAATTTCAAACAGAGGAAACTATACATAATATCTTCTTCCCTATTCGTTCGGAATCTGACGAAATTAGCTACGACAAACAGAATTTGTGGTTAATAGACGAAAGATTATCTTACCATAATTATCTTTCTTCTGATAAATCTTTTAAAAGTATAAAAGTATCGGATAGCGAAGATTTACAAAGACCAGATTTATTAATATTTAATGATAGTTTTGCTTTCGTTAATGACGAAGCACCACATCATTCATTTACTATAATTGAGTTCAAAAGACCAGAAAGACAAGGTTACACAACTGAATCTTATAAAAAAAATCCAGTTGACCAAGTTTTACAATATATAAGAACAATAAGAGATAATAAAGGCGTTGATAGAAAAGGGAAAAAAATTGATTTTATTAATGCAAACACACCATTTTACGCTTATATAGTTTTAGATTTCAATGAAAATTTAAAACAAGTTTTAGACGATAAAGATTTTAAAAAGACACCTGATTCAATGGGTTATTTTAAATTTCACGATAAATACAATGCATATATTGAAGTAATATCATATCAAAAATTATTGAAAGATGCCAAAATGAGAAACCGAATTCTATTCGAGAAACTAGGATTACCTACGAATTAAAAAAACGTTGCCTAACACCGTATATAATTTATTGCTAGTTCTAGCCTACTTACGAAAATCCTTGCGGATTTTCTATTCGGTTTTTATTTGCTAAATTACGTGCTAAACCACGCAACAAACCATATACAAACACGTTGGCATTCATGTCTCACTCAGCTCAAAAAAATATATAAACGAGCTTAAAAGTTGTTAAAAAACTCACTCAACCGACTTCTGACCATTTAAAGCGCAACTGTTGCTTACGACTGACTTTACTCTTGCGCAAAACATCTGACTTTTGACAAACGAAACTCAAAGATTACGCGCGACTGACTTTACTCATGCTCAAAAAAACTCTCACTTTTCTAAATTCAAACGCATATCTGTCGTAAAATAAGTCCAACAAAAAAAAACACGCATGCCAACATTGTATAAAAATAATGCTTAGTTTAGTACCTAACCAAGAGTAAATGCGCGTTTGGTTGCATCTGATTTTCCTTCGGAAAATCCTCGCACACAAACTACGCACTATTCTTATACGTAACCGTTGTGTGTAATTTCCGAACGACATTTTGCATTTTTACCTACTAATGGGTATTGATTATAATTTCATAACAACTTATCATTACAAATTAATTAACTAAAATCTATAAAAGATGAAAAAACAATTACTTTTAAACTTAACATTTTTATTATTTACTATTGGAGTTTTTGCACAAAGCTCTGGTAGTTTTTCAGGAACAGTTACTGTATCTGACAATGAAGATAATTATCAAATAATTTCATCCGGAAACGGAACTTATATGATAACTTTAACATCTGATCAAGGAACAGCAGTAAGTTTAATGCCACAGCCAGATAATTACAGTATTGCTGGTATAAATAATTTGAGTGGTGTAAGCCCTCAATCAACAGTTTCAAGTTGCGTTGAAAATAATCAAAATATTAATGTTTTAGTTTTTAAAACAAATAGTAGTGCAATTTTCTCCAATTCCTATACAATTGATTATCAATTCATTCCTTTAACATATTCTGTTGACTCTGAACCTAATGATAACTATTCACAATCAATAACAACACAAGAAAATATAAATTATGAAGGTTGGTTTAATAATGATAATAAAACAACAAATGTTGATTCAGTAGATTGGTATAAGTTTACTTCGCCAAGAAACGGAGAATTAAGTATCATAATTAATGATGGAGATGAAGATGATTTTGGAAATCTTGGATTATTAGAACTCTACGACAACTCATTAAACCTCATTGATGCTACAACTGTAGTCGTATCTGGATTAACAAAAACTTACAAGTTCTCAAATTTCAACTTTAGTGGAAATGATTTTGGTATTAGACTTCAAGGAAATTGTGTGAGTTATCAATTTTCTTGGACAGTTGATGATAGTACATTAAGTGTAGATAATTATAATTTAAATAGCTCAATAAAATTATACCCAAATCCAGTTTCAAATAATTTAAGCGTCAAAATTAGCAACAATTTGAATATTGAGAAAGTTGAAATTATTGGAATTACAGGAAAATTAATAAAGGAAACAAATTTTATTAATAATTCAATTTCTACTCAAAACTTAAAAAACGGAATTTACTTTGTGAAAATTTACACAGATAAAGGAATATCTACTAAAAAAATCATAAAATCGGAATAAAAAACTACACACAACACCGTATAAAATTAATGGCTAGTTCTCGCCTACTTACGAAAATCCTCGCGGACTTTCTATCTGGTGTTTATTTGCTAAATTAGGTGCTTAAACACGCCACTAATCTTATACATAAACGTTGTGCATAATGCGAAAATCGTGCTAAAATTTAACATTTGGACTAAAAAAACCAGCCGCACAAACAGCACATTTGTTTTTTTTCCAACACACAAGCCAACGCTGAAAAATCCAAAAGAGCTGTTTTTTGCCAACGCTAAAATGACATACAATGATATTATCGAAAATTGAATTAAAAGGATTTAGAAATTATAAAAAAGCTGAAATTAATTTATCTAAGAAATCATTAATTATCGGAGCAAATGACGTTGGCAAGACAAATTTGTTGTGGGCAATTAGACTTTTGCTAGATAGAGGATTATCTGACTATGATATTGAACCGCAAGATTCTGATTTTTATGCTTACGATGAAACTAATGAATTTGAAATAGTTTTACATTTTACAAATGTTGTTGAAGATTGCGTTGTTTCAAGAATGAAAGGGAAAATTAGTGATGACGATGAAATGTGTCTAATGTATAAAGGCTACAGAGACAAAATAACTAAAGCTAAGACATTTAAACTTTTTGCGGGTAAAGCAATTAATGACCTTGAAGAAATTGAAGATAGATACTATAGAAAAGTTTTAAATATTAAATATATAAGTAGTAAAAGAGACCTACATAATTATATTAAAAGAGAGAAAAACTACTTATTTCAGATTGCGAAGGAAGAACGAACAGAAGAAGAAACACAATCAGATGATAAATTATATTCTGAAATACAAAACGACTTAAAATTAGTAGATGAAAAAATTCCTGCGTTAAAATTTATTTCTACAGCAACGAACACAATTAATGATGAACTTTCTAAACTATCGTTACATCACAAAAAACAAAAGGTAGTATTTGATGCAAGCACATCTAACGTTGATAGCTTTATAAATAATGTCTCAATTGCAGCTAAAAGTAATGAAGAGAATGTTTTGATTGGTGGAGATGGACGCTTAAATCAAATATACTTAGCTTTATGGGCTTCAAGAAATGGAATTACCGAAGAAAGTCTTACCGAAGTAACCATATTTTGTATTGAAGAACCAGAAGCTCATTTGCATCCACACCAACAAAGAAAATTAGCAGAATACCTCAATTTATCTTTAAATGGTCAAGTAATATTGACTTCTCATTCACCGCAGATTACAAGTGAATTTAGTCCAAATTCGATTGTAAGGTTACTTAATAAAGAAAATTCTACAACAGCAGCTTCTGATGGTTGTTCGAAAATCATCGAAGATGCATTTTTAGATTTTGGATATCGTAAAAGTATTATATCAGCTGAAGCCTTTTTTTCAGATGTAGTTTTTCTGGTAGAAGGACCTTCAGAAGATTTATTTTATAAAACTCTGTCTAAACAAATTGATATTGATTTAGATAGACTTAATATTAGTGTATTAATGGTGGATGGAATTGGATTCAAAACATATATTAATATTTTGAATAGTCTTGATATTGACTGGGTTCTAAGGACAGATAACGATATTTTTAAAGTTCCGAAAAAAGATGAATATCGTTTTGCTGGTGTTCAAAGATGTATTAGTTATTATAAAGAGTTTTTTATTTCTGATAAAGAAACAGATAAACTACTTTTAGAACACGAGAATAACTTACAATGGTCAACCCCAAATCCAGAAATAGTAAATATTGAGTCTGCAAAAATAATTACTAAAGATTTAGAGAATTATGGAATGTTTCTATCTTTTAATGATTTAGAGAACGATTTTTTTAATAGCTCATTAAACTCAGAAATCAAAGATTTTTTTTCTGACATAGATGAAACAGAAATTGTTTCAGGTATGCAAAAAAGAAAAGCAACATTTATGTTTAACTTTCTAAAGAATAACACGAAATCTTTATCAAAACTTAAAGATGACAATATTTCAAAGCCTTTATTGGAATGCAAAAGCAAAATAGAATTAATCCAAAATGAAACCAACTAACCAACAAAAGTTAATTTTGGATTATGATGGTAATTCTGTTGTAATTGCTGCACCTGGAAGTGGGAAAACATTTGTATTATCCCAAAAGATAAAGCAAAATTTAAAATTACTACTTGACCATCAAGGCATAATTGCAATTTCATATACCAACAAAGCAAGTAATGAATTAAAAAGTAGAAGTTTGTCAAATGGAGAAAAACCTAAAAGTTCTTTTTTTGGCACAATAGACAAGTTTAATTTATCCGAAATAATAATACCTTTTGCTAAACATTTATTTGGTATACCAGTAAATGAATTTAAAATAATTAAGAATTCTTCTCTATCAAATGAAGAAAAAGAGCATTTTGAATGGCTTGATAGAAAGATAACTTTGGAAGAACTTGATGAAGAAATAATTAATATTATTAAGGAATATTTTCTTAAGGGTTTAATATTAATTGAAACAATTGGTGTGTTTGCAGACTATGTCTTTACAAATTCGATTGCTTGTCAAAAATATATAAAATCTAAGTACAAGTTTATTTATATTGATGAATATCAGGATTCTGGTTATCAACAACATCAAATATTTCTAAAAATTTTAAATTTAAATATAACTGCCACAGCAGTTGGAGACTTGAATCAATCTATTTATGCTTTCTCAGGTAAAGATTCTAAATATTTACTAGAATTAACAGAAAATGATTCTTTCAAATATTTTAAACTAGATAAAAATCATAGGTGTCACCCTTCAATAATTAATTACTCAAATTATCTTTTAAACCCTAAAACAGAACTAATTCCAGTTGACAACAACCAAATACTATTTATTAGGACTGATGGAAATGAAATATCAATTGCCAACTGGATTGATAAATATATTGAAACAATTCAAAATACTTTTAATGTCAAAAAATTAAATCAAATTGCTATTCTAACAAGAGGAAATAGAACTGGTCAAATTATTGATGAAAACTTAAATTGTAACCATAGGTTATTTGTAAGTAATGCGTTAGATATTAATCTAAATATATGGTCTGCTATATTTTCAAATTTACTATACTTCGTTTTTGATAGAGGTCATAAATTTATTGATGTAATTGAAGTTTTTTCATCCTATGAAAAATTTTCATCGAAAGAATTGAAAAAATTAAAACTATATAAACAAAAATTAGAGAGTATTGCAATACAAGAACCTCTTAATAAAGAGGCGTTAAAAACAGAATTTATTAAAATTGCGAAGGTTATTTCACCAAATACATCAAGTCAAGAATCAATTGAGTTATTACAATCCGTTCTTAATAACGAAATAGAACTTAATTCTTATCAATCAGCTGAAGAAGATGAAATTAATATTATGACTTTGCACAAGTCTAAAGGCTTAGAGTTTGATGTTGTCATACATTTAGATTTATACGAATGGATTCTACCAAAGAAAAAGCCAGGTCCCAATAATGACTTTAATAATCCAATTTATGATAATTGGACTCAAGATGTAAACTTACATTATGTTGGAATTACAAGAGCAAAAAATGGTTGCATATTAGTCTCAAGTACTCAAAGAACAAATTATGAATTCAAACAAAAACAAGGGAAAGATTCTGAATTCATTTGGAATAACAACATAAAGGAATTAAGAAATAAATAGCCATCGCTCAAAGCCATACACATTTACAATTCGCATCAGCCAACGCTACGCCCAAAATTGCAAAAGAGTATGTCTTGCCAACGCACAAATTTGAACTGAATGACAAACATCGGAAAACCAAGCTGAACGAAAAAGCACTATGCACAACAACGTGTATAAAACACAGCTAATAAAGGCTTTCCGAGAGGTTTTTGTATATTTACAAAGTACGCCAAATTTTTTATTTGGTTATATTTAGAAAAGAAAATTAAACATAAAAATAAAAAATTCGGCTCGTGCTAAATCCGAAAAGTTAGCGTTTATTTATACGCTACGTTTCATACACAAGACCGTTGGCAAACATTTAAGAAAAACCGAAATACGAATTGAAAAGACGACATTTAATAATAATTTCGATTTTACTAATTATACTTTCCTTTTGGTTCGGAATGAAAGTAGAACGCGAATTTGCAAGTTGGGACGAAATAGGAAAACCTGTATTTGAAAGGGAACAAATTTACTTTCCGAATAAAAAAAGTTCTCTGTATCTGAAAAGTAAAAATTGGGGATTAACAGCTGACCATAAAATTTCTGTGATTTCAACGAAAAGAGAAATGGAATTTCAACCTGACTCAATATCTGAATATATTTTTCACGGATTTGGCGGAATAATATTCAAAACGGAAAATGACACTCTGAAAATCTACTCAACTCAAAAACCTAAAATCCCACCGAAATTTGAATCAGAAATTAAAGTGGAAATAATAGAAATTAAGAGTAATCCTGAATGGATTAAACTGAATGACAAAATAAAAAACGGGTACAGAAAATTTGAATAAAAAACGATTTGCCAACATTGTATATAAAAAATTGCTATTTTGTACTTAACCAATGTTAGTTGCTTGTTTGCTAGCTTCTGATTTTCCTTCGGAAAATCCTCGCACTCAAACACGCAACTTTCCATATACGTAACCGTTGTACCCAATTAACCCAAACAACAACCTCACTACTCAAACTGAACTAAATCTATTGAAATTATAAAATAAAAGTTAAAATATTTTTTTATTTCTAACCGATTGTTTAGTTTTGTCCTGTAATTGAATATTAATGCCAAGAACAAAGAAATATAGCGAACAGGAAGTTCTCGAAAAAGCAATGAATTTATTCTGGAAAAAGGGTTATGAAACTACCTCTATGCAGATGCTTGAGAAGGAAATGGGAATTAATAAGTTTTCCATTTATTCAAGTTTTGGCAGTAAGGATGGCTTATTTGTTGAGAGTATGAAATTCTACAGAAAGCGTTTAAACACAATCACTAATAAATTACAGAACTCAAATAACGGAATTATTGGAATTAAAGAATACTTCTATAGTTTTATTGATTTCTCTAAAGAAAATGATTTATGCAAAGGTTGTTTAATTACCAATACTGCAAATGAAGTTGATAAAGATGCAGACCAAAATATACTTGCCCAAATCGTAAAATTCAGTACAGATGTTAGACAACTATTTATAAAAAATTTAGAACAGGAAAACACCAAAGCAACATCAGAAATTCAAGAACTAGGAGATTATCTAATCATTTCAATGGTTGGTCTTTCTTCAGCATCAAGAATTTTTAATCAAAAACAACTAACCAATTATATAGAAAACATTTTCAAACAATTATAATATTTTTTTAATCAATAACTAAATGATTGTTTAGTTATGTAAAACAAACTCAAAATGAAAAATTTAAAATACAAATATGGGAATAAAGCATTAGTGACTGGTGGTTCATCAGGAATTGGAAAGGCATTTGCTTTAGAACTTGCAGAACTTGGAATTGAACTAATTATAGTTGCAAGAAACAAAGAGAAATTAAAATCCATTGCAGAGAAAATTTCAAATAAGTACAATATTGTTCCTCAAACTTACTCTGTTGATTTATCAAACGAACAAGCTATCATAGACTTTTTAAAAGATATTGATACACAAGAAATTGGAATGCTTGTTCATTGTGCAGGAATGGAAAACAACGGTAGTTTTCTTAAAATTTCAGAAGAAAAAGAATTACAAATGATTAAACTGAATGTCACTTCAACCTATTTACTGACTAATCATTTCGCAAAAAAAATGTCAGCAGTTAAAAAAGGAGGTATTTTATTAATATCAAGTATGGCTGGATTAATGGGAACACCATATTTCAGTAATTATGCTGCAACGAAATCTTATGTTCACAATTTAGGACTATCGTTATATCCAGAACTCAAGGCGAATAATGTAGATATCAGTGTTCTCGCACCAGGTTTAACTGAAACGAATATGGTTGCTGATAATGGAATTGACTGGTCAAAATTACCTATGTCAAGTATGAAACCCTCTGAAGTTGCCAAAATATCATTAAATAATCTCGGAAAAAAAGGAACAATAATTCCCGGATTTATGAACAAAATGATGGTCTTTATGGCTAAAAGAATTTTCTCTATTAAAGGGTTTAGTATAATGAATGGTTGGATGATTAGAAAAGCAATTTCCAATAACAAAATATAATAACAATGAAAAAAAATGTTGGAACTACAGAACGAATTATACGAGCTATTCTTGGTCTAATTATTATCGCATCAGGATTTTATTTTAAATCTTGGTGGGGAATTGTCGGAGCAATAATAATGATGCCTACTTTTTTAGCTTGGGATCCGCTTTATGCTATTTTAAATATTAATACATTAAAAAGATAAAATGAAAAAATCAGTTAAAATCATAACAGGATTATTAGGCTTTGGAATGTTAATTCCTGGAATAGCCAAGTTTTTTGAACCATTTAAAACTTGGATTTATAGACAAGTATCGATTACTGAAATGCCCTTCCCAGAAATAATGCAATATTTTGTAAAGTTTGGTGAAGTTGGTGTTGGACTTGCACTATTATTTTTAGTATTTAAGGCAGATAATTTAGACAGTTCTATAAAAAGAAAATTATTTTATTTAAGTAATTTGACCGTTGCAATTATGATGGTGGTTGCAATTTATGTCCATTTACACCCTGATGTTCCTGCTGAAATTTTACCAATGGAATCTAAACCACCATATTTAGCTATTTTTTACTTAATTCTAATTTCAATTAACTTCTATTTGAATCGAAAAGTAAAAAAATAACTGGGTACAACAACGTATATAAAAAATAGCGGTTTAGGTAACTACCTGAACCGTTTTTGTGTTTTATTGGGTATATTGCTTTCTGAAAAGTTAGTTCTTCAAAATCCGCTACTTTTCATATACAAGACCGTTACCCTTTATTAAAAATGACTGAGAATTTAGATTGGAAATTTTACACTTCGATTGCTGATAGCCAATATTTGGAAATAAGCGGAATTGATATTTGGAGCTTGAAATGGAATACGGAATATGAAAAAATAATTGTAAAAGACCCTCTATATGGAGCTTTAAAAACATTTAATAAATATTGGATTAAAAATGATAATGAGACAATTGAATTTGTAGCTGGAGAATTTTCTAATTGTATCTGGGGAATTTATTTAAAACCTGATTTGATTGAAAAGCACGAAAGAAAATACGGGAAACGGACAAAAGAAAAAGTGATAAGCGACTTTAAAAAACAATACTCCAAATCTGATAATAACAAAGACAAGTTTTCAATTTTGGAGTTTATAAAAAATCTGTTTCGGAATAAAAAAACAAAGGGTAACACCGTATAAAAATAATTACGGCTTTAGTGCTTAATCAAAGGGCGTTGCGTGTTTGTAACGTCTGATTTTCCTTCGGAAAATCCTCGCATACAAACCCGCAACTATTCTTATACAAACACGTTGGCAGTAATTTAAGGCTTATCAGAATCATCATCTAATTCATTTAGATTTGACTCTACTTTTTTCTCAAATTCACTATAAAAAAGATCTGCTTCATCTTTATATTGAAATGTTCGATGATACAACATTAAAGTATTTATAGCAATTGAACCTTGCCTATTGTAATCATCATAATTCTTAAAATAGTAAGATAAGAAAAGTAAGTATGCGGAATATCTTGAATTATCTTCTTTTATTTCACCCACATCATTAGCGGCAGAAAAAACTAAAGCAAAATCTTCTTCTAAATTGTAATATGCTTCTAAACAAGCTCTGAATATAGCTCTTGTGTGACCAGCGCCTATATTTGAGCGTAATTTATACTTATTCTTTTCAGTTCCTTTATTATGCTCGTAGAAAGAAATTACACATATATTGTTTTCGTAAATTTCAACTTCTATTATAGTTCTGATTGACTTTCCAAATTCAGGAATAAATCTATAAATCTGACGATATAAAAAATCTTCATTACTTTTTGGATACTCATTTTGAATGAATACCAAACCTTTTTTTGCCATACTCTAAAAGTTAGAATAATGCCCTAAAGTGTTTTGTGTATTTACAATTGGAATTCTATTGTGAGAATCTAATGCAAAATCAACTGTAGTATCTTTGTTGATAATTACTTCTTTATCACTCGGTTGATTACTTAAAAGCCCTTTTCTACTGTTTTTCCAAGGTAAATCATTATGAGTTAAATCAACTAAATCTGAGCCTGTTAAATGACCATAAGACTTCCATACATCATTTAAATGATTTACAGTTATATCATCCAAGTCCAAATTTACAGCTCTATTACTTGGAATAATAGAACTTCTTTTCATAAACTTAAAATTAGCCCAAACATCATAAACCACAGGACCATATATCCAAGCTTGAATTCTGTCATCAAATAACCTTTTGTCATTTTTAACAAAAAACCAAAGCTGAGAATAATACAGTAACTTCTGTAATTTCAACGGACTGACACCTTTCTTAATAAAGAAAGAGGAAACGTCTAATGCTCTATAGTTTGTTTTCATTTTAGTTTTAAATTAGCAATTACTTGCTTTTGCAAATGTACAATATTAATTGAAATATATGAAAATTTATCTGATTATCAAAAAACTACTGCCAACAATGTATATAAAAAATAGCTAATTTCGTGCCAAATTTTATTTGTGTTGCTTATTTAATAACGTTAATTTAGTCGGAAAAGTATCTGTGTACTTACACGCTACTTTTCATATACTGAGACGTTACCACACATTGCCGAAAATGACGAAAAAACAACGAAAAATATATTATGCGACAATTCTGATTTTAGGATTATTTTTAATGGCTTGGCAAGTCACAATATTTCGGAATACAATAATTGACGTTTCAATTTTAATCGGAATTATTTTAGTTGTGGGAATTATAACTTTTTGGGTTGACTTCAAGAATTACGGAAAGACTTATAAGAAGAAAGGAATTGGGCTTTACTTTTATTCTGGAATGCAATATATTTTGAGTTATGGATTTATTGCTTGCTCAATCTTTATGTTAACGAATTACTACTTTGCTGAAAAAACACCTAAAAAAGAAACATTTAAAATAATAGAACGCTCATCTTTACCTGGAAGGAAATATCACAGAGACGAAAGAAAACCAACTTTCCGAATAAATTATAATGGAAAAATAAAAGAGTTAGTTTTTAATCACGAATATTATAAAAAAATGGACTTTTTTACGAACGTTGAACTTGAAGTAAGAAAAGGCTATTTCGGATTTGACATTTTAGAAAATAAAAAACTGAATTAATAATACAGCGGAATAAAAAAACGTGTGGTAACAACGTATAAAATTAATTGCTTATTTTAGGCTTAAACAAAGGTTGTTGCGCTTTTGTTACATCTGATTTTCCTGCGGAAAATCCTCTCGCACAAAACCGCAACTAATCTTATACAAAACCGTCAGTCTGTCTAATAACCGACTGCAATTTTATATATTTCTACTAAAATACAGTTTTTTGAATTAGCTGTATGCTAAGATCTTTTTGTTCGTATACTACTTTAAAACCCATTAGAATAGATACTATGAACCTAAAAAAGGACTTGTAAGCTTTAAAAGCACACGTATTAGCTTTTCTAATGATATTCCAAATTCTTGTTAAATTATAAGCAATAAACATAAAGCCTACATCAGCACTAGCGCGTTGCATAGTTTTCTTAGTCATAATATGATCAAAACTCCATTGACGTTTTATGGTTCCGTAAGGATGCTCAACCATGGCTTGCCTTTTTTTATACGCATCAGGATTTTGCAATACGCTTTGTGCATTAGCTTCAATATACTGATGGTATTCACTGCGCTGTATCACCTTTCCATTTACTTTAGAAGTGGTGCATAATGCTCTTACTGGGCAGGTTTTACATCTGTTTGTTTTATATTGTTTGAAACGATAATTACGCCCTTTATAGGTGCTGCCATTACTTTTAAGTATGTTTCCTTCCGGGCAAGTATACATGTCGTTTTCTTTATTGTACTTAAAATGTTCTGAGTTATAATTTGGATCAGGGGCTTGTGATGCTCTACCTATTCCAGGGATAGCGACAAGGGTTTTAATACCTAATTGATTTGCAGTTTTAAATTCACTCCCCGTATGATATCCTTTATCATAAAGTGCGGTAAAGGTGTTTGTTCCTAAAATAGTTTTAGCGCGCTGCAACATCTGTCCCATAGCTTTGGAGTCATTCATATTGGTGACCAAGTAGTCGAACGGAATATTATGATCTGCATCTACAGTAGATTGTACACAGTAAGCAACTTCAGTAATATTGTTACGCACTATCAAATGCTTGCTATCAGGGTCTGAGGTAGAAATTTGTGGTTCTCCAGAGGTCTTCAGCTGTGCATTTAGTTTTTCATATTCATTTCTGCGACCTTGATGTTTATCAATATTCTTCTTGATGTTTTCTTTCTCATTTTCACTATCACTCTGTTCAAGGGCTTTATTGTACTGCTCTAGTTTGTTGTCTATGTAATCTAAGTGGCGCTGTATCTTCTTCTGATTAAAATTGTTCTTTTTACTATTCTGAGCTCTAAACTTAGTACTGTCTCCAGCAATAAGTGTAGCACCGATAAGCCCAAAATTGCGTGCAATTTGTACGGTAGCAAAAAACACTTTTTTAATAGCCTTTCCATTATTTTTTCTGAAGTTACTAATGGTGTTGTGATCTGGAGCTAGCGATTCAAGCAACCACATCACTTCAATGTTACGCCTGCATTCTTTTTCTAATTGTCGAGAAGAACGAATACGATTCATGTATCCGTATATGTAAAGTTTGAGAAGGACAGATGGATTATAAGCAGGAGGGCCGTTTTCTATAAAGTCTGAACGGAATCCGAGTTCTGCTAGGTTAAGTGAATCTACAAATTGATCTATAGACCTTACGCTGTTCTTAGATTCTATAGAATCTTCAAGAGAAACAGGAAAAAGGCAGGTCTGTTGTCGGTCTTTTCCAAGTATGAATTTCATAACTAAAAGATACAAAAACTACCTGAAAATTACTTTATAACTGTTTCTAAATATCACTAAAAGCTTAAATAGTTATTAGACAGTCTGCCGTTGTGCGCAAGCTGAAAAAATGAACCGACTAATAATCTTAATATTGATTTTAGGACTTTTAAGCTGTAGCTGTAACGGTGGAAAGAAAAAACAGGAAATGGAAAGGAAAAACGTGGACTTGGAAGTTTTGGCGCACGAGGGAATCAGGATAGACTTCGAGTTTAATTCTGACAAACCGACTTTTGGAGATTTATTTTTAATCGTTGGATTTGAAAATCCTGACCGACCTCATAATAGCAGAGAATTTGAAAAACTTGCTGAATTGGGATTTGAACAAGTGGATGACTATTTTGGAATCAAGAATAAAACGGAAATTGGAGATGACGTTAAAATTTGGATGTTCCCAATCATAAATGGAGAAGAAGTTTATCATAACCAAGGACCTTTTGATGCTATTCGGATAACTTATGGAGTTTTAAGAAACGACAAAAAAACGGCTGAACTTTATGAAAAAATATTTCACTCTATAAACTCGAACCTTGACGTAACACCAATGTTTGAGGGTAATCGAATTGAAAGTTTTGGAGAAATAAATAAAATTATAACCGAAACCATTGAATATTGTAGAGCGGAATTAAAAGTAGAACCTGGTTCTGATAAAGCTTTACAACTTGATTGGTAAAAGCCAGCGCACAACAATGTGTATAATTCATTGCTACTACTCGCCTACTTACGAAAATCCTCTCGGATTTTCTATTCGGTTTGTATTTGCTAAATTTAGTGCTTAAACACGCAACGAAATCATACACAAACACGTTGTGAGTAATTAAAACCAAGTTAATTGAGAAAAAAAATTATATTATTCATATCGGTATTATTTTTTGGATTTATTTCGTTTTTAGCTATTAATCGTTTTTTCTTTGACATTAAGGAATGGTGGATAATGAAAGAAAATATTATATGGAGTAAAAAAACTGAATTAAAATGGAATGATTTTATCTATGACGAGAGTAAAACGCTAACCGACAATATTCAAGCCAATATTGGTATATCAGCAAGATATAGAATCGACGATAAGATTTACTATAAAACGAAAACTGCTTTTGTTCCTGAAAAATCTTTTGTAAATGACACGACAAATCCTATTTCTCTAAGAATTGCAAATACCAGATTCGACTTATGCGAAGTCTACAGAAGAAAATTGGAATATAAAATAGACAGCTTAAGAAAAACTAATATCAAAAATATAGATTTAGCCTATTTAGAAAAGCAAAGTATTTTATACACCAACTATTTTTCCGAAGAATGGAACGAATTTCTTAAAATTCCTAAAGAAAATCTGATTCCTGAGCTTGAAAAATTAGAAAATAAAATAAGAACACAATTGAATAATAACAAATAACTACTCACAACACAGTATATAAAAAATTGCTATTTTGTGCTTAACCAATGTTAGTTGCTTTGTTTGCTAGCTTCTGATTTTCCTTCGGAAAATCCTCGCACTCAAACACGCAACTTTCCATATACATAAACGTTGTGTTTAATTTAACGACCGAATTAAAATGAAACAAATATTTCTTCTTTTTATTTTATTTAGCCTGATATCTTGTTCAAAAGACGACGATGATACTTTGACATCAATAAATAATGATGGAACAGGTGGTATGTCGTGTTTAGTTAACGGAAAAGTTTTAGTTCCTTATAGAACTGGATTTGGAAATCCGCCTAAATTCTTCGGATTTTCCAACGATGATGATATTTATTACTTTGCATTAGGAATACGTCACGAAAATTCAGGGATTGGAGATGACCAAAACTTGAATATACAAGTATATGATATAGACTACAGAGACCCAATAACCTTTCAGCCTATTTCTTTGGCTGGAAATACGTATCAATTGGGCTCATATGGTGACTCAAATTTGAATGGACAATTCCAAACCTTTGGATTATATAGAGATGGTAGAATAGATAATGGATTTTACACAACAACGGATTTAATAAATGGAGAGGTGAAAATTACATATCACGATATTGAAAATTATATTATCGCCGGAACATTTTGGTTTGATGCTATAAACGAAAATGGAGAAATGGTGGAAATAAGAGATGGAAGGTTTGACATTGAATTCACGGGACTATAAAAAACTAAACACAACAATGGCTATAAGTAATTGCTTGTTCTCGCCTACTTCTGAAAATCCTCGCGGATTTTCAGTTTGGTGCGTACTTGCAAAGTTAAGTGCTAAACCACGCAACTACTCATAGCCGAGACCGTTGTAACACATTTGACCAAATCAAGAAAATGCAGGAATTTAAAGATTGGAAAGAGTTTATTAACCGAATTTTAATTGACAGCGGACAATTTGAAAATCCAATAACTGAATTCAAAGGAGAAGCGGAAATTGAGACATTTAAATCGGCTAACAAAAATTCTTTGACTGAAATTCGAGTTGGATATTTAAAAGAAAATTTACTTATCTATTTGCATATTTTCAATCCGACAGTTCCTGGTTATAACAAATATGTAGAAGGAGAATATTTTTATCAATACCAATTTAACGAGCCTGCTGAATATGGAAATCCTGCATTGGAATTTAATGAGCGGAATCGAAACGGAATTATCTCAATTCTCGAAAAAGGACTGAAAGGAAAAGAAGTTCAATTCGTGAAAAACGACAAAATTCTGAAATCCAAACTTTATATTGCGGAATCTGACTCAAACTTCAGCTATTCTTATGAATTTATAAAAACAGGTTTTTGGAAAAAAATATTCGGACAGAAAATTGATAAAATGGACGGAATTGAAAAACGTGAAATAGAACTAAATAAAATATTTAGCGGAATAAAAAACGTGTTACAACAAAGTATATAAAAAATTGCTATTTTGTGCTTAACCAATGTTAGTTGCTTTGTTTGCTAGCTTCTGATTTTCCTTCGGAAAATCCTCGCACACAAACACGCAACTTTCCATATACGTAAACGTTGTACACAAGCTCTGAAAAGCCCACCGCACGTTCAAGCACATTTCATTTTGCTCGTGCCTCACAAAATAAAAAGAGCTTTCACTTCCCCACCGCCACCCAAAAATATTTATAGACTTGATACAAAATTTGCAAATTAATATTACATTTGCTAAAAATAGGTCAAACCCTAAATTGATAAAATCAGAAAAATGGCAAGTTTTGGGCATTTCATAAAAACCGAAAGGGAAAAAAGAGAATGGACTCAAACTGAATTTGGAGCGAAAATCGGAATAAATTCTAGTGCAATCAGTCGAATTGAAAACGGAACTCAAAAATTTAGTAAGTCAAAACTCAAATCATTATCGAAATTGTTAAATCTCGATTTACAAAGAGTAACTGACTTGTTTTTCGCTGACAAATTTGCACGAGAAGCTTTTAAATACAAGTGCTCTGAATCTATTTTTAGTGTCGCAGAAGACACAGCTAACTACATAAGAAATACTAATACCAAACAAGGAAAATTGAATTTTGAAAATGAGTAAAAAAAATACTGTAATAGACCTTTTTTGTGGTTGTGGTGGATTGTCACAAGGCTTCATTGATGCAGGATATCAAATATCTTTAGGTATTGATAAATGGAAAGATGCAATAGAAACATTTAATTTTAATCATAAAGACTCTAAAGGAATTGTAGCTGATTTACTCGAACTAAACCCAGTCACTGTTTCGGAAAATGAAAAAATTGATAAAGTGGACGTAATAATTGGAGGTCCACCTTGTCAAGGTTTTTCTATTGCAGGAAAAAGAATAATAGAGGATGAAAGAAATCAACTTTATAAAACATTTGTGAATTTTGTAGAACATTTCAAGCCTAAAGCTTTTCTAATGGAAAATGTACCTAACATTATGTCAATGGGAAAAGGAGCTATTAAAAATCAAATAATAAAGGATTTTGAAAATCTTGGGTATAAAGTTTCACATCAAATATTATTGGCTTCAGATTATGGTGTACCTCAAAATAGAAAAAGAGCTTTTTTCGTTGGTTTAAAAAATGGTTCAGAATTTAAGTTTCCAATTCCAACAACAACAAATGATAAAGTAACTTCTGAAGAAGCTATTTCAGATTTAACTGAACATACAATTAATGATGGAACACCTTATTTAAATAAGCATAAAAGTCCATTTCAAAAACAAATGCGAAATGGAAATAAATTTATTTTCAATCATCAAATTACCGAGCATAAAGAAAAAACAGTTGAAATAATTGCAATGGTTCCAGATGGAGGTAATTATAAAAGTTTGCCAAAAGAATTACACGAAACAAGAAAGGTCAATATAGCTTGGACAAGACTGAACAGCCAAAAACCGAGTTTTACAATCGATACAGGTCATAGACATCATTTTCACTATGAGTTTAATAGAGTTCCAACGGTAAGAGAAAGTGCAAGAATACAATCATTCCCAGATGATTTTATATTTCAATGCAGTAAAACCAGTCAATACAAACAAGTTGGAAACGCAGTACCACCTATTTTGGCAAAGGTTTTAGCTGAAACAATCAAAAAATATTTATGAGTTTAGTCAAGTCATATCAAATTCCAGATGAATATTTTTTTAGACTTCATCACGTAAGACCTCGTTTTAAAAATGATGTTGAAGAAGTGCTATTGTATGTGTCAACTTCTATTTCTGAAATGGAAATACTTCCAAAACAAGAGTTCAAAGAAAACCTAAATCAAGTTCTATTTGGTTTTAAAAACAATGCCTCTTCTACCCAAAAAACAATTGACAATTGGAGAACAGAAATATCTGCGTTATTTGCGTTTATTCAAGAAGAAAATGGTTTAACAAGACCAAGTTTAAGTGCAATTAGATTATCTAATAACCAATATTTAGATGAGTTTTTCAACTATTTTTTATTTTCATTTCAATATCCAGGAGGTCATATAAAATCTCAAAATGTAATAAAACAAATTGATGCAGGTGTAAAATTCAAACCTTGCAAATTCATTTTACAGCTTTTAATTGAGGGAGAAAAACTAATTGGGAAACCATTCAGTTTTACGGCAGAAGAATTAACTCAATGTGCGTATTTTGATTTAAGGGTAACAAGAGATGGAAGGCATCCAAGAGATGTTGCCGAAATGATACTAAAACATAGAGCAGAAAAGGTATCGTACAATCATAAATATGAACAACTAAAAAATCCTAATACAGATAAATATCCTTCAAAAGGAGATTTGCACAGATACGCAGGAGACATTTTAGATTATATGGTTTTAGCCAATCTATTAAATGACAAAGGAACAGGCTATTATTATTACTTGAATGATGAAAATAAAGATGCGATTAATTATCATTTAAAAAATTCCGAATGGTATTCGGGTTATGATAAATTTTATAACAAGGAAGAAATTACTAATCCCGAAATAGCCGATTTAGAACAGGATTGGTTCTCTTATGTAAATAGCTTTGATAATATAGAAGCTTTTGCACCTTCATTGAGTGCCTCTGAATCCGAAAGTATTTCAAGTATTATTCAAGAATATTATTCTCGAATTAAAGGAGATAAAACAGTCCCTACAAAAATAATTGGAGATTATGGAGAAAGCTTAATACTTGCTCACGAGTATTTAAGAACAAAGGAAACAAAAAGGCAACATTTAATAAATAAAATCCCGACACCTCTGGGAGTTGGTTATGATATTCAAAGTGTTGAAATAGAAAAAAGGAAAAGATATATTGAAGTCAAGACAACTAAATCTCGGAAGGCATTAAAAAACAATAGATTTAAACTTACACCTAATGAATGGGACACCGCAGACACGATAGGTAATAATTATTTTATTTATTATTTAGTTGCAAATGATAGCGGAAAAAATGTTTTTATTATTCAAAATCCAGTTGAACAATATAAACAAGGTAATTTAAAAGTAGACAAGAATTTAGTAGTTGAATTTTCTCAAAACGCAGGACAATGGCAAACATTATTAGAAATACAAAACTAAAAGCAATATCGTTATTTAGCGGTTGCGGTGGAATGGATTTAGGCATTGAAGGAAACTTTAAATTTCTTAATAAGACTTATAAATCTTTACCTTTTAAGGTTGTCTATGCAGTAGATAATGACCCTTATGCAACTAAAATATATAACAGTAATTTTAAGAATCAATGTGAAACTAAAGATGTCAGAGATTTGGAAATTGAAAAGCTTCCTGAACACGATATTCTTTTAGGTGGTTTTCCTTGTCAATCTTTTTCAATAAGTGCTCAAAATCCGCCACGTCTTGGATATAAAGATGACCGTGGTAAGCTATTTTTTGAAATGGTTAATGTTTTGAAAGAAAAACAACCAAGATTTTTTATTGCAGAAAACGTTAAAGGATTACTTTCTGCAAATAAGAAAAAAGCATTTCCAATGATTGTTAAGGAATTTGAGAAAGCAGGATACTACGTGAAATATCAACTATTTAATGCATCTGAATATGGAATACCTCAAAAAAGAGAGCGTGTTTTCATATTAGGATTTAAAAACTATGAAGACTACGTTTATTACGAATTTCCAAAACCAACAACGCTGAATGGTTCTAAAGTTAAATTAAAAGAAGTTATTGACTTAAAAGCGAATAAAGACGAGAAATGGTTTTTTAGCGAAAGAGCTGTACAAGGAATGATACGAGTTAGAGAGAAAATGAACAAAGGACGTGACCAAGACCCTGAACAACCTTGTAATACTATTAGTTCACATTTAGCAAAAGTTAGTTTAAATAGCACAGACCCAGTTCTAAAAATAAAAGGTAGATACAGGAGATTTACACCAAGAGAAGCTTCAAATATTCAATCTTTTCCAGAAGAATTTATTTTAGATTGTGTTTCAGATAATCGACAGTATCGAGCAATTGGAAATGCTGTACCGCCAGTACTAATGTGGCATATTTCTAATTCGTTAAGCAATCTTCTGAAAAAGGAAAAAAGTGCTGAAAAAGCCAACGCTAAAAGCCATACACATTTGCAATTCGCACCAGCCAATGCTAAATCAAAAATTGCAAAAGAGTATGTCTTTTCCAACGCTGAAAAACAAGCTGAAGAAAAAAAGCCAGTGTACAACAATGTATAAAAATAATAGCGGTTTAAGTGATAAAACGAAAGCAAGTATCTGTAAAAAAGGTCTGTGCTTAAAAGAAAAATTCGTGGGTTTTAATCCGCTACTATTCTTATACTAACCGTTGTAAGTAATTTGAGAAAAACAAAAACATATATCATATTAATTATCTTTTCATTTCTGATTGGATGCAAAGACAATAAAAAAGAAATTGATTTTCACAATAGTAAAATAAACTCTGAATGGTCAACAATTGAATATAAAGAACGTAATGTCGAATTTAAATTCCCTGAAAAAGATTTTAAAATTGAACATGATACTTTAAGAGTTGATTGGCTTGGAAATGTTCATCTTCAACGTTGGACTTTCAACACTAAAAGCAAAAAAAATAATCCAAATTTCGCTTATTCATTTAGTCATTACAAATACCCCGAGCATAATTTTACAGAAGAAGAAGTCGATGAGTTTTTTGATGGAATTGTAGAAAACTTGATGGATGCCTTTGATGCTGAATTACTTTATAACCGCCAAATTGATTACAATGGAAATTATGGAAGAGAACTTTACTATTTTATGCCAAGCACAAAAATTTATTTTACTGAAAGAACATATTTAATAAATAATGAGCAATTTGCTTTAACCGTTATTACTAAAAAAGACAAAATATTAAATAAATCAATAAAGACATTTTTAGAATCTTTTGAAATAATAAAATAAAAAACTACTTACAACACAGTATATAAAAAATTACTAGTTTTAGCTAAACCAAAGTTAGTTGCTCGTTTGCTAGCTTCTGATTTTCCTTCGGAAAATCCTCGCACACAAACACGCAACTTTCCATATACATAAACGTTGGCAACAAGTTAACGAAACCGACAGAATCACAATAAACGACAAAAAATTATGGCATTTCTAGAGTTAAAAAATGATGGTCAGAACACTTTAATTAATATAAAAGATATAGTATTAGTGAAAGAAGATTTTGATATTGGATATTCGATAGTTCACATTAGAGGAATTGAAGAACCTTTAAAAGTCAAAATACATTTTAGTACAATTGCTGACAAAATAACAAAAGACTAAAGTTCAATAAAACGATGAATTACGAAATACCAAATTCATATAATTGGTTTGCAAAACTGAATTTAACCCAATTCATTCCTTGGAATTTTGACTCGGAAATTAATCCGAATTCATCAATCAACGAACGATTTAAAATTGAGTGCGAACAAAATCGTGAGGTTCTGACTTTTGGACGTAGACAAGATATGGACACATTTGTCGGATTTGAAATTTTAGATGGAAAAATGACCGAAAATGTAATCGTCTTTCATCCATCTTTCGGAACAAATGTAAAAGGATGGAATATTATCGAATCAGAACATTTGGATTTTTTCGATTTTATGCAAAAAAGAGTTTTACCTGAAATGAAAGAATGGATACCTGAAGATGACGTAAATGACTATATTGAATAAAAAAAACCAGTTGCCAACACCGTATAAAAATAATTGCGGTTTGGTGCTTAATCAAAGGTCGTTGCGTGTTTGTAACGTCTGATTTTCCTTCGGAAAATCCTCGCATACAAACCCGCAACTATTCTTATACATAAACGTTAGCAGTCAGGTAAAAAACAGAACGTAAATGAATAAACCAAAGGAAGAAAATAAAGTCTGGACTTTCATTAAAAAAATATGGAAAGATTCTGTCTGGAGTAAACTTATATCAACTGGACTGATTTTACTTATTGCTACCATATGGACTAGTTATAGCAACTATTCTATTAAAGATATTTACGACTTTTTTTTAAATGGACTGACTTATAAAACACCTGTTTTTGTTTTTCTATCTCTGATTGGAATATACTTTCTAATAAAATTAATAATTAGATTATTTAGAAAAAAAACTGACCCAATTTGGGATGAACAAGTTGGAAATTATAAATTCAAAGAACTTTATGAGATTTTAAGAAACCAAAATTATCCTGTTGGAACAGTTGGAATGGGATATTCTGGTAGAAAACCACCACAAGAAGATTTATTGAGTTTATTCCATACTTATTCACCGATACTTAATAGAGGAATTGACTTGGATAGTAATTTAGATGATGGTGGATATTTATATGGAGTTTTAGCACCAAAACTTGTTGGATATGGACTTGTAAACAAACTTGAATCAAAAAACCTAGAAATTAATGTAATGGACATAAAATATGAGACTTCAGAAGTTGGACATAAATTCTTTGCATTACTTGAAAAGACAATCCATTTGAATAAAAAAAAGAAGTAAAACCCGAACTGCTAACACCGTGTATAATTCATTGCTGGTTATAGCCTACTTACGAAAGTCCTCGCGGACTTTCTATCTGTGATTTATTTGCTAATTTAGTTGCTTAAACACGCAACGAAATCATACACAAACACGTCAGACTGTCTAATAACTATTTAAGCTTTTAGTGATATTTAGAAACAGTTATAAAGTAATTTTCAGGTAGTTTTTGTATCTTTTAGTTATGAAATTCATACTTGGAAAAGACCGACAACAGACCTGCCTTTTTCCTGTTTCTCTTGAAGATTCTATAGAATCTAAGAACAGCGTAAGGTCTATAGATCAATTTGTAGATTCACTTAACCTAGCAGAACTCGGATTCCGTTCAGACTTTATAGAAAACGGCCCTCCTGCTTATAATCCATCTGTCCTTCTCAAACTTTACATATACGGATACATGAATCGTATTCGTTCTTCTCGACAATTAGAAAAAGAATGCAGGCGTAACATTGAAGTGATGTGGTTGCTTGAATCGCTAGCTCCAGATCACAACACCATTAGTAACTTCAGAAAAAATAATGGAAAGGCTATTAAAAAAGTGTTTTTTGCTACCGTACAAATTGCACGCAATTTTGGGCTTATCGGTGCTACACTTATTGCTGGAGACAGTACTAAGTTTAGAGCTCAGAATAGTAAAAAGAACAATTTTAATCAGAAGAAGATACAGCGCCACTTAGATTACATAGACAACAAACTAGAGCAGTACAATAAAGCCCTTGAACAGAGTGATAGTGAAAATGAGAAAGAAAACATCAAGAAGAATATTGATAAACATCAAGGTCGCAGAAATGAATATGAAAAACTAAATGCACAGCTGAAGACCTCTGGAGAACCACAAATTTCTACCTCAGACCCTGATAGCAAGCATTTGATAGTGCGTAACAATATTACTGAAGTTGCTTACTGTGTACAATCTACTGTAGATGCAGATCATAATATTCCGTTCGACTACTTGGTCACCAATATGAATGACTCCAAAGCTATGGGACAGATGTTGCAGCGCGCTAAAACTATTTTAGGAACAAACACCTTTACCGCACTTTATGATAAAGGATATCATACGGGGAGTGAATTTAAAACTGCAAATCAATTAGGTATTAAAACCCTTGTCGCTATCCCTGGAATAGGTAGAGCATCACAAGCCCCTGATCCAAATTATAACTCAGAACATTTTAAGTACAATAAAGAAAACGACATGTATACTTGCCCGGAAGGAAACATACTTAAAAGTAATGGCAGCACCTATAAAGGGCGTAATTATCGTTTCAAACAATATAAAACAAACAGATGTAAAACCTGCCCAGTAAGAGCATTATGCACCACTTCTAAAGTAAATGGAAAGGTGATACAGCGCAGTGAATACCATCAGTATATTGAAGCTAATGCACAAAGCGTATTGCAAAATCCTGATGCGTATAAAAAAAGGCAAGCCATGGTTGAGCATCCTTACGGAACCATAAAACGTCAATGGAGTTTTGATCATATTATGACTAAGAAAACTATGCAACGCGCTAGTGCTGATGTAGGCTTTATGTTTATTGCTTATAATTTAACAAGAATTTGGAATATCATTAGAAAAGCTAATACGTGTGCTTTTAAAGCTTACAAGTCCTTTTTTAGGTTCATAGTATCTATTCTAATGGGTTTTAAAGTAGTATACGAACAAAAAGATCTTAGCATACAGCTAATTCAAAAAACTGTATTTTAGTAGAAATATATAAAATTGCAGTCGGTTATTAGACAGACTGCCGTTGTGCTTCATTTACAAAACTGCACCTAAAAAAATGAATTGGACCGAAAACGAAATATTATTAAACCAAACTTTTGACTCAGCTCCAAAAGATATTTTTCAAGCTGTTTGCGATGAATTAGGAAAATATTATTCAAAAAAAGGATTTAAATACGCACGTTCGACTCCAAAATTGACATATAAGGACAAGGAAATAAAATTTGAATTAAGATTCTCTTCCAGCTCAAATAATACTCGTGGAGAATGGGTGTCTTTAGATATTTTTCCATCAATTTCGAGTATTGAGCTCGAAAAAGAAAAACACATCAGACCTTACATTATGTCTGTTTCCTCTATGTTAACAAAAAAAGGAAATTGGGAAAACAAAAACCTTATCATTACTGAAACCATATTTGGAGAAAAAATTGAACATATCGACGAACAATTGAATGAACCTATATTACGTTATAGCAATCATTGTAACGTTTATGGAATTGACAAAATAAAATTCGAAAAACTAGTGGGTTTTATAAATGAAAAAATACTAATTTGGATAAATAAAATTAAAACTGATTCTGGAGTAAATGAAATTTTAGAGAATAAAAATCAACGAACTAATTATGAAATTGATAATTCCGGATTATTAGATTATTTTGAATTAATAAAAAAACGAAAGCACAACACCGTATAAAAATAATTGCGGTTTAGTGCTTAATCAAAAGGTCGTTGCGTGTTTGTAACGTCTGATTTTCCTTCGGAAAATCCTCGCATACAAACCCGCAACTATTCTTATACATAAACGTTAGCTTTAATGCTGGAGCAAGTTTGCGGAATTGAAAAAAGGCTAGTTTATTTTTCGATTTTTTTTAGAATTTTAAGAAAGATAATTCAGAAAAACTATGCTGCTAAATTTTGAAAAAAATGCGAAATTATAACTCAAACTCTAAATTGAATTGCGTCTGACTTTTTAGCTCGTTTGCTGAATCAAAAACTGAATTGAAAAGCGGAATTGCTTACTCGAAATCTGAATTAAAAATATTGCGGAATTTGAGCAAGTTTGCGGAATGAAAATCGAGCTGAATAAAACATAAAATGCGGAATTAAAAAGCCGACTAAAAAATAGAATAGAAACGTGAAAAACGCACTAAAAGCTAACATTGTATAAAAATTATTACGTATTTTAGTTCAATCAAAAGGTTGTTACTTGTTTGCTAGCTTCTGATTTTCCTTCGGAAAATCCTCGCACACAAACCACGTAACAATTCTTATACGTAACCGTCAGACTGTCTAATAACTATTTAAGCTTTTAGTGATATTTAGAAACAGTTATAAAGTAATTTTCAGGTAGTTTTTGTATCTTTTAGTTATGAAATTCATACTTGGAAAAGACCGACAACAGACCTGCCTTTTTCCTGTTTCTCTTGAAGATTCTATAGAATCTAAGAACAGCGTAAGGTCTATAGATCAATTTGTAGATTCACTTAACCTAGCAGAACTCGGATTCCGTTCAGACTTTATAGAAAACGGCCCTCCTGCTTATAATCCATCTGTCCTTCTCAAACTTTACATATACGGATACATGAATCGTATTCGTTCTTCTCGACAATTAGAAAAAGAATGCAGGCGTAACATTGAAGTGATGTGGTTGCTTGAATCGCTAGCTCCAGATCACAACACCATTAGTAACTTCAGAAAAAATAATGGAAAGGCTATTAAAAAAGTGTTTTTTGCTACCGTACAAATTGCACGCAATTTTGGGCTTATCGGTGCTACACTTATTGCTGGAGACAGTACTAAGTTTAGAGCTCAGAATAGTAAAAAGAACAATTTTAATCAGAAGAAGATACAGCGCCACTTAGATTACATAGACAACAAACTAGAGCAGTACAATAAAGCCCTTGAACAGAGTGATAGTGAAAATGAGAAAGAAAACATCAAGAAGAATATTGATAAACATCAAGGTCGCAGAAATGAATATGAAAAACTAAATGCACAGCTGAAGACCTCTGGAGAACCACAAATTTCTACCTCAGACCCTGATAGCAAGCATTTGATAGTGCGTAACAATATTACTGAAGTTGCTTACTGTGTACAATCTACTGTAGATGCAGATCATAATATTCCGTTCGACTACTTGGTCACCAATATGAATGACTCCAAAGCTATGGGACAGATGTTGCAGCGCGCTAAAACTATTTTAGGAACAAACACCTTTACCGCACTTTATGATAAAGGATATCATACGGGGAGTGAATTTAAAACTGCAAATCAATTAGGTATTAAAACCCTTGTCGCTATCCCTGGAATAGGTAGAGCATCACAAGCCCCTGATCCAAATTATAACTCAGAACATTTTAAGTACAATAAAGAAAACGACATGTATACTTGCCCGGAAGGAAACATACTTAAAAGTAATGGCAGCACCTATAAAGGGCGTAATTATCGTTTCAAACAATATAAAACAAACAGATGTAAAACCTGCCCAGTAAGAGCATTATGCACCACTTCTAAAGTAAATGGAAAGGTGATACAGCGCAGTGAATACCATCAGTATATTGAAGCTAATGCACAAAGCGTATTGCAAAATCCTGATGCGTATAAAAAAAGGCAAGCCATGGTTGAGCATCCTTACGGAACCATAAAACGTCAATGGAGTTTTGATCATATTATGACTAAGAAAACTATGCAACGCGCTAGTGCTGATGTAGGCTTTATGTTTATTGCTTATAATTTAACAAGAATTTGGAATATCATTAGAAAAGCTAATACGTGTGCTTTTAAAGCTTACAAGTCCTTTTTTAGGTTCATAGTATCTATTCTAATGGGTTTTAAAGTAGTATACGAACAAAAAGATCTTAGCATACAGCTAATTCAAAAAACTGTATTTTAGTAGAAATATATAAAATTGCAGTCGGTTATTAGACAGACTGCCGTTGTAAGCAATTTGAGAAAAACTTGAACGATAAGACAAACATATTTATAAAAAAAGCAATTTCGATTCACGGAAAGCAATATGATTACTCGAAATCTGAATATAAAAATGTTGATTCTAAACTCGAAATAATTTGTAAAATTCCTGAACACGGAACATTTTTCCAAACACCTTACAAACATTTAAACAGAAAACAAGGTTGTCCGATTTGTGGAATTGAAAAGTCTAAAAGTAAACGAACAAAGCCTTTTTCAAAATTTCTCGCTCAAGCAATTAAAATTCACGGAAAAAAATACGATTATTCTAAATCTGAATTAGATTATAATGGAGCATTTTCTAAAATAATAATCACTTGTAAAAAACACGGAGATTTTAGACAAACACCAGACAATCACGTCAACGACGGAAAAGGTTGTTACGAATGTGGTTTAGATGGTCATTCATTATTGTTTTCTCGAACACAAGAAGAATTTATTGAATTAGCAAAAGAAGTTCACGGAAATAAATATGACTATTCGTTGGCAGAATATAAAGGAGCAGATAAAAAAGTAACAATTATTTGTAAAGAACACGGAAAGTGGAAACAATTTGCTTCTTCACATTTAAAAGGACACAATTGTCCAAACTGTACAGGAAATTCAGGATTAACAAAAGACGAATTTGTTGAAAAAGCAATTAAACAACACGGAGAGATTTATAATTACGATAAAGCTAATTACGTAAACGCTCATCAAAAAGTAAAAATTGAATGTCCAGTTCACGGATTTTTTAAACAAGCACCAACTGACCATATTTATTCAAATGGAAAGGGTTGTCCAAAGTGTAAAGAAACAACAGGAGAAAGAAAGATAAGGCTCTATTTAGAAAGTCAAGGAATAAATTACAAATACCAAAAAAGGTTTAAAGATTGTAATCATAAAACGACATTACCATTTGACTTTTATTTACCTGACTCAAAAACACTTATTGAATTTGACGGAATACAACATTTTAAACCAGTTTCAATTTGGGGCGGAGAAAAAGCTTTAAAATCACAACAAAAAAGAGACGAAATAAAAAATGAATTTGCTTTAGAGAATAATTATAAATTAATCAGAATAAATTACTTGGAATTAGAAAAAATCGAATATATATTAAACTCTGAAATAAAAACTGCTTACAACAATGGCTATAGCAAATAGGGCATTAAGTGTTATATTTAAAGGCTTAGGCTTGTTTACTAAGTCCGCCAAATCTTTTGGATTTGGCAATTAAAAAAGAAAAAATAATTACAAAACAAAAAGCTCTGGCTAGCAGACCAGACGGAAACAAAAAGTTTCCTTGCCTGCCCTACTTGCCATAGCCGTGACCGTTGTGCATAATATCGACAAACAGATCGCTGAATGAAAAAAACTATAATCTTAATCACAATATTTCTTCTAATCGGACTTAAAATCAATGCGCAAGAATTGACTTGTTCGGATTTTAAAATCGGAACTTTCTACATTCCAACGAGTGATGAAATGAAAAAATATAAAATTACTTCAAATGACAGTATAAGTGAAATGACAGCCGAAAGAGACCTAAATGTTAATCGTTATGTTGTTATCCGAGAAAAAAACTCTCAAACCGAATGGAAAAACGGAATCGGAAACGGAAACCCAACTTATGAAATTCTTGAATGGATTGATGATTGTACTTATCGATTAACTTACGACTCTTCCAAAGGAGAAATGGACGAAATGACTAAATGGATAAACGAAAATAACGGAATTGTTGTTTCTAAAATTAAAATTGAAGGAAAATGTTTATTTTACGATGCAACAATGACAACGAATGAAGGACAAAAAATTTCACAAGAAGGAGTTATTTGCGTAGAATAAATACTATGCACAACACCGTATAAAAATAATTGCGGCTTAGTGCTTAATCAAAGGTCGTTGCGTGTTTGCCTGCATCTGATTTTCCTTCGGAAAATCCTCGCATACAAACCCGCAACTATTCTTATACATAAACGTTGGCAGTAATTAAAAAAACTCTCGAATCTAAATGAATCGGAATAAAAAAATAGCACTTTTAATTATAATATTAATCGGAATTATAGTTCCTTTTATTCCCTCGTTTACAGTAATTGAAATGTTTTTTCTCTTAATTCCTTTCGCAATAATTTTTGTAGTGACATTGATTTATTTAATTATTAGTCTAATAAATGAAAACATATCTACTAGTAAAGCTTTGTTTATATTTTCAATTCTTCCTATTTTCATAATATCTCAAATAGTATCTGGTTTTACTGTAGATAATATCCAACGAGTAAGAAGTAATCGAATAATATCGGAATTGGAACAAATCAAATCTGAAAAAGGAATCTTACCTGAAAAGTATGATGTGATAGCTGGAATAGAGTATATCCGAATGAAAGACAATGAACATTTCGTAATTAAATATTCACGTGGATTTATGGTTACGGAAAAATATGAATCTGAAAATAAGAATTGGAAAAGCTACGGTTGGAATGATTAAAAAACTACTGCCAACACCGTGTATAATTAATTGCTAGGTCCACTGCCGACTTACGAACATTCCTGCGGAATATTCTATCTGTGATTTATTTGCTAAATTAGTTGCTTTACCACGCAACTAACCATACACAATCACGTTGGCATTAATTAGATTAAAGAATGGAAATAACACAATTACTCGATAGCCTTGAATTTGAACCAAGCGAAAAATATGAGTCTGAATCAATAGAATTTAAAAACTATTCTTCTGAACAAGCTCTTCATAATGCTAAAGACCTAGCCGAAGAAATTTCAGCTTTAGCTAATAAAAAAGGAGGAAAAATAATAGTTGGTGTAATAGATAGTTCAAATGTATCAAACCAATTATGGAATACCCAACTAAATGGTTTTGTATCAGTTGATTTGGACACTACCAAGGAAAGATTACAAGGAAAATTAAATCCTAGAATTCCATTAAAACTTCTTGAACATAATCATCGTTCAAAAAATTATTTAGTAATTGAAGTTCCCAACATAAATCACACGCTTGTAGCAACAAGTTCTGGAAAAATTTGTATCAGACATGGAAAATCTAGTTATCCTGCACCACCAGATGAAATCGCAGAACTTGTAAAGAATCTACAATCTTATGACTGGAGCGCACAAGAAATTAATGGTAACCCAAAAGATTACTTGAATGAAACCGCATTGGGAGAAGCCAAAAATGATTTATGCATTAGAAGAGAAATAGATACAGATTCTTTATCTGACGAAAATTTTCTTGAATCAATCGGAGCAACAAAAAATGGAGTATTAAACTATGGCGGATTACTTTTTCTCGGAAAGGAAAGCTTCATACAAGAAATATTAGGTACTTATGAGAGTAGATTCTCTTGGAAAACGAATGACGGTCAGTTAAAAATTAATGACGTCTGGAGTGATTGTATATGGAACACAATAATTCGAGCTAAAAAACACTTTAAAAAATGTAATTCATCAATCATAATTGAGTACAAAAAAAATAATTACGAATTATGGACATTAGACGATATAGCATTTCATGAGGCCTATTTAAATTCGATTGTCCATAGAGACTATTCTATGGATGGAATGAATATTGTCAATTTTAAGGGTTCTGAAATAACAATTACAAATCCAGGAACATTTTATGGAGGAGTTAATAGTGATAACATTTCATATCATGAACCACGCCATAGAAATAAAACTCTAGCAAAAATTCTTATGGATTTTCAGTTAGTAGATAGGGCTGGCATGGGAGTATTAAGAATGGGCTTGAATTCCTTGAAATATGGCAGAGAGTTTCCTGTATTTAAAGAGAATTTAGGAAATATCGAAGTTACAATGGCAGCTGAATATTTCAAAAGCGGAGTTTTTATTCTTACTCAATCTCGCATTCCTAAATGTGGAATAACAGAACTTTATATTTTGAATAATCTCTATAAGACTGGAAAAGCTGATTTAATTGAAATTGAAACAGATTTATCCAAAATTATTCCTAACACTTGGAATTCAATTCAAACTGCATTGAATAGAGACGAAATGAAGAGATATCTTGTTTTGAAAGGAAATAACGATGGAGTATTTATTTGTCCAAATGAAATGATTCAGGATTTATTTGAAGTTGAAAAAACGCCACGAGCATCTACTAATAGCAGTAAACACATAAAGTTATTTAAGTTTCTTAAATCATATGATGCAGCGTCAAATGAAGAGATAATGAAACATTTAGGTTTTGCATCATCTGCATCAACTTATCAATTTTTAAATAAATTAAAGTATGTGCAAAATACAGGTAAGAGCAGAAAAAGTAGATGGAAACTAAAAAATAACTAATGCCAACACCGTGTATAATTCATTGCTAGTACTCGCCTACTTACGAAAATCCTCGCGGATTTTCTATTTGGTTTGTATTTGCTAAATTAGTTGCTGAAACACGCAACGAAATCATACACAAACACGTTAGCAAACATATGACCAACCAATGAAATTTATCAAAACATTCATACTTTTTATTCTAATCATAAGTTGCTCTGACAAAAAAACTGAAAACAACACATCGGAATTTGACAAAGTTTTAGGTAAAGAGAATATCGAAACTTTGGACTTTCTTGTTTCCGATTTTGAGAATGACTTTTTAAAAAGACAATATCCGAATTTGGACAGTGAAAATGCCTATCGACAGTTTTTAACTGAATTGCGTGATGAAAAAACCGAAAACTGGAAAAGTATATCCGAAAAGGCAAGGAATAAATTCAAATCAAGTGACTTACGACTCGAAATGTATGAATTTCCAGATTCTGTATGGATTATAGAAAATAGTGATTTTGACAAAATTGAGTCTGACTCTTTAGAATACATTAAACATCCAGTTCCATATATTAAATCGAGATATAAATACACTAATCCAGACGGAACTATCGAATATTCATATTCAAGAGGAAATTCTTCAGAACTTACGCCAAATTCAAATTTTGATTCTATTATAAACCGAGAAATGAACACACCGAATTTTAATTATATCGGTAAATATCTGCGAGCATTAGAATCAATAAAAGACAAAGGAGAATTTCATAAAGAATTTTATGAGACAAAGAAAAACGCTGGATTTCTTTTCCCTGAATCGACTGCAAGAGTTATGCTGAATTACGAAATTGATTTAAATGATAAACTGAATAGAAAAATAATCGTTCTTGAATTAGCATACTGAAAATGAACAAAATACGTTTGCTAACACCGTGTATAATTCATTGCTAGTTATAGCCTACTTACGAAAGTCCTCGCGGACTTTCTATCTGTGATTTATTTGCTAACTTTAGTGCTTAAACACGCAACGAAATCATACACAAAACCGTTGGCAACAAGTTAACGAAACCGACAGAATCACAATAAACGACAAAAAATTATGGCATTTCTAGAGTTAAAAAATGATGGTCAGAACACTTTAATTAATATAAAAGATATAGTATTAGTGAAAGAAGATTTTGATATTGGATATTCGATAGTTCACATTAGAGGAATTGAAGAACCTTTAAAAGTCAAAATACATTTTAGTACAATTGCTGACAAAATAACAAAAGACTAAAGTTCAATAAAACGATGAATTACGAAATACCAAATTCATATAATTGGTTTGCAAAACTGAATTTAACCCAATTCATTCCTTGGAATTTTGACTCGGAAATTAATCCGAATTCATCAATCAACGAACGATTTAAAATTGAGTGCGAACAAAATCGTGAGGTTCTGACTTTTGGACGTAGACAAGATATGGACACATTTGTCGGATTTGAAATTTTAGATGGAAAAATGACCGAAAATGTAATCGTCTTTCATCCATCTTTCGGAACAAATGTAAAAGGATGGAATATTATCGAATCAGAACATTTGGATTTTTTCGATTTTATGCAAAAAAGAGTTTTACCTGAAATGAAAGAATGGATACCTGAAGATGACGTAAATGACTATATTGAATAAAAAAAACCAGTTGCCAACACCGTATAAAAATAATTGCGGTTTGGTGCTTAATCAAAGGTCGTTGCGTGTTTGTAACGTCTGATTTTCCTTCGGAAAATCCTCGCATACAAACCCGCAACTATTCTTATACATAAACGTTGGCAACAATAAGACTAAACTATAGACATTGATAACTAACCTACCAACAGCAAAGGATTTTGAAGAAGTCACATTTCAATGTTTGACACAAGCATTTAACTTGTTATTTAAAGTTTATCAGGACTATCAAGATTATGATGAAACTGTCCAAGAGGATGTTGAAATGTCAAAAATTTGGGAACATAACGATGGAACAATTAGAACCTCTGTTATTCTTTTGCATCAAGCTGTTGAGACTTTTATGAAGTCGGTTATTTGTAAAACTTCACCTTTACTCCTAATTGAGAAAAATAGAGCAGATTGGCCAACTCTACCTAAAAAAAGTGATAAAGATTTTGACAGTTTATATACTATTTCTGGAGAATCTTTACTCGCAACTTTTTGTGCTGTAGAATCTTCTATTGAAATAAAAGACGAACTTATAATTTTCATTGAAAAAATACGTCAAAATAGAAATAAAGCTATTCACGGAGCTTCAAAAATCAGCATTAAGCCAAATGATTTACTAGAAGACATATTAAAAACATTTACCTATTTTTTCGGTAAAGATTCTTGGTTTCTTCATTTATCAAACTTTAATTTCAAAAATCCGCTATTTGGCTATTTTGATTGGGACTTTGAGGATGCTATGTCTTATGAATTTTTGGATTTTGCAGAATTTATGATTGGAAAAAAAAGACTCAATAAATTTCATTCAGTTGACCTAAATGGAAGACGATTTTTTTGCAAAATATGCAAAGATACAATTGATGCAGAATATGGGTATTTGGAAAGTAAATGGGCATTTTTAAAACCAAATAAACCGACTTCTGAAAATCTATATTGCGTAAACTGCAATGCTGAATTTAATATTATTAGAGAACCTTGCTCAAATAAAGGTTGTAAAGGAAATGTTCTTTATCGAGATAATGACAACGAAGAAAATGTATGTTTAACTTGCTATGAATAAACAAATTACTGTTGCCAACACCGTATATAATTAATGGCTAGTTTTAGCTTACTTACGAAAATCCTCGCGGATTTTCTATTCGGTTTTTATTTGCTAAATTAGGTGCTTAAACACGCCACTAATCATATACAAACACGTTGGCAGCAAGTTGAAATCCGTAATCATAAAGAACATTCTTACTAAAAATGGAATTCGTAATAATCATCATAATTTTAGCTGTTTATGGAATTTCATATTATTTTAAGAATAGAATTACACCTAAAATTAAAGGGTCAATTGGAGAATACAAAGTAGCTTCTAAACTAAAACGACTCAATCAAAAGGAATATATAGCTTTAAATAACATTTTATTAAAAAATGGCAAATTAACAACTCAAATTGACCACATTGTCATTTCTCAAAGTGGAATATTTGTTATTGAGACTAAAAACTATAAAGGTTGGATTCACGGACATCAAAACTCTGAATATTGGACTCAAACTATCTATAAACATAAAAGTAGATTAAGAAACCCAATTAAACAAAATTGGGTTCACGTCTTTGCTATTAAAAAAATTCTTTCAGAATATAAGTACATAAAATATTTTCCAATTGTTGTTTTTGCAGGAGATGGAGAACTAAAAAATGTAACTACAACTCTTCCTGTAATTTATACTAACAAACTCATTAGAACGATAAAAAACTCAAATGTAGATAAAAATCTAACATATGAACAAATGGAAATGATTTCAAATAAATTACTTGAGAATAACATTTCTGACAGAAAATCATCCAAAAATCATTCCTCACAAGTCAAACAGCAAATAAACGAGAGAAATAAAAAAGAAAAGCAAAGGATATGTCCAAGATGTGAAAATCAATTAATTGAAAAACGCGGAAAATACGGGAAATTTTATGGTTGTAGTAATTATCCGAAATGTAGATATACTTTGAAAATAAAATAAAACCTGCTGCCAACACCGTATATAATTTATTGCTAGTTCTAGCCTACTTACGAAAATCCTCGCGGATTTTCTATTCGGTTTGTATTTGCTAAATTAGTTGCTTAACCACGCAACAAACCATATACAATCACGTTGGGCGTCATTAGAAGAAACTATGTGGACATTAGAAAAAGTAGAACAATATATTGCTGACGGAATTGAAGAAAATATTCATCTTGATTACAAAGGTGCAGGTTCAATTTCTAAAACAGATGGGAAAAAGAAAGAAATTTCAAAAGACGTTAGCGCTTTTACAAACTCAGATGGAGGTGTAATAATATATGGTGTTAGAGAATTTGATGATGCTCAAAGAAATCATCTACCTGAAAGAACTGAACCAATAGATGGTACAGAATTTTCTAAGGAATGGTTAGAACAAGTAATCAATAGTTCAATTTCACCGAGAATTAAAGGAATTAAAATCACACCAATACAAGCTGGAGCAGTTGAAGATAACCAAGTCATTTATGTTGTAGAAATACCTAAAAGTAATACAGCACATCAAGCAAAGGATAAGAGATATTACAAAAGATATAACTTTGAGTCAATAATGATGGAAGACTATGAAATAAAAGACATTATTAATCGATTATCCAAAACTGATGTTAATATAAAATTTGAATTTAGACCACCAAAAAGATTACTTCAAACACCACCTTATCCACCAATTTTTGAAGTCATTATTTGGATACATAATTCTGGAAATAAGGTTGTGAAATATCTGGATTGTTATATGACAGGAGATTCGGCAACATCCGAGAATGTTTCAAGTCCTTTTGTGCAAGGAGCTTTCGAAAAACATTATTCAAATATCGTTGAGAGAGAAGCAACAATTGGGGATGACACCATAATTATTAGCTCTGAAAGAGCAGTTATTTTACCAAATACCTCTCGAAATATTGGAACAATTAGATTGAGAAGTGGATTTTTAACGGAGGACAGCACATTAAACTTTCAATTATCAACAGAAGATAATGTTAAGTATTTTAAATATACTGGAAATGAAATAATTGAATAACGAACGCCCAACAATGTATATAATTTATTGCTTGGTTATAGCCTACTTACGAAAATCCTCGCGGATTTTCTATTCGGTTTTTATTTGTTAACTTAGTTGCTTAACCACGCAACAAACCATATACAAACACGTTAGCTTTAATTTTATTATAAATAATATTTTTGTAAATTAGTAAAGAATTACTTTAATAGCATTTACCTAAATATCCCAAAAGAAATTACTTAATCTAATATGTAAAAATGAATTGATTAATTAATAGAATCTTATCAAAATCTTTAGTTTTGATTTATTTCCAATTCTCCCTACAAAAGAATATATAACTTAAAATCATTGAGAAATGGGAGAAAATATCAGTAATAAAGAACAAATCAAGTATATTGGAATTGGAATGGGAATGGGAATTTTATTTACAATTTTAGTAGCAATGCTAGTACAAGAAGATAAAATAGACAGTTTGATTATTTCTGGTAATCAAGGAGAACCATTTAAATTTGAAATCAAAACAAAACAAATTCAGGATACAGTAATCTTGAACTCCCTTTGGAGTTATCCATTTACAAAAAATGGTATGATTGGTTGGTTCAAACAAAAAGAATTTGTTCACATTGGAAAAGATCGTTTAATAATTGGCGATTCCATTAAGCAAATGCTTCCAAAAGATTATTTATCAAAGAGAATCATAACATTTCAAAAAAATAAAGAAGGTCCTTTTCAAATTCTTTCAGACTCAGCAATAATCTCTGTGCCTGAATATTATGTTCCAAAAGGTAAGGCTTATACTTGGAAGGGTAGCAAATATGCAAATGATACTATTCTAATCGCAGACCCAAATTACAATCGTAGCGCATTAACCTTGATTTGCGATGATACGCATATGGGAGCACGAAACCTAAGTTTTGAATATGGCATTAATTTTTTCCATGTGAATAAAGATGATTATATATCTATATTGGGAGATAACTCAACAAAAGGAACAGTATATATAAGTATCACAAACAATTAAAATTTCACAAAACATAAAGCTAACACCGTATATAATTTATTGCTGGCTTCTTGCCTACTTACGAAAATCCTCGCGGATTTTCTATTCGGTTTTTATTTACTAAATTAGTTGTTTAAACCACGCAACAAACCATATACAACAACGTTAGCTACAATTTGAAATGACGACTTTCACAATCATAATTGGATTAGTTTTAATACTAATTATTTACTTTTTTATTTCGAATAAAATCGGAGTAAAAAAACTGAATGATGAAATAAACGGAATTTGTTTAGCTCACGAAAAACTTAATTATCCTGAACTTGACAAAAAAACTCAATTGGAAATAATGGAAACTGGAAATATGAATTCAATTGCGGAATTAGTTCCAGAATTTAAGGACAAAGGAGTACCTTTTCGACTTTTGAAAAAGTATATTACAATTTCAAAAAATGACCTTAAAGAACACATACGGATTTCTGGATTTATTGAAAAACAGAAATTGGAAAACGCACCAAATCCTGAACATGACGGAATTTGGTTATTAAAAGACAAAATTATTGACCAAGAAAGAGGAATTACTCATCGAACTTGGAAAGTAAATAATGAAAGTGAAATAGCGGAAATTTACGCTGATTTACTTTGGAATAAAGTAACCGGTTAATAAAAACTGTAGCTAACATTGTATAAAAATAATGCGTAGTTTAGTGCTTAATCAAAGGTTAGTGCGCTTTTGCTAGCTTCTGATTTTCCTTCGGAAAATCCTCGCATACAAAACCGCACTATTCTTATACGTAACCGTTGTGGTTAATTAAAAAAATGAACAGTCTACTAAAACAAATATCAGAGAAAGCAATTGAATTAGCTGATTTTGAGTTTACTCAAGAGCAGACTGAAAATAAATGGTTAGGAACAAAACCTGTTTCAGAAACTGATATAAAACTGACTGAAAAAAGACTCGGAATTGAATTCCCAACCGACTTTAAACAGTTTTTATCAATTACAAATGGATTTTCTGCTCCAAACGATATCGAACCGACTTTTGAGCCGATTAACAAAATCGACTTTCTGAAAAATATTGACAGTTTTATAATAGAAGCTTATAATATTGACGGAATTAAAAATATAGGAAGACAACTTGAAAAAAGTATTTTAGTTGGAGGCATAAATCAAGAACAATACTTTCTTCTAATTCCACCGAATTCAACAAATGAAAAGTGGAAATATTGGAAATTTGCAAATTGGCATCCTGGAGAAGAAGAACATATAAATTTGGAAAGTTATTTTACGGAAGTCTTGAACTTTATGAATGAACAAATCGAAACGGAATAAAAAAACTAACCACAACACCGTATAAAAATAATGCTTAGTTTAGTGCTTCATCAAGAGTCCGTGCATTTTTGTTACGTCTGATTTTCCTTCGGAAAATCCTCGCACACAAAACCGCACTATTCTTATACATAAACGTTGTGCATAATTAACCAATCCCATGAAAAAAGCGAATTGTCTCACTTCTGTTTTTTATTTAGAAACTGAAACGAATCTATCTTTAGATGTTATAAAAGAAATTGGTTTTGGAATCTCATGTAAAAATCCCTTCGTTGAAAGCAAATTGAATCAAAGAAATGTAAAAGAAATAATTGGACTTTCTGAATACCATAGCATTATTAATATTGGATTAATACTTTTTCTAGAAGAAGATGAAAAGAACTATGCAACTAATTTTATAGAACGAGACTACTTAATTCGATTTTTAAAACTATCGGAATTCTTTTGTCAAGCACTTTGGCTGGTTAAAGACAATTCTGTTCACTACGAATTAGGACATTTGATTTATCAAGCGAATAGCTCAACAAATGTGCATTCAAATATGTGGCTTTCATCTTATAGTACGTGTGTAGGAACAGTAGAACCAACTTATTTTAGTAAAGAAGAATTAATTGAAGCCATCGATATTTTACCTGCTGTTATTTCTATTAGTTTGTTAAAAAAACCATTAGAGAATGAATCAGTAAGATTAACATCAAAAATTTCGAGATTAAGTCGTGCATTCTATTTCTTAACATCTGCGAGAAATACTGATGATATTGGAACAAAAGTCTCAATTTATTGTTCTGTTTTAGAAAGTTTATTTTCAGTTTCTAATTCAGAACTGAGACACAGACTTTCTGAAACTGTAAGTTTCTTTTTAGAAAATAAATTTGAGAATAAAATAGAACTTTATAAGACTCTAAAACTAGCATATGATATTAGGTCTTCAGTTGTACATGGAGATGGATTACAATCACGATTTTTAAAAAATGAATCGCAATTATTATTATCAACGGCAAAAGATGTCGATGAAATAATTAGAAGATGTTTTAGAAAAATTATAACTGATGAATTTTTGTATGAACTTTTTACGGAGAAAAGTAAAGACGAAATTGGTTTATATTTCCAAGAATTAATTTTCAAATAACTATGCACAACACCGTGTATAATTAATTGCTTTGGCAAGTGCTTATTTGGAAAATTCCTTCGGAATTTTCTCGCGTTCGTTTTTGTTTACTAAATTAGTTGCTGAAACACGCAACTAACCATACACAAAACCGTTGTGGCTAATGCGAGAAACCACCGAAAACGAATTAAAAATATGACAATAAAAGAAGCCATTTTAAAAAGTCTTGACGATATAAACGGACTGACAAACTATATGGAAGTTCACGACCATATTATTAAAAATGGATATTATGACTTTGGTCCTGCAAAAACGCCACCTGCGACAATTTCTGCTCTTTTAGGAGATTTCATAAGAAATGGAGATTCTCGTGTCAAAAGAATAAAACAAGAAGGAGGTTCATACGCATATTATCTGACCAAAAACGAACAGAATATTGGAATTGAAATCTTATCAGGCTCAACCGAAACTACTTCTGTAAAACTTCCTAAAGTAAAAGCTAAATCATATAACGAAAGAGATTTACACAGACTTTTGAGCAGTTATTTAAAGAATACCAAAATATATTCAAAAACAATATTTCACGAACACTCAAAAAACGGAAAAGATAGCAACCAAATTTGGACACATCCAGATATGGTTGGAGTTAAATTTTTGAATTTGCAAACCAAAGTCAGTCAGAATTTCTTGAAGTCAATTAATAGAGTTGACACTTTTAAATTAAGCTCTTACGAATTAAAAAAAGAAATTAACTCGGACACGGAATTGAAAAAAGCATATTTTCAAGCAGTTTCAAATTCAAGTTGGGCGAATTACGGGTATTTAGTAGCATTTGAGTTTAGTGATAGTTTGTCGGACGAAATGGAAAGACTAAATCAATCTTTCGGAATTGGAATAATAGAACTAAATGCTAATCCATATCAAAGTAAAATATTATTTCCAGCAATTTATAAAGACCTCGATTTTAAGACAATCGATAAACTATGTAAAATAAACAAGGAATTTGAACAATTCATTGAGCAAACTGACAGATTAATGACAGCTCAAGAGCGTTATTACAAATCGACTGAAAAAGAGCTTGACGAATTTTGTGACGGCTATTTTGAGAATGATTCTGAAATTGAAAAGTATTGTAAAGATAAAAACATTCCGAATGGAGAATAAAGCACTAGCCACAACACAGTATAAAAATAATTGCGGTTTAGTGCTTAATCAAAGGTCGTTGCTTGTTTGTAACGTCTGAATTTCCTTCGGAAATTCCTCGCATACAAACCCGCAACTATTCTTATACATAAACGTTGTGTGTAATATATAGCAACATCACTAATAATGAAAAAAATACTAATATTTCTATTTATTCTGATTAATTCCATAGCTTATTCCCAAGATTGGTGTGGTTGGGCTTTTGAATATAATTTCGAGTTAACTAATAAATATTCATATAAATTAGACAGTCTTAATGTATATATTAACGAACCATTTCAGAACTCAAAATTTAGTAAAGCAAAGTTAACGTACAATGACTCGACCTCAAATTATTCAATCCTCTTGAAATATGGATGCGTAAGTTGCGGATTTGATGGAATGAAAAATCCACCTACAATATTTCTTCAACTCTTCATTTATAATGAATTTTACAACCAAAAGTATTCTGTTTTAATTCCATTCGATTTTGAGGAACAAAATGAAAATCAGTTTAATTTTAAATACGGTAATAATGATGATTTAAAGTTCCCAACTCAAGAAGAAGAATTTAATCCTGTCCAATTTAATATTGGAAAAATAAATTATTCTAAATTCATTGAAAATGATTTTAAAGGAGTCCGAATAGATAAAAATGGAAAAAGAATTGACTATAAAACTGGAGAAATTGAATTCCCTCTACCTAATAAATTATTAAAAATCGAATAAAATACTACACACAACAACGTGTATAACTAATTGCTAGTTTGTGTGTACTCGGAAAATCCTGCGGATTTTCCTAATGGTTCGGTTTCTTTTACTAACTTAGTTCTTGCCAACGCAACAAGCCATACACAAACACGTTGCCAACAATATGAAAAAAACGACATTCATAACTATTTTAACCATTTTTCCTGTGATTTTCACTTCTTGCAATCAACAGAAAACATCTGATTTGAATAACGAAATAGCGGAATTAAAGAAGCAAAACGCAATATTAAAAGATTCGATTTCAAAAAATGATTTGAATAATATTTATTCATTTCACATTTTGGGAACGACCAAAAAAAACAGTTTAAAAGTAAATGAAGAGGCAACAATTGACTTTATTTTTGGGTATAGAAATCATATAAAAAATTACAATGTATATCGCTTGACTGGAGATAAAGAAAATGAACGTGAACTGATTTTACAAGACCAAAAGATTAGTGAATTTAAATATTCATATACGCCAAAAGACAAAAATGACAACCGAATTAAATTGATGACAGTTTTTGACTTGGACAGTATTAGTGTCGAAATTCCAGCTGACATTACTCTGAATGTGACTGATTAAAAAAATACTGTTGGCAACACCGTATATAAAAAATTGCTACTTTTAGCTTAACCAATGTGAGTTGCTTTGTTTGCTTGCATCCGATTTTCCTTCGGAAAATCCTCGCACTCAAACACGCAACTTTCCATATACATAAACGTTGCCAGTAATTTGAAAAAAACCGTTTACATATTAATATTTCTAATAAATCTGACTTCATTTTCACAAGAAAAAGATAGTCCTGACCGAATTTTGACTTATGGTACGCCAATGTATTCACATCAAAAAGCTAAAGAATTTGTTGGAAAAAGATGGGGAATTGAACTCTATCCTGTTGCCGCTTGTATCGTATCAAGACAATTGGTTGATAGTGCAAATACGGTTAATTCCAAGCTTTGGAAAAAAATGGACAGTATTCACGGAATTGACTCTGAAAAAAAGTTTCGGAATGAAACGATAGCCGAAATGAAAAGGGTAATTGAAGTTGAAAAACTTTTTGAATCAGACAGACAAGTTAAAAAGCGGAAAAGAAAAATAGAGCGAATAAAAGAACAAACCAGTTCGAATCTTGAGGATGTTTCTGCCGACGGAAATATATATTATTGGACTGTTTACAGTTTTGAAAGTTATAATAATCCAGAATATAAATGGAAACCCGAATTTAAAGTCGGAGTGAATTTAATTGAAAAGAAAATTGAAATAATTGAACTGGAATAAAAACTACTGGCAACACAGTATATAAGCTATGGCTTGGTCAGTCCACACTTGGAAAATCCTGCGGATTTTCCAAAGTCGGTTTTTATCAGGAAAGGTCTGTGCCGAGACATGCCACAGCCCATATACATCAACGTTGTGTTTCATACTGCCAGCCGCATATTTTAGCACTTTTGGTTTTGCCAACACATAATTCCAACGCTCGAAAACCAAAAGAGCTAAAATTTCCCAACGCTCGAATAAAAACTTCAAAAACATTTTGTATATTTGACCAAATTAAGTCAAGTCAAATTAAGGAAAATGACAATCGGTCAGAAAATACGGGAATTACGAGAGAAAACAGGAATGTTACAAAGAGAACTCGCTTATGAATTAAAAGTTGGAGATGCCTATTTAAGTAAAATTGAGAGTAATCAAAAAAATCTTAAAAAAGAGCATCTGACAACTATTAGTAAGTTATTCAAATACTCATATTCTGAATTAGAAACTTTGTGGCTTGCCAATAAAGTTTATGACTTAATCAAAGATGAAAAAAAGGCAATTGAAGTTTTAAAAGTTGCAGAACGAGAAATAAAATACAGAAAAACATTATGACCTACTTTGAAGAGTTAAGGGAAGTTACAAAAACTATACCTACATCAATAATTGATTTTGCTATACCAAGAGATAGAACATCGCCACCAACACAAGCATCTTCTAACTTTATTACTAACAAAGAACAAGGAGATTGGGCGGAAGATTTGATTTTTAGAGCAATCAATGAAACTTCGCATAATTATGTAGCTGTAAGATATGGAAAATCAGATGACTTAATTGCTGGAGATAGTGGATTTGATAAATTCTATACAGACTTTCAAGATGAGTTAGATACTATTGGAAAACGACCAGACTTACTTGTGTTTAAAAAATCTGATTTTGATGCTGAACTTGGATATGACATTAGCAAACTTGAACATTCTTCGATTACAGACTATGTAAAAAAATCAATAGCAGGTTTAGAAATACGTTCGAGTGCATTTCTCATTGATAAATACGAAAAAGAAATGCAGGATAGAACAGCATATCATCTTAAAGAAGCACTCGCTGTAAAAGACAAAATACTTGCTGAATATTCAGACATTTTAAAAGACGAAAAGAAGAAACACTTTATAGGTATCTTAAACAGCATTAATGAAGAAACTATCAACGCTATAAACTTCAGAAGACCAAGTTGGAAAGCAACCGATAGACTTCAGCAACTTTCATTACTTTTTAAGGACTTAAAAGATAATATAAACATTGTTCAGAAAAGAGATTATTTAAGCATTACACCCAAAATAGAAGATGTCAAGGTCGTTTATAAATGGGCTGAAACATTCAATGTTCCACATTATTATTTTCAAGTTTTCTTTGACAAATCTTACGGAATATCCTTTAAAAACATATTGACTTTACTTACCGAACCTGACAAAGAAGGAACGCACTATGAAATTAGTCAAGATATAAAGAACCAAAATAAAACGACAGTAAAAATTAACACACGAAATACAAATCAAGTTGCTTATAAAGTACTTGAGCCTGAACACAAAAGTGTCAGAAGAGAAATGGGTCGAGGAAGATTATTGTTTTACGTTAGTTTTGAAAAAGGAACTGCTTATTTAGACATTGACAGCCTTAAAGAATTATTAAACATAACAGATTTTTAGGATGGAGTTAGAGAAAAAATATACAAATAAGACTAGTTTAACTCATCGTAAAGAATTTGCTCAATTTTTTACACCACAACCAATTGCAAATCTTATGTCTGATTGGTTGCTTGGTAACAAATCATTAAAAACAGTATTAGAACCAGCTTTTGGTTTGGGAATATTTTCAAGGACTTTGCTATCTAAACAAGACAAATTAAAAATTAAAGGTTTTGATATTGATGAAACAATTCTTAATGAAGCAAGATTATATTTCAAATCTCAAAAAAATGTTTCATTAAACCTTGAAGATTATATGTACAATGATTGGAAAAACAAATATGATGGAATTATATGCAATCCACCATATTTAAAATTTCACGATTATGACAATAAACAAATCTTACAAGAAGTTGAAAATAAGTTAAAATTTAAATTCAATGGCTTTACAAATCTATATACGCTATTCCTTTTAAAGTCAATATTTCAATTAAAAAAAGACGGTAGAGCTGCTTATATTATTCCATCTGAATTTCTAAATTCTGATTATGGAAAACTAGTAAAACAATACCTTCTAAAAACTAAAACTTTAAGACATTTATTTGTTATCGATTTTAAAGAAAATGTTTTTGATGATGCTATGACTACTGCATCTATACTTCTTTTAGCCAATGATAAAAACAATTCTGAAATAAATATATCGACAATAGATTCTAAATCAGATTTACAACTAATTGATACTTATATTAAGTCATATCCAAAAGAAAAAGGCGAATTTACTTTTAAACTAAACGATTTAGACCCAAATATTAAATGGCGTAAATATTATCAATTACAAAATTCAATTAATTACAAAAATCTTGTCCCATTTTCTACTTATGCCAAAGTCGTGAGAGGTATTGCAACTGGTGCAAATGATTATTTTACATTCAAAGAATCAAAAGCTAAAGAGTTCTCTATTCCAAAAGAAAACTTGTTGCCTTGCATTTGCAAAGCAAAAGATGTGAAAGGTAATTTCTTTACAGAATCTGATTATAAAAATTTAGCTAAAAACAATGAATTGGCATATTTATTTGATGGCCAAAACTCTAAAAACAAGAGTGTTTTAGATTACATAGAAAAAGGAGTTAAGGAGGAAGTAAATGAGAAATATTTAACTAAAAGCAGAAAACCTTGGTATTCTTTGGAAAATCGTCCACCTGCACCAATTTGGGTTTCTGTATTCAATAGAAATGGAGTTAAATTTATAAGAAATGAAGCAAGAATTTCTAATCTGACTACTTTTCATTGTGTCTATCCTACAAATTCAAATTTGTTTTCAAAGATTAATAATGATTTATTATTTGCTTATTTACTAACAGATGTTGCCAAAGAAATTTTTAGTGATAATAGACGTGAATATGGAAATGGCTTAAAAAAGTTTGAACCAAACGATTTAAACAAATCAAAAATGCTTGATTTATCAACTTTAACGGAATCACAAGTTGACCGAATTTTAGAATTATATTCCAAATTTAAAAAGAGTAAAAATGAAAAATTCATAAATGGAATAGACGAAATTTTACGACTTGAATTTACCATCGCTAAAAGCCATACACATTTGCAATTCGCACCAGCCAACGCTAAACCAAAAATTGCAAAAGAGTATGCCTTTGCCAACGCTACAAACTGAACGGAAAAAAGTACGAAAACACAACACCGTGTATAATTAATTGCTTTGGTAAGTGCTTATTTGGAAAATTCCTTCGGAATTTTCTCGCGTTCGTTTTTGTTTACTAAATTAGTTGCTCAAACACGCAACTAACCATACACAATCACGTCAGACTGTCTAATAACTATTTAAGCTTTTAGTGATATTTAGAAACAGTTATAAAGTAATTTTCAGGTAGTTTTTGTATCTTTTAGTTATGAAATTCATACTTGGAAAAGACCGACAACAGACCTGCCTTTTTCCTGTTTCTCTTGAAGATTCTATAGAATCTAAGAACAGCGTAAGGTCTATAGATCAATTTGTAGATTCACTTAACCTAGCAGAACTCGGATTCCGTTCAGACTTTATAGAAAACGGCCCTCCTGCTTATAATCCATCTGTCCTTCTCAAACTTTACATATACGGATACATGAATCGTATTCGTTCTTCTCGACAATTAGAAAAAGAATGCAGGCGTAACATTGAAGTGATGTGGTTGCTTGAATCGCTAGCTCCAGATCACAACACCATTAGTAACTTCAGAAAAAATAATGGAAAGGCTATTAAAAAAGTGTTTTTTGCTACCGTACAAATTGCACGCAATTTTGGGCTTATCGGTGCTACACTTATTGCTGGAGACAGTACTAAGTTTAGAGCTCAGAATAGTAAAAAGAACAATTTTAATCAGAAGAAGATACAGCGCCACTTAGATTACATAGACAACAAACTAGAGCAGTACAATAAAGCCCTTGAACAGAGTGATAGTGAAAATGAGAAAGAAAACATCAAGAAGAATATTGATAAACATCAAGGTCGCAGAAATGAATATGAAAAACTAAATGCACAGCTGAAGACCTCTGGAGAACCACAAATTTCTACCTCAGACCCTGATAGCAAGCATTTGATAGTGCGTAACAATATTACTGAAGTTGCTTACTGTGTACAATCTACTGTAGATGCAGATCATAATATTCCGTTCGACTACTTGGTCACCAATATGAATGACTCCAAAGCTATGGGACAGATGTTGCAGCGCGCTAAAACTATTTTAGGAACAAACACCTTTACCGCACTTTATGATAAAGGATATCATACGGGGAGTGAATTTAAAACTGCAAATCAATTAGGTATTAAAACCCTTGTCGCTATCCCTGGAATAGGTAGAGCATCACAAGCCCCTGATCCAAATTATAACTCAGAACATTTTAAGTACAATAAAGAAAACGACATGTATACTTGCCCGGAAGGAAACATACTTAAAAGTAATGGCAGCACCTATAAAGGGCGTAATTATCGTTTCAAACAATATAAAACAAACAGATGTAAAACCTGCCCAGTAAGAGCATTATGCACCACTTCTAAAGTAAATGGAAAGGTGATACAGCGCAGTGAATACCATCAGTATATTGAAGCTAATGCACAAAGCGTATTGCAAAATCCTGATGCGTATAAAAAAAGGCAAGCCATGGTTGAGCATCCTTACGGAACCATAAAACGTCAATGGAGTTTTGATCATATTATGACTAAGAAAACTATGCAACGCGCTAGTGCTGATGTAGGCTTTATGTTTATTGCTTATAATTTAACAAGAATTTGGAATATCATTAGAAAAGCTAATACGTGTGCTTTTAAAGCTTACAAGTCCTTTTTTAGGTTCATAGTATCTATTCTAATGGGTTTTAAAGTAGTATACGAACAAAAAGATCTTAGCATACAGCTAATTCAAAAAACTGTATTTTAGTAGAAATATATAAAATTGCAGTCGGTTATTAGACAGACTGACGTTGTGTGTAATGTGAAAAAAATGAGAGATTTAAAAAAAATTATCGAATTGATTTCAAAAGACTCTAATTGTAGAATTCTTGAGCCAAATAATGAATTGAAAATTGACAGGAAAATTCCTAGGGATTTGGAATTATTCTTTAAACTGACAAATGGAATTAGTCTTTTTGAAAATGAACCTTTTGGAATAAAAGTAATCGGAAAAGAAGAGTTTATTTCAACTAATAAATATCTTTATCCAGAAGGAGATGTAATATGGGAAGAACTTGAGGACGATATTACTAATGAATGGTTTCTAATTGCTAAAAGTGAAGAATTATCACAATATATTAGTGTTGACTTGACTGAAAAAAAATTCGGAAGATGTTATGATAGTTTTTTAGAAACGCACGGAGAAGAAGGAATGTCTGAAATAATAGCGAATGATTTTACAGAGTTACTTTGGAATTTATATAATAGCAACGGAAAAGGAGAAAGTTGGTATTGGATTGACAATAAATTTGAAAAAATCGGAGATGCTTTTGACTGAAAAAACACTACACACAACACAGTATAAAAATAATTGCGGTTTAGTGCTTAATCAAAGGTCGTTGCGTGTTTGTAACGTCTGAATTTCCTTCGGAAATTCCTCGCATACAAACCCGCAACTATTCTTATACATAAACGTTAGCAGTCAGTTGAACTCACTCATATGTATGACAAAGAGAAAATAGAAAACTTTCAGATTAGAATGGAGGAATTAATTGAAAAGTTTGACAAAAAACAAGCTTTTGAATTGATTACAACAGAACTCAAAGATTGTGAGGACAAATATCTGACTGAATTTATGGCGCCTTTAAACTTCTTGAATTATGAGCCCGTTTTAGACTGGATTAAAAAAAAATGCAAAGAGGAATAAAAATATTACGCAAGATTGGGGACATTTATCTGCGAGTTCAAATTTCAGCTGGAAAAGAGCGGAAAAATGGCTTGAAAAGGGAAGACCTTTGAGCTTAATTGCACTCGATGCAACAATGTTCTGTACAACAAGAGGAGAGCGACTAAATCAGTCTCTTTTCATGAGGGAATTGAATCCTAAACTGACTGACAATCCCAAACTGGACAAAATAGCAAATGGACTAAAAAACTATTTGAAAAAAGACAGCGTACCAAGGACAAAGAATGTAATTGATAAAATAATAAATGACATATTTGAAATTGGATAAAAAAACCGAACTGCTAACATTGTATAAAAATAATGCGTAAGTTTATTCCTTAATCAAGAGTTAGTGCTTGTTTGCTTGCATCTGATTTTCCTTCGGAAAATCCTCGCACTCAAACTACGCACTATTCTTATACGTAACCGTCAGACTGTCTAATAACTATTTAAGCTTTTAGTGATATTTAGAAACAGTTATAAAGTAATTTTCAGGTAGTTTTTGTATCTTTTAGTTATGAAATTCATACTTGGAAAAGACCGACAACAGACCTGCCTTTTTCCTGTTTCTCTTGAAGATTCTATAGAATCTAAGAACAGCGTAAGGTCTATAGATCAATTTGTAGATTCACTTAACCTAGCAGAACTCGGATTCCGTTCAGACTTTATAGAAAACGGCCCTCCTGCTTATAATCCATCTGTCCTTCTCAAACTTTACATATACGGATACATGAATCGTATTCGTTCTTCTCGACAATTAGAAAAAGAATGCAGGCGTAACATTGAAGTGATGTGGTTGCTTGAATCGCTAGCTCCAGATCACAACACCATTAGTAACTTCAGAAAAAATAATGGAAAGGCTATTAAAAAAGTGTTTTTTGCTACCGTACAAATTGCACGCAATTTTGGGCTTATCGGTGCTACACTTATTGCTGGAGACAGTACTAAGTTTAGAGCTCAGAATAGTAAAAAGAACAATTTTAATCAGAAGAAGATACAGCGCCACTTAGATTACATAGACAACAAACTAGAGCAGTACAATAAAGCCCTTGAACAGAGTGATAGTGAAAATGAGAAAGAAAACATCAAGAAGAATATTGATAAACATCAAGGTCGCAGAAATGAATATGAAAAACTAAATGCACAGCTGAAGACCTCTGGAGAACCACAAATTTCTACCTCAGACCCTGATAGCAAGCATTTGATAGTGCGTAACAATATTACTGAAGTTGCTTACTGTGTACAATCTACTGTAGATGCAGATCATAATATTCCGTTCGACTACTTGGTCACCAATATGAATGACTCCAAAGCTATGGGACAGATGTTGCAGCGCGCTAAAACTATTTTAGGAACAAACACCTTTACCGCACTTTATGATAAAGGATATCATACGGGGAGTGAATTTAAAACTGCAAATCAATTAGGTATTAAAACCCTTGTCGCTATCCCTGGAATAGGTAGAGCATCACAAGCCCCTGATCCAAATTATAACTCAGAACATTTTAAGTACAATAAAGAAAACGACATGTATACTTGCCCGGAAGGAAACATACTTAAAAGTAATGGCAGCACCTATAAAGGGCGTAATTATCGTTTCAAACAATATAAAACAAACAGATGTAAAACCTGCCCAGTAAGAGCATTATGCACCACTTCTAAAGTAAATGGAAAGGTGATACAGCGCAGTGAATACCATCAGTATATTGAAGCTAATGCACAAAGCGTATTGCAAAATCCTGATGCGTATAAAAAAAGGCAAGCCATGGTTGAGCATCCTTACGGAACCATAAAACGTCAATGGAGTTTTGATCATATTATGACTAAGAAAACTATGCAACGCGCTAGTGCTGATGTAGGCTTTATGTTTATTGCTTATAATTTAACAAGAATTTGGAATATCATTAGAAAAGCTAATACGTGTGCTTTTAAAGCTTACAAGTCCTTTTTTAGGTTCATAGTATCTATTCTAATGGGTTTTAAAGTAGTATACGAACAAAAAGATCTTAGCATACAGCTAATTCAAAAAACTGTATTTTAGTAGAAATATATAAAATTGCAGTCGGTTATTAGACAGACTGACGTTGTGTGCAATTTAAGAACGAAAAACTGACAAAATTTTGATAGTAAAAAATTTAGAGAAAATTGAATTTGATATAATTGTTGATTGCTTTTTAAAGTCTTTTGAAAATTATTATGTTAAGCTACCAACAGACAAAAACTATTATAAAAATAGATGGAGATTAGCAAAAGTTGATTATGCCTTATCCTATGGAATGTTTGATGACGAAAAATTAGTTGGATTTATAATTAACGCCATAGATAAACGAAATGGAGAAAAAATAGCCTTTAATACCGGAACAGGTGTACTTCCAGAATATAGAGGGAGAAGAATCGTTAAATCGATTTACAATTTTGCTATACCAGATTTAAAAATAAATGGAGTTACAAAATGTCTATTAGAGGTAATCATTGAAAATACTCAAGCAATAAAATCTTATCAAAGTATTGGATTCGAAATTTGTAAAACATTTAATTGCTTCAGTGGAGAAATTAAATTAATCTCAAATGCTAAAATTGAGATGAATAAAGTTGACTATAATACTTTTGATTGGGGAAAATTACCTAATCAAAATTTATATTCTTGGGATTTTAACTTAGAAGTAATTAAAAACGGAGATTACGATTACTATCAAATTACAAAGGATAATTTTATTGAGTCTTTTTTTATTGTAAACCCCAAAAATGAATATTTAGCACAATTTGAGATTTTAAAAGAAAGTGATGGCTGTTGGAATAGATTATTTAAAGGGATAAAAGAAGTATCAAACTCAATAAAAATAATAAATGTTGATACAAGATTAAACGAGAAAATAAATTTCATCAATTCAATTGGATTATCGAATACTGTTAATCAATATGAAATGGAAATGAATATATAAACTATAGCCAACAAAGATGTATAAAAATAATGCTTAGTTTAGTAACAAATAAAAAGCAAATGAGAGTTTGCTTGCTTATGATTTTTCTTCGGAAAATCCTCGCATACAAAGCCGCAAGTATGCATGCATACAACAAATAAAACCTAGTAAATCTAAGCAACAACTAGTATTACAAGAATAATCAACTAGTTCATTTTATAAAATATAACAATCGAGTAGATTCCTCTAGGTTTTTCCGTATATTTCTGTTTGTAAACCTATTAGAACAAAAACATGCCTCGTGCTACCTCCATCCAGAATGTTTTAATTGAGCTTGATGCCATTATTAACGAGTGTATCCAAGCCAACAACAGGTTAGGCTTATTTGCATACATCTATAGAAGAACAACTGCTGAAATTGCCTCTGAGATTGCTTTAGCTCGCTTTGAAGACAATACACGTTTAGAAATCCTAGACGTTGAGTTTGCTAATTTATATTTAGATGCTTATAAAGCTTATAAAAACAACCAAAACATAAGTTATGCTTGGAAGTTTGCTTTTATAAATGCCCAAGAACCATTCACCATTGTCCAACATATCATGTTGGGTATGAATGCGCATATAAACTTAGATCTTGCTTTAGCGACTGCTACAACTATGACTGGCTTAGAGCTTAATGATATTCAAAAGGATTTTAACAAGGTAAACGATATCCTGTTCCAAATAGTTAATGAGTTGCAAGATCGCCTAAGCCGCGTTTCGCCGTTAATGATACTGTTAGATTGGGTTGGACAAAATGAAGATGAAAAACTAATAGATTTTAGTATGCGTAAAGCCCGAGAACAATCGTGGAATTCGGCAAACCTATTATGGTCTTTGGGCGAAACACATAATGCAAACACTAAAAGGAATATAGACACACTTGTTGTTAAATTGAGTGAAATAATTAAAACACCAAAAACACGCCTTGTTCAGTTTTTATTAAAAATGATTGCCAAGTTTGAAACTAAAGATGTAGGACGAATCATTTCTAAATTAAAAGCGGATTAACCTTATTATAAATTTCATCTACAAATCGGATTAGTATTAAATAAAAAAAATCCAACTATAAAGTTAGATTTTTAATATCATAAAGTGTGTTTTCTTAACTGTTTACAACCAAACGAAAACCTTCGCCGTGTATGTTAAGTATTTCTACTTTTTCGTCTAATTTTAAGTATTTACGAAGCTTAGCAATATACACATCCATACTACGCGATGTGAAATAATTATCGTCGCGCCATATTTTTGTTAAAGCCAATTCACGTGGCATTAAATCATTTTCATGTAATGCTAATAAACGTAATAATTCGTTTTCTTTTGGCGATAATTTTACTGGATCTGCACCATCAAATTTTAAGAAACGTAATTTTGAGTTAAGATCGAAACGACCTATTTTAAACTCAAATTGTTTACTATCTGAAATTGTTTCGGTAGCCTTACGTTGTATAATAGCTTTAATCTTCATTAAAAGCACCTCACTATCAAACGGTTTGTTTAAATAATCGTCTGCTCCTACTTTATACCCTTTTAAAACGTCTTCTTTCATGGTTTTAGCCGTTAAGAATATAATAGGCACATCGGTGTTTTTTTCTCTTATCTCTTTAGCTAACGTAAAGCCGTCTTTATAAGGCATCATAACGTCAAGGATACATAAATCGAAATCGTCTTTTTTAAATTTCTCGAAGCCTTCCATACCGTTTTTGGCATGGGTAACTTCATACTCATTCATCATTAAATAATCTTTAAGTACGGTCCCAAAATTTGGATCATCTTCAACTAATAATATTCTTTTTTTAAATTCTTCCATAGTTATGATATTAGCGGTAGCTTTATAATAAATGTGCTTCCTTTATCTTTTTCTGATTCTACTGATACATGACCTTGATGGTCTTCCACAATTCTTTTAACATAAGCCAAACCTAAACCGTGGCCTTTTACGTTATGAATATTTCCTGTGTGTTCTCTATAAAATTTTTCGAACACACGTTTGGCAGCTGCTTTACTCATACCACTACCATAATCTTTAATTTTTAATAAAATATTTGTTCCTGCATTTTCGGTATAAACCTCAATTTTAGGAGCTTCTGGAGAATACTTAATGGCATTATCCAAAATATTAACTATAACATTTGTAAAGTGAGTTTCGTTTGCTAAAACCGATGACGTTTCGGCATCTAAAAAGGTTTTTATATACCCTTGTCTGTCTTCCACTATTAATTCTACATGCGTTAAAGCATCTTCTACTAAGTCGTGCAAGTCTACCCTATCCTTACTAATGTTAAGCTCATTTTTTTCTAGTTTAGATATACGTAACACATTTTCTACCTGCGCGTGCATACGCTTGTTCTCTTCCTTTATCATTCCAAGATACCTTAAAACCTTTTCCTTATCGTCTATAATTTTTGGATTCTTAATAGAATCTATTGCTAAATTAATAGTAGCGATAGGTGTTTTAAACTCATGCGTCATGTTATTAATAAAGTCTGTTTTTATTTCTGAGATTTTACGTTGTTTAACCAACTGAAATAAAGCACTTGAATACGCCAAAATGATAATAGATGTAAATGTTATGGATAACAAAATCATACCAATAACACCCGATAAAATAAACTTTCTGTCGTCTGGAAAATTTACATGTAATCTATATGGTGTTTGATTATTTTCATCATAAAAAATGGGCACTTTAAAACTAGAATTAGGATCGTACTCAAAATTATCACTTTTAACCTTAGTTGCTAAATTGTTACTATAAATAGCAAATTCAAAGTCAATATCGATATCATCCTTTTTAAGTTTTTCGGTAAGCAGTTTTTTAATTTCATTTTCTGAAACACGCTTATGTATTGGATATGTTTTTCGCATTTCCTTAAACCCACGTTCAAAACTTAGACGCTGCGCTTCATCAATACTACCACTTCTTATAATTTTTGATATAGGGCTTTTTATATCCTTGTTAGAATCGCCATTACCACTATAAATTTCGGTAGTAGATTTTGTTGTGATATTTTTAATATCAATACTATCTAAACCAATGTCAAAGAGCGAAGAAGTAAGTTTATAGTTTTCTTCTAAAACATCACCTCTGTAAACAAACATTTCTTTTGTGCTGTTGTTTTTTTGATAAATTAACAACTGCGAAACGGCATCTTCATCTGCTTTTTTCTCACTATCTAAGCCTAAAAACTTAGAAAAATATTGTTCCGATTCGTTTTCCTCAATTGTATTAGAAACGTAATTAAGTGCTTTAATAACATTAAACTTAAAACGCTCTTTTTCGTTATTAACCGAATCGTTAATATAATAAGCTTGAATTGCTATAATACCAATTAGAGATAAACTCATAAGTATTATTAACAAAATGAATAATTTTTTGCCCATCAATCAAAATTAACATTTTAACATTTAGCAATCTTATGTTTTAACCTTACATTAACAAAAATGTTAAATTTTAACGTATTTATTGTTTAATAAGAAGTTTCTTATGGATTTGAAGTACTTGATTTAAGGTTTCTTCAAGATTGGTGTTTTCAATTACGAAATGAGAATGTTTAATTTTTTCTTCATCTGTCCATTGATTTTTCATGATAGCTTCAATTTTCTTTTTTGAAGTATCATCGCGTTTTAGCAAACGCTCTACCCTTATTTTTATAGGCGCAGTAACTGTAATTACATAATCGCAAGCTTTATCGCCTCCGTTTTCAAACAAAATAGCCACCTCTTTTATTACATACGGTGCTTTTTGTTTTAATGCCCATTTATGAAAATGCTTTCCCACTCTAGGGTGCACAATAGCACTCATTTTTTGCAGATAAGATTTATCATTAAAAATGATATTGGCTATAAATGGTTTGTTTAATTGGCCATCTACATAAACCTCTTCGCCAAATAAAGCGATAAGCTTTCTTTTAATTACTTTAGATCTTCGCATTAAAGCCTTAGCCTCATTATCTGCAATGTAAATAGGGACTCCTAACTTAGCAAACTCTTTTGCTACTGTGGTTTTACCACTTCCTATACCGCCTGTAAGTCCTACTACAATCATTTTGTAATTATAAATTCTATGCGTTGTTGGCTAATTTTAGCATGCTGAACCAATTCGGGAGTTTGTACCAACTCCGGAATTAAAAAAGATTGCTCTTGGTTGGTTTTATTAAAATCGCAAACCACCTTAAAATCTTTTGCTTTTATAGCTTTAAAATTAGCTAAACTTACATAATATGAAACACTTACAAATTTAGGAAAATATTTAAGCTTTGCATTTATGGGCGCATTTATAACCGTAAACGGAATTTTAAGTGTGCCTTCTGTAAATTTTTCTATTTGAGCCTTTAATTCTACATGGCTTGCCGAAAATTTTAAATCTGAAATGTTATCAGGTAATTTAAGTGTTGCTATTTTTGCAATATTCGTTCTCAAATCATTAAAAACAAGACTTTCGGTTTCTACACTATTAATTTTGGACACCAAAATATCGGGACCAACCACGGTTACCGAATCTGGATTAGCCGTAATTTCTCCTGTCATATTAAAACCTGGAGCAAAATTAATATCGGTTTGAAATTTAACGGGTACTTTTTTCACCATATTAACGCCATACCTAAACGTTATGGGATCTGGCGATATATTTAGTATCTCTACATCTTTATCAAATTGGGTGTTGTTTAAATAGGCTTTGGATTTGTTCCAAACAAAAACAGATTCTTTTTTAAAGACATCCTCACTAAAATCTATAGTAATTTTTGGTTGAGTCCAATAATAAGATAACCACCTAAAACCATGGGTTTTTAATGTGATATTAATTTGAGTAGAATCGTTTAAAATAACATTTTCTTGCGGAATGTTTAGTTTTTCTACACTAAAAGGAATGGTATTGGTGTATTGTTTTGATAGTTTGGTAAACATTAAAATTACAAACGATACAAACAGAAAAATAAAGAACACATTAATTCTTTTATTTTTAAAGGCTTCTATGATGTTAGCTTTTATTTTCTTCATTATTTTAATTTGAAAAATAATTTAGGAAAATGCGTTTCTGGTGTTTTGTTTAATACTGAAACAGCTAATGTAGATTTTAAAAATCCATAACCATAACCAAAAAACTGAATTAAGATTGCAGGAATTGCTAATACTGAAACTACGATGTTTTTAGTATTGAATACAGCCAAAACAAATGCTAAAGCAAAGTAACACGCATACGCTAACAAAAACCACTTAAACCCTATTAAAAACAACAAAATGGATACTATTAAACCTAAACTAAACAGCGTAGGAAACCAATAGGTTATTTTTTTAGTTGAAGGATGCCATTTGTTTAAAATAGGACGCACCAAACCAAATTTATTAACTTGTTTATAAAAGTTGCTCCACGATATACGACGCTTATGGTACACAAAAGCTTCTGGTATTAACTTGGTTTTATAACCCAAATTCCAGAGTCTTATGGATAAATCTGGGTCTTCGCCTGGGTGAATTCTACCAAAACCTTTAGAATCGTGAAATGCTTTTTTAGACAGCCCCATATTGAAACTTCTGGGTTGAAAGGTATCGACGCTATTTTTATTTCCTCTAATACCACCGGTGGTGATAAAAGACGTCATGGAAAAATTAATGGCTTTTTGAAGGTTTGAAAACGACTCGTGTGCCGCATCGGGACCACCAAAACAATCTACATAATTGGCTTTTAAACTTTTATCGGCTTCTAGTAGATAGTTTTCGGGTAAAATGCAATCGGAATCTAAAATGATAAAATAGTTGCCTTTGGCCTGTTGCATTCCATAATTACGAGAATCTCCTGGTCCGGAGTTTGCCTTAAAATAATATGAAATATTTAGTTTACCATTAAAGGCATCAACTACGGGTTTTGATGTTTGGGTAGAGCCATCTTCTACAATTACAATCTCGAAATCGATAGCGCCCTTTAAAGCTTCAAAGCTCTGTAAAAGCTCCTGAATTTCGTCTGGACGGTTGTATACCGGTATTATAAATGAATATTGTAATTGCATAGTACAAATGTAATTAATCCTGTTTACCTGTGTTTTAAATATTGATATAAATTATAAAGGTAATTTAGGAATAAAGTCCGCTTTGTAATTAGAATTAAGAGAAGACTGCAACTATGCTATTGCGAGTGTCTTGCTATTGACGGTTTTAGTCAAGTAAATCGAACACAAACAGTTAATAGAACGGTTTAGAATATAAGTTTAGTTTGTTTGACGGCACATGCAAAATGCTTACGTTAGCAAAAGTAAACAACAACTAAAACGGTTTGCTCTTTGTTAGCAAATACTCCCGCGCTAGGGATTGTAGCGACATCCTTTTTTTGCTGCTATAAATGGCAAAAAAAGATATAGCGGAAAGCCCGACCCTTGAGGTAGCGCCCTTATTTTTTAAGCAAAAAAAAAGAGCACCGTAATTAGGATGCGCTTTTTTTTTATAAATTATTGTTTTCTATTTTTTGTCTTCGGCATCTACAAAAGCACTCATTACAGCGTCGCTTACTCCCATGTTGCTAAAGCCTCCATCGTGAAATAAGTTTTGTAATGTTACACGTTTTGTTAAATCGCTAAACATTGATATGGTGTAGTTTGCACAATCTAGAGCGGTTGCATTACCAAGTGGCGACATTTTATCAGCGTAGGCAATAAACCCATCGAATCCTTTTACTCCACTACCTGCTGTTGTTGGTGTTGGCGATTGCGAAATGGTGTTTACACGTACTTTTTTGTCTCTACCAAAGAAGTAACCGAAACTACGTGCTACACTTTCTAGATATGCTTTATTATCGGCCATATCGTTATAATCTGGAAAAACACGTTGCGCTGCCATATAGGTTAAGGCCACGATACTTCCCCACTCGTTCATAGCATCTGCTTTGTAAAGCGTTTGCATAACTTTATGAAAAGACATTGCAGAAACGTCTGTTCCTTTTTGTGTCCATGCATAGTTTTGGTCTGTATAATGTTTTCCTTTACGCACGTTTATAGACATACCGATTGAATGTAAAACGAAATCGATTTTTCCACCAAGAATTTCCATAGATTGGTCTACAAGGTTTTTTAAATCTTCTTCTGAAGTTGCATCGGCAGGAATAATTTGAGAACCTGTTTTTTCGGCTAACTCATTTATTTGTCCCATTCTCATGGCAACCGGGGCGTTTGTTAAAACAAATGTGCCTCCTTCTTCATGAACACGTTCGGCAGTTTTCCAAGCGATTGAGTTTTCATCTAAAGCTCCAAAAATAATTCCTCGTTTACCTTTTAATAAGTTATACATATGTATTGGTTTGTAAGTTGATTTTATAATTTGTTTTTAGGTGTCAAATATACTAATTAATTGAGTAATTCTTTGGCATGAGCTATTGCAGATGATGACATTTCTGTACCACCCAACATTTGCGCTATTTCTACAATACGCTCGTCGTGATTTAGCTTTACTAAATTGGTTTGCGTTACATCGTCCACATCTTCTTTATACACTTTAAAGTGAGAGTGTCCTTTGGCGGCCACTTGTGGTAAATGTGTAATAGAAAAGACCTGCATCCTTTTACTCATTTGCAACATGATATCGCCCATTTTGTTTGATATTTCGCCGGATACACCCGTGTCAATTTCATCGAACATAATGGTTGGCAACTGAATGTATTTGGCTAAAACCGATTTTATGGCTAGCATGATTCTAGAAAGCTCGCCACCAGAGGCTGCTTTTTTAAGCTCGTTAAAACTACCGCCTTTATTTGCTGAAAACAGGAATGATAACTCGTCTTTTCCGTTTGCAAAAAAAGTTTTACCAAACTGTGCCTCTATTTTAAACTGTGCATTTGGCATTCCTAAATCTGCCAAAATAGTTTCTAACTGCTTTTTTAACTCCGGAATAACCTTTAAACGCCTGTCGTGAATGCCTTTAGCAATAGTATTTAATTGACTTTCTTGCGCTGTGATTTCTTCGGATTTCTTTAAAATATTAGCATCTAAATTTTCGGTTACCGAAACTTTTTCTTCTAGCTGATTTTTAATTTCTATTAATTCTGAAACGTTTGATGCTACATGCTTTTGCTTTAAACTATGAAGCATTTTAAGCTTAGCATCGACTACCTCTAGCCTATTTGGATCTGCATCGATATTTTCTTGATGGTCGTTAACCTCGCTATACAAATCGTCCATTTCAATTAAGCTACTGGTTGCACGATTGTACAACTCCTCGTATTTAGAGGAATATGTAGCCAATTTTTGAAACACATTTTTTAAGGTTGTAAGCGCTGTTATAACACCTACTTCGTCTTCACTTAAAAGATGGTCTGCCTCGGCAAGTTTTTCTTTTATACCCTCTATGTTGTTTAAGGTTTCGTACTCTTCTTCAAGACTTTGCTCTTCAACTTCAACTAAATTAGCTTCCACTAATTCGTTTAGCAAAAACATATTATAGTCGTGTTCCTTAATGGCTTCTGCTTGAAACACTTTAAGTTCTTCTAATTCTTTTTGAAGTGTTTTATATACCTTAAGTTCGGTTTTATAATTTAATAAAGCACTGTCGTTATTAGCCAAGGCATCGATAACTTGAAACTGAAAATCGTTACTTGTTAATTGCAGTGTTTGGTGTTGCGAATGCACATCAATTAATCGTGCTCCCAAAGCTTGCAGACTAGACAAATTTACAGGTGAGTCGTTAACAAAAGCTCTTGATTTACCAGAAGGTAAAATTTCTCTTCGGATTATGGTTTGCTCTTCATAATCAAAATCTTCTGCCTTAAAAAGTGCTTTTAGCTTATAATTAGAAATATTAAAAACGGCTTCGATTACACATTTTTGTGATGCATCTTTTAAGCTACTTAAATCTGCTCGCTTACCTAAAATTAAAGATAATCCGCCAAGTAAAATAGATTTACCTGCACCAGTTTCTCCTGTAATTATTGAAAACCCATCGTTAAAATCGACATGAAGTTTATCAATTAAAGCGTAATTTTTTATTGAAAGTTGAGTTAACATATTTCGCTATAGGTATGAAGTATTTTGTGTTAAGATAATGGTTTAATTAACCAAGTAGTGTATCTTGAATCTTATAATTACAACTTAATATTTTGCCATTTACTGCTGTGCATTGGCGCTACTTTTTGTAGTGTTTCATTTAAAGCAACAATATCAACTTGTGGTCCGTCTGAAAATATTTGTTGGATTTCCTCGGCTTTTGCATCAAAAAATGTACGTAGTAAAAAAGAATTAGGTCTACGACTATTCATTTCCTTAAAAGACTGTAAGGCCGAAGCAATTTCACTTTTCCCTTCTTTTACATTAGTACTCATAACATCTAATCCGTTTCGGTGGTAATTATACATTACCTGTCTAAACTCTTTAAATGTTGGCGATAAGATATTATCTATTAATGCAAATCGACTTTGTAAACCATCTTCTAACTTCCAACCTTTAAAATTACCTTGTTGTGAATAGTTGGTAATTACTTGTGCTTGCTTAAAGTATTCATCGCCACCCTTATCTGAAAACGAATCGGCATCTAAGCCTAAAACCATATTAATATGAAACGCTAAAACAGAAATTAAATTAGACTCAAACTGTGTTGGGTTATAGATTAAATTTTGAAATTCAAGGTATCTAAAATTAAAATCTTTATCGTTAAAATTATAAACAGGTGTACTGTAAGATGAGCCATAAACTGGTCGTGAAGACTGCACCTGCAATGTACCTTGAAAAGACTCGCCACTATAATTTGTTATGTTTAAAAACAAGTTACAGTTTATACGCTCTTGATCTTTAAAAGTTTTTTTAGTCCATTTGGTATTATTAACAAACTCGGTAAGTTGCTTTTCTAGAGTTTTAAAAATGGGAAAGTTTTCGTTACCTGTTTGTTCTGCATTTACAACAACACTACAGTTTAACTCTTGAGCAAACCCTTTAATTCCGAAGCAAATTATTAATACAAGTAGAATATTACGCATCAATTTCTGATATAATTTTATTTAATAAATCTGAAGCAACTTCTGTTTTAGACTTTAACTGAAACTCTAAGATATTATCCTTATCATCAATAAAAGTTACTTTATTGGTATCTGTTTTAAAACCAGCACCTTTGTCATTTAACGAATTTAATACAATTAAATTTAAATTCTTTCTTTTTAATTTTCCTTTTGCATTTTCAAGCTCATTGTTTGTCTCTAAAGCAAAACCAACTAAAAATTGTTCTTTTTTAATTGCGCCTAAGGATGCCAAAATATCTTTAGTCTTTTCTAGCTGTAACGTTAACGTATCGGACTTCTTTTTTATTTTCTGACTAGCAACTTCTTTAGGAGTAAAATCTGCTACTGCTGCTGAAAGTATAGCAATATGAGAGGCATCAAAATGCTTGTGTACTTCATTATACATATCTCCTGCGCTAACCACAGGACAAACTTTAATACTAGAATGTGATGTTTTTTGATTTGTTGGACCAGAAACCAATATAACTTCTGCGCCTAAGTTGGCTGCAGCTTTAGCAATTTCGAATCCCATTTTACCACTAGAATGATTACCTATAAAACGTACAGGATCGATGGCCTCGTAAGTTGGACCAGCAGTAATTAAAACCTTTTTACCACGAAGCGGTAATTTACCTAAAACATCTTGCTCTAGAAACGTAACAATATCTTCGGGTTCTGCCATACGGCCTTCGCCAACTAAACCACTAGCTAATTCTCCACTTCCTGCAGGAATCATGATATTATTAAAACTTTTTAGCTTTTTAAAAGACTCTAGAGTTGATGGGTGCTTATACATGTCCAAATCCATTGCTGGAGCAAAATAAACAGGACATTTAGCCGATAAATAGGTTGCCAACAATAAGTTATCGCTGTTTCCATTTACCATTTTAGCTAAGGTATTTGCCGTGGCAGGAGCTATTATAAATAGATCTGCCCATAACCCTAAATCTACATGATTATTCCAAATGGCATTATCATCGTCTTCATTAGTAAAGGTGGAATGCACAGGGTTTTTAGAAAGTGTAGATAAAGTTAACGGCGTAATAAAATCTTTTGCAGATGGCGTCATTACAACTTTTACGTTGGCACCAGATTTTATAAACAAACGAACAAGCGAAGCCGTTTTATAAGCAGCAATACCACCAGTTATACCTAATAATATGTTTTTTCCGCTTAATATACTCATAGCAACTTTCTTTAATAAGCAAACAAACTCCAAGACCATTTGGTAAAACGGTTTTGGAGTTTATTTAATGGTGTTTAAATTTAGAAATTATTCTTGACTATCTTGGTCAGTATTTCTAAAATAAATTTTATCAGTTAACCATTCTTGAACAGCTAACGCATGAGGTTTAGGTAATTTTTCGTAAAATTTAGAAACCTCTATTTGCTCTTTATTTTCAAAGATCTCTTCAAGACTATCATTGTAAGTAGCAAACTCTTCTAACTTATCAATAAGTTCTTTTTTAATCTCAGTGTTAATTTGTTCGGCACGTCTTGCTATGATAGAAATTGATTCGTAGATATTCTCTGTTGGCTCATCAATTTGATTTCTATCATACGTTACCGTATTAACTGGAGCATTGGTTTTTTTTAAATCCATTATTTTATAATTTAACTTTTTGCGCTGTAATTTTTTAACTCTTCGTTTATTTCTGTAATCATATTATTCACATCTTCTGTGTACTTAGAATCTGAAAATGATTTTATAAAGGCTTCCGAATATTCCTTGGCATCTTCTAAACGTTTCTTTTTCAAGTAAACTAAACCAGATTGAAGCGTTCTTTTAACTTCTACACTATTTACCGCTAATTTATAAGCCGAATCTAGTCTGTAATATAAAGCCTCTTCACGTAATTTAGAACCTGGAAAATCAAAAATAAAATTATCAAACGATCTTACCGATGCTGGATAATCTGAAATTTGATTGAATTGCTTTGCTATTTCGAAAGCTTTCTTTTCTAATTTAAAATCCAACTCTTGCACCAAAGTACTTGCTTCTGAGACATGATTAGATTCTGGATATACGTTGATAAACTCTTGAAGCTTTTCAATAGCTTCTTTAGTTTCTGTTTGATCCTTACTAAAAACTGGAGATAACATATAAGCACTTTTAGCACTTAAAAAAGCTGCTTCTGCTACTTTTTCGCTTTTAGGGTAACTTGAAGCAAAACGCTCAAACTGATAACCTGCTACGTAGTAATCTCCCATTTGATAAAATGAGTTAGAGTACAAATACATGAGCTTCTCCGCTTGTGGTTTACCTCTGTAACTTGGTACAATTTGAGCAAAAAGCTTATTGGCTTTTGCAAATTTACCTTCGTTATAAAACTCCTCTCCCATTTTAAATTTTGTAGCTATAGCTCCTTCTCCATCGGCTTTTAACACCTTTTGATACTCACTACAACTGCTTAAAACAGTAAGAAATACTAATATGTAAAAAAATTTGTTCATAGATTTTTAATACAGCACGCAAAAATACGCTATTTATATGGATTTTAAAAATAATATTTAAGCGCTAAAATAACAGCTAAAACACAGTAATTATAAGGTTTAAGTAATATTTAACACACTAAAATGATTTTACAAAATCTTGAATTTTTGTTTTTAGAGCATTAGATGCAGGGACTATTGGCAACCTTACCGTGTCTCTACACAAATTTAAAGTTTCAAAAACCGCTTTAATTCCAGCAGGATTATTTTCTTCAAAAATATAGCCAATAACATCCATTAGTCTATAGTGCAAAGCAAAAGCTGCTTTAGCCTCGCCTTTTAATCCTAAACGAATCATTTCTGAAAACTCTTTTGGATAAGCTTGACCTATAACCGATATAACACCTGCTCCACCAGCTAAAGTAACGCTTAAAACTAAGTCGTCGTCACCAGAAATCACTAAAAAGCCTTCAGGCTTATTTTTAATAAGCTCGTAATATTGTGCCATATTATTTCCTGCTTCTTTAACTCCAACAATATTTTTAAAATCGTTGGCTAAACGCAAAGTTGTATCAACTTCCATGTTTTTTGAAGTTCGACCAGGAACATTATATAGGATGATATCAATTGGACATGCCGTAGCAATGGCCTTAAAATGCTGATAAATCCCCTCTTGTGTTGGTTTACTGTAATATGGTGAAACAGATAATATAGCATCAATTCCACTTAAATCTGTAGAGTTAATTTCCTCTATAACTCCCATTGTATTATTACCACCAATACCTAACACTAACGGTAACCGACCGTTAGTGGCTTTAGAAATAGTTGCAATGACATCCTTTTTCTCCTGTTTTGTTAGTGTAACACTCTCTGCTGTTGTGCCACAAATTACCAAATAATCTGTACCATTATCAATATTATAATTAACAATATTGGCTAAGGACTCGTGATCTATACTTAAATCTGAATTAAATGGTGTAACTAACGCAACTCCCGTTCCTACAAACTTATTATTCATTACTATTTAATTTTTTTTAAAATGGTTAAATATTTAAACACTTCTTCTTTAAACAGATCGAATTGTTTTAAATTGGTTTTTATAATTAAATCATTTAAACGTTCGTCTGTTTGTAAAATTCCTATTTTAAATTTTGCCTTAGACTCGGCAGTAATTAATTTTAATTCTAAAATTTCTTTTTCATAATAACTAATCAATACATCAAACTCCTTATTTAAAAAAGTTTGTAACTCTGCATTTTTAATTGTTCCTTTCCATCCAAAATCCTTAGGATTATAACAATCATCCCAAGACAATAAACTTTCTTTTTTACCAGAAGAAAAGGCAATAACCTTCATTCTGTTTGGTCTAATTTTAATGTAATCAGCAAGTTCTCTAAAGACCTCAAAATCATCAAATTCATCAACATTTATAATAATACCTAGGCTTACAACCTCGCTATTATTAACAATAACCTCACGGTTAGCTAACAATTTGTTCAAGTACTTTTTAATAGAATTTTCTTTAAAACCCTTTAAAATCATTTATCTTTATAACTTTGCGCAAAGGTAGCAAAAGTACATTCAAATTATAGGTTTTCTAATGAGGTTTACACATTTCTTTTTTTTGTTATATTTTTTAGTTTTTCTTAATTGCGAACAGGGAAAATTACGGCTTTCTAAAATTGAAGGGACACAAATAGCAATTTCCGATTCTATAACTACAGATCCGGAAATAGAATCATTTATAAAGCCCTACAGAGTTAATATTCAAAAGGATTTAGACAGTGTTTTGGCTTATTCCGCTGGTACTTACTCAAAAAACGATGGCGAATTTAACAGTGCTCTAGGAAACTTTATGGCCGATGTTATTTATAGCGAAGCCAACCCGATTTTTAAATCTAGAACTCAAAAAGATATTGACATGGTTTTACTAAACCATGGAGGAATAAGAGGTCTGCTAAATAAAGGTAATGTATCTAAAAGGACCGCTTTTCAACTTATGCCCTTTGAAAACAGTATTGTAGTAGTAGCCCTTAAAAAACCCCAAATTGATAGCTTAATTGATTATCTAGCTACACAGAAAAAAGCACACCCAATTTCAAAGCTAAAACTAACTTTAGATAAAAATTATAATGTTGTTGAAGCGAAAATAAAAGGAAAGGAGATTACTAACAATAAAACCTATTACGTAGCCACAAGTGATTATTTATATAACGGTGGAGACAATATGAACTTTTTTAAACCTAATGACACTTTATATAGATTAGATTATAAAATTAGAAACGCCATAATTGATAATTTTAATAAACTTGATACTATTAATCCTGTAATCGATAATCGTTTTACACAAATAAAATAAGACATGAAACGTAGAAATTTTATCCAGAAAACCTCTGCAGGAACAGCACTAATGGCATTAGGAGGTCTTGGACTTCAATCTTTTTCGAGAACAAGCGCGTCTACTAAAATTACAATTTTACATACTAACGATGTACATAGCCATATTGACTCTTTTAGTCCTAATGATGCTAAATACGCCAATAAAGGCGGTGTTGCTAGACGAGCCACTTTGGTAGAGTCTATCCGACATGAAAACCCAAATACGCTATTATTAGATGCTGGTGATATTTTTCAAGGCACCCCTTACTTTAATTATTATGGTGGCGAATTGGAATTTAAACTCATGAGCAAGTTAAAATATGATGCTGCTACCCTAGGAAATCATGATTTTGACAACGGTATTGATGGTTTATATGCGCAATTACCTCATGCTAAATTTCAATTTATAACGGCTAATTACGACTTTTCTAACACGATAATGGATACACATACTAAGCCTTATAAAATTTTTATAAAAGATGGTATTAAAATAGGTGTTTTTGGTTTAGGTATAAAATTAGAAGGCTTGGTAGCACCAAATATGTTTAAAGAAACCAAATATTTGGATCCTATTGAAAGCAGCCAAGAAATGACACGTATTTTAAAGGCAGATGAAGCTTGCGACCTTATTATATGTTTATCACACTTAGGTTATAATTACAAAAACTCCCCTAACAAAATATGTGATTTAGCGCTTGCTAAAGCCACAAAGGACATCGATTTAATTATTGGCGGACACACCCATACATTCTTACCAAAACCAACTATTGTTAAAAATATTGAGAATAAAAATACACTTGTAAATCAAGTAGGCTGCTACGGAATAAATTTAGGTAGAATAGACTTTTATTTTGATACCGATAAAAACAAAACGGCTAACGGAACATCTATTATTGTTTAACATGCTGTCATGATTTTTGGTTAAATACGTCTAATCCTTAATAGACCAATTTGATAACCAAAACAACATGAAAAAACACATACCACTCATTTTAAGAATACTAGTTGCCGCCATTTTAATTCAAACCCTACGCTTTAAGTTTTTGGCACACCCAGACAGTGTTTATATTTTTAAAACAGTAGGTTTAGAACCCATTGGAAGAATAGGAATAGGTGTTTTAGAATTAATTTCTGGCATATTAATTCTTATACCAAAAACAGTTTGGCTTGGAGCTAGCTTAACCATTGGAATTATTGGAGGCGCAATTATAATGCACTTAACCGTACTTGGTATTGCTATAAAAAATGATGGCGGACTACTATTTGGAACTGCAGTACTTACTTTTATACTCGCATCTATAATACTTTATTTATACAAGTGGGATATTCCTTACTTAAAAAAGAATAGAAACTAAACTTAGTAAATAAAATTATTAACTTTATTATCAACGTTTGGCAGTGAAGTTTGATAGTAAAACAAATTAAAGGCTAATAACATAAATGTGGTAGACAGAAAATTAAGAAGATGTCTGTCATCTATATAGATATAAGCAATATCTATAATCTCAGCCAAAACAATACTTAAAGACCCCAGGAATATAAAAAGGGATTTTCGATTATCTCGACAGAAAAAATTTATCATACCTACAAAAAACAAAGTAAGTATGATGACATTATAGATAAACTCAAAATAATAATCTGCTTGATAAATTAAATTTGGCTCAATAAAACCATTAAGCGCATAAAACAAATAAATATTTAAAAAAACTAAAACTATGCTATGTATTTTTAAATTTTTAAAAACATACACAAAATTGGTTAAACGTACTATTCTGAAAATTAGAAATATATAAGCTAAAATATAGAGTGAATTCCCCACGAAGTATTCAAAATCATTTGCGAATAATAGCGAAGAAAAAGTTATTTTCCCAATCATTATAGTTAACAAATCTGATAACGAATAGCATATTAAAAAAGCCCAAAACAAGTTATCTTTAGGATAAACATAAAAGCTATACCCTATAGTTATAAAAGGAACCAACAACGAATGCAGATCGAGTGCTAAAGTTTCATTACCGTTAAACTCACAAACAGTAAATAAAACATAACACATTAAAACAATTCCAACCAAAAATTTTGGCTTAAGCATGAGAGAGAATTAAAATTTCAAGACAAATGTATGTAATTTATCGAATAAAACCTACTCTTTATCGGTTTACTGCAAAAATTAATTTATTTTTTGTAGGAATTCTAACTCACTTATTACGGGAATATTAAGTTTTTCTGCTTTTTCTTTTTTACTAGGCCCCATATTTCTTCCTGCAACAATATAACTTGTTTTAGAAGAAATTGAACTACTAACCTTACCGCCATTATCCTCTATACATTTTTTAAGTTCATTTCTAGAAATAGACTCAAAAACACCGGTAACCACAATAACATCTCCATTAAGTAGCTCCGTTTGTCCGCTTAATTGTTCTTCTGTTAATTCAAACTTAAGCCCAAATGCCCTTAAACTATTAATGGTTTCAATATTTTCTTGAGCATCAAAAAAAGCAACAACACTTTCTGCTATTTTTATTCCTATTTCATCTACATTAATTAACGCTTCTTGATTCGCATTAATTATGGCATCAATATTCTTATAATGTCTTGCTAACTTTTTGGCTACTGTTTCGCCAACGTAACGTATTCCTAACGCAAAAAGAACTCGCTCAAAAGGTACTTTAACAGATTCTGCAATACCATTTATTAAATTATCGGCACTTTTTTCAGCCATACGCTCTAAGGGTATAACCTGCTCTTTTGTTAATTTATATAAATCGGCATAGTCACTTATCAACCCCTCGTTAACTAAAAGCGCTACAGTTTCACCTCCTAAGCCATCAATATCCATAGCTTTTCTAGATATAAAATGCTGAATTCTACCTATAATTTGAGGATTACACCCATTATAATTAGGGCAATAATGCTGCGCTTCGCCATCCTGCCTTACTAATTCTGTTTCGCATTCCGGACAGCTTTTAATATAAACTGTAGGTTCTGAGTTTTCCGGACGTTTTGTTAAATCTACTCCCAAAATTTTTGGTATAATTTCGCCACCTTTCTCTACATACACTTCATCATTAACCCTAATATCTAATTTGGCAATTTGATCTGCATTATGTAAAGACGCTCGCTTAACAGTAGTTCCTGCTAACTCAACAGGTTCTAAATTAGCCACCGGCGTTATAGCACCCGTTCTACCAACTTGGTAGGTAATACTATTTAGGCGTGTAGAAACTCGTTCGGCTTTAAATTTATATGCCATAGCCCAACGAGGCGCTTTGGCTGTATACCCCAACTCATCCTGCTGTTGTAAATTATTAACTTTAATAACTACACCATCTGTCTCGTAAGGTAAATCATGACGATGGACATCCCAATATTCAATAAACTCGAAAACGCCATCAATAGAATTAACTAATTTAGCAGCATCAGGTACTTTAAAACCCCATTGTCTGGCTTTATCCAAACCTTCAAATTGCGTATTAACACCTAAATTGGTTCCTGTTAAATTATATAACAAACATTCCAAAGGGCGTTTAGCGACTTCGGCACTATCTTGTAGTTTTAAACTTCCAGATGCCGTATTCCTTGGGTTTCTGTAAGGCTCTTCACCAATTTCAATGCGCTCCTCATTCATTTTAATAAACCCTTCAAAAGGCAACACAATCTCTCCTCGTATATCGAATTTTGGTGGATAATCGCCTTTTAATTGCAATGGCACCGACTTAATCGTTTTAATATTGGCCGTTACATTATCGCCTTGAAAACCATCACCACGAGTTACAGCCTTAATAAGTTTACCATCTTTATAGGTTAAGCTAATAGATGCGCCATCATATTTTAATTCGCAGGTGTATTGAATATCGCCATCTATTAATTTTTTAATACGTGTTTCCCAATCTTGCAAGTCTTCTTTAGAGTATGAATTATCTAAAGAATACATACGATGCTCATGAACTGTAGTTTCAAAATTTTTAGTAACAGCCCCACCAACACGTTGCGTTGGCGAATTAGCATCGAAAAACTCTGGGTGTTTAGCCTCTAAATTTTGAAGCTCTTTTAACTTTATATCGAAATCGAAATCTGAAATAGTTGCATTATCAAGAACATAATAGTTATAATTATGCATTCTTAATTCGTTTCTAAGGTTTTGGATGTGTTGCTCTACTGTATTCATTAAATTTTATCACCTTTTATCATTCTATCTTTCTTAAAGATATCTTGTTTTAACTCTATATTCTTAAAATTGTTATCGTTTAATAAAGTAATCATACTTCGACCTAAAAACTCATTAATTTCAAAATACAACTTACCTTTTTCTTTTAAATTTACTTTTGCAAAATCTGTTATCGCTTTATAAAAAAGTAAAGGATTTTCGTCTTCTACAAATAATGCAAGATGTGGTTCGTGCTCTAATACATTTGGTTTCATTTGCGGTTTTTCCTTTTCGCGAACATAAGGCGGATTGGATACAATAAAATCAAATTTTAAATCTTGAATACGATCTGCATTTAAAATATCGACCTTAAAAAAAGTAACATCTACCCCATTTAACTTAGCGTTTTGTTTCGCCATTTCTAAAGCACCCTCACTAATATCCAAGGCATAAACCTTAACGTTTTCTAGGTTTTTGGCTAAAGAAATAGCAATACAACCACTTCCGGTGCCAATATCTAGAATGTTTATAGCAGGATTATTATCGGTTTGTTTTATAACACACTCTACCAACTCTTCGGTTTCGGGTCTTGGGATTAAAACACTTTCGTTTACCTTAAAAGTTAAACCATAAAACTCTGTTTCGCCAATAATATATTGAACAGGTTTTTGCTCTTTTAACAATAGCAAGGCTTCTAATATCTTTTCTGTATCCTTTACCTGGTAATCCGAATCCATGGCTAATTGAACTCTAGACACATTAAAATAAAAGTCGATAAGCATAAAAAAGAAACTATCCACTTCTTCTTTACCATAATCGGCATCTAAAACCTCATGAAACCTGTATTGTATATCTTTTAACTTCATAAATTCTTAATCATCCATACACCGGAAGAATAATGGCCTGTATTCCCTAATGCGCCATCTAAATGCTTAAAACCGTAACTCTCATAAATATGAATAGCGGCTTTAAGTTGCGATGCAGATTCTAAATAACACGATTTGTAACCTAAGGCTTTTGCTTTTTCAATACATTTTTCGAACAAGGCGCGTCCATAACCTTGACCTCTTACCTTTTTAGAAAAATACATCTTTTGAATTTCACAAGTATCAGTATCCGAGGCCGATAATGGTTTTACACCTCCACCACCTTCTACCTTACCATTGCGCTCAATTACAAAATAAGCATCGTTATTATTTTGATAGGACTGAAACATTTCCGAAGTTTCAGGATCGGTATATGCTGTACCTTCCAAAGGAATATTAAACTCATGAAAACAAGATCTTATAACAGCTTCAATTTCTGGATTATCTTGAGGTTCAATTTCTCGAATAACTATACTATCTTTACTCACTTTAAAGGGTCAATTATAAAGAAGTGAAGATACGCTAAATCGAAAAAAACCGGAATGAAAAACCTAATAATCTTATCAACAATCTGTTTTCTCTTTTTGAATTGCTCGGTTAATGAAAAACCACAATTTATAGGTTTAGAAAATATTCAGATTTCAGAATCCACTTCAAAATACATTACGGTTACGGCCGAAGCTAGATTTATTAACCCTAATGATATTGGAGGCCAATTGCAAACCGATGAAATAAAAGTATTTATAAACAATAACGAAATGGCTACAGTTTCTACAGAAAATTTTGAAGTTCCTGCCAAAAACGAGTTCTCTATTCCTTTAAAAACCAAAGTACCTACCGATAGTATTTTTAGCGATAAAAATTTAAGCGGATTGCTGGGTAGCCTATTTAGTAAAAAAGTAAAAGTGCAGTATAAAGGCGAGATTAAATATAAAGTTTTAGGGTTTTCGCATTATTATAATGTAGATAAAACCGAAGATGTAAAAATTAAATTTTAACTTTTTTTATTACAAACCTTTTTAATTTGATACGCAATGTCTGATATTATGTAAAGCAAAGCGATACCAATAAGGAAAACACCATAAATTTTAGCTTTTCCAAAATAAATTGGATTATCGTAATTTGGCGTATCAAAACTCATTTTGTATCCAAAAACAATCATGACAATACAAAATGGATAAGCTAGGAGACGAATTATTAAATTTTTGAGCATAGACAAATATAATATTCAAAAAATAAAAGTGAACACTCACGAAACCCACATAAAACGCTGTTTAGAAATTGCTACAAACGGCTTAGGAAACACCAGACCAAATCCTATGGTTGGTAGCGTAATTGTGCATAACAACAAAATAATTGGAGAAGGCTATACTAGTGCGTATGGCGGTAATCATGCCGAAGTAAACGCCATAAATTCTGTTTTAAATAAGGATGTATTAAAAGAAGCAACTATTTATGTAACACTAGAACCTTGTTCGCATTACGGAAAAACACCACCTTGTAGCGACCTTATTATTAAGCACAACATACCAAATATTGTAATTGGCTGTATAGATGATAACGAAAAGGTAGCTGGAAAAGGTATTAAAAAACTAAAGGAAGCCGGTTGCCATGTTACTGTAGGCGTTTTAGAAAAGGAATGCAAAACCCATCACAAGCGATTTTTTACCTTTCACAATAAAAAACGGCCTTATATTATTTTAAAATGGGCAGAAACCAACAATGGTTTTATTGCTCCAATAACAAAAAACGAACAAAAACCCGTTTGGATTACCAATAGCTTTTCCAGACAACTTGTACACAAATGGCGTATAGAAGAACAAGCTATTTTGGTAGGCACAAATACAGTTTTACAAGACAATCCAACCTTAAACGTTAGAGATTGGACAGGAAAAAACCCAACACGACTAGTTATCGATAAAGATGAAAAGCTTGCTAAAACGCTAAACATTTTTAATGCTGAAACCGAAACCATTGTGTTTTCAAAAAAAAATATAGATTTCTCTAAAAACATAGGGCTACAAATTTGCAATGCACTCTACAACATAGAAATAAATTCTGTGATTATTGAAGGTGGAGCTAAAACGCTTCAAACATTTATTGACGAAAATTTATGGGACGAAGCTAGAATTTTTATTGGAACAACCACTTTTTTAGATGGTATTAAAGCTCCTAGACTAATAGGAACATTAATTTCTGAAGAAAAAATACAATCAGACAGACTTAACATATACATAAATGATTAAAACTATAATTTTCGATTTTGGTAATGTATTTATTAACTTAAATATAGAAGCCGCTCATAAACATGCCTTAGAAGCTTTTAATATTGAAGCGCTATCAGACGAAATGCTAGGTTTTAATAGTTTTTATGAGCAAGGATTAATTTCCACAGTAGAATTCCTCGACTTTTATTCACAAAATTTCCCAAAACTATCAAAGCAAGAACTTATTGATATTTGGAATTTTATGCTGAAAGATTTTCCTGAAAGTCGATTAACCTTTTTAAAGGAATTAAAGCAATCTTCAAAATATAAATTGATTTTATTGAGTAACACCAACGAACTTCATATTGATTTTATTAAAATAAATGTTTCATTTTACAATGAATTTAAAAACTGTTTTGACGCCTTCTACCTATCTCACGAAATAAACTTAGTAAAACCAAATAAAGACATTTTTAATTTTGTTTTAAATGAAAACAACCTTAAAGCTGAAGAGTGCCTTTTTATTGATGATAATAAGGACAATATTGAAGCTGCAAATACTTTAAATATAAAAACCTGGTTAATTAACCCTGAAACCGAAGATGTTAAAAATCTATTTACCACTAAAAAAGACTTGTTTTAATACATTTGATAGAAAAAGACACATATAACACCATAACCAAAGCCACAGAACCTGTTTTACATAAAGATAAAAACAGTAAGTTTTTTGGATATGCATTTCCTGTAACCCAAGAAGAGGACATAAAACGACACCTAGAAGCTTTAAAAAAAGAACACCACTCGGCAAGACATTGGTGTTATGCGTACCAGGTAGGTACCGAAACCATATCTTATCGTGCAAACGACGATGGCGAACCCAGTAACTCTGCAGGTATGCCAATTTATGGACAAATTCAATCTTACAATCTAACTAACATATTAATAGTAGTAGTAAGATATTTTGGCGGTGTTAAATTGGGTGTTGGTGGATTAATTAGTGCTTATAGAACGGCCGCACAACTTAGTCTTGATGCCTCTAACATTATTGAAAAAACAATAAACATAGATTACCTAATAACGTTCGATTACAAAAACATGAATACCGTAATGCGTGTTATAAAAGAAAAATCTTTAAACATTATTAAGCAAAAACTAGAGCTAGATTGCAATATCACCATTTCGGTTAGAAAAAGTGAAGCCCAATCTATTCATGCCATTTTTGATCGTCTCTACGAGATTAAAATAAAAAAACTATAAGCTATTTCTCCAATAAATCTAAAAAATATTGAGGTGCTTTGGTTGGTCGCCCTGTTTTCATATCCACAAATACTAAAACAGTACTCGCTGTTGTTAAAATTTCACCTTTTTCGTTAGTAATTTCATACTCAAATTCAATCTTAACATTGGGTGTGTTTTTTAGTTGAGTTTTTACATTAATTACATCATCATAACCCGCTGATTTTTTATAGTTTACATTTAAAGAAACTACAGGAAGCATAATACCATTCTCCTCCATAGATTTGTAAGAAATACCAAGTTTTCTTAACCACTCAATACGCCCCATTTCAAGATATAATGCATAGTTACCGTGATAAACCACACCCATTTGGTCGGTTTCACCGTACCTCACTCTTATTTGTATTTCATCGAATTTCATAAGCATATTTAAATATTTTTTTGTAGCTTCGGCTAGTGCTTAAACATGAGGAATTATTTCTAAAAATTCAATAGAAAATCATTTTTTTTTTAAGAATTTTGTTCACATATTTGCCACACCTTAAAAAAGGGTTATGAAACGCTATTTTTCATAAAAATCTAACAAAAAAAGTCACAAAAAATAAAAC